>CAVWVW010000009.1:0-9537 GCA_963758555.1 uncultured Acidimicrobiales bacterium | reverse complement strand
CGAGGACTTCTCCAGTCCAGGTTGATCTTCTTCGGGCCAAATGAGGTTTGTGAAAGACCACGCCGACCGAGGGATGCCCCCTGCCAAGATTGCAACGTGTCATTACGGCAGTTCCTCTCGGGGTCGGTGATGATCCTCCTGTTCCCGCTGCTCTTGGCTGCGTGCACCGAACCTTCCGCGCCGCCTCAGGACCCAGTGACAGTTCACCTCGAACTCGACAAGACGACCGTGACGGCCGGTACACCCATCAAGGGGACAGCCATCGTCAATAACACGACTTCGAAGGTGATCACCTTCCCCCACTACTGCTCTAATGAGTGGCTCCAGGTGGGGCTCGACGGGAAGCACTACAGGTACCCAAACTGGAGCTTGCCAAGTTATCTGCAAGCGAGCACTACACCTCCGACGCGGTCAGAGCAAGTTCCGCTTCACAATCTCGACCAAGTACCGAGTGTGCATTCAAACCAGATTGGGCGGAGAGGGCACGGGTGGGCCTCCCTGTGTCGGAGTCAACGACGGCGAGCCACCCTCGTTGCCCCCTGGGACTTACACCACGCGGTCCCTTGTTGAAGGAGGCGGAGTTTCGGCAGCGCCGCGGATCAGGGTGACCCTGCTGCCTGCCTCCGTCGATGGGTCGCCAGCCACAAGACCCGCGGGTTGATCGGGCCATCCCTCGTCAACGGGACATCCTCGTTAGTCAAATTCGAATCGTGCTCGGCCTTCCCGGTCACCAGGAAGGACTGTCTATCTGTGGAGACCCGACGCATGAAGGGGGCTGGTGCGCACGAGGTCCAACACAGGACCTGGCGGCACGAGCCTGCGAACTTGGATTCTGAACTGGAAAGACGCCCTCGAAGTCTGCGATGTGGAACAAGGCAACCAAAGCCTCGTCGAAGGTCTTGCCGGGCGGACGGCCTTTGACTTCCTCCCGTGCAGCCCAGAGCAAGGGACGTAGAGTCAACCTTGACGTGCACCCCGTGCGGTATTCGTCCAAGGGGAGGCAAGAGGGTGAGATCGAGAAGTAGAAGGCAAGGTCGCTATCTGCGTCGCCCCCAGAGGATGCTGGCCATCGTGGCCGCGTCGAGCGCCACGCTCCTTGTGTCCTCCCTCTTCTCGTCTGCCGGTTCTGCCACGACGCTGACCTCACTGAAGAGAACTAGTGCGGCACCGCACATCGCGAGCGCGCCAACCCCCGCCCCCTCCACGGCCTGTACCAACCTCCTGACGTCGTTCGCTGCCACCTCGAACCCCGCCGCTCCATCGGACGACCAGACCATCGCCGTCCAGTCATCGGCCGAGCTCGACAATCCGACCACAGCGAACGCGATACGACGACGCAGCACCTCACGCTGTCGTTCACCATCTACAACGGCACCGGAAAGACCATCGCTCCGAGCGTCGCCCAGCCAATGACGGTCGCCATCTACGACGCTGCCCGCTGGGTCGGTCACGACTACACCTCCAGCGTCGGGAAGCTCACCGCTCACGCTGAGCGTGACGAGTGGTTTAACCGTCTCACTCTCCTACGACGGCAGCTACCTCAGCCGACCGCTGACCGTGATGGCCATCACCACGCTCTACACCGTGAACCCGTGCACCCTCACGAACAAGAAGGCGATCGGCTCGATCACGCTCTCGCTCGAACACGTCCCCACCGCTCTCGGCACGGCGTCCTTCTCCACACCAACGCGGTGCCCAAGCGGCACCACAGGGTCGGCATGTGCCGCAAAGAACGTGGACACCAATGGACTTTCGCTCCTGGCCAGTGTGGGCTACGGGGCATCGGTGCCGACGTCGTCAGCGCCGATCCAGGACGCCACCTCGGCTGAGCTGGTGCCGGACACGGTGGATACAGGATCGATCGGGACGGTGGTGCCCTCCGCCAAGCTCGGTCCGGACGCTGTCGGGCCTGGACCAACCGCGATGAAGTACTACGACTCGTCTGGCAACGAGTTCATCGGCTTCACCTACCTGGCTCCCGTCACCTTGTCCATGGGCTCGTCACAGGCCGAGACCATTCCGATCCGCGTGCTCGCCGTGGTCACCAGTGGGTGTCACACCGGCAAGTCCTGCAAGCACCCACCGCCTTTCGCCAACTTCTTCTACCTCGGCGTGGGGTTTGACCGAAGTGGCACGGTGGTCAACGCCCCATTCGCCTCTCCGCGAGACAACGCCTTCCTGAGCGTCGAGCCATCGAGCGGCCAGACGCTCTCACAGGGCTACCTCCTCTCGGGAGCCTCCATCACCGTCGGCGTCACGGCGTCGAACACGACGGGCTTCACGACCGAGCCTCTCTCGACTAGCTCCACCACACCGGGAGACTGGCTAGGCGCGCCAGCGTGCGTCTCTTTCCCCACCACGGCACATCCGTCCCCCACTGGGGTCTGTGGCGACATGTTGCTCGACGTGGGGATCCCTCAGATGTACATCACGTTCACGGCACCTGCTGACGTGCCGGCTGTGGTTCGCCACGGTCTGGCCGTGAACCAGCTCATCTCGTTCGCCAGCCCCTCGGCGACCGCGCCGGTGCTTGGTTACACCTTCTCCTCCGGGCCGTTGCCTCATGGGGCCGCACCTCCCACCATGGGCATGAACCCGTCCTCGGTGGGCCTGTCTTCAGGTTCAGGCTCGACCGGTGGTACCGATCGAGTGTTCATCAACACCGGGCGCCACATCCTGTTCGACAACGACTACCTCTACGACGCCCAGCTGGGGCAGACAGGCTTCTTTGCCCTCGCGGTACCGCTTCGCTGAAGGTTGCGGGGACTCCATGTGTGAGAGCCAAGTGGCCGGGGAGACAGACTCCTTGCTCGGTGATGACGCGCGTTGCTGCCGAAGTGACCGACGCAGGACCGCAAGACCATCGAACCAGCACTCGATCCGGCTCCCAACGAGTCGCGTTGGGTATGCCAACGAGGTCTTCGCACCTTCGAGCTCGTCGGATCGTTGGCCAGGCCACAGCGTGTCGACTGCCAGAACGATGATCGATGCCTTCAGAGCCCACGAGACGTCAATCTCCGGCTCGCTGGGAGTCAACTACATATACTCAATTCGAGCGGATGGCGGGGGTGAAAGCGCATGGGCGTGCAAGTCAAAGTCAAGGTCTGTGCGGACTGCTTCAGCTTCCACACTGGTCAAGGCGATGGCTTCCAACTGGATCCACGGCGAGCGCAAGAGATCCTCGAAGGCTTCCAACTTTGGGACGAGTACCAATTTGCACCTGGTGAGTACTCGATCGCGGACTTCCTGAGCGCCACCTTGTGTGACATTTGTCGGAAATCACTGACAAAAGACCGTCGTCAATACAACAGCGTGAACGTCCTGCTGGAACGACGGTCGGTACCTGATGGCGATCGGCGTACGCCATTGAGTCGTGGCTCTCGCGTCCTGCTCGCTTCGTTGCCAGCAGCGTAAGGGTCCACCGCTGGAGGGCGGAACCGCGTGAGGCCACTCCACTGGGCGTGAGCGGGGTGTGCATGGCCTGCTCACGTCCACCTTCAGACTTCAAAGCGACGCTCAGGCGACTGAGGTCATCGTCTGTCGCAGTTCCCGTGTCATCGGGACCCGGAGGTGCCATCTCTGGACAGCATGCCGTTGAGGAACAGATCGATGGCACCGTCTACATGTGCCTCAACGTCAGTGGCTGGTCTGAGGACTCCGAAGTCCGCCCACAACGGTGGGGCTGCTGGCTGTCATGGCCAGAAGGAGGTCAGCAGCGGTTCCAAGGTCGTCCGAGACGATCGCACCTGCTTGAGCATTTGATCTGCACTCCATGGCGTCTCGTTGCGAGTGCGGGTGTGGGTGGGCTGTGCCTTGCCACGCTGAGACCAGGAATTCGATACCTTCGCACCAGGGCTGCTGAAGAGGGCGAGGATCGAGATGAAGCTTGGCGTTGCGTATCCCCAGATCGAGCTGGGCGGCGATCCGACGGCGGTGCTGACGTTTGGCCAAGCGGTCGAAGCGCTGGGCTTTGACCACCTCCTCGCCTACGACCACGTGCTCGGCGCAGTGCTCGAAGATCGGACACCCCCCTTCTCTGGTCCCTACGACGAGAACGACCCCTTCCATGATCCTTTCGTCATGTTCAGCTACCTCGCCGGCGTCACAGAGCGAATCGAGTTCGCCACGGGCATCCTGATCCTGCCGCAACGTCAGACCGCGCTGGTGGCTCGCCAAGCAGCAGACGTCGACCTTTTCTCGAACGGGCGTCTCCGCTTGGGCGTGGGCGTCGGCTGGAACCCGGTGGAGTACGAGGCACTCGGGGAGGACTTCCACACGCGTGGGGCTCGACAAGAAGAGCAGATCGAGCTGCTCCGCCGCCTGTTCTCGGAGCCGATCGTCGAGTTCTCAGGTCGCTTCGATCGAATCGACCGAGCCTCACTCCTGCCCAAGCCCTCCGGCCCCATCCCGATCTGGCTCGGTGGCAACGGCCCGAAGGCCCATGAGCGAGCCGCTCGGCTCGCTGACGGGTTCATCTTCTTCGGCGGAGGCACCGACTCGTCGGTTCGGATCTGGACTGAGATCCGCGAGCGGGTGGTGGAAGCCGGGAGAGATGCGGATCGATTCGGGGGCGAGTACGTCGCGCTGAGTGGCGGAGACGTGGGCGAGCTGCTCGACGAGATCGAGGACTGGCGCGAGCGAGGAGGGACGCACCTGACCGTCGTGACCATGAGGCTGGGCCTTCGGACGCTTGGCGCACACATCGACTACATCGCTTCGCTCTCGGCGCGACTCGGGCTGTCCTGACGCTCGTCAGCGGTGCCACGGCAGAAGGCTCTTCGAGATCCGCCTGCGAAGCACGCTCTGACGATCAAGGATTCGTTGCGACCACGTGACGGACCACTGCGATTGCGCCCGGTGGAGGATGGCCCGGCCGCGCAGACCTGGCCTGTGGCGACGGATCGCTCAGCGGGCCTCCACCGACTCTCCATCCACCCATCGGCGCACGACGAGGTAGCGGCCATGGAGCGCACCTCGATCTCGATGACCGAAGCCGAGCTGGGTCCCCTCATAGCCCTCGGCGGCGGAGAGCCACTTGATCAGCTCGAGACCGTTGCGCACACCCTCACGGGTTCGCTCGGGGGCCCGGGCCAGCCCTTCGGCCACCAAGCGGCCGAGATCCCACCCGCGAGAAGCACCTGCTGCCTCTCGAAAGCTCAGGTGCTGACGTTCGGAGAGTCGTCGCAGCTCCTCGTTGTGCTCCGAGGCCATGTCGAGATACCAGAACCCGTCGATCGCAGCGGCGAACGCGGGATCCCAGCCCCGGAGCCCGGCGGTATTCATCGCACGAGGACCCTCGAAGCCAGCTGCGTGAAGCCCTCGTGCCACCGCGGGAGCAGACAGGCCGAGCCCGAGGTAGCAGACGGCGTCGCAGTCCGTCGCGGCGACGGCTTCGAGCTGAGCGTCAGCAGCGAGCGGGGGGATCGAAGCCGTCGCGCCGATCGTGAGACCGAGCAGCTCCGCCTCATCGACGAAGAACGAGAGGTGGCGCCTCCCGATGGGCGATCGGTCGAAGATCACCCCCACGCGCGTGGCGCCGAGGTCGCACAGGTGGCGGGCGAGGACCAGCGACTCGTCCTCGTGCGAGCCCACCTGGAGGTGGAACATCCACTCGCCCCGCGCTCTTTCGGTGCCTGCCCAATTGATGGTGGGCACCTCGGATGCCTCGGCCAGAGGTGTCGCCACCGAGCGCGTTGTCGCCGATGGCGGGACCCACGATCAAGAGCACGTCATGGTCGACGAGCTCGCCGAAGGCCCGCTGGACGTTGGCGGCAGTCCCCTGCGGCAGACCGAGGCCCTCAGCGTGCACGAGCTCGACCTCCCGGTCAAGGCGACCGTTCGCCAGGAGGTCGTCGGTGGCGAGCCGCAGCCAGCGCTCGAGCCCTCGTCCAGCCGACGAGCCGGTGTCGTCCAAGACGCCGACGAGGTAGGGGGCAGGCCTCACCACCTCCGCCTGCCGATGCAGCTCAGCTCGATCCGTGTTCGCAGGTCCACCGTTCAGCCACGCTACCGAGGCGGAGCTCGCCGCGACGCCTCGACCAAAGAGGCAGCCGCATGGCCCACGATGTGCGAGAGCCCACGAGGCGTGGTGCCGCCGGGCGAGGACGCCTCCACGCTCGGCGAAGCGGTGTGGAGCAACGAAGCAGACCGGTGGGCCGAGCGCGGTCAGACCAGGCCGTGCGCCGGTGCCTCTCGGCACCGGCGCACGGCCTGGCATCCTCGCTTGTGGAGAGGAGGTGATCCGCGGTGGGATCAGCTGACGGCGATGCCCTCAGAGGCAACCGGGACGTTCCAGATCGTCTCGATCGGCGTCAGCGAACCATTCGCGTTGACGCGAAACCCATCGACGGCACCGCTGCCACCGCTCTCGACGTAAAGGAACTTCCCGTTCGGCGTCGCAGCCGAGTCAGTCGTCCCGGGGTGCGTCGTCGCCGCGGTCGCGGCATCGAGGATCGGGGCCCCGGAGCCGTTGACCGTGAAGCTGCTCACCGTGCCGCTCCCGGCGTTCGAGCCGTAGAACACACCCCGGGCCTCCGTGATCCAGCAGAGGGCTGTAGCGCCATCAGCCACCGAGCCCAGGTTGGTCAGCGACCCATCGGCGTTCACCGTGTACGTGCTCACCTTGCTCGTCGCCGCTTCGGCTGCCACGAGGTGACCCGCTGCGTCGAAGGAGAAGGCGAAGGGAACCGGCGTGGCGCTGGGGGTGACCACGGGGGAGGCGCTGAGCGAGCCTGACGATGAGACGTTGAAGACCTCATAGGAGCTCGACGACGCCTTGGTCGTCACGATCAGGTGTGCGCCATCTGGGGTGAAGCCGATCTGACCTGCACCGTGGAGGAAGTCCGGCGGGGTCGTGTTGGTCAGCTGCAGCGAGCGCGTCTGCGAAGCCCTCGCCTTCAGCTGGTGGCCATCGAGGCGGAAGAGTGCCACGCTGCCAGCGCCCCCTGCGTTCAAGACGGCGACCGAGGTGCCGTCGGCCGCGACGCTGACCGGGAACGAGCCACCAGACGCGATGGTCTGGGTGAGCCTGAGCGAGGTCCCCTGCACGGCGAACACCGAGACCGTGTCGCTGCCCGCGTTGACCGACACCAGGCTCTTGCC
Source organism: uncultured Acidimicrobiales bacterium (assembly GCA_963758555.1). Classification (GTDB taxonomy): domain Bacteria; phylum Actinomycetota; class Acidimicrobiia; order Acidimicrobiales; family RAAP-2; genus CAIUMH01. The sequence goes on along the minus strand of CAVWVW010000009.1, from coordinate 2,436 downwards.
CCCATCGACGAGAGCAAGGCCACCCTGAGAAGCCAGAGGGTCAGCGGTGGCGCCCGAGGCCACGCCACCGAGGCCGCCGGTAGCGAAGGTACCGGCCAGGGAGATCGTCCCATCAGTGGAGCGGGCGTAGCTCAAGACGGCGTTACCAGTGGTTCCGTCGGTCTCGAGGAAGACGGCATGGGTGTGCGTGGTTGCTGCGTCGGGCGTGCTGGCACCAGCGACCGCTGTGAGAGAGAGGGCTCCTGTGCCGAACCCGACGGCGAGGGTCGTGGCGCTCAGAGCCCCGAGTGCGTGCTTCAAGTTCATGACGTGCTCCTTCGTGAGTGATGGGCGCGTTGCCCATGAACAGTCACCACGAGTCGCCCACGCGTTTCATCGTGATGATCGGAGCCCTCTTGTAGGGTCCGAGAGATGGAGGACGCGCAGCTGCTCGACAAGATGCTCGGAGGCGACCAGAGCGCCTTCGTCGAGATCGTCACGCGCTACCAGAGCGTGCTGGTGCGCGTCGCACGGCTCTACGTCGGCAGTGACGCCACGGCCGAGGACGTGGCCCAGGAGACCTGGATCGCGGTGCTCAAGGGGATCGAGCGGTTCGAGGGTCGGTCGAGCTTCAAGACCTGGCTCCTGAGGATCTGCTCGAACCGCGCCCGTTCGATCGGGATCCGCGAACACCGGAGCGTCTCGCTGCCGAGCGACGACCTTGCCTCGACTGTCGATCCCTCCCGTTTCAACCAGGCCGGGATGTGGTCGGATCCCCCCGTGCCGTTCACCGAGCTCATCGACGGCCAGCTCGATCGGGTGGCCGTGCTCGCCGCGGTCCGCGCCGCGATCGATTCCCTCGATGCGTCCGGCCAAGCAGTCGTAACCCTCCGAGACGTCGAAGGACTGTCAACGGCGGAGGTCGCTGACCTCCTCGGTATCAGTGAGGGCAACGTCAGGGTGATCCTGCATCGCGCACGGGCGAAGGTTCGCGCTTCGATCGAGGACTCGGTGAAAGGATCGTGGCAATGAAACTCAGGCACGCACCTCTCGTCTGCCGAGAAGCGGTGGAGCTCATCAGCGACTACCTCGAAGGCTCTCTGTCTCGCGCTAATCGACGGCGCCTCGAGCGCCACCTCCGGGGCTGCGATGCCTGCGCCGCCTATCTCGAGCAGGTCAGAGCCACCATCGCCTTGAGTGGCCAAGTGCAGCCCGAGGATCTTGATCCAGAGGTGCTCGAAGGCCTCACCGATCTCTTCGAGCAGTACCGCAACACGGACGAGTGATCGCGGGCGTGAGCAGCCAGCCAGCGACTCGTGACGACAGATCACCCGACCGATCGCGTGCCCAAGCGATCCACGCATCGTTCCGAGCCACCTTGCAGAAGAGCCCGAGCAAGGGCAGCTGGACCTACGTCGTGATGGAGGGCTCCGCCGAGTTCTTCGGGACCAAGGGTCTCGTGAAGGTGAGAGGGACCGTGGACCACGTGCCCTTCCAGAGCTCGTTCATGGCCCTCGGTGATGGGACCCACAAACTCCCCATCAAGGCTGCACTTCGCAAGCAGCTCGGCAAGGAGGCAGGCGATGAGGTCGTCGTGACGATCACTGAGCGACTCTCCCAATCGTGAGCACCCCCTGACGGTCGGGCTCCGAGCGGCTGGCACCACACTGGCCTCGACGATCTCGTGAACCTCGGCGTCACCCTCTATGGCGTGTGCGCCGTCTCCTTCATGATGGCGATGTACGCCTTGGAGCGCCGAGGGCGTCTCTTCATCTTCTTGTTCGCCGTGGGCTGCCTCTTGTCGAGCGCCTACGGCTTCCTCTCCGGTGCCTGGCCCTTCGGCGTCGTCGAGATCATCTGGTCGGGAATCGCCCTCAGGCGCTGGGCAGCGACGCCCTCGTCATGACGCTCTTCGCGTCGGTCGAGCGCGGACGGTGTCGCGCAGCAGCATGAACCGCATCGGCCAGAGGCCGGGACGCGGCGTGGCGAGCTCGTGGTGACACCGGAGCACGCCGGTCAGCGTCACGGTAGCGGCCGAGAGCCAGATGATCATCCCGACGGCGAGGATCCACGGCGTGCCTCCCACCGCCAGCGCCACGAGCCCGCCACCCACCACCAAGAGGCCCCCAAACCCGACCCTGAGCGACCAGACAGCCGTCCTCCAGTGCCTGTTGTCTTGCAATGCCGGCGGGTCGTCCACAGCGACGATCCTCCCACCATCGAAGCCGGAGGCTTAGTCGCTCCGCACCTGCTCGCGGGCGACGAGGAAGCAGGATCGCCACCAGCTCAGAGCCGCACCTCGAGCCTACGAAGCGGCCAGCTCGGCGAGATGCTCCAGCGAGTTGCTGAGATGCTCAGGGCCGAAGGGCGGAAAGTCCACCTCGAGCCGCCCAGGATCAGGCACCGCCGTCCAGTCGTAGGTGAGGGTCACCTCGGTCGTCGAGGGTCCGAGCTCGG
>CAVWVW010000008.1:0-9405 GCA_963758555.1 uncultured Acidimicrobiales bacterium | reverse complement strand
GGGTCAATGGAGGTCGCAACACGTGACCATGATCGCCGGGCGCCAGGGCCTCGTACCCTGTCGTGAGCCAGCGTCATCGAGGGATCGAGGGATCGAGGAATCGAGCAGCGAGGGGGGCGCATGAGTCCGACGCATGGGTGGCCTGAGGTGTACGAGAAGTTCGAGTACGCCAGTCCGGAGTGGGTCGCCATGCTGCGCGACCTCATCATCGAGCATCTCGCTGATGAAGATCTCTGAGGTGTCGAGTTCGCGCTCTGCGAGGAGTACACGAACCCGCCTGAGCACCTCCTTCCCGAGGGTGCTGCTTCGATCGGTCTGCTGATCCGCGTCACGACGGCAAGGTCGAGGTGACCACTGACGTGGTCGACGGCGCTGAGGTCACCAAGAAGCTCATCAGCGATTACGAGTGGGCGAAGCGCTACTCGATCGCTATCCCGATCCAAAGCTCCGCGATCAGCTCATGGAAGAGGGGATGATGCGATCGAAGGCGAGGGCGACATGTCAAAGCTCCCCGCCTTCTGGCTCAAGATGGACACCACCAGCCTGATCAGGCCTCGCACAGCCTGGTAGCGCCCAGCGCGCGAGGACCTCGTGCCGGGGACACGCCACGCGATCGCACGACTTGTCACCGAGCTGAGACCCACCGCCCCCGCTCAGTGGCTGGTCGTGCGAGGAGACCCGTACTCATCGTCGGTGACGTGGTCGCCCCAGGTGGGCGGCCCCTGGGTCATCGAGACGTGCGCCATGAAGTGGTCGTGGGCTGCCCGTGCCAGTGCTCTTGGCCGTCTTCGGTCGAGTGCACGTCACCGGGGTGGAGCTCGAGGATCTTCTCGCCTCGAGCCTGCACGAGACCGACGCCTTCGAGCACGTAGAGGTGCTGTCCTCCTTCGTGGGAGTGCCACGCGGTGCGAGCTCCTGGCGTGAAGCGAACGACGCCGACATTGAGCAGCGAGTCCCCGGTCGGCTCACCGAGCTGTCGATCCAGACCTCGCCGGTGAACCACTCAGCGGGCCCCTTGGTGGTCGGCTTCTTCTCGTTGATGCCCATGCTCAGCCGCTCTCTCTGCTCCTCGTTGCCCCTCGAGCTCGTGGCCCACGTTACGGGTGAGGCGGCTCACCAGGGCACGACGCAGCTCGTCCTGTCCGACTCCAGCAGCGAGCCGTGTGGGGAGCTCAGCTCTGCTGCCCGGCGAGATCGTCGAGCAGCACGGCAAGCTCCGATGGCTTGGTGTGCTGCGGGTTGTGACCCGAGTCGAGCTCGATCACCTGATGAGCATCGAAGGCCTCAGCGAGGCGGCGCTGGCCGTCTTGCGAGTAGAGCCGGTCGCGGGTGGTTCGAACGTAGGTGCGGGGCAGGTCGCTTCGCCTCCACTCGAAGCTTGAGACTACGCAGCCGAGAGCGATCGAATCGAGGCGTGCGAGCGTGCCGCTCTCGTTCAAGGGGCGCAGACCCTCTGGCAGGACGTCGTCGGTCGTCGAGAAGCTGTGGCCTCGAAGCTCGCTGCGGAGAGCCGATGCGGTGGGGAGCAGCTGGTCGACGAAGTCCTGGGACACCGTGGAGAGCGGCAGGGCGTCGGGGGGTGCACAGACCGCCGCGACATGGACCACGCCGTGGACGCGCGCGCCGAGCCGAGAGACGAGCCCCGGCGTGATCGCTCCGCCGATGGAGTGCGCGACGAGGATCACGGGGCCAGTCGTCATCGACTCGATGTCGAGTGCCGCTCGAGCACCGACGCGCTCCAGGGTGTTCAGGCTCAGATCCGAGGGGTTCGATCCCCGCCCGAGGAGATCGATGGCCGCGCTTGGCGTCGCGAGTGCATCTTGGACACGATGCCATGCCGCTCCCGTCTCACCTGCTCCGTGGATGAGAACGATCGTGGGCATGCTCCGCCAAGTGTGGCCTGCGCTCCTGGCAACGACAATCGCTGGGCTCCATCCAGGGATCGGGCTCTCTCAGCGTTGCAGACTCCAGGCCCCGCGCTGACCGGAGACGCTGACCAATCTCGGGACACTACTGACTCAAAATGAGAGAGTGCTTTTGTTTCCTGGGATTATCGTGTTTACTTGAGACGTGAGCTTGCGAGGCAAATCCGTCCGTGACCGTGCCACCGCGGCAATCCTCGAGGCGGCTGCCACGGTGCTCGCGCGTGCAGGCGAGGGAGCCAGCATGGCGGACGTCGCAGCGGGAGCTGGCGTCGGACGAGCGACGCTCTATCGGTACTTCGCCTCGCGCGACGAGCTGCTCGCGCCCTCTCTGAGGCGGCCGTGGAGGAGACGAGCGCCCGCCTTCAGGCCGCTGACCTCGAGGGCGTGGCACTGCCTGAGGCGATGGCCCGCATGGCCCGAGCCCTCATGGCCAGCGGAGCCAAGTACTCGGTCATCGTCGAAGAGCCGCAGTACCTCGACGTCGCCGACATGGAGCGGCGGGTCGGCGCACCCATCAAGGCGGTGCTCAGGCGGGGGGTCGATGAGGGGTTCTTGCGCGCCGATCTGTCACTCGAGCTCTTGGAGCTCTTGTGGCGTGGGCTTGTCGGGGGCTCACTCCGGTTGATGCGGGCAGATGGCATGGGCCTGGAGGGTGCCAGCGCGGCGGTGACCTCGGTGTTCCTCAACGGAGCAAGCAGCGCATCGGTGCTCCATGCGGAGCTTGCCCGTGGCTGAGCCGCTCGACGAGCGCGAGCGACGAGAGCTGTGCGATCTCTTCGAGGAGCTCGGCCCTGACGCTCCAACCCTGTGCGAGGGGTGGACGACCCTCGATCTGGCTGCACATCTCGTGCTTCGGGAGCACTTCAAGCGCTGGACGGACGAGCGCAGGGAAGCCGAGAAGGCCAAGGGCCTTGGTGGCATCGTCAAGCGGTTGCGAGCCGGAGCGCCTGCGGTTCCGTGGCGTGTGCCGAAGCTGCGAACGCTCATGAACGGCACGGAGTACTTCATCCACCACGAAGACGTCCGACGCGCCAACGGCCTTGGTCCGCGGACTGATCGTCCTGATCTTGAGCCCCTTGCCTGGAAGATGACGAGCCTCGCCGGGAGGCGCCTGGCCCGACAGATCCGACCCCACGGCCTGGAGCTGCGTCGCCCCGCAGGCGACTCGCGCCGCTATGGATCCTCTGACACCGCGGTGCTCCGCGGAGAGGGGACCGAGCTCCTCTTGTTCTTGAGCGGTCGTCGCTCGGCCGCCGAGGTGGTGCTTGAGGGCTCAGACCAAGCTCGCGGGGTCGTGCAAGCGACGGAGTCTTCGCTGTGAGCCGTGTTGGTCATCACGGCCGATCTTCACGCCAGCAACCCACCTCACCTCGGCACGTGGAGCGGAGTCCCGACGAGAGGCATGTGGTCGAGTTCCACCGTGAGAGAGAAGGTTCAGCGCCATGAGCTCGGAGAGCCAGCCAGCGGGAGGTGCGCTCCTCGGAGCCCTGGATGCCGAGACGGCACATCACCCGCAACCGATGTACTCGATGCTGCGAGAAAACGTCCCCGTCATGAAGGACGAGACCACCGGGGTGGTGGTGAGCCGGGCCGCGGACATCGAGAGGATCCTGCAGGATCCAGAGCTGTTCTCGTCCGGCAAGGGAGCTCCGAGCTTTGGGAACGTCCGTCCGATGATCCCTCTGCAGATCGATCCACCGGAGCATCGGAGCTATCGAAAGCTCCTCAACCCGCTCTTCTCGCTCCAAAAGATGGCCGAGCTCGAGGAGTCGATGACCATCCTGGTCAACGAGCTCATCGACGCCTTCATCGACGACAAAGAGATCGACTTCGTCAGCCAGTTCTCCCAGGTCTTCCCCTCCCAGGTGTTCTTGACGATGCTCGGTCTGCCGATGGACGAGCTGCCCGAGCTGCTCGAGATGAAAGACGGGATCATCCGTCCTCACCTCAAGGTCGGCGCCGAGATGTTCTCTCCCGAGGCGAATGCGTATCGAGATGCCACGGGCGCCAAGGTCTACGAGTACTTCTCCCGCGTGCTCGAGCAGATGGAGCCCGGCGGCGAGGATCTCTTGAGTCGCCTCTTAGAGACGGAGATCGACGGAGAGCGGCTCTCGCGCAACGACGTCCTTGACGTGTGCTTCCTCTTCCTCATCGCGGGCCTCGACACCGTCTCGGCGTCACTCGAGTGCTTCTTCAGCTATCTCGCCGACCACCCTGAGTTCCACGACGAGATCTTGCGCGACCCCTCGTCGATCCCAAGCGTGGTCGAAGAGCTCTTGCGCTGGGAGTCGCCGGTGATGGTGGTGGGCCGCACGGCCACCGCCGACACCGAGATCAGCGGCTGCCCCGTCGGCGCCGGCGAGCAGATCTTGCTCATCATCGGCTCGGCGAACACCGACGACGAGGCGATCGAAGGAGCGCAGGAGGTCAGGTGGGACCGCACCCCGAACCGTCACGTGGCCTTCGGCGGCGGCATCCACCGCTGTCTCGGCTCACACCTTGCTCGCCTTGAGCTGCTCGTCGCCCTGCGTGAGTGGCATGGCCGCATCCCCCACTACCAAGTCACACCAGGTGTCGCTCTCGAGTTCACACCGGGGATCCGCTCGCTCGAGACTTTTCCCATGGTGCTCGGCGTCTCGTCGTAGGCCACCCCGACGCCTCTGCCTCGTCGGGCGGGAGCGAGCAGCGCACGACGGCGCGACGAGGCCCTCGAGAGCGAGCGAAGCTGACCCGATCCGATCAGCCGGCGGTCTCGAAGACCTCGATGGTGTTGCCGTCGGGATCTTGGAAGATGGCCAGGCGAGTCTCGGGGCCGATCTCGATCGGTCCGAAGGTGAACGTGACACCACGTGCGGTGGCGCGCTCGATCACCTCGGAGAAGTCGTCCACCGTGAGCGTCACGTAGCGCAAGCCGGTGGCGGCGAAGAAGGGGTTCACGGGTTCGGTCACCGTCGGTGGTCGGTTGGGCACCATCACCTTGAGCACCGCGCCGGGCAGCTCGAGGCGGTGGACGGTGCCGGTGGCGGAGTCGGCGCTCGGGAGGCGTTCGAGAGCGAAGACCTCCGCGTAGAAGTCGACCAGTGCCGAATCAGCGCTGATGAAGCCGATCTGGACGTTTCGCAGAGCCATCTTTGGGGGCCGCCTTCTCTTGCTGCTCTCCATCGTCCCAGAATTCGAGCGTGCGGGCACTCCCAGATCGCCGGTGCCACCAGCTCGAGGGTGCTGATCGGAGCAACCGAGACGGAGAGGTCCGAGGGTCGCGAGAGCCACGGCCACGAGGTCTCTCGTCCCGGGCAGCAGCGGCCCCACACCCCCGAACCACTGGCGGGTCGTCTTGTCAGCCCGTCGGCCTCCGGGATGAGGCGTCGGACGAGCGACGTCGGCGCAGGGCGGGCCCGGCTTCGCCTCTCTCTGGGAAGGCTCAGAACGGCTTCTTGACAGAGCCTCCGTCGACCAAGATCGTCTGCCCTGTGACGAAGCTCGCCTCCGCTGAGCAGAGGAAGAGGGCCATGTCGGCAAGGTCGTCCATGCGACCGAGACGCTTGATGACCTGGCCGTTGAGGAGCCAGTCCTCCATCCCGGAGCGCTCGCTCATGAACTCGAGGGCCGCTTCCGAGTCAGCGAAGCCGGGCGCGATCCCGTTCGCACGCGGATGGCGTCGGGACCGAACTCTGCAGCGAGGTTCACCGTGAGGGCGTTGAGAGCCAGCTTGGAGACGCCGTAGGCCCCGCCGCCCATGTACGCGGCCATCGAGGAGTGGTTGATGATCGAGCCTCCTCCACGTGCTGCCATGTGGGGACGACACGCCGCGGCACACGCCAGCGCCCCGAGGAGGTTCACGTCGAGCAGCGTTCTCCAGTCGGGGAGCGCCTCAACCGTGAACGGCAGCTGTGCGTGTTGGAGGTGGATCCCGGCGTTGTTGACGAGGATGTCGATCCCACCGAAGCGCTCCACGGCGAGCTCGGTCATAGTCACCACGGCGTCGTCGTCGGTGACGTCCGTCGGGCAGCTCAGCGATGCTGCTCCCAGCGCTGCGACCTCGCTGGCCACCTGCTCTCCTGCGGCTTCGTCGAGATCAGCGAGCACCACGTTCGCGCCTTCGCTGGCGAAGCGATGGGCGTAGCGCCGACCGATGCCCGCGCCTCCCCCGGTGATGACGATGGTCCTGTCCTCGAAGCGCATGGTCTTGCTCATCTTTCTCTCAGGCTGCTCGGCGATCGACGCAGGTCAGCTCTCCAGCAGAGCGAGGGTTCGCAGCGCTCCCTCGAAGAGGAGCGCGGGCTCCCCGGCGCCGTGCTGGCTTGCCACGTCACGAACGAGGGCCACGTCCTTCCGCAAGGTGTGGCCATGGGCTCTGAGCCCAGAGAGGTCGACGCCCGAGGCGGTCAAGATCGCCAGAGCCCGGCTCCCGCCACTGGCGTGGCTCAAGAGGTCGCCGAGGGCGATCTTGTCGATGCCCAGCTCTTCGCCAAGCGCGAACGTCTCAAGGGCGAGCGAGAGCTGGGCGGAGAACACGAGATTGTTGACGAGCTTGGCCATCTGCCCACTTCCGACCGGCCCGAGATGGACGACGGGGTCGCCGAAGGTCTCGAAGACGGGCCGGCATCGCTCGGTGGCTTCGTCGCTCCCGCCCACCATGACCAAGAGGGAGCCTGCAGCCGCGGCCATGCCGCCACCGCTCACGGGCGCGTCGACCACCTCGACGCCTCGTTCGACAGCTCGAGTCGCTAACCCCCGACAGGTGTCCGGGTGGACCGTGGAGTGGATGGCGATGACGCCGCCAGGAGCCATCCCGGCCAAGACGCCGTCTTCTCGCAAGACCACCTCGTCGACGTCGGCGTCGCCCATGACGCAGATGCCGACCACGTCAGAGCGAGCGCCAAGCTCCGCGGGCGAGTGCGCCACCTCCGAGATGTCCTCAAAGAGCGCGGTCGATTGAGGACGCCTTGCCCAGACCGTGAGCTCGAAGCTGCTCTCGCCCAGGCGCCGTGCCATCGGTCCACCCTGGCTCCCGAGGCCGATGAACCCGACCCGCAGGCCGCTGGCGGCGCCATCGTCAGCCATCGGGGCGCTCACCTCGGGGCCCTTGGCTGGAGGTCGGACGATCGAGAGGTGCGGCGAGCCTGCTCGACGCGCTGGTCCGATCCATCTGAGCCCCCCTGCCCTGCCGCTGACGGTGCGGTGGGGCAAGGAGAGATGGTAACGCTTGGTCTCGGGTGCTGGGCGTGGAGCTCCTTGTGCGAGCAAGAGCCGGGACCACCGACGTCCCGACTCGGCCGTCACCAGCCGAAGAGGTGCGTGGAGGAGCTGGGACGACGCCGGCGAGGGCTCGCAGCCAGGAGCACCCTCTTCGGATGTGGTCGGCCCGAGGACTTGGCGCCTAGCGTCCCGGGGATGAGCGTGCCCCGTCTGGCCGTCGGCCCCCAGCCATCCGACTTCGCGGTGGATGCCGTGGTCGCTGGCGGCGGAGAGGTCGTGGGGATCGACGAGGGGCCCTCGGGTCTCATCTGGCTCCACGGCGGCGATCCCGAAGGCCTCACCGCTCACCTCACTCGCGCGCCCGAGGTGGAGTGGGTGCAGCTGCCGATGGCGGGGATCGAAGCCTTTGCCGAGGTTGGCCTCCTCGATCCGAGCCTGCGGTGGACCTCCGCCAAGGGCGCCTTCGCCGTGCCGGTCGCCGAACACGCCCTGACCTTGGCTCTGGCGGGCTTGAGGCAGCTTCCGACACGCTTGGCTGCTCGCACGTGGGGCAGCCCCTCTGGAACAAGCCTCGTCGGCCAGCCGGTGACGATCCTCGGCGGCGGAGGGATCACGGCCGCCTTGTTGGAGCTGCTGAAGCCCTTTCGGGTAGAGGCCACAGTCGTCCGTCGCCGTCCTGTGCCGATGGCCGGCGCGTTGCGGACCGTCGGCAGGCAAGAGCTGGGCGATGTCCTGCCCGGAGCCCGGGTGGTCTTCCTCGCTCTTGCGCTCACGCCAGCGACCGTCGGGATCATCGGAGCACCTGAGCTCACCTCGATGGACGAGACCTCCTGGCTGGTCAACGTCGCGCGAGGCAAGCACGTGGCGACCGATGCTCTTGTCGAGGCGCTTCGATCAGGTGCGATCGCGGGCGCGGCCCTCGACGTGACCGATCCGGAACCGCTCCCGGACGGCCATCCCCTGTGGGACCTCCCCTCCTGCATCGTCACCCCGCACACGGCGGACACGATCGAGATGGTGCTGCCGATGCTGGCCGAGCGAATCCGCCTCAACGTCCGGCGGTTCGCCATGGGTGAGCCGCTTCTTGGGACGGTGGACCCTGTCGCTGGCTATTGACGCGAGGAGCGGGCGTCGAAGTGACTCTGCACCGATGCCCTGCTCGCCTGGTGCCAGCCGGGTCCTCACGCGCTCGCCCCTCCTGAACGAGCGGGCCTGACGGAGAGCGGTAGCGTTTTCAAGGAGTTTCGGACGCGGAGCTCGACCACCTGGCCCGGCGACGTGAGATCTGAGCACCATGGACCGTAGACCGATCGACCGACGTCCCAGCCGAGGGCACGGGGCTCGAAAGCCTGATGCGCGGCGACCAGTGGCGTCGTTCCGTGATCCTGCGAGGCCTCAGGGCGAGCGGCGGCCACCACCGCCGAGGGCGGATCCCTCGGCGCGTCCGCCAAGGGGGCGAGCCATGACGCCAAGACCTCCGCGTCGGCGACGGCCGCTCAGGCTGCTGGTGGCGCTCGTGGCGCTGTCGGTGGCGGTGGGAGCCGCCTGGCACTGGGTCTCCGGGGCCGCGTCGCCGTCCTTCGCTGCGCCCAGCCAAGCTGCCCTCGCAGACCTGAGCGTGCCGCAACGGGTCGTCGCTCTCGCCCAGAGCCAGATCGGTTACCGAACCAATCCCTCGGACTCGTATTGCAACAAGTTCAGCTCGTACTGGGGTTCCGGAAGCGCGGGCTGTCCGCGTGGGGAGAGGTCGGAGGAATGGTGCGCTGACTTCGCGGCATGGGCCTGGCAACAAGGGGGCGTCTCCTTCACGTATGGCTATCAATCGGGTGAGATCAACGCGGGGGCAGCGAGCTTCTATGCCTGGGGGGTCGCCCACGGCGCATGGCACCCGGTCGGGAGCGGTTACGTGGCCTCTCCCGGAGACGTGGCGGTCTACGGGCTGTCGTTCGGGGCGGAGCCCTCTGCCAGCCACGTCGCCATCGTCACCGCCGACACCGCGGACCAGGCGGGGCCTGATGTGGTGAACGGAGACGGGAACCGAACTGGCTTCTCAGCGGTCGAGCAAGGGACCGACCAGGTTCTCGCCGATGCTGGGAAAGGCGACTCCACGCTGGCCGGCTACGTCAGCGTGCCCCGGGCCGCACCCTGAGGGGACGACCGCCCAGCACGTGGCCAGTGGTCATCGCATGGTGGAGCACACGAGCGCCGCCGCTCTGGCGCCACCCCACGTGGTGCGTCGTCTCTGCTGCGGTGAGCTGACGACGCAGGTGCCCGGGGCTCG
>CAVWVW010000007.1:0-6076 GCA_963758555.1 uncultured Acidimicrobiales bacterium | reverse complement strand
GATGCGCACTTCGTGATCAGGGGAGCCGCGAGCGCAGCTCTCTGTCGAAGAAGTCGAGGAAGCCTCGCTGGTCGTCACCGACCTGGGCGATGAAGACCTCGTCGTAGCCAGCCTCGACGTAGGGGCGGATCGCCTCGACATGGAGCTCGGGATCGGGCCCGCATCAGATGGCCTCGGCAACGCCCTCCTCGGTCACCAGCTGCGTGGCCTCCTCGAACAGGGCAGGGAGGGCGAGCTCTTGGCTCAGCTGGCCCGAGATCCCCACGGTCTTCCAGCGGTCAAAGGCGACCTTGCGGGCCTCGTCCTCGGTGCTCGCCCAGCACACCTTGATCGCCGCCACCGCCGGACCCTTGCCACCGTGGCTCCGGTAGCGATCGACGATCTCTCGATCAGGAGAGGTGTTGACGTAGCCGTCGCCCACCCGGGCTGCCAGATCCGTCGAGTGGGGACCGAAGCCTGAGACGAGGATGGGCGGCGGCTCGTCGGGCAGCGAGAAGATCCGGGCACTCTCGACGGTGTAGTGCTCGCCGCGATGGGTCACGAAGCCGCCCGCCCAGAGCTGGCGCATGACCTCGATGCTCTCTTCGAGCATCGAGAGCCGCTCATCGATCGGCACCCAGCGCTGTCCCAGGATGTGCTCGTTCAGGTTCTCGCCACTGCCGACGCCGAAGCGAAAGCGACCTCGAGCCAGCAGCTGGGTGGTCGCGGTGGCCTGAGCCAGGATCGCCGGGTGGATCCGGAAGGTCGGGCAGCTCACACCGGTCATCAGCTTCTGGTTGGTCGAAGCTGCGATGGCACCGAGCACGCTCCAGATGAACGGGCTCTGACCTTGGGACTCAAGCCAGGGGTGGAAGTGGTCTGAGAGGAGCAGGCTGTCGAGGCCGACCTCCTCTGCCCGTCGAGCAGCATCGAGCATCGGCGCCGGTCCGAGCTCCTCGGAGGAGAGAAAGTAGCCATAAGACGTCATCAGGATCAGTTCCTTTCGGAGAGCTCGGGCCCGGAGAAGCCGCCAGGCGAGGTGGGGGGCGATCAACAAGGGCGATCAGGACTGCATCGAGCGGCGCTTCGAGGCGTGCCTCCTCGACGAGCCTCGTCCTCCCTAGGAGCGGTGGACAGCGTCTCTCGCTCGATCAAACAGCGCGGCGACGGGCACCGCGAGCTTGTTGGCCGGTGCGGTGTCGGGGGCGTGCGGGTGCGGATGGGTCGGCGCACCCTGCTTCGCCTTCTCGTAGCGTTCGCCGAGCTCTTCGCGCTCTCTGTCGGTCGTGGCTCTGCGGAGAAGGGGGAACACGGTGCTCTCCTCGGCTTGCGCGTGAGCCAGCACGGCGTCTCGCAGCTTGAGGAACTGGTCTGCGAACACAGCACTCTGGGGGTCGAGTCTCTCGAGCTCGGAGAGGGACGCTTCGGCCTCCTGCTGCTCCCCGAGGCGCGCCTCGACCACCGCGTCCGCTTCTGAGGACTCGGTGCTCAGCGTGGGATAGACCGTCAGCTCTTCGGTGACCTCGTGACCGACGAGGGTTTGGACGACCTCGCAGAAGTACTCCCCACGTTGTGCCTCGGCCGTGCGCTCGAAGCGCTTCAGCAGGCCTTCAGCCTCGTGGTGGTCTTGCAGCAACAGATCGAGAACATCCTGACTCATGCGATCTCCTTTGGGGTTGTGGGAACAACGCGCGCATACCCCGCACCGCGAGCCCGCAAACCGCCTGGAGGACTCGCTCACCCGTCTGGTCGACCCCGGAGGCGGCTTCCGGTGGGGCGGTCGAACGTCGGAGCCAACGACGCCGTCGGTTGGTCGGTGCGTTGCCGGGGTAGAGCGCTGAGCGAGCCGAGGTGGCCTCGAGCAGAACGGGAAGAGGAGGGTCAGATGAGCGACGCATGGCCGAGCACTCCGCTGAGGATTGCCATGACGTCGAGGGGCAACGCGGTCGTCGTATCGATCGCCGGGGAGCTCGACATCGCGACAGCTGAGAGCCTGGCGGACGCGCTGGCGATCTCAGCGCTGGCGAGTCGCCCACTCGTCCTCGATCTCGCCTCGCTGGAGTTCATGGACTCCACTGGTCTCTCAGAGATCCTCCTCGGCTGGAGACGGCACTTCGAGCGGGGAGTGGGCTACGTGCTGCTCTCGCCCACCGTGGCAGTCCGCAAGATCCTCGAGATGACCGGCATCAGCGAGATCATCGCCGTCTTCGACGACGAAGCTGAGGCGTTATGCGAGCTCGAAGGGCCTACGTGTTGATCACTGAGAACCGCGCCGAGCGGCCCTTCAGCCCCACGATCGCACTCCTGTCTCCCTTTCTCACGTGCACCTCAAACGCTCAGGAGGCGGCTGACCACATGCACGATCAAGCGTCCACCGCTCGCTCCAGCTGAGCCTTCGACATCTTGGAGCGTCCCTTGATGCCTCGACGACGAGCCTCTTGGTAGAGCTGCTCGCGTGTCCGACCTCCTCGGCCGCTGTGCGAGCGCAGCCCGCCGCGCCGCCCCGATGAGAGGTCCTTCGTCGACGTCGTGCTGGCGCGCTTCGCCTCCCCCGCTCGGGCCCGCTCCTTGTTGACCGTCCTCGCCGCGATCTCCTCAGCGGTGCTCTCGGTCTCGCCGCGGTCCTTCAGGCCCTTCTTGATGTGGCGGTACTGCCGCTCGCGCTTCTTAGTCCACTCTGCTCCCGGCATGGCCCGCCTCCTCAACCTTCGCTCTCGACGTCCTGAGGACGTCCTGGGCGATGGCTACCCGTGGGGCTCGAGACCAAACGCACGTGTCGTGAGGATCTCGGCAGCCCTGTTTGGTCGAGGGTGCCTCGGGTAGACCCAACACCGACCTTGGACTCGTGAACGAGGAGATCCCCGTGAGTGCACCGCGACATCACCAAGAAGCGCAACCACCGGCCAGCGATGATGGCGATCGTTACGAGCTGGGCTCCTTGGCAGAGGAGCTGCAGGACCAGCACGGGATGCCGAGCCCGGATGACACGTTGCCGACCCCGCCGCTGTCATCGAGGCGGGCGTGTGCGGAGCGGGAGGCTGGCGACCACCACGAGAGGGGACGCACACGGCTGCGGACACTCTCAGCGTCGCCCATGCCGTGATCCTCGAGGTCTGGGACCTCGGCTGCCAGGAATGTTCCTTTCGACGAGCAGCGCTCGCGCGCGCGCTGGCGCGGAGAAGGGGCTGAGGTGCGCGTGGTCCGGCGAAGGCTTCCGGCTCCAACCCACGCTCACTCGCGACGTGTCTGAGCCGGAGGTCTCGCGGCCTCGACGACTTTTGGGCACCGAGAGGCTGGAGCTCCGAGCGATGACCGACCAGATCATGTCGATCGCTACGGAGGAACGGCTCTCCCATGACGTCGATCGAGCGAGCGATGCTGTCCACCGGTCGGCGGCACCCCCGAGGCATGGCTCGACATCGCCGGGTGGACGGTGCCGGCAGGCGCCGTTGCCGTCTTCGATGAGGTCCTAGCCCTCGAGCTTGAGATCCACTACCTGTTCGAAGACAGCGAGGCCCTCATCAACCGTTGCCACCACATCGCCTCCGGCAACAAACCAGTTCGTGAGGGCCGCCTGGAGGATCCCCCCGACCGCGGCTGCCAGCATCACCGGCACCAGTGAGTCGGACTCGCCCTCCATGCGTGATGCGAGGAAGTCGGCCACCACCCGATTGGGCTTCATCTGGATCCCTCCAAGGACACCGCGCAGCACGAGGGGCGTCGAGGCGATGGCGGAGATCCACCGTCGCAGGAGCTCCTGGTCCTCGGTGGCGATCTGGTCGATGACGGCGTGTCGAATCGACTCGAGCGGGGGCTCGTGGGCGGGACGATCTGCCAAGAGGTCCTCAAGCATCCGACTTCGCCTGTCGATGCGGACCTGCAGCAGGTCTTCCTTGCTCGGGAAGTACCGATAGAAGGTCCGCGCCGAGATCTCCGTCTCGGCGACGATCTCATCGACCGTCACGGCCGCAAAGCCTCGCTCCTCGAAGAGCCGGAGGGCGACCTCCTCGACCTGCCTCTTGACCAGCTCAGTCCGCTGCTCTCGCAGCTGTGCGTTGAGCGACCGGTCGTCCATCGTCACCTCCTTCGAGTGCCCCGAGCACGATGCCGCGTACGTGCGACGATACGGCTCCGGGAGACCATCTCGTGATGCCTGGGCATGCTCCTCTCGGCTCCTCCGAGATGCCGTGGCTCTCTCGCCCTGCCGAGGCCCCCAGACGGGTGCTCGTTGACGTAGCCTGTCATGAGAGGCAGATACTGCCAAACGAAGAGACCTCGGGGGGAGCCATGAAGCACCATCGATACGTGATCGCGTCGGCGCTGGCCACCGCGGCCCTTCTCGCGACGGCGTGCTCGTCGACCAGCAGCTCGCCCGCCACCACCACGACGACGACGACACACAGCCAGCCAGTCGTGCAGAAGGGCGACGTCTACGTGGCGCTGGGCAGCTCGATCGCCTCCGGCTATGGCATCGCCACACAATCGACTACCTGCGGACGCTCCAGTGTCGACTACGGCCAGCTCGTCGCGGCCAAGCTCGGCCTCAAGCTCACGGACGTCTCCTGCGGTGCGGCAGTCATCCCGAACGTCCTCGACCAAGCGCAGGGCACCGCTCCTCCCCAGATCGATGCGGTCACGCCGGATACCAAGCTCATCACCGTGAGCGTCGGAGGGAACGACATCAATCTGAACGGCACCGCCCTCGTGTGCGGCGACCCCGCGACGGTGTGCTCACCACCAGCGACGCTCGCTGCTGACGAAGCCTCCCTTGAGGGCAAGCTGGTCACCATGCTCACTGAGCTCAAGGCCAAGGCGCCGGCTGCGACCATCGTGCTCGTGGCGTACCCGCGCGAGTTTCCCGACAAGAACTGCGCTGCGCTCTCCCTGACCGATGGTGAGCTGGCCATGCTCCGGGGCATGGACCAAACGCTCGAGGCAGCGTTCGTCGCCTCAGCGAAGCAGACCGGCGTCACCCTCGTTGACCCCTACGTCCAACCCGGTGATCACACGGCCTGCGCGCCTGCGTCTGAGCGGTGGACGGCGGGCTACACCGTGCCAACGGGCGAGGGGTTCTCCTACCACCCGACTGCGCTCGGACATCAAGAGATGGCCAAGCTGATCGAACAGGCCCTGCAGAAGCAGTAGCTCGAGGGCATCCGCCGTCCGCGCTGCGCCACGACGATTGGCGACGACGCTTCCGACGCCACAGGGAGGTGACTGCCAAGCACCCCGGCCCCGTTCGAACGTGCCCCTGCCCGTCTCGAGCGTGATGACCCCCTTCGTCGTAGACGGAGCCATGGGTGCCGGCGGCCCGGACCAGCGGCGTGCCTCCCGAGGCGTCCGAAGCGCGGCATTCGTCAATAGGGTGCCTACATGACTGCGGACACCCTCATCGTTGACCACGCCATGACCGTCGAGGTGTGGTCGGACATCGTGTGCCCGTGGTGCCTCATCGGCAAGCGGAGACTCGAGCGAGCGCTCTCGGGGTTTGCCGGTGTCGAGGACGTGCGCGTGGTGTGGCGGAGCTTCCAGCTCGATCCGACGCTCTCTCGAGACGTGTGCGAGCCGGAGTTCTCGTACCTCTCGGCCAAGTTCGGTCGCCCAGAGGCCGAGCTGCGAGCGATGACCGACCAGGTCAAGGCGATCGCGGCGGAAGAGGGGCTCGCCTACGACTTCGAGCGGGCCAAGGTGACCAACACCTTCGACGCGCACCGTGTCGCCCACCTCGGCGCCGCACATGGCCTGGGGACGCAGATGCAAGGTCGTCTCATGGAGGCACGGCTGGTCGAGGGAGAGGCGCTGAACGACCCCGAGGTTTTGGTGCGCCTCGCCGTCGAGGTCGGCCTCCCTGAGAGCGAGGCCCGGTCAGTGGTGGAGAGCGATCGCTTCGGCGACGCCGTGGAGCGCGATCGAGCTGCCGCTGCGTCACTCGGAGTGACCGGCGTGCCGTGCTTTGTCTTCAATCGCTCCTTCGGCGTCTCTGGTGCGCAGCCAGTCGAGACCCTCGTTGCTGCCTTGGAGCAAGCTACGCAGGGCCCTAGGCCGCCTGCCTCGACCTGCCTGGGATCTCGGTCGTGCCCGCCTGGAGTACCGAAGC
>CAVWVW010000006.1:0-4234 GCA_963758555.1 uncultured Acidimicrobiales bacterium | reverse complement strand
CGGATCGGCGTTGGCCTCGGGTGCTCGACGCTTGCGCAGCCTTTCGCTGAAGTCCACACCACCACGTTGAGGATCGCCAAGAGCGCTGCGAGCAACATGATCACCATGCCGATGATGGCGACGATCGTTCCAAGGACCGGAGCCGGGGCGCTGCTCGTGCTCGTGTCGAACTTGTTGTGATAGCCAGCATCGATCCCGATGCCGCCGAGCGCCACGATGACGAAGCCGACGACAGCGATCGTCAAGTCGCTCTCAAACGCCATCTTCGGGTCACGCAGGATGTCTCTTCTTCACGTCAACCCAGGCCACAGCCCCACGATAGGTCTGCCGTTCACCCCGTCATCGGTGCACGCCGTCTTCACCGACTCGGACACCGACTCGGACACCGAGCGCGCAGGAGACCACATCCTCAAGCAGACGAGCAGCAGCTGCCCGTGGGAGAGACCCCACGCTGTTCAAGGGTTGGTGCGTCCGGGCCCGACACCGCCTAGGCCTTCATCGATCCAGTTCCCGCCGCTCGAGATCCATCGGCATTCACGTACTGGACGATGCACTCGAACCGTAGCGCTGACCAGCGGTGCCAGACTGAGGGAGGGATGGTGAGATAGCCACCTTCCACGCCAGCGGGAAGCGCTCCTCCGTGGTACTGCTCGGCGAGGTTGGTGCACCCGCTCTGCATCAGCGCGCCCCAGAGTCGTCGCTCGGCTCGATGGTCACGTCACTTGGGAGCGGCAGGTTGCCGACGACCTCATAGACATGGGTCTGGTTGCAGTCCGTCGTCGGCACTGACGATCCGTCGATGCCGATGGCGAAGCACGTGCCGGCTGGGATCAGATAGAGCTGGCTCTGCCCCCTTACGCGTCCTCGCATGAGGACGTCGGCCGAGGTGGAGGTCGTCGGGTGCGAGAAGTCGTTCACCACGATGGTGCAGTAGATCGTCCGATCTCCCATGTTCCATGACAACACGAGCGGATGGATCGAGTTCACGTTGAACCTGCCATCGAGGGATCGATCGCGTAGCCGAGGTACGCCGTGGTGGGAGCAGTGCAAGCTCGACTCGGCGATCGAGTTCCACTCCGGATCCGTGGGCAGAGGAGCCGTCGTGCCGTAGCCCTTGAGGAGGACCACCTTTGAGTGTCTGACAAGATGGGGCTGAGAGCACGGGACCACGCTCGTGTCTTGCTGTGTCGGAGACGTGGGATCCCACGTGACGCAGTCACCCACGTTGTACGACCTCGAGTTGAACGACGTCTTCGCTCCTGTCGTTCCCGTGGTGGCCGTTGGCTTGGTGCCTGGGAGCGCTGCCTGATCCGCCTTTGGTTGCTCGACCCGTTCGACGCAAGGTGAGCAGGCCCAAAGAGCAGCAAGAGCACTGCGACGACGATCATCCCGGCGAAGATCGCGAGTGGTGTGGCGTTTCTCTTCACTGGACCGGATCACCCTTCTGCAGCCGCACGGTTGAGGCTGAGAATCTAGCCAGTCACCGTGGCCGCCACGATTGATGCCTCCTGGATCACTGCCAGAAGCGGGCGGCTCAGAAGCGGCGCTCGGAGGCCGGCTCGTGCGCCGCCGAAGCTGTCGAGCGAGGCGGGTGGTCGGCGACGCAGAACAGGTTGCCTTCGGGATCTGCCAGCGTCGTCCACTGGACATGAGGAACTTCATCCAGGACCTCCCAGCGGTAGGAGGCACCGAGACCGATGATCCGCTCGACTTCACTCGCCCTGGTCCCCCACGGGACCGTAAGGTCCAGGTGGAAGACTCTGGCGCTCAGGACGAAGTCCGAGCATCAGTTAGAAATGCATCGCGAACCCCGCTGGACCGACGGCGGGGACGAAGACGCTGTCGCCACCGACCACCGGCGTCGCACCGGTCACCGCCGCCCAGAACACGAGAGTACTCGACGGGTCGATCTGCTTCGATGTTCACCGCACCGAGTGAGATCGAGCCGTCCCCGCCATGGTCGAGACGATGGCAACCGAGCCACCGCCCGCCACTGCTTGATTGAGGCTCGGTTGACTGCTCGCTTCTCCTCTCGATGCGGCACGCCCGGCGGGCGACTTCCGTTGAGGATTCTGAGAGGGTGTCCGAACGGCCTCAGAAGCCGAGCGCTCGCTCCAAGGCCGCAGCGACCACGGTCATGCCCGCCACGTTCGGGTGGAAGGAACCCGCTGTCTCCATCCACCCTGTCGTGGAACGGCTGGACCCAGGGCGTGGACGACCCGAGAGCGTGCCCAGCGCTGAGCGTCGAGGCGGCGAGCAGCTCCTGCTCCCCGAGCGGAACGCGGCGTCTCGGAACATCTGATCGATCACGTCTTGAACGCTGAGAAACCCTGTGATCTCAACGTCGTCGAAGGGCGTGGCGGTGGCAGACCCAGCGTCGAGCGGGTGGAGGTAGTCGACCAGGAAGATGCGAGCGCCAGGCGACCTTTCTTTTTTGGGACAACACGGCAGAGCCCATCCCGTCGCGCCCTCCAGCGCAGCATCCGTGAGATCGGCAAGGGCACCTGGGGCCACAGCCTCGAAGCATCGTCAGGATCGGTGAGGCCGGATCGACACGGGACCACGCCACGAAGAGCAGCCCCGCAATGAAGCCGAGGTCGTTGCCTCCCACCGTGATGGTCACCACGTCAGCGGCTGCGGGCACGCCCTCGAGCTGGGGTGGAATCACCGCACCACTGATGGTCTGCTGTGGGCTGTCAAGGAGATTGGCCGTCGTCGCGCCAGACACAGTGAGATCGACGAGTCGGGCGCCGAGGCGCTCGGCGAGCAGGTGGGGGTAGTTCCTCGCCGAGCGCATCGCAGCCGCGTTCAGCGACAGGCTCGATACCAGCCCCGCTGCGAAGAAGTTACCGAGCGCGGCGACAAGCTCGTAGGAGGGCACCGCTCGATCCTGGCACCGAATCCAGGTCAGGTCGTGGCGGTGATCGCGACTCGCGTGCGGCGAGGAGGATGGCGAGAAGTGCTCTCGCTTCGCCGAGGACGCGCACGTCTGGGCGGTCGGGCTCAGGTTCGCTGACCCTGGACTCATCACAGAAGCCGCAGCCGAGCTCGACGAACTTGGCTACGGCTCACTTTGGGTGCCTGACTCAGGAGGGGACCTCAACGGGACGCTTGAACGACTCCTCGCCGCGACGTCATCAATCACAGTCGCGTCAGGTGTGCTCAACCTCTGGATGCACGAGGCCCTCGAGACCGCTCAGTATGTCAGCGACGCGACAGCACGTTTCGGCGATCGGCTGCTCATCGGCATCGGCGTGAGCCATGCGTCTCGCATCAACCAGATCGAGCCTGGCCTCTATCAACGACCGTTGTCGGCGATGGCCTCTTACCTCGATCAGCTCGATGAGGCCGACCCACCGTTGCCTGCATCGAAACGAGTCCTCGCTGCGCTCGGGCCCAAGATGCTCGAGCTCGCTCATGACCGATCGGCGGGAGCCCACACCTACAACGTGACCGCCGAGCACACCGCCCTTGCCCGCGAAGCAGTTGGTCCGGACCGCCTCGTGATCCCCGAACAAGCTGTCGTCTTGTCATCAGACCCACAGCTCGCTCGCGAGCTCGGTCGGACGCACCTCGAGCGCTATCTCGGCATGAGTAACTACACGCAGAATTTCCTCCGCTTCGGCTTCGATGAGAGCGACCTCCTAGACGGCGGTTCCGACCGTCTCATCGACGCCCTTGTGGCCTGGGGAGATATCGATTCAATTGCCCAGCGAGTCCAAGCCCACCACGAAGCTGGGGCTGACCACGTCTGCGTCCAAGTCCTCGCGCAGGACGACTTGCTTCCCTTGGAGATCTGGCGAGAGCTCGCCCCCTCGCTCTGCTGAGTCCGAGCAGTCGGAGAACGTCGCCGACGTTCGTCACCTGCCACGCTCAGGACTGCGAATTGATGGTGGCGCTGTGTCGTGGATACTTGCGTAGGCGGAGCGAACGCCTCGAGGCGCCCGAAGGTCGGGCTGGGAGACGGAGCCGCGAGGGGTCCATCAGCTCTCGGCGGTTTGAATGATCTGAAGAGGATCCATCGTCGAACGACGGCGTTGGCCTGGGCGGAAGAACAACCCACGCCGTGGCCGGTCTCACGTTCCTCCCGCTTGAGTAGGTTCCTGCCGATGGTTGCACGGACCGTTTCGAGGACGTCGAGATCCGGCTCTTGACGACCGCAGGCCGACTGGGGCTGATCCGCCCATCGCTCGGAGCAGGGACATCCAACCCTCGGACCATGCTCGTCTGGCTT
>CAVWVW010000005.1:0-136144 GCA_963758555.1 uncultured Acidimicrobiales bacterium | reverse complement strand
TCATCGCCGGCAGAGGTCGGTCTGGGCGTGCTTGGCTCGCAGCTCTTCGGACTCGATCGCCGACTTCTCGATGGCGGTCTTGAGCGACTCGATCCCGGAGCGAAGCGAGCCGATCAGGGTCGTGACCTCCGAGAGCGTCGAGCTGTCCGCTTCGATGCCCGCTGAGATGAGGCTGGTGACGTTCTGGGCCAGCTCGGTCTGATAGCGGATGGCCGCCGGCAGGATCATCGTCGTCGCCATCTCCAAGGTGAGCGCCGCCTCCACGTCGATCGCCAGGATGTACTGCTCGAGCGCGATCTCGTAGCGGCTGTGCATCTCTCGGTGGGTGAAGACCGCGTACTTGCTGAAGAGCTCCATCGACTCCTCGGTGATCAGCTGCGGCAGCGCGTCGAGCGTGGTCTTGAGGTTCGGCAGCCCACGCTTCTCAGCCTCGGTGTGCCACTCATCGGCGTAGCCGTCCTCGTTGAAGACGACGTCACCGTGATCGGTGATGATCTGCTGGAGCACGGTCTGGACGGCAGCGTTGAACTCCGTCCCGTCCTCGACGAGCGCCTCGAGCTCGGTGGCGATGTGGTCGAGGGCCTCGGCCAGGATCGTGTTGATCGTCACCATCGGCCCGGCGATCGACTGGAGCGAGCCAGGGGCCCGGAACTCGAAGCGGTTGCCGGTGAACGCGAAGGGGCTGGTCCGGTTGCGGTCGCCCGGGTCGGTGGGGAGCACCGGCAGGGTGTCCACGCCGATCTCGAGCGTGCCCTTCTCCTTCGACGACGTCGCCCCGCCGGCCTTGATCTGCTCGAAGACGTCGGCGAGCTGCTCGCCCAAGAAGATCGAGATGATCGCCGGGGGTGCCTCGTTGGCACCCAGGCGGTGGTCGTTGGTGGCGGAGGCCACCGACGCACGCAGCAGGCCACCGTACTTGTGGACAGAGCGGATCACCGCCGCGCAGAACACGAGGAACTGCGCGTTGGCGTGCGGCGTGTCACCGGGGAGCAGCAGGTTGCCCTGGGTCGAGTTGCCGAGCGAGAAGTTGACGTGCTTGCCCGAGCCGTTGACGCCGTCGAAGGGCTTCTCGTGGAAGAGGCACGCCATCCCGTGCCGGGCGGCGATCTGGCGCAGCGTGGTCATCAGCAGCTGCTGGTGGTCGGCTGCCACGTTCGAGCGCTCGAACATCGGGGCGAGCTCGAACTGGCCGGGGGCGACCTCTTGGTGACGGGTCTTCGCCGGGATGCCGAGCTTGAACAGCTCGCGCTCGGCGTCCATCATGAAGGCCATCACGCGGTCGGGGATGGCACCGAAGTAGTGATCGTCGAACTCCTGGCCCTTGGGCGGCTTGGCCCCGAAGAGGGTGCGGCCCGAGTTGAGCAGGTCCGGGCGCAGGTCGAAGAAGCTCTGGTCGATGAGGAAGTACTCCTGCTCAGCGCCCGCGAACGAGACGACGGCGTCAGGGTTCTCGTGGCCGAAGAGGTGGAGGATCCTGGCCGCCTGGTGCGCCATGGACTGCTGGGAGCGAAGCAGGGGGGTCTTGTTGTCGAGCGCCTCGCCGGTCATCGAGATGAACACCGTCGGGATGCAGAGCGTCTTGCCGTGCGGGTTCTCCGAGATGTAGGCCGGGCTGGTCAGGTCCCAGCCGGTGTAGCCACGGGCTGCCGCCGTGGCGCGCAGGCCACCGTTCGGGAAGCTCGAGGCGTCGGGCTCGCCCTGGACGAGGGTCTTGCCCTGGAACTCGGCGATGGCGTCGCCGTCACCGGCGGGCTCCAAGAAGCTGTCGTGCTTCTCAGCGGTCAGGTGGGTGAGGGGGTAGAAGACGTGGGCATAGTGGGTCGCGCCCTTCTCCATGGCCCAGTCCTTCATCGAGGCTGCGACGACGTCGGCGACCGAGGGGTCGAGGAGGTGCGAGTGCTCGATGGTGGCCATGACGGACTTGAAGACCGGCTTGGGCAGGCGCTTCATCATCTCGACCTTGGAGAAGACGTTCTGACCGAAGATCTCACCTGGCGTCTCGTCGGGAGAGAAGTTCGAGACGGGGCCTTCGAAGTGCCGGACGTGCTCGATGGACTCCAAGCGGGCCTTGTTTCCACTCATATCGTCTCTCCTTGGGATTCGTCTCCGGTGGTCGTGCGTCGTACAAGCAGGCGGGGGGGCCGGATGCAGTCCGCCCTCTCGAACGTAGAGAGCCCGTGTGTCGCGGAGATTTCAGAACCGTGAACATCAATCGAGCGCGACCCGCCCTGTGCTCACCTGCGTCTCTCAACGCCGTCCAACTGAGCGGCACCCCTGGCCTGGCCCAGATCCTCGGCGGCTAGCCTTTGGCTCGCTGATCCGAGCAGCGAGGTCCGGATCGAGATTGGAGCATCCCATGGCCAACGCAGTCATCGTTGACGCAGTTCGCACCCCCGGGGGCAAGCGGAACGGCAAGCTCAGCACCATCCACGCCGTCGATCTGGCCGCCAAGACGCTGACCGCGCTCCAAGAGCGCAACGACCTCGATCCCGCCCTCATCGACGACGTGATCATGGGCTGCGTGATGCAGGTCGCCGAGCAGGGCGTGAACGTGGGTCGCAACGCCGTGCTGGCGGCCGGATGGCCCGAGTCGGTGCCTGCCACCTCGATCGACCGCCAGTGCGGCTCGTCGCAGCAGGCCCTGCACTTCGCCGCCCAAGGCGTGATGGCCGGTGCGTACGACGTGGTGGTCGCCGCAGGCGTCGAGTCCATGTCGCGGGTCCCGATGGGCGCCTCGGTCGTCAAGGACATGGGCTTCCCCTATGGGCCCAGCGTCTATCAGCGCTACAAGCCCGTCGGCGGCCTCATCAACCAGGGGCTCAGCGCCGAGATGATCGCTGACAAGTGGAACCTGAGCCGCGAGGACCTCGACACCTTCGCCACCGAGTCGCACCGTCGTGCCGACCGGGCCACCCAAGAGGGTCGCTTCGAGCGCGAGATCGTCCCCGTCGAGCTCCTCGACGCCGAGGGCAACCCGACCGGCGAGATCATGACGACCGACGAGGGCATCCGCCCGACGACCACCGTCGAGACCCTCGCGAACCTCAAGCCCTCCTTCAAGGAGGACGGCAAGGTCACCGCCGGGAACTCTTCGCAGATCACCGACGGCTCCTCGGCGGTGCTCGTCATGAGCGAGGAGCGGGCCAGCGAGCTCGGCCTCACCCCACGGGCTCGCTTCGTCGACTTCACCGTCGTCGGGACCGACCCGGTCATCATGCTCACCGGTCCGATCCCCGCCACCGAGAAGGTGCTCAAGCGCGCCGGGATGACCCTGGACCAGATGGACCTCGTCGAGATCAACGAGGCCTTCGCCTCGGTGGTCCTGGCCTGGCAGATCGAGCACCAGCCCGACATGGCCAAGGTCAACGTCAACGGGGGGGCGATCGCTCTCGGTCACCCCTTGGGGTCGTCAGGGACCAAGCTGGCAGCCACCTTGCTCCACGAGCTCGAGCGCACAGGCGGTCGCTATGGCCTCCAGACGATGTGCGAGGGCGGCGGCATGGCCAACGCGATGATCCTCGAGCGCCTCGGCTGAGCAGCGCTTGCGCCCGTTCAGCGCGACGAGGCTCTGCCCTCAGCGATAGCCGGTGGCCATCAAGAAGCCGCCACCGATCATCACGATGCCGACCAAGAGGCCCCAGCCCGACGGCGAGCCGAAGACGCTGAGGTAGTTCAGCAAGATCACCACCACGCCGAAGATCATGAGGCCGAGCATGGCTGGCGCCCACCAGCGAGGGCTCGTCTTCGCCGAGCTCGGCGTGGCACGGGTGTAGCGACCAGAGCTCTCCGGGTCGGTGTAGCGACCGAGTGCCTTGCCACCTTTGGGCGTCGCTCGACCGGCGGCAGAGCGACCCTTCTTCGACGGAGACGATGAGGCCATGGGTGCCGATGCTACTCAGCCCGAGGTGCCCGCCAGAGGCCGGTAGCCTTCCAGATCGTGGCGACCAGCGTGCTGATCATCGACAACTACGACTCGTTCACCTACAACCTCGTCCAAGAGCTCGGCGAGCTGGGCGCCGAGGTCGAGGTGTACCGCAACGACGCCATCGACGTCGCTGCCATCAGGGCCGCCGCGCCTGATCGGCTGCTCATCTCGCCCGGACCAGGCCGCCCCGAGAGCGCCGGCATCACCTGTGCGGTGATCAAGGAGCTGGCCGGCGAGATCCCGCTCCTCGGCGTCTGCCTCGGCCACCAAGCGATCGGCGAGGTCTTCGGGGGCGACGTCGTCGAGGCCCCGAGCTTGATGCACGGGAAGACCTCGGAGATCCACCACGACGGGCTCGGGGTCTTCAAGGGCCTCCCCAACCCCTTCACCGCCACGCGCTATCACTCCTTGGTGGTCGCTCCCGGCTCGGTGCCGGACTGCTTGGAGGTGACCGCCACGACGAGCGACGGGGTGATCATGGGCCTTCGCCATCGGGAGCTGGCCGTCGAAGGGGTGCAGTTCCACCCTGAGTCGATCCTGACGCCGGAGGGTCCCACGCTGCTCAGCACGTTCCTCGGCTGAGGCACCTCGTCAGCCGCTGGTACCCGTCTTCCCGGTGGTTCCGGTGGGCCCAGACGGCGCGCTGCACGTCAACGCCACCGTCGAGCCGGCATCGACCGACGTGCCTGGACCTGGGGATGCCGAGGCGACGGTCGCCCCGGTGGTGCCACAGCTCGTGCCGGCGGAGGGGACGAGCCCCACGCTGGTGAGCTGGCCCTCATAGTTCGAGGCGGTCGTCACCCCCGGGGTGAAGCCGGGGACCGAGACCTGGCACGGACCACTTGAGACCACGATGCTCACGACGGTGCCGGTCGGGACGCTGGCCCCGCCGCCTGGCGTCGTCGAGACGATCGACCCAGAGGGCACCGAGCTCGAGCACGCCTGTGATTGACCACCCAGCGTCAGGTTCGCTTGGCTGAGTGCCCCGGACGCAGCGCCGGACGGGGAGCCCACGAGGTTCGGCACCGTGGCCGAGGTCTGCGACCCCGGGATGGTCAAGGTGATGACCGAGCCCTTCGGTGCCGTGGCGCCCGAGGGGTCCTGGGAGAGGACCACGTCACCCGGATGCGAGCTGCTGGCGAAGACGGTGGTCGATGTGGCGACGTTCACCTGGAAGCCCGCGTTTCGAAGCGTCGTCTCCGCAGCCGTGAGGTTCTGTCCCACCACGCTCGGAAGGCTCACCTGCGCCACAGGGATGCCCTTTGAGATGGTGAGGGTGACCGTGTCGCCCTTCTTCACCGACGAACCGGGTCCCGGGTTCGTCCTGATCACCGTTCCGGCCGGCTTCGTTGACGAGACCAGCGTCGAGTTCGGGCCGACGACGAGACCGGCCTGCGAGATCTTCGCCGCGGCTGCCAAGTACTGGAGGCCCACGACGTTCGGCACGGTGAGGCCCGCCTTGGAGCTGCGCGAGGCCAAGAACGCTCCGCCAGCAGCGAGCGCGGCGACCACCAGCGCGATGAGCACGATCACCCAGGCGTTGGGTCGCCGTCGCTTCTTCTTCTTCACGAGATCCGTTCGGGGCCCACTGAAGATCGGCACCGCCTGGGTCCTGTTGACCGCGGCCATCGTGGTGGTCGCCTCGACCTCACGAAGCACCGTGGTCTCCGGGTCAGGAGCGAGGACGGGCGCGCCGTTGACGTAGCGAAGGAGGTCCTCGCGCATCTCGCCGGCGTTCTGATAGCGATCATCCGGGCGCTTCGACAGCGCCCTCATCGCAATCGACTCGATGCCCACGGGCACAGTCGGCAAGAACGAGCGAGGCATCGGGGCGATGTCCCGCACGTGCATCGACGCCACCGCCACAGGAGAGTCGCCGACGAACGGTGGGCGGCCCACCAGCATCTCGTAGAGGACGATGCCGAGCGAGTAGATATCGCTCCTCGTGTCGACGACGCGACCTTCGGCCTGCTCGGGCGAGAAGTAGGTCGCCGTCCCCATCACCGAGCCCACCTGGGTGAGGCTCTCTTCGGTGTTGACGGCTCGAGCGATGCCGAAGTCGGTGACCTTCACCTGGCCTTCGTCGGTGATGAGCACGTTGCCGGGCTTGATGTCTCGGTGCACCACGCCTCGGCGGTGCGCGTAGTCGAGCGCGGCGGCCACCGAGGCTGCGATGGTGGCCGCTCTCGTCGGCTCGATCTGGCCCTTCTCTCGGATCTCGCTGGAGAGCGGGAAGCCATCGATGAACTCCATGACGATGAAGTACGAGCCGTCGTCCTCGCCCCAGTCGAAGACGGGCACGATGTTGGGGTGGCTCAGCTTGGCGGCAGACTGCGCCTCACGTCGGAAGCGCTCGACGAAGGTCTGGTCCACGCTCAGCTCCGGGAAGAGGACCTTGAGCGCGACCGTGCGGTCCAAGAGCTGGTCATGCGCTCGGAACACCTGGGCCATCCCGCCACGAGCGATCAGGTGCGTGAGCTGATAGCGGCCTGAGAAGGTTCGCTGTTCGGTCACTGGCTCCATGGTGCGCTCAGCCTATTCCTCTGGTCTGTGGCGAGAGATTGCAGGGACGATCACAGGTTGCATGAGGCGGGGTTGAGTCGGGCAGCCAAGTTCCCCGCATAGGCGAGCGTCCTTTGGATCATGCAGTTCATGATCGGACCAGCGACCGTGGCCCCCGTCGCCGAGAGCGTCTGGTTCGGCACCACGACGGCGATGGCGATGACGGGGTTGTCAGCAGGTGCGAAGGCGATCATCCAGTCATCGGTCGAGGTGTTCACGTTCGTCAGCGACGTCTGAGCGGTTCCGGTCTTCGCAGCCACCTTGAAGGCTGGGTTGAAGATCCCGTAGGCGGTCCCGTTCGTGACGACCTGCTGCATGAGCGTCGAGATCTGCGCCGCCACCGCTTGTGTCGTCGTCGACAGCCACTGCTTGGGCTGGTAGGTCTTGACGAGATCTCCCTGCTGGTCACGGATGGTCTCCATGAGGTGGGGCGCCATGAGCGAGCCCTTGTTGGCGATCGCCGCCGCGTCGAGTGCGTTCTGCAGAGCGGTCGCGTCCACGTCCTCTTGCCCGATGGCGCTGTAGGCGAGACCTGGGAGGTTGTGCGCCAGCTCGGCGGGCGTCGGGAAGTTCGAGGCCTCGACGCCCGGGATGTCGAGTGGCGGCACCGAGTTGAAGCCGAACTCCGTCGCCTGCTCCCAGAGGTTCTGTGCCCCGAGATCAAGCCCGAGCAGGGCGAAGCCCGTGTCGCACGAGGGAGGGAGCATCTCGGCGATGGTGCCGCCGCACGCGGCGAAGCCATAGTTGGACAGCGTCTGGTTGGTGTCCGGCAGCGGCGTCGTGGGAAGCGTCGCATAGGACTTCGTCGTCAGCGACGGATCCTTCGCGTAGGCCGCCGTCGCTGTCACCACCTTGAACGTCGAGCCCGGAGGGAAGGCGCTTCGATAGGCCAGTGGGCTGAAGGGCACGAAGCCCGCCGCGTTCTTCGAGTTGGCCGCGCCCCACGCGAAGGCCTCGATCAACCCCGAAGGGCTGGCCAGGGGATTCGGGTCATAGGTGGGATTCGAGTACATGGCCTCGACGTTGCCGTTGCGAGGATCGATGGCGACCACGGCTCCGTCGCGACCGGCCAACGCATCCTGGGCGTCCTGCTGCAGCTGGGGAACGGCCGTCAGCGTCACCGAATCAGTCGAGGTCTGCGGCGAGAGGAGCTGCGTGATGGAGCTCGCCGGCTGCTTGTGGCTCGTGAGATACGAGTTGTAGGAAGCCTCGATCCCATAGAGCCCGTAGTTGATCGAGTCGACGCCCGTGATCTGGCTCATCAGCGGGCCTTGGGGGTACACGCGCTGGTACTTGTACGTGCCGTTCGGCGTCGGGTTGGACTGAGCGAGCACGGAACCGTCCGCCGCCAGGATCTGCCCACGGTCCTGGTTGAGCCTCGTCGCTTGGACTCGCGGGTTGTGAGGGCTCGACGCCAGGGCCTCTGACCGTCGGAACTGGACGTTGGCGCCCTGCACCAGGAGAGCGCCGAACAAGATGACCAGGAAGAGCGCCAAGATTCGGATGCGTCGATCCATGCGAGTCAGACCCCCCCGACCGTGGTGGTCGTGCCGCCGGGCACCGTGGTGGTCGTGCTACCGGGCACCGTGGTGGTCGTCGTCGGGTTGGCGCTGCGGTACTCGTTCGCCAGGTTCTTGACGTACGCCTCGGCGAGCTGGAGTGACGACTCATCGACGCCCGCTCGAAGCGCAGGTCGTCGGATCGCCAAGACCTGGCCCGTCGTCGTTGAGGTCACCTTGACCTCCTTGGGCTTGAACCAGAGCAAGCCTCCTTGGCGACCTTGGTAGATCACCACCTGGCTGCCCTTGGAGATCACGTAGTAGTTCGAGTTCTCATACCAGCGAAGGAAGTAGGCAGCTCCCACGATCACCCCGGCGACCAGCAGCACGAACGCGAAGACCCGGAACGTGATCGCCCGTCGCATCCCAAGGCGCTTGCGCCGCGCCCACCAGGACTCGCCTTCCTTCTCGAGACCGAGCGTCGTCGACCGAGACGACGGAGCCGCGGCGATGCCGATCGCTGCCGGACCCGCCTGCTCCTCAGCGAGGAGCGCATCGACGACGACGACCGAGATGTTGTCGTTGCCGCCATGGGCGTTGGCTCGGCGAACCAGGTCTTGAGCGGCCTCCGTCGGGTCGGAGATCGAGCGGAGCACACGGATGATCTCTTCTTCAGTGACCTCGTTCGTCAAGCCGTCACTGCAGAGCAGGACGCGGTCACCTTCGTTGAGCCGGAGCTCGAAGAGGTCGACGTCGACGTCCGGGCTGGTCCCGAGCACGCGGGTGATCACGTGGCGCTGCGGGTGGTGCGCGGCCTCTTCCTCGGTGATCGAGCCATCTCGGAGGAGCTCAGCGACCATGGAGTGGTCCTCGGTCACCTGGTCCAAGATCCCCTCATGGAAGTGGTAGGCGCGAGAGTCTCCGACGTTGCCGATGAGCAGGCGGTCGCCGGTCTCAGTCCCCACCAGCACGGCGGCCACCGCCGTCGTGCCCATGCCCGCCAGGTCAGGATCGTCAGAGCTGGCCTCGCCGACGGCGCGATTCGCCTCGCGCAACGCCTCCATGAGGCCCTCGGCCGTCGTCGTCGAGGTCAAGCTCTGGCGAAGGGACGACACCGCCGTTGCCGAGGCGATCTCGCCCCCTGCGTGACCGCCCATGCCGTCAGCGACCACGAAGACGGTGACCTCCGCCAAGACCGCGTCCTGGTTGTTGGTCCTGACCATCCCGGGGTCAGTGGCGCTCCCGGCCCGAAGGACTGTCATCGGATGACCTCGAAGACCGTCCCGCCGACTTGGAGCACGTCGCCACGGGTGAGCTTGGTCCGGGTCTCGATCCGCTCGGCGTTGAGGTAGGTGCCGTTCGTCGACGCGAGGTCCTCCGCCCAGAGGCCTGAGTCCTCTCGCTGGACGCGGGCGTGCACGGTCGAGGCGTAGATGTCCTCAGCCACGACGACGTCGCACGTCGCAGAGCGACCGATGGTCAGCCCGACCCCTTCGGCGACGTCGTAGCGCTCGTCGACGCGCTGGGAGGGCTCGATGATGACCAGGCCCGTGCCCGATCGCCCGCCCTGGCGCTCTGGTCGCTTCCGGCGTCGGCCGCCCGGCGAGGTCTCGACCCACACCGCACGGATGACGCGCAGGAAGAAGAGGAAGATCAGGATCACCACGAACCACTGCAGCGGTCGGACGATCGACTGATAGTTGGTCGAGGCGACGACCAGCGATGTCGCCATCTACGGCGCCTCGAAAGCCATCCGTGTGGCGCCGATGATGATCTCATCGCCACCTGAGAGCACGACCGCAGAGACGTGCGAGCCGTTGACCTTGGTGCCGTTGGTCGAGCCAAGGTCGCGCAGCACCACGTCACGGCCCTCGAGGACCACCTCGGCGTGGCGCCGAGAGACGTTGGGGTCGTTCAAGACGACCTGGCACTCGGGAAGGCGACCGATGACCAGGGGCTCGGTGTCGATCGTGAAGCGACGACCGTCGTGGAGGACCAGCTCAAAGGGCATCGAGCCCTCGATCACGGAGCCGGCCACCTCGATCTGTCCAGCCTTCATCCGAGCGCTCTCGAAGATGTCGACCTCCACGGGGCCCACCAAGGTGTAGTGCTCGATCTCGGCATGCTCGCGGGCTGCTTCGGCCAGCTCTCGCACCAGCGCCTCGAGGTACGAGCTGAAGCGCTCGACGTCGATCTCCGAGAGGCTGACGGCGAAGCTGTTGGGGGCTACCAGCAGCCCGCGAGGACCCACCCTGCGCTGCAGGTCCATCTCCCGAGTCAGCCGTCGACCGATCTCCACTGGTTGCAGCGTGCTGCGGAACGGCCTGGAGAGGGAACCCTCGACGAGCCGCTCGAGTCTGCCCTCGAACCGCTTGAGCCCCATAGTCCCCTCACTCTATAGGGGGGGTGCGTTTCTCACGAGGCAGAGGCCCCCAAATGTCCAGGAGAGACAGGGGGGTTGGAACGATTCTTCAATCGCGCTTGAGCCAGAGGATCTGATGAGGATCGCCTCCGTCGACCTGCGGGTGGGCCTGGTGGGACCGCGGGCGCGAGCGACCTCGTGGCCCACCGGAGCAAAAAGTGGTCCGTCGTCGATCGGTTAGGCTTCTCCGGCGCTCGGGCGAGTGGCGGAATTGGCAGACGCGCAGGATTCAGGTTCCTGTGTCCGAAAGGATGTGCGGGTTCAAGTCCCGCCTCGCCCACCATCGTGATGTCGCGAGCCATCCCGGCCACGGTCGCTCCGCTCAGCTGTAGAGGGCTCCGGTCCCAAGCATCTCGTCGATCCGCTCAGGATCGATCCCCCACGATGCCAACGCCTCTCTCGTGTCGGCGCCCGGCACCGACGGCGGCTTCGAGATCTCAGACGGCGTCTCGCTGAAGCGCGGCGCAGGAGCAGGCTGGATCACCCCTGCGTGATCGACGAAGACCGCACGCTCGACGAGGGCAGGGTGCTCAGGGGCCTCGAACGTCGTGAGCAGGGGCCAGACGCACGCGTCGAGGCCGTAGAAGATCGCTGTCCACTCGTCGCGGGTCTTCGTCTTGAAGATCGCCTTGAACCGCGCTCGCATCGCCGGCCACGAGGAGCGATCACGCTGGGCTGGGAGCTCGGCTTCGACCAAGCCGAGGGTGGCGACGAGGAGGCTGTAGAACTTTGGCTCGTTCGCTCCCACCGACATGAAGCCCCCGTCGCTGGTCTCGTAGACCTCGTAGAAGGGCGCCCCTGAGTCGAACGGGTTGCTGCCTCGCTCCTCGACCCACTCGCCCGCCTCGTGGAAGCTGTGGATGTAGTGCATGAGCGACGCCGTGCCGTCGATCATCGCGGCATCGACGACCTGGCCCCGTCCCGAGCGCTTGGCCTCGAGCACCGCAGCCAGGACCCCGAAGGCCAGCAACATCCCACCGCCTCCGAAGTCGCCGACCAGGTTCAGGGGAGGCGACGGGACCTCATCGCTTCGGCCCATGCTCCAGAGCGCTCCGGCCATGGCGATGTAGTTGATGTCATGGCCCGCTCGCTGAGCGAGCGAACCCTCTTGACCCCAGCCCGTCATCCGTCCGTAGACGAGCGCCGGGTTGTCCTTGAGCAGCACCGTCGGCCCAAGGCCGAGGCGCTCGGCGACCCCTGGGCGAAACCCCTCGATCAGCACGTCCGCGTCGGTGACCAGCTCGCGGACCAGGGTGACGGCCGCCGGATCCTTGAGATCTGCCCCGACGCTTCGCCGCGAGCGGTTCTGGATCTTGTGCACGGCCTTGGCCCGCTCCGCCTCGGCAGCGGGGCGATCGATGGTCAGGATCTCAGCCCCCGCGTCAGCCAGGAGCATGCAGGCGTAGGGTGCGGGGCCCAGCGCTGCCAGCTCGATGATCTTGATGCCTTGGAGCGGACCGGCCATCAGAGGGCTCCTCGCGCTCAGAGCGCCTTGAAGAGGCCTCCATCAACGAGGATCTGGGCCCCGTTGATGTAGCTGCCTGCCGAGCTCGACAGCAGGAGGCACACGCCGACCATGTCGGAGGGCGTCCCGATGCGACCCATGGGATTGATCTTGGCCGCCTGCTCCTTCGCCCCGGGGTCCCACGCTTTGGTGATATCGGTGTCGAAGGCGCCGGGCATCACCAGGTTGGCTCGCACCTTCGGAGCCCACGCCTCCGCCAAGCCCAAGGTCAGGGCGTTGAGCGACGCCTTGGCCATCGCGTAGGGCAGGTCGGTGGCGTTGGGTCGCAGCGAGCCAGCGGTGGTCACGTTGATGATCGAGCCACCTTCGCCTGCAGCCATCTTCGTGCCGAAGAGCGCGCTCAGACGGAACGGCCCGCTGGCGTTGACGGCGTGGACCTTGTCGTAGAGATCCTTGGTCACGGAGTCGAGACCGTCGTAGAGCGGCGACATCCCGGCGTTGTTGACCAGGACGTCGCAGCGACCAAAGGCGTCGTAGACGGACTCGACCAACGAGTCGCAGTCCTCCCATCGACCCACGTGGCACGCCACGCCCAGCGCTCGGCGCCCTGTGGCGCCCTCGATCTGCTTGGCCGCCTCTTCGCAGGCATCGAGCTTGCGACTGGCGATCACGACGTCTGCCCCCGCGTCAGCCAGACCCTCGGCGACCGCCCGGCCGATGCCCCTGCTGCCCCCGGTGATGACGGCGACCTTGCCCGTGAGATCGAACATCGCTGCTTGGCTCATCGCTTCCCCACCTGTTCCCGGCGAGCAACGCTCACGCGAGACCTCAACCTAGGGGTGCCGATCGAGGTGGTCCAGTCTCTCCTGAGTGTGAGCCACGCCCCGCTGGGTAGGTTGGTCGAGGTCACAGCACCACCGGAGGTACCGAGATGTCCGAATCCTCACGAGCCCCGCTCCCCTACGGCTTCATGCCACTTGTCGGTTCCCTGAGCGTCACGAGCAGCGACGTCGCCGACGGGGAGCGGCTGAGCGAGCGCCACGTGGCCGACTCCATGGGCTGTCACGGCGAGAACCTCTCGCCGCAGCTCTCGTGGAGCGACGCGCCAGAGGGCACGAAGTCCTTCGCCGTCACGTGCTTTGACCCTGACGCTCCCACAGGGAGCGGCTTTTGGCACTGGGTCCTCTTCGACCTCCCGCCGATGACGAGCGCGCTGCCAAGAGGGGCGGGGAGCGGCTCAAAGGAGGGGCTGCCCGCCGGAGCGATCCACGCACGCAACGACACGGGCACCGTGGCCTTCGTGGGAGCGGCTCCTCCCGAAGGCCACGGCGAGCACCGCTACGTCTTCGCCGTCCACGCCGTGGGCCTCGAGAGCCTCGGACTCGACGAGACGGCGTCGCCCGCCTTCGTTGGCTTCACCCTCGCCTTCAACACGCTCGCTCGTGGCCTCCTGATTGCCACCTACGAGCGCTGAGCACACGACACTCGCTCCACCATGCAGACAACCCTCCTGGTCACGGGCACGCGAGGTAGCCTGAGCGGACCACGACGAGCGTGACGCCCAGGAGGGGAGCTCTCCGCTCTGCCCCCGTCGACGTGGCCGACGCAAGGAGAGGATCGAGATGACCATCGACCTGATCCTCATTGGGCTGGCCATCACGCTCGAGCCCATCCCGCTGACCGCCTTCATCTTGGTCTTGGCGTCCAAGAACGGCACGAAGAAGGGTGCGGCCTTCATCTTCGGCTGGCTGGTCTCGCTCGCCATCGTGGTCAGCCTGACCTTGCTCGCCACGGGCAACAACCCGCCGAAGTCCTCGACCGCGCCTTCGATCGCCATCCTCTCGGTCAAGCTGCTCATCGGCCTCGTCCTCGTCTACGTGGCCTATCGCCAGTGGCAGCAGGCGCTCACGGCCCAAGAAGCCGAAGAAGACCCCCAAGTGGCAGACCGGGCATCGACAACATGTCGCCGTGGTACGCCATGGTGCTCGGACCGCTCGTCCAGCCCTGGGGCCTCGTGGCCGCAGGCGTGGCCACGATCACCGCAGCCAAGCTCTCGTCACCGGAGACCTATGCGCTTCTCGTCGGCTTCTGCATCCTCAGCACCCTGACGTACCTCATCATGGAGATCTACGCCGGGTTCCGGCCTGAGAAGACCCAGTCGTTCCTCGCTGCCACCCGAACCTGGATCGACACGCACACCGATCAGGTGATCATCATCGTCTCGCTGGTCCTCGGCTTCTGGCTCATCATCAAGAGCCTCGCCGCCATCATCAACTAGCGGCGCCTTCAGGCAGTGGCGGGCTCGTCCTCGCGTCGACGGACCCGAGGGTCGTCGTGCGGCAGCTCTCTGGTGAAGGCCAACGACAGCAGGGCCAGGAACGAGGCCGCCAAGAGACCGGCCTTGAGCGAGCGGAGCTGGGCGATCTCATAGTCCTCGACCAGTGCCGCGCTCGTCGCCTGATCGAGGCCGGCCTTGGTCGCCGCCGTGCCGATCTCGTCAGAGGAGACGAAGTTGACGTTGTTGCCCGCCGCCACGCCCACCTGAGCCGCCACGTCGTCGCTGATGCGCAGGCGTCGTGCTCGACCGTCGAGATGAAGGTGCCCGCCAAGCCCATGAGCACGATGGCCCCGATCAGCGCCACCCCGAGCGAGGAGCCCAGCTGCTGGCCGGTGTACTGGAGCCCACCGGCTTCGCTGCGGCCCGAGCTCTCGACCGAGGACTGCACCACGTTGCCGAGCTGCGAGACCAAGAGCCCCATCCCGACGCCGAGCACGGCCATGCCGAAGCCAAACCCGAAGTTGGCAAGCGTCGGACGGATGGTGCTGAGCAAGATGAGCCCCCCGGCGATGGTGACCAGGAGCCCTGTGCGCACGATGCCTCGCACGGAGAAGCGGTTCGACAGCCGAGAGCCGACGGCAGAGGTGGCCAGCATGGTGATCGAGACGGGCAGCATCTTGATGCCGGTCTCCAGCGCGCTCAGACCCAGCACCAGCTGGAGGTAGAGCGGGATGACGAAGAAGATGCCCATCAGGATCAGGTTCTGGCTGAACAGGCCGATGAGACCAGAGCGCACCGGCGGGATCTTGACCAGCGACAGGTGCACGAGCGGGTCGTGCCCGGTGGTCTCTCGATGGCGCTGCCATGCCACGAAGCTCCAGATGAGGACGCCGGAGAAGGCGATGACGAAGAGCGTGGGCGAGAAGCCGAAGATGGTGAAGGGCGCGTTCTTCGGCTTGAGCCAACCCCAGCTGCTCGACTGCAGCACGCCGTAGACGAGCACGCCGAGCGCTGAGGCCGAGAGCAGGGAGCCGACGTAGTCGAGCTTGGGCGAGGGGCCTTCGCGCGGCGCGTCGAGGACCTTGGGCGTCATGGCCAAGATGAAGAGCACCAAGAACACCTCGCCGACGAAGACCACTCGCCACGTCAGCTCCGTGGTCGCCCAGCCGCCCAAGATCGGCCCGATGGCGATCCCCGCGCCGGCCAGTCCGCCGATCACCGCATAGGCGACCTTGCGACGAGGGCCTTCGAAGTTCCCGGCGATCAAGGCAGCGAGAGCCGGGAGCACCAGCGAGGCACCGAGACCCTCCAAGATCGACCAGCCGAGCGCCAGCACGCCCGACCGTGGGAGCGATGGCGGTGACCGCGGAGCCCGCAGGCGTAGATGATCAACCCGATGATGAAGGCCTTGCGGCGGCCGATCATGTCCCCGATCTTCGCCCCCGTCATGATGAACATGGCCATGACGAGGCAGTAGAGGGTGATGACCCCCTGGATGGTGGTCACGGTGGTGTTGAAGTCCTTCGTCAGCGCACTGATCGAGACGTTCATCACCGATTGGTCGAGCACCATGACGAACTGCGCGGTGCCGAGCGCGACGAGAGCGAGCCAGCCGCTTGACGTCGAGCCCTTAGCCATCTTCGAGTCCCCTCGTCGCTCCAAGCAGCCTCACCGATCTCCCGCTCCTCGTGTGGTGCAGCACTTCGTGCACCGTAGATGAGCAGCCACGGGCGGGCACGTTTGGGCACGATTGGTCACTTCGGAGCATGATGGTGGTGATGCGACGCACCCGTAAGACCACACCGAGCACCGAGGTCCCTCCGAGCACGGAGATCCCTTTGAGCCCGGAGATCCCGACCGAGCGCTGAAGTCTCACCCAGCACAGAGAACCCGCCGAGCGCTGAGGCCCGCCCGAGCACCGAAGACCCACCGTCGATCCCGACCGCCGCTCCGGTCGAGGAGTTCCCCGCCAAAGAGCACCTGAGCCCCGAGGAGCGCGCTGCGTGGGGCAAGCAGGCCCGCAAGGAGACGCCTCGATCCTCGCACGCCGAGTTCACCCCGTCGGCAGACCGCCCTGACCCGGTCGGCCTCTTAGAGCTCCAAGCGGCGGCTCGGGTCCCTGAGCTCGTCCCCATCCGCTACGGCCGCATGCTGGTCTCGCCCTTCACCTTCTTCCGAGGTGCAGCGCTGGTGATGGCGTCGGACCTCTCGACCACGCC
The DNA here is from genome assembly GCA_963758555.1 of uncultured Acidimicrobiales bacterium. GTDB lineage: Bacteria > Actinomycetota > Acidimicrobiia > Acidimicrobiales > RAAP-2 > CAIUMH01. The sequence continues at coordinate 119,774 of CAVWVW010000005.1, read as the reverse complement.
GACCTCGGGCATCACCGTCCAGGCCTGCGGTGATGCGCACCTGGCCAACTTCGGGCTCTTCGCGTCGCCCGAGCGCAAGCTCGTCTTCGACGTGAACGACTTCGACGAGACCCTGCCTGGGCCCTGGGAGTTCGACCTCAAGCGCTTGGCCGCCAGCGTGGTCATCGCCGGTCGAGACCAGGAGTTCGAGGAGGCGGAGATCAACGCTGCAGCCCTGGCGTCGGCAGCAGGGTACCGAGACGCCATGCGCGAGCTGGCCAAGTGCTCGACGATGGACGTGTGGTACTCGCACATCGACGCCGAAGCGCTCCTGGCCGGCCTCCAGAGCAGCGCCAAGGCCTCGGGCACCAAGGTGGCCAAGCAGATGGCGACCAAGACAGCCAAGCTGATCGACAAGGCCAAGACCCGTGACTCGCTCCAAGCGCTCGAGAAGCTCACGACCGTGGTCGACGGCGAGCGTCGCATCATCAGCGATCCGCCTCTGGTGGTGCCCGTCAGCGAGCTGTTCCCCGACATCGAGGCGAAGGCGCTCTCTGAGATGTTCCACGGCCTCGTCCGTCGCTACCGCAAGAGCCTCCAGAGCGATCGACGCCATCTCGTCGAGTCCTTCGAGCTCAAGGAGGTGGCCCGCAAGGTGGTCGGCGTCGGCAGCGTAGGGACGAGGGCGTGGATCATGCTGCTCTCAGGCGTCAACGGTGACCCGCTGTTCCTCCAGGCCAAGGAGGCGGTCGCCTCGGTCCTCGAGCCCTACGTCGGTCGGAGCCAGTACGCCAACCACGCGCAGCGGGTCGTGGCCGGCCAGCACCTCATGCAGGCCTCGAGTGACATCTTCTTGGGCTGGGAGCGCGTCGAGGGCCTCGACGGGGTCCCGCGTGACTACTACATCCGCCAGCTGCGAGACATGAAGGGCTCCTTCGAGATCGAGGGGTCCCTGCCCCAGGGGCTGGCCACCTACGCCCGAGTCTGCGGCCAGGCGCTGGCGCGAGCCCACGCCCGCTCAGGCGACCGGATCGCCATCGCGTCGTACCTCGGCTCAGGGACCACCTTCGACGAGTCGATCGCCCGCTTCGCCAGTGCCTACGCCGACCAGAACGCCCTCGACTACGAGGCCCTCTGCGCGGCGAGGGACGACGGTCGCATCCAGGTCGAAGCCGGCTACTGAGGAGACCCGCTCGATCGCTCAGCGACCGGCGCTCTCGACCAGCGCCTTGAGGGCCGCTTGGTCCTCCTTCGAGGGCACACCCCATCCGGGCTGGTAACCAAAGACGTCACCAGCCTCTCTGCTGCCGAAGTTGTCGTCCAAGAAGGCGAGATGGTCGAGGGTGACCAGCGACGGGTGGATCACCCCGCAGGCTCGGCTCAGCTGCAGCAGCTCTTTTCGAAGCTGGACCAGGTAGCCGGCCGCCCGCACTGACTTGAGCGTCGGATCGAGACCTCGCTGGCGCCACGGGTTGTTGGTCGCCACGCCGGTCGGGCAGCGTCCTGTGTGGCATCGCTGAGCCTGGATGCAGCCGATCGCCATCATCGCCTCGCGACCGACGTTGATCGAGTCACAGCCCAGAGCGAACGCCACGATGGCGGTGTCCGGCAGACCGAGCCGTCCCGAGCCGATGAACGCCACGTCTGCAGCGAGGCCCCGCTCAGCAAAGGCGGCGTAGACCTTGGCGAAGCCGACCTTGAAGGGGAACGAGACGTGGTCGGCGAAGCTCAGCGGCGCCGCTCCGGTGCCGCCCTCCCCGCCGTCGATGGTGACGAAGTCGACACCTCTGGCCCGCGGCACCATCAACGTCGCGAGCTCGTCGAAGAACGAGACCTGACCCACCGCCGACTTGATGCCGACGGGCAGCCCGCTCGTCTCGGCGAGGAGCTCGACGAAGTCCAGCATCTCATCGGTGCTCGAGAAGGCCGTGTGCCTGGTCGGGCTCCAGCAGTCGGCGCCGACCGGGATCCCACGGAGCGCCGCGATCTCCTCGGTCACCTTGCGAGCCGGCAGGTGGCCACCCAGGCCTGGCTTCGCCCCTTGGCTCAGCTTGATCTCGACCATGCGGATCTCAGGATGAGCGGCGATCACGTCGCCGAAGCGAGCGAGGTCGAACTGGCCCGTTGGCGTCACGACACCCGAAGTAGCCGGTGCCGATCTGCCACACCAGCTCACCGCCATGCCCGTGGGCCCCGCACACGCCGCCCTCACCGGTGCCCTGGAGCGCGCCGGCGAGAGCAGCACCGCGGTTCAGCGCCTCGATGGCCCTGGAGCCCAGCGCTCCGTAGCTCATCGAGGAGATGTTCACGATCGACGGGGGTCGAAACGCTCCCCGACGCCCTCGTGGGCGACCGATGACCTTTGCGCCGGGCACCATCGAGAGCTCGTCGAAGCCGACCTCGCCGGGCACGGGTTCGTGGACGGGGAAGGGGGCCTGCTTGATGATCAGGTAGCTCGGCGAGCCCTCGAGGTCATTGTCGGTCCCGAACCCGAAGGAGGTGTCGACTCGCTTCGCCGAGGTGTAGACCCAGCGGCGCTCGTCTCGGCTGAAGGGCTTCTCCGCGTTGTTGTCGGCGACGATGTACTGGCGAAGCTCTGGACCGAAGGCCTCCACCAGGTAGCGGAGGTGCCCGATGATCGGAAAGTTCCTCAAGATCGCGTGGCGTCGCTGGACCAGGTCGTAGATGAAGATGGCGACGAGCACCACCAGGACCACGATGCCCACCCAGGCCCACAAGCTCACCCGGTGATCGTCTCACGCCGCACCTCAGAGCGCCATGTCTCGACGCGCCCGTTGCCCTGCGACCCGAAGCCAGGTTCAGCTCTCAGAGCCTCCCTGCTCGCCGCGCCGTGGTGGCCATGGCCCCAAGGACCCTCAAGGCCCGGCCGGGCGCTCACTAGGCTGCGTTCGTGGACGACGGTCACCCGGGGTCAGACGCGCTGATCGAGCGACCCTCCCCAGAGCTCGATGACGAGACTCCCTCACCCGAGCAACCATCAAGCGAGGCCTCCTCCACCGAGGCCCCGAGGTCACCACTTGGGAGGCGAGACGTCGTCGCCCTGGTCGCTGTCGTGGGGTTGGGCCTGATGCTTCGGTTGGCCTATCTCATCTTCGGGACAGGCAAGCTGCCGCTGACCAGCGACGCAGGGCAGTACTTCGAGATCGCGAAGAACCTGGCCAGCGGCCACGGGTTCTCCATGCAGTACCCGGGCCTGGCCGTCCACGAGACCGCGTTCCGGCCTCCCGGCTATCCGCTGTTCTTGAGCGCCTTCTTCTCGATCTTCGGAGCCTCTGCGGGACTGGCTCGGGGGCTGAACCTCCTCCTTGGGCTCGGCGTGATCGGCTCGGCGTTCCTCCTGGTGCGCCGCCACGTGAGCTTCGTCGCCGCCACCGCCGCAGGGATCGCCCTCGCCGTGATGCCGAACCTCATCGCCAACGACACCTACGTCCTCGACGAGCCGCTGGCACTGCTCTTGATCGTCGGGCTCATCTGGACGCTGCTCGCCAAGCGGTGGTGGCTCTCGGGCGGCCTCTTGGGTCTCCTGATCCTCACCCGCCCGAGCGCGCAGGCCCTCGTGGTGGTGATCGCCATCTGGCTGTTCGTCCACGCCGGGTGGAGACCGGTGCTCAAGGTGGTCGTGGTCGCCGCGGTGCTGGTCTCACCGTGGCTCATCCGCAACTGGGTCCAGCTCGGCGAGCCCATCATGGTGACGTCCAACGGCTACAACTGGGCGGCCATCTACTCACCCACCGCCCAGCATGCCGGTGGGTTCATCGATCCCTCGCTCAACAGCGCCTACGACAAGGATCGGATCATCCAGCTCGACGAGCTCGAGTGGAGCAACTTCCTCCAGTCCCAGGGCATCCACGCCCTCGAGCACCATCCGGCCTATGCGCTGCACGTCTTGAAGGGCAACATCAAGACCTTCTTCGAGATCGCCCCGAGCCGGAACATCGCGCCCGAACGGCTCGATGGCCGAGACATCACCATCGTCCAGGACACCTTGTTCGTCTTCTACCTCGAGCTCGCCGTCGGGCTGGTGGGCCTCGCGGTGGCCTGGCGCAAGGAGATCGCCCAGCTCTTCTTCCTCCAGGGCGCCTACTTCGCCGTGGTCAGCTACGCCTTCATCGCAGTGCCTCGGCTCCGTGCACCCTTTGATCTCGCACTCGGCATCGGGGTGGGCCTGAGCGCGGACGCACTCAACCGGCGGCGCCTCGAGCGTCGTGGCGACCAAGAGGTCTCCTCAGCGCAGGTCACCCTCTCGCCGTAACGGCGCCACCCTCAGGGTCGAGAGGTCCTCGCTACGAGGTGGCGGTCACCCGCCCGAAGCCCTCGAGCTTCGACCAGAAGATGCTGTCGATCCTCACGAAGGCACCGGTGTAGGGCGCGTCGATCATCTGGCCTCCGCCGACGTAGATCCCGACGTGGCCCACCGGCTGCTCGAAGAAGACGAGGTCTCCGGGCTCAAGCTGGGCGAACGAGATCGGCACCGTCGCCGTCGACTGATCGGCGGCCACGCGAGGGAGGGTGACGCCGGCTGCCGCCCAGGCCTGCTGGACGAGACCGGAGCAGTCGAAGCCCTGGGGACCCGTCCCGCCCCAGACGTAGGGCTTGCCGATCTGGGCCGCCGCGAACTCGAGAGCAGCGAGCGCGCTCGGCAGGACGCCAGGCGGCTGGGCCACACCCTTGGCCAGGTGGAGCGTGCCGTCGTGGAGCAGCGCCTCGATGGAGGCGTCGCCGTTGGCTTGCAGCTGTGCCAAGGCAGCCAACGTGGCCGGCGAGACCGACGCCAGCATGGCGAGGAGACGAGCTTGGGTCCTCGTGGCCGAGGTCAGCGCTCTGGCGGCCTGCGCAGACGCCTGCTTGGCTCTCGTGGCGCTCGACGCGGCCAGCTCGGCGCTGTGACGTCGCGCTCGCTCCAGCCCCTCGAGCCGGGTGATCGCTGCGGTGACCTGATCAGCCGCCACCTGGTCGTAGACGCCCTCGGTCAGGGATCGCGCCCGGTCTGCCTGGGAGGTGGCGAAGGTCTGCGCCACCGACGAGGCCGGCGCGCTCGCCATGTAGACGTCGATGGACATCGATGACGCCGTTCTCTTGAGCGCGGCCACCCGTGCGGTCGTCGACGCCAGAGCGCGCTGCTGCTCGACCAGGACCACCGTGGCACCGAAGGCGCTCGCTTGGGCCCGCTCGGAGGTCGCCTCCAGCTGATCGAGTGTGACGGTGGCCTGCTCGGTCACGACCAGGAGGGCTCTGGCCGCGTTGCAGCTCAGCGTCATCGGGCTGTCCTGTCGTAGCGGAGGCTCCCGGAGCCTGGGGAGCGCTCGGCACGGTCGTCGTGGTGGAAGACGGAGTGGTGGAGGACGGATGTGGCCGTGGGTTGTGGATGGGGTAGTGGTGCTCGACGTGGGGCGGGTGGTCGTGGTGGTCCCAGCCAGGGCGGCGCTGGTGCCCAGGGAGGCCAGCGCGCCTCCAAGCACGAAGAGGGTGAGTGCGCGGCGAGCGACCGTGCTCCTGGTCCTTGCCACGTCGCTGAGCCAACCTTCCCGTGTGCAGCCGGCTGCCAGTGTGGTCGACGGACCTGAACGGCTCGTTAGCGCAGGGCAACAGCGATCTGAACTCTGAGCAATCCTTCGGCACAGTCCACCACGCCACCGACCTCGATCGGCGAGCGCCGTCGGGGTCTTCTGAGCGTCGCGTGCAGGGAGCAAGGGGTGCCAGCACCTCGTCAGGACCATCTGGAACCTGGGGCGGAGACGAGGATCCGCCTGGGACGAGGGAGCGCTCAGCGCTCCGACTCGGTCGCGACCTCGGGCCTGAGCGACTCAGGCTCAGCGCCGAACATCTTCTGGTGCCAGAGGGACACCCCGAGGGTGTCCTCTCCCCTGATCCGAGAGAAGACCAGCGACGAGCGCCGCATCACCGCATAGCAGGTGAACATCAACAAGAGCGCGAACGGGATCTCCACGAAGGCGTCGATGATGGAGCCGGCCTGCTCGCTGGTGTGGAACGACAAGGTGAGGTCGAACCACGCGTCGACGAGCAGCAGCGTGGAGGCAACGGTGAGGCCGATCATGGTGAGCAGGCGGCGGTGGTAGCCGAGCCACGCGGTGGACAGGAGCACGAGCGCCAGCCCGATGTCGAAGCCGACCCAGGCGGCCTTCCACGCCTCGGCTCGAGAGGCATCGGGCAGCGAGACGGCGAGGTAGCCGATCCACGGGAAGAGGCAGACCCCAGCGATGGTGACGGTGATCAGGATGATCCGCCGACGGCGCACCATCCCGACGTTGAGGTCACTGTGGTCCCAGAGAGCATCGAGGTGCCGTGCGACCTCCGCACGCTCGTCGGCGCTCCAGCCTGCGATCTCCGCTTGCGTTGGCACAGCCATGGTCCCTCCTCACGCCCGTGGGCCACACCAGCCTCGAAGGAAAGCCTAGGAAGCCCCCGCCGGCGATCAACCGCTCCCCCAGCCCCACGTCCTCAACCCGAGAGACCACCCCTCCGCTAGGAGGCTTCGCTGGGCACCTCATCGGCCACCCTGGTCACCGCGGCGACCATCTGGCCGTCATCGAGGTTCATGACGCGCACCCCGGTGGCATCACGGTTCTGCGAGGCGATCTCCCGCACCGCCGTGCGGATGATGACGCCGCCGGAGGAGACCAGCAAGATCTCCTCGTCCAGGCTGACGATGAAGGCGGCGACCACGCGACCGCGCGCCGCGGTGAGCTTGATGCCGCGGACCCCTTGGCCACCGCGGGCCTGGCGATGGAAGCGCTCGAGCTTCGTTCGCTTGCCGTAGCCGGCGTCGGTCACGATCAAGATGTCCGCCTCATCGCTGGCCACGTCGAGGCTCACCACCCGGTCCTCAGCCTTGAGCTTGATGCCGCGCACCCCGGCGGCGGCACGACCCATCTCTCGCACGTCCGAGGCGGCGAAGCGGATGGTCATCCCCTTCTCGGTGACCACCAGGCAGTCATCGCCCGCTTCGGTCTCGACCACACGGACCAGCTCATCGCCCTCGCGCAGGTTGATGGCGATGAAGCCCTCGCGGCGTGACTTGTCGTACTCGGAGAACGCCGTCTTCTTGACCTGGCCCATCCGGGTGACGAACACCAGGCTCGACGCCTCCGGGAAGTCGCGGGTGGACACGATCGCCTCGATGCGCTCTTGAGGCGCCAGGTTCAGCAGGTTGACCACCGCGGTGCCCCGAGCCGTGCGCTCCTTCATGGGGACCTCGTGTCCTCGGAGGCGATAGACCTTGCCCAGGTTCGAGAACAGCAAGAGGTGCGAGTGGCTTGACGAGTGGATGACCTGGGTGATCAGGTCCTCCTCTTTGAGCTTGGCACCCTGGACGCCACGGCCACCGCGGCCCTGGGTTCTGAACGCTGCGGCGTTGACCGACTTGATGTAGCCCGCCTGGGTCATGGTGACCACGAGCTCTTCATCATCGATCAGGTCCTCAACGCCCATCTCACCTGGATCGTGGGTGATCTCCGTGCGGCGGGGGTTGGCGAAGCGATCGCGGATGTCGGTCATCTCGTCACGGATCACGCCGCGCAGCACGACCTCGTCGCCCAAGATGAGCTCGTAGCCGGCGATCTCCTCGCGCAGCTTGGCCATCTCCTCTTCGAGATCGGAGCGCCCGAGCCGGGTGAGGCGACCGAGGGTCATGTCCAAGATGTGCTTGGCCTGCTCCTCGGAGAACTCGAAGGGAGCGACGATCAGCGCCGCTTGCGCAGCGGGTCGGTCGTCGGAGTTGCGGATCGCGGCGATGACCGCATCGAGCATGTCGATGGCGCGCAGCAAGCCTTCGACGATGTGCGCACGGCGCAGCGCCTTGTTGAGGCGGAACTGGGTGCGACGAGTGACGACCTCGACCTGGTGGGCGATGTAGTGGGTGAGGACCTGGGCGAGGTTCAGCGTGCGAGGCACCCCGTCGACGAGGGCGAGGGTGTTGACACCGAAGGAGGTCTGCAGCGACGTCTGCTTGTAGAGCTTGTTGAGCACCACGTTGGCGTTGGCGTCGCGCTTGAGGCGGATGACGAGGCGAGGCTTGCGGCCGGCCGAGTCGTTCTGCAGCTCGGCGATGCCGTCGAGCTCCCCGGCCTTGACCAGGTCGTGGATCTTCTCCTCGATCGTCTCAACCGACACCTGGAAGGGGAACTCGGTGACCACGATGCGCGTGTCGTTCTTGTTCTCCTCGATCTCGGCGACCGCCCGCATCTTGATCGAGCCTCGTCCCGTGCGGATGGCGTCCATGAGCCCCTGGCGCCCGAGGATCTGCGCGCCTGTCGGGAAGTCAGGCCCCTTCACGAAGGCCATCAGGTCATCGGGCGTGGCCTCGGGGTGCTCCAAGAGGTGCAGCGTGGCGTCGATCACCTCGCCCAGGTTGTGGGGAGGGATGTTGGTCGCCATCCCGACGGCGATCCCCTGTGAGCCGTTGACCAGCAGGTTGGGGAAGCGCGCGGGCAGGACCGTCGGCTCTTCTGAGGTGTTGTCGTAGTTCGGCGTGAAGTCGACGGTCTCCTCGTCGATGCCGGCCATGAGCTCGAGGGCCAGCGGGGCGAGGCGCGACTCGGTGTAGCGCATCGCCGCCGCGCCCTCGTCGGGGCCGGTGCCACCGAAGTTGCCGTGCCCATCGATGAGCGGGTGGCGCATCGAGAAGTCCTGGACCATGCGGACCAAGGCGTCGTAGATCGCGGAGTCGCCGTGCGGGTGGTAGACCCCCATGACCTGGCCGACGACGCTCGCGCACTTCGTGTGCGGACGATCGGGGCGGAGACCCTGGTCGAACATCGAGTAGAGGATCCGCCGGTGCACCGGCTTGAGGCCGTCTCGCACGTCGGGCAGCGCTCGGCTGACGATGACCGACATCGAGTACTCGAGGAAGGATCGCTCCATCTCCTCTTGGATCTCGATCGGCTCGATGTAGCCGACGACGTCTTCGGTCTCGCCCGAGGCGCCGTTCTGAGGTGTGTCGTTGTTGTCCGCCATGCTCTCGTCTCTCGCGCCCCTCAGATGTCGAGGAAGCGAACGTCCTTCGCGTTGGTCTGGATGAAGTGGCGTCGGAGCTCGACGTCTTCACCCATCAGCACGCTGCAGACCTCATCGGCCAGCGCTGCCTGCTCGACGCTGATCTGCAGCAGCGAGCGCTTGGTGGCGTCCATGGTCGTGTCGCGCAGCTCGTCGAAGTCCATCTCTCCGAGGCCCTTCAAGCGCTGGAAATCATGCTTGTGATCAGGGTGCTCGGCCAAGAACGCCTCCTTGGCCGCGTCATCCTTCAGGTAGATCTTCTCCTTGCCGACCAGCGTCGAGAACAGCGGGGGTTGCGCGACGTAGACGTGGCCCGCCTCGACCATCGGGCGCATCTGGCGGAAGAAGAAGGTCAGCAGCAGGGTCCGGATGTGGCTGCCGTCGACGTCGGCATCGGCCAGCAGGATGATCTTGTGGTACCTGATCTTGGTCACGTCGAAGTCCTCAGCCAAGCCGGCGCCGATGGCCGCGATGAGCGCTTGGATCTCGGCGTTCTTCAGCATCTTGTCGATGCGGGCCCGCTCGACGTTCAGGATCTTGCCTCGGATGGGCAGGATCGCCTGGACCTTGGGGTTCCGGGCGTCCTTGGCTGAGCCGCCAGCTGAGTTCCCCTCCACGATGAACAGCTCTGACTCGCGCGGGTCGCGCGACGAGCAGTCCACCAGCTTGCCCGGGAGGCCCGCGCCGTCGAGAGCTGACTTGCGGCGGGTGAGGTCACGGGCCGAGCGAGCGGCCAGGCGGGCGCGCTGGGCCAAGAGGGCCTTCTGCACGACCTGGTTGGCCTCGCGGGGGTTCTCTTCGAACCACTCAGCCAGCTTGGCGTTCGTCGCCCGCTGGACCAGTGACTTCATGGGCACGTTGCCGAGCTTGGCCTTGGTCTGGCCCTCGAACTGCGGCTCCGCCAAGCGCACCGAGATGATGGCCGTCAGCCCCTCTCGGATGTCGGCCGCATCAAGGTTCTCGTCCTTCTCCTTGAGCGCGTTCTTGGCTCGGGCATGTCGGTTGACGACCGTGGTCAGCGCGGTGCGGAAGCCCTCTTCGTGCATGCCCCCCTCGGTCGTCGAGATGCCGTTGGCGAACGAGTAGATCGAGTCGTTGTAGCTGGTGTTCCACTGGAGGGCGACCTCGACCTCCATCGTCTCTTCGATCTGCTCGTAGGAGACGACCTTCTTGAACAGCGACTCCTTGGCGGCGTTGAGATGCTTGACGTAGTCGACGATGCCGCCGTTGTACTTGTAGGTCTGGTTCTGCTGACGCCCTGGGCGCTCGTCGGTGAAGCGGATCTCAAGGCCCTTGTTTAAGAAGGCCATGATCTGCAGGCGCTCGAGCACCGTCTGGGCTCGGTACTCGGTGTCTTCGAAGATCGAGCCGTCGGGCCAGAAGGTCACCGTCGTGCCGGTGCGCCCCCTCGGAGCTGGCCCGGTGACGAGCAGCTTGCCCTGAGGCTTGCCTCCGTCCTTGAACTCCATCTGATGATGGTCACCGTTGCGGTCGACCTCGAGCACCAGGTGGGTGCTCAGGGCGTTGACCACCGACGCGCCGACGCCATGGAGGCCGCCCGAGACCTTGTAGCCGCTCCCGCCGAACTTCCCGCCGGCGTGGAGCACGGTGTAGACGACCTCGGCCGCAGACTTGTCCTTGTACTGGGGGTGAGGGTCGACGGGGATGCCTCGCCCGTCATCTGCCACGCGCACCCCGCCGTCGGCGAGGAGGGTGACGTCGATCCTGGTGCAGTGGCCCGCCATGGCCTCGTCGACACCGTTGTCGACGATCTCCCAGATGAGGTGGTGGAGGCCGGTGGGACCAGTGGAGCCGATGTACATCCCCGGTCGCTTGCGCACCGGATCAAGGCCCTCAAGGACCGTGATATCGCTCGCGTTGTACGAGCTCGACTCCTTCACCTCGGCCTTTGCCACACGGCTCCCCTCCGCTCGACGCCCTCTGGAAATCCGGGCGCGAACTGCCCCGCTGAAGGGGCGTCTGAACTCCAAGATCCTACCGCACCCAAGGGTCTCGGCCTGCCACCTACGAGGCCCGGACGACCACCTCAACACGATCGATCCGACAGCTCCCGAGCGCGCCCAGCGGTGCCTTCAGCTTGCCCGCCGCCAGTCGCAGCTGCGACGCCCAGCCCGGCTCGTCAACCGCCACCGTCAGGACCCCGTCGACCAGCCGGATGGGGGTCGCGTGGCGAGCGATCTGGGCTCCGACCACGTCCTCCCACCCCTCGAGGATCGCCCCTAACCCCAAGAGATCGGCCTTGGTCAGGCGACCCGCCACCTTGGCCAGGGAGTCGGCGATCGGGATGGGTCCCTCGTCGTCGTGGCGCCGCCTAGCCACGCGCCGTCACCAGCCCGGCCACGTCGACGATCCTGGCCGGGCGCACACCTTCGGGCAGCGGGGACGCCGTGGTCACGAGGGTCTGGCCAGGAGGCAGCTCGTTGACCAGTCGTCGAGCCCGGTCAGGGTCGAGCTCGCTGAAGACGTCGTCGAGCAGGAGCAGTGGTGCGGCCCCTAGGTGCTCACGAGCGGCCAGGTGCACCGCCAGGCGAAGGGCGAGCGCCAGGGTCCGCTGCTCGCCCTGGGAGGCCTGGGTGCGGGCGTCTCGGTCGTTCAAGGTGAGCACCACGTCATCTCGGTGGGGGCCCACGGTCGTCACCCCTCGCCGCAGGTCGTCGCGCCGCGAGCTGGCCAGGAGCTCGTGGAGCTGGTCGCGCCCGGTGCCCTCGTAGAGGGCGGCGATGACGCGAGAGCCTCGAGTCCCGGCCAAGGTCTGATAGGCCTCGTCGATAGGTCCGTTGAGCTGCTCGAGGAGATCTCGTCGCAGACCCACCAGCTGGTCTCCAGCCCGACCAAGCCGGTCGTCCCAGACATCCAAGGTGGCGTCGATCTCCGCACTCTGACGCCCGCCAGCCTGTCTGAGCAGGGCGTTTCGCTGCCGCAGGCTCTTGTCGACCTCCTCGATCAGGGCCCCTGCCCGAGCGTCGAGGAGCACCAGGGCATCGTCGAGGAGCTCTCGGCGACCCGCTGGGCCACCTTGGACCACGACGAGATCGTCAGGACAGAACGTGGTCACGGGCACCGCCTCAGCCAGGTCTCGGCGTGAGCGCACGGGTTGGCGGTTCACCTGGGTGCGCGAGCGACCCACCCGATTGAGCTCCGCCTCCACCAAGAGCTCGTGGCCATCGAAGACCAGCTCGGCGCGGATGATGGCCCGCTCCGCTCCGTTGCGGATCATCGCGTCGCGAGGGCTGCCACGAAGCGAGCGCCCGAGTCCGAGGTAGCCCACCGCCTCGAGCAGCGAGGTCTTGCCGGTGCCGTTGGGGCCGACCAGCACCGTCGTGCCGTCGGGATCAGGCTCGAAGGTGGTGGTGGTGAAGACCCGGAGGTCGGTCAGCTCGAGGTGCGTCAGCCCCACGAGATCGAATCGCTCAGGTGACCCGCACAGGCATGAGCAGATAGCGATAGCTGTCTGCTTCGCCGCTGCGGACGGTGGCCGGCCTGGTGGCATCGGAGGTCTCGATGATGACCTCATCGCCAGCCACGGCCTCGATGCCCTCGATCAGATAAGCCGGGTTGAAAGCGATCACGAGGTCTTCGCCGGTGAAGTCGCCATCGACGCTCTCGGCTCCCTCGCCCACCTCTTGGGAGACGACCTTGAGATCGACGCCACCGCCTCGCATCGAGAGGCGAACCGGTGTGGTGTTGTCCTTGACCAGCAGACGCACTCGGCGCAGCGCCGCAAGCAGTGACTCTTTCCCGAGGTGGAGCGAGTTTGGATAGCTCTCTGGGATCAGCTGGCGGTAGTCCGGATAGGTACCGGAGATCAACCGGGTTGAGATGGAGACCTGGCCGATCTCAAAGGTGATCTCTGAGGGCGAGGTGGTGACCGCCACCATGGTCTCGTCATCGGTGTTGATCAATCGCTGGAGCTCGGTGAGAGCTCGAGCGGGCACCAAGAGGTCTTCATCGCCTGCGATCTGGTCGGTGCCATCAAGGTCTCGCAAGGCGAGGCGATACGAGTCGGTGGCCACCAGTCGTGCCATACCTGAGGCGGTGGTCAGCAGCACGCCCGTCAGGAGAGGCCGAGCGTCATCGTTCGAGGAGGCTCGCACCACCTGGCGGAGGCCTTCCGCCAGGGCGGACGCCGGGACGTGGGCCGTGGCGTTCGTGGAGATCGAGACGTTGGGGAACTCAACGACAGGGTACGAGCGGAGGGTGAACTGGGAGCGTGCGGCACCGATCTCCACCTGCTCGTCGGCGGCCTCGATCGTGACGGCTCCTGGCTCGAGCGAGCGCGCGATGTCGGTGGCCAGCCGAGCAGGGAGCACCGCGGTGCCGTCATCGACGCCGATGACCTCAAGGCCGACGCGAATCGACAGATCACCGTCGGTTCCGGTCACCGTGAGCTGGTTGCCTTCGACCTCGACGAGCAGACCAGAGAGCACCGGCATGGTGAGCCGGGTGGCGACTGCTCTGCTCGCTGTGCCGAGTGCCTCAACCAGGGAGTCTCTCTCAGAGCGGAACTTCATCAGCTCGGTTCCTTTCTGTGGCTGGCGTCACCACATTGGGGGATCTTCTTAGCAAAGGACAGCAGTAATAGGGGCTGGGGATTGGGGACAAGCAACGATCGTCCCTGGTCAGCGAGTGAATCTCCCTCACCAGGGAATACGGTCGCTGTGGAGGAATCACGCTGGTTCGACGAAGCTGCGTCGCGTGCTGTGGAGAGGTGAGCTCCCACCCCCCAGGTTGCAGCACCACAAGTGGTCACCACACCAAGGTTCTCCACAGGTTTCACTTCTTGTCCTTGATCTCGAGGATGAGTGCGGTGACTTGCTCGTAGAGCTGCCGGCGGAGCTTCATCTGACCCTCGATCTTCTCAACCGCGCTGATGCAGGTCGAGTGGTCTCGCCCCCCGAAGACCTTGCCGATCATCGGATAGGAGTAGTCCGTCAGGTTCCGGGTCAGATAGATCGCCACGTGGCGGGCGGTCACCAGGGGTCGGGCGCGCCGAGGCCCCACCAGGTCGTCGATGCTCAGGCCGTAGTGCTCGCTGACCGCGGACAAGATCATGTCGGGCGTGATCACCTTCGTCTCGGCGCCGAGGTCAGAGAGGACCAGCTGAGCGAGATCGAGCGAGATCGGCTCCTGGCTCAGCGACGCGAAGGCTGAAACCCTGGTCAGAGCACCTTCCAGCTCACGGATGTTGTCCTTCACGTTGGTGGCGATGAACTCACCGACGTCGTCAGGGAGCTCGACGTTCTCGTTCGAGGCCTTGGTCCGCAAGATGGCCAGCCGAGTCTCGAGGTCAGGAGGGTCGATCTCGGCCATGAGGCCCGAGAGCAGCCGGCTTCGAAGCCGATCTTCCAAGGTCTCGATGGATTTGGGTGGTCGATCGGAGGTCAGCACGATCTGCTTGCCCTCACCGTGGAGGGTGTTGTACGTGTGGAAGAGCTCCTCTTGGAGCCCTTCTTTGTTCTGCATGAACTGGACGTCGTCGATGAGGAGCACGTCGCACTCGCGGTAGTGGCGCTTGAACGCAATGGTCGTCTTCGATCGCATGGCGTCGACGAAGTCGTTCAAGAACGTCTCGGTGGTCACGTAGAGCACCCGATGGCGCGGGTAGTTCTGGACGACCCAGTTGCCGATGGCGTGCAACAGGTGGGTCTTGCCGAGACCTGAGGCGCCATAGATGAACAGGGGGTTGTAGGCCCGACCAGGGGTCTCGGCCACCGTCTGCGCGGCGGCAAGGGCGAGGCGGTTCGACGGAGCGGCGACGAAGGAGTCGAAGGTGAACTTCGGATCCAAGCGGACGGTGCCTGACGCGCGTGAGGTCCCAGGCTGTGACACCTCGGACGCTGTCGCCGGGGCGGCGGCGGCCAGAGGCAGCTCGCTGAGCTCGGGATCGAGCAGGTCGAGATCCAGGTCATGGTCATCGATGATGACGAGGCTCACGTCGAGGGGGTGACCGGCCTCGGCGGCGACGGCGTCGCGGATGAGGCCCAAGAAGCGGTCGTTGATGCGTGCACGCACCACGCTGTTGGGCACACCGAGCACCAAGTTGTCCTCAGAGATTTCCACAGCCGTGACCTTGGACAGCCACATCTGCCAGACGGCATCGGACACGGATTCCCGGAGCGCAAGGAGGCATCGGCCCCAGATCTCGTCGATCTCCTCCACAGCCCCCTCCAGTGCCGGTCGATGTTCTCCACAAGGTAATCCACAGGTGTGGAGCGCGCCATGGGGTCCTTGTGGACAAGCGCCTCACACCGGTGGGCGGCAGACGTTAGTCGATCCATGGACCTCCGACTAGTGACGAAGCCTGGTTTTCGCCTAGCATGTTGCCTTCGAGGTCGCCCCTGGCGCGCTGGCCGCACTTCAGCCGAGCGCACCGCCTCTGGTGGCGCAAGAACGGAAGGCACAATCCAAGTGAAGCGCACGTATCAGCCCAACACCCGAAAGCGGGCAAAGACCCACGGTTTTCGGGCTCGCATGTCGACCAGAGCTGGCCGATCGGTCTTGAAGGCTCGTCGCGACAAGGGTCGTCACAGCCTGACCGTCTGAGCCGGTGGGCCAGCGCCCCGTCGCGCGGGTCGTCTCGCGGAGCACCTTTGGCGTGCTCCGGCGACCAGAAGGTCGAGGCAGAAGCGGGCCCATCGTGGCGCTCTTCAGCCCCCTCCCCTCTCTGGACGGTCGACCGCAGGTGGCCTACGCGGTCTCCAAACGGTGCGGCGGTGCGGTCAAGCGCAACCAGATCAGACGGCGGCTTCGAGAGGCGGCCAGCTCGATGAGCGAGGTCCTGCCTCGGGGTGCGTACCTGATCCGGACGGATCCAGAGGCCGCTGACCTGGACTTTTATGAGATCTCCACACACCTTCGAGCAGCGGTGGAGCGGGCGACGAAGAAGAGCAAGGAGCGAAGCGATGGACAGTGAAGCGAGGCAGGTTGGTCCCGGCACACGGGTCGCGCTCAGCCTTGTCCATGGCTACCAGCACCTTCGCCGTGGCTCGATCTCCCCGTGTCGCTTTGTGCCCAGCTGCTCGTCGTACGCCGAAGAGGCACTGCGGACGCACGGGTTCTGGCGGGGTGGACGTCTTGCCCTCTGGCGGGTGCTGCGCTGCAACCCGCTTGGTAGCCACGGGATCGACCTCGTGCCGCTGAGCGCAGGAGCGAAGCGCTGATGAGCCACGTCATCCTCGCCAACTCGATCACGCACTCGATCGGTCAGATCTTCCAGCCGATCTTCAAGATCTTCGCCAACATCCTGGCGTTCATCTACGCGATCATCCCGAACTACGCCATCGCCATCGCGATCTTGACGATCCTGATCATGGGTGCGCTCACCCCTCTGACCATCAAGAGCACGCGCTCGATGATGGCCATGCAGCGGATCCAGCCAGAGATCAAGAAGCTCCAGCAGAAGTACAAGGGCGCGCAGAACCGAGCGCAGCTGAACGAAGAGATGATGGCGCTCTACAAGGCTGAGGGCGTCAACCCTGCCGGCGGCTGTCTGCCGATGTTCTTGCAGATGCCGTTCCTGTTCATCCTCTACGACATCATCCGTGGTCTAACCAACGTATCAACCACGAAGATCGCTGTTCCCGCTGCCTGTCACTTGAACTTCGCGACGACACACATCGCACCCCGATACATCCCGAATACCTCGAAGATGTACTGCAATCTCATTGCTTCTAACGGCAAAATGGAATCGTTTGGGATCAACCTCGCACTCAAGCCATTCTCCCACCACAGTTCGTTTTTAGCGGCACTCCCCTTCTACGCTCTGGTGGCTTTTGCCGCGGTTTTGCAGTACGTCCAAATGTCGCAAATGAACAAGAGGAACACTGCTGCGCAGGCGAATCCTCAGATGCAGATGATCCAGAAGTTCATGCCGCTGATCTTCATATTCATCTATTTGTACATACCTGCAGCGGTCCTCATTTACATGATTGTCTCGACTATCATTCGTATCGCGACGCAAGACATCATGTTCAGGACGGGGCTCGTGCACAAGGGTGCCGCGAAGGAGAAGGTGATCGAGGCGCGAGCCCAGGAGAAGCCCGCGCTCGAAGAGCAAGCTCCGTCCGAGCCGCAGGCTCCGCCGAGGGCGCAAGCCGCCAAGGCGACGACCCCGCCGGCGTTGAACCAGAGCACTCGATCGAAGAAGAAGAAGAAGAGAAGGAGTCGCTGAGCCGTGGAGTGGGTTGAGGTGACAGGGACCACAGTGGCTGCGGCCACCGAGCGTGCCCTCGAGCAGCTCGGTGTCGCAGAGTTCGATGCCGAGGTCCAAGTGGTTGATGAGCCCAAGACAGGGCTCTTCGGGCGAGTCAAGGTCGAGGCCCGCGTCCGAGCGCGCGTGCGACCCGTCGAACCACGCCCGAAGCGAGCCCGTGGCGGACGATCTCGATCCCGGTCGGGTCGCGGAGGTCAAGGTGGTGAGCGACGTCCTCGTGATGAGGGTGCGTCGTCGAAGAGCGGCGGTCAAGGTGGCCGTCGTCGAAGTGGCGAGAAGCCGAAGTCGGACCGACCGACAGGTGGATCAAAGGCGGAGGGCTCGAAGACGCCCGATGCAGCAAAGGAGGAGACCATGGCTGAGGGCGTCACGCTCGAAGAGCAGGCCGATGTGGCAAAGGAGTTCCTCGAGGGCTTGGTCTCAACCATGGGCCTTGAGGCAACGGTGGCAATCCGTCCCATCGACGAGGACACGGTCGAGCTGGCCGTCGACGGCGACGGTCTGGGCATGCTGGTAGGACCGAAAGGCACCACGCTGGCCGCTGTGCAAGATCTCACGCGCACGGTCGTCCAAGGCCGGTTCCCGACGAAGACCGATCGGATCTTGGTCGACATCGCTCGCTATCGTGAGCGTCGCTCGGCTGCCCTCACGCGCTTCACGGGAGAGGTCGCCCAAGAGGTGATCGACGCTCAAGAAGAGCGAGCGCTCGAGCCCATGTCGCCGGCCGACCGAAAGGTCGTCCACGATGCGACCAACGCCATCGAAGGTGTTGTGACCCGCTCCGAGGGTGAAGAGCCCCATCGCTACGTGGTGATCGCACCCGGCAGTTGAGCGACGTGCCGGACGCTGCGATCTCCGATGAGGTAGCAGCGCTCCTCGAGCGAAGCCGTGGGTTCGGATTTCTAGGACCGCAAGCGATCGCCCGCCAGGTTGAGCATGCGCTCGACTTCTGGCGGGCGATCGTCGCGTCCGGACTCGACCGTCCGGCCCACCTCCTCGATCTCGGCTCGGGTGGTGGGCTCCCCGGCCTCGTGCTCTTAGAGAAGCTCCCGACCGCCAAGATCGTGCTGCTCGACAGCTCGCAGCGTCGAACAGGCTTCCTCTTGGAGGCCGTGACCGAGCTGGGCGTCGAGGATCGAGTTGAGGTGCTGTGCGGACGAGCAGAGGAGCTGGGCCACGACCCCGCTCTCCGGGCGCACTTCGATCTCGTGGTGTCGCGTTCCTTCGGGCCTCCGGCGGTCGTCGCTGAGTGCGCCTCGCCGTTCTTGATGCCCGGCGGCCACCTCGTCGTCTCGGAGCCCCCGGAGGGGTTGATCTCCGATCGCTGGCCCGAGGCTGGAACGCAGCTCACTGGACTGGGACCAGTGCACGAGGTGGTGACAGGCTCTCGCTTTGCCGTCCTGTCGCAGGTGGAGCTGTGCCAGGACCGGCTGGCAAGGAGGGTCGGCGTGCCCACCAAGAAACCCCTCTTCTGAGGGAAGGGCTCCTCGACTGGAGTTGTTCGCCCTGGTCTCGTCTCCGAGGAGTCTCGGGGGTCGATGTTTCACGTGAAACATCCAAGAGCGGGGACTGGCGGTGTTGGGGGAGCCCTCTCAATGTTTCACGTGAAACACCCCCAGTCGTGCTTGACTCGAAGGTCTCAACCAGCGAAGATAGCAATCGTGCTCCGAATCCTCCTCCAGTCCGCCTGATGCCGATCTGGAGGAAGAACAGAGGGCAAGAGAAGGTCCCCGACGAGGCCACGCCTCCCATCGCCCGGCCCGTGGTGGAGAGCTTGCAGCCCTCCACGGATCAGCCAGCCAGCTCGCCGCCGAGCCAGGAGCCGGATGCCGCTCCCGAGGGGCCCGAGGTGGCGAGCGAACCCGAAGAGGTCTCCGAAGCGACGGTGGAGGAGCCCTCTGGGGATCAGGGCGCTGCCTCTCAGGCGGTCACTCCCCCACCGATCCTCGAGGAACCGGCCAGCGCCGCACCGTTCGACGCGGACCAAGTGGAGCAAACCTCGGACCCAACCGCGAGCATCGACGAGTCGGTCGAGCACGAGGCGCGGCGCACCTACACTCCCAATCTCGCGGCCGAGGCGACGGAGGCCATGAACGCCGTCGACGCCTTGATGGAGGCTGCAGCGCCCTCGCAGGCACCTGGCCCAGGCGAAGAGGCCACCAGCCCGGTCGATGAGGCCCCCGGCCCCGTGGCCGACGGTGAGAGCGGCAAGCGGGTGCGAACACTCCCCCGAGTGATCGCGATCGCCAACCAGAAGGGCGGCGTCGGCAAGACCACCACCACCGTCAACCTGGGCGCGGCGCTCGCCGAGCTCGGGTACCGGGTGCTGGTGATCGACCTGGATCCTCAGGGCAACGCCACGACAGGTCTTGGGATCGAACGGCGCAACTTCGAGAACTCGATGTACGACGTGATCATGAGGGAGCATCCCCTAGAAGACTGCGTCGAGTCGACGAGCGTCAAGAACCTCTTCGTCGCTCCCGCCACCTTGGATCTCTCCGGTGTCGACATCGAGCTGGTCTCGGCGTTCAGCCGAGAGGCGCGGCTCAAGCGGGCCATCGAGCCGATCCTCGACGACTTCGACTTCATCATGATCGACTGCCCACCCTCGTTGGGCTTGATCACCATCAACGCCCTCACGGCGGCCAAAGAGGTCCTGGTGCCCATCCAGTGCGAGTACTACGCCCTGGAGGGTCTCACCCAGCTGCGCTCGACGCTCCAGCTGGTGGGCTCGAACCTGAATGAGGACCTCGAGATGTCCACCATCGTGCTGACGATGTATGACTCGAGGACCAACCTGTCCTCTGACGTAGCCAACGACGTGCGCTCGCACTTCCCCGATGAGGTCTGCGACACGATCATCCCGAGGACGGTGCGGCTCTCCGAGGCCCCCTCGTTCGGACAACCGATCACGGTCTTCGACCCTCAGTCACGAGGGGCGAAAGCCTATCGAGACCTGGCTAAGGAGGTAGCGAATGGCGCGCCGAAGCGGTCTGGGTAAGGGCCTGGGGGCCCTGATCCCCACCGAGACCACCACCAGCACGGAAGACGGTGAGATCCTCAGAGAGGTGCCGCTCACGGCGATCACCGCCAACAGGTTCCAGCCCCGCCAGGAGTTCGATGACGAGCAGCTCTCCTCGCTCACAGCGTCGATCCGTGAGCTCGGTGTCTTGCAGCCGATCTTGGTCCGCCCCCTCGATGGAGCCGATGACACCTTTGAGCTGATTGCGGGGGAGAGGCGCTTCCGAGCCGCCAAGCGGGCCGGGCTCGTGACCATCCCGGTGCTGGTCCGAGGAGAGGTGACGGACCAGGGGAGCCTCGAGCAGGCCCTGGTGGAGAACCTCCAGCGCTCTGACCTCAACTCGATCGAAGAAGCCGAGGCCTATCAGCGGCTCATCGATGAGTTCGGCCTCACTCATGACGAGGCGGCGACCCGGGTGGGCAAGAGCCGGGCTGCAGTGACCAACACCCTGCGCCTGCTGCAGCTGCCTCGCGGGGTCCAGAGCTCGCTTCGTGAGGGCAGCATCTCAGCTGGCCACGGTCGAGCCCTGCTGGGCACCCCCGATCGGGCGCTCCAAGAAGAGCTGTGCGAGCGGATCGTTGCTGATGGGCTCTCGGTTCGAGCCGCAGAAGAGCTCGTCCGCTTTGGGGGGGCACCGGCACCGAGCGAGCAGGAGGCTCCCGCCGCGATCGAACCTATCCCCGACGGCAAGGCGACCGAGCCACGCCGGACGGCGCCGAAGCCGCTGCCCGCCCCGGGGGTGCTCGAGCTTGAAGAGCTGCTCTCGACCTACCTTGAGACACGGGTGAAGGTGGAGGTCCTCGGACGTCGAGGCCGAGTCTCTGTCGACTTCGGCGACCTCGAGGACCTTGAGAGGATCTACCGGTTGATGTTGGGGAATCAACGGACCACAGAGGCTTAGAAACAGGGTCTGCTGCCCGTCTGGAGCTTCTCTCAAGGGCTTCTGGACATCTTTCCACACCTGTGGCTTAGGTTGTGGATTGCCACCAAATGGTCGCGTGGGGCTTGCTTGGCTGTCACGCAGATCACGCAGTCGGGGGAGCGTCGGACGCATGGCGCAGAGAGCATCGAGAAGGGACTGTCCTCGGGCATCAGCCACCGACCAGTCGCTGATTGTAAAAGTGTTCTAGAAGAACCTCAGCCTTGCACCCGGTCATCGAGCGTCGACTCAAGTGGCGTCGCCCACCGGATGAGCGCGTCCAGGAGCAGCTCGACCAGTGCGCCGGCTCGTTCGACGACGACCGCTGCCGGTCCACCCTCGACCAGCACTGCCGGCATGCGGGTCTCGCGGAGGACGACGAGGCTCATGCCCACCGCGGCCATCGAGGTGTCAAAGTGCTCCGTCACGCCCTGAGCGATGCACAGCGCTAGGTCTCGACCCGCGGTGGACTCGTAGGAGTAGCCCTTGTACCAAGCGCAGCTCCACGCACCGGGCTCAGCGGCGAGGCGAAGGCCCAGGTAGACGTCGACGCCGGCGTCGTTGGCTGCCTGGGCTTGAGCCGACTCACCCTGGTCGTGGATGAGGGTGACTCGTGCCCCTTGGGCTCCGAGGCGTCGGCTGAGGGTCGCCGTCACCGTGCTCAGGGCATCGACCTCGCCGATGCCCACGTGGCGACCCCGGAGGGTCGGCTCGGCGGAGCGGAGGCGCTCTCGCTCGCGAACCATCGAGACCAACTCGAGGGTCTGATGCCGGCTCGAGACGCGAACCAGCTCGCTGACGGTGGCCAGGCCAGCCATGGCGTCGACCGGGAGCTGGACGTTGCGCTGGAACTCGGCGAGGGCATGAGAGGTCTGATCCCCGAAGATGCCATCGACTCGGCCTGTGTCGAAGCCCAGCGAGCACAGCCTGGTCTGGAGGTCGGCGACGTCGTCGCCTCGCTGCATGGGGTGTGCTCGGTACAAGAGTCGGTCACCCAGACACAAGCTGGCCTCGGCCAGGGTGGACCAGGTCATCGGCCCGACGACACCGTCGATGCGAAGGCCTCGTTGGCGTTGGAAGGACTCGACGGCCGCCCGGGTGGACGCACCGTAGAGCCCCTTCGGATCGGTGATGGGGGAGGCCCCTGCGGCGAGCAGCCGGGTCTGGAGGTCGGAGACGGCCTCGTTCTCGGCGCCCTCGGCGAGGGGGAGTGCCCCCTCGATCATGCGAGATGGGCGCTGATCTCCTGGAGCAGCTGGCCCTTGGGCTTGGCGCCGATGAGGCGCTGGACCTGCTCGCCGTCCTTGAAGAGCAGCAGCGTAGGGATGCTCATGACCTCAAAACGCCTGGTCACGTCCAAGTTGTCGTCGATGTTGATCTTGGCGATCTTCACGCGGCCCGCCTGTTCGGCGGCGATCTCTTCGAGGATGGGGGCGATCACCTTGCAGGGCCCGCACCACTCGGCCCAGAAGTCGACCAGGACGGGTACGTCCGAGCTCGACACTGCCTCGTCGAAGGTTGCGTCGGTCAGTGTGGTGATGTTCTCACTCATTGGGATTCCTCGGATCTCTCGGTTTGTGCCCTTGGTGTAACCCTAGGAGACCAGGCTTCATTCCCGGTGCCCCGGCACCAGGATGGTCGTTACGAGCCCTCTGCCTCTAAGAAGCGCTCGGCGTCGATGGCGGCCATGCAGCCAGAGCCGGCGGCGGTGATGGCCTGGCGGTAGGTGTCGTCTTGGACGTCGCCGCAGGCGAAGACGCCGGGGATCGACGTCTTCGAGCCCTCGTGCACCTCGAGGTACCCGTTGGGCTTGAGCTTCAGCTGGTCGACGAAGAGGGCCGTGGCCGGCTGGTGCCCGATGGCGATGAAGACCCCATCGGTCTCGAGCACGCTCTCCTCCCCGGTGACGGTGTCCTCCAGGCGGACGCCGCTGACCTTGGCGTCGCCCACGATCTCGGTGATCCGAGCGTTCCAGTGGAAGGAGATCTTCTCGTTGGCCAGGGCGCGCTCCTGCATGATCTTCGACGCTCGGAGCTCGTCACGGCGGTGCACGATGGTGACCGAGGACGCGAAGCGGGTGAGGAACAGGGCCTCTTCGAGGGCCGTGTCGCCACCCCCGACGACCACGACCTTCTGCTCTCGGAAGAAGAAGCCGTCACACGTGGCGCACGCTGAGAGGCCGTGGCCGAGCAGCCGGTCCTCGCCTGGGACGCCCAGCATCAGGGCCACCGCGCCGGTGGCGATGATGATGGTGTCAGCCAAGATGTCAGGATCACCGGTTTCGTGGTCAACCCAAGCCTTGAAGGGCCGCTCCTCGAGGTCGAGCTTTCGGACCTTGGCCACCTGCAAGGTGGCCCCGAAGCGCTCTGCCTGGGCGCGCATCTCGACCATCAGCTCTGGCCCGGTGATCCCATCGCGGAAGCCGGGGAAGTTCTCGACCTCGGTGGTCAACATGAGCTGGCCGCCTGGCTGATCGGAGGTGGAGGAGGGCTCGCCTTCGATGATGATGGGCTCGAGCTGGGCGCGCGCCGCGTAGATCGCGGCGGTGAGACCGGCCGGACCGGATCCGACGATCAGGACCTTGGTGGAGGTGGGCATGGGGTTCCTCAGGACTCGGCGTCAGTCGGGCCGGTCCGCTTGGACCATGCCACCAGACCGACGATGGTGAAGGCCACGCTCAGCACGGCGTAGGACGCCCAGACGTGGTTGGCAAAGGCGTAGACGTCGAGCAGTCGGAGCACGGCCACGGCGACCACGACGGCGACGACCACCACGAGCGCCGCGATGAGCAAGCCGAAGACGATGGTGCGGCCGACGAGGATGACAGGCCGGATGATCCGGTCACGGATGGTGTCGACGACGAGATCGACGAGATCGGCCGCCTTCGACGGCCACTCATCGAACGAGCCGGTCTGGGGGGTGGGTTCGTCTGCCATGTCTGGGTGTGGAACTTAGTCGTTTGGCAGGGCTGATCAGGCCCGACGGATCCAGCAGATGCCCACGATTCCGGGACCTCCGTGGGTCCCGACGACCGAGCCGATGTCGGCGATCACCACCGGGACGTCGGTCTCGAGGCCCTCGATCTTGCCGAGCAGCACGTCGAGGTCCTCGGCTGCCCCGTGGGCCACGGCCAGCCGTGCGAACGGAGCGGTCTCGCGAGCGATCTTGGCCGCGTGATCGAGCGCCTTGGCCCTCGTGCGCTGGCGCCCCTCCTCTGCGACCTTGCCGTCTTTGAGCGTGAGCAGGGGCTTGATGGCCAGCATCGAGCCGAGCAGCGCCTGCGCGGAGCCGATCCGGCCGCCCTTCTTCAGGTGCTCCAAGGTGTCGAGGACGCCGACGAGACCAAGGCGATCGACGGTGTCTCGAGCGAGGGCAGCCACCTCGGCGTAGCTGGCGCCTCGGCCGGCTGCTTCGGCTGCCTCGATGACCAAGAGGCCCTCGGCCATGGTCACCGCCCGGCTGTCGATGACGGTCACCGGGTAGGGAGCGACGGATTCGGCCGCTGTCTTGGCCGACTGGTAGGTGGCGGAGAGCTCCGAGGACAGCGTGATGCAGATCACCCCTTCGGCCCCGTCGCTTCGCGCCTTCTCAAAGGCCTCGGCGAAGGCGCCGGGCGACGGCGCGGCGGTCTCAGGCAGGGTGGTCGAGCTCTTGCAGCGTGCCCAGAAGTCAGCGGGGGAGAGGTCGTCGAACTCCTCGGCGCCGAAGCGGATGGTGAGGGGGACGACCACCACACCTAAGCGCGTGACGACCTCACTGGGCAGGTCAGCGGCGCTGTCGGTGATGATGCGGACTTCGGCCACGAGCCCCTCCTTGGGTTGCGAGCGTCTCTCAGTCTTGCAGAGTTGGTCTCTGGTTCACCGAGCGACGGCCCAAGAGCGCGACCGTGGCGAGGTAGGCGCCACCGCCGAGGACCAAGGAGGCCACGACGCGTGCGTAGAGGGCGGGACCCGAGAGCGCACCGGAGAGGTTCGAGATGACCAAGACCACCACACCCATCACGGCTGAGGCGGCCACCACGCGTCCGAGTGGCCTGAAGCACCCGGGCGTGCCGAGGTGCCCGAGCCGGTTGAGCAGGACCAGGAGCCCGGCGACCGCGGCGACGTCGTAGGCGATCGAGATGCTGAGCATCACCCCGGCCAGGCCCAAGGGGTGGACGAGCACCAGAGCCAGCACCACGTTGATCACGTTCTCGCCCAAGTAGAGCCAGAAGGCGGTCTTGGCCTCCTGGCGAGCTTGGAGCGCTCGCACGACGTACTGGAAGACGGTGAAGCCCACCAGACCGAGTGACAGCTCGGCCAAGGCGGTGCCCGTCTGGAGCGTCTGGGCTGGGTCGGCGTGGCCGTGACCGAGGAGCACCGCGATGAGGGGACGCGCGAGCACGAACATGGCGACCGCTGAGGGGATGATGATCGCCAGCATCGCTCGCAGCCCCGTGCCGAAGCGCGCGACGAAGGCCCTGAGGTCTCCCGTGGTGTGGTGGTGGCTCAGATCGGGCGTGACGGCGGTCATCACCGAGACGGTGACCACCGCGTAGGGCATCAACATGAAGGCGTAGGCGTAGGTGTACGACGAGAGCGGGGCCTCGCCGCCCGACCCGAAGGCCAAGGTCACCACCACGTAGAGGGCGATCTGGTTGAGGATGACGAAGCCGAAGGTCCACGAGCCCAGCCGACCCACGGCGCGCACCGCCTCATCCTTGAGGTCGAAGCGCCACCGGAGCCGACCGAGCTGTGCTCGAGCCAGCGAGGGGGAGAGCAGGATCGCCTGGACCAAGACGCCCAAGGTGGTGCCCGCCCCCAAGATCGCCATCTGGCCGGGGGAGAGCGAGACGCTGTGGAGCGTGAAGTGCGGCGCCACCGCAGCGAAGATCAGCAGCACGATGATGACCACGATGTTGTTGGCGACGGGCACCCACATGGGGGCGCCGAACTTGCGCCGGATGTTGAGGAGGGCCGCCCCGATCGAGAGCAGGCCGTAGAGGAAGATCTGAGGTGCGAACCAGCGGAGCAGCGTGGTCGCCACGGCGCGCTCGGTGGCCAGCTGGTGAGGGTTGCGAGCCGTGTGATGCGTGTAGACGGTGAACGCGTCGATGATCCACGGAGCAGCGGCGAAGACGACCACGGTGGAGACCAGGAGCACCGAGACGGCCATGGTGACGACCGCAGAGATCGAGCGCCATGCGTCTCGCTCGCTGTGCTTGGCCAGGCGCTCGATGAAGACGGGGATGAAGGTGGCACCCAGGACGCCACCCAGGACGACGTCGTAGAGCATGTTCGGGATGGTGTTGGCCAGGTTGTAGGCGTCGGCCAGGGGCGTGAACGCCAGCACGTAGACGAGGACCAGGATCCGAAGCACGCCGGTGGCCCGGCTCGCCGCGGTACCAGCCGCCATGGATCCGATGGAGCGCCGGAGGCCCCCGGTCGGGGCTTGGCTCATGCGGCTGCCCGGCGTCGAGAGCGTGGGGGCTTGCGCCACCAGGTCCTCAGCCACCACACCAAGAGCACGATGAACGCCCCGATGGTCAAGAAGATCGCCACCACCGAGGTGTGGGTGGCGTGGACGATGATGCGCTGGTGCGCGAGCACCAGGCTGCCCGAGGGCGTGCGCAAGGTGGCGTAGAGCGGCAGGTCACCCGTGGTGACGGCGTTGACCCCGATGCGCAGCGACTGGGTGGGGCGCGACAGGACCTCATGGAAGGTGGAGCCCTGCGGGAAGTCGATGTGGGCACTCGTCAGCCGCAAGATGCCCTTGACCGGGTAGCCCGTCTGTGAGGTGAGCGTGATCGGTATCGAGCTGCGCAGGGCGGTGATGGTGATGTCGTTGCCGCTGATCGAGATCTGGGAGATCTGATGATCGAGCGTGCCGGCGGTCGCGCCGAGCGCGAAGCTGCGCTGGCCTGAAGTCAGCGTGTCGGCCTCTGCGCCGAGCAGCTGGTCGTCGAGCTCTTGGAGGATCGGCGTGGTGGCGGGCACCGCAGAGGCGAAGGCGTCGCGGCGCTCCTGGGTGGTGGTCAGCGTGGTCTGCTGAGCGGGGCTCCAGGGCTGCGAGCTCGATGAGTCGGCCAGCTTGCGTGACGTCGGTGCGCCGTTGGCGCCGGAGCTCACCTGGGAGAACAAGCCCGTCAGGGTGGTGGGAGCGAGGACCGGGTTCGCTTCGAGTCCGCCCAGCAAGGCGTTGAGGAACGGGAGCGAGGAGGTCGTCGCGCTCGGCTCGATCACGACGCCCTGCGGCGAGCTCAAGCTCGGGCGCTCGAAGTGCAAGAAGGCGAGGTCGCCGAGCAGCCGCATGGCGCCGAGCACCGTGTCGGAGCTGGCCTCCTGGGCGAGCATCCCGTCTGCAGCCATCGCGCTGACGTTGGCCGCGCCGGGATCGACGCTGAAGGGCTGGCCCCAGTAGAGCGAGGTGTCGGTGGGCTGAGCCAGCGAGCTGTCAGGGATGATCAGGTGGCTGAGCCCTGCGGAGGCCAGGAGCGGGGTCGTCGAGGCGGTCACGGGAGAGGTGGCCACCCAGGTCGAGGTGTTGGTGGGTGCCAGGTTGGCGGTGCGCAAGATGGCTCCACCTCGCCGGAGCTGCGCGCTGAGCTGGCTTGAGAGCCCTGAGGCGGCGAGCACGCCCGGGTCCACCGAGACGTAGGGAGACGCCAAGACCTCTCTGGTCGGTGGGGAGGTCGCCACGCTCCCTACCAGCGAGGCCAGCGACGCCCGCCCGGTGGTGGTCGCCTCCAGGCGCTGGATGAGCTTCGGAGCGATGGCGAGGTCGAGCGGGACGGTGCTGGCGCGCACCAGCGCCTTGGCTGCGCCCGCCGTGGCGGTGTCGCTCAACGAGGAAGGGCTGAGCTTGAGCACGGTCGAGACCCTGAGCGGCACCTGCGCGCTCTGCTCGGTGAAGGTGAGCAGGGTGACCATCGTCGAGACCGTCTGGCCCGAGGACTCGACGGTGATCGCCAGCGGATAGACCCCGTTGCACGAGCCGTCGCCCACCACGCAGTGCAGATCGAGCGTGGGCGCCGGCGCGGAGCCCGTGCAGCCCCCCGCCAGCGTGGGCGCCGTCGCTGACGTGGTGATGACGTCGATCGAGAGCGCCGCTCCGCCGTGGGGCGATGCGGGCAGGCACGAGAAGGGAAGGGCCTTGGTCTGATCGAGCATCTGGGAAGGGCCTGGCTTCGACAGCGCGGCCTCCAGCCCTGATCGGGTGGTGAGCCGGCTGTAGAGGGTGGTCCCGATGCTCACGCTGTCCGCGGAGCCGTGGACGGCAAAGGAGAGGGTGAAGGGCGATTGGCCGGTGGGCGAGGCCACGACGGCGTTGGTCTGGCCCGTGAGCGTCACCGTGGGAGCGGTCGTGGCACCGACGGCGACCGGAAGGGTCGGAGCCAGCACGACGAGCGCCGTGGCGACGACGGTGAGAAGTGTCGCAGTCAGCCTCGACCTCACAGAGCCACGCTAGACGGTGTGGTCCACGAGACCCGGGGAAGTAGCGTGAGCGGGTGTCGACCGCTGAGTATCCCGCGCGCTTCGAGCCCCTGGTCGAAGCCACCAGCTCGATCGCCGAGCGCTTCGCTGACGCTGGTCATCGGCTGTACCTGGTCGGGGGCTCGGTGCGCGACGCGCTCATCGACGCAGCCGTCGATCCGGCAGGCCCGAGTGACCTTGACCTGACCACCGACGCTCGCCCCGATGAGATCGAGGCGCTGGTCCGCAGCTGGGCCGACGCCATCTGGACCCAGGGCAAGCGCTTCGGCACGATCGGCGCCACCCACAAGGGGCGGATCTATGAGATCACGACCCATCGAGCCGAGCACTACCACCCCGACTCTCGCAAGCCCGAGGTGAGCTTCGGTGACGACGTCCTCGTCGACCTCTCGCGACGCGACTTCACGATCAACGCCATGGCGCTCGAGCTGCCCACCATGGAGCTGCTCGATCCCTTCGACGGCCTGGCTGATCTCATCGGTCACCGACTGCGCACACCGCTTGACCCGCGCCTGTCCTTTGACGACGACCCGCTCCGGATGCTGCGCGCGGCTCGCTTCTCGGCCCGCTTCGGGCTTGAGCCCGCTCCTGAGCTCTTGGGGGCGGTCACCGAGATGGCCGAGCGGCTCAGCATCGTCTCGGCCGAGCGGATCCGCGACGAGCTCGATCGCCTCGTCATGCTGCCGATCCCCTCGCTCGGGCTGTGGTTCGTCGTGCGCACAGGGCTGGCGGCGCACTTCTTCCCCGAGCTGCCTGGCCTCGAGGTCGAGCAAGATCCGATCCACCAGCACAAAGACGTCCTGGCCCACACCCTGGCCGTGGTGGACAAGACCTCGCCCGATCGCCTGCTGCGCCTGGCTGCGCTCTTCCATGACGTGGGCAAGCCGCGCACGAGAGCGATCACCGACGGTGGGGTGAGCTTCCACCACCACGAGGTCGTGGGTGCCCGCATGACCAAGACGCGCATGAAGGCGCTCAAGTACTCGAACGAGGACATCGAGACCGTCGTGGCCTTGGTCGAGCTCCACCTGCGCTTCCACACCTATCGCTTGGGCTGGACCGACAAGGCGGTTCGCCGCTACGTGCGAGACGCGGGAGAGCACCTCGATCGGCTCAACGAGCTGACCCGGTGCGACTGCACGACGAGGAACGCCAAGAAGGCCAAGGCGTTGAGCCGCCGCATGGATGAGCTCGAAGAGCGGATCGCCGAGCTGCGAGCACAAGAGGAGCTCGACGCCATGCGCCCGGACCTCGACGGTGCGCAGGTCATGGAGCAGCTGGGGCTGAGCCCCGGTCGTGCGGTGGGTGAGGCGCTCTCGTTCCTCCTCGAGCTCCGGATGGACGAGGGCCCCCTCGGTGAAGAGGAGGCCCGTCGTCGACTCGATGCGTGGTGGGTCGCCCGCCAGGGCGACTGAGGCTCAGGCCTCGGGCCAGACCGGGTTGGCCTCGCCCGCAGCGAAGGCCTCGACCATCTGGTGGCAGACGTCGTCGGTGTACTGCACCGGAGGCGACTTCATGAAGTACGAGCTCGGTCCGAGCAGCGGACCGCCGATGCCGCGGTCCAAGGCCAGCTTGGCGCAGCGCACGGCGTCGATGATCACGCCACCAGAGTTGGGCGAATCCCACACCTCGAGCTTGAGCTCGATGTTGAGCGGCACGTCACCGAAGTTGCGGCCCTCGAGGCGGATGAAGGCCCACTTGCGGTCCTGGAGCCACGGCACGTGGTCCGAGGGGCCGATGTGGATGTCGTCCTCGGTCATCGTCGAGTGCTCGATCTGGGAGGTGACCGCCTGGGTCTTCGAGATCTTCTTGGACTCGAGGCGCTCTCGGTCGAGCATGTTCTTGAAGTCCATGTTCCCGCCCACGTTGAGCTGGTAGGTGTGGTCGAGGGCGAGGCCTCGGTCTTCGAAGAGCCGCGTCAAGACTCGGTGGACGATGGTGGCTCCCACCTGGCTCTTGATGTCGTCGCCGACGATCGGCACGCCGGCGTCAGCGAACTTGCGCGCCCAGGTCGGGTCGGAGGCGATGAAGACCGGGATGGCGTTGACGAAGGCCACGCCGGCATCGATCGCGCACTGTGCGTAGAAGCGCTGTGCCTCCTCTGAGCCGACGGGCAGGTAGGAGACGAAGACCTCGGCGCCCGAGGCCTTGAGCTCGGCGACCACGTCGACCGGCTCGGCAGGGGACTCCTCGATGACCTCTCGGTAGTACTTGTTGAGCCCGTCAAGGGTCGGTCCGCGCTTGACCTCGACGCCGAGCGAGCTCACGTCGGCGAAGCGGATCGTGTTGTTCTGTCCAGCCAGCATCGCCTTCGAGAGGTCCTGGCCCACCTTGGAGGCGTCGACGTCGAAGGCGGTCACGAACTCGAGGTCACTGACGTGGTAGCCGCCCAAGGTCACGTGCATCAGGCCCGGGACGACCTCTCCCTCTTGGGCGTCGCGGTAGTACGTCACGCCCTGGATGAGGGAGCTGGCACAGTTCCCGACCCCGGCGATGGCTACTTTGATGGGCTGCATTGCGTTCCTCCGTCTGTGGTCTGGTGATCTCGCGCTCCACGCCGTCAGGCGGGAGCGCTCTCCGGCGCAGGTGTCCCTGCTGGTCGGTCGGTGTCCTCGTTGAGCTGGGCGCGCTCGGCGGCGATGAGCTCATCGAGCCAGGCGATGTCGCTGGCCAGACCGTGGGCCGCATGCTCGACGACGCTCTTGGCGTACACGTCGAGCTCGGGCGCTGGTCCTGCGTCATCGAGGTGCTGGACGAGCTGGGCGCGGCGGCGCTCCAGCAGAGCCAGTCGGGCGTGGGGAGCGAGGTGGCGTGCGAACGACCACCGGAGCCCAAAGGTCCGCGAGTCATCAGAGGTGCTGGGCTCGGCCAGCAGGGTGGCGAAGGTTGCTCGACCCTGGTCGGTCAGGGCGTAGACCTTGCGGGAGCGTCGAGCGCGACCGCCGACCAGGCGTTTCGAGCGAGAGGCGGCGCGCTCACCGCTGAGCGAGCCGGTCGACGGGAGCGGGGCCAGAGCCACGTCGTCATCGATCACCTCGACGTCGTCCGCCCGCTCAAGACGAGCGAGAGCGGGATAGAGCGAACCGAACGAGACGTTGGCGACCAAGCCAAGCTGCGCACGAAGCCGACGTCGGATCTCATAACCATGGAGAGGCCCGTCGTCGAGCAGTCCGAGCACGGCAAGTTCGATCACGTGATCAATCATATCGCATCGATATAGCGGAGCGTCAAATAGTTGGGGTCTATTGCTGGACCGCCACGGCCATTAGGGTTCTTCGGGTGAGCCCCAGAGCCACCTCGCCGGCCCCCGAGGCCTCAGTCGAATACCGGCTGCTGCGCGACTCGGTCGCACGACGGGTCCGTCTTGGCAAGCTGGCCCGAGAGGATGTCTGTGACGCCCACCCTGAGCTGCTCCGGGCGGCCAAGCACGTCGGCCGCCCGACGGGCGATGAGTGCCCGGTCTGCGAGGCGACGACGACCATGGAAGTCACCTACGTCTTCGGTGCCAAGCTCCCACCTGGTGGCACCTGCCCGGGGACCAAGGCAGAGCTCCAACGGTTGCTGCGCCGAGACGAGCCGGTGAGCGCCTACAGCGTCGAGGTGTGCACCTCGTGCAAGTTCCACCACCTGCTTCGCCGCTATCCAGGCGGGGGT
This sequence comes from uncultured Acidimicrobiales bacterium, assembly GCA_963758555.1. Taxonomy (GTDB): domain Bacteria; phylum Actinomycetota; class Acidimicrobiia; order Acidimicrobiales; family RAAP-2; genus CAIUMH01. The sequence goes on along the minus strand of CAVWVW010000005.1, from coordinate 87,462 downwards.
GAGTTGGCTGCCGCCAAGCGGACGACCAAGAGGCAGTCCACCTCGTGAGCGCGTTGCGCACCACGGTCCCGGCGATTCGAGTGACCAAGGTGGCCGCCGGCGACGAGCCGCTGGTGATGGTGACCGCTTACGACGAGCCTGGAGCCCGGCTCGCTGATGAAGCCGGCGTCGATCTCCTGCTGGTCGGCGACTCGGTGGGCAACAACGTCCTGGGCTTCGACGACACGCTCGCTGTGACGGTCGAGATGATGCGCCACCACACTGCGGCCGTGGCTCGGGCGAAGCCACGGGCGATGATCGTCGGCGATCTGCCGTGGATGAGCTACCACGTCTCGACCGAGCAGGCCGTGCTCAATGCGGCAGCCCTGATCAGGGCGGGCGCGGGCTCGGTCAAGCTCGAGGGGGGCACCAAGCGCGTGGGCGTCATCGAGGCGATCCTGGACGCCGAGATCCCCGTCATGGGCCACCTGGGCCTCACGCCCCAGTCGATCCATGCCATGGGTGGCCACCGAGTCCAGGGTCGCTCCAGCGAGGCGGCCGATCAGCTCTTGGCTGCCGGGCTCGCCCTCCAGGGAGCAGGGTGCTTCGCGGTGGTCATCGAGGGGGTGCCTGACGCTCTCGGTGCCGCGCTCACCGAGGAGCTCTCGATCCCGACGATCGGCATCGGCGCCGGTCCGAGCACCGACGGCCAGGTCCTCGTCTTCCACGATCTGCTCGGGCTGGGCTCCGCGAAGCCGCCGCGCTTCGTCCGCAAGTACGCGGACGTCGGCGAGGCGATCACCGAAGCCATCGGCAAGTTCGCCGCGGACGTGCGCTCAGGAGCCTTCCCCTCGGCGGCCGAGAGCTATGAGGCCTCAGACGAGCTCAAGGATCATCTCGACGACTGAGCGGTGCGGTCAGCACCGAGATCTTTGTGGAGTACCATTGTCCGTCCCTCCTCAGTGGAGGGCACGACACACCCAGATGACACCCTGCTCCACGAGATACGTGGGGCCCGACTCGGAGCAGAGTCGGTCCGGAGGGAGGTACGCACATGCGCCACTATGAGGCCGTCATCATCTACGACCTGGCTTTCGAGCCACAGGCCATCCAAGCGCAGCTGGACAAGGCCCTCGAGGTCATCACCGCAAGCGGTGGCACCGTCGACGGCATCGATCGCTGGGGCAAGCGCCCCTTCGCCTACGAGGTCAAGCACAAGCGCGAGGGCTACTACGTCGTCGTCAGCTACCAGTGCGAGACCGAGGCGCTCAACGCGCTCGACCGCATGCTCTCGCTGGCCGACGAGGTGCTCCGTCACAAGCTGATCCGCATCCCTGACAAGGTCGCTGCGTCCCGCGCGGCCGTGGCCTAGGGAGCACGCGCATGCCTGACAGCACCGTCACCCTCGTGGGCAACGTCACCCGCGACCCTGAGCTTCGCTTCACCAACAACGGCCAAGCGACCGCCTCGTTCGGCCTGGCGGTCAACCGCCGCTGGCAGAACCGACAGACCCAGGAGTGGGAGGAGCAGGTCTCCTTCTTCGACATCGTCTGCTGGCGCGAGATGGCCGAGAACGTCGCCGAGTCGCTGACCCGTGGCTCGCGCGTGGTCGTCACCGGTCGCCTCGAGCAGCGCTCGTGGGAGACCCAAGACGGCGACAAGCGATCCAAGGTCGAGGTGGTCGCCGACGAGATCGGACCATCACTGCGCTGGGCCACCGCCCAGGTCACCAAGAACGAGCGGAGCGGAGGCGCGGGCGCAGGTCGCCCCGCACCGTCGAAGCCCGTCCCCAACACGCCGTCTGATGGCGGTATCTACGACAACGAGGAGCCTTTCTAACGATGGCGCGTCCCAACACCCGAACCGCCAAGCGGTCCCCCAAGGACCTCAACCGGCGCATCAAGAAGAAGCCCTGTCAGTTCTGCCGCGACAACACGGTGTGGATTGACTACAAGGACCTCGGCACGCTGAGGAAGTTCATGTCCGACCGCGGCAAGATCCGTGCTCGGCGCGTCACGGGGAACTGCGAGCAGCACCAGCACGACGTGGCTGAGGCGATCAAGACCGCACGCGAGCTCGTGCTGCTCCCCTACACGCAGCGCACCGTGACCGAGCGACCCTCAGGGCGCCGCGGTGAGCGTGGCGACAGGGGCGATCGCCCGGATCGTGGCGACCGCCCTGAGCGCAGCTCGCGCTCAGAAGCCGGTGAAGAGGGCGCTTCGGCCGACGATCTGGCTGACGTCGTCGAAGAGATCGTGGTCGTCGAAGATGGCGTCGTCGTCGAGGACGTCATCGTCGTCGAGGAGGCCTAGATGAAGGTCTTGCTCCGCGAAGACGTCAAGGGCGTCGGCCGACGAGGCGACATCGTCAAGGTGGCCGATGGCTACGCCCGCAACTTCCTCCTCCCTGGTGGCAAGGCGCTCCAGGCGACGGATGCCATGGCCACCCAGTCCACCTCGATGACGCGTCGCGCGTGACACCAGAGACGCGAAGAGCCGCGAGGCTGCGTTGGCGCAAGCCGAGGTGCTCAACGGTGCGGTGATCGGCGTGCAGGCCCGTGCGGCGGCCGGCGGTCGCCTCTTCGGCTCCGTCGGTCCAGTCGAGATCGCTGCTGCGATCGCCGACCAGAAAGGCATCGAGGTCGACCAGCACAAGGTCCAGCTCGCCGAGCACTTGAAGGACGTCGGCTCCGCCGAGGTGTCCATCGAGCTCTTCGATGACGTCGTGGCCACCCTCTCGGTCGAGGTGATCGCCAAGGGTTGAGCCGAAGCCAGCTGCAGGTGCGAGAAGGGCGCTCCCAAGGGGGCGCCCTTCTCGCATCTCCACGAGGAGTGCCACCGCTCTGCCACGATGCCCTCTCTGAGAGGCCGCCCGCCCACATGAATTCCACTGCTCCAGGGTCTTGTTGCGCGCCGTGCCGCCCCACACCCTGGAGGGTGCATGGACGACCGATCTCGCGGCGCTGACGCTGGGGACGAGGAGAGCTCCACGGAGGGAGAGATGGCTCGCCGAGCCACGTCTCATGATCTGGAGGTCGAAGAGCACCTGCTCGGAGCCATGCTGCTCAGCAGCGACGCGATCAGCGTCGCTCTGGAGACGAGCAGCCCTGAGGCCTTCTCCAGGCCCACGCACGCCAGCCTCTTCGCTGCGATCTCGAGGCTCGCGGAACGCGGTGAGCCTGTCGACGGCGTGACGGTCACCGACGAGCTCCGTCGCATCCCGGATCCCGATCTCGTCTTCGATCCCTCGGACCTGGTCTACATGCAAGGTTCCACGCCGTCGTCGGCCCACGCTGCGCACTACGCCGAGATCATCGCAGGGCACGCGCGCATCCGCGCCTCTGTCATATCCCCAGGGGACGATGGGCCTGTGGACGATTCATCGACTTACCCACGCGATTTCCCCGGCATAGAGACCTAGTCCCCCCCAATCGCTGTCGACGACAGTTGAGGTTTCATGGTTCAAGCATTCGACAGCACCCGACCTCGCCAGCTCCGCCCTGCGGCGCCGAGCGGACCGAGGATCCCTCCGCACGACCTCGATGCGGAGGAGTCGCTGCTCGGAGCCATGCTGCTCAGCAGCGACGCGATCAGCGTCGCTCTGGAGAAGTGCAGCCCTGAGGACTTCTACAAGCCCACGCACGGCAACCTCTTCGCTGCGATCTCGCGGCTCTATGAGCACGGTGAGCCTGTCGACGTCGTCACGGTCACCGACGAGCTCCGGCGCACCCTCGACCCCGATCTGGTCGGTGACCCCTCCGATCTCGTCGTCATGCAAGGTTCGACCCCGTCGTCGGCCAACGCTGCGCACTACGCGGAGATCGTCGCCGAGCACGCCATGCTGCGCCGGATGGTGGTGGTCGCCGGTGAGATCTCTGATCTTGCCTATTCCAAGCCCACCGACGTCATCGGTGCCGTCGATGAGGCCGAGCAGAAGATGCTCGAGATCTCTGACAGCCGCTCGTCCGACAGCCTGGCCGCCCTCGACGACCTCCTCCTGGCCAGCTTCAACCGCATCGAAGAGCTGGCGAACAAGTCCGAGACCATCACCGGGACGGCGACGGGCTACGTCGATCTCGACAAGCTCTTGGCGGGGCTCCAGCCCCAGTCGCTGACCATCGTGGGCGCTCGTCCTGCCATGGGCAAGACCGCCTTCGCACTCGGGATGCTCACCCACGTCGGAGCGATCGATCACAAGCCAGCCCTGCTGTTCTCCCTCGAGATGAGCCACCTCGAGCTCACCCAGAGGATGCTCGCCTCCGAAGCTCGAGTGGACGCGCAGAAGATGAAGACCGGTCGGCTCTCCGACACGGACTGGGATCGTGTGGTGCGCGCCATGACGAGGCTGTCGGACTCCCCGATCTACATCGACGACAACCCTCGGCTCACCGTGATGGACATCCGAGCACGCGCCCGGCGCATCAGGAAGCAGCACGGCGAGCTCGGCGTGATCGTGATCGACTACCTCCAGCTGATGACGTCGCGCTCAAGCGCGGAGAACCGCCAGGTCGAGGTCTCCGAGATGAGCCGAGGCCTCAAGATCCTCGCCCGTGAGCTGAACTGCCCGGTCGTCGCCCTCTCGCAGCTCTCTCGTGGCTTGGAGGCTCGTCAAGAGAAGCGCCCCATGCTCTCGGACCTGCGTGAGTCGGGCTCGTTGGAGCAGGACGCCGACGTGGTCCTGTTCTTGTACCGCGACGAGGTCTACGACCCCGACGGCTCGCCCGATCGACGTGGGACGGCGGAGGTCATCGTGGCCAAGCACCGAAACGGTCCGACGGGCACGACCAACATGGCCTTCCTCAACCAGTACGCCCGCTTCGACAACATGGGCCAAGGGCTCTAGCTGCTCAGAACACACAGGGCCATGGTGCTCGGCGCAGCCTGAGCGTCGTGCTGGGTGGATGACGCGCCACGTGGCAGCGAGCAAGAGCGCAGCGGGCGGTTCTCTCGACGCCCTCTCGAACACTGGACCACCTCGAGGCGGCCGTGGCATTGGCTGAGGCGTGGTCCACCAGGGAGATCGATCCCCGACCGCCTGGTGGCTGAGCGGTTCAGCGCTCGCTTGGGAAGGTCACGATGACTTCCTCCTTGAGTGAGCCCTACGATGCCAAGACAGGGAGGGGTGGCATGACTGAGATACTTGAGGGCGTACGGATCCTGGAAGTGGCCGAGCACACGTTTGTGCCAGCAGCTTCGGCGCTGCTGGCCGACTGGGGTGCAGAGGTCATCAAGGTTGAGCACGTGACCCGAGGCGACGCCATGCGGGGCTTGGCGGCGACGGGCGTCTTCACCACAGCAGGAGATGTCCACGCGCTGATGGAGCACTCGAACCGGGGCAAGAAGAGCATCGGGCTCGACCTCACCTCGGCTGACGGCTTGGAGATCCTCTACAAGCTGGTGTCGACGGCCGACGTGTTCTTGACGAACAAGCTGCCCAGCGTGCGATCAAAGCTGAAGATCAGCCTTGAGGAGGTTCGCGAGCACAACGCAGACATCATCTACGTCCGAGGCACCGGTCAAGGCGAGCGAGGGCCGGATGCCGACAAGGGCTCCTACGACAGCCTCTCGTTCTGGTCACGAGCGGGGATCTCGGTGGCGTTGACCCGACCTGAGTACGACACCATGGTGGGACCTCCTGGGCCTGGATTCGGAGATTCGATCGGGGCGATGACCATCGCGGGCGGCATGATGGGTGCCTTGTTCCATCGCGAGCGCACCGGTGAGGCGACGGTGGTGGACGTCTCGCTGCTGAACAGCGGGATGTGGGCCATGGGCCAGGCCATCGCCCTGTCGCTCTTGATGAAGGAGCCGTGGCTTCCGCCGCCGCCGGACGCATTGCGGCGCAATCCCTTGGTGGTGAACTACCTCACCCAAGACGGGCGCTACCTGTCCTTCTGCTGTCTGCAGGCAGGGAAGTACTGGGGGCACCTCTGCGAGGCCATCGGCCGCCCGGAGCTCGCCACCGATGAGCGCTTCGCGGAGCACGACGTGCTCTTGGCCAACAGCCAAGAGGCGATCGCGATCCTCACAGAGGCCTTCAAAGCGCGACCACTCTCGGAGTGGAGAGAGCTGCTCGCTGACTTCGACGGGCAGTGGACCGTCGTCCAGGACACCTTGGAGCTGGCGAAGGACCCCCAGGTCGTGGCGAACGGCTACATCCAGGACTGCGAGACCGCTTCAGGCAGCCCGTTCCGGCTCGCTTCGGCACCGGTGCAGTTTGGCGAAGAGCCGCCGGTTCCCGGACGTGCGCCCGAGTTCAACGAGCACGGCGACGCGATCCTCGAGGAGCTTGGCTTCGATTGGGACGCCATCGTGGATCTGAAGGTCCGCGGCGTGGTGGCCTAAGCGGCGCTTCGGTACTCCAGGCGGGCACGACCGAGATCCCAGGCAGGTCGAGGCAGGCGGCCTAGGGCCCTGCGTGAGCTTGCTCCAAGGCAGCAACGAGGGTCTCGACTGGCTGCGCACCAGAGACGCCGAAGGAGCGATTGAAGACAAAGCACGGCACGCCGGTCACTCCGAGTGACGCAGCAGCAGCTCGATCGCGCTCCACGGCGTCGCCGAAGCGATCGCTCTCCACCACTGACCGAGCCTCGCTCTCAGGGACGCCGACCTCGACGGCCAGGCGCACCAGGACCTCGGGGTCGTTCAACGCCTCTCCCTCGACCAGCCGTGCCTCCATGAGACGACCTTGCATCTGCGTCCCCAGACCATGTGCGGCGCCCAGGTGGGCAACTCGATGGGCGTCAAAGGTGTTGGTCACCATGGCCCGCTCGAAGTCGTACGAGAGCCCCTCTTCCGCCGCGATCGCCTTGACCTGGTCGGTCATCGCTCGGATCTCTGCTTCTGGCCGGCCGAACTTCTTCGAGAGGTGCTCGAACTCGGGTTCGCGCACCGTCTTGAGGGAGCGTGGGGTCGAGCTGGAAGCTCCGCCACACCACCTGGACGTCCTCGGCACCGGCAAACGCCGAGAGCGCGCGATCGAGCCGTCGCTTGCCGATGAGGCACCAGGGACAGGCGATGTCTGACCACACCTCGACGGTCATGGCGTGTTCAACGGGGACGTGTGTCGCAGTCATGTAGGCACCCTATTGACGAATGCTGCGTCTCGAACGTCTGCGCGGCCTGTGTCACGTGCCATACCGCACAGACGCACCTCAGATGCGCAAGGTGTCTCGTCGATAGACGAAGACGGCGAGCCCACCTGCTGCCACCGACCAGATGGCGATGACGAACCAGGCCTCGGGCGGCCACCACCCTGACGAGCTGAGCGAGGACTTGCCCGCCTGGACGAGCCAGTAGGAGGGGATGCCCTTGACCACGTCGGTGAAGGCCGCGCTCTTCGAGATCGGTCCCCAAGCGCCGCCCAGGACGGCGAAGAGCGCGGTCAGGCCTCCGACCGCTGGTCCGATGGTGTCGGGCTTGAGGAGGTGGCCGAACATGATGCCGATGACGGCGAAGGGGATCAGCCCGATCAGGATGAGGAGCGTCATCGTCGCCCACTGCTGGGCATCGAGGTGCACCCCCAGGCTGATGCCAGCGAGGTAGATGACCGCCAGGCTGAGCAGCGCCATGGCGTACCCGCACACGATCTTGGCCTCGAAGTAGGCGCTGGTCTTCAAGGGCGTGATGCGAAGCTGCCTCGTCCAGCCCACCTGGCGCTCGCTCGAGATCCGCAGCGCCCGAGGAGATCATCGCCACCATCGCCCCCCAGCTCGCCATGCCGGTCATGTAGTAGAGCGGGAACGAGATACCGTCCAAGGTGGCATGGCGGTTCGACGAGCCGATCAAGAGCAGCAGCACGGTCGGGAAGGCGAGCGAGAAGATCATGAAGCGCCGGTTCCGGAAGGTCCGGACGATCTCGAAGCGCAGGTAGGTGGCGTGGATCACGTGGCCGCCTCCTCGTCCTCTGCCACCAGCTCCAAGAAGGCCTCTTCCAGGCCGGCGCCTCGCACCTCGATGTCGTGGGCGTCGGGGAAACCGCTGAGCAGCGCTCGAAGGGCCGCATCGGAGTCAGCGCAGGTGAGCACCACCGCCTCGCCGCGACGATCCGCAGCGGAGACCCCGTCGAGCGCTTGGAGCTCGCTCACGGCCACGGCGGGCAGCGTCACGCGAATGGTCCTGCCGCCGACCATGGCCTTGATCTCGGTGGCAGGTCCATCGGCGATCACTCGGCCTCGCGCCACCAGCACGATCCGGTCGGCGTAGGCATCGGCTTCGTCCAAGACGTGGGTGGCGAACAGGACGGTCTTGCCGCTCTCGGCCACCGCTCGCATCGCTGCCCAGAAGTCGCGACGGGCCTCGACGTCGAGGGCGGCGGTGGGCTCGTCTAAGACGAGCAGATCCGGGTTGGCCACCAGCGCCAGGGCGAAGCGGACTCGCTGGCTCTGGCCTCCTGAGAGCTTGGTGGTGCGCTGGTCAGCGAACGAAGCGGTGTGGGTGGTGGCCAGCACCTCGTCGACGTCGAGGGGGTGAGGGTAGAGCGAGGCGGTCATCTCGAGCAGCTCGCGCACCGAGAGGAACTCGAGGAGCGACCCCGTCTGGAGCATGCCGCTGATGTGGCCTTGGGCGACCGCGTCACGAGGTTCGAGGTCGAAGACCCGCACGGAGCCCGCATCGGGCTGCGCGAGCCCCAAGATCATGTCGATCGTCGTCGACTTGCCCGCGCCGTTGGGTCCGAGGAGGGCGACCGTCTCGCCTGGGTTGATGCTGAGGTCGAGACCTCGCACGGCGCGGACCGCGCCATAGGACTTCTCGAGGCCGCTCAGGACGATGCCGCCGGTGGTGGTGGGGGGAGAGGTCATCTCCTAAGGATCGCGGATAGAAGCTCGCGAGGAGAAATGACGATCCTCTGAGCCACAACGAGGCTCCGAGGTGGAGGGATGACGCTCGTAGGCTGTGGCGTGGAGCGGAGGTGGTGCCGTGGAGCTTGGACAGAAGCTGCAGCTGGCGAAAGGCCAGGGGATCGTCGGTGTCGGCGTCCCCGAAGCGCTGTCGGGCGCCGTTGCCTGGGCGCCGCCCTCCAGGGGGTCGCCGTCGAGTGGCGGCAGCGGGTCGGCGCTCGTGGCGTTCGTGAAAGCTCGCGCTGAGCTCGAGGCTCACCGAGCCAAGATCGTGGCATCCGCCTCACAGGATCGCCTGACCTGGGTCGCTTACCCCAAAGGTGGCCAGCTCGGCACTGACCTCAACCGGGATGCACTCGCCGCCGCCCTTGCCGAGAGCGGTGTCAGACCGGTGCGCCAGATCGCTCTTGATGAGGTCTGGTCGGCGCTTCGCTTCCGACCAGCCTGACGCGGGCGGCTCAGCTCCTGAGCGTGGCCAGTGCTGCCGTCCATCGGGCGACCGAGTCGAGCATGGCGAAGGTGGCCTCCTTCAGCCCGGGCGCTGGTTCGAAGACCTCGTCGTCGTTGATGAACGCCGCGAAGTTGGGGATGTTGATCGATTCGACCACGACGTGGGTCCCGAGGGCGCCGAGCACCGGCTTGATCGCCTGGACGGCACGGGTACCTGCTGCGACGCCGCCGTAGGAGACGAGGCCCACGGCCTTGGAGGCCCACTCGCGGTTGAGGTAGTCGAGGGCGTTCTTGAGCGCCGCGTTGAAGCTGTGGTTGTACTCAGGCATCACGAAGACGAAGGCATCGGCTCTGGTCACCGTGGCTGACCAGGCCTTGGTGTGCTCGTGGAGGTAGTTGCCAAGCATGGGGTGGTTCGGCTCGTCGAGGAGGGGGAGCGCCACCTCGGCCAGATCGATCAATTCGACTGAGAAGCCCTCGTGCTCGCGCGCCACGGCATCGACCCACTCGGCCACGGCCACCCCCTTGCGTCCGGGACGGGTGGAGCAGATGATGACGTCGAGCACGGGACGGGCAGGCATGGGCACCTCTTGGAGCAGGGGACGAGAGCGCCGGTGATCCTAGGAGGACACCCCTGGCACCCACGCGCTGCTCACTTGGGCTGCAGGCGCGCTCCCGCGTCGAGTCTGATCGATTCTGCGTTGAGGTAGCTGTTGGCCAGGATCTCGGCACAGAGCGAGGCGAACTCGTCGCTTCGCCCGAGACGCTTCGGGAACAAGACGTCGTGGGCGAGCTTTGCCTTGAACTCCTCGGCAGCCTCGCCCTGCCCGTAGATCGGCGTGTCGATGAGGCCCGGCAGGATCGTGTTGACCCGTACTCCGATGACGGCAAGGTCACGGGCCATCGGCAAGGTGAGGCCGACGACGCCGCCCTTTGACGAGGAGTAGGCGACCTGGCCGATCTGCCCGTCTTCGGCCGCCAGCGAGGCGGTGTTGACGATGGCTCCCCGACCGCCGTCGTCATCGGGCTCGTTGTGGCTCATCGCGGTGGCGGCGATCCGACTCATGTTGAACGTGCCGATGAGGTTGATCTCGATGACCTTGCGATACGAGTCGAGCGGATGGGCCGAGGCGTACTCGCCGTCGCGACCGATGGTCCGAGACACCCAGCCGATGCCTGCGCAGTTGACCAGGCTCTTGAGGGGCGCCGCAGCCGTGGCAGCCTCCACGGAGGCGATGGCGTCCTCCTCGCTCGTCACGTCGGTGCGCACGAAGGTGCCGCTGATCTCGTTGGCCAGCGCTTCGCCGCTCTCATCGTTGAGATCGGCGATCACGACGTGGACACCTCGGAGGGCGAGCACTCGGGCGGTGGCCTCGCCCAGGCCTGAGGCGCCTCCGGTGACGACGGCTGAGGTTCCCTTGAGATCCATGTGCTGTGCCTTCCTTGGGAGGGGGGTTCGGACGCTGAGCGATCGGCCTGGCGTCCGGTCCTAAGTCTGCCTCGGTTCTCGACGGCCGGCTGCGGGGCGCTGCACCTAGCGTGGGAGACGTGCGCACTCGCTATGACTTCGAGCAAGACGAGCTCGTGGCGCTGCTGGCCGACGAGCCCGCCTATCGGGTGGGCCAGGTCTTCGACGGCCTCCACGCCGGGCTCAGGACCCCGGCGGAGCTGACGAACGTGCCTCGTGCGCTGCGCTCCTCGCTCGAGACCCAGCTGCCGAGCGCGTTGGTCGTCGAGCAGAAGACGACCTCTGATGCCTCGGCCACGACCAAGTGGGCGTTTCGCCTGCACGACGGCGCGGTGATCGAGACGGTGCTCATGGCCTACCGGAACCGAGTCACCGTCTGCGTCTCGAGCCAAGCGGGCTGTGCGATGGGCTGCACGTTCTGTGCGACGGGCCAAGGTGGCTTCGGCCGACACCTCAGCACCGGCGAGATCGTCGAACAGGTGGTGCTCGCTGCTCGAGCGGCGCAGCCGAGGAGGCTCTCGAACATCGTCTTCATGGGCATGGGCGAGCCCCTGGCCAACTACGACCGGGTGCTGAGCGCAGTTCGGCGGATCAACGGCCCCCTCGGGATCGGGGCGAGGAAGATGACGATCTCGACGGTCGGTGTGATCCCTGGCATCCGCCGCTTGGCTGCTGAGGAGCTCGAGGTGGGCTTGGCGGTCTCGCTCCACGCCGCCAACGACGCCAAGCGAGACACCTTGGTGCCGCTCAACCGCCGCTACCCGCTCGGCCAGCTCGCCGACGCGTGCGAGCTCTACGTAGAGACCACGCACCGTCGGCTGAGCTTCGAGTGGGCGCTCATCGAGGGGGTCAACGACACCGACACCGACGTCGCTGAGCTCGGTGCCTACGCCCGAGCGCTGCGAGCCCACGTGAACCTGATCCCGCTCAACCCCACCCCTGGCTACCTGGTCCGGGGATCGAGACCCGAGCGGGTGAAGGCCTTCGCCGCGCAGCTCGCGGAGGAGGGCGTCACCGTGACCGTGCGCAACACGCGGGGACGAGAGATCGATGCAGCATGCGGCCAGCTGGCGTCGCGCGTCGAGCTCGGACGCTCCACGGAGGACCTTTGAGCTAGGTCTCGACCGGCTCTTCGATCTCTCCGGCTCGCTCCGCCCAGAAGTCGGGGAGCAGCTTGGCCAAGGCGAAGGCGCCGATGATGCAGGCGATGCCGCCCGAGACCACGGAGAACTCGGTGGTGGTCGCTGCCGCCACCGCGCCTGACTCGAAGTCCCCCAGGCGAGGCCCGCCGGTGACGACCGCCATCTGAAACGACGAGAGGCGGCTGCGGAAGCTGTCTGGGATCCGCGTCTGGAGCATCGTCGAGCGCAGCACCGCCGAGATGACGTCAGCCCAGCCCGCCAGCGCCAGCATGATGAGGCCCACGACCATCGAGTCGGCGAGCCCGAAGACGGTGATCGCCACACCCCATGCCGCCACGGCGAAGACCACGGCGCGACCCCGTCGAGTGATGCCGTTGACCCATCCGGTGGTGCCTGCCCCGATCAGCGCTCCGACACCGGGTGCTGCGTAGAGGAGTCCGAGGCCTGTGGCTCCGACGTGATAGATCTCCGCTGCCATGGCCGGGAACAAGGCCCGCGGCATGCCGAAGATCATGGCGTTCAGGTCAAGGGCGAAGATGCCCTCCAAGACCTGCCGACCCTTCAGGTAGCTGAAGCCCGCCGTGATGGCCGAGAGACCGGGCTTGTCGCCTTCGTGCTCTGGTGGCAGAGGCTGCATGAACAGCACCAGGCCGGCGGAGAGCACGAAGCTGGCGGCGTCGATCCCGTAGGTCCACGGCACACCGGGGCCTGCCAGCAGCAGGCCGGCCATGAGCGGCCCCACGATGATCGAGAGCTGGATGACCATCTGGTTGAGCGAGTAGGCCCCGACCAGCCTCGACGGGCTGACGAGGACTGCCACCGCGGCGTTGCGCGACGGGTTGGCGAAGCCCACGAGCCCTGCGGCGAACACGCTGATGACGTAGAGCGCGGCGAGTGAGGGATGAGCGAGCGGACGCGTTGAGCGCGAGGCCCGCCGTCACGATCGCTGAGGCCAGCGAGCTCCACAAGATGATCGTTCGCCGGTCGAGCGCGTCGCCCGCCGTGCCGCCGAGGAGCGAGCCGATGATGAGTGGGACCAGCTGGGCCAAGGAGACCAGACCGACTTGCAGTGACGAGTGGGTCATCGAGAAGGTCTGGAAGGGGATGGCCACCATCGTCATCTGGCTGCCCAGGCTCGAGACCAAGAAGCTCTCGAAGAGGAGGCGAAAGTCTCGGCTCTCCTTCAGAGGCTCGAGATCGACCATGAGACGAGAGGGCATCTGACCAGGCTAGAGAGCCAAGGCTCGGTCCTGGTCAGATGGGGGTTCGCGGCGCGAGACTCAAGGGACGATGAAGCTCTATGCAGTGCTGCTTGGTGGCAGCGGCGGTCCCGATCGGCTCTCGGAGGATCACGAGACGGTCTTCGTCGTGGCCGACGACGAGCGGACAGCTAAGCGGGCCGCCAAGGAGAAGTGGTCAGGGCACGGCCGTGCGCACGTGGACGCGGTGCAAGCGCTCGAGTCGGTGGACGGCTACGACGTGTCGCTGCGGCCTGGAGCCGAGGGCTCGTCGGGCAGGTTCGTCTCGTTCAACGACGATCCCTACGACGAGGCTGACTGAGCCTTTCGCTCCTTCAAGATCTCGAGCGCCGCGTCAGCGTGCTTGGTCATCGAGGTCTCAGAGCTGATCTGCGCCAGCAAGCGACGATCCGTGTCGATGACGAAGGTCGCTCGCTTGGTCCGCAGCACGTCGAAGCGCCGCTTGACGCCGAAGGCCTTGGCCACCGTGCCGTCGGTGTCGGCGAGGAGCGGGTAGTCGAAGTGGTGCTTGTCGCCGAAGGCTGCCTGCTTGTCGACGGTGTCCATCGAGATGCCGACGCGAACCCCACCAACGGCTTCGAACTCAGCGGCGAGATCACGGAAGTGGCAGCTCTCCTTGGTGCAGCCACTCGTCATCGCCGCAGGGTAGAAGAACAAGACCACTGGTCCGCCCTCCAAGAGCCCGCTCAGGCTGCGCGGGGTCCCGGTCTGATCGGGGAGCGTGAAGTCATCGACGATGCGTTGTTCCATGTCCTGAGGCTACCGGCGAGGGCCTTCCGATGTTCAGGCGTCGAAGCGGAAGCCGACGCCGCGCACGGTCAGCAGGTGGTGGGGTGTGGTGGGTTCGAGCTCGATCTTGGACCTGAGCCTCTTGATGTGGGTATCTAACGTCCTGGTGTCGAGGAGGTCCTGGCCCCACCAGAGCGTGTCGATGCAGGTCTCACGGGTCACCACGGCCCCTTGGTGGCTGGCGATCAGCCACAGCAGGTCGAACTCCTTGCGAGACAGCTCCACCAGGGAGCCCCTGATCTGCGTCTCTCGGCGGCTGGCGTCCATGCGAACAGGACCGACTTCGAGCAGGTCACCGGTCTCGTGGACCTCGGTGCGCCGACGCAGCACCGTGCGGACCCTCGCGATCAGCTCTCGGATGCGATAGGGCTTGCCCACGTAGTCCGTGGCGCCGAGCTCGAGGCCGACGACGACGTCGATCTCCGAGCGCCGAGCCGACACCATGATCACCGGCACGTCGGAGATCGAGCGGATCTCGCGGCAGATCTCGGTCCCGGGACGATCGGGCAGCATCTGGTCGAGCAGGACGAGGTCGGGAGACGCGCTGTGGAACAGCTCCATCGCCTCGACGCCATCGCCAGCGGTGAGGACCTCGAAGCCCTCGTTGCTGAGCCCTGAGCTCAGAGCCTCTCGGTAGGAGAGCTCGTCATCGACGACGAGGATCAGCGTGGCACGTGGAGGGGTGGCGTCGAGCGACAGCTCGCTCACGTCTTGTCGGGGCGATCGGTTGGGACGTCCTCGGCGCGAGTGAGGCGAGACGGCCCTGCTCCCGACGGGGGGGATGAGAGCAGGGCCGTCTCGCACCGACACGCACGACGGGCGGAGTGCCGTGCTGTCGGGCAACCGAGCTGCAGGGCAGTCCGGGTGCGCCACGTTGGTGCAGTGGGAGGGTCGCCGACGCTCCGAAGCACCATGCTCGAACCCTAAGAAGGGGAAGTGAACGTGAGACGATTGGCAAGCAACACGAAGATGATTCCTGGGTGAACACCGTGGTCCTCCAGGGTGTCGCCTCAGGCTGTTGCGTCTACGCTCGGGCCTCGAGACACCGTTGAGGAGGCTGCGTGAGCGAGGGATCGATGCCGATGGGCGTCGGGGTCAACCAGCGACGCTTGATCACCATGACCCCAAGCGAGGTCGAGGCCTTCCTCGAGTCCTCTCGGGTGATGACGATGTGCACGCTCAACGTTGATGGGACCATCCATGCGGTGGCCATGTGGTTCGGGTTCCTTGACGGTCGGATCGCCATCGAGACCAAGGCCAAGTCCCAGAAGGCCCAGAACCTTCGGAGGAACCCGATGATGACGTGCCTCTTCGAGGCAGGCGACACCTACGACGAGCTCAGAGGGGTCGAGCTGGTGGGTCGAGCCGAGATCATCGACGACCACGAGCGGTGCTTTGAGCTCGGGGTGAGCCACTTCACGCGCTACCAAGGTCCCTACGACGAGACCAAGCGGGAGCTCGTCGAAGCGATGCTGCACAAGCGCATCGTGGCCGCCCTCAACGTCGAGCGCGTCGTGTCCTGGGATCACCGAAAGCTCCCGCAGCACTGATGGACTTCTCGACGACTGAGCGGATCGCTGCGCCGCGCGAGCCGAGTGGTCGCCGCCTTGGCTGATCCTGCCTACTACTCGTACCTGGCGACGACGGTCACCTCCATCAAGCCGCCTGAGCTGCTCGGAGCCACGGTGAGCGACACGGAGGTCTCGCTGCAGGTCCGCTACGCGTTCGCTGGCGAGCTCTCGGGGGCAGCCAAGATGGCGATCGACGTCTCCAAGCTGTCGTGGGTCATCGACACCAGGCTCGATCTGGCCAGCTACGTCGCCACGCTGGATCTCATCCCCGACCACTACGCCGATCTCGTCAGCTGCGACGCCGGCCTCTCCTTCGAGGCTGACGGGGACGAGACCGTCGAGGTCTTCGACGGCTCCCTCTCGGTCAAGATCCCTCTGTTCGGCCAGAGCGCAGAGCGGGTCATCGTTGACGGGCTGCTTCGGCACCTCGCGGCGGAGGCCGTGGCCGTGGCCAGCTTCGTGCGGGGCGACCGAGCGCCCAGCACGGGCTAGGGCGCGACCTTCGATGGCAACCCTGCGCAGAGAGGGCAACCTCTACCTCCTTGACCTGGGCGATGGGGAGAACCGCTTCACTCGAGAGGCGGTCGCCGAGATGGCAGACGCCATCGCCGAGGTGTCGGGTGCCGAGGGCGAGCGGGCCCTCGTCACGGTGGCGACCGGCAAGTTCTTCTCCAACGGGCTCGATCTCGACCTGTTGCTCACTGAGACCGAGACGGCACCGGGCTACGTGCGCTCGGTCCAGTCGCTCTTCGCTGATCTCCTCACCCTGCCCGCACCGAGCGTGGCGGCGATCTCGGGTCACGCCTTCGCCGCCGGGGCGATGATGGCCCTGTGCCATGACGTGCGTGTGATGCGGGCGGACAGAGGCTTCTTCTGCCTCCCCGAGATCGACCTCGGGCTGCCGTTCACCTGGGGCATGACCGGGCTCCTGCGGGCCCGGCTCTCGCCTGGCGTCGCTCATGAGGCGATGGTCACCGGTCGTCGCTACGGCGGAGTGGAGGCGAGCGAGGCCGAGATCGTCGATGAGGCGGTGACCGAGGAGGAGGTCCTCGAACGTGCGCTCGCCCATGCCGAACGACTGGCGCCTAAGGCCGGCGACGCGATGGGAGCGATCAAGGCCCGTCTCTACGTCGACGTCGTGGCTCAGCTCAGGCTGCCCGACGCCACCTGAGGGCTTGATGGAACTCGTCGGCTCCCTGCGGCCTCGAACGTGCGGTCGTCTCCCGTGGCGGTTTGAGGGCAGCTGCGAGATGACCTCCGAGCTCGAGCACGCCGACGCGCCTTCGCTCGAAGGAGGTGGTCTCACGCTCGAGCGCCATCTGGCCGCACGGGCTGGCTGGACGATCGTCGTCTCGGGCGTCTTGGCCACCGCGCTCGGGACGTGGGGGTGGTGGTCGACGTGGCCAGGTGACGCCATCGTCGAACCGGTGCTGGTCATCCTCGCGCTGGGTGCGATGGCGCTCCTCTGGACGGTCGCCGAGCCCTCGGCGGCGTGGCTGAGCCGCTCGATCTTCGGGCTTGCCGCGGCGACGGCGCTGCTCGCACAGGGGGTGATGATCAACGGGAGGGCCTACTACTCGACCGATGCCGCGGCGTTCAACGACGCAGCGGCTCGCCTGCTGCGCCAAGGCCTGAACCCCTACACGCACTCGTTGGCACCGATCTCCGCCCGGCACCTCGACGGCGTGGCGAACTACTGGACCTACAGCCTCGACGGTGGCCACGTCGCCAAGCTGTCCTATCCGGCGGGCTCGTTCCTCTTCCAGGTCCCTCTCCAGATCCTGGGCACCCACCACCTCCCGGCCGACTGGCTCGATCTCTTCGCCGGGCTCGCCGCAGCGGTCCTCATGTTCGTCATGCTCCCCGTCGCCATCCGGTGGTTGGCACCTGCGCTGCTGCTCTTCGGGCTCTACATCGGGGTCTTCGCCAACGGCGGCACTGACGCGCTGTTCGTGCCGTTCCTGCTCATCGCCCTGTGGCGCTGGGATCGCTTCAGCGACACGTCGGTCACTCGCCTGGCTCGATGGGCCGGACCGATCGCCCTGGGGCTGGCGTGCACGATCAAGCAGACCCCTTGGTTCTGCGTCCCCTTCCTGCTCGCCGGGGTGGCCTTCGAGGCGACGTCAGCGGGGTCGTCCCCGCTCAAGACGACCGGTCGCTACGCCGGCCTGGTGGCGGGCGCCTTCTTCCTCGTCAACCTTCCCTTCATCATCTGGTCCCCGGGGGCGTGGCTCCACAGCACTCTGCTGCCGCTCACGGATCCCCTGGTGCCTGATGGCCAGGGCCTCGTCACCTTGGCGCTCCACGGAGCGGTCCAGGGGGTGCGCGTCCACCCCCTGGCGATCGCTGGCCTCTTAGCGGAGCTGGCGCTGCTGGCCTCGTTCGCTCTCTACTACCGGCGCATGAAGCACCTCTGGCTGTTCCTGCTGCCCTTGGTCTTGACCATCCCGGCGCGCAGCCTCTCTGAGTACCTGCTCGACTTCCTGCCCGCAGCGCTCGTCGCCGCGGTCTCGGTGCGGCCCACCACCTACGTGCCGTTCGCCTTCCTCCGACGACCCTGGCGCCGGGTGGCCCCGCTGGTAGCGGGCTTGGGAGCCGTCGGCTTCGCCATCGCCGCGTTTCTGAGCCCCGTGCTCTCGATCACCGTCGATTCGTTCACGACTGCTCACCAGTTCCGCTACTTCACGTCGATGACCGTCACCGTGCACAACAACACCGGCGCACCCGTGACGGCGTCGCTGGCCACGCTCGAGAACAACACGCATCCGACGGGCTTCTGGCGCTTGGGCCCGAAGGACTCGGTGGTGATCGGACCCGACGAGTCGCGCACGGTGGTGCTGCACGCACCCCCGTTCACCACGACCTCCTTGCGAGGTCAGTGGTGGCTCGTCGAGGGGGTCACGCCGTCGCCAGCCGCGGTCAGCACGTCTGCGCCGATGAAGTGGCGTCTCGGTCAGTATCCCTAGCGGGTGACACCTGAGCGCCCGGAGGGGTCAGGGGCCGGTGGGCCTGAAGGCGAACACCTCACCAGCGGCGGCGACGACGAGGATCCCATCGCCCGCTGCTGGGGTGGCGAAGTGGTTGATCACCGGACCGATCTGTCGCTGACGAACGACGGTTCCGCTTGGACTGAGCTCGACCAGGGTGCTGTTCGAGGTGCTCGGCTCGATGGCGAAGAGGTCACCCTCCGCAAGGATTGGTGGTCCCGTGCTGGAGACGGTCCAGTTGACCGCTCCGGAGACGGTCGGCGACGAGCTGACGGTCACCTTCTCGAGCCCACTTGAGCACGGCACCGCCAAGACCGATTGCGTGGCCGTCTGGCTGATGATCGCCGCCGCACCGTTGTCCTGGCCACCCGAGCAGACCGTGAAGCTCCCCGCAGGGGCAGCGGCGTGGCCCAGGTTATCAGCGTGGAGCAGGTAGCCGATGTGCGTCTTGCCGATCTGGAGGACCAAGCCGGATTCGAGCAGCTGGGGCGCGCCTGAGCCGAGATCGAGGTCGTGGCAGTTGTCATAACCGAAGCTCGAGGGCTCGAAGTAGTCAAGGAGCCCCATGGTCGGCGACAGGCTGAGCACCGAGTCGCTGTCGTCATAGGGAGCACCTGCGCCGCTCGGGCAATCCTGGTTCCAGTTGTTGTTTCCGGTGGCGACGAGCAGGTTGCCGGAGGTGTCGATCGTGGGCGCCGCGCCACCCATCCAGATGGCGCCGCCGTTGTCGCCAGGGTTGGCCTTGTCGGAGGTGACCTTGTAGCGGTGGACGACGGTGGAGGAGCTGTCCGCCGCGGTGCTCACGAGCCAGCCGTGGTAGTTGCCGCAGTCGCCATCGTTGCCACCGAAGCCGATGACGATCTGGTTGTCGACCTCGGCGAGTGCGACGCGCTGGAGCAGGTTGGGATTGGGTGAGCCCGGCTGTGGCTCGACGACGCGGCTGAGCTCGATGGCGCCGGTCTGGAGGTTCAGACCGAACAGCGTGCGCACCGGGATCCGGTGGTCGGTGTCGGTGGCGATGGCCGCCACGACGTAGAGCTCTTGGCGTGAGAGGTCGATCACCGGGGTCGAGACGATGCCGAGATAGGGGCGGATGTCGCCGCAGACGCCGTTGCCTTGGGAGTGCTCAGGCGGACCGACCCTGACCTGCCAGAGGAGCTTGCCGCTCGAGGCGCTGAGCGCGTAGACCCAGTTCGAGTTGCTCGCCACGTAGACGACGCCCCCTGCGATCAAGGGCTCGCCGTAGAGGGTCTGCGCGCTGACCCCTTGGGGGATGTGCCACGTCCAGGCGGGGGTGAACGAGGTGAAGGTCTTCCCTGGCGCCATCACGGCGTCAGCGGAGCGCTGGCCATCGTGGTGGTACGTGATCCAGTCCGCTGGCTTGGCTCCGGCCAGCGGCGCTGCCAGCACGACGCTCAACCCAGCGGCCGCCGATGCCAGAAGTGCTCGCCGGAGCAGTCGACCCATGGACGCACGCTAACAAAGCGCCTTCTCTCGAGCGGAGGAGGGTGCTGCTGCTCGGTGGCGACAGAAGAAACCAAGCTCGCGACGGTACGCTGCGCCCCGATGAACCACGCTGAGTTTCGTACTGTCCCGTGCTGATCGTCGTCGCCTTCGTCGCTGGCATCATCGCAGGCATCTCCCCCTGCATCCTGCCGGTGCTCCCTGTCGTGTTCTTCGCGGGAGCTGCCGGCGAGACCCTCACGGCGTCGGAGGGCTCGAGCGCTGCTCCCACGCCAGACGGCGAGGAAGGCACCTCGGCGTTGGCTGTCGAGGTGCCCACGACGCTCGCTCGCTTCCAGGTGCTCCGGCGGCCTGTGGCGATCGTGGCGGGGCTGGTGGTGAGCTTCACGCTCCTCGTCCTGGCCGGTGCCGAGATCCTCTCCCTCTTCCACCTGCCCGACGGGCTCCTCCGTGATCTCGGGATCGCCATGCTCTTCGCCTTGGGCATCGGCTTCCTCATCCCGGCCGTGGGTGAGTACCTCGAGCGACCCTTCGCTCGTCTGAGCAGCTCGCGCCAGGCCAGCACGGCCAGCGGCTTCATCATCGGCCTCGCCCTCGGTCTTGTCTTCGTGCCCTGTGCGGGACCGGTGCTGGCCACGATCACGGTGCTCGGAGCCACCCACCACGTGAGCTTCGAGACCTTCGTGATCGCGGTCTTCTTCGGGCTGGGGGCGGGCGTGCCGCTGCTCTTCGTGGCCCTGGCCGGTGATCGGCTCGTCGCTCGCTCGACGACGCTGCGGAGGCGGGCTCCGCTGCTCCGCCGGATCGGAGGCGTGGCCATGATCCTGGTGGCGCTCGGCGTGGCGCTCAACGGCTTCGACGCACTGCAGCGCTCGGTGCCGGGCTACACCTCCGCGCTCCAGCGGACGGTCGAGGGCTCCGGCAGCGTTCGCCAGGCCCTCGACTCGCTGAAGGGCTCGACGGCCTCGCACGAGCTGACCTCGTGCCCCGAAGCGGCTGCCGTGCTCGTCGAGTGCGGTCATGCACCTCAGTTCACCGACGTGACCAAGTGGCTCCAAACCACAGGGGGTCATGCTCTCTCGACGTCGTCGCTGCGAGGCCACGTCGTGCTCATCGACTTCTGGACCTATTCGTGCATCAACTGCCAGCGAGCCATCCCCCACGTCGAGGCCTGGTACGACCGCTACAAGAGCGACGGCCTGGTGGTCGTGGGCGTCCACACCCCAGAGTTCGCCTTCGAGCACTCGGTGCCCAACGTGGAGGCCGCGGCCAAGAGCCTCGGGGTCACGTACCCGATCGCGGTCGACGACGACTACGCCACCTGGAACGCCTACGCCAACGAGTACTGGCCCGCTGAGTACCTGATCGACTCAGCGGGCAACGTTCGCCACGTCGACTTCGGTGAGGGTGGCTACACCACCACCGAAGACCAGATCCGCTCGCTCCTCGTCGCGGCCCACCCGGGCCTCGTCTTGCCTCCGTCGACGAACGTGCCTGATCGCACGCCAGAAGAGGCGACGAACCCCGAGACCTACATCGGCTCGGCGCGCCAGGTCTACCTGGCTTCCCCCGAGGCGCCCGTCGACCGGCCGCTGACCTACTCGTTTCCCTCCTCGCTGATCGCCCCAGAGTTCGCGTTGAGCGGGACCTGGCAGGTGGGCCAGCATGCGGCGACCGCGCTCAGCAACGCTGCGCTTGAGCTCGGGTACCAGGCATCGGACATCTATCTGGTGCTCGGCGGCACCGGGACGATCACGGTCGACCCGGGCAACGGCCAGGCGACACGGACGCTCCAGATCTCAGGCTTCCCTCGGCTCTACACCCTGCTGGCCGGGACGGCGCTCGAGCGAGGGACCATGACGCTCCACTTCACCCCGGGCGTGCAGGCCTATGCCTTCACCTTCGGGTGAGCGTGGCGCTCTGACTCAGCGAGCGCGCAGGCGGGCCACGACCTCGTCGACCACCTCTGAGGTCGACGCGCTCCCTCCAAGGTCGAAGGAGCGGATGCCGTCCTGGGCAGCGTCAAGCGTGGCGCTGCGGAGGGCGATCGCCGCCTCGCTCGCCTCGCTGAGCCCTCGTTCGCCAGCGTGCTCGAGCACGGCCGCGCACGCCAGCAGCATGGCCATGGGGTTGGCGACGTTCTTGCCCTCGAGCGAGGGCGCCGTCCCGTGGGGGGCCTCGGCCATGGCCACGGTGGTCGCCAGGTTCTCGTCGAGGGCCAAGAGGACCGACTCGGCACCGGCAATCGAGCCGAACATGGCGAGGACCAGGTCGCTCAGGCAGTCGCCGTCGCGGTTGAGCGAGGGGATGACCGCGGCGCGATCCCAGCTCTCGGTCATCAGGCCTGCGTAGGCGGCGTCGATGAGCATCGGCTGGTAGTCGATGTCGGGGTGCCGCTCGGCAGCGGCGTCCATCTCCTCTTTGAGCATGCCCTCGTAGACGGGAGACACGGTCCACTTGGGACCGCCGTAGACGAAGCCGTCCATGAGATCGGCGGAGCGGAAGGCGAACTCGGCCACCGAGCGACAGGTGCTGCGGTCGATCTTCTCGGTGCGCCAGGCCGACTCGGCATCGGAGCCGGGATCGCCGTCTCGGCCCTCGGCCGCCCCGTAGGCGTCGCCGACCGCCATGCGCACCACGGCGACCGGGTGGTAGAGCGGCACGATCGGAGAGACCCCTGGGATGCGCCGGCCGGTCCGCACGATGACCTTGCCGTCGATGCCCTCTCTCAAGATCCGGTTGGGAGAGCCCACGCTGCCGATCTCGGTCGGGGTGACGGTGGCGGCCTTCAGCCCGAGGCCCGTCTCGACCATGGCTGCGGCTGCCTCGTGGACGACGCCGTTAGCGGTCCTCCTCCGGTGCTCTAAGGAGAGGTCGAAGTGGACCAGCTCGACGTCGAAGCCGATGACGCTCGGCTCGAGCACTCGGAGCGATTCGACCAGAAGCTCTTGGCCGGTCTCGTCTCCATCGCAGACAATGATGGTGGGGCTTGTCATGCCGCCCTACCCTACGCAACGCGCTCGGCACCTCGAGACGAGCACAGGGTGCTCGTGCGGCTCGGCGGTCGATCTGGCATCCTGAGCACGTCGTCCGCTCGGGCGACGGTGCGCCACGAGGGGGTCATCGTGCCAAAGCTCCATCACGTCAACCTTGGAGTCCCGCCAGAGCTCGAAGCAGAGGAGACGACGTTCCTCGTCGAGCTCCTCGGCTATCGCCACCTCAGCCCCGAGAGCACCGCCGACGAGCGTGTGCGCGTGGGCGCTCGGTGGTTCGAGGGGGACGATGGCGTCCAGATCCATCTGAGCCTGGACGACGAGCACCGTGCGGCGGCCAAGGCCCACACGGCCGTCACCGTCTTCGACGAGGTCGAGGGCATCCGCAAGCGCATGGAGGCTGCGTCGTATCCCTTCGAAGAGGCGGTCTTCGACGGGACCAACTTCCTGATCGTCCTCGATCCGGCTGGGAATCGCTGGGAGCTTCGGAGCTGACCACAAGGCCCGCAGGTCTGGTGACCTAGGTGAGCTGCGCGATCACCTGCTCGCCGAAGGCCTCGATCGTCTCGGGCCGTGCGAAGTCGCTGAACCAGGTGTAGACGCGCTCGATGCCTTGGCGCTCGAGCTCGCCGAAGTAGTCCACCAGCTCAGCCGCATCGCCGACCTTGGGACCACCCATGGGTCCGAAGCGTCGTGCGGTGTTGGCGACGATCTCGTCCCGATCGGCCTCTGAGGGGACGAAGCCCACCATCTGCTGGATCGAGACGCGCGCCGTGCCAGCGTGGGCACGCATCTCCTCGAGCCGGTCGATGCCGTTGACCGCCACGTTCCACCAGTCGGCGTGCTCGGCGACGAGCTTGAGCGTCTGCGGGCCGAAGCCCCCGATGACGATGGGGATCTTCGAGAGGGGCACGAGCCCCTGCTGCGCTTGCGGTGAGCGAGAAGACCTCACCTTGGTAGTCGACGCTCTCACCGCTCCAGAGGGCCTTGATGATCACCAGAGAGTCGCGCAGGCGAGCCACGCGGGTCTTGGCCTCAGGCGACGCGATGTCGAAGGCCACCATCTCATCGACCACCGAGCCCCAGCCGATGCCCAGCTCGAAGCGACCGAGCGAGAGGTTGTCGAGTGAGGCTGCCTCCTGGGCGAGGATCGCGGGGTGGCGAAAGCTGTCGCAGAGCACCAGGGACGAGAGCACCAGCGCGGAGGTGTGCGCGGCGAGCCAGGTGTTCGTGACCATCGACGACAACATCGGCTGGGACTCCGCCAGCGGGGGAGCGAGGTGGTCCATGCCGGCCATGCCGTGGAACCCCGATGCCTCTGCCGCCCGGGCGCGAGCGACCAGCGCGTCGCCGCTCAGGCGCATCTGTGGGACGTACAGCTCGAACTCCATCGGGACTCCTCTTGGTTGGGCGGATCGATCGGGGATGGCTCGCGCCAAGCCTGCTCGGTTCTAGAGCGGGACGCGCCAGGTGAGCGTGGTGCCACCGCTGAGGGACGGTTCGAAGGTGAACTGCCCGTCGAGCTTCTCGGCGCGAACGTGCCAGGTTGGCGAGACCCAGTCCATGCTCGGCTGTGCTGAGCGCGGGATCCATGCCCACCCCGTCGTCGCTCACCGTGAGGAGCAGCTCGACGCCGGCGTGGAGGCTGACGATGACCCGGGTGGCGTGCGCGTGCTTCGCAGCGTTGGTCAGCGACTCTCGGAGCACGGCCAGCAGGTGGTCGGCCATGGGCTGAGGAACGACGCTGTCGAGAGGGCCAGAGAAGGAGACCTCCGGGCGTGTCCCGAGTGACGGGGTCATCTCGTTCACCAGGGCCAGCACTCCCTGGCGAAGCCCACCCGAGAGGGTGGTGTCACCGAGCTCGAAGATGGTGGTGCGGATCTCTGAGATCGTGGCGTCGACGTCATCGACGGCTCGATCGATCTGCTCTCGGACGAGCTCGAGATCAGAGAGGCGCTTGGTGGCCTCGAGCCCCATCCCCATAGCGAAGAGCCTCTGGACCACGCGATCGTGGAGGTCTCGACCGATGCGCTCGCGGTCGTCTAAGACGCTCAGCATTCTCACGCGCTCGTGCAGCCGGGTGTTCTCGATGGCGATCCCGGCGGCGAGAGCGAGCGCCTCGACGAGGGCCTCGTCCTCGTCCGAGAACGCCTCGCCGCTGCTCTTGTCGGTGAGGTAGAGGTTGCCGTATGCCTCGGTCCCCGCTCGGACGCGGAGGGGCACCCCGAGGAACGACGTCATGGGCGGATGCCCAGGAGGGAAGCCGTAGCTCTCGGCGTGTGAGCCCAAGTCATCGAGCCGAAGTGACGTGGGATCGGTGATGAGCAGGCCCAGCACGCCCCGACCGGTGGGCCGCTCTCCGATCGCTCGCTCGGCGTCGGGATCGAGACCAACGGTGAGGAACTGCTCAAGGCCCGTGCGCTCCTCGTTGAGCACGCCCAGTGCCCCGTAGCGGGCCCCCACCAGCAGGCGTGCCTCTTCGACGATGTGGCGCAGCAAGACCGGCAGCTCGAGATCGGCTTCGATCATCAGCACGGCCTCCAGCAGACGCCGGAGCTTGGTCGGGTCGTCGACCCGCATGTAGGGCACACACGGATCGTACCGAGGCCACACCGGCGGAGTGCGAGGCGTGGTCGGCTTGGGAGGCGCCTGTGGGCGGTCGCTGTCACAATGGAGTCATGTCCATCAGGGTGTTCCTGCTCGACGACCATGAGCTGGTCCGCGAGGGGATCCGAAGCCTCCTCGAGAGCGACGAGGACGTCGAGGTCGTCGGCGAAGCCGCCACCGCCCACGAGGCCCTGACGCGCATGGTGTTGGCGAAGCCCGACGTCGCCATCTTGGACGTCCGGCTGGAAGAGGGCAACGGCATCGAGGTGTGTCGGGACATCCGCTCCCTCATGCCCGAGCTCGTGTGCCTGATGCTCACGAGCTTCGCCGATGACGAGGCCCTCTACGCCTCGGTGATGGCTGGTGCGGCGGGCTACGTGCTCAAGCAGGTCAAGGCTCGCGACCTGATCGCGGACGTCAAGAAGGTGGCGAGTGGCGGGTCGCTCATGGATCCGCGGGCCGTCGCCCGGGTGGTCGAGCGCATCTCGAACCCCCCGAAGCCCAATGCGGAGCTCGACGTGCTGTCACCTCAGCAGCAGCGGATCTTGGCGCTCATCGCCGAAGGGAAGACGAACCGCCAGATCGCGGAGGCCATGTTCCTCTCGGAGAAGACGATCAAGAACTACCTCACCGCGCTCTTCGCCAAGCTGGGCATGAGCTCACGCACCGAGGCCGCGATCTACGCCACCAAGCTCAAGGCAAGCGGCACGGAGAGCTCGGCGATCTAGCCCCTCCGTCTGGCCAGCGCGGCGAGGTCGGTGCCGTGGCGAGCGAGCGCCCGCTCGACTCGGGCTCGCTCCGCTCGGGGGAAGCAAAAGGCAGTGACCGTCGCGTCCACGTGGCTGCGCTCGCAGAGCTTGAGCAGCGCGCAGTCATAGGTGACCTCGGTGGCGATGACGTCGTAGACGTCGGCTTCAGGGAGGTTGGAGGCCCTCAGCATCTCGGCTCGTCGGTCAAGCGCATAGCGAAGGATCTCCTCATCGCTCAAAGGCTCCACCCAGGCATCGAGAGCCGTGGAGAGGAGCTCGACGTACATGCTCATCTGCTCATCCTGATTGGACGCAAAGCCGTTGTCCTAGGGACCTTCTTCCTGAGTCGTAGGGATGTGAGCGACCTCGATGCTCGAGGCGGTGCGCCGCCCAGAGCATCGGCATCAAGTGACCCTCGAAGCAGATCAGAGGCCCTGACGATGCCCTCGCGACGTCGCACCCGTTGGGACCTTGGTCCCGCGCGCTTGGGACCTTTGGACCCATTCGAAGCGGGCCTGGCTCACCGACACTGGGGGCAGAGCGCCTCACACCGAGGTGACACGACGACAGAGGAGCGATGCGATGCAGCGAAAGATGTTCGACCTGTTAGTGAGTCTTGGAGGTCTGCTGATCGTGGGGGCCCTGGTGGTCGCCGGAGGCCTGCTCATGTGGGGCTACAGCTTCGCCAACTCAAACGTGCACAACCAGCTGGCGCAGCAGCAGATCGTGTTCCCCTCGAAGGCCGCCTTCGCTCACCCTGTGGCCGGCTCCGAGATCACCCCCTCGATGATTCCCTCGGTGAGCCAGTACGCCGGGCAGCCACTGACCACGGGGGCTCAGGCCGAGGTCTACGCCGATGACTTCATCGCCGTCCACCTCCAGGAGATCGGCGGAGGCAAGACCTACTCGCAGCTCAGCACAGCGGCCATGGCGCTGCCCAAGGGGTCTGCGGCCTACACGGCAGCTGAGGCCCAGGTCCAGACGGTCTTCCAGGGCACCACGCTCCGTGGCCTGCTGCTTGAGGCCTATGCCTTCGGGACCTTTGCCACGATCGCCCTCGTGGCAGCGATCTGCTGCTTCGTGCTGGCCGCGCTGATGGCCATCTTGGTCGGGTTTGGCTTCTGGCACGCTCGGCGCACGGATGAGGCAGCCGAGATCGAGGTGCATGCACACCGCGTCGCCGAGACCGAGCTGGTGAACGCCTAGGCATCTGGCGATGAGACGAACGACCCCTGCCCGACTGGCCCAGTGCCGGTCCGGGTGGGGGTCGCTTGCTTCTCAGCCGGTTCGAGGACGGAGGAGACTGCAGGATATGGACGACGCACCGGGTGCCCTGGCGATCGAGACGGTGGGTCTCACCAAGGCCTATGCCGGCGTGGAGGTCCTGAGCGATCTTGCCCTTCGCGTCGAGCGCGGGGAGGTGGTGGGCTTCCTCGGACCCAACGGAGCGGGCAAGACCACCACGATCAAGCTGCTCTTGGGGCTCATCAAGCCCACGCGAGGGCGTGCGACGATCTTTGGGTTGGACTGCGCCACCCAGCCGGTCGAGACCCATCGCCGCCTGGGCTACGTGGCCGGCGAGGCGAACCTGTGGCCCTCGTTGACCGGCGAGGAGACGCTGCACCTCCTCGGTCGCGTGCAGGGGATGGTCGACGAGGCCTACCGAGCAGCGCTCATCGCACGCTTCGAGCTCGACGTCGACAAGAAGGTCCGTGCCTATTCGAAGGGCAACCGTCAGAAGGTCATCTTGATCGCCGCGCTGATGAGCCGCCCGGAGCTCTTGGTCTTCGATGAGCCGACGAGCGGGCTCGACCCGCTCATGGAGCAGGCGTTCCGCCTGTGCGTTCGAGAGGCCCGAGAGCGGGGCCAGACGATCTTCCTCTCCTCGCACCTCATGAGCGAGGTGGAAGCCCTCTGTGATCGGGTCGGTGTGCTCCGCTCCGGGAGGCTCGTCGAGATGGGCACGCTGGCCGCGATGCGCCACCTCGAGCGCGCTGAGCGTGGAGGTGACCTTCGAGGGCGCACTCCCCTGCGCTGTCGGCAGTGCCCTGGGGTCAGCCTGATCGAGGTCGAGGGCCAGCTGGTGCGCTGTCAGGTGCAGGGATCGATCGAGCCGCTGATCAAGGAGCTGGCGTCGACCCGAGTCACCCGGCTCGTCAGCCGGGAGCCAAGCCTCGAAGAGCTGTTCCTCGCCCACTATGGCCACGAGCACGGCACCCGTGAAGCGTCGGGCCGTCTTGACGACTGACCTGGCGGAGCGAACGGCTCCCCGATCAGCGAGCCGCCGCTCGCCCCGCACCGTCGTCGCCTCGCTCACCGCGAGGCGGGCCGTTCGCTCGGGCGTGCTCTGGGGCTGCCTCTTCGGCGTGTCGATCGCGTCGTCGGCGATCAGCTACACCACGATCTACAAGACCCAGGCTCAGCGCGCGGCCCTGGTGGTCGCCTACGGCTCGAACAAGGCGACCAGCCTGCTCTTCGGGCCATCCCCCGACCTCGGGAGCGTCGCCGGCTTCACCGCGTTCAAGATCTCGATGACCTTGATGATCCTGGGAGCGGTCTGGGGCCTCCTGTTCAGCACGCGGATGCTCCGCGGCGAAGAGGACAGCGGTCGCTGGGAGGTGCTCTTGGTCGGCCAGACCACCGCGCGGCGGGCCACCGCACAGGCCTTGGCAGGGATGGCGCTGGGCGTGACCGCGCTCTGGGCGACCACTGCGGTGATCACCCTCGCGGCGGGGAGGGACGCGAAGGTGGCGTTCTCCGTCGGGAGCTCGTGCTTCTTCGCCCTCGCCATGGTGGCCAGCGCGGCCATGTTCTTGGGCGTGGGTGCGGTGACGAGCCAGCTCGGCGCGACTCGACGACAAGCAGCGTCCTATGCGGCGGTCCTCCTCGGCGCTGCGTACGTGGTCCGGATGGTGGCAGACGCCGGCTTGGGCGTGCACGGGCTCATCTGGGCGTCACCGCTCGGCTGGGTCGAGGAGCTCCGAGCCCTCAGCGCGCCCAACCCGGTGGCGTTGGTGCCGATCGTCGCCTTCACCGCTGGTCTCGCCCTTCTCGCCATCCAGCTGGCGGGAGCGCGTGACGTCGGCGCCAGCGTCATCGCCGATCGCCCGAGGCGGCGCCCTCGGTTCGGTCTGCTCGCGGGACCTGGTGGCCTCGCCGTGCGCCTGGTCCGTCCCGTGGTCATCGGCTGGTGGGTGGCGATCTCGGTCATGGCGCTGCTCTATGGCTTCGTCGCCAAGTCAGCGGGGGCGGCGATCTCGAGCTCCTCGGTCGGTGACGTGTTCAAGAAGCTCGGTGCCGAGGGAGAAGGCGCCAAGGCGGTGCTCGGCGTGTGCTTCTTGGTCTTCGCCGTCCTGCTGGCCTTCGTCGCCGCCTCTCAGCTCACGGCGCTTCGCTCAGAGGAGGCCGAGCGGCAGGCTTGAGCAGCTCGTGGTCCGTCCGCTCTCTCGAAGCGCGTGGCTTGGGGGTCGGATCCTCCTGGCGATCGGCGTGCTCGTGCTCGGCGGTCTGCTGGCGGGACTGTGGGCCTGGGTGGGGGCGACCAGCCAGGGTGCCGGGGTGAGCTTCGCCGCACTGCTAGCCGCCGGGCTCAACGTGGTGCCGCCGGCGGTGGTGATCCTCGGGATCGGGGTGCTGACCTTCGGTCTTCGACCGAGGCTGACGTCGATCGTTCTCTACGCCGTGCTGGGCTGGTCCCTGCTGATCGTCATCATCGGTGGCATCGGTGCGGTGAGCCACTGGGTCCTTGACACCTCGGTCTTCCACCAGATGGCCTCGGCGCCAGCAGCCACGCCTCGCTGGGGGACGAACGGCCTCATGCTCGCCGTGGGCGTGGCCCTGGGGCTCGGGGGCGTCGTCGCATTTCGCGCTCGTGACCTCGACGGCGAGTGAGCACCACCGATCGGGACGCCACCGCGTCGCGACGAAGGGCGCACGGTGCGCCCTCGTGGAGCAGCATCATGGGCAGCGAGCCGGGCGTGACCGCCCTGCGGATCGGAGAACACCGTGACCACACCCCGAGACGAGGGATTCGCCGTCCTTCGAGAGATGCTGCCCGACCTCTTCGCCGACCAAGAGAGCGATGCCTCGGGCTCAGCAAGGCAGTTCGCGCCGAGAGCTCGGTGACCAGGCGATGGAGACGGTCTTCGCTCGGCTGTGGCTTCGTCCCGGTCTCGACCGCAGATCGAGGAGCCTGCTGACCATCGGCATGCTCATCGGCCTCGGGTCGCACGACGAGCTGGGCATCCACTTCCGCATCGGTCTCAACAACGGTCTGAGCGTCGAGGAGCTCGAGGAGATCATCTATCACGCCTCGGGCTACGCCGGCTTCCCGGCGGCGAGCGCTGCGGCTCGCATCGCTCGTCAAGCCGTGGAGGCGCACGACGCCGGCGAGCAGGAGGCCTGAGCATCGTGGAGTCCTTGGAGCACAAGACGGCGATCGTCACCGGCGCGGCGAGCGGCATCGGTCGAGCCAGCGCTCATGCGCTCGCGGCCCGAGGGGCCAAGGTCGTCGTGGCCGACCTCGATGAGGAGGGGGGCCAGCTCGTCGCAGACGAGATCATCGCTGCGGGCGGAGCAGCGGTCGCTGTGCGCTGCGACGTCACCTCCGATGAGGACGTGGCGAGCTTGAAGACCGTCGCGCTCGAGCACTTCGGCTCGGTCGACGTCGTGATGAACAATGCCGGTGCGATCACCAACGGCCGTCCCGAGGAGCTGCCCCAAGAGGAGTGGCGACGGATCATCGAGGTCAACCTCTTCTCCGTGGTGCGCAGCATCCACGTCTTCGTCCCGCACCTGATCGAGCAGGGTCACGGTCATCTCGTGAACACCGCCTCGTTCGCCGGGCTCTTCACCTACACCTACGCGCGCCTGCCGTACTCGGCCTCCAAGGCCGCGGTGGTCCAGATCTCCGAGGGCTTGCGGCTCTACCTCGATCCTCTGGGCGTGGGCGTGACGGTCCTCTGCCCGGGTGGGGTCATCACGAACATCGCCTCGTCGATGCCGACCTTTGGCACCTCGGTCAAGAGCTTGGGACCCGGCGAGCAGTACGCCCTGCTCCAACCAGAGGTCGTCGGCGAGATGGTGGCAGACGCCATCCTCGCCAACACCTTCATGGTCTACACGGACCCCTCGGTGACCGAGGCTCTCGTCGAGCGGGCCACCGATTGGAACCGCTTCATCGCCTGCCAGTGCGAACGCAACGCGCAGTAGGCCACCTGCTTGACCCGGTGCTGAGCTCCCGTGGCGAGGGTGGGAGCGGGGGCGCCGAATCGCTGGCTAGAGCCCGGTGTAGACCGCCTTGGTCTTCATGTAGGAGTCGAGCCCCTCGACGCCGAACTCATAGCCCCACCCGGACTCCTTGTAGCCACCGAAGGGCATGGCCGGATCCCAGGCGAACTGGGCGTTGAGCCAGATCGTGCCGGCTTCGAGGCGCTTGGCCAGCCGGTGAGCCCGGCCGAGGTCGTTGGTCCAGACGGCGGCCGCGAGGCCGTAGAGCGAGTCGTTCGCCGAGGCGATCACCTCTTCTTCATCGTCAAAGGGCATGACGGCGACCACCGGCCCGAAGATCTCCTCGCGGAAGAGCCGCATCTCGGGGCGGACCTCGGTGAGCACGGTGGGCTCGACGAAGTAGCCGGTTCGATCGAGCCGGCTGCCCCCAGTGATGACGTCGACGCCGTCGCGGCGGCCCTCGTCGATGAAGCCCATCACCCGGGTGAGCTGCTTCTGGCTGATCAGGGGACCGAGGTTGACGTTCGGCTCGTCGGGGCCGCCGAGCGTGAGCGCCTGGGCGGCCTTGGCGATGCCCTCGACGACCTGGTCGTAGACGCCGCGCTGCGCGTAGACCCGTGACCCGCACACACAGCCCTGGCCCGAGTTGATGAAGATCCCGAGCGCTGCGCCGGCGATCGCCTTGTCGAGGTCGGCGTCGTCGAAGATGAGGACCGGAGACTTCCCGCCCAGCTCTAAGAGGACCTTCTTCAGGTTGCCCGAGGCCGCTCGAACGATCATCTTGCCCACCTCGCTCGAGCCGGTGAAGGCGATCTTGTCGACGTCGGGGTGGGCGGCCAGCGCCGCGCCGACGGTGTGGCCGTAGCCGTTGACCACGTTGACCACCCCTTCGGGCACGCCGGCCTGCTCGAAGATCTCGGCCAGCAGCGGCGCAGAGAGCGGGGTCTCCTCGGCGGGCTTGAGCACGATGCTGCACCCCGCGGTCAGCGCAGGGGCCAGCTTCATGATGGCGTTGATGGTCGGGCCGTTCCAGGGGATGATCGCCCCGGCCACCCCCACAGGCTCCTTGATCGTGTAGCCGAGGAGGTCTGCCGCCTGGCCGGTGATCCCACCAGCCGACTTGAGGTCGGCCGAGCGACCGTAGATCTTCGTGCACCAACCAGAGAAGTAGCGGAGCTGCTCGACGCTGGCGGCGAGCACGTTGCGCGACTGCTGGAGCGTCTTGCCCACGTTGCGAGAGTCGATCGCGCCGAGCTCCTCGGCTCGCTGCTCTAAGAGGTCAGCGGCCTTCCAGAGGATCTTGGCCCGCTCCGACGGCGTCTTGCCGTGCCAGAGGGCGCCATCAAAGCTGGCTCGCGCTCGAGCGACCGCCTCGTCAACGGCCTCGGCGCCACCGTCGGTGATCTCGGCGTACTGCTCTTCGGTCACCGGATCGATGATCGGGATCGTCGAGTGCGCCAGCTCTCGGGCGCCCACCGCCTCGTTGCTGTCGAGCGACTGCGTCATCGTTGCGACCCCCCTGATCACGTGCGTGACCTGCCGAAACGCTCAGAGAGCGCTCCTGTGCGGTGCTGGCCACGTCGTGGTCGGCACCCTTGACATGACCAACGCGGCACAGGATAGTGAGGTCCTTGGGCAGTTGCACAAGATCATGAGTTGTTTGGGGGGACGATGGGAAAGCTCGAGGGGAAGGTCGCGTTCATCACGGGCGCAGCCCGAGGACAAGGTCGAAGTCATGCGGTGCTCATGGCCCAAGAGGGCGCCGACATCATCGCCGTCGACGTCTGCAAGCAGCTGAGCGCGGTGCGCTACGAGATGCCCACGACAGAGGATCTCGACCAGACCGTCAAAGAGGTCGAGTCGCTCGGACGCCGGATCGTCGCTCGCGAAGCAGACGTCCGTGACGTCTCGGCACTCCAGGATGCGTTCGATGAGGGGGTCCGCGAGCTTGGACGGATCGACGTGGTCGTCGCCAACGCAGGGATCGGCCCGGGCGGTGACGTCTCGGACGATGAGCAGTGGGACCAGGTGGTCGACGTCAACCTGAAGGGCGTGTGGAACACCGGCCGCGTCGCCATCCCGACCATGCTCGAGCAGGACAGCGGCGGAGCGATCATCCTGACCAGCTCGACGGGAGCCCTGATCGGCCCAGCGGTCGACTACGCAGGCACGCTCGCGTACATCGCCGCCAAGCATGGGGTGCTGGGTCTCATGCGCTCGTGGTCGAACTTCCTCGCCCCCCACATGATCCGCGTCAACTCGGTGGCACCCACGACGGTCAAGACGCCCATGGCCGGCGGCGGTGACATCAGGGGCATCATCGAGCACTCGCCGGCGATGGCCGGAGCGCTGCTCAACGCCATGCCGGTCGACGCCGTCGACCCCATCGACATCTCCAACGCGATCCTCTGGCTGGCGTCCGATGACGCTCGCTACGTGACCGGCAGCGTCATCCCGGTCGACGCTGGCAACGTCAATCGACGCTGAGGCATCCCAAGGTGTCGCTCAGCCCTGGAGGCCGTTGAGGAGCAGCGCGAGCGCGGTGGGCTTCCCGACCATGCACATGTGGCCGGCGTCGAGGTCGATGACCGGGCAGTCGCCCACGTTGCCGGCGAACCGCAGCTGCTTCGCTGGCGCGACGATCAGGTCCTGCAGGGTCCGAATCCACGTGCAGGGCACGCCACCTCGCAGCGGTGCGAGGTCGACGGGCTCCTCGGTGAGGCGCGGCGCCTCGGGGACCAAGCGCTCGACGCACCACGCGAAGGCCTCCTCGTCGAGGTCGTTGCCGAGCACCACCTTTGCCATCGCCGCATCCATCGGGCGAGGCTCCCCGATCGCAGGAGCGTCGCGGATCATCCCCTGGATCTCGGGGTCCAAGGTGTCGAAGGCGCTCGCTCCGTCTTCGGGCACCGTGCAGGCGATGAAGACCGCTCGCTGCACTCGTTCGCCGAGCAGGCCGACCATGGATGGCATCGAGCAGCCCGCGAGCGAGTGGCCGACGAGGACGACGTCGTCGAAGCCAGCCGCGTCGATGTCCGAGACGACCGATCGGGCGCAGGCGTCGAGTCCGACCGTCTCGAGCAGCGCGGGATGCTCTCCTCGCCCAGGCAGGTCGACCGCCAGCACGGGACCCTCAAGGTGCGGCACCAGCAGATCCCAGCACCGCCGGTCGAGACCGCCGCCGTGGATGAGGACAAAGGGCGACATCCGTTCTCCTTCGCTGAGGCCTCGGCTGCGCCGCACATGGCGACGCCGTCGAGATCACGTGGCTGACGAGCCCGATCGATCACGAGCGTGTGCCGACGTCGCTGAGACCTTCAGCAGCCGAGACTCGTGGGACTCGCTGTATGCAACACTGCATCTTGGTGCATCTCGTCGGCTGATGATGTGCTGCTTGGGGGGGCTCAATGCAACAGATCGCTACCGGTCGACGTCTCGCGCTCGTCACGACGGCGCTGCTCAGCGCGGCGTTGACGCTGGCGAGCTGCTCGAGTGGAGGATCGTCGAGCTCCTCGACCACCGCCAGCGCCGCGAGCCCCGCGGCAAACTCCTTCGCCTTCCCCTCGGCAGCCGTCGTTCGTCCCCTCGGAGAGATCCCGAAGGGAACCTGCAACCCGCAGGGCTCGCAGGTCTGCAACGGCGAAGCCCCAGGTGGCGGCGACATCCAGAAGGGTGGCTATCCGATCAGCGTTCCGGGATTGGGCGTCCCGGTGGGTGGCGTCGGTGCGGGATCGTTCATGGTCAACCAAGCAGGGACCTTCGGTCCCTGGGACTTCGGTGGCTCCCAAGATTCGACCTGGGAGATGCGGATCCTCCCGCAAGCGGCGTTCCACTTCAGAGAGCAGCTGGGCTCGTCGCCCGCCACGGTCAAGACGCTCGCCACCAAAGGACCCACCAACGTAGGCACGGCGGGCACGGTCGCACAGCGCTCCTGGGGCTCGCCGCTCTCGTCGTGGAACCTGCTCTCGCCCGGACAGGGCAGCTACGCAGCCCTCTATCCGTTCGGCTACATGCACTACACCCCGTTCAAGACCCACGTGGCGATGAAGTTCTTCTCACCGATCGTGGCTCGACAGGATCGCTCCACCTCGCTGCCCGTCGTGTACTTCGATCTGCAGCTGTCGAACCCCACCGAGCACGACCGATGCCGTCTCGACCATGTTCACGATGCCCAACGCCCCCGATCACGTGGGCACGACGCCCGCATCGGTTCGAACCGGATTCGCTGACACCTACGAGCAGAACAAGGCCACCGGTGTCAACGCCGTGACCATGAGTGCGGACAGCCCGTCGAACACGCCCGACGCGCAGAACTCGTCATGGACGATCGCGGCGAAGCCGACGTCCGGCCAGCACGTCACGTACACGACGTCGTGGAACGCCAACGGCGACGGCTCGGACGTCTATGCGCCCTTCACGAGCACAGGGAACCTTCCCGACAAGCCACTCGACGCCTCGAACTCAGCAGGTGCGATCGACGTGTCGGCGACCCTGAAGCCCGGCCAGACCACGACCGTGTCCTTCGCCCTCTCGTGGGACTTCCCCCAGGTGGGCTACAGCAACAACCAGACCATCTGGATGCGTCGCTACACCGACTTCTACGGCGCCAAGGAGACGGCTCAGAACAGCTACGTAGCGGGGTCCTACCCTGGCCACCAGAGCTTCAACATCGCTGATGATGCGCTCGAGAGCCAAGCAGCGCTCGCTCTCCGCCGTCGATCGCTGGTGGTCGCCTCTCGCCACCAACCCGAGCTACCCGAGCGTGCTTCGAACAGCGGCGCTCAACCAGCTCTCCCAGCTCGTGTTCAGTGACTCGTTCTGGGAGGGGGGCCTCGTGTCGAACGCCGTGGCGCCCACGGGAGGAGTGCGTCTCGGGGCCCTCGTGCCTGGCACGCACCTGTTCGACAACGTCTCGAGCAACGCTGGGCTCACCGGGAATCCGTCCTCGGGGCTCAACAACGCCAACGAGCTCGACGTGGACTCCTATGGCTATCTGGCCTACAACCTGCTCTTCCCGAGCTTGGAGCGCGATCGGCTCCGTGCCGTTGCCGAGGCGGTGATGGTCGATCCGAGCGGGAACCCCGGCAAGGACGTCTTCTCGGTCTCCGGTGATCCCTTCGTCAAGTGGACCGAGGGGACGCCGCCCGATCCAGGGAGCTCCGCGTTCATCGACATCCCCTCCAAGGTCATCTACCGGCTCTACGCCTACGCCACCCTCAACCACGACAAGGCGTTCTTGAAGGCGACGTATCCGGCCATGCGGAAGTCGCTCACCTATCTCCAAGGGCTGATCAAGCCAGGGGCGTCGTTGCCGTCGTCCCCCTCGCTGCAGGCCAACACCTACGACATCATCCCGACCAATGGTCGTCGACGTCTACGACAGCGAGCTCTACCTCCTCTCGCTCGAAGCGGTGATCAAGGCCAACGAGACGCTCGGCGGCTCCTCATCAGACCGAGCGACCCTTGCGGGCGATCTCACCAAGGCCAAAGCCTCGTTCGAGTCAACCTTCTGGGATCAGCAGCATGGCTACTACCGCTACACCGTGGGGCCGACGTCGAGCGACGACAGCGTGCTGCTCGACACCTTCTTCGCCCAGCACGTCGCAGAGCGGCTGGGGCTGCCCGACCTCGTCAACCTCAACCACTACAAGGCCCAGCTGACGGACTACTACACGAAGTTCGTCTTCAGGAAGGATGCGCAGGGCAAGCTCCTCGGTGGTGCCAACATGGCGCTGCCGACGGGCGAGTCGAGCTATCCGCTGGTGGGCCCGCTCGGTCTGAACCAAGAAGAGGACGTCTGGACAGGTACCAACTTCTTCGAGGCTGCGACCTACGTCGCCGCCGGGCAGCGGTTCGGGAGCACCACGCTCAAGAACGATGGGCTCCAGATGGCCGAGGCCACCGCCTCGCAGATCTGGCTCGATGACAACAACAGCTACGTCTTCGACCCGCCTGAGGCATGGAACCAGTCGACGACCTCGCTCTACACCTATCCGGCCTACGTCCGAGGGACCGCCATCTGGGATCTGCTCGACACGATCCAGCCGCTCAGCACCTCGTCGTAGGAGGGAGGTGGTAGGTCCTCATCACCAGGCCACCCACCTCGAAGCGTCGAGAGGGCTCAGTGCGCAGCGAAGAAGCGCCTGAGCTCGGCTGTGATCTCCGCATCTTCGGGTGCGCTGCCAAAGAAGCCGCCGTGAGGTCCCGCCTCGATCACGTGCAGCTCGGCTTCGATCCCGGCGTTGCGCAGAGCCCGGTGCATGCGCACCGTGTTCGACAGGAACATGTCGCGCGTGCCCGTCTGGAAGAAGGTGGGAGGGAACCCCTTGGTGAAGTCGGCGAAGAGGGGAGAGAGGTACGGATCAGCCAGATCGTGCCCGTCGGCGTAGAGCAGGTTGGCTGGCATGAGGCTGGCGGTGAGGACGGTATCGATGCCGAGGTTCGTCTTGAACGAGTCACCCGACTCGGTGAGGTCGATCTCTGGCGTGCCGAGGTAGGCGGCCGCAGGAAGCGGCAGGCCCTCGTCGCGAGCGCGCAGGATCACGGCGGCGGCGATGTTGGCTCCAGCCGAGCCGCCGCCGATGATGATCTCGGAGGGATCGTGTGCCTCGAGGAGCATCCCGTAGGCGGCGACGCCGTCGTCAAGGGCGGCGGGGTACGGGTGGTCCGGCGGCATCCGGTAGTCGACCGAGTAGGTCTTTCGCCCGGTGTTGCTCGCCGAGCCCATGGCCATGGCGCGGGCGAGCTGCCCGCCTCCCATCGTCAGGCCGCCGCCATGGAACTCGAGATAGACCCGCGGATCGTCGGGCGCTGCGTCCTCGGGGGTGATCACGAAGATGGTCGTGCCCTTCGACTCGATCGCCTCGACGGTGCCCTTGAACGCAGCGACGCGTGCTTCCATCATCGAGCCGACCAGGGCGTCGCGCTCTTTGGTCATGCTTCGCCAGCCCTCGTGATCGTCGAGGGCGGGGAACGAGCCGTCGCCCAGAGGTCCCATGGCGAGGACAGCTTGCGCGGTCTCGCTGAGATGGGAGGGCACCGGAATCGTCCTCGGTGGCACCTCGAGGCCCGGGAGTCCTTCGCTGGTGGTCACAGTCGGCTCCTTTGTTCTGCGTCGCTCGATCTGAGCATCTGGATTCTCTTGGCGGTGCTCACTGCTCCAGTGCGTCCTTCACTGCGGCGATGGCCTCGAGGTTCTCGAGGTAGTGAGCGAGGGAGTGGTGGCGGAAGGCACAGCTGATGATGGTCGCTCCGAAGCCGGCGGTCTCGGCCAGGATCTCCTGCGCCCGCTCGGGTTCATCGATGGGGTCGAGCATGGAGGTGGGAGGAAGGACGACCTCGAAGCCTGAGGGGAGCTCGACCTGCTTGATCCAGCCAGCTGCCTCTGAGGGTCTGACCGCAAAGGGGCTCCAGCCCTCACCGAGCGAGGCCGCGCGCTTGAGCGAGGCGAGGCTTCGGCCACCAACCCAGAGCGGCACTCGATCCTGGACGGCGCAGGGATCGATGATGAAGCCCTCGAAGTCCTGGAACTCGCCGTGATACGCGGGCTCGGGCTTCGACAGCGCAGCGCGCAGCGCTCGCATGGAGTCATCAGCCCGCGGTCCGCGCTTGTCGAACGGAGCGCCCAGGAGATCGAACTCCTCTTGCAAGGTGCCAATCCCCACTCCCAGGATCAGGCGGCCTCCGCTGATCAGATCCAAGGTGCCATAGCGCTTGGCGATCTCGAGAGGATGGTGATAGCCGAGGACGAGGACCAAGGTGGTGAAGCGGATCTGGGAGGTGCGAGCTGCCAGATAGCCGAAGGTGGCCAAGGGGTCCCAGTAGCGAGCGCCGCGACGGGCCAGCTCCGTCGCCGGGAGCCCTATGTGCTCGCTGCAGGTGAGGTGGTGGAAGCCCAGCCGGTCGGCTGTCTCTGCGATGAGGCCCACGTCGTCGACGGACGCCTCTCGCTCCCACTCGGACGAGGCGCCCGGGTTCATGGTCACCACCGGCGTGCCGATCGAGAGCTTGAACGTCGAGCTCACGCCGGGCTCGTGGCCTCGGTGGCGGAGCGATGGGTCGGGAGGTAGCGATCCCACTCAAAGGGAACGATCGAATAGAAGGGAGCGGCGAGGAGCCCTTCCACGTCCTCGGAGGACCAGCGATCCTCGAGGAGCGGCCTCAGTCGTCGGGCCACGTCGAGAGGATCGGCATCGAGGTACAGGTAGGTGAGCTGCAGACCATGGGCGTCAGAGATGTACGCCGAGGGAGAGGAGCCGCCGTGGTACCACCAGATCCCAGCGACTCCCTCGACGTCGAGGAGGCTTGAAGGATCGGCGTGCCCGCGCTCGATGAGGAGGTAGATCCCGAGGGAGGGACGTGAGGGGATGACGTCAGCGCCCGCCACCGCCGAGGGTGCAGCGAGCTTGCCCACCAGGTCAGCGGTGTAGAAGTCGACCGTCGGGAGTCGAAGCGGCATTCGTCCGGCTTCGTGGAGCTCGCCCCCCAGCTTGTCGAAGCCAGGGATGGAGCCCGGGTCGCTGAAGAGGTACGTCATGACGTGGTCGACCTCGTCAAAGGGAGCGATCTCCGCTGCTCGCACAGCGCGACATCCAGGTGTCGAGACCACGCGCAGCGCAGAGCGCAGACCGGCCAGGCGGTGCTGCTCGGGCCGATGGTCGAGCGAGTGCCACTCGATGTACTCGGCGTCGCGCCCCTCGGGCTCTCTCTTGGACAGGGAGACGAAGCCGAACGTGACGTCGCTCCTTCCAGTGCTCAATACCTCGGGCAGCTGATCCGAGGGCGTTCCTTGCAATGTCGACATGGCTATCAACGTACGGCAACCGGCGACGACGTGCTCGGTGTTCGACGAGCCCGTGCGTGAGGGTCTGGGGGTGCTGGTCTGAACGGACAGTGGCGAAGGGATGGGTGACCTTCATCACCACCTCTGAGGGGCCATCCGTGCTGATATGTGGAGGCGATCGGTGCTGGCGTCACGGTGCTGGCGTCACGGTGCCGGCGGCGAGGGCCAGTGCTCGGCGACAGCCAGGAAGGGAACGCCATGACGGAGACCTCGGATGCCGCATCTTCCGAGCTCCCCGTGACCCCAGAGACGGGTCCCCTCTCTCAAGGGGCACCTCCACGCCGCATCGGAGCGACCCTGGTCGCCGTCGCGGCGGTGATCATGCTGTCGGGCCTCCTGTTCGGCTACGACCAGGGCGTCATCTCTGGTGCCCTCTCAGGCATCGAGAAGGACTTCCACGTCAGCACCTTCCTGCTCGAGGTCATCACCAGCTGGGTCACCTTGGGAGCGATGGCCGGGGCCCTCGTGGCCGGGTGGCTGGCCGACCGGTTCGGTCGACGGCTCACCATCGTGGCCGCCGCGCTGCTGTTCATCGCCGGAGCGATGATCGAGGCGTTGGCCCCTGGGGCTTACGTGCTGGTGGCAGGTCGCCTCCTGGTGGGCTTCGGGGTGGGTGTTGCCTCGGTGGCTGCCCCCCTCTACGCCTCTGAGCTGGCCCCTGCACACCTTCGAGGTCGGATGGTCTCGCTCTACCAGCTCGCCATCACCATGGGCATCTTCGTCGCCTACTTCGCTGACTACCTCCTGATCAACGGCAACCAATGGCGCGTGATGCTAGGCATCTCGGCCATCCCGGCCGTGCTCTTGGCCCTGGCCATCCTCCCGCTGCCCGACTCGCCACGGTGGTACGTGAAGAGAGGGAGGCACGCTGACGCCCTCGCTGCGCTCAAGCGGGTTGAGCCCAACGAGGACTTCGATGCCGACCTCCAGGCCATTGAGGAGCTCAACGCCCAGGAGGCCGATGGCTCCTGGCTCGAGGTGTTCGCCCGACGCTGGCGGCGACCCTTGATCATCGGCGTCGCCCTGGCTGCGCTCCAGCAGTTCACCGGGATCAACGCCATCATCTACTACGCCGACAAGATCTTCGCCGCGGCTGGGTTCGACTCACCGTCTTCCCAGAGCCTGGCCACCTTGCTGGCCATCGGCCTGGTCAACGTGGTGGCCACCTTCGGAGCGGTGGCGTGGGTCGATCGCTTCGGTCGCCGACCGCTCCTGCTCATCGGCACGGTGGGCATGGGCGTCAGCCTGGTGGTGGTGGGGATCATGTTCGAGTTCCTCGATGCGCAGACGACCACGTCGTCGGGCACCTCGGTCTACGGCATCGTCACCTTGGTGGCGCTCGTCGTGTTCATCGCCTCGTTCGCCTTCTCGCTCGGCCCCGTGGTGTGGACGATCATCAACGAGATCTATCCGTCGCACATCCGAGGCAAGGGCGTGGCGCTGGCCACCGCGGTCAACTGGTTCTCAGCCTGGTTGGTCAGCCAGTTCTTCCTCTCGTTGGTCGGTGCCATCACCGAGGCCGGCACGTTCTGGCTCTTCGCAGGGTTCTGCGCGGTCACCTACGTCTTCGTGCTCCGCTTCGTCCCCGAGACGAAGGGCAAGACCCTCGAAGAGGTCCAGCAGCTCTGGGGTGACGACGACGTCACCGCTGCGGGCGTCGCTCCTCACTGACGGATCGCGTGGCCGGGACGACGCCGGGAGGTGACCACCGCGGCTCCGGCCAGCCACACGACAGGGACCTCGAGCGAGCGAGGGACCGCTACGACGGCGCGGGGCCCGTGAGCTGGCCACCGTCGACGACGAACTCTGCGCCGGTGACGTAGCTCGCCTGGTCGCTGGCCAGGAAGGTCACCACGGAGGCGACCTCCGCAGCCTCTCCCATGCGGCCCAGCGGCAGGGAGGTGAACCTCGCTCGCACGTCGTCATCGGTGTCGTCGCCTGCCAGCATCATCGGCGTGGCGATC
Organism: uncultured Acidimicrobiales bacterium; assembly: GCA_963758555.1. Classification (GTDB taxonomy): domain Bacteria; phylum Actinomycetota; class Acidimicrobiia; order Acidimicrobiales; family RAAP-2; genus CAIUMH01. The sequence continues at coordinate 45,130 of CAVWVW010000005.1, read as the reverse complement.
GGCCCCGGCAGCACGGCGTTGACTCTGATGCCTACTGGGGAGAGATCGAGGGCGGCGAAGCGGGTCAGTCCTCGAAGCGCCCACTTCGACGACCCGTAGGCGACGTGACTCGGGAACGCGGAGGCAGCCGCCACCGACTCGGTGTTGATCACGGAGGATCCCTCTCCTTCGGCCAACAGCGCGGCACAGGCCTTCATGCCGAGGAAGGCACCGAGGCAGTTCACCCTCCACAGTGCCTCGAAGTCGTCGGGAGACTCCTCGAGGAGCGATCGTCGACGAAGGAGACCGGCGTTGTTCACGAGCACCTCCAGGCCGCCGAGCTCTGCGTGAGCGCGCAAGACGGCTGCGCTCCAGGCCTCCTCCGACGTCACGTCGAGGCGCGTGGTGATCACCTGATGGCCAAGCGGAGGGGTCCAGCGCTCGAGCTCGTCCACGTCGACGTCGGTGGCGAGGACTCGAGCCCCTGCGGCGACGAACGCCTCGACGATGGCGCGTCCCTGCCCCCGTGCGGCGCCGGTGATGAGCGCTCGCTTGCCCGCCAAGATGCCGCTGCCATATTCGTTCGTCGTCATCGCTGCGCCTCGAGGCGCTGGCGTCGATGGTCGAGCTCCTCGGCCGCCAGGCTGCCCACGTCGGCGGCGCATCGACGGAGCTCGTCGGTGGCGCTGGTCACGATCCGCCGATGCGTGAACGCGCCGTGGACGAGGCCCTTGCCCTCTCGGTAGCGGACGTTGACGCCTGCTTCGACGAGCCGTGCTGCGTAGTGCCGAGCCTGGTCTCGGAGCGGATCGAGCTCGCAGGTGAAGATCATCGCGGGTGGCGCGGCGCTGAGATCGACGACGTTGAGAGGCGACGCCAAGGGGTCGCTTCGATCCTTGAGTACAGGAAGGTAGGCGTCACGGAAGGTGGCCAGCATGTCACCCGTGAGCAGGTAGCCCTCGGCGTACTCATCCATGGAGCCGCCTGTCGCCGCCATGTCGACGGACGCGTACATGAGCCACTGACAGAGCAGAGGGTGCATCGTGGGTGTGCTCGTCGCGCAGATCGCAGCCAGGGCGCCACCCGCGCTGTCACCACAGAGGATGATCCCGGGGAAGCTTCCGCCGATCTCTGGTGGCTCGCTGTCGACCCACGACAGGGCCAAGAGAGCGTCGTCGGCCGCGGCAGGGAAGGTGTGCGGCGGGGCGAGGCGATAGTCGACAGCGAGCACCGTCACGTCGAGCATGGCAGCCACGTCGGCCGCTAAAGCCTGATGCGTGTCCAGGTTCCCTGTCATGTACCCGCCGCCGTGGAAGAAGATGGCGACGGGGTGATCCGGGGGCATCGGCCAGCGTGGCGCGTAGAGACGCCCGCCAAGCTCGGTGCCGTCGCCTCGCGAGATGTGGACGTCTTCGAGGTGGCCCAAGTCTTCCCGAGCAGGATCGGCGTTCTGCACCAGCGTCGCTTGGATGACCGCTTGGAGCTCCTCGGGGGGGAGGCCCGTGAGCGGCGGTCGATCGAGGTTGGCCATCGCCTCGAGCATGGTGCGGACCTCTGGTCGAAGTCGCCGATCCATCAGACCTCCACCGTCTTGGTGATTGGAGCCACCAAGAAGTCGTCGAGGTCTGGCGTGCGCATCTCCTCTTGCAGGACCGAGAGCGGAATGGGGTTCATCGTGGGCACGCCCTCTTGGTCGAGGTACCAGCTCTGGCAACCGCCCGTACCCCAGACGGTCTCACTGGCAGCCTTCCTCACGCCTTGGAGCCACTTCTCGGAGGGCTCTGGCCGAGGTGAGATGGCCACCTTCTCGGTGAGTGCCTTGGCAACCAGCTGCATCACGTAGCCAGTCTGCGCCTCGGCTATCCCGACCACCGACGCTCCGCCAGCGGGCGAGTACGGGCCGTTGACCATGAACCAGTTGGGCATGTGGGGGATGGCCACCGAGCGATAGTTCGGTGTCCCCTCGCTCCAGAGCTCGTCGAGCTCAACACCATCGGTCCCTGTGAGCCTCATGGGCCGTAGATAGCGCTGCCCGTCGAAGCCCGTAGCCAAGACGAGTACCTCGATCTCATGGCGCTGTCCATCGGCGGTGAAGACGGCATCGTGCTCCACGTGATCGATCCCCTCGGTGACGACCTCGACCCGTGGGCTCTGCACGGCGTCGTAGAACGATCCTGAGATGACCATCCGCTTGCAGCCCGGCTCATAGTCCGGCGTGAGCTTGGCCCGAAGCTCAGGGTCCTCCACGGTGGCCAGGCCAGCCAGGCACATCTCATCGCGGCTTCGACGCTGCTCCTTGGTGCCCATGGCGTCGATGCCTCGCTCCTCGGTGCCGGCTTGCAGGGTGAGGTAGTTGCTTCGCGCCTTGCCCGGGATGAAGCGAAGTGCGAGTCGCCGGCGGAGGGGGATCGGAAGGTTGGGCACCGGCAAGATCCACTGTGGTGTGCGCTGGAACAAGGTGAGCTGCGCGACCTCAGGCTCCAAGGCCACGAGCAGCTGGGTGCCTGACGAGCCGTTGCCCACCAGTCCGACTCGCTTGGCCTTGGTCTCCACGCTCTGATCCCAGCGCGCCGTGTGGAGCACCGGCCCGTCAAAGTCCTCAAGACCAGGGATCTCGGGCAGCGTCGGCTCCACCAATCGCCCGGCAGCGGTGACGACGACGGAGGCGAAGAGCCTCGTGCCCTGCGCGGTGGTCACCTCCCAGCCCTCGCCATCCCAGCGGGCTTGGGTCACCTCTTCGTTGAACCGCATGTGTCGAGTGACGCCGAACTTCAAGGCTGCTCGTCGGTAGTAGTCCCAGATCTTGTGACCTGGGGTGAAGCGCGACTTCCAGCTGGGGTTCGGCAGGAACGAATAGACGTAGAGGTGCGTCGCCACGTCGCAGGAGACGCCCGGGTAGACGTTGTCCCGCCACGTCCCTCCGAGATCATGAGCCTTCTCCAGGATGGCGAAGCTCGTGATCCCAGCTTCGAGCAGCTTGATGCCGACCAAGATCCCGGAGATGCCGGCACCAATCACGATCACCGAGTGGCGTTCGACATCGCCCTGCTCAGGGGACATCCCGAGAGAGGCTGCTTGCTCGTTGACAGGCACCGCTTCGGTCACTCATCCCCCTGATGCCCGCACGTGGGCCTTCACGCCACCGCAGCGCGACGTCAGTGGCTCCTCCTCACGATACTGATTGTTGACGATGGCGTCGAGAATCGCTGCCCGCTCCCTTGGTCGCCGCGGGGCGTACTCTTCGTCTCGTCATCGCGACCGGAGCTCGGCCGCAGCCAAGTGAACAGGACCACTCCCCTGACAACCTCTCGAACAGCCATCGTCACCGGTGCGGCATCAGGGATCGGCCTCGCCATCGCTGAGCGCCTCGGCCAAGAAGGGCACAGGGTCGCCCTCTTCGATCTCGATGGGGAGAAGGCCGAGCAAAGAGCACACGAGCTGAGGGCGAAGGGCCTGCAAGCGTCCGCCTACGGCGTCGACGTCACCAAGCGGGACCAGATCGAAGCTGCCGTCGCCGACCTCGCAGCCACCGCTGGAGCCCCCACCATCCTCGTCAACAACGCCGGGCTCCCGGGCTCCAAGCCGTTTCTCGAGATCACCGTTGACGAGTGGGACGCCCGCATCGACGTCAACTTGAACGGGACCTTTCACTGCTGCCAGATCGTCCTCCCCTACATGATCACGGAGGGCTGGGGTCGAATCGTCAACATCTCGTCGTCGAGCACGCACAGCGGCGTGGCGCAGATGACCCACTACGTCGCCGCAAAATCCGGCGTCAACGGGCTAAGCAAGTCGTTGGCCAAGGAGTTCGCTCGCCAGGGGATCACCGTCAACGTGATCCCTCCCGGCTTCATCGACACGCCGATGCTTCGGGCCGCCGAAGCGGAGGGATCGGTCGACGTCGAGTCCTCGCTTGCGATGACACCTGTCGGTCGCGCCGGACTGCCAGAGGACATCGCGGCGGCGTGCGCCTTCCTCGTGAGTGAGGAGGCCAGCTACATCACCGGCCAGATCCTGGGCGTCAACGGAGGACGTAACACCTGATCGTAGGCACCCGTCGGCGGGGCCTCGAAGCAGAAGGCCCCGCCAGCTGTGGCGTGGTGGTCTCTCAAGGTCGGCTAGGGCAGCTGGCCGAGGATGAGGTCCTGCCATCGCTCGTCGTCCTTGAGGACCCCTTCGACGGCGTTGGGCATCCGGACTGGCTCGAGTGACCTCGCGCTGCCCGGAGGCGATCCGGCGCCTTGTGCGTCAGCGACTGCCTCGAGCAGCATCCTTCGAAGCTGGGCGACAGCGAGATCACCGGACGAGAGGTGCTCTTTGGTGCGATCGACGATGGGACCCATGCTGGTCTGGACTGCGGCGTCCTCCTCAAGGAGGTTTCGCCCGAATCCCGTGAAGTGACCGGTGTCGAGGAGGGCACGGTCCTGGCCCCAGGCGGTGCCTCGTTCTCCTGAGAGTCCAGCGAAATCCCGAGGGTCGGGGAGCCCACCCGGCGCGACGAAGCCCGGCTGGGCTTCGGGGGCTTCCAAGGGCGTGTCGCCGAAGGCGCCGAAGAACAGCAGGTGGTTCTCGTCGTCGACAGGACAGATCACGAAGGCCGCTCCGTCTCTTGGCTGCGTCCTGCCGACCGTGGTCACGGTGACGAAGGGCATCAGGTGCTCAGTGACCCGAGCGTAGGTACGTCCGTCAGCCGTCGATCGGAGCGCCGCGGCTCGAAGGCCAATTGCAGTGAGCTCCGTCTCATAGGACGGCGGCCCATCGAGGGCCATCGCAAGGTTGGCGTGCTTGGCCATGTCCGCGGTGACGCGGTGCCACGTCTGGTGGAGCACCCCCACATGAGCGGAGTCGATGGTCCCCTCCAAGCCTTGGAGCCAGTTCGAGGGCATCCGTGACACCGTCCACCATCGGTGTGGGACTCGATCGTCGTCGAAGGGGAGATCGGGGAAGGAGGGCGGGTTGCCGCTCCCCAGCCAGACCCACGCCAGGCCACCCGATTCGTGCACCGGGAAGTGGACGACGGTGACGTTGGCGGCGAAGCGCTCTGCGCGCACGGTCTGGGTGGGCGCCTCCACCACGCAACCCGCGACGTCGATCTTCCACCCGTGGTAGATGCAGCGGATCCCGCTGCCCTCGAGCCTTCCGAGCAACAGCGAGGCGCGCCGATGGGGACAGAGCTCGTCGAAGAGGCCGACGCGGCCGTCCTCGGCGCGAAAGGCGACGTAGTTCTCGCCAAACAGCCTCACGGGGAGTGGAGGCTGTCCTGCACCCAGGTGTGCGGAGATCGCAAAGGGGGTCCAGTAGTGGGCTCGCATGAGCCGACCCATCGGGGCCTCTCCCTCGATCGAGGTCAGCAGCTCGTTCTCTGCGCTCGTGACCATGGCCCCCGCCTCTCACGCTCCCTTGACTCCAGAGCGAGGTCGTGCCCGAAGGCTCGCTGCTCCTTGGCACACGACGTGATCTCCACTCTGGCATCTTCGGCACCCATGTGGCGCCCGAGCATGCACTTCGGATCACACGCTCGGAAGCTTTCCGGTGCCGCTTGGGATCTCTGCGTAGAGTCGCGACCGAAGGGGGTGCTGGGCTCCAGGGCTTCGCTCCCAGTCACGAGCAAGAGTGATCGAGGCTTCAAGCATCGAGGGGGGCACATGAGTCCGACGCACGGGTGGCCAGAGGTGTACGAGAAGTTTGAGTACGCCAGTCCAGAGTGGGTCGCCATGTTGCGCGACCTCATCGTGGAGCATCTCGCTGATGAAGATCTCTCAGGCGTCGAGTTCGCGCTCTGCGAGGAGTACACGAACCCTCCGGAGCATCTCCTCCCCGAGGGTGCTGCTTCGATCGGTCTGCTGATCCGCGTGCACGACGGGAAGGTCGAGGTGACCACTGACGTGGTCGACGGCGCCGAGGTCACGAAGAAGCTCATCAGTGACTATGAGTGGGCGAAGCGCTACTCGATGCGCTATCCCGATCCACCGCTCCGCGATCAGCTCATCCAAGAGGGGATGATGCGATTCGAAGGGGAGGGCGACATGTCGAAGCTCCCCGCCTTCTGGCTCGACATGGACACCACGAGCCTGATCAGGCCGCGCACGGCCTGGTAGCGCTCAGCGCCTCGGGACCTCGTATGGGGAGCGCAAGGCGATCCCTGACTCGCCGTCGAGCTGGCGCTACGCCGCCCACTGCTCAGTGGCCGGCCGAGCGGGCAGCACCGTACTGATCGTCGGTGACGTGGTCGCCCCAGGTGGGCGGCCCCTGGGTCATCGAGACGTGTGCCATGAAGTGGTCGTGGGCGGCTCCGTGCCAGTGCTCTTGGCCGCTTTCGGTCGAGTGCACGTCACCGGGGTGGAGCTCGAGGATCCTCTCGCCTCGAGCCTGCACGAGACCGACGCCTTCGAGCACGTAGAGGTGCTGCCCTCCTTCGTGGGAGTGCCACGCGGTGCGAGCTCCCGGCGTGAAGTGAACGACACCGACGTTGAGCAGCGAGTCCTCAGTCGGTTCCACCAGGCTGTCGATCCAGACCTCGCCGGTGAACCACTCGGCGGGCCCCTCTACGGTCGGCTTCTTCTCGTTGATACCCATGCTCAGCCGTTCTCTCTGCTCTTTGGTGACTCGGTCGAGCTCATGGTCCACGATACGGGCGAGGCGGCTCACAAGATCACGATGCGGCCCGTCCGGTCGGTCTCCGCCAGCTGGCTCGTCGGGGAGCTCAGCTCTCCTGCTCGACAAGATCGTCGAGCACTGAGGCAAGTGTGTCCGGCATGGTGTGCTGCGGGTTGTGCCCAGAGTCGAGCTCGATCACCTCGTGAGCATCGAAGGCCTCGGCGAGCCGTCGCTGGCCGTCTTGGGAGTAGAGCCGATCACGGGTGGTTCGCACGTAGGTTCGGGGCAGGTCGCTCTGCTTCCAGTCGAACGTTGAGACGACGCAGCCGAGGGCGATCGAATCGAGCCGTGCGAGCGTGCCGCTCTCGCTCAAGGGAAGGAGACCCTCTGGCAAGACGTCGTCGGTTGTCGAGAAGCTGCGGCCTCGAAGCTTGCTGCGCAGAACGTCAGCCGTAGGAAGCAGCTGGTCGACGAAGTCCTGGGAGACCGTGGAGAGCGGCAGGACGTCGGGGGGTGCGCAGACCGCTGCGAGATGGACCACGCCTTGGACGCGCGCGCCGAGCTGCGAGACGAGCCCCGGCGTGATCGCCCCGCTGATGGAGTGGGCCAGAAGGATCACGGGGCCGGTCGTCGTCGACGCGATGTCCTCGGCCGCTCGAGCACCGACGCGCTCGAGGCTGTTCTGGCTCAGATCCGAGGGGTTCGATCCTCGACCGAGGAGATCGATGGCCACGCTCGGCGTCACGAGGGCGTCTTGGACGCGACGCCACGCTGCTCCGGTCTCACCGGCTCCGTGGATGAGGACGATCGTGGGCATGGTCCGCCAAGTGTGGCCTGAGATCCCGACAACGACAATCTCCGGGCGGCCGCCGAGGACGGGCTGCCAAGAAGGTAAGTGTCAGTGGAGCGCTCTAAGCGCGATAGCCATCGACGAGCTGGCTGCGAAGGATCTTCCCGATCTCACTTCGCGGGAGCGCTTCGATGCTCACGTAGTCGACGGGGACCTTGTAAGGAACGAGGTGAAGGCGGCACAACGCCTCGAGATCGTCGCGCTCGATCGTCTCCGTCGACACCACGAAGGCCACCGGGACCTGTCCCAGCCGATCGTCTGGCACACCGACCACCGCGACCTCGTCAACGGCGCCATCCAAGAGCAGCACCTCTTCAACCTCTTCGGGGAAGATCTTGTTGCCCCCTCGATTGATCAGATCTCCTTTACGTCCCTCGATCCAGACGAAGCCATCCTCGTCGATCCTCCCCAGGTCGCCGGTGTCCAAGAAGCCCTCATCGTCCACTCGCTCGGTGAGGTCATCTCCTGAGGCGTACCCGGCCGCCATGGTCGGTGGCCGGACCAGCAGCTCACCGACTGAGCCTGCTTGGAGCGCAGCGCCATCGTCTCCCAGGATCTTGAGGGCGACACCAGCATGCGGTCGGCCCACCGCGCCGATCTTCTCCGGATGCTCCTTGGCGTCCTGGGCGGTCCAGCCGATGACCTCTCCGATCTCTGCCTGGCCGTAGCTGTTGAGGACGAAGGAGCCGAAACGCTCGGTGAAGCGACGCGCCTGGAGAGCCGAGAGCGGTGCGGTGATGCTTCTGACGTAGCGAAGCGGCGTGAGGTCGCCCACGGCCGGGTCATCGTTCAACATGGCGATCGCCGTGGGCGGCAGCACCGTTGATCTGATCTCAAATCGTCGGATGAGCTCAGCGAAGGTGTCGGTGGCGAAGCGATCCATGATGACGAGCGACGCTCCCGCCATCAGGCCGAAGAGGGCGTTGTAGATCCCGGCGTTCAGTGCCAACGAGACGGGGATCAGATTGGGAGAGCGTGGTCGTGCGTTCGAATCGGGCTTGGCGCTGAGCGGACCGAGGACTCGGGAGAGCAGCTCGCGGTAGCCACCGTGTGTGTGGATGATCGGCTTCGGGCGGCCCGTGGTCCCTGACGTCCACAGGATGAACGCAGCAGCGATGTCGTACGTGGCTGGGTTCGCTCGCATGTGGAGGCCCTCGATGTCGAGCAGCGCTGCGGGCGCGGTCGGTTCGAGCACCGGCTCAAGCTCAGAGGTCGGGAGCAGGGTGTTGAGCGGCACGAAGACTGCGCCGGCCAGCCAGATGCCGGCCATCGCTGTGATCACCTCCGGTCCGTTAGGGAGGCGGACCGCCACCGCCTGATGTTCCTTCACTCCCGCCGCTTCTAAGCGCGATGCGATCGCAAGCGCCTCTGTTCGTGCCGCTCCGGCGGTCACTGAGCCGTCGATCGTCGAGAGGAGGGGCTGCTCGTCAGAGAACGGGTGCTCCATGATCAAGCGTCCGAGATTCTCGGTCGATACCAGCGCCGCGGGTCAGCCCACATCAGGACTCAGGAGCACCAAGGAGGTCGGTGTCCGCCCTCGGTCGTGGAGCATGTCACTTCGGTACCATGTCTTCCTCGGAGCGTTGAGAAGCGGTTCCTGGCGAGGCTGATCGTACCGGTCAGGGTCGCTCGCAGAAGAGGCAAAGTCGTGTTGGCAACGGTTCGGGGGGGTCACGGGTCACTTGGCGACGGCGCAGGAGTCCGAGAAGAGGTCAAGGCTCCTCCATGATGTCTGCGAGCCGACGCGCTGCCGCGCTCCTGATCCAAGAGATGCAGAACGGGGTTGTCGGTGCCACCTCGAACCTCCCCTCCCTTGCGGCGGCTGGAGAGCAGGTGGGTCTCATCGAGCATGTGGTCGCTGTCGCCACCGCCGCTCGTCGCGCTCGGCGTGCCGGTCATCCACGCCACGGCTGAGAGCTTGCCTGGGGGTTTCGGGTCCAATCACAACGCTCGACTCTTCGCGGCAGCCCGGAAGGCCGCCAAGGACCGTCCTCCCGAGGGTGAGGCAGCTCACCGATCCCCGAGCTTGGCCCAGCACCTGGCGATCTGGTGTTCCCTCGCCACCACGGCCTCAGCCCGCTGAACGGCACGTCGCTCGACCAGCTTCTTCGAAACGCGGGGGTCACGACCGTGGTGATCGTCGGGGTGTCGCTCAACGTGGCGATCCCGAACCTCGTCTTCGATGCGGTCAACCTCTCCTATCAGGTGGTCCTCGTCTCAGACGCTGTGGTGGCGACGCCAGTCGACTACGGCGCGCAGATCATCGAACACAGCCTCTCGCTGGTCGCCACCGTGGTCTCGAGCGCCGAGCTCGAAGCGGTGTGGGCCCAGGCCTCAGGTGAGGGAGCGTGAGTGATCGTGGCTGAGCGAGGCAAGATCACCGACGCCGGCATCGAGCAGCTCCGAGAGCGGATCGGCATCGCCCAGCCCAACCCGGTTCCCCCGCACTACGCAGAGCCTGGCCTCGACTCGTTTCGTCACGTCGCTGTCTCCTACGGTGACGACAATCCGCTCTGGTCCGATGAGGGCTACGGCGCCGCTTCTCGCTGGGGCTCGGTGATCGCTCCGCCACCCTTGGTGGGCGGTGACTCGCTCATCGGTGTCGATGAGGTCGCCTCGCTCTCCGACGAGCATCGAGCGCTGCTCCACGGCGATCCGCTCAGCGGCGTGCACGCCTTCTACGCGGCGAGCGCTCGAGAGTGGTGGGCGCCACTCACGCCCGGTCAGAAGGTGAAGCGCCGCAACGCCTTGGTTGGCGTGCTGGACAAGCCGAGCGAGTTTGCTGATCGGGCGGTGCACGAGTGGACCGGCCAGGTCTTCCAGGTCGACGGTGGACCGTTGCTGGCTGGCCAGTACCGACTCATGATCCGCACCGAGCGGAGCAAGGCCCGCTCGGCCAAGAAGTACGACGACGTCGAGATCCGACCCTACGCAGATGAGGAGATCGATCGCATCGACTCGCTCTACGCCTCAGAAGGTCCTCGTGGAGCCAAGACGCGCTGGTTCGAGGACGTGGGCCAAGGCGACCTCGTCGGCCCCATGGTCAAGGGCCCCTTGACCGTGACCGACATCATCTGCTGGCATGTAGGGATGGGGATGGGGCTCTACGGGGTGAAGCCACTTCGTCTGGCGTTCCAGAACCGACGGAGGATCCGCGGTTCTTCCACCGTGACGAGCTCAACATTCCCGACGTGATGCAGCGAGTGCACTGGGATCCCGAGTTCGCTCGCCGCTCGGGGAACCCGACCACGTTCGACTACGGACGGATGCGAGAGACGTGGCTGATCCACCTGTGCACAGACTGGATGGGTGACGAGGCATGGCTCTGGAAGCTCGACTGCGAGTTTCGCAAGTTCAACTACGTCGGGGACACGCAGTTCCTCTCCGGTCGCGTGGTGAGCACCTACGTGACCGACGAGGGGAGCCCGGCTGTGGACGTGACGATGGAGGCGACGAGTCAGCGAGGCGAGATCACCACGTTGGGGCACGCCACGATCTTGCTGCCGAGTCGGGAGCACGGTGCGGTGCGACTGCCTGATCCACCAGGGCGGATCGACCGACCTCACCTGTGCGCTCGACGCTATCGCCGACGCCTTCGCTGCAGGCACGGCGGCACCGCTGCGATGAGACCCGACCCCTACCGGGCAGTGATGGCCTGGGCATCAAGCTGGAGGAAGGCGTCCTCCAGCTGAGGCTGAGCCGACCCGCTGTTCGCAATGCCATCGACGACACCATGATGGCCGGGCTCATCGACGCGGTCGATGCCGCCGGGCGCGACGAGCGCGTTCGAGTCATCCTGATCAGTGGCGAGGGCGACCACTTCTGCGCTGGGGCCGACATCGTCGCCCGCAACGAGGAGACCACCGTCCGTCCGCAGGTCGGCTCCATTCAACGCCGAGTTCCCTCCCAGGCGCATCGGCTGATCCCCCTGCTCTGCAGCGTGCAGGTCCCCGTGGTCTGTGCTGTCCAGGGTTGGGCGGCTGGATCGGCCTGCAGGTCGCGGCGGCGGCAGACATGACGGTGGCGACGAGCGACGCCACGTTCTGGGAGCCCTTCGCGTCGCGGGGCTTCACGCCTGACAGCGGAGCCACCTGGCTGCTCCCTCGGCCATGGGCCTGGCGAGAGCGCGGGAGCTCCTCCTCTTCGGCCGGCGGCTTTCGGCAACCGAGGCACTCGACTGGCGCTTGTCGACCGAGTCGTCCCAAGCGCCGAGCTCGCTGCCGAGGCACAGGCCCTGGTTGAGCAGGTCGCCTCCGGGCCCACCGTGTCGCCTGGGCCTGACCAAATGGCTGCTGCACGCTGGTGCTTCGTCTCACTCGATGAGCAGCTTCGCAACGAGGGATTCGCCATGGAGCTCTCGTCCCGCAGCGAGGATTTCCGGAGGGCCTCCAGGCGTTCAAGCGATCGTCGGACCACCCGAGTTCGAGGGTCGGTAGTGACGAGGAGCAGAGACGTCGTGCGACGGGCCTTCCCGCCGACGAGTTGGCAGACGGACTCCGACGTGGGTTGAGACGTCCCAGGAGCCTGGCAGGCCGGGCGGCGAGGCGGATCCTTGGCCATCCGCAAGGTCCGGACCCGCGCAGACTACGAGGCGTGGTACCCCCAGTTCGCCGCGTCGGGTTGGTGGCTCCCACCTGGCCCGTCGAGTATGCAGGGGCTGGACTGACCCCCGAGGAGGCCCGTATGGTCGAGACGCAGCTGGCTCCGTACAACCTGGGTCGGCTCAATCCTCTGGGCCTGAGCCTGGCCGCGCCGGCGCTCTTCGCATTCGGGACCGAGGACCAGCGACTACGATTTCTGCCACCGATCGTGCGGAACGAGGAGGTTGTGGTGCCAGCTGTTCAGTGAGCCCGGGGCAGGCTCAGACCTTGCGTCGCTTCCACCGGAGCGAGCAGAGACGGTGCGGCTGGGTGATCACTGGTCAGAAGGTCTGGAATACCTGGGCCCACCTGGCCGACTTCGGTGTCCTGCTCGCCCGGACCGATACGGCGTGCCCAAGCGCCAGGGCATTACCTACTTCTTGATCGGCATGCGCAAGCCAGGTGTCGAAGTCCGCCCCCTGCGCCACATCACCGGGTGAGATCGACTTTAACGAGGTCTTCTTGGATGGTGCGCTGTCCCCGACCACCAACGTGTTGGTGAGATCAACGACGGATGGGCTGTGGGGAACGCGACGCTGAGCGGTGAGCGCCAGATGGTCTCCGGTTCAGGTTCTGGAGGCGTGGACCGCGTCGGAGGCAGCGGGGCCGAGCGGCTCGTCACCCTGGCCAAGGCCAACTCAGCCGAAGGTCGGTCTCCTGGCTGGGAGGACCCTCTGATCCGACAAGAGATCGCCCAGCTGGTGCTGGAGGAGCGCATCCGCAACTGGACCAACCAACGAGTCCGCGCCGGAGCGAAGGCGGGTCGGCCCCTCGGCGCGGCGAGCTCGGTGGGCAAGATCCATCAAGGAAGCCTCAACCAGCGTGTGCGCTGATGGCCGCCAACCTCTTAGGTCAAGGCTCGCTCGCCTGGCCGCGACCTGTGGACCCGCAGCACGCTGAACCGAGCGATCGCTACGCCGAAGGCCTTCCCTACGAGGTGAAGAGCATGCTTCGAAGTCGGGCCAACACCATCGAGGGCGGTACCACGGAGATCAACCTGAACATCGTGGCCGAACGAGTGCTCGGCCTCCCTCGTGAGGCCGATCCCTACCGAGGCGTGCCTTGGCGCGACGTGCCACGCGGCTGAGTGAAGGGGGCAAGCACCACGGGATGCCTCCACCAACCAAGCGGGCTGCGGAGCGAAGAAGAGCCACGAAGAAGAGGAGCGGTGAGATGAGCGAGGCCACACCCGAGTTCGATGAGGTCCAGCGCCTCTCTACCCTGCTCCTGGCCAAGCGCGGTCCTGTCGGCTGGCTCATCTTCAATCGTCCCGAGGTCGGCAACGCCATGAACGCCACGATGCTGCGCGGCTTGAAGAGGCATGGAGGACCCTCGACGCTGATCCGAAGGTTCGGGTGATCGTCAACACAGGTGAAGGTGGCACGTTCCAGAGTGGGCTCGACGTCGCTGAGCTCGCTCACGACCGAGAAGCGTTGCGAGAGCAATCACGGCGCACGAGAGATGCGGAGCTTCGACTCACGGCATGGCACAACCGTGTCGACAAGCCTGTGATCGCGGCGATCAACGGGACGTGTGCCGGTGGTGGGCTGCACTTCGTTGCCGATGCTGACGTGGTGCTGGCCTCGTCGGACGCCAGCTTCCTCGATCCCCATGTCTCTCTCGGCCAGGTGTCGGCCTTCGAGGTCATCGCGCTTGCTCGCAAGATCCCAGCCGAGGCGGTCTTCCGGATGGCCCTGCTCGGAAGCCACGAGAGGCTCCCGGTCGCCCGGGCGCACCAGCTGGGCCTGGTCAGCGAGATCGTCGATCCTCCGGGGATCTCGGCGCGTCGCACAAGAGCTGGCAGAGACGATCGCCCGGAACTCCCCTGCCGCGATGGCGGCGACGAAGCGTGCGATGTGGCGGACCTTGAGCTCGGTCTGACCGACGCCTGCAAGGCGGGCGCCGGAGACATCGTCTCGGTGTGGGGCCATCCAGACCAGGATGAGGGCCCTCTCGCCTTCTCCGAGCGCCGAGATCCCGTATGGGTGGCGCCGGTGGCCGCCGCGTAGCGGGTCCGGGAGCGAGAATGAGCGGCTCCAGGAGCGGGACATGACTGAGCGTCAGCTCGTCGAGCTGCGTCTCGACGAGCACGAGGTCGCGTGGGTCCGGCTGACCAACCCAGCGCAGCGCAACGTCCTCACCACCGAGCTCAGCTGGCAGCTCGCTCGTCTGGTGGAAGATCGGTCGAGGCGGGGGCAGGGGCTGTGGTGCTCGTCGCCGACCCGCCTGTCTTCTGTGCAGGGGGTTCGCTCGATGGCCTGCTCATCGAGACGCACCGCTTGAAGAGGCCTACCGAGGCTTCGAAGCGCTTGTCGCGGCGCCCGTTCCCACGATCGCGGCCGTCGGGAGCCCTGTCATCGGAGCGGGGATCAACCTCCCGCTCGCCTGCGACGTCGTGCTGACGTCACCTGGAGCCACGTTCGACCCCCGGTTCCTCGACGTCGGCATCCACCCAGGAGGCGGATGCCTGTTCAAGCTCATCGAGCGCGTCGGAGCACAAGGAGCGGCCGCGCTCATCTTGATGGGCGACACCCTCGATGGCGAGGAAGCGGCCGTGGCGGGGCTGGCGTGGCGATGCGTCCCAAGCCACGAGCTCGAAGTGCGAGCAGCGGCGCTGGCTCGCCGGGCCGCGGGCCGTCCTCGAGCCCTGGTCGAGAGGACTAAGCAGACCCTCCGGCGCAGCCTGCGCTTCTCGGACTTCGAGCAGGCTACGGCGCTGGAGCTCGAGGCTCAGGCGTGGTCGATGGAGCAGCCGGGCTTCAACGAGCGCATCGTGGCCATCAAGGCATCGCTCGATCGAAGAAAGGCCTCGTCGTGAGGGGATGGCGTCAGACCCGATTGCTCCGAGGAGGGGACCGGTGAGCTACTCACAGTTCGATCACCTGCTCGTGGAGCGCCAGGGCCCTGTCGGCTGGCTGATCAACAACCGTCCCGCACAGCTCAACGCCATGAACGCGCGATGCGCGACGAGTTCGCCGTGGCCTGGCTCGAGCTCGAGGCCGACCCCGACGTCCGCGTCATCGTCCACACCGGCGAGGGCCGTGCCTTCCAGACCGGCGTGGACGTCTCGGAGTTCGCCGAGGACGAGGAGGGCATGGAGCATGTACCGCGAGGGCCTCGAGGAGCTTCGACCTCCACTTCACCGCCTGGCACCAGGGGGTCACGAAGCCGGTGATCACCGCCGTCAACGGCATCTGTGCCGGTGGAGGGTTCCACTGGGTGGCCGACGCCGACATCGTCATCGCCTCGTCGAACGCCTCGTTCCTCGATCCCCACGTCTCCGTCGGCCAGGTCGTGGCGTTCGAGCCGATCGGGCTCCTGCGCAAGATGGCCGCCGAGCCGGCGATGCGCATGGCGCTGGTAGGCCGCCACGAGCGCATGAGCGTCGAGCGGGCCTATGAGCTCGGGATGATCAGCCAGATCGTCGATCCTCCCGAGGATCTCCGACGAGAGGCCCAGCAGCTCGGCGAGAAGATCGCCAAGAACTCGCCCGCCGCGCTGGCCGCGACGAAGCGGGCGCTCTGGCGATCCTTTGAGCTGGGCCTGACCGACGCGTGCAGGCAGGGCGCAGGCGACGTCACCTCGCTCTGGGGCCATCCCGACCAGATGGAAGGCCCCCTGGCAGCGATGGAGGGTCGAGAGCCCCGCTGGGCGGCTCCGGTGGTCAGAGAGGCGAGCGATGGGGCTTCCTGAGACCATCCCCCAGGTCGTCCGAGCGGCCGCGACCCCCTTCGGTGGTCTTGAGGCGGTGGTTGATGGTGATCGGAGGATGAGCTTCAGCGAGATCGCCGATCGGGTCGAGGTGCTCGAGCGTTCGCTCATCGGCTCGGGCGTCGAGGCGGGTGACCGCGTGGCCATCTGGGCCCCCAACAGCCTCGACTGGATCCTGCTCTCCTTCGCCATCTACGGCGTGGGCGGGATCCTGGTGCCGATCAACACTCGCTACAAGGGCGACGAAGCAGCGGACGTCCTCGAGACTGCCGGTGTGGACCTCCTCTTCACCGTCACTGATTTCCTCGGTGCGAACTACCTGGGCTATCTGCGAGGGGCCGAGGGCCGGCTGCTCCGAGAGATCGTCGTCTTCAGTGGTGCCGTCCCGTCGGAGGCCCTCTCGCTCGAGGACTTCGTCCATCGCGGGGACTGGTGACGTCTGATGACGCAAGGGCCAGAGAAGAGGTCGTCGGCGTGAGGACCCGAGCGACATCATCTTTACGTCGGGGACCACAGGGCTACCCAAGGGCGCGGTGCTGCGCCACGGGGCGAGCGTCGAGACCTACCGCCAGTGGTCGAGAGGCGTCGGCATCGAGCGTGGAGACCGGATGGTCATGGTCTATCCCTTCTTCCACACCGCGGGGCTCAAGTCCGGTGTGCTGGCGAGCTTCCTCAGAGGTGCGACCCTCATCCCCTTCCCAGTCTTCGAGTCCCAAGCGGTGGCGGATCTCATCGAGCGGGAGAAGATCACCGTCTTGCCTGGACCTCCGTCGGTCTTCCAGTCACTTCTTGGTGATCCTGGCTTCGACTGGTTTGATCTTGGATCACTGCGGCTCTCTGTCACCGGGGCAGCGGTCGTCCCGGTCGAGCTCATCGCCCGCATGCGACATGACCTCCATCTCGACAGTGTCATCACGGCCTATGGCCTCACCGAGACCCATGGCACAGTGACGCTCTGCGAGACGAATGACTCCATCGAGACCATCGCCACCACGGTGGGCCATCCACTCGAGGGCCTCGAGCTCGCGGTGGTCGACGACGAAGGCTCCGAGGTGCCCCTCGGTGAGACGGGAGAGATCCTGGTCCGTGGGTTCAACCTCATGACGGCTACGTCGGCGATCCGACCGCCACGGCGAAGGCGATCGACGACGAGGGCTGGCTCCACACGGGGGACGTCGGCTACCTCGGAATCGAGGGGTACCTGCGGATCGTGGATAGGAAGAAGGACATCATCATCGTCGGCGGGTTCAACGTGTCGCCGGCCGAGGTGGAGTCCATCCTCTTGCGTCGAGCTGAGATCACCCAGGCCGCGGTCGTCGGCGTCGACGACGACCGGCTCGGTGAGGTCGGTGTCGCCTTCGTGGTGCTCCGAGATGGACAGGAGCTCGAGTCGAGGAGCTCGGGGCGTGGTGCCGAGAGCACATGGCCAACTTCAAGGCCCCTCGCTTCTTCGCTCGGCTCGACAAGCTTCCCCTCAACCCCAGCGGCAAGGTGCTCAAACGTGAGCTGCGCATGCGGGCCCAAGCGCTCTTCGGGCACCTGAGCGCGGAGGACACCTCGCGGCACGCTTGGAGAACCCACGGGCCGCGCTGTGCGATCGCCCTCACAGTACGATGCGCTGACGTCACGGGGGGAGCAAGATGCGAGCAGCGCAAGGGCAGTCGATCGAGGAGGCGGCCAGGGTCTTCGCCGATCCCTCGGCCTATGCCGACGAGCCCCGCCTCTACCAGGCCTGCGCGCTGCTCCGACGTGAAGCACCCGTGCCCTACGTCGACGTCGACGGCTACTTGCCCTTCTGGGCCTTGACTCGCTATGACGACGTGCTCAGGGTCGAGCGAGAACCGCAGCTGTGGATCAACGCACCTCGGCCGGCGTTGGGACCAGCGAAGGAGGGCTCGAAGATCGAAGACAGCCCGGTGCGCACGCTCGTGCAGATGGATGCTCCGGAGCACACCGCATATCGCCGCATCAGTGCTGACTGGTTCAAGCGAACCAGCATCGCACGCCTCGCTGATCGAGCCGCTGAGCTGGCCAAGCGATCGGTGGACCACATGGCTGAGCTCGGCGGCGAGTGCGACTTCTTCGTCGACGTTGCGGTGAACTATCCCCTGTACATCATCTTGTCGCTCTTGGGTCTCCCCGAAGAGGACTTCCCGCTGATGCTCAAGCTCACCCAAGAGATGTTCGGCAACGTCGACGATGACCTGGCGCGCGAGGGCGACGACGACTCGTTGCTCTCGGCACTTCTCGAGTTCTTCGAGTACTTCCAACGGCTCGTCGAGGATCGACGAGCGTCCCCTCGCGATGACCTGGCCTCAGTGGTCGCCAACGCAACGATCGACGGTGAGCCCATCGGGATCCTTGAGGCGGTGGGCTACTTCGTGATCATCGCTACGGCGGGCCATGACACCACCAGCTCCGCGATCGGGGGCGGCTTTGCCGCGCTCGTGGCTCATCCAGCGCAGCTCGAGCTCGTGCAAGACGACACGGCCCTCGTCGCCTCGGCAGCGGAAGAGATGTTCCGCTTCGTCTCGCCGGTCAAGCAGTTCATGCGCACGGCTACCACGGAGCAGCGCTTCGGTGACGTCACCGTGCCGGAGGGTGGCGCAGTCCTCTTGTCCTTTGCGTCAGCCAACCGAGACGAGGCCGTCTTCGACTGCCCCGACGACTTCGACGTAACTCGAGCACCCAACCGGCACCTGGGCTTCGGTTTCGGCTCTCACTACTGCCTCGGTACGCACCTCGCTCGCCTCGAGACACAGGCGTTCTTCAACGAGCTGCTTCCCGCGCCTCGAGCACGCAGAGCTGACCGCCCCGCCCGAGTTCATGAGCACCGTCTTCGTTGGCGGCCCGAAGAGGATCCCCGTTCGCTACCGACTTCGCTGACGATCGGGTTCGCTCGCGAGGGATGTAGCCCACGGAAGCAGCGCGTCGCCGGTGCGCTCACTCCCACGGCTCGAACAGCCCTTCGAACTCGAGCTTGCCGTTCTTGACCCGGCCGTAGAGCAGCCAGTCGCCACGGAACATGCCGTGCTCGTGGGGCGAGCAAGCGATGTGCGTGTGCGCGCCCCCGTGGTGCTGGGCATGAAGCGGATGCTCTCGAGACCCGGCCTTCAGGCCCGGTCCCGAGAGGATCGGCGCGCGGAAGAGGCCCTCGACCAGCACCCGCGCGGTGTCGTAGGCCAGCACCGGGATCGCGTTGGGCCAGAGCGGCGGGTCCTCGCCGTAGCGGGCGATGAACCGCTCGTGGAACCAGGGGTCAGCGGATTGCTCGGGTCGAGCTGGTCGATGCCGACCCATCCTTCGAACTTGTCGAAGCCCATCAGGTAGAACATGAACGCGGTGCTCATGATCCGCGGCGGGTCCCACCGGAGCTCGTCGAGCGCCTCGCGCAAGAGCCCCTTGCGGCGAGCACCCCGTAGCCCATGTAGGCCAGCGCGTCGGCGTTCGACCTGCCGGAGGTTGTCGAGGTTGTCGGCCAGGTGCTCGGGCGTCTGGCTCACGGTCTCGACCGCGGCGATGGCGATGCCGCGACGTCGGCACTCCTGGCGGAAGTAGCGGAAGTACTCCTCACCGTTCGGCGACATCTCGCTGAGCACCGCCACGCGCTGGTGCCCCTGACGCTCAAGCCACGCCACCACCAGCGCGGCGTCGCCGCCCACGTCACCGTTGCCGAGCCGGAAGCAGTACTCGCCCTGGAGCCGCTCGGTGCCGGCCCAGCTGATCAGCGGGATCTGCAGCTCGTTGGCCAGCGGAGCAACCGTGATCGCGTTGTCCGAGCTGTAGGCGCCGGCGACGCCGATGCACCCCTCGTCGACGAGGTAGCGGAAGCCATCGGTCGCGTTCTTGGCGGAGCCGTTCGGCAGGCCGTTCTCGGCGTGGAGCACGAACTCGTACGGCCGGTCGAGCAGGCCCTACTCGACGGCCTCGTCGAAGGCGAGGCGGTGGATCTTGTCGTAGCCGCCACCTGGTCCGTCGAGCGCTGAGCCGAGCCAGCCGATCTTGATCGGTTCGGGCATGTCAGTCCTCCGTCGCTCGTCAGGCAGATCGTGAAGCAGTCGCCTCTGTGTGATCAGGATCTTCGCGCCGATCGCGGCAGCCGTCTCGTGGAAACGTTGATCGGCGTCGACAGTGAAGACGTCTTGGAGTCGGCCGTCAGCGACGTGGGCAAGCCAGGCGGGGCTCTCGGTCCGACGACAGGGTGTCATGGACGTGGGTTGCGCTCGCACTCGCGCCGAGCAGGCATCGCAGGATTCGGCCTCGTTCGCCGCGCCATTGCGGCGCCCGTCCTGATTCTTCGCGTACCGAGCGATAGCGTTTTTCGTGTCCTTCATGGAGCTGTCGGCGGCCGTGGCCAGCGACGCGTGAGCCGAGCGAGATGAGTCGTCACCGAGACCTTGGCCATCCCGAGAGAGGTGCCACGGGCCGAGGCGGACGTGGCTCACGGCCTGTGGCGTCGTTTCGGGAGCTCGACCAAGGCCCTCCGCCTTCTGCACCTCGAGCGCCCACCTCTTCGCGCAAGGCTCCGCGTCGCACACCCGAGCCCACCTCCCGCGTGCCGAAGGCTCGGCGACGTGCACGACGACGCGTCGTCTTGCTGCTGGCAGCTAGTGCAGGCATGGTGCTCCTTGGAGCGTCATGGCACCGGCTCTTCAACCATGGCAGCTCTTTCGCACCTCCCAGCCACGCCGCACTCGCCGATCTGAGCCAGTCGCAGCGGATCGTGGCGTTGGCAGAGAGCCAAATCGGCTATCGAACCAACCCTGCCACCACGTATTGCAACAAGTTCAGCGCCCACTGGGACGCTGGCACGCACGCGTGTCCTGGCACGGAGAGGGCTGAAGAGTGGTGTGCCGACTTCGCGGCATGGGCGTGGCAGCGGGCAGGTGTGGCGTTCGTCTATGGCTACGAGCCGGGAGAGATCAACGGCGGGGCAGCCAGCTTCTACGAGTGGGGGGTCGACCATGGCGCGTGGCACCCCGTGGGGAGCGGCTACGTGGCCTCGCCGGGAGACGTCGCGGTCTATGGACTCGCGCTCGGCGTCACTCCCTCTGCCCGCCATGTGGCGATCGTGACCGCCGACGCGCGGGCCAGCCTGGACCCGACGTCGTGAACGGGGACGGCAACAGGACCGGCTTCTCAGTCGTAGAAGTTGGGAGCGAGCAGGTCCTGGCAGACGCCGGGAACGGCAGCTCGGCGCTCGCTGGCTACGTGAGCCCACCTGACGCAGGAACCTGATCCCGGTGATCGCCGGAGCGATGACGTGGCGCTCGAGCTCGAGTGGGACATCGATGCCTCAGAAATAGTAGTGATTGTCTTCTTTGCGGATTGTCATGTTTACTTGGGGGATGCGGACGCAGAGCCGGCCACTCCGAGACCACACCACCACAGCCCTCCTCGAGGCAGCTGCCAACGTGTTTGCAGAACACGGCGAAGCAGCCAGCATGGCGACCGTCGCCGTTCGAGCAGGCGTCGGCCGCGCCACGCTCTATCGCTACTTCTCCTCGCGCGAAGAGCTGCTTCGAGCTCTCTCGGCGGTCGCCGTGGAGGAGACGAGCGCTCGGCTCCGGGCCGCCGATCTTGAGGACGTGGCGCTACCTGAGGCGCTGGCCCGCATGGCTCGTGCCCTCATGGCCAGCGGAGCGAAGTACTCGGTCATCGTCGAAGAGCCTCAGTACCTCGACGTCGCCGACATGGAACGCCGCGTCGGTGCGCCGATCAGAGCGGTGCTGCAACGAGGCGTCGCCGAGGGATTCCTGCGTGGCGATCTGTCGCTGACGGTCTTGGAGCTCTTGTGGCGCGGCCTCGTCGGGGGATCGCTCCAGGCGATGAAGGCGGGTGACCTGGGTCTCGAGGGCGCCGAGCGCGGCAGTGACGTCGATGTTCCTTGGTGGTGCAACCAAGCCCTCTGCGGTCCACGCGGAGCTGATACGTGGCTGAGCCGATCGACGCACGTGAGCGTCGAGAGCTGTGCGATCTCCTTGTTGAACTCGGCCCTGACGCCCCGACCTTGTGCGAGGGGTGGACGACGCTCGATCTGGCCGCGCATCTCGTGCTCCGAGAGCACTTCAAGCGTTGGACCGATGACCGCATGGCGGCGGAGAAGGACAAGGGGCTCGCCGACATCGTCAAACGCCTGCGAGCTGGCGCTCCCGTTGTGCCGTGGCGCGTGCCGAAGCTGCGAGGGCTCATGAACGGCACGGAGTACTTCATCCACTACGAAGACGTCCGGCGCGCCAACGGGCTCGGTCCACGGACCGAACGCCCTGACCTTGAGCCCCTAGCCTGGAGGATGACGGGACTCACCGGAAGGCGACTCGCTCGACAGATCCGACCTCATGGCTTGGAGCTGCGTCGTCCCCAGGGTGACGTGCGCCGCTATGGAGCATCTGACGCAGCGGTGCTCAACGGAGAAGCGACCGAGCTGCTCTTGTTCCTGAGTGGGCGTCGCGCGACCGCGGAAGTAGTCCTTGAGGGCGCGACCGAGGCGCTGGCTGCGGTGCGGGAGACGGACTCGTCGCTGTGAGGCGTGCTGAGAGCAGTGAGCGATCCGTCAGCAAGCGACCTATCTCCGACCATCAAGCGCACTCGCTTGCCGCGGTGTGGCTTCTGACCGAGTGCAGCGGTGAAGAGGAAGGGACAGCCCCATGAGCTCAGAGAAGGAACCAGCCGGAGGTGCGCTTCTCGGAGCGTTGGACTCCGAGACGGCACATCACCCCCAAGCGATGTACTCGATGTTCCGCGAGAACGCCCCGGTGATGAAAGACGAGGCCACGGGTGTGGTCGTGAGCCGGGCCGCGGACATCGAGAGGATCCTGCAGGACCCAGACCTGTTCTCGTCAGGCAAGGGAGCCCCGAGCTTTGGGAACGTCCGCCCGATGATCCCCCTGCAGATCGATCCACCGGAGCATCGGAGCTATCGCAAGCTCCTCAACCCGCTCTTCTCGCTCCAGCGGATGGCCGAGCTCGAGGAGTCGATGACCACCCTCGTGAACGAGCTCATCGACGCGTTCATCGACGAGCAGGAGATCGACTTCGTCGGTCAGTTCTCCCAGGTCTTCCCCTCCCAGGTGTTTCTCACGATGCTCGGAATGTCGATGGACGAGCTGCCCGAGCTGCTCGAGATGAAAGACGGGATCATCCGTCCCCACCTCAAGGTCGGCGCCGAGATGTTCTCTCCGGAGGCAAACGAGTATCGAGACGCCACGGGCCTCAAGGTCTATGAGTACTTCTCTCGCGTGCTCGATCAGCTTGTGCCCGGGGGCGAGGGACTCCTGAGTCGCCTCTTGGACACGGAGATCGACGGAGAGCGTCTCTCTCGCGAAGACGTCCTCGACGTGTGCTTCGTCTTCCTCATCGCTGGCCTCGACACGGTCTCGGCGTCGCTCGAGTGCTTCTTCAGCTACCTCGCCGACAACCCTACGTTCCGTGCCGAGATCTTGCGCGACCCCGGGTCGATCCCGAGCGTGGTCGAAGAGCTGCTGCGCTGGGAGACACCGGTCATGGTGGTGGGTCGCACCGCGACCGAGGCCACCGAGATCGATGGCTGCCCTGTGGATGCCGGAGAGCAGATCTTGCTCATCATCGGGTCGGCGAACACGGACGACGAGGCCATCGACCATGCACAAGAGGTGCAGTGGGATCGCACCCCGAACCGACACGTGGCCTTCGGCGCAGGCATCCACCGCTGCCTTGGTTCGCATCTCGCTCGTCTCGAGCTGCTCGTCGCCCTGCGTGAGTGGCACGCCCGCATTCCGCACTATCAGGTGAAGCCAGGTATCGCGCTCGAGTTCACACCGGGGATCCGATCGCTCGAGACCTTCCCCATGGTGCTCGGCGTCTCTTCGTAGGCTCCGCAGACTTCTGTCACCGGTCATGACGGAACTCGAAGCGCAGGACAGCTGGCGTGCCCTTTGAGGCCGAGCGGAGCTGACCTGCTCCGGTCAGCCGGTGCTCTCGAAGACCTCGAGGGTGTTGCCGTCGGGATCTTGGAAGATCGCCAAGCGCGTCTCGGGGCCGATCTCGAGCGGTCCGAAGGTGAACGTGACGCCACGGGCCGTGGCCCGCTCGATCACCTCGGAGAAGTCGTCCACCGAGAGCGTCACGTAGCGCAAACCCGTCGCAGCGAAGAAGGGGTGCACCGGCTCGGTCCCCGCCGGTTGTCGGTTCGGCACCATGACTTTGAGCACCGCGCCGGGCAGCTCGAGGCGGTGGACCGTCCCCGTAGCGGAGTCGGCACTCGGGAGCCGCTCCAGGCCGAAGACCTCTGCATAGAAATCGACCAGCGACGTATCAGCGCTGATGAAGCCGATCTGGACGTTTCGCACTGGCATCTCAGCTGGCCACCTTCGCTCGTGTGCCTCAATCGTCTCAGAAATCGACTGTCTTGGCGCTTCAAAGGATTCCGAGCAGCGAGCTCGAAGGGTCCGTCCTCCCTCGCGAACGCGGCGAGTGCCTAGGGTGGGCATGGCTCGCCGATCGCGGGTGTCTCTCCGTGGCCGTCACCGTCCAAACCCTTGCGGGCTCAGAACGGCTTCTTGACCGAGCCTCCGTCAACCAAGATCGTCTGGCCTGTGACGAAGCTCGCTTCCTCTGAGCAGAGGAAGAGGGCCATGTCGGCGAGGTCATCCATGCGACCGAGGCGCTTGATGACCTGCCCGTTGAGGAGCCAGTCCTCCATTCCGGTGCGCTCGCTCATAAACTTGAGGGCCGCCTCCGAGTCGGCGAAGCCAGGCGCGATCCCGTTCACGCGGATGCCGTCAGGGCCGAACTCGGTCGCGAGATTGACGGTGAGGGCGTTGAGAGCGAGCTTGGAGACGCCGTAGGCACCACCGCCCATGTACGCGGCCATTGAGGAGTGGTTGATGATCGACCCTCCCCCTCGTGCTGCCATGTGCGGACGACAGGCGGCGGCACAGGCCAGCGGACCGAGCAGGTTCACGTCGAGGAGCGTTCTCCACTTGGGGAGCGCCTCAACGGTGAAGGGCAGCTGCGCATGCTGGAGGTGGATGCCGGCGTTGTTGACGAGGATGTCGATCCCACCGAAGCGCTCAACGGCGTGCTCGGTCATGGACACGATGCCTTCGTCGTCGGTGACGTCCAACTCGCAGCTCAATCCGGCGCGTCCCCGCTCTGCAACTTCGCTGGCGACCCGCGCTCCTGCCGCGCCATCAAGGTCGGCAACTACGACGTTGGCGCCTTCGCTGGCGAAGCGGTGGGCGTAGCGCCGACCGATGCCCGCCCCTCCTCCTGTGATGACGATGGTCTTGTCTTCGAAGCGCATGGTGCTCCTCCTTTTACCTTTGGGCAGCAATGCGATCGCGCCGGTCAGCGCTCGAGGAGCGAGAGGGTCTGGAGCGCCCCCTCCAAGAGGAGTGCGGGTTCCGTGGCGCCGTGCTGGCTCGCCACGTCACGAGCCAGAGCCACGTCCTTGCGCAAGGTATGGCCATGGTCTCTGAGCCCGGAGAGGTCGACGCCCGAGGCAGTCAAGATCGCCAGAGCTCGGCTGGCGCCACTGGCGTGGCTCAAGAGGTCGCCGAGGGCGATCTTGTCCATGCCGAGATCCTCCGCAAGCGTGAAGGTCTCGAGGGCGAACGAGAGCTGGGCAGTGAACACGAGGTTGTTGATGAGCTTGGCCATCTGACCGCTGCCGACAGGACCCAGATGGACCACGGGGTTGCCAAAGGTCTCAAAGACGGGTCGGCACCGTGCACTGGCCTCGTCGCTGCCGCCCACCATGACCAAGAGGGAACCCGCAGCTGCGGCCATGCCGCCGCCGCTCACGGGCGCGTCGAGAACGTCGACGCCGACGTCGGCAGCTCGAGTCGCAATTGATCGACAGGTGTCAGGGTGGACCGTCGAGTGAATGGCGATGACACCCCCGGGTGCCATCCCGGCCAAGACGCCATCTTCCCGCAAGACCACGTCTTCGACGTCGGCGTCTCCCATGACGCAGACGCCGACCACGTCGGAGCGAGCACCAAGCTCAGCGGGAGAGAGAGCCACCTCGGCGACGTCCTCAAAGGGCTTGGTCGCTTGGGGACGCCTTGCCCAGACGCTGAGCGCGAAGCCGCTCTCGCCAAGGCGACGTGCCATCGGTCCACCTTGGCTCCCCAGTCCGATGAACCCGACCCGCGGGTCGCTGGACGCGACGGCGTCAGCCATGTTGGCGCTTGCCTCTGTGGGCTGGTCTTGCGCCCAGAAGCCCGACGTGCACGGCGAGTCTGCTCGACTCGGTTGTTCGGTCCATCTGAGCCCCCCTGCCCTGCCGCTGACGATGGGGCGAGGCGCGAGGAGATGGTAACGCTTGGTCTCAGCTTCCGGGCGTGAAGGTTCCCGAGAGGGGCCCGTCGTCGGTGAAACCGTTCAGAGGGCCACCGACGACTTGACTCGCCCACGCGAGCACGAACGCGAGCGTCGTCGGGTCGTGCGCGCCGCTGACCGGCGGGCAGGACTCGCAGCAAGGAACGCCTGCTCGCGCTGTGGTCGGCCGCAGCGCAAGGCGCCTAGCGTGCCGAAGATGAGCGTGCCCCGACTGGCCATCGGCCCCCAGCTGTCCGAGTTTGCCGTCGATGCCGTGGTCGCTGGCGGCGGAGAGGTCGTGGGGATCGATGAGAGACCAGCGGGTCTCATCTGGCTCCACGGCGGAGATCCCGCCGGCCTCTCGTCCTACCTTGCTCGCGCTCCGGACGTCGAGTGGGTGCAGCTGCCGATGGCGGGGATCGAAGCCTTTGCAGAGGTTGGACTCCTCGATCCCGAGCTCCTTTGGACCTGTGCCAAAGGCGCCTTCGCCGAGCCTGTTGCAGAACATGCCCTCGCCTTGGCTCTGGCGGGCTTGCGGCAGCTGCCAACTCGCTTGGCTGCACGCACGTGGGGCAGCCCCTCCGGAACAAGCCTCTTCGGCGAGGCGGTGACCATCCTGGGCGGCGGGGGCATCACGACGGCCTTGCTGGAGCTGCTCAAGCCCTTCCGGGTGCAGGCCACGGTCGTCCGCCGGCGTCCCATGCCAGTGGCCGGCGCGAAGCGGACGGTCGGCGTCGACCAGCTAGGCGATGTCCTGCCGGGAGCCCAGGTGGTCTTCCTTGCCCTCGCGCTCACGCCTGCGACCGTCGGGATCATCGGAGGACCCGAACTCGCCTCGATGGGCGAGACCTCCTGGCTGGTCAACGTTGCTCGAGGCAAGCACGTGGTGACTGATGAACTGGTCAAAGCGCTTCGATCCGGGGTCATCGCCGGCGCAGCCCTCGACGTGACGGATCCTGAGCCACTCCCCGACGGCCACCCTCTGTGGGAGCTCTCTTCTTGCATCATCACTCCTCACACGGCGGACACGATCGAGATGGTGCTGCCGATGCTGGCCGAGCGGATACGCCTGAACGTGAGGCGGTTCGCCAATGGTGAACCGCTTCTCGGGATCGTGGACCCTGTCGCTGGCTATTGACCAGCAGGTCAGAGGTTCGATGTGATCCTGCATCCCAGCCAGCGGAGGGAACCGAGGACGTATCTCAAGCCGGTGCTTGTGACGGATTGTCACGCAGTTCGAGAGAGCGGTGGTGCGCGCCGTCGTGTCCGCCTAGACCTTGGGATCACTCGTGTGGTTCGTCGAGATCCCAGCTGCCTTGGTCGTCGCTCTCGGCGATCGCGCTGGCGGGAGGTTCACTGAGCCCGTCGGGGTCGTCGGAACCATCTGAGAGGGTGACTTTGGCCTCGGGATCATCAAGCAGGCTCCCGAGCTCGGCGAGCTCTTGCAGATCGACCTGATTGGAGGGGTCGAGTGACGGGTCCTGTTCGACCGCCTCGAGAAAGTTGGCGCCGAGGTTGGACGATTCGTCGAAAGCTTCGTCGCCTTGCGCGAACGCCTCCGCCTCCTGTTGGGGGTCATCGGACGTGGGGCGATCACTGGTCATGGGCGCTCTCTCTGCTCGGTACTGCGGTGACGTCATGTGGAGGTCGTAGCTCGGGTATGTCCGTGGCTGCTCGGGGTCTTGAGCGAAACGCAGGGCCAGGGGAGCTGAGCTCGCCTCGGGAAGGGAAAGCCGAGGCCTCGCCTAGCGATGGGACACGGCAGTGAAGTGGGGGGCTGCCGACAAAGGAGGTGACGTGCTCACCAGGGAGCGAAGTGACGTCACCGCCCAAGCGAAGGGTCTCGTCCAGTTGTTCGGGGAACAGCAGCTCTCGCACCCGAAGACGGGACGCACGTCAGAGAGGACGAGGTAACTGAGGTTGAGCACCTCTTGGAAGGGTCGGAACCCGAAGATGCTCCACGAGAGGCACGTGGCGAGCCGAGCGGTGTTGGGGAGCCTTCGAAGCACCTCGGCGCAGGCCTCGCCTCCGACCTTCATCGAGCCATCGGGCATCAGGAGGTGGATGGTCTCGTAGGCAGCCCAGATGTCGAGCTCGCCGTTGAGCCTGCGAAGGCTCTCAGGATCGTCGCCGATCGGTTGCTCCGTGATGCTCGGTGGAGCGGTCGCTTTGCTGGCGGAGCGCTCCACCCAGCCGGCGATTCGACGACAGACCCCACACTCATCGTTGATGAGAAGCAGTGGTGTCGGTTCGAAGTCCTCGGTGTCGTGCGTCACCTGATCGCTTGTAGGGCCCGGTCACTGCGGCGAGCACCGTCGACAACGTGGGAGGAGGGCCTTCAACTCGTGCCAGCTCAAGGCCTTCGAGGAACATGATGAAGGTAGGTGTGCCCTGCACTCGAAAGCTCTCGGCCAGCTCCTGGTCTTGGCCGATGTTCACTCTGAAGATGGTCTCTGCGGGCTTCACCATGGTGGCGACCTGTTGGAGGATCGGCTCCATGACGCGACAGTGAGCACAGCCGTAAGACATGAACTCAACCACCGTCGGTCCGGGGGCATCGAGGACCAGTCGCTGAAAGTCGCTGATGGTGACCGTGGGGATGTTGTCAGTCTGGCTCTGGGTCGACACGCTCGATGATGATCGGCCCCGCGGCGTGGCTCTCACAGCGCCACTGAGGTTGGCTTGGTGGAGGGGGGCCACTGCTGTCTTTCATCGCGGCCCGCCCACTCCTGCCCTGAGGCGAGCCAAAGGCAGGAGTGGACCCTTGACCGACGAGCCTCAAAGGACGGGGACAGTCGCGCGAGGCGGCTGTTCCGGGGCCTTCGGGGACTCAGGGGGTCTTCGGGGTCTCCGTGGTGTGGGCGCTGTGGTGGAGAAGATTGCGAACGGCTGGGAGGGCGAAGCGGTCCAGACCGAGGTAACCGGCGTTGCGCCAGGCCAGGATGAGGAAGATCGACACAATCGCATAGGCGGGGTTCACACCAGCTGTTCCGGAGAACATGTAGATGAGGTTGAGCCCGATGCCTGCGAAGGCCGCAGCGCCGGTGAAGAGCCCAAGGATGAGTAGGACGCCGATGGCGATCTCGCTGAGCGTGATCAGCTTTGCGATCCACGAAGCATTTGGGATCACGAAGTTGTGGAGGAATCCAGCCCACCACCCATAGGAGGCCCCGCCCTTGCCGGTCGCCGAGCCGGCCACACCAGCGGCCGCGAAGCCTTTGACGGCGGCACCACCTCCGTACCAAAAGGCGTCCCTTTCGCTTCCCCAGAGCTTCTGGTACCCGGCGTTGAGCCATTCGTAGCCAAGCCACAGACGGGCGACCAGCCACAGCACGCTGGCTGCTTTCGACCGGAAGAGCCAGTCAGCGAAGCGAAGATTGCCCGAGGGTCCCTCGAGGAGCTCACCGTCACCGTCCTCGGCGTGACGACCAGAATCGACGTCACCTGCCAGAAATTCCAACGTCGCCGTCATGGGGCTCTCCTCTCCGCTCATCTCAAGACGAGCGGTGTCTGCCCCCACACTGTTCGGTCTTGGGATGGAACGACAGGGCCGAAAGTCCTAGATGTCACTCGGCTTGTCCGACCACGAGGTCGATCTGGCGAACCTCGACGCGGCGAGATCGTGTCACTTGGGTCCGCCCCGATGCCTCGGATCGCGGCACGAGGGGTTACTGGCTGATGGGGACCCACCACTCGAGCTCGGTCCCGCCGGTCTCTCGACTCACAAGCGACATGCCACCGTGCAGCCTCTCGGCCCGTTGTCGAAGGTTCGCCAGGCCCAGCCCGACGCCGGTGCCCGCGCTCCGCTCGACCCCAACTCCGTTGTCGATGACCTTGAGACGACAGAGGCCACCAGCTGCGCTCACCGTCACTGAGGTTTCAGTGGCCTGGGCGTGTCGGCCGACGTTGGTGACCGCTTCGCGTATGGTCGCCAGCAGCTGCTCAGCCACACTCTGGGAGATCACGGTGTCGATAGGACCGTTGAAGAGGACCTTGGCCTTGAAGCCGAGCACCGGGGCCAGTGAGCGGACGAGGGCGATGACGCTGGCTCGGGCGCCAGGATCCTCCTCGTCGAGTCCCAGCTCATAGATGCTGGAGCGAACTTGTCGGATCGCGTCGCCGACATCGGCCACCAGGACGGCCAAACGGTCGGCCAGGCTTGCTGCCTCGGGCTCTCGAGCCATGGTCTCGAGTGTGATCCCCACCGCGTAGAGGTGCTGGACCACGGTGTCATGGAGATCTCTGGCCATCCGGTCGCGATCTTCGATCACGGCGAGCTCTTGGATCCGCTGGTGGAGCCTCGCGTTTTCGATGGCCATGCCCGCCGCCGCGGCCAGAGCTTCAACGAGCGCCTCGTCCTCGGCGGTGAATTCAGGGGCTCCGAGCTTGTCGGTTAGATAGAGGCTGCCGTAGATCTCGTCTCGAACTTCGATGGGAACGCCGAGGAAGGAGGTCATCGTGGGGTGGTGGAGCGGGAAGCCCGAGCTCTCAGGCTGCGTGTCGAGCCGGGCGAGCCGAAGTGAGCGCGGATCGGTCAGGAGCAGACCAAGCGCACCCTTTCCGGTGGGACGAGGCCCGATTCGTCGCTCTTCTTCGTCGGTCAGGCCGACAGTGAGGAACTCCTCGATCTCTGTGCCCTGCTCGTTGAGGATCCCGAGAGCCCCGTAGCGAGCGCCGGTCACCGAGCATGCCTCCTTGATGACGTTGCTGAGGAGCGTTGAGAGCTCCAAGTCCTCTCTGAGCAACATCGAGGCCTCGATGACCCGGGTCAGCTTCAAGGGATCGTCGATCGAGGGAAAGGGCACTGGGACAGAGCGTACTGATGTCGGCTGCAAATCACCCTGGAGCGAGCTGGATCCGGTGCTGAGCGCACTGATCGATGATCGAGCGTGTCTCGACGAGGTTGCTCTGGTCCGGCCAGGCTGGGACCATGGCCAGGTGACGCTCTCCCTCTTCCTCCTCGACAACCATGAGGTGGTGCGAGCCGGACTCCGAGCCATGTTCGACGCCACTGATGATCTGGTGGTCACGGGCGAAGCCGCGACGGCAGAAGAGGCGCTCATCCGGATCCCCCTGGTCCGACCCGACGTTGCTGTCCTCGACATCCGGCTGCCCGACGGCAGTGGGGTGGAGGTCTGCCGAGAGATCCGGTCGCAGTGGCCGGAGATCGTGTGCGTGATGCTCACGTCCTACGCCGACGACGAGGCGCTGTACGCCGCCATCTTGGCCGGTGCATCCGGGTACTTGCTAAAAGAGGTGGGCGTCGGGGACTTGCTCAACGACATACGGCGGGTTGGTGCCGGCCAATCGCTCCTCGACCCCGCGGTGGCCGAACGCGTGCTGCAGCGACTCCAAGACGGCCCGAGCATCGACCCCAGGCTGGCCAGCCTCACCTCGCAGGAGCGCAAGGTGCTCGACCTGATCGCGGAGGGCAAGACGAATCGTCAGATCGCCACCGATCTCTTCCTGGCCGAGCAGACGGTCAAGAACTACGTCTCGAATCTCTTGGCCAAGCTCGGGATGGAGCGACGAACGCAGGCTGGCACGTTTGCCGCTCGCCTCGACGAGCGCGCTGCGGGCGCCGTCGATGGCGAGACAACCGGTACCTAGCGGCCTGAACGCCGGCGATGAGTCCTATCCCTCACCCAGCGCGATGCCGCGCTCGGTGAGGAGCAGCTCGAGTCGACGCCGCTCACCGTTGTCGAACTGGCGGACCACGAAGGCGATGTTGAGTCGTCTGGCCAAGCCAATGAGTGAGACGTCATAGTCCAGCTGCCCGGTCAGCTCCTTGAGGCTCTTGGCGTGTCGAGGGAGGCGCGCAGCGCTTGCCTGGAGAGCGATTCTGCTCTTCAGACATCGGGCGAAGAGCTCTCCGACGCTAGGCGTGCGATCCGCTTGATCGCGTTGATCGAGTGCAGTGCCGAGCAGGTTCGTGTACATGGACATGATGTCGCACCAGCTAATGCTTTCTCGTTCCCCTTGATCGTGGTGCAAGCGCCCGTCGAATGAAAGGGCCAAACGTCATGACTTCGCTTGAGGCGAGCTCAGAGCGGGGCGACGCATCGCGATCGAGGACTTTTGGCACTACTGCCGTCGCGCACTGCCGTCCATGCTGGTCCCACCACAGGAAAGAGGTTGGAGCATGAAGGCACTCGTATACCACGGACCCGGATCCAAGGCATGGGAAGAGGTGTCTGCTCCCACCCTCCAGGCCGACACCGACATCATCGTGCGAGTGGACAAGACCACGATCTGCGGCTCAGACCTCCACATCCTGAAGGGAGACACCCCAGAGGTGACCGAAGGTCGCATCTTGGGCCACGAGGCCGTGGGCACGGTCGAGACCGTGGGCACGGGCGTCAAGATGATCGCGGTCGGCGACAAGGTGCTCGTCTCGTGCATCAGCGCTTGTGGCGCCTGTCGATACTGCCGCGAGGGTCACTACGGGCAGTGCCTCGGCGGGGGAGGCTGGATCCTCGGTCATCTCATCGACGGCACACAGGCTGAGTACGTCCGTGTGCCGTTTGCCGACACCTCGACCTATCCAGTCCCGAAGGGGGCCATCGAGGAGGAGATCCTCATGCTGGCCGACATCCTCCCCACCGCGTACGAGGTGGGTGTGCTCAACGGTCACGTGCAGCCAGGTGACACGGTGGCCATCGTCGGGGTCGGCCCGATCGGGCTCTCTGCCATCACCGGTGCGAAGCTGTACTCGCCGAGCACGATCATCTCCATCGACCTGGCTGACGCCCGCTTGGACGTGGCGAAGCAGTTTGGCGCTGACCTGACCATCAACAACGAGCACCAAGATGCCGTCGCGATCATTCACGAGATGACGGGCGGTCTCGGGGTTGACGTGGCCATCGAGGCAGTGGGCGTCCCCTCGACGTTCGAGCTGTGCACCGAGCTGGTCCGCCCTGGAGGGCACGTCGCCAACATCGGGGTGCACGGCAAGCCAGCAACGCTCCACCTCGAGACCTTGTGGACCCGCGACGTGACGATCACGACGGGCTTGGTGGACACCTCGTCGACGCCGACCTTGCTTCGCCTGCTCGCCAGCCGCCAGATCGACGCGGCGCGCTTCGCCACGCACCACTTCGGGCTGCACCAGATGATGGAGGCCTACGAGTCGTTCTCGAAGGCGCGCGACACCGGTGCGATCAAGGTGATCTTGAGCCGCTGAGCGTGCTCGTGGAAGTCGCGGGGCCCACAAGGCCACTGCACGACACCGAGATCAGGAGCAGCGATCCCGTCGATAACGGCCTCGCTTGGTTTGGAACACAGAAGTCGACCCAGATGAAGGAGCAATCGTGAACATCGGCATCGTCGGAGCAGGAAACATCGGGGGCACACTCGCCCAGAGGTTCACGGATCTCGGTCATCACGTCGCCGTGGCCAACTCGCGAGATCCGGCGACCCTCGCTGCTCTCGCGGCCCAGAGCGGAGCAACGCCGGCGTGGGCCAGTGAAGTCGCTCACGGCACAGACGTGGTGGTCGTCACGGTCCCCGAGAAGAGCGTTCCGGACATCCCCGACGGCTTCCTCGAAGGAGCGGCGAACGACGTGGTGGTCATCGACACCTGCAACTACTACCCGAAGGAGCGCGACGGTCGGATCGAGGAGATCGAGGAAGGCATGACCGAGAGCAGATGGGTAGAGGAGCAGATCGGCGTGAGTGTGGTGAAGGCCTTCAACGGCATCCAATGGGACCATCTTCTCGAGCTTGGGAAATCCAAAGGCGCGGCCGGACGCATAGCGCTGCCGGTAGCAGGTGACGACGACTCGGCAAAAGCGGTCGTGATGGGTTTGGTGAGTGAGCTTGGTTTCGATCCCGTCGACGGTGGGGGGCTGGATGACTCCTGGCGCCAGCAGCCCGGCAGTCCGGTCTACGGGCGGGACTTCGACCAGGAGAAGCTTCGTGGCGCACTCCTTGACGCGTCACCGGTGAGGAGTGCGGAATGGCGAGCGTGACCCGGAGCAGCGGCTCCTCCACTGTCGAGGACGGCAGCCTCCGTGAACCTTGCGTTGCTAGAGGAGCCAATGATGGTTGAAGAGATCAAGTCCAGCGGAGAGCACCGAACGAACCAGAAGCTTTCATTCTGAGCAACATCCCATGGCACGACGTGGTCTCTCTCTTGGCGAGCGTGGCCGACGTCAGCGAAGAGCATGATGGTCGGTTGAAAGTCACGCTGGGGGGAGAGACCGAGACGTTCGACGTTGCCTCAGGCATGGTCGACCAAAATGGTTGTAGATCTGCGCCGGATGTTGAGCGCAGGAGGGATCACGCCGAGCTCTTGAGCACGGGTGCGCCGGCGATCGCCAAGGCTGCTGGCCGCGCCTGGCGAGATCACGTGCTTGGGATCGACGACGCGTCGTCGCACCTCGTAAACGGAATGCGCTCGAAGGGAAGCAGCTGATTCTCTCCTCCCAGCCCCTTGTCGCTATGGCGCCGACACGGACGTCCTGGAGAGCACCGGTCTCGAACCGCTGGTTTGGGGCCACGCCATGTCTTGAGACCTCATTGAGAGCGGGTGACGGGAATCGAACCCGCGTTCTCAGCTTGGGAAGCTGATGTTCTGCCTCTGAACTACACCCGCGGAAGCGGTGCCGACCCTACCAAAGAGCCCTCCGTGTCACAAGCTCGGACTCGCCCTGCGGGCTCCCGTGCCACTTGGCGTTTCGGCCGAAGGGCTCAACTACCCCCATGAGACGTACCCCCACTATCGTGTCTCGGGATGGTGCTCTCTGACCGCTCACTTCGCGAGGCTCTCGACGCGGGCCGGATCATCATTGACCCCCTGGGAGACGAGTGCATCCAGCCCTCGTCGATTGACCTGCACGTCGATCAGTACTTCCGCGTCTTTCGCAACCACACCGCTCGAGTCATCGACGTGCGCGAGGACCAAGAGGAGCTCACCGAGCTGATCGACGTCGGTGACGATCGTCCCTTCATCCTCCACCCCGGAGAGTTCGTGCTCGGCTCCACGTTGGAGCGCGTGGCGCTGCCCGACGATCTCGTCGCTCGGCTTGAGGGGAAGTCTTCGCTGGGTCGCCTTGGGCTGCTCATCCACTCGACTGCCGGCTTCGTCGATGCCGGCTGGGACGGGCATCTCACCTTGGAGCTCTCCAACGTGGCCAACTTGCCCATCACGCTCTATCCCGGGATGAAGATCGGTCAGATCTCCTTCTTCCAGATGACGACGCCAGCGGACCGGCCCTACGGCGCAGAGGGCCTGGGTTCTAAGTACCGCGGCCAGTGGGGCCCGACCCCGAGCCGCTACGCAGACAACTTCCGCAAGGGCGGCGCACCGGCCTAGGGTCGGCGCCGCCCATCATCAGCTCAGGAGGCTCAGTGGCCGTTCGGATCATCCTTGGACTCGGCATCTCGCTGGTGTGCTTCGCCATCGCGGGGCGTCGGTTCTACTGGCTGAGCACCTTGATCCGCGCTGGTGCGCCGGCCAAGCGGCCCTTCCAAGGCTTCTCCAAGGCGGCCGAGGCCGAGGTCGTCGAGGTCGCGGGGCAGAAGAAGCTCCTCAAGTGGACCGTGCCAGGGCTCGCCCATTTCTTCACGATGTGGGGCTTCACGGTCTTGCTGCTCACGATCATCGAGGCCTACGGCGCGCTCTTCCAGCGGGACTTCCACATCCCGCTCATCGGCCGCTGGTCGATCGTCGGCTTCGTCGAGGACTTCTTCGCCGTGGCGGTCCTCGTCTCTCTGGTGGTCTTCACCATCATCCGAGCAGTCAACTCGCCCAAGCGCAAGCAGCGCCAGAGCCGCTTCTACGGCAGCCACACGGGGGCGGCGTGGCTAGTCCTGCTCTTCATCTCGCTGGTCATCATCACGTTGCTCGGCTACCGAGCGGCCCAGGAGAAGACCGGGCACTTCCCCTTCCAGGGAGACCCCTGGGCGTTTGCGTCCTATGAGCTGGCCAAGATCATCCCGGCTGGCGCGGCCGGGTTCTTGGAGTCCTTCTTCCTGATCGCCAACGTGGCGGTCATCGCCGGGTTCTTGGTGTTCGTCAGCTATTCGAAGCACCTGCACATCTTCATGGCGCCCATCAACGTGGGCACCTCGCGACGCCCCCGTGCGCTCGGTGGCCTCGACAAGACCCCCGACATGGACATGGAGAACGTCACCGAAGACACGGTCTTCGGCGTCGGCAAGATCGAGGACTTCACCTGGAAGCAGATGCTCGACTTCGCCACCTGCACCGAGTGCGGTCGATGCCAGTCGGTCTGCCCGGCGTGGAACACCGAGAAGCCGCTCAGCCCGAAGCTCGTGATCATGGCGCTGCGCGACAACATGTTCGCCTCGGCTGATCGCCTGCTGGGCAAGGGTGAAGAGGCGGCGGAGGCCGAGTCGCTGGTCCCCTCGGTGATCGACCCCGACGTGCTCTGGAGCTGCACGACGTGTGGCGCGTGCGTCGAGCAGTGCCCGGTCGACATCGAGCACGTGGACGCCATCGTCGACATGCGCCGCTACGAGGTGCTCATGGAGAGCCGCTTCCCCGCCGAGGCCGGGCTCTTGTTGCGCAACCTCGAGAACCAGGGGGACCCGTGGGGCCTTGGAGGGTCCAAGCGCACCGACTGGACCGACAACGTCGACTTCGACATCCCCGTGGTCACCGGCTCGATCCCCGATGACATCGAGTACCTCTACTGGGTGGGGTGTGCCGGTGCGCTCGATGACCGTGGTCGCAAGCAGGCCGAGGGCACCGCTCGCATGCTCCACCGCGCAGGGGTCAGCTTCGCGATCTTGGGCTCGCAAGAGTCGTGCTCGGGTGACCCTGCTCGTCGCTTCGGCAACGAGTACCTCTTCCAGGAGATGGCCAAGGCCAACATCGAGACCCTCAACTCGGTGGGGACCAAGAAGATCGTCGCCTCCTGTCCCCACTGCTTCAACACCATCAAGAACGAGTACCCCGACCTCGGGGGCAACTACGAGGTCGTCCACCACGCCGAGCTGCTCGCCCATCTGGTCAAGGCGGGCAAGCTCACGCCGGGCGGAGGGTACCGAGGCACCGTCACCTACCACGACCCCTGCTACCTGGGTCGGCACAACCGCGTCTTCGACGAGCCCCGTGAGGTCTTGGAGGCCATCCCCGGGGTCGACATGGTCGAGATGCACCGGTGCCGTGGCAACGGCTTCTGCTGTGGTGCAGGAGGTGCGCGCATGTGGATGGAGGAGAACATCGGCAAGCGCGTCAACATGGAGCGCACCGCGGAGGCGCTGGGCACCGGAGCCGACATCATCTCGACGGCGTGCCCGTTCTGCATGATCATGCTCGACGACGCCGTCCAGGCCAACGGCAAGGGTGACGACGTCAAGGTGATGGACATCACCCAGGTGGTCGAGCGCTCGATGCAGAAGACCGAGCGCTAGGGAGCGTGCACGCGCCCCGGCTCTCGCTCGAGTCGGCGACCTGGCTCTAGGGCCACATCCCGTAGGCGCGCGTCGGGGTCAGGCTGAGCACGAGGCGCTGGTCGGTGACCTGGGAGCGGCGGAACTCGGCCCAGTCCGGGTGGTCCTGACCTGCAGCGCGGTAGAGCTCGACCAGCTCGTCGACGGTGGCATCGTTCGGATCCTGCGCCACAGGCGAGAGCGAGATCGCGCCCTCTAAGACCGCGTAGTGGAAGAAGTCCTCGTGCGCGAACCACAGCGAACCGCGCGGCTCGCGGCGAGCGTTGCGGGTCTTGGCCCGATCGTCGGTCACCGAGATCTTGGCGACACCGTCAAAGACGTAGAAGTAGATGTTGGACAGCTGCGGCATGCCATCACGGCGCAGCGTGACCAAGACCCCGTGCCGGGTGGTCGAGGCGTGCTCGAGCGCCTCAGCGAGCTCCACGGCTAGTGGACAGCCTTGGCGTCCTGCTCGCGCATCCGGCCCGCCATGGCGGCGATGAGCTTGCGCGACAGGGTCGGGATGGTGTCGAGCAGCCCGTTGAACTGGCGCTGGCCGATCACCAAGAGCTCCATGGGCGTCTTCGAGATGACCGTGGCGTTGCGTGGGCGTCGGTCGAGCAGCGAGAGCTCGCCGAAGTGCTGACCTGGTCCGAGGACGGCGACCTGCCGGCCGTTGCGCTGGACGCTGGCCGTCCCCGAGACGATCAGGTAGAGCTCACGCCCGATCGTGCCCTCCTTCACGAGGGCGCGACCCTCGGGCACGCTGACCGCGTCGGTCACTGCAGAGATCGAGCGGATTTCCTTCGCCGAGCACTCGGAGAACAGCCAAATCGATGCAATGTTCTGGTCTTTTGCGCTTTGAGCCATGACCTAAGGGTATCGCTCCGGCTGTTCATTTGCTCGTAACAGTCCGGAGACCGGTGCGAAATGCCGAGTCTCCATGATTGGAGGCGTACCGGTCGGGAAAGGCCATCCGTTTCACCTGCCCTCTGGGCAGGTTGATGGTCCGGTCCGACAGACCTGAGAGGAGAGAAGCATCGTGCTGGAAGCAGTCACGAACATTCCATATCCGCATTGGCTGAACACAGGGGACAACACCTGGCAGCTGGTGGCGGCGACCTTGGTGGGCTTGATGAGCCTCCCCGGCATCGCCGTGCTCTACGGCGGACTCATGCAGCGCAAGTGGGTCGTCAACACCATGCTCATGGCGTTCACGGCGTTCAGCCTTGTGATCCTTGTGTGGGTGCTGTGGGGCTACAACATGGCCTTCGGACCATTTGCCCACCTCGGACCAACGGGATCGTTCTGGAGCGGATTTATTGGGCATCCACACCCGATCGTTAGCCACTTTGGCGAACAAAACCAAGCGGTCTCGGGAGCGAACACCCTCATTCCGTTCCACTTCCCGACCGCCACACTGGCGTACTTCCAAGTGGTGTTCGCAGCGATCACGCCGCTGCTGTTCTTGGGCTCCCTCCTCGGGCGCTTCAAGTTCAAGGCGTGGCTGCTGTTCGTGCCGCTGTGGATCACCTTCGTCTACTGCGTCAACGCAGCACTCCTCTGGGGTGGTGGCTTCCTGGCCCAAAAGGGCGCAGTGGACTACTCGGGTGGGTACGTCATCCACCTGGCAGCTGGTGTCACGGGCTTCGTGGGTGCGGCGATCGTCGGACCTCGTCTGGCTCGGGACAAGAACCACGCGCTGCCAAGCAACCTCATGATGGTGGCGGTCGGTTCCGGCATCCTGTGGCTCGGTTGGAACGGCTTCAACGGTGGTGACCCCTTCTATGCGGGTGTCAGCGCTGCGGGTGCGGTGCTCAACACGAACATCGCCACGGCAGCAGCCCTCATGACCTGGGTCGCCATGGACATGATCTTCACCAAGGAGCACAAGCCCACGTTCTTGGGTGCCATCAACGGCATGATCGTCGGTCTCGTCTGCATCACACCAGGTGCTGGCTGGCTCGACGGTTACGGTGCGCTCATCTGCGGCGTGTTCTGCTGCATCGTGGTGTGGGTCGCTTGGAACTACCTCAGCAAGGTCAAGCCCTTCTCCCACGTGGACGATGCGCTCGGTGTGGTCTACACGCACGGCATCGCTGGTCTGCTCGGTGGACTCATGGTGGGCCTGCTGGCCGACCCGGGCATGATCGAGTACGGGGTGGCAGGCAAGACCTACGACGCCGCTGGGGCATTCTCAGTCGGTGGGTGGTTCTACACCGGCTCGTTCCATCAGCTGTGGGAACAGTTCCTGGCAGCCTCGTGGATCATCATCTACACAGCGATTGCCAGCGCCATCCTCTTCTACATCGTCAAGTTCATCTGCAGGGGTCTGCGTGAGAAGGACGAAGTGCTCGAGGTCGGTGACCTGGCCATCCACGATGAGGAGGCCTACCCACGTGAGACCTTCGCTGAGCGGGTCACCTCGCTCTCGAGGGGCTGAGCGGCCATGGGTAACGAGCACCACACATTCGAACGAGAGGAGAAGCGTCCATGAAGTTGGTTGTCGCAGTCATCAAGCCGTTCAAGCTCGATGACGTCAAGGAGAAGCTCAAGGGCCTCGGCGTGCAGGGGATGACCCTCACTGAGACCCAGGGCTTCGGCCGCCAACGCGGCCACACCGAGGTGTATCGAGGTGCTGAGTACGAAGTCGACTTCGTACCGAAGCTTCGTCTCGAGATCCTCTTGGATGACGCCGACGTCGCAGGGGTCGTCGACGGCATCGTGGAGGCAGCCGGCACCGGCAAGATCGGTGACGGCAAGGTGTGGGTCCTGCCCGTCGAATCGGCGGTCAGAGTGCGCACCGGAGAGCGCGGCTCAGACGCAATCTGAGTTCAGCGAGAGAGACCTTCTCTCCAAAGGGCACCACCGCCCGGGCCTGCAGCGATGCGGTCCCGGGCGGTGGTGTCTCCGCGTTCGGGCGGAGATGAGGCCCGGGGCTCAGAGAGGGTGGACGGCCCTCTCCGGACAGGGTACTCTGTCCAGAGTATCGAGAGAGGGGAGGCGTCATGGCAGCCAGGAATCGGGCAAACCCCCTGGCGCTGGCCGTGATGATCTGCCTCTACGAGCGTCCCATGCACCCCTACGAGGTCTCGGCGACGCTTCGCCAGCGCCACAAGCACGAGAGCGTCAAGCTCAACTATGGCTCGCTCTATGCGGTCGTCGCCTCGCTCGAGAAGCGAGGGCTCATCACGCCCACCGAGACCCGGCGCGAGGGCCGGCTCCCCGAGCGGACGGTCTACGAGCTGACCGAGCCAGGGAGGATCGAGACCCACGACTGGCTCACCGAGCTCGTCTCGACCCCGGTCAACGACTACCCGAGCTTCGGTGCCGCGCTCAGCTTCTTGCCGGCACTGCCACCTGACGACGTCGTCGAGCTCTTGGGCGAGCGCGCCCAGCACCTCGAGATCGAGCTGGCCCGCTCACGAGGCACCAGAGCGCTCTTGGAAGATGCCCAGCTGCCACGGCTCTTCTGGGTGGAGAGCGAGTTCCACGACGTGCTCGTCGAAGCAGAGCTGGCCTACGTGCGCCAGCTCGTCGACGAGATCGAGTCCGATGAGCTCGAGGGCGTGGCGTGGTGGCGGGCCATGCACCAAAGCCCTGATCGAACGACCATCGCTGCGGTGCCCATCGCAGCCGTACCCGACCTCAAGGAGGCGAAGTGAGCGACAGTCCCCCCGGTGCGAGCAGCGACGAGGCAGTGATCTCGACGACCAACCTGCGCAAGACCTTCGGCACAGGCGACAAGGCGGTGCACGCCGTCAAGGACGTCAACCTCGCCGTGCTTCGAGGTGAGATCTTCGGCTTCCTCGGCCCCAACGGCGCGGGGAAGACCACGACGCTCCGGATGCTCACCACGCTCCTGCCGATCGACGGCGGGACCGCCACGGTGGCGGGCTTCGACGTCGGCAGCCAGCCGCGGCAAGGTTCGCGAGCGGATCGGCTTCGTGAGCCAGCTCGGAGGCGCGGATCCCGATGCGACCGGCAAGGAGAACGTCATCTTGCAAGGTCGCCTCTACGGGCTGAGCGCCGACGACGTGGCGGCGCGCACCGACGAGCTGCTCGGCTCGCTCGATCTCGGCGACTTCGCTGATCGACTGGTCAAGACCTACTCCGGAGGCCAGCGCCGTCGGCTCGACATCGCCCTGGGCATCGTGCACGAGCCCGAGGTGCTCTTCTTGGACGAGCCGAGCACCGGGCTCGATCCCCAGAGCCGAGCGAACCTCTGGGACCACGTGCGACGCCTCCGTGAGACA
The DNA here is from genome assembly GCA_963758555.1 of uncultured Acidimicrobiales bacterium. GTDB lineage: Bacteria > Actinomycetota > Acidimicrobiia > Acidimicrobiales > RAAP-2 > CAIUMH01. The sequence continues at coordinate 3,395 of CAVWVW010000005.1, read as the reverse complement.
GGCACGACGATCTTCCTGACCACCCACTACCTCGACGAGGCGGACGCCCTCTCCGGACGCCTCTCGATCATGGACCACGGTGAGATCGTGGCCGAGGGCACACCGCTCGATCTCAAGCGAGGGGTGGCTGGCGAGTCTGTGGTCGTCGCCTTCAGCGAAGGGGTCGAGGCCGCGGTGCGGGCGGTCGGGATCCTCCAGGCCCAAGAGTTCGTCCGTGACCTCTCGAGAGATGGGGACGAGGTGCGGCTCTACGTGGCGCAAGGCAGCACGGCGCTGCCCCTGCTGCTCCGCGTGCTCGACGCGGAGCGGCTCGCGATCCGCACGATCCAGCTCTCGGAGCCGACCCTCGACGACGTGTTCTTGCGTCACACCGGCCGATCGTTGCGCGACGACGATGCGCCGAAGCGCCAGGAGGTGGCCTCATGAACCTGTTCCGCGACACCGGCCTGTTCTTCGGCCGAGCCTGGCTGGCTCGGCTCCGCAACCCGACGTGGCTCGTCGTCGGCTTCTCGACACCGGTCCTCTACCTGGTGCTGTTCACCCCGCTGCTCAAAGAGCTGCCAGGCGTCAAGTCGTTCCCCACCGGCTCGGTCCTCGAGGTCTTCTTGCCGGGGATCTTGGCGCTCTTGGCGTTCACGTCGGGCGCGAACGCGGGGTTCGGCATCATCTTCGAGATGCAGCTGGGCATCATCGAGCGCTTCCGGGTCACGCCAGCGAGCCGGCTGGCCATCCTGACCGGGCCGATCTTGTGCGGTCTGGTCATGATGACGGCCTTCGACGCGGTCGTCATCGTCGTCGGCGTCGCCTTCGGCTTCTCGGTCAACTGGGGAGGTCTCGCGGTCTTGCTGATCTTGCTCTGGCTGCTCGCCGCGCTGCTCGCCGCCTTCTCGACGGCGCTCGCGCTGCTCACCGGGGAGATCAGCAGCTTCGCGGCGATCGTCGGCGGCATCCAGCTGCCGATCATGCTGACCGCGGGCGTGCTGCTGCCGATCTCCCTCGGGCCGACCTGGCTCAAGGTCATCGCTCACTTCAACCCGCTCTACTACCTGGTCGAGGCCTCTCGGGCCCTGGCCACAGGGCACTTCGGCGATCCGGCCATCTGGCAGGCCTTCGTCGTGCTGATCCCGCTGTGCGTGCTGGTCATGGCGTGGGCGACCAGCGTGTTCCGAAAGGCCGTCGCCTAGGCGCTCCGCTCAGAGCGAGGCGAGAGCTCGGGAGCGCCCAGAGAGGTGCTGCTCACCGATCTGAGCTGAAGCTGAAGTTCCGCCAGGCCAAGAGCCCTCCAATGATCGTCCAGACGATGAGGACGAGGGCGCACCAGCCCAGCTGGTAGGAGCCATGGGGTTGGAGCGACGACGCCTTCGAGCTCAGAAAGACGCTCCTCATCGCCTCGCACAGCCACTTGAGCGGGAAGAACGAGGCGATGATCTGCATCCAGTGGGGCAGGTCGTTGAAGGCGATGAAGACGCCGGAGATGAACTGGGCGATGAGCACGATCGGGGTCACGATGGCCGGTGCGCTCTCTGCGTGCTTGGGCACTGCCGAGAAGGCGATGCCGAGCAGCGTGCAGCAGGCCAGACCGAGCACCGAGACCCATACGAAGGTGAGCCACTGGACCGGGGAGGTCGGCAGCGAGACCCCGAAGAGGGCGACGCCGAGGCCGATGAGCAGCACCACCTGAGCCACGTAGCAGAGGGCGACCTGGGCGCCCTTGCCCACGAAGTACGAGGCGAGCGGCATGGGGGTGCCGCGCAGACGCTTGAGCGTGCCGTTGTCGCGCTCTAAGGGGATGGAGATGGCGAGGTTCTCGAAGGCGGCGTAGACGATGCCGGACGCGATGATCCCGGCGGTGAAGTACTGGGAGAACGAGACGCCGGGGACGACGTCGTGGTTGAAGACGGTGCCGAAGATCAGCAGCAGGAGCATGGGGAAGAAGAAGGTGAAGACCATGCGATGCCGATCGCGCACCAGGCTCTTGACCTCGACCTCGGCCCGCATCTTCGAGATGGGCAGCACCCGAGTCGTCATGGGCCCAGCACCTCGTCGCGGATGAGCGACAGGTAGACGTCCTCGAGGCTGGGACGGGTCACGGTGAGGTCGGCCAGCTCCCCGTGCTCGGCGGCGAGCGAGGCGACGAGCTCGGTGGGCGTGGCGCTCTCTCGCTCGATCCACGTGCCGTCGCCCAGCCGGAAGCGCACGAGGGCCAGGGCTTCGCTGCGGCCTCCGATGCTGGCCGGTGGGCCTTGGGCGCGGATCACGCCGCCCGCGATGATGGCGACGTCGTCAGCGAGCTCCTCGGCCTCGTCCAGGTAGTGCGTGGTGAGCACGATGGTGGTGCCCTCGGCCCGGAGGTCCTTGATCATCTGCCAGAACTGGCGACGAGCCTCAGCGTCGAAGCCGATGGTGGGCTCGTCGAGGAAGAGGACCTCAGGTCGACCGATGATGCCGAGGGCGACGTCGAGGCGCCGACGTTGGCCTCCAGAGAGGTGCCGGGCTCGGCGATCTGCCTCGTCGGTGAGCCCCACGAGCTTGAGGACCTCATCGGTCGGGCGCGCCGAGGGGTAGAGGGCGGCGAACGAGGTGAGCACCTCGGCGCAGGTGAGCTGGGCGTTGTCCGTGCTCGCCTGGAGGACGATGCCGATCTTCGCTCGCCACGCGCTCGTCGGGCGAGCGGGATCGATGCCGAGCACCTCCACGTGGCCACCGTCGCGAGGGCGGTAGCTCTCGAGGATCTCGACGGTGGTGGTCTTGCCCGCGCCGTTCGGGCCGAGCAGCGCGATGCAGCTGCCCTTCGGCACCTCAAGGCTGAGGCCCTTGAGCACGGGCTTCTCGTAGGACTTGGTCAGTCCCTCGACGACGATGGCGGGCACGACGCCATCTTCACAGGCGCCGCACGAGAGGGGGTCGCGTGCCGCCTGGCCGACGGCGCGCCTCAGCCAGCTTGGCGCGCGACAGCCGCCGCGGCGTCAGCCGCCGCCTGGGCGTCGCCGAGGTAGCCCTGCTCCGTGATCGCCAAGGCCTCGTCCATCACGTAGCGATACGGAATGCCGGTCGGGATCTCGAGCTCGACGATCCTCTCCTCTGAGATCCCATCGAGCGCCATGCGCAGCGCCCGCAGCGAGTTGCCGTGGGCCACGACGAGGACCGCGCCACCTTTGGCCGCTTCCGCCCTGAGATCGGGGACGACCTCGGCTTCGAAGTAGGGCAGCGTGCGAGCGACCACGTCGGCCAGGCACTCGGTGGCGGGCAGGGCGTCTTGGGGCACGTCGCGGTAGCGAGGATCATGACCGGGCAGCCGGGGATCACCGTTCGGGAGCGCCGGCGGAGGCGTGGCGTAGCTGCGGCGCCAGATCTTCACCTGGTCGGCGCCGTACTGCTCGGTGGTCTCGAGCTTG
>CAVWVW010000004.1:0-335020 GCA_963758555.1 uncultured Acidimicrobiales bacterium | reverse complement strand
TTCTTGCCCTGGAGGTCGCCGTAGTGGCGCTCGTTGAGCCGCCAGTCCCGCTTGGCGGGCACCCAGGAGCGGCCCGCTGCCTCCAAGGCCAGCTGGGCCGTGTCGATCGCTCGGACCAGCAGTGAGGTGTGCAGCACCCGCACGTCGACGTCAGCCTCGGACAGCAGCAACCCGGCCTGGCTGGCCTCCTGACGCCCCTGCTCGGTGAGGGCCACGTCCTCCCAGCCTGTGAAGAGGTTGAGGGCGTTCCACTCAGATTGCCCATGTCGCAGCAAGATGAGCTCGGCCATGTCCACGGAGCGTAGTCAGATCGGCGGCGATGAGCGAAAGTGCAGTTCTGAAGAACTTCGTAAGAAAACCTTACAAACCCCTTATCAACTTTGCTATAGTGGTTCTCGAACCCGGGGGCAGGCCCCGGGGACAAGATCACGAAGCAAGCTCACGAACCCCCAAGTAAAGGAAGAGCACATGGCTAAGGCAGTCGGAATCGACCTCGGCACCACCAACTCGGTGGTGTCAGTCCTCGAGGCGGGCGAGCCCGTCGTCATCCCGAACGCAGAGGGACAGCGCACCACCCCTTCGGTGGTGGGCTTCTCCAAGAGCGGTGAGGTCCTCGTCGGAGAGGTGGCCAAGCGCCAGGCGATCACCAACCCGGACCGCACGATCCGCTCGGTCAAGCGTCACATGGGATCGAGCTGGACCATCGACATCGATGACAAGGCGTACACCCCGCAGGAGATCTCGGCCCGTATCTTGATGAAGCTCAAGCGTGACGCCGAGGCCTACCTCGGCGACACCGTCAACCAGGCCGTCATCACCGTGCCGGCCTACTTCGACGACGCCCAGCGCACCGCCACCCAGGAGGCAGGCCAGATCGCTGGCCTCGAGGTGCTCCGCATCATCAACGAGCCGACCGCTGCCGCGCTGGCCTATGGCCTCGACAAGGACACCGCGGAGCAGACCGTGCTGGTCTTCGACCTCGGCGGTGGCACCTTCGACGTCTCGGTCTTGGAGATCGCTGACGGCGTCTTCGAGGTGAAGTCCACCAGCGGCGACACCAAGCTCGGTGGCGACGACTGGGACAACGCCGTCATGGACTGGCTGGTCAAGTCGTTCAAGGACACTGAGGGCGTCGACCTCTCTGCCGACAAGATGGCCGTCCAGCGCCTCAAGGAAGCGGCGGAGAAGGCCAAGATCGAGCTCTCGAGCGTGCAGGAGACCAACATCAACCTGCCGTTCATCACCGCCACCGCGGAGGGCCCCAAGCACCTGGACCTCACCTTGTCGAGGGCCAAGTTCAACGAGCTGACCGCGTCGCTGGTCGAGCGCTGCACCTCGCCGTTCGAGACGGCGATCAAGGACGCAGGGCTGACCACCGGCGAGATCGACCACGTCGTCATGGTGGGAGGATCGACCCGCATCCCGGCGGTGACCGAGCTCGTCACCAAGCTCACCGGCAAGGAGCCCAACAAGAGCGTGAACCCCGACGAGGTCGTCGCCATCGGCGCTGCCGTCCAGGCGGGTGTGCTCAAGGGTGAGGTCAAGGACGTCCTGCTCTTGGACGTGACCCCGCTCAGCCTTGGCATCGAGACCAAGGGCGGTGTCATGCACCGGCTGATCGAGCGCAACACCACGATCCCGACCAAGCGCTCTGAGGTCTTCACCACCGCTGATGACAACCAGCCCAGCGTGGAGATCCACGTGCTCCAAGGCGAGCGCGAGATGGCGCTGTACAACAAGACCCTGGGCAAGTTCCAGCTGGTCGACATCCCGCCGGCCCCTCGTGGCATCCCGCAGATCGAGGTCGTCTTCGACATCGACGCCAACGGCATCGTGCACGTCTCGGCGCAGGACCGAGCCACGGGCAAGACCCAGTCGATGACCATCACCGGTCAGTCCTCGCTGTCGAAGGACGACATCGACCAGATGGTCAAGGACGCGGAGTCCCACGCCGAGGATGACCGTCAGCGCAAGGAGGAGGCGGAGGTCCGCAACACCGCTGACACGCTCGTGTACCAGACCGAGAAGCTCCTCGCCGAGCAGGGCGACAAGATCGACGAGACCGAGAAGGCCGACGTCGAGTCCGCCTTGGCTGGTGTCAAGGAGTCGCTGAGCGGCTCTGACCTCGAGGTTATCAAGTCAGCCACCGAGAAGCTGATGACGGCGTCGCAGAGCTTCAGCCAGAAGCTCTACGAGGCTGCAGCCGCCGCCCAGAACGAGACCTCTGCGGGGGGTGGTGAGGAAGCCAGCGCGATCAACGACGATGAGGTCGTCGACGCCGAGATCGTGGACGAGTCGTGAGCGACGAGTCCTACGACACAGACGGGGCGACGTCCGATGAGGTGGAGGACACCTCATCGGACGCACCCGAGGTCATCAGTGACGAGGAGATCATCTCTGAGGACTTCGCAGAGCTGAGCGGGCTCATCCAAGAGCGCGATGAGCTGCGCTCTACCGCGCAGCGACTTCAAGCTGACTTCGAGAACTACCGCAAGCGGGTTGAGCGCCAGAGCGACGAGGTCGCGGCGCGCCAAGCCGCCTCGCTGGTCAGTGCCTTGCTGCCGGCTCTCGACGCGCTCGACCTGGCTGAGGCCCACCTTGCGCTCGACGGCGAGGTCTCGGTGGAGGCCAAGGCCCTCATCGCGGCGCGCAGCCTGCTCAGCGACGCGCTGGGCAAGCAGGGCTTGGAGGCCATCCCCGGGGCGGGCTCACCGTTCGACCCGACGCTCCATGATGCGGTGGCTCATGCTGAGGGTGATGGGACCGAAGAGGGGCCACTGGTCGACGAGGTGCTGCGCGGCGGGCTATCTGTTCCGCGGCACCGTGGTTCGACCGGCGATGGTCCGTGTGAAGGGCTAAGGCGATGGCAGCGCAGCGTGAGTGGTACGAGAAGGACTACTACAAGGTCCTCGGTGTCCAAGAGAGCGCCACGGCCAAGGAGATCACGCGCGCCTATCGCAAGCTGGCCAAGGAGCACCACCCCGACGCCAACCCTGGCTCCGAGGAGCGCTTCAAGGAGATCTCGGCGGCCTACGACGTGCTCGGCGACGAGGAGCGGCGCAAGGAGTACGACGAGGTCCGTCGGCTCGGCCCCCTGGCCGGGGGCTTCGGCGCTCCTGGAGCCAACGGCAACTTCGGCGGCACGACGTTCCGCACCGAGGACATGGGCGACCTGGGCGATCTCTTCGGCGGCCTCTTCGGCGGCGGTCGACGTCGTCGCCAGCGCGCACCGCAGCGCGGCGCCGATCTCGAAGCAGGGCTGCACCTCTCCTTCGTCGATGCCGTCAAAGGCGTGACCACCTCGGTCAACCTGCCCTCCGACGTGCGGTGCTCGAAGTGCAAGGGGTCGGGCGCTGCACCGGGCACCTCGCCGACGACCTGTCCGCGCTGTGGTGGCTCTGGCCAGCTCAACGACAACCAGGGACCGTTCTCGCTCTCGTCCATCTGCCCAGACTGCGGCGGGCGCGGCACCAAGATCGAGACGCCGTGTCCCGAGTGCCACGGCTCCGGCAAGGAGCACTCGACACGCTCGGTCAAGGTCCGGATCCCCGCCGGGGTCGAGGACGGCCAGCGCATCAGGGTCAAAGGTCGTGGCGCGCCGGGCGAGGCCACGGCACCTGCCGGGGATCTCTACGTGGTGGTCCACGTCGGCCATGACGTCCGCTTCGGTCGTCGAGGACGGAACCTGACGACCGTGGTGCACGTGAGCTTTGCCGACGCGGCCCTCGGGACCCAGGTCAAGGTGCCGACCCTGGATGAGCCGGTGACGGTCAAGGTCCCCGCGGGCACCCAGCCCGGCACGCAGCTTCGAGTGCGAGGCCGGGGCGTGCCCGCCGGCGGCGGCAAGAAGGCGACGACCCCAGGCGACCTGCTGGTCAAGGTCGAGGTGGCCGTGCCGAAGACGCTGACCGACGAGCAGCGCCAAGCGATCGAGGCGCTCCACGAGGCCTTCGATCCGAAGCCCCCGACCTCTGGCGAGAGCGCGGAGGAGCCGTCACGAGAGTCTGCTGCCGACCAAGAGGCTGAGAACGAGGAGGTCTCCACATGACGACGTCCCACACCGACCCCACCAGGGCGGTCTACGTGATCTCCGTGGCGGCCGAGCTGGCGGGGGTCCACCCCCAGACGCTCCGGAACTACGAGCGTTCAGGGTTGCTCGATCCCGACGCGGACTGCCGGCGGCTCGCGCCGCTTCTCCGAGCGAGATCTCGAGCGACTGCGTCGCATCCAAGAGCTGACCAGCGAGGGGCTCAACCTCGAAGGCGTTCGCCAGGTCTTGGCCTTGGAGAGCCAGCTCGACCAGCTCCGGGCCGAGCTTCGTCGCCTGGCCGAAGAGCACGCGCGCGTGCTCGACGAGACACACCGGACCTATCGGCGCGACATCGTGCCGCTGAACCAGGCACCTGCGGTCTTCCGGACCTATCGGCGCCGATGAGCCACGGGTCCTCCACCCCCAAAGGAAGAGCAGTCACTGAGACGATCATCGAGGACACGCCATGCCCCTAGACCCTGAACGCTGGACCAACCGGACTCGAGAGGCCTTCTCGGCGGCCACCACGCAGGCCACCGCCGCGGGTCAGGCTGAGATCACCCCCACCCACGTGCTCGCCGCGATCCTTGCGCAGCCCGAGGGCATCGCCACCCCGGTGCTGCGCAGCCTGGGCGTCGATCCGACGTCGCTGGCTCGTGAGTTCGCGGAGCGCTTGGCCAACCTGCCGCGCTCGGTCGGGGGCATGCAGCCTTCGATGAGCAGAGCGCTCCACGACGGTCTCGAGGAGGCGACCTCGCTGGCCACCGAGATGGGAGACGAGTACCTCTCGGTCGAGCACGTCATGGTGGTCTTCGCCCAAGAGCTCGGCGTGAGCCGTGATGCGCTGCTCGGTGCGCTCCGAGAGGTGCGCGGCAGCCATCGGGTGACCAGCGCCACGCCGGAGGACACCTTCCAGGCCTTGGAGCGCTACGCGCGCGACCTCACGGCGCTGGCGGCGTCGAACAAGCTCGACCCGGTCATCGGTCGTGACGAGGAGATTCGCCGGGTCATCCAGGTGCTCTCCCGGCGCACCAAGAACAACCCGGTGCTGATCGGTGAGCCAGGCGTGGGCAAGACGGCCATCGTCGAGGGCCTGGCGATCCGCATCATGGAGGGCGACGTCCCCGAGGGTTTGAAGAACAAGCGGGTCATGGCGCTCGACCTCGGCTCGCTGGTGGCAGGGGCGAAGTACCGAGGTGAGTTCGAAGAGCGGCTCAAGGCGGTGCTGAAGGAGATCCAGGACGCCGAAGGCGAGATCATCACCTTCATCGATGAGATCCACACCTTGGTCGGCGCGGGTGCCGCCGAAGGTGCGATGGACGCCGGCAACATGATCAAGCCGCTGCTGGCCCGAGGCGAGCTCCGCCTGGTCGGGGCGACCACCCTCGATGAGTACCGCAAGTACATCGAGAAGGACGCGGCCTTAGAGCGCCGCTTCGCGCAGGTCTACGTCGGCCAGCCCTCGGTCGAAGACACCGTCGCCATCTTGCGGGGCTTGAAGGAGCGCTACGAGATCCATCACGGGGTGCGCATCCAAGATGCGGCGCTCGTGGCGGCAGCGACCCTGTCCGATCGCTACGTGACCGGCCGGTTCCTGCCGGACAAGGCCATCGACCTGATCGACGAGGCTGCCAGTCGGCTCCGGATCGAGATCGACTCGATGCCGACTGAGCTCGACGTGGTCACCCGTCGGATGCGCCAGCTCGAGATCGAGAAGGTGGCGCTGGCCAAGGAGACCGACGCGGTCTCCGCCGAGCGGTTGGCCTCGCTCGAAGCCGAGCTGGCTGATCTGACCGAGACGGCCTCGGAGATGACTGCCCACTGGCAGGCCGAGAAGGGCCAGATCGACGAGATCCGAAGCCTCAAGTCTGAGCTCGAAGAGCAGCGGGGCGACGCTGAGCGGCGTGAGCGCGAGGGCGACCTCGCGGGAGCGTCAGCCATTCGCTACGGCGAGCTGCCCGCGCTCGAGTCCAAGATCGAAGAGGCCACCGAGGAGCTCGCCAAGCTCCAAGCACACCAGCGCTTCTTGAAGGAGGAGGTCGACGACGAGGACGTGGCCGAGGTGGTGGCCCGCTGGACCGGGGTGCCGGTCTCGCGCATGCTCGAAGGAGAGGTGGCCAAGCTCGTGGCGATGGAGTCCTTGCTCCACAGCCGCGTGGTCGGCCAGGACGAGGCGGTCACCGCCGTGTCCAACGCCATCCGACGCTCTCGGGCCGGTCTGTCGGATCCGAACCGTCCGATCGGCTCGTTCCTCTTCATGGGTCCGACCGGCGTCGGCAAGACCGAGCTGGCGCGAGCGCTGGCTGAGTTCCTATTCGACGACGACAAGGCGATGGTGCGCATCGACATGTCGGAGTACATGGAGAAGTTCGCCGTCTCCCGGCTGGTCGGAGCCCCTCCGGGCTACGTCGGCTACGAAGAGGGCGGCCAGCTCACCGAGGCGGTGCGTCGACGCCCCTATGCGGTCGTGCTCTTGGACGAGCTCGAGAAGGCCCACCCTGACGTCTTCAACATCCTGCTCCAGCTGCTCGAAGATGGCCGTCTGACCGATGGCCAGGGTCGCACGGTGGACTTCACCAACGTCGTGCTGATCATGACGTCGAACATCCCGGGCGATCCGCTGGAGCACTTCAAGCCTGAGTTCGTGAACCGCATCGATGAGATCGTCCGCTTCCGCTCGCTCACCGAGGAGGACCTCGCCGTCATCGTGCGCGTCCAGCTCGGGCGTCTCCGAGCTCGGCTCGTCGAGCGACGTTTGGACCTCGAGGTCGATGACGACGCCGAGCGCCTCTTGGCCCGCCAGGGCTTCGACCCCGTCTTCGGCGCTCGACCGCTTCGCCGGGTGATCCAGCGGACGGTCGAAGACCCCTTGGCGCTCAAGCTCTTGGAGGGCGACTTCCCGGAGGGCTCGACGGTCCACGTCAGCGTCGAAGGCGACCAGCTCGCCTTGCGCTGAGCCCCTGTCGGCGGCGGTCCGGTTAGGTTTCCCTGGGCGAGGACGAGGGGGAGCCAATGGCCATTGCTGAGATCGACGGACGAGAGATCGCCTACGACGTCCTAGGAGAGGGCCCGGCGTGGATCCTCACCCCCGGTGGACGCTTCCCTCGGGAGACCCCGGGCCTGCCAGAGATGGCGCACGCGCTGGCTGAGGCTGGCCACACGGCGATCTTGTGGGATCGACCGAACTGCGGTGACTCGGAGCTGAACTTCACCGGCCCGTCTGAGTCGGTGATCCAGGCCGACGCCCTGGCCGGGCTCCTCAGGCACCTCGACGTCGGACCGGCCATGATCCACGGAGGTTCAGGGGGAGCGCGCGTTTCCTTGCTCGCGGCCCAGCGCCACCCCGAGGTGTGCAAGGGCCTCACGATGAACTGGATCACCGGTTCGGTCTACGGCCTGCTGATCTTGGCGCAGGTCTACACCTTCCCCTCCTACTTTGCGGCGTTCACCGGTGGCATGGAGGCGGTCGCAGCGCTCGACGACTGGCAGGAGGCCCAGGCTCGTAACGAGAAGAACCGAGCGGTCATCTTGAGCCAGGACCGAGAGGAGTTCTTGGCCACCATGGAGCGCTGGATGCGGGTCTACTACTCGCTGCCCGGTGAGCTCATCCCTGGTGCGACCGACGACGAGCTCCGCAGCTTCACCAAGCCCACGCTGGTGTTCAACTCGGGGCACTCCGACCCGCACCATCCGAGGGCGGTGACCGAGGAGGTGGCGGCCCTGCTGCCGAACGCCCGGCTCGTCGACCCACCCTGGGGCGATCGGGAGTGGCTCGATCGAGGCGAGGACCACGAGGCGAACAACACCGGCCTGTTCCGACGTTGGCCTCTCTTGGTGCCCCAGCTCCTCGAGTTCGAGGCGTCGATCAGCTGAGCGAGCACCGCTCGGCGCCCACGACGCTGTCCACGCCGGGGTCACCATCGGTCCAAGTAGGCTCAGAGGGTTCAGGACGGCCCCCGAAGGAGAGCGCAACGTGCCGGCAACCGTGGTGGTCGGAACCCAGTGGGGCGACGAGGGCAAGGGCAAGCTCACCGACCTGTTGGCCTCCGAGATGGACGTGGTCGTGCGGTACCAAGGCGGGCACAACGCCGGGCACCGCATCGTGGTCGATGGGGAGGCCTTCGCCCTCCAGCTGATCCCGAGCGGCATCTTGTACCCCTCCGTCACCCCGGTCATCGGCAACGGGGTGGTGGTCGATCCCTCCGTGCTGCTCCAGGAGATCGACAGCCTCGAGGCCAAGGGCGTCGACACCTCGGCCCTGCTGGTCTCGGGCAACGCGCACCTGATCATGCCGTTCCACGTGGAGATCGACCGGGTGAGCGAGCGCTACCTGGGCAAGAGCGCGCTGGGGACGACCAAGCGGGGCATCGGGCCCACCTACGCCGACAAGGCGGCTCGGGTCGGGCTCAGGGTCCAGGACCTCTTAGACGAGAAGATCTTTCGCCAGAAGCTCGACCTTGTGCTGCGAGAGAAGAACGCCCTCTTGGCCAAGGTCTACAACCGGCTCCCCTTCAACGCCAACGAGATCACCGAGTTCTACGTCGGGACCTTGGCCCCGCGCATCGCGCCGATGATCGCCGACACCGTGGGCTACCTCCACGAGGCGCTCCGGGCGAACAAGAGCATCCTGCTCGAAGGGGCCCAAGCCACCTTCTTGGACCTCGATCACGGGACCTATCCCTTCGTCACCTCTTCGAACCCCGTGGCGGGCGGCGCCTGCGTCGGTGCGGGCATCGGCCCGCTGCACCTCAGCTCCATCGTCGGGATCGCCAAGGCCTACGTCACACGGGTCGGCGCCGGTCCGTTCCCGACCGAGCTCTTCGACGAGACGGGCGTCATGCTGGTCGAGCGGGGCCACGAGTTCGGCACGAACACCGGCCGCATGCGGCGCTGTGGCTGGTTCGACGCCGTCATGGCCCGCCAGGCCGTCCGGTTGAACTCCTTGACCGAGGTGGCCCTCACCAAGCTTGACGTCCTCGACACGCTCGAGACCATCAAGGTGTGCGTGGCCTATGAGGCAGACGGCCAGCGCTTCGAGCACCCTCCGTACCACCAGTCGGTCCTCCACCGGGTCACACCGGTCTACGCCGAGCTCCCTGGCTGGCAGCAGGACCTCACGTCGTGCACCAGCTATGACGAGCTGCCGGGAGCGGCGCGTGACTACGTCGCGTTCTTGGCGGAGCAGATCGGTGTGCCGATCCGCACCGTGGGTGTCGGTCCTGGTCGAGAGCAGTTCGTGTCGGTACCTGACTCGTGAGCCATGCGCGACGAGCAGTCGTCGTGGGTGCAGGGGGTCGAGAGCACGCACTCGCCCGCAGCCTCGCTGGCGGTGGCGTCGACGTGGTCGTGACGCCTGGGAGCCCTGGGATGTGCTCGACCGTCGGAGCAGGGTCGATCGCCATCGACGAGCGATCAGCCCTCGAGCTCGAGGCTGACCTGTTCATCATCGGCCCAGAGGTGCCACTGGTCGACGGCTTGGCCGACGAGCTGCGCGCCGCAGGTCGAGCCGTCGTCGGGCCCGGCAAAGACGGCGCGCAGCTCGAGGGGTCAAAGGCATTCATGAAGGAGCTCCTCGACGCCGCAGGCGTGCCGACGGCTCGTCACTGGGCGGTGACCCGCCTCGAGGACGCTCGGGCGATCCTCGACGAGCTGCAGCGCGCCTTACGTGATCAAGACCGATGGCCTGGCTGCTGGCAAGGGTGTGCTGGTGACCGCCAGCCTGGAAGAGGCGCTCGCGGACGTCGAGGCCAAGCTGACCGGGGTCTCCTTCGGCTCGGCGGGCACGACGGTGGTGATCGAAGAGGGGCTTGCTGGCCTTGAGTGCTCGCTGCTGGCGCTCTGCGACGGCCAGCGCGCGGTTGCCTTCTCGCCTGCGCAGGACTTCAAACGGGCCTTCGACGATGACCAAGGGCCCAACACCGGGGGCATGGGGGCGTACTCGCCGATGCCGGGCGTCGACGAGGACCTGGTCGACGAGCTCATGGACCTCTGCGTCACGCCCACCCTCGACGAGCTGCGCCGCCGAGGGGTGGACTACCGGGGCGTCCTCTACGCCGGGCTCATGCTGACCGCGTCAGGCCCGAAGGTGATCGAGTTCAACGTCCGCTTCGGCGATCCCGAAGCGCAGGTGGTGCTCCCGCGTGTGAGCAGCGACCTGTTCACGCACCTCGCTGAGGCAGCAGCGGGCTCGCTGCACACACCGCTGGCGTTCAGCGAGCAGCGGGCGGTCACCGTCGTGCTGGCCGCGCCCGGCTATCCCGTGAGCCCCACCTTGGGCGCAGAGATCTCGGGGTTAGGTGACGACGGACAGCTTCGAGAAGGCGTCGAAGGCGTCACGGTCTTCCACGCGGGCACCGCTCGAGCCGAGCGGGGGAGTCCGTTCCTGGTGGCGGGCGGCAGGGTGCTGGCGGTGACCGGCACCGGCGCCACCCTGGGAGAGGCCAGAGCGCGCGCCTATGAAGGCGCGCTGCGCATCTCGTTCGACGGCGTCCAGCGCCGCAGTGACATCGCGGCGCTCGCCGCAGCACAGGAGGCAGCGTCATGATCCCCCGCTACGCACCGAAGGACATGGCTGCGCTCTTCAGCGACGAAGCGCGCTTCGACGCCATGTTGGAGGTCGAGCTCCTCGCCGCCGAGGCGCTGGCGATCTTGGGCGTGGTCCCCATCGCCGACGCCGAGGCGTGCCGCGCCCGCCGACCGGTGATCGACGCCACGTTCGTGAGCCAGGTCGACGAGCGAGAGCAGATCACCAACCACGACACCGCGGCGTTCGTCGACGTGGTCCAAGAGGCCATCGGCGCCCCGGAAGGCGCCTGGATCCACTACGGCCTGACGTCATCGGACGTGGTGGACACCGCGCTGTGCTGGCAGCTGACCAAGGCTGCTGACGTGCTCATCGAGGCATCGGCGTCGCTGGTCGCGGTGCTCGCGCGACGCGCTCGTGAGCTGATCGACGTCCCGGTGACCGGACGCACGCACGGCATGCACGCCGAGCCCACCACGTTCGGTGCCAAGTTCGCCCTCTTCGCCCTTGCGGCAGAGCGCGATCGAGTCCGCCTCGTGCGCGCCCGTGAGACCATCGCGGTCGGCAAGCTCTCAGGTGCCGTCGGGACCTATTCGAACATCGACCCCTTCGTCGAGGAGCACGTCTGCGGCGCACTGGGCCTCACGCCGGTCCCAGCCACCCAGGTGATCGCCCGTGACCGGCACGCCGAGCTCCTCTGGGCCTGCGCGGCAGCCGGGGCCACGATCGAGCACCTGGCCACCGAGATCCGCCACCTCGCCCGCTCAGAGCTCGGCGAGGTCGAGGAGGCCTTCCGACCCGGTCAGAAGGGCTCCTCTGCCATGCCGCACAAGCGGAACCCGATCCTCTCCGAGCGCCTCTGCGGCCTGGCGCGCGTGCTTCGGGGCTACCTCGGAGCCGGGCTCGAGGACGTCGCGCTCTGGCACGAGCGTGACATCTCGCACTCCTCGGTCGAGCGGGTCATCCTTCCTGACGCCACGATGCTGGCCTGCTACGTGCTGCGCAAGGCCACCGAGCTCGTCGACGGGCTCGTCATCAACGCCGAGCGAGCTCGCAAGAACCTCGAAGAGGGCTCGCTGGGCTTGGTCTTCAGCCAGGCGGTCCTCCTCACCCTGATCGACCACGGCATGACCCGGGACGCGGCCTACCGGATCGTGCAGCGCGCGGCACGAGAGGCCGTCGAGACCCAGAGCGGCTTTCGTGGCATCGTCGAGCGCGACGACGAGGTCACCTTGAGCACCGAGGAGCTCGACCGAGCCTTCGACCTCGATCGGATGCTGTCGCACCGTCATCGCTTCGTCGATGCCCTTGACGCCTTGGGCGCCTGAGCGCCATGGCCCACTCTCCTGCAGCGCTCGGCCTCAAGGCCCTTCGGACCGGCAAGGTCCGAGAGCTCTTCGAGGTCGATGAGGACCACCTCTTGATGGTGGCATCCGACCGGATCAGCGCCTTCGACGTCGTGATGGCCGAGCCGATCCCGGAGAAGGGCCGCGTCTTGACCGCCATGACCGCCTTTTGGGACTCGCAGCTCGGCCCGGTCGCTCCACGGAGCTTGGTCAGCTGCGATCCCGCGGCGATCGACGAGATGGTCCCAGGCTTCGGTGAGCTCGACCAGCTCCACGGCCGCACGATGCTGGTGAGGACCGCGGCGATGCTCCCGCTCGAGTGCATCGTCAGAGCTCGGCTGGCTGGCCAGGCCTTCGAGGAGTACGAGCAGCGCGGCACCATCCATGACATGGCCGCCCCGCCAGGGCTTCGTCTGGCCGAGGAGCTCCCTGAGCCGATGTTCACCCCGTCCACCAAGGCGGAGGAGGGGCACGACCTCAACATCTCGATCGACGCCGCGGTCGAGATCATCGGACACCAGCGCTTGGAGGAGGCGCAAGCCCTCTGCCTTGGGATCTTCGCGGTGGCCCAGGCACGCTGCCTCGAAGCCGGCTTCGTCCTTGCCGACACGAAGTTCGAGCTCGGTCTCATCGAGGGCGACCTAGTCCTCTGCGACGAGATCGTCACGCCTGACTCCTCCCGGCTCTGGCCGGCTGACGAGATCGAGCTCGGGCAGGTGCCGCCGGCCTTCGACAAGCAGCCCTTCCGGGACTGGCTGGCCGCGCAGCCCTGGGATCGAACGCCCCCTCCGCCAACCGTGCCAGATGAGGTGGTCGCGATCACCTCGCAGCGCTACCGCGACGCCTATGAACGGGTGACGGGGGCCTCGCTCGAGCAGTGGTACGGTCCGTCGTCGTGAGGTACCACGCGCGCGTCGAGGTCAGGCTCCGACCCGGCATCGCCGATCCGGAGGGCGCCACCATCGAGAGGGCGCTGCCCGCCTTGGGATTCGATGGCGTCGCGTCGGTGCGCTCAGGACGCTGCTTCAACGTGGAGCTCGACGCTGCTGATCTCGAGGCGGCGAGGAGCCACGCGGCGGACCTTGCCGACCGGCTCCTGGCCAACCCGGTCATCGAGGAGAGCGTCATCGAGGTGCGCGAGGCCTGATGGCGACCACCGTCGGCGTCGTCGTCTTCCCCGGGACCAACTGCGAACATGATGCGGTGCTGGCGCTCGAGGCCCTGGGCGCCGAAGCACGCTTGATCTTCCACGCCGACGCGTCCCTCACGGGCCTTGATGCGGTGATCCTTCCCGGCGGCTTCGCGCACGGCGACTACCTGCGCCCTGGAGCGATCGCACGCTTCAGCCCGGTCATGGAGGCTGTGAGCAGCTTCGCTCGAGACGGTGGCCCGGTGGTCGGTATCTGCAACGGCTTCCAGGTGTTGTGCGAGGCCCACCTGCTGCCCGGGGCGCTCCAGAAGAACCGCGGCCTGACCTTCCTGTGCGAGCCGGCGCTGCTCCGGGTCGACTCGACCCGCTCGGTGCTGACGTCGGGCGCCACTCTGGGCCAGCTGCTCGACGTCCCGATCAACCACTTCTCGGGCAGCTACACCTGTGACCTCGAGACGCTTCGCCAGCTGCGAGACGAAGAGCGCATCGTGCTCCGCTACGTCGAGAACCCCAACGGCTCGGTCGATGACATCGCGGGGATCTGCAACGAGGCGGGCAACGTGGTGGGCCTCATGCCTCACCCCGAGCGAGCGAGCTCGGCTCTGCTCGGCTCTGCCGACGGCTTGGTGCTGCTCGGCTCGCTGCTGTCGGCCTCGCTCACCTGATCGAGCGGTGCGCTAGGCCCGACGGGTCCGCTTGATCCCCGCACGGGTCAAGACTGCCGGGGCCACGCCAGCCTCGCGCCACGTGGAGTAGTCGATGCCCTTGCGCTCGCCGTAGGCCTTGGCCGAGCTGACGAAGGCGCGCTCGAGCTTCTTGATGTCAAGGTTCGACTGGAGGCGCTTGAGCTCGGCCTCGAGGTCTTTGCGCTCTTGGCGCAGCAGAAGTGCGTCGAGTGCGTCGGCCGCATCGAGCTCGGTGTTGATCGCCGTGATGCGTCGCTCGACGGTTGCTGGGGTCCTCTTGCGACCGCGCTTGCCGCGGGTTGAGGCGATTGCCTCAAGGTACTTGCGGACTGCAGCGCCTTCGCGGCGGCCTTGGGCGAGAGCGTCTTTGTGCTCTTTGGTCATCGTTGATTTCACGGCAGGACTCATTGGTACTCCTCGGGAACTCGGGTGGTATCGGAGAGATTCCGATGCAACACCAGGGTCTACGTTATGCGCAATTCCGCTCATTCACACATCGCCATCCCCCCTATGGGACCTAGATGATTTCTCGTGAGGCTGCAAATAGGATTGCCCATATGGTGGATATGCCCAAAAACTGCCGCTCCAACACCTTTTGGGCACATCGGTCGCAAGAGAGCGTGTGGTACCGCGATCTCACCGTGAATTCCTGAGAAGGGCGCGCCGCAAGAACGCGTCTAATGAACCAGGCGGCATCCTCGGCCCCATCGCCTGGTGAGAGGTCGACGTTGGGGCGGAAGTGCGGTGTCGCCACCTCGCTCCGATGCCGCCAGGCGAGGCCGCTACCGTGGGGCTATGGCGACGACGGCGACGAACGAACAGCCGCTTCACCGAGCACTCGGTCTGACCGATCCTGAGCTCGCCGACATCATCGAGGTCTTGGGTCGAGAGCCCAACCCCTTGGAGACGGCGCTCTACAGCGTCATGTGGTCTGAGCACTGCTCGTACAAGTCGTCTCGGATGCATCTCAAGCGCCTGCCGACCGAGGGCCCCACCGTCCTCGTCGGTCCCGGCGAGAACGCTGGCGTGGTGGACGCGGGCGATGGCATCGCAGTTGCCATCCGGATCGAGAGTCACAACCACCCCTCTGCCATCGAGCCCCACCAAGGTGCGGCGACGGGCGTCGGAGGCATCCTGCGGGACATCTTCACCATGGGTGCGCGCCCGCTGGCGGTGATGGATCCGCTCTTCTTCGGTGTGCCCGATGACCCTCGGCAGCGCTGGCTCGTCGAAGGTGTGGTGGGAGGCATCTCGAGCTATGGGAACTCGGTCGGTGTGCCGACGATCGGCGGCGAGCTCACCTTCGACCGCTGCTATCAGACGAACCCCTTGGTCAACGTCCTGTGCGTCGGTGCCCTGCCGGTCGAGCGATTGGTCCTGAGCGCGGCGTCGGGGACGGGGAACCTGGCGGTGCTCTTGGGCTCGACGACCGGGCGCGACGGCATCGGTGGCGTCTCGGTCTTGGCTTCCGCGAGCTTCGAGGGCGAGGACGGGGCGGCCAGCCTCGATGACGCCAAGCGGCCGAGCGTCCAGGTGGGCGATCCCTACGAGGAGAAGCGACTGATCGAGGCGTGCTTGGCTCTGCTCGACGAGGGGCTCGTCGTGGGCATCCAGGACCTCGGTGGCGCAGGTCTGGTGTGCGCCACCTCGGAGACGGCGGCTCGAGGCCGGGTCGGCATGGACGTCGACGTCACCGCCGTCCCTCGGCGCGAACCCGGCATGGAGCCGTGGGAGGTCATGGTCTCCGAGAGCCAAGAGCGCATGCTGGCGATCGTGAGCCCTGCCTCGCTGCCTCAGGTCGAGGCGCTGTGCGCTCGCTGGGAGGTCCTCTGCACGGTGGTGGGTCGAGTGACCGAGCCAGGTCGCGACGAAGCGGGCGAGCCCGTCGGGGTGCTGCGGATCAGAGACGGCTTCGATGGCGAGATCCTCGCCGACATCCCGGCTGCCTCGCTGGCCGACGATGCCCCGCTCTACGACCGGCCACGCCACGCACCAGCCGATCAGGCAGCCAGAGCGGCCCATGACCCGACCGAGCTGGCCCAGGGTCTCGACGTGGGCGAGGCGATCGCGTCCTTGCTGCTCGATCCCTCTCCCATCTTCCGCCAGTACGACCACCAGCTGTTCTTGAACACCGTGATCGCCCCAGGGGCGGACGCGGCGCTCCTCCGCCTCGCCGGTCCCGGTCTGCCTGCTTCGACCAAGGGCATGGCGCTGTCGACGGACTCGAACCCTCGATGGTGCTCGCTCGATCCCCGGGTGGGCACGAAGGCCACCGTGGCCGAGTCGATGGCCAACGTGGCGGCTGCCGGCGCGACAGCGGTGGCCATCGTGAACTGCCTCAACTTCGGCAACCCCGAGCACCCAGAGGTCATGTGGCAGTTCTCTGAGGCGATCGACGGGATGAAGGAGGCCTGCGAAGCCCTGGGCTTGCCGGTGATCGGTGGGAACGTCTCGCTGTACAACGCGTCGGGCGGGACCGACATCGATCCCACCCCGGTCGTCGGCACCCTTGGCTTCGTCGAGCACCTGGTCAGTCCGCCCCCCTCGCTCGCCTGGGGCGAGGGCGAGTCGGTGGTGCTCCTCGGTGCTCGGTCAGGACCTGGCCCCTCGGCGTTTCCCTTGGCCGGAGGTCGGCTCGCGGTCGACGTCTTGGGGAACCGAGACGGGCAGCTCTTCGACGTCGACCTGGTGGCTCACGTCAAGACCTGTGGGTTGGTGGCCTCACTGGTGGCCACCCACGCGGCCGGTGACGAGGGCCTGCTCGGCTCGGTGCACGACGTCGGCTCAGGCGGGCTCGGCGTGGCCGCCGCCGAGATGGCGGTGGCGTCGGGCATCGGCGTCACGCTGCAGAGGGATCGACGGGGTCGCGGAGACGTTCTGCGAGCGACCTGGGCGCTTCGTGGTCTCGACGACGCACGCCGAGTCGCTCTTGGACGCTGCAGCTCGAGCAGGCGTCCCGGCCGAGGTGCTCGGCACGGTGGGCGGGACCTCGCTGGTGCTCGAGGGGCTCTGCGACGTCTCTGTTGACGTGCTGCAGGCTCGCCATGCCGGTGCGCTGTCGGCCGCGCTTGACGCCGCCGGCTAGCGGAGGCGCTGGCTGCTGCAGGCAGACGCGCTAGCGGGGAAGTCGGGCTCTGCAGCTGCTCGAGGGCGTCGTCGGGCACGCGCAGCTGGGCCGTCGTCCCACGCCAGGACTTCACGCCGATGCCCACCGCCAGGTCGGGCTTCTTGGTGCCGTGGTAGTCGGAGCCCCCGGTGGCGACGAGGCCGTGCTGCTCGCAGAGCTCGGCGACCATCGCCACCTCGTCGGGGGAGTGCCGCGAGTAGTACGCCTCGGCGCCGGAGACGCCTTGGGACGATGCCGCGGCGAAGGCCTCGTCCAGGATCTCCGCTTGGCGCTGAGGGGCCAGGGGCATGCCATCGACCCACGGGCAGAACGTCGTGAGCGGGTGGGCGAGGACGGTCACCGCTCCCGGACGCCGTCGCGATCGCCGTGGCCTCGGCGATCGAGACGCGCGCCTTCGGGACGTAGGCCGCCGCGCCTTCGCCCAGGAGCGCGGAGAAGACACCGTTGATCGAGGTGAAGTCCTTCGGATACGCCTCGATCAGGGCCTCGGCGAAGTGCGGCCGACCAGCATCGATGAGCGGCTTGCGCCCGATCGCCTCGACGCGAGCGGGATCGAGCGGGTAGCCGACCTCGGCCAGCTTGTCGATCAGACGGGTGTTGCGGGTGGCTCGATCGTCGCGCAGGCCATCGAGGGTCTCGTGGAGCTCGTCAGGGCCGTCACCGATGAAGTAGCAGAGCAGGTGAGCGCTTCGCTCCCCGTCGTCTTGGAGGCAGGAGATCTCACAGCCTCGGACCGGTTCGATGCCGGCGTCGCTGAGCAACCCCGCGAAGGTGTCGCTCCCCTCCACCGAATCGTGGTCGGTCAGGGCCGCTGCGCTGAGCCCTGCAGCGATGACTTTGCGGGCCAGCCCGGCTGGATCATCGGTGCCGTCCGATATGGTCGAGTGCATGTGGAGATCGATCACTGCCACCCACGGTATCGGGCGGATGCGTCGGTACCCTCGGTGTGCGATCCTTGTGGCGAGATGAACGCAGAGGTCGCCACCCTTCGCGTCCGTGCCCCGCGCACCGTGACGCCTCGCGACTTGGTCGGCTGATGAAGGAAGCCTGCGGTGTCTTCGGCATCTATGCCCCTGGCGCGGACATCGCACACCTCACCTTCGACGGGATCTTCGCACTCCAGCATCGAGGCCAAGAGTCGGCCGGCATGGCGGTCGCTGAAGGCGACACCGTCACGGTGGTCAAGGACAACGGCCTCGTCGCCTCGGTCTTCGACGACCGCACGCTCCAGAGCCTGAGCGGCAACCTGGCCATCGGCCACACGCGCTACTCAACGGCAGGCTCCGGCGATTGGCGAAGCGCGCAGCCGGTCTTCCGGCCGGGCGACAGCGCCAGTGGCTTCGCGCTCGCGCACAACGGGAACCTGACCAACACCGAGGCGCTCGTCGATCGCCTCGGCGCCCTGCCGGGCATGAACATGACCGACTCTGACGTCCTGGCTGATCTGATCGCTCGTTCCTACGACGCGCACCTGGGCCGGGGCCTCGGCCTGAGAGAGGCGCTCATCGAGACCTTGCCGATGGTCGAGGGTGCGTTCTCGTTGACGATCTTGGACGGTTCACACGTCTGGGGCGTGCGCGATCCCGCATGGCTTCAGGCCGCTGTGCCTCGGTCGGCTTGGACCTGAGGGCTCGCCGACGGGCTGGGCGCTGGCCTCTGAGTCGCCGGCCTTCGACGTGATCGGTGCGACCTACGTGCGCGAGATCGAGCCGGGCGAGATGGTCCGGGTCGGTCCTGAGGGCGTCGTCTCTGAGCGCTACGTGGATCCGAGCCTGACGAGCTCGCACCTGTGCATCTTCGAGTTCGTCTACTTCGCTCGACCCGACTCCCTGCTCCACGGTCGCGAGGTCCACGGCGCTCGCCGTCGGATGGGTGAGCTGCTGGCCAAGCAGGATCCCGTCGAGGCCGACATGGTCATGGGGGTGCCCGACTCGGGGGTGCCTGCTGCTGAGGGCTTCGCTCTGGCATCGGGGATCCCCTACGGGCAGGGTCTGATCAAGAACCGCTACATCGGCCGCACCTTCATCAACCCGGATCAGAGCGCTCGCGACCGTGGGGTCAGGCGAAAGCTCAACCCGCTCAAGGAGAACATCGCGGGCAAGCGCCTGGTGGTGGTCGACGACTCGATCGTCCGGGGCACGACGACCAGAGCGCTCGTGCGGATGCTCAAGGAGGCGGGCGCCGCCGAGGTCCACCTCCGGATCTCCTCGCCACCGTTCAAGTGGCCGTGCTTCTACGGCATCGACACCCCGACTCGAAAAGAGCTCTTGGCAGCCAACCACACGCTCAAGCGAGATCACCGAGTACCTCGGATGCGACACCTTGGCCTACATCTCCCTTGACAACCTCGTCGAGGCCATCGGCGAGCACAGCGGCTTCTGCAACGCCTGTTTGACCGGGGAGTACCCGACCAAGGTCACCATCGACACCGAGCGAGCACGGGTGCGCAACGCCTCGATCGAGTCGCGGAGTCTGGCTCCCGCCAAGAGCGGCGTCTGAGGATGCACGCCGACGCAGGCGCCACCTACGCGGCGGCGGGTGTCGACATCCAAGCGGGCGACGAGGTGGTAGAGCGGATCAAGGGCGTGGTGGCGTCCACCATGCGCCCCGGTGTGCTCGGCGGCATCGGGGGGTTCGGCGGCCTCTTCGCCCTCGACATGGGTCGCTACGAGAAGCCGGTCTTGGTCGCCGCCACCGACGGCGTCGGGACCAAGCTCGAGGTCGCTCGCCTGGCGGGGCGCTATGACACCGTCGGCATCGATCTGGTGGCGATGAGCGTGGATGATCTCGTCTGCGTCGGCGCTGAACCCCTCTTCCTGCTCGACTACATCGCGGTGGGCGCCGTCGATCCGGCGAGGATCGAAGAGCTCGTCGGTGGCATCGCGGAAGGGTGCCGGCAGAGCCGCTGTGCGCTGCTGGGCGGCGAGACGGCCGAGCACGGAGGCACGCCCTCGGATCTCGATCTCGCCGGCTTCGCGGTGGGTGTCCTCGAGCAGGGCCACGAGCTCGGTCCCGAGCGAGTCCGGAGTGGCGACGTCCTGCTGGGCCTGGGCTCACCTGGCCTGCGATCGAACGGCTACACCTTGGCGCGCCACGTGCTGCTCGAGCGGGCTGGTCGCTCGCTCGAGGCTCCTGCCTGGGAGGGCGCCTCCTCCAGCCTGGCTGACGAGCTGCTCCGACCGTCGGTGATCTACTCCTCGGGGGTCCTCGACGCCATGGCGGCGTCGCCGGGCTCGCTGCACGCCGCCGCCCACATCACCGGAGGCGGGATCCCGGGCAACCTGATCAGAGCGCTGCCTGACGTCCCTTCGAGCGGTGGTCGATCGCAGCGAGCTCCCCGTGCCCTGAGATCTTCGGTGAGATCCAGCGTCTCGGCAACGTCGCCGAGGACGAGATGGCTCGGGTCTTCAACCTCGGGCGTCGGCATGATCCTCATCGTCGATCCCTCGGGAGCGACCAGCATGCTCGACTCGCTGCGCGCCTCGGGGCTCGACGCGGCGCTCATCGGGACGATCGAAGAGGGCAACCGAGCAGAGAGCCGCTGGTGAGCGAGCTCAGCCCGACCCAGCTCGCCCTGGCGGCGCACCTCAAGGAGCACTCCGTCAAGACCGGCGACTTCGTCTTGAAGTCGGGCAAGCGGTCGAGCTGGTTCATCGATTCGAAGCAGACCGTCTGTCGCCCCGAGGCCATGGTGCTCGTCGCTCACGCCCTCTTGGACCTCGTGCCCCCCGAGGCCACCGCCATCGGTGGCCTCACCATGGGCGCCGATCCCGTCGTCCTTCGTCACCGCGGGCGTCGCGGCGACCGAAGGGCGCCTGCTCAAGGCGTTCAGCGTCCGCAAGGAGACGAAGGATCACGGCGCAGGGGGCCGGATCGCCGGAGCGCTCGAGCCTGGCGACAAGGTCGTCATCACGGAGGACACCGTGACGCAGGGGCACCTCGCTCTTAGAGGCGGCGCACGTCGCTCAGGAGTTCGGGTGCGAGGTGGTGCTGCTCACCGCCGTGGTCGACCGAGGCGGCACCGTGTCGGCGATGGCGGCCGCGGAGGGCTTGGCCTTCTCGGCCGTGCTCACCGCGCCCGACCTGGGCTTCCCCTACGAAGGCGGCTCCTGAGCCACTCGGCTCTTGAAGGCGGCCCTGAGCGCACCCTCACTGCTCGAGACCTGCTCACCCGTGCACTAGCTCACCTTGCTCACCGCTGCCCGGAGAGCACCGGCTCGACCTTGGGTTCCCTTGGATCGCACGCGTGCACCTGGCCTCGCGGCTCTTCGCGGCGGAGCGCTGCTCGCTCGTCTCACCGGTCGCTGAACCCCGCAGCGCTCGAGGTCGCTGACGGCGCTCCGGCAAGCCTTGGCTCGTCGCCACCTCGCAGGCGGTGCACGCGCGAGAAAGTTACTTGTAACATACAAATATGTCCGCCACCAAGATCGCTGCTCCACCCAAGAAGGGCTCGAAGGCTCAGGCTCGTCGAGGGACCGCCGAGATCTCTGATGCGCTCTTGGCCATCGGCCGGGCGATGACCCAGCCCAAGATGCACCAGAGCATCTGTCGTCGAGCAGGGGTGGACCTCGATCGAAGCAGCGTGGCGGTCCTCTACAAGCTGGCCATGGAGGGCGACGACATCCACCTCACCGTGCTGGCTGACCGCCTTGCCACCGACTCGCCCGGCGGTCACCCGCAAGGTCCAGCATCTGGAGCGCTTGGGCCTCGTCTCTCGGCGACGTGACGAGATGGATGCCCGAGCCATGAGGATCTCGATCACCGCCCAGGGCCGTCGACGACATCGAGGGCATCCTGGCGGCTCGTCTCGAGTGGTTCGACGTGCTGCTCGCCGAGCTGGAGCATCGAGGAGCGCCTCGAGTTCTCAAGGCTCCTCGCCAAGTTCGCGGCCACCGTGCAGATCGGAGGTCCGAGCGATGTCACTCGATGAGCGGGCGGAGCTCGTAGTCGAGGACGATCACGAGATCTCGGCCGCCGAGCACAGGAAGATCCTGTGGATCCTGAGCGCCTTGATGCTCGGCGATCATCCTCTCGTCGCTTGACCAGACGATCGTCGCCACGGCGCTGCCCACCATCGCCGGCGATCTCCACGGACTCAACCACCTCTCCTGGGTGGTCACCGCCTACCTGCTCACCCTGACCGTCTCGACGCCGCTGTGGGGCAAGCTCGGCGACCTCTACGGTCGAAAGAAGCTCTACCAGGCCGCCATCGTCATCTTCTTGGTGGGCTCGGTCTTCGCCGGCCTCTCCCAGACCATGGGCGAGCTCATCGGGTTCCGCGCCATCCAGGGTGTGGGTGCCGGAGGCCTCATGGTCGGGCGCGCAGTCGATCATCGGCGACGTCGTCTCGCCTCGTCAGCGTGGTCGCTACATGGGCTACTTCGGGGCCTGCTTCGGTGTCACCAGCGTGATCGGTCCGCTCATCGGCGGCTTCTTGACCCAGCAGCTCTCTTGGCGGTGGATCTTCTACATCAACCTGCCCATCGGCCTGCTGGCCCTCTTCGTCGTCGCCACGAGGCTCAAGATCCCGCGCAAGCGCACCGAGCACCGCATCGACTACCTCGGCACCGCACTCTTGGGCACCGCGGTCACCTGCCTGATCCTGCTCACCACGTGGGGCGGCTCGGTCTATCGATGGGGCTCGGGCACGATCCTGCTGCTGGGGGCCACCGCGGTGGCTCCTTGCCATCGCCTTCGTGGTCGTCGAATCTCGGGTCGTCGAGCCGCTCATGCCGCTCAAGCTCTTCAAGAGCGGTGTCTACAGCGTGGGCGTCACCGTGGGGTTCCTGATCGGCTTCATCATGTTCGGCTCGGTGATCTACATCCCCCTCTTCCTCCAGGTCGTCTATCGAGCGACGCCCACCCAGTCGGGCCTCGAGATGCTCCCGATGGTCTTCGCCCTCCTGTTCACCTACATCACGAGCGGCCGCCTGGTCGCCCGCTGGGGGCGCTACAAGATCTTCCCCGTCGTCGGGCACCGGGATCATGGCGCTGGCCTTGATCCTGCTCTCGACGATGGACACCTCGACGCCCATCGAGGTGGCGTGGCTGTTCATGGCCATCTTGGGCTTCGGGATGGGCATGGTCGTCCAGATCCTGGTCCTCGTCGTGCAGAACGCGGTGCCCCACGAGCAGCTCGGGACGGCGACCTCGGGAGCGACCTTCTTCCGATCCGTCGGCGGCGCGTTCGGAGTGGCGCTCTTCGGCTCGATCTTGCTCTGGAGTCTGACCAGCGACCTGCACCGCTACCTCACCTCGGCGGAGATCAAGCAGGTCAGCATCAAGGCGCTCACCACGAGCCCTGCGGTGATCGACAAGCTCGCGCTCCGGCGGTCCACGCTGGCGTCGTCCACGCCTACAGCGCGGCGCTCGGCACGGTGTTCTTGGTGGCGGCACCCTTCGGAGTCGCCGCCTTTATCCTGTCCTTGTTCCTCAAGGAGGTCCCGCTCCGGGACCGTGACATGTCCCTTGAGTCCGCCAGCACTGCCGACATCTTCTGATCCCGGCGACCGGGGCAGGATGGTGTCATGAAAGGGCAACGATGAACGACGCAACGCACGCACTCGGGGTCCTGAGGGCCTCGCACGATCGGCTCTCCCAGCTGGTCGCCGACACCCCGGACGACGGCTTCGAGGTCCAGTCGGCCTGCACGGACTGGAGCGTCGCCGCGGTGCTCTCCCACCTCGGCAGCCAAGCGGAGATCTTCTCTGCCTTCTTCGACGCCGCGCTCAGCGGTGAGCCTGTCCCCGGCCAGGAGAGCTTCGCGCCGATCTGGGCGGTGTGGGATGCCAAGAGCCCCTATGACCAGGCGCATCACTCCGTGGCGGCGAACGAGGCGTTCTTGGTTCGGGTCGAATCGCTCGACGCCTCCCAGCTCGCCGAGCTGCGCTTCGCCCTCTTCGGCATGGACCTCGATGCGGCCAGCCTGCTCCGCATGAAGCTCACCGAGCACGCCATCCATGCCTGGGACGTCTTCTTCGCCTACGACACTCGACTCGGTGATCCCCGAGGACGCAGCCTCCGTGCTCGTCGATGGCCTGGGCGACATGGTGGCCCGCGCCGGCAAGCCGGCGAGCCCCGGTCGAAAGATCGCCCTGGCCACCAGCGAGCCAGCGCTGCGCCTGGTGCTCGACACCGCAGGCGTGAGCCTGGTCCCCGGCGACACCAGCTCGACCGAGGCGCTGGTCGAGCTCACCTCGGATCAGCTGATCCGGCTCGTCTACGGCCGCCTCTCAGAGAGCGAGCTGGGCGGTCCTGCACCGGTGACCCAAGGTGTTGAGCTCGACGAGCTGCGCGCCGTGTTCCCAGGGGTCTAGAGCACAGAGACGCGCTTCGGGCCCGTTCAAGGGTTCCCCGGCCCACGGCGGCCTGCAGTTCGGCTTCCGAAGCCCGCCTCTGGGTGGCACCAGGCCTCTGGTCTCTGAGAGCGTGCCTCGGTCATCGTTCTGCACGCCTTGGAGGTCGAGCCGTCGGCTTGCAAGGGTGGAACGAGCGCCGGGCGGTTGGTCTAGGTAGGTTCTCGGCGATGCAGTTCATGACGGGCTTGCCCGGTCTCATGCGGTACCCGCCGGGCTTCAGCCCGGAGTGGGAGACGCACCTCACCCCCGCCGACTTCACGCTGATCGCTCGTACCGCTGACGAGCTTGGCTACGACGTCATCAGCGTGCCTGAGCACATCGTGATGCCCGATGACCTCGCCCCCCTCATGGGGGCGTACTGGCCACACGCCTTCACGGTGATGTCGTTCCTCGCCGGAGCGACCACGAGGATCAAGGTCAACTCATGCGTGATCGTCCTTCCCTATCACGAGCCCCTGGCGCTGGCCAAGGCGGTGGCAACCCTCGACGTGCTCTCGGGATCTCGGGTGATGCTCACCTTCGGGATCGGACATGCCGAGAACGAGTTCCGCGCCCTCGGCATCCCCTTCGAGAAACGCGGTCGCATTGCTGACGAGTACCTCGAGGTCATGGAGATGCTCTGGACCGACGATGACCCGTCCTTCGCCGGCGAGTTCATCACGTTCCGCGACGTGCAGTTCGAGCCGAAGCCAGCGAAGCCGCCCCGCATTTGGATTGGGGGGAACTCGACCGCCGCGCTGCGACGCGCGGCGCGCTACGGCCGTGGATGGATGCCGTGGCTCGTCACCCCTGAAGAGGTCTCCGGGCGGCTTGGCGAGCTGCGTGCCATGCCCGGATTCGATGCTGTTGCCGACGACTTCGACATCGTGCTCCAGGCAGCGCCGATGCGAGTTCGAGAGGCTGATCACTCGCTCATCGATCCTGAGAGCCCCCAAGACACCTTCGGGAGTGGTGAAGGCGTGATCGACGCCATCGGCCAGCTCGCAGCGCTCGGCGTCACCTGGACCGACATACCGCGGCCCTCCGGCCCCGCCAGCTCCTTGACAGAGCATCTCGAACACCTGGCGTGGGGGGCAGAGACGGTGATGCCGCTGTTTCGCTCATGACGACGCATGGGGATCTCGCCGCTCGGCGGTGACCGAGGACATCGTCGGTGGCTCAAGGGGAGCAGCGTCTGCCGTCGAAATCACCGCTCACGGTGCGAGGGTCTACGCGCCCAGGCATTGAGCTGATCTCAAGCCTGTGAAGGCTCCGATCACACCGCACGTGCGGCTGAGGACCGACCATCGGGCACGTCAGAGGGTGTTCGTCGACCAGTGACCGCTCCACGGTGACTCTCGGGAAGCACTGATCCTTGGTGGTCGAGACCGGCGTCGATCCGGTGACCTCGCGCTTTTCAGGCGCGCGCTCTTCCAACTGAGCTACTCGACCATCGGACATGCCCGGCCGGAACCGAGCCACCGAGCGGACCTGACGGGATTTGAACCCGCGACCTCCGCCTTGACAGGGCGGCGTGCACTCCAGACTGCACCACAGGTCCTCGACCGTCTCGGGTAGCCCCGAGGCGGAGTGCCATCCTACACAGGAAGCGCGTCCCGACTCCCAACGGCGCCAGTCGCCGCCGAGGAGCCTCGGGGCTCTGCCTGACGCCGATCCCTCAGTCGAAGAGGTCGGGATCTGACCGGACGATCTCGTCCCAGAGCGGGGAGAACGAGAACCAGCCAGCCAAGCGGCGTGCCGATCTGCTCTCGGGTGTAGCGAGCGTCTTCGTCAGGGATCAGTCGGGGCGTGCCGACGGCTTCGGCCAAGAGCTGGGCCTGGGCCGATCGCTCCATGGTCACGAACCACCAGGCAGCCTCCTCGACGCTCTGGCCCACGGTGAAGAGCCCGTGGCTCTGGTGGATCACGGCCTTGTGGTCGCCGAGCTCCTTGGCCAGGGCTTCGCCGGCGTGGGCCTCGAGCACGATGCGCCCTCCGTAGGCGCTGCAGAGCACGTGGTCCTCGAAGAAGGCGCACGCATCCTGGGTGATCGGGTCGAGCAGGCGACCAAGCGAGGAGAAGGCCTTGCCGTAGACCGAGTGGGCGTGAGCGGCGGCCATGACCTCAGGGCGTGCCTTGTGGATGGCGGAGTGGAGGACGAACGCGGCGCGGTTGAGCGCGCCCGAGCCCTCGACGACCTCGCCCGTCGTGGTTGACCAGGATCAGGTCCGAGACTCGCACGTGGCGAAAGCTCATCCCGAAGGGGTTGACCCAGAAGTGGTCGAGGCGCTCGGGGTCCCGAGCGGTGATGTGACCAGCGACGCCCTCAGAGAAGCCGAAGCGACCGAAGATCCTGAGCGCCCCGGCCAGGCGCTCCTTGCGGTAGCGGCGCTCGTCTTCGAACGAGTCGAAGGTGCTGGGCACCGTCGGTTGGGCTCGCTTGGCTCCGATGTAGACGGCGTCATCCATGGTCGCTCCCTCCTCGTGGCTCTGCTTCGAGCGTAGGGGCCTTCGCTGACCGCTTCGCCCGTCGGCTCACTGCTCGGTGAGCCACTCCTCGAAGCCCCCGAAGTGCGTCTCGGGGTCACGATCGATCAGCACGGCGGTTCCTGTGGCGAGCAGCGCGCCTGAGGAGGCGAGGACCAGCTCGGCGGAGACGAACCACTTGTCACCATCTCGCCGGTCGACCCAGGAGCGAGCCATCAAGGGACGCTCGAGCGGCACCGGCTTGACGTAGTGCGCCGTCAAGGTGGCCGTCACGCTACGCGAGCCCAAGAGCAGGGGCAGGTGCCCGAGCACCTCGTCGAGGACCGCTGCCGTCCAGCCGCCGTGCGCCACTCCGGGGCCACCCTCGTGCTCGGCGGGACACGTGAGCTCGAAGTGGGCGGTCTGCTCGGCGTCGAGGTGCTCGGTGGTCAGCCCGTAGTGGCACCTCGCCTCGACGCGGCACCCGCCACAGAGGCCCACTCCGTGCTCGGTGCTCGACGCTTCCTGAAAATCGCCGCCAATCCATGCCTTCGTAGCTCGTGCCACGCTCCGTGCCCCCCTCGGCCTCTCAGCCTTCAGTCTCGCAGGCTTCGCGCTGGTCATGCCACGGGACCTCGACCTCGTCGAGGTACGAGCGGGCTCAGGGCTCAGGGCTCGGGCTCGGGCTCAGGGCTCCGTCGAGCGCAGTGCTCGGGCGAGCGCCGCTAGGGCTTGGGCCCGAGCGGGGGGAACGCCGCCGGGCGCTCTTCGAGGAAGGAGGCCACTCCCTCGGCGAAGTCCGCGCCGTCGAGGAGGTGCTCGAGGAGGCCCTGGGCCTCGACGCACGGCCTCGTCGAGGGTGCGAGAGAGGTCGCCGTAGACCTGCTGGCGGATCGCCGCCATCGAGGCCGGCGAGCAGATCGTCGAGAGCTCCGCCGCGTAGCGCTGGGCGTGGGGGAGGACCTCGTCGGGCTCCAAGACCCGAGAGACGAGGCCCATGGCCTTGGCCTCGGTGGCGTCGATGATGCGCGAGGACAAGAGGAGGTCGAGTGCGTTCTCGAGGCCGATGACTCGAGGCAGGATCCACGACGAGCCGTACTCGGCGGGCAGCCCTCGCTTGGCGTAGGCCGTCGAGAACCGAGCCTTCGACGAGCAGAAGCGGACGTCGGTGTTGAGGGCCTGCATGAGGCCCATCCCGGCGGCCGAGCCGTTGATCGCCCCGATGAGCGGCTTCCTGATGCTCAAGGGATAGGTCTGCGGGCGACGGCCCGACCGGTCGAGCTTCGGGCCCTCGGTGGTCCCTGCGATCTCGGTCAGGCGACCCGAGTCCAGGCCGGGGCAGAAGGTCGTGCCCGACGCGGTGAGCACGATGGCCCGCACGCCAGGATCGGCGTCGGCCTCGTCCAAGAGGTCGAAGTAGCGGTTCTCGAGCGGGACCGTCCATGCGTTGCGACGCTCGGGATTGTTGAGCGTCAAGGTGCAGACGCCGCTCGGCGTCGCTGCGCAGGACCAGATCATCGTGCTCGCCCACTGCGCTCCTTCGCTCCATGGTGTGCCGTCCAACCGTATCGCTCTGGTGATCCACCGCCTTCGGTGCCGAGCGAGGGGCGGCTGCTTCCCACGTTGGCGCCAGCTGGAGCCCAGATGGTCGAATGGCGAGCGGCCATGACGACGAGACGAGGGAGCAGCGAGTGAAGATCGATACGGGGATCGGCTTCGACTTCGACTTCGAGACGGTGGGTTCGGCGGCCGCGGCCATCGAGGCAGGCGGGCTTCGACGGCATCTGGACCGGCGAGACGAGCCACGATCCCTTCTTGGCGCTGCTCTTGGCGGCCCAGGCGACCTCCACGGTGTCGGTGGGGACCTCGATCGCCATCGCGCTGGCTCGCACGCCGATGGTCACGGCGGCGACGGCCTACGACCTCGCTCGCTACTCGCACGGTCGCTTCATCCTGGGTCTCGGCTCCCAGGTCAAGGGTCACATCGAGCGCCGCTTCTCGATGCCCTGGTCGCATCCCGCCCCTCGGATGCGCGAGTACGTCCTCGCCATGCGGGCGATCTGGTCGGCCTGGCAGGACGGGACGCCGCTCAGCTTCGACGGCGACTTCTACACCCACACCCTGATGACGCCGTTCTTCACGCCGGAGGCCCACGAGTTCGGCCCGCCTCCGGTGTTCTTGGCTGGCGTCGGCTCCGGGATGGTCGAGGTGGTCGGCGAGGTGGCTGATGGCTACTTCGCCCATGCGTTCACCACCGAGCGCTACTTCCGAGAGCACACCAAGCCTGCACTCGAGCGCGGTCGGGCCAAGGACGGAGCACGTGCTCGAGGCGAGCTCACCGTGTGCGGCTCACCCTTCGTGGTCGCGGCGACGCAGCGAGGAGGATCTGGCCGCCCAGCTGAAGGTGGCTCGTGAGCGAGTGGCCTTCTACGCATCGACCCCGGCCTACGAGGCGGTGCTCAAGACCCATGGCTATGAAGAGCTTCGACCGGAGCTGACGGCGATGAGCAAGCAGGGGCGCTGGGCCGAGATGGGCGAGCTCATCGACGACACGCTGCTCGAGGCCTTCTGCGTGATCGGTGAGCCAGCGGCCTGCGGACGAGAGCTGGCGAAGCGCTGGGGCGACCTGTTCGATCGCGCCACGCTCTACTTCCCCGCCGAAGCGGGCAGGGCTGTGCGCGACGAGGTCGTCGGCGCGCTGCGAGCCGCTCTCGAGCGAGCCAGGCGCCTAGGGAGCGAAGCGCGGATGGTCTCGGCGAGCTCGACGGGCTCGTCGCCCTGGATCGAGTGGCCCGAGTCGGCGAACTCGACGACCACGGCGTCGGGCTTGTCGTCGGAGCAGCTCGGCGACGTCCTCGTCCCCCACCACCGACTGCTGGCGCATGCCACGGGCCAAGAGGAGCGGCATCGTCGAGCCCGCTCACGACGTCCCAGAGAGGTGACAGGCCCTCCATCGAGGGGCCCTTCGCCCGCGTCCTCGGCCCGGAAGCGGGCGTAGCGCCACACCCAGGTGCCGTCGTCTCGCTGCACGGCGTTGTGCAGGATCCCGCGCCGCATGCTCGAGACCGAGCGGGTCGGGTTGAACGCGCAGGTCCGCTCCAAGAGCTCGTCGAAGCTGTCGAAGGACTCAGGACCAGAGACGAAGGCGCCGATGTGGGCCGAGCGCTCCGGATCGATGGTGGGCGTGACGTCGACCAGGATCAGCGCGCGGACCAGCTCGGGGGCGATGCCGGCGAGAGCGATCGACGTCATCCCTCCGAGCGACATGCCGATGATGGCCTTGGCCTCGGGAGCGAGGGCGCGGACCACCGTGGCCAGGTCCTCTGCGTTGGCGTGCACGTCGAGCGAGCCGTCGCGCCCAGGACCGGAGTGGCCATGGCCGGGCAGATCGACGCAGACCAAGCGGGCACCCGAGGGCGAGCGCCACGGTGTCCCAGGTGTGGGCGTTCTGGGCCCCGCCGTGGAGGAAGAAGTACTCGGGCTCGCCTTCACCCCAGACGAGCGCGCTCAGCTCGCGGCCGTCGTCGAGGACGGTGGCCACGCGGCGGACGACCGGTGGGCCGTCATAGGGGATGCCGTACTCCTCGGCGTTCTCATGGAACATCGAGAACTCGTCGTACTCCACTGCCATGGTGCCCCCTCGTGCGTGACCTCTCCTCAGTCTCTCATCGCGGCCACGGCCAGGCTCGTTCGCCCGAGAACAGTGCCGCTCGGTCTCAGCAGGCGGCGACGAGCGCTCAAAGGGTCGCACGTCGCCGGGCTCCTCCGGATGCCACTGCACGCTGACGCAGAAGCGAGCCGAGGGAAGCTCCACCGCCTCGATGACGTCGTCCTGTGCAGCCCTCCCGGTGATGACCAAGCCTTCACCCAGCCTGTCGATGGCTTGGTGGTGCGAGCATCGCACCACGGGTGCGGGACCGAAGATGGCCTCGGTCCGCGAGCCGGGCTCGCAGCGGATCTCTTGATCGGCGTAGATCCCGTCGCCGGGCTGATGGCCCACGTGACCCACCAGATCGGGGAGGTGCTGGTGCAAGGTCCCTCCGAGCAGCACGTTGAGCAGCTGCTGGCCACGGCAGATGGCGAGGACCGGGAGATCTGCCTCGAGAGCGGTGGCGAGCAGAGCGAGCTCTGAGGCGTCGCGCACGTCGTCGATGCGGCCGAGGTGCGGATCGGGCTGTGCGCCGTAGAGCTTCGGATCGACGTCGAGACCACCGATCACGACCAGCGCATCGAGCGCCGCGATCGTCTCTGCTGCACCCGCCATGGGACCGAGCGGGTCGAGCGAGGACGGTGGGAGCAGCAGGGGGCGGCCACCGGCCTGGGCCACGAGCTCGAAGTAGGCACGCTGGATGAGGGCGACGTCCTCGGTGCGCGTGCCCCACGAGACGCGCTCGGTGTAGGTGGTCATCCCCACGAGCGCCTTGGTGTTCCTCGCCACGCCGCTCCTCGGTCTCGATCTACCTCTTGGCAAGCAATGGGTAGACGCAGGTCGGATTCACGGCCATAGTACGACGATGGATCTGGACCAGCTCACGGCCGCCATCGAAGCAGGGAGCGTCGACACGGTCATCGTCGCCTTCCCCGACCTGCAAGGTCGACCCGTGGGCAAGCGGATGACGGCGTCCTTCTTCCTCGATCACGTCAAGGCGAACGGCATGGAGGCGTGCGACTACCTGCTGGCCGTCGACGTCGACATGGACCCGCTGCCTGGCTATCGCTTCGCCGAACTGGGAGGGCGGCTACGGCGACGTCGTGGGTCAGATCGACCCGAGCACCCTGCTCGAGCTGCCGTGGCTCCCCGGCTCGGTGATGCTGCTCTGCGATCTGGTCGACCATCACGGGGCACCCATCGAGGTTTCGCCTCGACAGATCTTGCGGCGACAGATCGATCGGCTCACCGAGCGGGGCTGGGTGCTCAACTGCGCCACCGAGCTCGAGTTCTACCTGTTCAAGGAATCGTTTGAAGAGGCCTCACGCAAGGGGTGGCGCGAGCTGACCCCCCACGTCGACACGATCGAGGACTACCAGATCCTCCAGACCTCTCGTGATGAGTACGTGCTGCGTCGAGTGCGCAACGAGCTCGTGGCGGCCGGTCTGCCGGTGGAATCGTCAAAGGGGGAGGCGGGCCGTGGTCAGCACGAGGTGATCTTGACCTACACGACGCCCCTCGAGATGGCCGATCGTCACCTGGTGCTCAAGAACGCCGTCAAGGAGATCGCCTCGCAAGAGGGACGGGCTGCAACCTTCATGGCCAAGTGGACCATGGCTGAATCGGGGTCCTCGAGCCACATCCACGCCAGCCTCTGGGATGCCGACGGCAACGCGCTGATGGACGGAGGGGACGCAGCGAGCGGGCTCTCCACGCTGGGAGAGCGCTTCTTGGCCGGCCAGCTGCATGCCGCTCGCCAGCTGGCGTGGTGCTTCGCCCCGTACGTCAACTCGTATCGACGCTACGTGCCCAACTCGTGGGCACCCACGGCGATCGCCTGGGGCCAGGACAACCGCACCTGTGGGTTTCGGATCGTGGGGCACGGCTCGAGTCGCCGCATCGAGTCACGAGTCCCAGGCGCTGACGTCAACCCCTACATCGCGCTGGCGGCGACGATCGCTGCGGGCCTCTACGGGATCGATCACGAGCTCGAGCTCGAGGCGCCCTTCGAGGGCAACGCCTACGTGGCCGACGACGTGGACCGCCTCCCCTTCACCCTGGCCGATGCCATCGAGACCTTCGCTGCCTCCGAGGTGGCACTCGAGGCCTTCGGCGATGACGTCCACTACCACCTGCTCAACACCGCTCGCCAAGAGTGGATGAAGGCGAACCTTCACGTCACCGATTGGGAGCTCGCTCGGAACTTCGAGCGGATCTGAGCGGTGCGACCGGCGCGCTGACGCTTCGTGGGCACGCTCTGAGCGTTCGCAGATTCGGTCCGGACCTTTCGGGGTCCTCGGTGCTACCTTTCAGGAAAAGTCGGTTGGGGTTCAGCGACCTTCAGCTCGGTCGCTCGAGGTGAAAGTGGGGCAGCCGTGTCTGATGAGGGTGCAAGCGGGGCGGTCAGCGCCGGAACGCTGAGCGAGGACGAACAGCTCCTCGCGCAGCTCGGATACAAGCAAGAGCTCAACCGCTCGTGGTCAGGGTTCTCGAACTTCGCCATCTCGTTCTCGATCATCTCGATCCTGGCCGGTTGCTTCACGACCTTCTCCAGCGGTTGGAACGGCGGTGGCCCGGCTGCCATCGCCTGGGGCTGGCCCATCCTCGCCGCCCTGATCCTGTGCATCGGCCTGTGTCTGGCCGAGCTGGTCTCGGCCTATCCGACGTCGGGCGGCATCTACTGGTGGGCATCGAAGCTCGGTGGAGCGAAGGCTGGCTACTACACAGGCTGGCTGAACCTGATCGGGCTCTTGGCCATCGTGGCCTCGGTGGCCTACGGGTGCGCCACCTTCTTGGACCTCACCTTGAGCTTCTTGTTCCCGGGAGCTACACGGCAGGCAACCTCGACACGATCTTCTTGTACTTCATCGCCATCTTGGTGATCGCAGCGATCGTCAACATCTTCTCGAGTCATCTGCTGGCCATCATCAACAACACCTCGGTGTGGTGGCACGTCCTGGGTGCAGCGGCCGTCGTCCTGATCCTGGTCTTCCTCCCACACCACCACGCCAGCGCCTCGATGGTCTTCACCTCGACGGTGAACAACACCGGCTTCTTCGGGGGCAAGACGCACGGCTTCGGCTTCTTGGTGGTGGTGCTGCCCATCGGGGCATTGCTCACCCAGTACACGATCACCGGCTATGACGCCTCTGCTCACCTTTCTGAAGAGACGAAGGATGCCGCCAACGGTGCGGCCTCGGGCATGTGGCGCTCGATCTTCTACTCCGCCATCGGCGGCTGGATCCTGCTGCTCGCCTTTCTCTTCGCCGTCCAGGACGAATCGAAGGTGACCACGGCGGGTGGCGGCGTGGCCACGATCTTCTCTCAGGCCCTCACGTCTCGCTGGGGGGGCACGGTGCTGTTGATCTCGGCAGTCGGTCAGTTCTTCTGCACGATGGCCTGCATGACCAGCTGCAGCCGGATGCTCTTCGCCTTCAGCCGTGACGGCGCCGTCCCCGGCCACAAGCACTGGTCGAAGCTCAGCGCCAAGCGGGTGCCCGTGGCTGGCGTGCTCTTGACGGCGGCGATCGGGATCATCATCACGCTGCCGGCGCTGATCAAGGTCGACATCAACGGGGCGCCCTCGCCGGTCGCCTTCTTCGCCGTGGTCTCGATCGGTGTCATCGGGCTCTACTGGTGCTTCGCCATCCCCATCTGGCACCGCTGGAGGCTGGGCGATGCCTTCGCACAAGGTGGCTGGAACTTGGGCAGGAAGTACAAGTGGCTCTGCGTGATCGCCCTTCTCGACGTGGTGCTGGTCACGTTCATGGCCTTCATGCCGACCTCGAACCTGGGTGTTCCCTGGACGACTGGCTTCGCATGGAAGTACGTCAACTACACGATCTTGGTGGTGCCCGCCGCGATGATCTTCCTCTGGATCTACTGGCACCTGTCGGTGAAGAAGTGGTTCAAGGGTCCGAAGAACACGATCGAGCTGCCCGAGGCGGGAGTGCCTCACTTCCCCTAGGCCCGGGCATCCGGTGGGGTCGTTGGCCTGTGTCTCCCGGCTCCGTCTCGTTGGGCTGTCATGAACGCTGAAGCACAGCGTGCGCAGGCCCTCCTTGGCCGTTGGGCGAGCCAAGCGGACCGTGCGGTGCTCTTCGACTTCAACGGCACCTTGGCCAACGACGAGCCCGTCGTCCTCCGGACCTTCCAAGGTCTCTTCGCCTCCCAGCTCGGCTTCGAGCTCGAAGAGGCTGCCTACCTCGAGCACTTCGTGGGCTTCAGCGATCGAGAGATCATCGAGCGGGCGGTGGCGGCCCATGGCGGGGGAGGGCCCTCGCTCGTCGAGACGCTGCTCGATGAGCGAGCGGCGCGCTATCGGGAGCTCGTGAGCGGTGCCTCACCCATCGAGCCGTCGACCCGAGAGCTGGTCGCCCTGCTGGGCGCGCACCGCGTGCCGATGGGCATCGTCACCGGCGCACAGCGCACGGACGTCGAGCTGGTCCTTGACCGAGCCGGGCTCAGCGGTGCGTTCGTCACCGTGGTCACGGTCGAGGACGTCTCTGAGGGCAAGCCGAACCCCGAAGGGTTCCTGCTGGCTGCTCGGGACCTCGGTGTGGGTGGCTCGGCGATCGTCGTCTTCGAAGACACGGTGGTCGGTCTTCGAGCGGCGCGTGGCGCCGCCATGATGGCGATCGGCGTGGTGGGCACGATGGCTCGTGAGGAGCTGGCCCTTGAGGCCGACGCCGTGGTCGAGGGCCTCGGTGCCCAGCTGTTCGCCTCGGTGCTCGACGAGGCCGCGGAAGCCGAGCGCTCTTAGGGCGTGGCGAGCTTGAGGTCGAGCGACGCTGCTTGCCCGACGGAGGTTCGGAGGGAGATCTTGATCCGATCCGGTCGGAAGAGATCGCGGGCGAACTCGATCGCTCGACCCCCTCGATTGAACGCTGTTCGCTCGATGAGCATCAACGGGTCACCGAGCTCCACGGAGAGGTGCTCGGCCTCATCCGCTCGAGCCGCGACCGGCTCGAAGGACTCCGACGCGGTGGTCGGCTCCTGGCCGTAGCGGTGGCTGAGCAGCTGGTAGAGCGAACCGGTGAGCTGGCGCTCTCGAAGGTCGGCGAAGAGCTCGGCGGGGAAGTAGGAGCGCTCGAGAGCCAAGGGCTGTCGAGCCACGGTGCGCACCCTCACGATCTCGTGGACCGTGGCTCCCCGAGCCAACGAGAGCGCGCTGGCCACGCGCGGTGGGGCGGGCAGCGTCAGGGAGGAGACCACGTGGGCGCCAGCGCGCACGTGGGCTCGGCGCATCTGCTCGGTGAACCCGGCGAGCCCCGTGAGGTCGCACTCGATCCGAGGTTCGATGACGAAGGTGCCCCCTGCTCGTCCGGTCTTGCGCTGGAGGCAGCCTCGGGCCTCGAGTGTGGCGAGCGCCTGGCGAAGGGTCATCCGAGAGACGCCGAGGAGCTTCGCCAGCTCCCCTTCGCGCGGGAGGCGATCCCCGGGCACGAGGTCTCCGCGGCTCATGAGGTCGGTGAGCCAGCGAGCGATGGTGGCGTGGACAGGTGAGCCGTCGGCGTCGCTTGCTTCCGGGTAGGTGGCCAACCACTCAGGGACAGCTGCGACGTCGCTCACGCGGCGATGCTATCGGCGCCGGCCGCTCTCGATTCGTCACCTCGCTGAAGGCGCAGACGTGCTTTGGTCTAGACCTTGTCACCTCCGAGCACCAGGGCTACCGTGAGCGAACGGCGCCTCGAGAGGGACGTCATGGGCCCACCCATCGGTGACCAAAGTGAGGGGGACGCGCGACGTGGTTCGACGATCTGGCATGTCGAACACCTCTCGGTCTCTCGGCTCGCCCACCAGGACGACGCGCTGATGGCTGAGGCCGCCGAAGACCTGGGCGACGTCGTCCCCGATGCCCTGCTGGATCTGATCGAGCCGCTTCGAGGGCGACCGCGCTCGATCACCGAGCTGGCGGGAGGGCTCACCAACCGGAACTTCAAGGTCACCACGCCCGAGGCGAGCTACGTGGTGCGGGTCTCGTCGCGCGAGTCGGTCGAGCTGTCGGTGAACCGTGAGCACGAGTACCGCAACTCGATCATCGCTGCTGACGCTGGCGTCGGTGCGCCGGTGGTGGGCTATCTCCCCGATCACGGGGTGATGGTGGTCGGCTTCCTCGAGGGCGAGACCTTCACCGATGCCTCGTTCGCCACGCCCGGTGCGGTGGCGCGGGTCGCCGCCGCCTGTCGACGCCTGCACGGCGGAGGCCGCTTCGTCAACGAGTTCAACATGTTCGAGATCCAAGCGCGCTACCTGAAGCTCGTGCGCGAGCGCGGGTACCGGCTCCCTGCGGGCTACCTCGACTTCGCCGACCAGCTGGTCCGTGTCCACCGCGCACTCGGTGTGCGTGCCGAGCCGCTTGTGGCGTGCAACAACGATCTGCTGGCCGGGAACTTCATCGACCAGGGAGCGCAGATCAGGATCATCGACTACGAGTACGCAGGGAACAACGATGCCTGCTTCGAGCTCGGCAACATCTGGAGCGAGTGCCACCTGAGCGACGAGCAGCTCGAAGAGCTGCTCGAGGCGTACTACGGGAGGATCAGCCACTCGAAGCTGGCCCGAGCACGGCTCCAAGGCCTCATGTCGCAGTACGGCTGGACGCTGTGGGCCTCGATCCAAGCATCATCGAGCGCGCTGGACTTCGACTTCTGGACGTGGGGACTCGAGAAGTACGAGCGCGCAGTCGCCACCTTCCGCAGTCCCGAGCTCGACGAGCTCCTCGACGCGGTCCAGCGGGATGATTGAGTGACGGTTCCTGATCGCGCGCGGGTCGTCATCATCGGAGGCGGCATCATCGGAGCGAGCGTGGCCTACCACCTGACCGCGCTCGGCTGGCGTGACGTGGTGCTCCTCGAGCAAGGCCAGCTCTCCTGCGGCACGACCTGGCACGCGGCCGGCCTGGTCGGCCAGCTGCGCGCCACGGAGAGCGGGACGCGCCTCGTGCAGTACTCGGCCTCGCTCTACAGCGAGCTCGAGGCGGAGACCGGGCTCGCCACCGGCTTCAAGCGCTGCGGAGGGGTGACGGTGGCCCGCACCGAAGACCGCATGATCCAGCTCCAGCGCACGGCGGCGACCGCCGAGGCCTTTGACCTCGAGTGCGAGCTGCTCTCCCCAGCGGAGGCCAAGGCCCGCTATCCGCTGCTCGAGACCTCCGACCTGCTCGGTGCGATCTGGTTGCCCGGTGACGGCACCGCCAACCCTGTCGACGTGACAGCCTCGCTGGCTCGCGGCGCCCGAGCTCGGGGTGCGACGATCCTCGAGCGCACGAGAGTCCTCGACGTGCTGACCGACGAGGGACGGGTCACCGGTGTGGTGACCGAGGAAGGTGCCCTCGAGACTGAGATCGTCGTGAACTGCGCTGGTCAGTGGGCCAAGGCCGTCGGTGCGATGGCAGGGGTCAACGTGCCGCTGCACTCCGCCGAGCACTTCTACGTCGTGACCGAGCAGATCGACGGCGTGACGCGAGACCTCCCGATCCTGCGTGACCCGGACGGCTACACCTACTTCAAAGAGGAGGTCGGCGGGCTCGTCGTCGGCGGCTTCGAGCCGGAGGCCAAACCGTGGGTCTCCCCTGACGCGCTGCCCTACCCGTTCGAGTTCCAGCTCTTGGACGAGGACTGGGAGCACTTCAGCGTGCTCATGGACTCAGCCCTGGGACGGCTCCCCGTCCTGAACGAGGTGGGGATCAAGCAGTTCTACAACGGACCGGAGAGCTTCACGCCCGACAACCAGTTCATCATCGGCGAGGCTCCGGAGGTGGCGGGCTTCTTCGTGGGCGCGGGGTTCAACTCGGTGGGCATTGCCTCGGCCGGTGGGGCGGGCCGAGCGCTGGCCGAGTGGATCGTCGAGGGAGAGCCGACCAGCGACCTGGTGGCCATGGACATCCGCCGCTTCGGACCCTTTCACGCCAACAACCAGTGGCTGCGCGCTCGGGTGGGAGAGGTCTTGGGGCTCCACTACGCGATCCCCTGGCCCAACCGAGAGCTGACCACCGCCCGACCCTTCCGGCGCTCGCCGGTCCACCACCTCTTGGCTGAGCACGGTGCCCAGTTCGGCTCGAAGTTCGGATGGGAGCGACCCAACGTCTTCGCACCGAAGGGCGTGGCGCCTGAGCTCGACTACACCTGGTCGAAGCCGGCGTGGCTGTCATGGTCGCTCGACGAGCAGCTCGCCACCAGAGAGGGCGTCGCTCTCTTCGACGAGACCTCCTTCGGCAAGCTCGTGGTGGCCGGGAGCGACGCCGAGGCGGTCCTCCAGCGGCTCTGCACCCAAGACGTGGCGGTGGAGGTGGGCCGCACCGTCTACACCGGGATGCTCAACAGCCGCGGTGGCTATGAGGCCGACGTCACGCTCACCAGGCTGGACCGCCAGCGCTACCTGCTGGTGACGAGCGCCGCGTCTCCGGTGCGAGACGCCTCGTGGATCGAGCGGCACACCGCAGCGTCCGAGCGTGTCGTCGTCACCGACGTCTCGTCGGCCTACGCCGTCTTCGGCGTCATGGGACCGAAGGCTCGCCAGCTGCTGAGCCGGCTGTCGCGCGCCGAGCTCTCGGCGGAGGCGTTCGCCTTCGGCTCGAGCCGGGAGATCGACCTCGGCTCGGCGACCGTGCGGGCGACGCGGCTCACCTACGTCGGTGAGCTCGGCTGGGAGCTCTACGTGCCGACCGAGCTGGCGATCGGCGTCTTCGACGACCTCAAGGAGGCCGGTGCCGAGCTCGGTGTCGTCCACGCCGGCTACAGCACCATCAACTCGCTTCGCCTCGACAAGGGCTATCGGGCCTTCGGGAGCGATCTGACCCCCGACTACAACCCTGTCGAAGCCGGGCTCCGCTTCACCTGCAAGCTCAAGAGCTCCCAGGAGTTCCTCGGCCGATCGGCGGTCGAGGACGCCGTGGCCCACGGGGTTCGTCGACGGCTCGTCTCGCTGCGGCTGAGCGATCCGGAGGTGATGCTCTGGGGAGGAGAGCTCGTCTTGCGTGACGGCGTCGCCGTCGGACAGGTGACCTCGGCCGCGTGGTCGGCCACCCTGGCCAGCGCGGTGGCTCTGGCCTACGTGTGGCGCGACGACCACGGGGTGCTCACCCCAGAGGATCTCAGCACAGGCTCCTTCGAGGTCGACGCGGGAGGAGCGCTCTCGGAAGCCACCCTCTCGCTTCGCGCCCTCTACGACCCCGAGCACACCAAGA
The DNA here is from genome assembly GCA_963758555.1 of uncultured Acidimicrobiales bacterium. Taxonomy (GTDB): domain Bacteria; phylum Actinomycetota; class Acidimicrobiia; order Acidimicrobiales; family RAAP-2; genus CAIUMH01. The sequence continues at coordinate 295,519 of CAVWVW010000004.1, read as the reverse complement.
TCCACGCATGAGCACGAGCGAGCAGCCGAGAGGAGCCATGCCACAATGAGCCCCGTGTCCACCTTCGCCGTCCTCAACCCCGCCACCGAGGCGGTGATCGAAGAGGTCCCGTCTCTCGATCTGGCTGCCACCGATGCCGCCATCGAGCGAGCCGCGACGGCCTTCGACTCGTGGCGACGCGTCGCGCCCGCTGATCGGGCTCGTCTGCTCCGTCGCTTCGCCTCGGTGGTCGACGAGCACCTCGAGGAGCTGGCCCAGCTCGAGGTGGCCAACGCGGGCACACCATCTCGAACGCGCGCTGGGAGGCGGGCAACGTGCGTGACGTGCTCGACTACTACGCCGGCGCGCCTGAGCGGCACACCGGGCTCCAGATCCCGGTCCCTGGCGGCGTCGACCTGACCTTCCACGAGCCGCTGGGCGTCGTGGGCATCATCGTGCCGTGGAACTTCCCGATGCCCATCGCCAGCTGGGGCTTCGCCCCAGCGCTGGCCGCGGGCAACACCGTGGTGCTCAAGCCGGCCGAGATCACACCGCTGACCGCCGTGAGGCTCGGTGAGCTGGCCGTGGAGGCGGGCCTGCCCGAAGGCGTCTTGACCGTGCTCACCGGCGAGGGCTCGGTCGTCGGGTGGCGCTTCGTCACCCATCCGAGCGTGGCCAAGGTCTGCTTCACCGGCTCAACCGAGGTCGGCCAGCGGATCATGGCGGGGTGTGCCGACCAGATCAAGCGCTTCACCTTGGAGCTGGGTGGCAAGAGCGCCAACGTGGTCTTCGCCGATGCTGATCTCGAGCGAGCCGCAGCGTCTGCTCCCGCAGGTGTGTTCGACAACGCCGGGCAGGACTGCTGCGCGCGCTCGAGGATCTTGATCGAGCGAAGCGCGCACGAGCGCTTCATGGAGCTGCTCGAGCCGGCGGTCAAGAGCTTCGTGGTCGGCGACCCTCGCCAGGAGGCCACCCAGATGGGCCCCCTCGTCTCGGCCGTGCAGCTCGAGGCGGTCGCCTCCTTCGTGCCTGAGGGCGCACCGGTGGCCTTCCAAGGCCATGCTCCCGACGGCCCAGGCTTCTGGTTCCCCCCGACCGTGCTCGCTCCGGTGGGGCTGGACGATCGGGCGGTGACCGATGAGATCTTCGGACCCGTCGTGGTGGTCATCCCCTTTGACGACGAAGCCGACGCCATCCGCCTCGCCAACGACACGCCCTACGGGCTGTCGGGTTCGATCTGGACCCGAGACGTCGGGCGGGCGATGCGTGTGGCCAGAGGGATCGACAGCGGCACGCTGAGCGTGAACTCGCACTCGTCCGTGCGCTACTGGACGCCCTTCGGCGGCTTCAAGCAGTCGGGCATCGGTCGCGAGCTCGGGCCTGATTCGCTTGACGCTTTCAGCGAGGTCAAGAACGTCTTCATCGCCACCGACGACTAGCGGGGTGGGGAGCTACGACGCGCTGAGCTCAGCAGAGCGATCGCCCGGGAACCAGGGGATCAGCATCGAGGTCCGCTTCTGGTAGTCGGCGTACTCGGGGTACTTCGACAGCGTGATCTGCTCAGTGAAGCGCGTGGAGCCGATGAACAGCCCGGTCAAGAGCACCGCGCCGAGCACGGTCCACTCGAGCACCGAGCCGGCAGCGGCGGCTCCGATGCCGAAGAAGAGCCACCACTGGGCCTGTTCGAAGAAGAAGTTGGGGTGGCGCGAGTAGCGGAAGAGGCCGCGTCTGGCAGAACTGCGAGCTCGGCTGACGACCAGCGGCCAGTGCGTCGTGCTTGAGCTGATGGAAGTCCCATTGCTGCTGGTCGGCGATGGTCTCGCCCGCCGTCGAGGCGAGGAAGGCGATCATCAAGAGCACGTCGAGCAGCCCGAGGGGCGCTGAGCGGTGCTGGTACGCCGTCCACGCTGGCAGGGTGATCAGCACCAAGAGGGCGTTTTGGTAGAGGACGATGAAGAAGAAGTTGAAGAGCTGGAACTGCCACTTGCTCATCGACTGGCGGAGCACCGCCCAGCGGTAGTCCTCGACGCCGCTGTAGCCGCCCTTGCGGGCGAAGTTGAAGGTCAGCCGGAGGCCCCAGAGGGTGACGAGCACCGCCATGAGGTCGAGGCGCGTGCTCGAGAGCCCGGCGGCCAGGGCGAAGACCCAGACGTAGGCGATGGGCACGAGCGACCACTCACGGTCCACCCATGAGGTGTCCCCGGAGAGCAGGGAGGCCACCCAGGCGAAGGCACACGAGATGCCGAAGATGATCAGGACGATGCCGAGAGGGCTCATCTGGTCGAGCGTATCGGTGAGGGCTGGTGGCACAGCGACGCTCTCGGGCAAGCCACCTGCCCCGCAGGCCAGCCGCTAGGTGGCCGGTCGATCCTGATCGACGACGTAGCGTCGCTCTCCCGCTTGGTCGACCCAGACCCGCATGACGCGATTCGTCGAGGGGTCGTTGAAGATCTCGTCGGTCCGCTCCCACCCAGCCAAGGGCTCGTTCGACTCGCGGTGGCGCCGGACGAAGAGGCTCACGACCAAGAGGGCCAAGATGACCAGGGCGATGAGGATGGCGAGCACCATGGGGCTGGCCTCAGGCTCCAGGCGCGAGCTTGACGGCGGTGCCGTAGGCCACGATCTCGGTGAGGGACTGGCCGACCTCAGAGGAGTCGAAGCGCATCGACACGATGCCGTCAGCCCCGATGAGCTGTGCGTTCTCGATCATGCGGTCCATGGCGTGGCGGCGGCTGTCCTCGACCAGGCGGGTGTACTGCTTGACCTCGCCGCCGGCCATGGCCTTGAAGCCTGCGGTGATGCCCTTGGCCATGCCCATGGAGCGCACGACCACGCCGAAGACCATCCCGAGGCTCCGGGTGATCTGGGCATCGGGGAACTCGAGTGCCGTGGTGATCGGCAAGGTCGGGCCGCCGGGCTGTCCGTAGCGGGGAGGGTTGTCGTCTGGCATGGCCGCCTCCTGGAACAAGACCTCGCGAATGATGGGCGCTGGGTGCGACCCTAGCGAACGCGCCTGAGCCGAAGCGGGGCGGAGCCCCTAGTCTCCGGAGGAGTCGAAAGGACCTCACCATGCGGCTCGCCATCCACTTCCCCAACTTCACGATCCCGGGCGGCACGCCGGCGATCGCCAGCACCCTGAGCGAAGCGGCCAAGGCGGCCGATGAGGGCGGCTGCGCCCAGTTCACCGTCATGGATCACTGGTTCCAGATGGAGATGCTCGGCGGCGCAGCCCAGCCGATGCTCGAGGGCTACACCACCCTCGGCTTCTTGGCGGCCCAGACCGAGCACGTGACCCTGGGCCTCTTGGTCACCGGCGTCACCTATCGGCACCCCGGCCTCCTGGCCAAGATCGTCGCCACTCTTGACGTGCTCTCGGGTGGGAGGGCCCAGCTCGGCATCGGCGCGGCGTGGTACGAAGAAGAGCACGTCGGGCTGGGCGTGCCGTTCCCTCCGATCTCAGAGCGCTTCGAGCGCTTGGAGGAGGCTCTCGAGATCTGCAAGCAGATGTGGAGCGACGACGACGGGCCCTACGACGGGCGCTACTACCAGCTGGCGCAGACCGTCTGCCTGCCCAAGCCCCTCCAGGAGCCCTCCCCGAGGGTGCTCATCGGTGGGAGCGGCGAGCGCAAGACGCTTCGGCTGGTGGCACGCCACGGCGATGCGTGCAACCTCTTCGGCACGAGCCCCGAGGAGGTCAAGCACAAGCTTGAGGTCCTCGATCGGCACTGCGAGACCGAGGGTCGTGACCCAGCGACCATCGAGCGGACCATGCTCGCTCCGGGTCTGTCGCCTCTCGACGACGTCGACGGCTTCCTCAGCCAGATGAGCCTCTATTCGGCGCTCGGGATCGAGCAGGTCTGGGTCTCGCCCAGCGCGGATGACCCTGTGGGCTCTGTGCGCGCCATGACCGAGGCCCTGGTTGGCCCGATGGCCGAGCTCTAGAGAAGAGCTCGGCCATCGGGACCAAGGGTTGAGCTAGATCTGCCGTCCTAGATCTTCGGGGCGGTCTTCGCTGTGCTGCCTGGGACGTACTGAGCGCAGCTCGGCGTGGCGGACACCGCGGTGAAGGTCGTGCTGCCAGCCTTCTCAAGCCACAGGCACTCGGTCTTCGTGTTGTAGCCGAAGTTGGTCGAGTAGTCGAGGTTCACAGCCAACAGCCCGTTGGCGTTGTAGGACGTGATCCCCCGCAGTGCCTTGATGGTGGCCGCAGACGTCGGGTTGGCCCCCGCTTTCTGGAGACCGAGGATCATCAGGTCCGCACCCAGCCACGACTCCTCTTGGGCGTAGTTCGGGAAGTCGCCGGCCTTGAACCCGGCGTACTTCTTGAACGCTGCCATCTGAGCGGTGACACCAGCGTTGGGTGTGATGTTCCACGGGCGAGCCGAGGTGCCGAAGTAGGCGCCGTTGACGGTCGGCCAGACGTTGGAGCCTGGCAGCGAGTCGTCGTAGCCGGTGGCGAAGACGGTCACCTTCGGGTGCAGGCCGTTCTGGTTCATCGCCTGGAGGAGCGCGATGTCCGAGTTGACGTCCATCTGAGCGGTGTAGGCGTTGACGCCAGCGGACTTGGCGGCCAAGGCCTCGGTGCCGAAGGACTCAGAGCCGAACTGGACCGAGGTGTCCATGACGCCCACCTTGAGACCCACCGCCTGTGAGGACTTGGCTGAGCCGTACGTGGCGTTGGTCGATGACGGTGAGATGCCGTAGCCATAGGTGCCAACCACTGAGCCCCCGTACTGCTTGAAGAGCTTGCCGAGGAGCGTGGTCCAGGGGATGTCCGGGTTCGTGTTGTTGGCGTCCGCTGGGAACATGTTGGTGTAGGGCTGCTGGCCCCACTCGGAGCCATCACCGGCGTTGCCTGTCACGGGGATCCCCGCCTGCTGTGCGTACTTCGCGCCCTCGAAGAAGAGGGGCGAGTTGGCGACAATGCCCACCACGCCGTCGGAGATGGCCTGCTGGATGGCGGTGACGGCCGTCGTCGGGTTGGTCTGGTCGTCGATGACGATCGGGTCGATCTTGTGCCCGTTGATGCCGCCTTCGGCGTTCTGTGCATCCACGCGGGCGAGGAAGCCAGACGCAGCCAGCGCGTCCGACGAGGCGTCAGCTCCAGTGATCGACGAGATCAGTGCGATCTTGAGCGGTGCACCGTTGCCTCCGGCAGTTGAGCCGCCACCTGAGCTGGCGGTCGTCGTCGTCGTGGTCGGCGACGTCGTCGACGAGCTGCACGCCGCTAAGACGAGTCCCATCGCTAGGACCGAACCGATGACAGCGGTTCGCTTGGTGTGCGAAGACCTCATATATCCCCCCCGGGTTCTGCGCCTGCTGCTTGCAGAGCGCGCCTTAACCTAACTGTTACATCTTTGATCGTCAATGACTTGACAAAGATTCAGATGGCCAGATGGTCAGCCCCTCGGCCGTGATCGGTCGACCAGCCAGCGCCAGCAAGACCGCCGAGGGCGATCCTCGGTGCAGCTGGATCTCGAGCAAGAGCCGTGCCGTCGCTCGCGCAGGCGCTTCGGGCGGGTCTGCGGCGAGGTCAAGGGCCGCGGCGAGGTCGCAACCATGGACGATCAGCTCGACCATGCGAGTGGGGAGGTAGGCCTCGAGCGTCATGCCCCCAGCGATGGTGCTCAGCAGCGCGTCGGCTGGCGACGAGGCGACGAGCGCGGTCGCACGGTCAGCCATGGCGGTCACGCTGGCGAGGGGATCGAGTCCGAGCGCCTCGCCGGCGGCGACGCCACGAGCCGCGATTGCTTCGGGTGGCGCGCTGGCTGCTGCCGAGAGGTAGTCGAGCGCGCTTCGCACGTCGATCTGCGCCGCTGGTGTGGCGAGGTAGTCCTCGACGGTGGCCAAGGCTCGAGCGGCGTGGCCCACGAGTGAGCGAACGTCCCAGACGCCGAGCCCCTGGCGCTCCCACGCGCCTTCGGGGACCCTCGAGACAAGCGACACGAGCCACGAGGCGGCTTCGGAGAACTCTTCGGCGATGGGACCTTCCATGGTGCTCCTCTCGAAGGTCGGCAGCGGCGGGCGCTCAGGTGCCCTCGCGGCAGGTCTTCTCTGGTGCCTCCAGGCTGGCTCACGAGCGATGCTCGAGCAACCGGAGGACCAGCCGACCGGTACGCTTCGCCCCGGTGGACGATCCCGACGCCAGCCCCCTCGACGAGCCTCCGGTCGATCCGGAGGACTGGACACCCGAGCAGTGGATCGCGTGGCTCAAGGCCACCGACGAGGCGAACGATCCGGCGACCGAGCAGGAACGCCCAGGTCCGTCGACGACCATGGGACGCATCGTCTCCTCGGGCGGCGGCCAGGCGATCGGCTCGGCGATGTTGGGCATGGCGCAGGCCATCTACGGCGTCGAGGAGGACGAGGTCGTCCAGGTCGTCAAGGCCAACACGGATCTCGATGACGACGAGCCCTTCGTGGTGCACCTCGATCCAGACCACCCTGAGCGCTCGACCGTGACCTTTCGCGAGGTGGCGGGAACGGAGCCCGACGAGGACGACGTCTGATCGACGGCCCCACGAGGTGCGGCACCACTTGTCGGGTGGTTCTGTGATATCAAGATGTTGAGATACAACGTGAGGGGGTAGATCATGTCCATCACCACGCCGGAGCTGTACTACGACCCGTACGACTTCGAGATCGACTCGGATCCCTATCCGATCTGGCGACGGCTCCGCGAAGAGGCGCCGCTCTACTACAACGAGAAGTACGACTTCTACGCCTTGAGCCGCTATGACGACGTCGATGCCGCCCTCGGAGATTGGCGGACGTTCAGCTCCGCCAAGGGCTCGCTGATCGAGATGATCAAGGCCGACGTGCCGATGCCTCCTGGGCTCTTCATCTTCGAGGACCCTCCCTCGCACGATCACCATCGCAGCTTGCTCAGCCGAGTCTTCACCCCCCGTCGGGTCGCTGAGATCGAGCCGCAGATCCGAGGGTTCTGTGCCCGCAGCCTCGATCCGCTGGTCGGCGCCGGTGGCTTCAACTTCATCGACAACCTGGGCGCTGAGATGCCGATGCGCACCATCGGGATGCTCCTTGGCATTCCTGAAGAGGACCAAGCAGAGATCAAGGTTCGCATCGACGAGGGGCTTCGCCTCGACGACGGCGTCATGCCCGACGCGCGGTACACCGGAGGAGACGGACCTGGCTCAGACTTCGCCGAGTACATCGACTGGCGTATGGAGCACCCCTCCGATGACCTGATGACCGACCTGCTCCAAGCCGAGTTCACCGATGAGGAGGGCGTCACGCGAACGCTTCGGCGTGACGAGGTCCTTGCCTACGTCGGCCTGCTGGCGGCAGCGGGCAACGAGACGACCGGGCGTCTGATCGGCTGGACGGGCAAGGTGCTGGCCGACCACCCCGAGCAGCGCCAGGAGCTCGTCGAGAACCCTGAGCTCATCCCAAGCGCCATCGAGGAGATCTTGCGCTTCGAACCGCCGTCGCCCATCCAAGCTCGCTACGTGATGAAGGACGTCGAGCTCTACGGCCAGACGGTCCCCCAGGGGAGCGTCATGGTGCTGCTCAACGCGTCGGCGAACCGAGATGACCGCAAGTTCGACGACGGCGACACCTTCGACATCCATCGATCGGGTGGCCGGAACCTGACCTTCGGCTACGGCATCCACTTCTGCCTGGGCACGCACCTGGCCAGGATGGAAGGGCGGGTCGCGCTCGAAGAGGTGCTCAAGCGCTTCCCCTCGTGGGAGGTCGACTGGGAGCACGCCGTCCAGGCGAGGACCACGACCGTCCGGGGTTGGGAGAGCCTGCCCGTCTTCACCTCTTAGGCCTCCGAGCCGCCAGACTGGCGGCCTCGTGCGGGCGCCGACGGTGGCGGGTGTGGCAGTCTGCCACCGAGCGCGTCGATCGGCGTGCGAGAGGGGGCCAGCCATGTCAGTCACGGTGATCACGGGAGCGTCGAGCGGGATGGGCCGCGCGTGTGTCGAGCTGCTCCGAGGATCAGCGGATCACCTGGTGACCGTGGACCTCGACGCGCCTGGCATCGAGGGCACAGAGGGCATCGCCTGTGACGTCTCCGACCCCGCAGCGATCGCCTCGCTGGTCGAGAAGGTCACGGGGCTCGGCTCGTTGCGCGGCCTTGTCCACGCAGCAGGCATCTCGCCCACGATGGCCGATCCGCGCCGCGTGATGGAGGTGGACCTCGTGGGCACGGCGCTCTTGCTCAAGGCCTTCGAGCCCCTGGTGGAAGACGGCTCGGCCGGTGTGTGCTTCTCGTCGAGCGCCGCGTATCAGATTGCCCTGGCCGGGATTGACCCCGAGCTCCAGGACTTCGTCTCCGATCCGCTGGTGCCGGGCTTCCTCGATGAGGCGGCCACGCGCTTCGACGACAGCGGACTGGCCTACAGCTGGGCAAAGCGAGGTGTGATCGCCGCCGTCGGTCGGGCGTCGGTGACCTGGGGGTGCGCGCGGCGGGCGAGTGAACTCTGTGGCCCCGGGCCTCATCGACACGCCCATGGGCCGCCAAGAGTTCGAGCAACAGCCCGTCATGGCCTTGATGTTGGAGAAGACGCCGCTCGGTCGGCTGGGCCAGTCAGAGGAGGTCGCCGCCGTGGTCGCCTTCCTGCTCTCGAGCCAAGCCTCGTTCATCTCAGGCATCGACGTGCTGGTCGACGGTGGCGGCTATCAGGGCTTTGTCGAGATGCTCAAGGGCTGACGGCCCTCCTCATCAGGCGCTCAGGTCCTTCACGGCGGTCTCGATCCCACGGTGGAAGGTGGGATAGGCGTAGATCATGTGCGCCAAGGTCGTCGTAGGCACCTCAGCTTGGATGGCGAGGACCAAGAAGCCGAGCACCTCGCCTCCCCACGGTCCCATCGAGGTGGCCCCGACGAGCACCCCTCGATCGGCGTCTTCGACGACCTTGATGAACCCCTCGTTGCCGACCTTGTGGATCCAGCCCCGCGCCGACGAGCTGACCGTGGTGCTCCCGGTGCGCACGCGCATCCCCTGGTCTCGAGCTTGGCGCTCTGAGAGTCCCACCGAGCCGATCTCAGGATCGGTGAAGGTCACCCGAGGCACGGCGCGGTAGTCCGCGGGCACGACGTCGTTGCCCAAGACGTCGTTGATCACGATGTCCGCCTGGTACATCGACATGTGCGTGAACGCACCCCTGCCGGTCACGTCGCCGACGCCCCAGAGCTTCTCGGCACCCACCACCCGGAGATGGTCGTCGACCTCGAGCGCCCGGCCGTCTGGGTCGAGGCCGACGGAGGCCACCCCGAGCGCGGCGAGGTCGACGTGGCGCCCGACAGCGACCAACAGGTGCTGGGCGGACAGCGTGTCGCCGGTGCTCAGCTCGAGCGTGAACGCCGCCCCGTCGTGGTGCACCGCGGTGGCTGAGGTGTCCGTGAGCACGGTGATGCCCTGGGCTTCGAACACGGCGCGCAGGGTCACACCCGCTTCTGGTTCTTCAGCCGCGACCAGCGAGCCCGCGGCTTCGAGCACCGTGACCTTGGTGCCGAAGCGGCTGAACGCCTGGGCGAGCTCGACGCCGATCGCACCCCCGCCCAAGACGACGAGGGACGCGGGAGCCTCCTCGCAGGCGATCGCCTCGCGATTGGTCCAAAAGGGCGTGTCCTGCAAGCCGTCGATCGGTGGGATGAAGGCATGCGCGCCTGTGTTCAGCACGATGCCTCTTGTCGCCACCAGCTCGTGGTCGCCGACCACGACGCGCCCGGGACCGTCGAGACGAGCGCGACCTCGCACGAGCGTGCCGCCCTTGCTCTCGAAGCGCTCGACCGCCACCGTGTCGTCCCAGGTGTCGGTGGCTTCCTGGCGGATGCGTGTGGCTACCGGGGCCCAGTCGGGCTGCACGCTCGAGGCGCCTGCCATGCCCGGGATTCGGCGGCCCTCCTCCAGGAGGTTCGCAGCCCTGATGATCATCTTGGAGGGGATGCAGCCCCAGTAGGGGCATTCGCCTCCCACGAGCTCTGCCTCGACGCCGATGACGTTGAGACCCGCCTCGGCGAGCCTCCCGGCCACGTCCTCGCCTCCGGGGCCCATGCCCACCACGATGATGTCCGCTTGTGTTGCCATGGTGGCCTCTCTCGTGCTCGTCAGCGCTCAGCTCGAAGCGTAGGTCTGGTACCCGGAGTGCAGCGGAGCGAACCACGAGGGCTCGCTCTGCTCTTCCTCGGAGGCACTGCGAGAGGGCCTCAGAGCTCGGCGATGCGCTTCGTGAAGAAGGCGATGGTCTCGTCGTGGCCGGTGGTGAACTCAAGACCCTCCTCGAGGGCCAAGATCTGAGCGACGCCGGTCATCATCACCAGCGCGACGATGGGAGGCAGCTGCTCGGGACTGATGCCATGGGCGCTAAGCGCAGCGCTGAAGGCCTCGAGCTGCGCGGAGCGGAAGCGCTCCGCGTAGCGAGCGATCTCGGCCCGAATGGCCTTTCGGTGGTTGGCAAGCGCCGCGTATTCGATGGAGAACGTCGCCGATCGCAGGTCGGTGTTCAGCTGCCACAGCGATTCGAGGGAGCCGTCTCGCTTGACCGACTCTTCGAAGCGAGCGAGATCAGCCTCGGCCCGGCGACGGAACACCTCTAAGAACAGCTCGTCCATGGACTCGAAGTAGTAGTGCACGAGCTGTGGCTTGAGACCAGCCTTGGCACCCACACGACGCGAGGTGACCGAGGCATAGCCCTCCTCGACGAGGAGCGCCTCGGCGGCATCGAGCAGACCGCGTCCGCGAGGTGGCGTCGGGGCCCGAGCCCTCGTCATGAGCTGATCCAGACACGGCCCCACCTTGTCACAGAAGGTCGAAGATGTTAGAAACGCAGAGGCAATTTGTGCGACTGCACAAGTGCGTCGTCGAGGCGCGAGCACCGGCCCAGGGGGTCCCATGAGCAGCATCCACGAGATCGACTACTTCAGCGATGAGTCACTCATCGAAGATCCCTTCACCTACCTCGATGAGCTCCGCTCCGAGGGGCCCGTCCTGGAGCTGCCCGCATCTGGGGGTCGTGGCCGTCTCCGGGTACGTCGAGGCCACTGAGGTCTACCGCGACCCGGTCACCTTCTCGTCGTGCAACTCGGTGATCGGTCCCTACGCCACCTTCCCGGTCCCCCTGGAGGGCGACGACGTGAGCGAGATCATCGACACCTATCGCGACACGCTGCCGATGAACGAGCACATGGTCACGATGGACCCGCCCATGCACACCAAGGAGCGGGCGCTCTTGATGCGCCTGATCACGCCCAAGCGTCTCAAGGAGAACGAGGCCTTCATCTGGACCGCGACCGACCGCCAGCTCGATGAGTTCCTGGCCAACGGCAAGTGCGAGTTCATCCGTGAGTACAGCCAGCCCTTCGCCATGCTGGTCGTCGCTGACCTCTTGGGCGTGCCCGAAGAGGACCATCAGCGCTTCCGCGAGGGCTTCGGTCTGAGCGCCACGCCCGGCAAGGTCGGCAGCGAGGGCGCGATGGGCGAGGAGCTCAACGCGCTGGGCTGGTGCGACGAGTACTTCGCCGCGTACATCGAGGACCGGCGCAAGAACCCCCGCAAGGACGTCCTGACCGATCTCGCGCTGGCCACCTATCCCGACGGCTCGATCCCCGAAGTCGAGTCGGTGGTCCGCAGCGCCACGTTCCTCTTCGCTGCCGGCCAGGAGACGACCGCCCGCCTGCTCGGCGCCTCGTTCAGGATCATGGCCGAGCAGCCCGAGTACCAGGACCTGCTCCGAGAGCGACCAGAGCTCATCCCCACCTTCCTAGAAGAGACGCTGCGCCTGGAGAGCCCGGTCAAGACGGACTTCCGCCTCGCTCGGCGCAACGTGAGCGTCGGGGGCGTCGACATCAAGGCGGGGACGCCCGTGATGCTCCTCAACGGCGCTGCCAACAGAGATCCTCGCGAGTTCGAGAACCCCGCCGAGTTCCGGCTGGACCGCCCGAGCCAGGCGCACATCGCCTTTGGTCGAGGCGTCCACTCCTGCCCCGGCGGCCCGCTGGCCCGGGTCGAGGGTCGCATGAGCATCGAGCGGATCTTGGCCAGGACCCGTGACATCCGGCTCTCGACCGAGCACCACGGCACGCCCGATGATCCCCACTTCGTCTATGAGAACACCTGGATCTTACGAGGGCTCAACGCCCTGCACCTCGAGTTCACGCCCTTCGAGGAGTCCAAGTGAGCCGGGTCGCGGTGGTCACCGGCGGTGCGTCGGGCATCGGGCTCGGTGTTGCCCGTCAGTTCCTCGACGATGGCTACCAGGTGGCGATCCTCGACTACGACGGCGACGCCATCGAAGCAGCCAGCGCGGAGCTGATGGGCAAGGGCGAGGGCTTCTTGGCCCTCGAGGTCGACGTGGCCGAGCGTGGTTCGGTCGATGACGCCTACGCCCAGATCCGAGAGGACCTGGGTCCGATCGAGATCGTCGTGACCAGCGCTGGCGTCGAGTCCTTCGACAACGTCTGGGAGATCTCGATGGAGCTGTGGAACAGGATCATCGCCATCAACCTCACCGGCACGTTCAACTGCATCCAAGCGGGGCTGGCCGACATGATGGCGAGCGGCTGGGGCCGGATCGTGACCATCTCGTCGTCGAGCGCTCAATCGGGTGCCCCCAACATGGCCCACTACGCGGCGTCGAAGGGCGGTGTCATCTCCTTGACCAAGTCACTGGCGGTCGAGCTGGCTCGTCACGGGATCACGGTCAACACCATCCCGCCGAGCCTGGTCGACACACCCATGGCTCGCGGGGCTGAGGCGACCGGCGACTTCCCCGGCGTCGACGTCGTCGGCCCGATGGTCCCCCTGGGTCGGGCCGGCACGCCGGCCGACATCGCCGCCGCGTGCTCGTTCCTCTGCTCGGAGGGCGGCAGCTACATCACGGGCCAGGTCATCGGCGTGAACGGCGGGATGTACATCTAGCCAACCAGCCGCGTGGCTGGATCGATCCCGCCTGGGGCTCGAGGGCCCGGGAACCGGCGGGCTCGGAGTTCATCTGCCAGAAATCTTTCTGCGAGGACCGAACGTTACGCTTGGCCAGCATGGGAAAACCTGCGACGGACACGAGTGAAGCTGGCCTCAACGGAACGGCGACGTCGAAGAAGCGCTCAGCGAAGGGCGTGCTCCCCGCCACCGAGCAAGAGGTGCTGACCAAGGCTGCCTATGAGAAGGAGCTCGCTCGTCTCCAGACGGAGCTCGTCCAGATGCAGGAGTGGATCGTCCACGAGGGCCTCCGAGTGCTGGTCATCTTCGAGGGACGCGACACGGCGGGCAAGGGCGGCACCATCAAGCGAATCCTCGAGCGGCTGAACGCTCGCTACGCCAAGGTGGTCGCCCTCGGGACGCCGACCGAGCGCGAGCGCAGCCAGTGGTACTTCCAGCGCTACATCGCGCACCTGCCCGCGGCCGGGGAGATGGTCCTCTTCGATCGCAGCTGGTACAACCGCGGTGGCGTCGAGAAGGTCATGGGCTTCTGCTCCGAAGAGGAGCACGCCGAGTTCTTCCGAACCTGCCCCCAGATCGAGCGGGCCTTGGTTCGCTCAGGGATCATCGTCGTCAAGTACTGGCTGTCACTCAGCGATGAGGAGCAGGAGCGCCGGTTCACTGAGCGCATCAACAACCCCGGCAAGCGATGGAAGCTCAGTCCCATGGACCTCGAGGCCCGGGCCCGCTGGGTCGACTACGCCGAGGCGAAGGACGAGACCTTCGCCTACACGGACATCAAAGAGGCGCCGTGGCACGTGGTCGACGCCGACAACAAGAAGGCGGCACGGCTCAACGTCATCAGCCACCTGCTCGACACGGTCCCCTACGAGGCGGTTCCCCACGAGGCGGTCGAGCTCCCAGAGCGCCAGCAGCGGTCCTACGAGCGCCCTCCCATCGACAGCCAGACCTGGGTGCCTGCTCGCTACGTCGTGAAGTGAGCTGGCAGCGCTCGCTGGCGAGCACGGGGGGATAGCTCGATGCGCAAGTTCATCATCATGGGCATCCAGGGGAGCGGGAAGGGGACCCAGGCCAAGCTGCTGGCCGAGGACCTCGAGCTCGAGCACTTCAGCGTCGGCGACATCTTCCGCTGGAACGTCCAGCACCACACGAAGCTCGGTGCGCAGGTCAAGCGCACGATGGCCGCGGGCAAGCTGGTCGACGACGAGCTGGTCGAAGCTGTGGTGCGAGACTGCTTGGCGGCGCACGACTGGAACTACGGCTTCGTGATCGACGGGTTCCCTCGCAACGCTCGGCAGGCCGAGTTCTTCCTTGAGGGCTATGACATCGACGGCGTCATCAACCTCTACCTGCCTGATGACGAGGTGGTGCGCCGGGTGCTGAGCCGCCGTCTGTGCTCTCGTTGCGGACTCGACTACAACCTCTTGGCTCACCGTCCCGCGCTGGTCGACACCTGCGACGTCTGCGGTGGCGAGCTCGTTGCTCGCGCTGACGACAACGAAGAGGCGTTGGCGCTTCGCTTGGCGGATTACCACGAGGAGACGAAGCCGCTCATCGAGATCTTCGAGCGCAAGGAGTTCGTGGCCACCATCGACGCCACCAGCTCGATCGATGAGGTCCAAGACGCCATCCGCGTGCGCTTCAACCTCCCCGCTCGCGTCAGCTGAGCTGGTGGCGTCGTCGAAGCGAGTGAGGGCCTCGCTCGACTGGGCATTTCGCAGTCGCGAGACGAACCAGATCACGATCGCCCAACGGCCCAACCTGCCGTTGACCATCTTCTTGGTCAGCATCCCGCTGGGTTGGGCGCTCTCTGGCCACGCTGGCGCCGAGAAGCTGATCGGCGCCCTCGGGACCGTCGGCCTCGGTTGGTGGGCGATCGACGAGCTCGTGCGAGGGGTGAACCCTTGGCGACGGGTGCTCGGCGCGGCTGGCGTCGCCTTCGTCATCTCCCGGGCGATCGCGCTGCTTCGCTAGCCGCTTGACATACTTAGCGCCCAAGCGGTATCCTGATCTCGGCGCCGGAAACGCCTGGTTCCCCCCCATCCACGAAGGAGCACAACATGGCTACTGCCACCAAGCCCACCACCGAGATCCCTGAGATCGCCGAGACCGTCAAGAGCTCGATCCTCGACGCCGTCGCACAGAGCCAGAAGTTCACGCTGGACACCGCTCAGTCGATCGCCAAGACGACCTCGTCGATCCCCATGCCTGACCTGCCTGCCATGCCCGGCATGATGAGCCCTGAGGCCGCCACCAAGTTCACCTTCGACTTCGCTGCTGAGCTCTTGAGCGTCCAGCGCGACTTCGCCCTCGAGCTGACGAAGCTCTTCGCCGTCAAGGCCTAGGGACACAACCCTGTCCGGCCCGACCACGGGCCGCGACGACCACGCTGACGACGCGCAGGATGAAGCTCCTGAGAACCCTCTTGGGAGCTTCATCCGCGCTCAGCGCCAGCTGGCGAACCTCTCGCTTCGCCAGCTCTCGGCGCTGACCGAGGTCTCCAACCCGTATCTCAGCCAAGTCGAGCGCGGCCTGCACCAGCCCTCGCTCCACGTGCTTCGGTCCATCGCTGACGCGCTCGACGTCTCGACCGAGACCCTGCTCGCCAACGCGGGGCTGCGCACCAAGGACGAGTCCGGCGAGGACCTCGAGGCCACCGACCGAGCGATCCGGACTGATCCTCGCCTGACCGAGCATCAGCGCGTCGCCCTGCTGGCGGTCTATCGCAGCTATCTCGAGGCCAACGAGGGCTCCGCCTAGGTGCTCCTTTCTGAGCGTCCTCTTTGTGGAGCGAAGGCAGTCGCCTAATGTGCGGAGCGGGGGAGACTCGCGGAGGTGAGTGACGTGCTGGATCCGATCAGTGAGGGGCTTGGCGCCGCTGAGGGGCCGCTGAACAGCGTCGACCCGGTGTCGTTCGGTCGGGCCTTGCTGGGCGTCGGTCCCTCGCTGCTCAAGAACCCGCTCGGCGTGCTGTCGGCAGGGACTCGCTGGTCGATCGGCTTCGCCGCAGCGCTCGGGGCCTCGGTCGAGCGCCAGTTCGGTCGTGAGGTGATCGGACCCGTCACCCCCGCTCCGAACGACAAGCGCTTCACCGACCCTGCCTTCACCGAGAACTCTGCCTACTACCTGATGGCCCAGAGCTACCTGCTCGGCCGCAAGATGGCCTCCGAGCTGCTCGATCTCGCCAGCCTTGAGCAGAAGCGAGCCGCCAAGGCTCGGTTCGGAGCCAACTTCCTGCTCGACGCGCTCTCGCCGACCAACACGCTCGTGGGCAATCCCCAAGCGATCCGTGAGGCCTTCAACACCGGCGGCAAGAGCGTGGTTCGAGGGCTCGGCAACATGGTCGACGACGTGCGGCACAACCGTGGCTGGCCCACGCAGGTCGACGTGGCGGACTTCGAGGTGGGCGTCAACATGGCGATGACCCCGGGTCAGGTGGTCTATCGATCCGATCTCATCGAGCTGATCCAGTACCAACCCCAGACTCCCGACGTCCACGAGACGCCGCTCCTGTTCTGTCCGGCGTGGATCAACAAGTACTACATCTCGGATCTCGCGCCGGGCAAGAGCCTGATCGAGTGGGCCGTCCAACATGGCCAGACCTGCTTCGCCATCAGCTATCGGAACCCCGATGAGTCGCTCAGAGACCTCAGCTTCGAGGACTACTGGCTCCAAGGCCCGGCTGATGCGGTGCGAGTGGTCAAGGCGATCACCGGTGCCGAGCAGGTCAACACCAT
Source organism: uncultured Acidimicrobiales bacterium (assembly GCA_963758555.1). Taxonomy (GTDB): domain Bacteria; phylum Actinomycetota; class Acidimicrobiia; order Acidimicrobiales; family RAAP-2; genus CAIUMH01. The sequence continues at coordinate 278,893 of CAVWVW010000004.1, read as the reverse complement.
CTCGGTCTGCCTCGGCGGCACCTTGACCGCCATCGGGATGGCCAAGAACGCGCTCGACGGAGACAGCTCCATCAAGTCCTCCACCTTCCTCAACACCCACACCGACTTCTCGATCCCCGGCACCTTGGGGGTCTTCGTCGACGAGGCGACGGTCGCGGGGCTCGAGCGCAAGATGATGAAGGACGGCTACCTCGACGCCGACAAGATGGCTCACACCTTTGACGCGCTCCGCGCTCCGGATCTCGTGTTCCAGTACATCGGCAACAACTGGCTCCAGGGCAAGAAGCCCCCGGCCTTCGACCTGCTGGTGTGGAACAAGGACGGCACCCGCATGCCGGCCAAGATGCACGCTCGCTACCTGCGCTCGTGCTTCGTGCACAACGAGTTCTCGCGCGGTGAGTTCAGCTTCAACGGCGAGAAGCTCGATCCGAAGAAGGTCGACACGCCGATCTTCGTGCTCTCAGCGGTCGATGACCACATCGTCCCCTGGAAGTCGGCGTACAAGACGACCAAGGTGCTCGGAGGACCGGCGACCTTCGTGCTCTCGAACTCGGGACACATCGCGGGGATCGTCAACCCGCCGAACCCGAAGTGCCGTCACTGGATCGTCGACGGCGACCTTCCCGACGACCCTGATCTCTGGCGAGCCCGCGCGGTCCGCCACGACGGGACCTGGTGGGAGAGCTGGACCACGTGGATCGCGCTCCAGGGCGGTCCGTGCAAACCGGCGCCGACCAAGCTCGGCAGTGACGCCTTCGCTCCTCTGGAGCCCGCACCTGGCCGCTACGTGCACACCCAATCATGAGCGGCGCAGGCCTCGAGCCGACCCTCGATGAGATCCTCGAGATCGACGGCGCCTCGATCCACGTGCGCCTCGATCCAGGCGTCCACCGGTCGGCCCCTCTTGATCGTGAGCGGACTGACCGGTCCACTCGAGGGTTGGGATCCGCTCGTCGAGGCGCTGGGAGACCGCACGGTGATCCGCTTCGATCCTCCCGGCATCGGCTCGAGCCCCCTGCGACTCTTCCCGCTGTCGATCAAGGCGCTGGCCGAGATGGCCACCCAGATCCTCGACGTCCTCGACGTCGAGGTCGCGGACGTCTTCGGCTACTCCCACGGCGGCGCGGTCGCCCAAGAGCTGGCCCACCGCTTCCCCGATCGAGTCAGCTCGTTGATCCTGGCCGCCACCAGCTGCGGACTGGGCTCTGACGTCGGGGTGCGCGGGTTGCTCAGCGCACTGTTCAAGCCGTCGAGGACGAGCGGCGTGACCGAGCTGGTGACGGAGCCGATCGCTGCGCTCTACCGATCGTTCGCCTACTCGTGCTGGACCAGCATCCCGTTCCTGGGCTCGCTGAGCCAGTCGACGCTGGTGGTCAGCGGCAGTCGCGATCGGCTGGTGCCGGCGATGAACGCCAGGGTGCTGACCGATCGGATCCCTCGAGCTCGAGCTACCGTGATCGACGCCGGCCATGACCTCCAGGCCGAGAGCTGCTCCGAAGCCCTGGCCACGGTGGCCGGCGGGTTCTTGGCAGCCCACGATGACGTCGCTGCTGTGGGCTCCACGTCGTGAGCGAGACCGCCGCGTCGGTTCAGAGGATCGCTCGGGGCAGACGAGGGCAGCGCTCAAGACCGCGGAGGAAGCCAAACGGACCGACTACGGTGAGCGAGTTCGCCGAGCGGCTGGATTCACGATCCGCGCTGGCTTCGGTGACGTTCCAGGCGGGTGGCGGATGATGCTCTACGAGACCTATCAAGCGCAGCGGGACCTCACGGCTCCTGCTCGCGCTTTGGCCAGCTTGGCGAACTACTCGATCGGCGAGCTGCCCGCGTCGTGGACGAACAACCCGATCGCCCGACGGATCACGGCGGGCAACGAGATGATCAGTCGGGCACAGCTCATCCACGAGCAGCCGCCCTTCGGCATCGACTCGGTCAGGATCGGTCGAAAGCTGGTGCCGGTCCACGAGGAGACTGCGGTCTCGACGCCGTTCTCGACCCTGACGCACTTCGTGAAGGAGACGGCCGTTCCCCAACCGAAGGTCCTGCTCGTCTCTGCGCTCGCCGGGCACTTCTCGACCTTGCTCCGCTCCACCGTCCGCTCGCTGCTCGTTGATCACGACGTCTACGTCACCAACTGGCGCAACGCTCGAGACGTGGCCGTCAGCCATGGCTCCTTCGGCTTGGATGACTACATCGGCCAGATCATGATGTTCCTAGAGGAGATCGGTTCCGGGACCCACCTCATGGCGGTCTGCCAGCCGTGTCCCGCGACCCTGGCGGCCGCGTCGATCATGGCGGAGGACAAGCACCCGGCCCAGCCGAAGAGCATCGTGCTCATGGCCGGGCCGGTCGACACACGGGTCAACCCCACCAAGGTCAACGACCTCGCTCACTCGAAGCCGCTCAGCTGGTTCGAGCAGAACGTCATCGCTACCGTGCCCTTCCGCTACGAGGGCGCGGGTCGCCGTGTCTATCCGGGCTTCCTCCAGGTCTCGGCCTTCGTGTCGATGAACCTGAAGAACCACGTTCGCAAGCACATGACGCTCTACAACGATCTGGTCCGGGGCGATCTCGATGACGCCCAGGTGACCATGGACTTCTACGACGAGTACTTCGCGGTGCTTGACATCGCCGCCGACTTCTACCTCGAGACCATCGACCGCGTCTTCCAGCGAGAGCTGCTGGCCCAGGGCGAGTTCTCGTGGCGTGGCCGAGCGGTCAACCCCGGCTCGATTCGCAAGCCTGGGCTGCTCACCGTGGAGGGGGCCAACGACGACATCTGCGGCGTAGGCCAGACGATGGCGGCCCAGTCGTTGTGCACGGGCATCAAGGCCACCAAGAAGAAGCACCTGCTCCAGCCCGGGGTGGGGCACTACGGCGTGTTCAGCGGTTCGAAGTGGTCCACGCAGATCTACCCGGTGGTGCGCGACTTCATCGCTTCCAACGACTGAGCGAGCTGGCTAGAACTCCATGTCGAGCTCTTCGAGCTCGTCAGATTCCTCGGCTGCCAGCGCAGCCCACTCGCGCATCTCAGGCAGGCCGACGATCGTCTCGACGTAGTCAGCAGCATCTGCACCGAGCTTGACCGAGTAGGTCTTCACTCGAGTGCACACAGGAGCGAACATCGCGTCGGCGACGGTGAAGTCGCTGCCAAAGAGGAACGGGCCACCTGAGACGCTGAGGCGCTCGGTCCAGATCGACTCGATGCGATCGAGGTCCGCCTGGGGCCCTGACCAGATCGGGTAGTCCTCGTAGTGAGCCTTCAGGTTCATGGGCAGCGCCGAGCGAAGGTTCGAGAAGCCCGAGTGCATCTCTCCGGAGATGGAGCGACACAGCGCCCGATCGACGGTGCCTCCGGGCAGCAGGGATCGCTCTGGAGCGATCTCGCAGAGGTACTCAGCGATCGCCATGGTGCTCCACACGGTGACGTCACCGTGACGAAGGCGCGGGACGAGCAGCGAGGGAGAGAGCAAGAGCAGCTCGGAGCGAGCGCCTTCGTCGGAGCTCTCGACGGTCTCGACCGAGAAGTCGATGCCTGAGAAGCGGCAGAGCAGCCACCCACGCAGCGACCACGCGCCGTAGTTGCGACTGTTGATGGTGAGGACGGCATCGCTCACGTCGCGCTCCTTGGCGTCAGGCACGGATCGAAGGCGACGGCCTCAGGCCCGCACTCGGGTCTCGAGCCCAAGTTACCACTGAGGCTCGGCGACAGATTCCGGGTTCGAGCCCGACTTCGGGCAGATGAGCCGGAACGATGAGCCTCGATCGAGGGAGCTCGCCGCGAAGCGCCTCGCCGACGTGCTCACGCGGCAGGTGGCTCAGGGCTCGTCGGCCTCTCGGGCGAGGCTGGCGGCGTCCAGGTCTCGACCAAGCGCGTGAGGAAGGCGTGCTGGGCATCGAGTAGTCGTCCAAGGAACGAGAAGCTGAGATCGATCACCTCGGTCGGGCTCGGGAGCTGCTCGAAGATCGCGAGGTGAGGCGCCTCGGGCCGGTAGGTGTCGAAGGTCGATGAGGTGGTGGCCACGGCATCGAGGACCCACGTCTGGGTCGACTCGACCACGGTGATCACGTTGTCCTGCGCCGCGATGGTGATCTCACGAACGTTCATAGCGTGGCTCCTCCCCGGTGTCTCGCGCTCGTCGGTGCTCACCTTGCCGTTCTGGCGTGCGGAGCGCAAGGTCGAGGAGCGCGCGCTCAGGCGAAGCGCGAGCGAAGCGCCTTCTTGTCGAACTTGCCGACGCTCGTCTTCGGCACCTCATCGATCACCTCGACGCGCTCGGGGAGCTGCCAAGTGGCAAAGCCCTTCTCCACCAGGTGCGTGCGCACCATCTGGGCGTCCAGCACGGTGCCAGGAGCGGTGACGACGCAGACCAGAGGTCGCTCTTGCCACTTCGGGTCGGGGACGGCGATGACGGCCGCTTCGATGACGCCGTCGAGCTCCATCACGCCCGCTTCCATGTCGACCGAGGAGATCCACTCGCCGCCGGACTTGATCAGATCCTTCGTTCGATCGGTGATCACGAAGTAGCCATCGTCGCTCGCCACCGCGACGTCTCCGGTCCTGAACCAGCCGTCCTCGGTGAACGCGTCTTGGCCCTCGTGGTGCAGGTAGTGGTCGATGATCCAGGGCCCGCGCACGCAGAGGTCACCCATGGACTCGCCGTCAGCGGGGAGCTCGTGGCCTTGGTCATCTCGGATCGAGACCTCGACGCCGGGCAGAGGGAGCCCCGCCTGCGTGCGCGCTCGCTCGAAGATCTCCTCAGGGCTCCAGGTCCGCATGCGGTGCTGGGGCCAGGCCATCGAGGCCAGCGGCGAGGTCTCGGTGAGTCCCCAGGCCTGGATGATGGGGATGTCGAACTCGCTGGCGTAGCGCTCGATCAGCGAGCCCGGAGGCTGTGCGCCGCCGCAGACGATGTGGCGCAGATCGCTGAGCGGCTCACCTCGACGTGACAGCTCATCGGCCAGGGCGATCCAGACGGTGGGCACGGCGGCGGTCACGGTGACGTGCTCGGTGGCGAGCAGGTCGATGAACGACGAGGCCTCGAGCGCTCCGGCGAAGAACACCTGCTTGGCGCCGACCGAGGTCGCCGCATAGGGCATGCCCCAGGCGTTGGCGTGGAACATCGGCACCTGAGGCAGCACGCAGTCGCCTGGTCCGATGGACATCGCAGCGTGCGAGGTGACCGCCAAGGCATGGAGGAAGGTGGAGCGATGGGTGTAGACGACCCCTTTCGGCCGTCCTGTGGTGCCCGAGGTGTAGCAGAGCCCCATCGGCGCCTGCTCGTCGATCTCGAGCCGGGGATACGTGGTCGGCATCTGCGCGATCAAAGGCTCGTAGGCGAGCACGCCGTCGAGCGCGGTGTCCGGCACCTCGTCAGAGAGCACGATGACCTGTGGCTCGGTGGTGACGTGCTCGAGCGCGGCTTCGAGCAGGGCGAGCAGATCGTGGTCAACGAGGACGCAGACGTCGCCGGCGTCTTCGATGATGAAGGCCAGCTCCTCGGGGGAGAGCCGGAGGTTCAAGGTGTGCAGCACCCGCCCTGAGCACGGCACGGCGAAGTAGGCCTCGAGGTGGATGGCGCTGTTCCAGGCCAAGGTGGCCACTGTGGCCCCTGGTGGTATCCCAAGGTGGTCGAGCGCACCCATCAGCTGATGGGTGCGTCGCGAGAACTCCGCGTAGGTGTGGCGCTCGATCGTGCCGTCTGGTCGACGCGACACCAGCTCGGCATGGGCCGCGTGCGTAGCCGCGTTGTCGAAGAGCAACCAGCTGTTGAGCGGGAGGTTCATCATCGGGCTGGACACAACCCTAGAGCGTCGGAAACGCCGATCCCAGACCTGGCACGGGGCTCGCTGGACGAGGAGCGAGCTGGCGAACGAACACACTGTGGGTGGAGGCTCTCGCGAGCGCTCGCCTCAGACGAGCTCGAACGTCCAATCAGCGGTGAGACCGATGCGGCTCAAGGCGACTGAGTCCGGCTCCGTTGCTTCGGTCGGACTGGGCTCGAGCTCCATCTGGATGGTGACGGTGTTCGGCGCGGTCTCGACCGAGATCGACGTCGGCTCCATCCCCAGACCTCGTGCCGTTCCCTCGATGCCCTTGGTCACACCCCGGGCAAGCGAGCCCGCCCAACCAGGATGCGCCTCGGTGAGCAGGCCCTCCTGAGAGGAGCTGAACACGCAGGTGAGGGTGTTCTGCTCGGTCGAGATCTCTCGGTCGATGCCAGGAGGGATCATCGGGGTGAGGGCGAGGGCGTTGCCGACTGCCTCGATGCCGACGCCGAGCTCGAGCGCTCGTCCGAGGCGCTCGGCCAGGATCCACGAGGTCGCCAGCCATCCTTCGTCTTGGAGCTCTCGGGCGAGCGCTGGGTCACTCGACAGGTCGTTCAAGGCGAGCTCGTTCGAGGCCACGAGCAGATGGGTCTGGACACCGAACTCGTGGGCCACGGCCTGCAGCGCTGCGGAGCTGAGGCTGCCGAGCTTGAAGTCAGGGTTGAACGAGCCTGCGTAGTCGTCGATCCCGTCGCGGCGATCGCCGATCCGATCGTTGGGGACGGCAGCCAGCGCCAGCAGCCGGACCTGGCCGGTGCGAGGGATGGGTCCGACCGGTTCGTTGGCCTCGTCGATGATGAGGGTCCAACGGCAGTGGGGCACGCGACCGACCGGTATCCGGGGCGGGCGGTGGAGCGGTCGGATCCGGGCTCGAGGGTTCGTGGCCAGCGCCGTGGCGTCGAAGGTGGGGTCTTCGATGGTGTGGCACATGTTGAAGACCTGCTCCTCACCAAACGGCTCCACGTCGAGCAGCGCGCCGCAGTGGGGAAGCCAGAACTCACCGTGGGTGGCGTCTTGGACGAGGTAGCGCACGTCCATGTACTGGTGAACGAAGCCCACGTCGAGCTGGAGGGCCTTCATGATCGCGGGGACGTCGTCGCCCTCGATGCCCATGAGGCTGCGCATGCGCCCGGTGTAGACCGGGCTCGCTCCCATCCACTGCTGGATGCTCAGGTCCGTCATCTGCTCGGGCGTGATGGCGGCGTTCAAGATCAGCAGCGGCGTGACGGTCTTGACCATGATCAAGCCGCTGAGCATGTACTCGTACGCCGCGGCCAGCAGCTCGTCGCGCGAGAGGTCTCCGAGGCCAGTGGTGTGCTTCATGCCCCTACCCCGAGGAGCTCGATCATGTTGCCTCCCATGATCTTGCTGATCTCGTCCTCAGGCAGGCCGGCGAGCTCGTCGGCCCAGGCGACCGGGTCGGCCAAGCCCTCGATGTGCGGGAAGTCCGAGCCGAAGATCAGGTGGTCTGCGCCGAGCAGCTTGACCAGGTCGCGCGGGTCTTCCTCGTGGAACGGGTGCATCCAGAAGTGGCGCTTGAAGGTCGAGGAGGGCAGCTCGGGATAGAGCTGGGGGACCTTCTCGTAGGCGTGATCCATCTGCTCCAAGAAGTGGGGTACCCACCCGCTGCCGTTCTCGACCAGCGCGATCTTGAGTCCCGGGAAGCGACCGAGCGCGCCGTGGCAGATCATCGCCGCTGACGCGTCGCGGATGGCGCGGTAGTCGCTGCCGATGACCAGGTTGAACAGCGACGGCTGGCCGAAGGCGAGTGCCTCACCCTGACCGCCCGCCCACTCGTTCGAGTAGCGCTCATAGCCGCTGTCAGAGGCGTGGAAGACGACGAGCACGCCAGCTTGCTCGACCTTCTCCCAGAAGGGGTCGAACTCCGGGCTGGCGAACGAGCGCGGTCCTCGATAGCCCCAGGCCGGCGCGGGCCGGATGAGGATCGACTTCGCGCCATGCTCCACGACGTAGTCGAGCTCTTGGATGGCGCGGTCGACCAGCCCCATCGGGATCACGGGCGTCGAGAAGATCCGGCTCTCGAAGGCAAAGGGCCACGCCTCGGTCATCCACTGGTTGAGCGCGTGGATGGCGTCGGCGGTGAGGTCGGGATCGTCCTTCATCCGCTCCTCGACCAAGCTGGCCAGGGTCGGGTACATCATGGCGTAGTCGACGCCCTGCTCATCCATGAGCTCGAGGCGAGGACCCGCCTCACGGAACGCCGGCGGGCAGTCGATGCCTCGCCCGATGATCTCCTTGTAGGACTTGCCCTCGGGGTTGCCGCTGCGGAAGTAGTCCTGCTGAGCGCCCGGGCGACCCACCCGATCGAAGGTGGGGTTGGGGATGTAGTTGCTCACCTGGCCGTTGACCATGATCTTGGTCCGACCGTGAACCTCGACGAAGTCGATGGCCCCGGCGCGATTGGCCGGCAGGTACTTGGTCAGCGCGTCGCGCGTCTCGTAGAGGTGGTTGTCTGCGTCGAAGATCGGGAAGCCGAGCTTGTGGGACATGGGTGCTCCTTTGCTAGTTGCTTGGTCTGAGTGATCGGTCAGTGAGCGTTCAGGCTTCGATCAAGCCAGAGCGGACGTAGGCGTCTTTGATGGAGGCCTTCTGCTCGTCGGTGAGCCTGAGCTGTGGGGGGCGCGAGTAGGGATAGTCCCCGACAGCCAGACCGAGGAGCGACGCTTCGTACTTGAAGGCGGAGCCCCAGTGGGTCCAGTACCCAGGTCGCTCAGGCAGCTGGGTGTAGGTGAGACCATGCGAACCCGGTCCCTCGAGGTCTGCGCTCTCGACGTAAGCCACCGCTTCGTCGAGCTTGCCTTCGAGCACGAGGTTGAACCAGTTGGTGAAGCGCTTGTCCGACGGGGTCTCGTTCAGGTACGCGTCAGCACCGATGAGGCACGGCGCTTGGAGTCCTCGAGCGACGTTGCCGGCGTTGTACGACGTGATCATCGGCGAGCTGACGTCCCAGACGACGAGCGCGCCCTGCGCCAGCTTGGCCACCGCAGCACCATGGCCCGCGCTGCTCGAGGCGTCTTTGATCGCCGCCATGGCGGGGATCTCCTCGGCGATGCGAACGACCTCGGCCGGGGTGAGCTCATAGCCCGAGGAGGGTGAGTTGAACATCCCGAGCGCGATGTCGGTCCGCTCGGCGACGTACTTGAAGAAGCTGAGGATGCCCGGTCCTCCGTGGACCTCCATCACCGGGTTCTGGAGATAGACGATGTCCGCGCCGATGCTCTGCGCGTGCAGCGTCAGCTCGACGGTGTCCTTGGCCGAGAGCCCGATGGTGCAGAGCTGCAAGAACGCGCTCGGCTTGACCGTGCGGGCCTCGTCGACCGTGATCTCGGCGACGTGCTTGCGCTCCTCGAGGGTCAGCGCCCACCACTCGGCGAGGCCGCTCACCAGCCAGAGCCCGTCGTGATCGAGATCGACCAAGCAGTAGCGAACGAGCGCCCGGAGTGCGTCGTCGTCGATGTCGTCACCGTCAGGGCCGCTGAAGGGAGTGATGAGCGAATCAGCGATCCCTCGGAGGTGCTGCTGGGCCCACGGCCGTGCTTCGCTCGCTGTTGCCATGACACCCCTCCTTGAGCCCAGCGCGCTGGTGCGACCCGCCCCCGCTGATCACGCGTCCCGAGATCTCTGAACATGTGTTCAGAAAGATGTCTAACATGATGGCTCGGCGCTGACAACTGGTGGCGGCCCTGAGCGGGAATGCCCAGGGTGGGGGTGCGAGCCCGGCCAGCATGCGTGGGTCAGCGAGGAGGGGTATCGAGTGAACGGAGGGGTGCTGTGCTGCAAGACATCCGTGAGGTAGACGACGAGGAGTACTGGGCCGAGCTGCGTCAGCGGTGGGGAGCACTGCTCAGCTACCGCTACATCGGGCGTCAGTTCTCGAGCATGAACAACGTCGTCGACGCGGCGGTCACGCTTCGCTCCGACATGCGCAACCCTGCGGGAGGGATCATGGCAGCGCCCTTGGCGATCACGTGCCCCGGCGGTGGCGGCGGCTCGGATCTCCAGACCGTTCCCAATCCCGTGATCCACTCGCTGCAGATCCTCGACGACGCGAGAGACGTCAAGCGGATCGAGGTGCTCGGCGAGGTCTCGCTCAAGCAGGGTCGCACCATGAGCTTCGGGCGAGCTCGGATCGTCGACGCCGACGACCACGGGCGCATCATCGCCCTCGTCGAAGCCCAGGCGGCATCGATCGGAGAGGTGCCCGACGGACTGCAGAAGTTCGACGATGATCCCATCTTGGAGATCGAAGACTCGCCGGATCTTCCGCCGCTGTGGAAGGTGTTCGGCGCGAAGCGTCGAGACGACGGGCACTGGATCATCCCCGAGCTTCGAGCGGAGATCGCCTCTCCTGACGCCGCGCTGCACCTCGGGCCCCAGGAGATCCTCTTGGAGACGGCTGCGTTTGAGCTGGCCGCCGCGGCAGCGGGGACTGAGCACCTCCAAGCCGAGAGCTCGCACGTGATGTTCTTGGCTCGGGGCAAGGTCGGCCCGTTCCGAGTCGATGGCAGTGCGTCGGTGGCGGTCGACGGCACAGGTCGAGTGGGCGTGCAGCTGACCATGTTCGACGAGGGCAATGAGGGCCGAGCCGTGTCGGCGAGCTCGATGACGTTTCGACCAGCCACCTGGGTCTAGGCGAGGCTGGTCGGACCGACGTGGCTCCACGGTCGGGACCACGTCGAGGCGGCGAGGGACGAGAAGAGGGAGTGAGAGCCGAGCATGGCGACCGAGAACCCGTATCGACGTTCCTTGCTCCGCCAAGAGCGGTCCATCGACACCCGACGAAAGCTGGTGCGAGCGGCGCAACGGCTCTGGTCCGAGAAGGGCTACGACAACACCACGGTCGAGGAGATCTGCTCAGAAGCTGGAGTGGGGCGAACGACCTACTATCTCCACTTCTCCTCCAAAGAGCAGCTGTTGGTCGAGCTCACGCACGCCACGGCGCAAGGTGTCGCCGCCGATCTTGAGCACGCGCCCATCGCCGGGGATCTCGACGAGCAGCTCACCACCTTCGTCGACGGTCTCGTCCGCCGCATGGACGCGGTGCCCCGAAGCCTCGCTGCACTGACCATCAGGTCGGCGATCGTGGGATCCATCGGGTTCACACGGGCCTCGAGCGAGGTGGTGCTCTTCGAGGACATCTTCACCGACATCCTTCGAGGGGCGCAGGCCCGAGGTGAGCTCCGCGGCGACTTCGACGCTCACGAGATCGGCGACGTGCTCGGAGGCATGACGATGGACGCACTCGAGCGGTGGGCGTCAGAGAGCTCTGAGGCCTCCTTGGAGCACAATCTCAACCTTCGGATCAGCTTGGTGCTCGACGGTCTGCGAACAGCGTGAGCAACGCCCCGAGTCTCGCGAGGACGCGCTGCTCAGCCTTCGGCTGAGTCCCCCGGGCGAGGAGGCGTGGCGATGACGACCACGCTCATCCGACAGCCCTGCTCGTCCGTCTTCCAGTGGTGATCGATGCCGGTGAGCACCGTGCCGTCGCCCACGTCGAGCTGATGGGGCCCGTCGTCGAGCATGAGAAGCACACGGCCCTCCAAGACCACGTCGAAGTCCAGGGAGTCGGTGTGGTGGATCGGCGTGGTGACCCCCGGAGGGAACTCGATGATCGACCACTGAGCTACCCCTGGCGCCGACGCGACACCGAGGTGGTCCCCTCGACCTGGGGGGCGCACTGGTGGAGGAGACGAACCGCTCGACGCCACGTGGCCGACCGTGATGCCTGACACAAACGGACGGTCAAGCGGGGCGACGTCCTTGACCACGCAGGAGCGCCCCTCGTCGTCGACGCCGGTGATGAGGAAGCGATTAGCCACGCGACGTCATCGCTCAGAGGGTCGTCTTGCCGCCGTCGACCGCCAGCGTCTGCCCGGTGATGTAGGCCGCCTCTCCCGAGAGCAAGAACAAGGTGGCGTAGGCGACCTCCCACGCGGTGCCTCTCCGACCAAGGGGTACGGGAATCGACGCTCGCTCAGGGATTCCTTGCTGAGCGCTCCGACCAAGTCCCGTGTCGATGAGGCCTGGCATCACGATGTTCGCCCGCACGTGGTCGTCCTTGCGGGCGATGGCCGTCGCTCGGACGAGCGAGGCCAAGCCAGCTTTGGAGGAGTCGTAGGCGATCATCCGACCGATTCCTCGCACGGCGCCGATCGATGAGATGAAGACGATCGAGGCGTGTTGATCCAGAGCTGGCAACGCGGCTCGGGCGGCCAGCATCGCACCGCGGAGGTTGGCATCGATGACGGTGTCCCAAGCATCGGGCGTCGTGTCCTCGAAGCCCACGGGACCAGGGATCCCCACGTTGTACACGAGCCCGTCGATGCCGCCAAGCTCGGAGCAGGTGGCGTCGATCATGGCGTCGATGCTCCGAGGCACGCCGACGTCGACGACGCACGAACGAGCGGTGCCACCCTCCTTCGAGATGAGAGCGACGGTCTCTCGTGCGGAAGCGTCATTGAGATCAGCCACCATGACCTGGGCGCCCTCTCGGGCGAGCAGCTGGGCGATCGCTCGCCCGTTGCCCACGGGCTGCTCCTCGACGTCGTAGGTCGTCTGCCCGCCACCGACGACCAGCACGCGCCGGCCCACCATCCGGAGCCGCGAAGGAGCGTGCCCCACGGACTCGGGTGGGAGCGACGAGGCCGTCACGACGTCGCCTCCGTGCTCGGAGCGATCAGACCACGAGCCGGGATCGGGATGCTCACCAGATGACCTCGCTCTCAATCATCGTGACCCTAGAGCGACGCTGGTCTCGGCGCGCCACGATCCGTGGTGGTCCGTCGGCTCGACGAAGTCGCTCATGTCCAGCTTCGGTCCATCACCTGCTCGGCAGCGAGCTCATGTCGGGTGGATGGCTGTGTAGAACTGCTCGGCGAGCACCCGGATGACCTTCGACCGATCGAGAGGCACTCCCTGGACGAGCCAGAGATAGAAGACACCCTCGATCATCACGAAGCTCGTGAGCGCCTTGATCTGCATCACCTCAGCGTCTCCATCCGGGGCGAAACCCGTGAGAGGCCACAAGCTCAGCTGCTCGATGAGCGAGGCGACGACGTCGTCGGTGACCTGCGGTTCGACCGCTCTCGCCTCTTGGAGGGCACGGTGGATGGATCGGTGGGAGAGATAGAGATCGATGTAGTCGTCGATCCATGCCTCGAGATCCGTGAGGCTGGGCTCCTCCATCGCGGCGAGACGGATGAGGAGGGCCCGATAGTGCTCTCGAAGCCCCGTCCGCTCGATCACCCCGAGGAGCGCCGCGGCCTTGCTCTCGAAGTACAGGTAGAAGGTGCCACGACCCGCGCCGGCCCGTTGGACGATGTCATCCACGGTCACCTTGACGTAGCCGTCTTCTTCGAAGGCGGCTTGGGCGGCACGCAGGAGCGCCTGTCGCGTCAGCTCTTTTCGAGCCTCACGAAGCGAACGAGGAGGTGAGTCGACGACCTTGCCCATGCACGGACTCTAGACACTGGGCGGGGTGTCAGTTAGTTTACGAACTGTCCTTAACTGATGCTTCATCAGAAAATGACGAAGTGTCAGTCTGAGGTGCCATGCAAGCGGGCGCTCAGGGTCGGCTGGCCAGCTGTGAGGTGACCACATGGCGAGTCGCCGGACTTCCGCCCTGCGAGGGGGCACCGGTTGCGGCAGACTTCACCACAGATGGGGGGGTAGTGCGATGGAATACATGCCTTTGTCAGAGGATCTCGGCGCCGAGCTCGTCGATTTTGACCTCAAGCGACCTCGCACTCCCGAGGAGCGCCGAGAGCTCCGAGATCTCTTCTGCCGCTACCACCTGCTCGTCGTGCACGGGCGGGAGGTCGATGACGACGACCAGACGCGGTTCATGGAGAACTTCGGGCCCATCCACGTGGTGGCCACCGGGGCGATCGAGACCTACGTGTCGAACCGTCCTGATCGTCCCCGTGGCACGGGGACCAAGCAGATGTTGTGGCACCAAGACGGCACTTACGGCGAGCGACCGGGCATCGCGACGTCGCTGTGGGCTCAAGAGGTCTCTGTCGACTCGTCTCCCACCGCGCTCGTCAATGCGGTCCACGTGCTCGAGACGCTGCCTCCTTCGTTGCGCGCCCGCATCGAGCCCTTGCACGCCTTCCACATGAAGGACTCTCAGACCGAGCCGGAGGAGTGGACCGAGCGCGATCTCCCCGCAGACGCGGAGCCCGGGCGCTACGTCCACTACACCCACCCGTTGATCTACACGATGCCGCACTCGGGCCAAGAGGTGCTGCTCGTCAACCAGATGATGACCAGGCGCATCGTTGAGCTCTCGGACGTCGAGAGCGACGAGCTCTTAGAAGAGCTCTTCTCCTACCTCTACCGCGACGAGAACATCTACACCCATCAGTGGGAGAACGACGACATCATCATCTGGGACAACTTCGCCTTGCAGCACCGTCGCTCGATGGACATGGGCACCGGACCGCGCCACCTGCGCCGCCAGTCGCTCGACGGCTGGTATCGAGACGACGGCTCGCTGCTCGATTGGCGAGAGACCGTGGTGGCCTACGCGGGCTCACCGAATGACGCGGGGGGCTAGGCGAGCGCCGCGTCGCTACGGCGGCGTCGCCGACCAGGAAGGATCCACGAGTGGCTCTGCTCCCGAGTGAGTTCGCAGACCTCGAGCCGTTCGCCGAGCACTGGTGCTTGGCGAGTGAGCCTGAGCGCTGGGATCGGCGCCTTGAGAGCTCGATGGAAGAGCTCCGAGCGCTCTACGAGGCGGTCTTCCCTCGAATCGAAGCCATCTACGCCTTCGTCGACCGGCATCCGCTCGATGCGCTGCCCGACGACGCGCGCCAGCTCCTCAACCTCGTGCTGTCCTTCGTGATGGTGTCGTTCCCCGTCGAGGTGTGGGATGACCCACGGATCCCCGACGTCGATGAGGTGACGCTCACGCGCGTGGCGTCACCGAGGTACTGATGGCGCGCTACCCGAAGCCCGAGAGCGGTTCATGGAGCGAGCACTATGGCCTCGGGACGGGGACCGTCTCGTACGCTGACTCGATCTCGCCCTCCGTTCTTCGAGCTCGAGCGCGCGGCGATCTTCGAGCGGGCCTGGCTGCAGGTGGGACGTGTCGAGCAGCTGGCGGGCCCCGGCAGCTACTTCACCCGCGACCTGGCGGTCGTGGGCTCCTCGGTGGTCGTGGTCCGTGGCGACGACGACGAGATCAGGGCGTTCCACAACATCTGTCGCCATCGTGGCAACAAGCTGGTGTGGGCCGACTCGGCGCGTGCCGACGCCAGCGGGACGTGCCAGGAGTTCGCCTGCAAGTACCACGGCTGGCGCTACGACCTTGAGGGCTCGCTCACCTACGTCCAGCAAGAAGAGGAGTTCTTCGACCTCGACAAGGCTGCCTATGGCCTGCTCTCGATGCACTGCGAGGTCTGGGCGGGCTTCATCTTCATCCATCTCGGCGAGCCGACGCAGTCCTTGCGAGCGTTTCTGGGCCCCATGGTCACCGCCATCGAGGACTTCCCGTTCGCGAAGCTGACGTCGAGCTACCGGCTCAAGTCCGTCGTCCCCGCCAACTGGAAGCTGATGATCGACGCGCTCCAAGAGCAGTACCACGCACCGATCGTGCATCGGAACCAGCGACCCGAGAACTTCGTCGCCCACGCGGCTGGCTTCGAAGCCCTGCACTACGAGGTCGACGGGCCGCATCGGATGTTCAACACCCCAGGGATCCGGCCCTGGGATCTGCCGGACGACCAGATCAAGCCCTCCGAGCGGTTGTTGCGAGGCGGGCTCTTCGGTCCGTGGGATGAGCCCGACTTCCTGGCCGAGACCCAGGTGCCCGGCATGCGACCCGGTGGGCATGAGCGCGTCGGCGTGGGGCTCTTCGAGATCTGGCCCAACTTCGCCATCCAGCTCTGGGAGCGGGGTTGGTATCACACCTATCAGCACTGGCCCACGGCGTACGACAGCCACGTCTTCGAGTGGAACATGTACTTCGCCCCGCCCAAGACTGCCGCTGACGTGGTCGCGCAGGAGATGACTGCGGTATCGCTCAAGGAGTTCGGTCTGCAAGACGACGAGCTGATCTCCTCGGTGCAGATGACCTTGGGTGCGGCCGGCTTGACCGACTTCCCACTTGGGGATCAAGAGGTGCTCTGCCGGCACCTCCACCTGACGGCCCAAGAGTGGGTAGCCGACTACGTCGAGAGCTCGACGTGAACGACGGAGAGGGAGCACATGGTCACCCAAGCTGAGAACGAGCTCATGACCCGCGTCGAGGGTGACGCGCCCATGGGCCGGTTGATCCGAGAGCACTACTGGATCCCCTTCGGCCTGTCCGGCGATCTGGTGGCTGGTGAGGCACCCAAGCCGGTGCGGCTCCTCGGTGAGAACTACGTGGCCTTCCGCTCGCCTGACGGGCGGATCGGCTTCCTCGACGAGCTCTGCCCGCATCGCCGAGCCTCGCTGGTGCTCGCGCGCGCCGACGGGGACGGCCTCCGCTGCATCTACCACGGCTGGAAGATCGACGTCTCGGGCTGCGTGGTCGAAGCACCGACCCAGACGCAGCGGGCGGAGCGGTTCTGCGCGGGTGTCGCCGTCACGCACTTCCCGGTCCACGAAGAGAGCGGGATCACCTGGGTGTGGCTGGGCGGAAGCGATGCTCCCGACTTCCCAGATCTCCCCTTCAACGACGCCAACGGCTTCGACATGGTCATGACGGTCTCGTCGGTCCCGGCCAACTGGCTTCAAGGGCTCGAGGGAGGGATCGACTCGGTCCACGGCACGATCCTCCACAAGGCGGCCGTCGAAGCCGTGATGCAGGCTCGCGGCGAAGCTGACACCCAGGGCGTCCGAGCGACCTTCGCTGCACCTCCGCTCTATGAGACCGAAGAGACGCCGTTCGGGATGAGGCAGGCGTCGCTCCGCACCCTCGATGAGGAGCACACCTATCTCCGCTTGGCGCACTTCTTCTTCCCCCTCGTCGTCGTGGTCCCCAACGGCTATGAGGGGGCAACCCACCTCTTCGCCTTCGCGCCCGTCGACGACACGCACCACCTGGTGTTCTTCGGCAACTACGGTCCGAAGCCGCTCGACTTCCAGCAGGTCAGCGGCGCGAGCGACGACTTCGCCATCGTCCCTGGGAGCTTCGCCACCGTGGGAGGGGATCGCCTCAACCGATGGGGGCAGGATCGCGAGCTGGTGAGCGCGGGCCACTGGAGCGGGATTCGAGAGAGCGTGATCCACGAAGACGCCATCGTCCAGACGAGCATGGGCCCCATCGTCGATCGCACCAAGGAGAACCTCTCGTCGAGCGACGTGGCGATCGCCCACGCTCGACACCTGATCTTGAGCGCGATCGCCGGCTTCGAGGCAGGAGAGCTCCCGCCGGGGAGCGCGCTCGACCCTCGTGGCGTCAGCGTGCCGCCACCGTTCGATGCCATCTTGGAGGAGGGCGAGACGTGGCGCGAGCGGGAAGTCGCTCGATGAGCGATGCGCGCGCTGAGCCAGCCTGACGTGCAGAGGCAAGGGGGGCAGTGATGGACAAGCTGATCGTGGTGTCGGGCGACTCGCATGCGGTGACGCCACCAGAGCTGTGGCCCACCTACGTCGAGAGGCGCTATCACGACTACCTGCCAGGGATGTACGAGGACAACGAGCGCTACAAGCAGCTCCTCGGCCTCTTCGCCAACTTCTCCCCCGAGCTGCTCGAGGTCGTCGACACCGATGGTGTGTGGGCGTCACGTGGCTTCGAGGGCGCGTGGGACCCGACGCGGCGACTCCAAGAGATGGATCGCGAGGCCATCGCGGCAGAGCTGATCTACTCCGGGGATCCTCGGGCGCTCAGTCCCCTGAGCCCTCAGTTCCGACCTCTGCCCGTCGACGTGGTCGCCGCTGGTGTCCGGGCCTACAACCGCTGGGCGTCCGATGCGTTCGGCTCGGCGAGCGATCGCCTCTTGCTGGTGGGGGATCCCGCTAGCGGAGTCGATCTCGACGCCATGCTCGCTGAGCTGGACTGGATCGCGGCGCACGGCTTCGCTGGCGCCTACGTCCCGGGCTACTTCTTCCGCGACGACCTCCCTGCCGTCTGCGATCCGTACTTCGACCCCTTCTGGGCCCGCTTGGTCGAACACGGTCTCCCTGCGGTGATCCACGCCGGCTACGGCCAGAAGCAGTGCGAGTTCCTCAACGGCATCGAAGTGCTCCGCACGAAGATGGAGGCCGAAGGACGCAGCGATCTCTTGGCCGAGATCATCAACAACGCGGAGCACTTCTTCTCGAAGGACCTCCGCCCCCGCCAAGCGATGTGGCAGATGATGCTCGGCGGCGTCTTCGACCGTCACCCCGAGCTCAAGCTGCTCATGACCGAGGTCCGAGGCGACTGGCTGCCCGACACGCTGCGCCACCTCGATGCGGCCTTCGAGCAGGGGGACCGGAACCAGCTGTCGAAGCGACGACCCAGCGAGTACTGGCGGGAGAACTGCTTGATGTCGCTCTCGTTCATCCACAAGGCGGAGGTGGCCATGCGCCACGAGCTGGGGGTCGAGACGGTCTTCTTCGGCCGCGACTACCCACACGCGGAGGGGACGTGGCCCAACACCGCCGATTGGCTGAGCGACGCCTTCTCGGGCGTCGACGATGACGAGCTGCGGCTCATGCTCGGAGAGAACGCCATCCGAGTGCTCGGACTCGATCGCGAGACTCTCAGCGCCGTCGCACAGCGCATCGGGCCGACGATCAGCGAGATCACCGGCAGGACGCCCACCCTCGACCCCAAGCTGGTCGCCAACTGGGAGGCTCGAGGCGGCTACCTGCGACCAGCCGAGCCCCCTGATCCGCAGTCGATCGACCAGCTGCTCGACCACGATCTGCTCGAGGTCCTCGGCGCGCACTAGGCCCGAGCTCCCGGTGCTTCGCAGCGAGGCGCTCTTCGACGCGTGAGATCAGCGGTTCCGCTTCCACGGCTGGTCGCCGTCTCTGCGAGCGAGGTTCTTGTAGCGGCGAGACGACCAGAGCCAGGTCCCCTCGTGGAGCACGTACTCGTCGTCGTAGAACCCGTAGGAGTGCACGACGTTGCCGGTGTGGCGGTCTTGCTCGATCTCGAAGGAGTAGGTCTGTCCGGTGGCCGTCCCGTTCGGATCGATCGCCACGGTGAAGTTGATGGGGTCGTAGACCCACAGGTCGTACTGCTCGGCGGTCTTGGCAGCGAAGGCGCTGAACTGCTCGGCGCCGATCAGCTCGAAGTCCTCGCCAGACGAGGTGGCGAAGAGGAACCGGCACGAGGGCGTCACGAGGGCGGTGAGCTCATCCCAGGACTCTCTGGTCGCGGTGTCGGCGTAGGCCCGCTGGAGCCGAGCGATGGCCATCTCTGCCGCCAGCTCGTCGTCCACCAGCGCAAGGTAGCACCAGCGAAAAGCCCAAGGGAGAGCCGCGACAGATCACAAGGTGGACCCTACGATGGCGCGATGCGGAGCGAGGCTGGTTTTCGTCGCCTGGTGAGCTTCAGCGACGCCGTGGTGGCCATCGCCATCACGCTCCTCATCCTTCCGCTGGTCGACTCCGCCAACGGGATCGGGGGAAGGAGCATCGGGACCTTCCTCCGAGCAGACTGGCCGAAGCTCTTCGCCTTCGCCCTCAGCTTCGTCGTCATCGGGACGTACTGGTGGGCGCACCACCAGATGTTCGAGCGAGCCCGCGGCTACGACTCGCTCATGGTGGCCGGGATGTTCCTGTGGATGGCGAGCATCGTGTTCCTGCCCTTCCCCACCGAGCTGCTGGGCTCGGAGAAGAGCGGCGCCACGGCGGTCCACGAGCTCTACATCGCCACGTTGCTCGTCACCGCCATCGCGGCCCTCATGCAGCAGTGGGCGATCGCCACCCGTCCTGCACTTCGAGAGGACCCCGCCGATGAGTCGATCACCATCGATGATCCGGCGGTCACCGTGGGGCTGATGGCCTTCGCCCTGGCCGCCACGGCGCTGATCCCTTCCGTCGGGCTCTGGCCGTTGTTGGTCTTGTTGCTGACCAAGCCCCTCGTGCGCCTGGTGGCCACGATGAGGGAGCGTCACCGAGGTGCGTCTACGGGCTGAGGTGCCCGTGGGCCTTGCGCGCCTCGTCGACGTGCGCCAGCCGAGCTTGGCCGGTCAGCCACTCATCGGAGCGATCGAGCTGGTGCTCGGCAGGGGCGTGGTGAGCTCCCGTGGGCCCGTCGGTGCGCGACCCGCACCGCCGACACACAGCCATCCGGCCATTGGTCTCGGGAGCATGATGCTCATCGAGCTGGTTGCCGATCTCGGACGTGCGAGCTTCGTTCATGGTGCTCCAAGGGGCGCCCGCCCAGGGATCGACCTGACGAGCGCTGAGGAGGGGATTGATGTGGCGCCGCTATGGCGTCACTAGGTCCCTCGCTCCACCCTACGCCTGCGCCCTCCCCGGAATCCCCGTGAGGCGAAATGCTCCCCGTGGGGTCCGAGACCACCGAGTGGCGGGCCCGACGAGGGGGATCGAAGTTGGGTTACGTTCAACTTCTGAGCACTCGGGGGGCGCGATGACGTACAAGGTGATCCAGTGGTCGAGCGGGACGGTGGCCCGAGACGCAGCGATCGGCATCCAGGGCCATCCTGATCTCGAGCTGGTCGGAGCGCGGGTCTATGCGGAGGAGAAGGAAGGCCAGGACTTCGGCGTGCTCTGCGGCGTCGAGCCGTGGGGCGTCAAGGCCTCACGCGACGAGGCGGCGCTCTTGGTCGGCGACGCTGACTGCGTGTCGTTCATGCCCGGGCGGACCTGGGCGCATGACCCCACGGATACCTTCGCCGAGCTGCTCCGGATCTTGAGGGCCGGGAAGAACGTCGTGAGCCTCTGGTGGCCGATGCTCGTCTACCCGAGGGGCTTGGAGGGTGACTTTGCCGACCGGCTTGAGGAGGCGTGCCAGGACGGTGGCTCGTCGTTCGTGACGGTGGGCATGGACCCCGGCTTCGGCACGGCGTCACTGGCGCTCTCTGCTTTGAGTCTCTCTCGAGAGGTCAAGACGGTGCACATGTACCAGGTCATGAACAGCGCGAACTGGGAGGGACCGGGCGTCTGGGAGTTCTTCGCCTTCGGCCAGAAGGACCCCATGGCCTCGGCGCTGCTGCACCCTGGACGGGCGATCGGGTTCCACACGACCACCATGCACCTGCTGGCCGATGCGATGGGGCTCACGATCGACGACATCGTCCAGGATCACAAGGTCCTCTTCGCCGACGAGGCCTTCGACATCAAGTCGGGCCACATCGCCAAGGACACCATCTCGGGGATGCGCTACCAGGTCCAGGCGATCGTCGACGGCGAGGTTCGCCTCATCGTCGAGCACGTGGACCGATGCCGCGAGGAAGATTGGCCCGACATGGAGTTTGACGGTGACGGCTTCCGGGTCGTCGTCGATGGCCAGCCCCGGGTCCAGCTGGAGATGAAGCTCCAGCAGACACCGACGTTCTCCGGCGATCCTGTCTCGGTCGCCTGTGCGATGAGCTGCGTGAACGCCATCCCGCAGGTCTGCGACGCCCCCGCGGGCGTCATGTCGCTGCTCGACCTCGCACCCTCCCCCTCGAAGAACCACGGAGAGCCTGGCGCTGCTCCCGGTTGGATCGAGCGGCTCTGAGCCCGAGCTGAGCGCTGCGAGAGCGACCCTGGCTCATCGTGGTTGAGCGCCAGGCTTTGAAGAGCCGTCTGGGATCGAGCGGCGCCAGAGGGGCCGTAGATTGGTCCGAGGTCACGGTGACCGACTGTCGAGGTTTCCGCACGAGCTTGCTGGCCACCTCGCCACGGACAAGGGGATTTTGTGGGCAACGATCGATCGAGAGAGCACCTGCCGCCAGAGATGGACAGCACCCTGTCGGCCAACCTCGGGATGGGGGCGGCCACCTTCGACGAGGTGACGGGCGAGGCGAACGCGACGATCCGCTGCACCCCAGAGCAGACCGAAGCCGACGGGAGCATCCCCTTCGGCTACCTGGCAGCGATCGCAGACAACAACAACGCCATGGCCAACATCCTCACGGCCAACTGGACCGACAACTCGATCCTCATCGAAGTCTCGTACCAGACCTCTCGAGCCGCCCGAGGCACCGTCGAGGTGAGGAGCCGCAACTCGAGCTTCAACGAGCTCATGGGCGTGGCGCAGGGGGTGATGCTCGACGACGAGGGCTTCTTCGGCCAGTCGCAGTGCACGAGCGTCACCGTTCCGGCGCGTCCGATGGTGGACGACCGAGGCGAGCTGCCCGACGTTGAGCACCTCTCGTTCCCCTGGGAGGCAGACCTCGCCCCTGCTCCGGTGGACCTCTTCCTCAAGGGAGGCCTCGAGCTGGTCGAGGGTGGCGCGATCTACACCTCGCAGCTCGACTCGGGGTGGTCGTCGAACTACGGCTCGCTCCACGGTGGCGCGATCGGTCTGCTCATCACCCGAGCCATGCGCTACGCAGCGATCACGGCGTCACCGGCGGACGTCGACCAGCTGCCGATCTCGTTCAACATCAACTACGTTCGCCCCGCCATGGTCGTGCCCGAGCCCATGGAGGCTCGAGCACGCGTCATCGCGGTGACCACCCGCTTCTGCACGCTCGAAGGTGAGCTGGTGCTGCCTTCGGGCAAGCCTGCTGCCCGCTGCCGGGTGATCCACCGCCTCGTGCCAAAGGACTGAGGAGGCTCGTCGACGGTGACGAGGAGACGATGCTCTGACGCAGTCCGCGTCGTGACGGCCTCGGTCTCGTGACACGGAGCCGGGCTGGGCGAACAGGCACCCGGGGCGGCACCGATGCCTGAGATGACCGAACCGTCGAGACCGCTCCTCTTCACGCTCAGCCTGCTGACCATGGTCAGCGGCATCGTCGATGCCGTCAGCTATCTCGGCCTCGGCCACGTCTTCACGGCCAACATGACCGGCAACGTCGTGCTCTTGGGCTTCGGGGTCGCCGGCGCCCCTGGCTTCTCGGTTGCGGCGAGCTTGGCCTCGTTGGCGGCCTTCCTCGTCGGCGCCGTCGTCGCCGGTCGGATGACCCTGCACGTGAGCTCACGACGACGCTGGCTGCTCTTGGCGATGGGGATCGAGTGCCTCTTCACCGCTGGGGCTGCCCTGGTGGCCGCCGCTGACGGCGGGCACGTCTCGACAGGGTCGGCGCGCTACATGGTCATCGTGCTGCTGGCCTTCGCCATGGGGATCCGCAATGCGACGGTCCGGCGGCTCTCGGTGTCCGGGATCACCACCACCGTGCTCACCATGACGCTGACCGGACTGGCGTCGGACTCGTCGCTGGCCGGAGGGACGAACCCCGAGGGAGCCCGACGACTCTCGGCCGTCGCCCTCATGTTCCTCGGCGCGATCGTGGGTGCGGTGCTCTTGCTCCACACCGGGGCGACGTGGCCGCTGTCGATCGCTGCGCTGGGGCTGCTGGTCACCGGCCTCGCCTTTGCGAGGTCGCCGCAGTCGTACCAGCTCGATGCGGTCCCGAGCGGGGGCTGAAGGGCGCTGGCGCTCGTCGCGTCCGGCCTCGGCCCTCGTCTCGATCGGCCGATCCTCTAGGTTGGCTTCGTCAGGGGGGTGTGGGATGTCGCACGACGAGATCGATCGCTTGGAGGCCAAGGAGGCCATCACCGACGTGCTCCACCGCTACTGCCGGGCCGTCGATCGGATCGACGATGAGCTGGCAGCGGGGATCTGGCACACCGACGGGACGGCGAGCTACCAGGAGGGCGTGGTAACGCTGGGCTCCGAGCAGCTGTCCTCGATCTTCGAGAGCCATCGCCTCGCCAGCGCCACGTCCCACCAGCTGTCGAACATCACCATCGAGGTCGTCGGCGAGAGCGCCTCGTCGGAGTCCTCCGTCCATGCGTGCATCCGCTTCGGTGACAAGGACATCGTCGTGTGGGGTCGCTACCTCGACCGCTGGTCGCGTCGGGAGGGCTCGTGGGGCATCGACGAGCGCCGCTACGTCCAAGATCTGATCCAGATCCTTCCCGTCGACGAGGAAGGACTTCGAGGCATCCTGGAGAGAGCGGTGGACCCCTCTGCAGCGTCGCTCGGGCGAGAGGCCGACTGACGCCGTCCCCCTGCCCCGCGCCAACCAATCGAAGCCGGTTCGTCGGGCGGGACCGCTCGAGGCTGGATCCGGCTCTAACGAGGCCGGGGACCACGCGCGTGACCCGTCGTAAATTCTCCACGTCACCTGTAGAATTGACCAGGCCATTTGGGTTTGAGATGGAACCCTCTCGCGGCACCGACGACTTGGTTGGATGGATGCCTGCCTATTTCTCCCGCTCAATCGCCACCGTGGACGGAGTCCAGGTTGCTGCGCTCAGCGGCGAGCTGGACCTGGAGACTGCCGAGGGGCTCGCTGCCTGGCTGATCGAGCACGCAGGCCCCCTGGTGGTGGTCGACCTCAAAGCGCTCACCTTCATGGACAGCTGCGGCATCGAAGCGCTGGAGGTGGCCCGCCAACAGCTGGCGGCAGAGGGCCAGGTGCTGCTCGTGACTCGGCCGACGCGCATCGTGAGGCGAGCCTTGGAGATCATCGGTCTGACCAGCTGGATCGAGGCGTGGGACCCGGCGTGGGAGCGGTGCGCTGAATGAACGCCACCTCGCTGTTCGTCCAGCCGCCAGCGCGCCGAGCGAGCCGTCTCGACCGCCGCACGCGTGGCACGGCCTGTTAGATGTGCTTCTCGCCCGAAGGTGATCTAGTGGGGGGCGTGGTGGTCACGGCGATCGGCGTTGACGCCTGCCTGCACCTCCGAGGGCGCAAGGAGTACGTCTTCGTCGCCGGCCTCCCTCTGATCCTCGGCCTGCACCAGATCGATGAGGCCTTCGTCTGGTGGAGCCTGCAAGGCCACTTCTCACCCGCGGTCGGTCGGGTGGCGATGTGGATCTATCTCCTCTTCGCCTTCGTGGTCCTGCCGCCCCTCGTCCCACTGCTGGTGAGAAGCATCGAGCCGACGAAGGCACTTCGAAGACGGATCGTGCCGTTCGTGGTCCTCGGCTTCGGTGTCGCCGCGGTCTTGCTGGCCACGATGCTCCACACCCATCCCACCGCGAGCCTTGGTACCTACCACCTCGCCTATTCGATCGGCCTCAGACACGGGATCATCGTGATCGGTGCGTACATCGTTGCCACCTGCGGCTCGATGCTGGCGTCGAAGATCACCCACGTCGTCTGGTTCGGCGTGGCCAACCTGGTCGCGGTGGCCATCTTGGCCCGGCTGAGCGCGGATGGCTTCGCGTCGCTCTGGTGCTTCTACGCAGCGCTGGCGAGCGGAGCGATCGCGCTCTACCTGCGCTTGAGCGATCGGGCGGCCGCGAGCGACGTCGCATTGGCGTCGCCCGCTCCGAGCGACGGGGGTGCGGGCTCATAGGATGACGCCGTGTCGCTGACCCCGTTCCTCATGTTCACCGGGCAAGCCGCCGAGGCCGTGCGCTTCTACGTCTCGATCTTCCCTGACGCTGAGATCATCGAGCTCGAGCTGCACGGGCCTGACGATCCGGGAGCCGAGGGCACGGTGGGGCGAGGGAGCTTTCGCATCGCCGAGCAGGTCGTTCGCTGCATCGACAGCCCGGACGTCCACGACTTCGGCTTCACGCCCTCGGTCTCGTTCTTCTACGAGTGCGCTGACGAGGCGACCTTCGACCACCTCATCGAGCAGCTCTCCGCAGACGGGACGCTGCTGATGCCTCCGGGCCCCTATCCCTTCGCTCAGAAGTTCGCCTGGCTGAACGATCGCTTCGGGGTCTCCTGGCAAGTCAGCCTTCCGCTGGCCTAGGGCCACGAGACTTCGAAGCGAGGGGACGGAGCGGCCGTCCGGGCGAGCTCGTCGTCGGTGCCGACGGCCTGATCAGCCCCGGGTCGCGATCGTGACGAAGGTGTCGGCAACCCAGGCTGGCTCGGTGAGCATCAGGTCGTGCCCAGTGTCGATCTGGAAGAGCCGTCCCTCAGCCTCGGCGTCGCGCATCATCGTGGCGTCTCGTGTGGGCAACGTCGACGAGCAGATGACGTGGAACTGCGGGATCGACCAGAGCTCGGCCTCGTTCGTGAGGTCGAGCTTCTGCTCAAAGCACACCCACGGGTGTCCGGTCAGTCGCTCGTCCATCCATGCCAAGACCTCGGGATCGGTCACGCCGTAGAACGCGCCTGCGCCTGGGGCGGGGAGCAAGACCAGCTCGACCCCGTCGACGACCTCGCCGAAGGGCCGTACGGCCTCGATGATCGGGCCGGCCACGTCGAAGAGGGACTGGTGGTTCTTGGGTGTGGCTGCGTCCAGGAAGACGAGCTTCCCGATCCGCTGCGGGACAAGGTCGGCGGCTCCGGTGATCACCATCCCGCCGTAGCTGTGCCCGACCAGGATCACGTCGCTCAAGTCCTCGAACTCGATGAGCGAAGCGACGTCCTGAGCGTGCGTCTTGAGATCGACGGAGGGGCTCAAGAGGTGGGAGCGATCGGCGAGGCCCGTCAGCGAAGGGGCGTAGACCACATGGCCTCGCTCCTGTAAGTGACGAGCGACGGGCTGGTAGCACCAGCCACCGTGACCGCCACCATGGACCAAGACAAACGTCGCCATCCCCACGCCCCTCCCTCGCTGCTCAGTGCAGTGAGACGGGTCTAGCGCAGTTGCACGTGAGCCGTCCTGTGATAATTTCCATTTGAACAGTGATCAAATGACGTGGGGGACAAGCATGGAACGACAAGAGGAGCTCGACCTGACCGGCAAGGTCGTGATCATCACGGGGGCGAGCAGAGGGGTCGGCCGCCAAGCAGCCCAGACGTTCGCACGCCGCGGCGCGAACCTGGTCCTGGCTGCACGCACGGTCGAGCCAGACAGGAAGCTGCCCGGCACGCTGAACGAGACGCTCGCCCAGATCGAGGACCTCGGCGCCGAGGCCATCGCCGTCCAGACCGACCTGGCCGACGTGACCGACCTCTCGCGCCTGGTCGATGCCGCGGTGGAGCGCTTCGGTGGCGTTGACGTGCTCATCAACAACGCTGCAGCGACCACCGGCGAGATCTGGTCGAAGCGGTTCTTGGAGCTGAGTCGGGAGGAGTGGCTCTATCAGTTCGACGTCAACCTCCACGCACCCTTCACGCTCATGCAGCTCGTCGTGCCGATCATGGAGAGTCGCGGCGGCGGCCGCATCCTCAACCTCAGCACGGGAGCGGTGAGGTGTTCCGAGAGCCGGAGGAGCCGCCCAAGCTCGAGAGCGTAGGTGACTTCAGCTTGTCGGTTCCTGGCTACTACTCGAGCAAGCGAGCGCTTGATCGACTTGGCAACGTCTTGGCCCCTGAGCTGGCGCGCAAGGGCATCGCCGTCATCGGCATGCATCCGGGCCTGGTGGCCACCGAGCTCGTCGCCATCCGGGTCGAGGAAGCCGGCCTCGACGACAGCGTGGCCGTCCCGATGGAGATCCCGGCGCGGATGCTCGCCTACTTCGCATCGTGCGCTGAGCCGATGGAGTACACGGGTCGCCTGTTCTGGGCCGAGCGCGAGCTTGCTGATCTTGGCGTCGACCTCGAGCACTGGACGGTCGCTGCGCCATGAGCCCGCTCGCCCAGAGCGTCGCTCCTCGCAAGCGAGCGATGCTGCTCAACACCCGATCGAAGGACACCCGTCGAGCGCTCACCAAAGCGGCGCTCGAGCTCTGGGGAGCGGGCGACTTCGAGCAGGCGTACGAGGCCACCACCTCGGCCGACATCGCCCGTGCGGCTGGCGTCAGCAGGGGGACCTTCTACTTCCACTTCGCCAACAAGGACGAGCTCCTCATGGAGATGGGCGCGCAGCTCGCCGAGTTCTTGAACAAAGAGGTTGACGCGGGCATCGCTCGCGGGGATGCGCTGGGTTCGCTGGTGGACGGGGTCATGGCCTCGATGGCCAGGCGAGTCGCCCAGACCCCGAGAGCTGCCGCCGTTCGCTCGGGTGCCCTGGGGTTCCAGGTTCGCTCGGGCGAGCGACCGATGACCCTGGCGCGAGGGACGGGCGCCGCCTTCGAGGCCCTCGTCGCCTACGGCATGGGTCGCGGAGAGCTCAGCGCCGCGACCGACGTAGAGGACGCAGCGGCGATGCTGCTGATCGTCAGCGTCGAGGCGATCACCCGATGGGGAACAGGTGATCGCTCGGGAGCGTGGCTCCGAGACACGCTGTGTCGGCGGGCGGGGATCGTCCTCCGTGGGCTAGCGCCAACCGAGGATCATCGCCCCCTCTAGCGCCCAAGGCGCGGTTTGCTGAGGGCGACGGTGGTGAAGGGGCGGTTGCCCTCCGGTCGAGCGACGCGTTACGACGTGTGCTCACCTGAGCGCTCACCCGAGTGCTCAGGGTGCTCAGCCTCCCTGGGTGAGCTCACGAGCGTCGCGTAGGCGTCGGGACGTCGAGTCCTCAAGAACGGGAACAGATCCAGCCAGTCGTCTCGCTGCGCAAGGTCGAGGTCAGCGACGAGCACGGCCGGCTCGTCACGTGGTGCCTGGACCAGCTTGTTGCCGTAGGGGTCGGAGATGAACGACGAGCCGTAGAACGAGAGCGGCCCCTCGACGCCGATGCGGTTGACCGCCACCATGAAGGTGCCGTTCGTGATGCCGTTGGCGATGATCACCTTCTCCCAGAGGGGCTCGGTGTCGAAGTCCGGGTGATCGGGCTCGGAACCGATGGCTGTCGGGTAGACGAGCACGGCGGCTCCCGCCAGCGAGTAGGCCCTCGCCAGCTCGGGGAACCACTGGTCCCAGCAGGTGGGGAAGCCAAACGGCGTGTCGTCGATCGTCAAGGTGTGGAAGGCGTCGGGACCTGATGGGCCGGGCAAGAAGTACCGATCTTCGTAGTAGCCCGCGGTGACCGGGATGTGGAGCTTGCGCGTCCGCGTGGCGAGGGACCCGTCCGGCGCCATCACCACGGCGGTGTTGAACCCGAGCGGCTGTCCGGCTCGCTCCTCCCAGAGGGAGGCGTGGACGTACGCCCCTGTCTCGCGGGCCATCTGGCTGGCGAATGAGGTGGTCGGTCCTCCCTCAAGGGGCTCGGGCAGCACACCAGGTCGAGGTCCCTCCGGAGTGACAGCGAAGTAGCTGCTCAACGTGAGCTCCTGGAGGCAGATCAAGCGGGCACCGCGCTCGGCGGCGATCCTGATCCCCTCAGCCAACGCTGCTCGATGCTCATCAGGATCTTCGTGCCAGCGGTGCTGGACTGCCCCGACGCGCAGTGGCGCTCTCGTCGGTGGGTGGACGCGCGCCGAGCGAAGGCCCCGGCGTCCCGGTGATGACCTTCATGACGTCTCGCTTCGAGCGGGGATCTGCTGGGTGATGCAGTGGGGCCCGCCGCCGCCGTAGGCGAGCGTCAGGGCCGGGACCCCGATCACCTGGCGCTCAGGGAAGGCCTGGGCCAGCAGGCCCAAGGCCTCGAGGTCGAGGTCGACGTTGGTGCCACCGGCTTGCGGGACGATGACAGCGCCGTTGCACACGTAGAGGTTCAGATAGGAGTGGGCGACCCGCTGTCCCTGCGACGCTGTCGCGAGCGAGCGGGAGGAACTCGACGACGTCAAAGCCCGCCGCCTCTGCCCTTCGTCGGTTCTCAGCCAACGCCTCATGGTTCGGATCATCGGGCGGGCGAGCTTGGAGGAGCAGGGCGCCTGAGTCGGTGAAGGACGCGATCAGGTCGACGTGGCCATCGGTGTCCCTGTCCTCAAGGAGGCCCCGATCGAGCCAGAGGACCTCCGTCGCCCCGAGGTAGCGCTGGAGGGCAGCGTTGATGTCGGCCTGGGTGAGCGTCGGATTGCGGTTCGGGTTCAAGAGGCACTGCTCGGTGGTCACCAGGCGCCCGAGCGCATCGATGAGCACCGAGCCACCCTCGAGCACGAGCGCAGCTTCGGTCACCTGATCGCCGAAGCGCTCGGCGAGCACGGCACCGGCCCTCTCGTCTCTGTCCCAGCCGGTGAACTTGGCACCCCACGCGTTGAAGCGGAAGTGGACCCCCGAGCGCCGGCCCCGCTCGTCGAGGCAGAAGATCGGTCCGTTGTCGCGCAGCCACGAGTCATCGAGGGAGAGCTCGACGATCTCGACGTGGCTCGAGAGCATCGCTCTGGCCTCTCGGGCGTCGGCCGACGACGCGGCGATCATGACGAGCGGCTCGAAGGCGCAGATGGCGTTGGCAACGCCCGCATACTCGGCCTTGGCCGACGCCATCTGGTCATCCCACAGCTCGATGCGGCACGGCCATGCCATGAGCGTCGCCTCGTGACGAGCCGTCTCGGGTGGCATCCGGAAGCTCTGCTCGGCGTGGGGCTGAGACGCTTGGTCCTCCATCACCTTCGACGGTAGACGAAGGACTGGCGCAGGCGACGAGCGGCGGTCGGGCTGCTCAGGTGAGCGTCACCGGGGCTCCCGAGCCACGAGCGTGGGGCGCTTGGACGACGCAGAGGGTGCCCGCCACCACGAATGCGGCCATGGCGAGGAGCTCGAGGACAAACGCCTGGTGCGCGAAGGGTGCGCTCCAGGCGTCTTTGAAGCCGAAGAGGCCGTGGGAGACCGAGAGCACGAAACCGAGCATGGTCATCGCAGCGAAGCCGAAACCCAAGAGCGCGGTCCAGCCTCGTCGGAGCGTGATCGCGAGGAGGGCGAGGAGCACTCCGGCGATCGACTGGACGAGGAACAGCGCTCCGATGGTGGGGATGTGCCGGTACCCGAGGGATTGCCACAGGTGGAAGTGGACGTAGCTCGACCAGAGCAGCAGGCCGCCACCGGCAGCGAAGGCGAGGGTGGCGACGACACCACGGGGCTCTGAGAGAGGACGAGGTCCTTGGTTGAGGCGCTTGAGGTTCACAGAGACAATACGGAGCGGAGGGCGAAGTGGATCACGTGCGCCCGGCGAGGTCGTGCCGCAGAATGTGCGTCAGGGGCCTGGGCGCTGTGCACGCTGGACCGGGAGAGAGGGAGGAGCGCAAGGCTGTGGACACTCGCCGAAGCTCGACCCTCGTCATCGAGGTCTCTCGTGAGGAGCTCTTCGCAGTGCTCGCCGACCCGACGACGCATGCCGCCATCGACGGCACGGGATCGGTGCGAGAGCCTCTCGACGTTGAGATCCTGGCGGCGTCGGGTCAGCTGTTCCGCATGGGGATGTATCACCCCAACCATCCGAACGGGACGTATCTGATGATCAATCGCGTGCAGGAGTATGCACCGCCGGCCGTCATCTCCTGGGAGCCGGGCTACGACCCTGGCGACGGCTCCGTACGCTTCGAAGGCTGGATCTGGCGCTACGACCTCACGGCGCTCGGACCGTCGACGACCGAGGTCACCCTCACCTACGATTGGTCGGCTGTGCTCGATCCTGAGCAGCTCGAGGTGACCTTTCCGCCCTTCGCTGAGGAGCATCTCAGCAGCTCGCTGCGTCACCTTGCTGAGCTGGCCACTTCGTAGGCTCGAGGCGAGGCCCCGAGGCGCGGGCGAACGATCGGTCCAGGTTCACGGGCTCTCTGGGAGCGCGGCGAAGTCCTGCTTGGCTTGCTTGTACCACCCCATGTTCTTGATGGGGTGCTTCCATCGGTCTTTCATGGCCTTCAAGGCGTCCTCATGGTTGGCGTCGCCGTCAGCGACGACCTCTTTGAGGTGGCGATCTTGAGCCTTGATCACCTCGTCCGCGCTGTCGCCCTGATGGGGAAACTCGCACGGGCCGCCAAGCTGGCTGCAGGTCATGGTCTTCATAACTCTTCCCTCTCTCTCGGTGTTGGCGTGCTCGGTCTCAGGTCAGGTGCTCGCCCGGGGTGCCTCGGTTGCCCTTGCGGACACGAACGATCTCCATGGTCGAGAGCACGCTCGGATCGGCGATGAGCTCGACCTCGTGGACCACGTCTCCTTTGACGTGGAAGACGAAGGCCACCTTGGCGCTGCCAGTGTGCATCCACGCGGCGCCCAGCTCACCATCGAGGGTGACCGCGGTGAGACCCCGCGAGCCGTTGAAGCGGGCGGCCACGGCCTCTGCACCGATGAAGCTGGCCCCCGTGCCGAGCGCCTGGCCTGCCAGATCGGGTTGCATCACGGCGTCGGGGGCGAGGAGCGCCATGAGGGTGGCAAGGTCGCCGCCGCGGGCAGCAGCCAGGAAGGCGGCAACCACCTGCTGGGCGTCCTCTCTCGCTGCCTGCTCTTGAGGAGATTCAGGTCGGTCGTGGACCTTGCGACGGGCGCGGCTCGCCAGCTGGCGAACGGCGGTGCCGGAGCGTCCCATCACGGCGCTGATCTCGTCGAAGGGATAACCGAAGACGTCATGGAGGACGAACGCTGCTCGTTCTGGCGGAGCCAGGGTGTTGAGCACCACCTGCAAGGCATCGGCGACGTGCTCGGCGAGAAGCGCATCGGCCTCCGGATCGCTGGGAGACGGTGGCTTGTGGGTCGAGGCTTCGGCTGCGGCTCGAGTGCTTCGTCGTCGGAGCTGGTCGAGGCAGAGCCGTGTGACCGCCGTGGTGAGCCAGGCAGCGACGTCGTCGATGCCCTCGGTGCGCTCGTAGCGCAGCCAGGCTTCCTGGAGCGCGTCATCTGCATCCGCATCGGATCCGAGGATCCTGAGCGCGATGCCATGGAGCCGCGGGCGCTCGGCTTCGAAACTGGACGATCGCATCATCTTCACAACCTATTGACGCCGTGGACCGAGGAAACGTGACACGCGCGATCTCGCCCACACCGGGCACCCCCCGGCCACAAGGCTTGTGTCGACGGCGAGAGCGAAGCCCAAGGCCAGACGACGAGACCCTCGTCACCGCCAGCACCTCAGATCAGGAGCAGAGCGCTGACGGCACCGGCTCGACGAGAGTGGGAGGATCGCGAACGTGGACGACCCGCCAGCGCTGCAAGCCAACAGGCAGTGGAGGATGGCGGTCTGGTCGCTCAGGATTGGGTTCGGCGGGCTTCTGGTGGTTGGCGGTGGGCTCATAGCGCTTGCGATGGGAGGCTCGCCGTGGCTCCTCGCCGCCGGAGTCATCATCTGGCTCCTCGCCGCTGGGGTGACGGTGATCGGTGTGCTCCGATGCCACGGTGAGCTCACTGAGCCTCGACCTGGCCTCTGGCCGATGCGGTTCATGCTGCTGCGCGACACCATCCGTGCGCGACCGAGGCCCGAGGCATCATGAAGCTGGCGTCGACACCCAGCGCTTGAGGGCGATCCCCGACCAGACGACCTCGACGACACCGAAGGGCCAGGCGCCTGAGAGAAAGCCGTAGGCGCTCGACAAGAGGCAGCCCACGGCGAACAGCAAGATGAAGAGGCGCCCGCGACGCTCCAAGGCGTACATGGCCATCATGAAGGAGAGCGCGCACACGCCGTAGAGGGTGACGCCGACGCTCATGAGATGGTCGAGGCGGGTGTGGTGGCCGTCGCTCGGGGCCCTGGCGTCAGTGGGCGCTCACGTTTCGGGGGAGACGCTCTGTGAGCGTCACGACGACCTCATCGCCTGCTTCCTTGCTGATCTGTTTGCAGAGTGAAGCCTTGAGAGGGAGCTTGTGCGTCCCATCCCCGAGGGCCATGAAGGAGCTCTGGAAGGGCACGTGGTCGACGATCCCCTTCACCCTTACGAGTCCCTTGGTCCCGAAGAACTCGGCGGAACCCTCCATCACGACGTAGGTCCAGCCGCCTTTGCTTGGACTCCTCTGCAGGGTGGCTCGGAACGATGCGTGGATCGCTTGGGCGCCCGGTTGATCGGGTGTTCCATCGTCACCGGTCGCTGACTGGCTCCTCATGCCCGTGATCACTCGTCCGTGTTGCGGTACTGCTCGAAGAGATCGGCGAGGCCGTCGAGCACCTCCGGCTCGAGATCCTCCGGCTGCACCTGGCCGGTGAGGAGGATGGTCGCTCTGATCTGCTCGAGATAGGCGGCACAGGCATCGCAGCCGCGGAGGTGGCGCTCGAGGCGCCGTCGGTCAGCGCGCGACAGAGAGCCTTCGAGGTAGTCGCTGATGAGCTCCACCGCTTCTCGGCAGACGAGAGGTGCGTGCCTGAGCTTCATTGCCACGATCCTTTCACCGAGTCCTCGATCGAAGCGCGAACCTTCGCCCGTGCGCGATGCAGGATCACCCTGACGTTGCCCTCACTGATACCAAGGAGGTCGGCGACCTCCGTCGTTGACAGTCCTTCGACGTCTCGGAGGGTTACGACTGCTTGGCCGGGCGCATCGAGGGCATCGATCGCGGCGCGCACCGCGGCGAGCACCATCACACGATCCAGCCGGCTGTCGATGAGCTCGGTGAACGGCACGGGGGGATCCGACCACATTCCGGCCTGGTTGAAGCGGGAGGGATCAACGGTCGCGGCGAGGTCGTCGCTCGGCAGCGAGACGCTTCGGTGCTCACGCACCCCGATCGATCGCGCGCGGTTCGAGCAGATCCGGAGCAGCCAGGTCTTGAAGCTCGAACGGCCCTCGAACCGCTCGATCCCTTTGAGCACCGCGATCCAAGTCTCTTGGGCCACGTCCTCGGCTGTGGCGTCGCTGCCGACGTAGAGCTTTGCGACGCGCACAAGCACGCTCTGGTAGCGCGTGACGATCTCGACGAAGGCGCTCTCGTCTCCTCCGAGCATCTTGTCGAGCAGCTGCGCGTCCTCCACCTCTCGGACCCTACAAGAGGGCTTCGGTCATCACGATGAAACGCGTGGGTGACTCGTGGTGACTGTTCATGGGCAACGCGCCCATCAATCACGAAGGAGCACGTCATGAACTTGAAGCACGCACTCGGGGCTCTAGGCGCCACGACCCTCGCCGTCGGGTTTGGCACGGGAGCCCTCTCCCTCACTGCGGTCGCTGGTGCCAGCACGCCCGACGCAGCGACCACGCACTCCCACGCCGTCTTCCTCGAGACCGACGGAACCTCGGGCAACACGATCTTGAGCTACGCCCGCTCCACCGATGGGACGATCTCCCTGGCGGGCACCTTCGCCACCGGTGGCCTCGGTGGCGTGGCCTCCGGAGCGACCGCCGACCCGCTCGCCTCGCAGGGCGGTCTCACCCTCGTCGATGGGGGCAAGAGCCTGGTGGCGGTCAACGCGGGAAGCGACTCCGTCTCGGTGTTCGCCGTGCAAGGGACCTCCCTCAGGCTCACTCAGACCATCGCCTCTGGTGGCTCGTTCCCGGTCAGTGTCGCGGCCGACGGCACCTCGGTCTCCGTCTTGAACGCTGGGGGCGCCGGCAGCGTGGCGCTCTTCCGCCTCGACGGGCACCAGCTCAAGTACCGGTCGTCACAGACGCGCTCGCTGCAGCTGGCCAACACGACCCCGCCGGACTTCCTCCACGGTGCAGGGCAGATCGGCTTCACGCCAGATGGCGCACACCTGATCGTGACGACCAAGGCGTCGTCGAGCTCCTATGAGGTCTTCAACGTCTCATCGTCAGGAGCGCTCAGCGCCTCCCCGGTGGTCACCCCCAGCGCCACGCCGGTTCCGTTCGCCTTCTCCTTCGACGCAGCGGGTCACCTCGTGGCAGCCGAAGCGGCGACGAGCAAGGTGAGCACGTACACGGTGAACGCCGATGGGTCGCTGACCAACCTGGGCTCGGTGGCTGATGGCGCCACAGCCCTCTGCTGGATCACGGAGGCCCGGGGCGTGTTCTACGGCTCGAACGCCGGGAGCGGCACGGTGAGCAGCTTCACGGTCAACGGCTCCGGGGCCCCGATCCTCGATGCCGCGACCGCGGCAACGACGCACC
Source organism: uncultured Acidimicrobiales bacterium (assembly GCA_963758555.1). Taxonomy (GTDB): domain Bacteria; phylum Actinomycetota; class Acidimicrobiia; order Acidimicrobiales; family RAAP-2; genus CAIUMH01. Next base: position 243,399 of record CAVWVW010000004.1, on the reverse strand, counting down.
CCGGGACGACTGACTCGGCTGCGACGCCGAACGGGAAGTTCCTCTACGTCGAGAGCGGTGGCAGCGGTGCCGTTGATGGGTTCCGCGTCAACGCGAATGGTTCGCTGACGCCGATCGAGACGATCTGGAACGTCCCGGTTGCCTCTGAGGGCATCGCCGTCAGCTGAGCTGACCCCAGATCGCCTCCTCATGACAGAGAAGGCGGCCAGGCCGTGTCTCGGTGCCGATCGGCACCGAGACACGGCCTGGTGTGACAGCGGTCTGTGACAGCGTCCGGCGACCGGGCCGCATCGGTGCTCACAGACCAAGCACCAGGCGTGGGACCCCCGCTGGCTGGCAGCTCCGATGCCTGGTGCTCCCTCGACCTCCCCGGCGAGCCTCTGCTCGCAAGAGTTGGATGGAATCACCCTCCGGCGCCATCTGGGTCTGGAGCACGGTGTCGCCAGCGCTCTCGCCGTGGCGCTCGAGGCGTCACGCCGAGCCCCACCTCGGTAGCGTGGCTGGACGGTGGACCAACGAGCGCGCATCGAGCTGAGCTGGACGAGGGAGTGGGGCACGTGAAGGCTGACCCGTACCTCGTCGGCGTCTTGGACGACACCGGCTCGTCGGCCGGGCGCGGACTTGAGCGCTGGCTGCGGCTCGCCACGGAGGACCTCCACGCAGACAGTCGCCTGGATCGGGATGTCGAGCTCGTGCACGCGGCGGGTCTCGGCCTGCCGCAGGGGACCGCCGCCAACGTCGAGCGCGCATACCGTGAGCTGGTCGACCACGACGTGCTGGTGATCGTGGGTCCTGCCATCGGCGACAACGCGCTGGTGGCGACCCCATTGGCCGAGTCGGCCGAGGTGCCCACCATCAACTGGGCCGGCACCGAGCGAGCGCGGGGCGAGTGGATGTTCCACCTCCAGGTGGGCTCTCACGAAGATGAGTCGCTGGTCCTTGCCCGCCACCTCTCTGCCCTGGGTGCCACCCGCGTGGGTGTGATCTTCGACCAGTCACCCATCGGGCGTCGCCACCTCTCGTTCTTCGTCGATGAGGCCGAGCTGCTCGGGCTCACGATCGGGGCGACGGTTTCGATCGCTCCGCTTGCGGCTGACGCGCACGACCAGCTCGCCGCCCTGGCTTCGACAGACTGCGACGCCGTCTGCTACCTCGGGCTCGGCCTGTCTGCTCCCAGCGTTGCTCGAGCGCTTCAGGCGGCGGGCTTTGAGGGTCCTCGTGCGATGAACACCGCTGGGCTCCGTGGCTGGGACCCCGAGTTCGCCGCTGCGATCGACGGGTTCTGGTATCTCGACATGGCCTCGGAGCTCAACGAGGAGCTCAGGCGACTTTCAGAGCGCCACCACCTCAGCTTTCGAGAGGCGGCAAGCGCTTCTCGGGGGTGGGATCTCGCCCGCCTGGTGGCCGAGGGGCTGGCCCGGGCCCCCGAGCGAACCCGCGAGGGTGTTCGCAACGGTCTCGAGCTGATCAAGTGGCTCTCCGCCGCCGAGGGCTATGAGGGGACCCAGCTCGGCTTCGGTCATCGAGATCGAGGTGCGCTCCACGGCCGCTACCTCGTTGTGCGCCGATGGGTGGATGGAGAGTCGGTGGAGGCCCGCTGAGCGATCCGGCGCCACAGGCCAGGTGGTCGCGGAGGGGGCACCCTCCACCGGACGCAGTCGCTGTGGTCCGTCACGTGGTCGCGATGGATCCTTGATCGTCAGAGCGTGCTTCGCGGGCGGATCTCGAAGAGCCTTGCGCCGTCACGTGAAGTCTGGCGTCAGGACAGGCCGAGTCGCGCCGAGAGCGAAGCGATGTAGTCGATGTGCGCGCCGAGCGTCCGAAGGCCCAGCCTCATGGTCACGACGGTCAGGTGCGTCCCTCCTCGCTCGCGCCAGTCCTCGACCTCGTTGAGGAGCTCGCCCACGTCTCCGCCACTCAGCGCGACGTACTCTCCCCCGAATCGATCCGCATCTCTCCCGGCTTCCACCACCCGCTCGCGGATCTCAGTCCAGATTCGACCCGACGAGTCGGTGCCTCCGCCGAAGAAGATGAACCCGTCAGCGAGTCGAGCGGCTCGCTCATGGGCCTTCGGGCCGTTGCCACCGAGCCAGATGGGGATGGGGCGGGAGGGCTTGGGCAGGAGCGAGGCTCGGTCAATTTGATCGAAGCGACCTGAGAACTCGACGATCGGCTCCGAGAACAGACGGCGAAGCAGCTCGATCTGCTCTTCTTGTCGAGCCCCCCGCGTGTGGAAGTCCTCCCCGAGTGCCTCGTACTCCACCGGGTTCCAGCCGACGCCCACGCCCAAGCGGAGACGCCCGTTCGAGAACAGGTCGACGTCTGCTGCCTGGCGAGCCACCAGCGCGGTCTGACGTTGCGGCAGGATCAGGATGCCCGTGGCGAACTCGATTCGCTCTGTGACGCCGGCGAGGTAGCTGAACATGACGAAGGGATCGTGGAAGGGGTCGTTCTCGTCGTAGGGACCAGAGAACGGGGGTGTCCGATCTTCGAGCACTGCGCCGAGCACGTGGTCGTAGGCGAGGAGGTGGTCAAAGCCCAGCGCTTCGACCGCTTTGCCAAACGCCAGCACCGCCGTCGGATCGCCGCCCAGCTCGATCTGGGGATACGCAACACCAAGCTTCATCTCGATCCTCGCCCTCTCTAGTAGCTCTGGTGCGGCGCCTGCACCCATGATCAGGTAGTCCGCCCAGATCGACCTCGCCGTGACTGCGGTCCTTGCTCGCTGCCTTCCCGAAGACGCAGCTGCCCCTGCCTTCAGAGGTCGCCGTCCGACTCGTCTCCGAATACTGGCCTACGCGGAGGTGCCCTCGCTAGCGATTCTCTCGGCTCTCTGCGACCTCAAATCACCAACGTTGGTGCTGGATGGCAGTCCGCTTCTGATCGCCGCCCGTCGACGAAGCGCCCCTCGTCCTAGCCGTGGCTACGAGGTCTGCTCATCCTTGCTCCGCGATGCTTGCGCTGCGTGGGCGAGGTTCTTTGATCGAAGTGCGACTGCCTCGGTCAGATCCCCGTGGGTGATGAAGTAGGGCTCATCGGCCAAGACCGCCTCGATCGCTCCGGCCGCCGCACCCTCCGCCGTCGTGAGCATCACGGTCATGCCTGGATTGCTCTCGACCATGGCCTCGAAGTCGCCGTCATTGGCAATGGGACGACGCAGGTGGTCGGGCTGGGCAGCCTCGCTGGTCTCGAGGTGGCGGGTGATCATGCCCGAAGGGAAGATCACCGTGACGCCGATGCCATCAGAAGCAAGCTCGAGCCGCAACGTCTCAGCAAGGCCCCAGACCGCGAACTTGCTGGCCTGGTACGCGGCCAGTCGACTGGCCGGGTCCAAGATCGAAGACGACGTGGTGAAGGCAAGCCGTCCCTTGGCCGCCTTGCGGAGGAGTGGCAGGAAGGACCGAGCCACTCTGGCTGATCCGGTGACGTTGACGTTGAGCAACCATTGCCACTCCTCATCGGTGAACGCCTCGACTGCTCCGAAGAGCTGCACGCCGACGTTCGACACGACGAGGTCGACCACGCCAAAGCGCTCGCCCACCGCCGACGCCGCGGCTTCAACGCTGGCGCCTTCACCGACGTCGATGGCCAGGCCAAGCGTTGCCACGCCGAAGGCTTCAGCCACCCGATCAGCCTCAGTCGCCACGCGCTCACCATCCAGATCGAGCAGCGCCACGTCCATGCCAAGCGCCGCGCAGCTCTCGGCGAGGGCCAGACCCAACCCAGATGCGCCTCCTGTCACCACCGCAACAGCCATCAGTCCTCCTCAATCGTGGTGAAGTCGACGTGCAGGCGGGTGAGCTTTGAAGAGCTGATCCTCCATTCGCCGCCGATCTTCTTGTAGGTCTCGTGGTAGTGCCCGTAGCCGTCCAGTCGGACACCGCCAGGGAAGATGACGATGTCGTTCAGCGCCCAGACGCCCGTCGCGGTCGTCTCAGACGTGAGATCGATCTCCGGCATGTGGCCCTGATGCACGGTGACGGCCCCGCCGAGCGCCTCTTCGAGAAATGCCATGAACTCATCGGCGCCGTGGGCGACATCCCCACCGGCCTCGCTGGTGTCGATGACCACGTCATCGGTGAACGCCTCGCGCATCCCGGCCCAATCCTTGGTGTCCATGGTGCGGAAATAGCCAGCCTTCAGGCGTTTGATCTCCTCGATGTCCTCAAGGGTGCTCATCGGCTCACCGATGTCGTGGTCTCGAGTCGCATTGGCGCTCGCTCCTCAAGGGCGACGAACACCCAGCTCGCGTGACGAGATCTCATCTGCTTCCCCCGAGTCTTCAGCTATCGACAGGTGCTGGTCAGCACCAACCGCCGTGATGGTTCAATTAGTATACGCTAGTGACTACTTGAGGGCCAGTGGAGTCGCTGGGGTCATCTCAGAGTGCCTCCACCGTCGTCGAGCCAAACTCTCGACCATGACGTCACAGCACTTGCGGGGCCGACCCACGCCAACTGAATCGCTCGCCATCGAGCGGCGGATCCGTGACGCGGCCGTCGAAGCGTTCATCGAGAGCGGCTTCGAGGGCACGACGATGGAGGCGGTTGCCACGGCCGCGCGGACCACGCGGCGAACGCTGTATGCCAAGTACCCCGACAAGCAAGCTCTCTTTGCGGCTGTCATCCCGCAGGCACTTGCTGACATGCCTTTCTACGGAGCTGCCATCGAGGTCCCTGGTGGAGACCTCAGGGACGCGGTCCGTCACGTTGCCCTTCAGATCATCGAACGGCTCGTCGATCCGAGAGCGGTGAGACTCCGACGGTTGGCCATCTTCGAAGCACAGCGGATAGCTGCGCTCGATCCCGTCGAAGGAGCCGACCTGTTGTCAGCGAGCCTCCAGGTTGTGGTGGATCTCCTCGAGGCACATGCTGAACGAGGTGCGATCGTCGCGGAGGACCTCGGGACCGCGGCAGACCTCTTCTTGGCCATGACGGCCAGCAGCCCTACCGTGTGGGCGGACTTCGGAGTTCTCCGATCCGCTGCAGACGTCGAAGCCCACGTTGACGGCGCTATCGACCTGTTCCTCAACGGCATGTTGCCGAGAGATCCCACGGCTGACTCCCGATGACAGGGGTACCGTGTCAAACGAGCACCCCTCGACCGTCACCGTGAGTGGGTTCTCACGATCTCGCCATGTGGCGGTCAACCCTTACGCTGCTGGCAACGAAGCAAGCAGGACCCGGCTGCCACGACTCAAGGGCGTACGCCTGTCGCCATCTGGTACCGAGCGACGTTCCTCCTCGACCTTCTCGCCGCTGTACTGGCGACGGTCTTTCGTCAGTGATTTCCGACAAATGTCACACAGGGTGGCGTTCAAGAAATCCGCATTTGAGTACTCACCTGGAGAGAATTGGTATTGGTCCCAAAGCTGGAAGCCATTGAGGATCTCTTGGGCCCGGCCTGGATCCAGGTGGGAGTCATCGAATCGACCAGCGTGAAAACTGAAGCAGTCTGCACAAACCTTGACTTTGACTTGCACTCCCATGCAACTGCACCCCCGCCATCCTCTCGATTTGAGTATATGTAGTTGCCTCCGGCGAGACGGAGATTGGCGTCTCGCTGGCTCTGAACGCATCGCCCATCGCCTCATGCATGGCGTCAAGGCGTTCAGCGAAGCGGCACCGCAAGCGGAATGAAGCCTGTCTGCCCCAGCTGGGCGTCGTAGAGGTAGTCGTTGTCGAACAGGATGTGGCGCCCGGTGTTGATGAACACTCGATCCGTACCACCGGTCGAGCCTGAACCTGAAGACAGGCCCACCGAGGACGGGTTCATGCCCATGGTGGGAGGTGCGGCCCCATGGGGCAGCGGCCCGGAGGAGAAGGTGTAACCAAGCACCGGCGCGGTCGCCGAGGGGCTGGCGAACGAGATCATCTGGTTCACGACCAGACCGTGGCGAACCACAGCTGGCACGTCAGCAGGTGCCGTGAACGTGATGTACATCTGGGGGATCCCCACGTCGAGCAACATGTCGCCACAGACCCCAGTGGGGGACGGATGTGCCGTGGTGGGGAAAGAGACGCAGGCTGGCGCGCCCAGCCAGTCTCCCGGTGTGGTGGAGCTGGTCGAGAGAGGCTCGGTCGTGAAGCCGGTCGTGTTCGACGCCGTGACGCCGACGGTGATGGAGGCTCCCGAGAGGAGGTAGCCCTGTGAGAGCGTCTGACCGCTCGATGGCTCGACGCTCAGGAAGGCGTTGTCTCGCGGAGAGGCGAAGGGGGCGTTGACCACCGTGCCACTTCGGTCAAACCCCACGCCGAGGTAGAAGAAGTTGGCGAAGGGCGGTGGGTGCTTGCAGGACTTGCCGGTGTGACACCCACTGGTGACCACGGCGAGCACGCGGATCGGAATGGTCTCGGCCTGTGACGAGCCCATGGACAAGGTGACGGGAGCCAGGTAGGTGAAGCCGATGAACTCGTTGCCAGACGAGTCGTAGTACTTCATCGCGGTTGGTCCAGGCCCGACAGCGTCCGGACCGAGCTTGGCGGAGGGCACCACCGTCCCGATCGATCCGGTGTCCACTGTGTCGGGCACCTGCTCAGCCGAGGTGGCGTCCTGGATCGGCGCTGACGACGTCGGCACCGATGCCCCGTAGCCCACACTGGCCAGGAGCGAAAATCCATTGGTGTCCACGTTCTTTGCGGCACATGCCGACCCTGTGGTGCCGGTTGGGCACCGCGTCGGTGTGGAGAAGGACGCCGTGCCGAGAGCGGTGGGGACGTGTTCGAGCGAGAGCGTGATCGAGCCGATCGCCTTCTTGTTCGTGAGGGTGCACGGGTTCACGGTGTAGAGCGTGGTGATGGCCATCACGGTCAGCGGTCGGCTGAGGTAGCTGCCGTCGTAGGAGAGCGAGACGGTTGAACCACTCGTCACGCTCAGCGTGAGCGGTGAGCTTCCCGACGCGGGAGGAGTGGTCGTGACCGACCCAGCGGGCGCGTCGTAGATGGCGACCGTCATTGGCTGGGCGACGCTCGGAACGATGGTCTTTCCGGTGCCGTTGTAGATGGTGAACGACAGCGTGAGGTGCTGCGCCGTCGTACTCGTGTTCGCCGCGGTCGGATTGTCGAGCTCGGCCGATGACTGCACGGCGATGGTCTGGTCGTTCGATGGAGCGGCGGGGTTCGAGGTGGCAGCGAACGCAGTCAGGAGGTTGGTACAGGCCGTGGAGGGAGTGGGAGTGGGCGCGCTCGCCACCCGCGGTCCCGCACCAGCTGGCTTCAGAGAGGTCAACGTCGCAGCAGAACCGGCAGACGAGAAGAGCGCGGACACGAGGAGCGTGACGCTCGACGCGGCCATGATGGCCATGATCCTCCGGGGGTTGCGCAGGTAACGACCTTGCCTGTTGCTTCTCGATCTCACTTCATGCCTCCCCTTGGACCCATACCGAACGGGTACACGTCGAGGGTGACTCTACGTCCCTTGCTCTGCGCCAGATGGGAGGGAGGCAAGAGCTCGTCAGCTCAGCGAAGCTCACGAGGAGGCCCTGGCCCCCTTGTTCCTCATCGCAGACTTCGAGCACGTCCTTTCAGTTCACAAGCCAAGGCCGCAGGCTCGTGCCGCCTGATCCCTGCGCGGTGCCGAGGACGCGCCTGCCCGCTTCACGCGTCGGGTCTCCACGGTCAGTGAGTCCCTCCTGGTATTCGGGTTGGCCGAGCGCGAATCACCTTTGACCAAAGAGGATCAACGGGGAATCGCGGAGTCTTCGCACCCCCGAGGGATCCAGCTGGAACCACCTCTCGTCGTGGATGGAAAGCATCAATGAATCCTGGATGCTTCTCTGAGTGGCTGGCCGAGGATCAGCTCGTCGGAGCCCAGAGGGTCACGGCGATCGGAGATGGAAACGCGGTCGCCTTCGGGAAGCCGAGAAGCACAATCTTTGTCTCGTAGTGGCCCACGGGTAGCGGGGGGAGGCTGCCTTCCTTCGTGCAGATGATCGGATTCGGCTCGCTGCTGTCTGACGCATCTGGGACGCAACCCAAGTACGTCGTGGAGATCGTGACTTTGTAGCGATTCGAACCCGGTTTGAGGGAGGCAGACGGGCTGCATGCCTGGGCAGCAAACGCCGGTTCAAACGGCGTCCCAGGCTTAGTCAGCCCTACGGCAAGGCCGTCGTTCACGGTGCACTCGTTGTTGCTCACCGTGATCGCAGTGGCGGTGTGATTCGTGATCGTGATGACGCCCTTGATCGACGTGCCTACCCTCGCCGTCGTCTTGTCGAGATGCAGGTGAACCGTGATTGGGGCCGGGGGCATTGACGTTGGTGATCCCCTTGCGGAGCACCCAGCGAGAAGAGCAACTATTGCAACTGCAGCTCGACGAGGCCACGCCTGGATCACATGATCATCATGTCTTCTCAGCGGAGGAGAAGCTCGGTGAGCCAACGCACCCCTGGCGGGATCCAGTGGGAACCGAATCGAGCTTTGGTTGCGTTAGGCGGCGGACCTTCGAACGTGGCTTCGTGACTGAACTTAGAAGGCTCCACGAACGAGGCACACTGGTATCGCAGCCTCCGAGGGGATATGAACATCCTCAGCCCCCCAGGACGTCTAGTGGGCAAGAGGCCTCCTAGTTCTGAAGAGCTTGTTCAGTGAGCTTCGCCATCTCCTGATGACCAAGAGGTGTCGGGTGGTAGGGGAAGCCGACGGTCACCGAGTGCCCCGCGATCCAGCTCTCGTCGGACGAGGCGCAGGGCCCGTGACCGGCACCGAGGACGTACGGGTCAGCGATGAGGATGTGCGTGGTCTTCGCCACTTGGACGAAGTCCTTCTCAAGCCCCGCTCCCATCGTGCCGACGATCTGCTCTCCTTGCGAGGTGAAGTTCAGAGCTGGGCATGAGGTCGGGAACACCAACCTTGGATAGGTGACCATCACGATCGTGGCGGATGGCGCCTTGGCTCGGATGGTGGAGACCAACGTGGTCAATGAGGTCCTGAGCGTGGCGAGATTTGCAGTGAGCTGAGCGGGGTCAGAGGCGCAGCCCGAAGTCTGAGAGCCACAAGAGATGGCGGTGACCGTCAGGCCGATGTCGTTCCCGCCCACCGTGAAGGTGACCAGCTTGGTGTCCTGGGTCACGGCGTCGATCTGAAGCGGTTCCGTGCCCTCGGGGGTCGTGAGGATGTTGGCCGTGGTCGCCCCGGAGCACGTGGCGTCATCAAGGGAGAGCTTGAGCTTGGCGGCAACGAGGCTTGGGTAGTTGTTGCTCGAGCGTGCGCAGGCTCCTCCCGACTGGGTGGGGATCCCGATGCCCGCGGCGTACGAGCTTCCAAGCGCTACGTACTTCGAGCCAGACGCAATGCTCGGCGCTGGCTTCGTGGTGGTCGTTGGACTCGAAGAGCCTGACGAGCAAGCTGCAGCCACGAGCGTCAGCCCGACGAGCGATGCGCCGATCCAACCTTGAGAGTTCCTCATGTTCTGTCTCCTCCGTCTGGCGTTGCTGATGCAGAAAGGAACGACTCGATCAGGTTGCGGGGAACTGGACTGCTTGAGCTTGCTTGAGCAACGCAGCTCGATCGGCGTTCAGGATGAAGCCGGCGGCGATCGCCTTGTCCAGGCTCTTGGTGTACTCCTTGGGGTAGCCGGCCTTCGTGCCGTAACGGGCCACGAGCTGGCTTGGGGTGAAGGTGGTCGTCGAGCCGAACAGGGAGCAGATGACAGTCGATCCCTTGGGGGCCAGGCCACTGAGCGTCGAGGTGGGCACGTCCACGGCGGGGGTCCTGATGCCGCCCTTCACGTTTCCCCAGCGGTCGAGGACAAAGGGAGATGCCTTTGACGAGGTCATCTCGATCCTCGAGCGAACGGGAGGCAGCGTGCCCTTGGTGACCCAATTGTTGAAGGCAACGAACGCCGACTGGACGACTTCATGCTGGGGACCAGAGTTGATGGGCGAAGTGCAGCCGAGCTGAGATGCGTAGCCGCCCACGATGTAGGTGTCTGCGTGGGAGGTGCCGGCGACCTCCCAGGTGCGGATCTTGTTTGTGTTGGGTTGGCGAGCAGGGGCGTAGCCGAGAGTGGTCAGGTCCGTCTCGGTCTCGAACATGAAGACCGGCACCTTGAGATCCGAGCGGATGTGCAAATCATCCGAACCCGTCCCTGCGGTCAAGTCGCCGTTCAGCGGCACGCCACCGCCGCCTCGGCTGTGGATAAAGATGCCGTCATAGGCGGCGATCTTCGGCTGAATCGCATCGGCGTACGTCGTCAAGAAGGCTGCCGACTGTGACTCGCCCACCGCAACGACGTGCTTGGGCGTTAGGCCGCCGAGGGCCGCGACGTGCGAGCCATGGAGTGCCTGGCCGATCTGCGCATAGATGTCGTAGGAGTACTGGTCGCCAGGATGGAGCAGGGATGCGTAGCGAGCAGGGTTGTTCTGTACCAATCCCGTTGCCGGGGTTGATGACGTCTGGATCAGGGACTTGCCACCGTCGACGCCCAACTTCTGGGCCGAGACGGCCACGTAGGCAAAGCCCTCATCCATGAGCATCGGGTTCAGGAGGTCCCAGTCTGGGGAGGACTCCCCCGAAGTCACGTTCATCCACTCGACGACGACGGTGCCGTTGAACTTCGCAGGATCAGCAGGGCGACGAACGATGATCCGAGTCTTGTAGGGCGCAGCGGTGGTGGGCTTGACCGTCCACTTCCCGTCGTTCGCGGTCGAGGTCGCCTTGAAGGCGGTAGCGGTGCCAGAGGCGAAGTACTCGGTCTCGACGTAATCATGCTGGGCCACTCCCGTCGGGAGCGCCGATTCCGGCTCCGTGATGGCGCCCGTCGTGATGGGACCTTCCAACGTGGCCTTGGCGTTCATCGAGACGTGGTCTGGCAGAGCAGCGGCACCAGCGGAGCTCGTCAGCGCAATGACGACCGCCGTGATGAGTCCCAAACTCATCCCGGAGCGCGCGTTACGAAGCCACGTCATGGCAATCCCCCCGGATCAGGTCCTGAGGCCGCAACGTAACGCAGACTCGATGTTGACGTCGAGTAAGAAGTTCCTTGGTCGATTCCACGTGATTTAGGGCGAGAGAAACGAACCCGATCGCCGGGACTGGGGAGCTATCTCTGAAACAGGGACTTGGAGATGAGGGCTTCTGGCGAATCTAGGGAATGAGCACCCCCAACGGGATTCGAACCCGTGTTACCGCCTTGAAAGGACATTCAAACCGATCTGGAGCGAACGTCTGCGGTTGGGAAACCCTGATTTAGTAGCGATCCTGGACGGGTCCGAACTCGAAGGACCCGCAGCGTCCGCGCGATATTTGCGCGATGGGGGTGGGGGGTTGTTCGATCGGGTTCTTCTCGTCTGTGGGGGTCCACGAAATGTTGCAAGAGCGCTTAAGAGCCCTCCCCTCCATTGATCTTCGCCTGGCGACGAAGACCAAGTGACAGAAGACAGTTGAGGCTAGATCTCGTATCGTGCTCGCATGGCGGAAGTAACAAGAGAACGAACGGGCGAGATCATACGGGCGGTGTTCGAGATCCTGATGGATCACCCTGATGGGATTCAGGCCAGGGAAGCGATAGCGCTCGCGAAGAACCGAATCCAGTTGACTGACTTTGAGCTAGGTGAGTATTCCAACTCTTCGTCAGTTCGGTTTGACAAGATCCTTCGGTTCTCGACGATCGGTCCAACGAAGGCCGGTTGGATGACGAAGACAAAGGGGATCTGGAGAATCACTGAGGACGGTCGGACTGCTTACAGCGCTTTTGGTGACCCCGGTGATTTCATGCGGGAAGCGTCGAGGCTCTATCTGGTCTGGAAGCGTGCTCAACCGAGCGAGGATGAGGTCGATTCTCAAAGTATTGACGAGTCAGTGGCGAGTGCCACCCTCGAAGAGGCCGAGGAGATCAGCTTGGACGGAGATCCAAGAATATCTGAGGCAAATGCCGCCATACGAGTTCCAAGATTTGGTAGCCGCGCTTTTGACCGCAATGGATTACCACGTTTCGTGGGTAGCCCCTCCCGGGAAGGACCGTGGGCTCGACATCGTTGCGTATACAGATCCCCTCGGGGCAGAAGGCCCCCGAATCAAGATCCAGGTTCGCCGACGCAACGACTCGAAGACAACTTCCGACGATCTGAGGTCCTTTCTCGCTGTCTTAAGTAGTCAGGATGTCGGAATCTTCGTTTCAACCTCAGGTTTTACGAGTGACGCGATTGTTGAAGCTCGACACCAAGAAATCCGACGGATCACTCTCATCGACCTAGAGACGTTCTTCGACCTTTGGGTCCAACACTATGAGAACCTCACCGAGCAGGACCGTCAACGCCTCCCACTCCGTCCCGTCTACTTTCTCTCGCCGTCCGAGTAACCCTGTCGTCGATCTCGTGAACTCAGGAGATGTCCAGCCGTGAGTTGGCGGAGTAAGAGTTCGAAGACACCAGCCACGCAAGTCAAACGAGTGAGCACAGGTACTCGGTCACTTGCTCAAGAGCGGGTCGCACAGGATCTCAAGGGAGCTGACCTCAGAGGCGCCGATCTCAGTTTCACGAATCTCAACGGACGCTCGCTAGAGGGAGCCGACCTTGCCGGCGCGACACTCAAGGGCGCTTACATGACAGGGGCCAACCTCGCTGGAACTGATCTCACTGGAGTAGATCTGTCTGGGGCCTGCCTCGACAAGGTGAAGTCTGCCGACATCGTCGGGAGCCCGGAGTTTCTCCCTGACGGGCGGTGGCGACTCGTGGCCGGTTACTTGATTGGCCCTGAAGCGAACCTTAGGAAGGCTCTACTCAGTCGTGCGAACCTCTCCTATGCCTGCCTTGACGGCGCCGTACTCAAAGGAGCAGACCTCTCCGATAGTGATTGTTCGGGCGCATCCTTCGGTTGGTCGAGCAATCCCGCTGATCTATCAGGTGCAAACTTGACCCGAGCAAATGTCGCCGGTACGTCGTTTGTTCGAGGTGCTGTCCTATCGAAGGCAAACCTTACGCAGGTCGTCCTTCGCGAGGCTGTACTTGTAGGGGCTGATCTTTCGGACACAGACCTCCGGGGTTTCGACCTCAGAGCGTTAGACCTCATAGGTGTCAACTTTGCAAGGGCGGATCTAACCGGAGCGGATCTCAGCGGTTCTGACTTGACTAAGGCGAGCGTAGAGAATGCCGAATCTGACTGGAACCAACTTCAAGGGTGCGAACCTCTCTGGCCTCTACGGGTCGTCCTCCGCCTCCAAAGTTGGAATGCTCTCCGACGAGACGACGATCTGTCCGACTGGAAGACACGGTCCCTGGAGGTAGGTGAGAACCATGCAGCTGGTCTCGGCCAGGAGATTCCGAAACAGCTACTTCGGAAATCTCATCGAGGGGTCGCTGTACACACAGAATCTCATCGAGGAAATGGCGTCTCGCCGATCCCGCTCAACAAGCTCGACTTGGAATCCTTCAGAACTGCCCTTGCAATCTGTCCATCTGGGAACTTCAACTCCAAAGCCCTACCCAATAAGCTGAATCTTTGGTGCTCTTCTAGGTCAAAAACATGGGCCTCCCATGTCGTACCGCCATCCAGATGGTCGGTGCCATTGAGAGTGCGAACCTCGATCACGTCTACGTAGCCCTTTAGACGTACTTCGGATTCTGTCTTCTTCTCACCATCAACCCAAATCTCGACCAGACCTTCCCAGTTCGATCTCTCTTCCTTCACAGCCAACCTCCATTGAAGTCCTACGCCGAAACCCTATGGACAATATTTTCGGCTTACGATGCTAAGTCTGGATTCCAATCCCGATTTTTCGGTCCAAAATACCCCTAGGTCTACCCCTATTAACCAAGAATCCGTCCGACAGAGCGTTCTGATGGGGGAGATTTCTCCACTCCCAAGGCCCCATTGGTACGCACTTTACGAGCGTTATAGCGATCCGTTCCAAGCATGAATGCGTGTGGCTGACTAGTGCCGATTAGCTGAGCAATGTCACCAAAGGATAGGCCTTCCCGATGCATCTCGCTGATGGATTCGCGACGCATTGCTGCCAAAGCTGCCTGGCAAACTCTGAGATCCTCGATGATCCTGGCTGCTCCGACGACACGTTCCCATGGTGGCATCGCCTCAAGTGCAGCCACCACGTTCCGAAGTTCGTGCCGTGCTCGAATCCGATCTCCTCGCTTACCGCCCATCCTCGAACCTCAGCCTCCAACATGGATCGCAGATCTGACCCCCACGCCAAGGGTGCCAGTCCGCTCCATAGTCGATCGAACAGAAATCGCAGAGCCTGAGTAGTCCGCTAGCAAGGTGACGTCGCCCCGTTCCACTGGTAGGTCGGTGAGTGAACCTGGTAGGTCTCCGGTGGCGGGCCATATTTGCCCTCCCTTCTGTCAACGGCCCAACGCCGCTAGATGTTCGAGGTATTGCTGAGCAAGGGGGCGGGACTGGGCACCGCCGCCCGCAAGTTGCCCTGCATGTTTGGCGAGAGCCAGCGGGGTCATTGTCGAGCCCTTGGGCATCATCTGGCGGTAGGCAGGACCGAGCGCCCGGATCTCGTCGGGTGTGAATCCGGCTTCCTTGAGTTCTTTCAGGGCCTTGTTGAGCCCGCCGCGCTCAGAGTCGGTGATGCGTTCGACGTCGAGTCCGCAAGATCTCGAACGAGAGCTTCGCGATAGCTGCTCTGACTTCAGCGCTGGAGGGGAAAGGATTTCGATCTCATCGGCGCTGATGAATATGTCAGCGCAAGATTTGGATTCCTTAGAACCTCCGTTAGCACTTTGGAGGAAGCCGATTTCCTGGGGCGGTGGCAACCTGACTTCCCCCGGTGGAGGAAGCCCACTCCCGGGGGTCATCGTCTATGGGGGGAAGCACACTTCCGGGGGTGTTTCCGACGATGGAAGTGTCGATGACATAGAGATTCGTCCTAAGAGCGTGATTACGCCTGGGGTCGAGTCCGCCCTGTTGGTACAGCGTGCGCAGGTAGCCCGCCGATTCAAGCTCCCGGAGAGCACCACGTATACGACGAGGAGTGACCCCGGCGATTCTGGCGAGGTGCTCTAGGGACGGAAACGCGACGTAGATGTCGGATCTTGGTTCAATGCCACGCGACAGAGGGCGCTGGCAATGTGGGGATGCTCTATCGTGTTGGTTGTTCCCCATCTCGGCCAATGCGAGGAGGACGGTCCGAGAGGAGCCCTTCAACGTCTCATCGAGCCGAAGGATGTCGATAGCCCAACGGCTAGGCCAGACAGAAGGGCCACCCCTAGGGTTATCTGGCACGGAGACTCGCATCGGCAGAGTTCGACGGGAAATACGCGAACCGAGAGCGCAACGTCACGATGCTGCGGTAAGTGAATCGATGAATGCATCGAGCGCTTCGCCGTTCACCAGCCGCCTTTCGCCGATCTTCACAGAAGTGACCTTCTTTTCATGGATCAGTTCGTAGAACTTGGTCCTACCGATGTCGCAGTATTTGGCAGCGTCAACCACGCTGAAGAGTCTCTTGTCGGTATCCGGTTTGGCCATCAGATGCATCCTCTCAAGTCAATCGGGGTTTCCCGATACGGGGCACCTTGCCAGACGCCCCTCGGATTTCGGTGCCACTTTCGGGGCAGTACGAAATCGGAAGGCCCCTTACGACTGGGTGCGAAACCTGACTAGAGTCCTATCCATGAGTCCGGGTCCCGTGGAGCCAACTGACCTTGTTGGCACGACAGAGATAAAGGACCGCCTGGGAATCGAGCACCCCGAGACGATCCATGCCTGGCGTAGGAGGTATCCGGACTTTCCTAAGCCTCTTGCGCATCTCACAATCGGATATATCTGGAGTTGGAAAGACGTGAAGGCCTGGGCGATAAGGACGAACCGACTCACCACGAAGGGGACGAAGCCGTGATCCACAAGAGGGAAACGAAATCAGGTCCTCGTTATGACGTTCGTCTCCGAGGACCTGACAACCGGACCTACAACCGGACCTTTCGAACCAAGAAAGTCGCCGAAAAGTTCGAACGTGATGAGAAAAGTTCAAAAGAAAGGGGTGCGTGGATCGACCCCCGACTCGCTTCGATCACGTTCGAGGAGTACTCGACAAAGTGGTTGGAGGTTCGCTTACTTCGCTCGCGTACCCGTGAGACCTATGAGTCAGTGCTGCGACTTCACACCTACCCGACTTTTGGTGCTGTCCCTCTCTCTGCGATTACTCCAAGTTCAGTCCGCGCCTGGAACTCTACGACTCCGTAAGCCGCTTGCCCGGGCGAGCGGTCAAGGCGTATCGCACACTTCACGCAATCATGAACACGGCGGTTGCAGATGAGGTGATTTATCGCAATCCTTGTCAGGTCCGTGGCGCAAGCTCTGAGCGTTCTCCGGAACGACCTACGGTTTCGATACCGGAAGTGTCTGCGGCGATCGAAGCCATGCCGGAGAGACTGCAAGCTGCCGGGATTTTGGCCACTTGGTGCACTCTGAGGAGAGGTGAACTTCTTGGCCTAGAACGCCGAGATTTCAACCTTCTCCATGGCACCGTCTCAGTGCAGCGCTCCGCTCACTGGGCCAAAGGCGGATTTGCCATCGGGCCTCCGAAGACGGACGCCGGGGTGCGCGTCCTCAGAATCCCTCCAAACGTCATTGGGGCGATCCAAAGCCATCTGGAGCGCTTCGTGAGCACCGAGCCAGAGGCGCCCGTACTGACAGGAGAAAAAGGCGGACGGATCAGACCGAACACACTCGCAGGCGCCTGGAAGGCGGCGGCAACTTCCATCGGTCGTCCAGAGGTCCGAATGCACGATCTTCGCCACTCTGGTTTGACGTGGGCTGCGATCACTGGTGCTACGACAAAGGAGATCATGCGTCGTGGTGGTCACTCCTCAGCTGTCGCTGCACTGAGGTATCAGCACGCTACTGAGGATCGAGATTCTGCCCTGGCGGATGCTCTCGCGGGGTTGGCTGAGGAAGCCATCGTTACCCCGATTTCTAAAGCGATCTGAAAGGCGAACGTCCCCCCGCTTAATCCCTGGGATGTCTAAATGGTGCGGTCATTGGGAGCCGAACTATTCCGTAGTCTGAATGAATGACCCTCCCGTCAATAGAACTTCGCCAGGGCGCCAGTCTCGATGGGGCTATTGCGTTGCTTCGCACACTTGCTGCTAACTGTTACAACGACGCCCGGCCAGCTGCAGCAAGTGGACCGCCAGAGACTCGGGACGCATTCGTGCGCTGGGCAACTCAAACAGAAACGCAGCTCATACCGTTTTTCACCAATATTGCTGCAGCCTCCTTCTTTGTCGATCCCCGTCATCGGGACATATGTTCTATGACTCCGGGGACACAGTTGATTCCCATGATCAACGCTGAGATCGCTGCACATTCGGAACGTTTCCGAGTTCTGGCGGAAGAGATGGAGATGGCGCGGAATCTGTTTGATGGCGCTGGTAGGTGCCTCTTGCCGGACACGAGCTTCTTCATCGAGCATGCCGAGAAGATCGAAGATCTTAACTTCCACGAACTAGCTGGAAGTACTGGTCCCGTAAGGGTGTTGATACCGATGGTTGTTGTTGACGAGCTGGACTCACTCAAGAAGTCGGGCTCAAGAAGAGTCCGTTGGCGAGCGGGTTACGCACTGGCGGTCATCGATAGATTGATCGGCCTGCCGCCTTGGCCTGGCGTGCTCCGTCCGGAGCAGTACTCCCCACCTCGGGGCCAGGTGACATTTCAGATCGTCCTCGATCCCAAGGGGCATAAACGGCTGCCAATAAATGACGACGAGATTGTCGACCGCGGTCTCGCCTGCCAACCTTTCGCTGAAAATCTCACTGTCTTCACCTATGACACTGGCCAATCAACCAGAGCCAGAGCAGCTGGCTTAGAAGTTGAGAAGTTGTCGCACGACTTGGGCGAAGAGCCAGAAGAACCACTTTGAAAGCTCTTCAAACCTGTCCTTCGACCCCTTTCGCCCAGCGCTAGCACCTATCAATAGCGTGAACATAGCGATCGAATCTGGAGTCCCGAGGAAATCCACCGCGTATATTTGCGCGATGGAATCTTCGATTCACACCTAGATTGAGCACCCCCAACGGGATTCGAACCCGTGTTACCGCCTTGAAAGGGCAGCGTCCTAGGCCGCTAGACGATGGGGGCAGGAGCGGCGCCCACGCTAGCGCCTCGCGGTTTCAGTCCCTGAGGACTCCAGCGTCGTGGGCGGAGCAGGAACGCCAACGGTCCCCGGTTCTCGATCTCGAGCGACTTGGCTGAGCTGGAAGAGCGTCACCCCGATGGCCAGTGAGCATGCACCGACGATGTGCAGCTCGACGAGCCAGGCGGGAAGATGCGTGGCGTACTGCAGGAAACCGATGGCACCTTGGGCGAGGCTCACCAAGAAGAGCCGCTTCGCACTCTCTCGAAGGCGCGCTGGTCCGCTGGTGCTCTCGAGGATCACCCAGGTGGCCGTGACCATGCCGATGAAGGCAAGGGCGGCCGCGGAGTGCGCCATGACGACGTCGTGGAGCGCGAAGGGGAGTCGCTTGGCGACGAGCTGGCCCTGGCTGCCACCCGCGTGGGGTCCGGCACCAGTCGTTGCTGTTCCGAAGAAGACGACGACGACGAAGACCCCATCAAGCACCCAGGCCAGCTTGCGCGTGGCCGGGTTGGCCACGTCTGCTCGAGCGCCGGGGGCGTAGTCGTAGCGAGAGCGATGGTGGAGCACCACCGCAAGAGCCAACGTGGCGAGCGAGAGGAGGAGGTGGAGCGAGACCAAGTACGGGTTGAGCTTCGTGTAGACGACGATGCCTCCGAGGACGGCATCAGCGACCACGCCGAGCACCAGGAGCCAGCTCAACCCCACGAGGTCGCGTCGGCGGGGGCGCGGAGATACGAGGCGATGACGGTCGCGGCGAAGACGAGGATCAGCAGCACGGTGACGAGGCGGTTCGAGAACTCGATCAGCGGATGGATCGACGTCTGAGCGGTCAAGCGGTGTTGGTAGCACGAAGGCCAATCGGGACACCCGAGCCCTGAGCCCGTCAGACGCACCGCAGCGCCCGAGATGATGATCAGAGTCGAGCCGATGGCTGAGGCCAAGGTGAACCAGGTGAACTGCTGGGGCGAGAGCCGCCTGGACCCCGTCGACGCTCGGGTTGTGCCGTTCACCACGACAAGGAGGCTATCGCTGCGCAGAGAAGGCCCTCTCGAGGGGAGCAGACCCCGAGGTCGTGCCTATCCTTGGTCCGATGGCTACCACGCAGTCCTCTGTTCGCGCGACTTCGTGGCGCCGCACTGCAGGTGGCTACCTTGCCCTGACCAAGCCGCGGATCATCGAGCTGCTCTTGGTCACGACCGTCCCGACGATGATCGTCGCCAAAGGTGGCTGGCCCTCGATCGGGCTCATCGCAGCCACGCTGGTCGGCGGCACGCTGGCCGCCGGTGGCGCCAACGCGCTCAACATGGTCATCGATCGAGACATCGACGCCGTCATGGAGCGCACCAAGAACCGTCCACTCGTCACGGGGATCATGTCGCCGCAGTCGGCGGCGATCTTCGCCATCGGCCTTGAGGTCATCGCCTTCGTCGAGCTCTGGCTGCTCGTCAACCTGCTTTCGGCGGTGCTCGCCGTCTCCGCCACGCTCTTCTACGTGTTCATCTACACGATCTGGCTCAAGCGACGCTCGAGCCAGAACATCGTCATCGGCGGTGCTGCCGGTGCGGTGCCCGTCCTCGTGGGGTGGGCTGCGGTGACCAACTCGCTGGCGTGGCCGCCGATCATCTTGTTCGCGGTGATCTTCATCTGGACCCCACCGCACTTCTGGGCGCTGGCGATCCGCTATCGGGAGGACTATGAGGCGGTTGACGTCCCGATGCTGCCGGTGGTGGCCTCGATGGAGCGGACCACGCTCGAGATCTTGCTGTACTCGGTCGCGTTGGCTGCTGCCGCCATGCTCTTCGGAGCGAGCGCTCATCTCGGCGTCCTCTACGCCGTGGTCGCCATGGTCTTGAACGTGATGCTGATCGTGATGGCGGCCAAGCTCTACGCCCGGGCTCGTCGTGGCGAGTCGATCGGTGGGCCTGAGGCGATGCGTCTGTTCCACTACTCGATCACCTACCTCACGCTGCTCTTCGTCGCCATGGCGGCCGATGTCCTCATCAGAAACGCCATCAACGCCCACTGAGCCGAGCGCGTCGCCACGGGTTGCGACCCTGGCAGCTCGGGCTCATCGGCGTGCTCGCCTTGGCGCTCATCGTCCTTGGGGTCTTGGCCTACCCGCACTCGAAGACGAGCTCGGCGCCGGGCAGCGCCAAGGTCGGCAGCCCGGTGCCCTCCTTCTCGGTGCCTGCGCTCACCGGCAGCTCGACGGTGGGCATCCCGCTCACCACCGAGGGTACGAAGGAGCCGACTGTGCTCAT
This sequence comes from uncultured Acidimicrobiales bacterium, assembly GCA_963758555.1. Taxonomy (GTDB): domain Bacteria; phylum Actinomycetota; class Acidimicrobiia; order Acidimicrobiales; family RAAP-2; genus CAIUMH01. Next base: position 223,102 of record CAVWVW010000004.1, on the reverse strand, counting down.
CTTCTTCGCCTCGTGGTGCAAGCCCTGTCAGGAAGAGATGCCGGCGCTGTCGAAGGCCATCAACGACGGGGCCGCAGGAGACGCCACGGTGATCGGGATCAACGCGCTCGATGAGACGAAGCCGGCCAGGGCCTTCGTGGCGGCGAACGACATGACCTTCCCCATCGGGTCTGACCAAGCGGGCACCGTGACCAACGGCAGCTTCGGCTTCATCGGTCTGCCCTACGTGGTGTTCGTCAACCCCAAGGGCATCGTGACCGAGATCCACCCAGGCGCGCTCACGCCTGCGCAGCTCAAGGCCGGCCTGGCCACGGCGTCGTAGCCCTCAGTCGCCTTCGAAGCGGAAGCTGAGCGCCGCGAGCACAGGGGTGAGCACGCTCCAGAGGACGAGGACCACCCAGCAGCCTGCGTAGCTGATGGGTGGCCCGATCGCATCGTGCAGGGCACTCGTCAAAGCGGCGGCCGGAAGCAGCTCGGCGACTGACCGCAACGCCGAGGGCAGCTCAGAGAGAGGTACCACCATGCCGCCCAAGAGCAGCAGGACGATGTAGAGGCCGTTGGCCGCAGCGAGGTTCACCTCGGCGCGCAGCCGACCGGCCATCGTGAGGCCGATCCCGCCAAAGGCCACCGAGCCGAGCACCATGGCCACCGCGGCGAGCAGGGCGCCAGCGAGCCCTCCCGTGGGGCTCCAGCCGAGGGCGAGGCCGACGGCCACGATCAAGATCGCCTGGAGGATCTCGATGAGGAGGACCGAGATGATCTTGGCCAGCAAGAGCCGCTGTCGACCGAGCGGCGTCGCGCCAAGGCGCTTGAGGACGCCGTAGCCGCGCTCGAAGCCGGTGGCGATGCCGAGCGAGACCATCGAGGTGGACATCACCGCCAGCGCCAAGATCCCGGGCGTCACGAGGTCGACGGGATGGCGAGGCTCCCCGGTGCCGATCCTGATCTGGCTGAAGAAGACCAAGAGCACGAGGGGGATGCCCAGGGTGAGCAGCAGCGACTCGCCGCGCCGAAGCGTCATCGAGATCTCGGCGAGCACCTGTGCGCGAAGCGCTCTCATCCCCGTCTCCTCGACCGTCGGCGTCGCGTCGGCGGCGTCGGTTCTGGCTCCGTGGCGAGGTCGCCCACGACCGAGGCGTAGGTGTCCTCCAAGCTGGCACCGCTGCGCAGCTCGCCCAGGGTGGCGCCTCGCTCGGCCAACCAGCTCCCGAGCCGAGCCACGAGCTCCGGGGAGGCCTCCGCTGCGATCCGATAGCGACCCGGCAGCTCCTCGACGACCGCACTGCTGAGTGCTTGGCTCAAGCCGCCGACGTCCAAGCCCGGGGGGGCGTGGAAGCGGACGCCGCCGCCGGTGAGCTCGGCGATGGTCCCCACCTTGGCGAGCGACCCTCGGTGGATGATGGCCACTCGGTCGGCCATCGCCTCGGCTTCGGCCATCTCGTGCGTGGTGAGCAGCACCGCCACCCCCGCGGCGCGCTGCTCGGCGACGATCTCTCGGATCGCGGCACGACCGTGGAGGTCGACGCCGGCGGTCGGTTCGTCGAGGAACAGGACCTGTGGACGGCCGATCAAGGCCAGCGCCAGGCTGAGCCGCTGCTGCTCGCCACCAGAGAGACGACGCCACGGCGTGCCAGCCTGGGCTTGGAGGTCGAGTCGCTCGAGCAGCAGCGAGGGCTCCTCGGGGTCGTCGTAGTACGAGGAGAAGAGCGTGAGCGCTTGGAGAGGCGTCATGATCGGATAGATCCCGCCCTGCTGGAGCATGACGCCGATGAGGGGAACCAGCTGTCGGTGCTGTGCCACCGGATCGAGGCCCAAGACGGCGACGGATCCCTCATCGGGGCGCAGGTAGCCCTCGAGCGTCTCGACCGTGGTGGTCTTCCCCGCGCCGTTGGGGCCCACCAGGGCGAGGACCTCCCCGGGACCAACGTCGAGATCGAGGTGATCGACGGCGGTCTTGTCTCCATGGCGGACGACGAGAGCGGTGACGCTGACGGCTCTGTCCACGGGCCACACGCTACTGACTGGCCAGAGAGCAACTACTACCCTTGGCCCGTGATCGATCTCCACAAGGTGCGCGCTGATCCGACGGGCGTCGCTCAAGCGCTGGCTCGCCGAGGTGTCAGCGCTGAGGAGGTCGAGCACATCGTCGAGCTCGACCTGGTGCACCGCTCGCTGCTCCAGCGCCAAGAGGCCCTTCGCGCCGAGGTCAAGGCCCTGTCCAAAGAGGTCGGCCAGGCTCGCAAGGCCGGCGACGAGGAGAAGGCGTCTGCGCTGGCTGACCAGAGCCGGAGCGTGGGCGACGAGGAGCGAGAGGCTGCTGTCGAGGCCGACGCTGCAGGCTCCGGCCTTCGCCAAGCGCTCCTGGTGCTCCCGAACATCCCGTCGGTTGACGCGCCGGATGGTGCAGGTCCCGAGGACAACGTCGAGATCAGGCGGTGGTGGCCTGGGCAGAGCGACGGCGCGGCGGAGCCCACCTACGCCGAGCACCAGAAGGTGCCCCACTGGGAGGTCGGCGAGCAGCTGGGCCTCTTGGACATGGAACGAGGAGCCAGGCTCGCTGGATCGATGTTCCCGCTCTACCGCGGCTTCGGCGCCAAGCTGCTGCGAGCCCTCGGCGCCTTCGCGCTCGACGCGCACGGCGATGCCTACGAAGAGATCAGACCCCCCACCTTCGCGCTCACCGAGACGCTGCTCTCGACGGGGCACCTGCCGAAGTTCTCGGACGAGGCCTACCAGATGGAGCGCGACGATCTCTGGGCCATCCCGACCGCTGAGGTGCCGCTGACCTCGATGCACCGAGGCGAGATCGTGGCCGAGGCATCCCTGCCCATCCGCTTCACGGCACAGACCGCGTGCTTCCGGCGCGAGGCGGGTGCCGCTGGTCGCGACACCAGAGGCCTGCTTCGCGTCCACGAGTTCGACAAGGTCGAGCTCTTCGCCTACACGACGCCTGCCCAGGCGGGCGCCGCGCACCTCGACATCTTGGAGCGAGCAGAGGCTCTGCTCCAGGCCCTGGGGATGCACTATCGAGTGCTCGATCTGTGCACCGGCGACCTCGGTGCCTCGTCAGCTCGAACCTTTGACCTCGAGGTCTACGCGCCGGGATGCGATCGCTGGCTCGAGGTCAGCTCGGTCTCGTGGTTCTCTGACTACCAAGCTCGACGCGCTCAGGTCAGGTTCCGACCGGAAGCAGGCGGCAGCCCCGAGCTGTGCCATACCGTCAACGGCTCGGCGCTGGCCTGGGCCCGCATCTGGGCGGCCGTGGTCGAGCAGGGGCGCCAAGCTGACGGCTCCGTCGTGCTCCCCGAGGTGCTCGGGAGCTATCTCGGGGGCACGCTGGTCATCCCCTGCCCCTGACGCTGGCCTGGAGCGTTGACAAGGCCTTGATGAAGATCGAGCGGTAGGGTTCCGGTGAGGGGTCGGCCGCTGACCTCTGAAGAGCGAGAGGTGGGGGCAATGGAGCTCAACGACATGATCTTGGTCAGCATCGATGATCACATCATCGAGCCTGCTGACATGTTCGACAACCACATGCCAGCGAAGTTCAAGGATCGCGCCCCGGTGCTGACGAGGACGCCCGAGGGCCACGATCAGTGGCAGTGGGAAGGCACCGCGGTGGGCACCACCGGTTTGTCCGCCGTGGTCTCACTGCCCCCCGAGGAGTGGGGCTTCGATCCCACGGGCATGGCCGAGATGCGACCTGGTTGCTACGACATCCACGAGCGGATCCGGGACATGGATGCCAACGGCATCTTCGCCTCGATGAGCTTCCCGAGCTTCGCGGGGTTCGCGGGCACCCAGCTGCACACCATCAAGGACGATGAGCTGCGAAGCGCGGTGGTCTCGGCCTACAACGACTGGCACGTCGAGGAGTGGTGCGGGACCTACCCCGGTCGCATGCTGCCCCAGGCGATCGGCAACCTGTGGAACGTGGACGCCATCGTCACCGAGATCCACAGGATCGCCAAGAAGGGCGTCAAGGCGCTGAGCTTCGCCGAGACCCCCTACGTCCTCGGTCTGCCCAGCTTCAAGACCGAGTACTGGGACCCGATGTTCAAGGCGCTGTGCGAGGAGGACATGGTGCTCAACATGCACATCGGCCTCTCGTTCAACCTGTTCCGCCAGCCCGAGGACTACCCGAAGGACCACCTGATCATCTTGGCGCCGCAGTTCTCGACCGTGACGGCGACCGATCTGCTGGTCGCCGGGGTCTTCCGGCGCTTCCCCGAGCTCAAGATCGGCCTGTCAGAAGGCGGCATCGGCTGGATCCCCTTCTTCCTCGATCGCTTGGAGCGCCATCTCTCCAACCACACCTGGACGGGGCTCGACATCGGCCATGACGGGATGACGCCGACCGAGATCTTCCGGAAGCACTTCTTGGGGTGCTTCATCACGGACCCCTCAGCGCTGATCAACCGTGATCGCATCGGCATCGAGTCGATCGCGTGGGAATGCGACTACCCGCACTCGGACTCGACCTGGCCACGCAGCCCCGAGAAGGTGATGGCGGAGTTCGAGGGCGCCCACATGTCCGATGAGGAGATCAACAAGGTCACCTACGAGAACACCGCTCGGTTCTACGGCTTCGACCTGTTCAAGGACATCCCGAAGGAGGAGGCGACGGTGGGAGCGCTCCGAGCGCTGGCCACCGACGTCGACACCGCGACGACCTCCAAGGCCGAGTATCGCCGCCGCTACGAGGCAGCACAGAGCGCCTGAGCGCCCGCGCTTGGCCTAGAGCCCGTCGAAGCGGTAGCCCACACCTCTGATGGTGGTGATGAGCTCAGGTTTGGACGAGTCGATCTCGATCTGGGCCCGAAGACGCTTGATGTGGACGTCCAGGGTCTTCGTGTCGCCGACGTAGTCGCTGCCCCAGACCCGATCGATGAGCACGTCTCTCGTGAGGACCCGCCCGGGGTTCTCCATCAAGAGGCGCAGGAGCTCGAACTCCTTGCGGCGAAGGTGGACCTCGTCACCTCGTACGTAGGCACGCCGAGTGTCGGGCTCGAGCCTGATCCCGCCGAGCTCGCCGACCATCTCGGGATCGCTGAGCTCGTCGACCCCCTCGCCTGGCGCGCGACGCAGCACGGCGCGCATGCGAGCGACCAGCTCGCGCATCCGATAGGGCTTGGTCACGTAGTCGTCGGCACCGACCTCGAGGGCAACGACCGTGTCGATCTCCTCGCTCTTGGCCGTGACGATGATGATGGGCACGTCGGACTGGTCTCGGATCGAGCGGCAGACGTCGAGCCCGGAGATCTTGGGCAGCATCATGTCGAGCAGGATCAGGTCGGGCTCCTTCTCGCCGAACATCTCGAGCGCCTCAGCACCGTCGCGAGCCACGCTGACCTCGAAGCCCTCCTTCGACAGCCCCACGGTGAGGGCCTCGACGAAGGAGTCCTCGTCCTCGACGAGCAGCACCGTGGTCGCCTGCTCCCGACGGACCTCCTTCGACCGCTTCTGCTTCTTCGCCATCAGAGGTCCTCAGGGATGGGAAGCACCAGGCTGAAGGTGGACCCTTCGCCCTCGCGAGATTGGACCTCGACGAGGCCACCGTGGTTGACCGCCACGTGGCGCACGATCGCCAAGCCGAGACCGGTGCCTCCGGTCTCGCGGCTTCGTCCCCGGTCGACTCGATAGAAGCGCTCGAAGATCCGCTCGAGATCGTTGGCCGGGATCCCTGTGCCGACGTCGGTGACCGAGAGGCGCACGCAGCGCTTGGCTCGGGCCACCTCGTCAGAGGAGCTGCGCCACCCTGCCTGGCCGTCCTCTGCCACCCAGGTCCCGCCCTCGCGGTCGGGGAGCTCGTCGCCTTCGATGAGCTTGCCTGCCAGCGTGATCGTGGAGTCCATGGGTGCGTAGGTGACGGCGTTCTCCATCAGCGCATGGAGCGCCGAGACGATCTGGCGATGGTCGCCCCGGGTGGCGACGGCGGACTCGGGCTCGATGACCTCGATCGAGACCGAGGCGTGCTCGGCTGAGCTCCTGATGCGCTCGACGGCATCCAGGATGGCGAGCTTCACGTCGACGAGCTCGTTGGGTCGAGTGAGCTCTGACTCGAGTCGAGAGAGGTCGAGAAGGTCATCGATGATCCGGCTCACCCGGAAGGCCTCCATGTGGATCCGGTCCGCAAGACGCCGAGCCACGTCGCGGTCCTTCTCGGCGATGAGGGTCTCGGCCAAGAGTCCGAGCGCTCCCATGGGCGTCTTGAGCTCATGGCTGACGTTGGCGATGAAGTCGCGACGGATCTCGTCGAGCCGGCGCCGCTCGGTGACGTCTTCGATCACCGCGATGACCCCAAGGGCACGTCGCCCGTCGTCGATCTGGGAGGCATGGACGCCCAAGGTGCGCCGAGGCGGTCCGTAGAGATCCAGGATCCGCTCGGCGGTCCCCTTGTCCCAGGCCTGTGCGAGCAGCTCGGTGACAGCCTGGGCGGCCAGAGCGTCACCTTGGCGACTGGCCATCATGGTCGAGGCCATCTCGTTTCGGTAGAGCACGTTGCCGCTCTCGTCACAGAGCACCAGGCCCAAGGGGAGGGTGTCGAGTGAGCGGCGGAGACGGATCGCCTCGGCGCTCGACTCGGTGACGGCCTCGGTGGCGGCTCCGGTGACCTGCTCGAGATAGCTGAGGGCGCCGTCGATGGAGGTCTCATCAGCAGTGGGACCAGCGCCGAGGCGCCCTCCAAGCGCCACCAAGCGCTGTGCGAGTGAGCGACGACCGGTCTTCCGACCGATGAAGAGGCCGATGAGGCCACCGATGAGCACCGCGAGCACTGCGATGACGATGACCAGGCCGGACGAGATCGTCGAAGAAGCGGCTTCTAGGACGGTCGGCACCCTCCAAGTGTGTCAGACCCAAGCGCGACGGCCCAAGCCGCACGGTTCGCGAGGACCGACCGTTGCGCAGCGACGGTGCACGTGCGCCGCTGGGGCTCGAGGAGGTGGAGCGATGATGCAGGCGGCGCTCAGCGCTGGAGGTGCGAGCAGGTGGGCTGACGTGGTGCTCAATCCCAACGCCTCGTCGCTGCCTGGCAGCGGCACGCTTCAGACCATCACCAACGGCATGGCCGGATGGGGCCTCATCTTGGCTCTGGTGGCCATCGTCTTCGGAGCGGTCACCTGGGCGCTCGGCGCTCACTCGCAGAACGTGCATCACGCGGTCAGTGGTCGACGGACCGTCATGGTCGCCGGGGGAGCGGCCCTGCTGATCGGCGCGGCGCCCATCCTCGTGAACTTCTTCTTCCACGCCGGCCAGGGTCTGCACTGATGCTCGGGGGCATCGGGTCCTCGATCTTCTCAGCTGGGGCGAACGCTGCGCTGAACGCCATCTCTCACTGGGTGGCGAGCGGGTCGGCGTGGCTGCTGACCCAGATCGGCGCGGCGCTCGGCGCAACCACCGCCGTGACCCTCTCCGCCCCCTGGTTCGTCACGCGCTTTCGGTCCATGGAGGGCCTCTTTGCCCTCTTCGCCCTTCCGCTCCTGATCGTCAGCGCAATCCAGGCGCTCCTCCAGCAGCGCGCCTCGATCCTGCTTCGGGCCGCTCTGATCCAGCTGCCGCTGGCCGCCATCTTGGCGGGAGCGGCCGTCGAGCTGACTTCGATGGCGCTGGCCGCCACTGACCAGCTCTCGTCCGCGGTGGCGAGCACTGGCTCTGATGCGCTCGGCTCGTTGACAGGTTCCCTGGCCAACGTCCTGGTCCAATCGACGACGGCCACGGGCTCTCCGATCCCGACCTTCATCACGATGCTCTGTGCCGCCCTGGTCGCCGTGGCGGCCTTGGTGCTGTGGGTGGAGCTGGTACTTCGGGCGGCAGCGATCTACGTGGTCGTGTTGTTCTTGCCGCTGGCGTTGGCCTGCTCGATCTGGCCCGCCCTGGCCTCGTGGTGCCGCCGGCTCGTCGAGACCTTGGCTGCTCTCATCCTCTCCAAGCTGATCGTCGTCGTGGTGCTGGTCGCAGCAGTCGGGGCACTTGGAGACCAGCAGGGACGTGGCTTCTCGACGATCATCACGGGCATCGCGCTGTTGATCCTCGCCACCTTCGCGCCTTTCACGATGCTCAAGCTCCTCCCTCTCTTTGAGGCATCGGCCGCATTGCATCTCGAAGGTCTCAGGCAGCGGGGGACGTCGTCGGTGATGCACGGCGCCCCGCGGCGCGCAGCGGCCATGGCACTCGACCAGCTCGGCTCGACACCGCCGCTGGCGGCCCCCGCAGCGGTGGCGGCGCTCGGCTCCGGCGTCAGAGCGGCGATGGCGTCGGCCGCGAACCAGCTCGATCAGGTGGGTCATCGCACGTCGGAGGATCCCATGGCGGGGAGCGCCGTGGGCCGTGGCGTGAGGGACCCAGGCGTCCACGGAGCGACCGACTCAGAGGGCGAGGGCCCCGGCGCTGCTTCGGTCGGCCCGTTTCCGGGCAGCCTGGCGTCGAGTTCGCACGGCAGCGACCCAGGTGCGCGGTCCTCTGCCTCGCCACAGGTCGGTCCGGTGATTCAGAGCAGCGAGGCGCAAGAGGCGTCGCCGCCTTCTCGGCGCGCACCAAGGCTGGTCGTCGAGCGGGACGCGCTCGGTCCGATGATCAGGCCCGCCTCGCCGCCGCCGGTGGACCATGGGCGCTGAGGAGGCGCGCTACCGGTTGGGCCCGCGTGAGCGACGCGGTCTCGTGGCTGGCTGGCGACCCGGCCAGGTCCTGAGCGCGGCGATCGGGTGCACGGGAGCAGGCTTGGTGGTGGCTGCATCCACCGGGGCGCTCGCGCTGCTCGCTGCCGTGGTCCTTCTCGCCCTCGGCATCGCGGCGGGGACGATTCCCTTGAGGGGCAGGACGGTTGATGAGTGGGCTCCGTCGCTCTGGCGGTTCGCCCGGGCACGAGGGGACACGACGTTGCTCGATCTCGAGCTGCTCGAGGTGGGCTGCTCGTGGGGACAGCCCCCGCCGGCGTGCGTCGCCATCGGCGGTGCCCCGATGGTGGTGCTCCGCCTTCCCTGCCAGGGCGTCTCTCTGCTCGAAGCCGGTGAGCGCGATCGGCTGGTGGCCGGGCTCACGGGTGCCTTGAGCTTGCTCGCGAGAGAAGGGTCAGCCGTCGCCCGGGTCTCGCTCTCGACCGCCAGCACGCTCGATGACGGTGCCACGCTCCGTCGAGATCTTCGACGGCGCGGACGCGGGCACCTCGACGTGGCGGTCTCGTCGTACCGTCAGCTGCTCGACGGCGTTCGTCTGGACCTTCCAGGCTCGCTGGTCGATCTCTCGCTGCGTGGTCGAGCCGAGCGGTCGCTCTCGAGTCAGGCCATCGAGGATCTCTTCGATGAGGCGCGCCAAGTCCTTGCGGCGCTTGAAGATGCGGGCCATCCCCGCGGGCGCTTGCTCAGCGAAGCAGAGCTGGTCGACGACCTTGAGGCTCGGGTGGGTCCCGCGCTCCGCCTCGAGCACCAGCGGCTCAGCCTCAAAGCTCGGCTCCACTTCGATCACGTCGCCTTCGGCGAGCTGCAGGCTCGAACGTGGTGGGTGGCGGAGTGGACACGCGCTTCGGTGACCGCAGAGCTCCTCTCGCCGATCATCCTCGGCACGGTGCCGGTGGCGATGACGGTGGTCTTCGAGCCGGTGGCCCCCGGTGCCGCGCTCCGACGAGCCCAGGTCGCTCGGACCAAGGGTGCAGCCGACGACGAGGTCCGTCGTCGTGGTGGCTTCCTCGCTGACCGCCGGCGCCAGCGCGAAGCAGAGCACCTCGAGCAGCGAGAGGCCGAGCTCGTGGACGGCCATGGCTCTCTCCGGTTCTCCGGCTTCCTCTGCGTCAGTGCGGGAGACGAGGACGAGCTGCGAGAGCGCTCGGCCGCGGTCGAGCTCGCGGCGGCGCAGGCGGGCCTGCGGCTCCAGCGCTGCCAAGGCGACCACGGCGGAGGCCTGGTGGCGTCGCTCCCGCTCACGGCGGGCCTTCGGTGAGGTCTCGAGAGCCATGGACGCCAGCGGGCACGTCGGCCCATGAGACCACGACGCGCAACGTGGGCGCGCTCTACCCGCTGCTCCGAGATTCGGGCACCGCCGTGCCGGGCGCGTTCATCGGTCTCGACCTCCTCGGCGGTCCGTTCTCCTATGACCCCTTTGAGCTCTACCGGGCTGGCCGGCTGACGAACCCGAACGCCATCGTCTTCGGTCAGATCGGGCGAGGCAAGAGCGCGCTGGTGAAGACCTACGTCTATCGCCAGCTCGCCTTCGGCAGGACGTCGTTCATCCTCGATCCGAAGGGCGAGTACCGCGCGCTGGCCGAGCTGGTGGGTGTCTCGACGCTGCAGCTCCGCCCGGGTGGGGCCCTGCGGCTCAACCCCCTCGAGATCGTGGAGGCCGATGAGGAGACGGCGCTTGCCTCCCGGCTCCAGCTGCTCGAGGCGCTCGCCGCGTCGAGCACGGGTCGGCCGCTTGGACCCCGAGAGCGAGCGGCCATCGACGCGGCCCTCGGCGGCGGCGTGCCGGGTCCATGAGCCGCCCACGATCCCGCACGTGGTCCACGCGCTCTTCGAACCGACGGAGGAAGCAGCCCGTCCGCTGGGGATCTCCGCGACCGGGCTGGCTGAAGAGGGAAGGGACGTCGCCTTGGCGCTGCGGCGCCTGGTCCACGGTGACCTGGCCGGCATGTTCGACGCACCGACCTCGGTCGACGTCGACCTTGACGCTCCGCTGATCGTCTTGGACCTCTCGGCGCTCTACGGCTCGCCGGCGCTGGGCCTCTTCATGATCTGCGCGGCCGCGTGGCTCCAGGGTCTCGTCAGGCGCCGGGCGGACGAGGGCCGCCGTGTCGTGTTCGTGATCGACGAGGCGTGGGCCGTCTTGCGCGACGTGGCTGTCGCCCGCTGGGTGCAGGCCTCGTTCAAGCTCTCGCGCGCCTGGGGCGTGTCAAACGTCGCCGTCCTCCATCGGCTCTCCGACCTTCGAGCGCTGGGTGCTGAGGGATCCGAGGAGCGTGCGCTGGCCGAGGGGATCCTGCTCGACTCGGAGACGAGGATCGTCTACGCCCAGCCCCCCGGAGAGGTGGGCGCAGCCCAGGAGCTCTTGGGCCTCAGCGACATCGAGTGCGAGCTGCTGCCACGGCTCGGTCGAGGGATCGGGCTGTGGAAGATCGGAGGGCGCCCTTCGCTGGTGCGCCATCTCCTCGGTCCTGGGGAGCAAGCCATGGTCGATTCCGACGCCACCATGAGAGAGCGATGAGCATCGCCCTGGCGCTCCTCCTCCTCGGCGTCACCGGGTGGTTGGCGTGGGACGGTCGAGGTGGGGGGCGCAGGCGAGACGCCTCCTTCGCCTCAAGAGCCGACCTTGGAGACCTTGCTCTCAAGCGGGGACAAAGCGGACGCGTCGTCCTCGGCCGTCTCGCCTCCGCCCGCTGGCGAGCCACGAGGACCGAGCTGGCAGCCCCTCAGGGCGACTCGGTGCTGGTGCTCGGTCCCACCCAGACCGGCAAGACCTCGTCGCTCGTGATCCCCGCGATCCTGGCATGGGACGGTCCGGTGCTGGCGGCCAGCGTCAAGGACGATCTCGTCCGAGAGAGCGCCGCGTCGCGGCGGCGCTTCGGTCCGGTCGGGATCCTTGACCCGGGACGTGCACCCGGTCCGCTCATTCGAACCTTCGACCCGGTGGCGCTCTCGTCGTCATGGCGCGAGGCGCGCTCGGTGTCGGCTGCGCTCTGTGAGGCGGGCGCCAGCGACCTTCCCGGGACTGATGCTCTCTTCTGGGGGCAGCTGGCAGCCAAGCTCCTCGGTCCGCTGCTCTTGGCGGGCGCTCTGGCAGGAGGAGGTCTTGAGGTCGTCGCGCGATGGATCGACGGGAGGATGCACGGGGAGCCCCTCTCGGTGCTGGTCGCTGCGGGTGAGGAGGAGGCGGTCCAGTGGCTCGAGGCCTCCTTCGATCGAGACGAACGGCAGCTGGCGTCGGTCATGGCCACAATCGAGGCGATCCTGGCTCCTCTGCTCCGTGGCGGAGGCTCGGGAACTGCGTTCGACCCGGGTCGGCTCTTCGAGCAGCGCGAGACGCTCTATCTGTGCGCACCGGCCCATGAGCAGCGGCGCTATCGACCGCTCTTCATGGCGGTCACCCAGCTGGTCCTCGAAGAGGCGTTCGTCCGGGCCCGCCGCCAAGGTGGCTCGCTGCGCGATCGGCTCTTGGTGGTGCTCGATGAAGCGGCGGCCATCGCACCGCTGGCCGAGCTCGACGTCCTAGCGGCAACCTGCTCAAGCCACGGCATCACGCTGCTGACCTGCTTCCAGGATCTTGCCCAGATCAGGGCGCGCTACGGCGAGCGGGCACCCACCGTGGTCAACAACCACCGCACACGGGTGCTGCTCGGGGGCTTGGCTGATCCGGGCGCGTCGGAGCTCTTGGGCACGCTCACGGGCTCGGCGCGCACTGCGTTCGGGAAGCAGGGCCGTCGTGGTCAGGCTGAGCCCGGCGAGCGTCGCCAGCTCATCGAAGCCCACGAGCTTCGCCAGATGCCGCCCTACACCGCGGTGGTCGTGAGCGGGCGGCTCCGTCCAGCACGGGTGGCCTTGAGGGCATGGTGGCGCCAGGAACGCCTCCGCGATCGAGTCCAGGGCACCGGCACTCACTACGCTGCTCGAGATGCTCGATCGGCGCGTGACTGAACGGATGCGAGGACCACGATGAGGGTGGCGTGCGTCGACATCGGTGGCACCTCGCTCAAGGTGGGCCTCATCGACGAGGCGGGACTCGGCCCGGTGAAGGCTGAGAAGACGCGCGCTCCCCTCACCCCGTCGTCGCTGGTGGACCATCTCGTTGAGATGCTGAGCCCTCTGGCGCCGTTCGACGGCGTCGGCGTTGGCTATCCCGGGGTGATCGCCGACGGAGCGATCAGGACCGCCAACAACCTTGGTGACCTCTCCGTGTGGGGTGGCTTCCACCTTGGCGACGCGCTCACGGAGCGACTCGGGGTCGAGGTCGCCGTCGCCAACGACGCCGACGTGGCGGCGCTGGGTGCGGCGCGCGGCGAGGGCATCGAGCTCACGGTGACCCTGGGCACCGGCGTGGGCACAGGCGTGACGCTCGACGGTGTGCTGCAGAGCCACCTCGAGCTCTCCCAGATCCCGATCGGGGGCGAGCCGACGCTCGATGCGTACCTGGGCGTCGAGGCGCTCAAGCACCTCGATGAGGCTGCGTGGGATGCTCGCTGCCTTGAGGTGCTCAGGCTGCTGGACCGCGTGGTGACCCCTGACCAGATCTGGCTCGCCGGGGGCAACGCTCGCCGGGTGACTCGCTCGATGCTCGCCGAGCTCGAGGAGCGCGTCTGGGCGCTCACCGAGCCTGTAGGGCTGCTCGGTGGCGCCACGCTGTTCGCCGCGAAGCTCCATGGAGCGGGCGGCTGAGGGAGCGGCGCGCGGGCTGCTCGGCGGCGCGCCGCAACGGCGCCCTCGACGTCGTCAGATAGACTTCGCAGGCTCTCTTGAGAGCACAGAGGCGCTCGTAGCTCAACGGACTAGAGCATCTGACTACGGATCAGAAGGTTGTGGGTTCGAATCCCGCCGAGCGCACCAACGTGGATCGCCTCCAGAGCGGACCGCTGGACGAAGCGCTCTCCGCTCTTCTCGCGTGGGTCGGGGCAGCTTCAGGTCGTCGTCAGGGCGTTGGTGGCTCCTAGTCGATCCCAGCGGTCTCGAGAGGCGTGGCGACCGATCCGAGACCACTGAAGTAGTCGTCGATGAAGACGCCTGCCGCGACGATCGGCTCGCCGTTCGGCAGCCAATCGTTGATGCAGAGCGGCCAGTGGAGCTGCCCTGGTGCGACGCCGCAAGCGCTGCAGCTCGTCAGAGGGCCTATTGACGTGGTGCGGAGCTCACTCGCGAGAGCGACCGGATCCCACGGTGCTCGCTCGACGAGCTCACCATCAACGAGGACGCGACGCAAGGTCTGCGCTTTCTCCGTCAGAGACACCCTCAACGAATCATCCATCAAGACCCCCCGATGACGGTTGGCACGTCCGACACCTGCCAACTCCAAAAATCGTATCCGCTTCATGGTGAGATCCAGGGATCCTCGATGGCTGCTCCATGCTGCTCGCCCGCACTGACCGAAGAGGAGGTCGGGGCGGGATCCTCAAGATGTGTACGGCGTTCAAAAAGGCTCTAGCGTTCGAGACAACGGAGCATGGGGGTGGTCAAGTGGTCGCAGTAGGCACGTTTCTCTTGTCGCCGCCTCGACGATGGGCTGACTCCGCTCAGCTGCTCGAATCGTTGGGCTTTGAGGGGGTGTGGATCCCTGAGCACGTGATCTTCCCCTTGGAGATCGGCCTCTCGCCGAAGACCGGTCACGCCAAGCCCTCGGTGAACGCCGGGCTCCCGGCCTACGACCCCTGGATCGAGATGGCCACGATGGCGGCGGTGACCGACGACGCTTCGCTTCGGCACCTACACCTACAACATCGGGCTGCGCCACCCGTTCCTGACCGCTCGAGCGCTCGCCACCTTGGACGTCGTCTCAGGCGGCAGGGTGGACCTCGGCATCGGATCGAGCTGGCTGCGCGAGGAGTGGCAAGCCATGGAGCTGCCCTTCGAGAAGCGAGGACGACTGGTCGACGAGTCCATCGGGATCGTCCGCCGGCTCTTCACCGACGAGGTGGTCGAGCACGAGGGCGAGTTCTTCAGCTTCCAGCCGGTCGGCTTCCTGCCCAAGCCCGCCCAGCAGCCACCTCCGCTCCACATCGGCGGTGATTCAGCCCCCGCCATGCGCCGTGCCGCTCGTCTCGGCGACGGGTGGTGCCCGCACATGCAGACGCCAGAGACCCTGCCGGCCAAGCTCAAGGAGATCGCCGAGCTGCGTGACCAGCACGGCCGCACAGGACCCTTCCAGGTGACGGTCCAGGCTCCCCTCGAGTCACTCGACGACGTCCGTCGGTGGGAGGACGCCGGGGTGACGCGGCTGCTCAAGATGAACACGTCGAGCCCGAAGGAGTGGCCAGACGAGTGGCGACGCTTCAGCGACGAGGTGCTGGCCAACCTCTAGGGCGCCCGAGGTGACCGGGCCCAAGAAGCCGCTTCCTCAGCGAGGGGTGTCGCCCGCCAAGGTGATCCGATGCAGGATCCTCGTGGACCCGTGGTAGTCGTTGATCGGGTTGTGCATCGCGCAGCGGTTGTCCCACAGCGCCAGCGAGCCGACCTGCCACTGGAACCGGCACGTGAACTCCGGCTTGACCGAGTGCTGGAAGAGGAAGCCCAAGAGCGGCTTGCTCTCTGCGATGGTCATGCCGACGAAGCGCTCGGTGTGGGCCGCGCTCACGTAGAGCGCCTTGCGCCCGGTCTCAGGATGCGTGCGGACCACCGGGTGCTCGGCGACGAAGATCTCGTCCTCCCCGCCATCCTGGTCTCGGATCCGGTCCTCTCGAGTCTTCGACACGTCAGCGAGCGCCGAGCTGCTGACGGCCACCAGGCCATCGAGCATCTCCTTCATGCCCGGCGACAAGGCGTCGTAGGCGGCGTACATGTTCGCCCACATGGTGTCGCCCCCCTGGTCGGGGATCTCACGGGCCACGAGCATCGTCGCCATCGGAGGCTGCTTGAGGTACGCCGTGTCGCTGTGCCAGATGCCGCCGAAGTTGGTGGTCTCCGAGGGGTACTTTGCGATCTCGATGATCTCAGGGTGCTCATCGAGCCCCTTGATGAAGGGGTACTCGACCGGTGTGCCGATCTGGCGTGCGAAGGCGAGGAACGCCTCGAGGCTCAAGGGCTGATCGCGGAAGAAGACGACGAGGTGCTCGAGCCAGGCCTCGCGGATCTGAGCCACCGTGTCGCTCGAGAGGGGTCCTGACAGATCGACGCCGCTGATCTCCGCACCGAGAGCACCCGCGATGCGGCGCACCTCGATGGGTGCTCGTCCCGGTGGCTGCCGAGGCGGTCGAGGTCGCAGCCGATGCCGTGCGCGGCACTCGTGCGCAGCGCCGGGCTTGTTGGTGGGTGGTTTCAGTTCCAGCACGGTGGCCTCGCCAACTCGATCCTGCGCGGAACCTCGAAGGTCCAACGCCAGGCGTGAACGGTGGAGGACCCGCGGTTGCGGTGTCCTTCGCTGTGAGAGCAGTCGAGCGTACACCGTGGCGGTGCGCCGGAGCGCTCCAGCAGGAGGCGAGAGGCCGTGGCAGGGTGGCGGCACCAGGCGCCACCGCGTGGTGGCGGGCATCGTCCCAAGGGAGAGACGTGACGGAGATGGCGAGCTCGAGGCTCAAGATCGGCCTGGTGACGAGTGGGGATCGGCACGAAGCCGCACGACTCGAAGCTCGAGCGCTCGATTCGCTGTGGGTGGGCGGACATCTGGCCTCGACGAACCCGAGCCCGGAGGTCATGGTCGGGCTCAGCCGACTTGTCGCCGCCACCGAGCGAGTCGAGGTCGGCTCGGCGATGCTGATCCTGCCCCTCTATCCGCCCGCCCTGATCGCCAAGCAGGTCGCCGATCTCGATCGAGTCTCAGGAGGTCGCGTGGTCTTGGGCGTCGGCGTGGGTGGCGAGTACCCCCAGGAGTTCCGGGCGGTGGAGGTGCCTCTTGCGCGAGCGAGGCGCACGGGCCAATGAGATGATGCCGCTCCTCAGGCGTCTGTGGACCGGCGACGAGGTCACCCACCATGGTGACCACTTCTCGATTGATCAGGTGACGATCACCCCCACGCCTCTGCAGCCTGGTGGTCCGCCCCTCGTGGTCGGTGGTCGCAGGGAGCCGGCGATGCGACGGGCTGTCACCCTCGGCGACGGGTGGTTCCCGTACCTCTACTCACCCGAGCGCTACGCAGCCTCGGTGGCGACCATCGAGGCGCTCGCGGCAGGAGATCGGTCGAGACCTCTCGAGGCTTCGGCTGGTACGTCTGGGTGTTCCTCAACATCAACGAACGATGGCGATGAGGCCCGAGAGCAGGCCGCTCGCTCGATGGGGGCGACCTACAGCCAGGACTTCGGTCCGCTGATCGATCGCGTGGCTGCCGCCGGGCACCGTCGCCGAGGTCACCGAGAAGCTCTGCTCGGTTCTTCGACGCCGGTGCTCGCCACTTCGTCTTCGTCCCGGTCACCGGCTCCGAGAGCCCGGCGCCGACCCTCGACCGCCTGTTCTCTGAGGTCGTGCCCGTCCTGCGCAGCTCACGCCGACTCGCGCGCCGATCGCCTCGGGCTGAGACCGACGCGCCTCCATCACGCGTCGAGAGCCCGAGCGCCTGCGAGCGCTCCGCGCCAGGGGCTCTCAGTCGCTCAAGAGGCCCCGGACGTACGCCGCCTGACCGGCGTGCTCGAGGCAGTCCGCAGCGATCGAGACCAAGCGGGTCCCGAGGGTGACCGGTGGCTCCCAGCGCTCGTCGATGACCTCGCTGAGCTCCTCGGAGCTCAGCGTGACCAGGTACGCATGGCTGCGGGCACTTGCCGCGTCGAGGTACTCGAGCAAGCACCTCGATGCTCTCGGGCTGGACGGCGGCCACGTCCTCTGGACGGTGGCCGTAGCCCGAGTTCGAGGGATCAGGCTCGAGGCCGAAGCGCCCAGCCCACGGCTCCGTCTCCCAGAGCTGCGGGAGCTCCATGAGAGGGGAGACCTGAGCGTCCTGGACCCGGGCGAGATGCCAGATCAGCCAGCCGATGGGGTTCGAGCCCTCGGCCGGCAGGCTCGACGACCTGGTTGAGCTCGAGGCCCTCGAGGGTGCTTCGAGCCAGATCAGGGATGCGTCCGAAGAGGTCGATGAGGAGAGCGGCAGCGTCCATGGGGCCATCAGACCACAGTGAGGTGCCGACGAGCGCGACGCCCCCGGCTCCGTCGCTGCGGTCGAGAGGTCATGACTACGACGCGGAGCGAGTGGGGTAGGCCCATAGGATCGACGATCGTGCCCATCGAGAGAACGTGAGAACCAGTGCTTGCCTTCACCTGTGACAGCTGTGGCCAACAGGTGTTCTTCGACAACGACGAGTGCCTGCGCTGCGGCTCGCCGCTCGGCTACGTCCCGACCAGCGGCTCGGTGGTCGCCCTCGCCAAGCTGGGAGCTGATCGTCTGGTCGAGCTGGCCGATCCTGACGAGATCTGGCAGCGCTGTGCCACGTTCCCGGTCACAGGCTGCAACTGGCTCGTCCCCGAAGGTGAGCCCGTGGCCTGTCGATCGTGCGCGCTGACGAGGACGAGGCCGGCCGATGACGACGTAGAGGGCATGCAGCGAGCTGATCAGAGCGGAGAGCGCGAAGCGACGGCTGATCTTCCAGCTCGACGAGCTCGAGCTGCCGATCGAGACCCGCAACGAGGCGAAGGAGACGGGTCTGGCGTTCGACCTGCTGAGCTCGACCGCGCAGAAGGTCATCACCGGTCACGACGAAGGCATCATCACCCTCGATCTGGCCGAGGCGGACGATGAGCACCGCGAGCAGCTCCGCCTCCATCTCAACGAGCCCTATCGAACGCTGCTCGGGCACTTCCGCCACGAGATCGGCCACTACTACTGGCCGATCCTGGTGGACCGCCCCGATGAGATCGACGAGTGCCGTGACCTCTTCGGTGATGATCGCGCTGACTACGCCGAAGCGATCAAGGACCACTACGAGAGCGATCCTGAGTCGAACGAGTGGCAGACCGACTACATCAGCCGCTACGCCACGATGCATCCCTTCGAGGACTGGGCAGAGACCTTCGCCCACTACCTCCACATGCTCGACACCCTCCAGACGGCGGAGAGCTTCGGGCTGCGTGGCCCTGGTCCCTCCGACGCCGACGAGCCAAGGACGGCGTTCGACGCCACGCGACCCGATCACAGCTCCTCGTTCGAGGATCTCGTCGACCACTGGCTGGAGATGACCTACGCACTCAACCAGGTGAGCCGCTCGATGGGTCGCGACGACCTCTACCCCTTCGTGCTCCCGCCGACCGTCATCAAGAAGATGGCCTTCGTCGATCGGGTGGTCCGCTCCAGCCAGAGCCAGGCGTCGTCGGTCGACTGAGCGGCGCGGGCCAGCCGGGTGCTCGCTGCGGCCTGCTCGGTGAGCCTTAGGACGTGCCGACGCTGACGTCGCCTGTGTCGTCGGCCGCCACGCACAGCGATGAGCCCGAGCAGGCGAGCGCCGTGTCGAGGGTGGGGTCATAGGGGAGGAACGACGGGAAGAGGAGCGTGTTCTTGCTCCAGCTCGACCCGTTGAAGCTGGCGAAGCTGCCGCCACCCACGAACCCACAGAACGTTCCCGAGGTGCAGGAGACCTGGGGGAACGTCGCCTGCGAGACGAGCTTGGTCGGTGCCGACCACGTGCCCTCCACCTCGCGGACCACGGGTCCCTGGAGCGTTGCCGCAGGTGCACTGCGCTCGGGTGACGCACGACAGCGAGCTGATGCCCAGCGTGAACCTGATCGACCACCGCCTGCGGAGCGCTCCAGCGCACCCCGTTGTAGGTCACCACGTCGGTGCCGCCAGCCAGGGTGCACGCGCGTCGTGCTCGGGCACGAGATCGTGGTCCGCAGGTTGGTTCCCGGTGTCGTGCTGACGAGGAAGCTCGGGAAGAAGAAGAAGGCGACCGAGACCACCGTCGGATGAGTAACGGCGGCGGCCGGCGGCAGCGCCTCTGAGGCCAGGGGGAGGTTCGAGGTGAGGACCGGCTTCACCGAGGAGGCGACCTTCTCGATGCCCCCGCCGATGATCGTCGGGAGCCGAGTGTCACCGGCAGCCCGGCGTCCGCAGGCGGCGTCCAGCTCGCTCCGTTGTAGAACGAGACCCGGCCGCGATCGTCGGCGGCGGCGCAGAACGTCGTCGTGGGACACGAGACCGAGACCAGCCGATTGTGTGGATCGACGACGGCGGGAGCTGACCACGTGCCGGCGTCGTCGATCAAGGCTCGACCCGCATCGTCGGTCATGACGCACATCGTGGCGCTCGGGCACGAGACGGCGAGGGCTGCGTGACCGGGATCGACGACGTCCACCGGGCTCCAGGTCGCGCCGTTGAAGGTCAGGACGCCGCCTCTCGTGTCGACCATCATGCAGAAGGTCGTCGTCGGGCACGACGACGAGATCAGGACGTCGTAGGGATCAACCAGCGACGGAGCGCCCCAGGTCGGCGCCGTCGAAGGCGAAGACCTTGCCCGTCTCGGAATCGGCAGCGGCGCATGAGGTCTTGGTCGCACACGAGATCGTGTAGATGTGGGCGCCACGGGCGACTGGCGTCGGTGCGCTCCAGTGCGTGCCGGTGAGCGTGAGCACCCGGCCGAGGTAGTCGGAGGCACCGCAGAACCTGGAGGTTGGGCAGGAGATCTCGTCGATCCCCGAGTTGTCGACCACGGTTCGGGCGCTCCAGCCAGATGCCCCGAAGGTGTAGACGCCGCCGCCGTAGTCGCTCGCCACGCAGAAGGAGGTGGACGCACAGGAGAGCGCGCAGGATGCCCTCGTTGCCGATCCGCTTCGAACGCGCCCCACTTGACGCCGTTGTACGTGCGGACGCCGCCGCTGTCATCGGCCATCTTGCAGAACGTCGACGAGGTGCACGACAGCGTGCTGCTGCCGCCGTAGCCGTAGGGAGAGGTGGCGCAACGTCGTTGGCCCGCTCCACGTCGCGCCGTTGTAGAGGAACATGTGGGTGGCACCTTGGGCCGTGACGTCGACCAGCATGCAGAACGTCGTCGTGGGACACGAGAGCGTCGCCGTGAGGAGCCGAGGATCGACGAGGGTCGGGCCGCTCCACGAGCTGCCGTCGTAGACGAAGGCGTTGCCGATCCCGTCGACGACGACACAGGTGTCAGGAGCCGAGCACGAGATCTGGGGCTCGCCTTCTTGCGTGGACGCGACACCGATGGCGAGCGGAGCGGACCAGGTCCCGCTGCTCAGGTGACCACGTTGCCCGCCGTGTCGATGCCCCCGCAGAAGACGTGCGGTGGGGCAGGAGACAGAGATGAGCCCTCCTTGCGGAGGATCGACGGCGCGTGAGGATCCCCACGTGAGCGGAGAGAGCCCCGACTGCTGCGTGACGTCGGTGGTCGAGGACGTGGCGCTCGAACCTGAGCCAACCCGCACCTTGAAGGTGAACGTGCGCTGCGCACCTGTGTTCTTCGGGATCGTCACGACCTCGCTCGCTGAGCCTGAGCCGCACGGAAGCATCTGGGGCAGGCCGGCGAGTGTCTGGCGACACCGAGAGATGACAGATCGGGGCGTTCTTCGACCTGATGGCGATGGTGACCAGCTTTCCCGCGCTGTGGACGGCCGAAGGCGTCGCCGAGAGCGACGTGATGCTCGGGACGGGAGCGGCGCCCGCGCTCGTGGCCAGCGCGGGCAGCGCGAGGGCCGCGGCGAAGACCGAGAGCACGCTCACGAGAAAGCGCGTGGAGAAACGTCGGCACATGGTGGGTCCTTTGTGGTTAGGCATCGACAGTCGCTGCCGGTGTTGAGGGTGAGTCTCGGTTCTTGCGTCGTCGTCCGACGACGATGGTGGCGAGCGCCGCCACCAGAGCGAGGAGTGCGGCGATCGCGAGCAGGATGAAGTAGGTGTGAAGGTAGCGGAGCAGCCCGTCGTAGGCAGCTCCAGCAGCTTGCTTCTTCGTGCTCCCTCCGTGGATGGCGCTGGTGATCACGTCGTGGCCCACCGCAAGTCCCACCAGGGTGAGGATCGAGATGAGGCCCACGCCGATGCCCAAGCCGATCACGACACGACGGCGGCGAGGAGCGAGGAGGACGGCGCCCACGATGGCCAAGAGGCCCACCAGGGGGAGCACCCACTCGATCGTCTTGAGCAGGTGGTAGGCGCCGTGGACCTTCTGGACGTCGTTGATCGAGGTGACCTTGATCTGGATGGGTGCAGCTCCGGGTCCGTTGACCAGCTGGTCGAACTGGGTGATGCCCTGAGCATCGAGCCGCTTGACCGCATCCCTCGCCATCGGCTTGAGGTTGACCACGAGGTGCGAGCGGGGGTCGCCTCGTCCGTCGAGAGCCGTGATGAGCACCGCGTGGGTGGCGCCCAGCGCTTTGGTCCAGACCACGGCGAACCGGTGGGTCTCGACGGCCTTGGTGACCTGGGCTCTGAGCTTGGGCTCGAGTGCGGTCAAGACCGGACCGTTGAGATCAGGGTGCGCCTTGATCTCGTTGATGATCTGGTCGGAGATGTGCTGGCTGATGGCGCTGACCACCGTCGGATCCGTGGCCAAGGGCGAGAGCGTGGAGACGAACTGCTCCTTGTCGGAGATGGTCCTCGTGGCCCAGAACGTGACCACCGAGAGAGGGATGGCCAGGCAGGCCAGCACCACGAGGAGCCAGGCGGCGACGCTCCGCAGGCGTGGCACCGTCCGCGACGGGCGCTCGATGACCGCTGAGGGAGCAGAGACCACGGCCGGCTCTGGCTGCTCGCTCGAGGCTTCACGCTCCACGCCACACCCCGTCTCGTGGTCTGAAAGGGCGCAGCCGGCGGTGCGCGTGCGGGCGATGTTAGACGAAAGTCCTACTGGGCGCCCTTTTTTCGGACGTCGGCTCGTCGAGCGCGTCGTCGTTCCCTTAGAGCGATCCTTGCAGCGAGGCGAGCAGCTCTCGGGTTCGCTGGGCCGACGCCCTGGCCTCGTCTCGAGTTGATCCCAGAGGCACGACACGAGAGGAGATGTCAGTGACCCCGGCATCGGCGTAGCTGCGAAGCCGCCGCTCGACGGCGGCCTCGTCACCGACGGCCGCGATGTCGCCGATCGACGACGCGTCGCCCAGGTCGAGGAGCTTTTGGTAGTTGGGCGAGATCTCGGCTTCGGACAGCGCCCGGTTGGTCTGCTCGATGGCGTCGTCGACCTCGTCGCTGCCGCAGAGGCACACCGGGATGCCGGCGAGCACACGTGGCGCGGGTCGGCCGGCATCCTCTGCGGCCTTGGTGATGCTGGGCACGACGTGCGAGGCGATCGCCCGCTCGTCCGCCAGCCACAGGCTCGTCCCGTCGGCTCGCTCGCCGGCCATCTTGAGCATGCGAGGCCCCAGGGCCGCCAGCAGCACGGTGGTGCGCTTGATGTCGGTGATGTCGAGGGGGTTGTGGATCGAGAACTGCTCGTTCTCCACGTCAATGGGTCCCGGGCCGGCGAACGCCTGCTCCAAGACGTCGAGGTAGCACTCCATGGTCCGCGCTGGCTTCTCGTAGGGGATGCCGAGCATCTCTTCCATGATCCAGTGGTGCGAGACGCCGAGGCCGAGGGCGAGCCTGCCCTCGCAGATCGCTTGGACGGAGAGCGCTTGCTGCGCCAGGGCGATGGGGTGGCGTGGCTGGATGGGCACGATGGCGGTGCCGATCTCGATGCGACTCGTCGCCAGCCCCGCGATCGCCGCCATCGTGAGCACGTCGAACTCGTCGGGGATCTGAGGGAGCCACACCGACGAGAGGCCCGCGTCTTCGGCCCAGCGGACCAGGTCCTGGATCCGCTCGACCTTGGTCGCGTACTGGCGTCGCTCGGGACCCACCATCAGTCCAAGTCGCATCTCGCCTCCGCTCTCGGGTGATCATCAAGTACTTGGTTTCGGGGCAAGTGTAGGCACGATGGCTGCCGAGACCCTGGCTCGAGCAGCCCTTGACGCCTTTCGGACCGCTGCTAAGTTCCGCGGCGGAACGTCAAGGAGCAGTCGATGCTGAGCGCACTGACCGCCCGCTGGCCTGGCTGAAAGAGAGAAGGTCCCATGAGTCGCACCGCCGTGGTCACGGGCGCAGGATCCGGTATGGGTCTCGCCATCTCCGAGCACCTGACCCGACGAGGCGACGCCGTCGCCCTGATGGATCTCAACGTCGATGCCGCTGAGGAGGTGGCTGAGCGGCTCCGAGGGGAGGGCGCGAACGCCATCGCTCTCGGCGTCGACGTGAGCAACCGAGCTGACGTGTTCGCTGCGGTCGACACGGCGCGCCAAGCCCTCGGACCGATAGAGATCATGGTGACGAGCGCCGGGATCGAGGCCTTCGTCGACTTCCTTGACATCACGGAGGCCCAGTGGGACAAGATGCTGGCCGTCAACCTGTCGGGCACTTTCCACTGCCTCCAAGCCGCGCTCCCGGACATGCTCGAGCGCAAGTGGGGCCGGGTCGTCACGATCTCGTCGTCGAGCGCCCAGCACGGCACCAAGCGGATGGCCAGCTACGTGGCATCCAAGGGCGGGGTCATCGCGCTGACCAAGGCTCTGGCCCTTGAGTACGCCGCGTTCGGGATCACGGTCAACACGATCCCGCCGGGTGTCATCTACACCCCGATGATGGCTCGACCGATCGATGAAGGAGCGCTCCCGCCGCTCGAGCAGCTCATGACGAGAGCGCCCATGGGCCACCCTGGGACGGCCGACGACATCGCGGCCGCCTGTGCCTTCCTCTGCTCAGAGGACGCCGGCTACATCACCGGTCAGCAGATCAACGTGAACGGCGGTTGGTACCTCTAAAGCGGGGGTGCTCGCCGCTCCCCGGCCGTTGCGCTCGTCAAGTAGTTGAGATAGTTTCCAACCCGGCACGTCGCGTGCTTGGCTAGGGAAGCGACGCCTTCGGCCCCCAGGTGGGAGCGGAAGGCATACGAAGAATCGGCTGGTCGACGATCGCCGTGTGGGAGGGGTAACTGATGGCCCGTTACGCAAAGCCGGCTGAAGGCAGCTGGACCGAGCACTACCCGGATCTCGGCACGGGTCCCGTCCCCACCGAAGACTCGATCTCGCCGGAGTTCTACGAGCTCGAGCGCGAGGCGATCTTCAAGAAGGCCTGGCTCAACGTCGGCCGCGTCGAGGAGCTTCCCCGCAAGGGCTCCTTCTTCACCAAAGAGCTGGTGGTCGCCAACACCTCGATCATCGTGGTCCGCGGGCAAGACGGCGAGATCCGGGCCTTCCACAACATCTGTCGCCACCGAGGCAACAAGCTGGCGTGGACGGACTACCCGGGCGAAGAGATCCGGGGCAACTGCCGCAAGTTCACGTGCAAGTACCACATGTGGAGCTACGAGCTCGATGGCTCCCTGGCCGAGATCCCCCAAGAGGGCGAGTTCTTCGACCTCGACAAAGACGCCTATGGGCTGATCCCCGTGCACTGCGACGTCTGGGCCGGGTTCATCTTCGTGAACGTCGCTGACGAGCCCGAGCAGAACCTGACTGACTTCTTGGGCCCGATGGTCCTCGAGCTCAGCGACTACCCCTTCGGCGAGATGACCGAGCGCTACGCCTACCGAGCAAAGGTGGGAGCGAACTGGAAGCTCTTCATGGACGCGTTCCAGGAGTTCTACCACGCGCCCTATCTGCACGGCGGCCAGACGCCGACCAAGTTCACCCACATGATCCAGGAGTTCGGCTTCGAGGCGCCGTTCTACAAGATCGAGGGTCCGCACCGTGTCGTCTCGACCGGTGGCGTGCGCGGCGAAGACCAGCCCATCGACATGATCAAGCCGATCGAGGCGAAGCTCCGCAGCGGCCTCTTCGGGCCGTGGGAGCACTCAGACGCCGAGGATCTGAGCGTGCCCGGGGTGAACCCGGGTGACGCCGAGCCGTGGGGGCTTGACTCGTACAACCTGTGGCCGAACTTCGTGATCTTGATCTGGGCAGGCGGCTGGTACCTGACGTATCACTACTGGCCGACGTCGGTGAACACCCACGTCTTCGAATCCAGCCTCTACTTCGTGCCGGCGAAGAACGCCACGGAGCGCCTGGCGCACGAGCTGGCCTGCGTGAGCTTCAAGGAGTACGGGCTCCAAGACGCCAACACCCTGGAGGCCACGCAGAAGATGCTCGAGTCCCGGGTCATCTCCGAGTACGTGCTCAACGACCAAGAGGTCTTGGTCCGCCATCTGCACAAAGAGGCTCGTGACCAGGTCGAGGCCTACCAGAGCACCCTTGAGGGAGCGACGAGCTGATGAGCACCACGATGCTGCCACCGGAGTTCGCTGATTTGGAGCCCTTTGCTCCCACGTGGTGCTTGGAGACCGAGCGCGAGCGCTTCGCCCGTCGGGGCCAGAGCACCATGGACGACCTGCAGCCCTTCTACGACGCGGCGATCGGCCGCCTCGACGAGGCGAGGGCCTATCTCGACACGAAGGACCTTCACGAGCTCAACGAGCAGGACACCAACCTGCTGTACCTGCTCTTCTCGCTGATCCAGATCTCGTTCTCGGTCGAGCTCTGGCGCCAGCCCACGATCCCTGACACCGGAGCGGCCGCCATCGACCTCTGGCTGGAAGCACCGCTGTGAGCGACGAGGTCACCGTCCTTCGAGCGGCCCGCTACATCGACACCGCGGCCGGCGAGGTCCACTCCCCGGCGACGATCGTTGTCGAGGGGAACCTGATCTCGGCGGTCAACCCCACCGAGCTGCCCGAGGGTGCTCACGAGATCGACCTCGGCGACGTCACCTTGCTGCCGGGGCTCATGGACATGGAGCTGAACCTGCTCATCGGGGGTCCCGAGACGCCCACCGGTCTGCCGCTCCCCCTGCACGGCGTCACCGACGATCCCGTCTACCGCTCGCTGCGCGGCGTCTACAACGCCAAGACGACGCTGCTGGCTGGCTTCACCACCGTGCGGAACCTCGGGCTCATGGTCAAGACCGCTGGCTTCCTGCTCGACGTGGACCTGATGCGCGCCATCGACAACGGCTTCGTCGACGGGCCCCGCATCATCCCGGCCGGGCACGCCATCTCGCCGACCGGCGGGCACCTCGAGCCCACGATGTTCCGCGGCCTGGCGCCGCACATCATGCCGCTCAGCGTCGAAGAGGGCGTGGCCGACGGTGTCTCCGAGGTGCGCAAGGCCGTTCGCTACCAGCTGAAGTACGGCGCCAAGGTGATCAAGGTGTCGGCGTCGGGCGGCATCATGTCAGTCAGCGGCCCTCCGGGCGCGCAGTCGTACTCCGATGAGGAGTTCGCGGCGATCGCTGACGAGGCCCACCGGGCCGGGGTGCACGTGGCAGCTCATGCCCATGGCGATGCCGCCATCCGGGCCTGCATCCGTGCGGGCATCGACTGCATCGAGCACGGCTCGCTGGCGAGCGATGAGACCTTGGCGCTGATGGTGGAGCACGGCACGTTCCTGGTGCCCACCAGCTATCTCTCCGAGGGACTCGACGTCTCGAAGGCGGGTCCCATCCAGCAGGCGAAGGCCGCCGTCTTGTTCCCAAGGGCGCGCGCCACCTTGCACAAGGCGATCGAGATGGGGGTCAGGATCTGCACGGGCACCGACGCCCCTGCCACACCACATGGCCACGGTGCCAAGGAGCTCTGGGCCCTCGTTGACCGGGGCATGACGCCGATGCAGGCGATCCAGGCGGCGACGACGGTCAGCGCAGAGCTGGGTCAAGTCGAAGACGACCGTGGTCGACTCGAAGCTGGCTTGCTGGCGGACATCATCGCGGTGCCGGGCGATCCCTCCCAGGACATCACGCTGCTCGAGGACGTGCGCTTCGTGATGAAGGACGGCAAGATCTACAAGGGCCACTGAGCGGTCGTCGGGACGTCGCTCGAGCGCGGGTGCCCGGAGCCGCACCAGCCAGGCAGCGTTCGCACCGACGAGCGCGTTCACCATCAGGAGAGAGCACATGGCACTTCCCCTAGAGGACATCATCGAGATCGAGCAGCTCTGTGCTCGCTACGCCGTGGGCATGACCAAGAACGACGTCGACGCCGTGATCGACGTCTTCACGCCTGATGGGACCTACAGCGCCTTCGGCGAGACCTATGCGCTGAGCGACTTCCCCGTTCTGGTCGAGGCAGCGCCCAAGGGCCTCTTCCTGACCGGCACGCCCTCGATGGAGATCACCGGCGACACGGGCACCGGTCAGGTCCCGCTCTGCTTCGTGGACCAGACGACCCATGCGATGAGGATCGGCTGGTACACCGACACCTATGAGCGCACCAGCGTGGGGTGGCGCTTGGCGACGCGCAAGATGACCTTCCTGCGCAAGAACGGCACCGCGGACTCCGGTCGGCCACACGACCCGACCCGCCCGATGCCCGCGGCCTCAGAGAAGGCCTGAGCGACCACTCGAGGTCGTCGACGTTCCATGGAGCTTGAAGAGTTCAAGCCAGCGCTCGACGCCTGGCTCGACGAGAACACTGCGCTGCTCACGCCCAGCCACACGGGGGTCCTCACCATGGAGGACGAGATGAGCCACATGGCTCACGTGCGCCGCCACCTCTTCGACGCAGGCTGGACTCGCTACGGCTGGCCGGAGCGGGTCGGGGGTCTCGGGGGCTCGGGCCTGCTGCGCGCCTATCTCGGTGAGTCGCTCATGCGACGCGATCTGGCCGAGCCCGGGATCTACTCCATGCCCGAGGTCCTGGCCCCGACGATGATCGACTTCGCACGAGCCGGAGGTCGCCTTGGAGATGGTCCCGAAGCTGCTGCGCGGCGACGAGGTCTGGTGCCAGGGGTTCTCAGAGCCGAGCACCGGGTCGAACCTCGGGTCCCTCACCTGTCGGGCCGAGAGGACGGAGGAGGGCTGGCTGGTCAACGGCCAGAAGGTCTGGACGAGCTTCGCCCAGTACGCCGCGCGCTGCGTGCTGCTGACGAGGACCGGAGACCAAGCCTCCGCGCACCGAGGGATCACCGCGCTGTTCGTCGACATGGAGACACCTGGGATCACCGTCAGACCCGTTCGAGACGATGCACGGGCTCGATGAGTTCTCCGAGGTCTTCTTCGACAACGTGCTCGTCCCCTTCGACCGCACGCTGGGCGAGGAGAACAAGGGGTGGGCGGTCGCCATGGATCTGCTCCCCTATGAGCGGAGCACCTCGCTCTGGCACAAGGCCGCCTTCTTGCACCGGCGCTTCGACACCCTGCTCAAGACGATCGAGCCTGGAGCCCTCGACCCTCGTCGAGTCGGTGAGGTGGCCCAGCTGCTCTTCGCCTTCCGAGCTCGCTCGCGCGCCACCCAGCTCCGCTTGGCCTCAGGAGGTCGCTTGGGCGCTGAGACGTCGGTCGACAAGGTCCTCGTCGCCACGGCAGAGCAAGCGGTCTTCGACCTGGTGGCTGAGGGCCTGGCGACCCAGGTGACCACTGGTGATGATCCCGTCAGCCATCGCTGGCGCTCTGAGTTCCTCTACTCGAGAGCCTCCACCATCTACGGCGGCACGGCGGAGATCCAGCGCAACATCATCGCTCGGCGCCTCCTCGATCTCGGGAGCGACCGCTGATGGACGCGGAGGACCTCGAGCTCTTCACTCGCAGCGTTCGTCACGCGCTGGTCGAGCACGAGGGTGCCGGGGATCGACCAGGCCCTCGACGAGCTGGGATGGGCTGAGGCGCTCGACGATGAGCCGCAGACCGCCACCCAGGTGCTCTTCGAGCTCCTCGGTCTCGAGGGCGTCTCGTCGAGCTCGCTCGATCACGTCCTCTCACGAGCGGCTGGGCTCGAGGGGACCTCCAGCTCGTTCGTCTTGCCTCCGATCGGAAGCGCCGAACCTCCAGGAAGCGCTGACGCCGCCACGATCTCCGTCCGTGGTCTCGTTCGTGCTCACGAAGCTCCCTCGACGATCACGCTCTGCTTCCGAGCAGCTGAGACGCGTGGAGGCGGGCCAGCTGGCGACCGAGCACCTGACGCTCAGGGCGGTCAAGGGCCTCGATCCGTCACTCGGCCTCTTTGAGGTCGAGGGCTCCGCTCCACTGAGCCAGCTCAGCGGAGCGGCCACCAAGCCCTGGTGGACCTCGGTCGTCGCGGCCGGGAGCTTGGCCATCGCCCACGAGCTGCTCGGTGCGAGCCGAGCCATGCTCGAGCTCGCTCGAACCCACGCGCTCGAGCGTGTCCAGTTCGGCCAGACCATCAGCACCTTCCAGGCGGTGCGCCACCGTCTGGCCGAGGCGTACCTCGCCATCGAGGCCGCCGAGGCCCTGGTCCTCGCGGCGTGGGAAGACGAGTCAGCCTTCAGCGCCTCGATGGCCAAGGCGTTCACAGGTCGACAGGCCCGGATCGCCGCCTCGCACTGCCAGCAGGTCCTCGCCGGCATGGGCTTCACCGCTGAGCACCCCTACCACCGCTACTTGCGACGGGTGGTCGTGCTCGAGCAGCTCTTCGGGGGCTCGAGCTCGCTGACCACCTCGCTTGGTGCCGAGCTCCTCGCCAGCCGCTCGCTGCCGGCGCTCTTCCCGCTCTAGGCAGCGCTCCGTCCGCAGTCTTGCGTCCGCAGTCTTGCGTCCACACTCCTCGGTCGGCGGCCCGCTCAGCTCGCCCTGCGTCACCAAGCCCGAGGGCTGAGCGAGGACGGAGGTTGCTCAGTCCTTGTCGGCGGCCAAGAAGCGATCGATGTTGGCTCGAAGCTCGGGTGTCCCGAAGCTGCGATCCTCTGCGCTCAGGGCGAAGTCGATGGTGTTGAGCACCGCTCGTTCCATCTGCATGTTCAACAAGCGCTTCGTGTCCTCGACCGCACCCTTCGGCAGCCGGACCATCCTCTTGGCGCAGGCCAGGGCCTCATCGACGACCTGGTCGTCGGCCACGACGTGGTTGGCCAGGCCGATCTCTGCGGCGCGCTTGGCCGGGATCCGATCACCCGTGAGCGCGTACTCCTTGGCCAGGTGGAGGCTGATGAGCAGAGGCCAGACCACAGGGCCGCCGTCGGCGGCGACCAAGCCCACCAGGGCGTGCGGATCGGCCAGGTAGGCGCTCTCGGCGATGTAGACGACGTCGGAGAGGGCGACGAGGCTGCAGCCGAGCCCGACAGCGGGACCGTTGACCGCGGCGATGACGGGCATCCGGCAGCGGACCATGCCGGTGACGATCTTTCGACCAGCCACCAGGGAAGCTCGGCGCAGGTCCTCATCCGAGGCGAGCTGGTCGAGGTAGGTGAAGTCGCCGCCGGCGGAGAAGGCCCGCCCGGCGCCGGTGAGCACGACGGCGCGAGCCTCTCGGTCGCTCTCGAGCTGGCCGAAGAGCTCGGCGAGGCCCTCATGGAGCACCTCGTTGGTGGCGTTGAGCGCCTCGGGCCGGTTGAGGGTCACGATGCGGATGGTGCCTTCGGCGGCGATCTGGATCTCTTGAGGCAGGTCGTAGTCGATCATGAGGTGGGCAGCTCCAAGAGTCGGGTGGCGATGAGGTTGCGCTGGATCTGGGAGGTGCCTCCCATGACGCTCTGGGCACGGCTGTAGAGATAGACCTTGAGCCAGGTGTCATCGGCGTCGGCTCGCGTGCTGCCACCGATGGCCAGCGAGGCGTGGCCGACGGCCTGCTCGGCGTAGGTCATGAGCAGCTTGTCGACCGAGCCCTCGGAGCCATGGGTGAGCCCGTCGTAGCGCTCAGAGAGGCGACGGCACACGTGGAGCCGAAGCATCTCCGCTTCGACCACCGCCCACGCGAGGTCACGGCGCTGCTCTGGTCCGTAGCGCTCGGGCTCCTTGCTGGCAAGGGTCACGAGCTCTGTGGCCAGCTTCTTGTAGCGCGCCATGAAGCCGAGCTCGCCCGGCTCTCGCTCGTGGCTGACGATGGTCATCGCCA
The DNA here is from genome assembly GCA_963758555.1 of uncultured Acidimicrobiales bacterium. Taxonomy (GTDB): domain Bacteria; phylum Actinomycetota; class Acidimicrobiia; order Acidimicrobiales; family RAAP-2; genus CAIUMH01. Next base: position 191,750 of record CAVWVW010000004.1, on the reverse strand, counting down.
GCGCCCAGCCCTCGCCGAGCTCGCCGACCATGTTCGCCGCGGGCACGCGGGCGCCGTCGAAGAGGACCTCACCGAACTCTCGGGTCGTCCCGTTGATCATCGGCAGGGGACGCTGCTCGATGCCGGGCTGGTCCATGGGCACGATGAAGGCTGAGAGGCCCTTGTGCTTGGCCACCTCGGTGTCGGTGCGCGTCAGCACCAGGCACCAATCGGCAGCGTCGGAGTAGCTCGTCCAGACCTTGTGCCCGGTGATCACGTACTCGTCGCCGTCTTTGACCGCCCTCGTGCGCAACGAGGCGAGGTCCGAGCCAGCGTCAGGCTCGCTGAAGCCCTGGCACCAGCGCTCGGTGCCGTCCACCAGCCCAGGCAGGAATCGACGCTGCAGGTCCTCGCTCCCGTGGCGGAGCATCCCCTGGACGAGGTACCCGACCGAGGGGCGAGGAGGTGCGCCGTCGGCGGCGAGCTCCTCGTCGACGATCACGTCGTAGATGCTCGCCAGCCCCTGGCCGCCGACCTCCCTCGGCCACGAGAGGCCGAAGAAGCCAGCCTCGTAGAGGGCGTGGTGCCACGCAGCCACGCCGTCCCAGTACGCGTCGGACGTCGAGGAGGCGGGCAGGTGCGGGTTGTTCTCGACCAGCCACGCTCGAAGGCGCAGCCGGAAGGCCAGCTCGTCGGGTGAGTCACCGAAGTCCATGGTCACCTCCGAAGCCCGCTCCCTCGAGGACGTGGGTCAAGCTGGCGTCGACGCCGCCGAACAGGTCGATGGAGAGGAGCGCTCGTCGCAGGTAGACGTGGGCCAGGCACTCCCAGGTGTTCCCGATGCCGCCGTGGACCTGGATGCTGGTCTCGCCCACCAGGCGAGCTGCTCGAGCGCAGTAGGCCTTTGCAACCGAGGCTGCCATCAGCGCCTCATCGGGCTCCAAGGCGTCAGCGGCCCACGCCGCATGGAGGGCCACGGACTGCGAGCCCTCCATCGACACGTGGGCGTCAGCCAAGAGGTGCTGGACGGCCTGGAAGGACCCGATGTGCTTGCCGTACTGCTCACGGGCCTGGGCGTAGTCGCGCGCCAGCTCGATGTCCCCGCGCATGGTCCCTACGAGATCGGCGCACGTGATGGCGAGCGCCAAGCTGGCGAAGCGCGTGAGGTCCTCGCGGCTGAGGCCGCGTTGCTGGCCTTCCACGCTGGTCACGCTGGTGCCCGGCTCAAGGCGAGCGATCGATCGGGTGAGATCCACGTCGAAGCCGGCACCGTTGACCTCGACGCGGCCGAGGGTGATCTCGTCGTCGTCGCCGAGGAGCACCAGGGCGTGGCGCGCGCCATCGGCGTCGATGACCGTCGCGCCGTGGGGGAGCTCGCCGCTCGCGCAGCGAGCGAGGCCTACGAGATCGACCGCCATCACCACGCTCTCGCGGCCCTCTGCCTCGGGCGCGCCGACGAGCCGACGGAGCTCTGCGGCCAGCGTGGGGCCGAGCAGCGATGCGTCGGCGAGCCGACGAGCGAGCTCTTCGGCGATGAGGCAGACCTCGACGCCGGAGGCCAACGGCTCACCCGAGTCCTCGGGCACCCGCAGCTCTCGCCACCCGGAGGCCTCGACCGCCTCGTCGAGGCGAGCTCGGCGGTCGTCGTCGTCGAGCTGGGGGACCGTCTCTGGTCCGAGCCGTCCTGCCACCTGGGCCGCGGCGTCTCGCAGGGCCACCTGCTCTTCTGAAAGTCGGACGTCCATCTAGTTCCTTGCCAGCTCGAGGGCGATCTGCTCGGCCCACTCGTCGCGCAACTCTCGTCGAAGCGCCTTGCCCGATGCCAGTCGGGGGATGGCGGCGACGAGGAGCACGCGGCGGAGCCGCTTGTAGGAGGCCAGCGTGTCAGACACGAGGGCCTGGAGGTCTTCAGGGCGGGTGGTCGACCCAGCGGCGAGGACGACGGCTGCTACCGGCACCTCGCCGGCGCGCTCGTCGTCGACGCCGAAGACGGCACAGTCGACGACGTCTGGATGGCCGAGGAGGACCGCTTCGATCTCGGCGGGAGCGACCTGGAAGCCGTTGACCTTGATCATCTCCTTGCAGCGATCCGTCAGGTGCACCCAGCCGTCGGGCTCGAGCCATCCGACGTCACCTGTGCGGTACCAGCCGTCCGCGAAGGCCTCGGTCGAGGCCTCCTCGGGCAGGTAGCCGATCATGGTGCTCTCGCTCGAGATCTGGATCTCTCCGATGCCGCCGGATGCCAAGACCTCCCCCGTCTCGAGATCGGCGACGCGCAGCGTGACGTCGCCGACGGGCTTGCCGACCGAGTCAAGGCGCCAGGCGCTCGGCTCCTCGACGGGGTTGCACGCGATCACGGGCACCTCGCTGGCTCCGTAGGCGGGCAGCCATGGCACGCCGGTCCGCCGGGTGACCGTCTCTGCCACGCTGGCGGTCACCGGCGTGGCGCCCCACATGATGTAGCGAAGCGACGAGAGGTCATAGGACTCGAGGTCGGGATGGTTCGCCATCGCCAACGCGATGGGTGCGACCGCCATCTCCAAGGTCAAGCGATCCGACGCCACGCGTCGAAGGCTCTCGTCGAGATCGAAGCGGCGGTGCAGCCTGACGGTGGAGCCCGCCTTGGCTGCAGCCAGCAGGTTCAGCGCTCCGAGGATGTGCGAAGGCGGCGTGACGATCTGGAAGCGATCGTCGCCCGTGAGCCCGAGCGCCTCGATCCAGTGATCGGTGCCTCGCCCGATGGAGTGATGGGTGTGGCGCACGGCCTTGGGCCGATCGGTGGTGCCGGAGCTGAAGACGAGCACCGCCTCATCGGCCGCATCGATGGCGGGGGCGTGAGGCGCGCTGACCTCAGCGTTCAGGCGAGTCGGCGCCTCGTCGCCATCGAGATCGACCACGAGCTCGGGCCCGAGGATCTCGGCGAGGACGCCCACGGAGGGACCGTCGGCGTAGCCGAAGGCGGGCATGGTCAGGGAGACGGCGTGGGCCACCTCGAAGCTCTTCCACGCGGGGCTGATCAGGATCGCCGCAGCGCCCAGCTTGCTCACCCCGTGGAGGGCAGCAGAGAACTCGAGGCGGTTCGTGAGCATCATCGCCACACGATCGCCCTGGGTCACGCCGCGCGCCGCCAAGGCGTGTGCGAAGGCATTGCTCAGCTCGTCGAGCTCGGCAAAGCTGAGCGAGTCTTCGTCGAGGAGGAGCGCGGTGCGCTCAGGGAACTGCTGGGCCGCGGACTCGAGCCCGTGATGCATGAGGGCCGAAGCCATAGAGCGTGCTCCCCCTGTGCTCCAGATGGGCGTCTAACCGGGTGGAGTGTATCGTCATCAAGTTGTTGAGGTCCAAAGGGACCCCCTCGCAACGCGACCGCCTCGACCGGGCGATCCAAGACGTCATGGAGACCCGCAGATGACCTCGATGTACCCAGAAGCGATCGACGAAGCAGTCCGCGAGGAGATGGTCCAGACGGTCCGTCGCTTCGTCGCCCACGAGGTCATCCCGGTGGCGGCCACGTTGGAGCGAGAGGACACCTTCCCCGCTTCGATCGTCGAGCAGATGAGGGAGATGGGCCTCTTCGGCATCACCATCCCAGAGGCCTACGGCGGTCTCGGGCTGGATCTGCTGACCTACATCAGCATCATCGAGGAGATCGCCTACGGCTGGATGAGCTTGACGGGCATCATCAACACCCACACCATGGCCGCCACGCTGATCATGGCCCACGGCACCGAGGAGCAGAAGCAGCGGCTCCTGCCCTCGATGGCCACGGGGGAGCGGCGCGGCGCGCTGTCGCTCTCTGAGCCCGATGCGGGCAGCGACACTCGAGCCATCGCCTGCAAAGCCGTGCTCGACGGCGAGGAGTACGTCATCACCGGCTCGAAGGCCTGGGTGACCAACGGTGAGAGGGCCAGCATCGTGGCCTTGGCGGCGCGGACCGAGGAGGGCATCTCGACCTTCATCGTCGAGAAGGAGCCGGGCGAGTCCTTCGAGGGCATCTCGGTGAGCAAGCACGTGGGCAAGCTCGGCTATCGGGGCGTCGAGACCGTCGAGATGGCCTACGTCGATCACCGGATCCCGGCGGCCAACCTGATCGGGACCCTCGGTCGAGGTCTGCCGCAGATCCTCGGCGTGCTCGAAGTCGGGCGGATCAACATCGCCGCTCGCGCCGTCGGCGTCGCTCGAGCAGCCTTCGACGCCTCGCTCACCTACGCCCAGCAGCGAGAGACCATGGGCAAGCCGATCGCTGAGCACCAGGCGATCCAGCTCAAGCTGGCGGACATGGCGACCCACCTGGAAGCAGCCCGCCTGCTCACCCGGAACGCGGCAGACCGCAAGATGGCGGGCCTTCGCTGTGACGTCGAGGCGGGGATGGCCAAGCTGTTCGCCAGCGAGACCGCCTTGGAGCTGGCCACCGAGGCGATGCGGATCCACGGAGGGGTGGGCTACACCACCGAGTTCGTGGTCGAGCGCCTCTATCGGGACGCTCCCTTGATGGTCATCGGCGAGGGCACCAACGAGATCCAGCGCCTCGTGATCGCCCGTGGGCTGCTGGCCCGAGCGAAGCAGGCCTAAGAGCCAGCGTCACCCTGAGCGGTGTGGCGCAGCTCGGCGAGGACCTCGTCGGTGTGCTCACCGAGCAGCGGGGCCTTGGCGGCCGCTGCCCTGGCCACAGGGAGGTCGGAGAAGGAGATCGGTCCGTTGACCGCCCAGTGCACGGGGTTCTCCGGGTCGTCGATCTCGATGAAGCCGTCGTTGGCGAGCAGCTGAGGGTCAGCCAGCACCTCGGGGGGCGTCTGGACCGGTGCCCACCACACGCCGTGGTCGTCGAAGCGCCTCGCCCAGTAGGCAAGGGGCTGGGTGGCGATGATCTCGTCCAAGACAGAGATGACCTCGCCGCGGTGCTTGCGGAGCGACCTCGCGCTCTGAAAGCGCTCGTCGTCGAGGAGGTCGGGACGCTCCAGCGCCTTGTAGATGTTCTCGAGGTGCCTGCCCGCCTCGAGGGCGGTGAAGAAGAACCACTTGCCATCGCTGGCCTGATACGAGTTCATCAGCGGCGTCTGGATGGCGTGGCGAGGCTCTGAACCTGCCACCTTGCCGAGCCCAGACTGCAAGCTGAGGTCCCAGCCGAGCACGTAGGCACCGGTGCGCTGCAACGAGACCTCGACGACGCGCCCCTCGCCGGTGTGGCGCTGCTCGATGACCGCACCCAAGATCCCCGCCAGCGCGGTGAGGCCGCTGATGTGGTCGCCGATGCCACCGCGGACGTTGAGCGGCACGCCTGTTTGGTCGGAGAGCTGCGAGGACAGCCCCGAGCGAGCCCAGAAGGCCCCGACGTCGTAGGCAGGTCGGTTTCGGTCCTCGCCTCGCAGGCCGTAGCCCGAGACGCTGCAGTAGACGAGGTGCGGGTGTCGAGCGAGCGTCGCCTCCGCCTCGAGGTCGAGGCTGTCGAGAGCGTCGGGTCGCAGGTTGGAGACGAAGACGTCGGCGGTGGCCAAGAGCTCTTCGAGCCGCGCTCGTCCCTCTTCGTCGCGCAGGTCGAGCACCACGCTCCGCTTGCCGCGGTTGTCCAAGGCAAAGGCCGGGTTGGGAACGTCGCCGAAGCCGATCGAGGCGAAGGCGGCTCGCATCGGATCGCCCGACGGTGCCTCGATCTTGATGACGTCGGCTCCCCAATCGGCGAGCAGCGCCGCTGCTGAGGGAGCCGCCACCCAGACGCCGAGCTCGATGACGCGCAGATCCTTGAAGGCGGAGAGCCCCTCGGGGACGGTGCTGCTCATGATGCCTCGGCGTCGCTGGGCACGAGGGCTCGCAGCTCGTTCTTCATGACCTTGCCCGTGGCGTTGAGGGGCAGGGCCTCGATGAACTGCACGCGCCGAGGGACCTTGTAGTTGGCCATCTGCTCTCGGCTCCAGGCGATGAGCGCCTCTTCGCTCAGCGCCGGATCCTCTCGCACGACGAACGCCATGCCCACCTCGCCCATGCGGTGATCGGGGATTCCGATGACGGCCGCCTGTTGGACCCCGGGGTGCCGAAGCAGGGCGTTCTCGATCTCCGCCGGATAGGCGTTGAAGCCACCCACGATGAACATGTCCTTCACTCGCCCAACGATCCGCAGACAGCCCTCGTCCGTGACGATGCCGTGGTCGCCCGTGGCCAGCCAGCCATCGCTCGAGAGCACGCGGTCGGTCTCCGCGGGATCGTCGAGGTAGCGAGCCATGACGCTTGGCCCCTTGAGCAAGATCTCGCCTGCCGTGCCCTCGGGGACCTCTGCCCCTTCCTCATCGACGATGCGAACCGAGAAGCCAGGTCGGGGCCGACCGACTGTGGTGGCGATGGTCTCGAAGTCGTCGCCCTCACCTGTGGCAGAGGAGGTCCCGGCCTCGGTGAGGCCGTAGCCGGTGATGATGATCGAGAAGGGGAGCTCGTCGTGGATGCGACGGATGAGCTCGACGGGGATGTCGGCGGCTCCGGTGACGGCCACGCGCAGCGAGGAGAGGTCGTAGCGCCCGCGCTCGGGATGGTCGAGGATCGATTGGTAGAGCGTCGGTGCACCGGGCAGCACCGTGACCTGCTCGGCCTCGACCCTGGCCAACACCTCGTCGACGTCGAAGACGGCGACGGGTAGCAGCGTGGCGCCGGCCGAGAGCGCAGCGATGATCCCGCCCTTGAGCCCGAACATGTGGAAGTACGGATTGACCATCAGATAGCGGTCGCCGGAGCGAAGACCCGTCATCAGGGCCCAGTCGAGACCGACGGGCAGCGAGCGAGAGTGGGTCATCACCACGCCCTTGGGCACACCGGTCGTCCCCGAGGTGAAGAGGATGTCGGAGGGGTCTTCAGGGCCCAGTGCCTCTTCTCGGCGAGCGACCTCCGCTCGTGCTTGCGGTGTCGCTCGCTCCAAGAAGGCATCCCAGGAGACGCCCGAGCCTGAGACCGGACCGCTGGCGATCACGATGGTCGTGAGGTCGGGCAAGGAGCCCTCAGCGCCCTCGAGCATCGCGACGTAGTCGGTGCCCAAGAAGTCGGTCACGGTGACCAGGGCCTTGACGCCGCCACGACGAAGGATGTCGGCAGCCTCGAACCCCTTGAACCGCGTGTTGATCGGCACCAGCACCGCTCCGGCTTGGAGGAGCCCGAGGAGGGCCGTGACCCACTCGACGCTGTTGAAGGCCCAGAGGGCGACGCGATCACCTGGCTCGATACCCGAGGCGACGAGGGCTGCCGCGAAGGTCCGCGCGCGCTCGACCAGCTGGTCGTAGGTGAGCTCGACGGCGCCGTCCCGGATCGCCAGCTGATCGCCGAAGCGCGCTGCGGAGCCGGCAACCATGGCGGGGATGCTCGACCACTGCTCGCTCGTGCCTGACGTCATGGGGTCCCTCGGTGCTCACCTGGGCGCTTCGGCTCAAGCGCCATGCCGTTGGTGACCATAGCGCCCTGCTCTCCGGAGCAATGGTGGCGCCAGCGCTGTCTTTGACGCGGTGCAAGCACCACCCTGAGCCTTCGCCGCGCCGCGCGCTGGTGTTGCATCATGAGTGGGCGACACCGAGTCGCTGCACAGCGAGGAGGAGCCCATCGATGGAACCGGTCCACGCCTTTGCGAACCACCTTCCCGTCAAGGTCCGCTTCGGCGAAGGCGTCGCTCGATCGCTGCCGACAGTGCTCTCTGAGCTCGAGGTGAGCGATGCCTTCGTCATCGTCGATGCGGGCATCGAGTCCTACAACCAAGCCGCTGGCGCGGTGCTCGAGGCACTCACGGCCATCTCCTCGCTCCGCATCGTCCGCTTCGACAAGGCACCCGGGGAGCCCACGATCGCCATGGTCGACGAGGCCACCGAGGCGTTCCACGCAGCAGGTGCCAGCTCGCTCATCGCCCTCGGCGGTGGATCGGTGCTCGACACGGCCAAGGCGGCGAGGCTGTGCGCGCAGCTCAAGGTCGACTTCCGGACCTTCATGGCGCAGCCAGCGAGCTTCCCGGTGGCCACGATCCCGCTGGTCGCCATCCCCACCACGGCCGGGACCGGCTCGGAGGTCTCTGGTGGCGCCGTCGTCTCTGATCCGGACGCCGGGCGCAAGACCGGCATCGCCAACGCCAACCTGCGCGCCCAGTACGCCTTGGTCGACCCCGAGCTCTCTGCCTCGATGCCGGCCACGATGACGGCGAACACCGGCGTCGATGCCTTCGCTCAGGCGATCGCGGGCCTCGTGGCCAAGGTGGCCACGCCGATCGGTGACGGGATCGGGCTCGAGGCCATCCGGATGATGGCTCCCGCTCTGATCAGGGCCTATCGAGACGGCACCGACCGGGAGGCCCGCTCTGCGATGGCGGCCGGTTCGATGATGGCCGGGCTCACGATGAACGTCTCTGACTGCACCGCAGAGCACTCGCTCGGCCAGGCCATCGGCGGGATCAAGCACGTGCCGCATGGCTTGACCATCGGCCTGGTCCTGGCCGAGACGCTCGAGCGAGAGCGTGCCCACGTGCCCGCGATCTTGGAGCGAGTCGCTGATGCGATGGGTGAGCCCGACGACGGCTCGCACGATGGCTCTCGCTGCGTGCGGGGGGTGAGGCGACTCCTGGCGCAGCTCGACTTCCCGGTCTTGGCCAGCCTGGGGTTCACCGAAGGCGATCTCGACCACCTGGCCGATCTGGCCTTGGCTGACTTCTTCATCACCATGTCGCCCGTGCCGTGGACCAAAGACGAGGTGGTGAGTGCCTTCACGAGCGCCTTGGCGCGCACCGACAGAGCGGGAGATCTCTAGGCGCCTCGTGGCAGAGGTGAGCGGAGGGCGGTGCCCTCTGCTCGAGAGCGTCAGCCGGCCGATGCCTCGTGCAGCCCGCACTCGATCTTCGACGAGTTCGACCAGCGCCCCGAGCGGGGATCTTCACCCGGAGCGACAGGCCGGGTGGTGGGAGCGCAGCCGATCGAGAGGTAACCCTGCGGGATGAGGGGATGGATGGGCAGCTCGTGGGTCTGCTCGTAGGAGGCGATGTCCTCATCGGTCCACGTGGCCATCGGGTTGAGCTTGACCAGACCGAACGCCTCGTCCCACGAGACGATCGGTGCCCTGTCGCGCGTCGAGGCATCGACCCGCTTGAGTGCGGTGAGCCAGGCAGAGCGGCCCTTGACGGCCTCCTTGAGCGGAGCGACCTTGCGGGCGGCGCAGCAACCGTCCTCGCCACAGGGCGTCGCGCCGGGTGCGGGGTGGGTGACGGTGAGGTTGAGGCCGTAGCGCCGAGCGACCTCATCTCGGTAGGCGAGGGTCTCGTCGAAGTGAGCCTCGGTGTCGAGGAAGATCACCTCGAGATCAGGGTCGACGGCGTGGGCGATGTCGAGCAGGACGATGTCCTGGAACGAGCAGGCGTAGACGACGTCGCCGTCGAAGCGCTCGACGGCCCAGCGGACGATGTCGCCAGGGGAGGCGGTCTCAAAGCGCGCTGAAACCTCAGCGAGCTCCTTGACCAGTGCGGTGTGGTCGATCTGGAGGGAAGACATCAGGTTCCTCATGTTATGGCTCGACGTGCGACTCGCTACACTTTATCTGACCTAATCCATCAGGTTTATGGGGTCGACGGCCCGCCAGGAGAATCCCGAGCACATGACCACCACGATCCCCAGGCAGGCCAAAGCGCTCGACTCCCTCGATCTCCTCGAATCGCAGGCCATCTTCATCTTCCGTGAGGTGGCTGCGGAGTGCGAGCGACCCGTGCTGCTCTTCAGCGGTGGCAAGGACTCAGCCGTGCTGCTCCATCTGGCGGTGAAGGCCTTCTCGCCAGCCAAGCTCCCGTTCCCCGTCATGCACGTCGACACCGGCCAGAACTTCCCTGAGGTCCTCGCGTTCCGCGATGCGCTCATCGAGAAGCTGGGCGAGCGGCTCATCGTGGCCTCCGTCGACGAGTCGATCGCACAAGGACGGGTCCTCGACCCGGGGCCCCTCGGCTCGCGCAACCGCCTCCAGACCACGACGCTGCTCGACGCGATCAACGAGCATCGCTTCGACGCTGCCTTCGGCGGCGCTCGCCGCGATGAGGACAAGGCCCGTGCCAAAGAGCGCGTGCTGTCGTTCCGTGACGCATTCGGGCAGTGGGACCCTCGAGCGCAGCGACCCGAGCTCTGGCAGCTCTACCAGGGCAAGGTCAACACCGGTGAGCACCTCCGCTGCTTTCCTCTGTCGGACTGGACCGAGCTCGACATCTGGCGCTACATCGAGCGCGAGGGCGTCGAGCTGCCGTCGATCTACTTCGCTCACGCCCGCAAGGTCGTCGAGCGAAACGGCTTGCTGATGGGCGTCGGCGAGTTCATCCACCCTGAGCCCGGCGAAGACGTCCGCGAGGAGATGGTCCGCTACCGCACGGTCGGCGATGCCACGGGCACCGGCGCGGTGCGCTCCCAGGCAACCACCCACGCCGAGATCATCGCTGAGGTCTCCACGGCGCGGATCTCGGAGCGAGGTGCGACTCGCGGCGACGACCGCTTCTCCGACTCGGCCATGGAGGATCGCAAGCGTGAGGGCTACTTCTAGATGACGTCCGAGACGGCTCTCGAGACGATCAACCTGCTCCGCTTCGCCACCATCGGTTCCGTCGACGACGGCAAGTCGACCATCATCGGTCGGCTGCTGGTCGACACGCGCCAGCTCTTCGACGACCAGGTGGTCGCGATCGAGGAGGCGTCGCGAAGCCGTGGGGTTGGTGATCTCGACCTCTCCTTCATCACCGACGGGCTCCGCGCTGAGCGAGAGCAAGGCATCACGATCGACGTGGCCTACCGCTACGCAGCCACCCCGAGGCGCAAGTTCGTCATCGCCGACTGCCCGGGCCACGTGCAGTACACGGCGAACATGGCGACCGGCGCGTCCAACGCCGATCTGGCCCTCGTGGTCGTCGACGCCACCGCCGGGCTCAAGGAGCAGACGAGGCGCCACCTGTGCATCGCTGCCCTTCTCGGAGTGCGCCAGATCATCGTGTGCGCCAACAAGATGGATCTGACCGGCTGGGACGAGGCGGCCTTCGACCGCATCGTCAAAGAGGTCGACCAGCTGGCTGCCACGCTCGGGATCGAGTCCGCCACCGTGATCCCCGTCTCGGCCCTGCTCGGAGACAACGTCGTGCTGCCCTCGAACGCGGCGGCGTACTACGACGGGCCGACGGTGCTCGAAGCCCTTGAAGCCGCCCCTGCCGGCAGCTGGTCGAGCTCGCACGGCGGCAACGAGGCGGCAGCGACTCGCCTGCCCGTCCAGTGGATCCTTCGGCATCCCGGTGGAGGTCGCAGCTACGCCGGGATGGTCGACGGAGCCTCGCTGTCGGTGGGCGAAGAGGTGACGGTGCTCCCCTCAGGCCTCAGCAGTCGCGTGAAGGCCATCGACTCGCCCCATGGCCAGGTCGAGGAAGCTCCCATCGGTCTGTCGGTCTCCGTCTCGCTCGAGGATGACCTCGACGTCTCGCGAGGTGACCTCATCGTCGGCTCTGGAGATCTGCCGACGGTGACCTCCGAGCTGACGGCGACGCTCTGCTGGTTCGCCGACACGACGCTCACGCCCGGTGCTCGCTTTCGGCTCAAGCACACGACCCGCTCGACTCCGGCGCTGGTGACCGCCATCGACGCGGAGCTCGACGTCAACGAACTCGCCCTCCGACCCATCGACCAGCTCGAGATCAACGACATCGGCTTGGTCTCGATTCGGACCGCCTCCCCGCTGGCCGTCGACGACTACGGGCACAACCGCATCACAGGGAGCTTCGTGCTGATCGACGAGCGGACCAACATCACGGTGGCCGCCGGCATGATCGGTCCGCCGCTGCCGCTCGAGCGGCACTGACCCGCGGCACTAACCCGCGGGACTGACCGGCAGCACCGATCGACGGCGCTAGCCGCCTTGGTCTGAGGTCTGCATCACTGGTGCTCCTCGACGCAGCGTTCACGCTCGGCAAGGATGTGCGTGCTGGCGACACGCCCGACCATGAACCAAGGAGTCCGACGCCCCATGAGCCCGTCCAATGAGTCGATGCCCATCAACCCGCTGTTCTCTCGCGGTGACGAGCTCACGGAGCACCCGAGGTTCGAGCTCGCCAACACAGAGATGCTGCCTGAGACCGCCTATCAGATCGTCCACGACGAGGCGATGCTCGACGGAAACGCCAGATTGAACCTGGCCACGTTCGTCGGTACGTGGATGGAGCGACCGGCGATCGATCTCTACACCGAGACCTTCGACAAGAACATGATCGACAAGGACGAGTACCCGGCCACCGCGGCGATCGAGGAGCGGTGCTGGCGGATCTTGTCGAACTTGTGGAACAACCCCGATCCGGCGAACTCGATCGGGACCTCGACCATTGGCTCCTCCGAGGCCTGCATGCTCGGTGGCTTGGCCATGAAGCGACGCTGGCAGAACGCTCGTCGTGCCGAGGGCAAGTCCGTGGAGCGACCGAACATCATCATGAGCTCGGCGGTGCAGGTCTGCTGGGAGAAGTTCGCCAACTACTTCGAGGTCGAGGCGCGCTACGTGCCGGTGACCGACGAGCACCCGCTCTTAGATGGCGCCACGCTGGCGAGCTACGTCGATGAGAACACGATCGGTGTCGTCGCCATCATGGGTGTCACCTACATCGGTGGGTACGAGAAGGTCACCGAGATCGCCGCTGCGCTCGACCAGATCCAACAGGACACCGGTGTGGACGTGCCCATCCACATCGACGGTGCGTCAGGAGCCTTCATCGCCCCGTTCCTGCAGCCGGATCTTGAGTGGGACTTCCGGGTCGAGCGCGTGGCCTCGATCTCGACCAGCGGTCACAAGTACGGCCTCGTCTATCCCGGGGTGGGCTGGGTCGTCTGGCGCGACTTGGATGCTCTGCCTGACGAGCTGATCTTCCGGGTGTCGTATCTGGGTGGCTCGATGCCCACCTTGGCGCTCAACTTCTCTCGGCCTGGTGCGCAGGTGCTCTTGCAGTACTACAACTTCCTCCGCCTGGGCTTCAGCGGCTACGCCGCCGTGCAGGGAGCCTGTCGTGACGTGGCTCTCTACTTGTCCAAGGCCATCGGTGCCATGGAGCCCTTCGAGCTGATGAGCGACGGCTCAGACATCCCGGTCTTCGCGTGGCGCATGAAGCCGGGCCACACAGAGAACTGGGACCTCTACGACCTCTCCAACCAGCTTCGCCAGCGCGGCTGGCTGATCCCTGCGTACCCGATGCCCGATGATCTCTCTGACCTCACGGTGCAGCGGATCGTGGTCCGCAACGGGCTCTCCATGGATCTTGCCGAGCAGATCTTGGACTCGATCCGCACGTCGGTGACCTACCTCGACGGTCTTGAGGGTCCGCTGCCGAAGGAAGGTCGACCGGTCGAGACCTTCCACCACTGAGGTCGGCCCCGCACAGCGCGCACCGGGGAGCTGTGGCTGGCTCACCCCTAGCCTGAGTGGCATGCGGCTCTTGCTCGTCGGCGACACCCATCGGAACGTCACGTTCCTCACGGAGGTCTTCCAAGCCGCGAGGCTTGAGGCGTGCGACCAGATCATCCAGCTGGGCGACTTCGGCTTCGGGTGGCAGTGGCTCTCGGTGGGCGACGGTCTCGAGATCTGTCGGTTCTCGGCCGTGGCGTCGGTCCTCGTCGAGCAGACCGGAATCCCGCTCTCCTTCCTCGACGGCAACCACGAGAACTTCGATCGACTGGCCAACCACCAGCCCCAGGGAGACGGCACGCGCGAGGTGGCTCCCGGGGTGGTCCACCTCCCTCGAGGCCATCGCTTCGAGCTCGGGGGTTGCTCGTTCTTGACGCTTGGCGGCGCGGTGAGCCTGGACAAGATGGCTCGCAAAGAGGGGGTCTCGTGGTGGAGCCAAGAGTCCGTGACGCTCGACGACGTGCTCGCTTGTGGCTCTGGGCCTGTCGACGTGCTGCTGACCCACGACATGCCGCTCGAGAGCGGGTTCCGACCGGATCGCCCGATCTCTGGGTACGGGGTCAGCGCGGATCTTGCCTGGTATCGCAACCGCCTTCGGTTGACCGAGGTCCTCGAGGCCACGTCGCCTCGCTGGGTGTTCCACGGTCACCTTCATCATCGCTACGAGCTCGATCTGCGCCCGGCGCGGTCGACGACCATCGTCGGCCTCGCCTCTGATCGCCACCCCGTCGAGCGAGCGTGCGTGGTCTTCGACACCAGCACACGGCAGTACTCGGCGCTCTCCTCGAAGACGGTGCCGGCCTAGCGAGGCGATCGAATGGCTGGCTGGGCGGCCGGACGACGAGCTCCCAGTGGTCGTCGAGAGCAGAGCGATTCTGAGGCTGTGGGGTGCCTTTGGCGCGCTGCACCGCAGGCTGCGCCACGTTCACTACGATGCGGCCGTGCCCGAGGGGGCAGGGAGGGTCGATGAAGCTCATCGTTGCAGTGATCAAGCCGCACAAGGTCGACGACGTCAAGACGATCCTGAAGGGTCTCGGGGTCAACGGGATGACGGTCTCTGAGGTGCAGGGCTTCGGACGCCAAAGTGGCCACACCGAGGTTTACCGAGGGGCGGAGTACACCATCGACTTCGTGCCCAAGGTGCGCATCGAGGTGCTCGTGGATGATGCGCAGACTGATGAGATCGTCACAGCCATCGTGGACACCGCTCAGTCCGGCACCATCGGCGACGGCAAGGTCTGGGTGCTCCCTCTGGACACCGTGGTGCGCGTGCGCACGGGAGAGCGCGGGCGCGACGCCCTCTAGGGCACCGGCGCGATCTCGTCGATCAGCCCCCAGGACAAGGCGTCGTCAGCGCCGAGCTCAGCGCCGCTCAGCGCGAGCCACGCCGTGCGGTGTCGACCGATCCGCCTGGGGATGCTGACGGTGCCTCCCGCACCCGGGATGAGCCCCAAGGCGAGCTCTGGCAAGCAGACGCGCGTCTCGGGGTCAGCGACGACGTGGCCTGCGAACGACGGCAGCTCGATGCCGGCACCGAAGCAGGCTCCGTGGATCCGCGCGGTGGTCGCCACCCGCAAGGCAGCAAGCCGCTGCGCGGGACTTCGGGTGAGGCGCACCAGATGTGCGGTCGCCGGATCAGACGAGCTGCCGAACTCGTTGAGATCTCCGCCACTCGAGAAGTTCGCACCGGCCCCCTGGAGGACGACGTCGATGACCTCAGGGTCTGAGGCCGCCAGGTCGAGCGCTTCGCAGAGCTGATCTCGCATGCGCGCGCCCAGAGCGTTGCGCCGCTCGGGGCGATCTAGGGTGATCGTGAGGGTGCGGGCCGTCCGCTCGAGTCGGACGAAGGTCCCCCCCTCATCATCGAGAGGTTCTCGTCGGCCCTGCGCGGAGAGCCAGGTCTGGAACGTGACCCCGCCTTGGAGGGTCGAGTACGCCAGCGACTCGTAGAGGAGCGCCTCGTCGACAGGTCGCCCCCCGCCACAGCGAAGCACCTGGGCGAGCACGACAGATGCGGCAGGGGAGCGCTCGATGCTGGCGACGAGCTCGTCCACATCGCCTGCCACGCCGCCCGGGACGTCGTCCTGCGCCACGACGACGTCGACCCCCTGCAGGTCCGCATGGTCGAGCGCCGCCCCGACGCCGATGACGACCGAGGAGAGGAGCTCGGGGACGGCGCCCAGGGCGACCTCTCGATCGTGGTCGAGGTCAACGACGAGCACAGGTGAGCCGTCGAGCACGCCCAGGTGCTCGGCGGCGCCGGATCGCAGGTCTCGGAACAGAGCGGCCGCCTGGGCTCTGGTGACGTGGGCGGATCGGGAATCGCTCACCGGCGCCAGCGTAACCTCATCGGGGTGGACAGCCTCAGTGAACCAGCGCAGCTCGACGAGGTCCGGCGGTGGTGCGCCTCGGGGCTCCTGTCGCTGACGGGACACGATGACGAGCTGGTGGCGCCTCCGC
The DNA here is from genome assembly GCA_963758555.1 of uncultured Acidimicrobiales bacterium. Taxonomy (GTDB): domain Bacteria; phylum Actinomycetota; class Acidimicrobiia; order Acidimicrobiales; family RAAP-2; genus CAIUMH01. The sequence continues at coordinate 175,913 of CAVWVW010000004.1, read as the reverse complement.
TCGGCATGGTGGCGAGGCTTGACGCTCTGGCGCGCAGCATCGAGGCAGCCGCAGCTCGCCGAGGAGCGTCGATCGAGCTCTCATGGGAAGAGCTCCTCCTCGGGCGTGCGGCACTGCGATCCTTCGGGCGACGGGGACGCCGCTCCCCCAACAACTCATGCCAGCTCTTGGCGACGGGTGATGGCCAGTGGGTGGCGCTCAACCTCGCTCGAGACGATGACCGTGAGCTGCTCGATGCCTTGATCGAGGCGCCGCACGACGAGGAGGCGGCGCTTGATCGATGGGCAGGCGCGCACTCGGCGCACCACGTCGTCGAGCGAGGTCGCTTGCTGGGTCTGGCTCTGACCGCGCTCAACGCTCCGAGCATCGTGGACCCCGTGCTTCGGGTGCCGCTCGCTGCTCGTCGGCCTCGAGCCGCTGACGCCGAGCTGGTCGTCGTCGACCTGTCCTCTATGTGGGCTGGACCGCTGTGCGCCTCGCTCCTCGGCCAGACGGGCGCCGAGATCATCAAGGTCGAGTCAACGACCAGGCCCGACGGTGCCCGAGCTGATGCGACGTTCTACGCGTGGCTGCACGGGGACGAGCGCCAGGTGAGCATTTCCTTCGACACCGATGAGGGCGTGGCGGAGCTCAGAGCGCTCCTCGAGTCGGCCGACGTCGTCATTGAGTCCTCTCGGCCACGCGCGCTGGCCCAGCTGGGTCTCGATCCCTTCGGCCTCGAGCTCAAAGAGGGGATGGTGTGGCTGAGCATCACGGGGCACGGGCGCAGCGATGCCCCTGAGGCCGTCGCCTTCGGCGACGATGCGGCGGTTGCCGGTGGACTGGTCGGCTTCGATCGAGGCGGCGATCCGGTGTTCTGCGGCGACGCCATCGCTGATCCGATCACCGGGATGCTGGGTGCGGCCGTGGTGCTCTCCTCGCTTGAGCAGGGGGGTGGTGAGCTCCTCGACCTCTCGATGGCTCGGGCCGCGTCGAGCATGATCGACCCCTTCTTGTGGGGCACGAGACCCCACTTCGTCACCACCGACACGACCGAGAGCGAGGCGATCATCATCGGTGGCGCCATCCTCGACGTCCGTCGCCCGGCGAAGCCCGTCGTGGCGGTCTGAGCGTTGTCGACGCTGCTGCGCCGCGCGTCCGCGCTGTCCTGGGGGGCGCCGAGCTCGTCCACAACGGTCGACGTCCGTCTGAGCGACGGACGCATCAGCGAGATCGGACCGTCCTTGGCGCGTCAGGGCGACGAGGCGATCTGGGATCTCGAAGGCGATCGGCTCGCTCCTGGGCTGCACGATCATCATCTCCATCTCAGGGCGATCTGCGCGCTTGAGACCTCGGTGATCGTCGGCCCCCCTGAGGTCCAGACGCTCGAGGAGCTCCAGACTCGGATCCAGCGAGCGGAGAACCGCCTGACCGAGGGTCAATGGCTCAGAGGCGTGGCGTACCACGAGTCGGTGGCGGGCTTGCTCGATCGGGAGCAGCTCGACGAGCTGATCCCGTCTCGACCTGCTCGGATCCAGCACGCCAGCGGATCGCTCTGGATGCTCAACTCGAGAGCCCTCGAAGCCCTCCACGCCGAGGAGGGCACGCCTCCGGGAGGCGAGCGCGACGAGGCAGGGCGCTTGACCGGTCGCTTCTGGCGCGAGGACGACTGGCTGGGGAGCAGGTTGCCGAAGAGCAGCCACGACTTCACGGCGATGAGCCGCCTCGCCGCCAGCTGGGGCATCACCGGGTTCACGGACGCCACACCTGGCCAGACGGCCGCTGACCTCGAGGGCTACCGCGATGCCCTCGAGAATCGGGCCCTCCTCCAGCGGCTCCATCTCATGGTCGAGCCCGGGGTCACGCCACCCCAGTCGACGCACGTCACCTTGGGGCCGTCGAAGATCCTGCTCGACGACATGACGCTCCCCACCTTCGACGAGCTGGCCGACAGGATCGAGAGCTACCACCAGCAGGGCCAACCGGTGGCTGTGCACTGCGTGACGAGGACCCAGGGCGTCTTGACCCTGGCGGTCTTGGAGCACACCGGGACCCTCGAGGGTGACCGCATCGAGCATGCGTCGGTCCTCGGCGATGACTCGCTCGACCACGTCGCTCGCCTCGGGCTGATCGTGGTGACCCAGCCCGGGTTCGTCTTGACCCGTGGGGACCGCTTCTTGGCCAACGTGCAGCACGCGGCCCTGCCAGATCTCTATCGGGTCCGCTCGCTCCAGGAGGCTGGCGTCACCGTGGCGGGCAGCACCGACGCGCCCTTCGGCAGCCCCGACATCTGGTCGGCCATCGAGGCGGCGGTGGATCGAACGACCCACGAGGGGTCCAGGGTCAACGCCAAAGAGGCGGTCTCCCCGCAAGCGGCGATCGAGCTGTTCACCGGCCAGGCGGCCAACCCTCGTCTCCAGCGTCGCATCGAGGTCGGTGCGCCGGCCGATCTCTGCGTGGTGGCGAGGACCGCCACGGGCGAAGGGTCGCACATGCGACCAGTGATCAGGGGAACCTTTGTCGACGGCCGGCTGGTGCACGCGACCCCTTGAGAGACGGCAGGCGGTGCATGACGCCCCACGATCTCGGACCTGGGCCTTTCGGACGCTTTGTCCCCGTGCTGAAGACCACGTAGAGTGCAATCCCGTACCTATTTCGTGTCTGCACCTGGGGGACCAATGGATCTGAAGGCTGGATCGCGCTGGACGAGCGCCGTGAGCGACGTCGAGGTGGTGGTCGTCAAGGCCCCCGACGAGGGGCTTGCGTTGAGCTGTGGCGGTGCGGAGATGCTGCCGCATGGAACGGAGAAGTCAGGCGGTGCCGTCGAGGCCGGCCTCGACGCCGAGATCGCGGTCGGTAAGCGCTACGCCGATGCTGCGGGCGACGTCGAGCTCTTGGTCACCAAGGGGGGCACTGGCTCTCTCAAGGTCGGCGACGAGGTGCTTGACATCAAGGCCGCGAAGCCGCTGCCGTCCTCCGACTGACCTCACTAGGGAAGCTCGCGTGAATCTGGCGCTCCTCCTTGAGATGACAGCCGGCGGCGCGCCCGACAGGGTGGCGCTCGGCTCGAAGCACGGCGGCATCACCTACGCCGAGCTGTTGGACCGCGCCCAGCAGGCCGCGGCCTGGCTGGAGTCGACCGGAGTCGACAAGCTCGTCATGTTGGACGTCAACTCGGAGGCCCTTCCGATCGCCCTGTTCGCCGCCTCGATCGCTGGCAAGCCCTTCGTGCCGGTCAACTACCGGCTGGCTGACGACAAGCTCCGCAAGATCCTCGCTCGCACGACACCGTCGGTGTCCATCACCGCTGCTGACGCGCTCGAGAGGGCCTCGGGCATCGAGGGGCTCTCGACCATCACGCGCGAGGAGTTCCTCTCACACGCCCAGGCCGGTGGCGAGCATCTCGGCACCTTCGTGGCGCCCGATGAGGTCGCCATCGTGTTGTTCACCTCAGGGACCACCGGTGACCCGAAAGCCGCGCTGCTCCGCCATGAGCACGTCGTCGCCTACATCGTCGGCTCGGTCGAGTTCCTCGGGTGCGAGGAGGATGAGGCCGCTCTGGTCAGCGTCCCGCCGTACCACATCGCTGGCATCTCGGCGATCCTCTCGTCGACCTACGGCGGACGTCGGATCGTCTACTTGCCGCAGTTCGATCCGAAGACCTGGGTCAACACGGCACGAGACGAGGGCATCACCCACGCCATGGTCGTCCCCACGATGCTCGATCGGATCCTGGACGAGATCGAGCTCCAGGGTGAGTCGATCCCGAGCCTCCGCCACCTCTCCTACGGAGGGGGCCGAATGCCGATCCCGGTCATCGAGCGAGCGGTGAGGCTGCTGCCGAACATCGGCTTCGTCAACGCGTACGGTCTCACCGAGACCTCATCGACGGTGGCCATCCTCACGCCCGACGATCACCACGTGGCTATCGCCTCTGACGACCCCGAGGTCCGAGCTCGGCTCGGGTCGGTGGGCAAGCCGCTCCCTGGCATCGAGGTCGAGATCCGCGACGAGGAAGGCAACGCCCTGCCTGTCGGCGTGCCTGGTGAGATCTTCGTGCGGGGCGAGCAGGTCTCGGGTGAGTACGAGGGCATCGGCGCCACGCTCACGGCTGATGGCTGGTTCCCCACCAAAGACGGTGGCTTCCTCGACGAGGAGGGCTACCTCTACGTCGAGGGGCGCTTGGACGACGTGATCGTGCGTGGCGGGGAGAACCTCAGCCCCGGCGAGATCGAAGACGTGATCTTGGGCCATCCCTCCGTCATGGACGTCGGCGTCATCGGCGTGCCCGACCAGGAGTGGGGCGAGGTGGTGGCTGCCTTCGTCGTCCTCCACGAAGGCCACGACGTCTCCGAAGAGGAGATCGCTGACCACGTGGTGAGCAAGCTGCGCAGCTCGAGGCGACCCTCCGCCATCGTCTTCTGCGAAGAGCTCCCCTACAACGACACCGGCAAGCTGGTGCGAAGGACCCTGCGCGAGCGCTTCGCCGACGAGGATTGACGCAAACGAAGAAGACGATCGGGCACCGCTGTGCCCGAGCAACTGAGAGAGAGGCTCTTGGCCATGGCAAAGATCTGCGAAGGACGCGTCGCCATCGTGACGGGTGCGGGACGAGGCATCGGTCGAGAGCACGCACTGATGCTCGCCACGCACGGTGCCAAGGTCATCGTCAACGACGTCGGCGGCAGCCGTGACGGCTCAGGCATCGACGTGGGCCCTGCCCAAGAGGTGGTCGACGAGATCGTCGCGGCAGGCGGCGAGGCAGCGGCGAACACCGATGACATCTCCTCATGGGACGGAGCGGCCAGCTTGATCGACCAGGCGGTCGAGACCTTCGGCGGACTCGACGTGGTCGTGAACAACGCAGGGATCCTTCGAGACCGGATGCTCTTCTCGCTCAGCGAGGATGACTGGGACTCGGTGATCCGTGTGCACCTGAAGGGCACCTTCTGCGTCTCTCGCCATGCCGCGGTCTACTGGCGTGCTCGCTCGAAGGAGGGGCTCGAGAACGACGCTCGGCTCATCAACACCACCTCGGTCTCAGGGATCTACGCCAACGTGGGTCAGTCGAACTACGGGGCAGCGAAGGCCGGGATCGCCGCCTTCACCCAGATCGCCGCGCTCGAGCTCGTCCGCTACGGCGTGACCGCCAACTGCGTGGCTCCCATGGCCTACACACGGATGACCGAGGATCTCGGCTACTCCGACAAGCTGGCCGCGTCCCTCGACCCGCGCTGGGTGGCCACGGTGGTTGCCTGGCTGGCCTCGAAGGACTCGAAGGACGTCACCGGTGAGGTGATCGAGTCGTCGGGCACGATCTTCGCCTTGGCGGAAGGCTGGCACCGAGGGCCGAAGACGAAGGAGACGCCTGAAGAGCCCGAGGACGTCGGCGTGCTGGTGCGCAAGATGCTGCCCGAGGCTCGTCGACGCACGTTCTTCGATGAGGCGATGAAGGGCTGAGCCAAGCCTGCGCTCCCGGCAGAAGGGCGCAGCGAGATGTCTAGAGTGAGTTGGAGGCCGCGAGATCTGGGGTGACGCACGGCGTGCGGGACCCCCGAGGTGGCCACGGATGAACGGAGCAGTGCACATGGCAGAGCAGATCCCCTTGGTCGACTACCTGGTGCTCGGAGACACACCGCACCTGGTGGCCAACGAGTGCACCTCGTGCGGCGCCCGCTTCTTCGATCACCGAAGCGCGTGCGCGTCCTGCAGCGGCACCGAGTTCACCAAGGTCGACGTGAGCACGGAGGGGACGCTCCGGACGTTCACCATCGTGTCGATGGCCGCACCCGGCATCGACGTCCCCTTCGTCCCAGGCATCGTCGACTGCGACGGCACCTCGGCCAAGGGCAACATCGTGAACACGCCGCCTGACCCGGAGCACATCAAGCTGGGCATGAAGGTCCGGCTGACCACGTTCCCCATCGGCAAGGACGCCGAGGGTACCGAAGCGATCGGGTTCGGTTTCGAGCCCATGGAGGTGCAGTGATGGCAGACGCAGTCTGGATCCTCGGGATCAACATGACGAAGTTCGGCAAGTACCCCGACCGGGACGTCATCGACCTGGCCGCGGAGGCCACCTTGGCTGCGCTCAAGGACGCGGGCATCACGATGAAGGACGTCGGGATCCTGGCCTACGGCAACCTGATGGGTCAGACCAACGGCCAGATCCTCCAGAAGCAGGTTGGCCAGACCGGCATCCCTGTCTTCAACGTGTCGAACGCCTGTGCCACCGGTGCCACCGCGCTTCGTACCGCCATCATGGCCGTCAAGGCCGGCGAGGTCGACTTCGGTCTGGCCGTCGGCGTCGAGAAGCTGGCGGGAGCGGGTCTCCTGGCGGGCGGCACCGTGGGTGCAGCCTCCGATGTCTGGGAGCCGCGCGGCCGCTTCGGCGCTGTCACGCCCATCGATGGGCGCGTCGGGACCGAGACGATGCCAGGTGTCTTCGCTCAGATCGGTCAGGAGTACGGCTATCGCCACAACGTCGAGGCCGACTTTGAGCTGTTCGCCAAGATCTCGGAGAAGAACCACTCCCACTCGACGCTCAACCCTCTGGCCTCGTACCAGAAGGCGATGTCGCTCGAGCAGATCATGGGCGACGTCATGATCGCCTATCCGAACACCCGACCGATGTGCTCGGCGAACTGCGACGGCGCCGCTGCCGCGGTCGTCGTCTCCGACGCCAAGCTCAAGACGCTCTCGCTCGAGCAGCAGCGCCGCGCGGTCAAGGTCTCCGCATCGATCCTGACCTCAGACCCCTATCAGGAGGCCTGTCAGGTGCTCCCCGACGTCAACACCCTCACCCGTGCCGCCGCCGTCTCGGCCTACGAGCAGGCCGGCGTGGGCCCCTCTGACCTCGACCTCGTCGAGCTGCACGACTGCTTCGCCACGGCGGAGCTCGTCCACTACGACAACCTCATGCTGTGTGAAGAGGGTGGCGCCGTCGACTTCTTCAAGTCAGGCGCGACGTGGCGTGACGGCTCGACGCCGGTGAACGTCTCGGGGGGCTTGGAGTCGAAGGGCCACCCCATCGCAGCGACCGGCATCGCCAACGTCTGGGAGGTCTGTCACCACCTTCGCGGTGAGGCGGGAGACCGTCAGATCGAAGGGGCGAAGGTGGGGTTGGCCCACGTCATCGGTCTCGGCTCGGCATGCGGCGTCCACATCTTGGAGAAGTCCGCAGCCTAGGGACGCACGGGCCGCTGTCTGCTCGTGACCCTTCGTCACGAGCAGACAGCAGTTGCGAAGCGTGGGCTCCCTGTCTCATCAGGAGTGGGGGCGGTGCCGTCGGCCCGTCCGCTGACCGGGCTGCCGCTCGCTGAGCCCCTCAGCCCCGGAGGAGCTGGCGACCGACGATCTGTCGCATGATCTCGTTCGTGCCGCCGTAGATCCGGGTGACCCGTGCGTCGGCGTAGGCGCGGGCGATCGGGTACTCGGTCATGTAGCCGTAGCCGCCGTGGAGCTGGACCCCGAGATCGGTGGCTCGGCCTTGGAGCTCGGTGCACCAGAGCTTGGCCATGGCTGCCTCCTCGACGGTGAGCTCGCCACCGTTGAGCGCAAGGATCGCTCGATCGATGAACGCCGTGCCCACCTCGATCTCGGTGGCGAGATCCGCTAGCGCGAACTCCGTGTGCTGGAAGCCGCTGATCTCCTTGCCGAAGGCACGTCGCTCCGTGACGTAGGCCACCGTGAGCTCAAGGGCGCGTGTGGCCGCAGCGAGTCCTGTCACAGCGATCGAGAGCCGCTCTTGGGCGAGGTTCCTCACCAGATAGCTGAAGCCCTGGCCCTCCTCGCCCAGCAAGTTCGCCGCTGGCACGATCACGTCGTTGAAGAAGAGCTCCGCGGTGTCCTGCGCGTGCTGGCCGATCTTGTTGAGGTTGCGACCTCGCTCGAAGCCCTGCATGCCGCGCTCGAGCACCAGCAGGCTGAGGCCCTTGTGCCGCTCTGAAGGGTCCGTCTTGGCCGCCACGATCACGAGGTCTGAGTTGATCCCGTTGGTGATGAACGTCTTCGCACCGTTGACGACGTAGCTGTCGCCGTCGCGGATCGCCGTGGTGGCGATGCCCGCGAGGTCAGAGCCTCCGCCGGGCTCGGTCATGGCGATGGCGGTGATGAGCTCACCGGCGATGATGCCGGGCAGCCACCGAGCCTTCTGCTCGTCGTTGGTCAGATCCAAGAAGTACGGCAGGCAGATGTCGGTGTGCAGGGTCAAGCCCAGACAGGCCCCACCGACGTCGGCGTATTGGATCTCCTCGTCCAAGATGGCGTTGTAGCGAAAGTCACGCACCCCGCCGCCGCCATGCTCTTCGGGAGCGGCGAAGCCGATGAAGCCCGCCTCGCCGGCCTCGAGGAACATCGAGCGATCGACGATGCCGTCCCGCTCCCACTGCTCAGCTCCCGGAGCGACGTGCTTCTCGAGATATTGGCGCACGGAGGCTCGGAACGCCTCGTGATCGTCGTCGAAGAGCGTTCGTCTCATGCTCGCCACGGTACCGCACGCCTCGGAATCTCAACCGCTCGACGCCGAGCCCACGAAGGGCTCTGGGATAGGTTCTTCGCGTCCGCTCGCCAGGTGCGCGAGCCACAGCGATCGAGGAGCATGAGATGCCGAGCAGCGAAACGTTGGTGACCTTCGAGGTGAGAGATCAGGCGGGCTGGATCACCCTCAACGAGCCGGGCAAGGGCAATCCCTTCAACCTCGACTCGGTCGCCGCGCTTCGCGAGGCCATCTCGGCGGCCGTGGCCGCGGACGTTGGCGTCGTGGTGCTCGGCGCTCAGGGGCGCAGCTTCAGCGTCGGAGGCGATCTGGCCGCGTTCCGCTCGGCCGATGACCCCTCGGCCTACCTCGCTGAGCTGACGGGAGCGCTGCACGAGCAGGTGGTCTCGCTCATGGAGATGGATGCCATCGTGGTCGCCGCCGTCCACGGGACGGCGGCGGGCGCTGGGGTCGCCTTCGCCACCAGCGCTGATTTGGTCCTGGCTGCGGAATCTGCTCGTTTCACGCTGGCGTACACGAAGGTTGGTCTCAGCCCCGACGGAGGCACGAGCCTGCTCGAGCGCGTCGATCGGCATGCATCGAACGCTGGCGCTGGCGCTGCTCAACCCCGTGGTCTCGGCCAGCGACGCGATGGCGATGGGCTTCGTGACCCAGGTCCATCAAGACGCCGAGCTCCCAGGCGCGGTGGCGAGCGTCGTCGCCCAGCTCGTCGGAGGCTCTCGCTCGGCTCAGGTGGCGGCGAAGCGGCTCATCCGCACCGAAGCCATCGCCTCTCCGGTCGAGACCTTGGCGCGAGAGTCGGCAACCATGGCGCAGAGCGCTGGCACGCCGGATGGCCTCGAAGGCGTGGGTGCCTTCCTCGAGAAGCGGCCTGCCGTCTTCAACCGGGGCGCCTGAAGGCCAAGGCCTAGGAGAGCAGGCGGCCCAACATCTCAGGTACGCCCGAGAGCATCACGAGGGTGTCGTTGAGATGTGTGCAGGTGGTGATGCCCTTGAACTCGGTGCCCACGAGCACCTCGGCGTCCTCGAGCGTCCGTCCGACGAGGCGGACGCCGCTGCCTCCGGCACTCGGGCACTCAAGCCAGGGCAGCGCCATCGAGGTCACCTCGACCTGGGTGATCACGTGGTCGAGCACACCCGCTCTCACGTCGACGATCCAGTGATGGAGGGCTCGCTCGATCCCGTCGGGGTCGCTGTAGCTGTCACGGAAGCGATCGCGGATCTTGAGCTCGTCGCCCTCCAGCCGCACCGTGAGCTGGCGACGGCGTCGGCTCGCCAGTGGGGCCAGCGGGGGAGGATCGGTGTCGCCAAGGTGCTCATCGCCCACCAGCTCGTCGCTGAGCTTCATACGCAGCATGCCGCCAGCTCGCTCGATAGAGGTGAGCATGTCGCCGCCCGCCCTCCAGCCAGAGCACTGGTTCACCCCTGGGAGCTCGCCCATCGGTTGCGGTGCCTTGAGCGCTGGGTGATCGAGCGATGAGGTCTGCCCGTTGATCATGAGAGCGAGCGGGAAGTCCCACATCATCCTGCGCATTGCCTGCTCGTTGGGTGTCCCCTCCTTGAGCGGGTCGAGCTGGCGTCGGAAGCCTCGAAGCACGCTCTGGCCCACCAGATGAGCGGCACTCAGACCGATCCCGCCCTCGACGGCCAGCTCCTCGAGGAGCCACGAGTCATCGGCGCGGCCGGAGATCCGCACCGAGTCGAGCTCGGTGATCTCATCGGCCAGACGCAGCTCGTCGTGCAGCTCGCTGCGAAAGCTCACGGCACCGGGACCGACGGACTCCCGAGCCACCTCGAGCACGCTTCGTCTCTCCAGGCTGGCGTCGTCATCGAGCGGGCTGCCCAAGCGCGCTCGCTCGTCCGAGGTCACCACGTCGCTGGTCTTGCTGCTCTGTGCCCCCACGGCCGATCCACCCCTGTTGACGTCTCGGGGTCACCGTAGTCGTCGAGCACGCCCGTTCACACGGGGCTCTTTGACCACCTGGCGCGGCTCAGAGTACCGTCAGCGCTGGCGCCAGACCGTTCGAGGGCGAGCGAAACGAACGGGCGCTGCGCCGTCCACGAGGAGGGGTACGAGATGGCACTTGAGGTTTTTCCCGTTGAGGCGACGCACATCATGATGTTCGCCCGAGCGATCGGCGATCCGAACCCGGCATACTCAGATCCCACCTCCGATGAGGCGAAGCAAGCTGGAGGGATCGTGGCCCCTCCGACCTTCCCCATGGCAGGCATGCAGTTCGAGCCGGCTAACCCCTTCCTGCCGAAGGCCGGAGAGCCGTGGTTCGGCTCGGGGCGAGAGGCGACGGGGACGCCGCCGAAGGAGAGCGACGGCTCTGGCGTGCAGGGTGGCCTCCATGCCGAGCAGTCCTTCACCTACGTCAAGCCCCTTCGACCCGGCATGGTGCTCCACGCGGTCCGTCGGGAGGGTGAGACCTGGACCAAGGAGTCGCGTCGCGGCGGGACCCTGACCTTCAGCGAAATGTACACCGACTACCTCGATGAGAGCGACGAGCTGATCGTCACCGCACGCATGCTCAGCGTGATCCCGTCCGTCAACCCCACCGAAGGATCCTGATCGATGACCGTCGCTTCCTCCAGCCTCACCATCGGCGAGTCGCGCACCCAGGTCCTCTTCGACGACCTCTCGCGCACCCAGATCGTCATGTACGCCGGCGCCTCAGGTGACTACAACCCTCTCCACAGCGATGAGCGCTACACCAAAGAGGTCGCCGGGTTCCCCTCGGTCTTCGCCCACGGGATGCTCTCGATGGGAGCCACCGGCCGAGTGATCACCGACTGGTTCGGCGCCGAGAACGTCCGCTCCTACGGCGTGCGCTTCGTCAACCAGGTCTGGCCCGGCGACAAGCTCGAGGCCACCGTGTCGGTGACCGAGCTGCGCGAAGAAGCGGGCCAGAAGCTGGCTGATCTGTCGGTGACCACCGTCAACCAAGAGGGCGCCCCGGTGGTCACGGGCACGGCCACGGTGCTCGTCTCGAGCGACTGAGCGTCGCCTCACTGGGCAGCTCCCTGCCAACGTCTTCCCTGGTGGGAGCCTGTTCTTCGATGCCTTGGCAGCCGTGTGCGCCAGGGCGTACGGTCGGAGGTGTCGACCACCAAGGAGGGCTGTGCTCATGCATCAGCAACTGAAGCTCGACCACCACCACCGCACCACAGCGGCCCGGGTGTTCCGTCATCCGACCTCCCACAACATCCAGTGGCATGACGTGCAGTCACTGCTCGAGTCACTGGGGGAGTGTCGAGAGACCAAGCACCACTCCTTCGAGCTCACGCTCGACGACCACGTCACCATCTTTCGAGGCCCTCTGGGCCGAGACCTGACCGACGAGCACATCTGCGAGCTTCGCCGGGTGCTCAAGGGCATGGGGATCACCCCCGAGATGGTGGGCGCCGAGTAGCTCGCTCAGCGTCGCGAGGGCTCAAGGGCGCTCGCGAGCAACCCTGGCGCGGGTACGCAGTCGCGCCTCAGCTGGCGTCTTGGCGCTGAGCGATCTCGGCCCGGATCTCATCCATGTCCAGCTCTTGGATCTGGTCGAGCAGGGCATCGAGCGCCGGTGCGCCGAGCGCGCCTGGCTCGCGGTAGAGCAAGACGCCGTCTCGGAAGACCATGAGCGTGGGGATCGATTGGATCCCCAGCGCACCGGCGAGCTCCTGCTCGGCTTCGGTGTCGACCTTGGCGAAGGTGATCGCAGGGCGCGCCTCTTGACGCCGCGTCGAAGACCGGGGCAAAGCCGCGGCAGGGACCACACCACTCGGCCCAGAAGTCGACGATGAAGGTGCCGTCGCCGAGCACGGTCTCTTCGAAGGTTGCTGCAGTCAGCTCGGTGGTTGCCATGATGCACGCTCCTTTGCTCGCTCATGGGTGCAACGCTGCTCGATGCCCCAACATTCCCGTCCGGAGGCGCTCGCGACCGGAATTCAGCCTTCGCGGCGCGACGTAGACTCTCACGATGGAGACGGCGCCTGCCTGGAGGATCGCAGCGTGAAAGCCCCCAACTCCCCGACCGTGGTGATCAACGATCAGGTCTACTCGCGAGACGGTCGACGGCGTCGACGCGAGACCAACCAGTACCGCGTCATCGAGGCCGCGGTCGAGCTCATCAAAGAGGGCACGCCGGTGCCGACGGCCGGTGAGGTGGCCGAGCGAGCGAACGTGTCAGAGCGGAGCATCTTTCGCTATTTCGACGACGTCGACGCGCTCCTCCATGCGGCGGTCGACTCCGAGATCGATGCCGCGCTCAGCTCGGACCTGGTCGTGCCCGCACCCCCCGCTCCTTCGACGGAGCGCCTCAGCGTCTTCGTGGACACCCGCGTCTCGCTCTACCTGGCCCTCGAGGCGATCATCCGCTCTCTGCGCGTCCGCATGGCGCACGCTCCGGTGGCGGCTGGTCCGTGGACGAAGGTCGCTGAGCGCCTCCGGGCTCAGTCAGAGACGCTCGTGAGCCACGAGGCGCCACAGAGCGGTACGACCAGCGACGGCCAGGTGGCGGACCTGGTCGAGGTGCTCTCCTCGTGCGATGCGTACTTCCTCTTGGCGTCCATGCGAGGCCACGAAGAGGCGGTGGCCACCATGGAGGCGGGCCTCGCCACACTGCTCCAACCTGCGTGAGCGCTCGTGCGCAAATTCACTTGGCGTGGGCCCTAGCCAAGCGCGAAACCGGTCCCTACGCTGGGCTCTAGAGGGCCCGTGCTGGCGCGGGCTCCAGACGAAGAGGGGGCATCGATGCTGATCGCCAAGATCCTTGAGGCCAAGGGCGATGACGTCGCCACCGTGAGTCGCTCTGCGACGATCACCGAGGCACTCAGCGAGCTCGCGTTCCGTGGCGTGGGCGCGTTGGTGGTGAGCGAAGACGGCAGGAAGCCCGAGGGGATCATCTCCGAGCGCGATATCGTCCGAGCACTCCACGTCTCTGGAGCGGAGGTCGTCGAACGTCCTGTGAGCGAGGCGATGACCGCCCTGATCAAGACGTGCTCACCCGACGATGACATCGAGGTCCTCATGGCGGTGATGACTGATCTTCGGGTGCGGCACCTGCCGGTGGTCGTCGACGGCGAGCTGGCAGGGATCGTCTCGATCGGTGACGTGGTCAAGGCCCGCATCGACCAGCTCGAGCGCGACCGCTCAGAGCTCGTCGAGTACATCAGCGCCCGCTGAGCGATCGCCGGCGCTTAGGAGCTCTCAGGAGGTCGCAGCGCGGTGTCGCTCGCCGGTGCGGTCAGCTGCGCGCCCGTCTGGTGAGCCTCGAGGACCACGCTGATGATCGACGGTGAGAGGCGCAGAGCGAGCAACCCTGAGGCCAACGCGGCGACCAGGCACAGCCCAGCGACCGCGGTCGAGCTGATCGAGACCACGATGGCGATCATCGAGAAGAGCCCGTAGCCCAAGTACAGCGCCCAGATCGCTGACATCTTCGAGCGATCAGGGTGCGTCCGCGGCAAGAGGTCTCGCCAGGCGATCCAGGGCAGGACCAGGCCGGCGAAAGGTATGAACCAGCCGATCACCCCGAAGGTGGGTGAGAGGCGTTGGGGCAAGCCGATGGCCTTGGCGGTCGTCGCCGCACGGTGCTGGAAGGTGAGCACGAAGACCATGCCGACCAGCTCGAGGGGCAGCGCCACCAAGATCGAGAGGGCTTGTAGCCCTCCCGACTCATTGGGTGGTTTGGGAAGCTCGGAGCTCGGCACTTGGTTCTCTACGTCGTGCCACACCTTCGTGAACCAGTGCCACATCGAGACGTAGTAGCTCGTCTCGAAGGCGTGGATGACGATCCCGAGCGTGAGGGCGACGGCGAGAGCGAGCACCCCCCAGGGCACCAGCCGAGCAGCGCTCTCAGCCTCTCGGGTGAGCAGTGGCGCGGTCGCGATCGTCGCAGGACGCGCGAAGGGCTCGAGGTCGCTCGTCCACGCATGCCCGTCCCACCATCGCCACGCCGCTGAGCCGGCGGGATCGGGATACCAGCCGCGTGGGGGGAGCGAGGGCGGCGTAGTCACATCGAGAGTCTCGCACCACTAGACAGGAGCCTGGGCTTGGGCTGCGTGGCGCGCGAGCCGCTGAAGGGGGAGGGTCGATGGCGATCACAAATCGAGGAGCAGCTGCTCCGACCAGCCAAGGGGCTGACACAGCCGGCTTCGACCCCGAGGTGCTGGACGCAGCCGTCGCGCGCGTCAGTGGGGCGAGAGATCGGTGGAGCGCCACCAGCCCCACCGAGCGCGCCGAGCTCCTCACCGCAGTCATCGAGGCCACCGTGGCGGTGGCACCAGCGTGGCTTGCCGCTGCGTGCGAGGCCAAGGGGCTCGATGCGACGTCAAACGAGGCAGGCGAAGAGCTCTACAGCGGCATCGGGACCTTCGTCCGCATGGCACGGGTGCTGCGAACGTCGCTCGAGCAGATCGCCTCGAGCGGACGCCCGCGCTTCCCCGGTCCGGTGCGCGAGGCGCGTGATGGCCGCTTGGTGGTGGGTGTCATGCCCGCCGACCTCTACGAGCGGATCCTGTTCCCGAAGGTCACGGCGGAGGTGTGGATCGAGCCGGGTGTCACGCGCGCCGAGCTCGAGGCGAACCAAGCGCCGAGCTACCGCGACTCGAACGGCCCTCGGGGCTTGAGCGTGGTGCTCGGCGCGGGGAACGTTGCTTCTCTCGGCCCTCGAGACGTGCTGTCCAAGCTCTTCGTCGAGGGGCACGTGGTCGTCTTGAAGGCCAACCCGGTGAACGACTACCTCGTGCCGTTCTGGAAGCGCGCCATGGCCCCTCTGCTCGACGCGGGCTTCGTCGCCCTCGTCACGGGCGGGGCGGAGGCGGGCAAGCACCTCTGCGCCAACCCGCTCGTCGATGACATTCACGTGACCGGCTCCGACAAGACCTACGACGCCATCGTCTTCGGCGCCGGCCCGGAGGGAGAACGTCGCAAGGCCGACGACCAGCCGCTGCTCGACAAGCCTGTGACCGGCGAGCTCGGGAGTGTGTCGCCGGTGATCATCGTCCCGGGAGAGTGGAGCGAGAAGGATCTCCGCTTCCAGGCCGAGCACGTGGCCACCATGTTGACCAACAACGCGGGCTTCAACTGCCTCACCCCGCGCGTCCTCATCACGTGGTCGGGGTGGACGCAGCGCCAAGCGTTTCTCGCTGCTCTTGAGAAGGTGCTGCGCTCGCTCCCTGCGCGCGACGCGTACTACCCGGGGGCGGCGTCCCGACATGCCGCCTTCGTGGCCGCGCACCCCGACGCGCTCGAGCTCGGTTCCGGAGGAGCGCGCACGCTGCCGTGGACCTTGATCGAGGGTGTGGATCCGACGGTGACCGACGACGTGTGCTTCAACGTCGAGGCCTTCTGCAGCCTGATGGCCGAGACCGCCTTGGATGCGGCTGATGAGGCGTCGTTCGTCGAGACGGCGGTGCGCTTCGCCAACGACGTGGTGTGGGGCACCTTGTCGTGCACCGTAATCGCCCACCCCTCGTCGCTCGCTGATCCGATCCTCGGGCCGGTGATCGAGGGGGCGATCGAGGACCTTCGCTTCGGAGCGATCGGGCTCAACATCTGGCACGGTCTGGTCTTTGCGCTCTCCACCACGACCTGGGGCGCCTACCCGGGGCACCAGAGAACTGACATCCAGTCGGGCACCGGTGTGGTGGGGAACGCCTTCATGCTCCCCTCGACGCAGAAATCGGTGCTCCGAGGCCCCTTCCGCTCCACGCCGAGACCCTCGTGGTTCGTCACGGCGCGCCACGGTCGAGAGACGATGGAGAGCCTGGTGGCCTTCGACGCTGCTCCGAGCGCGTCGAAGCTACCGGGTCTGTTGCTTCGTGGACTTCGGAGCTGACGGGCTGAGCACCACCAAGCTGGCGCTCGAAACGGCCACGCAGCGCACAGTGGTGGCACAGCTCACGGCGAGCAGAGCGGTGGGCACGTAGGAGAGGGAGAGGGGCCGACTCCTCTGGTTGGAGGTCAGCTGCAGGGCCGCTCCCGCTCCGGCAGTGCTCCGACCGACGACCACGCACGTGGTGGCGACGCAGCTCACGGCGAGGGGTTGGTTCACCGGTGTCGTCGAAGGGTCGAGCGGCGCGGTGAAGGTGGCGCCGCCGTCCGAGCTCTCGACGATCGTCGAGGCGCCGGTGCTGTTGGTGGTCACGACGGCAAGGCAGGTGGCATCGGAGCGACACGACGCGCTCGAGGATGGCAACGATGGCGGGCGTCGTCGGCAAGCTCGAGGCAGTCCACGTCGCACCGCCGTTGGCGGTCACTGCCAGCTCGGCCTGGCCGGTGCTCGTCGAACCCGCGGCGAGGCAGCTCGTCGGCGAGCTGCACGTGAGCTGTTGGATCGTGCCCGTGCCAGCGGGCAGCGAGCCACCCGTCGTCCACGACCCTCCCGCGTTCAGTGTCGCGGCAGAGTAGACGTGGGAGCTGTCTGACGCGATCGCCATGCACCAACGGAGGCCGGCGCATGCCACGCTCTGGGTGATGCTGCCCGTCTCGACGGAGCTCGTCTGCCTCCAGGGCGCCCCTGGCTTCGTCGAGGCATAGACCACCGCGCCAAAGAGCGAACGACCCGCGGCCACGCACACCGATGCCGCGCATCCGGTCGAGAGGAACTCGGCACCGACTGGCAAGCTTCCCGTGGCGCGGCCCCACGCCAGCCCTCCGTCACTCGAGGTCGTCAGCGGGGCGCTCGAGGGGTTGGGATCGAAGCTCACCGCGCCAGCCGCGCAGCGCAGCGTGGCCCCGCAGCCCACCGCGGCGAGGTTCGCTCCGAGGAAGGGTGACGGCTGACCGACGCCGGTGCTCACCGGCGGTGCGGGCAACGTGGCGGCACCTTGAGAGGTCGAGGTGCAGCCAGCGAGCAGAAGAAGCGCCACGCCGAGCGCTGCGGGCCCGGTGACCCGCCTCATCGACCTGGCTGCGAGCATCCCAGGATGCTACGGCGTGCCGACGCCGAGGTCAGACCCGGACTTCGGTCTACCCTCAGACCCGTGGGATGGGTCGACCTGATGCTGACCGTCATCGTGATCATCGCGGTGGTCAACGGCCTGCGCCTCGGGGCCACGATTCAGGTGCTCAGCTTCGTCGGGTTCTGGGTCGGCCTCGCCGTCGGGGTGGGGATCGCACTGGCGATCGCTCGGCCGCTGGCGGCGGGCTGGGGACGGATCGCCCTCACGCTCTTCGTGGTCCTGGGCATGGCGGCGCTCGTCGGCACGATCGGAGGCGTCCTCGGGCGATGGGCGGCGGTGGCGCTCAAGCGCTGGCATCTCGGCACCATCGATGCCGCACTCGGAGCAGCGGTCGCTGCGGTCAGCGTGCTGCTCAGCGCGTGGCTCGTCGCGGGCTTCATCGTCCAGGCCCAAGCTGGCTGGCTGACCGAAGCGGTCAGCCGCTCCGCGGTGCTCCGCACGGTCGATTCGGTCATGCCGCCTGTGCCCTCGGCGCTCTCTGAGGTGCAGAGCCTGATCTCGGGCGAGGGCTTCCCGGCGGTGTTCGCCTCCGTCGTGCCACCGCAGGTCGCTCAGAGCCTGGAGCCAACCTCGGCCGCTGCAGCTGCCATAGCGCAGCCCGCGCTCGCGTCGGTCGTCAAGGTCTTCGGAGAGGGCTGTGGCGGCTCGGTGGAGGGTTCCGGCTTCGTCGTCGCTCCGGGCGTGGTGGTCACCAACGCTCATGTGGTCGCAGGCATCGCGTCGCCAGAGATCATCATCGGCACGCAGGGCTTTCGAGCGACACCGGTCTTGGTGGATCCCAACCTGGACGTCGCTGTGCTCAAGACCAGCGCACCGCTGGGGCCGCCACTGAGCCTGGATACGAACGTGGCACCCCGAGCCACTCCGGGAGCGGTGATCGGCTATCCGGAGAACGGGGGGCTCCACGTGACCGAGGCTGCCGTGTCCGATTCCTTCGATGCGCTCGGTCGCAACATCTACGGCGGCGGCCTGGTGACACGGCAGGTCTACGAGCTCTCCGCCACCGTGCTGCCTGGGAACTCCGGTGGCCCGCTGGTCGAGGCGGGCGGCAAGGTGCTCGGCGTCGTCTTCTCGCGCTCGACCGTCGATGCCAACGTCGGCTACGCGCTCACCGCGAGCGCCGTCCAGCCCTCGATCGTCGAAGGGGAAGCGCGCTCGACGCCAGTCTCGACGGGCGGCTGTCCAGCTGGCTGAGCGCGACGGCTGAGGGTCGCGACCGTCAGGCGAGCGCCGCGATGAGCGACGCGCCGAGGACGTCGAGGCCCTCGAGGAGCAAAGCGTCCTCGATCACCAAGGGCGGCAGGAGGCGCAGGACGTTGCCGAAGGTGCCGCAGCTCAGGGCGATGACACCTTCGCGGGCGCAGGCCGCCACGACCGCCTTGGCGAGCGCGGGGTCAGGCTCCGTCGTCCCGGCTCGGACCAGCTCGACGGCGACCATGGCGCCGCGGCCTCGCACCTCGGCGATGGCACCGGTCTCGGCGCCGAGCTTCTCAAGACGAGGCACGATGAGCTCGTTGAGGTGGACGGCCCGCTGGGCGAGCTGCTCGGTGCGCATCACCTCGATGGTCGCCAGGGCAGCCGCCGCCGCGACGGGGTTCCCGCCGTAGGTCCCACCGAGGCCACCGGGGTGCACCGCGTCGAGGAGCTCTCGTCGTCCGGTGAGTGCGGCGAGCGGCAGACCGCCGGCGATGCCCTTGGCGGTGGTGATGAGGTCGGGCACCACGCCCTCGTGCTCACAGGCGAACCAGTCACCGGTGCGACAGAACCCGGTCTGGATCTCGTCGGCGATGAAGAGGACCTCGTTCGCCCTCGCCCAGCGCTCAAGGGCGGGCAGGAACCCGGCGCCGGCACGATGAAGCCTCCTTCGCCCTGGATCGGCTCGATGAGGATCCCGGCCAGGTTGTGCACGCCCACCTGGGTCTCGATCGCACCGATGGCGCGCGCCTGCCGCCTCATCGCCGCTGAGGCCTCCGTCGCGCAGCGGGTAGGACATCGGGACCCGGTAGATCTCGGGAGCGAAGGGACCAAAGCGGTCCTTGTACGGCATGTTCTTGGCCGTGAGCGCCATCGTGAGGTTGGTCCGACCGTGATAGGCGTGGTCGAAGACCACGATCGCCTGGCGACCCGTGGCGAGGCGGGCCACCTTGACGGCGTTCTCGACAGCCTCAGCCCCCGAGTTGAACAGGGCTGACGCCTTCTGATGGCTCCCCGGGCGTCAGCTCGTCGAGCGCTTCAGCCACGGCGACGTACCCCTCGTAGGGAGAGACCATGAAGCAGGTGTGGTTGAATGCCTCGCTCTGGCGGCCACCGCGGCGGCCACCGCCGGATGGCCATGACCGATCGAGGCCACCGCGATGCCAGAGCCGAGGTCGATGAGCTGGTTGCCGTCGACGTCGACGAGAATCGCTCCAGAGCCTCGCTCGATGTAGGACTCGAAGGTCGAGCTCACGCCGCTGGTGACGACCTTCTTTCGGCGGGCGTGGAGCTCGAGCGATCTCGGTCCGGGCAGCTCGGTTCGAAGGAGTCGCTTGTGCTCGATGGTGGCAGGGTCGCTCATGGGTCCTCCTCGTCCGAGGTCAGTGGGGCGAGCCTACGAGGCCGGGGCGCGACGAAGCCCGTCGGCCAAGGCAGCACCTCGGGCGACGGGCTTCGTCGAGCGGAGAGGGTGGGATTTGAACCCACGGTACGCAGTACGTACAACGGTTTTCGAGACCGTCCCATTCGGCCGCTCTGGCACCCCTCCGAGAGGAGAGATTAGTGGTCCCACCTGACCACACCAGAAAAGGGCTCAGCTGGTGGTGGGTTGGAGCTCGGCCCAGTTGGGCACCGACGGCACCGTGAGCCCTGCGGGTCCCTTGCCGAAGAGGCGCAGGATGTTGCCGGTGATCCGCTGCACCTCGCCTGGCTGGCACCCGGTGGCACCGGGTGCGCACGTGGTCAGCGAGTTGATCCAGTTCACCGTGCCGGTGTCGATGATGCCGGCGTGGCTCGTCGGGTCCGTGTAGTAGGTCATGTCGGCGTAGGTCAGCCCGTTCCAGCTGCCCTGGTTCGTGTAGGCGAGGTTGGTCGGGATGGGTGAGTGGCTCACGATCTGGACGTTCGATCGGCGAGCCCGCCGACTGCGAGACGTGATCGAAGTCGGACATGACCACCCCGCCCAAGGTGGCACCGTTCTGGAGACCGGTGTGGGCGAAGATCCACGACGAGGCCTGGGTCACCACGAAGGGCACGTTGGCCGTGCCGTTCAGGTACCCCGAGTACTCCTGGCCGGTGAGCGGGATCTCTGACCAGTTCGTCGGTGGGCTGGCGAAGGTGTTGCCCGTCACGTCGAGGGGGTTCCCCACCCCGTTGAGCGGGTCCTCTGCTGAGTCGCGGTAGTTCACCTCGAGGCGATACGGCCCGAGCGGCGACGGCTCCATGCGCACGTGGCGGAGCACGGCGGCGGCGCCGAAGAAGACGATGTTCGTGCCGTGAGCCTCGGCAGCCTCCAGGCCCTGGCGCTGCGGGGTCGACCAGGTCTCGTCGTGACCGAGCGACAAGATCACCTTGTGGTTCGACTCGAGGGCAGGGACCTCGTTGAGCTTGGTGTCCGTCACGTAGGTCACGTCGAGGCCATGGCGCTCGGCGAAGGCCAGCAGCGGGTACTCGTTGCCGAAGAAGTCAGACGCTCCGTTGCCCGTGTCATAGGGGCGGTCGTAGGAGACGATGCGAGCGCGATTGCACACCGGATAGGTCGGCGTGCAGGTGCCGAGACCTTGATAGAAGTCGTAACCGCCCCAGGTGTTCCACCCCTCTTCGGTGAAGTTGCGGTTGATGAAGAGGTAGGTGGCGTGGCTGGACGGGTCAGAGATCGTCAGTGGCACGTAGGACTCTTGTCCCGTCGAGGCGACGAGCTTGAAGAGGTAGTCACCTTGGACGAAGGACTTGGTGAGGGTGACGTCGAAGGACGGCGACCAGTTCGCGCAGCTCACGAGGTTCACCCCCGCGGTGAACTGGCACAGCGGCTGGTTCGTGCCGACCAGCGCTTTGGTGGCGTGCCAGATCTCGCGTCCGCCCTTTCCCTGATACCAACCCATCCGATACGCGGTGACCGTGTAGGTGGGCGACGGGGTGGTGACGTAGAAGGTCACCTTGTGGCCTTGCGAGGCGTCGTCTCGGTTGGCGAAGCCGGCGATCACGTTCGCCTGGTTGGAGGCAGGGATCTCCCATGCCGTGGTGCCAGGGCGCTTGTTCTCGTTGATGACCCAGGCCGCCTCTCGACCGAAGGAGCCGGCGAGCCTTGCCGTGTGCTCGTGCTGAGCAGCGGTCGTGGAGGTGCTGGTCGACGAGGCGGGTCCTGACGAGGAGTCGACGAGGACGATGACCAACGCCACGAGGAGGACCACGACGGCGAGCACAGCGAACGTCCGTCGTCGCCGCTGCTGCTTGGTGGGGCGCCCTTCGGGCGTCGTCATCGCGTGCTCACCCTCTCTTTGGAAAGCATGATCCTACGGTATGGGTGACACATCTCCCCGGTCAGGAGAGTGTTCTGCGTCCTGCGATGCCCCGAACCCCAATGGAGCACAGGGAGAGTAGCCTGAGCGTGGCGCCGGTGGCGCAAAGGATCGAAGAACGAGGACGTCGATGACAACGGTTCCGGCCGAGGAAGAGACCCAGGTCACGACCCCTGGTGCGGGTTCGCTGAAACCGGTCATCGACGCGCTCCCGAAGTCGATCTATGAGAACCCCTCGTGGCGGGGCCTGTCGTACTTCGCTCGAGACGCCGCGATGTACCTCGGCCTCCTGGCCGCGCTGGTCTTCGTCACGAACGTCTTTGAGGTGCTCTTGCTCGAGATGCTGATGGCGCTCGTGGTCTCGGGGCTCTTCATCATCGGTCACGACTCCGCTCACGGTGCGCTCTTCACGCCGAAGAAGCTCAACCAGCGCGTCGGCCGCATCGCCATGCTGCCCAGCCTCCATGTCTTCGAGGGATGGGTCATGGGGCACAACCGGGTGCACCACACCTTCACGGTGCGCCAGGGCGTCGACTTCGTCTGGCACCCGACCACGCCCGAGGAGTACGCCGCCATGGGCTTCTGGCGTCGCTCGATCCACCGCCTTGAGTGGTCGTGGGCAGGCGCCGGCGTCTACTACATCCATCAGATCTGGTGGAAGAAGATGATGGTGGGCAAGCCCCCGGTTCGATGGGCCAAGACCATCAACCGAGACCGACGGATCGTCTGGAGCTTCATCGGCGGGATGCTGGTGCTCTTCAGCGCCATCGGTGCGCTCAGAGGCGTCTCGGTACCTGGGATCATCTGGCTCGACGTCCGAGTCCTGGTGCTGCCCTTCGTCGCCTTCGCCTTCACCATCGGTGCAGCAGTGCACGTCCACCACATCTCGCCTGACATCCGCTGGTGGAAGAAGGCCGACTGGAACAAGTTCCGGGCCCAGATGGAGGGCACGACGGTGCTGCGAGTGCCCAAGGGGATCAACTTCTTCCTGCACTGGATCATGGTGCACGTCCCGCACCACGTCGACGTGCGGATCCCGATGTACAAGCTCGAAGAGGCAGCCGAGGCGATCGAGCTGGCCTTCCCGGGCACCGTCATCGACAAGAAGCTCCGCCTGCGTGACTACGTCGGCCAGACCAGGAAGTGCAAGCTCTACGACTTCGACGAGGGCGTCTGGATGACCTACGCCGAAGCTCGTCGACGTCGAGCCGCCTGAGCGAGCTTCGCCAGAGCGCTGCTCAGCGCCGCGCCGCGAAGAACGTCCTGAGGAGCTCGGCGGACTCGTCGCCGCGCACACCGGTGACCTGGGGGATCTCGTGGTTCAGCCGGGGATCGCTCAGCAGGTTGTAGCGAGAGCCGACGGCTCCGAAGCGCTCGTCCATCGCCCCGATCACGACCCGAGCAACCCGGGCGGCGAGCAAGGCTCCTGCGCACATCGCGCAGGGCTCCAGGGTGACCACGATCTCCACCTCGTCGAGCCGCCAGCTCCCGACGAGGTCAGCAGCCTGTCGGAGCACCACGATCTCGGCGTGGGCGGTGGGGTCGTGGTCCCGCTCACGCTGGTTGCCTGCCACGGCAAGGACTTCTCCATCGCGCAGCGCCACGGCTCCGACGGGCACCTCGCCAGCCTCAGCCGCTTGGCGAGCTGCCCTGAGGGCCAGGTCCATGGCGTCGAGATCGGTCAGGTAGGTCGCCATCAGAGACTGACCTCAGCGCAGATCGGATGCCACTTCCATGCCGGCCTTCCAGACGGATCGGGAGATGATCTTCGACATGTCAGCCCGCGTGGCGTACTTGCTGCCGATCTCGTGCGTCTCTTCCAGCAAGCCCTGCGAGAGGGTGGTCGGATTCAGGCCCAGCGCCTGGAAGCGATCGCTCGTCACGTTCAGGTCGTTCTCAGCGGCCTCCCGCCGAGGGTTCGGCAGGTAGGCGATCTCCACGCCGGTCAGCTTCGAGACGAGCTCAGCGAGATCACGGACTCGATAGGTCTCTGTGACTTGGTTGAACACCGAGACCTGGTCGCCCTGCTCGGGAGCGTTGTTCAGTGCGATCTCGATGCAGCGAACCGTGTCGCGAATGTGGATGAACGCTCTCGTCTGCCCGCCGGTGCCGTGGACGGTGAGAGGGTGCCCGACTGCGGCCTGCATGATGAAGCGGTTGAGCACGGTGCCGTAGTCGCCGTCGTAGTCGAAGCGGTTGATGAGCCGCTCGTCGATGGCGGTCTCCGGGGTCTGGGTGCCCCACACGATGCCTTGGTGCAGGTCCGTGACCCGGATGCCGTCGTTGCGCGCGTAGAACGAGAAGAGCAGCTGATCGAGGGTCTTGGTCATGTGATAGATCGAGCCTGGGTTGGCAGGGTGGAGGATCTCTCGCTCGAGGTCGCCGTCGGGCGTCGGGACGCTGACGGTGAGGTATCCCTCAGGGATGGGAGCAGAGCCTGACCAGCCGTAGCCGTAGACGCCCATGGTGCCGAGGTGGACGACGGCGATGTCGAGACCTGTCTCGACGATCGCGCACAGCAGGTTGTGGGTGCCCGAGACGTTGTTGTCGACCGTGTAGCGCTTGGTGGTCGAGGTGCGCATCGAATAGGGAGCGGCGCGCTGCTCAGCGAAGTGCACGACGGCTTCGGGTCGGAGGTCCTTCAGCAGGTCGACCAAGCGGTCGTAGTCCTTGGCCAGATCGAGGTTCTCGAACCCGATGTCCTGGCCGGTGTGCTCTTTCCAGGCGGCCAGCCGCTCGTGGATCGGCGTGATGGGCGTGAGCGATTCCACCTCGAGCTCGACGTCGATGAAGCGACGGCTCAAGTTGTCGACGATCGTGACGTCGTGGCCGACGTTGGCCAAGTGCAAGCTGGTTGGCCAGCCACAGAATCCATCACCACCGAGGATGAGAACGTTCACTGGAACCTTTCGTATGCAAGGGATAGCTGCCTCAAGTGACGAGGCGGTAAGTCCTAGAAAGGCTAGCCCGCCCGGCCTGGAGTATCGGGGCGGGGCACCCACGGACCGCTTGGCGGAGGCGGTGGGATTTGAACCCACGGTGAGTTTCCCCACACACGATTTCCAATCGTGCCGATTCGGCCGCTCTCGCACGCCTCCGTGACGCCTCAGGGTGAGCCCTGTGGCGGCTCCACAGGCTATCGGAGCCGCACAGGCAGCCCGAGTTGCCGTGTGCGGGGTGGTCCACATGCGAGGTAGCGTCGTGGTGTCACCGGTCCTCAAAGCGGTGGCCGGGTCCTGCGCAACGTCCACTTGTGAACCGAGTCAGGGTCGGAAGGCAGCAGCTCTCAGCGAGTCTGGTCGTGTGCCGCAGCCAACCTGGCCACCGCTTTGAGGGCCGGGTCGCGTCCGGTGGGAGGCACCTCGAGGGCTCGAAGCGACCCGAGGTGTGCCCGGTAGCATCGGGGGATGGCACTCGATGATGGCGCACCGCTCAGCTCGGAGGACGCCTTCATCTCGCTCTACCGGCGCTATCGACCTCAGAAGTTCTCTGAGCTGCGAGGACAAGACCACGTGGTCAAGGCGCTCCGGACCGCCGTGCGCGACGAGCACGTCGCTCATGCCTATCTCTTCAGCGGACCTCGAGGCACCGGCAAGACCTCCACGGCTCGGATCTTGGCGAAGGCGCTCAACTGCCTCAATCCCGACGAAGGCGATCCGTGCGGCGTCTGTGCGAGCTGCGTCAGGATCACCAAGGGGAGCTCGCTGGACGTCATCGAGCTCGACGCAGCCTCCACCGGCACGATCGACACCATCCGCGAGGTGATCTCGGGAGCCGCGCTGGGCTCACCCGGCAAGCGCAAGGTCTACATCATCGACGAGGTCCACATGCTGGGCACGGGTGCGGCGAACGCGCTGCTCAAGACCTTGGAGGAGCCACCTAGTCACGTGGTCTTCGTGCTGGCCACCACGGATCCGCAGAAGGTGCCAGCCACCATCCGGAGCCGCACCCAGCACCTCGAGTTCCGCCTGCTCGGCGCTCCTGTCCTCGAAGGCCTCTTGCGTGACGTGCGCAGCGCCGCTGGTCTCGAGGTGGACGACGAGATCGTCAGCTTGGCCGTGCGCAAGGGACGCGGCTCGGCCCGAGATGCGCTGAGCGCTCTTGACCAGGTGGTGGCCTCGGGCGAGACCGAGGATTCCCGGCCTTCATTGCTCAACGAGGTCGTGGCGGGCTTGGCTGACGAGGATCCGGCACGCTCGCTCGCCGCCCTCACCGCGCTGCGCGAGGAGGGATGGGGCCCCCAGCAGCTCGCCGTAGAGCTGGTCGATGACCTGCGCCAGTGCTTCTTGCTCCGCGTCGCCCCGGATCTCGCCGAGGTCACCGGCGACGCTCGTCGACTTCTCAGCGAGCAGAGCGAGCAGCTGGGCTTGGCCCGCACCGTGCGGGCCATCGAGCTGATCGGCTCGAGCCAGGTCGACATGAGAGATGCCCCCGATCCTTTGGTGCTCTTCGAGATCGCCGTGATCCGCGCCGCTCGGGTCGATCCGGGAGTCGATGGGCTCATCGAGCGCGTCGCCAAGCTGGAGCGCAAGATCGCCGAGCTCGAGGGTTCCGCCACGACGCACAGCGCTCCGCCCGCTCCTTCGGCACCTGTGATCGACGTCCCGGACGGCGAGAAGGCGTCGCTGGGTGCTTATCGGCGACCGCGCGGCGATCGAACCCCTCCTTCGGACACGAAGAGCCCTCAGGTGGCACCGGTGGCTTCGAAGGCTGCGACAGCCGCCCCTGAGGTCTCGCCACCCGTTCGTGAGCCGACGCCTCTCGCCGAAGACGGCGTGGCAGAGGCCAAGCCCGAGCCGAAGGAGGCCTCGAGCAGCGAAGCAGAGATCCTTGACGCGTGGACCAGCGCGGTGCTGCCCCAGCTCAAGGCGTCAGTCCGACCGTTGTTCGCCATGGCGCCAGCGGCCGTGGGTGCTGGCGTGCTGCAGGTAGAGGTGCCGACCGAGCCTT
This sequence comes from uncultured Acidimicrobiales bacterium, assembly GCA_963758555.1. Lineage (GTDB taxonomy): Bacteria > Actinomycetota > Acidimicrobiia > Acidimicrobiales > RAAP-2 > CAIUMH01. The sequence continues at coordinate 149,039 of CAVWVW010000004.1, read as the reverse complement.
ACCTCAAGAAGTGCTCTGAGCACCTTGATGAGGTGAACGGTCTGCTCCGAGCGCAGCTGGGGCACGACATCAAGGTGGAGCTGCGTGTCGACAGCGCATCGAAGGCCGATCGGGTCTCTCGCACCGCGGTTGGGACCACTCCGACGACGTCGCAGCCCGAGGGGTCCGAGGAGATCGAGGACCTCGGGATCGATGACATCGATCTCGCTGATCTCACGGAGGGGCCGTCGGGATCGATCGGCACCGACAAGCTGCTCGAGGCCTTTCCCGGAGCGACCGAGGAGAGCAGCTAGATGTACACCGCTTCGCTTCGTCGTCTCATCGACGAGCTGGGACGGCTCCCCGGGGTGGGTCCGAAGTCTGCCCAGCGCATCGCGTTTCATCTCTTGAAGGCTCCTGACGAAGACGCGCGCCGGCTGGCTGGCGCGCTGATCGAGGTGAAGGAGAAGACCTCGCTGTGCCCGATCTGCCTCAACATCGCTGAGAGCGGGTCGCTGTGCCCGATCTGCGCCGACGATCGCCGTGACACCTCGGTGCTCTGTGTAGTCGAGGACGCTCGAGACATCGTCGCGGTCGAGCGCACCGGTCAGTTCCGCGGTCGCTATCACGTGCTCCACGGGGCGCTCAACCCGCTCGAGGGGGTGGGTCCCGATCAGCTTCGGGTGGCTGAGATGCTGGCGCGCCTCGAGCCGGAGGGCGTCAAAGAGGTGATCGTGTGCACCAACCCCAACCTCGAGGGCGAGGCGACGGCGCTCTACCTCGCTCGGCTGCTGTCGCCGCTGGGTCTCACGGTGACCCGGATCGCCAGCGGCCTGCCGGTGGGCGGTGACCTCGAGTACGCCGATGAGCTGACCTTGGGCCGCGCCCTTGAGGGCCGGCGAGCCCTCGAAGCGCCGTAGCTGTCGTGCGCCCGGCATCGACCCCTTCGGGGTCATGGCGGTGCAGACTCGGCCTATGGCCCTGACGCTCTGGCTTCTTCGCCACTTCTCCGCCGTCGAGGATCCACCCCCAGGGGGCCGAGATCGCGATCGGCGACTCTCACCCAAGGGGCTCCGCTCCGCCGAGCGTCTCAGCAAGACGCTCCGCAGTGACAAGGCACCGGGACCACTCCCCACGCTGGCGCTGGTGTCGCCCGCGGCGAGAACCCAGCAGAGCGCGGCCGGCGCCTTCGGGGAGCTGGTGACGCCGCCACGGCAGCTCACGGATGCTCGGCTCTATCACGCCACGCCCGACGACGTCTTGGCCATCCTCTGTGAGCTGCCCGACGACGACGAGGTCGTGTGCGTGATCGGGCACAACCCCACGATCCACTGCCTGAGCCTTGACCTCGTGAGCGAGCTGACCCTTGACGGCCCGCATCCCGCGCTCAACTCTTACCCGCCCGGCACCTTGTCGGTGGTCTCGTTGCCCATCGAGAGCTGGTCGAAGGCCAGCTTCGGTGAGGGCTCGCTGCTCGAGCTGCGCGCTAGCTGACGCGGAGCAACGCGGCGTCGCCTTGGCCACCGCCACCACAGAGCGCCACCGCGGCGGTACCGCCACCGCGGCGACGGAGCTCGAAGAGCGCGGTGAGGGCGAGCCGGTTGCCAGACATGCCGATCGGGTGGCCGAGGGCGATCGCCCCGCCGTTCGGGTTCACCTTGTCGAGGTCCACGCCCAGGTCATCGACTGAGGCCAGTCCCACGGCGGCGAAAGCCTCGTTGATCTCGAAGAGATCGAGGCTCTTCGGGTCCAGGTCGAGCCGAGCGCATGCCTTGGCGATGGCTGTCGAGGGCTGGTGCAGGAGTGACGTGTCCGGACCCGCCACCTGGGCGTAGGAGAGCAGCTCGCCGAGCGGGGTGAGGCCGAGCTCGTCGGCCTTGGCCTTGGACATCACGATCACGGCGGAGGCGCCGTCCGAGATCTGCGAGGCGTTCCCCGCGGTCACGGTGGCGTCGTCGCCCTTGCCGAAGGACGGACGGAGCTTGCCGAGCGTCTCGACGGTGGTCTCGGCCCGCACGCCCTCGTCGAACTCGACGATCGTGGGGTCGCCGCGGCGGCTCGGCACCTCGGCGGGGACGATCTCCTCAGCGAGCGCTCCTGATTTGATGGCTGCGGCAGCGAGCTGGTGGCTGCGGGCGGCGAACTCGTCTTGGCGCTGTCGAGAGATCTTGGTGTCCTGTGCGTTGAAGCGCTCGGTGCTCACGCCCATGGCGATGTGCTCGACCCCGCAGGTGAGACCGTCGAACATCATCGAGTCGACGAGGGTGCCGTCGCCCAAGCGATAGCCCTGGCGAGCGTTGGGCAGCAGGTGGGGTGCCTGGGTCATCGACTCCATCCCGCCGGCGACGATGATGTCGGCCTCGCCGGCGTTGATCATCTGGTCGGCGAGGTAGATCGTGTTGAGCCCGGAGAGGCAGACCTTGTTGATGGTCGAGGAGGGGACCGTGAGCGGGATGCCCGCCTTCACCGAAGCCTGGCGAGCGGTCAGCTGACCGGCTCCGGCCAGGACCACCTGACCCATCAGCACGAAGTCCACCTGGTCGGGGCTGAGCCCCGCACGGCTGAGCGCACCGGCGATGGCTTGTGCTCCGAGGTCTGTCGAGCTCAGCGAGCTGAGCGCCCCGGAGAGCTTGCCGATGGGCGTCCGTGCCCCTGCAACGATGACCGTCCCAGCCATGAGGTCCTCCTCTGTGCGCCGGACGACCGGCGGGTCTGGTTGCGTCGCCCTCGCGACGGGGACCCAACTTAGCGCCTCACCCCTTCACCCTCGGCTAGTCGTGCGTGCGCGTGAGCATCCCGTTGGCCGCCTGCCGCAGCTCGTCTTGCGCAGAGGAGCGGGGCTGATCTGAGCGCAGGAGGTCTTGGCCATGGGGCGTGGCGGTGCCCCACGAGATCGGCACCGCATCGAGGAGGGCGGGACCGTCGGGGAGCAGGTCGAACGACTCGAGCATGCCGTCTCGAACGAGCGTCGTGGGGCGGCCCTCTGAGAGCCAGCGGGCGTCGTGCTGGCCGTAGGGATCGGTGCACCATCCCTCGGCTGTGCTGATTGTTGTCACCATGAGTTTTCCTTTAGGTCACTTCGCGTTCACAATCAGTTTACCTTACGTTCACTTTGGTCGAGCGGACCAGACTCGATGCAGGGGGCGCTTGCCCAGCTCAGGAGAGGCGGGTCTCCTTGCGACCCGAGAGGAGCTCTGCAGGTCCGAAGGAAGGCGGTGAGGGTTCAACGCTGGAGAAACAAGGCCTGTGAGCGGGTCGTTCACATGGGCTCGACCACAGAGCCGTCCCTGGGCGATGATGGGCGCCACTTGAGGAGGGGCGCATGCAGGAGCAGCGAAGGGGCGGTCGGATCGCGATGAGCGAGGCCGAGCGAGACGAGTTCTTGAAAGCCGAGCGGACGTGTCGGGTGGCCACTGTCGACGCAGAGGGGACGCCGCACGTGGCTCCGCTCTGGTTCGTCTGGGACGGAGCCTCGCTGTGGCTCAACTCGCTGACGCGCTCACAGCGCTGGACCAACCTCGTGCGAGACCCCCGGGTCAGCGTCGTCATCGACGCGGGTCGTGAGTTCTTGGAGCTCTGTGGCGTCGAGATGAACGGGCGCCTCGAGGTCGTCGGTGACGTCCCGAGGTCCGCCGAGCCCGATGAGGAGCTCGTCGAGCCCGAACGGCTCTTCGGAGAGAAGTACGCGGGTGGCGCCTTCGTGCCTGACGGTCGCCACGCGTGGTGTCGACTGACGCCAGAGAAGATCGTCTCGTGGGACTTCTCCAAGATGATGGGGGGCTGACGAATGCCACAACACGGACCACTGCCCCGCCTCTCGATGGAAGAAGGCTTCTTTTGGACCTCAGGGTCTGACGGCGTGCTGCGCATGGAGCGCTGCACCTCGTGCGGCACGTGGCGAAACCCGCCCGGGCCGATCTGTGCGACCTGTCGCTCGAGAGACGTGGAGATCGCTGAGCTCTCCGGCCGGGGGATGATCCTCGGCATCACGGTGAACTACCAGCAGTGGCTTCCCGACATGACACCTCCCTACGTGGTGGTGGTCATCGCCCTCGAAGAGGATCCCGACGTGCGGGTGACCTCGAACCTCATCGGTGACGGCGCCCTCGAGGCGGAGGTCGGGATGCAGGTCTCGGTCGTCTTCGAGCAAGCCGAGGACATCTGGCTCCCGTACTTCGAGCTCATCCCGGGTGCTGCGAAGCTGGCCCTGCCCGACGAGCCTGATCCTCGCCGCTTCGTCCGAGCTCCGATCAGCGAGAAGCGCTACGAGCACGATGCGGTCTTCACCGGCGTGGGTCACTCGCGCGTCGGGCGGCGGCTCATGGTCCCTCCGCTGTCGCTCACCATCGACGCCTGCCTTGCCGCGCTGGACGATGCGGGGCTCAGCATCGAGGACATCGACGGCCTGGCGACCTATCCAGGTGGGGGCATGGCATCGTCAGGTCACTCAGAGGGAGGGATCACCGCCGTCGAAGAGGCGCTGCGGATTCGACCGACCTGGCACCTGGGCGCCGCCGAGACCCCGGGTCAAGCTGGTCCCATCCAGGCGGCCATGATGGCGGTCTCCGCCGGACTGTGCCGCCACGTGCTGTGCTATCGAACGGTCTGGGAGGCGACGTTTGCTGCCAGCGGGGTCAACCTCGGTTCGGCCGACGGTCGAGTCGAGGGGATGATGGCGCACCGCCTCGCCTACGGCGCGGCCTCAGCGGCGAACTGGATCGGCATGTGCGCGTCGAACTACTTCGCTCGCTACGGAGCGACCCGTGAGGTCCTTGGGCGCATCGCGGTGAACGCGCGGACGAACGCTGGTCGCAATGAGACGGCGATCTATCGAGACCCGATGACCATGGACGACTACTTCGCGGCTCGCATGGTCACGACGCCCTTCGGTCTCTTCGACTGTGACGTGCCCTGCGACGGCGCCGTGGCGATCATCGTCTCGGCCGCCGAGACTGCGGGAGACGTCAAGTGCACGCCGGTGCGCATTGAGTCGGTCGGCACCCAGATCACCGAGCGCGTCTCGTGGGACCAGGGGACTTTCAGCCACGAGCCTCAGACGATGGGCCCCTCGGCCCACGTCTGGACGCGCACGTCGCTGCGCCAAGAGGACGTCGACCTCGCGCTCCTCTACGACGGGTTCACCTTCAACTGCCTCAGCTGGCTCGAGGCCCTGGGCTTCTGCGAGATCGGCGAGGCCAGCGACTTCATCGGCGATGGCTCTCGGATCGCGCTCGACGGCGAGCTGCCGCTCAACCCCCATGGAGGCCAGCTCTCCGCCGGTCGAACCCACGGCTTCGGGTTCATCGCCGAGGGCATCCACCAGCTCCGGGGGGACGCGGGCGCGCGCCAGGTCGAGGGGGCGCAGGTGGCCTGCGTCTCGACCGGTGGCGGGGTGCCAGCGAGCGCGTGGTTACTGACGAGTATGAACGTCGTCTAACTACTGGGTAACTAGTGCCGTGAGCGGGTAGCGTTTGCGGCCATGACGCAGATTCTCAGCGCTGCCCTCGAGGGCGCAAGCGGCGACGAGCTGGCCAACCTCCCTCTCCCGGAGTCCTACCGCGCTGCGGTGGTGCGCCGAGATGAGCAGACCATGTTCGAAGGGATCGCCTCCGTCGACAAGGACCCGCGCAAGAGCTTGCACGTCGATGAGGTGGCACTGCCTGAGCTCGCGCCCGACGAGGCGTACGTGGCGATCATGGCGTCGTCGATCAACTTCAACACGGTGTGGTCGTCGATCTTCGAGCCCTTGTCAACGTTCGGGTTCCTCGATCGCCTCGCCAAGGAGTCCTCCTGGGGCGCTCGCCACGCGCTCGATTATCACGTCGTGGGCTCCGACGGCGCGGGTGTGGTGCTGCGCGTGGGCAGCGCGGTTCGCCACTGGCACCCGGGCGACAAGGTCACGATCCACTGCAACCACGTCGATGACCAGGACCCCTCGGCCCACGACGACTCGATGCTGGCGGCGAACCAGCGGATCTGGGGCTTCGAGACGAACTTCGGTGGCTTGGCGGAGATCGCGGTGGTCAAGGCCAACCAGCTGATGCCGAAGCCCACGCACCTCTCCTGGGAGGAGGCGGCGGTGAACGCCCTGTGCAACTCGACGGCGTATCGCATGCTGGTCTCGCCCAACGGCGCTCAGATGACCCAGGGCGACCGCGTCTTGGTCTGGGGTGCCAGCGGAGGCCTCGGTGCCTTCGCGGTCCAGTACGTCCTCAACGGCGGCGGCACGCCCATCGGCGTCGTGTCCTCACCGGAGAAGGTCGCCATGCTCGAGGAGCTGGGCGTCGAGGCCGTCCTCGATCGAAAAGCCCAGAACTACCAGTTCTGGTCGGACGAGCACACCCAGGACGAGAGCGAGTGGCGCCGGCTGGGCAAGGACATCCGAAGCCTCGTCGGGCAAGACCCCGACATCGTCTTCGAGCACCCTGGTCGCTCGACCATGGGCGCGAGCGTCTTCGTGGCCAAGAAGGGAGGCGTCATCGTGACCTGCGCGGCGACCTCCGGCTACATGGTCGAGTACGACAACCGGCACCTGTGGATGAAGCTCAAGACGATCAAGGGCTCGCACTTCTCGAACTACCGCGAGGCGTGGCGTGCCAACAAGCTCGTCTGCGAGGGCAAGGTGGTCCCGCCGCTCTCGGCCGTCTTCGGGCTCGACGAGGTGGGCGACGCCGCCTTCCAGGTCCATCACAACCTGCACGAGGGCAAGATCGGCGTGCTGTGCACGGCGCCAAGCGAAGGCCTGGGTATCGACGACTTGGAGCTTCGTGAGAAGGTGGGCGAAGACCGACTCACCATCTTTCGGCGCCACGACGCTTGAGCGCCACGCGAAGGAGAAGACCACGATGACAGAGCTCCTCTTGACCGAGATTGACCACGTGGCCATCGCCGTCAACGACCTTGACGGTGCGGTGGCGTGGTACGAGGAGGCCTTTGGGGCCACCGTGGAGCACCGTGAGCGCGTCGAGCAGGACGGCGTCGAAGAGGCGCTCTTGCGCGTGGCCGACTCGTTCGTGCAGCTCCTCACCCCCACGCGCGATGACTCGCCCGTGGCCAAGTTCCTTGCCAACAAGGGAGAGGGCCTCCATCACGTCGGCTATCGGGTGGACGACTGCCAGGTGGCCTTCGACGCCGTGCTGGCTGCAGGCGGTCGGATGATCGACCCGGCACCGCGACCCGGCTCCCGTGGCACCACCGTGGCCTTCGTCCACCCGAAGGCAGCCTTCGGAACCTTGGTCGAGCTCGTCCAAGAGTGACTCGCTGGTGACCCGTGGGTAACGAAAAATGACCCTGTAGTAAGGGGCTTTGGGGCTCAGAGGGAGCGCGCGGCTCGGGTAGCCTCGTCCCTCATGGAACAAGCGATGAGAGACAAGCTCGCCGATCTCGAGTCACGACGCGATCAAGCCCGCCACGCGGGGAGCGAGCGCTCTGTCAAGCGCCAGCACGACCAAGGCAAGATGACCGCCCGCGAGCGCGTGGAGTACCTGCTCGACGAAGGCTCGTTCACCGAGATTGACATGTTGGCTCGGCATCGAGCTCACGGCATGGGCATCGAGGAGAACCGCCCCTACACCGACGGCGTGATCACCGGCTTCGGCACGATCGACGGGCGGAAGGTCTGCGTCTTCAGCCAGGACTTCACCGTCTTCGGCGGCTCGCTCGGCGAGGTCTTCGCCGAGAAGATCCAGAAGATCATGGACCTCGCCCTCTCGCTGGGCGTGCCGATGATCGGCCTCAACGATGGAGCTGGTGCTCGGATCCAAGAAGGCGTCGTCGCCCTCAACTCCTACGGCGGGATCTTCCGCCGCAACACGATCTCGTCAGGTGTCATCCCCCAGATCTCGGTGATCATGGGCCCCTGCGCGGGCGGTGCGGTCTACTCGCCAGCGCTCACCGACTTCATCTTCATGGTGAACGAGACGAGCCACATGTTCATCACCGGTCCCGACGTGGTCAAGACCGTCACCGGCGAGGACGTCACCCTTGAAGAGCTCGGCGGGGCCATGAGCCACGCCACGAAGTCCGGTGTCTGCCACTTCGTCGCACCCGACGAGAAGTCCTGTCTCGACGACGTGCGCTACCTGCTCAGCTTCCTGCCGCCGAACAACATGGAAGAGCCCCCTCGCAGTGAGGTCGAAGATGACCCCGAACGGCTCTGCCCCGAGCTGAGCGAGCTGATCCCCGCCAGCCCGAATCAGCCCTACGACATGCGAACGGTGATCTCAGCCGTCGTCGACGACGGTGACTACTTCGAGATCCAGCCCCTCTTCGCGCCGTCGATGACGATCGGCTTCGCCGCGCATCGATGGTCGTCCGGTCGGGATCGTCGGGAACCAGCCGATGATCTTGGCGGGCGTGCTCGACATCGAGGCGTCGGAGAAGGCAGCACGCTTCGTGAGGATGTGCGACGCCTTCAACATCCCGATCGTCACGCTCGTCGACGTGCCCGGCTTCCTGCCCGGCACCGACCAGGAGTACGAGGGGATCATCCGCCACGGAGCGAAGCTGCTCTACGCCTACTGCGAATCAACCGTCCCCCTGATCCAGATCATCACCAGGAAGGCCTACGGCGGCGCCTACGTGGTCATGAGCTCGAAGTCCATCGGGGCGGATCTGGCCTTCGCCTGGCCGACCGCCGAGCTGGCGGTCATGGGCCCCAACGGCGCGGTCGAGGTGGTCTACCGCACCGAGCTGAACGCGGTCGAAGACCCCGAAGAGAAGGCCAGCCGTCGTGCTGAGCTGATCGACGAGTACACGAACCGCTACGCCAACCCCTACATCGCGGCTGAGCGCGGCTACGTCGACGACGTCATCGACCCGGCCGAGACGCGCAAGATCTTGAGCCGAAGCCTTGAGATGCTCTCGACGAAGCGCGAGGAGCTTCCCGAAGCGCAAGCACGGGAACATGCCGCTGTGACGACGACTGAGGCGCCTCCTGCCATGCGACCAGTGTGCGCTGAACAGCTGCGCCTCCGTCCGCGTCCCCAGCCAGACCCAGAGATCGTTGCGGTGGTCACCGTGGCGGTCGAGCAGCTCTTGCGTCGACGTGACGCCTACCCGAAGTTTCGACCTCAGGTGGCGTGGAAGCACTCAGGCCGCTGGTTCGCGGGCCACCAGGTGCGCCTCCGGGGCCGCCCGTTCTAGCTCGAGCTCGCAGACCGTGACGCCGCGCCGCGCGGCGACCAGCGTCACGAGCTCATCCATGATGGTGACGATCTCGAAGTCCTTCGGGGTGTAGACCGCGGCGACGCCCTTGCCCACGAGCACCTCGGCGTCGGCCGCGGGGATGATGCCCCCGACCACCACCTCGGCATCGACGCCGAGCGCTCGGAGCTGCTCGAGCAGCTCGGGCAGCAGCTCGAGGTGTGAGCCCGACAAGATCGACACCCCAATGAGATCGACGTCCTCGTCCGCTGCGGCCCGCGCGATCTCCGCAGGCGTGAGCCGGATCCCCTGGTAGATCACCTCGAAGCCGGCATCCCGGGCAGCGACGGCGATCTGCTCGGCGCCGTTCGAGTGCCCGTCGAGTCCGGGCTTCGCCACCAAGAGGCGAGGGGTCGAGCCGGTGGCCTCGATGAGCGCCCTCATGCGAGCGGTCACCTCACGCATCGGCGTGGTTCGACGGCCGACCCCGCCAGTGATACCGGTCGGGGCGCGGTACTCGCCGAAGACCCCTCGCAGGGCCGCTGCCCACTCGCCCGTGGTGCCGCCAGCATGGGCGAGGGCGATGGACGGGATCATGATGTTGTCGTCGGGCGAGTCGCTCTGAGCCACACGGACGAGCTCTCGAAGTGCCTGGTCGACCGCGGCCTGGTCTCGGCTTGCTCGCCACGCGACGACGTCGGCGCGCAGCTCCGATTCGATGAGCGGATCGACCTTCATGATCGACTCGATGCCTTCGTGATCGGTCAGCGGGGAGGCAGCGGTCTCGGTGAAGCGGTTCACCCCGACCACCGTCAGCTCGCCCGACTCGATGCGGCTGACGCGCTCTGCTTGGCTGGCGACGAGGCGCGCCTTGAGCTCATCGATGGCTTCGAACGCTCCGCCGAGCGCCAAGATCTCATCGAGCTCCGCTTGGGCGCCCGCGCGCAGCTCGGCGGTCTTGCGCTCCATGACGATGCTGCCTTCGAAGAGGTCGCCGTACTCGAGCAGATCGGTCTCGAACGCCAAGATCTGCTGGATCCGCAGGCTCCACTGCTGGTCCCAGGGGCGAGGCAAGCCCAGCGCCTCGTTCCAGGCAGGGAGCTGGAGCGCACGAGCGCGCGCGTCCTTCGACAAGGTGACCCCCAGCGCCTCGAGCACGATGCGAGGCACGTTGTTCTCGGGCTGCTGCTCGGTCAGGCCCAGCGAGTTGACCTGGACGCCGTAGCGGAAGCGTCGGGCCTTGGGGTCCTCCACGCCGTAGCGCTCCTGGCAGATCTGGTCCCACATCGCGGTGAAGGCTCGCATCTTGGCGGTCTCTTCCACGAAGCGGATGCCCGCGTTGACGAAGAAGCTGATCCGCGAGACCACCTGGGCGACCTCCTCCGGCTCGACCTTGCCCGAGGCGGCCACCGCGTCGACTACGCCGATGGCGGTGGCCAGCGCGTAGGCCAGCTCCTGGACAGGGGTGGCTCCTGCCTCTTGGAGGTGGTAGCTGCAGACGTTGATCGGGTTCCACTTGGGCACGTGGCGCACCGTGTAGGCGATCGTGTCGACGGTCAGGCGTTGAGACGGTTCGGGTCCGAAGATGTAGGTGCCGCGCGAGAGGTATTCCTTCACGATGTCGTTCTGCGTGGTGCCTGTCAGCAACGAGAGGTCGACGCCCTGGTCTTGGGCGTGGGCGACGTAGAGAGCGAGCAGCCACGCCGCGGTGGCGTTGATCGTCATCGAGGTGTTCATCTCCTCGACGGGGATGCCGTCGAGGAGCTGGGCCATGTGACCGAGGTGAGCCACCGGCACGCCGACCTTGCCGACCTCGCCCGAGGCCTGCGGGGCGTCAGGGTCGTAGCCGGTCTGTGTGGGGAGGTCGAAGGCGATCGAGAGGCCGGTCTGGCCCTTGGCCAGGTTGGACCGGTAGAGCGCGTTGGAGGCCTGCGCGGTGGAGTGTCCCGAGTAGGTCCGCATGACCCAGGGGGCGGACCGCTGCTGCTCGCTCATAGGCCGTGGCTCCTCGTCGGCTCCGCTCTCACGACACGCTGTGCGGTGTCAGCCTAGAGCGAGGCCCCCTGCTGGTCTCAGGTGTAGTCGTAGAAACCCTGGCCGGACTTGCGGCCAAGCTGCCCGGCAGCGACCATCCGGCGAAGCAGAGGCACGGCTCGGTAGTTGGCGTCGGCGTACTCCTCATAGAGCGCGTCCAAGATGGCGAGGCTGGTGTCGAGACCCACGAGGTCGAGCAGCGCCAGCGGCCCCATCGGGAAGTTGCAGCCGCCCTTCATGGCGGTGTCGATGCCCTCGCGGGTCGCGACGCCGCCTTCGAGCAGGCGGATGGCGTTGTTGAGGTAGGGGAAGAGCAGCGCGTTGACGACGAAGCCCGCCTGATCCTTGACCGCAATCGGGGTCTTGGCACACGCCGTGGTGAACACCGTGACGCTCTCCATGGTCTCCGCCGAGGCTGTCAGCGGAGCGACGAGCTCGACGATGCCCATGGCCGGAGCGGGGTTGAAGAAGTGGACGCCGCACACCTGGCCGGGTCGGTTGGTGGCCATGGCCATCTCGATGACCGGCAAGGTCGAGGTGTTGGTGGCCAAGATGGCTTTGGGCTTGGTGATCTGGTCGAGCTCCTTGAAGACGGCCAGCTTGATCCCGAGGTTCTCGACGACCGACTCGATGACGAGGTCGCACTCGGCCAGGTCGGCGAAGTCGGTGGTGGGCGTGATGCGAGCCACGATGGCCGCTGCCTCGGCGGCTCTGGAGCTTCTCCTTGGCGACCAAGTCGACCGAGGGACTTCTCCACTCGACTCATCGTGGCGTTCGCGGCCTCACGGGATCGGCTGCGCAAACACGACGTCGAAGCCGCTCGAGGCCGCCACCTCAGCGACGCCCGCCCCCATGATCCCCGCGCCTACGATCCCTACGGTGTTGATGGCCATCTCCGTATATTACCCATCAGTCACTTAGCGTGCCGAAGGAACTGGTGTGCGATGCTCGAGCGATGAGCACCTTCCCAGGCAGCGTGGCATTTCTCGGAGGAGCAGACGTGGGGGATCCGGCCATCGCTGGAGCGCTCTTCGCTCGAGCCAGAGGGCACCGGGTCGCCGTGATCCCTACGGCGGCAGCGTTCTCGCACCCCGAGAAGGCCGCCCTTGAGGTGGCGGCATGGCTGAGTCCCCTGGGTGGCCTCGTCGAGGCGCTGATGGCGTCGAATCGAGAGGACGCGCAGCTCGGAGACCTCGCCGCTCGCCTGCAGGATGCCGATCTGGTCTATCTGACCGATGGCTCAGCCCTGCACCTGCGCACGGTGCTCAGGTCGACCGCGCTGCTCGAGGGGATCGAGGCCGTGCTCGAACGAGGTGGTGTCGTCGCTGCGTCGGGTGGGGCAGCGACCGTGCTGTGCGATCCGATGATCGATCCTCGCGGCGGAGCGCCGACCGTTGGTCTCGGGCTGGTCGATCGCTTCTGTGTGCTGACCCATCTCGGCGAGGACGACGATCGACATCTCGAGAAGCTCCACCGGGCGATCTCGCTCTGCCCTGCAGAGCTCCCGGTGATCGCGCTCGGACCCGGCGCCGGCCTCTTCGTCGGTCCTGATGAGGAGCTCGCGGCCTTCGGCGCCGACCAGCTCAGCGTCTATCGAGGCGGTTCGGTGCTGCCGGGTGGGCTGAGCGAGCTCTGAGCGCCCGGAGGGTCAGTCGGCCTCGGTGATGGTCACCGACTCGATGACCACCGACGTGGCGGGTGCGCCTGAGCGAGTGCCGATGCCGTCGATCTTGGCGATGACCTCGCCGCCCTTGATGACGGCGCCGAAGAGCGCGTAGGCCGGAGGCAGTCGGACGCCGTCAGGCCCTGAGATCACGAAGAACTGGCTGCCGTTGGTGTTGGGCCCGGCGTTGGCCATGGCCAGCGAGCCGACCTGGTAGCGACCCGCTTGGGGGAGCTCGTCGTCAAAGGAGTAGCCGGGTCCACCGGTGCCGTTGCCGAGGGGGCAGCCCCCTTGGAGGACGAAACCTGGGATGACGCGATGGAAGGTGAGCCCGTCGTAGTAGTGGTAGCGGGCCAGGTACACAAAGCTGTTGACCGTCTTCGGGGCGGCCACCGGGTCGAGGGCGATGACCATCTCGCCCATCGACGTCACCATCGTGGCCGTGTAGCGCTTGCTGGCGTCGATGCACATGGGCGGCTCTTCGGGGAACGACGTGCGCCTCTCAGAGGAGCCGTCGGCCTGGGGGCACTCGATTGCGGTCATGTGGGCTCCTTGTGATGGGGGTGGGCGGGAGAGATCAGCTGTCGGTGATCGTGACGGACAAGATCCGCTGGGTGACCTTGGGCGGGACGCCCGAACCTGGTGTTCCTTGGCTGTTGATGAGGTTCGGCACGGCCATGTCGGTCGAGGGCACCTGGCCGAAGAGCGAGTAGGTGGGAGGCAGGCTCTCGCCGGTTGAGCCGGTGACGATGAAGAACTGGCTGCCGCCCGTGTTCGCCGCACCGGTGTTCGCCATGGCCACCGAGCCGATCGGGTACTGCGGGTTCGCCGTGGCGGGGAGCTCGTCAGGGATCGTGTAGCCGGGCTGTCCCTTGGAGGTCGATGATGCCCCTCCGGTGCCGGTGCCTGTGGGGTCGCCGGTCTGGTCCATGAAGCCTGGGATGACCCGGTGGAAGATCACGCAGTGGTAGTAGCCCTGCTGGGCCAAGAAGACGAAGTTGTTGACCGTCTGGGGAGTCTTGGCGGCATCGAGGTCGATCGTGAAGGAGCCAGCGGTGGTCTTGACCGTGGCGACGTAGCTCTTCGACGTGTCGATGGTCATAGCGGGGGCCGAAGGCCACGAGAGCGTGTTGACCTGGGCGCTGGGGCTGGCGGGGCAGCCGGCAGCGACGGCGGCAGCGTTCGCTTTGGCCTGCGCGGCGGCGGTCGCCGAGCTCGACGTGGTGGTGGTCGCCGCGTGTGTGGTCGTGGTGGTTGACGCCTTCTTGGAGCCGCTGTTGCTCTGGATGTAGTAGATCAGCCCGACCACGAGCACGACGACCACGGCGATGATGGCCCCTCGTCGAAGCTGCTTGTTCCGCTTGGCTCGCTGGCGCTCCTGCTCCAAGCGCTCTTGGCGTCCAGCCTTCTGTCGGGCTCTCTTGTCTGATGGCACGGCGGACACCATACCGCCCGAGCAGGCTTGGGCCTCGCCGCCGTGACAACTAGGTTTTGACCCCGTGGCCCTCATCGTTCAGAAGTTCGGCGGGACCTCGGTCGGTGACGCCGACCGCATCCGCGCCGTGGCAGATCACGTGGCTCGCACGCGCCGCCAGGGCGACGACGTGGCCGTCGTGGTCTCCGCCATGGGCAAGTCCACCGACGAGCTCCTTCGCCTGGCCGGCGACGTCTCGTCCGTGGCCCCTCCTCGAGAGATGGACATGCTCCTCACCTCGGGCGAGCGGATCACCATGAGCTTGCTGTGCATGGCGTTGGCCGAGATCGGCGTGGAGGCGGCTTCGTTCACCGGCTCTCAGGCCGGGATCATCACCGACACCGACCACACGAGAGCCAAGATCCTCGAGGTGCGCCCTGATCGTCTCAAAGAGGCCATCAGCCAGGGCATCGTCCCCGTGGTCGCCGGCTTCCAGGGCGTCTCGACGGCCAAGAACATCACGACGCTTGGACGAGGCGGCTCGGACGTCACCGCGGTGGCCATCGCTGGCGCCCTGGGTGCCGACGTCTGTGAGATCTACACCGACGTCACCGGTGTCTTCTCTGCCGATCCGCGCGTCGTGCCCACCGCTCGGCGCATCCCGCGGGTGAGCTTCGAAGAGATGCTCGAGATGGCAGCCACCGGGGGGCGAGTCTTGATGCTCCGCTCTGTCGAGTTCGCGCGCAACCACCACGTCCCGCTCCACGTCCGCTCCAGCTTCACCTGGGAGCCAGGGACGTGGATCGTCGAAGAGGAGAGCTCTATGGAACAGGCCATCGTCAGTGCCGTCACGCACGACATCTCTGAAGCCAAGGTCACGGTGCACGGCGTGCCCGACCGCCCAGGGGTGGCCGCCACGCTGTTCCGTGCGCTGGCCGATCGCTCCATCAACCTCGACATGATCGTCCAGAACATCTCCGAGGCAGGCACCACCGACATCTCGTTCACTGTTCCGAGGGTCGATCTCACCGAGGCGGTCGAGGTGGCCGAGTCACTCCGGTCCGCCATGGGCTTCAACGGCGTCGACGCTGACGCGTCGATCGCGCGCGTCTCGGCCATCGGAGCGGGGATGAAGTCCTATCCAGGGGTGACCGCCGTCATGTTCGAGACCTTGGCTGAGCACGGCATCAACATCGAGATGATCTCGACCTCGTCGATCCGCATCAGCTGCGTGATCGACGAGGAGCAGGTCGACGAGGCCGTGCGAGCGCTCCACAGCGCCTTCGAGCTCGACGCCTGAGCTCGCTCGGCGAGCTCGAGACCTTCCCCTACGCTTGACGCCATGAGAGTCGCTGTTGTCGGTGCCACCGGCCAAGCCGGTTCGGTGATGCGCCAGCTGCTGGAGGATCGTCGCTTTCCCGTTGACGAGGTGCGCTTCTTCGCGTCGGCGCGCTCCGCTGGCACGACCTTGCGCTTCGGAGGCCGTGAGGTCCTCGTCGAAGACGCGGAGGGTGCTGACTTCTCGGGCATCGACGTCGCGCTCTCTGCGGCGGGGGCCACCAGCTCGAGGGTGCTCTCGCCACGTCTGGCCGAGGCCGGAGCGATCGTGATCGACAACTCGTCGGCGTGGCGGATGGATCCTGACGTGCCCCTTGTGGTCCCTGAGGTCAACGCCCACGCCTTGGCGTCGATCCCGAGGGGGATCGTGGCCAACCCCAACTGCACGACCATGGTGGCCATGCCTGTGCTCAAGCCGCTCCACGATGAGGCGGGGCTTCGGTCGTTGATCGTGACCACGTTCCAAGCGGTCTCGGGTGGGGGTCGCGAGGGTGTCGCAGAGCTCGCGGCTCGAGCTCGACCGCTCGGCTGGTCGAGCTGACGAGCTTGCTCTCGACGGGCGGGCGCTCGATCTCGGGAGCCCGAAGAAGTTCCCGGGCATCATCGCCCACAACGTCCTGCCCCTGGCGGGCTCCATCGTGCCTGACGGCCGAGGTGAGACCGACGAGGAGCAGAAGTATCGCAACGAGTCACGAAAGATCCTCGAGCTCCCCGAGCTCCCCGTCAGCTGCACCTGCACACGTGTGCCGGTCTTCACCGGTCACAGCGCCTCGATCACCGCCTCATTCGAAGGGGAGCTCAGCCCCGAACGGGCTCTCGCGCTCCTTGAGCAGGCACCCGGCGTGATCGTGAGCGACATGCCCACCGCGCTCGATGCTGCTGGCACCGACCCCTCGTTGGTGGGTCGCGTGCGTCGAGCGGAGGGCGTCGAGCACGGTCTGGCGCTCTTCGTGGTCGGCGACAACCTGCGAAAGGGTGCGGCGCTCAACGCCGTGCAGATCGCCGAGGCCCTGCTCGAGCGTCGGTTCTAGGTCCGCCCTCAGGCGACCTGGGTCTCGGTCAGTCGGCTCCTGCGGGTGGCAGGTGCACAGGAGCGCCCAAGAACATCGACATGCGCCGGGCCAGGTTGACGGAGTGGTCGCCGAAGCGCTCGTAGAAGCGAGCCACCATGGCGATCTCGATGGCGACGGGCAGCGGAGACGAGCCAGAGACGAGCTCGGCGGTGAGGGTGACGTGCAGGTCGTCTAGCTCGTCGTCGAGGTCCTCGACGGTGGCCGCCTCGGTCCCGGTGGGATCTTCGATGACCTCAGCGGTGTGGCGCCACATGGCGGCTGCCACCTCGCCCATCCTCTCGACGAGCCCTCGTGACCGAGCATTCATCTCTTGGCCGAGCCCCCGGGCGGCTCGCCGAGCGATGTGCTCGGCGAGGTCGCCGTTTCGCTCCAGGTCAGGGAGCATGCGCAACGTGCCGATGAGTCGCTGGCGCTCGACGGCGCTGCGACCAGACTCGACGAGCCCCTGTTCGACCAAGCCGTGGAGGTCCAAGACCAGCTCGTCGATGACTTCGTCTTGGGCCACCAGCGCTTTTGCCGCGTCTCGATCTCCGGTGAGCAGGGCGTGCGTGGCCCCGGCGATGCCCTCTCCGACCAGGGCGAACACCTGGCGCAAGATCGCATCGACCTGGTTGAGCAGAGGAGGCGGCCCGGCGAGGCCTGGGAGGTGCTCGTCGGTCTCGTCGTCGCTTTGGCGACGCCAGGCCGGGAAGTTGAACACCATGGCTGAACGCTACCCCGGTGGAGGTCCCGCGAACCCCTGTGCCGGTGCGGAGCGAGGGGCTCCATGCACGCGCCGCTCGGTGGCGGCGGGCTCAGCGGGACTCGTCGAGGATCTCCTGGGCTGCACGAGCCAGCCCCCCGATGTGCTCAGGGAAGGCGTCGACGCTCGAGTCATCGCCGGCGCTGGCCCCTTCCTGGTAGCGGCGGTAGACGCCCTGGAGGATGCAGGCGAGTCGCCAGTAGCTGAAGGCGGTGTAGTACGGAAGCCCGGAGAGATCGAGGTCGCTCTGGCGCTGGTACTCGTCCAAGATCGCCGCTCTGGTGCCGAAGCCCGAAGCCAGGGTGGGTGACTGGCCCTCTAAGGCCACCACGGAGTCGCCGGGCTCTGCCCAATAGACCATGAGCAGCGCCAGGTCGGCCAGCGGGTCCCCGAGCGTGCACAGCTCCCAATCCAAGATGGCCTTCACCGAGCCGGCGTCGTTGAGCACGGTGTTGTCGAGCCGAAAGTCACCGTGCACGATGGTGGCGGCCTGTTGGACGGGGACCTGCGCGCTCGAGACGCTGGTTCACGCTTCGGACGAGATCGGCATGGCGGTCCTCGGGTCCGACCATCTGCTCGAACTGCGTGCTCCAGCGCTTGAGCTGGCGCTCGACGTAGGCGTCCTTGCGGCCCAGGGTGCCCAGTCCGATCTTGTCGGGATCGACGCGGTGGAGGGCGACCAGCGCGCTCGCCAGGTTGCGACCGATGAGAGGTCGGATCGAAACAGGACATCGCTCTTCGACCACCTCTTCGGAGCGCAGGATCATGCCGTCGACGAACTCCATCACGTAGAAGGGACGCTCGTTGACGCTCTCGTCCTCGCAGACGCCGAAGACGTGGGGAACCGGTACGTCGGTGCTGCCGAGCGCCGCGATCACTCGGTGCTCTCTGAGCATGTCGTGCGCCGTGCTGAGCACCTGGGCGATGGGCGGGCGGCGCAGCGCGAAGCTGACGCCGTCGCTGCCGCTGACCCTGAACGTCAGGTTGGAGCGGCCACCAGCGATGAGCTCGAAGGTAAACGGACCGTGTGCTTCCTTCACGTTGGCGGTCAGCCAGGCGGAGACGCTCTCGTGGTCGATGCCTTGGACATGCTTTCTATCGGCCACGAGGTGAGGTTAGCGGTGGCGATAGTGTCGCTCCCGAGCAGCCAGGCGTGACCCGGAGCGGTGCCTGCTTATGTGCCCAGAGGCGAGACGCGAACGGGCTCGGGTTCGCAGCGCGAGGGAGAGGAGCGACATGGCTTGGGATTTTGAGACAGAGCCGGAGTTCGAGTCGAAGTTGGCCTGGATGCGCTCGTTCATGGTCGAGGAGATCTATCCCTTGGAACCGCTCGACCTCACCTGGGACCAGCTCTCTGTGCTGGTCAAGCCTCTCCAGGACGAGGTGAAGCGCCAGGGCCTCTGGGCCGCACATCTCGACCCAGAGCTCGGCGGCAGAGGCTTCGGGCAGCTCAAGCTTGGCCTCATGCACGAGATCCTCGGCGAGTCCATCTACGGGCCGCTGGTCTTCGGCAACAACGCACCTGACTCGGGGAACGCCGAGCTCTTGGCGCTCGGGCTCCAGCAGCACGACCGCCCGGAGCAGCGTGAGCGCTGGCTCACCCCGCTGCTCAACGGCGAGCTGCGGAGCGCGTTCGCCATGACGGAGCCCGGGACGGCGGGCTCCGACCCGACGCTCCTCGCATCGCGAGCCCGCCAAGACGGTGACGAGTGGGTGATCGACGCTCACAAGTGGTTCACCACCAACGGATCGGTGGCTGACTTCTTCATCGTCATGGCGGTGACCAACCCTGACGTGCACCCTTACAAGGGAACCTCGATGATCATCGTGCCGAAGGAAACCGCGGGCGTCTCGGTGGTGCGCGACATTGGCTCGATGGAGGCGCCGGAGGTCGAGTTCGGTCGCTACTGGAACCACGCCGAGGTCCGCTTCGATGAGGTCCGGGTGCCCATTGAGAACCTCGTGGGCTACGAGGGTGAGGGCTTCGCCTTGGCCCAGCTGCGCTTGGGGCCAGGTCGCATCCATCACGCCATGCGGTGGCTCGGCCAATCGAAACGCGCCTTCGACATGCTCTGCGAGCGGGCGCTCTCGCGTCAGGCTCACGGTGGCCCGCTGGCCGAGAAGCAGACCGTGCAGAACTGGATCGCCGACTCGATGGCCGAGATGCAGGCGGCCCGACTCATGACGCTGCATGCGGCATGGAAGATGGACAAGGTCGGCGCGGCGGCCGCTCGGGTCGAGATCGCCATGGTCAAGTACTTCGGGGCCCAGGTCCTCTACAACGTGATCGATCGGGCCATCCAGGTCCACGGCGGCCTCGGCTACTCGACTGACATGCCCCTCGAAGCGATGTACCGCCATGCGCGAGCGGCGCGCATCTATGACGGGCCCGACGAGGTCCATCGCGTGTCGGTGGCTCGGCAGGTCCTCAAGCGCTACTCGCCCTCCGAGGTGCCCACCGAGCACGTGCCGACCCGGGCTGCCGCCTCCCAGGAGCGGTTCGCGGCGATCTTGGAACACTTCGCCCTTGAGCAGGGTTGAGCACGATCTCGAGCGTGCCCCCAAACATCGACATGAATGTCAACTATTGTCCCCTCTGTGGGGCCTGGGCACTCGACGTGCTCGTGGTCGCTCCCTGAGCCACGCTGGAGGCACCGATGCTTGACTTCAAGATCTTCGACTTCGATGGTCATTACTACGAGGCGACTGACGCCTTCACGCGCTACGCCGACCCGGCCCTCGGCGAGCGCGGGGCGACGTTCCAGACCATCGACGGCAAGCAGCGGTTCGTCGTCGGCGGCAAGATCAACCGCTATATCGCCAACCCGACCTTCGACCCGGTGGCCAAGCCAGGGATCTTGCACGACTGGTACCGAGGCAACCCCAAGCGACAGGGCATCAGGGAGGCGTTCGGTGAGCTGGAGCCGATCCGGCCGGCCTATCGGGACCGAGACGCCAGGCTCGCTGCGATGGACGAGCAGGCCGTCGGCGGCACCTTGCTGTTCCCGACCCTGGGTGTCGGCCTGGAAGAGGCGCTCAAGGATGACCCGGAAGCCGCAAGCTCTGTCTTCTCAGGCTTCAACCGCTGGCTCGAGGACGACTGGGGCTATCGGTACCAGGATCGGATCTTCGCCGTTCCCTACGTGGCCATGCTCGACCCAGATGCTGCGCACGACGAACTCGTGCGACTCCTCGAGCGAGACGCTTTCATCATCAACATCCGCTGCAGTCCCGCGCTCGTGAAGGGCACGTATCACTCTCCCTTCGACCCGATCTTCGATCGCTTCTGGAACCTGGCCAACGAGAGCGGCGTCGTCGTGGCCACGCACGCTGGGCTCGAATACGACTTCATCATGGACATGTGGGAAGGGTCCTCCGAGACCTCATCGCTGTTTCGCTCCCCTCTGCGTGGTGTGATCACGAAGCACCGCGGTGTGCTCGACTTCTACGCGGCCGCCATCTGCCAGCTCCTCTTCGAGCGCTTCCCCAAGCTCCGGTTTGCCTCGGTGGAGAACGGCGCCGGTTGGCTGCCCGACCTGCGTCACCGCTTGGCCGACGCAGCCAACCGCAATCCGGGCTACTTCACGACGGATCCACTCGACATGCTCGATGAGCACGTCTGGGTCACCCCGTTCTGGGAGGACGATGTCTCGGAGCTCTCGAGCGAGGTCAAGGTCGAGCGCATGCTGCTCGGCTCCGACTGGCCGCACGCAGAGGGCGTGGTCAAGCCGCTTGACTTCGTGACCAACTCGCTTGCCTGGGCTGACGAGTCGGTGACGCGGAAGATCTCTCGCGACAACGCCCTTGAGCTCCTCGGGGTCCCCGTACCGTGAGAAGTGTCCTGGATCTACCGCACTGATGGCCTACGTCGAGGGCATCAAGGCGATCGACACCATGATCGGCTTCCCGCACGCTGACGTGCGAGCCAGCTACGCCAAGCTCTTCGAGCAGACGCGAGACCAGGCGTCTCGTGATGCCTTTGAGATGCCGGTCGAGTACATGTTCCTTGACGTGCCCGAGAAGGGCTACGGCGACTCAGGCGAGACCGATCCGGTCAAGTACACCCTGGCGGCGATGGATCGCTGGGGCGTGGAGATCGGGATGATCAGCGTGGCCAAAGGTGACGTCGCTGACGTGGCGCTGGCTCGTTTCCCTGAGCGCTTCGTGGGCTCGTTCTCTCCCGATCCGAACGACGGCGTCGACGCAGTGCGCAAGCTTCGGGCCGCCCACAGCGCTCATGACGTGCGCGCCGTGACCTTCTTCCCCGCCGGGTTCCAGCCCCAGGTGCCCATCAACGATCGGCTGATGTACCCGCTCTACTCGACCTGCGTGGAGCTCGATCTGCCGGTCTTCATCAACGTGGGGATCCCTGGTCCTCGAGTCAAGAGCTTCTGCCAGAAGGTCGAGCTCGTCGAAGACGTGCTCTATGACTTCCCTGAGCTCAACGTGGTGCTCCGCCACGGAGGAGAGCCTTGGGAGGCACTCGCGGTCAAGCTCATGGTCAAGTGGCCGAATCTCTTCTATTCGACCAGTGCCTTCGCACCTCGCTACTACCCCTCGACGGTGCTCGACTACGCGAACTCGAGGGGTGCTGATCGGCTCCTCTACGGGGGCTACTTCCCGATGGGGCTCTCCTTGGAGCGGATCATGACCGAGATGCGCGACGTGCCGCTTAAGGACGAGGTCTGGCCAGGTTTCCTTCGCGACAACGCAGCTCGGCTGCTCAAGATCAGCTGAGGAGAAGGGCTCGATCTCCTCGATCGATCCTCGTCTGCGTGAGCGGCAGAGGATCTAGCTCTCGAGGCCGACGGCTCTCGCCCACAGCGCCGTCAGCTGATCGACCACGAGATCGAAGTCGAACGGGTGGCCTTGGATGAACATCAGATCCGCGAAGTTGGACACCATGCCCCCGAGGGCGTTGGCGGTAATCCAGGGATCGAGATCCGACTGGATGAGGCCCTGCTCTTGGTAGGCGCGGGTTCGGCGCATCAGTGCCACGGCGAACTTGGACTGAGGCTCCTCTCTCCTCATGCGGACTTCCTCGTCGAAGGTTGAGACTTGCTTGATCACCCGCAAGATGGCGGCGTTGTCCCGGAAGGACTCGAGGTAGTGGCGGTTACCGGAGCGGATGCGCTCCACAGGGTCATCGCTCCCGACCGACTCACTTCGGAGCAGATCGATCTCGACCGAGTCGACGATCTCTCGGAACACCTCTTCTTTGGAGAAGAAGTATGTGTAGAACGTGCCGTGGGAGACCTTCGCCTCCTTGGCGATGTCGGCAATGCGCGTCCGCAGGAAGCCCTCGCGCTCGAAGACGGCCCGAGCAGCGTCGAGCAACAGCTGGCGACTCTGACGACCCCGGATGGTTCGCCCCGTGCCGCGGCGCTTTGGGCTCGAGTCGCTGTCGCTCGTGTCGGCCGTGCGGCCTCGACTGGCGTTGGGGATGCGAACGCTCTCAGCAGCCACGTGACCTCCGAGGGAAACTCTACTCTGGACCCCTCAGACCAGTCCCGATCGGCGACGGGAGGCATCGCAGGTTGTCAAGGATTGTAGCGACGCACCCTCCCAGCACCGGGGCCCAGGCCCGCTATCGAGCTGATGGCACGTGGGGTAACGGCGTCGATCTCGTGAGTCAGGCGGCTCGCCATGCACCAACGGGCTTGGCCCTCGTTGATCGACATGAACGTCTGAGCTACGCCGAGCTCGATGCCGCTGTCGAGAGCCTGGCTCTGACCTGGGCCGCGCAAGGAGTGAGCGACGAGTCCACGATCATCGTGATCTCCGAGAACAGCTGCCGGGCCGCGGTGGCGGTGCACGCCCTGAGGCGCCTTGGCGCGCGCTGCGTGATGCTGAGCGATCACAGCGGCGACGCAGAGCTCGTTGCAGCAGCGCAACGCACATCGCCTTCCGGCGCGGTCGCGCTCGGTGGCCGAGCCGAGGGACTGGCGAGCCGCCATCCAGAGCTTGGTTGGCTCACCGTCGTGCCGGAGGTGGTCGCAGCCACCGAGGCGACGTTCCCAGCCAGCAATGGCGAGTGCCCCAACCTCGTGCTCTTCACCTCAGGCTCGACGGCGAGACCAAAGGGCGTCGTCCACTCCACGAGCACCATCCGACAAGCGGCAACGAACTACGTCGAAGCGCTGGAGCTCACCCATGAGGACCGCCTCTTCGTGGTGAGCCCCCTCTCGTCGGTCACCGGTGTCCTCCAGATCCTTGAGATCGCACCCCTGATCCACGGTTGTGCTGTCCTGGTAAGCGACTGGGACGACGAGGTGACCTTCGACCTCCTGCTCGACGCGTGCGCCACCTTCTACGGCGGGCCCGACGTGATCCTCCGGCGACTCTTCGGTGAGGCTGCCCGTCGAGCGGTGAGCGAGCTGCCGCTTCGACGGGTCTCGCTTGGCGGCACCATGCTCGATGATGAGCTCCTCGAGATGGTTGAGCACCGCTTCGCCATCACCGTCACGCGGGCCTATGGGTCCTCTGAGGCTCCGATGAGCACGACGACGCCCCTCGATGCCCCCGCCGAGGTCCGTTTCCATCGCGACGGAACACCCAACCGCGGCGTGGAAGTCCGCCTCGGCTCACCTCGGGATCCCGCAGAGTGCGCGATCAGCGGTCCGCACCTCTTCCTTGGCTACCTCGACGAGGAGGACAACGAAGGCAGCTTCGATGGCGATTGGTTCCTGACGGGTGACGCCGGGACCTTCGAAGACGGTGAACTTAAGATCACCGGACGGCTCAAAGAGATCGTGATCCGAAACGGGCTCAAGATCTCGATGGTCGAGGTCGAGCAGCTGGCTGCTTCGCTGGCCGGCGTGCTTGATGCCGCCTGCTTCGTCCAGCCTGATCCCGCGACCGGGGAGCGGCTGGCTCTTGCCCTGCACGTCTCGCCGGAGGCCCGCCTGAGCTTTGAGGGCGTCGTGGACGACCTCCTCGCACGTGGGCTGTCACGTCGGAGCCTGCCTGAAGAGATCGTTGTGTGGGATGAGCCCTTCCCTCTGACCACCACGCAGAAGCTGAGCAGAACAGCACTTGGCGCAGGTTCTGACGGAAGAGTGAGGTACGTCGCACCACGACTCCGCTCGGGCGCCTCTGAGGGCTGAGATCGACGCGCTCGAGCGGCGCGAAGAAAGGCTGCCCGAGCGATGCTTCTGGGCGGCGCCTAACGAGCGGTGGGCAGTCTCAATCGACGCTTCGCCAGGATGTTCCTCATGATCTCGGACGAGCCCCCCGAGATGGTCAACGCGCGCGACCACAACCACGCGTCGCGCAGCCGCCCCGCTGCGGCGCGGGCGCCGGCCTCTGTCTCGGGTAGATCGCCCGAGCCGATGAGGTGCTCGGCAAACGAAGAGATTGCTTGGTAGGTCTCCGTGTGCAGGAGCTTGGCGATCGAGGCGTCGCCTTCTACCTCGCGTCCTGACATCGCAGAGAGCACGTGGCCGTCGGTGAAGGCGCGAGCGGCCTCAGCTCGGGCCGCCAGATCTGCGATGTCTTGCTGGACGTCCGCCAAGCCGAGCGCCCGTTGGCCGTCGAGCTCCAGAACGTTCGCCACCTCGAGAAGATCCTCAAGGAGCAGTCGTAGCAAGGCGACGTTGCCCGCCACCCCGAAGCGCTCAGTCTCGAGGCCACTCATCACGACCGACCAGCCGTGTCCCACTCCGCCGAGCACGGCCTCGGGTCCCACCACGACGTCGTCGAGGAAGGTCTCGTTGAAGTCCCACGCTCCCCCGATGGTGCGAAGTGGTCGGACGTCGATACCGGCGGCATCCATCGGGAGCACGAAGACGGTCAGGCCCGCGTGGCGCCGCTCCTCGGTGGAGGTGCGGGCCAGGGCGACTCCCATCTGAGCCCAGTGCCCATCCGTCGTCCAAGTCTTCTGGCCGCGGAGGACGAAGCTGCCGTCCCCTTGGGGCTCTGCTCGCGTCGTCACGCCCGCCAGGTCGCTGCCCGCTCCTGGCTCGCTGAAGAGCTGGCACCAGACGTCTTGCCCTGAGCGAATCCTAGGCAGGTAGCGCTCCTGCTGCTCGGGGGTGCCGAAGCGTAAGAGCAGCCCGGCGGCGAGGTTGACCTGGTCGAGCAGTCGGGGCGCTCTTGCTTTGATCAGCTCTTCGTTGACGATGACCTCATGGAACGGATGGTGCTCTGCGCTGCCGCCCCACTCGAGGGGCCAACCGGCGCCCGCGAGTCCCTTTTCGTACATGGTGGCGTACCACGAGCGAAGTGAGCGCTCCTGCTCGGGGGATGTCGGGGATCGGTGCCCTTCACGCTCATCGACTCCTGGCGCCTTGGTGGCGATCACGTCGCGGATCTGGAGGCGAAACACCCGGAGCTCCTCATCGCTCGGGGTCATGAGCCCTCTGCTTCCACGGCGCTGAGGAGCCGGAATCGACTCGCACGACCGGTCCCGAGCAGCGAGGCATTCGTGGCCACCCTCCGCAACAGGTGGTGCAAGGGGTACTCCCAGGTGAAGCCGATCGCACCGGCCAGCTGGATGAGATCATCGATGGCGACCACCGCCCGCTGCTCGACGAAGGCGTGTAGCGCAGCCACCAGACGCTCGGCGTCATCGTTGCTGTGAGCCAGGCTCTCGGCGGCTTGAGTGACGAGCGCGTCAGCCGAGCGCTCGAAGACCACCCAGTCGACCAGCCGGTGCTGGAGCGACTGGAAGCTAGCGAGCGGCACCCCGAACGCTTCGCGCTCGATCAGATGCCGAATCACCATCGACAACGCAGCGCCGACCGTGCCGACCGTGTCCGCATCGAGCAGCACTTGAGCAGCGTCCAGGACCGGTCGCGCCTCAGCTTGTCCGACAGGGAGGCCGGGGTCATCGCCGACACGCACAGCGAAGGATGCCCTCGTCGTCTCGAGCACCTCGGGGTGACCGAGAGGCGAGCACTGACCGCTTGAGAGCCTCACGAGTCGGACGCGCTCTCCGGCGTGATCGACGGCGACGACCAGATCTGGCGATCGATCGCAGAGAACCTGGAGCTGACCTCTTGGCCGCAAGCGATCGCCGTCCCACAGGCGATCGGGCACCACGCAGATGGTCCCGAGAAGATCTCCTGCGAGCAGTGCAGCGGTGTCAGAAGCTTCGGCATCCGAGCGAGATGCCATCGCGGCAGCTGCGCCTGCGAGGGTCCAGGTCGACGCGGCGTTCTGTCGTCCTGTCTCGAGTGACAGGAGACTTGCCTCGCTGGGTAGCCACCCTTCGCCTCCTCGCTCAGGAGCGGTGAGGAGGCCGACCCAACCCAGGCGTGCCGGTTCCAGTGCGTCGAACGGGTCCGAGAGACAGGCTTCTGCCGTCGCGACCAGGAGCAATCGTGCGTCGTCGTCCACCATCGTCGATCAGGCCGCGGCCACGATGGTCACGAGGTCGTGCGCTTCGGTCTTGGTGCCGTGCATCGGCGTGATGCCCCCTTTGGTGACGGGTCGAGTGTATATCGACATTGATGTCGAGGTTCTGTAGCGTGGCTCTGATGCCAAGTCCTGCGGAAGAGCCAGAACACCCGATCATCGTTGAGGCCGACGGAGCCGTGAGGGTGGTGCGCCTCAACCGACCCCACGCCTTGAACGCTGCCAACGACGCCCTCCATCGAGAGTTGGCCACGATCTGGGGGAACCTCACGCTCGACGAGGGGTGCCGCGCGGTGGTCCTGACGGGAAACGGCCGGGCGTTCTGCGCGGGGGGCGATTTCGACGTCTTGCGCCGGATGAACGACTCGCCGACTTATCGACAGGCGATCTTGGATGAAGCCGGCCAGATCGTACGCTCGCTCGCAGCGTTTCCGCTGCCGATCATCGCCGCCGTCAACGGACCCGCTGTCGGACTGGGCTGCAGTCTGGCTGGCCTGTGCGACATCGTCTTGATCGAGTCGAGCGCGTATCTCCAAGACCCACACGTCTCGGTGGGTTTGGTCGCGGGTGATGGCGGCGCCGTCACCTGGCCAGCGCTGACCAGCCTGATCAAGGCCAAGGAGTACCTCTTCACTGGCGACAGGATCCCTGCGGCTGCTGCTGTCTCACTCGGGTTGGCGAGCCGAGAGGTGCCCGACGGCACCAGCGTTCACGAAGCTGTGGTGCTCGCCCATCGCCTTGCTGCGCAACCCGCGCAGGCGCTCCAGGACACCAAGCGGACCATCAACCGTCACGTGCAGCGGGCCATCTACGACATGCTCGATTTTGCCCTCGCTGCTGAGGGGGCGGCGAGCGCGAGCGATGAGCACCGCGCGATTGTCGACGCCTTCGGCGCGCGCGAGAAGAGCTGAGCGACATGGAGCTCGGGCTCGCCATCGGGAGCGCGCAGCGAAGCGGTGCCGAGACAGCGACGCTCGCCCAGCACGCCGAGTCGCTCGGCTACGACTCGATCTGGACGTCCGAGGCGTGGGGATCTGACGCCTTCACGCCTCTGGCCTACATGGCTGCGGCAACCTCCACGATCAAGCTTGGCACTGCGGTCGCTCAGATCTCTGCTCGAACACCCGCAGCGACGGCGATGACCGCCCTCACCCTTAACGACCTCTCTGACCAGCGGCTCCTCCTCGGTCTCGGCGTCTCTGGTCCCCAGGTCGTCGAAGGCTGGCATGGCGTTCCATTCGGAAGACCGCTCGCCAAGACGCGCGATTACCTGGCGATCGTGCGCCTCATGATGGCGGGCGAAGAGCGAGTCGAGTTCCAAGGACCGGCGTACCAGGTCCCCTTTCGAGGTGAGGGCTCAACGGGACTTGGCAAGCCCTTGCGGACCACGTTTCGGGTCACGCGCGCCATTCCGATTCTGCTCGCAGCGATCGGACCTCGCAACGTCGCCTTGGCAATCGAAGAAGCCGACGGGCTGCTGCCGTATCTGTGGAGCCCGACCCGATGGCAGCGCGTCTGGGGCGGTCAGCTCGCCGGGGCGAAGGAGGGCTACCTCGTGGCTCCGACCGTGCTCGTCGCCATCGACGACGATCTCGAGCGAGCCCGAGCAGCTGTGCGTCCTCAGCTCGCGCTCCACGTTGGCGGCATGGGGGCTCGAGGGCAGAACTTCTATCACTCACTCGTCGCTCGGTACGGCTACGAAGAGGAGGCAAATCGTATTCAGGATCTTTATCTCGCGGGAGAGCGAGCCGAAGCCATCGACGCGGTCACCGATGCGCTGGTCGACGACCTCACCTTGGTGGGTCCTCCTGATCGAGTCGGTGAGCAGCTCGAGCGCTGGCGAGGGGGACCAGTGACCACGTTGATCGCAGATCCTCAGGGCGACGGGACGCTCGAGGCACTTGCTGACGTCTGGCGCCGCACGAACATGGGAGAGATTGATGGCGGCTGACGCTGGCAACGATGCGCTGAGCGAGATCCGAGAGCTGCTCGCTCTGTACTGCAACCTGCTTGATCGAGGTGAGCATGCCGCGTGGGTCGAGCTCTTCACCGAAGACGGCCGCTTCGAGGTCTACGGCGAGGTGTTTGAGGGACCCGAAGGGCTCTTGGAGATGGCAACCACCGCTCCAGGAGGATTGCACCTGACAGGTGATGCGCTCATCGAGGTGGACAGAGGCGCTGCAACGGTCAGGCAGAGCTTCCTCTTCGTCGACCAAGAGACAAGAGACATACGCATCGGCTTCTACGACGACGCGCTGGTGCACGAGAGAGACCGATGGCGATTCGGCGTGCGCCGCTCCACGTTCCTCACCTACAAGGGGCCATCGGAGCGCCCGACCAGTCGCCGGTCACTTGACGACGTCTTGGGCTTGCTTGCTCACTATGACCTGCTGCTCGGACAAGGCGATCTTGAGGCCTGGTCAGACCTCTTCCTTGAAGAGGCGGCCCTGAGTGCGGGTGGGAAGACCTACGCCACTCGAGAGACGAGGGCTGCCTACGCGAGCGACGCTGCGAAGGTCACGCGGCTGACGAGTCTTCCTGTGCTCGATGGCAACCTCCAGACCGGACGCGTCAAAGTCTCTTCAACCTTCCTCCTCTGGAGCGCTGCGGACGGTGCGGTGCAGGCCGGAACACAGCACGACGAGCTCGTCTATCGCAGGGGTGGTTGGCGATTCTCGTCAAGGACCGTCCAAGCCAAGAGGGCCGAGGGAGGATCTCACAGCTGAGGTCATCATCGAAGCCGCTCACCCGACGTCCAGACGTCATCGAATCAAGGAGACCACATGCCATTCAGCGAGGCCGACGACCAGTACTTCGTGCACCAGCTTCCTCGGACGTTCGATCACGTCAGTGACTCCGAACCGTCCTGGTCGGATCGGTGCTACTTCAATGCCGCCCTTCCAGGTGGGAAGCTGCTCCTCGTCACCGGGTTTGGCAACAACCCGAACAGCCAGCATGCGCACGGCTACGCCAAGCTGAGCTTGGAGGACGGCCGACACTGGGATCTTGATGCTGTTCGAAGGTGTCGGACCGACCGTGATGATCTTGCCGTCGGGCCGTTGCGCTGGACCTGCGTCGAGCCGCTCAAGCGCTGGGAAGCTCGAGCTCGGACCCAATGACTCTGGCATCGAATGGAAACTCGACTATGAAGCCAGAGCACCGCTCTGGGAATTGCTTCCGATCGACATTCGAAAGCGGGGACGCAGCCTCGCCAACATGCAGCACATCAAGCAGCCTGGCGACTACACGGGTTGGATCAAGATCGACGGCGAGGAGATCGAGGTCGAAGGTCTGGTCGGCGGTCGTGACCGCACCTTTGGGCTGCGCGACAGCGCCAACATCGACTTCTGGGTCTGGTTCGAGGCCGTGTTCGAAGATCGAGCGATCGAAGCGTGGGTCATTGAGTCAGCAGACGGGACCGTTCAGTACGTCGATGGTGGCATCACCTTCAACGACGGTCGGCAGTCAAAGCGCTTCATCAAGTTTGAGCACGAGGTCACCTTTGATGGCGAGCGGCGTCGAGCTCTCGGAGCCGACTGCAGCTTCGTCGATGAGGACGGCGACGTACTCCACGTCAAGGGGACCACCGAGAACCTCAACGCGATGGTGTACTACGTCCCACTGCACCCAGGGCGCACGGAGGCTGATGGCTACTCGCACTTCTCATGGGACGGCACGGACCTCGAACACCTCGATGAGGTCGAGTCCAACACCATCTCGACCGACCAGTCCATGAGATTCGAATGCGACGGTCGGATCGGACACGGGATCTTCGAGTTCCTCGTCTCCGGAAAGCGCTATCCCCGGTATTCGAACTGGGGCTCCGCTCCTGCCCGAGCACGGTGAGCGCATGAGACACGTGCGGGTGGCCTCGAGCAACGTCTTGATCCTCCACCGGAGTCTCATCCATGACCGTCGAACGCCTCTCCGTGCGGCTGCGCAACGCGCCGTTCGCCGTGGTCGGCCAAGATCACGGAGCAGTCGCTGGATCAATTGGGAGGTCCCATGAGCATCGCTGAGACGCAGGCCCTTCTCGAGCCGTGGCTGGCCACCCAGCTTCCCGACGCCGAGGACGTCCACATCGAAGCCCTGGAAACGGCTCAGCTTGGTCACTCGGCTGAGACCTTGCTGTTCACGGCTGTGTGGCGTTCGAGCGAAGGGCAGCACTCGAGAGATGTGGTGCTTCGATCCCGACCAGAGGGAAACGGACTGCTGCCCCCCTACGACCTGGGACGTCAATTCGACATTCTCCGGGGTCTCGAGGGCACCCCAGTGCGCACGCCCCGGGCGCTCTGGAGGGAAGCGACCGGAGACGTGCTCGGCCGTGATTTCTATGTCATGGAGCGCGTCGAGGGCGACGTGTTCGAGATGAGGGTGCCGCGTGAGATCGTCAGTGACCCAGTGCGCGTGCGTCGCATGACCGAGGAAATCGTGGATCAGATCGCAGCCATCCACCTGGTTGACCTGGAGGCGAGCGGCCTTACGTCCGTGGCTGACGGTCATGACTTCTTCGATCGCGAGATGCTCCGATGGACGAGCGAGATCCGTCGGCTCCAGCGCGCCCCCCTTCCTGCCCTTGAGCGACTTGCTGATGCCGTTCGTGAGCAACAGCCGGAGCCCTCCCCGCACATCACGCTCGTCCACGGCGATCCGAAGCCGGGAAACTTCGCCTTCGTGGGCAGCACCGTGAGCGCCGTCTTCGACTGGGAACTTGCGACGATTGGAGATCCCCTCGCTGACATCGGTTGGGCGGAATTGCTGTGGGCAGCGCCTGTCGGGCTGCCGTCGCTACCAGGGGCACTCACCATTGAAGAGTTCATTGAGCGGTACCAACAGTTGACAGAGATAAGCATCCAGCATCGAGAGTGGTATCGAGCCTTTCAGATGTTCAAGACAGCCGTGATCATGCTGTCCGGCTCGATGCTCTTCGATAGCGGTGAGAGCGATGATCTTCGATTCGCTCACATGGGTCCCGTCGTCCACTGGTACACGCAGCAGGCTCTTGCCGAGCTCGGCGAAAACTCGGATCTCGAATCTGGGCCGGTCCTGCCTCGAAGAGAGCGACTCGATGCCGTCAAGCAGGCCCAGGAATCGGGATCACGCTCGGAGCCATAGGTGGGTTCTCCTTGTGCGTTTCTCGTGAAGCCCGCATCCAGCCGGGCTTCACCCGTGAAGTTTGCGATTCGGTGCACGTCACGGTTGCCTGGTCAGAGAAGATGCCGCTGCAGTTTGCCCAGAGCGTTGCGAGGCAGTTCGGTCGTCACTTCAAAGCTTCTCGGTACCTTGTACTTGCTGAGCACTGAGGAGAGCTGTTCTCTGAGAGCTGCTTCGTCCAGCCCGGCGGTCTCTTCGAGGACCACGAAGGCCACGACTTCCTCACCCCACTCTGCAGAGGGCCTACCCACGACGGCGGCGTCGACGATACCCAGCCGACCTCGGAGGGCATCTTCAACCTCTGAGGGATACACGTTGAAGCCGCCCGAGATGATGAGCTCCTTGCTCCTCCCGCAGATCACCAGGTAGCCGTCGGCATCCATGGTCACCAGATCACCGGTCGCCATCCAACCGTCGTGGAGGACCTCACTGGTCGCAGCGGGGCGATTCCAATAGCCAGCAAACACTGTGGGACCCGAGATCTTCAGCTCGCGAGCCGTTTCGAGATGTGCTGGCGCATCGATGACGACGCCTGGAAGCGCGAAGCCCACCGTCCCGGGCCGACGCTCTCCGTGGAGCGGATTCGACGTGGTGAGCAGAGTCTCGGTCATCCCGTAGCGCTCAAGAATGGTCTGGGACGCTCGGCTCCTCAGCTCTTCGAAGAGGTCGACGGACAGTGGAGCTGAACCAGAGACGAGCAGTCGAAGCCCCTTCAGTTTGGCTGCGTCTGCCGCAGCAAGTCGATGGAGCATCGTTGGCACGCAGAACGCCAACGTCGCGCTGCGCGAAGCCGTGGCTTCGAGGAAGGAGGACGCGTCGAAACGGGGATACAGCTCGAGTGCTCCTGCTGCGCTCATCATTCCGAAGAGCGAGGCGACCAGCCCGTGAATGTGGAAGAGGGGCAGAGCGCAGACGAGGTGATCGCTCTCATTGAGCTCCCAGGCATTGATGAGGGCGTCGAGGCCAGCGGCAAGATTGCCGTGAGTGAGCTGTGCTCCCTTGGGGTTTCCTGTGGTTCCTGAGGTGTAGATCACCAGGGCCAACTCGTCGCCCAAGAGATCCTCGGCCAAGGGGACCGAGAGACCGCTCAATCCATCCGCGTCGAGGTGACGGAAGGCGGATGAAGATGGTGCCTCTTTCGGCGCGATCACGAGTCGGGGAGCGATGTCCTCGATGATGGTGCGGCGTTCGAGCTCGCTCTGTGCAGGGTTGAGTGGGACGAGCACCGCGCCGAGACGCAACACGGCGAGTGCCGCGACGACTGCCTCGACCGTCGAGGCAGCGTGCCAGCAGACTCGGTCACCCCTCGTGACTCCCTGATCAGCGAGAGCGCCTGCGGCCGACCGGGTGCGATCGTCGAGTTCGCCGAAGCGCATCCACTTCTCTGAAACTCCGGCGATCCGAAGCGCAGGAGCATCAGGTCGCTTTGACCATTCCTGCGTCCAGCGCTCGGGGATAGAGCGAAAGGCGAGGCCTGACTCTCTGTTGGCGGGCAGACTCCTCACACAAGTCGCTCACGTGACCTTGAGAGCCCCGGGCACGTTGCCGTCCGGTGGGGTCGGCGGTGCATGGGACTCTCTGAGTTCATGAGCAATCAGTATCACAGTTACACGTCGGTGTTCTGGCCGCCTCCTAGACGGATTCAAAGAAGTGCCTCAGCTCGAGAGCGACTTCTGCGTCTTCGGGGGCGCTGCCGAAGAAACCCCCATGGGGTCCTGCCTCGATGACGTGCAGCTCGGCTCGGATGCCCGCGTTTCGAAGTGCGCGGTGCATCCGAACGGTGTTCGAGAGGAACATGTCGCGAGTCCCGGTCTGAAAGAACGTCGGAGGGAAGCCCTTGGAGAAATCCGCAAACAAGGGCGAAAGGTAGGGATCACTGAGATCGTGCCCGTTCGCGTAGAGCAGATTCGCCTGCATGAGTGGCGCGGTCATCACGGTGTCAACGCCCAGGTTCGTGTGAAAGGAATCCCCCGACTCGGTGAGGTCTATCTCTGGTGTGCCGAGATAGGCCGCAGCCGGCAACGGCAATCCCTCGTCGTGTGCACGAAGGATGACTGCGGCAGCGAGGTTCGCTCCGGCTGAGCCTCCACCCACCATGATCTCGCTCGCTTCATGATCCTGAAGAAGGTGCTTGAACACGGCAATGCCGTCTTCAAGAGCAGCGGGATAGGGATGATCCGGAGGCATCCGGTAGTCGACGGTGTACGTACGCATCCCAAGACTGGTTGCAGATCCCAGGGCCATGGTGCAACAGATGGCACCGCCACCTGTCGTGAGACCGCCTCCGTGGAACTCGAGATAGACGCGTCGATCGCCCACTGCGACGTCGGCGGGCGTGATGACGAAGGCGCGCGTGCCGTCGATGTCAAGCTCATCGACCTCTCCATGAAATGCGTCTTCGCGGGCTTGAAGCATCGGACCCACCATCGCGTCGCTCTCCTTCGCCATGGCTCGCCAGGCCTCGGCGTCATCGAGCGCTGGAAACGTGGTGCCGAGACCAAGCGGCCCCATCGCAAGAATGGCCTGCGCGGTGGGACTCAGGTACGAGGGAACCGGCACCTCCCTTGGCGGTACGTGGAGCGATGGTTGCTCGTTGTTAATGGTCATGGTTCTCCTTGCTCTTGCTGCTCTTGCTGCTCTTGCTGCTCTTGCTGCTCTTGCTGCTCTTCTGCGATTTCGAAGCGAGGAAGGCCATTCAGCTCATGGTCGCTTTGAGGCTGGCAATCGCTTCGAGGTTCTCGAGATAGTCAGCCAGCGAACGGTGCCGAAACCAACACGTGACGATGGTGGCACCGCAGGCGACGGTCTCGGCCAAGATCTCCTGAGCGCGACCAGGCTCGTTCATGGGATCGAGCACGGACGTTGGTGGGAGGACGACGTCAAATGCTGCGGGGAGCTCGACGTCGGTTAGCCACGCTGCTGCTTGCAAAGGTCCGACGGAAAAGGGGCACCAGCCGTCCCCGAGCGAGGCAGCCCGACGGAGCGAGGCGAGACTTTGCCCGCCCACCCAGAGCGGCACGCGATCCTGCACAGCACAGGGGTCAATCACGAGTCCCTCGAAATCCTGGAACTCGCCATGATACGAGGGCTCGGACTGTGACAGCGAGGCTCTGAGCGCCCGCATCGAATCGTCGGCCCGAGCGCCTCGGCGGTCAAAGGGGGCGCCCAGGAGGTCGAACTCCTCTTTGAGCGTCCCGATGCCCACCCCGAGGATCACCCGGCCCCCGCTGATCAAATCCAAGGTGCCATAGCGCTTGGCGATCTCGAGCGGGTGGTGGTAGCCGAGCACGAGCACGCTCGTCGCAAAGCGGATCTGGTCCGTGCGAGCGGCGAGATATCCAAACGTTGCCAGTGGATCCCAGTAACGGGCTCCGCGCCTCGAGAGCTCGTCTGCTGGGAGACCAATGTGCTCACTGCACGTGAGGTGATCGAAACCGAGGCGGTCCGCAGTCTCAGCCACCAGCCCGAGGTCATTGACAGTCGCATCTCGTTCCCACGCGGCTGATCCTTTTGGATTCATGGTCACGATCGGTGAGCTGATCGAGAGCTTGAAGGTGGCGCTCAAGGAACTAGCTCGTCTCAGAGTTGCTGCTGGTTGGTGACGATCCATCAGCGGGTAGATAGCGATCCCATTCGAAGGGAACGATCGTGTAGAAGGGAGCAGCAAGGAGGCCCTCGATGGCTCCGGACTTCCATCGGTCCGCAAGAGGGGCAGCAAGAAGGTGAGCGACCTCGACTGGGTCACTGTCGAGGTAGAGGTAGCTGAGTTGAAGCTCGTCGGCGCCGTTCACGTCTGAGGACGTAGACGATCGTCGGTGGTACCACCAGATCCCTGCGACACCGTCGACGCTGAGGAGGTCTGCGGGGTTCGACCACCCACGCTCGATTAAGAGGTAGATGCCGAGAGCTGGACGCCAAGGAATCACGTCGGCACCGGCCACTGCGGACGGAGAGGCCACCTTGCCGGCGAGGTCAGCGGTGCAAAAATCGACCGTCGGCAGGCGGACAGTCATCCTGCCGCCCTCACCGAGCGCCGCTCCAAGCTTGTCGAAGCCCGGTATCGAGCTCGAATCCTTGAAGAGGTACGTCATGACGTGGTCCACCTCGTCGTAAGGGGCGACCTCCGCTGCCCTGGCTGCCCTGCACGAAGGCGTGGACGCCACTCGAAGCGAGCAGCGGAGTCCAGCGAGCCTGTGCTGCTCTGGTCGATGATCGAGTGAATGCCACTCGATGTACTCCGCATCCCTCCCCTCAGGTGCTCGTTCCGACAGCGACACGAAGGCGAATTGCACGTCGCTCGCTCCCGTTTCGAGAACGGCGGGAAGGTCATCGGATGGCGTTCCGTTCAATGTTGACATGGAAATCAACGTACGCCATGGAGAGTTCTCCCGCCCGCAGACGACGGCGACAGCGACGCACGTGCTGCGAAGACATCGGGGATACCCTGTTCGTCCTGGCGGTGATCTCCTCTCGTTGCACTTGACGTGGCTTGGTGCACAAGGCCCCCGCCACACGGCATTGAGTAGCCTCGCCGCCAGGAACGTCATCAGAAGCGAGTGAACTCTCTTCGCAGCCGGGGTCGGAGTTCGGTCGAATTCACAGAGACAGCCAAGGCGCGTGCTCGTACGAACCCGCCCACGCCACAACAAGTTCGATGGCGACGGCATCCTTGGCAGGAGACATGAGGGTTCGGATGAGAGGACTCCGATGGGAAGCAAGCCACAAGTGGCTCATGATGCGAAACGGAGACCACCTGCTATGAGCTCTTCTCTCCCATCCGGAGGAGCAGACGTTCCAAAGTCACGCGATCGAATCATCACAACCGTCATAGAGATGCTCGAGGTCGGAGGCTATGAGGGCGTCCAGATCCGAGAGGTGGCACGCCGATCGCGGGTCTCCCTCCAAACCGTCTATGAGCTGTTCGGCAACAAGTCAGAGCTCATCATCGACGCACTAGGGCTTTGGATGGCTCAGCACAGCTACTTGCCTCCACCGCCGCCGAAGGCCGATGAGAGCCTCTACGAAGGTCTGATGAGGGGCTTCAGGCAGGTCATTGAACCGTGGGAGCGATCACCAGAGATTCTCAAGGCCTATTTCATAGCGCAGTCGGGGCCAGGAGGAGAGCGCCTTGAGCGCCAAGGCCGAAACGCCATCGAGCCGAGATCGCAACAGCTTTTCTTGGTCATGGAGCCTGAACTCGCTGCTGACATCTACCTCATCCTCGAGAACATGACGCTTGGCTTGTTGGCGCGATTCACCCGAGGTGAGATTCCGGTCGAGGAGATCCTTCACGGCGTGGAGAGAACGGTGTTCCGACTTGCCTCACTCGTCGAGTGACGAGCGGTCCAGCCGGCCTCTGAGCAGAATCCGCCGGTCGACCGAAGGTCTCTCGACTCGCCAGCAACTGGCATCTTCTCGATCAGGAGCGCATTTGACGGCATTGTGAAACATGGTTACGTTTTGCAGGGCTCGGGATGTATCCGGGTTACAAAATTGGGGGGTTACTCAGGATGAAGTCTTCGCGTACGAAGCGAACGGGGCTCATTGCGTCCACGTTGGCACTGGGGGTTGTCTTGGCAGCCTGTGGCTCTTCGTCGAGCTCACCAACGACGACCAGCAGCGGCACGACGGGCACCAAGACCTCCGGAGGCAACGGAGCCCCGATCAAGATCGCTTTGATTTCCTCTGTCACTGGTGCTGACTCTTCCATCGATGGCGACGCGCCGATCGCCTTCACAGCAGCGATCGACGCGCAGAACGCCGCCGGCGGGATCAACGGGCACAAGATCGACCCGATCGTCCTCGATGACCAGACGAGCCCAACGCTGGCGCCCACCACGATCCAACAGGCCATCTCCGACGGGGTCACCGGCATCGTAGCCAACTCGCCCGTGTTCTTCTTGGGTTCGAAGTATGCCCAAGAGGCGGGCATCCCGGTGACCGGGAACTCGGGTGACGGAAGCGAGTGGGGAACCCCGCCCAACACGAACATGTTCCCGGCGGACAACAACAACACCGATCCGAAGGTTCCGTGGTCAAAACTCCTCGGCAACTTCCTGAAGTCTCGTGGCGGCACCAATCTGGCGACCTACGGCTACAGCATCTCGCCAAGCTCCGTCCATGCCACATATGGATCGGCTTCATCTGCTCTCGCTGCCGGCCTGAAGGTAGGTGTCATGGACACCACGGTGCAGTTTGGCACCGAGTCCTTCGGAACCGAAGCGTTGGCTGCGAAGTCGGCGAAGATCGACTCGCTCTCGAGCCAGATGGATATCAACTCGAACCTGGCGCTGCTCAACGACATGAAGCAGAACGGCTTGAATCCCAAGGTCGTGAGCTTTGACACGGGGTACCAGACAAGTCTCATCAAATCGAACATCTGGAGCAGCGTCCAAGGGGTGTACTTCGGCACGTCGTTCCGGCCGTGGAACATCCCCGCGAACGCTGGCACGACGACCATGATGGAGACGATGACCAAGTACGCCCACTTCAAGTCCGGACAGTTCCCCGACTACGCCCAGTACGAGTCGTATCTGGGTGCGGAGCTCATGATCAAGGGATTGCTCAAGGCCGGTGCGAATCCCACGGCTGCCAGCACGATCACGGGGCTTCGTTCAATCACCGCCTGGAACGGCGACGGCATCCTGCCGACGACGGTGAACTTCACGAACAACTTCGGCTACAACGCCAAGACGGGTTGCGAGTGGTATGAGCAGGCCAAGACCAACACCTTCGTGCCGATCTCGGCGACCCCGATGTGCGCTCCCTACATCCCGGGTAGCACCTCGTTCAACCCGCCCAAGATCTAACGGGGTCGAGAGCCAGCTCCCGTTGAGGTTCCCCCAGGAACCCATAGGAGCTGGCTCTCGTCACGTTGACCAAGAGAGGTCGATCGAGCAGGGCTCACCTTCAGTGGTGATGCCACGGCTCTGATCGGCGAGCACGAACCATGACCACTGGAGAGCGCCTTGAGCCAGCAGCAGAGGCAAATCGTCGTCATCACCGGAGTAGGCGGCATGGGGGCCGCAGTGGCTCGTCGCATCGGCACAGGTCGCACGATGCTGCTCGCCGACTTTGACGAAGCCACGATCAAGAGAGAAGTCGCCCACCTCTCCGAGATCGGATACGACGTCCATGGCGCCAGAGTCGATGTGTCAGACGTGTCCTCGATCGAGGCGCTGGTCACCAAGGCGACCGCCCTCGGAGAGGTTCATCAGCTCGTGCACACCGCGGGCTTGTCGCCTGTCCAAGCTTCGGCTGAAGCGATCTTCAAAGTCGATCTGCTCGGAACGGCCCTGATGCTCGATCACTTTGGTCCAGTCATGGCTCAAGGGGGAGCAGCAGTGTTCATTGCTTCGATGGCGGGGACCATGCTGCCTTTGGATCCAGCGGTCGAGCACGCTCTGGCGGTGACGCCCACTGAGCAACTGCTCGATCTGCCAGAGGTTGCATCGACCACCGATCCCGGAAGCGCGTACAGCTTGGCGAAGCGTGGGAACCAGGTGCGTATGTGGGCGGCCTCGCTTGTGTGGGCAGCGCGCGGCGCGCGGGTGAACACCATCTCGCCTGGGATCATCGCCACTCCCATGGGCAACGCAGAGCTCGATGGACCCACGGGAGAGATGATGAAAGTCCTGATCGATCAGAGCGGCACGAAGCGAATCGGTACACCCGAGGACATCGCCATGGCTGCAGCATTCCTCTTGAGTGACCAGGCGACCTTCATCACTGGGACGGACCTTCTTGTCGACGGCGGACAGGTGCCGTTCGTCCGAACGGCGATGGTGCCATGAGCCGCCGTCGACGGCACTACAACCCGGTGTTGGGCGCGATGGTGAGATGAGATCTGGCCTCTTGCTCCTTGTGGAGCGGTGAGATCACCATCGTCTCGGCCGCGCGACCTTTCGGGCCAGAGATGGCTCCGAGCTCAGCTGCCCTTGAGAAATGCCACGACGGCTGGGAGGGCGGCGGGGTCTTGCGACACGAACATGTGGCCGCCTTCGAAGACATGGAGCTCGGCGTGTGGGATCTGGTTTGCGATGGCTTCGCTGTTGGAGAGCGGAGCGATGCCGTCAAAGCGTCCAGCGGCGACCATCGTGGGACAGCTGATCACTGACAGGCGCTCGAAGACGTCGTGCCCCTTCCGAGCGGTGAGCTGCAAACGCTCTCCGACCAGCACGTGAGGGTCCTTGCTCTGGGAGAAGTGCTCCCTCAGCCCGGCGCTGATGAGCCGGTCGAGCTCATGAGAGCTGAGCCATTCGGGAGTGAAGCGGGTATCGAGGATCTGCGGCAGGCGAGCGTCACGCTCTTCCGAAGGCAGATCCCCGACGGTGTCGAGGGGGAAAGACTTACCTCCCGCCCCTCCTGACGAGGTGCACAAGAGGGCGAGGCGACTGACTCGCTCGGGACTGGTGACGGCGACTTCCTGAGCAACCATGCCGCCGAAGCTGAGACCGAGGAGGCCAAAGCTCTCCCAGCCGAGATGGTCCGCGAGCGTGAGTGCGTCGGTCGCGAGATCTGCCATGGCATAGGGGGAAGCAGGGGTCTCTGACAGACCGATGCCTCGTTGGTCGAAGGCGACGACCTCGAAATCTGCGGCCAGGAGATCCAGAACGGGCTTCGCGGTGGCCAGGGTTGCACCCGTCCCGTTGAGGTAGAGGAGGGGAGGACCTTCTCCGACGCGCTCGTAGGCGATCTCCAGATCATTGATGATGGCCGAGGGCACAGTGTTGTTCCTTTTCAATCTCAGGGACTCGGTCGAGGCAGCGAACGAATGGCATCCGCCTGTGTTGGGTCAGCACCACCTCACTCGTGGTGCGGTTCTTCCGCTCGAGGACCCCTCCGATCTTGGCTTGGAGTGGCTCAGCACCGCACACCGTGACCCCGGGGGAGGAAGGAGAGGGAAACTCCGATCACGGCATGCGGTGCTGAGCCACTCCAACATGCGATGCACTTTGATGGCACGGTGCTGCTTGCAGTCTCTCTTTGGCTTCATGTGCCAGGGCTGGCGGCAAGCTTGGCTGCGTCCACCGCCAAGAGGTAGCCCGCAGCCTCGTCCCGAGACACAGACGCCTTCCACTGGGAGCTGAAGGAGGAGGTGGTCGGATAGAGCTTGGCCAGCTCGCTCGTCTTCAAGGGATGTGTCTGCCCGAAGAATTCGCAGAACTGCCCGCCACCAGGGGCCGGCAGTCCCGACAAGCGGGCGACCGGTGTGTCTACCGCAGGGGTCCGGAGCCCTCCCTCGACGTTGCCCACCTTGTCCAAGCGATACGTGGGTGGGCTCGTGGACGTGTCGATGTCGAAGCGCGGCATCGATTTCGGCGCGGTCCCCGTGGTTGCCCACGAGGAGAGGTCGTTGAGAGCGGTGTTGAAGACGTAGTGCTGCTCGCCGGTGTTGAACCCATCTGGGCAGTTGAGAGAGAACGAATCGACCGTGATGGAGCTCGGTGGCGAGCTCATCGATGAGAACTGAGCGAGGTCCGAGGGCCAGGTCAGGTTGTCGTAGCCGGCTTGTAGCGACTCGTAGGTGTCGGCGTGCGAGGTGCCTGCTACCTCCCACAAGCGGTAGTGCGAGCTATCTGGTTGCGTGGCGGGATAGAAGTTCAACGGACCCAGCACATCTGTCTCGGTCTCGAACTCGAGAACGGGAACTCCAAGATCTGTTCTGATCTGAAGGGCCGGAGGTGTGGCGACGTCTGCCTCAGGGGCTGCCGAGAGCGGAGCGACGTTGCCGCCCGAGCCGGTGCTGTGGATCATGTAGGAGTCAAACTCCTGGGCCACGGGTGCGACAGCATCAACGTAGGTGACCATTCGATAGGCGGATTGCGACTCACCGTCAGCGATGAAGACCTTCGGATGGAGGCCAGGCAGCAACGTGGACGTGTTTCGGCGAAGCGCCATCGCGGCCTGGGAGTAGATGTCATAGGAGAAGCTGTCTCCGGGGGAATCGAGCGAGCCGTATCTCGCCGGGTCCACCGTCTTGGCCTGGTCGATCCCAGCCACTTGAGCTGAGACACCGACGTAGACGTCTCCGCTCCGTATCATCTGATCGTGACCAAAGGTCCAATCGACGGCTGCATCTTGCAGGTCCGTCACGTTGAGCCACTCGACGATCACGGTGCCGCTGAACTTCGAAGGGTCTGATGGTCTCGCGATGACCATGCGTGACTTGTAGGGCGCGGTCGCCGCGGGCTCCACAGACCACTTCCCGTTTGACGTCAGAGGAGTCGTCGAGGAATACGAGGTTGCCGTGCCCGAGAAGAAGTACTCGGACTGGCTGTAGCCGACACTGGACAGGGGAAACTCCGACAGCGTGAGCGACGACTTACCTGGTGCGGTGATCGGGCCCTGGACCTTCGGCAGCGCCGCTGCTGGCTTGATGTGAAAGACGTTGGGCGCTGCTGTTGAGGTGTTCCCTTCCGAGGTGGTGGTCGGCGTCGATGAGCTGCTCGTCGACGAGCAGGCTGCGAAGCAAAGTGCAGACGCCGCCAACGCTGCGATGACGCCGATTCTTGAACCTTTCACATGTGCCCCCCCGAGCTTCTTGGTGTCTTCCACCCCAACCCCCGGAGCGAGTGCCACGAATCGTAACATGGTTACATGACGACGGAGAACGGCTACCTCAAGGGGTACCAGCGTCCTTCGGACCGTTGCGCCGCCTGACCACCAGTGTGGAGCCTTCGATGGGGATCGCACAGAACCTCCTTCGGAAGATCCCTCGTACGTGGCCTCCAGGCCACTCGTCCCTTCGCCATCCACTCGAATCTCCGAGTGGAGGGGCGAGAGCAGAGAACGAAACGGTGGTATCTCACGTGCCGATCCGACGCCGTGCTCGTCGCCGATTGGCCCTGAGCTGCCCGGACGACAGCTGCGTCGAATGGCACTGCCGTGGCGCGGTCGAAAGTCGATAGTGACGTCAAGTTCGTAACTGAGTTACAGTCCCAAGCAGTAACCATCAGACCCGGGGGGGCAGATGAAGAAGTGGAACCCAAGGACTTCAGGGCTCGTGGTGGCAACGCTGGCGGTAGGGCTCGTCTCAGCTGCGTGTGGCTCGTCCTCAAGCTCACCGTCAACGACGAGCAGCGGAACGACGGGTACCAAGACAGCAGGGGGCAATGGCGCTCCGATCAAGATCGCGTTCATAGCGTCGTTGACAGGCGCGGATGCTGCCGAGAACGGCGATTCGATCGTGGGCTTCACTTCGCGAGTCGATGCCCAGAACGCGGCTGGCGGCGTCAATGGTCACAAGATCGACCCGATCGTGATCGATGATCAGACGAGCACGTCGCAGATCACGATCGCAGTGCAGCAGGCGATCTCCGACGGAGTGGTCGGCATCGTCGCGAACACCCCGCTCTTCTTCATTGCGGCGAAGTATGCGCAACAGGCCGGCATCCCGGTGACGGGCAACGCGGGTGATGGGAGCGAATGGGGAATGCAGCCCTACACGAACATGTTTCCCGCGGACGCAAACAACACGGACCCCAAGGTCCCTTGGTCGAAGTCAACTGGGGAGCTCTTGAAGAAGGACGGCGCCAAAGTGCTCGGCACGTACGGGTACGGGATCTCGCCCAGCTCAGTGCACGCCACCTACGGCATCTCCAAGTCGGCCCTGGCCGCCGGGTTGAAGGTGGGCGTCATGGACACCTCAGTACCTTTTGGGACGGAGTCCTTCGGGGCTGAAGCATTGGCTGGGAAGTCAGCCGGTATAGACGCGCTCGTATCGCTGATGGACGTCAACTCGAACATCGCACTGCTTACGTCCCTGAAGCAGAACGGCGTCTTCCCGAAGGTCGTCTCCTTTGCCACTGGCTACGAGTCAAGCCTGGTGAAGTCGAATGTCTGGAACGCTGTGCAAGG
The DNA here is from genome assembly GCA_963758555.1 of uncultured Acidimicrobiales bacterium. Classification (GTDB taxonomy): domain Bacteria; phylum Actinomycetota; class Acidimicrobiia; order Acidimicrobiales; family RAAP-2; genus CAIUMH01. The sequence goes on along the minus strand of CAVWVW010000004.1, from coordinate 105,282 downwards.
GGTGAACTTCGGCACGGGCATGCGCCCTTGGAACGTGACGCCCAACGCGGGCGTGACCGCCATGCAGGCTGCCTTCAAGAAGTATGGCCACTTCACTGGCTCCGACTTCCCAGATTATGGCCAAAATGAGGCGTACACCGGCGCAGATCTGATGATCCTCGGACTTGGTCAGGGAGGGGCCAACCCGACTGCTGCGAGCGTGATGAAGGCCCTCCGCAACACGACGAGCTACAACGCAAATGGCATTTTGCCGGTCACGCTGAACTACAAGGTCAACTTTGGGTACAACACCCATTTGCAATGTGGTTGGACAGAAGTGGCCAAGCCGTCGGGCTTCAAGGCGACGTCGAGCAACCCCTCCTGCTACCCCTTGATCCCAGGCAGCACCTCGTTCACGGCGCCAAAGATCTAAGCCCCAGTGTGGAACGCCCTACTCGCTCGTGGGATACAGCACAGATTTGCGGCCAAGCCACGGCCGCATCCACGACCAGGATCGAGGCTCTGTCCTCAGGTCGCTGGTCGCAAGTTGAGATCGCAACCCGAGGAGTTCACGATGAGTCATACCGTCAAGAATCCAAACCGCAAGCCATTGGGGGAGTCATGAATCACCGTCTCAATTACCCGGTCTTTGATGCCGACAACCACATGTACGAGCAGAAAGATGCTTTCACGCGCTACCTGCCTGACCCGTACAAGGAGGTGATCAAGTACGTGCAGGTCAACGGCAGAGACAAGCTCGCCATCAAGGGCCAGATCTCCGAATACATACCAAACCCCACCTTCGTCAAGGTGGCGGCCCCGGGCGCCCAAGCTGAGTACTTCAAGAATGGAAACCCGGAGGGTAAGTCTCGACGCGAGATCTTGGGTAAGGCCATCACAGCGCCGGATGCTTTCTTCCGGCCAGAACCTCGCCTCGCGTTGATGGATGAGCAAGGTGTCGATCGGGCCATCATGTGGCCCACCTTGGCAAGTGTCCTCGAAGAGCGACTCGCCAGTGATCCTGAGGCCACCCACGCGGTCATCCACTCGTTTAACCAATGGATGCATGAAGAGTGGACGTTTAACTACGAGGATCGCATCTACGCAGCACCCGTCATCACGCTTCCCATCGTCGACGAGGCCATCCGGGAAGCTCGACTGGCTGGCTGAGCGAGGAGCGAAGATCATCCTCGTGCGTCCCGCGCCCGTTCCAAGTCTGCGTGGGTACCGGTCCTTCGCTCTGCCGGAGTTCGACGCCTTCTGGAGCAGGGTTGAGGAGTATGACATCACGGTCGGCATGCACGCTTCTGACGACGGCATGACCCGTTACTACAACCAGTGGGAAGGGCACTTCGACGAGATGCTTCCGTTCTCTGGAGGATCGCTCTTCCAAGCAGTCGCACACGCCACGAGCCGAGGCATCTTCGACGCCATGAGTTCGGCGATCACTCATGGGATGCTCTCGAGGCACCCGAAGCTCCGAATCCTCCCCGTCGAAAATGGCTCGAGCTGGGTCATTCCGCTCATGGAGGCTCTGGGCCAGGTGTATGCAAAGCATCCAGCGGGCTTCCTTGAAGATCCCGTCGAGGTTCTGCACCGCAACATCTGGGTGCACCCCTTCTTCGAAGAGGACCCAGTGGGCCTCATCAAGGCGGTGGGGACTGACCGGGTCGTCTTTGGCTCAGACTTTCCGCATCCGGAGGGCCTCGCCGATCCTGTGACCTATGCCGACGAGCTAGAGGGCAGCTTCTCGGAAGACGAAGTCCGCAGGATCATGGGCGGCAATCTGGCCGAGGCTCTCAAGGTTGCGTAGTGCTTGTGGGATGTGTCTCAAGAAGGGGGTGAGCGATGGCCAAGTATGACTTGGTGATCAAGGGGGGAACCATCATCGATGGATTGCGCACGCCCCGATTCAAGGCAGACGTCGGGGTCAAGGACGGCTTCATCACACAGATCGGGGTGATCGATGCCTCTGAGGGCGATGAGATGGTCGACGCCACAGGCAAGATCGTCGCTCCGGGGGTTGTGGACATCCACACTCACTACGACAGCCAGATCTTCTGGGATCCGTGGTGCACGATGTCGAGCTGGCACGGCGTCACCACAGTCGTCCTCGGCAACTGCGGCTTCGGCTTTGCTCCGTGCAGAGAGGAAGAACAAGACCGAGCGATGCTCAGCCTCTCGCGCAACGAGGCTGTTCCGATCAAGACCATGCGGGCCGGCATGCCGTGGGACTGGGAAACCTTCCCCGAGTTCCTCGACAGCATCGATCGCATTCCGAAGGGCGTGAACGCCATGGCGCTCGTACCCCTGGCGCCTCTCTACGCGTACGTGGTCGGCGTCGACAAGGCAAAGGCGGATCGGGCTTCGGACGCTGAGCTCGAAGCGATGTGTGAGCTCCTGGTCGAGTCGATGGAGGCCGGGGGCTGCGGCTGGAGCTCGCAGATCGCTGGTGACCTCTACAACGTGCAGCTCGACTTTGACGGCTCTCCGATGGTCACCGACATGATGACGGAACGAGAGATCATCGCGTTCTCTCGCGCACTTAGGAGGCTGGGCCGGGGCACGACGCAGATCACCGGTCAGCTTGAGACGGCGGCGTTGATCGCACGGGAGAGCGGTCGACCCATCATCTGGAACGCACTCGCCCCCACTGGCTCGGTGAGCCAACACGGAGAGTCCCAGTTTCCCCACCTCGCCACCATCGCCCGCCTCGAGGAACTCAACCTGGAAGAAGGGCTGCGCGTCTTTGCCTCGGCACAGATCGTCCGGTTTCAGTCAGAGATCGTGCTTGAGAACTACAACCTGATGGATCTCTTCCCGGCCTGGAAGGAAGTCTGTCTCGGCACACTCGAGGAGAAGATCGCGAAGTTCGCAGACGCCGAACGGAGACCTGCTCTCAGGGAAGTCATCGACATGCTTGGAGAAGGCTTCGGGCCCGTTGGCTATCCGATCAACGAGATTACGGTCAACTGGATCACGAGCGACGCTCCGAACGCGTTGGAGCTCAAGGAGCGCTACGAGGGTTTCACGATCGGTGAGATTGCTGAGCGAGAGGGCAAGCACCCACTTGACGCCATGCTCGATGTCGCGGTCTTGGGCCAGCTCAACGTGGGGTTCGGCACCACCATGATCGAGATGGATCCGAAGGCCGTCAAGGAGGTGGCGTCCTGTTCGGTGGCGCTGCCGGGGATTAGCGACGGAGGGGCGCACACCAAGTTCGTCACCACGGCGCGCTTCGCGACAGAGCTTCTAGCCCATTGGGTCCGCAAGCACCAGATCATGTCGCTCGAAGAGGCGCACTGGCGCCTCTCGGCGTACCCGGCTCAGGCGGTGGGACTCCGAGACCGTGGCCACCTGGCTGAGGGGATGCCGGCTGACGTGATCATTTACGACCCCGACGTGGTCGATGCGCTGCCCCAAGAACGGCTGTTTGACTACCCAGCTGACGAATGGCGACTCGTGCAGAAGGCCACCGGCTACGACCGAGTCATCGTGAACGGCAAGACCACGTTCATCGACGGAAAGTGCACCGATGAGACCCCGGGCCTGCTGCTCCGCCATGGGACAGCAGCCTGACGACAAGGAAGGAGGTCGAGATGACCGGTTCCGCCCTGCCTGCGATGTTCGATGCCGACAACCACTATTGGGAGACGAGCGACGCCTTCACTCGCCATCGCGATCCGAAGTTCAAGGACCGCGGCGTCCAGGTCAAAGTCATTGATGGCGCCACGTGCTACGTCATCGATGGACAACCCATTGAGTGGCTCCATGGTCCCTCAGACGTGACGCCTAGGCCTAAGCCCGGTGCCTTCATGGATTACTTCAAGGGGGGCACCTCACGAGAAGCCTTTGAGGCCGAGTTCACGGAGAAACCGTCAGAACATCCGGAGTGGTTCGAGCGAGACGCTCGCCTGCAGGTGATGGATGAGCAAGGCCTTGATGCAGCGTGGTTGTTCCCTTCTCAGGGTGTCGTCATCGAGCCGCTGCTTCACACTGACATCGAGGCGGCGATCGGCTCTTACCAAGCGTTCAATCGATGGCTCGAGGAGCAGTGGGGCTTCGCCTATCGAGACAGGATCTTCGGTGTGCCCTACCTCACCATGTGTGATCCAGAGTCCACCTTCGCCGAGCTCAAGTGGTGCGTGGAACATGGTGCGCGTGTCGTGAACATTCGACATGGCTCTGCTGTGACCAAGGAGGGGATGCGGTCCCCGGCCGACCCGATTTTCGATCAGTTCTGGGGACTGGCCCAAGAGGCCAACGTGGTGGTGGCGACGCACGATGGATCCGATCTGACTTATGCGGGCATCTACGACTCGATGGACGACGTCTGGGGAGAGGCGCACATGGGAGAGGTCGCACCTCCTGACACGAACCACCTCGGACAGATGTCCTCGTTCTCGGGACTGATCAAGAACCGCATCGTGCATGACTTCGCCTACGTGCTCGTGGCGCATCGGCTCTTTGAAAGGTTCCCCACGCTCAAGGTGGCATACATCGAGAACGGCTGCGCTTGGGTGCCCTCCCTCCTCCAAGCGCTGGAGTACCTGGGCCACGGCGGCCGCTACAAGTCGAATCCAAGAGATCAGTTCCTCGAACACTGCTGGGTGGCGCCGTTCGTCGAAGAGGACGTGCTTGAACTGGCTCGCCATATGCCGGTTGACCGCATCCTCTTCGGGTCCGACTGGCCTCACGGGGAAGGCTTTCCGGCTCCGGAGGACTTCCTAGAGAACGTCGCGTCATTCTCCATCGAGGATCAGAAGCAAATCATGTTCCAGAACGCCGAAGAGATCACAAGGGCCATCTGATTCGGTCAAGGCTGCTGGAGCAGAAAGGACGGGAATGTCCACCGACACTGAACACCACGGTGATCTCTACTATGACCCCTTCGACTTCGACGTGGATCTCGACGCGCAGCGGATCTGGCGTCGCCTTCGAGACGAAGCACCGGTGTACTGGAACGAGAAGTACGAGTTCTACGCGCTGAGCCGCTACGACGACGTGCTCGCTGCGACCGTCGACACCGAGATGTTCACCTCAACGCACTCAACGTCACTCGAGTCGCTCGGACCTGAGATGAGTGGCCTCTCCGAGACGATGATGATCTACATGGACCCTCCTCAACACACGTGGCACAGGAAAGTGGTGAGTCGGGCCTTCTCCCTTCGCACGATGGCGGCGCTCGAAGATCGGGTGACGAGGCTGGCGAACTCACTCCTCGACAAGCTCGACGGCCAACACCGCTTCGACTTCGTCGAGGACTACGGCGGCATCATCCCACCGACCGTCATCCTCGCCCTGCTCGGCTTTCCGGAGGGGTTCGAGGAAGAGTGGCGACGAGGCGTTGACGCCTCGCTGACCGTTGCCACTGATGGCGAGCAGATCGCCTCGAACCAAGCTGGCGGCCTCGACTCTGCCGATGATCTCATCGACGTCTCGGGAACCATGGGGATGAGTGCACTGTTCCAAATCCTGCCTGCACTGATCGAAGAGCGGAGACTGGCACCTCAGGACGATCTGATGTCGGTCCTCGCGACCACAGATCTCGACGAGGGGGGCCGGCTGCGCAAGCTCAACGACGCCGAGATCTACTCCTTCGTGCTACTTCTCTCTGCCGCCGGGACAGAGACCGTGGCCCGGCTGCTCGGCTGGGCTGGCTCTCTGCTGGACCAATTTCCTGCCGAGCGGGCGAAGCTGGTGGCCGAGCCCGCGCTCATACCGAACGCCATTGAAGAAACCCTGCGGTTCGAAGCTCCCTCACCCGTCAACGGTCGCTTCGTGACGGCTGACGTCAAGTTCCACGGCCAGCTCATCCCTGCTGGCTCCAAGCTCTTGATGCTGAATGGCTCGGGCAACCGTGACGAGCGACATTTTGCCCAGCCCGACGTGTTTGACGTGACGCGAGACGTCGATCGCCACCTGTCGTTCGGTTACGGGGCCCACTTCTGCGTGGGTGCGGCGCTGGCACGGATGGAGGCGAAGGTCGCGCTTCGAGAGCTCCTCAAGCGATACCCGACGTGGAGTGTTGAGAGAGACAGCGCCGAGATGGTCCACACCTCAACGGTGCGTGGCTTCGCAAAACTCCCTGTGCACGTGTGAAGAGAAGGAACACGCGCACAAGCCGGCGATTCATGTGCCATGCCACGGGCAATCTCTCCGAGCCCTCCCACGCCAGCAGCTGGCTACGTGGCGATCGTCTGCTCACCCGTTTCGCGTCTCAAGGCCCTGACGAGGAACACCCATAGGCGACGTGGTCTGACGCCGCCTCGTCGCGTAGTGTAACTGGGATACTCGCCGACACCCGGAGCTGCGAGGTCGACGCTCCGTCGGAGCCAGTCGCGTGGCAGATCAGGTATGAATCAACGTTGGCGTTGAACGGATGGGGGTCCAATGGAAGTCCAGTACCTAATCAAGAACGGCACGATCGTCGACGGAACTTGTGCTCCGGCCTATCGGGGAGACCTGCGGGTTCGGCACGGTCAGATCGACGAGATCGCGCCGACGCTGGAACAAGAGGGCCGAGAGCGGTTGATCGACGCTTCAGGCTGCTACGTGACGCCGGGCTTCATCGAGCAGCACAACCACTGGGACGCGGGCGTCTGGTGGGCGCCTCTGATGGAACCTCTCAGCTCCTACGGCGTCACGACGTCTATCAATGGCAACTGCGGGTTCTCGGCGGCTCCCGCGCACGCTGACCCAGCAGTCCGGAACGAGATGATCGACATCTTCAACTACTTCGAGGACATCCCTGAAGCGCCTCAGCGAGACGTCCTTCCGTGGGATTGGAAGAAGTGGAGCGAATACCGAGCCTCCATGGAGAGCAAGGTGAAGACGCCCGTCAATTTCGGCGCCTACTGCGGGCACATCGCGCTGCGTCTCGCCGTGATGGGCCAGGAGGCCTGGGAGCGCACTGCGACGTCAGCAGAGTCTGAAGAGATGGCCGAGCTTCTCGATGACGCGCTGGGAGCCGGGGCCATGGGTCTCTCGACGAACTTCTTCGACTATGACCGACATGAGCGGCCGCTGCCGAGTCAGCTGGCCGATGATGCGGAGCTGCGCGCCCTGCTCGCAGTGGTTGGTCGTCACGTCGGTGCGACCTTCGAGGTCATCACGGACATCTTCATGAGAAACACAGCGGCTGTGACGGTGGAGAGATTGGGCGCAATCGCCGTCGAGACCAACGTTCGGATGCAGTGGGTCGGCGTCCCAGCTTTCAAGTTCCAGGCTGCAATCCGCCCCGAGCTCGACGCGTTGCACGAGCGCTTCAAGGCAGAGGGTCGCGACTTCTGGACAGGCTTCCATCACGTCTCGCCGACCTCGATGATGAACTTTGTCTCGAGTCTGGTGTTCAGCCAAAACGGAAATCCCGTCTGGCAGGAGATGGTGAACTCACACGACGAGGTCGAGAAGCTGGCGATGCTGGCCGATCCTGACTGGCGAGATCGAGCTCGGAAGTCGTGGGACAACCAGCTGCCTCACTCGTATCTCAATGACCCAGCAGCTCTGACGTTCCGCGAGAGCGAGACTGGCTATACCGAGACGGGAATCACGCTCGCCGACTACATGAGCGCGACGGGGATTGACCATCCCTCAGATGCCCTTGCCGAGTACTTGATCACCAATGGCGTGGGTTCCCTGGTCCTGAAGCGCTCGCTTGAGGTTGATGAGGACGTGGTGCTTCGACTCTTGAGAGATCCGCGGTCGGTGGGGAATGTCTCAGACGCTGGTGCTCACGGACAGCTCTTCTGTGGCGCTGGTGACAACATCCTTCTCCTCACTGACTACGTGCGTGATCGACAGGTCCTGACCATCGAAGAGGCCGTGCACGTACTCACCGGAAAGGTGGCGAACTACCTCGGGCTCGAAGACCGAGGCGTCCTCGCCGAAGGTCGTCCTGCTGACATCACCGTCTTTGACCTGAGCGAGATCGAACGGCGACCGGAAGAGAAAGTCTGGGACGTGCCCGACGGCACAGGTGGCCTCACCTATCGCTACACGAGGGCGCCGGCCCCAATGCGTCTGACCTTGGTCAATGGGGTGGCGACCTTTGATCACGGTGATGTCACCGGGCGATTTCCAGGTGCCATCGTCAGTCCAGGTTCGTCTGTTCGGGAGCCGGTTTCGGCGGTATCGCGCTGAGGTCAGAGCGACGCAGGTCTCGGGCTGGTCGAGTGGTCTGACGTCGCCGCGCCGGACACCCTTCGGAGCGTCCCGTCCTGACGTGACGTTGATGAACGTCGAAGGTTCGAGCTGATGGTGGAGAGAAGAAGGGAGATGGGCCAAGTGACTCAACGAGCCGTCTTTGCCTTCGCGAAGCTGGTGGTGCGAGATCTCCCCCGAGAGGTCGAGTTCTACCAGGCAGTGTGCGGCTACGACACGACCGAGTCGCTCGACGGCTCCATCGCCGGTCGGCCCATCAAAGAGGTCATCCTGCGCACGTCGGCAGGAGCGTTAGACCTCGTGCTCTTGACGTTCCTCGGCGAGCCGTTGCTCGTGGGCGGGAATGGGATAGTGGCCTTTGACACCCATGACCTCGAAGACCTCCAGAAAAGGGTGCTTCAAGCAGGCGGGGACATCGTCGAGTCCATCACGAGCATCACGGTGGGTGAGAAGCAGATGCGGATCGCGCACTTCGCTGACCCCGAAGGCCACCTGCTTGAGGTGATGGAGCGCGGGCTCTGAGCATGAGGTCCAGCTCGTACGTCTGTGTGATTGCCCGACCCGGTGGTCGAGGTTGAGCTCGCGTGCAAGCTGGCGGGCACGCCAGACGACTGAGACCGATGGGTCCCGCCTCTCCTCCTTGATCTCCCTGCCGCGGGGCGGCGCTCCGATGAAGGTTGCGTGGACGAGCCGTGGATAGGCACAGTCGGCGGGGCACTTTGAAGGGTTTCCTACGTGATGGGAGAGCCCCCGACACCACCAAGGTTCTGCTGTGCGTGGGCGACAGCATCACCGAAGGCGTTGGGAGCGCAGACTGGGTTGCAAAGGTGCGAGAGAGGGTCGGCGGGCAGGGCACCCAAGTTGTCAATGCGGGCGTCGCTGGCGATCTGTCGTGGAACGTGCTGCAGCGACTCGATGCGGTGATCCAGTGCGACCCCGACACCGTCGTGCTGTTGGTGGGGACCAACGACGTGGCGGCCTTGTCATTTTCACCGCTCGCTAGATTCCTCCTGCGACTAAAGGGCGTTCGGCGAGAGCCCACTTTGACCTGGTACCTCGAGAATGTTGCTGAGATCTTCCGTCGTCTCCAGACCGAGACGCATGCGCAGCTTGCGGTTCTTGAGATTCCGATGACTGGCGAAGACCTGGCGAGCCCAACGAATGCGTGCATCTCGAGGTACAACGCTGCCCTTCGTGAAGTTGCTCTTGAGTTTGGCGTGGAGTGTTTGCCCCTCTACGAGCGCTTGGCTGCGTTGCTCCCGCCTGATCATTCCCCATCCCCCTACACCGCCAAGATCGGTCCGGTCGTGAAGGCTCAAGTTCAGCGTCACGTGCTTCGGAGGGAGTGGGAGGACATCGCTACGAGCAATGGACTCGCCTTGCTCGTTGACCACACGCATCTCGGCGAGCGCGCTGCTGAGGTGGTCGCTGACCTAGCTGTGGACTTCGATGCTCGGCACTGAGGGAGCGTCACTGTGACGTTCACCGTGCTGGCACCCCAAGAGGAGGACCAAGCAGCCGGTGGTGGGTCGCTCTTGCTCACACAGACCTTGGTCGCCACGTCGAGGCGACTTCAACCCTATGAACGAGGAGAACTCGGTGACATTTCCTGACTACCAGAACAAGTGCGTGGTCGTCACCGGGTCGAGCTCGGGCATCGGCGAAGCGGTGGCCACGTCACTTGTCGATCTCGGCGCGAACGTTCACACCCTCGGGCTCTCCGAGCCGTCCATCGAGGGCACCTCTTTCAGCTTCGTTGATTTGAGCGATCCGGAGACGATTGCGTCGGCGGTGCGAGGGATCGACGAAGAGGTGGACGCTCTCTTCAACTGCGCAGGCGCACCACCGATGGCTCCCGCGAGCGAGATTCTGGCGGTGAACTTCCTTGGACTGCGGTACTTGACTGATCTGATGCTCGAGCGAATGTCGTCTGGTGCCGCGATCGCGAGCACGTCGTCTGATGGTGGCATTGCCTGGCGGCGCAAGCGCGAGCTGATCCAGGAGTTCGTTGCGACCTCAACCTTCAAGGGCGGTCTCGACTGGTTTGAGAAGAACAAGCGGGCAGCCGGTCATCCCTATGCCTTCGGCAAGGAGGCGCTCAATGTCTGGACGATGCAGATGTCCGCCGTGCTGATCACACGCGGGATCCGGATCAACACGTCGTCCCCAGGTGCGGTGCAGACGCCAATGCTCGAGGCGATTGAGGAAGCGTATGGGCCGGAAGCAATCGCCGCCTCGGAGCAGCCATGCGGACGCCGGTCGACACCTCGAGAGCAAGCCGGCCCTCTCTTGTTCCTCAACAGCGACAGCGCCTCCTACGTCAATGGTGCAGATCTCGCAGTCGATGGTGGCTTCTGGGCGCAACAGTCTGTGGCCGGGGCACTGGGTGGCTGACCCGCGTCGCGGTCTCTGCGTCACGGTGCGGCGCTGACGTCGTTGGGTCCTTTGCTCAGTCAATTTGTCAACGGAAGGGAAAGCCCCTATGCACGATGAGAATCCCTCCAAGGTGACGGTCGAGCGATTGATCATCGCCCGTGCTGAGACGATCTTCGAACTCTTAGCGCACCCCTCTAGGCATCATGAGATCGATGGATCGGGTGCGGTGCGGCGGCAGAGGTCGGGACCTTCGCGACTGGAGCTTGGCTCGACCTTCGTCATGTCGATGAAGATGTTCATCCCGTATTCGACGAAGAGCACCGTCGTCGAGTTCGAGGAGAACCGAAGCATCGCCTGGCAGACCTTTTCGACGATCAGGTGGATCGCGAGATGGGGTGGAGGTCGCGTCTGGAGCTACGAGCTGCTGCCCGACGGCGGCGCCACGCTTGTCCGCGAGACCTGGGATCCTTCGCTCGAAGCGCCTCGAGCGAGGAAGAACCTCGAAAAAGAGCGGACTCGCAACTACATGATCAAGGCCATGGACAAGACGCTTGAGAAGCTCGACGACGCCTTGGGGGAGTGAGGGCGCACGTTCCGCACGCACCACGCCCCCTGGCCGGAGACCCCATCGCTCTCGGAGCGGTGAGGGTTCTCTCCCTCGCCTGGAGTTAGGGGATGCCAGCGCCGGGGACGGTGACCCGACCGACATCGATACGTGCCTCTCGGGTCCCCTCCAAGAGGGAGGGGGCATGTTCGAGCGCCGTGAGGAGGAACAGGGACCGCCGGTCGGGCCCACCAAGGGCGCACGCGATCGCCATCCTTCCTTCGAGGGAGATCATCTCGGTGACTTGGCCACCGGGTCGGATTCTCAAGAACCCGCGGGCGAGTGGCATCGCCGCCCAGATCGCTCCCTCTTCGTCGAGGCAGATCCCATCGGGGCCAAAGCCTGGGAGGTCCGCGAACATCTTGCGGTTGCTGAGTGATCCATCGGTTGCGATATCGAACGAGGTGAGGCATCGACCGAGAGACTCAGCAACGATGAGGCTCGCGCCGTCAGGCGTGATCACCGCACCGTTCGGGAGGGTGACCTCGTCACTCGCAATCCGGGAGGTCCCGTCCGGATCGACGAGGACGATCACGCCCGCAGGGGTGGCGGGCGGCGGGAACGAACCGACGTACGCCCTTCCTTGGGTGTCGACGACCATGTCATTGATACCGACGGCCACCTTGTCGCTCAGGTCGGCGTGCAGGGAGAGCACTGAACCGCTCAGCCGAAGGATTTGGCGATCGAGCATCGACACGATCAGAAGGTCTCCATCGGGAAGGAACCCGAGTCCCGACGGTCGACGCCCTGGGAGGTCCAGGATCTTCTCCCGGTGACCCGCCAGGTCGACGGTCCACACGGCTTCACCATGCATATCTGAGAACCAAAGCCGATCCTCGCGCCAGCGAGGACCCTCACCAAAGACAAGATCATCAGTGAGGCGCTTCATTGAACTCTGCGTGTCGGTCATTCTCCCCCTGCTTTCTTTCGATTGAGTGGACGTTCGCGTCTTCGTTGGACCTAAGGCTGCTCAGCATCGTCGGGCGTGATGAAGAGATGACCTTCACGGAGCTGTGCGTCGTGTTCGCCCACCTTTGGAGCTCGGGATCGAATCCGGTAGGGAGAGCCGTTGGTGCGGAAGGGGGCCGGGGGGTACCGGAAGGTCCGGCCGAGGTCTTCGTGCTCGACGTCTGTCCACGCATGGCGCTCGACCACATGCGGATCCTCGAGCATTGACGCGGGAGAGTTGATCACCGCTACCGCCAACCCCCGTCGTTGGCCCTCCACGAAGAACTCGGTCGCAGGCATTCTGGCGGCGATCAGGCGAAGTCCCTGGCGACCGGCGGCGAGCATCTCGGCCTGGAGTGGGTCGGTCTTGAGAGCCGTGAAATCGATCCCTCCCTGCGCTTCAGCCATCCCCAGGAGCACAGCCTCTGCGCTGTCGCCGAGGTCGCAGTCTCCGAGCCAGCCGAGCAGGGCTGTGACCTCACGCGGGTGACGCGGCGGAAAACCGGTGCTCACGAAGTTCCCGTCAGAGGACTGCACCTGCACCGGCATCGTGGGCGTCGCCGATGCGTGGCGGCTCGTCTGGCGGTACAGCGTGTGGTGCATGGCGATCCACTCATAGGGAGCGCCCTCGGTGGCCACGTTGAGGGCTGCGTGCACGCTGACGTCGATCCGGCGCCCCTCCTTGTGGCGCGCACGGTCGAAGAGGGCGGTCATGGTCGCTATAGCCGCGTGGAGACCGGCGACGTTTACCGCTTGGCTTCCCTCACCTCGTACCGGCGGGAGGCTGTGATCGTCATAGCCGCACATCCACACGGGCCCTGCCCCAGAGAGGAGTGTCAGGTCGGTGGCCGGAAGGGCGGAGCGCGGGTCGGCCAGCCCGAAGGTCGAGACCGTCGTCCAGATGAGATCTGGTCGAGCGCCCCGCAAGGTCTCTTCGCCAAGCCCGAGTGCGTCGAGGTCGCCCGGCACCTCAGAGTCGAGCAGGACGTCGGCTCCCTGAAGAAGGATCAGGAACGCGTCTCGCCCCTCTGAGCTGGTGAGATCGAGCTGCACGGCCTTCTTCGACGTGTGGAAGGCCCACCACCACAGGCTGGCGTCAGGCGATGGTTCGTCGCCGAAGAAGGGACCCCACGACCTCGTCGGGTGACCGCCCAAGGGCTCCACCACGACGACCTCGGCGCCGAGATCCGCGAGGATCTTGCCGGCCATGGGTGACCATTCGCCTGCAAGCTCGACGACCCGCAGACCCTCAAGCGCGTCGTGGAGGTGTTGGGTCGGTGCGCTCACAGCACGCCTCTCGCTCGCCAGGCGTCGATCTCGTCAGGACTATGGCCGAGAAGACCGCCTATGACGAGGTCGTTGTGCTCACCGAGGCACGGGGCCCCGCGGGTGATCTCCCAATCTCCCGTCGAGAGATGGAACGGAAGCCCTTCAACCCGCAAGCGGCCGAGCTCACTGTGGACGGCCTCCGGCCAGAGGCCAAAGGCGTCGTTGCCCTCATCGAAGTCGATCCGTTCTTCGGGAGACGCCACCACTGCCACAGCAACGAGGGCTTCACGCAGCGCGGCCGGCGATCTCCTCAGGGGCTCTGAGCGAGCACCACACCCGGATCTGAGCCTCGAGCTCCTCAACAGCGCCCAGCCGGCCTGGCAACGAGCCGAAGCGCTCATCCGCGGACCACGGCTCATCGAAGACGCTCGCAAGGCGGCTCCATTCTTCGTCGCTCCTCACGGCCAAGGACACCCACCGATCCTCGTGAGAGGTGGGGAAGATCCCGTGGGGCGCCATGGACGGTGAGATCGACCGATTTGAGCTCCAGCCTGGATCCTTGCTGAGAGAGCGATCATTCACCGTGGCGTCCAGGAAGTAGGGCCCGAGGAGGTTTGCCCCAGCCTCAGTGCCAGCAAGATCGATGGCCTGCCCCTCTCCCGTCCGTGCCCTGTGGTGGAGCGCCGCGAGGATCGCGACTGCCATGTACCACGCCCCGAGGTGATCCATGTAGGAGTAGCCCCAGCCAGCTGGCTCCATCTGTGGGAGTCGACTGAGGCTGGTGAGGCCGGCAAAGGCTTGGACGATCGGGCCCCATGATTTGAAGTGGGCGTAGGGGCCCGTCGAGCCGAAGCCGTTGTGGGACACGTAGATGACGTCGGGCTTGAGAGCCTGGAGCACGTCGAAGGGGAACCCCAATCTCTCGAAGACGCCGGCTGCGAAGTTCTCGGTGACGACATCGGAGGTGGCGATCAGCTCTCGGAGAAGCTCTCTGCCCTCCTCGGTGCGCAGGTTCAGCGTGACGCCCAGCTTGCCCACGTTGTGGTTGTTGAATGCGGCGCTCCGGTTGGTTCCCACCTTCCCTTCAGGGAAAGGACCGGCGACGCGCAGCAGGTCCCACGAGCCGTCGTTGGAGGGGTCTTCGACACGGATCACCTCGGCACCGAGGGCGGCCAGAAGGCGCGTCGCCCCGGCCCCCGCCAGCTGTCCGCTCAGATCGCAGATCCTGATCGACGACAGCGGACGCTGGTCCGCAGCGTCTGTCGTCATGTGGGCTCCTCCACCGCTTGCTCCCGTCGCCTGTGCCCGCTCCAACGCGTTGGTGCGCTAGTCGTAGATGATGACGCCGCGTAGGTTCTTTCCCTCGCGCATGTCGTCATAGCCCTGGTTGATGTCCTCGAGGTTGTAGGTCGAGGTGATGAGCTCCTCGATCTTGAGCAGACCCGCCCGGTACATCGAGAGCAGATTCGGGATGTCGAAGCGAGGGTTGCCAGAGCCGAAGAGCGATCCCCTGACGGTCTTGGACATCATCGCCAGCTGCCACAGGTTGATCGAACAACCCGTCTGCAAGAGGGGGGCGACGCCGGTGACGACACAGGTCCCTCCCTTGCGAGTGAGCGTCATCGCTTCTGCCATCAGATCGCCATAGAGCACGCTCGGGACCAAGATGACCTTGTCAGCCATCAAGCCGTTGGTCATCGACCTGATCTCGTCGATGGCCGTGGCCATCGAGTCGAAGCTCATGGTTGCACCGAACTTCAGTGCCTCGTCTCTCTTGAACGCCACGGGATCGACAGCCACGACCACCTTGGCACCGGCCATCGCCGCGCCTTGGACAGCGTTCATGCCCACCCCGCCGCAGCCCACGACGACAACGATCTCTCCTGGTGCGGCCTCGGCGGCGTTGACGGCGGATCCCCAGCCGGTGGCGACCCCGCACGAGACGAGTGCCGCCACCGCAGGGGGAAGGCTCGGATCGACCTTGACGATCGACTGCTCCGAGAGCACCGAATGGCGTGAGAAGGTTCCGCACTTCGAATAGAGGTTGAGCGCCTCGCCACGACAGAAGTGGCGAACGACATCGTCGTTGATCTGGCCGGTCACCATGAGACGGGCACCCTGCTGGCACAGCACCTGGTGGCCAGTGACGCAGAAGCGACACCGTCCGCACGAGGGCATAAACGACGACGCGATGAGATCCCCGGGTTCGACCGAGGTGACGCCGCCTCCTACCTCGAGCACCACACCGGCTCCCTCGTGCCCACCGAGAAGGGGGAAGGGGCTGGGGGTCCCTGAGGCGATCGCCATGTCCTCGGGGAGGATCACGTCGCCGGTGACGTAGTGCTCCTCTGAGTGGCACAGGCCAGCGGCCTTCCACTCGATAAGAGCTTCGCCTGTTGCAGGAGGCTTGACCTCGATCTCCTCAACAGACCAAGGCTGCTCGATACCCCACAGGACCGCTCCGCTCGTCTTCATCGGTCGCTTCCTTCTCTTGTTGGACACACCCCAGCCGCGCTGAGGGGCTGGTTCGTCTCCCCGCTCACGCGTCCCCAGCACCCGAGGAGGCCCGACCGCTCTCTCTAGGAGTAGGAGACAAAGTGATCGGACTCCTCGGTCAATCCCAGCTCGGGCCAGGCGCCAGAGATGATGCTCTCCATCACGCCATAGCCAACGGCATCGCCCTCGCGAACTCGCACCGGGGTGTCGCGGAACTGACCGAGGACGCCCAAGTACTCATCGGCCCAGCAGTCAGCGATGTACTCGCCGTCGAGGTGCAACGGACCACGCCAGCTTCCGTGGATCGCGCCCGCCCACGCTCCGTAGCCGGCGGTTCGCAAGAAGAAGCCAGAGTCTCCGAGTGTCTCCACCTCGATGGTCCTCGTCTCCCCGGACGCCAGTCTGAGGTGCATCTCACCGCCTCGCACGTAGCGCGTGCGTGGGTCGTACTCAATCTTTGACTCGATCGAGCTCACCTTGATCTGCTCTCGGTCCTCTTCGTTGAGGTAGGCCGAGCTGAAGTCCTGCCACGAGGAGCTGATGAACAGCGCTGTCTCGTAGTAGCTCCCATCGGCTCGACGAAAGAAGCAAGGGGACCACTTCATGTTGCCCTTGCCTGGCTTGCGCTGCGAAGCGTCAGCCCCGATGGTGTCGCTCGGCGGCTCTCCCACGCTGTGGCGAACGCCCCAGGAGTGATCACGGAACCCGAACCACTCCTCGTTGCCAAAGGAAGTGGTCTCGCCGTCGATGGTGACTGAGCCCGAGGCCCAGCCGCCTTGGTGGTAGCGGATGACGTCGACCTCGACACGACCGGTTCGTGGATCGCGGACGTGGTTGCGATCCTCGAAGAACGGAGGCGTGACGCCGGCGAGCGTGAGGTCGAAGGAGATCGGCTGGACGTCGTTGGGCTCAAGCACGTAGCGGATGGCCTTGAGCGGTTCGAGGACCTCGTAGCGGAGAGGCCCGACGGTTGTCTCCTCGGGAGCCGATCTGAGCTCTCGACTGGCGCGCACCGTCCACTGCTCGGGGCCACGGGAGATCCCTCCGAAGCCGTCGATGATGCCGCGGTTGTGGTACTTGCCCAGTCCGAAGCTGATCTGGAGGCTGCCATCGACCGAGGAGAACGAGCCCCAGATCTTCTCGGTCCAGGCTCGATCGGACTCCGAGACCCTGTCGAAGGTGTCGACGATCTGATGGCTGAGGCTCTCGTCAGCCTGGCGTAGTTGTCCGATTCCCTGCGGTGCCATAGCGGTCCCCTCCTGAGCAGACTGAGACTAGATCAGACGCCCAATCAATGTCAGAATCGACATCAAAATCA
This sequence comes from uncultured Acidimicrobiales bacterium, assembly GCA_963758555.1. GTDB lineage: Bacteria > Actinomycetota > Acidimicrobiia > Acidimicrobiales > RAAP-2 > CAIUMH01. Next base: position 88,129 of record CAVWVW010000004.1, on the reverse strand, counting down.
ACGTTGTTAGCAAGGCGCGCCCTCCCCGCCACTTGTACGGTGGGGCTCGTCTGATGAGGAGCTCTGTGGAAACCACCCCGAGGATAAACCTGCTCGATCCAGAGTTCTACGTCGATCCGTGGAGCGCGTATGAGTGGCTTCGTGATGAAGCGCCCGTCCATTGGGATCCCGTCCAGCGACTCTGGGGGATCTCGCGCTACGCGGACGTCATGGCCATCGAGAAGAACGGGGCTCTCTACTCGTCCTTCCCCGGCTCTCGGCCCCACGTCGACCAGCGCGCCGACGAGTCGATGATCAACCTCGACGAGCCCGAGCATCAGCGACAGCGCAAGATCGTGGCGCCGCTCTTCAGTCCTCGCGGTGTCCGCGAGCACGAAGCACATATCCGTTCGATCGTCACCGAGATCCTCGATGAGGTGACGCCCCTGGGCGAGTGTGAAGCCATCGACGCGATCGCCTCTCGACTCCCCGCCATGATGATCGGCGACCTTCTCGGCTATCCGCGTGAGATGTGGCCACTCGTTCGACGGTGGTCAGGAGAGGTGATGTACCTGGCGGGTCTCACCGATCCGGAGGGACCGCCTCATGTCATCCATCCCGACCTGGTGCCCGTGATGCAGGAGTTCACGCAGCTGACCACGGAGCTGATCGAGCGACGTCGGGTGGAGCCAGCGAACGATCTCGTCTCGAAGTGGGCAGTGGACCAAGGCTGGAGCACGAAGAAGGTGCTGGAGGAGACGCTGCTCGTCTTGGACGGGGGAGCAGAGACGACAAGGACCGTCATCGGCTCAATGATCCGGGAGCTCGCGCTGCAGCCCAAGCAGCGCCAGCTGCTCATCGACCATCCCGAGCTGCTGGGCGGTCCGGCGGTCGATGAGTTCATCCGCTGGGTCTCGCCCGTCCTCAACATGAGTCGCACCGTGACCCATGCTCACGAGCTGGAGGGCCAGGAGCTCAAAGAAGGAGACGAGCTCCTTCTCCTCTACCCGTCTGCGAATCGTGACCCCCGTGCCTTCGACGATCCTGACGTGCTCGACGTGACGCGATCGAACAACCGGCACGTGGCGTTCGGATTCGGCACGCACTTCTGCCTCGGAGCGCACCTCGCTCGACTCGAGATCAAGGTCATGTTCGAAGAGCTGTTCTCTCGGATGCCGGACTGGCAGCTCGTCGACCCGGAGGAACCCCAGATCCTCGCCGCCACCTTCGCCAGGGCCTACGACAAGATCCGGATCAGCTTCACGCCGAGCTGAGGCGCATCGGACTTCCACCTCAGCCCTCCAGCAGCTCCTCGGGGCTGAAGCGACTCCGGACCGAGACTCCGTAGTCCGGACCGCTCCGGAGCTCATTGCCCCCGTCGACGGCGATGGACTGCCCGGTGATCCACTTGGCATCGTCGGAGAGCAGGAACGAGCAAAGCTTGGCCACGTCTTCAGGCTCGCCTACGTCACGCATCGGTGTGTTGTCGATGTAGCTGTCGTAGATGGCCGATCCTGGTTGGAGGCCCTGCATGATCTCCGTGGTGATGAAGCCGGGCCTCACCGAGTTGAACCGGATCTTGTGAACGCCGTACTCGTCGGCAGCGTTGCGCATGAGGTGGTCGATGCCGGCCTTGGCGACCGTGTAGGCGCCAAAATAGGGATGGGTCACTGAGCCAGCCAAGGACGACATCCCCACGAAGGAACCACCCCCGGAAGAGCGCAGCAACCCAGCGGCGTGCTTGACGAGCAGCAACGTTCCCACCACGTTGAGGGAGAGGACTCGCTGGAACTCCTCGACGTCCTGGAGATGAAGTGGCGCGAGCGGTCCCCCGCCCCCTGCGTTGGCGACCACGCCGTCCAGCCGACCCGTCGCTTCGAAGGTCGACACCAACAGGTGGCGCACCGAGTCCTCGTCGGTGACGTCAGCTGTCAAGGATCGGATGACGAGGCCTTCTGAGGTGGCTGCGCCGACCGTGCCGGCGAGGGCGTCCTCTCGCCGACCGCAGATCGTCACCGTGGCGCCCTTGCGTGCCGCATCGAGTGCGCATGCCGCACCGATGCCGGTGCCGCCCCCAGTGACGACGATCGACTTGCCGTTGAGCTCGCTCATGAGTGTGCTGCCTTCCCTCGTTGTGGTTCTCCTGATGGTTCTCTTGGCATCAGCTGGCCCTCAGGAGAGCCATCTTCTCTGCGTCTGGTGTCACCTGGCCTGAGTCGAGCGCCTCTTCGATGCCGAGCGCTCTCAGGGCGGCGTCGGTGTACTGAGGTACCGCCAGGCCCATGAGAGCCATCCGAGCGTCGCCGATGGCACCTTGGTCGTAGAGCATCGCTCCCACCAAGAGGATCACGGCGATCTTGAAGCCCTGGAAGGCTCGATACCACGCCCGGTCGATCACCTTGATGCCCGTGAGCTCTTGGTAGTAGTCGACGAACTCGTCGGCGTTGAGAGCGCCTGGCAGCATGGTGAAAGCGCTTGGCGTCGCCCAGTTGACCTCAGCCCAGCCGATATCCGTCAGAGGGTTGCCCACCCTGGCCATCTCCCAGTCGAAGACCGCCGTGACCTCGCCGCGCGCATTGAAGGCGAAGTTGCCTGGCTTCGGATCGCCGTGGACCAAGGTGATGATCCCGGGCGAGGGGGGCTTTGTGGTCACAAGCTCCTCGCGGAGTCGCTCGAGGGCAGGCAGGGGACCTTTCTTCACTCGCTCCATCTCGGCACTCCAATGGGCGAGCTCTTTGTCGACCTGGTCCTCAGCCTCGATGAAGCTCAGGTCGGCGGTGTCTGGTCGAACGTTGTGGATCGAAGCGATCGCCTCGACGAGGCTCCGGCACATGCGGTCGACTTGTTGGGGATCGCGCTTGAGCTCGTCGGGGAGCCCTCGCTCGTAGACGGTGCCACCGAGCTGCTCCATGACGTAGAACTCCTGGCCGAGGACCTCGCCCGTGGGCTCAAGCCAGAGCACGCGAGGCGACCGCACGGGCGTCGCCTCCAGGGCGCGGAGGATCTTGAACTGCAGCTCGAAGTCGTAGGGCTCGAGCAGGCCCGGGAACGGCGGGCGCAGTCGGAAGACGGTGTCGATGCCGATCGTCTGGTCGCTCTCAGACCACACGATGGTGCAGGTGAAGGTCTCGGCTGAATGACCCATCTGCACCTTGCTCAAGCCTTCGATCCGCACGCCATGAGATGGTGGTAGCTGCTCGGCGACCCACGCTTCGAGCCGGATCTTTCGCTCCTTCGCTTCGCTGGTCTCGCTCATCGCGCCTACTTCGCTGCCATCCTGATGCCGCCATCTAAGCGGAGCACTTCGGCGTTCAGATAGGGGATCTTGACAATGGCCATCACGAGCTCGGCATATTCGTCCGCTTGGCCCATCCGATGTGGGAACAGGACGTCCTTGGCGAGACCCGCCTTCATCTCTTCGGAGGCTCGAACGAACAGCGGCGTGTCCATGGTGCCCGGCACGATCGCACAGACTCGGATGCCGCTGACCGAGAGGTCTCTGGCCACCGGCAAGGTCATCGCCGTGATCCCTCCTTTGGCCGCCGAGTAAGCCACTTGTCCCACTTGGCCTTCGAGGGCTGCGACCGAGGCGGTGTTGACGATCACGCCGCGCTCTCCATCGGGCGCGAGCTCAGGGGCCTGAGCGATGACCGAGGCGGCGAAGCGCATCACGTTGAAGGTCCCGATCACGTTGACCTCAAGCAGCCGGCGGAAGACGTCCAGCGGGTGCGGTACGCCATCGCGGCTGATGATCCTTCCGGCGAAGCCGATCCCTGCACAGCTCACCGCGACGCGCAGCGGCGAGGCCGGATCAGCGCTGGCGATCGCCACGGCTTCTTCGACGTCTCCCTCTTCGGAGACGTCGGTCTTGACAAAGGTCCCGCCGAGAGCGGCGGCCAGAGCTGTGCCGGCCTCGTCGTTGAGGTCGGCGATCGTGACGCGCGCGCCGGCGTGGGCGAGCGCTGTGGCGGTGGCAGCCCCAAGTCCAGAGGCACCTCCTGAGATGAGCGCAGCGCAGTTTCGGACGTCCATGGTCTCTCCTTGGTGGCTCTCTGCTCAGCCGAGTGTGGCGAGAGCGCTGGTGAGCCCCTCGAGGTCGGGTAGCTCGAACGCAGGGTCGTGGCTCAGCCCAGCCGTGTCAGGGATGAGCATGACGTCCTCTCGGCTCATGAGGCCGCCCTCGAAGCGACACAGGATGCTGATGGTCGACGTCGAGCTGAAGGCTCCGCCTGTTGCGTCGGCGGGTTGTCCCAGGTTGGCGACCGCGTAGGCCGCTGCGAAGGAGGTGTGCATCGTCCCGAAGACGGCCAGCGAACCGTGCCCCGCCACGATCTCGTCGAAGTCGAACCACATGAGCATGTGTCCGACCATGGACGACAGGCGTTCGGCTGATCGCTCGAGGTCGGCCTTGTCTGCCGTGCTCTGCGCTGTGTTGGGCTGCGTGGTGGTTAGGACGAAGTCCTCCGAGACGACCGCGAGCGTCCGATCGACGTCGCCTAGGGTCTCGCCGACGAGTCGCTCCCAAAAGAGGCGGATCATCAAAGTCGCGTCGTCGTCGGTCTCCTCGGAGAGTCGACGTGCCACCGTCGAGAGCCCAGCCAGGAACCGAGGGGTTCCGCCCGTCATCCGGCTTCGCTGACAGGTCGGTGCAGGATCTGGATCTCGCTGAAGCTGGCCAAGCCCCACGGTCCGTTCTCGACACCGATCCCGCTCCACTTGAAGCCTCCGAAGGGCTGCAGGGGAGACAGCGCCAGGTGGGTGTTGACCCAAGCGGTGCCACACTCGAGTCGTCCGGCCACCTCGGCGGCGCGCTCAGGATCGCCCGACCACACCGAGCCGCCAAGGCCGAACATCGTGTCGTTGGCCCTGGCCACGGCGTCCTCGACGCGGTCGTAGGCCAGCACAGGTAGCACCGGGCCGAACTGCTCTTCGTCCACCAGCGCCGTGCCCTCGCTCAGGTCTCGCAGGATGGTCGGCTCGATGAAGTACCCCGCGCCGCTCCTCGCCGCTCCACCCGAGGCCGCCACCGCGCCGCGGTCGAGGGCGTCGCCCAGGAGTCCGAGCACCCTGTCGTATTGCGGCTTGGTGCTCAAGGGTCCAAGCTCGGTGCCCTCATCGAGTGGATCACCCATGACAGCGGCCTTCGCTCGAGCGGCCAAGGCTTCGACGAGCTCGTCGTAGCGGTCTCTCGGTGCGTAGACGCGCTTGATCGCCGAGCAGACCTGGCCAGAGTTGGCGAAGGCCCCCTTGAAGACCCCGTCGGCCACCTCCTCGAGATCGGCATCATCAAGGATGATGGCGGCATCGTTGCCCCCGAGCTCCAAGGTCACCCGCTTGAGGTCCGCTGCGGCAGAGAGGGCGACGGAGCGACCGCCCGCGACCGAGCCGGTGAACGAGACCTTCCGAGGGATCGGGTGCGCGGTCATCCAGGCGCCGAGCTCATCGCCACCGGAGAGCACGTTGAGCACGCCTGGAGGGAAGACCGCGGCGAGGACCTCGCCCATCGCCAAGGTGGCGAGGGGAGTGAAGGGGGAGGGCTTGAGCACCACCGTGTTGCCGGCTCGAAGCGCCGGGGCGAGCTTCCACGAGGCGAGGGCCAGCGGGTAGTTCCACGGGGTGATCGCGGCGATGACGCCAAGGGGGCGACGCCGCACCTCGGCGATCGTGGTGGCGCTGAGCGCGATGGTCTCGGCGGGGACCTCGAGGTCGGCGTAGTACGAGAACCAGTGCGACGCTCCATAGACCTCCATAACCGCGTGGGCCAAGGGGTGACCGCTCTCGGTGCACAGGATCGCACCAAGCTGCTCGGCGGCGCCTGTGAGCGCGGCGGCCGCCTCACGCAGCAGCGAGCGGCGCCGGTCTTCGTCGCTCGACCACGATGCGAAGGCGCGCTGGGCTGCTGCCATCGCCGCGTCCAAGTCGTCTTTGGTCGCGTCAGGAGCTTGTCCGGCTCGGCCTTCGGTGGCCGGGTTGGTCACGTCAAAGCTCGACGCGGTATCCCATCGCCTGCCTTCGATGAGCATCGCTTGGTCGGTCATGAGGCTCCTCCTCCTAAAAGGGAGGCCACGTCGACCGCCCCACTTGCCATGCCACCGGCGAACCCTCCGTCGGTGACCAGGTTCACGCCGTTGATCCAGGTGCTCTTCGAGCTGGCGAGGAAGCAGACCGCCGGAGCGATGTCCTCGGGTCGCCCGTCTCGTCCGACCAGAGCGGAGACCGCGCCCAAGATCGGGCCCATCGACGTGTGGAAATCGCCCAAGATCGGCGTGTCGACCGCCCCGGGGCTCACGCAGTTGAGCCGAGGGCCGTCGTGTCGCCACTCCCACGCTGTGCGCATCGTCCACACGATCAGGGCCGCCTTGGAGAAGTTGTAGGCGTCCATCTCGAGGGTGTGGCCATCCAGCCACGCTGCACCCTCGCCCATCGACCTCGTCGCCAGCAGGTCGTTGATCGCCTCGAGCATCGAGGGCCACTGGCTTCCTGCGGTCGACGCCACGTTCACGACGCTGCCGCCGACGAGGCGCTCTCTGAGCCCAAGGGTGAGATGGCGGAGGCCTAAGAGGTTCACCGCGAGGACGAGCTGATCGGGTCGTGTGCCGGGCACCCCGGCCACGTTGCAGAGCACGTCGATCGTCTCGGGGAGCATCCCTAGAGCCGCGTCGATGGAGGCCTCGTCGCTGAGATCGAGCTCGCGGCAGCCGGTCGAGGTGTCGAGATCGAGGCCGATGACGGAGCCACCTTGCCTTCGAGCCAGGTCGGCCACCGCTGCGCCGATGCCCGAGGCAGCCCCTGTGACGACCACTGTCTTTCCCTCGAGATCCCGTGGGCTCATGAGCTGGCTCCTTCGGCTGTCGCTCTGTACTCGTCGCGCAGCAGGCGCTTGAGCAGCTTGCCGTTTGGCTCGCGGGGCAGCTCGGCTCGGAAGTCGATCGAGCGTGGGCACTTGATCCCGGCCAGGCTCTGGTGACAGAAGTCGAGGAGTTCCGCCTCAAGTGCTTCGCTCGGCTCGATCCCGGGCACCACCTGGACCACGGCCTTGACCTCCTCGCCGAACTCAGGGTGAGGAATGCCGAACACGGCGGCGTCGAGAACCTTCGGATGGGAGATGAGGAGGTTCTCGGCTTCTTGGGGATACACGTTTACCCCGCCCACCAAGATGAGATCGGAGCGCCGATCGGTGAGGTACAAGAAGCCCTCTTGGTCGACGTGCCCGATGTCGCCGTAGGTCGCCCAGCCTTGCTCGTGGTGCGACGCTTTGGTCTTCTCAGGGTCGTTGAGGTACTCAAAGGTGCCCATCCCCGCGAAGTAGACGAGCCCGTCTTGGCCTGCGGGCAGCTCGTCACCGTTCTCGTCGACGATGTGCAGCTCTGAGAACATCGTCTTGCCGACGGTGCCCGGATGAGCCAGCCAGTCTTCGGGCGTGCAGAAGGTCATGCCCACGCCCTCGGTGCCCGAGTAGTACTCATAGATGATCGGCCCAAGCCAGTCCATCATCTGGCGCTTGACCGGCACGGGGCACGGCGCTGCCGCGTGGAAGACCGCTTGGAGGCTGCTCAGGTCGTAGCGCTCTCGAACCTCTTGGGGGAGGGCGAGGAGACGGACGAACATCGTGGGGACGACCTGGGCATGGGTGACCCCGTAGCGCTCGATGGCCGCCAAGAACCCCTCGGCATCGAAGCGAGCCATCATGACGCCCGTGCCCCCGAGGGCCACGATCGCACTGAGGTAGCCATAGGGGGCAGCGTGGTAGAGCGGCGCGGGTGAGAGGTAGGTAGCGGAGCTGCTCATCCCAAAGAGGCCAGCCAGCCGAGCTGCCGTGGTCGCCGTGCCGAGCGGCTGACCAGTCAGTGGACGCTTGACTGCCTTGGGAAATCCGGTGGTGCCAGACGAGTAGAGCATCGGCAGCCCCTCGACGCGGGCTTCAAGCGGCGACGGCGACACACCGGCGAGCGCAGCCCGCAGACCCTCAGGGCCAGGGACGTCAGCGAGGCACACCACGCTGGTGCCCACCAGCGCTCGAAGCTCCTCGCCTGCTTCGGCTTCTTGCCGGGCTCCGAGCAACACCACCGTGGAACCCGAGTCGTGGACGATGTAGGCCGTCTCGCCTGCGGTCAAGCGCGCGCTGACCAGGGTGAAGTGCAATCCTGCGTAGTGCGCCCCCCACCAGAAGGCTGGGAAGTCGATGTCGTTGTCGAACCAGAGGCAGACGTGGTCCCCAGGTTCGAGCCCCTTGTCTCGCAAGAGGTGGGACATTCTGTTGGCGAGCTCATCGAGGGCCTCGTAGGTGCGGGTCTCTCCCGTTGACGCATTGATCAGAGCGGTCTTCTGAGGGGTCTCCTGGGCGCGGTGGCCTGGGTAGAGCTCGCCTTCACCGGGGTAGGGCACTGTGGTCACCTCGTGGCCTCGAGCAGATCAAAGGAGTGGTGGAAGCGCATCGCCGCACAGGAGCGTGCGGCCATGGAGCAGAACATCTCGGCGGCCGACGGTTCGAGCACGGCCGCCGAGGTCATCGTGCCCAGCACCGTGATCATCGGTCCGTGAAAGAGCCCGACCCGGTACGCATCGAAGCAGCCCTCCAGCGAAACGTCCTCAATGCCCTGGTCGAGCAGGGAGCGGTGATAGCTCGCGACCAGCTCATCTTCGAGCTCGACGCGCACCTCAGTGGGAAGACAGGTGCCGAGGAAGTACGCGAGGTCGCGGCCCGGGTTGGCGACGGTGACGGTCTGCCAATCAACAGGGACCACCTCATTGGTCAGGGCATCGAACATCAGGTTGTCGAGTCGGAAGTCACCGTGGATGATCGAGTAGCGATCCGATCCCCAGAGTTGGAAGTCGACGATGGACTTTGCGACGTGGCGAAGCGTCAGGACGTCGTTCTCGTCGAGCACCGCGGCAAAGCGCTCGACGAACTGCTCGGTGGCGAGCGACACCAGACCACCGAGGAAGCTCGCACGCTCCTCGGTGAGAGGAACGAAGAAGTCCAGCGCACGCAGCGCCGGCTCCCGCCAACCGCTTGCGTGGAGGGCAGCGAGGACTTCGACGCCTGCGATTGCTTGGCCGGGAGTGCAGCCATCGACCTGTCGGCCGATCTGACGAGGGCTCAGGTCCTCGAGGAGCAAGGTGAAGGAGCTCGCGTCCTCAGAGAGCGCGCTGTGCCAACACGTGGGTGTCGTGAGGGACACTCGATCTGCCATCTGTCGGTAGAAGCCGACCTCGGTTCGATGAGCCAGAGCCACGCGCAAGCGAGCATCGAGATCTCCTTGAGCGAACTTGGCGATCATGGTGCCTGGCAGGCCGTCCCCATCAAGCGTGAGCCGACACGTCGCCGAGGTCTGGCCGGCGCCGATGCGCTCAGCGCTCACCGAGCGAACAGTGGTGCCGAGAACCTCAGCAAGCCACGCTTCGGTGAGATCGTCGGCGCTCATGGCGATCAGCTCGCTCATCGGCTCCAACCTGGATTCGCAGGGAGCCCCGACACCGTTGTCGGGCGTATCGCACGATACGCCGCAAGGATGGGTTCAAGCTCCTTCGGCGTGGCGCCGTGGAGACAGACGCTGTCCGCTCCTAGGTCGAACTGCTCGAGCACGGTGGCCGCACACTGCTCGGGCGTTCCGGTGGCTGCGATGCTCGCCCAGTCGTCGGGAAGCAGCGTGGCGAGGTGCTCGAGCTCCTCGGTGGTGGCGCGCGCGTCGATGGCGCCTTGGAAGTTCTGGACGAGCGGATCAGCGCGGAATCGCTCGAGCACAGCGGGGTCCCAGTCGTTTGCTTTGACGAGCACGTCGCCGTAGCCGCGAAGGTATGAGGACAACCGTCCGACGGTCTTCTTGAGACGCAAGGGCTCCTCGATGTGGTCACCGACGGTGGCCAGGACCGACCAGATGCGGACCTGCTTCGGATCTCGTCCGGCACGCTCAGCGCCTCGGTGGACGGCAGCCACCGACCTCGCCATGGCCTCATCACCGAAGAAGGTGTGCAGCACAACAGCGTCCATGCAGCTGCCGGCGAACTCCAAGGTTTTCTCACCCATGGCCACCATGAGCACAGGGATGTCTTCGTTGAAGGTCGCGTCCTGGTGCAGGTACGGGTACCGGCCGGCTGGTCCGTCGTGGGCCGTGACCGCCTCGCCCTTCCAGAGCCGGCGGTAGATGTCGATGGCATCTTTCATCTGAGCCGCGGTGATCGGATCGAGTCCCATGGCTCGGAACATGGCGTCGAAGCCTCGCCCGAGGCCCAGGGCGAAGCGACCGCCAGTTAAGCGGTGCATCGTGGTCGCAAAGGTGGCGGTGACAAGGGGGTGTCTCGTGTTGTGGTTGGTGGCCGCAGTGGCGACACCGAGGGTTTCGCTCAGCGCTCCTGCCGCCCCACTGAGGGTGGTGGCGTCCTTCAGGTTGAAGCGCTCTGAGATCAGCACGGCGCCGAGACCTAGCTCTTCGGCAGTGCGGACCTCCTCCACCAGATCCCGAGGAGAGTCAGAGTGACCAGCGAGCCCGTAGAAGCCCAGCTCTGTCAGCTGTTCCATCAGACCTCGCCCCCCCGGAGCTCATGATCGTTTGGGCTCATGACGTCGTCCTCGATCGGGGCGTGATCGTCACCGGCATCCGCTTGATGGCGTGGGAGAAGTTGCTGATCAAGTAGTCGGGCGTGCCAACTTCGAGCGACGCTGCACGCCCGGCCAAGCGCCCGAAGAGCGCCCTGAGCTGGACGCGGGCGAGGTTGGCGCCCAAGCAGAAGTGTGAGCCGCCGCCACCGAAGCCCACGTGTGGGTTCGGGTTGCGACGGATGTCAAAGCCCTCGGGACGCTCAAAGACCGTCTCGTCGTAGTTCGCTGACTCGTAGAACAGCACGACGGCATCGCCCTCGCTGATCTTGACGCCACCGAGTTCGGTGTCCTCTGTGGCGGTGCGCCGGAAGTGGATCACGGGGGTGACGAAGCGGACCATCTCTTCGACTGCACTGTTGACGAGCTCTGGCTCTTCGCACAGCGACGCCCATTGGGACTCATTGTCGGCGAACAGCTTGATGCCGTGGCTTGAGGTCGTGCGAGTCGTGTCGTTGCCCGCGGTGGCAAAGAGGACGAAGACGCCACCGAGCACGGCGTCGCTGAGAGGCTCTCCTCCGAGCTTTGAGTGCACGAGCTTGGACAAGATGTCGTCCCCGGGGTTCACCCGTCGTTCCGCTATGAGCTCGTGGGCGATGGCATGCATCGTCATCCCCGCCTCGATCGCCACCTCCGTGCCGGTGCGACCTTCCTGCTTGAACTCGGGGTCCTGAGCCGCGATCTGACCTTCAGCGGCTCGGACGAGCTCCATGCGAAGCGACGGTGGCACACCCATCATGTTTGAGATGGTCCAGAGCGGAAGCTTCATGGCGAAGTCTTGGACGGCGTCGCCCCCTCCGCCGTCCACGAACTCGTCGACGATGCTGTTGGCCTCGGCGGTGATCTCGTCGCTCAGGCGAGCGACCTGCTTCGGCGTGAAGACGCCGCTGACGATCCGGCGCAGCTCAGCATGCTTCGGGTCATCCATCACCAGGAACGATGCGTTGAGCTCGAGCATCTCTTTTGGGATCGCTCCCATGCCGACGCCTTCACTCGAGCAGAAGAGGGTGGGCGTGCGACTGACGTGCTGGACATCAGCATGGCTGGTCACCGCCCAGAACCCTCGATTGGCTCGACTGAGGCCGAAGTCAGAGGGCTCCTGGAAGGTCACTGGCGAGTCGCGACGCAGCTCGGCGAAGGTGACAGCCCGCTGCGCAGAGGGCTTGGACCAGAACGCGAAGCTTCGAGATGTTCGGTACTGGTTTGTCGGTGGTGCTTGACATGGGGCCTTTCCGTGACGTGAGCGCGCGTCAACGTGTGACGATCATGAGGCTTGCTAGACGTTCTTCAGGCGCGGCTCGAGCGTCGCCCGGGCTTCGACGTTGAGCGGCTGCAACCTCTCACCTCGGCTAGGCCGCCAGTAGACGTCCCCCGAGAGCCACGCCTCGCGTCGAAGAGTGGTCTTGTCGAACTTCATGCTGGCCAGCTTCGGGAGATCCGCGTCAACCCGTACGAAGGTCGGCATCCACTTCGGGCCCATGTCGTCCTGGCTGGCCAGAAAGTCGTCGAAGGCCTCGACGTCGAAGCTCGAAGGCTCGGAGACCTCGAGGGCCGCCATCACGGCGTCACCCACTGGCGCGTCAGGCACGGCATAGATGATGGCGCTGCGCGCTTGGGAGAAGCGACCAAGGATGGTCTCGACCACCCCGGCGGCGAAGTTCTCGCCATCGACACGGAGCCACTCGTTGGATCGACCGGCGAAGTAGAACCATCCCTCGTCGTCGCGATAGGCGAGGTCTCCCGACCAGTACTGGCCCTCGCGGAAGCGCTCCGTCGTCGCCTCTTCATTCTTGTAGTAGCCCTCGAAGCCCCCGCTCGGTCGCAGGTTGACGATCTCTCCTGTGGCCTCGGCTGCGTTGAGGATCGTGCCGTCCGCGTCACGCCTGACGCGAGGGCACTCGTCGCCCGTCTCTGGATCGAGCACGACGATCGAGTCGTCCGCAGAGCCGAGCGCCCCTTCAGGCATTGACGCATCGCGTCGAATGATGATGACTCCTTCAGTGGAGCCGTAGCTGTCGTGCACCCTGCAGTCGAAGCGCTGAGCGAAGCTTCGGATGTCGTTGATCGACGCCTCGTTGCCGAGGGCGATCTTGAGCGGGTTGTCTGCATCGTCGGGGGCTGGGGGCACGGCCAGGATGTAGTTGAGGACCTTGCCGGTGTAGGCCATCAGCGTCGCACCCATCGCTCGCACGTCTCCCATGGTCTTTGACGCTGAGAACTTTGAGCGTGTGCCGAGCGTCACGCCTGCCGCCAGCGAGCTGCCGAGACCAGTGAACAGCGAGCTTGAGTGGAAGAAGGGGAGGGGCGAGTACACGCCGTCTCCCTCGTGCAGGTCGGCGACGTTGGCCACGTGAAGCCCGGTGCGGGCATAGCGCCCTTGGGTGCAGCGCACGGCCTTCGGAAAGCTGGTCGAGCCCGAGGTGAAGATCAGGAGGTAGAGGTCCTCTTCGTCGGGGGGTTTGCTCTCGGTGTCGATCGCGTCGAGGTCGTTGAGCGCTGCTTGGTACTCCGCAGTGTCGGTGCGAAAGATCTTGGCGGGATCCATCGAGAAGTTCGCCTGGTCAAGCAGGTCGCTGAACGTGTCCGAGACGACCATCGTCTGGCAATCGGCATGATCGATGAGGCGGAGCAGCTCAGCGCCTCGGTAGGTGGAGTTGACGCCCACGATGACTGCACCCGAGATAGCCGCAGCACCAAGCCAGAAGAGGTAGTCGGGCGTGTTGTCGAGCAACACCCCGATGTGTGGTGGCTTGTCGGGGTCTCGCACCAGCTCGAAGAGCGCCGCTCGCTTCGCCGCTTCGTCGAGCCACCGTCGATAGGTGATTTCCTGGCCTTCGAAGAAGAGGCCCGTGGCGTCACTGTCACGGTGCGACAAGAACAGCTCTGCTGCCGTTGCGGGTGCCGTCATGAGCCGAGGACCTCTCGTGGGAGGCCGAGGCCTCGCTCAGCGATGATGTTGCGCTGGATCTCATCGGTCCCGCCACCGAGGCGAAGGCCGGGCGAGAACAAGAAGCGGTCTTGCCAGGAGACTGCCCAGGCGTCCTCTCCGGCGACCGAGGCCATGCCGAGCAGATCCATGGCGAACGCCGAGGTGATCCTGGCGTGCTCCGAGTAGAGCAGCTTGGCGATCGACGGACCTCCTGGACCTCCCTGACCCGCTTGGAGGCGCTGGCCGAAGACGTCGAGGATCGATTCGCGGGTGAAGGCTCTCGCCACCTGCTCACGGACGACGGGATCGGACCTCGTCTCAACACTGCAGTGCTGCTGAAGCGTCATCACCAGCTCTTTGAAGGATCGAGCGCTGGTGCCACCACCAATGGCGCCACGCTCGCTCGAGAGCATGGTGCGCGCCACGCTCCAGCCCTCGCCTTCGACGCCGACGAGGGCGTCTCGCTCGATGTCGACGTCGCTGATGAACACCTCATTGAAGTGGTAGGCGCCCGACATCTCTCGAAGTGGCCTCACCTCGATGCCGGGGGCGTCCATGGGGACGATGAAGCACGAGAGGCCCCTTCTGCCTGAGGTGCCAGCGTCCGAGCGCGCCAGCAGGAGCCCGAGGTTGCTCATCGAGGCCCCTGAGGTCCAGACCTTCTGGCCGTTGAGCGTCCAGCCCTCTGCGCGCGGCGTGGCACGCGTGGTCAGGCTGGCGAGGTCAGAGCCAGCATCGGGCTCCGAGAACAGCTGGCACCAGATCTCCTCGGCGTGGAGGATCGGTCGGAGGAAGCGCACCTGCTGCTCGGAGGTGCCGTGCTTGCGCAGCACGCTGGCTGCCATCTGGAGGCCCACCGAGAGGACCTTGGTCGAGACGCCATAGCGAGCGTGCTCCTCCGCGAAGACCTCCTCAGTCCACGCGGGCAGGGATCGGCCGCCGTGCTCGAGAGGCCACGAGAGCCCAGCCCAGCCTCCCGCGCAGAGCTCGCGCTGCCAGTCGATGGCCTTGCCGAAGGCCTCGCCCTCCTTCAAGGAGAACTCCTCAAGGGTCTTGGCGGAGAAGAGATGCGAGGCCGAGAAGTCTCCGGGTGCGCCGCGAGCCACGGCGTGCTCGTCGAGCCAGCCCTGGGCCTTCGCGCGGAAGGCAGCTCTCTCCTCTTCGCCGACCTCGCTGTCGGGGCTGTCGAGGTCCACTGAGGGCGTCATCAGCGCAGTGCGCCTTCGGGGTGACAGGTCGTCAGGTGGGCCGCGTCGAGCGTCGCGAGGGCACGCGTGCTTGCCGTGTGCTGAGCGACCACCGTTGACACGCTTCCCCCGCCTTTCGACTTGAACCAAGCGTCGAGCATCGGTGGCGCTCATGGCCCCCAAGATCGACAATGGCGTCAACTTCGAGCATATCCCAGCGAAATAGAGGCCGTCTGTGCCGTCATGCTCGTCGCGAGTGGTCACAGCCGCTGCCTACGATCGTGGTTTGGGGTTGTGCGCAGCTGTGCGCAGAGAGAGGGGCGTCGAACGATGCAGATCGCGCTTGGCATCGTCATTGGCGTCATCGTCGGCGTGCTCGTTGCGTGGGTGATCTTCGCTAGTAGGACTGGCGCTCGCCGGGCCGAGCTGAGCGGATCCCGGGAGCAACTTGGCGCCGCCGTTGCCGAACGCGACGTGCTCCGTGCCGAACGAGACGAGCTCCAGCGTCGAGTGGCATCCGTCGAAGCCACCAACGAGAGCCTGCTCGTCGCCCGCACCGAAGAGCAGGCGCGACTGGCCGAGACCATCGCCACCTTGACCCATGAGGTCGTCGCCCAAGGAACGGCCAAGCTCACCGAGCTGGCTGCCGAGCGCCTCGAGGTGGTCACCAACTCGCTCGCTCAAGGCCAAGCGCTGCGCGACGAGCAGTTCCGTCGACAGGTCGATCCGCTCAGGGAGCTGCTCGACCGCTACACCACGTCAGTCAAGGAGCTCGAAGGCAAGCGGGAGAGCGCGTACAAGGACGTCACCTCGCACCTCGAGCAGCTCACCGCCTCTGAAGACCGTCTCCAAAAGGAGACCCACAGCCTGGTCACCGCACTGCGCTCACCGACCACCCGAGGTCGCTGGGGCGAGCTCCAGCTGCGTCGCGTGGTGGAGATGGCCGGGATGGTGGCGCACTGCGACTTCATCGAGCAAGGCTCGGTGAACACCGATGACGGCGTCCAGCGACCGGACCTGCTCGTCACGCTTCCTGATGGCGCGCGCGTCGTCATCGACGCCAAGGTGCCCCTCGATGCGTACCTGAGAGCCATCGAGGCTGAGGATGAGGAGACCAGGCGGCTCTGCCTGCTCGATCATGCCCGCCAGCTGCGCACTCACGTGGACTCCCTGGCCAAGAAGGCCTACTGGAAGCAGTTCGAGCCCAACAGCCCCGAGTTCGTGGTGTGCTTCGTCCCCGGCGAGGCGCTCTTGGCCGCAGCCTTCGAGGCAGATCCGAGCCTGATCGATCGGGCCATGGACAACAAGGTGCTCCTCACGGGGCCGGTCAACCTCATCGCGCTGCTCAAGACGGTGGGCCTCGGGTGGCGCCAGGAGCAGCTGGCCACCAACGCAGCCGAGATCCAAGAGGCCGGGCGCGAGCTCTACGAGCGCCTCGTCACGTTTGCGGGCCACCTGAGCAAGGTGGGTCGTTCGCTGAACAGCTCGCTCAACGCCTACAACGACGCCGTGGGCTCCCTCGAGCGACGAGTCCTGCCGTCTGCTCGTCGCTTTGAGCGCCTCGGGGTGACCCCCGAGGGCACCGCCGACCTTGAGGCGCCGCAGCCCGTCGACGGCGCCGCGCGTCGACTCGAAGCACCTGAGCTCGGGCCGTCGACGCATCCAGCAGGGAGCCAGGCTGATCTCCATCTGGTCGAGACTGACGACGACCCGGTCGAGCCGTAGACCCGCCACGGGTCGATCGATCGGGTCCTTGCTCGCTCAGAGCTGAGGAAGCCGGTGAGAGGTGCCCGAGTAGCGTGATGCGCTGATGGCACGTCGAAGGCGCCGCGTCAGTGGACGATCGAGGCTGGCGACGTTTGCAGCGGTCGCCTTGGTGCTGGTGCTCGCCGGGCTCTTGATCAACGGGATCGTCTCGGGCGCGAACTCGTCGACCTCGTACCTCTCGACCGTCAACCGCTCCTTCGCCGCGCAGACCAACTCGATCACCCAGGCTCAGACTGTCCAAGGTCAGCAGCTCTCGACGCTGCTCAAGGACATGCCCACTCTCGATCGCCAGAGCTTGGCGCTGAAGCTGGCCGACCTCGTCCGTGACACCCAGCAGGCCCTGGAGGGTCAACAGCGGGCGGGCGATCCGGGTCCGAGCGGCACCGCTGGCTCGTCGATGACCACCATCGTCTCGGCGCGCGCCGCCGCCGTGGCCCAGATGGCAATCAGCATCGACGGCCTCTTGGGGCTCGAGCAACCCACCTCCCCTGGTCTCTCAGGACAACCCAGCTCGGGAGCTGCGCTCCTCCCCTCCTCGGTGGTCGTCGCTCACCTGAGCGCGGCCGGTGCTCAGATCGTCGAGGCTGATCGTGCCGTGCTGGGCACGCGCGTGGCCTTAGCCCGCGCACCGGGGAACGCCCGTCTGATCCGCAACGTCTTCGTGGCCGACACCTCGCTGCTCAGTCCGACCTCGATGGCGACGCTCGTGAGTTCGCTGTCCTCATCGCCGAGCCTGGCGATCGTCCACAACGTGCAACTGGTCACCACCTCGATCTCCCCAAGCCCGTTGCCGAACGCTGGTGCGTTCCAGCTCGTGCAGCTCCCGCCGACCCATGGCATCGTGGTCTCGGTCACGCTCAGGAATCTCGGCAACGTCTTCGAGCCGCACGTGACCGTGACGGCGGTCCTCACGGCGCCCAACGGCCAGATCCTGCGCACCTCGAGGGCGACGGGATCGATCGTGGCCGCCGGCGCGCTCACCCTCGTGTTGCCGCGCATGCTCGTCTCGCCGGGCGCACTCGTCCAGCTCACCGTGACGGTCGCTGCACCTGCAGGTCAGGCCGACACCAGCGCACTCAGCTTCCAGGCCGGTCTGGCGATCGCGGCCTCCTCAGGAGGCGCGTGATGACCCACCGGTACGACCCCCCTCGGAGACGTCATATCATGGGCCCTGCTTGCGACGAATTCCCCCTACGAGGAGGCCCTCGAAGTGCCTGAGACCATCACGATCACGGACAACCGCACTGGTGAGAGCCGTGAGATCCCGATCTCGAACGGCGGGGTAGCGGCCTCTGAGTTCTCCAAGCTGCTGCCCGGCATCTGGTTCTACGACCCGGCCTTCATGTCGACGGCGGCCTGTGAGAGCTCGATCACCTACCTCGATGGCGAGGCTGGCATCCTCCGCTACCGCGGCTACCCCATCGAGCAGCTCGCCGAGCAGTCGAACTACCTCGAGGTGGCCTACCTGCTGCTGAACGGCGAGCTGCCCACGACCGACCAGTTCGAGACGTGGAGCCACGAGATCACCTACCACACCTTCATCCACGAGAACGTGCGCAAGCGTTTCTTGGAGGGCTTCCACTACGACGCCCACCCGATGGGGATGATGGTCTCCGCCGTCGCTGCGCTGAGCACCTTCTACCTGGATGCCAAGGACATCGGTGACCCGGCGACGCTGCAGAAGCAGATCGTCCGGCTCATCGCCAAGATGCCGACCTTGGCCGCCGCCGCACACCGCTTCAGCGTGGGGATGCCCTTCGTCTACCCCGACAACTCGCTTGACTTCTGTGCGAACTTCCTCTCGATGATGTGGAAGGTGGCCGAGCCTCGCTTCGAGATCGACCCTGTGCTCGTCAAGGCGCTCGACGTGCTCTTCATCCTGCACGCGGACCACGAGCAGAACTGTGGGACGACCGCCATGCGCACCGTGGGCTCGAGCCACGCCGACCCCTATTCGGCGACTGCCGCCGCGGCCGCAGCCCTCTACGGACCTCGTCACGGAGGGGCCAACGAAGCCGTGATCAAGATGCTCAACGAGATCGGCTCGATCGACAACGTCGAGGCCTACATCGCTGAGGTCAAGGCGGGCAACAAGCTGCTCCAAGGCTTCGGCCATCGCGTCTACAAGAGCTACGACCCACGCGCTCGGATCATCAAGAAGACCGCCGACGAGGTCTTCGAGGTCACTGGCAAGAACCCGCTGCTCGACATCGCGCTCAAGCTCGAGGAGATCGCGCTGAGCGATGAGTACTTCATCAGCCGCAAGCTCTACCCGAACGTCGACTTCTACTCAGGGCTGATCTACCAGGCCATGGGCTTCCCGCTCGAGATGTTCACGGTGCTCTTCGCCATCCCGAGGACCGCCGGCTGGCTGGCTCACTACAAGGAGCTCTTGGAGCAGGACATGAAGATCACGCGTCCGCGCCAGCTCTACACCGGCTCCGACACCCGCGACTTCGTCCCGATCACCAGCCGCAGCTCGTAGCGCCCGAGCGCTCGGCATCGGCCGAGCTCAGATGATGCGGGCCAGTCCCTCTTGGACCATCGAGACAGCTAGCTGGCCGTCTCTCCGGAAGAGGAAACCTCGGGCCAGGCCGCGACCGCCATGGGCGATCGGCGAGTCGGTGTCGTAGAGGAGCCACTCGTCTGCCCGAAACGGCTGGTGGAACCACATGCAGTGGTCCAGGCTCGCTCCCATGAAGTTCGGGTCATCCCAGCTGATGGGATGTGGGGCCAGGATCGTGTCGAACAGGCTCATGTCGGAGGCATAGGTGGCAATGCACGCATGGAGCAGCGGGTCGTCGGGCAGCGTGCCATCCGCCCGGATCCAGAGCTGCTGGATCGGATCGCGCGGCTCGTCGGGAAACTCGTTCGCCTCCTTCCACGGGACGTCGCCGATGAAGCGCTGCTCGATGGGGTGCGGTCGTGAGAACCAGTCGGTCAGCTGGTTGCGATAGGGAGCAAGCCGCTCGTTGAGCGAGGGGAGTGACTCGGGCTCGGGGACCTCGGGCATGTCGATGGTGTGCTCGATGCCTCGCTCCAAGGCATGGAACGAGCACGCCATGTTGAAGATGGCCCGCCCGTGCTGGATGGCGACCACTCGGCGGGTGGTGAACGAGCGTCCGTCTCGGATGCGGTCGACCTCATAGAGGATGGGCACCGTCGGATCGCCGGGGCGCAGGAAGTACGAGTGCAGCGAGTGCACCGTGCCGTGCTCGACCGTGCGGCCCGCGGCCATGAGGGCTTGGCTTGCCACCTGCCCTCCGAAGACCCGCTGGCGGCTCTCGTCGGGCTGGATACCCCGGAAGATGTTCACCTCGATCGGCTCGAGATCGAGCAGATTGACCAAGACGTCCAGGGAAGAGCTCATCGAGCCATGATTCCACGATTCTTATCTGGCCCTTCGGAAGGTGGATCTGCCGAGAGGCGACCCTGACGTAGCATGGCGCCGATGTCAGGTACGTTGACCAAGGCCAATGCGTGGGCGCACACCCACGAAGGCCGCAAGCTCATCCGCTACACCGCCGTCTCGGGTATCTCGACGGTGGTCTCGTTCGTCACCCTCTTCATCGTCTTCGGCGTGCTCAAGCTCTGGGGTGAGGTGACCTCGACGATCTTCGCCAACCTCGTGGCGACGGTGCCGTCGTACTACCTGAACCGCACCTGGGCGTGGGGTAAGACCGGCCGCAGCCACGTCCGCAAAGAGGTCATCCCCTTCGCGTGCATGTCGCTGCTTGGCATCGCCGTCTCGATCGTGGGTGCGTCGGTGGCCCGCCACATCGGCACCGAGCACCACTTCACCCACGCAGAGCAGACCTTGGTCGTGCTGATCGCCAACCTCGTCTCCTTCGGGGTGTTCTGGATCGCGAAGCTGTTGGTCTTCAACAAGCTCTTCCACTTCGAGCTCGAAGAGTTCGACGAGCATCTGACCATCGAGGAGCACTCGACGCCCGAAGGCGTCTAAGGCTCGTCGGCGACGGGGAGCGACTCGCGGCCCTCGGAGGCTGGCGCGCTCAGTCTCGGAAGTTGGTGCACTGGAGCGGGATCCCGAGGTCCGCTTCCTTGACCGCTTGGATCACCTTCTGCAGGTCGTCGCGCTTCTTGGACGTCACGCGCACCTGCTCGCCCTGGGCTTGGGAGCTCAGACCCTTCAGGCCGAGATCTTTGACCATCTTGTTGAGCTTCTTGGCGTGATCTTGGCTGATCCCGGCCTTGAGCAGCACCGTCTGGCGAGCGGTACCCCGCGACGCCTCTTCGATGGGCTTCGCCTCGATGGCCTTGAGGGAGATGTCTCGGCGGACGATCTTCTCCTCGAGGACCTGATAGAGCGCTCGGATCCGATCCTCGGTCGACGACGTGAGCGTGAGCTCAGTGGGCGTCATCTCGATGGTGGAGTCCGTGTTCTTGAAGTCGAAGCGCGTGGCGGCCTCGCGATTGGCCTGGTCCACGGCGTTGCGGACCTCTTGGAGGTCGACCTCTGAGACGATGTCGAAGCTTGGCATGAGCCCTGATCGTAGCCCTCTCGCCTCCGGAGGTCCCGTGGTGGGGCGACTAGCATCTCCTCCGGATCGGTGCCCGAGTGGCCAAAGGGATCTGGCTGTAAACCAGACGGCTCAGCCTACGGGGGTTCGAATCCCTCCCGGTCCACCACAGCCCAAGCGGTGCCCCACCTGCGTGGAGGGGCGCCGCTTGCGGCCGTTTCGAAGGAGACCAGCGCGAGTGCGCCTTCCTCCATTACAGTGACGTTACGAATTCCTTGCGACGCCCCGTTCTCGGTTGGTCGCTCGAAGCACCCCAACCCCCATGACTGCGGACTCCCCACACATAGACCCACCCCATGGTGGGTCCTTGATCGGCTCGGTGGCCGAGCGCGGTGCAGATGCCCTCGACCACGCGCTTGGTCTGAGGACCCGTCTCGCTGGTCGACTCCGCCCGACGCCTCGTGCCCGGCCGAAGGCGCTGGACCCTGACAGCTGGAGCTGGCTGTGGCAGCCGGGCATCCTCGGCTTCGTGGCACTGGTCGCCATCGGTGTCGGTGGTTCGTTCTCCAACTCGCCCTTCAAGCAGAACCTGCCCGGCACATGGTTCTTCGGTGTGCCGAGTGCCGCACCGTCTCCCACCGACAAGGGCAACGAGACGCTCCTCATGCTGGGCTTGCTGCTCGTCTACGGCGGTCTGGTGCTGCTGTTGCGCGTGTGGATCCAGCTCTCGAAGGCGCTGAAGAACCGACCGGGAGCTCCGATTCCCAAGCTCGCGTGGATCTTGGTGCTCTGGATCATCCCCATGATCGTGGTGGCGCCCATGTTCAGCCGCGACGTCTTCAGCTACGCCGCGCAAGGCGAGATGGTCAGTCACCACATCAACCCCTACACCTACGGTCCGTTCACGCTGGGCTCCGGTCCCTACGTCACCCCCGTCGATCCGCTCTGGGGCAACACGCCAGCACCCTACGGACCGCTGTTCTTGATCATCGATGGCTTCTTAGCCACGATCACCTTCCACTCAGCCATGGCGACGGTCATCGCCCTGCGCCTCCTCGAGGTGGCGTCGGTCGGCCTGCTCGCCTGGTGCGTGCCCAAGCTGGCGAGGACGGTGAACCGAGACCCCGGTGAGGCCTTCGTCCTCGGTGTGCTCAACCCGATCGTGGTCCTCACCCTGATCGGCGGTGCCCACAACGACGCGCTCATGGTCGCGCTGCTCGTCGCGGGGATCACCGCGTCTCGACTGAAGCATCCTGTCTGGGGTGTGGTCCTCTGCGCGCTGGCCGCAGCCGTGAAGGCACCGGCCGCGCTCGGCATCCTCTACATCGCGTGGGACTGGCTCGGACCTGGGGTTCCGATCCGCCAGAGGATCCGACCGCTCGTGCTCTCCGGGCTCATCGCGGCCTCGGTGCTGGCTGCGCTGACCGCCATCTCCGGTCTCGGCCTCGGTTGGATCGGGAACCTGGCGACACCCGGCACGGTGCGCAGCTGGGCCGCTCCGGCGACCGGGATCGGCATGGGAATCTCCGCGGTCAGCCATCTCGTCGGCCTCGGCATCTCACAGCTCTCGATCATCTCGATCACGCGCGTCCTCGGTCTCGGTGCCGCGGTGGTCTTCGCCGTGTGGATGCTCAAGGAATCCGAGCGCATCGGACAGCTCACCGCGCTCGGCTTGACGTTGCTCGCCTTCGTGATCCTCTCGCCGGTGGTGCAGCCGTGGTACTTGACGTGGGGCCTGATCATCCTGGCCCCGGTGGCCATCGGCAAGGTCCGCTCCATGGTGATCGTGCTGACGGTGGTCTCTCCGTTCATCGGGCTGCCGGGTGGTCGAGATCTGCTGAACCAGCTCGTCCACGCCAACCCGATCATCATCGCCTGCACGTTGCTCGCGCTGCTGGCCTTCGTGGTCGCGCCGCTCGGCCGCTGGACGGCGCTCGGTCAGCTCGACGAGCCGATCCTGGCCGACCACGCGCTCACCTCGGCCTAGCCCCCGGCTCGGCAGGGCTCGCTCTGCATGCTCAGCGAGCTCAGAGGACCAAGCGCTGGAGCTCGACGACGTCAAGCCACTTGCCGTGCTTGCGGCCCACCTCTCTCTCGATGCCCACCAGCTCGAAGCCGCAGGCTTCGTGGAGTCGGATCGAGCCGGCGTTCTCGCCCACCACCCTGGCGATGAGGGAGTGGAACCCCGCTGCCTCGGCCACCTCGATGAGCCCCTCGAGCAAGAGCCGACCCACGCCCTGACCGCGGCGAGGCGCGAGACGTAGACCGAGTCCTCGACGGTGGTGGCGTACGCGGCGCGGTAGCGATAGGGCCCGAGGGAGGCGAAGCCGGCGATGGGCTCGCCTCGAGCGCCTCTCGGCAGCTCGGCACCGTCGGGGTCCACGGCCACGAGCGCGGCGTGGATGCCACGGTGGTCCGCGATCCACTCAAGCTGCTCATCGAGGTCGCGCGGATGGACGTCGAAGGTCACCGTGGTCTCGAGGACCTCGACGTTGTAGATGGCCATGAGAGCCTCGGCGTCGCCTGCTTCGACCTGACGGGTGTGCACCTCGGGGATGGTAGGCGAGCCCCGCCGGGCCCGGCGCGATCGGAGCCTGCGCAAGGGGAGGTCGCTGTGAGTGACTAATATCTCCCAGCCGGTCCTTCTACGGGCCCGTCGCCCTTGTAGCTCAGTGGCAGAGCACCTCCATGGTAAGGAGGGGGTCGTGGGTTCAATCCCCACCGAGGGCTCCCTGGCGGAGTAGCTCAGGTGGTCAGAGCACACGGCTCATAATCGTGGTGTCGCGGGTTCGAGTCCCGCCTCCGCTACCAGGAATCGAAACCCTCGGGCTCACCGAGGGGAACAGCGAGGAAGTGAGAACGTCATGGCGAAGAACGAGAAGCGTGTCCAGGTGACCCTGGAGTGCCAAGAGTGCAAGCGGCGCAACTACATCACGACCAAGAACAAGATCAACGACCGCGAGCGGATCGAGATGAACAAGTTCTGTCGTTTTGATCGCAAGCACACCCTGCACAAAGAGACCCGCTAGGCGATCTCTGCCAGGCCGGTGCTAGCATCGGTCCTCCTCGACCAGGTGACCTCCGGCCCCTTGGAAGGGGGGCCTCGGTGAGAAATGCCCACTGAGGGCAGTAGCTCAATTGGTAGAGCACCGGTCTCCAAAACCGGCGGTTGCGGGTTCGAGTCCCTCCTGCCCTGCTCGTCGCTGCCAAGCGGCCGAGAACGAACGACATAGCCCGACCACAAGGGATCAGAGTGAACCGCGAGCAGAAGCGCATGATGCAGCGTCAGGGTGCGAGCCCTGACGGGACAGGCGGCGGCAAGAGCCGCGCCCAGGCTGCGCAGACCCAGCGGCGGGCGCCTCGCAAGCGAGCCGGTCTCAGGCAGTTCTTCCGCGAGGTGCGCGAGGAGATGCGCCAGGTCTCGTGGCCGACCCGACCCGAGATCATCAACTACACGAGCATCACGCTGTTCGTCTTGGTGGTCATGACCAGCCTCATCTTCGGGTTGAACTTCCTCTTCGGGAAGTTCGTCCTGTTCTTTTTCACGAAGTAAGTACGACGAGCGAACGGCATCGACATGACGATTGACAACGAGTTCAGCGAGCAGAGCACCGACGGGGTCGTCGCGACCGACGTCGAAGAGATCGTGGTCGAGGTCGAGGCGGTTCTCCAGAACGATGACGAGAGCGTCATCGAGGTCGACGTCACGCTCAACGAAGAGGCCGAGTACGACGACGAGTATGACGATGAAGACGAGGCTCCCCGCGTCGAGAGCCCCTTCGACCGCCCCGGTCGCTGGTACGTGGTCCACACCTATTCGGGCTACGAGAACAAGGTGAAGGGCAACCTCGAGAACGTGGTCACGTCTCGGGCCATGGAGGACTCGGTCTACGAGATCGTGATCCCGATGGAGGACGTCGTCGAGTTCAAGGGTGGCAAGAAGGTCACCGTGTCGAAGAAGGTCTTCCCCGGCTACATCCTCGTGCGCATGGAGCTCGACGACGAGTCCTGGGGCGCCGTGCGCGGCACGCCTGGGGTCACCGGGTTCGTGGGCTCAGGGACGCGGCCGGTGCCGCTGTCTCGCAAAGAGGTCGAGGGGATCCTGCACGTCGAGGTCGTTGGGGGAGAGCAGGCTCCGGCCAAGCGCTCGCGTCCACGCTTCGAGTACGAGCTGGGCGAGACGGTCAGGGTCAAGGAAGGCCCCTTCGCCGACTTCTCCGGCCAGATCGACGAGATCAACGAGGACCAGCTCAAGCTCAAGGTGCTGGTCAACATCTTCGGCCGAGAGACCCCGGTCGAGCTCGAGTTCTCTCAGGTCGCAAAGCTCTAGACCGCCTGTCGGTCGCACACGAACGAACACAAGGAAAGAAGCACCATGGCTCCCAAGAACGTCATCGCCGTCGTCAAGATCCAGCTCGAGGCCGGAGGGGCAACCCCCGCGCCCCCGGTGGGCACCGCCCTCGGACCCCATGGCATCCAGACCATGGACTTCTGCAAGCAGTACAACGAGAAGACCGAATCGATGCGTGGCTCAACCATCCCGGTCGAGATCTCGATCTACGAGGATCGCTCGTTCAGCTTCATCCTCAAGACCCCGCCGACGCCGGTGCTGCTCCGCCAGGCTGCTGGGCTCGCCAAGGGCGCCCAGATGGCAGGACGCGAGTCGGCCGGCAGCGTGACCGACGCGCAGATCGCCGAGATCGCCTCCACGAAGCTGCCTGACCTCAACACCGACGACCTGGAGGCAGCGAAGCTCCAGGTTGCAGGCACGGCCCGCTCCATGGGCATCCAGGTCGCAGGCTGACAAGTCACGAGAACGAAGAAC
Source organism: uncultured Acidimicrobiales bacterium (assembly GCA_963758555.1). Lineage (GTDB taxonomy): Bacteria > Actinomycetota > Acidimicrobiia > Acidimicrobiales > RAAP-2 > CAIUMH01. Next base: position 62,364 of record CAVWVW010000004.1, on the reverse strand, counting down.
CAGAGGGAATTGAGATCATGAGCCAGCACGGCAAGAAGTACAACGACGCACTCAAAGCTGCCGATCGGGAGCGCCTCCACTCGGTCGCCGAGGCGGTCGCCAAGGTCAAAGAGCTGTCCACCGCCAAGTTCGACGAGACCGTCGAGCTCGCCGCCCAGCTGGGCGTCGACCCTCGCAAGGCAGAGCAGATCGTGCGCGGCTCGCTCTCGTTGCCTGCCGGCATCGGCAAGGCGGTGCGCGTGGCTGTCTTCGCCAGTGGCGACCAGGCCACCGAGGCGCGTGACGCAGGCGCCGACATCGTGGGCGCAGACGACCTCGTGGCCCAGGTGGCCGAGGGCTTCTTGGACTTCGACGTGGTCATCGCCACCCCGGACCTGATGGCCCAGGTGGGCACGCTCGGTCGTGTGCTCGGTCCCCGCGGGCTCATGCCGAACCCGAAGACCGGCACCGTGAGCGCCGACACCGCCAAGGCCGTCGCTGAGTTCAAGGCCGGCAAGATCGAGTACCGCACCGACAAGGTGGGCAACATCCACGTGCCAGTGGGCAAGGTCTCGTTCTCACAAGAGGACCTGCTCTCGAACGTGCGCGCCGTCATCGATGAGCTCCTGCGTGCGAAGCCCGCGTCCGCCAAGGGTCGCTACCTGCTCTCGGTCACGCTGAGCTCGACCATGGGCCCCGGCGTCAAGGTCGACCCGGCCCAGACCCGAGAGACCGAAGAGGCGCTGGCAACCGCCTGAGCTGCCTTGCCCGGTGCCCGTTCGGGCGCTAGGGTGATGCCTCCTGCGGATGGCTTCGGTCCTCTGCACCAGTACGAAGATTCGACGCCAGAGACATCCGGTGCCGCCGAGAGGTGGCGTAAAGAGCGCAGTGTGCTCGCCTGACGAGGTGGACGACGACAGAGCGACGCTCTGTGACCGTCTTGCTCGTCTCCCGGAGGCCCGAGGCCCCGATGCCGGCGAAACCGGTGGAGGACGAGAGATGGACAACCCCAAGCCCGACAAGGTCGCTGTCATCGATGAGGTGCGCGAGCGCCTCGGTGACTCGAACGCCTCGGTCGTCGCTGAGTACCGTGGGCTCACCGTGGCCGAGATGGCTGCCCTTCGCAAGGTCCTGCGCTCCGCAGGTGGCGATTTCAAGATCTTCAAGAACACGCTGGTGCGTCGGGCCATCGCCGGCACCGATCACGAGGCGCTCGGCGAGCTGCTCGTCGGCCCCACCGGCATCGCCTTCATCCAGGGCGACGTCAGCGCCGTCGCCAAGGCGCTCAAGGACTTCGCTGCTGAGAACCCGGCCCTGATCGTCAAGGGCGGCGTGCTCGACGGCGCGGCCCTCGACACCAGCTCGCTCAAGGCGCTGGCTGACCTGCCGAGCCGCGACGTGCTCTTGGCCCGTCTCGCCGGCCTGATCGCCTCGCCGATGCAGACCATGGCTGGGCTGATGAAGGCCGTGCCGCAGAGCTTCGCCTACGGCCTCAAGGCGCTCATCGAGTCGTTGCCTGCCGAAGAGGCTCCCGTCGAAGCAGCACCCACCGACGCCGCCGCCGATGCCGAGGTCACTGAGGCCGCCGTCGAGGACGCCGCCGTCGAGGCTCCTGCGGAGGACGAAGCGATCGAGGTGGCAGCGGACGAGGCACCAGCCGAGGAGCCGGTCGCCGCTGACGCGCCGAGCGACGATGCCCCGCACGACGATGCCCCGCACGACGATGCCCCGCACGACGAGACCCCTGCTGACGCAGAGGCCTCGACCGACGAATCCTGATTCCCAACCAACACACCTGATCGATAAACGAAAGGAATACCCATGGCAGGCACCCTGACCAAGGACCAGATCCTCGACGGCATCGCCGAGCTCAGCGTGATCGAGCTCAGCGAGCTGCTGAGCGACTTCGAAGAGCGCTTCGGCGTGACCGCCGCCGCCCCCGTGGCCGCAGCCGCCGCACCCGCAGCTGCTGGCGCTGGTGGCGGCGAGGCCGCTGCTGAGGAGCAGAGCGACTTCGACGTCATCCTCACCTCAGCTGGTGAGAAGAAGATCCAGGTCATCAAGGAGGTCCGCTCCTTGACCAGCCTCGGCCTCAAAGAGGCCAAGGACCTCGTCGACTCGGCTCCGAAGCCCGTCCTCGAGAAGGCGTCGAAGGAAGACGCCGAGAAGGCGAAGGCTGCCCTCGAGGGCGCCGGCGCCACCGTCGAACTCAAGTAGCCGGCTCTTTGCCGGGAGCCCGGCCCTGGCCACCTCATGTGGCCAGGCGTCGGGTCCTTGACGCAGACGGAGGCCCTCTCTAGGGTCACCAACAGCACAAGGGCTCCTTGGGGCGCTTGCGGGGACTCCCGCAGGCCCCTGTTGTGCTCTCCTCGAATCACCGCTAGCATCGACTGAGCCGTGCTTTCTCCGTCTGCCTTCGTCGCAGCAGCTCCTGCTGCCGCGCGCGTCCCAACGGCGGAGCCTGGCGTTGCCCCGTTCGCCGCATAGCTAGATCAGTCGTCCCCAAGCCATCCCAAGCAGTACCCCACCAGGGAGGAATAAGCCGTTGTCGTCACGGTCCCGAAGCCCCGAGCGCGTCTCGTTTGCCAACATTGAAGAGGCTCTGCCTCTCCCGGATCTGATCGCCATCCAGCGAGACAGTTTCAAAGGATTCCTCGATAACGGCCTGCAAGAGGCCTTCAACGACATCAGTCCGATCGAGGACTTCACCGGCCGTCTCAGCTTGGAGCTCGAGTTCGACCCCACCGATCCCGATCTGCGCCCCGGACCGAAGTTCACGGTCGAGGAGTGCAAAGAGAAGGACATGACCTACGCCGCGCCGGTCTTCGTGCGCGCCAGGTTCATGAACGCTGACACCGGAGAGATCAAGGAGCAGACGGTCTTCATGGGTGACTTCCCCGTGATGACCGATCGCGGCACCTTCGTGGTCAACGGCACCGAGCGTGTCGTCGTCAGCCAGCTGGTCCGCTCACCTGGCGTGATCTTCGCCCCCGGGCGCGACCCGAAGACGCTCTTCACCGGCACCATCCACCCCTACCGAGGCGAGTGGATCGAGTTCGACGTCGAGAACAAGCCGAACAAGGACGTCACCGCCGGCACCAGGGTGGCCCGCAAGCGCCGCCTGTCGCTCTTCGTGCTGCTGCGCGCCCTCGGCTACGAGGACGACGCCTTCTACGACAAGTTCGTTCGGCACTTCGACTTCCTTGAGGGCCAGTGGACGAAGGAAGAGGGCACGATCACGAGTCGTGAGGACGCCCTCCTCGAGATCTACAAGCGTGCCCGCCCGGGTGAGCCCCTCTCGACCGAGTCGGCCCGCCAGTACTTCGAGAACGCCTTCTTCAACCCGAAGCGCTACGACCTCACCAGGGTCGGTCGCTACAAGCTGAACCGCAAGCTCGGACCGGAGATCGAGCGCATCGAGGACATCTTGGGCATCAAGCTCGAGAAGCCCGCTGCTGACCAGGGCACCCTGGCCCAGAGCGAGATCTTGGCGGCGGCGACCTACATGCTGCACCTGGCCAAGCACATGGGCGATCCTGAGACCAGCTACCGCATCGACGACCAGGACCACTTCGCCAACCGCCGCATCCGCAGCGTCGGCGAGCTGATCCAGAACCAGGTGCGCGTCGGCCTCTCCCGGATGGAGCGTGTCGTGCGCGAGCGCATGAGCACCCAGGACGTCGAAGCCATCACGCCCCAGACGCTGATCAACATCCGACCGGTGGTCGCTGCGGTCAAGGAGTTCTTCGGGACCTCCCAGCTCAGCCAGTTCATGGACCAGAACAACCCGCTCTCGGGCCTGGCCCACAAGCGTCGCCTCTCGGCCCTCGGACCGGGCGGCCTGTCGCGTGAGCGCGCTGGCTTCGAGGTGCGAGACGTCCACACCTCTCACTACGGCCGCATGTGCCCCATCGAGACCCCGGAAGGCCCCAACATCGGCTTGATCGGCTCGCTGGCCACCTACGCCCGGGTGAACGACTACGGCTTCATCGAGACGCCGTACCGCAAGGTCGCCAACGGCCGCGTCACCGACGAGGTCGTCTACCTCGCCGCCGATGAGGAGGAAGAGCACGTCATCGCTCAGGCCAACGCGGCCATCGACGACAAGGGCACCTTCCTCGAAGGCCGTGTCCTCGTGCGTCGTGGCCCTGCGGGCACCGGGGTTCGGATGGGCTCACCCAACTCGAGCTACGGCACCACGTCGGAGATCGACTTCGTGCTCCCCTCTGAGGTTGACCTCATGGACGTCAGCCCCAAGCAGATCGTCTCGGTCTCGACCGCGCTGATCCCCTTCGTCGAGCACGACGACGCCAACCGCGCCCTGATGGGTGCGAACATGCAGAAGCAGGCTGTGCCGCTGGTCGTGCCGGAGGCGCCGTACATCGGCACCGGCATCGAGGCTCGTGCTGCTCGTGACGCCGGTGACGTGATCGTCGCCGAGGGTGACGGCACCGTGCTCGAGGTCACCGGTGACCACGTGGTCGTTGACTACAAGGCCGGTCAGAAGGACCGCCTGGGCCTCGTGCTCGGCAAGAAGACCTACGTGCTGGCCAAGTTCCGTCGCTCGAACCAGAACACCTGCATCAACCAGCGCAGCCTCGTCTTCGAGGGCGACAAGCTGGTCAAGGGTGACCTGATCGCTGACGGTCCCTCCACCCACAACGGCGAGCTGGCGCTCGGCAAGAACCTGCTAGTCGCCTTCATGCCGTGGGAGGGCTACAACTACGAAGACGCCATCATCCTCTCTGAGCGCCTCGTGCGCGACGACGTGCTGACCTCGATCCACATCGAGGAGCACGAGATCGACGCCCGTGACACCAAGCTCGGCGCGGAAGAGATCACCCGGGACATCCCGAACCTCTCTGAGGAGATCCTGGCCGACCTCGACGAGCGCGGCATCATCCGCGTCGGCGCCGAGGTGGGACCTGGTGACGTGCTGGTCGGCAAGGTCACGCCCAAGGGTGAGACTGAGCAGACCCCCGAAGAGCGCCTCTTGCGCGCCATCTTCGGAGAGAAGGCTCGTGAGGTCCGTGACACCTCCCTCAAGGTCCCGCACGGTGAGTCCGGCAAGGTCATCGACGTGCGCGTCTTCAACCGTGAGAACGGTGACGAGCTGCCCCCGGGCGTCAACGAGCTCGTTCGGGTCTACGTGGCCCAGAAGCGCAAGATCTCCGAGGGCGACAAGCTCGCCGGTCGTCACGGCAACAAGGGCGTCATCTCGAAGATCCTGCCCGTCGAGGACATGCCCTACCTCGCAGACGGCACCCCCGTCGACATCATCTTGAACCCGCTCGGCGTCCCATCTCGGATGAACGTCGGCCAGGTCCTCGAGAGCCACCTCGGCTACGCCGCTCGGCACGGCTGGAAGGGCCTCGAGGTCAACGAGGGCGTCGGCACCTCCGGCAAGGGCGACGGCGCGATGCGCAAGACGCGTCCTCGCACCACGCCTGCGGCGTGGATCGCCACCCCGGCCTTCGACGGTGCCCACTGGGACGAGGTCGAAGACGCGGGCAAGCACCCGACGATCAAGAAGATCATCCAGGACCTCAACTCCGACTCGGCGGACGGCAACGTCCAGATGCAGGACGACGGCAAGGTCCAGCTGTGGAACGGTCGGACCGGCGAGGCCTACGACAACCCGATCTCGGTCGGCTACGTCTACATCTTGAAGCTCGCCCACCTGGTCGACGACAAGATCCACGCACGCTCGACGGGCCCGTACTCGATGATCACCCAGCAGCCGCTGGGTGGCAAGGCGCAGTTCGGCGGCCAGCGCTTCGGTGAGATGGAGGTGTGGGCACTTGAGGCATACGGCGCGGCCTACGCCCTCCAAGAGCTCCTCACCATCAAGTCCGACGACGTGCTGGGCCGCGTGAAGGTCTACGAGGCCATCGTCAAGGGCGAGAACATCCCAGAGCCAGGCATCCCCGAGTCCTTCAAGGTGCTCATCAAGGAGATGCAGTCGCTGTGCCTCGACGTCGAGGTGCTCAACGACGAGGGTCAGCAGATCGAGATGGCAGAGATCGACGAGGACGTCTTCAGGGCAGCCGAGGAGCTGGGGATCGACATCAGTCGACCCGAGCGCGGCTCGGATGAGGAAGACGCACGTCGCGCGGCAGAGAGGAACCTGGTTCGATGACGAAGCTGGACGTGAACACCTTCGAGCAGCTCAGGATCGGTCTGGCTACGGCGGACTCGATCCGCGGCTGGTCGAACGGCGAGGTCAAGAAGCCCGAGACCATCAACTACCGCACGCTTCGTCCCGAGAAGGACGGTCTCTTCTGCGAGAAGATCTTCGGTCCGACCAAGGACTGGGAGTGCTACTGCGGCAAGTACAAGCGGGTGCGCTTCAAGGGCATCATCTGCGAGCGCTGTGGCGTCGAGGTCACTCGTTCGAAGGTGCGCCGCGAGCGCATGGGCCACATCGAGCTCGCCGCGCCGGTCGTGCACATCTGGTACCTGCGTGGCACCAGGTCATGGCTCGCGTACCTGCTCATGGGCACCGAGCCGCGCGAGGAGCTCAAGGCCAAGCAGCTCGAGAAGGTCATCTACTTCGCAGCCAACCTCGTCACCTACGTCGACGAGGACAAGCGTCACAATGACCTGCCGGAGCTCGAGACCGAGCTGCGCGAAGAGGTCGGCGAGATCGAGAAGCGTCGTGACCTCGAGGTCGACCGTCGCTTCAAGGCCCTTGAGGCAGAGCTCGTCGAGCTCGAGAAGTCGGGGGCCAAGGACGCAGAGATCAAGGCGCGCCAGAAGGCTGTCGAGAAGGAGATCGGCGCGGTGCGCGAGCGTGCCGACGAAGAGGTCGACATCGCCAACCGCGCCCTCGCTGAGTTCAAGAGCCTCCACAGCCGCAAGATCATCGAGGACGAGCTGCTGTGGCGTGAGCTGCGCATCCGCTACGAGGACTACTTCGAAGGCGGCATGGGTGCCGAGACGATCACGCAGCTGATCGACCGCATCGACCTTGACGCCGAAGAGATCAAGCTGCCGCGAGCAGGTTGAGGCCGCGGATGGTCGCAAGCCGCTCTCGGCCCAGCGTCGCCAGAAGGCCATCAAGCGCCTCAAGATCGTGTCGGCCTTCAACCGCCGTGACGAGCACGGGCGTCGGATCAACGACCCCGCGGCCATGGTGCTCGGTGCCGTCCCTGTCATCCCGCCGGACCTGCGTCCGATGGTCCAGCTCGATGGTGGCCGCTTTGCCACCTCTGACCTCAACGACCTGTACCGCCGCGTCATCAACCGGAACAACCGACTGAAGCGCCTGCTCGACCTCGGTGCGCCCGAGATCATCGTGAACAACGAGAAGCGGATGCTCCAAGAGGCCGTCGACGCGCTGTTCGACAACGGCCGTCGTGGCCGTCCGGTGACCGGTCCGGGCAACCGCCCGCTCAAGTCGCTCTCTGACATGCTCAAGGGCAAGCAGGGTCGGTTCCGTCAGAACCTGCTCGGCAAGCGCGTCGACTACTCGGGCCGCTCGGTCATCGTGGTCGGCCCGAACCTCCTGCTCCACCAGTGCGGCCTGCCCAAGCTGATGGCGCTCGAGCTCTTCAAGCCCTTCGTCATGAAGCGGCTCGTCGACAAGGAGCTGGCTCAGAACATCAAGTCGGCCAAGCGCATGGTGGAACGCCGCAAGCCCCAGGTGTGGGACGTCTTGGAGGACGTCATCAAGGAGCACCCGGTGCTGCTCAACCGGGCACCGACGCTGCACCGACTCGGCATCCAGGCCTTCGAGCCCCAGCTGGTCGAGGGCAAGGCCATCCAGGTCCACCCCTTGGTCTGCACCGCCTTCAACGCCGACTTCGACGGGGACCAGATGGCAGTGCACCTGCCGCTGTCTGCGGAGGCGCAGGCTGAGGCACGTGTGCTGATGCTCAGTGCCAACAACATCCTCTCCCCGGCTACCGGTCGCCCGATCACCGTGCCCTCACAGGACATGGTCTTTGGTGGCTACTACCTGACCTTGGAGATCGATGAGGCACAGGGCAAGGGCGGTGTCTACCGACACTCCTATGAGATCGAGGCGGCGCTCGACGCCGGCGACGTCAACCTGCACGCCGAGATCGAGCTCCGCCCTGCTGTCGGATCGACCTTGGAGGGCCGGCTCATCGCCGCCGGCATCGAGGCCGACGAAGCTGGTCACTACAGCGTCATCACGACCCCGGGCCGTGTGCTCTTCAACGAGGGTCTGCCCACGCAGTTCCGCTTCGTCAACGACCTGATCTCGAAGCGCACCACGCCGATCGCCACGATTGTCGAGGAGCTGAGCGCTGGTTGGGGTCGCAAGGAGGTCGCCGCGTCGCTTGACCGCATCAAGTCGCTTGGCTTCCGCTACGCGGCGCAGTCGGGTCTCACCATCTCGATCAACGACGTCCAGACGCCGCCGGAGAAGGCAGCGATCCTGGACCGCTACGAGAAGGAAGCCGAGAAGGCCGAGACCCAGTACAAGCGGGGCATCATCACGGACGACGAGCGTCGCCAGAAGGAAGTGGAGATCTGGACGTCCGCCAACTCTGACGTCGGTCGGGCCATGGACGCGAACCTGGAGAAGATCAAGTTCAACCCGCTCAACATGATGGTCGACTCGGGTGCTCGAGGGAACTCGCAGCAGATCCGTCAGATCGCGGGCATGAAGGGTCTGGTGTCGAACCCTCGTGGTGAGATGATCCCGAGGCCGATCAAGTCCTCGTTCCGTGAGGGCCTGAGCGTGCTCGAGTACTTCATCTCCACCCACGGGGCTCGCAAGGGCTTGGCTGACACCGCTCTTCGTACGGCTGACTCCGGGTACCTGACACGCCGCCTCGTCGACGTGGCCCAGGAGCTCATCATCCGCCAGGATGACTGTGAGACCACTCGTGGCATCTGGATCGAGAACGTCGAGCCCGACACCTCGGGAACTCGCTCGTACCTCGAGACCCGCGCCTACGGCCGTGTGCTCGCCGACGACGTCGTGCTCAGCGACAAGACGACGATCCCGGCTGGCACGATGCTCCTCGACACGCACGTCGACGCCATGCGCGACGACCCCGCCGTCGATCGCATCCGGGTCCGCTCCACGCTGACGTGTGAAGCGGCCAAGGGCATCTGCATCGCCTGCTACGGCCAGTCGCTGGCCACCGGCAACCTCATCGAGCTCGGTGAGGCAGTCGGCGTCATCGCGGCGCAGTCGATCGGTGAGCCTGGCACCCAGCTGACGATGCGTACCTTCCACGCCGGTGGTGTGGCGGGATCGGACATCACCCACGGTCTGCCTCGCGTCGTCGAGCTCTTCGAGGCTCGCACCCCGAAGGGCGCGGCGATCTTGGCGCAGCACTCAGGTGTCGTGCGCATCGAGGAGAACGAGTCGGGCCGTGACATCACCATCGTCGCTGACGATGGTGAAGAGCAGCTCGAGTCCGTGCCGCTCAGGGCGCACCTTGAGGTCACCGACGGCCAAGAGGTCGTCGCTGGCGATGCGCTGGTCGAGGGTCCGAAGGATCCCAAGGAGCTCGTCGAGGTTCGCGGAGAGCGTGAGACCCAGCAGTACCTCGTCGAAGAGGTCCAGAAGGTCTACCGCGACCAGGGTGTGTCGATCCACGACAAGCACATCGAGCTCATCGTTCGCCAGATGCTCCGTCGTCGCAACGTGGCAGAGCCGGGCGACAGCCCGTTCCTGCCTGGCCAGCAGGTCGACGCCGCCGTCTACGTCGAGGTCAACCGTGAGCTCGTCGCAGAGGGCAAGCGCCCGGCTGAGGCACGCATCGAGCTGATGGGCATCACGAAGGCGTCGCTAGCCACCGACAGCTGGCTCTCGGCCGCCTCCTTCCAGGAGACGACCCGAGTGCTGACCGAGGCGGCCATCGAGGGTCGCTCCGACAACCTCTACGGGTTGAAGGAGAACATCATCATCGGCAAGCTCATCCCGGCGGGTTCGGGCATGGAGGACTACCGCTCGATCCGTCTCGACCTGCCTGACGCTGAGCCCCTTGCTGCCTACGGCACCGAGGAAGATGACTTGGCGGCTTGGCTCCTCGAGGGCTTCGAGGGGACCGACGAGTCCCTTGAGATCAGCGCCTCGTGGACGGGCGAAGCTCCGTCGACGGACGAGACTGAGTTGGGCGGTGGCGCCACGGCCGGCGCCTAAGCCTGCTCGGCGACGAATCTCCTGGCGGCCGCCTGGTGGGGGAGGCCCCTTCCAGGCGGCTTGCTCAGGGAGGCAGTTTCGCCCTAGCATGGAACACCCAGCGCCCGGGTGCCTTCGGCCCCGACGCGGCGCAGATAGCAGTTTCCCCTTTCAAGAAGAACCTATGAGGTAGCGCGTGCCCACGATTGAGCAGCTGGTCCGCAAGGGCCGGCAGGCGAAGACAACCAAGACGAAGACCCCGGCGCTCAAGGGCGCTCCCCAGCGCCGAGGGGTCTGCACGCGCGTGTACACGACCACGCCGAAGAAGCCGAACTCGGCGCTGCGCAAGGTGGCCCGTGTCCGCCTCACCTCGGGTGTTGAGATCACCGCCTACATCCCCGGCGTCGGTCACAACCTCCAAGAGCACTCCATCGTCCTCGTGCGTGGTGGTCGTGTGAAGGACCTTCCGGGTGTTCGGTACAAGGTGATCCGCGGCGCCCTCGACACCTCCGGTGTTCGCGACCGTGCACAGGCCCGTAGCCGCTACGGCGCCAAGAAGGAGTCCTGAGATGCCCCGCAGTGGCCCAGCCCCCCGTCGAGACCTCGCTCCCGACCCCGTCTACCGCTCGGTGCTCGTCACCCAGGTGACCAACAAGGTCCTCTCCGAGGGCAAGCGCACCATCGCCGAGCGCATCGTCTACACCGCGCTCGACACCGTCAAGGAGCGCACCGACGCTGACCCGGTGGCCGTGCTCAAGCGCGCCGTCGAGAACGTCCGTCCCGAGCTCGAGGTGCGCAGTCGTCGAGTCGGCGGCGCGACCTACCAGGTCCCGGTCGAGGTTCGCCCTCGTCGTGCCACCACGCTGGCCATCCGCTGGCTGGTCGGCTACTCGCGCTCGCGTCGTGAGAAGACGATGGCCGAGCGTCTCGCCAACGAGATCCTTGACGCCTCCAACGGCGTCGGTGCTGCGGTCAAGCGCAAAGAGGATCTTCACAAGATGGCCGAATCCAACAAGGCGTTCGCCCACTACCGCTGGTAGTCGGCGACACGCTCTCTCCTCCCCACCCAGCGCAGATCAGAAGGTCTTAGAGAAATGGCAGACGCCCCCCTCCCACGTGAGGTCCCCCTCGAGCGGATCCGCAACATCGGCATCATGGCGCACATCGACGCCGGCAAGACGACCACCACCGAGCGGATCCTGTACTACACGGGCCGCAACTACAAGATCGGTGAGGTCCACGAGGGCGCAGCGACCATGGACTGGATGGTCCAGGAGCAAGAGCGCGGCATCACCATCACCTCGGCGGCCACCACCTGCGCGTGGAACGACCACCAGATCAACATCATCGACACCCCGGGCCACGTCGACTTCACGGTCGAGGTCGAGCGGAGCCTGCGCGTCCTCGACGGTGCCGTCGCGGTCTTCGACGCTGTCGCCGGCGTCGAGCCCCAGACCGAGACGGTCTGGCGCCAGGCCAACAAGTACGACGTGCCTCGCATGTGCTTCGTCAACAAGATGGACCGCACCGGTGCCGACTTCGACCGCTGCGTCGAGATGATCAAGGACCGCCTCGACGCCACCGTGGCCGTCATCCAGCTGCCCATCGGCGCTGAGTCCGACTTCCTGGGCGTCGTCGACGTCCTGGCCATGAAGGCCCTCGTCTGGGAAGACGGGATGGGCGAGGAGTACAAGACCGAGGACATCCCCGCTGAGCTCCAAGAGGCGGCGGAGGAGGCTCGGCACGAGCTCGTCGACTCGCTCAGCAACTTCGACGACACCATCATGGAGAAGTACCTCGGCGACGAGGAGATCACCGCCGCTGACCTGCGTCGCGCCCTGCGCACCGCCACCTTGGCCACCGCCATCGTGCCGATCCTGTGCGGCACCGCCTTCAAGAACAAGGGCGTCCAGCCCATGCTCGATGCTGTCGTCGACTTCCTGCCTTCGCCCCTCGACCTGCCCCCGACCACGGGCACCGTGCCGGGGAAGGAAGACGTGCTGACCCGTGAGGTCTCCGACGACGCGCCGTTCTCGGCCTTGGCGTTCAAGATCATGACCGACCCCTACGTCGGCAAGCTCACCTACCTTCGGGTCTACTCGGGCACCTTCGAAAAGGGCGGCACGCTGACCAACACGACGAAGGGCAACAAGAAGGAGCGCATCGGCCGCCTCCTCCAGATGCACGCCAACACCCGTGAGGACAAGGACGTCTGCCGCACCGGCGACATCATCGCCGCTGTCGGCCTCAAGAACACCACCACCGGCGACACGCTGTCCGACCCCGATCACCCGATCCTGCTCGAGGCCCTCGAGTTCCCCGAGCCCGTCATCCACGTGGCGGTCGAGCCCAAGACCAAGGCCGACCAGGACAAGCTGTCGAAGGCCCTCTACGCGCTGAGCGAGGAGGACCCCACCTTCCGGGTCCGCACCGACGAGGAGACCAACCAGACGGTCATCTCGGGCATGGGCGAGCTCCACCTCGAGGTCCTCGTCGACCGCATGCTGCGCGAGTTCAGCGTGGACGCCAACGTGGGCAAGCCCCAGGTGGCCTACCGCGAGACGATCCGCAAGACCGTCGAGAAGGTCGAGGAGAAGTACGTCCGCCAGACCGGTGGCAAGGGCCAGTACGGCCACGTGGTGATCACCGTCGAGCCGACCGGCCCTGGTGGCGGCTACGAGTTCGTCGACGCCATCACGGGCGGTGTGATCCCGAAGGAGTACATCGGCTCCATCAACCAGGGCATCGTCGAGTCGCTCACCTCCGGTGTCCTTGCCGGGTACCCGATGGAGGACCTCAAGGTCACGCTGACCTACGGCTCCTACCACGACGTCGACTCCTCTGAGATGGCGTTCAAGATCGCTGGTTCGCTCGCCATCAAGAAGGCGACCCGCCTGGCCTCTCCTGTGCTCTTGGAGCCCGTCATGGCCGTCGAGGTCGTGACCCCTGAGGACTACATGGGTGACGTGATCGGCGACCTGTCGTCTCGTCGCGGCAAGGTCGAGGGCATGGAGCAGCGGGGCAACAGCCACGTCATCCGCTCCGTGGTTCCCCTGGCCGATATGTTCGGCTACGCTACCGACCTGCGTTCGCGCACACAGGGTCGAGCTACGTACTCGATGCAGTTCCACGCTTACGCCGAAGTTCCCGAGTCGGTCTCCAAGGAGATCATCGCTCGGGCGACGGGGGCGTAACACCGCCGAGCACGCTCGGCACCAACAAGGTCTCTCTCTGATCGGCGTCTGCTGTGACGAGGTGGCAAGCAAACCCAAAGAACAACGTCAGCGGCGGGCCCGAGGGGGCATCGCCCGAAACCAGGGAGAGGTTCCCGCACCATGGCAAAGCAGAAGTTCGAGCGCAACAAGCCGCACGTCAACATCGGAACGATGGGTCACATCGACCATGGCAAGACGACGCTGACCGCCGCCATCACCAAGGTGCTCTCGGAAGCCAACCCTGGCACTGAGTTCACGCCCTTCGACCAGATCGACAAGGCTCCCGAGGAGCGCCAGCGCGGCATCACGATCTCGATCGCCCACGTGGAGTACGAGACGGCGAACCGTCACTACGCCCACGTCGACATGCCGGGTCACGCTGACTACATCAAGAACATGATCACGGGTGCTGCCCAGATCGATGGAGCGATCCTCGTGGTCTCGGCCACCGACGGACCCATGCCCCAGACCCGTGAGCACGTGCTGCTGGCGCGTCAGGTGGGCGTGCCCTACATCGTGGTAGCGCTCAACAAGGCGGACATGGTCGACGACGAGGAGCTCTTGGAGCTCGTCGAGATGGAGGTCCGCGAGCTGCTCAACGAGTACGAGTTCCCTGGTGACGACACGCCGATCGTCAAGGTCTCGGCCCTCAAGGCCCTCGAGGGCGACCCCGAGTGGACGCCGCAGATCCTCGAGCTCATGGAGCAGGTCGACTCCTACATCCCCGAGCCCGAGCGTGACATCGTCAAGCCCTTCCTCATGCCTGTCGAGGACGTCATGTCCATCACCGGCCGTGGCACGGTCGTGACCGGCAAGGTCGAGCAGGGCATCGTCAACGTCGGCGACGAGGTGGAGATCGTCGGTCTGCGCGACACGCAGAAGACGACCATCACCGGCGTCGAGATGTTCCGCAAGCTCCTCGACCAGGGTCAGGCTGGCGACAACATCGGCGCCCTGCTTCGTGGCACGAAGAAGGAAGACGTCGAGCGTGGCCAGGTGCTCTGCAAGCCCGGCTCGATCACGCCGCACACCAACTTCGAGGCGAACGTCTACGTGCTGACCAAGGACGAGGGTGGCCGTCACAAGCCGTTCTTCTCCAACTACCGCCCGCAGTTCTACTTCCGGACCACGGACGTGACCGGTTCGATCGAGCTGCCGTCGGGCACCGAGATGGTGATGCCCGGTGACAACACCGAGATGACCGTCGAGCTCGGCAAGCCGATCGCCATGGACGAGGGCCTTCGCTTCGCCATCCGTGAAGGTGGCCGCACCGTCGGCGCCGGTCGCGTGACCAAGATCCTCAAGTAAGCATCGCTCCTACGGTTAAGAGGACACACACATGGCCCAGAAGATCCGGATCAGGCTCAAGGCGTATGACCACGAGATTCTCGATCAGTCGACCGAGAAGATCGTCCAGACGGTCCTGCGCACCCAGGCCAAGATCCAGGGGCCAGTTCCCCTGCCGACCGAGAAGCACCGCTACACGGTGATTCGCAGCCCGCACAAGTACAAGGACTCTCGCGAGCACTTCGAGATGCGGGTCCACAAGCGGTTGGTCGACATCATCGAGCACACGCCCAAGACCGTCGACTCGCTCCAGCGACTCGACCTGCCTGCCGGCGTGGACATCGAGATCAAGATCCAATAGCTCCTCGAGGCTCACCAGAGCCCCGATGCCTGCTGGCGTCGGGTGCCTGGGTGGTCTAGAGTGGCAAGCCCTGCCCTCTCGGGTCGGGATCGATGCTCCGGGTAACCGGGGTGTCCACAGTAGACGTGCTCGGCAGCCTCCTCGCGGAGGGACACCGGGCCGCACCAGTCGAGCGCTCCGCTCGGGGATTCCCGGGCGGAGCGTCTGCGTGCCGGCGTAGTCCGCCGACACCCAGTCAAGGAAGGTTGCAAAGTGGCAACGAAGGCGATTGTCGGCGAGAAGGTCGGCATGACACAGGTCTGGGACGAGGAGAACCGAGCCATCCCGGTGACGGTTCTGCGCGTCTCGCCGCTGCGTGTCGTGCAGGTCAAGACGCCCGAGACCGACGGCTATGCCGCGCTCCAGGTCACCTGGGGCACCAAGCGCGCCGGTGCGCTCAACCAGCCTGCGGCTGGTCACTTCGACGCCGCTGGCGTTGCGGCCGGCACCAAGCTCGTCGAGCTGCGTCTCGATGACGTGGCTGACTACACCGTGGGCCAGGAGCTGACGGTCGAGCTCTTCGAGAAGGGCGAGCACGTCGATGCGTCTGCCACCTCCAAGGGCAAGGGCTTCGCGGGTGGCATGAAGCGTCACAACTTCAAGGGCCAAGGGGCCAGCCACGGTAACCACAAGCACCACCGTGCTCCCGGTTCCATCGGCGGCTGCGCCACCCCCGGACGAGTCTTCAAGGGCACCAAGATGGCTGGGAGGATGGGTGGCCAGAAGGTCACCACGACCAACCTCGAGGTGGTAGCCGCCGACGTCGAGCGCAACCTCCTCTTGGTCAAGGGCAACGTTCCTGGCTCTCGGGGCAGCGTGGTCATGGTCCGCAACTCGGTCAAGGTGCCGACGGCCAAGCAGGGAGGCTCCAAGTGAGCGAGCTCCACACCCTTCGCGGTCCTGTCAAGAAGGACCGACCTGCCCCCGAGGCACGCAGCGTCGAGCGTCGTGACGTCACCGGCGCCGTCTTGGGCACGGTTGATCTCGACCCCGAGCTCTTCGGCATCGAGCCCAACGAGAGCGTGCTCCACCAGGTGATCACTGCCCAGCTCGCTGCTCGTCGTGCAGGCACCCAGTCCACCAAGACCCGGGCCGAGGTCCGTGGCGGTGGCACCAAGCCCTTCCGTCAGAAGGGCACCGGTCGTGCTCGCCAGGGCTCGACCCGCTCGCCCCAGTGGGTGGGCGGTGGCGTGGCCCTCGGCCCGAAGCCTCGCTCGTACAGCCAGAAGACGCCCAAGAAGATGATCCGCCTCGCCCTTCGCTCGGCGCTCTCAGACCGAGCCAAGCTCGGTCGCGTCGCTCTGGTGGACTCCTTCGGCTTCGACGCTCCGAAGACCAAGGACGCCGTCGCCGCACTCGAGGCCCTGGGTCTCGACGGCTCGGTGCTCATCATCCTCTCGGCTGATGACACCACGGCACAGAAGAGCTTCAAGAACCTCACCCGCGTGCACTGCGCCGTCGAAGGCGAGCTCAACGCCTATGACATCATCCGCGCTGACTGGCTGGTCTTCACCGACGCCACCCTGCCCACGTCGGCCACCAAGGAGGAGGTCGCCTGATGCGTGATCCCATGTCCGTCCTCGTCCGACCCGTCGTCTCCGAGAAGACCTACGGCCTCATGGACGCCGGGACCTACGTGTTCGTCGTCGACCGCTCGGCCACCAAGATCGACGTGCGCCACGCCGTCGAGCAGGCCTTCGGCGTCACCGTCACCAAGGTCAACACGCTCAACCGCAAGGGCAAGGCCACGCGGAACCGTCGCACCAACACCACTGGCTCAAAGCCCGACACCAAGCGCGCCTTCGTGACGCTGGCGCCGGGCGACTCGATCGACCTGTTCGAGAACTAGAGAGACACGACTTAGATGGCACTTCGCTCACGCAAGCCCACCAGCCCGGGCCGCCGGTTCCAGACGGTCTCGGACTTCTCCGAGATCACCAAGGACACGCCCGAGAAGTCCCTCTTGGCGCCGAAGCCCAAGAGCGGCGGTCGCAACGCCCACGGGAGGAAGACCTCTCGTCACCGTGGTGGCGGCCACAAGCAGCAGTACCGCATCGTCGACTTCCGTCGGAACAAGAACGGCGTCCCGGCCACTGTTGCCTCGATCGAGTACGACCCGAACCGCTCGGCTCGCATCGCCCTGCTCCACTACCACGACGGTGAGAAGCGCTACATCCTCGCTCCCAACGGCCTCCAGGTCGGCGACAAGCTCCAGAGCGGCCAAGGTGCGGAGATCCGCACCGGCAACGCCCTGCCCATGCGCTACATCCCGACCGGCTCGGTCGTCCACAACGTCGAGCTGCGACCTGGCGGCGGCGGCAAGCTCGCTCGCGGAGCAGGCATGAGCGTCCAGCTCGTGGCCAAGGACGGGGGCTTTGCCACCCTGCGACTGCCCTCCACCGAGATGCGCCGGGTGCCCATCGACTGCGTCGCCACCTTGGGCGTGGTCGGCAACTCTGAGCACGAGCTCATCAAGATCGGTAAGGCCGGCCGCAACCGCTGGAAGGGCAAGCGCCCGCAGACCCGTGGTGTGGCGATGAACCCTGTCGACCACCCCTCTGGGTGGCGGTGAAGGCAAGACCTCGGGTGGACGTCACCCCGTCTCGCCGTGGGGTCAGCCTGAGGGCCGCACCCGTGCCGGCAAGAAGCAGTCAGATCAGCTCATCATCCGTCGCCGCCGCACACGCGGCGCGCGGCGCTAGGGAGACACGCCATGCCGAGAAGCTTGAAGAAGGGCGCCTTCGTCGACGACCACCTGCTCAAGAAGGTCGACGCGCTCAACGAGTCCAACGAGAAGAAGGTCATCAAGACCTGGTCTCGTCGCTCGACGATCATCCCGGACATGGTCGGGCACACCATCGCGGTGCACGATGGCCGTCGCCACGTCCCTGTCTTCGTGACCGAGTCGATGGTCGGCCACAAGCTTGGTGAGTTCGCTCCCACCCGGACCTTCCGCTTCCACGCCGGTCAAGAGAAGGTGGGCCGTCGATGACTGGTCCGAAGACCAACGAGCGTCCGGGCACCAAGGCGGTCCTTCGCCACTTCCACATGTCGGCGTCGAAGGCCCGTCAGGTCCTTGACCTCATCCGGGGCCAGGACGTCGACCGTGCCGCTGAGATCTTGAACGGCGTCGAGCGCGAGGCCGGTCGTGTGGTCGCCAAGGTGCTGGCCTCTGCCGTCGCCAACGCCACGCACAACGACGGCCAAGTGGCCGACGACCTCTACGTCGCTGCCTGCTACGCCGATGAGGGCGCCACGATGAAGCGCTGGAAGCCTCGTGCCCGAGGCCGAGCCTCCAAGATCATGAAGCGGACCTGTCACATCACGATCGTGGTCGACCGCATGGACGAAGAGCGCTTGGAGCGCCGTCTGGTCTCGCGCCAGGCCGCCGGCACCAACCGTGCCCGACGCGTCTCTGAGTCGCAGCGTCGGGCTGACCAGCAGGGTCGGGGACGTCGTCGTGACGCCGCCCGTGAGGCCGACCTGGCTCGTGAGGCCGAGGAGGCTGAGCTCGAGGGTCGAGGCGCTCGACGAGACCGAGGCCATCGAAGTCGACGACGCCGTCATCGAGACGACGGACGAGACCGTGGACGAGACCGACGACGAGGCAACCGAAGAAGCGACGGACGAGGCGACGGACGCCGAGGTCGAGGCAGCCGACGAGAGCGTGGTGGCCGATGAGGCGCCAAGCGATGAGGCAGCCGACGAGGACGAGACCCAGGAGAAGAGCAAGTAGATGGGCCAGAAGGTAAACCCCTACGGCTTCCGCCTCGGCGTGACGACTGACTGGAAGTCGCGCTGGTTCGAGGAGCGCAACTACAAAGAGTTCGTCATCGAAGACTGGAAGATCCGCGACTACCTGAACAGCCAGCTCGAGACCGCCGCGGTCAGTCGCATCGAGGTCGAGCGCACCCGCGATCGCCTTCGCGTGGACATCCACACGGCCCGCCCGGGCATCGTCATCGGACGTCGCGGCTCTGAGGCCGACCGTCTCAAGAAGAAGCTCGAGGAGATCACCGGGCTGCCCAACCGCATCCAGCTCAACATCCAAGAGATCAAGCAGCCTGAGCTCGACGCCGCGCTGATCGCCCAGGGCATCTGCGACCAGCTGGTGCGCCGTGTGGCGTTCCGCCGTGCCATGAAGCGAGCCATCCAGACCGTCCAGAAGGCCGGCGCGCTTGGCATCAAGGTCCAGTGCTCGGGTCGCCTCGGTGGGGCTGAGATGAGCCGCAAGGAGCAGTACCGCGAGGGTCGCGTGCCGCTGCACACGCTTCGCGCCGACATCGACTACGGCTTCCGTGAGGCCCGCACCGCAACGGGTCGCGTGGGCGTGAAGGTCTGGATCTACAAGGGCGACATCCTTCCTTACAAGGTCTCCGTCGAGGACAAGATCAACCGTGAGGCCGCTATGGCCGTCGGCGAGACCTCCGGGTCAGGGCGCGTCGCCTGACGGTACCCCCGCAGCGCCGAGCGGCCCCAAGCGACTCGTGACCGCCGGTGGCGGTCGACGCAAGGCAGCGATGCCCGAGCCTGGGCGCTGCCACCGAAGACGTGGTCGTCGAAGAGGTGGTCGAGATCGACGCCGTCGTCGAGAGCACCGAGAGCACCGAGAGCGCGGAGGCACCGAGGAGACCGAGGTCGTCGTCACCGAGCTGGTTGCCACGCCCGATGAGAACGATGAGCTCGAGAAGCGCCTGGCCGCTGAAGAGGACATCGAGCGTCGTGCCGTGCACGAGCACCACGAGGCCCCGCACTTCAAGAAGGAGGTGGACTGACCATGCTGATGCCTCGCAAGGTCCGCCACCGCAAGCAGCAGCGCGGCCGCATGTCGGGTCAGGCCAAGGGCGGGACCGAGGTCTCCTTTGGCGACTTCGGCATCCAGGCGCTTGAGCCCGCATGGCTCACCGCTCGTCAGATCGAAGCTGCTCGTATCGCCATGACTCGTCACGTCAAGCGCGGCGGCAAGGTGTGGATCCGGGTCTTCCCGGACAAGCCGGTGACCGAGAAGCCTGCAGAGACCCG
The DNA here is from genome assembly GCA_963758555.1 of uncultured Acidimicrobiales bacterium. Lineage (GTDB taxonomy): Bacteria > Actinomycetota > Acidimicrobiia > Acidimicrobiales > RAAP-2 > CAIUMH01. The sequence goes on along the minus strand of CAVWVW010000004.1, from coordinate 42,356 downwards.
GATGGGCTCAGGCAAGGGCAACCCGGAGCACTGGGTGGCCGTGGTCAAGCCAGGCCGGATGCTCTTCGAGCTGGCGGGCGTCGACGAGCCGCTGGCCCGCGCCGCGATGGAGCGAGCGATCCAGAAGCTCCCGATGAAGGCCAAGTTCGTGGTTCGCCCAGGGACGCATGGCATGCCGGAGGTGACGGTATGAGCTCCAAGGCAGCAGAGCTGCTCGACCTCAACAGTGACGAGATCCTCGACCGTCTGGCCGAGGCTCGACGTGAGCTGTTCAACCTGCGCTTCCAGCTGGCCACCGGCCAGCTGGATAACACCGCCCGCATGGGCGAGGTGCGCAAGGACATCGCGCGGCTCCTGACGGTGCTGCGTGACCGCGAGATCGCTGAGGCCGAGGCCCTGGCGGAGAGTCAAGGAGAGGCCTGATGGCGGCCGACACGACCGAAGAGACGACCGAGAGGGCCCAGCGCAAGGTGCGCGAGGGCATCGTGGTCTCCGACAAGATGGACAGCACGGTGGTGGTGGCCGTCGTCGAGCGCGTGCGGCACCCCCGCTACGGCAAGACGGTGCAGCGCACCAAGAAGCTCTACGTCCACGACGAGAGCTCCGAGGCCAAGGTCGGCGACCGCGTCCGCGTGGCTGAGACCCGACCGGTGTCCAAGCTCAAGCGCTGGCGCTTGGTGGAGATCTTGGAGCGTGCCCGATGATCCAGCAGGAGTCTCGCCTCCGGGTGGCTGACAACTCAGGGGCCAAAGAGGTGCTCTGCATCCGAGTGCTCGGTGGCTCGCGCCGCCGGTACGCCTCGATCGGTGACATCTTCATCGCCACCGTCAAAGACGCCATCCCCGGTGCCGCCGTCAAGCGCGGTGACGTGGTCCGCTGCGTCGTCGTGCGGACGAAGAAGGAGAAGCGCCGTCCCGACGGCAGCTACATCCGCTTCGACGAGAACGCGGCCGTCCTCATCAACGAGCAGCTCCAGCCCCGCGGGACCCGCATCTTCGGTCCCGTCGGTCGTGAGCTGCGTGACAAGAAGTTCATGCGAATCGTTTCGCTGGCGCCGGAGGTGCTGTGATGCGCGTCAAGAAGGGCGACCTGGTCGTCGTGCGGACCGGCAAGTGGGCCGGCCAGCGTGGAGAGGTCATCAGAGCGCTGCCCGAGAAGGACCAGGTCGTCCTCGACGGCATCAACATCGCGAAGCGCGCCACCAAGCAGCAGGGCTCGACCATGCAGGCAGGCATCATCGACAAGTACATGCCGCTGCACGTGTCGTCGGTCTCGCTGTGGTGCACGAAGTGCGACCAGCCCACCAGGGCCGGCATGAAGCTCGAGGGCGACACGAAGGTGCGCGTCTGTCGGAAGTGCGGAGCAGATCTATGACCACCACCACTCGACCGAGGCTCAAGGAGCGCTACGACGCTGAGCTGCGAGCCAAGCTTCAAGAGGAGCTGGGCCTAGGCAACATCATGGAGTCGCCGCGACTCGTCAAGATCGTCGTCAACTCAGGCGTCGGCAAGGCCACCCAGCAGCAGTCGCTCTTGAAGGCGCCCAGCGCGACCTCGAGGCCATCACGGGCCAGAAGCCCGCGGTGACCACGGCGAAGAAGTCGATCGCCGGCTTCAAGCTGCGCGAGGGCCAGCCCATCGGCGTCAAGGTGACCTTGCGCGGCGACCGGGCCTGGGAGTTCCTTGATCGGCTCATCAGCCTGGCCATCCCTCGCATCCGTGACTTCCGAGGCTTGAACCCCAAGTCCTTCGACGGCCACGGGAACTACACCTTCGGTGTGACCGAGCAGCTCATCTTCCCGGAGCTCGAGTACGACAAGATCGACAGCCCCCGCGGCATGGACATCACCATCGTGACGACCGCCCGCACCGATGACGAAGGCCGCGCGTTCCTCCGTGCGTTCGGCTTCCCGTTCCGACAGGAGAACAGCTAATCCCATGGCGAAGAAAGCACTCATTCTCAAGCAGCAGAAGACGCCGAAGTTCAAGGTGCGCGGCTACACCCGTTGCCAGCGGTGCGGACGGCCCAAGGCCGTCTATCGCAAGTTCGGGCTCTGCCGTATCTGCCTTCGTCAGATGGTCCACGCCGGTGAGATCCCGGGTGTGACCAAGGCGAGCTGGTGAGGGAGGTCGACCAATGACAATGACTGACCCCATCGCGGACATGCTGACCCGCATCAGGAACGCCAACAAGGCACAGCACGACTCGGTGACGATGCCCGGCTCGAAGCTCAAGGAGTCGCTCGCGACGATCTTGGAGCGCGAGGGCTTCGTCGGCGGCTTCAGCACGACGCCCAACGAGGACCGTCCCGGCTCCTCGCTGACCATCACGCTGAAGTACGACTCAGAGCGCCGCTCGACCATCGCTGGTCTCAAGCGCGTGTCCAAGCCTGGCCTCCGGATCTACGCACGTGCCGACAACATCGATCGCGTGCTCGGCGGCTTCGGTGTGGCCGTGCTGTCGACCTCGGCCGGTCTCATGACCGACCGAGAGGCGCGCAAGCGCCACCTCGGTGGAGAGGTGCTCTGCCATGTCTGGTAGGACCATCACCACGAAGGGGGTGCGCTAGATGTCGCGCATCGGACGTTCACCCATCGCTGTGCCCTCGACGGTCACCGTCGAGGTCCAAGGCGACCACGTCAAGGTCTCTGGTCCCCAGGGCACCTTGGAGCGCTCCATCCCGGCGACCATCTCGGTTCGCCAAGAGGGCGAGACCTTGGTGGTCGAGCGGCCCAACGACGAGCGCCAGAGCCGCGCGCTCCACGGGCTGACGCGCTCGCTGGTCGCCAACATGGTCACCGGCGTGACCGAGGGCTACTCGAAGGAGCTTGAGATCGTGGGCGTGGGCTACCGCGCCCAGGCCAAGGGCCCTGGTTCGCTGGAGCTCGCCCTTGGCTTCTCGCACCCCGTCTTCTTCGACGCGCCTGAGGGCGTGACCTTCGAGGTCCCTTCTCCGACCAAGATCGTGATCAAGGGCAACGACAAGGAGAAGGTCGGCCAGGTGGCCGCCAACATCCGCAAGATCCGCAAGCCTGAGCCTTACAAGGGCAAGGGCGTGCGCTACGCCGGCGAGCGCGTGTTGCGCAAGGCCGGAAAGGCAGCGAAGTAGTCATGGCGAAGCGATCAACGCGCGACCTTCGGATCCGCCGTCACAAGCGGGTTCGTCTGAGCATCACTGGCACCGCGGCGCGTCCGCGCGTGGCGGTCTCGAGGTCGAACAAGCACATCAGCGCCCAGATCATCGACGACGAGTCGGGCCGCACCCTGGCTGCCGCTTCGTCGGTGGAGAAGTCGCTGGACGCAACTGGAGCAAACCGCGACGGCGCCGCCGCTGTGGGCAAGGAGCTGGCGGCTCGTGCGAAGGCTGCCGGCATCACCACCGTGGTGTTCGACCGCGGCGGGTTCAGCTACCACGGGCGCGTCGCCGCCCTGGCTGAGGCGCTGCGTGAAGAGGGACTGGAGTTTTGATGGCAGACATCGAGCAGTTTGAAGAGCGGACGATCAACGTCAACCGCGTCGCCAAGGTCGTCAAGGGTGGTCGTCGCTTCAGCTTCGCTGCGCTCATGGTGATCGGTGACGGCAAGGGTCGCGTCGGTCTCGGCTACGGCAAGGCCAAAGAGGCCGGCCTGGCCGTGCAGAAGGGCATCGAAGAGGCTCGCAAGAACCTCTTCGAGGTGCCCTTGGCCGGCACCACCATCACCCACCAGATCCTGGGCGAGGCTGGAGCGGGACGCGTGCTGCTCAAGCCCGCGGCTCCCGGTACCGGTGTCATCGCTGGAGGCGCCGCCCGCGCCATCTTGGAGATGGCGGGCATCCGCGACATCCTGGCCAAGTCGCTCGGGTCGTCGAACTCGATCAACGTGGCCCACGCCACCATCGCGGGGCTCAAGGAGCTTCGTCGCCCTGAAGAGGTCGCTGCCCTCCGCGGCAAGACCCCCGACGAGGTCGTCCCGGCTGGCGTGCTGCGTGCCTATCGGGAGCGTCAGCGTGAAGACGGTCTGTTCAAGGAGGCCACGCACTGATGGCTGATCTCAAGGTCACCCAAGTTCGCTCCGCCATCGGCACCAAGCCCAAGCACCGTGGCACGCTGCGCGCGCTCGGGCTCCGTCGCCTCGGCCAGTCCAACGTGCTGCCGGATCGCCCTGAGATCCGCGGCATGATCGCTCGTGTTCCCCACCTCGTCTCGGTGGAGGAGGTCGCCAAGTGAAGATCCACGATCTCAAGCCCTCTGAGGGCTCAACTAAGAAGCGCTACCGGGTCGGTCGCGGCATCGCGGGCAAGGGCGGCAAGACCGCCGGCCGTGGCACCAAGGGCCAGAAGGCTCGTGACACGATCCCGGCCGGCTTCGAAGGTGGCCAGCTGCCGCTCATGCAGCGGATCCCGAAGCTGCGCGGCTTCAACAACCCGTTCCGGGTCGAGTACACGCCGGTCAACGTGGACGCCCTGGGCGCGCTCGGCGTCAGCGAGATCACCTTCGACGTCCTCGTCGAGCGAGGGCTCGTTCGCAAGAACGCCCTCGTCAAGATCCTGGGACGTGGTGAGCTCTCGAGCGCGTTGAACGTCTCCGCCCACGCCTTCTCGAAGTCGGCTGAGGCGGCCATCGTCGACGCCGGTGGCTCCGTGGAGCGGATTCCGCTTCCCTTCGGGGGTGGACGCCCGCCAGCTTCGGGCAACCAGCACATGAACCGGTAGGTTCTCTACGTGCTCTCGCGACTCGCGAACATCTTCCGGGTCCCTGACCTGCGGAACAAGGTTCTCTTCACCCTGGCCGTCATCGGGCTGTACCAGCTCGGGGCGAACATCCCCGTCCCTGGGGTCTCGTACCACCAGATCCAGAAGCTCCAGTCGCTCTCGAGCGCTCATGGCGTCCTCGGCTTCTTGAACCTGTTCTCCGGCGGCGCGCTCCACGCGCCTGGCCATCTTCGGCTTGGGCGTGATGCCGTACATCACGAGCTCGATCATCATCCAGCTGCTCACCACCGTCATCCCGAAGCTCGAAGAGTGGCGAGATCAAGGGGCGGTCGGCCAGAAGCGCATCACCCAGACGACGCGGTACCTGACCGTGGGGCTCGCCCTCATCCAGGCCACGGGCCTCGTCTACGCCTTCCACGGTCACGACCAGGCCTTGATCGGCACCACCATCGACCTGATCCCGAAGTTCAGCTTGGGGCTTGGTGCGTTCATGGTGCTCTGCCTCACCGCGGGGACCGCCTTCGTGATGTGGCTCGCCGAGCTCATCACCCAGCGCGGCATCGGCCAGGGCATGTCGATCCTGATCTTCGCCAACGTGGTCGCAGCGATCCCCTCCGGCGGCAAGGCGATCTACGAAGAGGGCGGCAACATCAAGTTCACCGTGATCGTGCTGATCTCCTTGGCGCTGCTGGTCTTCATCGTCTTCATGGACCAGGGCCAGCGCCGGATCCCGGTCACCTTCGCCAAGCGGGTGGTGGGCCGCAAGATGTACGGCGGGAGCTCGACCTACATCCCGCTCAAGGTCAACCAGGCCGGTGTGATCCCGATCATCTTCGCCTCGTCGGTGCTCTACATCCCCGTGCTGCTGACGAACATCATCCCGTGGGCCGGGTTCCAGAACTTCGTCAACTCGAAGCTGACGCCGACGAGCTTCACCTACATCTTCATCTACTTCGTGCTCATCGTCGGCTTCACGTTCTTCTACGTCTACATCGCCTTCGAGCCCCACCAGCAGGCAGACATCATCCGCAAGCAGGGTGGCTTCGTCCCCGGGATCCGTCCCGGGCCCCCGACGGAGCGGTACTTCGCCCACCTGCTCAGCCGCATCACGGTGGTCGGTGCGCTCTTCTTGGCCTCCGTGGCTGTCGTGCCGAGCTTGATCATGGCCTTGTGGCACCTCAACAAGTTCCCCTTCTACGGCACCACGCTGCTCATCAGCGTGGGTGTCGCGCTCGAGACCATGCGCCAGATCGACAGCCAGCTGATGATGCGCAACTACGAAGGCTTCCTGAAGTAATCCCATGGCAGCCGGGGTCAGGCTCGTCGTCCTCGGAAAGCAGGGGGCAGGAAAGGGGACGCAGTGTGAGCGTCTCAGCCACCGCTATGCCATTCCGCACATCTCGACCGGTGACATGCTGCGCGCCGCGGTGCGAGCGCCGCTCGCCGCTCGGGATCAAAGCCGCCTCGCTCATGGACGCCGGCGAGCTCTTGCCGGACGAGCTGATCATCGAGGTGGTCGCTGAGCGCTTGAACGAGCGCGACACCTCGATGCGCGGGTTCGCCCTCGACGGGTTCCCCCGCACCGTGCTCCAGGCCCAGATGCTCGAGACGATGCTCGAGGGTCGGCCGCTGCACTGCGTGATCGATCTCGAGGTCACGACCGACCTCGTCATCTCAAGGCTGGTCTCGCGACGGGTCTGCCAAGACTGCGGGTCGATCTACTCGCTCGCCGCACCGCCGTCGACGCGCTGGCTGTGCGACACGTGCGGCGGCGACGTGGTGCAGCGACCTGATGACACGGCCGAGGCCATCATGGTCAGGCTCCAGGCCTATGAGCGAGAGACCAAGCCGCTGATCGAGTTCTACCGAGGGCGGGGGCTGCTCGAGACCATCGACGCCACCGCCAGCCCCGACGAGGTGCTGCGCGCCACCGTCGAGGTCATCGAGCGACGACGGGAGGCGTAGAGCATGCGTCGCAATGAAGAAGAGCTGAACAAGATGCGCAAGGCCGGCAAGGTCGTCGCCGAGATGCACGAGGCGACTCGCGCGGCCATCCGTCCGGGCATCAGCACCATGGGGCTCAACAAGGTGGCGGCCGACGTCATCGAGCGGCGAGGAGCGACCTCGAACTTCCTCAACTACCACGGCTTCCCGGCGGTGATCTGCACGAGCCCGAACGACATGATCGTCCACGGCATCCCGTCAGACGACGTGATCTTGGTCGAGGGCGACATCATCTCCATCGACTGCGGAGCGATCATCGAGGGCTACCACGGCGACGCCGCCTACACCGCGGGGGTGGGGGAGATCTCCAAGGAGGCTGCCCGCCTGCTCGAGGTGACTGAGCGGAGCCTCTTCGCCGGCATCGAGCAGCTCACCAAGGGCAACCGCCTCCACGAGGTGGGCCGTGCCGTCCAAGACGTCGCGGAGGCCGCCGGCTTCACGGTGGTGCGCGAGTACGTCGGCCACGCCATCGGCACCGCCATGCACGAGCAGCCTCAGGTCCCCAACTACTGGCCGGGCAGCCCGGGGCCGACCCTGAAGACCGGCATGGTCTACGCCGTCGAGCCCATGGTCAACGTGGGGGGACCGGAGACCTTCACCCTCGAAGACGGCTGGGGCGTCGTGACCGCTGACGGCTCGCTCTCGGCGCACTTCGAACACACCATCGCGGTCACCGAGCACGGGCCCGAGATCTTCACCCTTCCCTAGTGCTCGCCTCGTCACTATCGTGACGGGCTGACGAGAGGAGACCGATGGACGAGCTTGACCAGCCTTCGAGCGACGCCACGCCCGGCGTCGTGAGCGAAGGAGCGTCGGAGCCACCAGCGACGAGCGAGCCCCGACGGAGGCGCTGGCCGTTCGTGGTCGGGGCCGCAGTCATCGTTGCCGGAGCGATCACCGCGCTCAGCGTCGGGGGCTCGTCGGGCTCGGCGAACGCGGCCGTGGCGGTTGCCGACGCGGCGTCGGACTCGCTCACCCAAGGCACCTACCACTTCACGCTCGAGAGCAAGGTCAGCGTCGGTTCGTCGGGCCAGAGCGTGACCATCTCAGGCTCGGGCGCTGCCAACCCTGCGCAGCGAGCGATGGAGCTGACGGGAACCACCACGACTCCTGCGCTCAGCTCGCCGGTCACGCTCAGCGAGGTGCTCGTCGACTCCACCCTCTATCTCTCCAGCTCCGCGCTCGCCAGCCATCTCCCGGCGGGCAAGTCCTGGCTGTCGGTCGACGTCTCGGCCTTGAGCGCCGTGGCAGGGAGCTCGAGCGGCATCGCCGCCCCTGACCCGACCTCGCTCTTGCGCACGTTCTCCCAGCCAGGGAGCGGCATCGTCGTCACCGACCTTGGAGCCGGGACGGTCAACGGTGAGGCGGTCCACCGCTACCAGGCGGTCATCAGCCCGGAGGCTGTCAAGTCGCGGATCGAGTCATCAGGGTTGAGCGACGCGTTCAAGACGCAGATCCTCTCAGGTCTCGGCACCTCGCAGGAGACCGTGACCTTGGCCATCGACAACGATCATCACCTCGTGCAGATGACCGAGAGCGCCACCGTGACCGAGCTGGGCCAAGCGCTCAGCTCGTCGGTGACCATCAACCTCACCGGTTGGGGAGAGGCCACGTCGATCACCGCTCCTCCCTCGAGCGAGGTCTATGACGCGTCGTCGCTGTTCTCGTCCCTCAGCGGTGGGAACGCCGTGGCGAGCGGCTCGAACGGTGGCGCCTCGTTCTTCGGGACCTGAGCAGAGCCCGAGGGGCTAGCTCGAGACGGGCTGACCGATCGCCAGCGAGCCGCAGAAGGCTGGACCCGCGGGGAACACCGCGGTGATCGCTGACGCCGTGGCCCCCGGGTAGGCCGCCACGTAGGCGATCGTGTGAGGCGCCACAGCCAAAGGCGGCACGTCAGAGGTGGTGCCTCTCCCCGCCGGGATGAGCCCCAAGCTCGTGGGAGCGAGCGATCCCTGCTCAGCGCTCACGCGCAGGAACCAGTTGCTCGCGCCGAGGGGCTTGGCCAGCGTGAACGTCTCGGCGACTGCTCCGAAGCGGACGGGCAGGCAGAACTGCCCCGAAGGCGACATGGTGCTCGAGCTGACGAACGAGGTTGCCGCCACGAAGCCAGCCGGGAGGAGGGAGCCGTCTTCTTGAGCGGCGTAGCCGACCGACGTGCTGGTGGTCGCCTCCGACCAGGTCACACCTGGCACCTGGTAGCCGACCGTGACCGAGAGGAGGTTGGTCGGGTAGAAGGGCAGGGGCGTGAGCCACTCGGGCAAGGTGGCGTCGAAGACGAAGGCGTGGGGTGAGGCCGCTCTGGCCTTGTCCCACGTGGACGAGAAGTTGGTGACGTAGGTCCGCATCTCTCGGCCCGGTGCACCGAGGTCGCTGGCGATGGCGGCCTGGCCGTGGACGGCGAGACCCAGCATGATCGCCGCGAGCAGGGCGGTGACCCAGCGACGAGGGCTCGCCACGTGGTGCACGGGACCTCCGTGCTCCTCGACGCTCCCTGCGTCGGCGTCGAGCACCTCGGCTCGACGCGGAGCCGTCGTCGGGTACCAGGCTAGCGACGCGCAGAGGGCCAGCAGCCAAGCGAACGAGCTCAGGTAGAGGTAGTTGGTCCCGACCGCGGTGCCGAAGGAGCCGCTTCGGATGAGCGCCTCGAGCGAGAAGTAGAGGACGAAGCTGAGCGCGAAGAGCGCGAGCGCTCGGAGCGCTCGTCGTCGGTTGCGAAGCAACGCCCAGCTGAGGCCGGCGAAGAACACCACTTGGCCAGCGAGGATGGTCCACACAGGGTGCGCGAGGACCAGCTTGTCGCAGGTGTTGATCCCGGCGAAGGTGGGACCGATCCCCTTGAACCAGGCCACCAGGAACGATCCTGCCACCGTGCCTGCCGAGGGCGTGGGCGAGCCCGAGGAGTAGTGGTTTCTCTCGTAGTAGAGGAGGAACATCGCCGACGGGATGGCCATCGCCACCCATGCCGGCCAGCGGAGCCACAGCGAAGAAGCGCGCTGGCGAAGCGACTCACCTCGATCAAGGGCGATGACGCTCAGGAAGACGACGAACACCGGTGCGAGCAGCGCGGTCTCCCAGAAGGCGAGGCCCCCGGCCAGCGCGATCGCCATCGCCACCAAGAAGCGAGCGTGGCGCGTGGCGTCGTAGCGGAGGAAGAAGTACACCGTGAGCAGCGTGCCGAGCATCGGCGGCACGGAGTCGAGGTAGGCCGACCACCAGAGCATCATCGGTGCCATGAGCATCGAGAACCCGAAGGCGGCGGTCAGGATCGGCACGCCGGGTCGCGGACCGACGAGCTGGACGAGGACACGGGAGAAGACCCAGACCAAGAGGGCGTAGGTGCTCACCATGATCACGCAGGCCAGCGTGTAGTTATAGGGCGAGGCCTTGTCGAGCGCCCAGTAGCCGAAGCGGTAGCCGATGACGAAGTGCCCGAAGACGCCGTTGGTCAGGTAGTGCCACGTCAGGCCCTCTTGGCGAGCCGTGGCGAAGTCGAGGTAGTCGTCTGAGTAGAACGAGCTCTGCGAGACGATCCAGATCATCCACAAGGCGTTGAGGGCGACGACGACGAGGCTCCAGCGTCGGCACTGACTGCCTGCAGAGGCCTTCGCAGGCTGGGGGAGGCTGGGCGCGTCGGGGGAGCCGTCGAGGAGCTGCACGGGTCTTCAGTCTGGCATGGACGCTGGCGCGCCTAGGCTCTCAGCCGAGCTCTCGTCCCTCGATTGCCGCCTCTTTAGCGCCCCCACCGGGTGCGATGGGGGACTTCGGAAGGTGGGCTGGCGTTTTGCTCCTGAGTGAGTAAGATATTGGACCCGTCCAGCGCGGCCCTTGTGGAGCGCGTCTGGCGGAGAAGCCCCCAGCTTCATTTCGGCGTGCTCACGTGCGCCCAAAGGGGGGTGGAAATCACAAGAAATTCTCAAGGAGTCGTGAACTGCCCAAGCCCAAGGAAGATGCCATCGTTCTCGAGGGCACGGTCGTCGAGCCGCTGCCCAACGCCATGTTCAAGGTGGAACTCGAGAACGGGCACAAAGTGCTCGCCCACAGCTCAGGAAAGATGCGCATGCACCGCATCCGCATCCTTCCTGGCGACAAGGTGCAGGTGGAGATCACTCCCTACGACCTCTCTCGAGGTCGCATCACCTACCGCTACAAGTGAGCGGTTCGAAGTACCAGAAAGTCTCGAAGGAGCAAGTTCGATGAAGGTTCGACCAAGCGTCAAGCCGATGTGTGAGAAGTGCAAGGTCATCCGGCGGCACGGCAACGTCCAGGTGATCTGTGAGAACCCGCGCCACAAGCAGCGCCAAGGCTGAGTAGAGGACAGAGGAACTAGATGGCACGTATTTCTGGCGTCGACATCCCCCGTGAGAAGCGGGTGGAGATCTCGTTGACCTACATCTTCGGCGTCGGGCTCACCACCTCGAGGCGCGCCCTCGAGGCCACCAAGGTGAACCCCGACACGCGAGTGCGCGATCTCACCGAAGAAGAGATCACGAGGCTGCGCAACTGGATCGACGCTGAGGTCACCGTGGAAGGTGACCTGCGCCGCGACGTCGCTCAGGACATCCGTCGCAAGATGGAGATCAACTGCTACCAAGGCGTGCGCCATCGCAAGGGCCTGCCGGTCCACGGCCAGCGCACCCACACCAACGCTCGCACTCGCAAGGGTCCGAAGAAGACCGTCGCCGGGAAGAAGAAGGTCAAGAAGTAATGGCAAAGCCCCAAGGAGCCCGGCGCCCTCGCCGTCGCGAGCGCAAGAACGTCCCCTACGGCGTCGCGCACATCAAGAGCTCGTTCAACAACACCATCGTCTCGATCGCTGACCCCGAGGGCAACGTGCTCGCCTGGGCCTCTGCTGGCAACGTCGGCTTCAAGGGCTCACGCAAGTCCACCCCCTTCGCGGCCCAGCTGGCGGCCGAGCAGGCCGCCAAGCGAGCCATGGAGCAAGGCGTCCGCAAGGTCGACGTCTACGTCCGAGGCCCCGGCTCGGGTCGTGAGACCGCCATCCGCTCCATCGCTGCTGCTGGCATCGAGGTCGTCGGCATCAAGGACGTCACACCCATCCCCCACAACGGCTGCCGCCCCAAGAAGCGGCGCCGGGTCTAAGCAAAGGAATCTGATGGCCCGCTACACCGGACCCGTTTGTCGCCTCTGTCGGCGCGAGCGCACCAAGCTCTTCTTGAAGGGAGAGCGCTGCTACTCGATGAAGTGCCCTGTCTCCGACCAGGTCACCGATCGCCACAGCCGCGCCTACCCGCCTGGCGAGCACGGTCGCGATCGCATGCGCCAGGGCTCCGAGTACCTCTCACAGCTTCGTGAGAAGCAGAAGGCCCGCCGCATCTACGGGCTGCTCGAGAAGCAGTTCCGCAACCTCTACGAAGAGGCGAACCGTCGTCCGGGCATCACCGGCGAGAACCTCCTCCAGATGCTCGAGCTCCGTCTCGACAACGTCGTGTTCCGTGCCGGCTGGGGTGCGAGCCGCAGCCAGGCGCGCCAGCTCGTCCGCCATGGCCACGTCACGGTCAACGGCAAGCGCGTCACCATCCCTTCGTACCGCCTGCGCAAGGACGAGGTCGTCGCCCTCAAGGCGGCCACGAGGGAGAACTTCCACGTCGTTCGCAACCGCGACACGCTCGACCGCCAGGTCGCCGCGTGGCTCGAAGCCTCAGACAACGGCTTCGAGGTCAAAGTGTTCTCACTGCCGATCCGCGAGCAGATCGACGAGCCCGTCCAGGAGCAGCTCATCGTCGAGCTGTACTCCAAGTAGCCCGAAAGAACGAGGAGCCCCGTCACCATGCTCATCATCCAACGTCCCACCGTCGAGGCCATCGACGAGGAGCTGCAGAACCGTCAGCGCTTCGCCGTCGGCCCGCTGGACCCCGGCTTCGGCCACACGCTCGGCAACAGCCTTCGTCGCACGCTGCTCTCCTCGATCCCCGGTGCTGCGGTCACGCAGATCCGCTTCGATGAGGCGCTGCACGAGTTCACCACCATCGAGGGCGTCAAGGAGGATGTCACCGACATCATCTTGAACCTGAAGGACCTGCTCCTTCGGATCGATGGCGACGAGGCCGCCACGCTGCGCCTCGACAAGAAGGGTGCCGCTGACGTGACCGCTGCTGACCTGCAGCTGCCCGCCGGCGTCGAGGTCCTGAACCCCGAGCTGCACCTGGCCACCGTGAACGCCAAGGGCCACCTGGCCGTCGACGTGACCGTGGACAAGGGCCGGGGCTACGTCTCGGCGGACCGCAACAAGCGCACCAACGTCATCGGCGTCATCCCGGTCGACTCGATCTTCTCGCCCGTTCGTCGCGTCACCTACACGATCGAGCCTGTGCGCGTGGAGCAGTCCACCGACTTCGACCGCCTGGTGCTCGACATCGAGACCGACGGCACCATCACCCCTCGCGAGGCGCTGGCGTCGGCTGGTGCCACGCTGGGCCAGCTGGTGGGCTTGGTCGCCTCGCTCGACGAGGCGCCCCAGGCGCTCGAGCTTGGCGACGTGGGTGCTGCGCTGGGTGCCTCCTCGGAGCTCGAGGCTCGCATCGAGGACTTGGGCCTCACCGAGCGTGCCCGCAACTGCCTCAAGCGCGCCGGGATCAACTCGATCGGCGAGCTCGTGGCCTGCAGCGCGAAGGATCTGCTCTCGATCACCAACTTCGGCCAGACCTCGCTCAAGGACGTCAACGACCGTCTCGACGAGCGTGGCCTGTCGCTCAAGGCGGAAGACTGACATGCGCGCCACCCCTAAGCGGGGCCGTCGCTTCGGCGGCAGCGCCTCGCACCACAAGGCGATGATGGGCAACCTCGTGGCGTCGCTGATCGCCGCGGAGTTCCTCGTGACCACCGAGGCCAAGGCCAAGGCTCTGCGCCCCGTGGCAGAGAAGTGCATCACCGCGGCGACCAAGGGCGGCGTGGCCAACCAGCGTCGCGTCGTGGCGCTGATCCGTGATCGCGACATGGCGCACAAGCTGTTCGCGGAGATCGGTCCTCGCTACACCGAGCGTCCTGGTGGCTACACCCGGATCTTGAAGCTCGGGCAGCGTCCAGGGGACAACGCCCCGATGGCGCGCATCGAGCTCGTCTAGGAGCTCTCGCCCTCATGGGCGCGAACCAGCGGTGGCGCCTTGACGTCGCCTATCGAGGCACCGCCTTTCGAGGCTTTGCCATGCAAGCGGGTCAGAAGACCGTTGCCGGTGAGCTCTCCGCGGCCCTAGCGCGCCTCAGCCGGCTCGAGAGCCCTCCGCCGCTCGTCTGCGCGGGCCGGACCGACGCTGGGGTGCACGCCCTTCGCCAGGTGGTCCACGTCGACCTGCCCTCACCGCTGTCGAACGGGCACGACGGCGTGCTCAACCCCGAAGAGATCGTGCGCTCGCTCAACCACCAGCTGGGTGGGGAGATCTCGGTGCTCGATGCCGTCCCCGTCGAGGCATCGTTCGACGCTCGTCACTCGGCTCGCTGGCGTCGCTACCGCTACCTGCTCCACGAGGCAGCGGTGCCGGATCCGCTGCTTGCTGGCTTGGCATGGCACGTCACCGGGCCGTTGGATGTTCGAGCGATGAGCCAGGCCATCGGCACCGTCGTGGGCAGCCATGACTTCCGCGCGTTCTGTCGGCGAGCTCCTGGGACCTCGTCGGCGTCGCCGATCACCCGCCTCGTCACCGACGCCACCGTCGACGCCTTGAAGCCGAGCCCGTCGGTCGATCTCGCGCTGGGCCGGCTCCTCAGGGTCGAGATCCAGGCCAGCTCGTTCTGCCATCAGATGGTCCGATCGATCGTCGCCCAGATCGTCGAGGTGGGCCGAGGCCGCTCGAACGCCGCGGAGATCATGGGGCTCTTGCACGCCGGTTCGCGAGAGGGTGCAGCCCAACCAGCCCCTCCTGAGGGGCTCTGCCTGATCGGCGTCGGCTACGACCACGACGCAGCGTGGGCGCCCGGTGAGTAGCCAATGACTGCCGGCTTGCTCGGGGCCCGGTTCGCACCTAGCATGGGAATCCCTGCTGATGAGGTTTTCGTCGGTGTCCGAGAGCGACATGGCCACTCCGGCAGCCCGCTCCCACGAGAAGAGATCTGAGAGATGCGCACGTATTCACCCAAGCCCGCCGAGATCAACCGCGCGTGGTACCTCATCGACGCTGACGGGATGGTCCTCGGGCGTCTGGCCACCGAAGCGGCCCGCCTGCTGCGTGGCAAGCACCGCCCCTACTTCGCACCCCACGTCGACACCGGTGACCACGTCGTGATCATCAACGCCGACAAGGTCATCATGACGTCGAACAAGGCTGACCAGAAGCTCGCCTATCGGCACTCTGGCTACCCGGGCGGTCTCAAGTCGACCAGCTACGCCGAGCTGCTCGAAGGCAACCCCGTCGAGCTCGTCACCCGTTCGATCCGAGGCATGATCCCGAAGAACCGCCTCGGTCGTCAGCAGCTGTCCAAGCTCAAGGTGTACGCGGGCCCCGCGCACCCTCACGAGGCTCAGAACCCACAGTCCCACGACGTCCCCGGCGCTCGCCGCGGCGACGCGTAAGCAGCCACGAGGAGCGATTCGATGCCCACACCTCTCACCCAGACCACTGGTCGACGCAAGCAGGCGGTCGCCCGTGTCCGGTTCCGCCCCGGCACCGGGGTGTTCTTGATCAACAACCGCCCCTTCGAGGCGTACTTCACCTCCGCCACGCACCGCATGCTCATCACCGAGCCACTGCGCGTCGCTGGCATCGAGGGCACCTATGACGTCGACGCCACCATGGACGGTGGCGGTACCGCTGGCCAGGCCGGCGCACTGCGTCTCGGCATCGCGCGCTCGCTCATCGAGCTCGACCCCGAGCTGCGCGGCGCCCTCAAGAAGGCCGGTCTGCTCACGCGCGACGCTCGTGAGAAGGAGTCGAAGAAGTACGGCCTCAAGAAGGCTCGTAAGGCACCGCAGTACTCGAAGCGCTAAGCGATGGCCCTTGCTCGCTTTGGGACCGATGGGGTCCGCGGGCTAGCCAACGATGCGCTCACGCCTGAGATCGCTCTTGCCCTCGGGCGAGCGGCGGCCAGGGTGCTCAAGAGCCCGGCCGTCATCATCGGCCGGGACACCCGCCGCTCCGGCCCCATGCTGTCGGCAGCCCTCGCTGCAGGCTTCGTCTCTGAAGGCGTCGACGTCATCGACGTGGGCGTGCTCCCCACACCGGCCGTGGCGTCGCTCTGCGCGACCCGAGGCCTCCCCGGGGCGGTGGTCTCTGCGTCGCACAACCCCTTCCCCGACAACGGCATCAAGGTGCTCGGTCCCGGCGGCACCAAGCTGGCCGAAGACGTAGAGGCCGCGATCGAAGTCGAGCTCCACGCGCTGCTCGCCGATCCTCACGGCATCCTTCGACCGACCGCCGAAGGCGTGGGTGAGATCCTCGCCGAGCCTGAGCTCAAGAGCGCCTACGTCGAACACCTCTTGAGCGCGGTCGGGCCTCGTGCCCTCCAGGGTCTCAGGATCGTCGTCGACTGCGCCCACGGTGCAGCCGCACCGGTGGCCGCCGAGGTGCTCGAGGGGCTCGGAGCGGTGGTCGAGGTCATCGCCGATGATCCGACGGGGACCAACATCAACGAGCACGTGGGCTCAACGCACCCCGAAGCGCTCGCCCAGGCGGTCCTCGAGCATCGAGCGGACCTCGGGCTGGCCCTTGATGGCGATGCGGATCGCCTGGTGGCGGTGGATCACACCGGTGCTGTCCTCGACGGCGACGTGCTGATCGCCCTGTTCGCACGCGATCTCCGACGCCAGGAGCGCCTGGCGGCGAACACCGTCGTCGTGACGGTCATGTCCAACCTCGGGTTTCATCGCGCCATGGCAGAGGCGGGGGTGAGCGTGCAGACCGTCCCCGTCGGCGATCGCCACGTCCTCTTGGCTCTCGACGCTGCGTCGCTCAGCCTCGGTGGCGAGCAGTCTGGCCACGTGATCTTCCGCGACTGGGCGACGACGGGTGATGGCCTGCTCACCGGCATCTTGCTGGCAGACCTCATGATCCGAGCCGGGCAGCCCTTGGCCGCCCTCGCCCAGGGAGTTCTCACCCTCTTTCCGCAGCGACTCGTCGCCGTCGAGGTGCAGGATCTCGACGGCTACGTGGAATCCGAGCGGATCGCCAAAGCCGTCGTCGAGGCTGAGGCGGCGCTCGGCGAGGACGGTCGGATCTTGGTCAGGCTCTCAGGAACCGAGCCGGTGGTGCGCGTCATGGTCGAAGCAGCTGACGAGCCCACGGCGGATCGGATCACGAGCCAGCTCGTCGAGGTGATCTTGGCTGAGCTCGGTGGATCGGTTCGCTGACTGAGGCCCGGTAACCTGGTGGGCCATGTGCGGCATCATCGGTGTGACGGGTGCCGACGATGCGCTCGACGTCTTGCTCGAGGGCCTCGAGCGGCTTGAGTATCGGGGCTACGACTCAGCAGGCGTCGCCTTGGTCGATGCCCACGGGCTCGAGCAGCTCCGCATCGCCGACGGCAACCACTCCGTCGCGACGCTGCGCGCCACCTCCGGACCGTTGGACAAGGGGCAGCGCGCCGGGATCGGCCACAACCGCTGGGCCACCCACGGCCAGCCCTCTGAGCGCAACGCCCACCCCCACCTCGACTGCGCGGGCTCCGTGGCGCTCGTGCACAACGGGATCATCGAGAACTACGTCGAGCTCACCGAGGGGCTCACGCAGCGGGGCCACCTCTTCACCTCAGAGACCGACACCGAGGTCCTGAGCCACCTCATCGAAGAAGCGCTCGCTGCCGGGGACGATCTCACCACCGCGGTGCGAAGCGTGATCGGCCACGTGCGTGGCTCGTTTGCCCTGGGCGTCGTCTCGACGAGCGATCCCGAGCTGATCGTGGCGGCCCGCCGCATCTCGCCGCTCATCGTCGGGGTGCTCGACGACGTCAGCTTCCTGGCCTCGGACATCCCCGCGATCTTGGAACGGACCCGAGACATCGTGGTGCTCGACGACGATCAGATCGCAGAGCTTCGACCAGGCTCGGTGGTCATCCGGACCATGGATGGCGACCTCGTCACGCCTGAGAAGCGCACGGTCACCTGGGACGTCGAAGCAGCTCAAAAGGGCGGCTTCGACGACTTCATGACCAAGGAGATCAACGAGCAACCTCAAGCGATCACCGATACCCTGCGCGGCCGGGTCGACCGCAAAGGGCGCGTGGTGCTCGACCAGCTGGACCTGAGCGACGACGACCTGCGGGGGATCACGCAGATCGCCGTCGTGGCCTGTGGCTCGAGCTTTCACGCCGGCGTGGTCGCCAAGTACGCCCTCGAGCGCTGGACTCGCCTGCCCGTCGAGGTCGACATCGCCAGCGAGTTCCGCTACCGAGACCCCGTCCTCCACGAGACGGCCTTGGTCATCGGGGTGAGCCAGTCGGGAGAGAGCGTCGACACCTTGCAGGCGCTCCGCCAGGCGAGGGAGGCCGGCGCACGAGTGGTGGTCGTGACCAACGTGGTCGACTCATCGATGGCCCGTGAGGCCGACGGCGTGCTCTACACCCACGCCGGACCAGAGGTCAGCGTGGCCGCCACCAAGACCTACGTGGCCCAGATCGCCGCTCTCGAGCTCCTGGGACTCCGCCTGGCTCAAGTTCGCCAGACGATGAGCCCTGCGGAGGTGGCGGTCGAGATCGCTGCCCTTCGTGCTGCGCCCGCCGCGGTGGCCACCGCGGTCGAGCGCGACAAGGCGGTCGCCGAGGTGGCCCTTGAGCTCGCCGGGACGACGGACTTCTTCTTCCTCGGACGACATGCCGGCTATCCGACTGCTCTTGAGGGCGCGCTCAAGCTCAAGGAGATCAGCTACCTCCACGCCGAGGGCTATCCAGGAGGCGAGCTCAAGCACGGCCCTCTCGCGGTGATCGAGCCGGGCTGCGTCGTGGTTGCCGTGGCCTCGGGGGGACCCTTGCAGGAGAAGATGCTCTCGAACGTCGCTGAGGTCAAAGCTCGCGGTGCCACCGTGGTCCTGGTCGTCGACGACGGCGATGACGGCCGCGGCTGCGCTGGGCGACTTCGTCTTGTTCGTGCCGCCCACGACGCCGCTGCTGGCACCCATCAAGGACGTGGTGGCCCTCCAGCAGCTCGCGTACCACCTCGCCAGAGGTCGAGGCCTTGACGTCGATCGTCCGAGAAACCTGGCCAAGACGGTGACGGTGGAGTGACGGCGGACCGAGCATCGGTCGTCGGCGTGGGCGTCGACGTCATCTCCATCGAGCGGGTCGCCGGCTCGGTCGAGCGCCAGCCCGGCATCCTCGAGAGGCTCTTCACCACCGACGAGCGCACCGTCATCGCGCGCGGGAGCTCGAGCGAGGCATCGCATCGATCCATGGCGGGGCGCTTCGCAGCGAAGGAAGCCGTGATGAAGGCGCTGGGCGTGGGCCTCGGTGAGGTGGACTTCGCCGACATCGAGGTGCTCGGCGGTCGTGGCCAAGCTCCCACGGTGGTGCTGCACGGTCGAGCAAAGCAACGAGCAGCGCTGCTCGGCACGGCAGGGATCTCGCTCTCGATGAGCCACGATGCTGGGCTGGCCATCGCCTTCGCTGTCGCCAGCCGGGACCGCTCGTGAAGCCCGTCGTCAGCCTCGACGAGATGCGGGCGTTCGATGACAAGGCGGTCAAGGACGTGGGCTTCGGCGAGCTTGTCCGGCGGGCCGGCTACGCAGTGGCCCACCAAGCGATCACCATGCTCGAAGGGGCCTCTGGCAAGCGGATCGCCATCCTCGCTGGCCAAGGCTCGAACGGAGAGGACGGGCGCGTCGCGGCTCGAGCGCTCGAGGCCCGCGGCGCCACGGTGACGGTGCTCGCACCCGACGCTGACGCCAGCGAGCTCGGCGGGCTGGACCTGCTCATCGACGCGGCGTTCGGCACCGGCCTGACTCGCCCCTACGAGGCGCCGGTGCCGCCTGAGCGGACACCCATCCTTGCCGTCGATCTCCCATCGGGCCTCAACGGCGACACAGGTGCCGAGGTGGGCCGGCCCTTGCGGGCCACGGCCACCGTCACGATGGGCGCCCTGAAGGCAGGGCTCCTCCTTGGCCATGGCCCCGAGCTCGCAGGAGCGCTGCACGTCGCTGACATCGGCATCGAGCCGAGCCCCCACTCGATGGCGTTGATCGAAGACGCTGATCTCTCTTTGATCCCCGAGCGATCTCGAACCGACCACAAGTGGTCGAACGCTGTGGTCGTGATGGCTGGGTCTCCTGGCATGGAGGGAGCGGCCGCGCTCTCGTGCCTCGGAGCGATGCACGCGGGAGCGGGCATGGTGCACCTGGTCTCTCCCGGAGAGACGAGCAGGATCCCCTTGGAGATCGTCATCCGACCGACAGACGTTGCCGAGCTGGCCGCCGCCGTGCTCGCCGACGCCTCACGAGCAGGTGCCGTGGTGATTGGACCGGGGCTCGGGCGCGAACCAGAGGTGGCCGATGCCGTGCGGAGCATCGTGGCGCAGCGCTCCACGCCGGTCGTGCTCGATGCCGACGGCCTCGCCGCTGTCGGCGGCGTCGACGAGCTGGCCTTCCTGGTCTCAGCGCAGCCCGCGCCGATTGTGATCACGCCCCATGACGGCGAGCTCGCTCGCCTGCTGGGCGAGCCCATCTCGATCGATCGGGTGGCCCAGCTGGCCGCGCTGGTGGAGGCGACAGGGGTCACGGTGCTCTCGAAGGGTCCGACGACGCTGGTGCTGAGCCCCAGCCGCCAGCATCCCGCGGTCCTCTTCGTCACGGCAGGCACCCAGGCGCTCGCCACAGCAGGGACTGGTGACGTCCTCGCCGGTGTGATCGGTGCGCTGCTGGCCTTCGGCCTGGCCGCTCCCCTGGCAGCGGCCCTCGGCGCGCACCTCCACGGCTCCGCAGGTGCGAGATCGCCGGGCGTCCTGGTGTCCTCGGCGCTGCCGGCGCTGATCGGAGACGTTCTCGCGGAGGTGCAGCGTGGCGGTTGAGGGTCTGACGCGGCCGGCGTGGGCGGAGATCGATCTCGATGCGCTGCGCTTCAACGCGGCACGCATCAAGGCACGCCTTGGGACCGCCGCGCTCTGCGCGGTGGTCAAGGCTGATGCCTACGGTCACGGCGCGGTCTCCGCCGCCGAGGCCTTCTTGGGCGGCGGAGCAGATGGGCTCGCTGTCGCCATCGTGGACGAGGGCGTCGAGCTCCGCCAAGCAGAGATCACCGCACCGATCCTCTTGCTCTCGGAGCCACCGGCCGACGTGATGTCGGCGGCGATCGCGGCGGTCCTGACCCCGACGCTGACCACGCTCGAGGGGGTGGAAGCGGCCGAAGAGGCCGCCAAGCGGATCGGCGGCAAGATCCCGGTCCACGTGAAGGTCGACACCGGCATGCACCGCATGGGCGTGGATCCCGATGAGCTCGTCGGGTTGCTCAAGGCCATTCAGGCGGTGTCGCAGCTGAGCATCGAGGGCTTGTGGACGCACCTCGCCGTCGCCGATGAGAGACTCGGAGGAGAGTCGTGCGTTCACGGCGCTCCAGCTCGAGCGCTTCGAGGAGGCCGTCCGTCGTGGCCCACGCCATGGGGATCGATCCTCCCGTGCTCCACGTCGCCAACTCTGCTGGCACCATCGCCGTGCCCGGAGCGATGCACTCGATGGTCCGCTGTGGACTCGCGCTCTACGGCGAACTGCCCACGGAGTCGGTCTCCCAGGCCGCCGGATCGCTCGGCTTGCAGCCAGCCATGACGATCAAGGCCGCGGTCGCCGCCACCAGGCGACTCGAGGCAGGAGCCCGGCCGTCCTACGGTCGTCGACGAGCGCTGCCCCACGACAGCACGGTGGTCACGGTGCCGATCGGCTACGCCGACGGGTTCCCACGGGCGCTGTTCACCGGGGGCCAAGAGGTGCTCATCCGGGGCAAGCGCTATCCGCTGGCCGGGTCGGTGACGATGGACCAGATCGTCGTCGACGTCGGGCATGACGAGATCGCCCTCGGCGATGAGGTCGTGCTCTTGGGCTCCCAAGGCAACGAGCGGATCACGGTGGGCGAGTGGGCGACCCGTCTGGGCGTGATCCCCTATGAGGTGCTCTGCGGCATCGGTCCCCGGCTGCCGAGGAAGACGGTCGGCCTCGCTCACAACATCGCGGCGAAGCCGGTGAAGCGCCGCCGATGGGGCTGGTCGAGCCCCAGCGGGGAAGCTGGGCCCGATGGCGACGGCTCTTGAGCTCCTCGGCGCACAGGCCAGCACGTGTGTGGCCTGTGGGCTAGCGGCCACCCGGAACCGCGTCGTGTTCGGCTCAGGTCCGGAGCGAGCCAAGGTCATGGTGGTCGGCGAGGCGCCGGGGGCGAACGAGGATCTGACCGGCGTGCCGTTCGTCGGTCGATCCGGCCGGCTCCTCGATGAGCTCTTGGGTGAGCAGGGCCTCCCGCGCGCCAGCCTCTACGTGACCAGTGTGGTCAAGTGCCGGCCCCCGAAGAACCGAACGCCACGTGCGGGGGAGATCATCACCTGCCGGGGCTACCTCGATCAGCAGCTGGCCGAGATCGATCCGGTCGTCGTCATCTCGCTCGGCAACACGGCCACCAGGGCGATGCTCCGCACGACCGAGCCCATCTCCGCGCTCCGAGGCAAGGTTCACCGCGAGCCCGGGACGGGCCGAGCAGTGGTGCCCACCTTCCACCCGGCCGCGGGCCTTCGGGGCGGGACGAAGGTCGTCGATCAGATCCGAGCAGATCTGCGTCGAGCGGCACGTCTCGTGAGCGAGCCCTCATGACCGAGCTGAGCTTCGTCACGAGCTCGATCGACGCCACCCATGAGCTTGGAGCCGCCTTGGCTCAGGTGCTCGTCCCCGGCACCGTGCTCGTGCTCCGAGGCGAGCTGGGCTCCGGCAAGACGGCCCTGGCGCAGGGCGTGGCGAAGGGCCTCGGCGTCAGCGAGCGGGTCACCAGCCCGACGTTCACGATGATGGCCAGCTACGAGACGAACGGTGAGCGAGGGATCGAGGTCTTCTTGCACGCCGACCTCTACCGCGTCGGCTCGGGCATCGAGGCTGATGACCTTGCGATCGCCGAGCTCGTCGAAGACGCGGCGGTCGCTGCCGTCGAGTGGGGAGACATCGCCCCCGACGTCCTTGGACCACGTCGGGTCGACGTGGCGATCTCCATGGGCGTGGGCGATGACGACCGCCGCTTCCTCATCGCGCCCGGTCCGCTGGAGCCTTCGCTGCTCGAACGCTCGCTCCAGCCGTGGAGTCAGCGGTGATCGTCCTGGGTCTGGAGACGGCCACGGCATCGGGGGCAGTGGCGCTTGAGATCGACGGGCAGCTCGTCGGCGAGCTCGTCACGACCACGAACCGCGAGCACACCGAGACCCTCCTTGGTGGCGCGCTCGAGCTCCTCGAGGGCGCCGGGGCGACCTTCGGAGAGCTGGATCTGATCGTCGTCGACCTCGGACCCGGTCTCTTCACGGGGCTCCGGGTCGGGGTCTCGACCGCTCGGAGCTTGGCCATGGCGGCCGGGATCTCGGTCGTCGGGCTCTCGAGCCTCGAGATCATGGCCCATGATCCGGCGGCAGACCACGCCGCAGAGGTCGTCAGCGTGATCGACGCGCGTCGTGGTGAGGTCTTCGCCCAGCGCTTCGTGCGTGTCGGAGGAGAGCTCGAGGAGCGCTCCGACGCCTGCGTGATGCACCCCGATGTGCTCGCGGTGATGCTCGAGAGCCGAGCGCAGCCATCGGGCGGGCTCACGGTCCTCGGCGACGGGGCGCTTCGCTACCGCGAGGTGATCGAGGACCTTGAGGGCGTGACGCTGCTCAACGACGTTCGCCTTCCCTCACCTGGGGTCGCCTGCGCGCTGGCTCGCCAGCGCCAGCTCGTGGGTCGTGAGCCAGGCGCGGTCTTCCCCGTCTACCTCAGAGATCCTGATGCGGTCGCCAACTTCAAGACCGCTCCGAGCGGACGAGCGCGATGAGCCTCGAGATCGAGCTGGTCACCACCGAGGATCTCGACGCGCTCTTGTCGATCGAAGAGGCATCGTTCCCTGAGCCGTGGTCCCGAGATCTGCTGCGAGGCGAGATCGAGATGGGAAGGACTCGGCGCTACACCAAGGCCGTGGTCGACGAGGTCATCGCGGGGTACCTCGGCCTGCTCTACGTGGACGACGAGATCCACGTGACCACGTTGGCAACGACGCCGGGCTTCCGTCGACAGCACGTGGCGACTCGACTCCTCCTCGATGGCATCGACGCCTCCCTGGCTCGAGGAGCGAGGCATCTCACCTTGGAGGTGGCGGCGTCGAACGACCACGCTCAAGCGCTCTACCGGCGCTTTGGGCTCGCACCCGTGGGTGTGCGCAAGCGCTACTACGCCAACGGCGAGAACGCCCTGATCATGTGGGCCCGAGACCTCGACGGCGACGAGGAGCTCGCACGGCGAGCGACGATCGTCGCGTCTCTAGGATCACCACGGTGAGCGAGCCCGCGATCTTGGCCATCGAGACCAGCTGCGACGAGACGGCAGCGGCAGTGGTGACTGAGCGCTACGGGGTGCTGGCCTCCGTCGTCTCCAGCCAGATCGATCTCCACGCTCGCTTCGGGGGCGTGGTCCCCGAGATCGCGGGTCGAGCCCACGTCGAGCTGCTCGAGCCGGTGGTCACCGAGGCCTTGGTCGCGGCAGGGCGCAGCGCCACCGAGCCCGACGTCGCCGCTGTGGCCGTCACCTGCGGTCCGGGGCTCGTGGGCTCACTCCTGGTCGGGCTCTCTGGGGCCAAGGCGATGGCCGCCACGTGGGGCGTGCCCCTCATCGGGATCAACCACCTCGAAGGGCACCTCTTCGCCGCCCAGCTGGAAGCCGAGCCGGTGGAGCACCCTCACGTGACGCTCCTGGTCTCAGGGGGCCACACGATGCTCATCGGCGTCGACGGTCCCGGCCGCTACCAGCTGCTGGGCTCGACCATCGATGACGCGGCGGGGGAGGCCTACGACAAGGTGGCGCGCTACCTCGGCCTCGGCTACCCAGGGGGACCGGCCATCGATCAGCTGGCACAGGCAGGTGATCCGAGCGCGATCCGCTTCCCGCGAGCGATGGCCCACGAGGGGCTCGACTTCTCCTTCTCTGGGCTCAAGACAGCGGTGGTCCGCTACGTGCAGCGCACGCCGGCATGGGAGGCGCCCGACGTGGCGGCCTCCTTCCAGGCGGCCGTCGTCGACGTGCTCGTGACCAAGGCGATGAGAGCCGTCGAGGCCTTCGACGCCAGAGCACTGGTCCTCGGAGGGGGCGTGGCTGCCAACTCGGCCCTGCGTGCGGCCGCCCAGGACGCCGCAGAGAGGGCGGGCGTCCGCTGCGCTCTTCCCTCGCGAGCGATGTGCACTGACAACGCGGCGATGATCGCCGCGGCAGGCTGGCATCGCCTGCGCTCAGGCGACCTCTCGACCCTCTCGCTCGGGGCCAAGCCCTCCTTGGCGCTCGACCTCGAGGGCGCGAGATGAGCGACCAACCGACCTGGCCCCCGTTGGAGGTCGACGACCTCGACCCGGATCCCTTCGAGGCGTTCGAGGCCTGGTGGCAGGAGGGCGCGGCGGTGATGGAGGAGCCCGAGGCGATCTGCGTGGCCACCACCGACGACGACGGTCAGCCCCATGCGCGCATGGTGCTCCTCCGAGAGCGAGACGAGCGGGGCTTCTGCTTCTTCACGAACTACGAGAGCGACAAGGGCTCACAGCTGGCTGCTCACCCGAAGGCCGCGCTGCTCTGGTACGTCGAGGCGCTCGGTCGCCAGATCCGCATCGAGGGCGACGTCGAGCGCGTCAGCGCCGAGGACTCAGACCGCTACTTTGCCGCTCGACCCCGGTCACGCCAGATCAGCGCACAGAGCTCGGCACAGAGCCAACCGATCGTCAGCCGCACCGAGCTCGCCGCCAAGGTCGACAAGGTCACCGCTCAATTCCAGGGTACGACCGTGCCTCGACCAGCTCACTGGGGGGGCTATCGGGTGGTCCCGCGCCGCTTCGAGTTCTGGCAGCGCCAAGATGATCGCCTGCACGACCGCGTGGCCTACTCCCGGTGTCCCGACGGCAGCTGGTCGCGCCAGCGACTGCAGCCATGACGGGCTTTGTAGGCTTCGACGATCTCGATGACGCTGAGGAGCACAGCGATGCCTGACGAACTCAACCCACCCGATGAGAGCACTCCTCCCGACGAGCAGCACGCCTTCATCCCGCACGCCCCACCCTTTGCGGAGACACGAGAGCCCGCTGCGCAGTCGACGGCTGACCTCGCCACGTTCGGCAAGCGTCTCGCTGGCTACCTGCTCGACTTCCTCATCATCTTCTTGCCCTGCTTCTTTGTCGCTCGAGTGGCACTGGGCTCAGGCAGCCACTCGAACACGACGCTCTTCGTCGTCGGTGCCATCCCCACCGTCGTCTCGGTGATCTACGTCTGGCTGATGCTCACCTACGCAGGGAGCCAGACGCTCGGCATGAAAGCGGTACGCGTCCGCTGCGTCGACTCGGCGTCCGGTCAGAACGTCACCTCGGGACGAGCCGCAGGTCGCTGTGCTGCGTGGTTCGTCTTCTCCGCAGCCAGCCTCATCATCTTCATCCCCCTCCTCCTCGATCTGCTCTGGCCGCTGTGGGACAAGGAGAACCAGACCCTCCACGACAAGATCGCCAGCACCTACGTCGTGAACACGCCCTCGCTCTAGGGGAGGGCACCACTCGCCTCAGGAGGCATTTGGCCGACCCGGAGCCCTTGAGCCTGGGACCTAGGCTCGCGGCGTGGATGACGACGACCAGCTGCCTGAGAGCGGTGAGGCCATGCTCCACCCCGCGGGTTCGGAGGCCTTGGCCAGCAACGAGGAAATCAAGCTGGCCTCTTTCGGTCAGCGAGCCGGAGGCTACGTCGTCGACTGGGTGCTCGTCTTGGTCATAGTCCAGGTCTCGTTGAGCACGACGGGACTCTCGACCCCCGCCAAGATGGCCATCGCCTACGGGCTCCGCTTCTTCTACGCCACCATCATGCTGACCGTGGTCGACGGCCAGACGCTGGGGATGAGGCTCTTCGGCACGCGCTGCGTCTGCGACGACCAGATCACGCGCTTGACCCTCCAGCGAGCGGCCTATCGTCAGCTCGCCGCCGAGCTGATGGCTGTCAGCGCCGCCTTCGAGACCCTGGGCATCTTCGGGCTCATCCCTCCGCTCGCCGACCTGTGCTGGCCCCTCTGGGACCGAGAGAACCAGACGCTCCACGACAAGGTGGCCGGCACCGTCGTCCTCCACTGACGAGAGGGCGCCACACGAGACGGCGACCGTTGGCACTCTCGAGTGGAGGCTGCTAACCTTGGCACTCGCAACGTTAGAGTGCTAATAGCCCAGGAGGCTTTCAAATGAAGCTCAATCCTCTCGACGACCGCATCGTGGTCCGTCCTGGTGAGTCCGAGGAGACCACGGCCTCTGGCCTTGTCATCCCCGACACCGCCAAAGAGAAGCCCCAGCAGGGCGAGGTCTTGGCCGTCGGCCCAGGTCGTCGCTCCGACACCACCGGTGACCTCATCGCCATCGACGTCACCGTGGGCGACACCGTCGTCTATTCCAAGTACGGCGGCACCGAGATCAGCGTCGACGGCGAGGACCTGTTGATCCTCACCAGCCGTGACGTGCTCGCCACCATCTCGAAGTAGCCATCAACCGACCCCAAGCCGCACGCACATCGTCTCGACGATGCGCCCTGACGGACCGGTCACATCTCAAGGAGCAGTCACGATATGCCCAAGATTCTGAAGTTTGACGACGCCGCACGACGCGGCCTCGAGGCGGGCGTCGACAAGCTCGCCGACGCAGTCAAGGTCACCCTCGGCCCGAAGGGCCGCAACGTGGTGATCGCCAAGAGCTTTGGCGCCCCCACCATCACCAACGACGGTGTCTCGATCGCTCGGGAGATCGAGCTCGAGGACCCGTTCGAGAACATGGGTGCCCAGCTGGTCAAGGAGGTCGCCACCAAGACGAACGACGTCGCAGGTGACGGCACCACGACCGCCACGGTGCTCGCCCAGGCCCTCATCAAGGAGGGCCTCCGCAACGTGGCCGCCGGTGCCAGCCCGACCGGGCTCAAGAAGGGCATCGAGAAGGCGGTCGTGGCCGCCGTCGAGGCCATCGCCGCGCAGGCCAAGGAGGTCGAGGGCAAGGAGGAGATCGCACAGGTCGCCTCCATCTCTGCCGCTGACGCTGCTATCGGCGATGCGCTGGCCGATGCCATCGACAAGGTGGGCAAGGACGGCACGGTGACGGTCGAGGAGTCGAACACCTTCGGTCTCGAGCTTGAGCTCACCGAAGGCATGCAGTTCGACAAGGGCTACCTCTCGCCGTACTTCGTCACGGACGCCGAGCGTCAAGAGGCTGTCCTCGATGACGCCCTGGTGCTGTTCGTCAACGGCAAGATCTCTTCGGTCGGCGACATGGTCCCCGTCCTCGAGAAGGTCATGCAGACCGGCAAGGCCCTCTTGATCATCGCCGAGGACGTCGAGGGCGAAGCCCTTGCCACCCTCGTGGTGAACAAGATCCGAGGCACGTTCAACTCAGTGGCTGTCAAGGCTCCGGGCTTTGGCGAGCGCCGCAAGGCGATGCTCCAGGACATGGCGGTCCTCACCGGCGGCCAGGTCATCTCGGAGGAGGTTGGCCTCAAGCTCGAGACCACCACCCTCGACCTCCTGGGCACGGCACGTCGGATCGTGGTGACCAAGGACGCCACCACCATCGTTGACGGTGGGGGTGAGTCCAGCGAGGTCGCTGGACGCGTCTCGCAGATCAAGCGCGAGATCGACGACACCGACTCGGACTGGGACCGCGAGAAGCTCCAGGAGCGCCTGGCCAAGCTGGCTGGCGGCGTCGCTGTCCTCAAGGTCGGCGCAGCCACCGAGGTCGAGCTCAAGGAGAAGAAGCACCGCATCGAGGACGCGCTGAGCGCCACGCGCGCCGCCATCGACGAGGGCATCGTCGCCGGCGGTGGCACGGCACTCGTTCGCAGCCGCGCCGCAGTGCTCAAGCTCATCGACTCGCTGGAGGGCGACGAGGCCACCGGCGCGCGCATCGTGTCGCACGCACTCGAGGCACCGCTGCGCCACATCGCGCAGAACGCCGGCCTCGAGGGTGCTGTCATGGTCAAGGAGGTCGAGAGCGCCTCAGGTGCCGTCGGCCTCAACGCAGCGACCGGTGAGCTCGAGGACCTCGTCAAGGCGGGCGTCATCGACCCGGCCAAGGTGACTCGCTCGGCGCTTCAGAACGCCGCGTCGATCGCAGCGCTGCTGCTGACCACCGAGGCGCTGGTCGCCGACAAGCCTGACGAGGCCGGCGACGCCGCAGCCGCGGCGGCCGCCATGGCCGGCATGGGCGGCGGTGGCATGGGCGGGATGATGTAGCTCTGCTGCTGCGCCCACGGCGAAGCACTGTGACCGGCCGGATCTGCCTCCTGAGGCGGGTCCGGCCGGTTTCGCGTCTGGGCTCAGCCCGTATCCTGTGGTCCATGCGTGACCTCTGGTGTCCCCCGACGGCGTGAGCGCGACCTATCCCCAGGTCATCCCGAGGCCAGAGCACTGGGAGGAGGCAGCACCGCCGCCGTGGGCCTCGCTTGAGCCCTCGAAGCGCCAGGGTCTCCGGCTCGACGACGTCATCAGGAGCCTCCAGACGCGCCACGGCAGCGTGGTTCCCTCTGAGGTGACGCCGCTCGAGGACGCCGAGGAGGTCGCTGACGGCGATGACGAGCTGGGCTTCGTTCGCTCATCTGCGGTGCTTGTCGCCCTCTTCGAGGAGGACGGTGAGACCCGGGTGATCCTGACCCGCCGGGCCAACCACCTGCGCACCCATCGTGGTCAGGTCTCCTTCCCCGGCGGTGGCATCGATGCGGGAGAGCGCCCCGTGCAGGCAGCGCTTCGCGAAGCTGACGAAGAGGTCGGTCTCGATCCGTCCCAGGTCAGCGTGGTCAGCAGCCTGGCTCCCATCGCCACCTTCGCCGCAGGGGCCTGGATCCAGCCGGTCGTGGGCACCTTGGTGCGCCGTCCAGCGCTCAAGGCTGCACCCTCCGAGGTCGACCGGGTCTTCGACGTCGCCTTGGCTGACCTGCTCGTCGAGGGCGCTGCTCATCGCGAGCTCTGGTATCGATCGCCTGGGCTGGGTCAGCCAGAGGTGGGCTTCGAGCTCTGGTTCTTCGAGGTCGCAGGCGAGATGGTCTGGGGGGCCACCGGGCACCTCCTGGTGGATCTGGTCACCGCTGCTCTCGAGCTCGAAATGCCCTCACTCGGGCATCGAGGGGGTCGCGAGAAGCGGACAGCAACCGAGTAGCATGAAGCATCGTCGGAAGGTCGGCCCGGCGACTTCGTTGGTGAAGCGAGGCGCGGAGGAACCCCCATGGCAGAGGTAGAAATCGGTATCTACAAGTCAGGTCGCAAGGCCTATGGCTTCGACGACATCGCCATCGTCCCCTCACGGAGAACCCGTGATCCAGAGGACGTCGACATCACCTGGGAGATCGACGCCTTCCGCTTCGACCTACCCATGCTGGGCTCGGCCATGGATGGCGTCATCAGCCCGCGCACGGCGATCGAGATCGGCCGGCTCGGTGGGCTCGGCGTGCTCAACCTCGAGGGGCTCTGGACTCGCTACGAGGATCCGATGCCGCTCTTCGACGAGATCCAGAACCTCGACGACGACAAGGCCACCGGCCGGATGCAGCAGATGTACGAGGAGCCGATCAAGCTCGAGCTCGTCACCCAGCGCATCAAGGAGCTCAAGGATGCCGGCATCGTCAGCGGTGCCAGCGTCACCCCGCAGCGCACCGCGTTCATGGCCGAGGCCATCGCTGCTGCTGAGCTCGACATCCTGATCATCCAAGGCACCGTCGTCTCGGCCGAGCACGTGTCGAAGACCGTCGAGCCGCTCAACCTCAAGCGCTTCATCCGCGAGTTCGACGTGCCCACCATCGTGGGGGGTTGCGCCTCGTACCAGGCAGGCCTGCACCTGATGCGCACTGGCGCAGTCGGCGTGCTCGTCGGTGTCGGACCAGGCAACGCGTGCACCACGCGTGGCGTCTTGGGCCTCGGTGTGCCCCAAGCCACGGCGATCGCAGACGTGGCGGGTGCCCGCATGCGCCACCTCGATGAGACCGGCGTCTACGTCCACGTGATCGCCGACGGCGGCATGTCCAAGGGCGGCGACATCGCCAAGGCGATCGCTTGCGGCGCCGATGCCGTCATGCTGGGCTCACCGCTGTCATCGGCAAGCGAGGCTCCTGCCCCCGGCAACCACTGGGGCATGGCCACGTTCCACCCGACGCTGCCTCGCGGCACGCGGGTCAAGACCCAGGTGCGTGGCTCGCTCGAGGAGATCCTGCTCGGCCCGGCCCACCAGAACGACGGCCGCATGAACCTCTTCGGAGCGCTGCGGACCTCGATGGCCACCTGTGGGTTCGAGACGGCCAAGGAGTTCCAGAAGGCTGAGGTCATGGTGGCGCCTGCCCTGCAGACCGAGGGCAAGGATCTGCAGAAGTCGCAGCACGTCGGCATGGGCCATTGATCACGGAGGGCTCGGTCCTTGTCGTCGACCTTGGTGCGCAGTACGCGCAGCTGATCGCTCGCCGAGCCCGCGAGGCGCACGTCTTCTCCGAGATCGTCCCGCATCACATCACCGCTGCGGAGGTGGCGGCGAAGAAGCCAGGAGCGATCATCCTCTCGGGTGGACCGAAGTCCGTCTACGAGGAGGGCTCGCCGAGGATCGATCCGGCCATCTACGACCTCGACATCCCGATGCTCGGGATTTGCTATGGCGCACAGCTCATGGCTCAGGATCTCGGCGGCACCGTGACCGCCACCGGTCGCGGCGAGTACGGCCGGACCACCTTGGAGCTCACGGACAGCTCCTCGCTCTTGGCGCTCTGGCCTGAGAGGTCGACGGTCTGGATGAGCCATGGCGACTCGATCACCGACCCACCCAAGGGAGCGGTGGCAGTGGCCTCGACTCCTGAGGCGCCGGTGGCTGCCTTCGCCGACACCGAGCGGCGTCGCTACGCCGTCCAGTTCCACCCTGAGGTGGTCCACACCGAACGGGGCCAGGAGCTCCTCGCCCACTTCCTCCACGAGCTCGCCGGGCTGGCGCCCTCATGGACCAACGTCTCGATCATCGAGGCGGAGGTGGCCAAGATCCAAGCCCAGGTCGGTGACGAGCGTGTGCTCTGCGCGCTCAGCGGTGGGGTGGACTCAGCGGTCGCCGCCGCCCTCGTCTACAAGGCGGTCGGGCAGCAGCTCGTCTGCGTCTTCGTCGACACCGGCCTCATGCGAGCTGACGAGGGCGCCCAGATCGAGGAGACCTTCCAAGACCAGTTCCACGTCGAGCTCATCCACGTCAAGGCGGCGGATCGCTTCTTCGACGCCCTCGAGGGCGTGACCGATCCTGAGCGGAAGCGCAAGATCATCGGTGAGCTGTTCATCCGCATCTTCGAAGAGACCGCCCGCGACATCGCGAGCGGCGAGATTGCTCCGCGCTTCTTGGTCCAGGGCACCTTGTACCCCGACGTCATCGAGTCGGGCTCAGGTCACGCGGCGAACATCAAGAGCCATCACAACGTCGGCGGATTGCCCGAGGACCTCGACTTCGATCTCTGCGAGCCGCTGCGCGCGCTGTTCAAAGACGAGGTTCGTGCGGTCGGCGAGGAGCTTGGCCTCCCTGAGAGCCTGGTGTGGCGCCAGCCCTTCCCTGGTCCGGGTCTCGCCGTGCGCATCGTGGGCGAGGTGACGCGGGAGCGAGCGGAGATCCTTCGGAACGCCGATGCCGTGGTCGTCGATGAGATCCGCAAGGCAGGGCTCTACCGAGACCTCTGGCAATCCTTCGCGGTCCTGCCTGCCGTGCGCACCGTCGGGGTGATGGGCGATGGTCGGACTTACGCCTATCCGATCGTGATCCGCGCCGTGACCTCGGATGATGCCATGACCGCCGACTGGGCCCGGCTTCCCTACGACCTCGTCGAGACCATCGCCAACCGGCTCATCAACGAGGTCGACGGCGTGAACCGAGTGGCTCTCGACGTCACGTCGAAGCCGCCCGGCACGATCGAGTGGGAGTGAGCGGCTCGTCGCCGTCCTCCTTTGACCTGCCTGGGCTCTCCACGCTCGAGATCCAGCAGCGTCGTGCTCCGGTCCTCGACGCGGACGAGCTCCTCGACGGCCTCACCGAGCCCCAGCGAGCGGCGGTCACCCATCGAGGCGGACCGCTTCTGATCATCGCAGGAGCTGGCTCAGGCAAGACCAGGGTGCTCACTCGCCGGATCGCCCACTTGCTGGCCACCGGCGACGCCCGCGCCCATGAGATCCTGGCGATCACCTTCACCAACAAGGCGGCTGATGAGATGCGCTCGCGGGTCGTCGACCTCGTGGGCCCCGGGGCGCGCTCGATGTGGGTGTCGACCTTCCACTCTGCGTGCCTTCGGATGCTTCGCTCGTCGGCGACGCGCCTCGGCTACACCTCGAACTTCACCATCTACGACAGCACGGACTCGCTCCGGCTCTTCGAGATCGTGATGGCTGAGCTGGGCATCGACCTCAAGCGCCTGCCGGCGCGCAACGTGGCAGGCGCCGTGTCTCGGGCCAAGGCCGAGCTGATCGGACCGGGCCGCTTCGCCGAGATCGAGGGTGGCTTCGATCTCTTCGCTGACCAGAAGGCGGCTGCGTACACCGAGTACCAGCGACGACTGGTGGCGGCCAACGCCATGGACTTCGACGATCTCTTGATGGTGACCGTCCGGTTGCTCCGTGAGCACCCTGACGTGCTCGCCGGCTACCAGGAGCGCTTCCGTCACATCCTCGTCGACGAGTACCAAGACACCAACCGCGCCCAGAACGAGCTGGTCATGGCCCTGGGCGAGGCCCATCGCCAGGTGTGCGTCGTCGGTGACTCCGACCAGTCGATCTACCGGTTCCGCTCAGCGGACATCCGCAACATCCTCGACTTCGAGACCACCTTCCCTGACGCCAAGGTGGTCCTCTTGGAGCAGAACTTCCGCTCCACCCAGACGATCTTGGATGCGGCGAACGCCGTGATCGCCCACAACACCGGTCGCGTGGCCAAGGACCTCTTCACGACGGGTGGAGCCGGCCCGAAGATCAAGCGCTATCGGGCTGAGGACGAGCACGACGAAGCAGCGTGGCTGTGCTCGGAGATCCGACGCCATCAGCACCAGGGCATCGCGCTCAGCGACGTGGCGGTCTTCTACCGGACCAACGCCCAGAGCCGTGTGGTCGAAGAGGAGCTGGTGCGTGCCCAGATCCCCTACAAGGTCATCGGGGGAACCCGGTTCTACGACCGCAAGGAGATCAAGGACGCGATGGCGTACCTCCGAGTGGTGGCCAATCCTGCCGATGAGGTCTCCGCCCGGCGGATCATCAACACACCCAAGCGCGGCGTCGGGGCCACCTCGGTGACCAAGATCGCCGACCTGGCAGTGCGCACCGGCCAGCCCTTCGCTGAGGTGCTGGGCACCGAGGAGCTGGCGGCCACCTTGAGCGGCAAGGCCAGAGCCGGGGCGCAGGGCCTCGATCGGCTGCTGGTGGCGCTTCGTGCTCAGGCCGGTGAGCTCGGACCAGGCGAGCTGATCGAGAGGATCATCGACGAGACGGGCCTGCGAGCCGAGCTCGAAGCGGAGCGCTCGCACGAGGCCGAGAGCCGACTCGAGAACCTCGCCGAGCTCGTCGGGGTGGCCAAGAGCTACGAAGACCTCGATGAGTTCCTCTCCACGGTGGCGCTGGTGGCTGCTGCCGATGACCTCGACGAGGGCGCCCAGCGCGTGTCGCTGATGACGTTGCACACCGCCAAGGGGCTCGAGTACCAGGTCGTCTTCGTGGTGGGTCTTGAAGACGGCATCTTCCCGCACTTCAGCTCGCTCGATGATCCCGAAGAGCTCGAAGAGGAGCGTCGTCTCGCCTACGTCGGGATCACGAGGGCCCGAGAGCACCTCTCGCTCACCCATGCCTGGGTGCGAAGCCTCTGGGGCCGGACCAGCTACAACATCCCGAGCCGCTTCCTGGCTGAGGTCCCCTCCGAGCTGGTCGAAGATGCCGGACAGCTGGCGTCCCCGAGACGGCGCAACGACGAGACCTGGACCCGCTCTGAGCGGATCGGAGACGCCTCCTGGGAGCTCCCGAGCTCGACTCGCCACCACGACGACGAGGACGGCGGGACCTTCGGGCGAGGCGCGGGGGCCCGTCAGGAGCCCGTCTCGACCGGCGGTCACCTCCTGGGTCTCCGCCCAGGCGATGAGGTGCTGCATGATCGCTGGGGTTCGGGCACCGTCCTCTCGGTAGCGGGCGAGGGCGACCGGGCGACGGCCACCGTGCGCTTCGGCCAGGTGGGGGACAAGACCCTCATGCTGTCGATGGCACCCCTCTCGAGGCCCCACGCGGACTGAGAGGCTGCGGTGCCCCCATCCGGGCCCCCGAGCGGTGAAAGAATGGCTGCTTCATGACTTCCAGGGACCTTCCCGACGCGGAGCTTGAGCGCGCCCCCCGAGCGGTGGCGAGCTCACGTGGACCGGCCGTTGGCACCAACGGAGCAGGCCCGCCTGGAGGTGGATCGTCGGGCGACGGCGCGGGTCCGCCGCACATCCCGAGTCGGGCCGAGCGCATGAAGAGAGCCAAGCGCTTTCGCCGCCGCCGCATCATGGCGGTCATCGGGGTGGTCCTCATCGTGCTGATCGCATGGCTTGGCTACTCGTTGGGCACGGCGTTGACCAACCCCGCGCTTGGCTCGTCGCTGTCCGCTCGCTTCGCCGAGTGGGGACGGGGCCACCACCTGGGCTCGGTGGTGAGCTGGGTGGAGAAGGAGTGGTACTCGCTCAACCCACCGAAGACAGGCGGCAAACCGCCGAAGGGCGCCTTCGCGAAGACCAAGACCACCGCCGTGTCGACACTGCCTGCCTCGTGTGCGGGAGCGCTGCCCGCTCCGCCGACGGTGGTCTCACCTGTGGTCCCCCCTGCCCCAGGTGAGGGAGCGTGGGCTCCGGCGGGTCGGCTGTCGGCGGGCTGCCCGGCGCTCTACGAGGCCTTCGTCCGGCCCGACACGGTGCACACCTCCTACGTGGACGGGATCGTCTGGATGGATCCCAAGCTGCTGTCGTTCACCCTCTACTCGGGAAGCCAGATCCCAGGCGGCGGGCCCTACACCCACACCGCACCCATCACGTCGAGTGCGGCCGAGACCCTGGTCAGCGCGTTCAACGCTGGCTTCCTGCCGGGCGACTCGCGCGGCGGCTACTACACCGACCAGAAGACGGTGATCCCCCTGGTGCCTGGCGCTGCGAGCGCAGTGATCTACAAGGACGGGACGATGAACGTCGGCGCCTGGGGCACGGACGTGCGCATGTCGCCCGACGTGGTCTCGGTGCGACAGAACCTCGACCTGATCGTGGACCGCGGCGCAGCGGTTCCCGGGCTGCTGGCGAACGACCACTCGCAGTGGGGAGTGACCGTCGGCGGCGCCACCTACGTGTGGCGCTCCGGGCTCGGCATCACTGCCAACGGGGCGCTCGTCTACGTCGGCGGTCCGTCGCTGTCGATCACGAGCTTGGCGGACCTCCTGGTGCGGGCCGGCGCCGTGAGAGGCATGGAGCTCGACATCAACACCGACTGGGTCCAGTACTCGTACTACAACCCGCTCACCGGTCAGCCGGCATCACCCGCCAACGGCAAGGCGCTCATCGACGGCATGGGGGGCAACGGCTCGGGACCCTCTCGCTACTTCGTCAACTGGTGGATCCGTGACTTCTTCACGACCTCGGCTCGCTACAAGGCAGACGGCACGATGGGCACCTCAAGCTCGACGACGTCGACCACGTCGAAGCCGTAGCGGTCGCGGTGGCCAACCGAACCCCCGACGCCTCGGTCGTGGTGATGGGGTGGCGTCGAGCGCCTGAGCTGCTTCGCTGCCTGCGAGCGCTCAAGCAGAGCGACTCGCAAGCCACTCGTGAGGTGCTGGTGGTCCTCAACGAGCCCGACAGCAGCCTCATCGAGGAGCTCGAAGGGCACACCGAGCTCTTTGATCTCCTCGACGTCTCCCCCCTCAACCGTGGCTACGGCCTCGCCAACAACGATGCGGTCGAGCGTGCATCGGGTGAGGTGATCGTCTTCCTCAACGATGATGCGCTCGTCTCGGACGGCTTCCTCGATCCGTTGGTCGATCGGTTGCGTGCCGACCCATCGGTGGGAGCGGTCGGCAGCGTGCAGACCAACGAGGACGGTCGCATCGTCGAAGCCGGTGCGTTTCTCTACCGCGATGGCGCCCCCCTCCAGATCGATGAGGCGGTGCTCGGCGGCGACGAGCCCCGAGCCGAGCCCGTGCTCTACGTCTCGGGCGCTTCGCTGGCGGTTCGGCGCAGTGCCTTCGTCGAGGTGGGCGGCTTTGACGCTGGCTACTTCCCTGCGTACTTCGAAGACACTGACCTGGCCCTCAAGCTCTTGGGCCGCGGGCTCACCACGTGGCTTGCGCCCGCCTCCGTGGTGCGACACCACCACAGCGCGCGTGCGCCTCGTCGCTACGCGGCGTTCCTGACCAGGCGGAACCGAGCCCGCCTCGCGTCCGGTGGGGGCCGGTCTTAGAGCGGCTCCCGGAGCATCCGTCAACCTATCGACCACAGTCGATCCGTCGAGAGGTCGACCAGGTTCGGACGCTCTTGAGCGAATGGGCCCACGGTGAGAGATTTGAGGCGATGGCACCCGACGAGCCCAGGCCCGACGATGAGGAGCTCCTGGAGCGCTCAGGGGCCATCACGGCTGCTTACGTGGCCAGCCTCGAGGGCCGCCTCGACAAGTCCGTCGGGCGCATCGCTGAGCTCGAGGCGATCGAGAGCTACCTGCAGGTCCTCGTCGCTGAGCGTCAAGACGTCCTCGATCGCTACGTGCCTCGCGTGGATGAGCTCGAAGCCACGATCCGAGACCTCAAGGGCCAGCTCGATGCACTCGAAGCAGAGCTCGACGGCTACCGCGGGCGACTGGTGGTGCGGGCCACCGAGAGGGCAGCCGAGCTCACCCGCAGGCTGGCGCCCTAGCTCGACCAGCTCGGTCTCTCAGCCAGGGAGCCTGCGCCAGACGACGCTTGGAAGGTGCACCATGGCCATGGAGGCAGCCTGCAGGATCGACGGAGACCAGATCACAGGCGCCTTCGTGCTCAGGCCCTTGACGATGGTGTCTGCCGCCGTGTCGACGTCGGTGGTGAACGGGGCCTCGGCCATGCCTTCGGTCATCTTCGTGCGCACGAAGCCAGGGCGGATGATCTGGACCAAGACGCCGAAAGGTCGGACGGACTCCGCGTAGCCCTGGGTGAAGGCGTCCAGTCCAGCCTTGGTCGAGCCGTAGGTGAAGTTCGCTCGACGCACGCGCACCCCGGCGATCGAGGAGAACACGGCGACGTGCCCGGTGCCCTGTGCGAGCAGGCGAGGTCGCAGGGCGGCCAGCGCAGCCGCAGGCCAGGTCAGGTTCACGCTGAAGAGCGACGCGGTGCCCGCAGCGTCATCGTCGAGCTTGTCCTGGTCTCCCAAGAGCCCCACCGCCACCAGCACGAGATCGATGGACCCGCCCGCCGCCGCGAACGCGGCATCGATGGTCGGGGCCGCGCTCGGCGAGGTCGGCGGCGTCGAAGACGACGGTCTCGACCAGCTTGGCCCCGTGGGCTCGGAGCTCGTCGGCCGAGCGGGCCAGGGCAGCGTCGTCGCGGCCGGCGAGCACCACCGTGGTGGTCCTGT
Source organism: uncultured Acidimicrobiales bacterium (assembly GCA_963758555.1). Lineage (GTDB taxonomy): Bacteria > Actinomycetota > Acidimicrobiia > Acidimicrobiales > RAAP-2 > CAIUMH01. Next base: position 3,951 of record CAVWVW010000004.1, on the reverse strand, counting down.
CGTTGACGAGCCGACGGGTCACGGCCAGGGCGATGTCAGAGGTCCCGCCGAGGACCAGGACGCTCTGTGGCTGTCCGAATGCGTTCTGCACCGTGGTGCTGCCTCCTGTGGTCGTGATCAGTCGAGCTCGAGGCGCCGGCTGAGATCGGACGCCATGACCCCGTTCGGGTCGATGAGGCGTCGGACCTCGTTGAGCGAGTCGAGCGAGGGGTACATGGCGCGGAGCAGCTCGGCCGAGACGCGGCTGTCCTTGGCGAGGTAGAGCCGACCGTCGGCTTCGGCCACCATCTGGTCAAGCTGGTCGAGCACCTTCGGCAGCTGTGGAGGGCCGAGCGGCACGTCGAGCGCCAGCGTCCAGCCTTCGATGGGGAAGGACAGCGGTCCGGGGTCGCCGGGACCGAAGCGCTTGAGCACAGCGAGGAAGGAGGGGACCTTGGCGCTCGAGAGCACCTCGATGGCCCTCGTCACCACGTCTCCGTGGGCGTCGGGTACGGCGAACTGGTACTGCAGGAAGCCCTTGGGGCCATGCATCCGGTTCCAGTTCGAGACGCCGTCTAAGGGGTGGAAGAAGGTCCCGACGCTCTGGATCTCGCCATCTCGTTTGGCCGGGGCCTTGCGGAACCAGAGCTCGTTGAACGCGCTGATGGAGAGCTTGTTGAGGAGACCTGGAGGAGCCGTGAACGGCACTGAGAGCTTGGCTCCCGAGGGAGCGGCCAGCGGCGTCGAGCGCTGCTTGGCGTTGAGCGCCCCGAGGGGGGCGTGATCTCCTCGGGTGAGCACGCCGCGACCCATGCGAGCCCCTGAGGTCATGCAGTCCACCCAGGCCACCGAGTAGCGATAGTCGGCATCCCCGGTGTACATCGCCTCCATGATCGAGTCGAGGTCCTCGAAGCGCTCGGTGTCCACGCTCACGTAGCCAGTCTCGACCGGCAGCAGGCGGATCGTCGCTTCGGTGACGATCCCCGTGAGGCCCATCCCGCCAGCGGTCGCCCAGAAGAGCGGCGGGTCCGTCTCCGCCGAGACGGTGATCGAACCCACCGGTGTGGCGATGGTCATCGAGGTGACGTGGCTCATGAAGCTGCCCTCGACGTGGTGGTTCTTGCCGTGGATGTCTGCAGCGATCGCACCGCCCACCGTCACCTGACGGGTGCCGGGCGTCACAGGCACGAAGAACCCGGCGGGCAGGGCCACGGCCAGCAGCTCATCGATGCTGACCCCGGCTCCACAGGTCACGAGTCCGGTGCTCGGCTCGATGGGTGAGAGGTGCCAGAGCGACCGGTTGGAGATCACCGTGCCGCCAGCGCACTGCGCGGCGTCCCCGTAGCTTCGACCGAGCCCTCGAGCGATGAGCGGGCCCTTGGCCGAGCCCAACAGCTCGACGACCTCGTCAGCAGAGCGAGGCGTCGTGACGAAGGCCGTGGACGGAGCGGTGTTGCCCCAGCCGCTCAGCAGCTCTTGGCTTCCCGCCGTCATCCGTAGATCCCGATGACGGCCAGGACCACCCAGAGCGCAGCCAGGATCTGGATGACGTGGTCAGAGAAGATGAGGTCCTCTGGTGCGCCGCCCTCCCGGGCGTCGAGCACCCGAAGCACGTAGAGCGCACCGATGACCACAGGCACCGCCGTCAGGTGGATCCAGACCTCTCGACCGTGCGCCCGCTCGATCAGACCGGTCCCCTCAAAGGCCCAGAGGCAGTAGGCGGTGACCGAGACCGTGGCCGTCAGGGTCAAGGCGGACTCGAGGTAGGTCTTCGAGTACCTCGAGAGGACCGCTCGGGCCTCGCCTCCCTCGCCGTTCTCGTCAGGGAGCTCGGCAAGACGCTTGCCCACCACCAGGAACAACGAGCCGAAGGAGATGACCACCACGAACCACACGCTGAGCGGTGTGTGAGACGCGGCGCCACCACCGAGCGCTCGGAGCACGAACCCTGCCGCCACACAAGCCAGCTCGATCACGGGCTCCGTCTTGAGATACGCCGTGTAGAGCAGCGTGATGACGACGTAGCTGGCGAGCACGACGGCCAGCTGCCAGGTGGCAGCCAGCCCGCCGAGGACCACGGCACCGACCATGAGCACGGCAGCGGAGCTCAAGGCCACGTTGACGGGGAGCTCGCCAGAGGCGATGGGACGGAAGCGCTTCCTCGGGTGTTGGCGATCAGCGTCGCGGTCGCGCACGTCGTTGACCAGGTACGTGCCCGACGCAGCCAGCGAGAAGGCGATGAAGGCAACGATGGTGGGCCACAGCACGCCGTGGTGGAAGAGCGTGCCCGCTGCCGCCGGGGCGATGAAGACGAGGACGTTCTTGACCCACTGCTTCGGGCGCATAGCCCGGAGGAGCGCGCCCGGGAGACCGAAGCGCCGAGGTGGGGCAACGTGGACCGGATGCTCCGGATCTTGGCTGCCGGGCGTCAGAGGAGACGGAGGGTGCGAGGCGATAGGCCGAACCTACCAGGACGTTCATGCTCGATTGGTTCCCGCACACGGCCAGCGGCCTATCATCTGACCCGTGAAGCGCCCCCCTTGTGCCGTCGCTGGCACGCACGACCGCATCGGTCTCGACCGAGGGTGGCCGCTCGGCCCACGGCACTCCCGTCACGGGGGTCTGCAGACCTAATACCAGCCGCTTGAGGTGAGGCACATCGTCGGATCTGTCCATCGGTAGGCGCACGCAAAGCTCGAGCTCGTTCGCAAGTCAGAGGAAGGAAGCACCCAGGTGGATCTGTTTGAGTATCAGGGCAAGCAGTACTTCGCCCAATTCGGCATCCCTGTCTCGCCCGGGGGCGAGGCCGACACGGTTGACGAGGCGGTCGCGGTAGCGGAGAAGATCGGGTACCCGGTGGTCGTCAAGGCACAGGTGCGCGTGGGAGGTCGAGGCAAAGCCGGCGGCATCAAGCTGGCGGACAACGCTGACGAGGTTCGACTCCACGCCGGGAACATCTTGGGCATGGACATCAAGGGCCACGTCGTCCACCGCCTGTGGATCGAGCTCTCGAGCGACATCGCGGAGGAGTACTACGCCAGCTTCACCCTGGACCGTCCGAACAAGGTCTACCTCGGCATGCTGTCAAAGGAAGGCGGCGTGGAGATCGAGGAGGTGGCCGTCACCAACCCCGACGCCATCATCAAGCTCTCCATCGACCCGACGGTGGGCCTCGACCTCGCCACGGCGACCAAGTGGGTCGCAGACGCCGAGCTGAACGAGGGCGCACAGGAACAAGCGCGGCGCTCCTCGTCCAGCTCTTCGAGTGCTACGTCAAGGGTGACTGCGACCTCGCGGAGATCAACCCGCTCATCTACACCACCGACCACGTCGTCCGAGCGCTCGACGCCAAGGTGACCTTGGACGTCAACGCCGAGTTCCGCCACCCTGAGTGGGAGGCGTGGAGCGACACCGACGCTGAAGACCCCCGCGAGGCGATGGCCAAGGAGAAGGGTCTCAACTACATCGGGCTTGAGGGCTCGGTCGGGATCATCGCCAACGGCGCAGGGCTCGCCATGTCGACGCTCGACGTGGTCAACCAGGTGGGTGGCACAGCGGCCAACTTCCTCGACATCGGAGGCGGCGCCAACGCCGACGTGATGACCGCCGCACTCGAGGTGATCAACGCCGACCCGTCGGTGCGCTCAATCTTCGTCAACATCTTCGGCGGCATCACCCGCGTCGACGAGGTGGCCAAGGGCGTCATCGAGGCGCTCCGCCGTGTGGACATCAGCTCGCCCATCGTGCTGCGACTCGATGGCACCAACGCCATTGAAGGGCGTGCGCTCCTCGCCGAGCACCTGAATGATCGATTGGTGGCAGAGCCCACGATGCTCGACGCCGCCCGACGCGCCGTGGCGATGGCCACGACGGGAGGAGACAGCAAGTGAGCATCTTCGTCGACGAGAACACCAAGGTCATCGTCCAAGGCCTGACCGGCGGACAGGGCCGCTTCCAGGTGTCCGCAACCGT
>CAVWVW010000003.1:0-2225093 GCA_963758555.1 uncultured Acidimicrobiales bacterium | reverse complement strand
AGCGCGGTGCGCTCGGCGGCTGACGCCCTCGAGGCCCAGGTGGCAGACGACCTCTGGCCGCTGCCGACCTACCAAGAGATGCTCTACATCCTCTAGGGCGCGACGTCTCGACGTTCACTAGGGTCACCACCATGGACACCGCGAACCTGATCAGCCCGTACCGGCTCTTGGAGCACCCCTTCTACAAGCGCTGGGAGGCGGGAGAGCTGAGCGAGGCTGAGCTGGCTCGCTACGCCGAGCAGTACCGCCACTTCGAAGCGCAGCTGCCCTCGTTCCTCGAGGGCCTCTCGGGGCTCCTCGAGGGCGAGGCAGCCCAGATGGTCGAGGCCAACCTGGCTGACGAGGTCGCCGGTGAGCGCACGCACCTCGAGCTCTTCGACACCTTTGCCGAGGGCGTGGGTGCAGAGGCTGACGTGGCGGCCACGCCCGCCATGGCGGCGCTGACGGCGACCTACCGAGACGCCCTTCGTCGAGGTGACGCAGCCTTCGGGCTCGGCGTCCTGCTGGGCTACGAGACCCAGGCGGCTGAGGTGGCCGCCTCCAAGGGCGAGGCGCTCAAGGCGTCCTACGGCGTCGACCGCCACGCCCGGGCGTTCTGGGAGACCCACGCCGCGCTCGAGGAGCAGCACGCCTCCTGGTCGCTCAGGGCAGCTGAAGGTCTCGAGGAGGCCGGTGTGCGCGAGGGCGCCCAGGACTCCGCCTCGGCGTGGTGGGCGTTCTTGGACGAGCGCGAGGCACTCGTCGCGGCCTAGCCCACCGAGCGGGCTACGGGTTCCAGGTCTCCCCGACGGCCTCGAGCGAGGCGTCGAACAGCGACGCCGCCAACGCCTCGTCGAGCGCGCGCTTGGTGGGCTTGACGGGCACAGGGTCGCCCCACATCTCGAAAGGTCCCGACGGCCCCAGAAAGGCACCCGGAGGGATCGACGGGTCGAGCGCGGCGCGCAGCGTCGGCAGCGCCCCGCGCGTCGTCGACTGGGCGGCGTGATCGCCCACGAAGCCTGTGATCTTCCTGAGCGGGCCGGGCTGGGCCTGGGCGATGCCGTTGGCCACCAGGCTGGAGCGAGCGTTGCCCGGGTGGGCCGCTCTGATCGAGACCGTGGATTTTGCCGCGCGAAGGCGTCGGTCGGCCTCGAAGCAGAAGAGCAGGTTCATGAGCTTGGTCGAGCCATAGGCGTCCATCGGACGCTGGGCTTCGATGGCCAGCGGGTGGTCGAGCTCGAGCGAGCCGCGCCGGTGCATCAGCGAGCTCACGACGACGATGCGGCCCTCACTGGCGGTGAGCCGGCCGAGCAACCCGGCGGTGAGCGCCACGTGGCCGAGGTGGTTGGCCCAGAGCTGGCGATGCCCTGACTCGAGCCCCTTGGGCGCCATGACCCCGGCGTTGTTGATCAGCAGATCGAGGCTGGGCGCCAAGGCGTCGATCTCACCGACGGCGTTGGTGACGCTGTTGAGGTCCTCGAGATCGAGGCGCACGACCAAGAGAGCAGGTCCGTCGCTCTCTGTCATCAGCACCCGAGCGGCGTCATCAGCCTTGGTGGTGCTGCGACACGCCAGGATCACCTGGGCGCCGAGGTTTCGGAGCGCCCGGGTGGTCGCCAGGCCCAAGCCGCTGTTGGCGCCGGTGACCAAGGCGACCTGCCCATCGAGCCGCTGGGCCTGAGACAGGTCCCAGCGTGAGCGCATCAGCGGTGCTCAGCAGGGACGGTGCCGAGACGACCGGCCTCGAAGTCTTCGAACGCCTGGCGGATCTCGGCCTGGGTGTTCATCACGAACGGTCCGTAGTGGGCGACGGGCTCCCGGATCGGCTTGCCGCCCAAGACCAGCACGTCGAAGGCCGGGTGCCGGCTGTCCTGGGCCTCGTCGGCGCGCAGCTCGATGCCCGCCCCCTCGCCGAGGACGGCCAGCTGGCCGCCGGTGAGCGGAGCGGCCTCAGTCCCCACCGCGCCGTTGCCAGAGATGGCGTAGACGAGCGCGTTGAAGGTCGGCTCCCAGGGAAGCGTGACGCGAGCACCCGGGCTCAAGGTCACGTGGACCAGGCTGATCGGCGTGTGGGTCATCCCCGGCCCTGCGTGCTCGCCGATCGCTCCGGCGATGATCCGGATGAGCGCACCGCCGTCGGGGCTGGTGAGCAAGGTGACCTGGTCGGCCCGGATGTCTTGGTAGCGAGGGTCGATCATCTTGTCGCTGGCGGGCAGGTTCACCCAGAGCTGGAAGCCGTGGAAGAGCCCGCCGGAGGCGACGAGGTGCTCGGGCGGTCGCTCGATGTGCAAGATGCCAGCGCCTGCGGTCATCCACTGGGTGGAGCCGTCCATGATGACGCCGCCGCCCCCGATGGAGTCGTGGTGCTCGAAGATGCCATCGATCATGTAGGTGACGGTCTCGAAGCCGCGGTGCGGGTGCCAGGGGGTGCCCTTGGGCTCGCCCGGGGCGTACTCGACCTCACCCATCTGGTCCATGTGGATGAACGGGTCCAAGGCCGCGGCGCTCACGCCGGCGAAGGCCCGCTTGACGGGGAACCCCTCGCCCTCGAAGCCACTCGGTGCCGTGGTGCGGCCGAGCACCGGGCGGATGGTGGCTCCGGGGGCCGGTGGCTCGACTCTCGGGAGGACGAGCGTGTCTTTGACGGTCACAGCAGGCATGAGCGGCTCCTTTTTCTCCCTCTGTTCTACCGGCGCGGGCCCCCCAGCGCTCGCGTCAGGGGCGGTTGGCGAACCTCGAGAGCTCGACGGTGATGAAGAGCGCGCTGGCCTCGGCCAAGAGGACCTCACCGGCGTGGAGCTCGCCCTTGACGAGCATCTTGCGCCCGTCCTTGCTCTCGAGCCACGCTCGGCACGTGAGGAGCTCACCGATCGGGGTGCCCGCTCGGTAGGTGACGTCGAGCTGACCGGTGTAGGCCGGATAGCCCTGGATGGGTGGGACCGCACCGAGGACCTCGTCGAAGATCGAGGCCACGATCCCGCCGTGGCTCCGGCCCGGGGCTCCCTCGAAGGCTCGTCCCAAGGTCACCTCAGCTGCCGCCACCTTGCCGGGCTCCTGCCAGATGTCGACGTCGATGCCCATGGCGTTCAGGTCGCCGGAGACCATCGACTCTCGGTACAAGGTGCGCTCGAACTTCGGTACGTCTCTCGAGAGGGGCAGCCGCGGCCCGGTGCTCGGGTCGACGAGCGGTCGCTCTCGGGCTTCGGACACCTCCACCAGGTCGGCGAGCTCGTTGGCCTCGTCCGCGATCCGGGTGGCGAGCTCCGCGGTGAGCTTCCGTCCGTAGAGGGCGTGCGCCAGCCTCCTGATCCCAGCCGCCGCCGCGGCGTGCTCGGCCAGCTCGTCGTGCTCGGTGATCTGGTCTCTCTCGACGGGCTCCACGGTGGAGAAGTCTGCCACCTGCGCTCGAGGGCTCCCTCCGGGGCTCAGGGGGTGTAAGCGCCCAAGAAGGCGAGCAGCGCGTAGGCGAACATCGCCACCGAGCTGAGCAGCAGCACGCTCTGGGCCACCCGCTCTGAGCGCAGCAGCGAGCCAGCCGCCATCACGAGGGGCACCGCGGTGAGCGCGTAGCGCTCGAAGGAGTCGAGGTTGTGCCCGCTGACCGCCGCCACCAGGATGACCGAGGCGAAGAGCCCGTAGGAGACGGGCAGGCGAGCGAAGCACACCACCAGCACCACGAGGCTGAGCACGATCCATGGCACGTGCAGCGCGGTGCCGACGTGGCCGTGGAGCACGTCTCGTGCGGCATCGAAGACCACGACGAACGGGTTCCCCAGCCCCCCGTGGAGCTTGGCGTTCGTCTGGATCCGGTAGGGCAGCAAGAAGCTGCCGTAGGCATCCGCCGTCCAGGCCAAGAAGGCCAGCGCACCGAGCAGCGGCGCGAGCACTGAGGCGGTCCCTGTGAGGCGTTGGCTCGTCGAGCTCTCCCTCCACGAGCGGATGAGCTCGACGAGGACGAAGAGCGCGATCAACAGCCCGGTGGGTCGGGTGGCTCCCGCCACGAGGCCGGCTGCGCCGGCGAGCCACCAGCGCTGGGTGCGAGCGCCGTAGATCGCCCCGAGGATGGCCACGAGGAACAGCGCCTCGGCATAGCCCATCGTCAAGACGAAGGAGGCCGGGAGCAGGCAGAGCAGCCAGGCAGCTCGACGAGCGGAGAGCTCGTCGAGCTCACGGCGGGTGAGCAGGTAGATGCCCATGACGGCGACGAAGCTGGCCACGTTGGCCAGGGCGACCAGGGTGAAGCTGACGGGCAGGCCCACCGTGGCGTGCGCTCCGGTGGCCAAGAGGGGGTAGAGCGGGAAGAAGCGCAGCCCGAGGTGCCCGACGCCGCCGTAGCCGTGGGCGGCGATCCCCTCATACCAGCTCGCGTCCCAGGCCAAGAGCCCGTTGTGCAGGGAGAGGAGCGCCTTGGCGGAGTGGACACCGAGGTGCGAGCGCTCGTAGCGGGCCAGGCCAAGGGCTGCCCCGACGATGACCTTCGAGAGCACCCAGGGAAGCCAAGCGACGAGCGCGGCCTCTTTGAGCGGCGCCCAGTAGGACCACGAGCGGAGCGCTGAGGGCGCAGCCTCGGTCTTGGCGTCGATCGTGGTCACCTCAATACCCCCGCCGCCCCGGCGATCGTGCGTCTTGGAACCCTACCGCTGAGGTTCGCGTGCCAGCGGGACCAGCACCGCCATCTCTCTCTAGTCTGGGTCCATGGCACTTGAGGGAACCTATGAGCCCAGCCCCCAGGCCTGGGTGCGCGACCAGGTCGCGGCGTACGAGGCATCCGGTGGGAGCGAGGCCAACACGCTGCTCGACACGGGCCTCCGGGTGGTCATCGTGACCACCAGGGGCAACAAGACGGGCAACGTGCGAAAGACACCGCTCATGCGCGTCGAGCACGAGGGCAGCTATGCGCTCGTGGCGTCCCAGGGCGGAGCACCGACCCACCCGGTCTGGTACTGGAACCTGGTCGCTGACCCGACGGCGGTGATGATCCAAGACGGCCCGGAGCCCTTCGACGTCGAGGTCCGAGAGGTGAGCGGCGACGAGCGGGCGGTGTGGTGGGAGCGAGCGGTCGCTGCCTATCCGCCCTATGCGGAGTACCAGGAGAGCACCGATCGGTTGATCCCGGTGCTGGTGGCCACGCCTCGTCAGTGACTGCCGCGCCCTCGGTGGCTGCGCTTGGAGCGATGGTCACGAGGGTGCTGCTGCGCCTTTGAGCCGTGAGCCTCTCGGCGCTGGCCGACAGAGTGGTGCACGAGGCGGCCGATGGCGAGCACGGCGACGAAGGTGGCGATGATCGCCCAGATGAACACGCCGGAACCCATGGTTACCTCCTGGTGGTGGAGCCATCATGATGCCAGAGGCGTCGGGCCCTGGCATCCGACGAAGGGTCGACGCTTGGCTAGGGGAAGATGGCCCAGGAGTAGAACTCGAAGGCGGTCAGCGCCGCCCAGCTGACCAGTGAGAGCACCATGAGGACACGGAAACCCCTCGCCTTGAAGTGCAGCGCCCAGGCGATGACGACGGGGAAGGCGATCAGGATGAAACGAGGCCTGAGCGAGACCGGTGACGAGATCAGCGCCAAGCACACCGACGCCACCGCGTAGGCGAGCACGAGGGGAGGTTGGCGCTGGCGGAAGGCCCAGTAGAGGCCGACGGCCGTGAAGACGATGCCTGCGATCAGGAGGTCGGTGGTCTTGACCTGGGCCAGCGGGTCGCGCACGAAGGTCACGATCAGGTGGACGGGGTAGTGCAGGGACGGGTAGCTGTTCCAGCCGCCTCGCTCGGTTCGACGCCATGCGTTGAACGTCCCGGTGTGGATCCTCAGCCAACCCATGTAGGCGAGAAACCCGACCGGCGTGAGGACCGGTGCGACGAGTGAGCGCCAGGTGCGCTGCCGACGGATCGCGTCAGCCGAGGCCCACAGGCACGCCGCCAGGAACGCCAGGCCCACCGGAGAGGTGAGCGTGGCCAGGAGGCCGAGCATGCCGGCGAGCAGCCAGCGCTTGCGCAGCAGCGCGATGAGGCCCAAGGCGATGAAGGTGAGGACGAGGCCCTCCGCGTAGATCAGCGAGAAGATGAAGGTGGCCGGGAAGACGGCGAAGAAGATCGCGGAGCGAGCGGCGTCGTGCTCGGAGCGGAACTGGCGGACCAGCAGGCCGATGCCCAGCGTGGCCGTGAGGCCGGTGAACCCTGAGAGGACGAGGCCCACGATGGAGTACGGCACACCGGTGAGCTGGTGCGACCACCGGATGAGCAAGGGCAGCAGCGGGAAGAACGAGATCGTGTTGGCGACGACCTGGCCGTGGACCTCGACGAGGTGACGGGGCCAGCCGTGGCGAGCGGCCTCGAGGAGCCACGACGAGTCCCAGCGGGTGAGCTTGTTGAGCAGCCGCTCGTGACTGAACGCGTCGCCGATCATCAGGCCGACCAAGGTCAGGGCCCGCAGTCCGAGGTACCACCAGATCGCTGGCAGCAGCCAGCGCTGTCGGCTCAACCACGAGCCCAGGGTGCGAGATGACTCAGGCAACGTCCGCACCGAGCAGTCGTCGCCAGCGCGCCCCGGTGGCCAGGTAGCCGACACCGATCGCGAGCAGGGGCACCACGTAGAGATAGGAGTGGCCGGTGAGCGCAGGGGTGCCCTGCGCTCCCGACGAGCAGGACGGGGAGGCTGGCCACCAGGCTGAGCGCCACGGAGCGCTGGGCGAGCGTGGCCGCCAGCACGCACGTGCCCCACAGCAGATACCACGGCCACAGGGTCGGGCTCCCGAGAGCGAGGACGAGCAGCGCCACCCCGAGGATGCGGACCCACTCGAAGCGATGCACGTTCCAGAGCAGCCAGAGCAAGGCACCCGCGGTGAGCACCGAGACCACGGTCCTGGTGACGGCGACGACCGAGGCGGTGGCGACGCCGCTGCCGAGCACGTGGAAGGCGGAGGCGAGGAAGACTCCCAGGGCCACCGACGGAGTGACGAGGGTCTTCAGCTCTGCGGGGATCTTGAAGGCAGCAAGGCTCAACCACCCGAAGCCGAAGCCGGCGAGCAGGCTCAGCGCCACCAGCACGATCGCCGCGGTGAGGATGACGACGGCGAGCAGGCGACCTCGTCCCTCTCTTGAGCGGCGCAGCGTGCTCATGAGAGGGAAGAGCACGATCAGGGCGGCGGGGAGCTTCACCGCAGCAGCAGCAGCCCCGAGCGCAGTGCCGAGCACGAAGCGCTCTTGGAGCAGCACGAGCACGCCCAGCAGCATGACCCCGAGCATGAGCGCGTCGTTGTGGCCCGAGCCCACCAAGCTGATCAGGGTCAGCGGGCTCAAGACCCCCAGCCAGAAGCCGAGGGCTGGATCGGCGCCGAGCCGCCGGGCGATCCTCGGGATGGCGAGGGCCATGAGGAGCACACCGAGCACCTCGGGCAGGCGCACGAAGATGATCTGGAGGGACAGCGACCCGCCGGCGAGTCGCACCGACGTCGTCGTCGCCAGCACGGAGAGCGGACCGTAGGGGGCCGGGGTGTGCTGCCAGACGGTCGCGATGCCAGGGAAGGCCGGGTTGGCATGCAGGAGCGAGGGCGACGAGTGGTAGGGGTCGTGGCCCTTGGCGGCGAGGAGCCCTTGGACCACGTAGCTGTAGAGGTCACGGCTGAAGAGCGGCGGTCCTACCAGCAGGGGGGTGGCCCAGGCAGCGAGCGCCACCCAGGCCGTCTGGAGGCTGAGCTGGCCACGGTGCGCCAAGAGGCCGAGCCAGGCCCAGCCGCCGACGAAGAGACCGAGGCTGACGTAGAAGCCCACGATCGCCGAGCGGTGCGAGAGCGAGAGCGAGAACCACCACAGAGAGGTGGCGGGCGACGCCAGCGCGCCGACCACGGTGCCGAAGAGCGCGAGCCCGACCGAGCCCAGGAGCCCGAGGCCGATGGCGAGGACCAGCGTGGCGGTCGAGGCTCTTCTCGACTCAGCCTGGCTCGTCAAGGCCACAGGGCTCCTCGTGGTCGTGCGGCGGTCGATGAGCTCGCTTCGTCGACCAGAGGGCACATCGTACTGTGGGCACTTCGGTGGAAGGGTCTCCGCTGGCGCTCAGGGTGTGGCTCGACGCAGGCGCGTCGAGGGGCCAAGACCTGCGCATGAGCGCTGTGTCGTGCGACGCTGGTCACGTGGAGACGACCGTCGAGTTCGCACCTCTGCCGAGCACAGGTCGTCGCTACGTGCATCGGACCTCGGTGAGGTTGGGCGACGCAGGCGCTGACGCCCGACTGCGTCCTGACGGCGTCGCTCGGCTCCTCCAAGACGTGGCCACCGATGACTGGGCGACGAGCGGCATCGCCGACACGGCGACCTGGGTCGTGCGGCGGACCTCGTTTCGAGGTGTGGGCGACCGCTGGCCTCTCATGGGGGACCCGCTTGAGCTCACCACGTTCTGCTCGGGCACCGGAGCCGCCTGGGCCGAGCGCCGCACCAACGTGGCGATCGACGGCGAGCTCGTCCTCGAGGCGGTGGCCCTCTGGGTGCCGATCGATCCGGCTGGTCGACCGCTGCGCATCCGCGAGGAGTTCTCCTCGGTCTACGGCGAGTCGGCGTCAGGTCGGAAGGTCTCAGGTCGCGTGCCCGGGCCGGGAGAGCCACCGCCCGACGCTGCTCGGCGACCCTGGGAGCTTCGTCGAAGCGATCTCGACGTGGTGGGCCACGTCAACAACGCCGCGCTGTGGCTGCCGATGGTCGAGATCGCCGAAGGGCCGATCTCCTCGGCGTCGATGATCCACCACCTCCCCGTCGAAGGCGGCGACGAGGTCGAGCTCTGCTCCCTGCCCGGGAGGCTGTGGCTGGTCGTGGCCGACCACGTGGCGGTCTCCGCCAGCTTCGCTGGTCCCTAGCTCCACCGAGAGGAGGCCGGACGCTACTGAGGCAGGTCGAAGCGGCCTCGCTGGGCTTCCGGCACCAGATCGAGGTAGTCGTCGAGGTGCTCGTTGATGAACGCCAAGACGAAGGGGCAGAAGGGCAGGACTCCGAGGCCGCGCTGGCGGGCGTCAAGGAGCACCGCTTCGACCATGGTGGTGGCGAGGCCCCGATGCAAGAAGCCGTCAAAGACCTCCGCGTGCAAGAGCGAGAGCTCGCCTCCCGCCCGCGCGTAGGTGACGATGCCCGCCAGCGTGTCGTCGACGACCAGCTCATAGCGGCTCTTCTCGGTCCGGTCGATGACCTGGGAGGTCATCTCAGGAGGCTCTCACTCGGGGTGCTCCCACCAGCGCGGTGGGCTCGCCAGTCGGGCGAGCGTGCTCGGCACCGTCCCGAAGCGACCGTCGTCGCTCTCCCATGAGCGGGCCGCTGTCTCGAACTCTGCGCGTGAGCGGGCGACGAAGTTCCACCACATCATGATCTCCTCGTCGAAGGGTGGGCCGCCGAGCACGAGGGCACGGGTGCCCTCGTCGGCCGAGAGCGCGAGCTCAGCTCGACCGGGTTCGAGGTAGCCGAGGTGACCCGGGGTCAGCCGCTCTCCCTCGAGCTCGAGCGCTCCGACCAGCACGACCAGGCCGTACTCGAAGCGAGGTTCGAGCTCGATCGTCACGCTCCCTCGCAGCGAGAGGTCAACGCCGACGAGCTCGGTGTCGTGTCGAGCGGAGCTCGTCGCTCCGGCGAAGCTGCCGAGCAGCACGGTGGCCTCGCCGATGCCGAGGTCGACCTGCGGGAGCTCTCGATGGTGCTCGAAGGCGGCTGGTCCGTGACGGGTCGCTTCGGGCTGTGCGATCCACAGCTGGATGCCCTGGAGCGTCCCGTGGTAGCGCCCTGTCGCCTCCTCAGCATGAGCGACGCCGTGCCCTGCGGTCATGAGGTTGAGCTGGCCGGGCTGGATCAGCTGCTCGGTGCCCAGCGAGTCTCGATGGAGCTCTTCGCCCTCGAGGAGCCAGGTCACGGTCTGGAGCCCGGTGTGCGGGTGCGGACCGATGTCCAAGCCCCGCTCGTCCGTGACCGCGACGGGACCCAGGTGGTCGGCGAAGCACCACGCACCGATGGTCCGACGATCGTGTCGAGGCAGCGCACGGCGCACGGTGATCTCGCCCACGTGAGCCTCGTGGCTCGGAGTGATCTCGAGCGGCGCTGGGGCTAGCCATCACACGGCGAGGTGGGTTGTGCCGGCGGGGTCGACCCTTCAGCGACCAAGAAGGTCGGGCTCCCTGAGCCCGAGGGCTCAGCCGACCTTGGTGAGGGTGTTGGCGTCGGAGTGGTCGAACGGCTCATCGAACTCGCTCATCTTGAGCATGGTGTGCTCGTCGTAGGACCACGTGCCGTCACCGGTGGTGATCGTCACCTCGTACGAGAGCGTGCTGGCACGCTGCTCGAGGTACTTGTTCTCACCGATCGTGTAGAGCGACTCGCCCTTGGCCGCCTTCAAGGTGAACTCGGTGGCGTCGGCGTCCGCCGTGCCGCCGGCGAGCACCGTGATGCCACGAGGCACGACGAAGCCGCGGAGGATCTCACCGGTGGCGCCGTCCCAGAGCCAGTAGCCGACCTCGGTGTGGAAGGGGTTCTCCTCGTCGCCGCGCCACATGGCGGTCTTGTAGTCGAGGCCGTAGAGGTGCTGGTCACCGTTGTCCACGGGACCGAAGGGCTTGAAGGTGACCTTCTCGAGATACGGCGTGCCGAGCACCTCGCCACGCGAGTGTGAGAAGGCAGTGTCCAGTCCGCCCTTGTCGCTTTCCCAGTCACCGACAAGTGCTGCCAGAGGTCCCCACTCGTTCGCCATGCTGTGCTCCTTCGTCATCGTCGAGGTTCTTCGCCATCCTAGGGTCCACGCAGGTCAACGCCAACATCGACGGCGGGCTGCTGGACCGTGCTCCAGAGAGGGACGCAGATGGCCACAAGGGGAGGCCTCGCGCCCAAGCAAACCGAGTGAGGGATTCGCAGAAATCAGAAGCCCTTGTGGGGTACGGGGTTCTGAGAGGCTGGTCTCAGAGGCTCACCGCAAATTCTGAGACTCGTCACCGAAGCCCTCACCAAAATCGGCGGGGATCTTCACCAAGCGCGCCTATCGGCACTTCCGCACGCCCTTGGTTACTGGGTGCTACGAGTTCGTCCCAGCGGATCGAATGTCCCAACACTCGACGCGAGACACGTTCTTGGAGCCGTCATAGATGCGTGGCGACGTTGAGCTCAGCGTTCCTTGGAGAACGGAACCAATCCGTTGACATCCAAGGAGCGCCCAAGTTGATTGGGGCTGAGAGTGGTTGATCAAGCGCGATCCCGTTGGATCGACGAATGGGGTCCCATGGATGGGACTCTCTTCGTCCCGAACGGGCTGGTGAGAGTCGTCACCGTCTACTCGATCTGGACCTTTCGGCCCACCGTCGGCACAGGCGGCCACTATCTCCGACTCCCACGGGTGGAGGCACCACGATTAGTCGCGAGCGCACCGCTTCAAGACGGTCTCTGGATGGACTACCTAAGGATCACGTGGCGCGGAGGCAACAAGGGCTTCTGGTGTCTCGCCATCGAGCTGGTTGAGCATCCTTCCAGGGTTCTTACCACCAGTGTGATCCTCCAAGTCCGTGAGCGGAACGTCTGACTCGGAGTCAGCTCGGATGGGGTGAGACGCCTTGACACTCTCCATAACGCCAATGATAATAGCTTCATGGTCGATGTGCTGGCTCCCCAGCGCGACAGCGAAGTCGCTCCTGCCGAAGCGCTCATCCGCGAAGCCAAGTTACGGGCGCGTCGCCGGCATCTTCTGGTCGGCGGTGCCGCGGTGGCTGTCGTTGTTGCGATCGTTCTCGGGATCGCATTCGACTTGTTCGGAGACGGTAGGCGGTCGTCAGCTCCGTCTCCACCACCCGGCCTCGCAGTAGCGCCGAGGGGGACCGTGACAGCCAGTGTTCTTATTCTCTTTACAGGCGCGACGATTGCATCTGTACCTGGCGTTGTACGCGTGATCGTCCGACACGGAGCACAGGTCGTGAAGCGGGAGGCGGTGCCGACACGACGTCCTTTCAACCTCTCCCTGCCTCCTGGGACCTATACGATGTCTGCCCACACAGCGGGCTGGCCGTATCCGAAGACTGTCCGCATAGCTGGAGTGCGCTGCCTGTCGGGTGTCGACGTCTCGGGACTTGGAACGCCGATGGTGAACTTGAAGAATGGTGGGATAGCACCCGTGAGCGTGAAGGTGGCGGCGGGGAAGTCAGTCAAACTCGCTTGGACCTGCGTACCCGATCCCATGATTGGATGACTTGAGCTTCCTTCTGGGTCACCCCTAAGCCTGACTCTCCCGTAACACCTGGTCTGCGAGAAACGAGAGCGACAGGGGTCGCCGCTGAAGACGCGTGAGATGGTTGTCTCGGAGGTGCAGGCATGCAGGTCTTCATGGGACGAGTCCTGATCGCCGTGGTCGGCTTGCTTCCTGCTGCCTTCCTCGCGTCGTGTGGCTCGCCCTCGAGCAAGCCGTCGATTCCAAGTTCGTCGACGCTCGCCAAGGCGGCGTCCATCGATACCGGCAACATCGAGCTGACGCCACCACAAGCCGGCACAAAGGCCGCCGTCACCGCTGCTGAAGCGTGGCGTGCGATTGAGAAGTGGCCGAGAGCTGGCTCCTACCGGCTCGTCCTTGCCGACTGGCGTCCCTCGACATCATCGCTGATGTTTGGAGCCACCCACTTTTCCGGCGGTCTCGTTTGGGTCGTCGAAGGAAGCCATGTCAAGATCCCTTGCTCGTGGAACACTGGTCCGCCAGGCCCGGTCAACCAGCCATGCCGCGGAAGTACGAGTCAGCCATCTGGTTTGTCAATGCTTCAACAGGTCAGGCGTCGAAGGGAGTGTGGATCTACCCATCCGGTTCCTGATCTGCCCTCTAACGCCGGGCAAGGGACTATTTCGCTCGAATGCTCCTCTGACGCACGATTCCCGAACACCAGGCCCGAGTTCAAGTAGTCCCCTTCTCGACAACGTGCTTGCTCTCTATGACGGTCTCCCAAAGGGGAGCGACAATGTAGATCCCGAGTGGCGGACCGTCGATCTTCAGGGCGCTGCAGGCGCCGTCTTGGTCACATGCCCCAAACGAGATGGAGCCCTGGGTGTCGGTCGGGACACTGGCGGGGCTCGGGGCAAAACCGGCCTCCAAGACGGCTCCCGAGTGTTCGCTGAAGATGAGGCTGCTCACGCCAGACGAACCAGCGAGCGACACCTCGGTCCCGGTCTGACCGGAGTGGTCAACGGCATTCTGCGTCAGTTCGATGCCGGGCTGATCGGACATGACCTGAAAGAGCGCTGAGGCGAGTGACGGGGTCATACCCGCAACGGGGCCAACGAGAAGGCGAGCTGCACGTTGGAATACGGCGGTTGATCCATTTGGGATGTCGTCCGGGTTGGTGCCGTCCGCCCCCGACGAGATGATCTGGGAGAGCGAGGATGGATCGACTGGCAGGCTCGTCACGTTGGGGACGTCTTGGGAGAGATCGGACTCGTTGACAGTCTGCTGGAACCCACTGATGAAGTGCTGACCCTCAGATGAGCCTTCGAACGAGCTCTGGACACCAGGTGACGAGAAGCTCAGGGGCGTGCGGTTGAGTATCCCTTCACCGTTCCCCGCCTCATCGGCCCAAGCTTGCTCAGTCTCGCCGTAGGTGGCGCTCGTAAAGGCGACCATGGTCGATCCGTCTTGGGATGGCTTGTACACGGTGACCTTGTAGCCAGCCTTCACCTCGGTATAGAGGAACATTTCGGGACCTGAGCCCGCTGCCCCTTTGCCAGCTATCGCGTGGAGGCATTTCGTAGCGCGGTGGCAGCACTAGCTGGTGGCGTGCTGGTGCCGAAGGGCACCACCGTGGCGACGAGCATGGCAATGACAACGACGCACGCTGCGATCAGCAGGGGCACCGCCGCCCGGCGTCTTGCTGAAGGTCGGTGAGATGTCGAAGCGGTGGGGAGCTCGCTCGACATCTGACGAGCTTGCTCCCACCCGGCTCGACTGTCGACGACCAGAGGAGGTCTCAGCTCTCGGGCCGGATCAGCATCACGCAGGAGTTCGTCGACATTCATGTGGGGGCCTCCGTGGGTTCCTCGGGGTGATTGATACGTCGATCAGTCTCTTGATTGGTAGGGCGGAATCCGAGGCGCTTGAGTTCCTCACCAAGGCGATTGCGCGCGCGAGATGAGCGCAGAGCGACGGCGTTGATGCTGATGCCGAGGACCTGAGCTGTCTCTTCCTGCGACAGGTCCTCCCACACGAGCAGCTTGAGCACTTCTTGGTCAGCTGGCCTCAGCTGGGTGAGCGCAGCTCTGATCAGGGCACGACGATTGCTGTCGCTCTGTTCCCCCCAGGAGGAAGGCGTACCCCGCTCGAGGATCAGCTTGTCGTGTAGTCGAGCTCGCCGACCTGAGGCGCGGCGGTGATTCGAGAGCACCTTTCGAGCTGCACCGTAGAGCCAGAGGAGGTCCTGAGGGGGGCTCGGCACCTCGTCAAGCCGTCGCCAGGCCACCGCGAAGACCTCGGACGCAAGGTCTGCGGGCTCTGCCGAGAGTCCTTCTCTCCGTCGAACAAAGTAGTTGACGAGAGCCTTCAGATGGGACTCGTAGAGCGCTTCGAAGCGCATGGTCGACAGGACAGGAGTGGGGTCTCCCTGCTCTCGCGATGGATTAGCCAGTTGGTCGCCCGTCACATCCTTGATTGTGTCCACCACATGCTCGAACCTGTCACGTTCCAGCAGGTTCCTGTTGCAGTCGGTCTCCGATTGCCTTGAAGAGTCTTCCCATGATGTGTCCAATAACGCCGGATGAGTGATGCGCGCAGGCAGCACGCTTTCCGTTTGAGACGGGCGACTCATGCAGCCCGCTCTTCTGGCTCGTCGATGGAGGGTTGAGTGGCTTTTTCATGGTCAGCCCACTTCTGAGCCTCTAGCTCGGGGGTGCATTCGATCAACACTCGACGGGCCTGATCTTCTTGGATGAGCACGTGGCCAGGTGTGCCAAGACCAGTTCGAGCGTGCCACTTGCGGATCGACCGGGTGTTATACGCCGCCCCGATCACGCTCACTACAAGGTTGGCCCAGGTGATGCCCATGATCTGGAAGGTGCCCCGGCTCAGGTTCTCAGTGCCGGGATTCTTGATGTTCCCGAAGACTCCCTCGACGTAGGACCGTCGACCGAACATCCCCTCCCAATTATCGGTGCCCCATGGGTGAATCTGGTTGTGCTTTGCCTGGGCCGGCTGGAGCGTCACGCGGACGTAGCCTTCTTTGTTGGCGCAGCACCGGGGGAGCGCCTCGCCCTCGGTTTCAGTGGGCGGGTTCTCGATGATCGGGTGACCGAGCTCGACGGCTGTCTCGATGTTCTTACGCAGAGGGCACCCGACCTTGCCGGCCATTGCCGGACATCGGACCTTGAGGTTTCGGTTGGCCTTCATCTGCTCGTTCGCGTCGAGAGCGAACTGTTGACGCCGCTTGATCAGCCGGCGGAATTCAGCCCGCTCTTCCTTCTTTGCGAACAGACCCGGACGTTGGATCACCTCTAGGTCCTGAGGAAGCCCCGGGCAGTGAAGGGTGCCGTCGACGTACTTCATCTGTTCGATGATCACCGCGCCGTGGTCGTCGCTCCGAAGATCAAAGTGCTGACGCACCCCTCTTTCGAGCAGCGGTAGCTGCCAGTCTTCGTACTTCATATTGCTGTAGAGGCGGTCACACAGAAGGTTCTCTGGCATCACCGCCAAGCTGTCGAGTTGGCGGAAGGTGACTCCAATCGGATTTTCAGGTGCGCGGGTCAGTTCGATCCGGCGGATGAGTGGCGGCAACTCGTCGGGGTTGTCGGCCCGCTTGTTCTTGGGCGCTGTGACGATGGTCTGCATCATGTATCCATAGAAGAGCTCTTCCTTGCCATTCTTCGCGGTCTTGCCGCCCCAGCTGGCGTCATCGTCCTTCGAGTTGGTCCCGATGTCCATGTGCTTTCTGGCTAGCTTGACGGCCTCTGACTTGGCACCCTTGGCATTGTCCCCTTCCTCATCGATGAGCTGCTGGAGAAGCTCTCGCAGTTCTGGGTCCTCGATGGCCTCGATCTCCTCGGGCGTTGGTGGGAGATAGGTGCCTCCTCGTGACCACGCCCAGAGGCCGCTGCCGTCGACGGCCAGTGTCGTGTGATCGACCGGTAGCGCTGCAAGCACGCAGTCGTTGAGTGCGTTCGAGAAGGCGACCATCACCTCGTGGCGGCGCTCGCGCTCGAACTCGTCGACCTCGAGCCGACTGCTAAAGCCGTAGGCGAGCCGATCGGTGATCTTCTTCACCTGGTTGTAGAGGGCGGAACGCTTGAGCACCTTCTGGTCGTCGCAGCTCCCCGTCACCACTCCGAGACGGAGCTGCTGATCGAGAGACAAGTCTTCTGTGAGCACTTGGTGGATTGATTTGATCGTGGCGCAGTGGCGGTCCTGGATGGACAGCAGCATGCCGATGAAGAGCAGCTCGAGGTCGCTCCTGTTGGATGGACGCCCCTTTGATGAACGGACCATGCCTTCGTCGAGGAGGTTGATCGCCCCTGATTCGAGAAGCAAGTACTCGGCGCGGTCAATCATGCCGTTGGTGATCATGCTGCGTCTCCGCCTCGCAGTGACTTGAAGTCATCGCAGGCTGGCATCAGCTCGACCATGTCGGAGAACGTCCGCGGACTCCGCAACCCGGAGGCCGCGAGCGCCACTTGGAGCGGAATGGGCTGGGTGATCAGCCACGTGATCCACGTCGTCCTGAGGCGCCTCGTGTCGATCTGGGGGATATCGGTGTGCGCCTCCGCTTGCGTGATGATGCGGGCGACGGGGTTCTCCCCTTTACCTTCGACACCGACGTCGAGTACGAGGGCCTCGCTTTCGACACCGTCGAGGGCCCGAAGGACATGGGTCTCATACGTCCGGCGAATCACGACGGTCCGGGGGCTGTCACCGCTGATAGCGACAGTGATGCCATCGTCTGCGATCACCACATGAGTGCGGCTCAGCAGCCTGAGCTCCTTGGCGTTGAGGCCGCCTCCACCGCAGAAGCCCACCACCGCGGAGAGCCGGCGGCGAACCTCGGGTCGGCGCTGGCTGAGCGCAGTGCGGCGGATCGCCGCTTCCTCGGCAGTGCTGTAGCCGGCCCTGACAGCGTTGTAGCCAGTACCGGGGATCCGAGGCGCATCGGCGCTGGCGTTGACCTTCATTGCGAGCGTCCGAAGGCGTGAGCGGTAGTCACGCTTCGAGCGCTCGCTCAAGTGAGCGAGACCCCGGGCCGCAAAGGACTCGATGCCTACGAAGGTGAGGGCTTGGGGGCACGAGGTCGTCAGACCTTCGCTGTTTCTCCAGCGGAGGTAGCTGGTGAGTGCCACCGCGTACTTGCGTGTGGTCTCGACGGTCTTGAGACCAGATCGTCCAAGCATCGATCGAACGTCGGCGGCGAACGTGTCCCAGGCCGCGTCAGCTTCATCGGGAACGTAACGGGCGATGTAGCTCGACACTGCGTCGGGGACTACAGACGCCGCAGCCGCCTGAGCGGCGTGCTGCCGGGCGAGCCGGCGAGCCTTGGCTCGTGAGATCTGTCGTGGCATCTGCGCTGCCCCTCCGATCCGGCCACCTCGTGGTGGACGAGCGGAGCGTGTGCCGGTCGTGTCTCCGGTGCATACGGCACCAAGCTCGGTGACGCCGGGCCCTCGCAGGACAGACCGAAGCAGCGGGTCAGTGATGAAGTCGGGAACATCGAGGTGCTCAGCGATTCCTGAGAGGGCTGGCTCACCAAGGCGGTGTCGGAGGATGGTCTCATCCAGTGGAAGGTGCGACTCGCTGACGGCAAGCATGCGGAAGGTCTGGATGGCCACCGTGGGGTCGAGCCAGATCCGAAGGGCTGAGGCCGTGGCGCGCAGCTCGGCCCAATCCTCGGCACGCAGAGCCTGGCCCGCGAGCTCGCTCAAGGTACCAAGCTGGCTGACGATGGCGTGACGATCGCCCTCCTTCATCTCGACTGCGAGGCCGTCAGGGGTGGCGACGAAGCGCAGGGCTCGCTTGGTGTGGCCGATGCCGGCTCCGATGTACGCCACGAAGCCCCTGAGTGCCGCCGAGCTCGGTTCTGCTTGGCAGGCAGCAAGCAGATCAACTGTGGTGGCCAACGTGAGAGGTGCAGGCAGGACGGCGCGGGGTGCGGCGTTCGGGATCGTCGACGGACCACCTCGGTGGACTCGGATGATCCTCTCAAGCACGATACGCCGGGTCTTGAGGGTGTGGGTGGACCTGCCCCCGAGCACGGAGGCTCCGATCCAGGAGGCGACCTTGGCGTCGGTGAGGTAGCTCCACAGGTCACCGCCACTTGGCGGAGCCACGTCGTGGAGGTAGCTGGAGGTGATGGTGAGCCACTCCATGGCTGCCCGTTCGTTGGGAGGCTCGGCCGCCAACACGGCAGCGCAGATCTCGTCGTGCATCGTCGAGTGCTGCTCGTTCGTGAGCAACCTCGAGCGGTAGGCGGCGAGCTTCATGGCGAGTGATTCCTCAACAGATCGTGCGTTGTCGCTGGCGGAGCCCGGTGCGCTTATCTGGCTTCTGGTGTTCTGCACCGGTGTCGTCTCCTCGTGCGATGCACCCGACTTTCGGGGGCAGGGATCAAGGTACGGACTTGGCATGGCAATTCCTAGACCCGTGGGTGTGGACTTCGACACCCGATCGGGTATCCAAAAACACCCGATCGGGTGTTGACAACGCCCCACAGACGCCTAACGAATTCAGCGAATGGGTGTTCCAGCCGACCTGTACATTCGGTCTTGTGGAGCCTGAGATTCCTTATGACGAGCTGAACCGAGAAGACCAGGCGGTTCGCCGGGATGAGTGGAACCGTCAGGTCTCGGAACGGATCAAACGGCTGAACCTTGCCGAGATGTTCGCTGCGGAAGGCCGCTCCTACGTCGAGCTGGATGAAGAGGGCTACGTCGTCACGCGCCACCCGGACGGCACGTCGGTCCGCTCGGGCAGCCGTCCCTGCACCTGAGGGAACCTCAAGGACGGCCGTTCACCGAACACCCTGTTCCGGCTCGAGGCACGAGAGATCGAGTGCGAGATCGAGCGCCTCGCGAGCTTCAGAGAGCAGTGGGGTCCACCCGCTGAACTGTGACGCTGCCCCTTCATGCTCTTCGTATCGTCGGTCAACCACTTCATGAGCCGAGGGCCAGAACAGCGCTGCTCGGTCAAAGAGCTCGATAAGACGAGCTTGTTGCTCCTGGTCGATCAGTCCGAGTGAGACCGCGGTGCGCAGGCGATCGAGCGCATCGCCCGTGCCTCTTGTCGCCTCCACATCAATGAGTCGCATCGCGCCTGTCACCTGGAGTTGGCAGAACGCGGCCGACGACAAGATCGTGCTCGTGAAGTAGCCGTAGATCCAGGTGGCCTTGACGTCCTCGAACAGCAGTCGGGCACCCTCTCCGACAAAGAGCTTGGGACGGTCCCAGTTGGGATGCCTTGCGGCCTCAGAGAGCCGCAGCGCTCTCTCCTCCCGGCTGGCGTCATCGGCGTCCTGAACGAGGCGCCTGGCAGCTCCCTCGTTCACAGGTGGTGATATCCCGGGACATCAGCGTGCGGCGTGTCGAGATAGATCTTCGCTTCAGGCCGCTGTCTGAACCTGCCGTGGCTCCACCGGATCTCCACGTGACCCATGACCTCACCCGGCGAGTCGGTGAGCCGATCGACGAAACGAGCTCTCCAGCCCACTCGGGGCTGCCCGAAGTCCTGCGCTTCAATGTCGAAGCTCTCGAGCACGTAGCGCTGCCGCCAGTCCCACGGTGTGTCGACTCGCAGTCGCATCGACGTTCTGCTGTCGCTACCGAGCACGAAGTACGGGGCCGAACCGATACGCAGCAGTCTCCACAGCATGGCTTCGTGATCTGTTCTTCGGAGCGTGCTGCTCCAAATGCGAGCGGTCTCGGTGCTGACTGCTCTGCAAAAGGCTCGGTAGGCCTCTTCGGAGCCCGAAGGCCAGCCTCGACCGTCCAGCAGCGGCGACAAGCGGGCGCGGTGAGTCGGATCAAGTTCTGACACAAGGCCAGGGAAGCCAGTTGCGCCTATGGCAAGTAGCGACGCTCGATAGAGCTCTTGGTACTCGACCGGCGCCACTCTCTCGTACCAGTCCCGGCGATCGTCGGAGGTGTCGGGAAGTCAACAGCCCTTCTGCCAACCGGGCGGGGCTGGCGTTCTGAAGGACCTTGGACAGGTACTTGCAGCTGATGAGGTAGACGTGATCTACCCGGAGATCTAAAGGAACGGCCTCATCGCCCGGAAGCCTGTGCCCCCCGGTCCACTCGATCCGTTGTGGACTCGCTCTGCAAGGGCATCAGGGGCTCTGAGGAACGCCTGTCCGTTGGCAAAGCCGGAGACGAATCCCTCCTCGAAGGTACCTGAGCCGAAGAGCTCCTGGAGCTGGTCCCACGACGTGGCACCAAGACTCGAGAGCGATGGCGGTCGGGCGGCGAAGACGTCGCCGAGAGTCGGGAGGCCCACCATTCCGAGAGCTGTGGAGAGTTCGGTGACGAACGTCCGCTCCGAGGGCATCTACTCGGGGTCAGCCCTCGCACGGCGTAGCCCCAGAGGCTTGCCTGGGCCTCGGCGTTGAGCATCTCGATCAGGTCGAATACCGGCTGTTGCGACCCTTCAGACGTTGAAGGCCGTGTGGCCGGCGCTGCCTTTCCGCGGGCGCGTCGGTCGTCAGGAGCACCAGGGTGATGTGTTCTCGGCCTGGCTCAGGACTGCCGCCTTGCCGAGTGCCTTCCACAGCGTGTCAGTCCATCGAGGCCGGCACGGTTCGACGTGAACGCCCCGGACACGTCGAATGCCCATTCGTCTCCGGTCTGGTCGGTGGCCATGAAGTTGAGCTCGATGCCGAGCCCCGGGGGCTTACACCGGCACGGATGTTCTCGAAGCCGCACTCCCGAGGACGAGCTTGGCCAGCTCCTTGGCCTGTCGGCCCTCTCGGACCGCACGCGCCTGGAAGTCTTCGTGGCATCCGCAGACGTGGACGGCGGGAAGCTGGACCCGGAAGCGCGCTGCCCCGGCCCTCCTGGCGAGACGCTCTCGCTCGTCGCCGATACGCGCTCTGCCCGTACTGCGTACGCAGGACGTCGGTTTCGAAGCCGATGTAGTGCCGCTCGTCCGCAATGCGGCGACGGCACTGGTGCCCGATCCCATGAAGGGATCGAGCACGACGTCATCCTGATAGGTGTAGAGCTCGATCAGGCGCATAGGCAGCTCGACGGGGAAGGGAGCAGGGTGGCCGACTCGGGTCGCGCTCTCCGGTGGGATCTCCCAGAGGTCGGTGGTGGCTTCGAGGAACTCGTCTCGCGAGATCGTCGCCGTCGACGGCAACCCGGGCGATGCCGCTTGTCGGCCTTGAGCGCCCGGTCGAAGCGGCCTTTGCTGGCGATGACGATCCGCTCGGTGACGTCACGAAGCACCGGGTTGCTCGGCCGCTGGAACGTCCCCCACGCGCACGAGCCTCCCGCAGCCCGGCCCTTCCACCAGACGACCTCGCCGCGCAGCAGCAGCCCGAGATCCTGGAGGATCTCGGTGACGTCGCCGCCGAGCGATCGGTACGGCCGCCGCCCCAGATTGGCGACGTTGACGGCGATGCGCCCGCCGGGCTCGAGCACTCGCTTGCACTCGTCAAAGACGTCCCGGAGCAGGGTCAGGTACTCGAAGTAGGTGCCAGGTACGCCGTTCTCGCCCAGGCTCTCCTCGTATTCCTTGCCGGCGAAATACGGAGGCGAGGTCACGACCAAGGCGACGGAGTCGGACTCGACGACTGCTCATGTCTCGGGCGTCGTGGACGTAGATGACGTCACGCTCGGCTGGCGCAACGACAGCCTCCTCCGAGGTCACGACCGGAGGCACGAATCGCTCGTAGAAGGCCGACGCATCGTGGCTCTCGCGTCGGGACGATCCGAACGAGGCGGTCGAGGTCGCCCTGCGGAGGCGCCGGATCGGCTCCTCGAGGAGCGGCGAAGGCGCTCATGCGCTCTGTTCCAAGGTTTTCGACGTAGAGAACGACTCAGTCTCGCTGACAGGACCGCGCGGAACGATCAAGAACTCCTTGACGGCCTGGGTAATCAGCAGGTTGACCGAGACCTCTGGCTCGAGCGAGACGCTGAAGGTCGTGACGCACCGAAACGGTCAGCCTCACGGGCGTAACCACGCGATTTTCTTTGTAGATCCGGGGTCGAGCCATGCCCCGGACCCTATCGAGCGGATGGTCGGATCTGGTGGATACGCGCGCACTGACGCGCAGAGAGGGACTTGGGTGCGGTGGGGCTGGCCGGTGCGCTGCGGTCTTTCGCTCGGCCGGCAGAGCGCCTTCCTCTGCCTTGATCTCGCAGAGGCGTCACACCTCCCCGACAAGGTGGATCTAGCGTTCTTGTCAGCGAATCCCCGTTGGCTTCTTGCAGAACGCTGAGAGGATCGGAGCAAGGAATGATCGATCAAGCGGATCTCTCTGGATGAGCCAATGGAACCCTGTCAGCGGCGAGGCGTTCCTTCCGAGGATGCCGACGCGCGTCGTCACGCTCAGCTCGGTTTGGACGTTTCGACCTTCGGCCGCTGACGATGGTTCCGGGCAGTACCTACGGCTTCCAAGGCAGGAGTCGGGACCACGAGAGGCCGACTCACCCCGTCTGAGGACGGTCGCTGGATGGGCTACCTCGGCGTCTCTTGGATCGAAGGCGATCCTCGCGACTAGCACCTTCGTATCTTGCCCGGCGACAGCTCATCTCTTCACCAACCGGGCCTCGTCTCGGGACCGGTGTCGATGTCCTTGAGCGTGCCTGGAGACCCTGGCTGGCGTAGCGATTCGGCTTGCTGAGGGACCACGCCGCTTCGAGCAGAGCGCGCGGTTTTGGAGGATGGGAGGCTCCGGACAAACAGTTGCTGGGACAGCCACGATGCGTCCTTGAACCGGAGTCCCTACAGTTCCGTGACGTCGGGTGGAAGCGTCCCCTACCGGCACTTATGCAGCGGTGTCTGCGCCGCCGCCGCCGGTAGGTGGGTTCCCTTTCGAGAGGTCGAGTAGTTGGTGCCTCGACGAGGCGTCGACCGGCAAGGTCATCCGGCGCACCTCAATGGCAGCCCACGAGATCAAGAGCACCATGGTCCAGGTAGGGAGCAGGGCGCCCAGAGCGTCAGATGGCCAACCCCTGGAGAACCACCAGTCGGGCCCGAGCGCGACTATTGCAACGACGCCCCAAAGCATCACCCGGACCGGTCGGGCAACGCCTGCTTGTCGAGTCATGACAAGAGCTGGCGGGATGAGCACGACCCACACCCAATGATGGGACCACGAAATTGGGCTCGCCAGGAGGCCGCAGAGCGCGATGGCAATCATCGCCAGCGATCGCAATCCATTTGCAGCGCATCGCCAGGCCACCAACGCACTTGCGACGAGGGCGACGATCGACAGACAGATCCAAAGAGCCTTGGCCGGCGACCCAACGAACGGAGCTCGATTCAGAACACCCTGCAAGGACTGGTTGCTGAGAAACGACACTGGGCCGATGCGACTCGTATCGCCAATGTCTTTTCTCCAGAAGGTCGATGAGGGCTCGGCCAGATGAGCCACGAGATCGCCGTGAGCCCGGCAAAGGTCACAAGAGCTCGGACCGCAGCTTTGAGGTCCCGACAGGCCACCAGAACAAGAACAAAGATGAGAGGAGTGAGTTTCACCGCTGAAGCGATGCCTATGGCAACACCTCTGAAGCGCCTCGGGACGACCAGGAGATCAGCGGTGACAAGAAACATCAAGACGAACTCGATCTGCCCGTAGTCGAGCCCGCTACGCGCAGGTTCGAGGACGAGGAGCGCCACACACGTCCACACGAGAGCAAAGCCCCAAGTTCTCTTAGTGAGCGCCGACCCTCCGTCGCGAAGCACGAAAGCCACAGCACACACGGTCAGCCCGGTGCTGATGATCCAAAGCACAACTTGGGCCAGCGAGAAAGTCGCAAGTGTCGATGGCACAAGAAACGCGAGTGCGAAAGGCGGATACGTGAAGTCGAGACCGTGCTTCGTGAACGTCGCTAGGTACGGGTTGGCTCCATGACGCCAAGAGAGTGATGCATCTCGATAGACGCTGAGGTCGAGGCCGTAGTTGTGGCCCCAGATGGCGAGATAGGCCCCAAGTGCAAGAAGGCCAATCAGCGAAGCGCCGATCAGGCCCACGTTTGCCCAACGGTCCCGAGCCGAACCGAGCGGTCTGACGGATTGTCAGGGAGCTGCCCGCACGGGCGAACCGTAGTTTGCGCTTTCGATTGTGGCTATCGACTCACCTCAACAGCTTCCTTAGAAGCATGCCCCCTATCGCCGGATCTGAGAGAGCACCGAGGTGTGCGGGGGTCAAGGTTGTGTTGGGGGATCAACCAGGGTGATCGAGGTGGCCTGGCATGGATGGTTCCCTTGGGCAGCCCATGGAAGTTTGCGGGGACAAGCCCTGGTAACGACCCGTTGGAAGTGCTGGGTCTTTGCCGTTCTCATCGCAAGCACGGATTGTGGCATTGAGACTCGAACCCCCTGGTTCAATGCATTCCAAGTAGCTGGTCTGAATCTTCACCGGGAAGTGAGCGATCCCCGGGACGATGCGTACTGAAGGCGGGCACTTGCCAATGGCTATGCCAGGACTTCCAGGGTTCACCCCATTCCTCTGAAGACCTACATAGCGAAACGTCAGACCGCACTTCGGAGTGAAGACAGCTCGTGAGGTGGTGTTGGTCACTACGAGATCAGCGTGGACTGTGGTGCCTGCCACTACTTGGTGGGTTGGAAGCACCAGGCGAGCATTGAGTGGTGCGCTCTTCGTCGGTGACGCCGATCCAGTGGTGCATCCAGCCAGAAGGACCGCACAGGTGAACAGCCCCGCCCCAACTCGCCTGACGTCCATTTACCGAGCCTCCCATAAGCGCAGGTCAGATGAAACGTGAAAGCCCAAAGCACTGTCCCCTACCGCCGGGTCTGTGACCAACTGCGGCACTTAGGGGATCAGCGTGCCTCGGCCATCGGATGGGTTCGAACATCGACGAGAATTGTGGAGGTTTCACTTGCAATGAACTGAAGGTTTGGTCTTGCTATGGCTACGTCTGCACCTGCTGAAGCCGAGACTTAGGCCGATTCTTGAGATTCCTGAAACCTCCACACGCTTACCGGCCATGAACAGATCGTGAGCACCCACGAGGAGCCAGCAGGTGGAGAGAAGCCTGCGGAGTCCGTCCGAGACCTCCGGGCCGAGTTCCGCTCGCTGTACGAGCGCTCGCTCTCAGGTATCTACCGATTTGTGGTTCGCTTCCTTCCTCTGCAACGAGGAGACGCAGACGACCTTGTCGCTGACATCTATCTGGTCGCTTGGCGCAGGATCGATGACGTCCCCGAGCCTCCGGAGGACGTGCTTTGGGTCTACGGGGTAGCCCGAAACGTGATCTCCCAGCATCGCCGTGCAGCGGGTCGTAAAGGCAATCTCGCTCATGCCTTGGCGTCGCAACGTCAGACCCCGACATTTGAAGTCGAACTCGACACTCGTGTCCTTGAGGCGATCGAGAACCTTCCGGTCTCTCAACGCGAGGTGATCCAACTGGTGACTTGGGAAGGGATGAGCCTGCAAGACGCCGCTCTCGTTCTCGGGTGCTCAACCAATGCGGTCAAGGTTCGCCTTCACCGGGCAAAAGGATGCTCCGCTCCCGGATGGGAATCCCCGGGCCAATCCAATCGAATGCCCTCGAACCCAAAGTCGCGAGATAGGAGACGTCTGATGAACATCGACCTCGACACCATGATCCGGGACGCTGATCCAGCTCGGGTGCTCATCGCACCAGAGAGCGGTTCGACTCACGCGGAAGAGCTCTGGATCCGCGTGGACCCGAACACGGCCCCTGTCGTCGATCATCGCGGACCTACGCGAGGCCGCCGTCCGAGAGCTCTCAAGCTTCTTGCGCTCGGTGCGGCGGCATCGCTGGTAATTGTCGTAGTCCTGCAGCTTCTCCCTTCGCCGGTCACCCCTCGTCTCCTGCTTCAGCTGCCCTCCAGAAGCTGGCTCATCCTGCGGCGGCCAGCCGCCATTGCACCCAGTGACAGCGAGTGGCTCCAGGCGGGCGCCAGTAGCTCCCTACTGGTCTCGTACACCGAGGTCGGGCCGACAGCGACTCCAGGTGCCACGGCAGTGATCGGAACCAGTGTGACCAACTGGTCCAATACGTCCGATGAGACGTGCACCGGAGCGAACTTCACCTCAGTGAGCTTCCTCTCCAACGACGCCCAGTCCGCATGGATCGGGGCAGGACTCAAGTCCGCCGTTCCTTCGACCACCTACGCCGGCTGCATAGTCATAGATGCCACTCCAAGTGTCGGAGCTGGTGACGGCGCGGGCGTCATCGACGTCTCGAAGCTGCCGACTGATCCAGGAGCTCTTGCCAGCGCCCTTGAGTCAGGCTCGACCGGGATTCCTGGGGTTGATATGACTGATTTGAGTCCATACGCCCGTGCCGTCAAGCTCCTTGTTGGGCCGACGATTGGCGCGACCCCCCAGTTCAAGTCGGCCCTGCTGGGCGCGATGTCGACACTTCCGGGGATTCACCTTCTAGGTCAGCAAGGTACTCACTCCGGCTCCACTGGTCTCGCGTTCTCGGGCGTTGCTGGCGCTAGCCAGGTCGTAGTGATTCTCTCTCCTGTGACGGGCGATCTGCTCGAAGCACAGAATCTGGGAGGCGAGTTCGGCCTGCAGAACCTCTATGACAGCATCAGCTCTGCCGTAGGGGCCAACGGCAACGGTGGCTCGATGGACGCTGTGGCGCAGTGGCTCGATTTCACCCAGCCGTCGACCGTCGTGAGCACCCTGCCTGCAGCCGAACAGGCCAACTTGCCTCACCTCGCGACCCCCATCGCCACGTTCTCAGCTGTCACGGTTCCTCACGTGACCTTGAACCAGCTCAAGCAGTTTGAGAGCAGAGTTATGCAACTTCCGGGAAGTCCCTCGACCAGTGGAGACGAGTCCGCTTCACAACCCGGCATCTATGAAGAGACCGTCACCGTTCACGGCTCGAAGTCAAACGTGGCCGAAGTAGGATCGATGATGAGAGCGTCGGGGCTCTTCGCGTCCATAACCGAGCACGATTGAGAAGTCCGGCCTAAGTACGACGGATGGTCGCGAATGGAGCCGTCCCATAACGCCGGGGAGGAGACAACCCGTTGGAGGCTGAGGGCACCGCCACATCCCTGGCGGACTTGGTCGAGGCCCTACGGAGATTCGATTGGCTCCCGCCCTATTGACCTGATAATCCGAGACAAGTCGATCGAAGTGTCCTACGTAGGCAGGCCTGCGGGTGGAATCGGTGGTCTCCAGTATTTCCTTGATCCGATACGTACGGTGATGGAGCCACTGGTCCCCGGAAGACCGGATTCACTTCTGAAAGGCAAGGGCATCCTCTTGGTCGAGGCAGACCAGAAGGGGAGCACGAGAAACACCTTGGCCCTCGACGTTGACTCAACATATGAGGAGGTATGGGGCACATTGCTCTCGATCGGTGTCAAGGAGCGCAATGGCTAAAGGCATCGACGACACGGGGATCCTCGTGAAGTGCAGAGTCCATCCGTTTGGCTTACTCCTCATCTTCTGCAAGACCACAATCACTGTAGACGGGATGCCGTTCAGTAAGCGATGGGGTGAGTACCTCTTCCCCTGCGTGCCGGGCGACCACTTGGTGCAAGTGTCCGTCAAGTACCTCACGGAGGATGTGGGTCATGCGGCCATCGAAGTCGCCGTGTCCGCAGGTGAAGTCGTGAGGATCAAGTACCAGTCGCCACCGATGATGTCACTCTTCTTGATGTCCCGACAGGGTTCGATTCGCACGAGCGACACTTGAGACCACGTGCGGTACCTGCCCCGATGGACGGGCGAGGATGGCTCATCGAGTTGGGTCGCGACTCCCACCCCGTTGGTCAACACGTGCTCGGTCCACACGGCTCCGTCCCACCAACGGTGCTGATACCTACCGGAGGGGTCTACCTACCAGCCGGCATTCGGCAGGCTGGCCGGGGCGGCCGGCACCGCTGTGCCGACTTCCAACCCCGAGGCAACCACCGCCTCCTCAACATCACGCACCACGTCGGAGAGATCCTCGCCAACGTGGAGCCTCGTCAGCAGCTCAGCTGGCTGCAGGACCTCTGCCCCGAACCCGACCGCCGCTGCAAGCCGCTGGGGATCGTGCGCGTCGCCGAGCACCACGAGTGAGATGTTCTTGGTCACGTTGTGCGAAAGCACCCCACCGCTCTGCACGATGAGCTCCTCGAGGTGCTCTTGGTCGTCGACGCCGCCGAGGATGACCACCCGCCGACCAGCCAGCGGTCCCGTCGGGGCTGACTTCGAGGACCTCGCCCCTCCCCCAGAACCTCTCGTTGCCTTGCGGGTTACGACGTGTGACGTGACCTGGTCCGCTTGGTTCCCGGCGCACGTCTTTCAAAAGACGTAGGTACGTAATCTCATCCACGACTGGGACTCGCAACGCGATCCGTTTCCGCCTTGCGTGTGCCGCTCGAGAGGTCGTTGGTGACGAGCACCGCTGTCTTTGAGGTGACGGTGGCTACGACGTCGAGACCAAGCGCCATCGAGCGGTGGAAGAGCTCCTCACGCGGCATCGAGGTCTCCCCCGTGATCACGACGTGCATCCCCTGGACGAGTCGGCCATCAGCACCAGGCCGACCGGGTTCACGTAGCCGCACTTCTGCGTCTTGCGAAAGATCGGCGGGGTCACGGGCTCGAGGTGCACCACGGGATTGACGCCACGCTCCACCGCCAGGGGGTAGAGCCGAGCGAAGACCCCCGCCGTGGCCAGCACGTCTTCACGAGCATCGTGAACGAGGCTCGAGCCAGGGGGACCTCGCAGTACGCCGCGACCGTGTCGAGCCTCACGTTGGCGATCCCGAGGTTGAGCTCCTTGGCCAGCGCCATCGTGCAGATGGTGTCATGCGCTGGAAGCGTCGCTCCGTGCCGGGCGTACTCTTTCGACAAGAAGTGCCAATCGAAGTCGATGTTGTGACCGACGAGGATTGCGCCACCCAGCTGGAGAAGCAGATCGTCGGCGATGTCCTCGAACTCGGTGCGTTAGCTACCGCCTCGTCGGTCAGCCCATGGATCTCGCTGGCACCCATGGGGCATCCCGGATTGATGAGGCTGTACCACCGCTCGATGAGATGGCCCGCTGCATCGCAGCGAGCGACGGCCACCGAGACCACTCGGTCCTTTCGCCAGTAGAGACCCGTCGTCTCGACGTCGACCACGGCGAACTCATGGCTTGCGCTCGCCAGGTCAACCATGCGGGGATCATCGCAGGACGCTGTGACCTGCGCAATCATCGGCTCCTCGATCCCCAAGGGACTGTCACGTTGAGGTGGAGAGGACCCAAGGATCACCAACAAAGCAATAAGGTTCGCAACCTTCCGTTCGTGGCGCACGTCTAGTGATCATGAGTGCGACCACGGGAAGGAGCACGGCACCATGAAATCACTGCAAACCGTGAGCGCTCCCACACGTCTAGTTAGCGTGGGGAACGTGGCCTTCAACAGCGGAGGGACCGCGTTCGAAGTCGCCTACCGCGAGCACGCCACGGCCCTTGTGCGCCTCGCCTGGTTGATGACGAGCTCCAAGGAGCAGGCCGAGGGCGTCGTCCACGAGGTGTTCCTCCGCTACCAACGCGTCGATCCTCCCCCGCTATCGACGTGGTCATACCTGCGTCGCATGGCGATCAACCAAATCATCGATGACAGCCGCAGAGCCGCCACCGAGGTGCGCTACCAGCCAGAGCCCGTCCTCGAGTTCGGTGACCCCGAGCTCGACGAGACTTGGGAGATCGTCTGCTCGTTGCCCGACCAACAGAGGCGGGCGCTGATCCTCCGCTACTACGCCGACCTGCCTTTGAGTGAGATCGCCCTCGTCATGAACGTCCCGCTTGGGACCGTCAAGTCGCACATCCATCGAGGCCTCGAGCGACTCAAGGAGATGGTCACGTGAGCGAGCAGGTCACCATCGAAGAGCGCCTCACCCGCACGCTGACTCGCGCTGCAGAGCTGGCGGTGCCGAACGGCTCGGTGACGATGCGTGCCAAGGGCACAGACGCCCCGAGGCGAGGTCCCCACTGGGACGACCCCACGCAAGGAGCGACGCCGACGGACCGCGTCCTCGCGCTGTCGTCACTGGCGGCGAGTCTCGTCGTGATCGGAGTGGTCGCAGCCCTGGTCGTTCCGGGCTCTCCAACCCACGTTCCCCGGACCCAGCTCACAGCCGCACAGGCTCAGCAACTGGTCTGCGGTGGTGCGCTCTGCCCGCGAACATCATCTCCTTCGACCGCAAGCGGAGGTTCGAACCGCCTGAATGGCTCTGCAAGTGGCACCTTTGGCGGACTCGCTCAACAAGGCAGCACCTCCCAGACATCGAAGCCAACCAGTCTCTGGATCTTCGCAAGCCACGCTCAGCTCCAGAGTGCGCAGCGAGGCCAGGCCTTGCCTGTCTCCACGCCTGGGACCCGAGCCAAAGGCGTCCTTTACGTCTCGACTGATGGAGCTACCTACCGGTTCGTCACGCCAGACCGAGTTGGAGAGCTGAAGGTCACCTCGCACCACGGAGACACCGTCACCCTCACCTCAGCATCAGGGGCCCGCTACGACCTCAACCTCTCTTCTCTCGAGCTGACAGAGGGTTGATCGGGTGAGACGTCAACGCTCCGTCCGCCTCAGAGCGCTCGGCCACGGCATCCTCATCGGGGTCGGGCTCACAACCGCAACCGCAGGGCTCCGGCACGTGTGGAACGCGAGCTCAACAAATTCGCCCGCAGCGGCCCAGACACCCGTCGCAGTGATGACCTCAGCGACTCCTCGAGGATGGACGCCTGTCTCCTTCGGTGATGCCCAGTTCTCGATTCCCCACAATTGGGCTGTCGTGCAGGACGACGTCCCCCTCTGCGGAGAAGTAGACGGCGACGGCACCGTCTTTCTCGGTGCCCGAACCCTTCGCTTGCCGGATGGTGATCTGTGCATAGGGGCGACACGCAACGAGGTGTGCGTGAGCTCGTTCAGCCCAGGATCAGCCCCATCCAAGTACTAGCTCGATCGAGGTCAACGGCATCGCGGTGGACAAGATGATCCATCCCCTGAACAACGGATCGATCAACAGCGTCAGCGTCGACTCTGTCGCTCCGTCCCTCGGCGTGGAGCTCAAGGGGCGCGGTCCCAAGGCCCGGCAAGTTCTTTCAACGCTCACGCACTCGCCGCTCGCAGTGGTCACCTCTTCCGCACCGCACAGCGCTACGCCAAACGCTTGGAAGACAGTAACACGGGCGGCATCTCGCTGGCCGTGCCTCCGAGCTGGACTGTCACCCACGCCGGCTTCTTCTGCGGTGGGATGATGCCCTCGACCGTCTATCTCCTGCACGCCGATGAGACGTGCGCCATCAGCTGCCCCGCCATAGGCATCGCCGCTGGACACCAGGCGCCGCGGCGTGCCAAGTGCCGCGATCCTCTCTGGACGACAGACCTCATCCTTCGCAGGGGCAAAGACCACTCGCTTGCTCACGATCAATGGCGTCACGCTCCACGTGCTCTCGAGCTGCGAGACCGGCCACCTCCTCACCGCTTCGATCGACGTGCCGGGCCACGCCAGTCCCACAGTGGTGGAAGTGGGTCTCCCTGGCGATGGCCTTCAGGCTCGAGCGATCCTCGACTCGATACACCTCTCACGAGCGGGGGGCTCGCCACATCCGCGCCCGCCGGAAGGAGAGCTCGCCGGGAGCTCGGTGGCTTGCAGCCATTGCCGTCACCGTTGTCGGCGCGCTGGCCGCAGCCTGCAGCAGCACTGCCTCAGCGCCACCTACCTCGACAGCAGGAACGTCCTCTCCGCTGCCGGTCGTCGTCTCCTCAGGGAGGCCGGGCTGGGTCCCCGTGCCCTACGGCGATGTCCAGATAGAGGTGCCAGGGTCTTGGTACATCTCGAAGGACGGTGGCTACACGTGCGGGCCAGCTTCACCGGTCCCGTCTACCTGGGTGAGGAGTCAACGCTCGCTGGTCAGCAGCACTGTCCTGCTGAGAACGAAGTCTGGGTCGAGGCTCTGAGCAAGACCGGGTTCCTTCCTCTCACGAAGTCCCAGTCCGTCAACGGCATCGCCGTTCAAGCATGAGTGGCCAACAAACCCGACCATGCGACCTTCTACGATCCCGACAAGGGGTTCGTGTTGAGTGCCCAAGGGCCTCAGGCGCGGCACGTTATTGAAAACGCTCACGCATTCGCCTCTCGCCGTGGTCACCGCCGCTGCCGCTCCAACAGCGGCACCCGCCCACTGGAGGTCGGTGAGCTTTGGCGGCGTCGCGTTTGAAGCTCCCTCCCTCCTGGCCGATTCAAAGAACGAGCAACGTGGGGTTCTGTGGGCTCCAAGTGGACCCGGACACCGTGTGGCTCTCGGTGCCCAAACGCGCATCTCGCCGAGCTGTCCAGCCGAGATCCAACAGGCATCGGACCGCGCCGCACAGCAGGGACTGGACATCTTCTCGGGGCGCTACGCAGCAGAAGCCATGGCTGAACCCAACCTCAAAGGGACTCTGACAGAGAACGGGCTGACGCTCCACCTCTCCCAATCGAGCGAGACGAGCGGCGTCATGGTGGCAACCGTGGCAGTGCCGGGCCAAGCCCATCCAGTCGTGCTGTGGCTTGGGCTAGCGGGCGCGGGCCTTACCGCTCGAGGGATCGTGGACTCGATCCACCCGGCGACCAGCTAGAGGCTGGGAGTCACCCCCGAGGAGAGAGACTCTCGCAGCTCTCCGATCGACTTCCCTGATGCTGCAGCGACACAGGCGCCGTCGGTCGCCATCAGGACGTCGATCCGCTCTTCATCGGTCAGCACACCAGCAAGGGGACTTGCCTGGCGCAGGTCACGGGCCTCCTGATCAGATGAAACTAGGACCAGTGCGAGTGACGGATGCCCCCGCGTCGAGCAACTGCTCCCATGCGTCGAGGTACTGAATGCTGTGACCGCTGTCGACAGAACGCTGGTGTTGGAGGTTCTTCCTAGCCCGTGCGAGCACCGCCTCTGGGTTGCTTGCGAGCTTCTTCGCCGAGAATCACGCGGTGGAGCTCCAGCGTTCGAGCCTCAGCTGAGGTCAGCGGAGCGTGAGTTCCCTCGTCACGGACGTCCGTCTCTCCTGGGATATGGACGACGACCTCTCCTCGGGCATCGAGCGCTGCGTATGCCAGTCCATGCTCCTCAAACTCAGTCACGAGGTCGAGCTCGGCGATGCGAGTAGCGAACTGGCCGGGCCAGCGCTCTCGCATCCGAGCCTGCTCCTCTGGCGGGAGCGCGTCGTAGTCGATCGACTCATCCACAGTTCCGACCGTAACCCCATCCGAGCGTGGTCATACCGTCCAACACGGGGAGCCAAAGCTTGCTTCCCCCGCTCCACGAGGTGACGGCAATTCTCGGCTGTGTCCCTAACCCGGCGGTCGGGGACAGTCGGCTCCCTTGGAATTGAATGCGCATCCAACGAGTCCTTGGGAGCCAACTGGCTCACGTCCAGACCGTGGACAATCGTTCGTCGATCTGAACTGCTTGAACTGCTTGGTAGGTTCCTGCGGATGGTTTCGCGGACCCCCTTGAAGGCGAGATCCGGCTCTTGACTGACCAGCTTGTCGGTGCTGAACCGCCTAAGACACAGAGCCGGAGAATCCAACCTCAGTCTCTGCTCGTCTGGATTTGGAAGAACCCGGCGAAGGTGGTTCTGGTGCTGGCGCTTCTCCGGAGTTGCCATCGCCATCTTCACACCACCATTACGGGGCGCCGACGGACGCGATCAGTTCACCAGGGCCTACCAAATCGCAGGCGGAGACGTTCTGACCCATCGAATAGGCCATCGATTTGGCGCTGAACTTCCTGCGGGTTACTCACAGCAGATGGATCAGTTGACGAAGACGATCTATTTCCAACCGGACCACGTCAAGTTCCTGGAGGATCTTGGGTGGCCTTCTCCAGGCGGACGCACCGTTCCAGTTCAAGAAGGCACCATCGCGTCCTATGGACCGGGTGGCTATGCCATATATTCCCCGGTGATCGCCATCGGCCGTCTCATCGGCCTGGGACTTCTCCCGCTGATCTACCTTGCCCGGCTGGCCGGGGTTGCGGCATATGCGCTCATCGTTGCTCTTGCAGTGAAGCGACTTCCACTTCATCGCTGGATCATGGTTGGCTGCGCGCTGATTCCCGAAGCGCTGAACCAAGCATCTACCGTTTCAGCCGATGGGCTGACAATTGTTCTGACCCTCCTCCTGGTTGCCGTGAGCTTGAGACTTTCGCTCGATGTCTCCGCTCCTCGAAGGAGCCTTCTCGTTGAGGCTGGAGTCGCCTCCGGCTTGCTGGCGCTAGGCAAGCCTCCCTACGTTGTCTTCGTCCTTTTCCTTCTCATCCCGCTCTGGCGCTACCGGGGGAAGCTCATCGCTCCTGTTGCTTCTGTCATCGGCGGCTCGGCACTGCTCTCGGTGTTGTGGATCACATACCAACGCTCGCATTCGATGCGACTCGATCTTCCAGGACTCTTCCCCTTGCAGTCGGCGAAGAGCAACTACGCCTATCGAGACATCCACATCTCTGCGCAAACGACCTATGTCGTGCATCAGCCTCTGGCATTCGTCGCCACGGTGTGGCATACCTTCCTCTTCCAGGGATCAGCGTTTCCGCTCCAGATGTTCGGGCTGCTCTCGGACTATCAGGTCCCCACGATCATCGTGCTGCTGTCGGCAGTCGTCGTCGGGGTCTCGTGCGCCGTACCGGAGCCCGTCACGGGCTTCGTGCTGCCCAAACTTGAGCGAATCGGACTCGTAGGATTGAGCCTGATCATCGGGTTGGGGATCATGGCGGTTGTCTACACGAACACGAACGCTCTCCACGCTCCCCGCATTGACCAGCTGACACCTCGCTACATGCTCCCTTTGCTACCTCCGCTCCTGATCGGCGTGCTACCCAGCCGATTGAGAATGCGGTCATGGTCACCAGCTCTAGGAGCGGGCGTAGGAGCAGGGTCCGCGCTGGTACTTCTGCTCGTTGTCATCGGTCTGCAGGGATTTCAGTTCGCGTAATCACCGGTCGGTGATTGTTCCATCACTGACCCATAGGTGCCGTACTGCCACACCTACCCGGCGATCTGGGGCACTTGATCGGAAACGGTCGTCCTAGAACAGCGCCCCAAAAACGACAGCGGCAAAAATCCATGCCGCGACCGATAACAGGAAGTTGGCGACCGTAATAAGAGCCCCGTATCCGGCCAAACGTGCGACCGTCCGTTTGCTCGTCTCACCGTCTTCCCGATCCGTCATGGAGGACCAACAGGCTCCCAACACGCTGGCGGGATAGAAGACGCAAAGCAGACCCAAGATGCAGGTGAGGAGCCACCCACTCGGCCACTTTCCGGCCGCAAACCAGAACGCGTCTGAGTACAGGAAGCCAGCGATACTCAGGATGGTCAACTCAGCCACCGCAGTGACAACCAAGGTGGTCCACGTGATCGATGACTTCACAACTCGACAAGGAATCGCACCGGCAAACGAACTCACACCACCATCATGCCTGCACAGGTGTCTCAATGGAACGGGTCATCCGAACATCGCGTCATGTCCAATGAGCAAGTGCGTTTCATAATGTGCCGCTCAAGGGCGCGGCTTCCGGCACAACCTTTCAATTGGGGTGCGTGGTACATCGGGGCACCTCACGACTCTTAGTAGATGATGGGGATCGTGAACTCGCCCGAACCGGGGTTACCAGCCACGCTCGACGGTTTCGATCGATCCGTTGGTCCTGAGGCAGACCGATTCCGGAGTTTCGTGGTTGAAGCGGAACCTCGACTCAGAAGGGCGTTCGTCTCTGCATATGGAGGCGAGAGGGGCCGAGAGGCAACGGCTGAAGCACTGGCCTATGCGTGGGAGTACTGGCCCAAGGTCCAAGCGATGGACACGCGACCGGCTACCTCTATCGCGTTGGTCAATCGAGAACCAAGCAGCGCAAAACGCCTGCCTCGTTCGCAGCCGTGGTTGAAGACTCCGAGCATCTGATCGAGCCTGAGCTCGAAGCAGCGCTCTCAGAGCTGTCTGACCGCCAACGGACTGCTGTCCTCTTGGTCTTTGCCTATGGCTGGACGTTGCGCGAGGTGGCTGAGCTCACAGGACTCAAGGTCACCACGATCCAGAACCACATGGAGAGAGGCCTTGC
Organism: uncultured Acidimicrobiales bacterium; assembly: GCA_963758555.1. GTDB lineage: Bacteria > Actinomycetota > Acidimicrobiia > Acidimicrobiales > RAAP-2 > CAIUMH01. The sequence continues at coordinate 2,188,913 of CAVWVW010000003.1, read as the reverse complement.
CAAACTCCGGAGCACGATAGGAGAGGTCGCAGATGACTGACCTTCAAGAACGGCTTTGCGACATCGTGGATCACGCTGCTTCGCCCGTTACTGCCGACGAAGTCCTAGCGGCTCGGCGGGATGCGACCCCCTTCATCCGGCCCAATCACGCTCGTGGCAGCTGGAAGACGGCCATCATCGTCAGCTCAGCCGTGGCCGCAGGGATCGTTGCGCTGATCTTGGTCGTCTCTCAGGCGACCTCGTCTACCGGCGGTGGCGGCGAGGCAGCAAGCTTCGCTCCCGCTAATGCCGTCCTGACTGGCACGGCCCGGGTGGCCGAACAAGAGAAGCCACTTGTTCCAGGGGCCGGTGAGTGGCTCTACACAAGAACGCTCCAGAGCGTCGTCGCCTTGAAGCCGCCTCGAAGTGCTAATTGGAACGCTTTCATCCAGATCTTCGAAGAGGAGTGGACTTCGCCGAGGGGAGACAACTCGAACAAGGCGTACGTGACGGGCTCACCTCAGTTCATCACCAGTGAGGATCAACAAGCTTGGGAGCAGGCTGGCAGGCCCTCGATCGAGAGCGAGCACATTGGCTATCCGGGTGCCGTCTACTACGACGTTGCCAATCTCCCGACCGATCCTTCACAAATGGCGGCGTACTTTGCGACCCAAGCGGACGTCCCTGGGGCGACCGATTCGAGCCCCGCTGCCCAATTCACGGTGGCCGCCGAGTTCCTCGGACATGGTGCTTCGTCATTGCAACGCGCAGCCCTTCTCCGATACATGGCCACGCTTCCAGGTCTGCAGCAGCTCGGCTGGAGCAACACCATCGGTACCGGACAGCGGGGTGCCACTATCGGCATCAACGCGAGCGAGGGGATGCGAACCGAGATCGTTCTCGATTTGGCAAATAGCGAATTGCTTGAGCTTCGACAGATCATCGTTGATCCCAACACCACTTTCGGAGGTGGCCAACTTCATCGTGGCGAGGCGGCGACGTTCACAGACTTCTCACCAGCACTCATCGCTTCCACCCAGAACGTCACCCCGAGCGGAAGTGAGTCGGCTCCAGAGGAGTGGGCTTCTGGATCGAGAGCACCTATGTCGACCGTCGCGCTCCCTTCCGGAGTGGTTGAGTACGACACAAACGAGGCCACCAGCTGAGCAACGCCTCAAAGTCTCTTGAGCCGACGGGCCAGGCTTCAGGGAACTCAATCCTCGCTGCCGGGATCAAGTTAGAGCTGTGCTGGACCCGTGGTCGGTAACTCGGGGACAGGAAGTACCTCCCAGCCCATCGGTGGAGTGGCCCGCCACAAGCGGGACGTGTTCGATCGAGAGTTCGTCCCGAGGCCCCACGTCGCAACCCACACCGTTCTGATTGGCGGCGGCAGCTCCGGCCCAACGGTAGGCACGTTACCAAGATGAAGGATCATCTCCTCGGAAAACATGGTGGAGTCGATCCATACGAATAGGTGTGCCTCGTCAGCACCTGAACGTGCGAGCTTTTCCACGTTGGCGTCGGCCTCTCGTCTAACTGACTGGTTCAAGGCGTCGGGGTCGACAACTCCTCCGCCGCCAAGAAGTCCGAGAGCAACGAAGGCATCCCCTTCACTCCTCGCCTCTCCCATCTGGCGACCTGCAAACACCCCGATCTTGCCCAGCCGTCGAACCGCATCTTGGGCGGCCGGCTCAGTGACCGGGGGCGTCGATCGGTAGACAGTGTCGAACTCGAAGATGCCCGCCAGCTCAAGATCTCTAAGCAGAGAGTCGGCACTTCTTGTGATCTCCCGAACCTGCGGGCCACGTTGCTCATCGTTGGGATGGTGGGAGGTCAGCGACCAGTTGCACGTGAGATTGGGGTATCTGGCCTCGTACAGCTGAGGTAGCGCTGCGAAGGTCTCGATTGCCTCTCTTCGCGCAGCAGTGGTGACCTCCAATCCGACTAACTGACCATCGGGAAGCAGCACGTCAAAATCGTGACTTCCGTCGACTGAGCCCGGCCCACGGAGATCACGGCTCGTTGGTTCACCGCCGAGCACTGCGGCCAGGAGATACGCCGGCTTCGAGTTCCATCAGCCGCTTCAGGGCGAGTGGCATCTCCTTGATGTTTCGCGCGGCGCTGATACGAGCTCTGGTTGCGCTCCCGCCGCGTCCCCAAACGTCAGTTGGAGGGCGACTTAGACCGCAAGAATCTGGACGTCTTCGTCCAACCTCTCACCGTAAGTGCGTACAGGCTGATCGTCCGCCAGCGTCTTAGAGGATCCCAATTCTACGAATGGTCGGGTTCGAATTCTGCCACTGGTTGGCACTAATTCAACGACTGGTCTGGGCCGAATTCGGCGAAGACCCCCGAGTGGGGCTAGTAAGAATCGAACTTACGACCTCAGCATTATCAGTGCTGCGCTCTAACCGACTGAGCTATAGCCCCGGGAGCAGAGAGATTAGCCCACCACCTCGGCATCACCCTCCCCAAGGGCCTCTCGCCGCCCTCGGCGATGGCCTCGGACACGGCCTCGGCTCAGCTGGTCTGTGCGGCGATGAGCTGGGCCAGCTGCTGGGCGCCCGTGCCGTTGATCGCGAGGTGGGTGCCGTCGGAGCCGAACCACTCGGGATGCTGATCGGCCAGGGCGTTCCAGTCGACGAGAACCGTGTTCGGATGTGCGGCGACGCCTTGTGCGAGGACCTGGTTGTTCGGGTCCTGCCACGGCTGGTCGACGTGGGTGTTGACGAAGACGACTCGAGACGCACCCGAGAGGATCGCCATCATGTTGTCGAAATCGGTGGCGGAGATCGGGCCGTTGGTGCTGAGTGCCACGATCACGGTGGCACCGAGCTGGTCTTCGCTCTTGAGCCCCGAGAGGATCTGCTCGCCGGTCGACCACTGCCGGCTCACCGCGGCGTCGACGTTGATGCCGGGGATGGCTTCTTCTAAGGGCTGCTGGTAGTCGATCATCACCGAGTCACCCACCGCGGTGACCTTGCCGGCCACGAACCCTGGTCCCGGGGCCTGGGTGGTGGTCGTGGTGGATGATGAGGTGGTCGATGACGGTGCGGGGGCGGCCAGGGTGGGGGTGGTCTTCGAGCCCTTGGCACTGTGGTGGTTGAGAGCGACACCCACCACCGCTCCGGCCACCAGGAGCACCACGACGAGGCCAGCCAGCAGGAGACGACGCCGCTGGCGGGCGCGTCGACGTTGCTGGCCTCGAGGGCTCGACGGCGTGACGGGGAGGTCGGTCATGGCGTTTCAGAGAGTCTTCCACGGCCCTCGACGTCCTCCGAGCCACCGATTCTGAGGCTCTGAGCAGGAGGCCCTGTGGGACAATTGATGCTGTGATCAACCCGAACTTCGTGTTCTTGGGCGCAGCGATCGGGCTGTCCGGCACGCTGCTCTATGCCCGCGACACCTTTCGGGGGGACACGCATCCGAACCGGGTGACGTGGCTCCTCTGGACGATCTCGCCGCTCTTGGCCTTCTCCGCTGAGATCCGCCAAGGCGTCGGGCTCCAGTCGGTGATGACGTTCGTCATCGGCTTCGGACCGCTGATCGTGCTGATCGCCTCGTTCGCCAACCCGTACGGGATGTGGAAGATCGGGCCGTTCGACATCGCCTGCGGTCTCGTCTCGGTGGCCGGCCTCATCCTCTGGCTGGTGACCAGCAACAACACGGTGGCGCTGGGCGCCTTCATGGCTGCTGACGCCTTCGCCGGGCTGCCCACCATCGTGAAGGCCTACAAGGCTCCTGAGACCGAATCGGTCAACACCTACCTGACCACCTTCATCAACGCCGCGATCACCTTGGCCACGGTGACGGTGTGGACCTCGGCGGAGATCGCCTTCCCCATCCAGATCTTGATCTTCAACACGGTCCTCATCGTGCTGATCGCAGGCAAGCTCGGACCTCGCCTTCGCCACGAGCTCCCGCTGGATCCCGCCGGAGGACCACCGATCACCTCACCCATAAGGAGCGCAGGTCACCCATGAGCGACGAGCAGTACCTCCACGGCCACCACGACAGCGTCTTGCGCTCGCACCGATGGCGCACGGCGGAGAACTCCGCGGCGTACTTCGTCAAGGTGATCGAGCCCAACTGGGTGATCGTGGACGTCGGCTGCGGACCCGGAAGCATCACAGCCGACTTCGCCTCGCTCGTGCCCGACGGCCACGTGATCGGCATCGATGCCAGCCCCGAGGTCCTGAGGGAGGCGGCGAGCACGAGCCCGAGCACCCCGTTCCTCGCTGCTGACCTCTTCGCCCTGCCCTTCGAGCCGCGCCAGCGTCGATGCCGTGCACATGCACATGGTCCTCCAGCACGTGCCTGATCCTGTCGGAGCACTGCGAGCGGTCAGAGAGATCGTGCGCCCCGGCGGCGTCATCGCGGCGCGCGACTCGGATTACAGCGCCATGCGCTGGTCACCGCCCTCACCGCTGCTCGATCGATGGATGGCGATCTATCAAGCCTCTGCCCGCCTTTCGGGAGGCGAGCCCAACGCCGGGCAGTTCCTGAGCAGCTGGGCAGCTGAGGCTGGACTCGAGCAGGTCACCTCCACCAGCTCGACGTGGGTCTATGACACGCCAGAGAAGCGGGAGTGGTGGGGCTCGCTGTGGTCTGAGCGGATCGTGGCGTCGCGCTTCGCTGACGTCGTGCTCGACCATGGCTTGGCCACGCGCGGTGAGCTCGAGGCGATCTCGGAGGACTGGGTGCGCTTCGCCACCTCGAGCGACGGGCGCTTCGAGGTCCCCTGCGGCGAGATCCTCTGTCGCGTCTGAACCACTGGTGAGCGAGGGAGGGCTTGTAGCATGACGGCCCAGCAGCGGCATCGTCGCCGCGCCGATCTCGGAGGTCACGTCGTGAGAGTTCCCATCCTGCGCCTCGCCCTCGCCGGGGGCGCCCTCGCCGCCGTCCTGGCTCTGCCGGCGATGGCCTCGGCGGCCCCCACGACCACCACCACGCTGGAGCCGACGACGACCACGCTCGCTCCGACCACCACCACGACCCCCGCGACCACCACCACGGTGGCACCCACCACGACGACCGAGAAGGCGACGACGACCACCGAGCACGCCACCACGACGACGGTCGAGACGAAGGGGTCCTCGTCGAACGCCACCACCTGGGCGTGGATCCTCGGCGGCATCGCCGCGCTGGCCTTGATCGTGGCCGGCGTCGCTGCCTTGATGGGAGCTCGCCATCGACGCGCCGCGGGCGATGCCTGGGTGCCTCAGGCTCGCTCCAGCTTGGAGAACGCGACCCTGGCCCGCTCGCTGCTGCTGGCCCAGCCCACCGGGGGCGATGCCCAGGTCACCCAGGTTCGTGCCCAAGGCGAGGACGCGGCGCGCACGATGGATCGAGCCGCTGACAGCGCTCCTGACGAGCTGCGTCGTCAGGCGGCGTCCTCCGTGGCGGAGGGGCTGCGCGGCGTGATCTTCTGCCTTGAAGCGGAGCACCTGCTGCGCTCGAGCCCGACTGCGCCGAGCGCGGCGCAGCTGGCCGAGGCGGACGTGGCGCGTCGTCGTCGGGCCGGTGAGCTCGACGCAGCGCTCTCCCAGCTCGACGCCATGACGAGACCACCAGAGCGCTGAGCGACGCCGCGGTCCGCGGCGAGATCCGGAGGTGGCAGTCTGGGAGTGGTGGAAGACGACCACAAGGAGCCACATGACGAGCACGGCTGACCTCTCGAACCTGGGCCAGAGCATCTGGCTCGACAACATCACTCGTGATCTGCTCGATGACGGCACGATCGAGCGCTACATCAACGAGCTCTCGGTCGTCGGCCTCACGTCGAACCCCTCGATCTTCAACGCAGCGGTCTCGAAGTCGACGTCCTACGACAAGCAGATCCAAGACCTCACCGCCCAGGGCCATGAGGGCGAGGAGCTCTTCTTCCACTTGGCCATCGACAACCTCCAGCGAGCTGCCGACCTGTTCCTCCCGGTCCACGAGGCGTCCAAGGGCGTCGATGGCTGGGTGTCGCTCGAAGTCTCACCCCTCTTGGCTGACGACACCGCGGCCACCGTCAAGGCGGCGCAGTCGCTCTTCGACCAGGCGAACCGAGGAAACCTCTACATCAAGATCCCCGGCACCCCGGCTGGCCTCCCGGCGATCACCGAGACGATCGCCGCTGGCGTCCCCGTCAACGTGACGCTCCTGTTCTCAAAGGAGCAGTACCTGGCCGCGGCTGACGCCTATCTCCAAGGACTGGAGCGCCGCCAAGCGGAGGGTCTCGACCTCAACGTCTCCTCGGTGGCGTCGCTCTTCATCAGCCGCTGGGACGTGGCGGCGGCCGACGAGCTGCCTGCCGAGCTGGTCAACACCCTGGGCATCGCCGTCGGGGCCGACGCCTACGGCGCGTACTGCGATCTGGTGAGCTCCGAGCGCGTCCAGGCGCTCCTCGCCGCTGGAGCGCCTGTCCAGCGGCTGCTCTTCGCTTCGACCGGCACCAAGGACCCGAAGGCCCCTGACACCCTCTACGTCGAGGCCCTCGCCGCGCCGGAGACCATCGACACCATGCCGGACTCGACGTTGCTGGCGTTGGCCGACCACGGCAAGGTCGCCGACGTCCTCGACCCGAAGGCGACTGCGGCACGAGCCCAGCTCGAAGAGCTGAGCAAGCACGTCGATCTCGACGCGCTTGCCTCTCGACTGCAAGAAGAGGGGAAGGCGTCGTTCTCCCAGGCCTGGAAGTCCCTCCTCGACGCCGTCGCTGACAAAGCCCGCGTCGTCGCCTGAGGAGAGCCTCCGCTGCCGACTAGCCGCCGGTGCAGTAGTCGTGCCAGCCGCCGTAGCCGCCACCGATGAGGTAGAGCTGGTAGGCCACGAGGTCCTGGACCGCCGCAGGAGCGGCACCCGGCACCGAGTAGGAGCCGTACGGGCTCCAGATCGATGCGTAGGCGTCCCACGTGGAGATCAAGATGCCGTAGGCACCTGAGGTCAATCCGTAGTTGTCACCCGACTCGGCCTGGCGGATGCAGGAGAACATCGAGCCCTGGACGGCTGTCTGAGCCTCTTGGGTCTTGTTCGCCAGGGCCTGGTTCGCTGCGGCGACCGCAGCGTCCTGAGCAGCCACCGCTGCGCTCTGTGCGGCGACAGCGGCGTAGAACTGGGAGAGCTCGGCCTTCTTCTTTGCCTGAGCAGCTCGTCGCTGCGAAGGCGTCTGGTGATGGTGCTTGGGCTCGGCCCCCACGTGGGCGTGGGTGCTCGAGCTGTGCTGCACGACGTGAGTCGCGTTGTCAGCAGAAGCCGATGGAGCAAGTACTCCAGCGGCGGCCACCGTGGTGGCTGAGAGTGCTACAGCGACCGAAGCGGCCACTAGAGCGAAATGACGACGGTTCATCGATCCGCGCCTTCCTTCCTCGGGGTCAACGGGCCACAAAGGGCGCCGTGATCTGTCAGTTGGTCGGTATGCGGGAACTCGGCCTTTATTTCAGTGATCTCGCGGGCTGCGGAAGAAATCAGCCGGGATTTAGGTCATCCACTCGCAAGCGTGATTGGCCGGAAGAACCCGTGGCGGCCCGAGGGTGCTAATTCCGCACACCGTTTCAGGCGCCATTTAGTTCTTGATCTATCGCCTCCTGGGGTCCGAAAGAAGTCCTCATCGTGAGAAGGTCTCCGTTGACCGCTGGCTGGTAACGATGCACCCGGCGCTCGGGCACGAGGAAGAACACTAGGGCGCCGCTGTCACGAAATGAGGCGCTCCAAGGGGTGGGGCAACGAGGAGTTTCGGGTTCCCTCTCTTGTTCTCCCTGGTCAACCTAAATTATTTATTTGTGAGAAATTTCTCGAATCAGGGTGCTGGAGAGCTGATTCTGTGTCGATCTGATGACGTCCAACAAGCCAGTCAAGCGGATCCTCGGCGCTTCGCCGACGAAGGCGAGCGCCAGAATCGAGTCCATCTGGAAGTCGGCATTGCAAGATAGCAACAATGTAACTTGAGAAGTCTGTCTGAATACTGATCAGTAGAATTATCAAATGAAATTTCCATCAGTGGTGGAAAAGGAGCATCCTCTGATAGGCCGTAATGACCCTCCCGGTGGGAGAGAATGGCTGGTCTGGATTGCGGACACGTGCTTGATCATCTATCCCGAGTTGATGATGAAAGGCGTATCGGGTTGGACCCCCTCACCAGGGATTTCTCTCCGGAAACCCTGGAGAGGCAAGGTCGCCAGCGATACTGCTCGTCGAGTGCCGCAGCGCCCCGATCACGTGTTAGGAGGGCGAGGTCAGGACTGTCCAGGCGTCTTGGTTGGATCGAGAACGCGAGGGCGAGCAGCCCCTGGTCGAGCGGCTCGTGGCTCGGGAGGGAGGGCTCTGGGGGACAGGTGGGCCGCGCTGGCCGCTCCCGTGGCGCTGCCAAGCCCCCCTCCGCCCTGACGTCACGGTCCGGTGACACGTTGGCTCATGCTCCAGAGCGCCGTACGTGGTCAGCGGTGGTTTTCAACCCCGTCTGGCCGCGTCGGCGATGGGAGCCTGAGGTGGTCTCGGACCCTTCACGCTGGGAACGATTGCGAACGAGCGATCGGAACGCGCGGCGGTGTGCCAGAGGCGCGAGCGAGAGCCATGGCGTCATGTGACGTTTGGCCCTAGTGGGGTTCTCGGCTGAGGGCCAAGACTGATGACGGAAGCCAAGGGACGAGGAGAGAGCGATGAGCACGTCAGTGGGAGACAAGCGTTCGGTCAGCGATGCAGTGCAAGCACCCTCACCAGGCGAGCACGACTTCGTGGAGCGCTTCGGGAATCGCCTCGAGGTCTGGCGCGCCAAGGTCGACGAGCTCGAGGTGCAGGCTGCGCTCGCCGGGCTCGAGGCCAACGATGCGGTGCGAGAGCAACTCGGTCTGGCCGAGAACGTCTTCTTAGCGGCGCGCTCGAAGTTGTCCATCGGCGAGATCGAGACGGACGAAGGCGTTCGGCACCTGCTTGAGGGGCTGGCCAGCGACCTGCGCCATGCGTTCGAGGCGGCCCAGGCGGTCCTTGAGCGAAGCCGCAACGCCTGAGCCAGCTCGGCGCTGCCGGACCGACTGAACGAGAAGCACCGATGACCACGACCACCCTCTCAAACGACGCGAGCGGCTCCGCACGGCTGATCGTGGTGGGCTTCGATGATTCTGAGCCCTCGTTTGCCGCGGTCCGGTGGGCCGCCGGAGAGGCGGCTCGTCGCGGCCTGCCGCTCAGGATCGTCTCTGCCTTTCTCTCCGAAGACCTTTCGGCCACCGAGGAGGAGATCGATCGCATGATGGCCACGATGGTCCAGCGAGCGGCGGACGAGGCAAAGCGAATCTCTCCGTCGCTGTCCATCGAGCACCAGGTTTTCGAAGACCTTGCGGTGCCGATGCTCTTGAGGGAGAGCGCAAGTGCGGCGCTGCTCGTGGTGGGAGCGCGGGGTCGAGGGGGCTTCAAGGGCCTCCTCCTTGGATCGGTGGCCCGACAGTGCGTCCACCGAGCACAAGGCCCGGTCGCCGTCATCCACCAGGTGAGCGAGGCAGGAGGAGACGAGGCGTCCGCTTTGCCGGACGCCGGAGACGCTCGGAGCCACGCCACCATTGGCTCTGTGGTCGTCGGTGTCGATGGCTCTTCCTGCTCGAACGATGCGCTTCGCTGGGCTGCCGACGAGGCACGAGTGCTCGGCTGCGCGCTCCGAGTGATCACGGTGTGGCACTGGCCGTACAGCTATGGCTGGGCCGCTGCTCCCTCGAACTTCGATCCTGCCAGTGACGCAGCGGTCGTCCTGGAGAGGTCCGTCGCCCTGGTCCGCAGCTCGCATCCGAGTCTGACGATCGACGATCAGGTCGTCGAAGGATGGCCAGCACAGGTCTTGACGCAGTGCTCGAGCGGTGCTGCGCTGCTTGTGGTGGGCAGCCGTGGGCGTGGTGCGATCGCCGAGATGTGGCTCGGGTCAGTCTCTGAGTACTGCGTCTCGCACGCACACAGCCCCGTGGCCGTCTTGCACGGCACCGGCGCTGGTGGCTGGGTGCGGCGATAGGTGCAGGACCGCTCCATGCGCTCCTGGGTGGTCGAGGCGCCCGGGCCGATGTCGACCTCACCGCTCAAGCTCATCGAGCGAGACGTGCCAGCACCAGGTCGAGGTCAGCTTCGCGTTCGCGTTCGGACGTGTGGGGTCTGTCGCACGGATCTCCACTTGGCCGAAGGTGATCTGACCCCGAAGCGGCCACACGTGGCACCGGGCCACGAGGTCGTCGGCCTGGTCGACGAGCAGGGGCCTGGTTGCCAGCGCTTCGCGGTGGGCGACCGGGTGGGCGTCCCCTGGCTGGCCCGAGCCTGCGGGATCTGCCGCTTCTGTGCCCAGGGCCACGAGAACCTCTGCGTGGCGCCGACGTTCACCGGCTGGGACCTCGACGGGGGCTACGCGGAGTTCGTCCTCGTCGACGAGGCCTTCGCCTACTCGATCCCCGAGGTCTTCGGCGACGTCGAGGCGGCTCCACTGCTCTGCGCGGGCATCATCGGCTATCGGGCGCTGCGCCGCTCACAGCTCCCCGAGGGAGGACGGCTCGGGATCTACGGCTTCGGCGGGTCGGCTCACCTCACGGCGCAGATCGCGATGGCAGAAGGGGCACGCGTCCACGTCATGACGCGTGCACCCGAGGCTCGGGCGCTCGCACTCGAGCTCGGAGCGTCGAGCGCGGCTGGCGCCGACGAGCCGCCCCCTGAGCCGCTCGACGCGGCGATCTTGTTCGCCCCCGTGGGCGAGCTCGTCCTGCCTGCGCTCGCTGCGCTCGACCGCGGCGGCGTGCTCGCCATCGCCGGGATCCACCTGAGTGACATCCCACCTCTCAACTACCAGCGCCATCTCTTCGAAGAGCGGACTGTGTGCAGCGTGACCGCGAACACTCGCGCCGATGGTGAGGCCTTCCTTCGAGCCGCCGCCGAGATACCCCTTCGGGTCTCTGCGGTCCCCTACGACATGGAGGACGCAGACCGAGCGCTGAGTGACCTCGCAGGGGATCGAGTCAACGGGGCGGCAGTGCTGGTCAACTCCTGGAGCTGAGCGGCGCGCAGCTCGGGGCCACCGTCCGTCATCCTCACCAGGCGGCGCACGAGCACTGAGGGGCCTCGGGGCCTGGTGTTGAGCTGAGGATCCCGCTCAGATTCCGGCGGGCGCGCGCGATCGGTGAGAAGGTGATCGTCGACCACCGCCGAGGAACGCAGCTGGCGGCACTGCATCAGGAGGGATCGAGGTCATGGACCACACGATGGGCGTCGCATCCCTCTCGGCGTTCGCTGCCTGTGTCCTCCTCTGGGGTCTGGTGGCAGCACGGATGGACCGTTGGCACGTGACCGCACCGATGGCTTTCGTGGTCTTGGGGCTCATGCTGACCCACGGTCCACTGGGCTTCTTCCACCTGTCGCTCCACTCCTCGACGATCCGCACCCTGGCCGAGATCGCGCTGGCGCTCGTCCTCTTCTCCGACGCCTCTCGGGTCAACGTGCGAGCCCTCGCAGCTGACGCCGCCATTCCCGCTCGCCTGCTCTGCGTGGGCCTCCCTCTCACCATCGGAGCGGGAGCGCTGGTGGCCTGGATCCTGTTCCCTTCAGGCGGGCTGTGGCTGGCGGCCGCCCTCGGGGCCATCGTGGCGCCCACCGACGCCGCGCTGGGGGCGGCGATCATGTCGGATGAGCGAGTCCCGGCTCGAGTGCGTCGCGTGCTCAACGTGGAGAGCGGCCTCAACGACGGGATCGCCACGCCCTTCGTCAACCTGTTCCTTGCCGGTGCGCTGGCCGCAGAGTCGCTGAGCGCCAGTGGGGTGGGCAAGGCTGTCGTCGAGCTGCTCGGCGGGGCAGGGATCGGCGCTGGTGTGGGTCTGCTCGGTGGGATCCTTCTCGTCTCGACGACGAAGGCGCGATGGAGCGGACCGGCCTTCCGGCCTCTGGCGGTCCTCTCTCTGGCGGTGCTGGCCTACGCGCTGGCGCTCTGGGCTGGCACCAACGGCTTCGTGGCGGCGTTCGTGGGGGGACTCGCCTTCGGTTCGATCTCATCGAAGCCAGACGATCAGCTCGCCTTCACGGAGGGGATCGGCACGCTGATGTCCCTCGTGGTCTGGTTCGCGTTCGGAGCAGTGATGCTGGTGCCCGGTCTCGAAGACGCGAGCTGGCGAGACGTGCTCTTCGCCGTCCTGGCGCTGAGCGTCGTGCGCATGGCGCCTGTGGCGCTGGCTCTGGTCCACTCCGGGCTCGATCGGGTGACCATGAGCTTCATTGGGTGGTTCGGGCCGCGGGGTCTCGCCACGGTGGTCTTCGGGCTCATCGCCACCGACAGCTTGGCCCCCGAGGACGCGCAGTACCTGCTCGGGGCGGTCGTCGTGACGGTGGCGCTGAGCGTCGTAGCCCACGGCGTGAGCGCGGCTCCGCTTGCCCGTCGCTACGGCGACTTTGCCAAGGCGCTCCACCCCGGACAACCCGAGCACGCTGTCGCACCACAGCTGCTGCTCCGCACCCTGAGACTCGACAGCGCTCCGGTAGGACCCGTCGAGAGCGCGTAGGCGAGCAGGCGACCCTCTCGCTCGTCACGAGAGGCGATCAGTCGTTCTCCACGGTGTAGTCCCACATGCCGACCACGTGGCGATGGTCAGGAGCCCACTGCATCATGCCCTCGCCGACGAGCTCGTAGGCGCGCAGCTTGAAGCTGAGCGTCTGGCCCGAATGGAGGACCGAGGGAGGGGCGTGCTCGCCTGGAACGAGTCCCATGAGGAAGACCGAGCCGAGGTGGTCCACCGAGTGGAAGTCAGCGAGGGCGACCGGCACGTTGCCTGAGGCGTCCTTCATGGTGACCGTCCACGTGCACGTCGTGGCACCCTGCTGGGTGGGAAGGCCCTCGCCAGGGACCACCGGTCCGCTGACGGTGACGCGGACGTCGAAGCCCTTCGTCTTGACCTCGACGGGGAGACCCTCGACCTGGAGGGCTGGTCGGGCTTGGGTCCCCACCAACATGGCGTCGATGGTGGGGTTCAAGGTCTTCTTGGGGAGGAACGAGGGATACACCGGAGCTGCGGTGCTCGAACCGCACGCGCTGAGCAGCACGGCGAGCACGAGGAGGGCGAGGACGCTTGTGGGGCCGGGCTTCTTCGCCCGGCCCCACAAGCAGATGGTCGTGCGAGCGCGACCTGTCGTTGCGTTCGTGCTGCCCACCTAGTCGTTGGTGCCACTCGTGACCGTGCCACGGGGCGACAAGGCGGTGTTCTTGGCGCCGCCGTGTCCTCCCGAGCTGGTGCAGGGGGGCGTGTCCGACGGCGTCGTCGGTGTGCCGCTCGACGTCAGCCACCCGCCGTTGGCCCACTTCTCAGCGGTGCAAGCGTTGCCGCCGTCTGCTTTCCCGCACTGCGGACTCTCCGATCCGTTCTTCCCGAGTCGGTGGACCACGGTGCCCGTCGGGCAGTAGAGCCTGTCTGCGCCGTGACCGCTGACCGCCCAGAAGCCCCTCGGGGGCCGGTGGGCTGAGGTGTAGGTGGTGGCCGTGAAGACGTCTGGTCCGAAGGAGGCGAGCCCCTGCTGTGCTGCGTAGCCGATGTGGCCCTGCCCATCGAGCCCACCGCAGACCGAGCCGGCCGTGAGCGAGAGGTTGCTGCACGACTTGCCGGTGAGGAAGAGGTCCTCCATGGTGCGCAGCCAGCTGTAGTGGTTGTAGTCCGTGCTCGAGACGGTGCCTGGCTTGATGAACGAGCTGATCAGCACGGTGCCGGTGTCGCCGCCACCCGGGGTGAAGTCGGTCGGGTCGTAGAGCGGGTCGGCCGTGACGCAGCCACTGGTGGTGGCGGCTTCGCTGCCCGCCGGGCAGGTGGCGGTGCCCACGGTCGAGGTGGCCCCCTCGGCGCCCAGGGTGATGGTGCCGCTGAAGCCAGCCGGGATCGTCACGGGCTGGCCGCTGTCGTTCAGGAGCTGGAAGGTGCCGAGCCACGGCTTGGCGTAGTTGTTCGACGCCGTCGTCGCGCTGGCGTTCGATCCGAGAGCGATCGGTCCGCTGTCGCTGACCGCTCCGACGAAGGTGTCGGGCGGGATGGAGGTGCCCGAGACCAGGCGACCGGTGTCGTCAGCGTTGATCTTCGAGTCGAAGACCATGCTCGAGCCAGCGCTGATCACGGCCGGCTCGGTGGTCGACCCCGGAGAGCCGCTCAGGTACGGGCTCTCGCCGGTCAGGCCCGTGGCTCGGTCAATGAAGCCCGAGGCTCCCGGACCCGGCTGGAGCTGCTGACCAGAGCTGTTCGTGACCTCCGGGTCGTTGGGCCCGGTCGGCTCAGTAGCCACGTTGTGGCCGCCGAGGTTCTCACCGGCCGCGTCGGCCAGGAGGCCGTAGGCGCCGTAGAGCGAGCTGGCACCCGGTGCGGAGGTTCCCGTCGAGCCGTAGCTCGGCTGGTCGGCTGGCGCCGAGAAGAGCGTGCTGTCGCCTGGGGCGGGCACGTTGTTGAAGCTGTTCCCGATCGTGAAGGGGGGGTTGGCCTCATCGAAGGTGATGTCGATCATCCCGCCGTCAGCGAAGGCAGCCGAGCGCTCGATGAGCGGGATGTAGTAGCGAAGGAACAGGTCGGAGGCGTAGAGCCCACCGGTGTAGTTGACCGGCGTCGTGGCCTCCGGGTCGTCGGCCGGCAGGCCCGAGGGGGTGTAGTTGGGCGAGCCGTTGGCGTTGAAGGCACCTGAGAGGTTGTTGCCCTGGCAGGTGGCGTCGTGAGCGTCACTGCAGTTGTTCGGCGTGATCCAGTTGAACGAGGGGACCTGGCTGGCCGGCAAGGTCAGATCGTGTGCCAGGCCGTAGGTCGGGTCGTCGAGGTTGGCCACGTGGTTGGCGTCACAGTTGGTGTCGCCAGAGCCGTTGGTCGGGGCGCCAGGGCCGTCGTGCTCCGGTGTGGTCGGCTTGTTCAGCGCCGACTGGCTGGAGTAGGTCACGCCGTTCTGCGTGCCGGCGGACTGACCGGTCAGAGAGGCGAACCACCCGGTCGGGAAGTGCTTGGCCACGTACTGGTCAGCGGGATCGCCGTTGCCACCGGCGTTGGCCGGCTGAGCGCCGGTGAAGCTCGACACGTCGCCGCTGGGCGCGACCAGGTTGGTCGGACTGGTCACGGGGTTGTTGCTCGAGGTGCCCGGGTAGCCACAGGTCCCGTCATCTCGACCCGGGACGGTGTCGCTGACACCCGGTGTCGAGCCGGTCACGTAGGAGCTTGACCCGGTGGGCTGAGCACCGCCGAGATCCTGGGCGTAAGCCTTCCAGGAGACGCCAGCCGCGTTGAACTGGTTGAACAGCGTGGGCACGTCGGTCGGGTACACACACCCGTTGGAGGCGAGCGGCGCATCGACGCCGCCGTTGACCAGGAGCTGGCCGTAGTTGCCGTTGCTCGTGCCGGTCGGGTTCGGTGCGGTGGTGTTCTTGCCCGACGTATCGGTGGTCCCGTCGGTGTCCGTGCCGGTGCCGACTGTGCCCGTGGTGATGATGCCGTTGTTGGCGTTGGTCATGTTCGCCGCCGTCGAGCAGTCATCCTGCGTGGCGAACGACGGTGATTGGCCCGAGACCAGCGAGACGTAGTTGTCCATGCTGAAGTGGCCGGTGCCGTAGTAGTTGGTGAGCAGCGCACCCTGCTGTGGGAGCGTCTGCCAGAGGTAGCTGTTCTGGTTGAGCCCGGTGAAGGTCTCGTCGTAGGACTTGTTCTCCAAGATGATGAGCCACACGTGCTTGACCCCACCCACAGGGGTCCCTGTCGAGGTGATGACGCACTGGGCATCCCTCTCGCTCCCGTTGGTCGGCACCTGCAAGGTGCTCCCTGCCGGGCACGAGTCTGGGGGCCCATGGAACGGGGAGGCGCCGGCGAACGCACCGGTCAAGGAGGAGCCGATGAAGGCGCTGAACCCGATGGCGGCGACAGCCAGCCAGGTCAGCAGGCGATGGGCTTTGAAGGCAGAGGTGAAGGTCATGCACGGATCGTATGAATTCGATCCGCTCGGTTGTGAGACGAAGCGATGAACTAGCGCGACCGGAAAATGAACATTGCGTGAGCACCACTGAGCGGCGAAGACATCATGATGAGGTGGGTGTCGTGGATCGCCCGGCGAGGGCTGCGCCCAAGGCGCGGAGCTTGGCCTGATCGGCTGCGGGTAAGAGGCGCTGCTCGGCGGGACAGAGCGTCAGCAGCGCTACCGCCTCGATGCTGTTGAACGTCGTGACCGACAAAGGCAGGTGGCTCTGAGCCTCGTCACCTCGAGCACCGAGCGCGAGGTCGACCAAGGCCTTGTCGACGTCGCGCTCTCGGCCGAGCAGCGCACAGAAGGCCGAGCCGTCCGTCAGCAAGGCGCGCAGCGCGACGTTGCCTCGCTGCTGCTCGTAGCTGGCGAGCGCCGAGTCGGCCTCAGTGACCTCTGAGAGGTACGCGGCGTCTTCTGCCGGTGTGGTCGTCGGCGCCTGCAGGGGTGAGGTGCCCGTAGACCCGGCGGGGGCACGAGTCGCTGTCGGGGCAGGGGTGCTCGACGGGACAGGTCCTGTCGAGCTGCCGCCACCGCAGCCAGCGGCGCCACAGGTGAGGACCACCGCCATGCAAGCCATGATCAGCGGTTTCATCCGCCTCGCCGCGTGCACGGGGCCACCCTACACAGGTCCCTCGAACGCCCTTCTCTGGCGAGAGCGAGGTGAGGTGCTGTGCCTTGAGCTCAGCGTTGCTTCGGGGTGGAGGAGCGTGTGCCCGCTGAGCCCCTTCGTGGTGCGGCGACGGCACCGCGCCGCGACCGCTTTGAACCCTGGAGCGTTGCTGGGTGATACGCGCCGGTCATCGACACCAAGGTGGCAACGAGACCCTCCGGGGTCGTCCCCCACTTCTCCTCGGCGAGGTGCCCGCTGATCTCCAGCTCGGCGATGCCGTGTGCGCCGCTGAAGAGCAAGGCGCCGTAGTGGCGAGCCTCTCCTTCGCCGACCACCCCGGCCACGATGGAGAGGAACTCCTCGAGCGCACGGGCTGCGGCTCGTGCGCCGGCTTCCGGGTCGCTCTTGGGTATGACGTACATCAGCTGGTAGAGGTGGGGACGTTCCCGGCCCAGCTCGACGAGGGCCATCAAGGCTTCCTGCAGGCGTTCAGACGGCACGGACGCCTTGGCGCCGCTGGCCCCCAGGGCATCGGCCATCCGGTCCCAGCTCTCCACGGCGATCGCCGTCAGCAGCGCCTCTTTGTCCGCGAAGTGTCGGTACGGCGCGTTGCGCGAGACGCCGGCTCGGGCCCCCACCTCGCGCAAGGTGACCGCATCTGGCCCCCCGAGGTCGAGGAGCTCGGCAGCGGCATCGAGCAAAGCGCGACGAGTCTTCGCCGCAGAGGCTTGGCGGCTGGTCGTGGCCGGAGTGTCCTTTTCAGTTGACATTGTCATCTGGAACCTCTATCTTAACTCAGGTGACAATGTCAACTGAAAAGGACACACCATGCCCAGCTCCGATGAGCCCTCCGATCTCCTGACCTTCGTGGTGGTCGCCACCATTCGCGACGACACGAACTTCGCCGACATGATGGCGCTGAGAGCTGACGAACAGCAGCGGATCCACGTGCTGCAGTCAGAGGGGAGGATCGGGTCCGACCACGTAGCCCCCTCTCGAGCGACGGCGTTTCTCGAGGTGTTCGCCTCTGGCGAGGAGCACGTGAGAGAGACCTTGGCGACGCTGCCCTTCCATCCCTTCTTTGACGTCGACATCTATCCGATCGCCGTTCCTGACGGCGCGGAGGTCTGAGCCCGAGCTCAACGACGAGCGAGGACCGCGCTGGCTCAAGTGGGGAGCGAGGTCACAGAGCCTCAACGTGACAAGGTTCCTCGACCTTGCTGCGACCTCCGAACTCGTGCCTGCTCGATGAACGAGCCGATGCCGGTCGGGCGTGTTCCTGAGCGATCGAAGTTTTGATGCCAACGCCAGTAGGGTGCGGGCGATGGTGGAGGAAGACGACGGCTTCGATTTGGACCTCGCTACCGCAGCGCTACGGGCCGACTCAGGCGACGTGCAGATCTTGCTCAAGGTGCTCAGCCAGCAGCTCTCCGAAGCGCTTGGTGACCGCTTGGCCGTTCGCCGAGCCGGCGGACGATTTCGCAAGTCAGAGTCGATCGAGGGGCTTGCGATCGATCTCGGCAACGATCAGTACAGCGCCTCGTTGCAGGGGTCGTCCCTCACGTGCTCGGTCTCGCATGCGTCAGGTGGCATCAGGATACGGAGCGAGCAGATCGACGTCGATGAGTGGATCGGTCGGCTGCTGCGCGCGCTCCAAGAGGAGGCTGCCCACAGCCAGGCCACCCGGGCGGCACTCGAGAACATCGTGATCAGAGGACATCAATGAGCGACATGCCCCAGGACCTGCCCCCGGCCACCAGCCACCGACTCGAGGAGCTCGAGCACGGGCTCTTCACCTCGGATCTGTCGGTCAATGAGTTCCTCTTGATCAAAGAGGTGGGCTTTCATCCCGTCGGTTTCGTCATGGGGTCGTCGATCTATCACATCGGCATCCAGACTCGTAAGTGGAGCCAGAGCCAAGAGCTCACCAAGCTCACCGAAGCGATGTACAACGCCCGTGAGCTGGCGATGACCAGGATGGAAGAGGAAGCGGCGGAGCTGGGAGCCGACGGTGTGGTCGGGGTCCGCTTGGACGTGAACTACTACGAGTGGGGCAAGGACGCGGCGGAGTTCATCGCCGTGGGGACGGCGGTCAAGTCTGAGAGCGGGGTGTCGCACCGCAACAAGCTCGACAAGCCCTTCACCTCCGACCTCTCCGGTCAGGACTTCTGGACGCTGATGCAGACCGGTTACGTCCCCCAAGGTCTGGTGATGGGCACCTGCGTGTACCACATCGCACATCGGGGCCTGATCCAGACGATGGGGTCCGCTGGCCAGAACGTTGAGCTGCCGAACTTCACCCAAGCGCTCTACGAGGCGCGTGAGCTGGCGATGACGAGGATGCAGGACGAGGCCGAGCGCCTCGACGCCTCGGGGATCGTCGGCGTGCGGCTCGAGGAGAAGTCGCACCAGTGGGGCAGCCACACGATCGAGTTCCTCTCGCTCGGCACGGCGGTCACCAAGAGGGCAGGCGACGTGACGCTGCCGACGCCGACCACCATCATCTCGTTGGACCACTGATGTCCGGAGAGGCGGGCGATCTGCCTGAAGCCGCAGGTCGACGCTTCAGCTCACCCACCTTCACCTCGGGGCTGAGCGTGGCCGACTTCGCGGCGTGCCTCGAAATGGGGTTGGAGCCGGTGGGCTACGTGCAGGGCTTCTGCGTCATGCAGTGGGGCTACTCGTCGATGGGCATGGGTCTCGGGCTCGGAGGTGGCATTCCGAGTGGCGGACCTCCCTCCGCCTACGACGAGTCCTTCCAGTGCCCACACGGTTTTCGCATGGGGAGCGCGGAGCATCGAAGCTGGGGCCAGAACTACGAGCAGTGGTGGGTGGAGCAAGCCTGGCAGCAGGGCTTCAGCGCAGCGACGTCGAGGATGCTCGAGGAAGCCCAAGCAGCGGGAGCCCATGGTGTGATCGGCGTGCTCGACTCCTCTGCACCGCTCGGGGACCTCGGCGTGCTCGAGTTCCACACCAGAGGGACGGCAGTGAGGATCATCGGCAGCGAACCACCACCACACGAGCTTCCCTGGACCACCTATCTGGCGGGTCAGCGCTTGGCAAAGGTGATCGAGGCGGGCTGCATGCCCATCTCGATCGCCGCATCGATCTCGTCGGTGCGCGTGTGGGCCTATTGCATGACGCAGCTCCTCGTTGGCGGGGCGACGACGTCGTGGGGAGGGCCCGGTTCCTACGAGAGCCAAGAGGTTGACCAGATCAGCCAGGCGCGCACGGCTGCTCGGCGCCTCGCTCGAGATGCCATGCGCGCCCAGCTGGACGGCGACTCACTCCTCGGAGCGGACCTCAGCGTGGTCGAGCGCGATGCGGACCGCGGTGACCAGGAGATCCAATGCATCTTGCGCGGCAACAGGGTTCGTCGCTTCCGGAGGTTTGATCCCATTTCAGCCCCGACGCCGACGGTCACCCTCAGATGAGCGAGCCCGACGACGCCTCGACGTCACCTCGAGCATCGGGATCTCTGGCCGACGAGCTCCGCCGAGCTGCTGAGAGCCTCCACCAGCCTCGAGTGAAACGGCCGCAGACCACCTCGGACCTGTCCATCGATGAGGAGCTGGCGATCCACGCCATCGGATGGGAGCCGGTCGAGCTGGTGGTCGGCACGGCGGTGTTCTCCGTCCCCTCGACGGTGTGGAGCTGGGGTCAAGGCGAGATCACCTCGGCCTCAAAGGCACACGCACGGGCGTTCGCCGCAGCGTCGGCTGAGATCCATCGAGACGCAGCCCACGTCGGCGCTCACGGGGTCGTGGGTGTGCACGTCGAGCGCCAGATCTTTCCCACGCACGTCGATGTGGCCCTGGTCGGGACCGCGGTGCGTCCGGTCGGAGCCAAACCTGTCGGGACGGAGGCAGTCTTCGTGTCGGACCTGTCGGGCCAGGCCTTCTCGATGGTGATGGCTGCGGGGTGGCAGCCGCTCGGCCTGGTGGCAGGGGCGGCCTTCGTCTACGCACCGCGGCGCACCGCGGCGACTGCGATCCAGCAGAAGAACCAGAACGTCGAGATGGTGAACCTCACGGAGGCGATCTACGCGGCCAGGGAGGGAGCGATGGAGCGGATGCAGGCTGGCGCTCTCGCCCTCCACGGCTCTGGCGTGGTCGAGGTCAAAGTTGACGAGGGGCCGATGAGCTTTGCCCCCCACGCCGTGGGGTTCACCGCCTGGGGAACCGTCGTTCGGTTGAGTGCGGACTCGCACCAACACCTCTCACCACTGGTCGCTGTGTCGCTCGATGACGCTGAGCGTGCCTTTGAGGCCAAGACGCTTCGCTGACAGCTCCCGCGCTGTGGGTTCGTGATGCGGCCTGTGGCTCGGCACGTCACATGGTGGAGGAGATCGCGCTGCTCTCGACCCGTGCGCTCACCTGACGATCGCAAGGTTCCCAGCGACTGGTAGCTCAGTCCTGCCCACATGCCGGATGCCTCTAGGAGAGTCCCCTCCGTGCAGCGCTCACGTCAAGGTCCCCGAACCCCAAGTCAGTCAGCCCACGCCAGCGCTTGGCGATAGCGAACGCGATAGGGGCCACCTCCTCGTCGACCTCGTCGCCGACGAGGTCGAGATCCTTCAGCGCCCAACCCAAGGCGAAGTCAGTGTCATAGTCCTCCTCGTTCATCTTGGTGAGCTTGGCCAGGGCATACGGCGAGGCCAGCGGGTTGCCGTGGAGGGCTTCGAACAGCGCCTCAGAGGAGACGCCGAGCTGGTTGGCCAGAGAAGCGGCCTCGGCCGCACCCTCTGTCTGGAAGGCCAACCACGTGTTGAGCACGAGCTTCATCCGGCTGCCGGCGCCCGCGGGGCCGAGCCACAGCGTGGCTCTCCCGAGCGCGGCGAAGACGGGTTCGAGCACGTGTTGGGCTTCGGAAGGGCCCGAGGCGAGGACGAGGAGCTGTCCCTGCTCTGCAGGAACCCGGCTCCCCGACACCGGCGCATCGACGAAATCCACATCGGGACGAAGCGCCCGACTCCTTGATTCGAGCTCCTCCGTCGGCCCAACGCCGATCGTCGCCATCTGCACCCAGAGTGCTCCGGAACGCATCGAGGCCAGTGCGCCCCTCTCGATCATGACCTCCACGGTGGCCTCTGCTGTCGGCAGCATGCTGATCACGACAGCGGCATCCCTGACGGCGTCTGCGGGGCTGTCAGACGTCGCCGCGCCCACGTCGACCAGCGGCCTCATCGACGCCGCGTGGCGCGCCCACACGGTGACGTCGAGTCCGGCGCCGAGGAGGCGGCGGGCCATCCCCGCACCCATCGTTCCTGTGCCGATCACCGACACCCGTGGTGATCCTGCATCAGCATCTCCTCGTGGCTCCATGAGATGTCTCCTTTCTGTGACCTGACGCTGGTCCCGTCGTGACTGGCGCTACGTGGCATACATAGCACTTGGACCGACAGGGGACCTCTGCTCATCGGTGCACCGAGGCCACCTCATCTTGCTGGTGAAGGGTCATCGACCGAGCCGGCATCGCCAGCGCTCTTGCCAAGGTGTTCGAGGGCCCCACGGCAGAGGCCCCTACATCGCTCCTGACCTGCGTGGAAGTGACGGGACTCCGTCTGAACCCCCCTTCCAAGGCACTGTGGCGTTGGACGCTCGGTCACCTCAGCAGTGACGCTCCCACCGGAGCGCCCGGCTCCTCATCCCTCAGGACGGAGGCGGGTAGACGGCCACGAGCAGCCGCATGAGCTTGGGGAACAGCGGGGTGAACCGCCCCGTGCCCCACTGGAGATCGGGTTCGTTGGCGAACGCCTGGCTCAGGACCCCGATGATCAGTGTGGAGATCAGGAAGACGGCTTCATCAGAATCGGCACCAGGTCCCAGCTCGCCAGCTGCCACCGCGTCGATCAACGCGGCACGCTGGATGTCGATCATCTCCTGGCTGATGGCCATCGCTCTGGGCGAGGGTTCGAATTTCGGGACGGGGCGCCAGAACAGCAGTTCGGCCACGGCGCGATTGGCGAGCAACCAGCGCCCGCTCGCCTCGAGGCCGGTGATGAGCGCCTCGAAGCCGGGATCGGCGGTCGCCATGGCGGCGCGCATGACGCCCAAGTGCACGGTCTGGCCCCGCAGGAAGAGCTCGTCGTAGATGGCCATGAGCGAGGGGAAGTACTTGTAGATCGAGGGAGGCTGAACGCCGAGGCGCCTCGCCACCTCCGAGAGGCTCAGCCCGTTCACGCCCTCCTCCGACATGATGGCTACGGCGATGTCGAGGATCTCGTCGATGGTCTCCTGCCGTCGACGAGCCCGTCGGTCCGTCGCCGGCGGGGCAGCCGCTTCCGGGTCGGTCGTCCTGGTCATAGTTCGAACTATAGCATAAAAGAGTCTTGACAGCATAAGCTAAAACCATTAGCCTTTTTTCAGCAGCGAGCATCCGATCGATGGAGGAGACATGGCCGAGACGAGCACACGGTGGTGGCTGACGCAGGACAGCGCCGAGACGATCATCGATGCGCCCCCCGAGCGCATCTACGCACTGGTGGCCGATCTTGCCCGGATGGGGGAGTGGAGCCCGGAGTGCCAGCGGGTGGAGTGGGCAGATGGCTCCACCGACCCCGTCGTGGGTGCGACGTTCCTCGGGCACAACGTGGGGGGACCAGCCAACCTGATGAAGTGGTCCCGAAAGGGCCGGGTGCTGGCGGCAAACCCGGGTCGCGAGTTCTCCTTCGTCACCGAGGAGGGCGGGCGCGAGTCCACTGAGTGGCACTACCGGTTCGAACCGACCGAGGCCGGTACCCGGGTCGTCGAGTCCTACCAGGTGCGATGGATCCCCCTGTGGGCCCGGATCGTGGACGTCCCGACCAACCGGGCCCGCGAGCTCAAAGACGGCATGGACCACACGCTCGGCCAGCTCAAGACGGCCGCCGAAGCGGTCGCCGCACCCGACGGCACGGCACCGCCATCACGTCGACCGAGGGGCTAGACGACCTTTCCCACCGGCCCCACCCGGTACGAAGCCGTGCCAATGGACTCCGTCCCGCTGACGACCGCTCGAGCAACCAACACCAAGGAGCACTTCATGATCAACGCGTACAAGGCAGCACCTGACATCGACGTCCTTTCGACGAGCTTCCCCATCCCCGGCCTCGGCCAGCTGGCCATCAACGCCTTCGTGCTCCATGGGGACGTCCCCGTCCTGGTCGACACTGGTCCTGTGGTGGAGCGAGAGAGCTTCATGGCTGCGCTCAAGTCGGTCATCGACCCCGCTGCGCTCCGTTGGATCTGGCTGACCCACCCCGACGGTGACCACATCGGGGCGTTGGGCCAGCTCCTCGCCGAGTATCGCGACCTCAAGGTCATCACCACGTTCCTCGGCGTCGGCATCATGAGCGTGTCCGATCCGCTCCCGATGGACCGGGTCCACCTCGTCAACCCAGGACAGAGCATCACCCTCGGCAGCCGGACGCTCGCCGCCTTCAGGCCCCCGACGTTCGACAACCCGTCGACCACGGGCTTCTTCGACTCGAGCTCGGGCGTGCTCTTCCCTGCCGACTGCTTCGGGGCGCTCCTCCAGGACGTCCCGCAGAACGCTGCTGAGCTCTCCGAAGATGAGCTGCGCCAAGGGCAGGTGTGCTGGGCGACCATCGATTCGCCGTGGATGCACGAGGTTGATCGAGAGCACTTGGCTCGCGAGCTCGACGTCGTCGCCAAGCTGGAGCCGTCGCTCATCTTGAGCAGCCACCTCCCTGCCGCCCCCGGAGCCATGCTCGACCAGCTCCTCGCGTCGTTGGCAGCGGTTCCGGACGCCGCGCCGTTCGTGGGACCCGACCAGGTCGCGCTTGAACAGATGCTCGCCCAGATGACTGCGGTACCGCAGTAGGCACAGGGTCACGTGATCAAGGGCTGTCGTCAGGTGATGAAGCGGTGGATGGCTTCGTTGGCGTGGTCTTGATAGGACGGGTTGGCGAAGTCGGCGAGAACGTCCGCTTGGTCCACCATGGGACCGGTGAGCTTGTTGGCCGCACTGGCGTAGAACACACCACTCGAAAGCTTCGGGTCAGTGACTCCGTCGACGAGGCGCTTGGTGCCGACGTCAAGTTTGTGGGCGATGCCTAGGTTGGGCATGACGTATTTGGCCGCAAGACGTAGCGGCAACGCGACGCCGTCTGCTGCTTGGGTGCCGGTGGTGTTCCCTGGGCTCACGGTGATCAGGCGGAGGTCGGGGTAGTGACGGGCCAAGGAGGCCATCCAGAGGGCCCCGATGTACTTGACCTGACCGAAAGCCAAGTTGCGGTCGAATTTCTTGTCGGCGAAGTAGCTCCCGTCGATGGCGCTAGCGAGCTCGTCGGCTGAGGTTGCAGCGAACGATGGTCGCTGAAACCGCAGCTTCGGAATTCCTCTGGCTGCTTCGCTGCCGACGAAGACTGCAACTTCGCCGAGTCGGTGCTCGGTCAGCAGCCCCTCGAGAAGAACGACGTGACCAAGAACGTCCGTGGCGAACAACGTGGTGACTCCGTCGGCAGTCACGTTCATCAGCTTCTTGTCGCCGATGACCCCAGCGTTCATGATCAGCGCGTCGACTGATCCGTCGATGGCCGCAAGGCCAGCTCGTACCGAGCTCAGATCGGCGACGTCCATGAGAATGATCTCGAAGATGTTCCGGCCGGTCACAGCTTCGAGTTCGGCCTTTGCCTGCGTCGCCCGATCTTGGTTGCGGCACGCAAGGTAGATCCGGTCGAACTCAGGACGTCCTGCCAGCTGCCGCGCCAGCTCTTTGCCGATCCCAGCGTTGGCGCCTGTGATCAATGCCGTTTTCCCTGGTTGTGTGCTCATTGGTGTTCCTCTCGCTCTGTGTCGGCCTTGTCAGGCAAGACAGCTCTTGTCAGGTTTGGTCCACCGGTCCTCTTGGGTTGCTGGACCCGTCGTGGGTACACGAGCACGTGGACAAGCGCTCCGATCGTGACGGAGTTGGTCTGCACTCTTCGGCGTCACCGCCGACAGGGACTACGTCGCTACTCGGCCCCCATCGACCGCAAGGGTGACCCCGTGGACGAAGCTGGCCTCATCGCTGGCAAGGAAGGCGATCGCCGCAGCCACCTCCTCGGGCGCAGCGACGCGACCAGCTGGTGCGAGCGCTGCGAACTGCTGCAGCATCTCCTCAGGGAGAGCTGCTGACATCCGGGTGCGCGTCGGTCCGGGGGCGACGGCGTTGACACGAACACCACGCGGGCCGTATTCGGCAGCCCACGCCTTCGTCAGCAGTTCGAGAGCCGCCCGGCTGGCGCCGTACAGAGCCCTCCCAGCCTGTCCGAAGCTGGCGACCATCGTGCTGACGTTGACGATTGAGCCCCATCCCCGTTCGGCCATGGCTGGCGCCAGCGACGCGACGAGGAAGAACGGAACCTTCACGTTGAGTGCAAAGGTCTCGTCGAACTCGGCTTCGGTCGCCGCTTCGCTCGGCCCACCGATGGCGAGTCCAGCGTTGTTGACGAGGATGTCGACGTGACCGTCGCCCGCCTCGGTGGCCCACGCGACGAGCTCCCTGGCTGACTCGAGGTTGCCCAGCGTGGTGAGCGTGAACGACGCACTCCTTCCGCTGGCCTCGATCTCGGCGACCACGTCTTTGGCTCGATGCTCATCGCGTCCGACCACCAGGACGTGAGCACCGCGAGCGGCCAGGGCGAGGGCTGTCGCTTCGCCGATGCCGCTCGTTGAACCCGTGACCAGCGCTGTCTTCCCCTTGAGGTCAGTCATGTGATATCTCGTCCTCTCGCTCTAAAATGGGTGCTGCAACTCACTCTGACAGTTCAATACTGGGTTGTCAAACTCAAAATCTCAACTATCATCGGGGCATGGACCATGAGACGAGTGATCGGCCGAGGCTCACTTCCAAAGGAGCGCGCACGCGGGCACGAATAGTGGAGGAAGCCGCCGCCCTGATCCATGAGCGTGGGGTGGCGGGCACCACCCTGGAGGACGTCAAGGTGGCGGCGGACGTCAGCGGGTCTCAGATGTACCACTACTTTCCCGACAAGAACGATCTGGTGCAGGCGGTCATCGATTACCAAGCCGACGCCATCGTCATTCGCCAGCGGCAGGTGCTCGCAAGCGCGGACGGGATCGAAGCCTGGCGGAACATGGTGATGACCGCAGCGAAGCGCACCCAAGCAAAGGGGGGCTGCCAACTTGGCTCGCTCGTTGGTCAACTAGCCGAGAGCGACCCCGAGGCCCGAGCGCTCATGGCGGCGGGTTTCGATCAGTGGGCAGCGGCCATCGGCGATGGACTGAGAACCCTTCATGCCGAAGGGAAGCTCGCGTCGAGCATCGATCCAGACGACCTGGCAACGACTCTGCTGGCCACGCTCCAAGGGGGAC
Source organism: uncultured Acidimicrobiales bacterium (assembly GCA_963758555.1). Taxonomy (GTDB): domain Bacteria; phylum Actinomycetota; class Acidimicrobiia; order Acidimicrobiales; family RAAP-2; genus CAIUMH01. The sequence goes on along the minus strand of CAVWVW010000003.1, from coordinate 2,162,051 downwards.
TTCTCCTCTCCCAGGTGCAACAGAGTTCTCGCCCATTCGAGATCGCGATCGATACCCTCCTCACCCTTGCCATCGACAGGCGAGTCCAAGCTGGGTTTGCTGAACCCACGTCGTGATCCTCATCTACGACCTCGAGGTCAGGATCGTCCACGCCTCGACAGGTGAGCTCCTCAGGGAGCTCACGGTTGATCCTGCGAAGACCTCTCACGGGACGGGAGCCCCGAAGGGGCACACGCGGCACTGAACGTCCGACGTCGTGGGTTCGTGATGTTGTCTACCTCTCGACACATCACAATGGTGGAGGCGATGGGACTCGAACCCACGACTTCCTGCTTGCAAAGCAGGTGCTCTAGCCAGCTGAGCTACGCCCCCGGCAGGTGACGCGGCAGCCGCACTCGTCGACGACCACTTCACCTTGGGAACTGCTCATCTTAGGACAGGGAGGTCGACGGATCCGAATGGCGAGGAACCAAACTGATGACCGCTCCAGCATCCGCCGACGCTCGGCTCCCATCGTCGAGGCGCCGGTGAGCTCGCATACGCAGTCGAGCGATCAGACGCCCTCAAGGACCATGGCGATCCCCTGACCCACGCCGATGCACATGGTGGCGAGCCCCCAGCCACCGCCTTGGCGATGGAGGCGATGGGCCAGCGAGGTGACGATGCGCCCTCCGGAGTTGCCGAGCGCGTGGCCCAGGGCGATCGCTCCTCCCGCCGGGTTGACCAGCGCGGGGTCGAGAGACGGCCACTCGGCCAAGCAGGCCAGCGACTGCGCAGCGAAGGCCTCGTTCAGCTCGACGCTCGAGAGGTCCTCCCACCCGATGCCGGCTCGGGCAAGGGCGCTGGCAGACGCAGGCACGGGACCGATGCCGAAGTCTCGAGGATCGACGCCCGCGGCGGCTCGCGACACGATGCGAGCCAGGGGCACGGCACCCGAGCGCGCAAGCCCTGCTGCATCGGCCAGCAGAAGGGCGCTGGCTCCGTCGTTGAGGGGCGACGAGTTCCCTGCGGTGACGGTGCCGCCTTGACGGAAGACGGGCTTCAAGCCGCCCAGCTTCTCGAGCGTGGTCTCGGCACGGATGGACTCATCGATGGCCAGCTCGACGCCGCTCACCTCGACGATCTCGCTCTTGAACGCACCCTCTGCCCACGCCGCCGCTGCCTTGCGGTGGCTGTCCAAAGCGAAGACGTCCTGTGCCTCTCGGGAGATCTCGTAGCGATCAGCGAGGAGCTCCGCTCCCTCACCCATGCTGAGGGTCCACTCGGAGGGCATCGCAGGGTTCGTCATGCGCCACCCAAGCGCTGTCGACCACACGGTCTGGTTGGTGGTCGGATACGCCCGGCTGGGAGCTTCCATCACCAGAGGCGCTCGAGTCATCGACTCGACCCCGCCGGCGATCATCAGCGACGCGTCACCAGCCGCGATGGCGCGCGAAGCATCCACGATCGCCTGGAGCCCAGAGCCGCACAGGCGGTTGACCGTGGCACCAGGCACGCTCACGGGCAGGCCGGCTAGGAGCGACGCCATGCGAGCGACGTTGCGGTTGTCCTCGCCGGCGCCGTTGACGTCGCCCATGATGACGTCGTCGATGCGCTCTGGCTCGAGATCAGGGACGGTGTCGAGCAGGCCTCTGAGCGCATCGGCAGCGAGATCGTCGGGCCGCACCTGAGCAAGCGCACCTCCGTGTCGTCCTACCGGCGTCCGCACGGCAGCGGCGATGAAGACGTCTTGTGCCATCAGCAACCTCCTCTGGTGGTGCTCAGCGCAGCGATCGACAGGTCAGCTGGCTCATCTCGCGCTGGCGGGACATTAGCTCGTAGCGCGCTGCTCCTCTTGCTGCCCTTGGGTGCCGTCGGCGGTGCAAGGGGCCGCGTCGAGTGGGGACGAGCGCGGCAGATCCGCTCTGGCGCCGATGGCTCAGCTGTCGAACCCGAGGCCCAATCGATCGAGGAGCCGGAGCCATGGCCCTCGTCTCCCCTGATCTCGATCGGCTTTGGCGATCGCTCGACGGGTCAGCTCGATGCCGACGTAGCGGATCGGCTCGGGAGGGAAGCGGACGGGCGTGGACCGGACCAACGAGGTGTCGGTGGCGGGCGTCGAGATCCCCTCGAGGAGATCGAGTCCGGCATCAGCGAAGAAGCGAGACGCACCGAGCCCGAGGCCGGTGAACCCGTTGATGGTGACGACCCGACCCTGGTGGCTCTTCACCGCAGCCGCGCAGAACCGGGTCGAGGTGTCGATGGCGCCGCCCCACCGATGGGAGAAGGTCACCTCGTCGAGCGAGGGGAAGAACTCCGCGAAGTGCCGGGCCAGGACCTCGAAGGTGGCAGGGCTCTCGTCGTTCACAGCGTCGATGCGCTGGTCGAAGCGGTAGAGGGCGTCGTAGCCACCGAAGAGGATGCGGTTCCCCGCGGTGAGGCGCAGGTAGTGGAACTGGTTGCCGACGTCGGCGACGCCGCGCCTCGATGACCAGCTCAGCCCTTCGAGCTGCTCGGCGTCGAGCGGCTCGGTGACCAGCACGTAGTCGTAGACCGGTACCACCCGGCGGCGGGCCGAGCGCACCAGCGCCGGTGCCGCCGCGGTGGCGATGATGACCTGGCGAGCGCGGAGGGCTCCTCGAGTGGTGATCACTGCCAGGTGCGCACCGTCGTCTCGAAGGTCTGTCACGCGCGTCTGCTCGAGCACCTGGCCACCGAGCGTCTCGATGGCGGATGCCAGACCCCAGCAGAGCTGCGCGGGGTTGACCATGAGCTGGCTGTCGGCGTCGAGCAGGCCTGCGAGACCGATCGGAGAGCCGAACTCGCGACGGAGCTCTGCTCCCTCGAGGTACTGAGGAGCGAGCCCAGCGTGGCACAGGGCGGCGTGCTCTTCGTGGAGCTCGTCCACCTGCCACTCGGTGGTGGCAAGGTCGAGCTGGCCGGTGCGCTCCGCCGCGCAGTCGATCTGATAGCGGTCGAGCGTGCGCTCGATGCCGTCGAGGTTGGCGAGGCCCAGGTCTCGCAGCAGCGGCATCTCGTCGGGCCAGCGCTGACGCCCGTTGGGGTCGCCGTGCGTCAGGCTGGCTGCGCAGAAGCCGCCGTTCCTCCCCGAGGCGTGCTCAGCCAAGCGCTCCGCCTCCACCAGGACGACGGAGCGCTCTGGGCTGCGCTCCAGGGCTCGAAGGGCGCTCCACAACCCAGTGGTGCCGCCACCGATGACGACGAGATCGTGGACGAGCCCCGTGAGCGGCCCGGTGCGCGGCTCAGGCCGAGCGGGGTCGTCGAGCCAGAAGGAGCCCTGCGTCGCAGCCCGCCATCGATCGCCCGGTCGCACCCAGCCACCTTCGCGCAACGACGGGTCTCAGTGACCGCCGTCTTGTGAGTTGATCTGCTTCTGGGTCGGTGTGGCGTAGGCGCGCTGGGTGGCAGCGAGGGGCGAGGCTGTCCGAAGGGCCGCTCCCGTGGCGCCGGCCACAGGAGCGATGTAGCCGACGATGGGGTACCCGCTGATCGTCGAGGTGGCCGGGTTGAAGAAGTCGCTCTCACCCACCGAGTCGTTGCCGTCGTTGCCCGAGATGACGCGGATGTACCCCAGATAGACCGCGGCCACGGTGCCGACGTGCTGTCCGTAGCTCGACCCCATGTCGCCCCAGACCACGGCGTCGCCCGGTTGCGGGTCGTTGGTGGCACCCGCGAAGAACGTGCCGTGGTTCTCGCCGTAGATCACGAAGTTGAAGCTCCAAGCCGAGATGCCCGTCACGTTGGCTCCCGCCCACTGCCACGCAAAGTTGGCGAAGTCTGAGCACCACTCCTCTGCCCGGTTCGCGGAGCACGGATAGCCCCGCCCGAAGGCAGCGGTGTAGATGTTGCAGTTCGACCCAGGGGGCGTCTCGCCGGTGCCCAGCTGTGAGGTCTCGAGTGCGAGGATCCGATCGGTGACTCCCGAGGACGAGGTCCACACGATCGTGCCGCCCTTCGCGAGCTCGAGCGCGCCAGTGGGGAGGAGCACTGCTCGAGTGCTCGGTCCGGTCTGGCTCCCCACCTGCCAGATGACCGAGCCGTCCGTGGCGAGCGCACGCAGGTCTCCGTCCGTGCCCATCTGAAGCATCGAGGGGCTGTGCGAGCTGGTGTTGGAGGTGAAGATGGGGGCCGAGCCTTGGGTCACCACCGTGGCGCCGAGCTCGCTCAGACCGGCGTGGAACACGCCGTTCGACGAGGTCAGCAAGATGTCGACGGGCAGCGACTGGCCGCTCCGCAGCTCGTCGGAGCGCGTGCCCGGGTTGTTCGTGCCGACGTCGATGTGGATGGTGCCGAAGGAGGTCGTGATGGAGGGAGCTCCCGTGACCAGGAAGTCAAGGGCGTGCCCCACGTTGAGGTCGGTGGCGGTGAAGGTTCCGAAGCCGCGGACCGAGGTGTTCGACGGCGCTTGGATCGTCATGAGGTCCCCGCTCTGCGACGACACGGCAACGAGGATCCCGGTTGAGGTGGGGCTGATCGCCGGAGCGACGGCTGCCATCAGCACGCCACCTGAGAGCGCGCTGATGTTGAGCGCCTTGGCGGTGGTCAGGCTGGTGAAGTCGTAGCTGTTCGACGTGGCGAGCACCGCGGCGCCCGTGTCTTGGACGTCAGCGACGACGGTTCGGCCATCTACGAGCGATGCCGTCGGTCGGACCGCCATGGTGCCTGCGTTGAGGGTGGTGGTGAGGTCGGTGACCCTCCAGCGCTGGCTGGGCGGCCCCCCGCTGGCCGCCTCGATCAGGTGGTGCGAGGCATTGAGGCCGAACACGCAGGTCACGCTCGGGGTCCCGGCGCTCTCGGTGGTCGTCACGGCGCTCGAGAAGGCAGGCACGCCGAAGGAGGTGGTGATGTTCTGCATCGACCAGCCCGTCGAGTTCGCCAGGAGCTGGATCAGCTCACCGGAGCTGTCGGTCGAGAAGACGCGGAGCGATGACTTCGCGTCAAAGGTCATCGTGGGCGAGGTCACGAGGTTGGGCGTGTGGAGCTGGGCCGTCAGGTCGGTGTAGCTCCAGAGCTGCCCGTTGAGGCCTGCGGTGTACTCGAACAGGTGTCCAATGCCGATGCCCGAGCCGATCCCGAAGATGTTGATCGCGGACCCGAAGGTGGCGATCGCCGAGATGTTCGAGCTGATCGCTGGACCATTCGAGAGCTTGGTCACGTCCGTCGACTGCCAGGTGCCGTCGGGACCATCGGCCGAGAGGTCGATCACGTGACCGGCGGAGTTGAGCCCGATGATGTGTTGGATCCCGGCGACCGTGAGGCTGACCTGGCTGCGCAGGAGCTGGGTGGTCACCGGCAGCACGCTGGCGTTGACCCTGGCCCAGGGCCCCGTGCCCGTGACCCCGCCGGCGTAGTCCACGACGTCGTGGACAGCAGGAGGGTTGGTGGCCCCGGCGGGGCTGGGTGTCGCTTCGAGCGCGCTCAACGCTCCGATGACCACGAGCAGGGCTACGGCGATGTGACGAGAGACTCGGAGCACGGTCGCCTCTCTGCGCCAAGATCCGACAGGGCGCTTGATGGGTGGGACCGTGCCCAGGCTATCGGCTCGCTCTTCCCAGCGGGAGGACACCCCCCAGGGCTCCCCGCCGGCTCTCAGCTGAGCTCAGCCTCGCTCCAGAAGCCGGCGTGGGGCCAGGGCTTGCCCGCCGCGTAGGCGTCCAGGCGCGCTCGATCGAGGGGGTCCGTCACGTCGATCACGTCGGTGACCAGGGCCGATCCGGCCGCTCGCAGCACGATCTCGGCCTCTGATCCTGAGGGAGGCGCTGCCGTGGTGAGCAGCAGCAGCGGTGCGCTCGGTCCCAGTCGACCGCGCAGCGCGCTCAGCCGGCCAAGAGAGCGGAACACCGCGTCGGGGCGGCTGAGCCCCGGTCGATGGGCTGTGGCTGGGCCGCCGAACTCGACGTGCCAGAGCACGCCGGCCTGGTCGCGGGCGAGCGCATCGACGCTCACCGCAGTCTTCGTCACCCGCTTGCCGGTGGCCTCGACGACGAAGCCGGCGTCGACGAGCGCTTCGAGGCAGCGCGCCCCGGACGAGCGCCCGTCGGTGTCGTCGGCGACCGGCGCTCCCTCATCGGCGACCCGTGCCCTCGCCAGCTCGACGTACTCGGCGTCGAGGTCATAGCCGACGAAGCGGCGTCCGAGCATCGAGGCGGCGACGAGGGTGCTGCCTGAGCCCATGAAGGGATCGAGCACGAGATCGTCACGAAAGGTGAGGAGTCGGATGAGCTGCGCGGGCAGCTCGACGGGGAACGGAGCGGGATGGCCGACCCGTCGAGCGCTCTCCGGCGGGATGGACCAGACGTCCAACGTGAGCGCCAAGAAGTCATCGGTCGACACGGTGCTCTCGTGCGGCAGGTGCTGGTTCGAGCGATCTTTCACGCTCAAGGAGCGGTCGAAGCGGCCCTTCGACGCGATGATCACACGTTCGGTCACGTCGCGCAGCACGGGGTTCGACGCCGAGCGGTAGGAGCCCCAGGCACACGAGCCGCTGGCTCCCTCACCCTTCTGCCAGACGATCTCACCTCGGAGCAGCAAGCCGAGATCGCGCTCGAGGATCGAGATGACGTCTGCGGCGAGGCTTCGGTACGGGCGCCGGCCGAGGTTGGCCACGTTGACGGCGAGACGACCACCCGGCTCGAGCTTGGCCACGCACTCGGTGAAGACCTCGGTGAGCAGCTCGAGGTACTCGAGGTAGGACGCCGGCACCCCGTCTCGCTCGAGCTCGGCTTCATAGACCTTGCCCGCGAAGTAGGGCGGCGAGGTGACGACCAGGGCCACCGAGCCGTTCTCGACGGCGTCCATGTGCCGAGCGTCACCGAGCTGGAAGGGCTCGGCGATCGTCGAAGGCGTCGGGATCGACCGGTCGTCGGAGAGCACAGGTGGTCGGAAGCGGTCGTAGAACCCGGAGGCGTCGTGGCTCTCGCGACCCGAGACGCCGAAGCTCGACGTCGAGGTCCGTCGTCGATCCCTCACGGCAGTCCTCCAAGGTGGTGGCCGGATGTGGCCTCATGGTACCGGGGCGCGCCCACAGAGCTCAGCGGTGCTCCGGGGTGCCCGGAGGCGGTCCGATCCCCTCGCGAGCTTGCTCGTCGAAGCGCTGCGCGCAACCTGGTCCGCAGAAGAAGAAGGTCGTGGCTCCTCGATGCCGTGTGTGTTCGGCACCGTGCTCGCTGACCTCCATCCCGCAGATCGGATCTCGGGCGGTGGCGACAACTTGCGGTGCACCTTCGGGCTGGTCAGCCTCGCTCGAGCCGCTCGAGCCGCTCGAGCCGCTCGAGCCGCTCGAGCCGCTCAGGTACCGCTCAGGCTCCTTCGCGAAGCGTTCGCGGCAGCGTTCGGAGCAGAAGGAGAACCGATGGCCGCCGTGCTGCGCACTGGCGGGGGCTTGCGCGGTGCGCACCTGCATGCCGCAGACCGGATCGATGCTGTAGCCCGCTCCGCCACCGAGGGCCGTCTGGTGTCGCGCTAACCACCAGACGGCCACGGCCACCACAAGGAAGAGAAGGTTGAGCCACGTCGTGTAGTTCCAGCTGAGGTGCTCGGAGCTCAGCGTCAGGCTTCGGTTGGTGGGGATCAGCCCGACGGAGCTGAAGAGCAGCTCGGTCAGCAGGCCGGCGATGACCATGACGACGTAGAGGATGCCCACGAGGCGGAGGGCGAGGCGCCAGCCGTAGAACTTGGCGTAGATGAAGATCAGGGGGAGCGCGATCAGGTCGGCGAAGAGGAAGGCGATGACGCCGCCGAAGGAGATGCCGCCGCTCCAGAGGGCGGCAGCCAAGGGCACGTTGCCGATCGAGCACACGCAGCTGACCACGGCGATCAGCGGGCCCACCAGTGCGTTCTCGAGCGTGGTCCAGAAACCGTGGCCATGGAGGAACAGCGCGCTCCACGCGCTGGCTGGCACGACGACGGCCAAGAAGCCGGCGATCACGTAGCCGACCACCAGCTCGCGGCGAAGCATCGTGAAGTCAGCAACGGCGTAGCTTGAGGCGTCGGCCAACGCGGCCGGGTCTCGGAGCTTGGCTCGCAGCGCGGTGGCCTCCAGCTCGGCTGAGCGCTCGTCGCTCACCCCGGCTCTCGACTCGACCTGCTGGAGCTTGATCTTCGATCGCACCTGGCTCACGAGCGGGCCACTGAGCGCGAGCCCGCCGAGGGCGGCGAGCAGGATGATCATGATCGGCCCACCGACGAACTCGGCCACGAGGAACTGCCAGCCCATCAGCACCAGCAGGACCAGGCCGAGCTCGACCACGAGGTTGGTCGACGCCACCATGAAGACCATGGCGGTCGTGAAGTCAGCGCCCTTGGCGACGAGCGAGCGTGCCATGGCCGACGCGGCGTAGCTGCAGCTCGACGAGACCATGCCGAAACCTGTGGCTCGAGCGATCGAGCTCGGCCGCCGTGAGCCCAAGCGCTCGTGGAGCCCGCGAGTCGAACCGAGCGCTTGGACGGCCCCGGACAGCGTGAAGCCCAAGATCAGCGCCCAGAGCGTCTCCCAGAACATGTAGAACGCCTCGCGCAGCGATCGGCCGATCCAGACCGCAGCGTTGGCGGCCACGAGAGGGTGCATGGCTCAGCGACGCCTGAGCAGGGTGGAGGGGTCAGCGATCAAAGGCCTGTGCATGGCGAGCTCCTCATCCCTCGTCAGAGCAAGCCTAGAAGTGGGTGAGGTCCCGACCGGCTCGAAGCGAGCGGGTCTGGCAAGATCGACCGTGAGATCAGGGGGACGCGATGCAAGACCATCCAGCAGGATCCAGCGAGCTGCTCATCTCCGACGAGGAGCTTGAGGCCCTCGCCCTGGCTGCCGATCCGAGAGCGCCACTCGATCCCGACGCGGTGCCATGGACGCCCCACGCCGGCTCGTCACCTGAGTTGCTGCCCGACTGGTACATGCCGACGCCGAGGACGAGGCGCTCTGGCTCGTGGCCCGGCGCGGTGGTCGCCCTGGTCATCGTCGGCTTCTTGGTCATCGACGCCTTCGGACTCTGCATCACCTCAGGCTTCTTGTCCTTCGCCTGATCACACCTCGAGCGGGGTTGTCTTGGGCTCTCGGAGGGCGATCCGTCCGATGAGGATGGAGATCTCGTAGAAGGCATAGAGCGGGAGCGCAAGGGCGAACATCGAGAGCGGATCGCCGCTCGGTGTGACCACGGCGGCCACGATGACGATGGCCACGATGGCCCAGCGGCGGACCTTGGCCAGCTGGCGAGGGGTGACGACTCGGGTCAGCTCCAACGCGACCAGGACGACCGGGAACTCGAAGGTGATGCCGAAGACCAGCATCAGGGCCAAGATCAGGCCCAGGTAGCTCACCGGGTTGTACAGCTGGCCGAGCGACGGTCCCCCGACGGAACCTAAGAACTTCAAGGCGTGGGGGAAGATCGCGTAGGCCATCAGCACGCCGCCTAAGAACATCACGATCGAGACAGCCACGAAGGGCAGGACGGAGCGCTTCTCCTTACGAGTCAGTCCCGGAGCGATGAACCGCCAGCCTTGCCAGAAGATGACGGGGAGTGACATGGCCAGCGCGCTGTAGGCCGCGATCTTGATCCGCAGGGCCAGGCCGTCAAGTGGTCCGGTGACGTAGAGACGGCAGTGGTTGCTCACGCGGCAATAAGGAGCCTCGAGCGTGTGGAGGATGGCGGGATAGGCAATGAAGGCCACCACGCCCGAGACAGCCATGGCGATCAGGATGAAGCCCAAGCGGCGACGGACCTCTCGGAGGTGGCCGCCGAGCGGCATCGCCACCGGCTGTGGGGCGTCGGCGTGTGCCGTCCTGATCGTGCCGAGGTTCATGCAACCTTCTCAGTTGAGCGACGCGGCGCGGACAGCGTCGCGGTCGGGCGGGCTCGGGAGTGCCTCTGGCTCATCGACCTGGCTGCGGGGCCAGTGATCGAAGGGATCGATCACGGGCGCCGGTCGAGCGCTCGGCTCGGCGTTGAAGGTCGGCTCGACGGCAGCGTTCTGCGGTGGAGACTCTGGCGTCTCGACGGATGCAGACAGGTGATCAAGCAGGGCGGACGGCGAGCGGAGGGCCGAGGTGAGACCGCTCATGTCGGGGAGATCCGGCACGAGCGCTCTCGCCTCAGCTTCCAGTCGCTTGTTCACCATCGACAGCTGGGTGCGCAGGGTGCTGAACTTGCGCGCCATCTTCGGAAGGTGCTCAGGGCCGAGCACCATGATGGCGACCACAGAGATCACCAGCAGCTTCATCGGGTCGAGGAACATGTCGTCTCTGCTCTCGTCTCTGCTCTCGTCTCAGCGGTCGGTGGGTGTGACCTCGGCGATGACGACCTTGGGAGCGCTCTGCTCGGTCGAGCCCTCGACGATGCCCTTCTTGAACTCCTTCTGTGCTGAGCCGAGCGAACGAGCCAGCTTGGGGATCTGACTGCTGCCGAACAGCACCACTGCAATCACGATGACGACGATGACGCCGTCCATGCCGAAGATCTCTGCGACCATCTCTGCCTCCAGTGCTCATGCGCAGCGACCGGTTGTCGCCTCACGCTCGACGGTCATCGACCATCACAAGCGATACGTCGCCGGTCGCCGAGGTGGATGACGAAAGCTCAGAGAATCTTGAGAGGTCCTTGAGCTCGGCCTTCAGCTGGCTTGGGCGGAGCTCGTCAAGAGCTCGAGGCCCTCGAGACCTGCAAGGCGATCGATCTGCATGTCGACCCTCGCTGCGGCGGCCTGGCCGGCGTCGTCGCCAAAGAGGTAGGTGGCCATGAAGGCAACCTCCTCATCGGGCATGACGCCTGAGCCGACGGGTCCCCAGAAGTGGGAGAGCGCATAGCGGGTGAGCTTGCGGGCACGCTTGCTCGCACTCAGCCTGTCTCGGGCTTGACGGGAGTAGAAGTCGATGTGCCGGCCCTCTTGCTTCATGATCCGCTTGAGCAGCTCGGTGAGCACCGGGTGCTTGGTCCGAGCCGCCAGGCGGGCGTAGGCGGCTTGGGTGGTCCACTCGTTGACGGCCCCCCACGCCATCTGGACGGCCACGATGTGGCGCGTGGCAGCGGAGGCCAGGTTGAAGGTCAGGGGGCGGAGCTTGTCGCGCTTGGGGAGCGCCTTGCGCAAGGGTGCGATGCGCTCGTCGCCACCTGCTTCTCCATGGGCGGCCAGGACCTGGCCGAGGGCATCGCCGTGCCAGAGCTCCTCATAGACCCAGCAGGAGAGGAACGCCGTGATCTCCGGGTCGGCGTGCGCTCTGGTGACGAGGACGTCACGCAGATAGCAGATGGTGTGGTGCTCCACGTCGTGCATGTAGCGCAGACAGCGCAGCGCGTCGTCGTCGAGGGGCACCTCAGCGAACGCATGAAAGTCGAGGTCAGAGACCTCGAGCCGCTCTGATCGGCGGAAGAGGGTGTCATTGGTCGCAGTCATGGAAGTGATACGTCGCCAGCGACGTCGTGGATCATCTGATTACCCGATTACGCGAAAAGAAACCCAGGATCTGACCGTGGCCAGACCCTGGGTCTCTCCGCCCTGAGGAGGGGGTGCTTCTCAGGTGTTCAGGTCGGTGAGCGGCCTTGCGTTGCTCGTCGGGCTGAACGCATTTGGCACCGGATACTGGCCCAGCACGAAGAGCAGGATCGCTGCGTGCTGGAGCTCAACCGGCTGGATGCTCGCCGCCGCAGCGACGCCCTTGGGAGACGTCAGTGCGCCGATCCCACTTTGGTAGGTGGCACCCGCTCCCTCCTCGACCTCGAGGGCCAGCTCGGCCAATCCCGTGATGTCGGTGACCTTGGCGAACATCTTCTGGATCACCGGGGTCAGCACGGGGTCGGTCTCGGTCACCTTGGTCTTGCCCGCTCCGGTCAGCACGGCGTTCCACGCCGCAGCGTGATCCATGTGCTGGCTGCGCGCCGTCGTGGCGAAGCTCACGATGGCGGGCGGCACGGTGCCGAGCTTGCCGGCGGTCGCTGCCGCGATCCCCGCGGTGTAGGTGTACACCGCGAGGTTCTCCAAGCTGGCGGCCAGGGCGGCGACCTTGAGATCTCCGGTCAGGTTGGCCGGGTACTTGGCTCCGGTGGCGCCTCCAGCGGCCGTGGTGGTCGTCGAGCTCGAGCTCGACGAGCCGCAGGCGGCGAGGAGCAAGCCGCCCACGGCGGCAGCTCCTGTCCCGAGGAGGAAGGTGCGACGGCTGGCGCCACCCTTCGCGCTCTTGGCCTCCTCGTCCTTGTTGGCGCTCACCCACTCGTCCACCGATTCGGTGAGCGTGGGCAGCGACGCGTCCCGGTGCATCTGGTCCAAGTCGCTGGTCATGGCCGTCAGCTCAGCTTCGGAGATCCCGAGCTCTTGAGGCTTCTGCTCTTCGTTGGTCACTTGACTGCTCCTTCAGTTGCAGGTCGAGCCTGGTTGGTGGGGAAGAACGCATCGGGGAAGCCGACGGAGCCTGCCGCAGCAGGCAACGAGGCGACCGGAGGCGGCAAGGTGATGTCGGCGGCATCGTTGCCCTCGACAAGAGCCTGGACCGCACGGAGGATCGCAGCGTGCTGCGCCTCGACACCCATGATGCTGGCGGTGAGCGCTTGGGCGTTGTTGTCGGTGAGAGCCGACACGTTGGCCACGTAGGTCTCCGCCGCACCCTGCTCCAGCTCCAGCGCTAGGGCCACGACGGGTCCGGCGCTGGTCAAGCCCGGCTTGGCCTGGTTGACCACCGCCAGGAGTGCAGGATCGGGGTTGGTCTGCTTCGTGCCGCCCAGGCGAGCGATGGCTGCGTTGAACGCCTGGCCGTGCTGCTGGTGCTGGCTCATGGTCATGGTGGCGAAGGTCTTGACCACCGGGTTGGCCTCGGTGCCGCCGATGAACGGGAGCGTGAGGGCGACGCCGTAGGTGGCCACCGCAAGGTTCTCGATCGATGCTGCGGTCTGCAGGATCTGGACGTTGGTGGGCGAGGACGCAAAGGCGTCGGTCGACATGAGACCCACGAGCGCTGCTCCAGCGCCAGCGGCAACGAGCATCTTGCCGCCGAAGGCCTTCGTGAGCTGGGCGTCTCGAGCGCGGGTGAAGGCGCTCGTCTCGTCGGGGTCAGGCTGCTCGAGGCGACGCTCATGGTCGAGCTCGACCATCTCGTCGAGAGGCTCGGCGATGCCTCGCATCGAGTCAGCGTGCAGATCAGCTGACTCTTCAACGAGGTCGAGGAGCTTGTGCTCATCGATCTCGGTGAGACCCTTCGGTTGCGGTGTCATGGGTACTACCTCCTGGTGGGGGATTGGATTGATGGGACAGCTAGACGAGTCGAGTGCGGCTCACTTCTGGACGACGATCGCTCCGGTCATGTACTGGTGGATCGAGCAGATGTAGGTGTAGGTCCCGGGCTTCATGGGAGCGGTGAAGCTGACCGTCGAGGAGCCCGGGATGTTGTGGGTGTTGAAGGCTCCGTTCGTCGAGGTGAGCGTGTGGGTGACGTTGTCCTTGTTCGTCACCATCACGGACGCCCCCTCTTTGACCGTGATCCGCATCGGGCTGAACATGAAGTTGCTGATGGTGATGGCGGGGTGGGCGGACACGCTTGGCGTGCTCGACGACCCGGTGCCCGACGTGCCGGCGCTCGAGCCTGAGCTCATCGACGAGCCGCAAGCGGCGAGGGCGACCGGCAGGGCGAGCGCTCCGAGGAGGAGAGCCAGTCGGCGTTTGGGGCTTCTGGACTGTCGTGTGGTGGTCATCGAGGGGTATTCGGAGCGAAGCCGCGATTGGATGACGAACGTGGGAAGATTTCTTGGCGCCGAAGTTTTGTCATCCAGGGAGAAGCGGGCTCCGTAGAGGGAGTGATGATCGATCTCGAGACCGCCAGCGACGCCGCCCTCGTGGTGGCCATCGGCCGCTATCAAGAGCCCGCCCTCGCCGAGGTGTATCGCCGGCACGGGGGTGCAGTCTGGGCGCTGACCAAGCGGGTCGTGCGCTCGGACGCGCTGGCTGACGAGATCACCCAGGACGTGTTCTTGCGGCTCTGGAGAGAGCCCGAGCGCTTCGACGCCTCGCGCGCAGGGCTGCGCAGCTACTTGAACGCCATCGCGCACAACCGTGCGGTCGATCAGATCCGCTCGGAGTCGGCCAGGGTCGCTCGTGAGGAGCGCAGCGCCCGTGAGACGGCGAACCAGGGCTACGACCTCGAGCGCCACGTCTGGGACCTCGCCGCCGCCGACCAGGTGCGCACCGCGCTCGAGACCTTGCCGGAGCGGGAGCGCTCGGCCATCGAGCTCGCCTACTTCGAGGGCTTCACCTACCGTGAGATCGCCGAGCGGCAAGGCGAGCCCGAGGGGACGGTCAAGAGTCGGATCAGGGCGGGCCTGAAGCGCATGCGCGCCGCCCTGCACCACCTGCAAGGTGAGCCCATAGGAGAGGTGCAGTGACACACGATGAGATCGCCGAGCTGCTCGGTGCCTATGCGCTCGACGCCGTCGATGCCGATGAGGCTCGTGCCGTCGAAGCGCACGTCGAGGAGTGCCCCCGCTGCGCGGCCGAGCTGGCTGAGCACTATGAGATGGCTGGTCTGCTGAGCGGGGTGGGGGGAGAAGCGCCCGCTGGCCTGTGGGATTCGATCGCTGCGAACACGGGGAGCCCCGGAGAGGAGCAGCCCCTGGTGGGCTCTCCGGTCGCTGACCTCTCACGCGAGCGCGCGAAGCGATCGGGTCGTCGGGTCAGCTGGGCGATGCGCGTCACGCTGGGCGTCGCCGCCGTCGCCGTGGCCCTGGCGCTGTTCGCCGGCGCCCAGGTCAACCACCTCCAGGGCAAGGTCAACCAGCTGAGCGCGCTCAGCACGAAGACGGGCATCACCAGAGCGGTTCAGACTGCCCTGCTCGACCCGAACTCCAAGCGGATCACCCTGGCCGGCAGCTCGAGCTCAGGCAAGGCTGCCGCCGTGCTCGTCGTGCAGCCCTCGGGCCAGGCCTTCTTGGTCAACGGCACGCTGGCGTCGCTCTCGGACAAGGAGACCTACCAGCTCTGGGGCGTCATCGACGGTCGAGCCATCTCGCTCGGTGTGCTCGGCAACGATCCTCAGACCGTGCCGTTCACGCTCGATGCGACCTCCTCGCTGACGGCGTTCGCCATCACGGCGGAGCGCTCGGGCGGCGTGGTCCGCTCCACCCACACCCCGGTGGCCGAGGCCACCGTGCCGCCAGGCGAGATCAGCTCGACCTGAGCCCGCGGCGCTCGCGCTCGCTTTGGCATGATCAAAGCAGTGCGCGCCGTGAGCCGGCATTCGCTGGCCTGTCCATCGAGCGCGACGAGGGGGCACCGGTGGGCGAGCAGCACGAGCACGACGACGCACGAGGACGGTGGCATCGGTGAGCGCTCTCGAGCTCTCCTGTGGGTTGCCCCCCGGTCCCGAGTTCGCTGAGCTGGCGGTTCTGGCCGAGGAGCTGGGCTACGACCGCGTCTGGATCTTCGACTCGGCGCCACTGTGGGAAGACGCCTTCGTCCACTTGGCCTTGGCCGCAGAGCGCACCAGCACGATCGGGCTCTCGACCGCTGTGCTCATCCCTTCGCAGCGCTCGGAGATGGCGATGGCGTCTGGCCTGGCCACGGTGGCGCGGCTCTCAGGAGGACGGCTGCGAGCTGCCTTCGGCACCGGCTACACCTCGCGCAAGACGCTCGGGCAGAAGCCGATCAGCTTGGATCGGCTCTTCACCTACGTCCAGGCCGTTCGAGGGCTCTTGGCGGGCGAGACGGTGATCCTCGAGGGCAAGCCCGCTCGGATGCTCCACGCCCCTCGAGCTGGCGGCCCCCCGACCCCTCGAGATCCCGCTCTGGCTGAGCGTGTTGGGTCCACGAGGCAACGAGCGAGCCCCCGACGTGGCTGAGGGGACCATCGGCGGGCCGGTTCATCCGAGTCTGCCCACCGCCACCATGGTCTCGGGCACCGTCCTCGACCCGGGTGAGGACCGAGCCTCCTCACGGGTCCGTCAGGCGATCGGACCGTGGCGAGTGATGGGCTGGCACACCGCGTACTCGATCGGAGGCGCGGAGCAGGTCGACGCCATGGCGGGCGGGCGTCAGTGGCGCGAGGCCATCGAGGCGCTCGCACCTGAGGAGGAGCGGCACCTCTTGACCTTTGAGGGGCACGTCACGCACCTGACGGAGCGAGACGAGCGGCTCCTCGAGCACATCGACGTGGCCACGATGGTCGGTGAGCCACCCGAGATCCGAGACCAGCTCCAAGCCATCAGCGACGCTGGCTACGCCGAGGTGATGTACAACGCCTCCGGACCAGACGTCGCACGTGAGCTGCGGGCGTTTGCGGCGGCTCGCCCCTGAAGACGAGCAGCCTCACCCTCCGTGGTCGAAGGCCCTGGCGAGCAGCTCGAGCGCCTCGCTGCCGCCGTCGATGACGTGGTTGGTCCGCTTGGTGAGCTGCCAGCCCTCGGGCGTGCGCCGGAACGTCCAGTGGTTCGCCGAGACCCGCCAGATCTCATAGCCCACCTCGGTGTGGCGGAACACCGTCGTGTAACCGCTGGCGCTCGCCTCGTCACCGTGGACCTCGAGCACAGGGAAGGCGGGGATGTGTGCTGAGCCCTGCTCGATGAGGGCTTGCTGACCCTCGGAGTTGATCATCGAGCGCACGGCGTCAGGACCGACGAGGTAGCTCAGGTCCGATTCGAGCACGCCGTCGTCGGCGAAGAGCGAGGCTGCCGCCTCCGCGTTGCCGGTGTCGGCAGCCAGCCCCCAGGTGTTGATGAGGCGATGGAGCGCGAGCTGGTCCTCGACCAGCCGGAGCCGCGCCTCAAGATCTGCCAAGCGGCTCTCGGAGCGGTTGCTGGAGCGATCGTCGCTCATGAGCCCGCCTGCAGGGTGCCGGTGGCGTCGAGGAGGTGGTGGTAGGTCTCGTGCGTGGCGTTGCACGCCAGGCCTCCGACCGTGAAGGTGTAGACGCCGTAGACGCCCCGGTCGTTGATCACCTCTCGGGCCCACCCCGCTGGGTAGGCGACGTCGATGGTCGCCGCCAGGCGGCGCCCCTGCGCCTCGATCTCGCCGGCCACCTCGTCGCGGGTGAGCAGGTTGTAGCTGTCCCATTCGGCTTGGCCGGGGTTGAAGAGCGGGACGACCGGGCTCTCCTCGTCGAGGCCCAGGACCATCCGATCGGTGTAGACGGTCAGGATCCCCCGCACGTGGGCCGCGTACTGGAGTGGTGAGAACACCCCTGGCTCAGGGCAGGTCCGGAGGTACGCGTCGTCAGCGGTGACCAAGAACCCCCGCCAGGCGTCTGCTCGCTGGACGACGAGCGCCCCGAGCGCCGCCGGGTCGACGGAGGCGGGGTCGTCGCCGCACTGAGGGCACGGATCTGCTTGGATCCTGTTCCACTCCCAGCCCTCGCCACGCTTGGCCCGGAGGATCTCCATCGCATCTGGCTCTGAGGCGTCGGGCCCGGTGACCTCGGGCGACGTCAACGGAGCGCGGCGTTCTGAGTCGGCAGCTCTGGCATCTGGACCCCCCTGTCGGCACGGAGCGCCGACGAGGCGAGGCTAACGAGGCCTGCGAGAGGGCGTCAACGGCCGGGCCTCGAGCCGATCGCTCCTGAGAGGTCGCCTCGTAAGATGGCGAGATGACAGAGCGCATCCAGTTCTCCTTCGATCCTCGCTGCCCCTGGTGCTATCAGACCTCTCGCTGGGCGCTTCGCCTCGAAGCGCTGGGCCACGTCGAGCTGCGCTGGGGTGTGTTCTGCCTCGAGCTCAACAACTTCGAGGGCGCGCACGAGGAGTTCGACCCGGTTCCGTCGAAGTCGGCACCGGCCCTTCGGACGGCGGTGCTGGTGCGAGACACCCAGGGCCACGCGGCCTGTGGTCGCTTCTACGCCAGCGGTGAGCCGGCGCTACTTCTTCGACCTCGAGGACCTCTCTGATCCTGAGGTCATCCGTGCCGCCCTGGTCGAGGCGCAGCTCGATCCGGCTCTCTGCGAGCAGGCCTTGGGCGACGACGCCACCTGGAAGCAAGTGCTCGACGAGCACGACGGCCTGGTAGCCGAGACGGGCGCCTTCGGCGTCCCCACGCTTCGCCTCGGCGAAGGTGAGGGTCGGGCCATGTTCGGTCCGGTCATCAGCGAGCCGCCGTCAGACGACGAGGCCCTCGAGCTCCTCGAGCACACGGTGTGGCTGCTCAAGCACGACAACTTCCATGAGCTCAAGGGCGGGCGGCCGAGCCTCCCCGACCTGCCCCACGTGAACAAGATGATGGCCGAGATGCAGGCGAAGGAAGCCTCGAGCTGAGAGAGGTCGGCTCGGCTCAGAGGGCGCGGAGGTTCTTTGACGCGAAGCGCTTGAGATCGATCAGCGAGAGCACCCCGGGCGGCGCCTCGCAGACCGCCGGGATGGCGTTGACGACGCTCATCGCCGTCACGATCGCCACGCCGTCGTAGACACCTCGGGGCGTGTTGGGCGCGTCGATGACCAGCTCGAGTGACACGTTGGCGTCGCCCTCAACCTCGACCCGATAGCCGCTGCCCGGGAAGCCCTTGGCCGGGAAGTCCTCGTCGCGCAGCGTCTCGATGTGGTTGAGGATGAAGCGAGGCTCGCCGCCGATCAGGCCCTTCACCTGGTAGTTGACCATGGAGATGGTGCCCTTGGGGATGTGCCCGGCGGGGACGTCGAAGGTCTCGTCGGCGTAGCCGACGCTGTGCTCTTCGACGATCTCCTCGATCTCCTCGCCCATCGCTGCGGCGATGAGGTGGAGCGTCGTGGCGTGATAGCTGGCCGTCACCCCGGGGAAGAGGATGGGGGTCTCATCGACGTTCTCCTTGCCGAAGCCGAAGAACATGGCCACGTCAGGGCCCTCCCAGCTGCCGTTGTTGAAGTACTCAAAGGTGTTGACGGTCGTGACCCCTCGACTGAGCTCGAGGGCAGCGAGGGCAAGTCCAGCGCTGCCGTAGCCGGGGTCCATGCCCTGGGAGTAGAAGCTCGAGCCTCCGTCGAGGCACGCCTGCTGGAGGGCGTCGTAGACCTCGTCGCTGACCGCCTTGGGGTAGATGAGCGTCGGCCACCAGAGGCTGACCACGTTCTTGCCCGACCGCAGGATCTCCAAGAGCTGACCGAAGGAGTCCATGGGGTTGACGGCCCAGGTGCGAGCCGGCATGTAGCTGACGCAGTCCGCCGCCGACGCGAGCAGCGCGTCCTTGTCTTGGGTGGCGGTGAAGCCGAGCGGATCGATGCCCAAGATCTCACCGACGTCTCTGCCGTCCTTGGCGTCCGAGGAGACCCACGCTCCGACGAGCTCGAGGTCCTTGTGCCCGACGACGCCGAGGGCGGCCTCCGTGCCGATCACACCGGTTGCCCACTGGATCACTGAATAGGTCATGGTTCCCCCGATCGCCGCACAGAGGGGTCCAGCCCCGCTGTTGCCAGGTCCTTGGCTACCACAGTTTCTCGATTATGTGGGCTGCGTCTAATTCTCCTGATCGTCGCCGGACAGCCTCACGTCGGCCTCGGGCGCTCGATGCTCAGAAGTGCGCGATGACCTGAGGCAGATCGCCCGTCGTGCGGATGCCAGGCTCAGCCGCGACCACGGAGGCCAGCGCGTTGACAGGGCGGAACGCGGTGATCCCCGGGGAAGTCTCTGCCCACCTCTCGGGTGGAACGGGGAAGCCGATGCTCACCTCGAGAGGGAGATCACCCTCGACCGAGACGTGCCACCCCGTCGGGCGAAGCTCCCACGCCGGCTCGATCGCCTCGGTCAGGTACCACGAGGCGATGAAGCGCATGAGGACTCGGCCGTCACGCATGCCTGAGACGATGAAGCGCTGGGCGGCGATGGTGCCCTCCTTGAGCAGCCCAGCGGCGATCTCAACGTCTTTGGTGGCGACGGCGACCTCAGCGGTCGTCTCGACGCTGTCGAAGCTGAGGCCGAGTGCGTCGGCCACGACGCCCATCGAGGCGCCGAAGGTGCCGGTGCCGTAGCGCTCGAGCCGCCTCGGGTCGAAATCTTCCGCTTGGCGACCGAAGCCCATCATGGTGAAGAGCATGTCGGGAGAGTTGCGCGACGAGCAGTCGGCGGATTCGGTGATGGTGTAGCAGTCGAGGCGTCGCTCGATGGAGGTGAGCACGAGCGGGAGCGCCTCGGTGATGAAGCCCGGGGAGGAGCCGGTCGAGTGCAGCGAGGAACCGCCTCGCCGACAGGCCTGCTTCGACCTGAGCTCGCTCGGCGGGCTTCATGCTGTCTGGTCGGTGGAAGTCGCTGCACGTGGTCACCACGTTGGCGCCCGACTCGAGGATCCGACACACCTCGTCGAGGTTGGCGCGCAGCGGCATGTAGAGCACGCAGTCCGCACTGAGACCCAAGATCTCGTCGATGTCGCTGGTGGCGAGGATGCCGACGGGCTCACCTCCCGAGAGCTCGCCCGCATCGCGGCCGCGCTTGTCCTCTCCATGGACGTAGAGCCCGACGAGGTCCATCTCAGGGTGGTCGAGGACCGCTCGAAGCGAGCGTCGGCCGATGTTGCCAGTGGACCACTGGACCACCTTGAACCGCTTCGTGCTCGACATCGTCCCCCGCTCTGCTGTTCGACGTAGCCCAAGTGCTAGCAGTTCCGCTTCAAGCGGGACAAGGCGTGCGAGGGGGAGCACAGGGCGCTCCAGAGCATCTGTGAGAGGGATTTGGCTTTCTTGGGCGTTGTCAAACTCTGCTATGCAAGGCGGGCAGATCGGACGGGCCAGCAGGCCCCTCTGACGGAGCCACGAGCGACCCGGAGCAGCCCATGACCTACGACATCGATCTGAGCGGCCAGGTGGGCCTCATCACCGGCGCCGGCCACGGGGTGGGAAGGGCCACCGCGCTGGCCTTCTCCCAGGCGGGAGCCCACGTGCTGGTGAACGACTTCGATCCGGCGCTCGCCGAGGCCGTCGCGGGTGAGATCACCGATGTGGGCGGCCAAGCCGCGCCGTGCCCCTTCGACGTCTCCGACTACGACGCCGTGCGCACGGCCCTCGCCGAGGCACCAGGCGTGGACATCCTGGTCAACAACGCTGGCAACGCCGGACCTCCTGCCGCCGGCGTCTCGGTCAGCGTGGGCCGCTTCCAAGAGACCGAGCCTGATGAGTGGGATCGCTACTTCGCCGTCAACCTCTTCGGCGTCATGAACTGCACCCGCGTCGTGCTGCCACACATGCTCGAAGCCGGATCGGGGCGCGTGATCACCGTGGTCTCCGAGGCCGGCCGGGTCGGTGAGGCTCGCATGGCACCGTATGCCGCAGCCAAGGCAGGGGCGGCGGGCTTCATGAGAGCAATCGCCAAAGAGGTCGGGTCTCACGGGATCACGGCCAACTGCGTGTCACTGGGCACCGTGGACACCATCGGGTTGGCTCAGATGGCTGAAGAGTCCGAGGAGTGGGCGGAGCGCCTGGCCAAGCAGAAGAAGGCTTACATCACCCGCCGACTCGGCACACCCGACGACGTTGCCGGGGTCATCACGTTCCTGGCGAGCGACCGCGGCTCATGGATCACAGGACAGACCTATCCCGTGAACGGTGGTTACACCGTCAACCAGTAGCTGTCGGCGCTGTGCTGTGCGGTGACGGCCTCTCGGGAGGCCGTCGATCAGGGGGCGGCCATCGCTTGGGCCGTCATGAGGAACTCGATCACGGGTGCACCTGGCTCCCAGGTGCCGCCGATCGAGCTCATGACGTGTCCGGTGTCGACGAGCAGGTTGACGCCGCTGATGCCGCTCGCGGCATCGCTGTTCAAGAACACCATGGTGTTGCCCTGCTGCGAGGGCTGGAGCGGTGTCGCTTGACCGGTCGCCTCGCGGTAGTCCGCGCCGAACTCGTCAAGCCAGCCGTTGGCACGGGCGAGCGGCGTGTCGGTCGGTCCGGGGCAGATGGCGTTGATCCGGATTCCCTTGGATGCGAAGGGATAGGAGATGCGCGAGACGTAGGCGTTCATGGCCTGCTTGGAGAACATGTAGTTGTTCGTGCCCTCGTGAGCGGCCACCCACTTGTCAGCCGCTTCAAAGTCTGGCGACGCAAGGAAGTCGATGAGCGTCGGGAGCGATGCTTCCCAGCCGATGCCGGCCACCGAGGAGATCATGCAGATCGCGGAGCCACGGCCCAGCTTGCCCGCTTCGATCAGGCGCTCGATGGTGTGGCGGTGGGCGATGAAGTTGACCTTCATGACGTCGGGGCTGTCCGCGATGCCCGCAGCGCAGAACAGCGCGTCGATCGTCCCTTCGAGTCCGTCGAGCGCCGCGTCGAGCGCCGCCTTGTCGCGCACGTCGACCTCGACGGCGGTGACGCCGGCGTAGGTCACGGGAGCGATGTCGAACACGGTCACCTCGGCGCCCGCGTCGGCCACAGTCTGCGCGGCAGCGGCTCCCATCCCTGTGGCGCCACCGACGACCAAGACGCGCTTGCCGTCGTAGCGAAATGCATCAAAACCAGCCATTACTGCCTACCTTCCACTGTTCCGCCCTTGCTGGGCTTCTCTCAGGGCGGGCCGAAGCAAGCCCCCCGACCTACGGTTATTATGCTTAGTACAAATCTGACGGGCGCCGGCGGTGTGGTCCCCCAAGTGCCCGAAAGGACGATGCATGGATCCATTGCTGAGCGATGACCAGCACCTGCTTCGAGAGACGACCGAACGCTTCATCGAGAAGAGTCTGCCTCTGAGCAGCGTCCGTGCGCTCGTCGGTTCGGGCGACGGGGCTGACGAGGCGTATCGGAGCCAGGGTGCCGAGCTCGGTTGGTTCGCTCTGCTGGCCCCAGAAGCGCTTGGCGGCGGGAGCATCTCGGGGGAGGGCGTCGCCGACGCAGCGGTGCTCGCCGAGGTCCGGGGCTGGTTCCTCCAGCCGGGGAGCTTCGTCGACACCAACGTGATCATCGACGCCTTGGTCAACGACTCCTCGGGCAGTGATCGCTCCGAGATCGTGGGCTCGCTCGTCTCGGGCGAGGCTGGTGCGTCGTGGGCACTCGCCGGACCCGGCGGAGCCTGGTCAGGGGGCTGCAGGTCTGGCCTGGCAGGCGCACGGCGACGGGTTTCGCCTCGACGGGCGCAAGACGCTCGTGGTCGAGGCCGGCGATGCCTCCTGGCTGCTCGCCACGGCTGAGGGGTCCGGCGGCCTCGCCCAGTTCCTCGTGGCCTCGGATGCCCCAGGCGTGACGGTCAGCGCCGTCGAAGGGTTCGATCTCACGAGACGTCTCTATGACGTGAGGTTCGAAGGCGTGGAGCTCGGCCCAGGAGCGCAGGTCGGCACGCCCGACCACCGCGTCCGCTGCGTTCGATCGCCAGCTCGCGCTGGCCTCGGTGCTGAGCACCGCCGAGTGCGTCGGCGCGATGGACCACCTCTTCGAGCTCACCGTGGAGTACAGCAAGGACCGGATCGCCTTCGGTCGGCCGATCGGCTCGTTCCAAGCGATCAAGCACCAGCTCGCCGACACCAGCCTCAACCTCGAGATGAGCAAGGCCGCCGCCACCGCCGCGGTCAAGGCCGTCCAAGTCGGCGATCAGGCCAGCCTTGAGGTTGCCAGCATCGCCAAGTCCTTCGTGAGCGACGCCGCCGTTGAGCTGGCGCACGCATGCTGGCAGAACTTCGGCGGCATCGCCTACACCTGGGAGCACGACTTCCATCTCTTCTTGCGACGGCTCACCACCGACGCCTCGCTCTACGGGCCGGCTGCCTTCCACCGTGAGCGGATCTGCCAGCTCGAAGGGATCTGAGACGTGACTTGACCTGAAGGGACGCCCATGAGCGCCACACCCGACCTCGAGGAGTACCTGGCGGAGGCCAAGAGCTGGCTCGAGCAGAACCTGGAGCCAAAGGACCCGCGCGAGCCCTTGCGCGTCCGCGGCGTCGGGCACAGCACGCCCGAGGACTTCTTGCCGGCTCGCGCCTTGCAGAAGAAGGTCTACGAAGCCGGGTACGCCGGCATCAGCTGGCCTGTCGCCTACGGCGGCCAGGGCCTTCCCATGGAGTACCAGCGCGCCTTCGGCACCATGGCACGGAGCTTCCGCATGCCGAACCTGGGTGTGGCCGGCGGCACCAGCTTGGGCGCCTGTGCTCAGACCATGCTCAAGCACGCCTCCGATGAGTTCTTGAAGCGGCACATCCCGAAGATGCTCTCCGGCGAGGAGCTCTTCGTGCAGCTGTTCTCTGAACCCGGTGCGGGGTCCGACTTGGCTGGCATCACCACTCGAGCAGTCAAGGACGGTGAGCAGTGGGTGCTCACCGGGTCGAAGATCTGGACCAGTGGCGGGTACTACGCCGACTACGGCATGTGCTTGGCACGGACCGACTGGGACGCGCCGAAGCACCGGGGGCTGACCTGGTTCGCGGTCTCGCTCAAGGCCGACGGCGTGACCGTCCAGCCGATCAGGGAGATCAGCGGCGAAGCGGAGTTCTGCCAAGAGTTCCTCGACGAGGTGGTCGTACCTGAGAGCGACATGATCGGAGAGCTGAACCAAGGTTGGTCGGTCACGCAGACCATGTTGCTCATCGAGCGGAGCTCAGGTCGTGACGATCCATCGTTCCTGCCTCCCGTCGACACCGGCGTCGACCCCAAGCTGGTCCAGCTGGCTGAACGGGTTGGTCGCTCCAAGGATCCCGTGGCTCGCCAGCTCATCGGCCAGATCCACGTCAACGACTACGTGCGCGTCAAGCTGGGCGACCGCATCTCCGGTCTGATGCGATCCGGCGACAAGCCGGCAGCAGGCATCGCTTCCTACTGGAAGCTGGCGGCCGGGGTCCACGATCCCATTCGTGCTCGTCAGATCATGGAGCTCGGCCAAGGTGTCTCCGCTCTCCTGGGAGCCCGGCGACGCCGAAGGCGAGCGCGTGGGCATCGAGTACCTCAACAGCAGGGTCTGGTCGATCGCTGGAGGCTCCAACGAGATGCAGCGCAACTCGATCAGCGAGAAGGTGCTGGGACTCCCTCGTGAGCCCAGCTATGACTCGAACAAACCCTTCAACGAGGTCCTGCGCGAGGCGCGCAGCTGGACAGGTTCGGCGTGACGACTGGCACACCCTGCGGATTTGAAGTTAAACTGCGTACAATTAGTAAGTGCTTCGAGGGCTCGAGGCACTTGAGGAGGAATCACCATGTCTGATGGAACCCAGGTCGGCACCCGAGGGATCTACGTAGCGGAGCTCGAGCAGACGCCTGCCCTACGGGATCTTCGACGCCGACCACCACCTCTACGCGCCCTACGACGCTCCGTCGCGCTTCCTCTCGCCCGAGATGGAGGAGCGCGCCTGGCTTCCCGGTGAGCCGCACATGCTCACCTTCGAGGACGAAGACGAACTCGACCACGACCGCAAGACCATCGGTGTGCACACCCAGCCTGAGGGCGGTCACGGTGGCGTCGATCTCAGCGTGCTCCCCGAGATGCAGGGCAACATCCCGATCCCGGGCGCGATGCTCAACAAGCTCAACCCGATGAAGGATCTCGACCAGCTCAGCCGCGAGCAGCTCGTCGAGAAGTACAGCGCGATGCGCCCCGCCTTTGAGCTCAAGGACCCGCGACTCACCTTGATGGACGTGCAGAACGTCGACCTGGCCGTGCTGCACGCCGTGGGGACGGGCTGGGAGAGCGCGTTCAACCGTGGTGACGTCGAGGCCGGCTACGCGGTGAACCGTGCGTACAACGACTGGCTCTTCGAAGACTGGGGCTTCGCTCACGAGGGCCGCATCATCGTCCCGGTGCCCATCCCCCTCCTGGACGTCGACTACGCCGTCGCCGAGCTCGAGCGCTCGCTCGATCGCGGTGCCAAGATGATCGACCTCAACCCCGGTCCCGCGTGGAACGGCCGCTCTCCCTTCGACCCGTACTTCGACCCGTTCTGGGAGCGCGTCAACGAGGCCGAGGCCCGCGTGGCCGTCCACCTGGGCGCCCCCTACTCTCGCTACGGCGCTGAGTGGAGCGAGGACCCCGAGGCTCGCTACCAAGACTTCAACGGCTTCCAGTGGGTCAGCTACTGGGGCGACCGTCCGATCATGGACACCGTCACGGCGATGATGTTCCACAACCTCTTCGGTCGGTTCCCGAAGATCAACGTGCTGATCGCTGAGTTCGGCACCGTGTGGCTGCCCTACCTGCTGCGCAAGATGGACCACGCCATGATGCTCGGCCGCAAGCCCAAGTGGGGTCAGCTCGCCGGTCGGCCGTCGTCGGTCTTCAAGGAGCGCTGCGTCATCGCCCCGTTCCCGGAGGAGAACGTCCATCGGGCGATGGACGAGCTCGGTGTGGACTCGCTCGTCTTCGGTTCGGACTTCCCACACTCGGAGGGCATCCCCGACCCCATGCAGTACGTCTTGACGCTCAAGGGTCTCGACGATGGCGACGTTCGCAAGATCATGCGGGACAACCTCGCCCGCTTCCTCGGAGTCGCGTAGAGGTGCAGCAACCACGCAGCGCGAGAGGCGCAGTGCACTGAAGCAAAGGCACACACGCTCGGCGACCTGCACGAGCGAAAGTTCGAGGGCTAGAACAAGGTAACGACCACCCGTTTGGTCGAATCGACTGAGTCGCTATTCTTCGCACCCCAAAGTTTGACGTGGTATAAACAAGAACGTCCCGATGGGTGCAAGGGTTGACTCGCAGTCGGGTTGCTAATGGGGGGAAAGCGGAGAAGGGCACATGCTCTTCATGCCGCCACGATCAACACAAACAAGAGGGGGAAATGAACGATGAAGAGTCTCCGGACCCTTGCAGTACCAGTGGTGCTGGTACTCACGGCAGGGCTGGCCGCTGCGTGTAGCAGCAACAGCTCGTCGCCAACCACCACGACATCAAGCTTGAAGGGCACGCCGATCAACTTGGGCGTGATCGCTGAGATCACGAGCTCCACGCCGTCAGGCGAGGTTGCTTCGGGCGCCGAGGCAGCTGCTGCCGCAATCAACGCCTCGGGCGGCATCAAGGGACATCCCGTCAAGATTACGGTGTGCGACTCGAAGGACGTCCCTGACGTCTCTGCGGCCACCACCTGTGCCAACAACCTTGTGGCCAACACGGCGACGGTGGCCGACGTCGGCGACTACAACGCCAACCAGCAGCAGATCAACACGATCCTCGCTGCTGCCGGCGTGCCGCTGATCGGACCCAACCCGGTCAGTACTTCAGCGTTCACCTCGTCGAACTCCTTCCCCTTCATGGGTGAAGAGGGAGCGGGGCTGACCACCGTCCTCCAGCACGCCGGAAAGAAGCAGATCTCGGTGGCTTACACCGACGTCGCAGCCGCGGCTGCGGCAGTCCAGTTCGGCGACCTCGTGCTCAAGCCCTATGGCCTGAGCGTCCTCCAAGGCATCCCGGTTCCCTTGACGGCCACTGACGTCACCGCTGAGGTCACGCAGGCCACCAAGGGTGACGCCGCTGGCTTGGCGCTCGAGCCATCGCAGCTCGCCCAGTGGCTGACCGTGGCAAAGCAGGGCAACTACAAGACCGCAGTGTCTGCGTCGGCCGGGTCGATCACCCCTCCGACGCTCAAGAGCCTCGGCGACTCGGCGAACAGCCTCTACCTTGCTGGTGGACTCCCGCTTTCCACCAACACGAGCTTGTCGGGCATCCAGAAGTTCCAAGCTGAGATGAAGCAGTACGAGCCGTCGGCGCTGGTTGACGAGCCAAGTGAGAACGCTTGGCTCGCCACCTGGGCTGCAGCTCAGGTGATGCGGACCATGACTGTTCCGATCACTCGGGCGTCGCTCATGACGGCGATGGGGCAGCTGACCAACTTCAACGTCTTCGGCCTGCTCCCCGCTGGCTTCCAGACGGTCAAGGAGTTCAACTTCCCGAGCCTCAACCGCCTGTTCAACCAGTCCGTCATCTACGGTCAGGTCCAGAACGGCAAGCTCGTCCAGACCGACCCCAACTGGGTCACCATCCTGCACCCGATTTCGTGACCAACGCGTCATTCGGGTATGACCGTCGTCCCGCCCACAAGCTTGGTGCTTGTGGGCGGGACGGTGTTCTAACGTGATCCGCTTCGCCCTCTTGGGCCTCGGCGTCGGAGGCATCTACGCCCTGATCAGCCTGGGTCTCGTTGTGGTCTACCGCGGCTCGGGGGTCGTGAACTTCGCCCAGGGCGCCTTCGCTCTCGTGGGTGCCTACACCTATTACAAGCTCAACAACTCGTTCAACCTGCCTGTCGGTCTGGCGATCGTCGGTGGGATCCTGGTCACCGGTCTCGTCGGTCTGCTCACCCATCTCCTGGTGATGCGTCCACTTCGCAACGCTCCCCCCTTGACGAAGGTCATCGCCACCCTTGGCCTCATGGTGGCCATCCAGCAGCTCGGGAACATCATCCTCGGCAGCTCCGTCACCCTGGTCCCCTCCTTCATCCCAGACAGTGCCGTCACCCCGATCTCGGGCGCGACCGTCGGTGAGGACCGCTTCATCCTCTTGGTGATCTCAGCGATCGCCACCGTCAGCCCTCTGGGCCTTCTATCGCTACAGCCGTTTCGGCGCGGTCACCGCGGCCGTGGCCGAGAACGAGCGAGCCGCCCAGTACTCCGGTCACTCGCCCGACGTGATCGCCGCGGCCAACTGGGTGCTCGGCTCGATGCTCGCCGGTGCAGCAGGCATTTTGATCTCACCCATCATCAACCTGAACGTCAGCTCGATGGTGCTGCTCATCATCCCCGCGCTGGCCGTGTGCATGGTGGCGAACTTCAGCTCCTTCTCTGGCGCCTTCGTCGCCGCTGTCGTCATCGGCATGTTGCAGTCGATCATCATCTCGAAGGTCCAAGCCACGGGTTGGTCCGATGCCGTGCCCTTCCTCGTTGTGATCTTGGTGGTGGTCATCCGCGGCCGAGGCTTGCCGCTGCGCAGCCACGTCAATGAGGTTCTTCCCGAGATCGGGACAGGCATCCTCCGACCGATCCCGATCGCCCTCGGCTCGGCCATCATGGCCGTGCTGCTCTTGACGTTGTCCGTCAACTGGGTGACGGCGCTGACGGTTTCGATCATCGGTGGGATCCTCTGCATCTCCTTGGTCGTCGTCACCGGCTACGCCGGGCAGCTCTCGCTGGCCCAGTTCGCCTTCGCTGGCTGGGCGGCGTGGGCGGCAGGTCGGCTCTCTGCCATCCACGGGATCCCCTTTCTCCCTTCGCTCCTGATCGGCCTGGCGGCCTCCATCCCTGTGGGCATCCTGGTGGGGCTCCCTGCACTTCGAACGCGTGGGATCACCTTGGCCATCGTCACGTTCGGCTTGGCGTTCTCGTTCCAGAGCGTCCTGTTCGAGAGCGTGCCCTACACCGGCGGACTCAGCGGGACCAACCTCAAGCCGGCATCGGTCTTCGGCTGGGACATCGACGCCACCAAGCACCCCTCTCGCTACGCCATCGCCTGTCTCATCGTGCTGATCGTGGTGGCACTTGCCGCCGCGAACCTGCGGCGAGGCCGCTCTGGTCGCCGATTGGTCGCTGTTCGGAGCAACGAGCGCGCCGCAGCCTCGCTCGGCATCAACGTCTACGGAGCGAAGCTCTACGCCTTCGCCCTGTCAGCCGGGATCGCTGGATTGGCCGGTGTGCTCTTGGCCTTCAACTCGACGAGCGTCGACTACTCGCAGTTCGACGTCTTCTCGTCGATCTCGATCGTGATCTACACGGTCATCGGCGGCGTGGGCTTCTTGATCGGCGGACTCTTCGCCGGCTTCGTCTTCGCCGGTGGCGTCTCTGCCCAGATCGTCAGCACGATCATCAACAGCGGCTCGATCTTGCTCTACATCAACCTGGTGCTCGCCCTCCTCTTGATCCCGACGCTGATCCAGTACCCGAACGGTCTTGCCGCATGGCTGACCAAGGCCCTCCCGGCGGGCGTACCGACGACTTCGTCACATCCAGGGCCCCGCAGAGCTTGCCCCGGGAGAGGAGCCAGCACCGGTCGAGGCTCCCGATTCTGGCGGCGTCGTCTCCTCGCCCAAGGCTGTGACCCGGGTCGAGCCTGTGACGCCGCGGATCTTGTCGGTCAAGGGGATCACCGTCCGCTACGGCGGCGTCCAAGCCCTCTCCGAGGTCTCTCTCGAGGTCAAGCCGGGCCAGGTCGTCGGGCCTCATGGGTCCGAACGGCGCGGGCAAGACGACCTTGATCGACGCCGTCACAGGCTTCGCGTCGATCGCTCATGGCACCATCGAGATGGACGGCCAGCGGATCGACAAGATGAGCCCACGCCGTCGGGCTCGCGCCGGCTTGGCCAGGACCTTCCAGTCACTCGAGCTCTTCGACCAGCTCACCGTGCGGGAGAACCTCCGTGCTGCCTCGGACCGCCGAGACTCCATGGCCTATCTGACCGACCTGGTCTACCCGGTGCAGCACGAGCTGTCCTCAGCCGCCCTGCTCGCCATCGAGACCTTCGAGCTCGAAGACGAGCTCGATCGCTTGCCCACCGAGCTCCCCTACGGTCGACGCCGTCAGGTCGCCCTCGCTCGGTCCATCGCCACGGAGCCGTCGGTGCTCTTGCTCGACGAGCCCGCCGCTGGTCTCAACGCCACCGAGACCCACGAGTTCGCCACCTCGGTGCGCAGGCTGGCAGACGACTGGGGCATGGGCATCTTGCTCGTGGAGCACGACGTGCCGATGCTCAACCAGGTGTGCGATCAGCTCGTCGTGATCGACTTCGGCCTCCAGATCGCCGAGGGCACGCCAGATGAGATCCGCACCGACCCACGGGTCATCGCCGCCTACCTGGGTGACGCTCCCGATCCCTCTGAGGTCGAGCAGCCTCACCCGAGCGAGGACGTGGCTTCCGGTGCCAACTGAGACCGCTCCCATCCTCGAGGCTGTGGGCCTCTACGCCGGCTACCGCAAGGTGGCGTGCGTCCGTGACCTCAACCTCGAGCTGCACAAGGGTGAGATCGTCGTCATCTTGGGGCCGAACGGTGCCGGCAAGACCACCTCGCTGCTCACCATGTCAGGTGCCATCCCGAGCCTCGGTGGCACCGTGAAGTGGAAGGGCGAGCCCACCACCCAAGCGCTCCACAAGCGGATCCACAACGGCTTGGGCGTGGTCCCCGAGGAGCGCTCGATCACCTCGCAGCTCTCCACCCGGGACAACCTTCGCCTGGGCACGGGACCCATCGACAAGGCCTTGGAGCTCTTCCCCGAGCTCATCCCCCTGCAGAAGCGCAAGGCCGGCCTGCTCTCCGGTGGCGAGCAGCGGATGCTCCAGACGGCTCGAGCCCTGGCCGCCGAGCCTGACGTGCTCTTCGCCGACGAGCTCTCCCTCGGCTTGGCCCCGATCATCGTGACGCGGCTGATGACGGCGCTTCGAGAGGCTGCCGATCGCGGCGCGGGCGTGCTGCTCGTCGAGCAGTTCGCTCGGCAAGCCCTGGCGGTGGCTGACCGGGTCTACGTGCTCCAGCGCGGTGACCTCGCCTGGTCAGGCTCGGCCGAAGAGGCGACCAAGAACCTCGCCACCATCGAGGGCGCCTACCTCGGCTAGCGATCCCGAGCGGTCCGCCCGTCAGGGCGTCTGCTCAGGGCTCGACGACGATGCGGAAGACGCCCTTTGAGCGATCCTGCGCCGCGGCGTAGGCAGCAGGGGCGTCTTCAAGCGGGAAGCGCTTCGAGATGAGCATCTCCGGCAGCTCGGGGCGCCGAGCCAGCATGTCGGCCACCTCGGCGAACTCCCTGCGGCCTTGGTGGGCGCAGTAGCCGAGAGACGGTCGAAGAGAGATCTCCTTCATCGACACCAGGTGCATGGGCCAGTCGACGTCGATGAAGACGCCGATGGTCACGACCGTCCCGCCGGGCCGAGCCAGCTCGACGGCGCGGTGCAGCGAGCTCTCGGAGCCGCCGGTCTCGATGACGACGTCGTAGCCTCCGGTCGTGGTGCCGGCGCCGATGCGCTCACGTGCCTCGTGCTGGTGGGGGTGGCGGGCCTCCACGTCGACCGTGGCCGCGTTCATCTCCTGGGCGGCAGCGGTGGCCAGGATCCCGATGGCTCCCGCGCCCACCACGGCCACCGTGGTGTCGGGACCGACGTTGCCGCTGTGGCAGCCGTGCCAGGCCACCGACGCCGGCTCGACCAGGCAGGCGTCGTGGACCGACAGGCCCTTGGGGGAGAGGCGTCAGCACGCGCTCCGGAGCACGGAAGTACTCGCTCATCCCGCCCGGGGCGCTGAGCCCGAGGGCAGTCTCCATCAGGGTGTGGCAGTACTGGAAGTTGCCTTGCTCGCAGAACTCGCACTGCCCGCAGCCGAAGATCGCCTCGACGGCCACCGGTGTGCCGTCCTCACGGGTGCCTGCGAACTCATGGCCTGCGATCTGCTGGCTGCCGAACTGGAGGTAGAGCATGTCGGAAGCACAGATGCTGACCGAGCTGATCTTGATGAGCTCTCCCTCGCCCTCTGGCTCGTCGATCTCGACGACCTCCACCCCTGGTGGTGCGTTGCGGACTGCTTTCATGGCTGGTTCCCCCCTGTGGTGATCACTCTCTTGGTTCCTCTCCGGCCTCAAGGCTGGCGGTCATCGCCTCCATCAGCTCGATCGTGCCGCGCGGGCACGACCTCGACGCGGAGGTCTCCCGGGCAGCGGTGATAGGCGAAGCCGCTGGGGTGGACGCCGTCCCCGTTGCCGGACACCTCGATCGGGCAGCCCTTGTCCGAAGGAGCTTCGATGCGGCGGCCACGTCATCGACGAAGTAGCCCAGGTGATGGATGGCCGTGTCGCCCTTGGAGCTCCAGGGGCTGTCGGGGACCTCGCGGATCAGCTCGAGGCGGGGCTCATCGATCGAATAGACCATCTGGAGCGTCACTGTGGACTCACCCTCTGGCGTCCACACGGGAACGGGGTACTCGACAGGGTGCAGCCAGCGGTACCCGAAGAGGTCGGTCAGCTGCTTCATCGAGGCCTCGACGTCCTTGACGATGATGCCTGTGTGGTACAGATCAGATCGCGTGCAGGTTCGCTCACGTCTCGCCTCCTGGCAGGTTCGGTCTCATGCTCGGCCGCTTGGGGGCGTGGCCGGTGTGGGTGGTCCCCGGCGGATCGACCACCCAGTCGGCGGTCTCGCCCCAGGAGTCCTCGAAGATCAGCTCAGGGAGCGGGCGGCGCCTGACCGGACCATGGTGACCGAGCGGCCGGCCCAGCGTGATGGTCGCCGCGATGTGGACGTCGTCGGGGATCTCGAGCAGTCTCGCAGCTCCGCTTCGGCCCAGAGGTGCCACGTCGTCATGACGCCGCCGTACCCGAGCGCTCGGGCGGCGAGCAGGAGGTTCTGGGTGGCGGGGAAGACCGACGCACCGTCGAGGAAGCTCACCTCGCCCGAGAGCTTGACGCAAGGCAGGATGATCGCAGGCGCCCGATCGAGGTTCTCGATGTAGCGCTCCATGGTGCGGTTCATCCGACCCTTGGGCGTCGTCTCGTCATTGCCCGAGCCGCTGGTGTAGCCCTCAGCCTCTCGCTTGAAGTCCCAGATCTGCTGGGCAGCCGCCGCGATGAGCGCCTTGGCGGTGGCTGCCTTGGGTCCGTCGGCGAGGACGAGGAAGCGAAACGATTGGCGGTTCGAGTCCGACGGTGCTCTCGTGGCGGCGAAGCACACCGCCCGGAGGACTTCTTTCGGGATGGGCTCATCGTGGTAGAGCCGGATCGCTCGGGTGGACACCAGGCCTTCGAGGAGGCCTGTGGTGTCCTCGGGCAGCGCTTGGTCGGTCAGATCGGTCTCCATCACGCGCTCCTAGCTCGCCTCTGAGCAAGAGCGCACCCGAGGGGGCCAGCCCGCCCGTGCTCGCCACGGCCACGCTGGGCGCCCGTCGACCTGTGCGCTCCCGCCGTCGCCTCGCAGCTGGGTGACCGCCTCGTTGATGAAGCCCATTCCATGGGTCCTGTCCCGCCGAGAGCTGGCCACCGTGGGTGTTGAGGGCGACGATGCCCCCTGGGGCGATGTTCGCCCCTCCCTGAGGAAGTCCTTCGCCTCGCCGATGCCGCAGAAGCCGAGGCCCTCGAGCCACGAGAGGCAGTTGAAGGTGAAGCCGTCGTAGAGCTCGGCGACCTGGACGTCATCGGGGCGCAGCGAGGTCCTCGATCCAGAGGTGCGCGGCGGGGCCGAGCGTCTGGGGCTCATGGGTCATCGTGCTCTGGTCCCACGCCCAGCGCTCCGTGACCTGGGTGCCGACGGCCTCGACGAACACCGGCGTCGACGCCAGATCGCCCGCGGTCTCGGCGGCCGAGACGATCACCGCGATCGCTGGCGTCGGCGGGCACGTCGCAGTCGTAGAGCCCGAACGGCGTCGAGATCATCCGGGCGCTCAGGTAGTCGTCCATCGTCATCGGGTCTCGGTAGATCGCCTCGGGGTTCCTCGCCGCATTGGCCCGGCCGTTGAGTGCGATCCACCCCAAGGTCTCTCTCGTCGCGCCGTAGCGCTTGAGGTAGTTCGAGGCGATGAGGCCGAGGTTGATCGCCGCCGAGCTCAGCCCGTAGGGACCGACGAACCCGGGCACCCGCGCCTGGCCGCCGCTCCGATGGCGTAGGGGCTGCCCGCCGAGGGGTCGAGCCGCTCGCTGCTGGGCGGCGAAGGTGGCCTGCCAGACGGTGCGGAAGCAGACGACGTGGCGAGCCAAGCCGCCCGCCACCGCCAGCATGGCGGCGACGACGGAGCCGCCCGGACCGAAGGTCTCGAAGGCGCCGTTGTACCAGGTCGGCCGGATGCCGAGCGCATCTTCCAAGGCAGTGATGCCGCCTTCGGAGAAGCCGCCCATGACGTCCATGCCCGGATAGGTCGAGAGCCCGTCGATGTCAGAGAGCTCGAGGCCTGCGTCAGCCACGGCGGCCTTCACCGCAGCCACGGTAAGCGTGAGGGGAGGCACCATGAGGCGCCGGCCGATCGGTGAGGCTCCGATCCCCGAGATGAGCACCCGGTCTTCGAACTTGTCGGAGCGCACCATGGGGCGGATGTGCTTGGCGTGATCCCCCGGGGCGATCTCGTCCTCTGGCAGGACCGTCGCGACCCTCGGTTCCTCGGCCACGGGGCTGAAGAGCGGGACGTAGACGTCGTCGTGCTGCTCGAAGTGGACGCGGACCCGCTGGCCCACCTCGACCGTCTTCCGGATCGACGTCGACGAGGTTGGTGAGGACGTGGACTCGGGGGTCTTCGTCGATGGCGATCGACGCCACCACGTAGGGAGGCTCGAACGCGGGGGTCCACTGTTGGTGGTTGACGCTGACGCCGATGACCGTGCCGGTGCCTTCGACCTCGGTCGACCCCAAGGTCGTCGGAGCGGCAGTAGCGGCAGACCGGCTGGGGAGGGTGGAGGAGTGCGTTGACAGCCCTGGCACTGCTGGAAGCGCAGCACGCCGTCGGCACCGGCGGTCCAGTAGAACGCAGTGGTCTCATCGACCACGGGGAGGGGTCGCGTTGCCCCCTCCATGCTGATCCGGCGACCCTCGGTGGGCGCCGGCGATGTCATGGACTCTCCCACAGTGCGCTCATCCCCCAACTTGATACGGTATCAGAAATTGAACTGAGTAGGACTTCTGAGATAGCCATGTAGGGCTACCTCTCGAGGTGCTCGAGCAGTGGTTTTCGACGGGTGAGCGTCACTCGTCACTGAAGCAAGGGGGCGTTACGCGTGTGGGAGTTTGAGACCGATCCTGAGTTCCAAGAGAAGCTCGACTGGATGGAGACCTTCGTCAGCGAAGAGGTCGAGCTGCTCGATGCGCTCTTCCCCAACCAGGCGTTCGTCCGACCGATGGACCCGGTGGTCGCCGAGATCATCGCTCCGATGAAGCAGAAGGTCAAAGACATGAAGCTCTGGGCGTGCCACCTCGGCCCCGAGCTCGGTGGTGAGGGGTACGGCCAGGTGAAGCTGGCGCTGATGAACCAGATCCTCGGGCGCTCCGTGGTGGGCGCCCATGATCTTCGGCACCCAGGCCCCTGACACGGGCAACGCCGAGATCATCGCCCACTACGGCACCGACGAGCAGAAGAAGCTCTACCTGGAGCCCCTGCTGAGCGGTGAGATCGTCTCGTGCTACTCGATGACCGAGCCGCAGGGCGGTGCCGACCCGAGGGTCTTCACCACCTCTGCGGTCCGCGACGGTGACGAGTGGGTCATCAACGGATGGAAGTTCTTCTCGTCGAACGCCCGCTGGGCCAGCTTCCTCTTGGTGATGACGGTGACCAACCCGGACGTCCCGATCTACCGCGGCGCGTCGATGTTCATCGTCCCGTCCGACACGCCCGGGGTGAACATCGAGCGGAACCAAGCGCTCTACGGCCACGAGCAGATGGGCGATGGCTCCCACGCCCTCATCCACTACGACAACGTGCGCGTGCCGCTCGAGAACATGCTCGGTGGTGAGGGTGAGGCCTTCGCCATCGCCCAGACGAGGCTGGGCGGCGGCCGCATCCACCACGCCATGCGCACGGTGGGTCAGGCCACCAAGGCGCTCGACATGATGGTCGAGCGCGCGCTGAGCCGTGAGACGGCGGGGAGCATCCTGGCTGACAAGCAGTCAGTGCAGAACTACATCGCCGACTCCTACGCCCAGATCACGCAGTTCCGCCTGTTCGTGATGTACGTGGCCTGGCGCATCGACACCCTCCAGGACTACAAGGCCGTTCGCCACGACATCGCGGCGATCAAGGTGCTCACCCCCCAGGTGCTCCATGACGTCTCGCAGAAGTCGCTGCAGGTCCACGGCGCCCTCGGGACCACCGACGAGCTGCCGTTGGCCGGCATGATGTACGGCTCGACGATCATGGGCTTGGCCGATGGACCCTCCGAGGTGCACCGCTTGACGGTGGCGAAGAAGCTGCTCAAGGACGGCAAGCCCTCCGAGGGCATGTGGCCCTCCGGCTGGATCCCGGGGCTCCAGGAGAAGGCTCGCAAGAAGTGGGCCAAGGAGCTCGAGGGACACGAGGCAGCACAGTGAGCGACGCCGCCATCGAAGAGGTGGAGCCAACCATCGACGTCGAGGTGCTGGCCCGCTGGATGGACGCCGCGGGCCTCGACGGGATCGGTGAGCAGCCCGAGGTGAGCTTCATCTCAGGAGGCACGCAGAACGAGATCTTCGAGATCCGGCGTGGCGACATCCACGCTGCGCTGCGCAAGCCCCCGCTCGATGCCCCGGTGGCTCGAGACGAGGGCGTGCTGCGAGAGTGGGCCATCGTCGAGGCGCTGACCGGCAGCGACGTCCCCTGCACCGATGCCGTAGCCGTGTGCCGCGACTCGAGTGTGCTCGGTCGACCCTTCTACATGATGGAGTACGTCGACGGCTGGTCGGTGATGAACGTCGAGGGGTGGTGGACGCCACCGTTCGACACGGATCTCGAGGCTCGCAACGGCCTCGCCTTTGAGCTGATCGAGGGCATCGTCCAGATGGGCAAGTTCGATTGGCAGGCGGGTGGGCTGAGCGAGCTCGGCCGCCCCGACGGCTACCACGACCGCCAGGTCGAGCGATGGACGCGCTTCTATGAGCGCATCAAGGCTCGAGAGGTCCCTGGCTTGGAGGAGGCCACCCGGTGGCTGGCCACCCACCGCCCGCTCGACTTCGTCCCGGGGCTCATGCACGGTGACTACCAGTTCCCGAACGTCATGTTCCGCCACGGCAAGCCGCCGAAGCTGGCCGCCATCGTGGACTGGGAGATGGGCACCATCGGCGACCCCAAGATCGACCTGGCGTGGGCGCTGATGTCATGGCCGGATGCCGCCATCGGCCAAGAGGGCACCGATCTGCTCGAAGGCATGCCCGATCGCTCAGAGATGCTCAAGTACTACACCGAGCACTCGGGCCGTCAGGTCGACGACTTCGACTACTACCTGGTGCTCGCCTGCTGGAAGCTGGCGATCGTCCTCGAGCAGGGCTTCCAGCGCGCGGGTGACGACGAGAAGCTCCAGAGCTTCGGTGCCTACGTGCTCGAGAACATGGCCAAGGCTGCAGAGCTCGCCTCGTCGAGCGACTACCCCTCGAACGTCTAGCCCCTCGGACGCGAAGAACCCCCGGCGACACGCCTCGTGTCGCCGGGGGTTCTTCGTCGATCAGCTAGTCGACAGGCTCGGACAGCGTCTTGGTGTTGAGGTACTCCTCGAAGCCCATCTTGCCCATCTCTCGGCCGAAGCCGCTCTGCTTGTAGCCACCGAACGGAGCGTCGGGGCCGTAGTAGATCCCGCCGTCGACGATCATGGTGCCGGCTCGGATCTTGCGGGCCACAGCCTTCGAGCGCTCGTGATCACCCGAGTACACCGCACCTGAGAGGCCGAAGATGGAGTCGTTGGCGATGCGCACCGCGTCTTCGTCACCGTCGTGCGGCAGGCAGACGAGCACAGGTCCGAAGACCTCGTCGCGGACGATCTCGGCGTCTTCGGGCATGTTGGCGAAGACCGTGGGCTCGAAGTAGTAGCCCTTCTCGAACTGCGTGGCGCGGTTGCCGCCGATGACGGGCTTGCCGCCAGCGTCCTTGGCTCGGTTGACCATGGCCTCCACGCGGTCACGGTGACGCTCGGAGTTGAGCGGTCCCATGACGTTGATCGGGTCCGTCGGGTCGCCGTAGGGCATCGAGGCCATGAGCTGGGAGACCATCTCGACGCCCTCGTCGAACTTGGCTCGGGGCAGGACCAGTCTCGAGAGCGTGGCGCAGCCCTGTGCCCCGTGGAGGACGCACATGTAGCCCGGCATCATCACCGAGGTTGCAAGGTCGGCGTCATCGAGGACGATGGCGGCCGACTTGCCACCGAGCTCCAAGAACAGCTTCTTGAGCGTGCCGGAGCCCTCGCTCATGATGTGCCGTCCCACTGCCGTGGAGCCGGTGAAGCTCACCATGTCGACGCGCGGGTCGCTCAGCAGCTCGTTGCCCAGCGTGTTGGTCTGGCCGGTGAGCACGTTGAAGACGCCGGGTGGGATGTCGGTGTGCTCGGCGACCATCTTGCCGAGCGCGGCCGACAGCCAGGGCGTGGTCGGTGCGCCCTTCAAGATCACGGTGCAGCCGGCGGCCAGCGCGGGGGAGATCTTGGCCAAGTTCACCTGGGTCGGCTGGTTCCACGGCGTGATGGCGGCGACGACGCCGTAAGCCTCACGCTCGATCCAGCGCCGGGACTTGAACTGCGCCACCTCGTTGATTCCGAGGTCCTCGGTGAAGTCGTAGGTCTCGAGGAGATCGGTGTTCCACTTGAGGATCTCCACAGGGCTGTCGAAGGTCGAGCCAGCGATCTGTGACGGCAGGCCCACCTCCGCGGTGGCCATCTCCTTGAACGCGTCGGCGTTCGCCACCAGTGCGTCGTGCAGCTGGCGCAGGCAGTGGATGCGGAACGCTCGGTCGGTGCTCCACTCGGTCTCATCGAAGGCCGTGCGTGCCGCAGCGATCGCCTTCTCGACGTCAGCCGCCTGACCGTCAGCCGCGTTGCCGAGCGACTCTTCGGTGGCGGGGTTGATGTTGGGGTAGACGGCCCCACCTTCAGCGTCAACGAGCTCGCCGTTGATGAACAGCTTGTCTACGTCCAATCCTGAGAATGACACGTCGATTCCTCCCTCTTGCTTGCATCTCGACCGTGGCTTGTGCCGGAGGCTCTGCGTTCCGGTGTCCCCCACTTAACCGTGCGCCGCAGCGCGCCAAGCGCGCATGCGACCTCGATCGGACCGTTTGGTTCTGGTTTTCGGCCTCGAGGCAGAATTTAGACCAAGTAGAAGAAACTTGCTAGATTCGATTTCCGCGAGGAGGGGGATCTTGTGTCGAAGATTGCGCTGACGGTCATTGATTTCTTGGATCGGGCTGAGGTCGTCTACCCCGACGCACTGGCCATCGTGGACGAGCCTGACCGACCTGGCAGCTTCGGGCCGATGACCTACCGCGAGTTCGCGGCGCGCGCTCGCGGGATGGCCTTGGCCCTCGATCGGATGGGCGTCGGCCACGGCGAGCGGGTGGCCATCATCTCGCCGAACTGCGCACGCTTCCAGATCAGCTACTTCGGCGTCAGCGGGTACGGCAGGGTCCTGGTGCCCGTCAACTATCGGCTGCACCCCCAAGAGATCTCCTACATCCTCGAGCACTCTGGAGCCACGGTCGCTCTCGTGGACCCTGAGTTCGAGGCGCTCTGCACCAACACGTCGGTCGAGCACCGCATCATCCTCGACGGGGTCCACGACGAAGCGCTCTTCGCCGAGGCGCCCTTGGACGAGCATCCAGCGCCGTGGGTCCACGACGAGGACGCGACGGCCACGATCAACTACACCTCTGGCACGACCGCGCGGCCGAAGGGCGTCCAGCTGACGCATCGGAACCTGTGGTTGAACGCCACCTCCTTCGGCTGGCACACCACGGTCTCGGATCGTGACGTCTTGCTCCACACGCTGCCGATGTTCCACGTCAACGGCTGGGGCATGCCCTATGCCGTGACCGGCATGGGCGGCGCGCACGTGGCGATCCGAAAGATCGACGGCGAAGACATCTTGAGCCGGATCGAGACCTTGGGGGTCACCTTGATGTGCGGCGCACCGGCCGTCGTCGCGTCGATCTTGGACGCAGCGGCCAAGCGGACAGCTGACGGGCGAGAGGTCCCCGGCAAGGGGACCGTCAGGATCGTCGTGGCGGGAGCTCCGCCGCCGAGCTCGGTGGTAGCCAAGGTCGAAGAGGAGCTTGGCTGGGAGTTCATCCAGATCTACGGCCTGACCGAGGCCTCACCCTTCCTCACCATCAACCGGACGCGCCCCGAGTGGGACGAGCTCCCCGTGGCCGAACGAGCCAAGCTGCTCTCGAAGGCCGGCGCTCCGGCGCTCGGCGTGCGCCTCGACATCGATCCATCGGGCGAGATCATGGCGAAGTCGAACCACGTCTTCGACGGCTACTGGCAGCAGCCGGAGGCCACCGACGATGCGTTCGACGGCGACTGGTTCCACACCGGTGACGGTGGCTACTTCGACGGACCCCTGGTCACCATCAGCGACCGCAAGAAGGACGTGATCATCACGGGTGGTGAGAACGTCTCGTCGATCGAGGTCGAAGACTGCCTCTTCCAGCACCCCTCGGTGGCCGAAGCTGCGGTCATCGGCGTGCCGAGCGACAAGTGGGGCGAGACCATCAAGGCGCTCATCGTGCTTCGGCCCGATGCTGCGGTCACCGAAGACGAGCTGATCGCGTTCTGTCGAGAGCGGATCGCTCACTACAAGTGCCCGACGTCGATCGAGCTGCGAGACGCGCTCGAGCGGACGGCCACCGGCAAGCTGCAGAAGTACAAGCTTCGTGCTCCCTACTGGGAGGGTCGATCCCAGCAGGTGAACTGAGAGCGCAGCTCTCGCCACCTTCATGACCGGTGTGCCACCAGTCGCCGTCGCCCGCAAGGCCGGCGTGGGAGAAGCACCATGAGAGAGATGAGGAAGCCATGACGCTCGAGGAGCGAGTCCAACGCCTAGAAGACCTCCAGGAGATCACGCAGCTGCTGATCGACTACGGCGAGCTGCTTGACCTCAGAGACACCGAGACCTGGTCGCAGCTGTGGGCCGAGGATGCTCAGTTCAACATGAGCTCTGGTCGTTCGGCACAGGGCCGGGCGGCCATCAAGGAGATGCTCGACACGCTCATGGCGAACAGCCCGGCAGCGGTGATGCACCTCGAGACCAACCCCCGCATCAACCTGGACGGCGATCGGGCCACCGCCACGATGATGTACGCCGTGGCCTCGACCCAAGACGATGGTCTGGCCCGCGTCACCATGGCAGGCCACCACCATGATCAGCTGATCCGCACCGCTGAGGGCTGGAAGATCAAGCTCCGCCAGAACGTCGTGGACCTCCCGGAGACCGGCCACCCCTAGAGCGCTCTTCTCAGCGCCCTTCAGCCGACGGCGCCCTCGGAGCGCAGCTCGGCGATGAGCTCGTCGCTCAGACCCGCCTCGGCGAGGACCGACGAGGTGTCAGCACCCACGGGGCTCGCGGGCGTGGCGTCGATCGGTGGGCGCGCACCGCTGGCGTCTCGGAAGCGGATGGGGAGCCGGGGCACCTTGACGCCATCGACGTCTTGGAGCGTGCCCCGAGCGATCAGCTGAGGGTCTTCCACGAGATCCGAGCCGAGGTTGGCTCGGATCACGGCTGCCCCCTTGGGGCCGAGCTCCGCCACCCACTCGTCGGCCCGACGGGCTTGGAAGATCCCGGCAAGCTGGTCGGTGACCGCGTCGGGATCCTCCCATCGATGCAGCGTGTCGGTGAGCTCGGGGATGCCGAGCCCCTCGCAGAGCGCCGCCCACGTGCGGGGCTCGGCCGCCGCCACCGCCACCCACGTGCCCTCAGCGCACTCGTAGAGGTGTCGATCGGGACCGTCCGGGATGCCCCAGCGCGTCTGGTTGATCGCCCCGTCGGCTGACGAGAGCATCCAGGTGGCTGCCTCCGAGATGCTGACGTCGAGCTGGCAGCCTTGGCCCGAGCGGTCGCGCTCTCGCAGCGCCGCGATGATCCCAACGCTCGCCATGGTGGCTCCCATCGGGATGGCCATGACCAGCTGGGGGTACCACGGCAGCTCCCCGTTGGCGCTGGCGGTGAGACCAGAGTGCGCCGCGTAGGAGAGATCGTGGCCTGACCACTGGGCGTAGGGACCGTCCTGGCCGTAGCCCGAGATCGAGCACCAGATGAGCGACGGCATCTCCACGGCGGCGTGGCTGTAGCCGAAGCCTCGTTCATCCATGGCTCCGGGTCGATCGTTCTCCACCAGGACGTCGACGCTGCTCGCCAGCTGACGGAGCACCTCAGGTCCTCGAGGGTGACGGAGGTCGACCGCCACGGAGCGCTTGGACCGGCTGAGACCGACAGGTCCGTCAAAGAGCCGACCCTTGGGGGACTCGACCCTGATGACGTCTGCCCCGAGATCTGCGAGCAGCACGGTGCAGAAGGTCCCCGGGGGGAGGCGAGTCATGTCGAGGACTCGTACGCCGCTCAGCGGCAGGGTCGGTGCATCCATGGCGACTCCTCGTCTCGGTGCGCACCCTGCGCACGTGTGTCGGTCAAGGTTGCCAGGCTGGCGTGCGTGGCGATCGGTAGTTAAACTTAGTCAAACTTAGAGGCGACTCTCCGGGCTGGCGTCCGCGAGTGGCATGAGGGGGCTCAGTGACAAGAGATCGAGGAGAG
Organism: uncultured Acidimicrobiales bacterium; assembly: GCA_963758555.1. GTDB lineage: Bacteria > Actinomycetota > Acidimicrobiia > Acidimicrobiales > RAAP-2 > CAIUMH01. The sequence continues at coordinate 2,119,093 of CAVWVW010000003.1, read as the reverse complement.
CCGGCGACCCGCACGTTGGGATCGCAGCTTCTCGCAGACTCGATGTCGTCAGGTCACCTCCCCTGCGTGAGTCTCAAGGACCAGTGCGAGCCCGCACGATGTGCAACGGCAAGAAGGTGGGATTGAAACCATGGAAATGAACGACATGATCCTCGTGAGCATCGATGACCACACCATCGAGCCGCCCAGCATGTACCTGAACCACGTCCCGAAGAAGTACCTGGACCAAGCGCCCAAGGTCATCACCAACTCCGAGGGGATCGACCAGTGGGTCTTCCAGGGCGAGGCCACCTCGACGCCCTTTGGCATGGCTGCCACGGTGGGCTGGCGCAATGAGGACTGGGGCCGTGATGCAGGCACGTACACCGAGCTGCGCCCCGGGACCTTCGACCTCTCGTTGCGACTTGACGACATGGACGTCAACGGCATCTTGGCCTCGATGTGCTTCCCCTCCATGGCCGGCTACAACGCTCGGACCTTCTCGGAGGCTCCGGACAAGGCCGTCTCGCTGATCATGCTCCAGGCGTACAACGACTGGCACATCGACGAGTGGTGCGCCGGTGCCCCTGATCGCTTCATCCCGGTGGGGATGGTCCCGATGTGGGACATCGACGTCTGCGTCGCTGAGACACGGCGCTGCGCGGCGAAGGGCTTCAAGTCCATGAGCTTCCTCGAGGCGCCGCACTCCCAGGGGTACCCGAGCCTGCTCTCAGGCTTCTGGGACCCGTTCCTCGACGTCATGGTCGAGACCGGCATGGTGCTCTCGCTGCACATCGGTGGGGCGATGGGCCTGATCACGCTGGCGGACGAGGCACCGATCGACCACTCGATCATCATGCCGACCCAGGTGATGACCTTGGTGGCCCAAGACCTCCTCTTCGGACCGACCTTCAAGAAGTACCCGACGCTCAAGGTCGCGTTCTCTGAGGCTGGCATCGGCTGGATCCCCTTCTACCTCGACCGGGTCGACCGCCACGTGCAGAACCAGCGCTGGTTGCACAACGACTTCAACGGCAAGCTGCCCTCCGAGATCTTCCGTGAGCACGTGCTGGCCTGCTTCATCAGCGACCCCTCGGGCTTGAAGGCACGCCACGAGATCGGTGTCGACATCATCGCCTTCGAGTCTGACTACCCCCACACCGACACGACCTGGCCTGAGTCGCCAGAGCTGCTCTGGCACGACCTGCAGGCAGCAGGCGTGACCGACGAGGAGACCAACAAGATCACCTACGAGAACGCGTGTCGCTTCTTCGACTTCGATCCCTTCACGAAGATCTCGCGTGAAGAGGCCTCCGTGGGCGCACTGCGGGCTCGAGCGGCGGCGGCGAACGTCGACACCACGAGGATGTCGAAGGCGGAGTGGAAGAAACAGAACGAGGCTGCAGGCCTAGGGCTCATCGCATCGTGAGCGACCTCTCGACAGCAGGCGGCCAGCTGGCCGGCAAGGTGGCCGTGGTCACCGGAGCGACCAGCGGCTCAGGCAAGGCCATCGCCCGGCTTTTCGCCAAGGAGGGTGCCGACGTGGTGCTCATGGCACGTGGTGCCGAGCGCCTGAAGGAGGTGGAGGCCGAGCTCGAGGGCAAGGTCTTCGGCGTCGTCACCGACGTCAGCGATCCTGACAGCGTCCGAGCGGGCTTCGCCCAGGTGGCCGAGCGCTACGGCAAGCTCGACATCCTGATCAACAACGCTGCGCTGCAGCGCCCCTCTCCCTTCGAGGAGCTCGAAGATGACGAGATCATGGCCCAGGTGAGCACCAACCTCATGGGCCCGATCTACACCGCACGCTCCGCTATCCCCCTGCTGCGGGCCGCGGGTGGCGGTGACATCGTGAACACCTCTTCGGAGTCCACCCTCGAGGTCTTCCCCTTCCAGGCCGTCTACGTCATCACCAAGGCCGGTGTGAACCAGCTGGGCAAGCAGCTCGCCTACGAGTTTGAGAAGGAAGAGATCAGGACGACGACCGTCATCCAGGGCGTGGCCTTGGGTGAAGGTGGCGGCGTGACCGATTGGAACCAAGAGCATCACGACGTCAGCGGCGTGTGGCAACGACTCGTCGACGAGGGGACGATCAACCGGATCATCGGTAAGCACGGCCCCATGAACGTCGATGACGTCGCCGCCTGTCACCTCTTCATCGTCACGCGTCCTCGGGGACAGAAGCTCGACGTCATCCGCGTTCGCGCCTACTGATCCCGCACCGACCCCTCACCCACCCTCACCCACAAGGTTTCACGCAGCCATGCCTTCGTTCTATGACGCCATGCCGACGGACTGGATCGAGCCCGGCGAGACCACCACGGTCGACGTCGACGGCTTCCCCGTCGCGGTCGCCAACGTGGACGGCGAGTTCTTCGCCTTCCAGAACCTCTGCCCTCACCAGGGCACAGTGCTGGGTGGACGCCCGCTCGACGAGGACTGCTACATCACGTGCCCCCAGCACGCCAGCCGCTACGACGTGCGCTCAGGTGACTGTGTGCGCCCGTCGTCGTCCGACGGGTTCAACCAGGACCTGATGACCTTCGGCGTTCGGGTGATCGACGACGTGGTCCAGATCGAGATCTGAGCTGCGCCCTCAGGCGCCGTCACTCCAAGGTGTCGAGCAAGGCATGCGAGTCCTGAGGGAAGAGCTCGGTCTTGACGATCTTGCCCTCGTCAAAGGTCAGGATCTCGAGTGAGGGCTGCGAGAAGCTCCGGCCCGTGCGCTTGTCGGTCCACTCCATGAGGTAGTGCATGATGATCACGTCGTCTTCCGGGATCTCCCAGATGTGCTGCACGTTGAGCTCTTGCTGCCACGGCGAGGCTGCTCGCTTGGCCAGCATCTCGCGTCGCACGGCGAACCACGTGTCTCGGCCCTTGTGGACGCCGCCGTAGGGCATGCAGCCCGGCTCGTGGACCTCGACGTCGTCAGCGAAGACCTCGGCCATCGTGGCTTCGACCTCGTCGCCGGTGCGTTCCGCCACGCTGCGACGCGACACCTTGGACGCTCCGAGCATCTTGTCGAGTGCCGCTCGGTTGCGAGACGTCATCGTGCTGCGTGCGGTGTCGCTCGTCCCGACTCGATCACGCCGGGGTGCCGAGGAAGCGGGCCAGGTTGCCGCGCATGATGGCCCGGACCTCGGTCTCTGAGTAGCTGGTCAGCTGGCCGAGGTACATCTTCGGCTCGGGCAGGCCCTCGCCGTGGGGGAAGTCAGAGCCGAAGACGATGGGATCGATGCCCGTGACCTCGATGACCCGCTCGACGCGCTCCTCGGGGAAGGGGGCGACGAAGCAGTGCCGCTTGAAGTACTCGCTCGGACGCATCTCGAGCTTGCCCCACGTGGCGCGCCTTCCCATCAAGAAGGCGTGGTCCATCTTGCGCAGCAGGTAGGGCGCCCAGACGGTGCCCTGCTCGGAGAGCATGAGCTTCATCTTCGGGAAGCGGGCAAAGAAGCCCTGCAAGATCGCTGCGCCCACCGTCTCCATGGCGGGACGGTCTCCGTAGTAGAAGAGCCACTGGAAGGCGTCCATGTCACCGAGCATCTTCTCGGGCTCGTTCCACTCCTCACCTTGGGCGGCGTAGCGGGTCAGTGAGCTGAGATGGGTGGTCAGCTGGATGCCGGCCTCTTCGCAGATCGACCAGAAGCGATCGTTCTCGGGTCGGAACGGCGAGGTGTGCATCGACGGACCGGTCGAGGTCTGGATGACGCGGGGCACCTCGAGCTTCATGATGTCCTCGAGCTGCGCGAGTGCACCTTCGGCGGTGGCGAAGGAGATGAAGGGGGGCGTGAAGAGGCGGTCCTCGTAGTTGTAGCCCCACTCGGTGCCGAGGTAGCGGTTGAGGGCGGTGAGGTTGGCGTAGAGGCCGGGGATGTCACCTTCGAACTGGGCCTCGGTGCCCGGCAGGGTGGCGAAGTTGACGGCGCAGTCGATGCCTTGGGCGTCCATGACCTTGAGTCGATCTGACGGGTTGTCGAGCTGCGCTTGGAGCGCTCGGTAGTGCTGAGCGAACTCCTTGCGCCCTTGCTCATCGAGGTCCTTGAGGGGGTTCAGCCGCGAGAGCAGCGAACCGGGGACCACGCTCGCCTGGTCCATCTTCGCACCGATGCCATCCCCGTCACTCTCGTCCTCCGCACTGCGACCGCCACCGCGGATGCCCACCTCAGCGAGGAGGTCGTTTGAGGCCGTGACCTGGAGGTTCTCGTAGGTGAACTGAGGCGGCCGCCCGTTGTAGAGCGTGACGATCGAGCCGTCATCGTTCTGGACCTCCCGGATGGCCATCTCGCGCTTGTCCGGGTCGATGTACTCGAGGTACGCCGTCGTCCGCGGCGTCGAGTGCTCATCGGCGTCGTTGATCCCGTAGTCCAGCTCCACGTCGGCTGCGAGTGCCTGTGTCATCGAAGATCCCCCACTGATCCATGGTGCGGCAACTCCCGAGAGCTGTTCCACACGCAGTCTTTGTACTCTGTCCAAATCGTAACAGCCACCAGCGTTTCCATCCATGAGAGCTCGCTCTGCAAGCGAGCCGACGAGCCTCGTCGACGCCTGAGCCTCAGGTGGGCGTGCCCGTCCAGTTCTGCGCTGCTCGCACGACCTCGCTGAACGGCTTGTTGGTGTCGAAGCTGGGCTCTCGTGGAAGGCCCAGCGCTCGCTCGCCGATCGAGTTTCGCTGGATCTCGTTGGATCCGCCGGCGATCGACCAGACACGGCTGTTGAGGTGGTTGATCGACACGAGTCGTCCTGGCTCATCGCCCTCATGCCAGCCCAGTGCGCTCCCACCAGCGAGCTCGGTGACCATCTGCGCGCGGACGGGGTCGAAGACGCCCGAGGCCAGCTTCCAGTACGACGCGATGCTGGCGGGAGGTCGATCACTCGTCCGCATCAGGCCAGCGACGCGCTTCGAGAGCTGGACCTTCAGCCAGTCCATGGTGTGGATCCGGGCGATGAGCTGGCGAGCTGCAGGATCCTTCAGCTTGCCTGATCGTGTCGCCATCTCAACAACGTGAGCATCAACGCCGCGATCCACGCCCGGGAGGAGCCGGGGGTCATCGCGACCTGAGCCACGCTCGAAGAGGAGCATCGTCTGGGCGACGGCCCAGCCCTCGTTGACCTCGCCGATGATGTCCTCTTCGGGGACCTCGACCTCGTCGAGGAACTCCTGACAGAAGTCTGATGAGCCGTTGATCTCCTTGATGGGCTCGACGGTGACGCCCTTGGCGTCGAGCGGCACGGCGAACCAGGTGAGGCCGCGGTGCTTCGTGGCCTCCCAGTCGGTGCGGGCCAGGCACATGCCGTAGTCGGCGTCGGCCGCTCCACTTGACCAGATCTTCGACCCGGTCAGGATCCAGTGCTCTCCGTCCTTGACGGCTCTGGTGGTGATCCCGCCGAGGTCAGAGCCCGCCCCAGGCTCTGAGAACAGCTGGGCAAACAGCTCTTCGCCGGCGAGCATCTTCGGACCATGGCGCTTGAGGAAGTCCGGTGAGGCATGGGCCAAGATGGTCTGCCCGCTCGGGCCATCGACCGTGGCGCCCGCAGCGCCGAGGTCGGGCATGCGGAAGTTGTTGGCCTCGTCCTTGAAGGCGCGAGCGTGCTCAGGGGTGAGCCCCTGGCCGCCGTACTCCTTGGGCCAGGTGATGCCTGAGTAGCCCGCGTCGAAGACGCGTCGTTGCAGGGCGCGCTCGAGAGCGAAGTCCTCTTTCGACTTGTGGGCGCCCACACCCCGCAGCGAGAGTCCCTCGCTCGGATCACGTGGCTCGAGGTTTGCCTCGAGCCACGCACGAGCCTCCTGTCGATACGTGGCAACGTCCGGCATGGTGTCAGTCATCTTGCGATTCCTCCCTCGATCGTGGTGGTGTCACAGCCCGGCGAGCTGGCAGACCCGCTCCCTGTGCCACGACGCGGAGCCATAGAGCGCGGCGTCAGCGGTCAAGCGGCGAAGGTACAGGTGGAAGTCGTGCTCCCACGTGTAGGCGATGCCTCCGAAGTTCTGCCAGCAGGCATGAGCCAGCTCGACGCCGGACTCAGCGACGTACGCCTTGGTCATGCTGATCGCCTCACCGGCATCGGCTGCGCCCTCTTGCACCGCGCGCGCCGCGCTGGTGCTCGCTGCCATCGCGAGCTCTAAGAGCATGGAGGTGTCGGCGATCTGGTGCTTGACCGCTTGGAAGGACCCGATGGGCCGTCCGAAGGCCGTGCGGTCCTTGGCGTACTGCAGGGCGACGTCGAAGATCTGGCCCATGGCGCCCACCGATTCAGCCACTAAGAGCACGTCGGCGATCTGGAGCTGGCGGTCGATCGCGTCTCGCGCTCCTCCGAGGGTGCCGACGACGTCCCCGTGGGTCACGGCGACGTCGTCGAAGCGGACGTCGGCGAAGGTACGTGTGAAGTCGAAGCCGTGGAGCTCCTCGACGTGGACGCCTGGTGCATCGGCCCGCACGAGGAACTGCGTGGGACCCTCTGGTGCGACCGTGGAGACCAAGAGCCACGTGGCTGACGACGCCTCGACGACGCAACCCTTCGTGCCACGCAGCACGTAGCCACCTGAGGTGGCCTCGCAGGACAGGCCGGCCTCGGCGAGCCAGCTCCCGGCCGGGTCTGCGAGGGCCCAGACAGCGGGAGCCTCGCCGGCCATGAGCGTTGGCAGCACGTCGGAGCGCTGCTGCTCGCTACCGTGCTCAGCCAGGCTGGCCACCACGACGTTGGTGTCGATGAAGGGGCCCGGCTGGACGAAGCGACCTCGCTCCTCGGCGAGGATCGCCAGATCGAGCAGCCCGTTGCCCGAGATGCTCCCGCCGCCCAGCTCTTCGGGAGCCAAGAGCGAGAACCAGCCGAGCTCAGCTCCTTGTTCCCAGTAGTCGGCGGGGAGAGGCCCGGATGCCTCGGCCCGGCTGCGCACGCGGGTGAGCGGGTACTCGGTCTCGATGAAGCGCTCCGTCGTTTCGCGGAGCAGCTCCTGGTCAGAGGTCAGATCAGGATCCACAAAGTTCCTTTCGAAGTGGCGTGCAGCCAGGCAGGGAGCCAGCTGCTCGATCGCTCTAGCTGTCTGCCCTAGAGGACGATGGGCAGGTGGCTGTAGCCACGGGTGGTGCTGGTGTGGATCATCTCGGCGTGGTCCATGTCGAGCTCCCACGTGGGGAAGCGCTTCAGGATCTCTTCGAGAGCGATCCGACCTTCGATGCGAGCGAGCGCTGCACCGAAGCAGTAGTGGACGCCGTAGCCAAAGCCCAGGTGGTGTCCGATGTCGCGGTGCGGGTCGAACTCGTCTGGGTTCTCGAAACGCCGCTCATCGCGGTTGGCAGCGGAGGTCAAGAAGGTCATGATCGAGCCCTCTGGCACCTTCTGACCGTGGACCTCGGTGTCCTTCATGACGACGCGAGCCTGGATGGGTGACGGCGACTCGTAGCGGAGCATCTCTTCGATCGCGTTCGGGATCAAGGCGGGGTTGGCGATGATCTCAGCACGCTTGTCGGGGTTCTCCGCCAGCGTCTTGACGGTCCAGCCGATGAGCCTGGTGGTGGTCTCGGCGCCAGCGGCGTTGAGCTGACCCACGTAGTTGAGGATCTCGAGGTCGGAGAGCTTGCGGTCCTCGCCCGTCGAGACGTCGTTGAACTCGACGTTGATGAGCTCGGTGAGGAAGTCATCAGCGGGGTTCTCCTTGCGATAGCGAAGGAACGGGCGATACGGCTCTCCCAGGCTCAAGATCAGCGAGCCGTCGCCTTCCTCGCCGCTGGCCTCGAGCCCGGCTCCGTGCTGGTCTCGCACGCCCTCTTGGTCCTCGTCAGGAATCCCGACGAGCGCACCGATCACACGCATGGGGAGGTTCTGGGCGAACTCCTGGACGATGTCGAAGCCGCCTGAGCCGACGAAGGGGTCGAGGTACCCAGCGCACAGCTCTCGGATGCGGCCGTCGAGCTCCCGGACGCGCTTGGGCGTCACCGCACGGCTCAAGAGACGGCGGTGCATCGTGTGGACGGGGGGGTCCTCGCCGATGAAGAGGCCGGGAGGCGTCTCGATGCCCGCTCGGATCATCTCGAGCAGCGTGCCCCTCGCTGAGCTGTAGGTCTCCCAGTCGACCGAGGCCGCCTCGACGTCGTCAAAGCGAGACAGCGCGTAGAAGTCGAACTTCTCGTTGTAGTAGAGCGGCGCCTCGTCGCGCATGCGCTTCCAGACCGGATAAGGGTCGGAGTCGATCTCGAAGTCGTAGGGGTCGTAGTAGACCTCGGTGCTCGTGGTCATAGGGGGGTCTCCTCCTCTTGCCGGGGTACTTCTAGGTGCGAAGACCGATGACGAAAGAGCCAGCGTTGCAGCGAAGCCTGGAACCCACCCCGTTATTTGCACTGAGTCTAACGCCGGTCCCCAGCACTCGCCAGCGCACATCGCTCGATCGCGGCGGCACGTCTCGCTGCTGGCCAGAGCGTATTTTTGATACTTGGCCCAGGAGCCCTCACACCCGAGCGAAAGCACGCTGCGCTACTAGGATCCTGCCCATGCCAAATTCTGGAAAGGCGACAGGCAAGTCGCCTGCGGTGAAGAAGAAGGCCTCGAGCGCGGCCAAAGCCCCTTCCAAGAAGACCGCAGCATCGAAGGACGCCGCGGTCAAGGTGGCGCCGAAGGCTCCGGCGAAAGCTCCGGCGAAGAAGAAGGCCGCCTCGTCGCCTCGTCGTGCCGGGTTGCTCCAGGAGCGCTCGCGCCAGACCAGGCGGCGACTGGTGCGAAGCGCACTCGAGCTGTGGTCAGAGCGCGGCTTCGAGAATGGCATCGAGGACACGACGGTCGAAGAGATCGCGGCCGCCGCAGGTGTCACGAAGGGCACCTTCTACTTCCACTTCTCTCACAAAGAGCAGATCCTCGTTGAGATGGGGTACCAGACCGCCGATCTGCTCAACGTCGAAGCTGACCGCCTGGTGGCGAGCGGCGCCGACTTCGTCGAGTCGCTGCGCATCCTGATCCGAGTGATCGAGCGGCAGATCACCGCCGCCCCACCTGGAGCAGTCGTCAGAGCGCTCGGCGAGTTCCGGCGCCGTCCGACGACGGCGCCGGACTACCTGCCGCCGTCGCCCAACTTCAAAGAGGCCTTCGGCAAGATCTTCGCAGTCGGCCAGAGCCAGGGGCTTGTGACCGATGAGCTCGGACCCGATCAGGTCGCCGCTGTGCTCCAAGCGCTCGTGTTGGACTCGATCGGCGATTGGGGCCTCGAAGGCGGCGCGATTCTGCCGAGGCTCGAGGAGCGGACGGCCATCGTGCTCGCCGGTGTCCAGCCAGGCGGGAAGCTCACGCTCTAGCGAAGCGCTCGAGGATCACCTCGGCGTCGTCGAGTGGCTACGCACCACCCCGAGAAGTTAGACTTCGTTGAATTCTTTAGCGACTTCAGTCGGGGGGACATGAGCGATGCACAAGCCGTTGCAGGGCGTCAAGATGATCGAGGTGGCGCAGTTCACCTTCACGCCATCAGCAGGAGCCGTGCTCTCAGAGTGGGGCGCAGACGTCATCAAAGTGGAGCACGCCGTCACCGGAGATGCCCAGCGAGGGATGGTGGGCCATGCTGAGGCAGGAAGCTTCAAGCCGATCATGGATCACCCCAACCGCGGGAAGCGCAGCGTCGGTCTGGCTCTCGAGAAGCCAGAGGCCTACGAGCTGCTCTTGGAGCTGGTCAAGGACGCCGACGTCTTCCTGACGAACTTCCTGCCTGAAGCGCGCAAGCGCCTCGGTCTCGACGTGGACGACATCCGCAAGGCAAACCCGAACATCATCTACGTGCGCGGGTCCGCTCACGGTCAGCGGGGACCCTGGGCCGAGAAGGGTGGCTACGACGGCAGCTCGTTCTGGTGCCGCATGGGGAGCGCCTGGGGCGTGACGCCCAGGGACAGCGAGCGATTGATCACGATGCCGGCTGGTGCCTACGGCGACTCCATGGGAGGCATGACCATCGCTGGAGGCATCGCGGCGGCTCTCTTCGGTCGGGCGCAGACCGGTGAGCCCTCGGTGGTGGACGTCTCGCTCATGAGCGTCGGTTCGTGGGCCTTCGCGCTCGACCTCGGCAACGCGGCCGTCAATGGACCTGACGTTGAGCCCGTGTCCATCAACGACATGATGATCAACATGCCGAGGAACCCGGCAGTCGGCAACTTCCGCACCTCTGACGGCAAGTGGATCAACTTCACCATGATCCAGCCATTCCGCTACTTCGCTGACGTGTGCCGGCACCTCGACCTCGAGGAGCTCATCGACGACGAGCGGTTCGACACCGCTGAGCACTTGATGGAGAACGCGGCGGCCGCGGGTGAGTACATGGCAGAGAAGATCGTGCAGAACACCTTCGCTCATTGGTGCGAGCACCTGGTCACCATGGAAGGGCCGTGGGCACCGGTCCAGAATCCGAACGACATCCTTCGTGACCCGCAGATGGAGGCGAACGGCTACATCCGGACGCTCGTGGACGCCGACGGGGTCACACGCCAGCTCATCGCCAACCCGGTCCAGTTCGACGAGACACCGCCTGAGACCAAGCGCGGTCCGCTGTTCGCGGAGCACACCGACGACGTCATCCGCGAGCTCGGCAAGAGCGATGAAGAGCTCATCGAGCTCAAGATCGCCGGCGCCATCACCTAGCGAGCACCGAGGAGTCGATCATCGCCTGAACGGGCTTGCTCCTGGTCACCGCGGTCAAGCAGAACGGGGCGCCACGCGTCGATCGCCCAGCTCGAAGGAGCGGCCGCCTCTCGCAGGCAGCTTTGGCTGCACGACTGCCTTAGTGCTGCCAGACCCTCACGTAGTCAACCCTCACCGTCGCGGGAATCACGGGCGTGATACCCGGCGCCTCGGTTGCGTTCGGCACAGCGAGGTCCAAGACCAGGTACATCGGCTTTCCGGTGATCCCCGTCGTGTCGCGCCACACCTCAGTGCCGTCGTAGTAGTAGGTCACCGACCCTGCCTCCCAGTCGGCGGCAAAGGTGTGCCAGCCCCCACCGAAGGATCCTGAGGCACAAGAACCGCGAGCGGAGGGGAGGTTGCTGACGAGATCGAGATTGATGAAGTGGTAGCACGCAGCCCCTGAGAGCCCCTCGACGGTGTCGATCTCGCCTGTCTTCGGCCAGTTCTGACCATCAGCCCAGAAGGCGGGCCAGTCGGCGATGCCGTTGGTCCCAGCCGGCATCCAGATGCGGGCCTCCATGTAGCCGTAGGTGAAGCTGAACCTTCCATCGGTGGTCACGGCCCCCGAGGTGAAGGGCTGGCTCGTGTCGTTGCACGTCTCGGTTTGGGCAATGGCGGTCAGATCGAGGTGGCCCCTCGCCATGCTCACTTGCGACGGGTCGTAGCAGTCCTGGGCGTTGCCGTTGGGGTCCTCGGTGATCCCCGTGCCTCCCCACCCTGTGGTCCAGCGCGAGCCGACGAGCGAGGAGCCGTTGAACTCAGAGTCGAAGATCCTCTTGGCCCACGTCCCAGCCGTCGTTCCGACGGGCTGGATCGAGTCGAACGCCCTCGGTGTCGGGGCGGTCGAGGCGGAGGAGACGGAAGGCTGGGCCGCATCGAAGCCCGCAAAGCCAACCAGCAGCGACATCAGCACGAGGGCAAAGAGCCCACGGCGCCACCGCGGCCCCAGAGCCACACGTCGCTGGCCAGACGAGCTTCCCGGCGTCGACGGTTTGCGTCGAGCGAGCGACGGCCACGGGGTCTTGGTTGCCATGTGACTCGCCCTCCGGCTCGCCTGTCAGTCCCGCCGAGTGAAAGCGCTCCGCCCCGCCCGGAACGCCGCTCTGCTCGACGAGAGATTCCTCGTTGCGAATCTGGAAATGGTAGCCCGACAGGTCGAGAAAATGGTCGCGCCGCCCGGTCAGAAGGGACCCACCTGGCGGCAGGCAAGGCCATCACCCTCCACGAGTCAACGGCGAGGTCGATCTCGTCCGGCCAGTGGCCGCTCGAGCTGACCGTCCCCCTCGGCGTTGCCCTCTGAGCTCAGCTCAGCTGGGCCTCACCCTCCTTCAAGATCAGAGCACCTCGAGGATGAGGGCCGAACCCATGCCCCCGCCCGCGCACATGGCGGCGACACCGATGCCACCGCCTCGGCGCTTGAGGTCGTAGATGAGCGTGGCGAGCATGCGCGCACCGGTGGCTGCCACCGGGTGCCCAAGACTGCAGCCCGAGCCGGAGACGTTGATCTTCTCGCCGCTCACGCCCAAGATGCGCTCAACCGCCAAGGGCACCGAAGCGAACGCTTCGTTCACCTCGAAGAGCTCGACGTCGTCGAGGCTGAGCCCTGCTCGGCTGAGCGCCTTGGGGATGGCCTTCGTTGGCGCCAAGCCGGTCTCGGCGGGATCGACACCGATCGAGACCCAGGAGAGCACCTTGGCAAGGGGAGCGAGTCCCTTCTCCGCGGCAAACTCATCGGCCATCACCACGGTGAGCGCTGCTGCGTCGTTGATGCCCGAAGAGTTGGCGGCGGTGATCGAGAAGCCCTCGATCTCGGGGTGCAGCGGCTTGAGGCCGGCCAGCTTCTCCATGGTCGAACCCCGTCGAGGGTGCTCGTCGGTGTCGAAGACCACGCTCGAACCGTCACGCGTGGTCACCGTGAGCGGGACGATCTCCTCTTTGAAGCGGCCCTCATCGATCGCAGCGATCGCCCGCTCGTGGCTGCGCAGCGCCCAGGCGTCGAGCTCCTCTCTGGTGGCCCCGATCGCCTGGGCGGTGTTCCAGCCCACGGTGATCGACATGTCGTTGTTCGGAGCGTCAGCTCGATTCGGGTGGGTCGGGGGAGTCCAGTCGACCATCTCATCGGCGGTCCCCAGCACTCGCTTGCGGAGCTGAGGCGCGGTGGAGATGGACTGGACACCGCCGGCGATGATGGCCCGGTCCATGCCGCACATGATCGAGGCTGCGGCAGTCTGGACTGCGGAGAGTCCCGACGCGCAGTGGCGGTTCTGGGCGAGCCCCGGGAGCTCGGTCAGCCCCGCCTCAACGGCGACGAAGCGGGCGACGTCCCCACCACCACCACCGACCTCGCCGAGGATGAAGTCGTCGATCTCGCCGGCGCCGAGGCCCGTGCGCTTGAGCGACTCGTCGAGGACAGCGCGAGCCAAGACCGCTGGCTCGGTCTCGGTCAAGGTGCCTCGAAAGGAGGTGCCGATAGCGGTGCGGCAGGCGGAGACGATGACGGCATCAGGCATGGGGGACTCTTTCTCTTGGTTCTTGTTTCACAGCTCAGCAAGGCAACTCAGCGAGTGGCGCGGATCAGGTCAGCGGCGCGCTCGGCGATCATGATGGTGGCGGCGTTGGTGTGCCCAGCCATCAGGGTCGGCATCACGGAGGCATCGACCACGCGAAGGCCCTCGACGCCGCGCACGAAGAGGTGCGGATCGACGACGGACTCGACGTCGGTGCCCATCTTGCAGGTGCCGATGGCGTGCTCTCCACGGTGGACCGACGCGTGGAGGTACGCCGTGAGCGCCTCGTCGGAGTCGACGTCAGCGCCTGGAGCGACCTCTCCCTCGACGTAGGGCGCCATGGGCTCCGCCCCGAAGATCTCTCGCAGCATCCGCAGGCCCTTGATGAGGCCCTCGATGTCGTCCTGGTGGCCGATGACCTGGTGGTCGATGACGGGTGGGTCCTCGGGATCGGAGGATCGAAGCCTGATCTCGCCTCTCGAGCGGGGGTGGCAGAGCCAGACCGAGCCAAGGACGATGGGCTCTTTGACCAGGCCGACGTCTCGTCCGGTCTTCTTGTCCTCGCTGCCACCCCTCGTGATCGCCATGGGCATGAAGAGCATCTCGAGATCGGGGCTGGCGTGCGAAGGATCGAGCTTGGCGAACACGACGGCGGTCGCCGCCGAGGCGCTGATGGCTCCCTTGCCCCGGAGCACGAAGTTGATGCCGTGGCGCATCGCCCGGATCGGCGTGAGATCCATAGCCAAGGTGTCGACGTTGACTCGGAAGGGTAGGACGCCGATGGGGTGCTCTTGGAGGTTTCGCCCGACGTGCGGGCTGTCAACGATGACCTCGATGCCGTGGGAGCTGAGCTCCTCGGGGGGACCGATGCCCGACAGCTTGAGGATCTTGGGTGATGCCAAGGAGCCCGCCGACAAGAGCACCTCTCGTCGAGCTCTGACCTGGTGGGTCTTGCCCTCGTGGCGGTACTCGACGCCGACGGCCCGGCCGTCTTCGATGAGGATCCTGGTGACCAGCGCATGGGTCTTGAGCTCGAGGTTGCGTCGCCGGAGCACGGGGTGCAGGTAGGCGGTGGCTGCAGAGGAGCGGAACCCTCGTCGCTGGGAGACCTGGAAGTAGCCCACGCCCTCTTGGAGCTCGCCGTTGAGATCGGGGTTGTAGGGATGGCCGCACTGCTCCGCAGCGTTCATGTACGCCCAGGTGATGGGGTGCTCGACCCCCGGATAGCTGACGTGCAGGGGGCCTTCGGCCCCGCGGAAGCGGCTGGGCCCCCCCTCGAAGGTCTCGGTGCGGCGGAAGTAGGGGAGCACGTTCTCGTAGTCCCAGCCCTCCGCGCCGGCTTCAGCCCAGGCGTCGAAGTCGGCTCGGTGGCCGCGGATCCAGCCGGTGACGTTGATCGACGAGCTGCCTCCGAGGACCTTGCCCGCCGCCCAGTGCTCGACGATGTCGTTGCGCGACGCGTCGGGCTCGGCGGTGTAGGTCCAGTTGTACTTCTTCGGGATCTTGATGGCCCCGGCGGGCACCCGGATGTAGAGGTTGCGGTCCTCGCCTCCCGCCTCAAGCACCAGGACCTGCGCCGTGCCCGACTCGGTGAGCCGGTTCGCCAGCACGCAGCCAGCGGAGCCGGCCCCGATCACGACGTAGTCGACCTCGCCGCTGGCGCTCGCTCGTCGAGAGAGCGACGGGAGCCTCATCAGGTCGCCTTGGGCTTCACGACCAGCTCTTCGAGGTGACGGAAGAAGCCGTCGTGCCAGTCGCCCCGCTCGACGAGCTCGAGCTCGGGCAGGTCGCGCACGATGGCGGTGAACATCGCCTCGAGCTCGTGGCGAGCCAGGTGCTCGCCGATGCAGCGGTGGATGCCGAAGCCGAACGAGAGGTGCGGCGTGGCCGAGCGGTCGACGTAGCGGGTGACGTCGAAGGTCTCGGGATCGTCGTAGCGACGCGGGTCGCGTCCGCCTCCGTGGTCGGCGAGCAGGACCATGGAGCCCTCCGGGATGGTGACGCCGGCCACCTCGGTGTCCTCCATCGCGCAGCGCGGCAGCGGGAAGGGGGCAGAGGGCTCGTAGCGCAGCATCTCTTGGACCGCAGAAGGGACGAGCTCGGGGTCCTCTCGGAGCAGGGCGTACTGGTCGGGCTTCTGGAGCAGCCAGTAGAAGCCGTTGGCGACCATGTTGGCCGTGGTGTCGTGGCCTCCCACCACGATGAGCATGATCGAGGCGACCAGCTCTTCGTCGGAGACCTTCTCGTCGGCGTTCGCCGCGATCATCGCTGAGATCAGGTCATCACCGGCGTGGTCGCGTCGCTCGTCGATGAGCTTCTTGAAGTAGTTGTAGAAGTTGTTGACGACCTCGATGAACCCGAGGATCTCCTCTTCGTTGGGCTGGCGCGTCCGAGGCAGCTCGGAGACGACGCGCCCCCAGGCCTCCCAGAGGTGAAAGTCCTCGAAGGGGGCACCCAGGATCTCGCAGATGACCTTCTCAGGGAGCGGGTAGCCGAGCATGCGCACGACGTCGAAGGACTCAGGGCCCTGCACCTCGACGATGAGCTCATCGACGATCTCTTCGATCATCGGCCGAAGCTTGGCGATGGTCTTCGGGCTGAAGGCGTCACGCGCCACGGAGCGAAGGCGGGAGTGATCGGGCTCATCCGTGGTGAACATCTGGGAGCCCAGCATCACTCGGGCCACCTTGGCTTCGTGCTCGCTCTTCGCGTAGCGGTCGTAGAGATCGGCTTCCTTGGCTTGAGCTGCTGCGCTCGAGAAGTGCGTGTGGTCCACGTAGATGGACCGGATCTCCTCGTAGCCAGAGATGAGGAACGTGCCGCCGGGACCGGGACAGATCGGCGCCTCGGCCCGGATGACCTCCAAGAGTCCTTGGGGATCTTCGAGGCCACCGGGGTTCTGGAGCACCGTCGCTGCGAGCGTCTCGACTGAAGCGTCCTCTGCCATGACCCCTGCCCCCGTCTCTCCAGATGCGCCCACGATGCTCTCCCCCTGCTGTTGCGGCTCGGCCACCCGAGCCTCACGGCTCCCGAGGGTTACCGGCCTTGCGCTCGTCCGCCGCGGAGGCGGTGCGCGCAGAGGTAGCACGGGAGCCGCCTGCACTAATTTTGATACCGTACAACAAATCCCCCCGCCACCTTCTGGCTCGGCGGGCTGGAAACGCTGCGTTCTGAGGCGTTTCCCGGACGTCGCTGACTCCCCGGAGATTTGGACGAAGAGCAGATCGTGGGCTCGGTGCCGTAT
This sequence comes from uncultured Acidimicrobiales bacterium, assembly GCA_963758555.1. Taxonomy (GTDB): domain Bacteria; phylum Actinomycetota; class Acidimicrobiia; order Acidimicrobiales; family RAAP-2; genus CAIUMH01. Next base: position 2,102,716 of record CAVWVW010000003.1, on the reverse strand, counting down.
GCTCACCTCACCCGTGGTGCGGTGGCACGCCTGTCGAACGTTGCTTGACGAGCCTGTGGCTCGAAGAGGACGAGGTGCCGCCACACCTTCTCTAGTCGGCAGAGCTCGCTGAGCACAGCAGCGCTCGAACCTGCAGGGTTCGGCCCTGATGCACCGGTGACCGTGGTGCCTCCCCAGGAGGCCACGTGGAGGACGAGATGAAGATCGCGATCGTTGGAACTGGCGCCATGGGCTCGGTCTATGCCGGTCTCTTGGGACGCGCCGGCCACGAGGTGTGGGCGATCGACCTGTGGGATGAGCACCTCGACGTCATCGCCGAGCGTGGGCTCCGTGTCACCGGGGCCAGCGGCGACTACGTCGTTCCGAACCTCAAGGTCGGGCGCTACCCGAAGGATGCAGGACCCTGCGACGTGTGGCTGGTGTCGACGAAGGCCTCCTCCGTCGAAGCAGTCGTCGCAGAGATCGCGCCGCTGCTCGAGGCCGACAGCATCGTCATCGCGTTCCAGAACGGCCTGGGCGCTGGTGAGCGAGTCGCTCAGCACGTCGCCACTGAGCACATCATGATCGGCATCGCTGAAGGCTTCGGCTCCACGATCGTCGAACCTGGTCACGTCCACCACGAGGGGATGCGCCTCATCCGCTTCGGTGAGATGGCCGGCGGGATGTCCGAGCGCCTCGAGCGCATGGAGCAGCTCTGGAACGAGGCGGGCTTCACCGCCAAGGCCTTTGCCGACATCCACACCATGATCTGGGAGAAGTTCCTCTGCAACGTGACGCTGAGCGCACCGACCGCCGCCTTCGAGGCGACCGTCGGTGAGCTGATGGCTGACGCCGATGCGTGGAAGGTTGCGCTTGGCTGCACCGCCGAGGCCTACCGGCTGTCGAAGGCGATGGGCATCGAGCTCGGCTTCGATGATCCGCTCGACTACGTGACGCGCTTCGCGTCGACGATCCCGAACACGAATCCCTCGATGCGACTCGACCACCTGGCCAAGCGGCGCTCCGAGATCGACGTGATCAACGGTCAGGTGGTCGAGCTCAGCCATCAGCTCGGTCTAGAGGCTCCCTACAACGAGAGCCTGTGCGCCATCATCCGCCGGCGCGAGGCCGACTTCGACTGAGCGGGCTCCGGAATCCCTTGGCCTAGGGAACCGGCGTGATCGTCCAGGCCAGGCGAGCCTCCGCCGAGTCCGTCACCTTGGGCTCGTGAAAGATGTCGACGGCGAAGCCGACGGCCGAGAGCGAGCCCAGCATCCAGAGCAGGCGCAGGGCCGGCTCTGGCATGTCATCGAGCTCGAACTGGTTGAGGTAGACGATCGCCTCTTCGGCTTGGGCCGTCATGGCGTCGTAGAAGACCTGCATGTCGTCGACGGAGCTCTCGAGCCGGCGCTCGTAGCGCTCGTTCATGGTGGGCAGTGCCCAGGTCTCGACGAAGGGCTCGAGCTTCTCGAACCCGTCAGGAAGCAGCTGACTGCTCATCTCACTTGCCACCTTCCTGAGCATTGAGCTCACGCTTGTAGTCCTCGACGTCTTGCACGGCACAGTGGTGGAGGTGCCGGACGAGGACCTCCTGGTCGTTCAGGGTGAACTCGTCTCGAGCGCCCGTGCCCACCGCGGACTGGAGCGCCTGGCACGAGCCCACGTCTTGGATCACGAACTCACGGACCGACAGCGCCGCGTGCTCTTGGGCGAGACGCTCGCGAGCGTTCTTCGGCGGCACGAAGTACTGGGAGAGCACGAAGCGGTGCGCCGTGGCGCTCACCGGCCAGTGCTCGTAGGTCACGTACCAGCCGAGGCCCCAGTTCTGGAGCGAGAAGTTGGGGTAGAGCTGCCAGTTGTCGAGACCCCAGTTCTCGATGTTGCCTGGGTTGATGCCGTCGCCGAGGTCACCCACGTCAGGGGCATCGGTCGGGCCGTAGAACGAGCTCGAGAACAGCTCGTCGAGCGGGCGAGAGCTGCGCACCTTCAAGTTGGCCTTGGGGCCACCTGAGGAGTACATGCGGTGCTTGTCGTAGCGCAGGAACATCGGGATCATGAACGGGACCTTGTCGGTGCCGGTGGCGTCGATGTCGGGGTTGTTCATCTTCGAGTGGACGTAGGGGACGTGGTAGAGCTCCTGGTAGGCGTCGATGAACACCTTCCAGTTCGACTTGATCGTCTCTTCGCAGACGTAGACCTCGGTCATCTGGTCGAAGGGGTAGCTCTCGAGCTTGGCCACCGTGGGGGTGAGGTACTCACGAAGCCCCTTGCTCGGGGTCTCCTCCAGGTTGATGAAGATGAAGCCGGCCCAGGTGTCGCAGTGGATCTCGGGCAGCTTGAGCTGCTCGACGTCGAAGTCGAAGAACTCCGGTGCGTTGTGGATGTAGGAGACCTGCCCCTCCAGGTCGTAGCGCCAGCCGTGGTACTTGCAGGCGATCTGGCGACAGCTCCCCGAGGTCTCGTTGTCGGGGTTGTCGTCCCACAGCAGCTTGTTGCCGCGGTGCGAGCAGACGTTGTGGAACGCCCGGATCTTGTCGTCCATGCCTCGGATGACGAAGAGGGAGAGGTTGAGGAACGGGAGCTCCTTGGTGAAGTAGCTGCCCTTGCGGGTGAGCTTCTCCACGCGACCCATGTAGAGCCAGTTGCGCTTGAAGACCGCTTCCTTCTCGAGCTCATAGAACTCGGGGTCGTAGATGTCCTTGAGCGAGACCGGGCCGGTGTCGAGCCCGAAGGACTCGGTCCACGTGCCGGTCGATGGCTTCTCGAACTCCTGGAGGCCGACCTCCGCCTCGGTGAGCTCATTGTGGTGTGTTGTCGTCATAGCCAGGCACGCCTTTCGTTGACGTCACGTTCGTGATGGCGAGGCCCGCTACCTGCCCCCCATTCTTGTAGTGATCACTACAATAGTGAAAACTCCCCTCGGCGTCTACCGCGCCTCGCGAGGTTTCTCTGAGGGGTCAGAGCGCACCGGCCCCACCCTCGAGCCCCGAGAGAGGGAAGGGGTCCGCCGCACTCGTCTGGCTAATGTGACACGTCGTACAACTTTCCACCGCGGAGCCGAGAGGACGATCGTCGAATGAGAGAGCGTTCCTGGTCCCTCAAGGGGATCCCACGCAGCGAGAGGCTGTCCCGTGCCTGAGCAGCGCCCCTTTCGCTTCGGCGCCCAGGTCAACTCGGTCACCAGTGGAGGTGAGTGGCGCAATCTCGCTCGCAGGGTTGAAGACCTGGGCTACTCAACCCTGTTCCTCTCTGATCACTACCTCGACCGGAATCTGCCCGACGCAGCCGTCATGTCCGTCGCTCCGATTGCCGCCATGGCGACGGCGGCGGCGGTCACCTCGACCCTTCGGATCGGCTGTCGCGTCTTTTGCATCGACTACCACGTGCCTGCGGTCTTGGCCAAGGAGACCGCCACCCTTGATCTGCTGTCTGACGGTCGTCTCGAGGTGGGCATCGGCGCTGGATGGAGCGCGGGCGAATACGGGGCGATGGGGCTCACCTTCGCTGAAGCTCCAGAGCGAGTCACGAAGCTCGAAGAGACCGTCGCTCTCCTGAAGGCCCACTGGTCAGGAGAGGACATCGAGATCGATGGACGTCACGTCCAGGTCCACGGCTACGCCGGGATCCCTCTGCCCGTCCAGCGACCCCATCCCCCCCTGATGATCGGCGGCGGCAAGAAGCGTGTCTTGTCGTTGGCTGCGCGCGAGGCGGACATCGTGAGCATCGCCAACGTGCCGTTCAAGCCGATCAACGAAGACGGCCTCACCCCCGAAGAGGTGGCACAAGCTCGTCTCGGCTTCGTGCGCGAGGCGGCAGGAGAGCGCTTCGGAACCCTCGACATCGAGAGCTCGCCGTACTACGCCGAGATCACCGCTGATCACGACCAAGCCATCAAGTGGGTCTCTGAGAAGATGAACTGTCCGACCGAGGGGCTCATCGATCACCCGAACGTCTTGATCGGCACACCGTCTGAGGTCATCGATCGACTTCGGGCCCGCCGAGAGATGTTCGGCGTCAACTACCTCACTGTTCCGCAGCCGTTGATCGAGAGCTTCGCTCCGATTGCTGCTGAGCTTGTCGGACAGTGATCATGAGGAGGGCCATGTCGCTCATGGCCTCAGAGAGAGGTGCGCGCTGATGGGACGACTCGACGGAAAGGTGGCGATCGTCACTGGTGCTGGCTCGGGGATCGGCAGAGCATCGGCCGAGCTCTTTGTGAGCGAGGGAGCTCAGGTGATCTGTGCCGACATGAGCGGCCTCCAAGATGAGGTCGCCTCCTCTCTCGGTGGCTCGGCGCTTGGTCTCAAGGTGGACGTGACCAGCGCCGAGGACGTCAAAGCCATGATCAGAGCAGCGGTGGACGAGTTTGGCGGTCTCGACGTCCTCTTCAACAACGCTGGCATCGGTGGACGTGCCCACAAGCCGCTCCACGAGGTCGACGACGAGGACTTCGAGCTCCAGGTCGGCGTTCACTTGAAGGGCGTCTTCTACGGGATGAAGTACGCCATCCCGGTGATGCTCGAGGCCGGGGGCGGTTCCATCATCAACACCGCGTCGGCAGCCGGCTTGGTCGGCATGAAAGGTCTCTCGGTCTATTCGGGAGCGAAGGGTGGCGTCGTCTTGCTGACCAAGTCCACCGCGCTCGACTACGCGGAGGAGGGCATCCGCATCAACGCCATCTGCCCCGGGATCGTCTACACCGGGCTGTCGAAGGCACGCGGGCAAGCACCAGGCACACCAAGGCCTGAGCAGCCGATCGGTCGCTACGGGCGACCCGAAGAGCTGGCGGCGGCGGCGCTGTTTCTCGCCAGCGACGAGTCATCGTTCATCACGGGCACGGCGATACCGGTCGACGGTGGCTACGTCGCTCGCTAGCTAGCGCAGCACCCACGTGCCGTTGGTCACGGGCTTGTCGTAGTCCTCGGGCTTGAGTGGCCGTCGAGAGGAGACGTCGTCAGTCGAGTGGAGCCCTCGGACGTAGCTGAGGGCTGGTGGTCGAGCAACGATCGGCTCGATGAGCTCCCAGTCGAGCACCGTCATGCGGAAGACCGAACGCCACTCGCCTCCACGGCACTCGAACTGATCCACGTAGCGGACCGCTCGGCGGAGGAGCTGCTCGCCTGAGCCCTCTGGGCTGTCTTCCAAGATCTGGGCATCGCAGTACGCCTCGCTGTAGGCAGTGTCACCCGCCAGCTCGATCGAGTGGTTCGAGATCGTGTGGCGAGTGAGCGTGGCCACCGACGACATCGTCTCGATGATCGCAGCCCCCCAGTGCTCGCCGTCGAAGACCATGCCCCCGTGCTCGATGATGGCGTCGGGGAAGAAGCACGAGTCGATGAGCTCTCGGTCCAGCCGATCGACGCCACGGGTGTAGCGCAGCAAGGCGCGTCGGATGTGATCTCGTTCGATGAGCTCTTCCATCGGTGCTCCTTGCCTCCCCGCTCGAGAGCCGGCCCTGGAGGGACCCTAGCGAGACCGATCTCTCGGCTTCGTGTCGCTCGGGACGACGTCGTCAGACCGGGTCGCGCGAGCTCACGCTTGAGCACCTTGCCTGAGGGATTCCGGGGCAGCTCATCGAGGTAGATGATGTCGGTCGGCACCTTGTACTTGGCCAGCTGGCCACGACTGTGCTCGATGAGCTCTGCCGCGCTCGGCCTCGCTGCCTGGTCGCAGCACCACGAACGCGATGGGGACCTCGCCCCAGCGCTCGTGCGAGCGGCCGACGACCGCCACCTCGAGCACCGCCGCGTGCTCGTAGAGGACGCGCTCGACCTCGGAGCTGGCGATGTTCTCGCCTCCCGAGATGATCATGTCCTTCAGCCGATCGACGATGTAGATGTAGCCGTCCTCGTCCAAGATGCCGACGTCACCTGAGTGGAACCAGCCGCCTTCGAACGCCGTGGCCGTCGCCTCGGGATCGCGCCAGTAGCCCTTGAACACCTTGGGTCCCCTGATGACGATCTCACCTCGCTCACCTGGCGGCACAGGGTGGCCGTCTTCGTCCCAGACCTGGACCTCGGTGTAGAGGCAGGCTCGACCTGCGCTGCCGAGCTTCGAGATGACGCTCTCTTTGTCCAAGAAGGTGTCACCTGAGACCGTCTCCGTGAGACCGTACGCGTCGGCGAACCACGCGTTGGGGAAGGTTCGCAAGATCCGCTCGATGAGTGGCACCGGCATCTTCTCCCCACCGGCGATGATGAACCGGACTGAAGAGAGGTCGTGGCTCTCGACGTCGTCGAGCGCCAAGATGGCGTTGACCATCGCTGGGGCCATCCAGATCGCTGAAACCCTCGAGCGCTCGATCTCTGCAACGACCGCAGCCGCGTCAAAGGTCCGGTGCAGGATCATGGTCGCGCCCGCTGCGAGCAGGGTGGTGGTCGTGAGATCGAGGGCACCCACGTGATAGAGCGGCCCACAGGCGAGACCGAGCTCCTCGCTCGTCACGCCGAACTCGACGATGTGGGCGAAGTTCTTCCATGCCAGGTTGGCGTGGGTGATCATCACGCCCTTCGGGCGCCCGGTGGTCCCCGAGGTGTACATGAGGCGCTGGAGATCGTCGGGGAGCGCCTTGGCCCGAGGCGGAGCGGGCTCCTTCGAGCGCAGCTCGTCGAAGCTGAGCCAGCCTTCGGCATCTGGGGTTCGGATCGCGACCCGCAGCACCGTGGCTTCAAGCCCCTCGGTGGCGGCCGAGCCGAGCTCCACGAGGCCGTCACCGCAGACGAAGGCTTTGGCCTCGGCGTGCTCCAAGATGTAGCGAACCTCTGCTGCAGCCAGCCGCCAGTTGATGGGCATGACGACAGCACCGAGGTAGTTGGTGGCAAAGATCGTCTCGATGAACTCTGTGCAGTTGTAGGCGAGGAGCCCCACCACGTCTCCAGGTCCTATCCCCCGTGCGGCAAGCCCAGAGGCGATCGCCGTCGTGCGCTCGACCATCTCTTGGTAGGTGACGACGAGGTCACCGTCGATGGTGATGGGCTTGGTCGGCGCGCGACGAGCGTGATGTTCAAGCACCCCGTACCAGTTCACATCGGCTTCCATTGGCCTACCCTCCCCCGAGACGGCATCAGACGCCGTTGCGGTCCGTGCAATCGGGCGCAGCGTAGCGTTGGGTGACCGAGCCCTCCAAGAGGAAGTGTTCTCTGGGCTCTTCACCGTTTCATTTTTGTACGGCGACTAGGTATGCTCCTCACACGCCTCATAGGGGTGGTGGGGAGGGCTTCCGAGCCCGTGCACCTGTGAGGACCGTTTCGTGAACAGGAGTGAGCGCGATGCCTCTGACGACCAAGAAGCTCTCAACCATTGGCATGGAGGTCGTGGGCGTCAGCACCCAAGAGCTCCTCGAAGAGCCTCAGCTTCCTCAAGAGGTCACCGAGCTCCTGGAAGCGAACAGCGTGCTGCTGTTCCGTGGCCTGCACCTTGATGACGACGAGCAAGTTCGCTTCTCCACGCGACTTGGCCAGCCGATGGTGCGCGAGTCACCAGGGTGGAGCGTCGAGCATCCCGGGATCTACAAGATCGGCCTCATGGAGGGCGGCAACAGCGACGTCTACGTGAAGGGGACGTTCTTTTGGCACATGGACGGAACGATCAACGAGATCCCACCCAAGGCGTCGCTGCTCACTGCTCGTGTGCTCTCCGGGGTTGGCGGCAACACCAGCTTCGCGAGCACGTACGGCGCCTACGAGCGACTCTCAGAGGATGAGAAGGAGCACTTCTCAACCCTCAAGGTCTGGCACAGCCCTGAAGCGGCGACTCGTCGAGTGGAAGGGGAGCGCACCCCTGAGTTTCTCGAGCGACTGCGCTCGGAGCCCGTGCGGCTGCATCCCCTCGTCTGGACGCACCACGACGGTCAGAAGTCGCTGGTGCTCGGTGAGACCGCCTCGCACGTCGAAGGCATGGATGAGGCCGAGGGTGCCGCGCTGCTCGAAGAGCTCCTTGAGCGGACGACGAGGCCTGAGTACACCTACACCCACGAATGGGAGGTCGGTGACCTCGTGATCTGGGACAACTGCGGTGCCTTGCACCGCGTGGAGCCTTATGACGCAGCGTCAGGCCGCATCATGCACCGCGTCACCTTGGTGGGCGATCACCCGATCGAGTAGCTGAGCGATCTCGTCGCTCAACCCTGCGCGTCGAGGGCACCTGCGCTCGTGATCCCGGAGAGGAAGATCTCAGCGAAGGGCTGAGCCACGTCTTCTTTCGAGAGTGAACGGGACGCCCGGAGTGACAGGTAGGTGTAGATGTGCATGCCGAGCCACACCCGAGCAGTGAGTGAGGGATCGACGCTTCGGAACGCGCCCGATTCCATGCCGTCCTCGATGATCGTCTCCACGATCCGCTCATAGGCCTGGCGGCGAACGCGGAACTGGTGCGCTCGCTCGCCCGTGAGGGCGGGAAACTCGTAGATCAGGACCCAGACGTGCTCGGGATGGCGAGCGACGACCTCGAGCAGCGCCACACCGAGGGAGCGAAGCTGTTGGTCTGGTGGCCCGCCGGTGGCGATGACCTTCTCCGCACCCGCCATGACCTCATCCATGCAGCGATCGTGGATGGCAGCCAAGAGCTCTTCTTTGGAGCCGATGTAGTGATAGAGCGCTCCTGAGCCGAGCTCGTTGGCGGCGCAGAGATCGCTGATCCCGGTGGCGTGGTAGCCACGCTCAGCGAAGAGCGCGGCTGAGGTGTCGATGATCTGCTCTCGACGAGCCACCCACTTCGCACTTCGGCGAGGCTCGCTCTTAGCTTCGGTGATCTCTGGCACTGCCTCTCCTGGTCACGGCTCCACGATGCGCCGGACTCTACCGGACGTCCCTCTCCTGCCCCCAAGGGCCAGTAGACGCGGAGCGACTCGTTCTCTATTGTAGTGATCACTACAAGAACTGGGGGGCAGACGAAGGCCCTCGCTCTCGCCGTTGCGGCTTTGACGAAAGGCACGTCTGGACATGACGACAGCGCACATCACCGGACTCACCGAAGCAGAAGCGGCGGGGATCCAGACGTTCGAGAAGCCCGCGCCAGGCTCGTGGACGGAGTCCTTCGGTCTCAAGACCGGACCGGTGTCCTTCCGAGACAACTACGACCCTGCCTTCTATGAGCTCGAGAAGGAAGCGGTGTTCAGGCGCTCGTGGCTCTACATGGGTCGTGCCGAGCAGCTGCCGCGCGCGGGGACCTACTTCACGAAGGAGCTCACGTTCCTCGGTGTCTCGATCTTGGTGATCCGCGGCATGGACAACGAGATCCGTGCCTTTCACAACGTGTGCTCCCACCGTGGCAACAAGCTCATGTGGGATGACGATCCGCGCCAAGAGTCACACGGATCGTGTCGCCAGCTGGCCTGCAAGTACCACGGCTGGCGCTACGACCTCGAGGGCCAGATCAGCTACGTGCACAACGCGCCTGAGTTCTTCGACCTCAAAGAAGCCGACCTGTCGCTGCCAAAGATCAGCTGCGAGAGCTGGGCGGGCTTCATCTTCATCAACCTGGAGGAGACGCCGAGTCAGAACTTGGGAGAGTTCTTGGGCCCCGACCTCGTCAAGCTCGAGTCCTATCCCTTCGGGCAGATGACCCAGCGCTACGTCATCGAGTCTGAGATCGACGCCAACTGGAAGCTCTACCTCGACGCCTTCCAAGAGCTGTACCACGTGCCCTACGTGCACGGGCTCATGAACAACCCCAACGTGCCGGCCACCGGGATCGACAAGGTGCCCTTCATGGTCCCGGCCTTCTCCATCCACGGCAAGCACCGCTGCATGACCTCGGGCGGCCCCTTCGCCAACAAGAAGGTCCGAGCGGGGCGTCCTGTCGACGAGCTGTTCCGGGGCGACTTCTTCGGTCCGAAAGACGCCCCCGACGTCGGCCCGCTCGGTGACGGGGTCAACCCGTCGGGCATCGACCCCTGGGGCCTTGACTCGTGGCAGCTCTACCCGAACCTGGTGATCCTGACCTGGTGCCAGAACTGGTACATCACCTACGAGTACTGGCCCACCGGGCCTGCGAGCCACAAGTTCATCTTGACGGGGAACTTCCCCAAGCCCAAGAACGCCACGGAGCGCTTGGCCCAAGAGCACAGCTTCGTGACCACCAAGGACTTCACGATGATGGACGCCAACACCTTGGAGGCCACGCAGCTCGGGATCATGTCGGAGGGTCGCACCGAGTTCAACCTGTGCGACCAAGAGGTGGCCATCCGTCACCTCCACCAAGTGGTCCAGGACGACGTGGCAGCGCTGCTCAAAGAGCGCCAGGGATAAGAGGGAGCCTGCAGATGAGTCCCAACGCCATGCTGCCCACCGAGTTCTCAGATCTCGAGCCGTTCGCCGCTGACTGGGCGTGCGAGACCGAGCCTGAGCGCTACGACCGACGACTCGCCAGCTCGATGGACGAGCTCCAGGCCTTCTACGACGCCATCTTCCCGAGGGCGAAGGAGGCACTCGACTTCCTCGACACGAAGGACCTCGACGATCTCTCCGACCAAGAGCTCAACCTGCTCCGGATGCTCTACTCGCTGAGCACCATCTCCTTCGCTGTCGACTGCTTCAAGCAGCCGAAGATCCCCGACTCGGGCTCCGCCTACCTGCGCGTCATCTCTGAGCCGGTTCCCTAGAGGATCGCTCGCGCACCAGACCAACGACAAGGTCCAACGACAAGGTCCAACGACAAGGACGAGGGGGAGGCACCATGACGATCGAGCTCGACAAGCTGACGCAGGACGAAGCGGCTGGGATCGACCACCACGACAAGCCGCAGCCAGGCACCTGGACCGAGGCGTTCGGCCTCGGGACCGGGCCGGTCTCGCTCAAGGACAGCTACGACCCTGCGTTCTACGAGGACGAGAAGATCGCCGTCTTCAAGCGCTCGTGGCTCTACATGGGCCGGGTGGACCAGCTCCCTCGCTCGGGCACCTACTTCACCAAGGAGCTCAGCTTCCTCGGGCTCTCGATCTTGGTCATCCGGGGGATGGACGACGACGTGCGGGCCTTCCACAACGTGTGCTCGCACCGCGGGAACAAGCTGATGTGGGACGACGACCCGAAAGCCGAGTCGCACGGCTCGTGCCGGCAGATCGCGTGCAAGTACCACGGCTGGCGCTATGACCTCGAAGGCCAGATCAGCTACGTCCACAACGCACCTGAGTTCTTCGACCTGAAGGAAGAGGACCTGGCGCTGCCGAAGATCCACTGCGAGGTGTGGGCGGGGTTCATCTTCATCAACCTCGAAGAGACGCCTCGTCAGAGCCTGCGCGACTTCATCGGGCCCGAGGTCGGCAAGCTCGAGAGCTACCCGTTCCACGAGATGACCCAGCGCTACGTGATGGACGCCCCGGTGAACTCGAACTGGAAGATCCTGATGGACGCCTTCCAGGAGCTCTACCACGTGCCCTACGTGCACTCGAAGATGAACAACCCGAGCGGCCCGCCGACGGGGACCGACAAGGTGCCCTTCATGATGCCGGCCTTCCGGGTGTTCGGGAAGCACCGGATCTACACCTCGGGTGGACCGCACGCCAACGAGGCGGTGCGCAGCCCGAGGCCGCTCGACGACTTCTTCGGCAGCTCGTTCTACGGGCCCGTCGACGCTCCCGAGATCAGCGGCGTCGGCGACGGGGTGAACCCGGCCAAGGTGGAGAACTGGGGGCTCGACTCCTGGCAGGTCTACCCCAACCTCGACATCCTGATCTGGGGGCACCGCAACTGGTACCTCACCTATGAGTACTGGCCCACCGGTCCGAACACCCATCGCTTCATCTGGAACATCTACTTCGTGCCTCCGAAGAGCGCTCGGGAGCGCCTCGCACAAGAGCAGACCGTCTTGTCGGTGCGCGAGTTCGCCATCCAGGACACCGGGGCGGTCGACGCCATGCAAGAGGCGCTCAAGACCGGCGTGCGCGACGACTACTTCTTCTGCGACCAAGAGGTCTTGGCTCGCCACCTGCACGAGTGCGTCCAGGCGGACGTCGAAGAGCTCCGAGCGGAGCGCGCCGAGGCCGGGGAGCAGGGCTGATGGGGGCCGACACACTGCTGCCTGAGGAGTTCAGCGATCTCGAGGCGTACGCCCAGATCTGGGCGCTGCCGACAGCCAACGAGCGCTGCGATCGGCGGCTCGAAGCGACGATGGAGGAGATGAGCTCGTTCTACGACGCCGTCCTGCCTCGCGGCGACGAGATCTTCGACTACGTCGACCAGTTCGACTACCCCGACCTGCCCGAGTCGGCCACCCACCTCGTCTGGCTGCTGTGCGCCCTCTCAGTCGTCTCCTTCTCGGTCGACGTCTTCAAGCAGCCCCGCGTGCCCGATGCGGGTGAGGGCACCTTACCGATCACGGTGGAGCCGGGGCTCTAGGGACGGCTCAGGCTGGCCGAGCCTGCCTGGCTAGGGTCGAGCTGTCTTCGACAGGGGGTCAAGCATGAGCCAGGACAACGTCGTCGTCGTGATCGGCGCCGGGGGGATGGGGGCAGCGATCGCACGTCGCTTGGGCACAGGCGCCACCCTGGTCCTCGCCGACGTCGATGAGGCCACGCTCAAAGACGAGCACGACCAGCTGACCGGCATCGGCTACGAGGTCGTCACCGCTCGCGTCGACGTCGGTGACGAGCGCTCGGTGGCCGGGCTCGTCGAGACCGCCACCAGCCACGGCGAGATCAGGACCCTGATCCACACCGCAGGGCTCTCGCCCGTCCAAGCCAGCATCGAGGCGATCGTGCGGGTCGATCTCCTGGGCGTGGCTCTCGTGCTCGACGCCTTCGGTGCGGTGATCGCCGACGGGGGCGCAGGCGTGGTCATCGCCTCGATGGCCGGCCACATCCAGAGCTTCACCCCCGAGCTCGAGGAGCGCCTCACCTCGACACCCACCGCTGAGCTGCTCTCGCTGCCTGAGCTCGCAGCGCTCGACAGCCCGGCCGGTGCCTACTGCCTGGCCAAGCGGGCCAACCACCTCCGAGTCCAGGCGGCCTCGATGAGCTGGGCGGCGCGCGGGGCGAGGGTGAACTCGATCTCCCCTGGCGTGATCGCCACACCCATGGGCAACGCCGAGCTCGACGGACCGATGGGAGAGGGCATGCGAACCCAGATCGCGCTCAGCGCGGCGGGCCGCATCGGCACCCCTGAGGACATCGCCTGGGCTGCCGAGTTCTTGGCGTCGCCAGCCTCCTCGTTCATCACGGGCACCGATCTGCTGGTCGACGGTGGCTCTGTGCCCGCGGTGCGCAAGCTGGTCGCCGAGCTGGGTGGTCTCTGAGCGCTTCTCGAACAGCGGTGAGCTCCGAGCAGAGGACGCTCAGCGCTGAGCGAAGCCCTCGCTCAGGAGGTAGCCGGCGTTCGGCACGATGGCAGTCGCCTTGAGGGAGGTGAGCAGGTCCCACGTCGTGGCCACGGCGGCCGAGAGCACAGGCAGACCGAGTCGGGCCTCGGCCTCGGGGATGGCGGCGAGTGAGGGCATCTGCACGCACGCCGAGAGCACCACGGCGTCGCAGCCGTCGCGATCGAGGCCGCTCGCGATCTCGGGCAGGTTGACCGGGTCCAGGCGGCCCACCGCGCAGTTGTCCGCCACGCCGAGCGACACGTAGTCCTTGACCTCGATCCCTGCGACCTCGAGGTAGTTCACGACCTTGGCGGTGAGCTCAGGGACGTAGGGCGCGACCAGGGAGATCTTCTTGGCCCCCATGGCTTCGAGCCCCCTGATGAGCGCGCCAGCGCTCGAGACGACGGGGACGTCGCAGCCCTCGTCGTGGGCCACGCCACAGAGGCGCTTCTCTGCTTGCTGGTGGGTGCCGGGACCTTGGGACATGATCGCCACCAAGCAGGCGTAGGCCATGGCGTCGACCTGGGCGTCGGCCAGCTCGACCGCGCAGCGGTTGGACTCCTGGTCCATGGCCAGCAGCGACTCGGCGGTCACGGCCTGCATGCGCATCCGGCTCGAGTGGAAGGTGAAGCGCTCGTCGAAGAGGGCGCTGCGTCGAGCGAACATCTCGGGCAGCTCAGTCTCCATGGTGGTGTTCGAGCTCGGGACGATCAGGCCGAGGCGGGTGGCGGTCATGTGGGGGTGCTCCTTTACCTAGCGGTGCTTCGGTCGGATGGGTGGGACAGCGGTGTGGCTCACGCGGGAGGGAGCTTCGTCTTGAGCCACCCCACGAGCTGCTCGCCAGCGAGCGCGCCACCGGGAGGGCCGTCGGGGGTGGGTGAGCCGCCGAAGTGGGTCCCGACGACGCTGGTGTGGGTCTTGTCCTTGGAGCCCAGGGCGTCGAACATCTCGGCTGCCTTGGTTGGGTAGGTCGCCTGATCGGCGGTGTACTCGACGAAGAGAGCCGGCATCGTGATCTCCGGAGCGCACGTGACGAACGAGGCGTTCGAGCTCAGCCCCGACCACGTCGAGAGCCAGGCGTCCGCCGTGGTCAAGCGGCCGAAGCCGGTGATCCCGTAGTTGATGACGTGCGGACGGGTGCCGTGGATCGAGCCGTAGGGACGGTCGTTCGGATCGAGGCTGAGATCGACCGTGCGGGGATCGGCGTCCGTCCGATAGACGCAGAGCACCTCGTTCATCACGCTGGCTCGCTGATCGGCGAGCGCACCGCTCTCCTTGAAGCGGGCTTTGGCCGCCATACGGGCACCGATGAGCTCATGGGCGCGCTCGTCGAGGCGAGCCACCCGGGCGCGCTGGGCCGAGGAATAGCGCTCGAGGAACTCGGCGTCGTAGCTCGAGCTCTCGGGAGGGGCCGCGAAGCCGTTGGCGGGATCGAAGGGATCGAGCGCTTGGATGGTCGAGAGCGGGTCGGCCTCAGAGGCGACCGAGCCGTCGATGCAGCCGAGCAGCAGCTCGCCCTGTCCGGGGTGCGGCGCGACGAAGGCGATGGCGTCGAGAGCGGGGAGCTCGGCGTCGGCGAGTCCGGAGGGCTTGCCCCCGGGAGTCGCGGCGATCCTGAGCGAGGGCACTCGGCTCGCTTGCTGTGCGTAGAAGGCGTAGAGGGTCGCGCCCCCTGAGGGGCCGACGGCCACCACGTGCTCGAAGCCTCGGTCGCGCAGGAAGACGAAGCCCGCCGCTGCGTCGAGGATCGCCTCTTCGTGGATGAGCGTGAGGTCGTTGTTGGGTGACCGGGAGCTCTGGGCCCAGACCGCATAGCCAGCGTCCAAGAGGATCGGGATCAGGTAGTGGCGAGCGAGGTCCTGGCGCGGGTGCATCAGGGTGGCGACCGTCGTCGCACCTGGGACCTCGTAGAGGATGCCCGGTGCCGAGGCACCGTCGGCGGTCTTGACGCTGGTGACCGTGGTGAGCACGCCGTCGGGGAAGGGACCAGGCTCCATCCGGGGCCGAAAGCCGAGTCGCTTCGCCGCCGACTTCTCGGCGCTCATGGCGCGCTGGCCGCCACCGAGGTGGCCACGAGTCGAAGCGCGTCTTTGTCGAACTGGACCACCGTGGCGTCGTGGACGCCACCGACGCCGCTGTACCAGACGGCGTGGCGCACGCCGGTCGCTCGACGATCGATCCGCAGCTCGTGTTCGAAGGTGAGCTCGACGTAGCCACCGCGGTGGCGAGCCCGCACGCCTGGCTCGGCCTCGGCGTGCTCCCACAGCGGGCGGTACTCGGGGACGTCGACGATGAAGAGGCTAGGCATCGCTGCCCACCGGCTCCTGGGCGAGGATGAGCGCGCCCTTTCGCTCCCAGAGCTTGGCCATCGTCGGCTCCGGCTCCTTCGACACGTCGATCAAGGCCTGGATGCTCAGCTCGGTGTCGAGGGCGTCGGCCTCACCCAAGGGTCGGAGCTTGCGCGTGATCTCGAAGTTGTAGCCGTTCGGGTCGAACATGTAGATCGACTCGATGAGCTCGTGCATCACCCGCTTGCCGTCGTGGCGCATCGGGTAGCCGGCGGCCAGGATCCGCTGGCGGTAGCCCTCGAGCTCCTCCTCGGTGTCGACGAGCAAGGCGAGGTGTCGGGCCTTCTTGAGCATCGGGGAGATCTGCTCGTCTTCATAGGGGGGCTCACCGAAGTAGTAGAAGAACGCGATCCGACCCCCGTTGCCGATGTCGAAGAAGAAGTGGGCGAAGTCCGGATGGGGGTCGTTGCCCCACCCGGGAGCCAAGATGCAGTGCGACAGGGGCAAGCCCAGGACGTCGCGATAGAAGTGGACGGTCTCTTCGACCTTCCAGGTCACGTAGGCGACGTGGTCGACGCCGCGGATGCCGCCTTCGACGCTGGTGTCCATGCTCAGCTCCTCTGCTCGATGGTCGCAAGGCTGCTGGCCACCTGCTGGCGCAGGACGTCCTTTTGAACCTTGCCGATCGCGGTCTTCGGAAGCGCCTCGAGGAGCACCAGGCGCTCGGGCCACTTGAACTTGGCCACCGAGCGCTCGTCGAGGAACGCCACCAGCTCGGCTCTCAGCCCTTCGGCGTCCAGATCGCTCGTGCCAGCTTCGGGCACGATCGCGACGCAGACGCGCTCGCCGAGCGCCGGGTCGGGGATGCCGATGGCCGCCACCTCGCGCACCGAGGGGTGATCGCTGAGCAGCAGCTCGAGCTCAGCGGCCATGAACTTCTCGCCTCCTCGGCTGATCTGATCCTTGAGCCGTCCATCGATGCTGTAGATCCGACGACCGCCGATCTCGAGGACGCGACCGAGGTCGCCGCTCCTCAAGAAGCCGTCAGCGGTGAACGAGGTCTTCGAGTCCTCGTCGCTCAGGTACGAGCGGATGACGCTTGGACCGCGGAAGGTGAGCTCACCGACCTCGCCATCGGCCACGGGCTCCTCTGCGCCGGGGTGACGGACGACGACCTCATCGTGGGCCCCGATGATCGAGCCGACGCTGAAGCGTCGGATCTCAGCGGGATCGTCGCGTCGAGCGCTCAGGTGGACGCCCTCGCCCATGCCGAAGCTGCCGACCGCCACGGCGTCGAGCATCGCCTCTGCCTGGGCGGCCATCTCGGGCCGCACGAAGGTCCAGGAGAAGTGCGTGATCGAGCTGAAGTCGCAGTCGTGGGAGGCCGAGTGCTCCTTGAGCGGGCGGAAGGCAGCGAGGTTGAAGTGCATCCAGGTCACGCCGAAGCGCTCGATGAGATCGACCAGCAACGTGGCGTCGACCGAGCGCCCGAGGACGAGGGTGCCACCGACGTAGTGCGTGGGCACGAGGGCGGTGCCGAGGCCGGCGTGGTGCATGACGGGGAGGAAGTGGAGGTTGACCGAGCGCTCGTCCCAGCCCAGGTTGGCTGACCAGCGAGCGGCGACCGAGAGGTAGGTGTCGTGCGTGTGAGGGATCACCTTCGGCACGCCTGTCGTGCCCCCAGAGAGCTGGAAGACAGCGAGGTCCTCCGAGGAGATCGAGGCCTGGATCTCGTCGATCACGGATCGGGCCTTGACCGGATCGCCGCCCGCACCAAGCTCCTCGAGCGAGGCCACGCCGTCGCCACTGGGGCCTCGGGCCACGATCCGAAGGGCGATCTCGGGGTGGCGAGCACCCAGCTCGGCGCTGAGCCCCGCCAGGTCGTAGTCGCGGTAGTCAGCCTGGAAGAGGTGGGCGCGTGCGTGGGTGGCTGCGGTGATCTCGCTCACCTCGTGGAGCCGGTGGTTGGGGATGCTGCAGACGGGGATCAGGCCCGCCTTGAGCGCGCCGTAGAAGGCGACGACGGTCTCGAGCTCGACGCCGACCTGGAAGACCACCGGGTCGCCGACCTCGAGACCTGCGTCGAGGAGACCGAGCGCCACGAGGTCGGAGCGAAGATCGAGCTCGTCATAGGTGAGGGTGCCCTCGACGGAGGCGACGGCGAGCGCCGTGGGCCTCGCGGCGGTCGATGCTCGAAACGCCTCGACGATCGTGTGGCCTCCCCAGTCGCCTGCCTCGCGGTACTGCTCGGCCTGAGGGCCGTAGGCGCTCACCGCCCGAGCAGCGAGAGAGGAAGCACTGGAATTCGTCATCAATGTCAATTATTCTACGCTTGAGTTGGCTCGTCAAGGGCCCTCGGATGGGAGGCTCTGGATTCGTGGTCACGATCGGACACCACACGCTGACGCCTGTGCTCGACGCTGTCGTCCGCAACGATCCGGTGAAGCTCTACGCCGGCTCGACCGAGGAGGACTGGTCTCGCTACCCCGAGCACCTGAGCCACGAGGGCCGCCTCGAGATCTTCATGGGTGGCTACGTGCTCGAGAGCGGCGACCGTTTGGCGGTGATCGACACGGGCGTCGGACCCGACGGCTGGACCGCACCGTCGGGCGCAGTGCTCCCCGGCGGGTTCTTCGTCGACAACCTCCGCGTGGCGGGCTTCGAGGTCGAGGACTTCACCGACGTGATCCTCACCCACCTGCATCCCGATCACATCGGCTGGACCTCCCGGGACGGCCGAGCCGTGTTCCCCAACGCCACGTACCGCTGCCATGCGGCTGACTGGGCCTTCTTCGTGGACGAGCAGCAGGGCGACCCGGTGATCCCACGGCTGCTCACCCCGCTCGCCGAGCGGTTCGAGGCCTGGGAGGGCGCCGAGACGCTCTTCTCCGGTGTCGACGTGGCGCACGCGCCCGGCCACACGCCCGGCAGCAGCATCGTGGTCCTCTCGTCGAGCACCGGCGAGCGAGCGATGCTGCTCGGCGACGTCGTGCACTGCCCTGTCGAGCTCCTCGACGACGAGTGGGCCACGTTCGGTGACGTCGATCCGGTCATGGCCAAGGCCACCAAGGCACGAGTCGCACGAGAGCTCGAAGGCACCACCACCCAGATCGGAGCCGCGCACTTCGCCGGCCTCCAGTTCGGCCGCCTCCTCGTCGGTGAGCACGAGCGGACATGGGTCGGGCTGGGCTCGTGAGCCTGATTGACGGGTCACCCCGGTGTCCCTAGGATTTTTCAACTGTGTATAACTATGGAGATGAGGCACGCTCGTGAGTAGCTCGACGGAGTACGTGAGGCCCCTCGAGGGCAAGGTGGCGGTCGTCACTGGCGGCGCGTCGGGGATCGGCCTCGCCATCAGCCAGCGCCTCGCTCGTGACGGCGCCAAGGTCGCCATCTTCGACCTGAACGTCGAAGGTGCGGAGAAGGCGGCTGCGGAGATCGAGGCGAGCGGTTCGACAGCCCTCGGCTGCGGGGTGGACGTGGCCAGCCGAGCCCAGCTCGAGGAGGGTGTGGCCACCGTCCGCAAGACGTGGGGTCCGATCTCGATCTTGGTGAACAACGCCGGCATCGAGGGCATCGTGCCCTTCGCCGACACCGACATCGAGTTCTGGGATCGGATCTTCGCCGTCAACATCACGGGGGCCTTCCACTGCACCCAGGTGGTGCTGCCGGACATGGTCGAGGCTGGCTGGGGACGGATCGTCAACGTGTCGTCGTCCTCCGCCCAGCGCGGGGCGAAGAACATGGTCGCCTATGCCTCCACCAAGGGGGCGATGATCTCGTTCACGCGCTCGCTCGCCTTGGAGCTCGGAGCCCAGGGGATCACGGTCAACAACGTGCCTCCGGGCTTCATCGAGACCCCGATGCTGCGGGCCACGGTCGACTCGGGACGCTTCCCTGAGAACTTCATGGAGACCCAGATCGCCCAGACGCCGGTGGGCCGCTCGGGCCAGCCGGAGGACATCGCCGCCGCGGTGGCGTTCCTCGCCTCGCCTGATGCGGGCTACATCACCGGGCAGACCTTGGGCGTCAACGGGGGTCGGATCCCGTCGTGAGCAACCTCTTGATCCGCGGGGGCACCGTCATCGACGGGACCGGAGCACCGGGCTTCCCCGCTGACGTGCGCGTGCGAGACGGTCGCATCGTCGAGGTGGCGCCCTCGCTCGAGAGCGACGGCGAAGCGGAGATCGATGCCAGCGGTGCGGTCGTCACGCCCGGGTTCATTGACTGTCACACCCACGTCGACCCGTCGCTCTTCTGGGACCCGCTGTGCGATCCCTCGCCGCAGCACGGCGTGACCACGGTGCTGGCGGGCAACTGCTCGCTGTCGCTCTTCCCGCTGAGCGACGACTTCATGAAGGAGGCGATGGCCCTCTTCTGCCTGATCGAGGACCTGCCCCTCCAAGCCTTCGAGCTCGGCGTCCCGTGGACGTGGACTGACTACGCCGGCTACCGAGACGCCCTGAGCAAGGACGGCTTGGGGGTCAACGTGGCCACCATGGCTGGGCACACCTTGATCCGCTGGTACGTGATGGGGGACGACGCCTGGGAGCGGGTCGCCACGCCGGAAGAAGTCGACGCCATGTGCCAGCTGCTCGACAAGAGCGTCCAAGACGGCGCGTACGGGATGTCGACGTCGTTCACCGACAAGGACCACTCCGGTCGTCTCGTCCCGAGCTGCCTCGCTGACGACGCGGAGTTCGAAGCGCTCTTGGACGTGCTCGCCAAGCACGGTGCGATCCTCGAGTTCATCCCTGACCTCTCCGGCGGCACTGCCGAGGAGGACATCGAGCGGATTGCGAGGCTCACCGGGCCACGCGGGGTGATCAGCACGTGGAACACCATCGCTCAGACCAAGCGCGCACCGGGGCGATCCGACCGGTTCCTGGCGCAGGCCACCCGTCTCCAAGAGGCAGGCGTGCTCATGTACCCCCAGTCGACGCCGCGCCCCTTCGACCTGCGCATCGGCTGGGATCGAAGCATCCTGTTCACCGAGATGGCCCAGAGCTGGGCCAAGGTCATCAAGGCAGACAGAGAGGGCAAGCGGGCCCTGCTCACCGACCCCGCGTGGCGCGCCATCGCCCAGGTCGAGTGGGACGCCAACAAGCTCTCGCCCTTCCCCTCGTGGGACATCACCCGGCTCCGCCTGATCTCGGTGAGCAACCCGGAGAACGAGCGCTGGGTGGGCAAGACCCTGGCCGACGTGGTGGCTGAGCGCGGCGGCCACCCTTCAGACGTGATGGCGGACTGGCTGCTCGAGAACGACTTCGACCCGGGCGTCGTCTGCAGCGGCGTGAGCAACGACGTGGTCGAAGAGGTCAGCGAGATCTTGCGTCACCCCGCCACCATCATCGGCGCCAGCGACAACGGTGCTCACGTCAACATGTTCTGTGCGGCGGGCGACACCACCCTCTACCTGACGCGCTACGTGCGCGATCGAGGAGATCTGAGCCTCGAAGACGCCGTGCACCAGATCACCGGTCGCCAAGCTGAGGCGCTCGGCTTCAAGGGCCGCGGCGTGATCGCCCCAGGAGCGGCCGGCGACCTCGTGGTCTTCGCTCTCGACGAGCTTCGCTGGGAGCAGGATGCGATCGTGACGGACCTCCCCGGAGGCGGCACGAGGCTTCGGCGGCCTGCTGGCGGCTATCGCCACACCATCGTGGCCGGAGAGATCGTCCAGAGCGACGGCAAGCTGACCGGGGCACGTCCCGGTCTCCCGATCGGCGTCTGAGCCGGTGCGAACGTACGAGCGAGAGAGGCGGTGGGTCGATGAGCGTTGAGGCCCATGACGAGCTGTTCATCGGAGGTGCCTTCATCCCTTCGGGGAGCGGAGCGTCCATCGAGCTGATCAACCCGGCGACCGAGGAGGTCTTCGCCTCGATCCCTGATGGCGATGAGCGCGACGTCGACAAGGCGGTGGCCGCGGCCAGCGAGGCGCTGCCGTCGTGGCGCGCCACCCCTCCGGCAGAGCGCGCCCGGCTCCTCGGGGCGCTCGCTGGTGGGATCGAGGCGCGCGCAGGGGAGATGGATGCGCTCGTCACCAAGGAGAACGGTGCCCCTGGCTACTGGGCGAACTACGTCGGCAGCGGCGGGCGGTTCCTCTATCTCAACGCGGCCCGGCTGGCGGCAGAGTTCAGAGAGGAGGAGATCAAAGAGGCCCCGTCGGGCAGCTCGCTCTTGGTCCACGAGCCCCTGGGGGTGGTGGCGGCGATCGTGCCGTGGAACTCGCCCCAGGTGCTGCTCGCCTCCAAGGTGGGACCCGCACTGGCGGCGGGCAACACCGTCGTCGCCAAGCCCTCACCCGAGACGACCCTTGATGCCTATCTCTTGATGGAGATCGCGGAGGACGTCGGCTTCCCGGCCGGTGTGCTCAACCTGCTCTCAGGTGGCCGGGACACCGGTGCCGCCCTGGTTCGCCACCAGCGCGTCGACATGGTCTCGTTCACCGGATCGACGGTGGCCGGTCGTGCGATCGCCTCGGTCTGCGGTGAGCAGCTCAAGCCGGTCAGTGCGGAGCTCGGTGGCAAATCAGCAGCCGTGCTCCTCGAAGACGCCGACATGGGGGCCTTCGCCCAAGCGCTCATGACCGACCTGATCCCGTACTCGGGACAGGTTTGCTACATGTGCTCGAGGATCGTGGTGCATGAGCGACGCTTCGACGAGGTCGTCGAGCTGCTCAGCACGCTCCTCAAGGGAGCCCCTGTCGGCGATCCGACTGAGCCCGCCACGCAGGTCGGACCGCTGATCTCGGCGATCCAGCGCGACAAGGTCGAGGATCTCATCGCCTCGGGGCTAGCCGAAGGTGCTCGCCTCGTACTGGGTGGAGGGCGTCCGGCGGGGCTCGAGCGCGGCTACTACGTCGAGCCGACGATCTTCGTCGACGTGACCCCTGCGATGAGGCTCTACCAAGAGGAGATCTTCGGCCCTGTGCTGACGGTCGTGCCGTTTGCCTCTGATGACGAGGCCGTCGCCCTGGCCAACGACACCAGCTACGGGTTGTCGGGCACGCTCTTCGGTCAAGACCTCGACCACGCCAACGCGGTGGCCAGGCGCATCGAGACAGGTCGGATCTCGCTCAACGGCGGTCGCGGGGCATCGCGCTTCAGCTCGCTGCGCAAGGACAGCGGGCTCGGCACAGTCGGCGACATGGACTCGCTCGCCACCTTCCTCCAGACGAAGAACATCATCCAGCCGAGCTGACCAGCAGGCCCCGCCCGGCCAGCGAGGCCGGGCTGACCCGAAAGGCACGAGAGAGGACACCAGCAGCGTGCATGGCAATCACACAGCGTCGAGACGATCCGCCGCCCAGCAGATGACGAGCTCCACGTGAGCGGCCTTCGGATCGCCGCGCTCGTCAAGCAGGTGCCGGCCTTCGTCGAGATGACCTTGGGTCCCGACGGACGTCTGGTGCGCGAGGGGCTCGATCTCGAGCTCGGTGCGTACTGCCGGCGAGCGGTGAGCAAGGCGGTCGAGCTGGCTGAAGCCTCTCCCGACAGCTCGGTGTGCGTGATCACCCTCGGACCGCCCACCGCCGATGACGCGCTCCGTGAGGCGATCAAGTGGGGCTTGGACCGCGGTGTCGCCACCCGCGGTGTCCTGGCCACCGACGCCGCCTTCGCTGGCAGCGACACGATCGCCACCGCTCGGGCGCTCGCCGCCGTCCTCGAGCGAGAGGGGCCGTTCGATCTCGTCCTGGCAGGCCGGAACTCGCTCGACTCTGACACCGGACAGGTCCCTCCTCAGGTCGCTGAGCTGCTGGATCTCCCCTTCGCCACCGGGGTCAAGTCGCTCGTCCTCGACGGCGAGATCCTCCACCTCGGCTGCGAGCACGATGACGCGTGGGTCGAGCTCGACGTCGAGCTGCCCGCGCTGCTCAGCTGTGCCGAGCGGCTGTGCGAGCCGGCAAAGGTGCCGCCCGAGGGTCGTGCGCTGGTCCCGGCCACGGCCATCGCTCGCCTGAGCGCCGACGATCTGGGCGCGGGTCCGTGGGGTGAGCCCGCGAGCCCGACGCGGGTGGGAGCGACCCAAGAGCTGGCGGTCAACCGACGCCAGCTGCGCTCGCCGGAGCTCTCGGTGGCCGAGCAGGTGAGCGATGCCGTGCGTCTCCTCGTCGAGAGCGGCGCTCTCTCAGCGGGGGAGCGGAGGGCTCCCAGCGAGCTGGCGCCGACCGGCGGAGCAGGACCTCTCGTCGCCGTCCTGGCCGAGCCTGGGCGAGAGCACCTCACCCAAGAGCTCCTGGGCGCCGCCGCCAAGCTGGCGGCAGCGCTCGGAGGCTCGACGGCGCTGCTGAGCACGGTCGAGCTCGCTGCGGACGAGGCGGGCTCGTGGGGAGCCGATGAGCTCGTTCAGGTGCGAGGAGCCGAAGCCGAGGAGGACATCGCTCGAGCGGTCACGACCTGGGCGCTCGACGCCGAGCCCTGGGCGGTCATCGCGGGGTCGACCGCCTTCGGGCGCGAGGTGGCTGCTCGCTCGGCTGCTGCGCTCGGGGCTGGGCTGACGGGAGACGCCGTCGATCTGGAGGTCACCGACGGTCGCCTGGTGGCGTGGAAGCCAGCTTTCGGAGGCCAGCTGGTCGTGGCCATCACCGCGACGACGCCGATCCAGATGGTCACGGTCCGAGACGGCGTGCTCGACCGGCCGCTCGCTCGCCACTCGACCGCGTCGACGAGCGTGGTCGTCGTCGAGCCGAGGCGGAGGGTGACGATCACCGCCCGACACGCCGAGGACTCGCTCGAGACCTTGGAGGGTGCCGAGATCGTCGTCGGCGTGGGCCAAGGCGTCTCGCCCGATGACTACGGCCAGCTCGATGAGCTGGTGAGGCTGCTCGGCGCCGAGCTCGGTTGCACGCGCAAGGTGACGGACAAGAGCTGGATGCCCCACGTCCGCCAGATCGGCATCACGGGCCGGTCGATCTCACCTCGTCTCTACGTGGCGATCGGCACGAGCGGCAAGTTCAACCACATGGCGGGTGTTCGCTCGGCCGGCACCGTCCTCGCCATCAACCCCGATGCGGAGGCTCCCGTGTGGGAGACCGCCGACGTCGGGATCGTCGGGACCTGGCAAGAGGTGCTGCCGCTCCTCGTCGAGGAGCTCCGCCACGCCCTCGTGCCCAGCTGAGCAGAGGCGTGAGGGCGAGCAGCGCTCCCGCTAGAGCTCGCTGAGGCTGCCGTCGGCCTGGCGAACGAGGCTCGGTGCGAGCCCTTTGAGCTGCGCGATGACCTGGAGCGCCAAGAGGTCGCTGGACTTGCGGGCGTCGACGATGCCGCCGTTGATGAGCCACAGGTGCGCTTGGGCCGTCGGGCGGCTCATGGTCCGGTACTCGCCGTCGTCGGCCACCCCGACGCACCGGCCGAGCCGTTGCGCCACCTCGGCGCCGAAGAGCGCCTCGACGTCGTTCGACAGGTCGTGATAGCCCGTGGCCAGCACGATCACGTCGAGCGCGGTGACGCTGCCGTCGTCGAGGAGCGCCCCCTGCTCGACGAAGCGCTCGATGCGGTTGAAGTCGAGGATCTTGACGTCGCCGTTGATGATGGCCTCTGAGCAGCCGATGTTGAGGTAGTAGCCCTTGGCCTCACGGAACAGCTTCATCGACCAACCCGTGCTGTCGTGGCCGATGGTGAGCTTCTGGCCCGCTTTGCGAAGGCCGTCGTGCAGCTCGGCGTGGGACCGCTCGGTGCCCTGCGTGTAGGCCTGCGCTCGGCGGATCATCAGGGGCAGCACCATCGAGCTGCGCACCTGGTCGGCCTCGTCGACCGAGACGACGTCATAGTCGGCGCAGAAGTTGATCTGCTCTTGGATGTTGACCACGCAGGCCGGGCCGCGCTGGGCCATGGTCGGATGCGCGCCCTTGTTGAAGAGGTCGAGGCAGATGTCGTGGGCCGTGGTCGAGGAACCCACGACCATGACCTGCTTGCCGACGTGGTCGGCACCGCTCTTGAAGCGAGACGAGTGGAGCACCTCTCCGGCGAAGTCGTCCAAGCCCTGAAGCTCGGGGATCTTCGGACGACCACCCACGCCGCCGACGGCCAGGACCACGTGCTTGGGGCGCATGACCCGTGTCGTGCCATCAGCCAGGCGGAGCGTGATCTCCCACTCACGGGCCTCGTCGTCGAACGAGCCGCCGAGGGCCTCGGTCGACCCCCAGAAGTTGAGGTGCATCATCTTGGCGTAGCTGTCGAGCCAGTCGGCCCACTGGTCCTTCGACGTGAAGCTCCCCCAGTGCTTGGGCAGTGGGATGTAGGGCAGATCGTTCATGCGGGTGTGGGTGTGCAGCGCCAAGGTCTCGTAGCGGCTGCGCCACATGTCGCCGGGATGCTCGTTCTTCTCCACGATGAGATACGAGATGCCCTTGCGCTCGAAGCGAGCCCCGACGCTCAGACCCGAGTGGCTGCCGCCCACGATCAGCACGTCGGGGTCGCGATCGGCGAAGCTCGACTTGGCCTCGAGCCACTCGCTCCAGGTCTGCCCCGGGTAGGCCGGGTCGAAGCCGAGCCGCTCGTGGCGAGCGGGTGCCTCAGGGGCGGCGTCCAGGGCGACGAGCGCGGTGGCCACCAGCTGGGCTCGCATGCCGAGGGGCGTGGCGCCATCAGAGACCAGGCGAGCGAAGCCCTTGCCGGTGCCCACCGCGGTGCGGAAGGTGAAGAACAGCTCGATCACCGCCTGACCCAGGAAGTCAGCGTTCCTGGGAGCCGAGCGATCGGGGTCAAGGGCCAGCTCGGTGAACCCTGCGTCGGCCGCCGAGGGCAGGATCGCCGCTCGCACGGCGTCACGGCCCCAGAACTGGCAGGTGTCCCAGGTCAGCGCGGCCATGTCGCGCCAGTAGGACTCCTCTAAGAAGAGCTCGTCGAAGCCGGGAGCGTCCTGCTCGTTGAGTGCCTGCTCGAAGGCGCCGAGCCAGGCGGTGGAGCGATCCTCCAAGGAGGGCTCCTCCACCGAGGGGGGCTCTGGTTTCGTGAGGTGCTGTGTCATGGCTGTCGTGACCTTCGGTTGTCTGGTGTCGTTGCGCTCAAGCTGGGCGCGTGGCTTCTGTCGATCATCGAAGCGGCTTTAGCTGGTGGCGGGTTCCTCGGCCGGCTCGTGCGTCGCTGCATCGAAGTAGCCGCGTTTGCTCAGCGTCTCGATGGTCGAGCGACCACAGGCTCGAAGGTGCTCGACGGTGACCAGGGCTGCGGCGTCCTCGTCGTTCTTCGCCAGCGCCTCGAGCATCTGGGCCCGGTAGAGCTCTTCGATCTCGAAGTACGACGGCGTCGTGAGGTAGAGCCACGCGGGCAGGGCGCCGCCGAGGAAGCCGAGCACGGAGAGCATCCGACGAGAGGTTCCCTCGCTGTTGATGACCAGGTAGAAGTCACGGTTCAAGAAGGTGATGTCACCGGGGTCCTCCGTCTCAGCGATGGTGGCGTGGATCGTCGCCAGCTCCCCGAGCCGCTCGGCCGAGATGTTCTTGGCCGCACGACGAGAGACCAACGAGAACGCCATGGCCAAGACCTCGTAGTGGTCCTCGATGTCGACCGCCTCGAGGCTGGCCACGTAGGAGCCTCGTCGAGGGATCGAGACCACGAAGCCCTTCTGCGCGAGCTCGATCAGCGCCTCTCGCACGGGCAGGCGGCTGATGCCCAAGATGGCCGCGATCTCGTCCTGGTCGACCTTGGCTCCCGGTCGAAGGCGGCCGGAGACCACACCCTCGCTGATGTAGCGCTCGGCGACGTCCTTGAGGTTCGGATGAGCCATGCTCGCTCCTGCCCCGGGCGGCACGGACGCCTGGGCACCACTTCGCTCAGCTGCGTCGAGCTCAGAGACCTCCGCCACCGTCGTGATCCGTCCTAGGACGTGGCGAAGGGATCGGCGTCATCCCAGGTGCCTTGGATCGGTCCCATGCCGCCGCCCACGGGGTAGAACTGGCGCTGGGCGTAGAGCTCGAGGGCGATGCCGTGGCTGAGCTCGTCGAGCATCAGCCGCTTCCAGTTCTGGGTGAACAGCCGTCGGGTGAAGCGCGTGGCCATCGGAGGGCGGCGGGCGATGTCTCGAGCGATCTCGTAGGCGCGCTCGAGGAGGGCGTCTTGGGGATGGACCTCGTTGACGGCGCCCCACTCCAGCGCCTTCTCGGCGGTGATGCGCTCGTTGGTGAGGAGGAAGTAGTGCGCCCTCGTCGGACCGATGATCGCGGGCCACATGATGTGCTGGCCGTCGCCGGGGACCATCCCGCGTGGGAAGTGCGGCCCGTCATCGAACCAGGTGGTGTCTGAGGCCAGCACCACGTCGCAGAGGAGCGGCACCTCGGAGTGCATGTTGCACGGCCCGTTGATCGCCGAGATCATCGGGACGTCGATGTCGAGCAGGTTGTTGAGCATCTGACGACCGAACCAGGACAGGTTGTCCATGAACTCGACGCTCGGGGCCCAGCCCATGGTGGGAGCTGGGGTGTCGACGTTGGCACCCTTGGCCAAGAAGCCCCAGTCGGCGTTGTAGTTCTCGCCGGTCCCGGTGTGGATGACGACCTTGACCTCCGCGTCGCCTGCGATGTCGGCAAACACGTCGGCCATGTCGTTGTGGACGTCAGCGTTCCAGATCAAGGGCCCGTCGTCGCTGTGACAGCGCATCAGCAAGATGCCGTCGTCGTCCATCTCCAAGTGGAAGTTCTCGTAGGTGTCCTTGTACTGCTCGAACGTCGTGCGCTTGGCCATGGTCCCCCGTCTCGGTCTGTGATCTGCTCGTCCCGGGGCGACCTCCGCGCCGCTGATCGGCGCCGACGTCGGACAGCACCAGCCTGCTGACGAACCCCGAAGTTAGATATCGTATAACTATCCCCGGCCCCCTGTCGGAAGGCGAATCGTCGCTCTGCTCGAGTGAAGCGGTCGAAACGGCCCTGCTGGTGGTGGTGACCTGGTCCCTCTGTCGCGTGGAGCTCGACTCGGTAAGATCAGAGACGTCGAATTCTCGACGCGCGTGATCACCGCGTTGCGCGTCCCGAAGCGAGGCGAACGTGGAAGAGATCGAGGGGAACACGATGGCCAAGCCCTCGAGCCGGCGCTTCCAAAGCGCGGCGAACGACATCTTGTCGGCCGCCGCCAGACTCTTCGACGAGCACGGCTACGGCCAGACGTCCCTCCAAGAGATCGCTGACGCCGTGGGTGTCTCGCGGCCTTCGCTCTATCACTACTTCTCCTCCAAAGAGGAGATCCTCGCGGCCCTCGTCGACCGGGCCACGGTGCGGCGCGAGGAGATCATCGGCGAGGTAGAGGCCAACCCAGGCTCGGCCGTCACGAAGCTGCGGAGCCTGCTGCGCCTCGTCGGCGAGGCGACGGGGACCAACCCTGCGGGTCTGCGGATCGCGCTCGACAACGAAGGCGCCCTCGGTGACGACGTGCGACGCCGAAGTGCGCACTCCCGGCGCCTCCTCTTTGACCTGCTCGCCTCGATCCTGGCCGACGGCGTCAGCGAGGGCTCGCTCCGTCCCCTGGACGAGCGCCAGGTGGCCGCCACCCTGATCGCCGCGCTCACAGGCCTCCAGTACCGAGCGATCGGAGGCGTCGAGATGGGCCCCGAGCACACGGCGCAGCTGCTCGAGGAGATCATCGTCAACGGTCTCTGCCAGCCAGCGGATCGGCAAGCCACGAACCTGGACGAGGCACTTGAGCTGGTCCGCCAAGACCTCGACCTCGTCGAGCGCCATGCGCGCGACGCACCGTGAGACGGGTGCCTCACGTCTGTGCGTCGAGGAAGAGGAACGAGGAGGCGTCGATGACGCCAGTGAGGAGCGGGTGATGTCGAGCGAGCCGAGCAGCACGCACCGCACGGCGCGGATGAGGCCGCTTCCCCGGGAGGAGTGGAGCGACGAAGCCGTCGAGGCCCTCAGTGTGCTGCCCCCCGAGATGCAGCCCCCAGAGGGGGCGATGATCAACTCGCTCTCGATCCTGGCCATCGAGCCGGGCTTGGCTCGCGCTGATCTCGGCCTGAGCCTGTACCTGCGCTTCGAGTCTGGGCTGACGCCCCGGGTGACCGAGCTGCTCGTGCTGCGCACGGCGTGGCTGCGTGGCGCCGAGTACGAGCTCTTGCGCCACGCCCGCAAGGCGCGCCGTGAGGGGTGGTCGGACGAGGACCTCGCGCGCATCACGCTCGGGTCGGGAGCGACCGGCTGGGGACCAGGAGAGGCGACCCTCCTCAGAGCGGCCGAGGAGATCCACGAGCGCTACGTGGTCAGCGACGAGACCTGGGCTGCGCTGGCGGAGACCTACTCGGACAAAGAGCTCCTCGACATCCTCTTCACCATCGGCACCTACACGCTGCACGCCGTGGTCTTCAACTCGATCGGGCTGCAGCCCGAGGCCGATCTGCTGCCGTA
Organism: uncultured Acidimicrobiales bacterium; assembly: GCA_963758555.1. Lineage (GTDB taxonomy): Bacteria > Actinomycetota > Acidimicrobiia > Acidimicrobiales > RAAP-2 > CAIUMH01. The sequence continues at coordinate 2,072,818 of CAVWVW010000003.1, read as the reverse complement.
CCCGACGGTGGACTGAGCAGGCGGGACGGCGCTTGGACGTGTGAGCTGCGGGGTGCTGAGGGCGCCCGAAGCCCACCGGGCCCCTCGAGCGGCACGGTGTAGAATCTTGTACTGCGTACGATTTCTGCGCGTCGGCGGCCTTGGTGTGAGCGCAGCGGCTCCGGCGTGGAGCGCCGAGGCGGCAGGGGAGAGGCCCGAGGATGACCATCGATTTCACGAAGCACACGGAGACCGAAGCGGCCGGCATCGACGAGTTCGACAAGCCTGCGGTCGGCACCTGGACCGAGGCCTTCGGCCTCGACTTCTCGCCCGTGGACGCCAGGGACAACTTCGATCCGGAGTACTACGAGCTCGAGCGGGATGGGATCTTCAAGCGGTCGTGGCTCCACGTCGGGCGGGAGTCGGACCTGCCTCGCAAGGGCACCTTCTTCACCCGCGAGCTCGATGGCCTTGGCTACTCGGTCATCATCGTGAGAGGTCTCGATGACCGCATCAGGGCGTTCCACAACGTCTGCTCGCATCGAGGCAACCAGCTGGTCTGGGATGAGACGCCGCAGAACGAGACCAAGGGCAACTGTCGCCAGTTCACGTGCAAGTACCACGGCTGGCGCTACGACCTCGAGGGCAACATCGACTACGTCCACAACGCCCCGGAGTTCAGGGGTCTCGATCCCGACAAGCTCCACCTGCCCGAGATCGCCTGTGACACCTGGGCGAACTGGATCTTCCTCAACTTCGACAAGGAGCCACGCCAGACGCTGCGCGAGTTCCTCGGCGATGACCTCGTCAAGCTCGAGGCCTATCCCTTCCACAAGCTGTCCGAGACCCATCGGCTCGAGGCGGTCGTGAACTCGAACTGGAAGCTGTTCATCGACGCGTTCGCGGAGTTCTACCACGTGCCCTACGTGCACGCGAAGGTCAACAACCCCCAGGCCGAGCCCGGTGGCGACAAGATCCCCTTCATGCTCCCCTACATGCAGGCCTTGGGGAAGCACCGGATGCTCTCGTCAGGTGGTCAGTACGCCAACAAGAAGAACCGGGGCCAGCTGCCCTCCCAGTCGGTGTTCAAGGGCAGCCTCTACGGCCCGGCAGAGAAGGCTGACCTGGGCGAGCTGGGCGAGGCCTCGAACCCCGCTCGGCTGGGTGGCTGGGGCATGGACATGTGGCACGTCTACCCGAACTTCGTGATCTTGACGTGGTCGCAGAACACGGTCGTCACCTACACGTACTGGCCGCTCGGTCCCGACAGCCACCAGTTCATCTTCGACTACCACTTCGTGCCTCCGAAGAACGCCAGCGAGCGGCTCACCCAGGAGATGATCGTGGCGGTGTCGAAGGACTTCGCCCTCCAGGACGCCAACGTGCTCGAGGCGGTCCAGCGACGCATGAAGTCTGAGGCCCGCACCGAGTTCCAGTACAACGACCAAGAGGTCCTGCTCCGCCACCTCCACCACGTGGTGCGCCAGGACGTCGAGGCCTACCGGCTCGAGCGCCAGGCGGACGCATGAGCGAGGCCGCCATGCTCCCGCCGCAGTTCGCCTCGCTCGAGCGCTTCGCACCCACGTGGTGTCGAGAGACCGAGGAGGAGCGCTACGCGCTCCGGCTGGGAGCCACGATGGACGAGCTCCAGGACTTCTACGACGCCGCGCTGCCACTCGGCGAGGAAGCCCAGGCCTATCTCGACAAGTTCGATCTCTACGACCTGCCCGACCAGGAGCTGAACCTGCTCCGCCTCATGTTCGCCCTCATCGTGATCGTCTTTCCTGTTGAGGCCTTCCGCCAAGCCAAGGTGCCCGACACCGGTTCGACCTACCTGGCCAAGACGATCGACCCCGGCCCCTGAGCGCAGAGCCACCAGCGCCCGACGTGTCACGACCCGCAACGCCCTGACCCAGCTCATGGCAAAGAGCACCCACCAAGGAGGACCCGACTCGTGTCGGATGTAGCAGACAGGTTCACGATCGTCGAGGAGTTCGTCGCCGAGGGTGATGCTGAGCGCCACCATCACCTGGTCGACTACGAGACGCAGAAGTTCATGACCAACCTCTGGTCGGCGTACCTCGTCAAGGTGAGGGCCGACCTTGCGGAGAGCCCTGTGCACCCGGCGATGCGCAGGGTCTCGTACTCGCTCGACGGCGAGGCGTTTCCTGGCGACACCCTGGTCCGCGGGATCCGGATGGCCTCGCGGAGCCGGCGCTCGTGCACCTTCGAGATCGCGCTGTGGCATCCTGATGGGCGCATGGTGCACTCCACCGAGATGATCACCGTCTTCGTCGACCCGCGCATCCCGGCTGCGGTCGAGATCCCCGATGACTTCTGGGCGTCGGTCGAAGCGCTCGAAGGCAGGACGATCGCTGCTCCTGAGCGCTGACGCGCTCCGGAGCACCCCTCAGAGCGCGAGCCGTCGCTTCGCTCAGGAGGTCAAGACCGGGAGCCGCTCCCAGCCGCGCACCGTGGTGGTGTGAGCTTGCTCGGCGTGATCCCAGTCGACCTCCCAGGTCGGCCAGCGCTTGAGCACCTCTTCGAGGGCGATCCGGCCTTCGAGCCGAGCCAGCGCGGCGCCCAGGCAGTGGTGGATCCCGTAGCCGAAGGTCAGGTGCCGATCAGCCTTGCGATGGATGTTGAGCACGTCGGGGTCCTCGAACTTGCGCTCGTCGCGGTTGCCCGCGGCGGTGAGGGCGAGGAGCACGGAGCCCTCGGGGACCGTCGTGCCGTGGTGCTCGACGTCGTGCATCACGTAGCGAGCCTGGACCGGTGAGGGTGCCTCGAAGCGCAGGATCTCCTCGATGGCCTGGGGCACGAGGTCGAAGTTCGCCGCGATCTCCGCTCGCTGGTCCGGATAGTCGGCGAGCACCTTGCCGGTCCAGCCGATGAGCCTCGTCGTGGTCTCGTTGCCCGCTCCGATGAGCAGCCCGATGTAGCCGAGCAGCTCCTCTCGGCTGAGGCGCCGGGTCGTGCCGTCGTCGTCGAACTCGATGTTGAGCAGCTCGGTCATGAGGTCGTCTGAAGGGTTCTTCACCCGCCAGTCGAGGTAGTGGTCGATCTCGCCGGTCAGCACGCTCAAGGTCTCGTAGGAGTCCGGCATCCCGCCGTCCTCCTTCATGTTGAAGCCCTCATCGAAGCGCTCTCGCAGCGCCTTCTGGTCCTCTTCGGGGATGCCGATGAGCATCCCGATGGCCCGCATCGGCATGTAGGAGCCGAGGTGCTCGATGAAGTCGAACCCCCCGGTGCCCACCAAGGGGTCGAGCGACTCTGCGCAGAAGGCGCGGATCTGGCCATCGAGGGCGTTCATCCGCTTGGGCGTGAAGACCCGGCTGAGCAAGCTGCGGTGGAGGTCGTGGCTCGGCGGATCCTCGAAGAGGATGGAGCCGGGCGGGATCTGGACGCCCATCTTGATCATCTCGAGCACCGAGCCCCTGGCGGACGAGTAGCTCCGCCAGTCGAGCGACACCTTCTCGACGTCGTCGAAGCGGCTGACGGCGAAGAACTCGTACTGCTCGTTGAAGTAGAGCGGCGCCTCGTCTCGCAAGCGCTTGAAGGTGGGATAGGGATCGGCGTCGATCTCCCAGTCGTACGGGTCGTAGGCGACCGTCTCCGTCGTGCTCATGGCTTCCCCCTCGTCGTTCCGTGCAGGATCGGTGCAGGCGGCGAAGCTCGCTGCACGCGCTGAGGCCGAGCTGACCCGTGCTCCCACACGCACCGTCCGAAGGCACCCTACTGAGTGGGGGTGGCGTTGTCTCGAGGTGCTCTTCCTCGTGGCCGAGAGACCAGGCGAACGCCGGCGAGCCCGCCCCCGTCCAGGGGTGTGCTCGGGAAGCGCGAGAGGCGACCGAGTGGCCTCGCCGCTCCATCGTCCTTCGTTGGTCGGGCTGCCCGGATTTGAACCGGGGACCTCTGCGTCCCGAACGCAGCGCGCTAACCAAGCTGCGCCACAGCCCGTGGGTGGTGCGATCGCTCGCCGCCACTCAGGTCTGAGACCCTACCAAAGCCCCCCAGCGGCCAAGGCGGCGAGCATGGAGCTCAGCGGGGCTCGGGTGCAGCGGTCTCAGGGAGGCGACGGACGAGGACCTCGTCGATCCGCCGTTTGTCCATCGTCTGGATCTTGACTGCCCAGCCGTCGACCTCGAGCTCGTCGCCCTCGTCGGGGATCCGTCCCAGCCGATCGAAGAGGTAGCCGCCCAAGAGTGACGTACTCGCCGTCGGGGAGCAGCCACCCGATCGCCTCATCGAGGTCGTCGAGGGTGATCTGCCCATTGACCAGCCAGCGCTCGGCGTCGACGCGGACGACCTCGGGCTCCTCGGTCCCGGCCAGCTCGTCGGTGAGATCGCCCACCAAGGGCTCCAAGAGATCCTTGAGCGACAAGATGCCGGCGACGCCGCCGTGCTCGTCGACGACGAGGGCGACGCTGCGGCGCTCGGCGCGCATCTCGCTCAGGGCTTCGAGGACGTCCATCGACTCGGGCAAGAGCAGCGGCGTGCGGACGCGCCGTGAGATCTCCACAGGGCTCAAGGTCACGCCGGGCTCGAGCAGCACGCCTCGACCCGCACGGAAGAGGTCCTTCACGAAGAGCAGACCCACCAGGTCGTCAAGGTCGTCGAGCACGACGGGATAGCAGCTGTGTCCCGACTCTCGGACCGCTCGGGCCACGTCGACCGCCGAGACCGGCGTGGTCAAGGTCTCGACGTCGATGCGAGGCGTCATGACCTCGCGCACCTGGATCTCGCTCAGCGCAGCGAGGTTCTCCGCGATCTCCGCATGGGGCGCCTCGAGGGCGGCCGCCGCCTGGTCGCGACGTGCCCTGCGGCCTCGTCGGCGTGGCTCGTCAGGGGGAGGTCCGCCGTCGGTCACGGACGCCGACAGCTAGGCGTCGCCGTCGCCCACCAGCACGGGGACCGGCTGGTAGGAGAGATCCTCGTAGCGGTCGCCCGCCAAGAGGGCCTTGGCCGCCCGGCGGATCCGCATGCCGTCGAGCGGCTTGACCAGCCAGCCCTCGGCCCCCGACCGCTTGGCCTGGAAGACGTCTGCTCGTCGATCGAGCAGCATGAGGACAGGCACCTCGTCGATCTTGTCGTAGGAGGCTTGCAGACGGAGCTCCAGCGTGACGGCGATCGCACCCATGGCGCCCATCTGGATGTCGGCGATGACGAGATCGACCTCACCCTCGTTCACGAGCTCGATGACCTCCGGGCCGGAGTGGGCCTCGATGATCTGGACCTCAGGGCTCTCGAGGACGCCCGCGACCTCGGTGCGAAGGGCTTGGATGTCCGAGGCGATGACGATCGTCTGCACGGCGCCAATCTACCTCTCTGGCGCGGGAGGCTCCGCGTCGTCGTTCAGATGTCGCCCGAGGCTGCGGAGCCCCTCGACGTCGTGGAGCTCCTCGCTGGTGAGCGGGAGGGTGCACACCGGCGCCGGAGCCACCGCCTGGTCAAGGTCGCTCAAGGCGCCCAGATCGAGCGAGGCCAGCTGCTCGGATCGCCTGAGGTTCTCGACGAGCGCTCCCAGCGCTCCCGAGGCGCCTCGAGCGTCGTCGGGCACGGGCAGGGCCCCGAAGCTCGGTCGAACGCGGTTCACGATCACGGCGGCGGTGTGCATGTCCGCTTCGATGAGCTTGTCCTGGAAGAACCGGGCCTCGGTGATCGCGTCGCTGCGCGGGGAGGTGACGAGCACGAAGGCGGTGCCGTCGGCTCGAAGGAGATCATGGACCGCCCCGGCTCGAGCAGCGAAGCCCTCTTCCATGCCTGCGAAGGCTTGAAAGAACGTGACCGCATCGTCGACGAGCTCAGCACCGGCCACCTTGCCGATGGTCGACAGCAGCGCACGGGTGGCGAAGGAGACCGCCCGCAGGTAGAGCTGCGTCGGGGCGAGCAGGGCTCGAAAGATCCTGTTCTCGAGGAACGAGGTCAGCCGCCGTGGCGCATCGAGCAGGTCGAGGGCGTTGCGGGTCGGAGGGGTGTCCACGACCACGAGGTCGAAGTCGTCCGACTCGTGGAGCTCGTAGAGCTTCTCCATGGCCATGTACTCCTGCGTGCCGCTCAGACCGCCGACCAAGGACCGGTAGAGCCGATTCGCCTTGATCGAGGCGGCCTGCTCGGCCGTGGTGGCGTAGCGCTCGATCAGAGCGTCAAAGGTGCCCTCGGCGTCGAGCATCACGGCGTGCAGGCTGCCGTGCTCGACGCCGGGGACCTCGACGGGCGCATCGGTGGCCTCGGTCAGGCCCAGGGCTTCGGCGAGGCGACGGGCAGGGTCCACCGTGAGGACGACGACTCGCTTGCCCTGCTCCGCGAGGTCGAGCGCCAGCGCGGCCGACGCCGTGGTCTTGCCCACCCCACCAGGCCCGCAGCAGATGATCACGTCGGCACCCTCGAGCGAGCCGTTGAGCACGCTCATGGTTCGAGGCCCTCGAGCGCGTGGCGAAGCTCGTCGGCGAGCGCCGCGATCTCGCTCGGCCCGAGCGTCTCTGCGTCGAGCTCGGGCAGCACGACGACGTCCAAGGGCAGCTCGCGGCGGAGCCGATCGAGAGCGGCGTCGCACCGCTCGGCACGATGTCGCACGAAGCGGGCGGCCTCGTCGAGCGCGAGGGTCGAGCGGTCAGGGCTCAGCTCGACGCCGGCCTGGCCGGCGGCCTCGGCAGCGTGCGACCTCGAGCCCCGGAGCCGAGGTGGTCACTCGGTTGGCGATGACCGGCCCGAGCGCCACCCCGGCCTTGTCTTCGATCAGGAACGCCGCCTCGATGGCCTCGGTGACGGGGAGCTCTTCGGCCAAGGTGACCAGGGTGACCTGCGAGAGCGCGGGATCGCGGAGCATGGCGACGACCTCGTCGGCCTGGTGGCGCACGGGGCCACCTCTTGCCACGCCGACCAAGCCGCTCGGGGAGGTGAGCAGCGTCATCGCGTGACCGGTGGCAGGGGCGTCGAGGAGGACGAGATCGAGCTCTCCCTCGTTGACGAGCTGCTTGATCTTCCCGAGCACCAAGACGTCACGGATCCCCGGGATGGCCCCGGCCACCACGTCGAGCAACCCCGAGGAGCTGAGTCGCTTGGCCACCCTGCCCATGCCGTGATCAGCCAGGTACTCGATGAGCGCATCGTCCGGCTTGACCCGACGGGCGTCGACCCAGCCGCCCGACCCGTCGGAGAAGAGGCGTGTGGGCTCATAGGTGAGCGACTCGTCGGTGCCGAACGCCTCAGGGATCTCCGGTCGACCTTCGAGCTCGAGGATCAAGACTCGTCGTCCGGTGCGGGCCACCGCGGCGGCGATCGCACAGGTCACGGCGGTCTTTCCGACGCCGCCTTTGCCGATGACGATCCGGAGTCTGGAGCTCTCTGCGAAGGAGGCGACGTCCATGACCGAGCCGAGGCTACCGCCCGGAGGCCGCTGGTCGAGGATCGTCCGGTATCTTCCCTGGTCAGAGGGGTTGTAGGGGAGCACGATGGCAACTACGGTGTGCCCTTGAACATCCATGAGCCATCGGGGGGTGGAGATGTTTGACTTGGCGGACGACTGGCAGCGTCTTGCGGCATGCAAGGGTCCTTACTCGGAGTTCTTCTTCCCTCCGAGCTCACCGGAGCGCAAGGACGACCGGGCGGAGCGCGAGGCGGCAGCGAAGGCCATCTGCGCCGACTGCCAGGTGCGCCGTGACTGCCTCGACTACGCCTTGAGCATCCAGGAGCCCCATGGGATCTGGGGCGGCCTCAACGAGGTCGAGCGCCGTGGAGCCCAAGCGAACCGCCCCGTCTTCGGTTGACCGGCCGCGTCGCCCACAGCTGACGCCCCCCACGATCGCTAGGTCAGGTCGTCTCGCTCGAGCGCGCGCTGCGAGCCCACGATGGCGAGCACGAACAGGCAGAACGTCACCACGTGGACGCCGGTGCACCACAGGCAGATGCTCTTGATGATCACGAGCTCGGCGGTGAGCAGCCAGAGCACCATGAGGATCCCGAGCACCGAGAAGGCGATGCGCACCTGGTGGAGGAGCCGGAAGCGGCTCCACCAGGACCAGGGGGAGTACATCGCGAGCGCTGCGACGTAGTAGGCGAGGCCGAGCACCGAGACCGGCATGCCGAGGAAGTAGCTCTGGGGCGACGTGGTGACCTTCAAGCAGTTGATGGCCCCCGTGTCGGAGCAGGCCAGCGTCGTCGAGCCCGAGAAGTGCTCGTAGGTCAGATAGATCGAGATGCCGAGCCCGATGAACGAGAGCAGCCAGCTGGCGATGACGATGCCGACGTGTGGAGCGTCAGGCCGTGTCGTGGTCTGCTCGTGCACCGCTTGTGACATGGGTGGCTCCCTAGAAGGAGATCTTCATCGCCTTGGCCGCAGCCTGGACGCCCGAAGAGCTGCAGACGTTGCCAGGCTGGCCGTTGGTGGTCTTGCAGATCGACGCGGACATGTAGTTGGCCGTCGAGATGATGGCCTGGGTGACCGGGTTCGACGGATCGTTGAGGTTCGAGGCGATCTCGTCGCGCGTCAGGTTGGCCAGGATCGCTGGCGAGAAGCTGGCGCCCGAGACCAAGAACTGGTTGCCGAAGGTGATCAACGGGATCGTCCCGTTGGGGTCGAGCTTCTTGAGCAGCGCCGTCTCCGACGAGGTGGGGTTGGCCAAGATGGTGTAGCCCTGGCCGTTGGAGGACGGGATGTTCGAGAGGTGCTCGACGGCGCGCACCTCGACGTCGGTGGTGCCGAACGAGGCCTTGTAGAACGAGAAGGTCGGCGTGTTCGGATAGACGTCGGTGGAGGATGACGACGTGATCCCGAGACCCGTGATGGGGCCGAACCGGCTGATCGCTGCCGTGAACGCCCAGCGCTCCGCCGCGCAGTAGGGGCAGTACTCAGCGCCGTAGTAGAAGACGCCTGGCTTCTGGGTGCCCGAGGCGTCCGGGAAGGTCAGCGGGGCGTAGCCAGAGAGGGCCTTCGGTGGGCTCACCGGAGCGACCGACGAGGTCACGCCCACCGTGTTGTACACGCTCTCGGGGATCTGGGTGACCTGCTTGACCAGCGAGGCTGGGGCGGGCGAGGAGCCCTCGCCCTTGGCGTTGGAGCTCGAGCTGCCCATGGTCACCGCGTAGATGACGAGTCCCACGACCACGATCAGCACCACGCCGATGGCCACCCAGCTGATGGGAGACAGACCCGAGCGACGCGCCGCCTTGGTAGGTGCCCGCTTGGTGGTGGAGACCGATCGGCTCTGCTTCTTGGTGCGTTCTTTGTCGCTGCCAGGGCGCTGCTCGGCCATCGGGGATGAGACCTTCCGTGAGGGGACCGCCGAAGCGTATATGAAGGCCGCTGGGCCACGGGCGTCACCGCTACCCTCAGAGCGATGGACCTCACCCCCGAGATCGCACCCGCCAAACCCGCCTCCACGCTGATGGCGCTGCGAGACACCCCGCAGGGGATCGAGGTCTTGATGGTCAAGCGAAACCGCGCCGCCACCTTCATGGGCGGCGTGTGGGTCTTCCCGGGAGGCCGCGTGGATGCGGAAGACGACGGCGAGATCCTTCGCTCCCATGCCGAGGGCCGCACCGAGCAGGAGACCTCCGCGCAGCTCGGCATCGACTCGGGGGGCTTGGGCTTCTGGATCTCGGCGATCCGCGAGCTGTTCGAGGAGTCGGGCCTGCTGCTCGCCACCTTCGCCGATGGCTCGCCGGTCATCCTCGAGGGCGACGTCGAAGTGCGGTTCGCCGCCCACCGCGCCGCGATCAACCGCCGCGAGCGGAGCTTCGAAGACGTGGTGACCGCTGAGGGGCTGACGCTCGACCTCTCAGCGATCCACCACGTCGATCACTGGATCACGCCGGAAGCGGAGAAGAAGCGGTTCGACACGCACTTCTTCATCGCCCGAGCACCCGAGGGTCAGACCCCGCTCCATGACGAGGGGGAGACGGTGGCCGCCGAGTGGGTGACACCAGCCGACGCGCTGAGCCGGCATCGAGCAGGCGAGATCAGGATCGTGCTGCCCACGATCCGGAACCTGCGGATCATCGACGACGCCAGCTCGGTCGACGACGCTGGTGGCACGCTCAGATGAGCTCAGCGCCCGACCGATGGTGATGCCTCGCATGATCATGGAGGCTGACGGGCCGACCCTCTTGGCCCCCGATGATGAGGGCTACGTCGGCGGACCGCCCAACCTCTGGGACGCCACGCTCTTCCCCGAGGCGGTCAGACGTCGGGCCATCAAGGAGAACCCTCCCCTTGGCTGAGCCGAGACCTGGTCAGCTCACCGATCGAGGTGTCGGGCCTGAGCCGGTCCCTGGCGTGCCGGCTCAGGTGGCCGATGGCGTCGTGCGGCTGACCGCACCGAACCCGTCGATGATGACGGGGCCGGGCACCAACACCTACCTGGTCGGCACCGAGCGCTTGGTCCTCATCGATCCTGGTCCCGAGCTGCCCGAGCATCGAGCTGCCCTGGTCGAGGCCATCGACGGCCGGGAGGTGAGCCTGATCGCGGTCACGCACAACCACCCGGACCACGCCCCCGGCGCTGCCAAGCTGGCCCAGGTCCTCGGGGCCCCGATGGCGGGCTTCGCCGACAGCGACGGCTTCGTGGCCGACCGCCATCTCAGCGATGGCGAGCTGGTGGGAGCAGGCGCCAGCGCGCTGCGCGTGCTGCACACCCCTGGCCATGCGTCGGTGCACGTGTGCTTCGTCCTCGTCGCCCAGGGCCTCTGCTTCACCGGCGACCACGTGATGGGTGGCTCGACCGTGGTCATCCGCCCCCCCGACGGCCACATGGGCGCGTACCTTGCCAACCTGACGCGCCTCCGAGATCTCGACCCCGCCCTCGAGCACCTGGCCCCTGGGCACGGTCGGCTCCTCGCCGACCCCGTCGGCGTCATCGACGAGGTCCTCGCCCACCGCGTGGCGCGCGAGGAGATGGTCGCCGCCCAGCTCTTGAGCAGGGGACCGGCCACCGCAGGCGAGCTCACCGCTGCGTCGTACCCCGGGCTGGAGGAGCGCCGCGAGGCGGTGGCGACGGCGACGCTGCTCGCTCACCTCGATCACCTCGTCGAGCTCGGCAGGGCGCGACGGCTCTCTGAGACCGAGCTGGGCGATCTGGACGCCGTCTACGAGGCGACAGCGCCCTAGGCCCGACTGGTGCCTGGGGAGCGACGCGTGCCGCTCAGCTGGTGGCCACGGCCTGCTCGATGGCGTCGAGCATCCTCGCTGAGCAGCCCTCCACGACGCCGGGAGGCGCGATCGTGGTGGCCACCCGCTCCGCCAAGGCCTGGAACTCGAGGCCGAGCGCAGAGTCGCTTCCTGCCACCGGGATCCCCGCGTCGCCGCCGAGGACGACGGCAGGATCGAGAGGGATCGAACCGATGAGCGGCACGCCGAGCTGGTCGGCCAAGCGCTGGCCCCCGCCGTGGCCGAAGAGCTGGTAGCTGGTGCCGTGCTCGCAGGTGAAGTCCGCCATGTTCTCGATGACGCCGGCGACACGCAGGTTGCCCCGCCTGGCCATGTCGGCCGCTCGTGCAGCCACGTTCTGCGCGGCGAGCGGTGGCGTCGTGATGAGCACGAGCTCGGTCCGGGGCAGCAGTCGGGCAAGTCCCATCTGGACGTCGCCGGTGCCAGGAGGGAGGTCGATCAGCAGGTAGTCGATGTCCTCCCAGGAGGCGTCCTCGATGAACTGCTGGAGCGCGCGGCTGAGCAGGAGGCCGCGCCACATGATGGCCTGGTCTTCTCCGGCCAAGAAGCCCATCGAGAGCACTCGCAGCTCACCGGTTCCCACGGTGAGACGCTTCGGGAGCATCTTGCCGCCCTGCGCCTCGACCGGTCCGCTGATGCCGAGCAAGCGAGGCACGGAGAAGCCCCAGATGTCAGCGTCGAGCACACCCACGCGCAGGCCCCGGCGGGCCAGCGCCACTGCCAGGTTCACTGTGATCGAGGACTTGCCGACGCCGCCCTTGCCCGAGGAGATCCCGAGGATCCGAGCCGACGACGGGATGGAGGTCACCGGAGCAGTCTCCTGCGCTCCTCGGCGCGCTCGATCCATCAGTGCGGCCTTGGCCGTGGCGTCCATGGCGATGATCTTGATCTCGAGGTCCGAGATCCCCTCGATCGAGGTGATCGCACCTCGGACGTCTCGCTCGATCTGGTCGCGCAGCGGGCACGAAGGGGTGGTCAGCGCCACGCTGACCGTGGCGAGGCCCCTCTCGTCGACGGCGACGTCCCCCACCATCCCGAGCTCGACGATGTTCTGGTGGAGCTCGGGATCGATGACGCTCGTCAGCCGCTCACGGATGGCCTCGGTGAGGATCTCGCGCTCTGCGGTCGTGCCCATGGGCTCCACGCTAACGGCGCAGGCGCCATCAAGAGCCCTGACGCGCACGGGAGGGCGACGGCTCGCTACCATGGAAGGCACTGATCCTTCCCGTCTGGTGAGGACCGGCACGAGCTCGATGACCAAGGAGGTCTCTTCGATGAGCATTGGCAGCACGGTGAACATCGGGTCGAAGCCCGTACCGGTGACCCTCTCTGACGTGGCAGCCGCCAAGGTCGCGGAGCTGATCGGCGACGAGGCCGCTGGCGAGGAGCTGTTCTTGCGCGTCTCGGTCAAGGCGGGCGGTTGCTCAGGCTTCAGCTACGACATGTACTTCGACTCGGAGAAGCTGGCCGATGACGTGGTCACCACGTTCGGTGCCGTCCAGGTCGTCGTGGACAGCGACAGCGCCGAGAAGCTGATGGGCTCGTCACTCGACTACAGCGACGGCCTCAACGATGCGGGGTTCCACATCACGAACCCGAACGCCTCGCGCACCTGCGGCTGCGGTTCTTCGTTCAGCTGAACCGACCGTGACGGCGCCTGAGGCGCCCACCGTCGCGCTCGTCGTCGATGGCGACGCCGTCGAGATCTCCTCAGAGGGCACGCTCCTCGACGCGCTGCGCGATCAGCTGGGCCACCGTTCGGTCAAGGACGGCTGCAGCCCCCAAGGCCAGTGCGGGTGCTGCACGGTCCTCGTCGACGGCGTGGCCCGCGTAGCCTGCGTCACCCCGGCCCGACGCATGGCGGGCAGGCAGATCACGACGCTCGACGGTCTCGACGAAGCGCTGCTCGATCGGCTCGTCACGGCGTTCGAGGCCACGGGCGCCAGCCAGTGCGGCTTCTGCACGCCAGGGATCGTGACCCGCTTGGTCGGCCTGTCCCGTCGAGGGGTTCCCACCGAGGCCCAGGTGCGCACCGCACTCGGAGCGCACCTCTGCCGCTGCACAGGGCTGCAACCGATCGTGGACGCCGCCCTCCGAGCGCTCGATCCGACGGCCGAGCTCGGCGCGGCGCGCAACGCCGAGCTGGCTGCAGCGCGGGCCACCTTGGAGAGTGGTGTGCCTCAGCGAGCAGGCCGAGCCGTGGTGATGGGTGCGGCGGCGTTCTCCGCTGATCATGCGCCCCCTGGCTCGCTCGTGGCCGTGGCCACGCCTGACGGCGGCTACGCGCTCGGCGCGAACGTGCAGGAGGCTCGTCTTGCCTCCGGCCAAGGTCCAGGGGCGGAGCTCGACGAAGGCGCTCCGCTACCCCGTCCCGCTCCCCGTGGTGCTCGACGCGGTGCTGACGCTGGCCACCACCTTCGTCGAGCCGGCGTACGTGGAGCCCGACGCCAGCTGGTGCGAGCCCGGAGGAGCGCCCTCGTCACCGGCCGCCAACGCAGGCGCGTTCGGGGCCAAGCGCCACTCGACGGTGGCGGCGGACGCTCGTCGGCTCTCGAGCGACCATGCCCAGAGCGTGCTGGCCATCTGGCCGCGCGAAGAGGTGGTCCGGCGTGGCAAGAAGCGCCCCCCGCTCGCCCTGGCACTGCGAGCGGACGGCACCGGCGAGGTGCTCGTCGGCGTGACGCCTGGCAGCGACGAGCTGGGAGACCTCCTCGATGAGGTCGCCAAGGCAGTGCCTGGGGTCTCGCTCGGCCTGGTCGAGATCAGCGGCCCGCCGCTCGGCTCGACGCCACGAGGCGCGGTGCTCGCTGAGGTCTTGGCTGCCCGAGCGGCACTCGAGCAGCCCACCGGCGCGATCCGGATCGAGACGCCCAACGGTGCGCGGGCCTCGGTGTCGATCAGCGAGGACGGCACGGTGGAGGTCTCCGTGTCAGCGGGGGCTCCGCTCTGCGAGGTGACGCTCCAGAGCTACGTGACCGGGGCGGTGCACCAAGCGCTCGGGATGGTGCGATCAGAGGGCGTCGCCGTCGGGGAAGATGGAGAGGTGCACGACCTCACCATCCGCTCCTTCGGCTGCCTCAGCGCCACCGACACCCCCCGCATCGTCGTGACCATCGACCCGGACGAGCGGGCGTCGCTCGCCGTGGGCACCGCTGTCTTCTCGGCAACGCTCGCCGCCGCGTGGCGGGCTGAGGCCCTGGTGCCCACGTGGCCGACGAGGGCGCGCCGATGAGCACCCCGATCGGTCCGTACTCGCCGATCGTCCGATCGGGCGATCTGCTCTTCACCTCGGGTCAGCTGGGCGTCCTCCCCGGTGCCGACGGTGCACCGGCGCTCGTCGAGGGAGGCGTGGCGGCCCAGCTCGCCCAGGCGCTCTCGAACGCCGATGCGCTCTTGGAGAGCGAGGGCGCCACACGAGATGACGTCGTCAAGGCCACGATCTTCGTCAGCGACCTGAGTGCCTTCGGCGCGATCAACGACGTCTGGTCCGCCTTCTTCGGAAGCCACCGACCCGCTCGCTCCACCGTCGGCGTCGCCGCACTGCCGCTCGGCGCCGCGGTCGAGGTCGAGATGGTCGCGCGCTGTCGTGTCTGACACACCGCCGCTCCCCGTCGACGAGGTTGACTCTGGCAACAGGGCGGTCGATCGGGTCCTCAAGGTCGTGATGTGGTGGATGGACGCGGAGCACAACCCCGACTCGGCGGTCTACGGCCTCATCACGGTCGGTGCGGTGATCGCCACCGAGTCTGCTCACGCGGGGAGCGCCTGGCGAGAGGTCCTCGCGGTGACGGTGGTGCTGATCCTCTACTGGATCGCCCACGCCTACTCGACGTTCCTCGGCCGACGCTTCACCGAGGGAGCTCCCCTCGGGCTCTCGAACGCGGCCGAGACGGCGTATCACGAGTTCGCCGTCTTCCGAGGTGCTGGCCTCCCGATCATCGCCATGGCGGTAGCCGCCCTCTTCGGAGCCGGCTCTGAGGTCGTCGACGCCGCCGGTCTGGTGACGACCGTCGTCGTGCTGCTCGTCTTCGAGCTGGCAGCCGGGCTTCGGACCCATCTCACGGGCCTCGGCCTCGTGGGCCAGCTGGCGATCGGGGTCGGCTTCGGCGTGGCGATCGTCTCGGTGCGCTCGATCCTCGGTTAGCGAGACCGCGAGAGCGAACGAGCCAGCGTCGCCTAGCTCGGGGTCCACCCTTGGTTGCCGAAGCGATAGCCCACGCTGCGCACCGTCTGGATCAGGTGGGCGTGGCCCTCTCCGAGCTTGGCCCGGAGCCGGCGGATGTGGACGTCGACGGTGCGAGCACCGCCGTAGTACTCGTAGCCCCACACCCGGCTGAGGAGCGTCTCTCGGGTGAAGACCTTGGTGGGGTGGCTGGCCAAGAACCGCAGCAGCTCGTACTCCATGTACGTGAGGTCGAGCACCCGGTCGGCGACGGCCGCTTGGTACGTCGCCAGGTTGATCTGGAGCGGTCCGTACTCGATCACCTCGCCGTCGGTCCCTCGACCCTGCTTGTCGAGCAGCACCCGGAGCCGGGTCGCCAGCTCGGCGACCCGAAGCGGTCCGAGCACGAAGTCGTCGAAGAGGTCTTCGCGCAGGGAGAGGTGCTCGAGCTGATCGGGGCCGATCACCAAGACGAGCGGTGCGACCGGGCTCTCGCGTTTTCGCAGGGCTCGGCACACGGCCAAGGCCTCGCTGAACTGCTCGCTGGCATCGACCACGGCCCCCGACCAGCCGAGCTCCGTCTTCGCCTGCTCATCGGCCTCCGCGGCGATGGCCGAGCCGACCTGGGCGTAGGGGTAGCCGACCTCGGTGATCGCCAGCATGGTCTCTGCCGGGGACGGATCAGGGAAGCAGAGGATGGGATCCACTGAGCTAGAGCCTCGGCAGATAGCGCTGGAGCTCGAAGTCGGTGACCTCGGACTTGTACGCAGCCCACTCGTCTCGTTTGTTGCGGATGAACCACTCGAAGAGGTGCTCGCCGAGGGTGTCCTTGACCAGCGCCGAGGACTCCATGACGTCGACGGCGTCGCTCAGGTTCGTCGGCAACGGCGTCATGCCGAGGTTGCGCAGGCCCGCCTCGTCCATGCCGAAGAGGCTGGCGTCGGACTCCTCGGGGAGCGAGTAGCTGTTCTCGATGCCGCGCAGCCCCGCGGCCAGGATCACGGCGAAGGCGAGGTACGGGTTGGCCGCCGGGTCGGGAGCGCGGTACTCGAGGCGGGTCGAGTCGATCTTGCCTGCCTTGATGACCGGCACCCGGACGAGGGCCGAGCGGTTGTTGCGAGCCCAGCTGATGGTCACCGGTGCCTCGTTGCCGGGGACCAGGCGCTTGTACGAGTTGATCCACTGGTTGGTGATCGCCGTGATCTCGGCGGCGTGGGTGAGCAGCCCGGCGATGAAGCACTTGGCCACCTCGGAGAGGCCGTTCTGGTCGTCGGTGTCGACGAAGGCGTTCTTGCCGTCGCGCCAGAGCGAGACGTGGGTGTGCATGCCTGAGCCTTGGACGCTGGCGAGCGGCTTGGGCATGAAGCTGGCAGAGACGCCCGAGCGACGAGCGATCTCCTTGATGACGAGGCGTGCGGTCATCACGGTGTCGGCCATGGTCAGCGCATCGGTGTAGCGGAGGTCGATCTCGTGCTGGCTGGGGGCGTCCTCGTGCTGCGCGTGCTCGACGGGGATGCCCATCTCCTCCAAGGTGAGGACGCTGCGACGCCGCAGCTCGGTCGAGAGGTCGGCCACGGTGAGATCGAAGTACCCCCCGGTGTCGAGGCCCACGAGCCCCCCGGCGGGGTCGAGGTCCTCGAAGTAGAAGTACTCGAGCTCAGGGGCGGCGAAGAAGGTGTAGCCCTGGTCGTGGGCGTTGCCCAGGACTCGTCGCAGCGCGGCGCGCGGGCAGCCCTCGAACGGCGTGTTGTCGAGGTTGACGATGTCGCAGAACACACGGGCCACGCTCTGGCCCTCCTCATGGAGGGGGAGCAGCTGGAAGGTCGACGGATCGGGTCGGGCGAGCACGTCGGCCTCTTGGATCCGGCTGAAGCCATCGATGGCGGAGCCGTCGAAGGTCATGCCCTCCTCGAGCGCGTTCTCGAGCTCGGCGGGCGTGATGTTGAACGCCTTCGGGGTGCCGAGCACGTCGGTGAACCAGAGCTGGATGAACTGGATCTCGCGCTCTTCAACCGTCCGAAGGACGTAGTCAGTCTGGCTCTGCACGTTGAGCATCATCTCATCTCCTCAGAATCCCGTGGCGAGACGCGAGGAACCGGGCCCGCCAGAGGGCCCGGTTCCTCGAGATCGCCGCTCGAGATCGCCTGGTCAGCTGGCTTTCTTGGCAACGGCCTTCTTGGCCGGAGCCTTCTTCGCCACGGCCTTCTTCGGTGTCGAGAGCGCCGAGCAGATGGTGTTGACCACCACTCGGGTCACCCGGTATGGGTCCATGTTGGCGTTGGGGCGACGGTCCTCGAGCCAGCCCTTCTTGGCCTGGCTGACACCAAGGGGGATGCGAACCGAGGCACCTCGGTCGGAGACGCCGTAGGAGAACGCGGAGTAGTGCGCCGTCTCGTGCTGACCGGTGAGCCGCAGCTCGATGCCCACGCCGTAGTTGTCGATGTGCTCTTGGACGTTCTTCCCCAAGGCCTCGCAGCCGGCGATGATGTCCTTCCAGCCGCCGTCGACGCGCATGGTGTTCGTCGAGAAGTTGGTGTGGCACCCCGCGCCGTTCCAGTCGCCGAGCATGGGCTTCGGATCCAAGGTGGCGAAGACGCCGAAGTCCTCCGCGATGCGGAACAGGAGCCAGCGAGCCACCCAGAGCTGGTCAGAGATCTCGAGGGGCGGGATGGCCCCCAGCTGGAACTCCCACTGGCCCATCATCACCTCGGCGTTGGTGCCCTCGATGGCGAGCCCAGCGATGATGCACGCCGCGGTGTGAGCCTCGACGATGTCGCGCCCGGGCATGTTGTCGCCGCCGACGCCGCAGTAGTACGGGCCCTGCGGTGCGGGGTAGCCGTTCTCCGGCCAGCCGTAGGGCCGACCGTTCTGCATGAAGGTGTACTCCTGCTCGAGGCCGAAGATGGGCTCGAAGTCGGCGTACTTCTTGACCACGCTGGCGAGTTTGTGCCGTGTGTTGGTGGGATGCGGCCGCCCGTTCGGCAAGAGCACCTCGCACATGACCAGGACGTCGCTGGGTCCACGAAGCGGGTCAGGGCACGTGAAGACGGGCCGCAGCACGCAGTCGGAGTTGTCGCCGGTCGCTTGGTTGGTGCTCGAGCCGTCGAAGCCCCAGTTCGTCGGCGCCTTGCCGTCTGCGACGATGCGGGTCTTGCTGCGAAGCAACGGCGACGGTTCGGTGCCGTCGATCCAGATGTACTCGGCTTGATAGGGCATAGCGACTCCTTCTCTCCAGAGGATTGGTCCTGACAGCGGCGTCGACGACCGACGTGATCGCAGAGCAGCGTCGTTCATTCTGGCGCTCGAGCACTTCCGGAGGATCACCGATTTGTGAACGGCGTGTGAACAGACCTCCCTGCCCAGACGGGCCCCTCGTGCGCGTGCCGTTAGTCTCGGTCGGTGCCCACGATCCGTCTCGCCGCGGCGCAAGTGAACCCGGTCGTCGGGGATCTCAAGGGCAACACCGAGCGAGTGCTGGCCGTCATCGAGAAGGCATCGTCGGCCGGTTGCGATCTCGTCGCCTTCCCGGAGCTGGTGCTCACGGGGTACCCGCCCGAAGACCTGTTGCTCAAGGACGCGTTCGTCAACGATGCGCTCGGCGCCCTCGAGACGGTGGCCGGGGCGACCGGCGCGATGACGGTGGTCTTGGGTGCGGTCGCCCCCGCTGGCTACCACGGCCTCGGCTTGTCAGAGCCCGCCGACGCCAGGCCGCTGCTCGCCCGTCGCCTGGCGGCCAGACCTCTCGCCAATGCGGCAGCGGTCTTGGCCCACGGTCGGGTCATCGACGTGGTGGCGAAGCGCCTCCTGCCGAACTACGCCGTCTTCGACGAGCAGCGCTGGTTCTTGCCGGGCCGTGGCGACTCGCCGATCTTCACCGTCGCTGGTGTGGACGTCGGCGTGGCGGTCTGCGAAGACCTCTGGAGCCCCGTGGGCCCGGCGCGGGCCATGGCGGCCAGAGGGGCCTCGGTCATCGTGTCGATCAACGCGTCGCCGTTCTCGCTCGGCCAAGGTGGCGATCGCCAAGGGGTGCTGGCCGAGCGGATCAGCGAGACAGGCTCGGCGATCCTCTACGTCAACCAGGTGGGCGGCCAAGACGAGCTGGTCTTCGACGGAGGGTCGATGATCCTCGATGGCCACGGCGCGCTGGTCGCGTCGTCGCCGCAGTTCGTCGAGCACCTCTTGCTCGCTGACCTGGTGCTGCCGGCTGCGAGCGCCACGAACGAACCGGGCGAGAGCGCGATCGCCATCAGCACGGCATCGCTGGCCACGCAGCCGGCGACCGCGCGCACCGTCGCCGAACCGCTCTCCGAGGTGGCCGAGGCCTACGAGGCGCTCGTGCTGGGCACGAGGGACTACCTGCGCAAGAACGGCTTCAGCGAGGCGGTCATCGGACTCTCGGGAGGCATCGACTCGACGATCGTCGCCGTGCTGGCGGTCGACGCCATCGGGGCTGAGCACGTGCACGGTGTCTCGATGCCCTCGCGCTACTCCTCAGACCACTCGCGCTCGGACGCCGAGGACCTCGCGATGCGACTGGGGATCTCGATGGCCACCATCTCGATCGAAGAGGCGCACGTCGCCTATGCCTCGATGCTCTCGGGGGTCCTCGGCAAGGCGCCGGAAGGTCTGACAGACGAGAACCTCCAGAGCCGCTTGCGCGGGGTGCTGCTGATGGCGATCTCGAACGACACCGGGGCGATCGTGCTCACCACGGGGAACAAGTCTGAGATGGCCACCGGCTACTCGACGCTCTACGGCGACTCAGCCGGTGGCTTCGCCGTGATCAAGGACGTCCCGAAGACGCTGGTCTACGAGCTCTGCCGCTACCGAAACGAGAGGGCCGCCGCTCGAGGCGAGGCTCCGCCGATCCCTGAGGCGGTGCTCACCAAGGCACCCTCCGCCGAGCTTCGGCCTGACCAGCTCGACGTCGACTCGCTGCCCGACTACGACGAGCTCGACCCGGTGCTCGCCGCCTACGTCGAGGCTGACCGCACGGCCCCCGAGCTGATCGCCGAGGGTCACGACCCCGAGCTCGTCGCCCGCGTGGTCCGCATGGTGGACCTTGCGGAGTACAAGCGACGACAGATGCCGCCTGGGGTCAAGATCACCTCCAAGGCGTTCGGGAAGGACCGACGCATGCCCATCACCAACCGCTACCGGCCATGAGCACCTTCCGAGACGCAGAAGCCACCGCCGCGGTGGTCGGCGAGCTCTGCTGCGTGTTCCGCTCGCTGCATCGGATCCTCGGGGCAGCCGCACCGAAGGTGCCGACGCCCGCCGCGGTCCTCTACTTCGACGAGCGGTCCTTGGAGCACGCCTTCCACGCCGAGCTGCTCTTCGAGCGCCTCCCGCTCCGAGCCGGCTTCGAGCGAGAGCTGGTGGTGACCTTGGGGTCTCTCGGTCCGGGCTTCGCTCTGCTCGAGTCGTGGGGCGAGGAGGGCGACGAAGCGTCACTCTTCGCCGGGTACGCCTCGTTGCTCCTCCCCTTCATCGTGCACTCGCTCGACCAAGAGGTCGAGCGATCCTCGGAGGTGGCCGATCGCTCGCTTCGTCGAGCGGTGCGCCTCATCCGCTCCGATCTCGACGCGGCAGCCGGATCGACACGCGCGCTGGGCGCGAGGCTCGTGAGCAGCGACGATGCCTCCGCCCGCGCTGAGCGAGCGATCAGGCAGCTCGGCAGCGAGCTCGGCATCTGAGGGCCGCTGTCATCGGGGGTTGACGTCACCAGTACAATGAAGCAGACCTAAAACGGCCCCCGAGCTCCGAGACATGGAGACGGGGGCTGACACCGCTCCGGGCTCTAGTCGGGGAGGTGTGACACCCGATACGAACCGAGGGAAGAAGGCAGCGTGGCCAAGGAGCGCATCGAGCGAGACGACGAGGACCTCGTCAGGCTCTACTTGACCGACATCGGGCAGTACCCGCTGCTCACGAAGGACGACGAGGTTCGCCTCGCCCAGCAGATCGAAGCAGGACGCGAAGCGGCCGAGAAGGCCGAGTCGGCCACCAAGCTCACCGCCGCCGAGCGGCGCAAGCTCAAGATCGAGGGCAAGCGCGGCGAAGACGCCCAGCAGACCTTCGTCCAGTCGAACCTCCGCCTCGTGGTCTCGATCGCCAAGAAGTACCAGGCATCTGGCCTGCCGCTGCTCGACCTCATCCAGGAGGGCAACCTCGGCCTCATGCACGCCGTCGAGAAGTTCGACTGGCGCAAGGGCTTCAAGTTCTCGACCTACGCCACCTGGTGGATCCGTCAAGCGATCACCCGCGGCATCGCCAACACGGGACGTACCATCCGTCTCCCGGTCCACGCTGGCGACACCCTCGCTCGGGTCCAGAAGGCCCAAGCTCGTCTCGAGCTCAAGTACGGCCGTCCTGCCACCTTGGCCGAGCTCGGTGCCGAGGTCGAGATGCCCGAGGACAAGCTCATCGAGGCGCTGCGCTTCCGAGCAGAGCCGCTCTCGCTCTCTGAGCCCCTTCGCGAAGACGGCGACGCCGAGCTCGGCGACGTGGTCGAAGACCGCTCCGCTGAGTCACCCTTCGAGGTCGCAGCGGTGGCGCTGCTGCCCGAGGAGATCCAGCGCCTCCTCTCACCGCTCGATGAGCGTGAGCGTGAGATCCTCCGCCTGCGCTTCGGTCTCGACCGAGGTGAGCCTCGGACCCTCGAAGAGGTGGGCGAGCACTTCAACCTCACCCGTGAGCGGATCCGCCAGATCGAGGCGCGAGCGATGTCCAAGCTGCGGCACCCGTCGTCTGACACCGGCGCCCGCGACCTGCTGACCGTCTAGGGCGTAAGGTCTCTCCTCATGAAGAAGCTCATCATCATCGCCCTGCTCATCGCCGTCGGTCTGGTCGCTGCCAAGCGCCTGCGCGACGCCGCAGCCTGAGCCTCAGCATCACCCCTTGAGCGGCGGCTAGGCCCGTCGTCGAGAAGAGCGCCGCGCCACGCGCGCGGCTGCTATCGCCACGGCACCGGCGACGGCCAAGGTGCCTGCAGCCACGGGGGCTCGCTTGGCCGCACGGTCGCGGAGCCTCACGGGCTTGGTGAACGACAAGATCTCCCATTCGCGCTCGGCTGCCGCTTTGGCGAGGGCCCGATCAGGGTTCACGGCGAAGGCGTGGCCCACGGCCTCGAGCATGGGGATGTCGGTGGCCGAGTCCGAGTAGGCGCTCGAGCCCTCGAGCGAGATGCCTGCTCGGTCTGCGAGAGCCTCGATGGCGACGGCCTTGTTGGGCCCGTAGCAGTAGAAGGCCATCTGACCGGTGTAGCGATCGTGCTCGTCGACCTCACCTCGGCTGGCCAGCGCCCCGTCGACGCCGAGCAGCTCGGCCAAGGGCTGGACGATCTCCTCGGGCGCTGCAGAGACGATGTAGATCCGGTCGCCTGCTGCGCGGTGGTGCTCCATCAGCTCGAGGGCCTCGGCGTAGATGAGCGGCTCGATCGTCTCGATGAGCGTCTCTCGCACGATGCCGGCCACCTGGGCTCGGCTCCAGCCTTTGGTCAGCTCGAGCATGGACTCGCGCACCTTGTTGAGCTTCTCCTCGTCGGCGCCGAACTGCAGGAAGATCAGCTGCTGAGAGACCGCTTTGACGACGGTGCGCCGGGTGATCAGGCCCTCTCGACGGAGCGGTCGGCCGAAGGCGACGATCGATGCCTTGGCGATGACCGTCTTGTCGAGATCGAAGAAGGCAGCCTGCACTCGCGCCATGCTACGAGGCAAAGATGGCCTCCACGCGGCGCTTGTGTGACGTCAGCCCTCACCGATGAGCACGGCGGTGACGCGCGCCTCGGCCTCCTCGGTGACCAAGACGAGCACCTCGTCGCTCTCCAAGAGCACCGTGTCACCGCGAGGGACGATGAGCCGACCATCCCTGATGGCCGCCACGATGGTGGCCTCGCGGGGGAAGTCGAGCTCGGCGATCGAGCTGCCGATGGCCGGCGACGTGGCGGCCAAGGTGACCTCGACGAGCCCTGCCGCACCGTGCTCGAACTGGAGGAGCCGCACCAGCGAGCCGACGGACACCGCCTCTTCGACCAGGGCGGTGAGCTGCTGGGGGGTCGAGACCGAGATGTCGACGCCCCATGACTCGTTGAAGAGCCACTGGTTCTTCGAGTTGTTGACCCGAGCGATCACCCGCGGCACGGCGAACTCCTGCTTGGCCAGCAGCGAGATCACGAGGTTGTCTTCGTCGTCACCGGTGGCTGCGACCATGACGTCGACCTCACCCGCACCGGCCTGCTGGAGAGAGGCGACCTCACAGGCGTCACAGGTCACGAAGCGCGCCGAGGTCTTCTTGTTCATCTTCTCGACCAAGCGCTCGTCGCGCTCGAGGACGACGACGTCGTAGCCCTTCGCTCCGAGGTCCTCGGCGATGGCTGTGCCCACCGAGCCCGCGCCGGCGATCATCACCTTCACGTGGCCACCGACGCGAGCTTGTCGATCAAGAGGTCTTCTGAGCCCGCACGGACGGCGAAGAGCACCTGGTCTCGCTCCTGTCCCACCATCTCGGTGGCGTCCAAGCGCACCTCGCCGGCGCGGTTCACCCCGATCACCCGGATCGCTCCGTGCTCTTCGAGCTCGCTCAGCTTTCGGCCTGCCCAGTGGTCGGGGAGCGCTTGCTCGATCACGTGCAAGGTGGCCGACGCGTCGGTCCAGGCCACGCGGGCCTCTGCGGGCACGAGCCACTGGCGCACCTGGTCGATGGTCCAGCTCACGGTGGCCACGGTGGGGATCCCGAGGCGCTGGTAGATGGCCGCTCGCCGTGGGTCGTAGATGCGAGCCACCACGTGGTTGATCCGGAAGTTCTCACGAGCGATGCGAGCACACAGGATGTTCGAGTTGTCCCCACTCGTCACCGCAGCCAGAGCATCCGCATGGTCGGCACCCGCGTCCATCAGGGTGTCGCGATCGAAGCCGGAGCCAACGATGGTCCGACCTGTGAACCCCTCACCGAGCCGCTTGAAGGCGCCGGCAGAGCGGTCGAGCACGACGACGCTGTGGTGCTCTCGAGAGAGCGACGTGGCGAGGCCGGATCCGACGCGGCCGCAGCCGATGATGATCAGGTGCACCGCCCGATCACATCACGTCCCTGAGAACCGTGCAATCTCACTTTGGGCCCCCTGAGGGAGCGGGGCTAGGTTTGGTCGTCGTGGACGACCCGCTGCCCTCCGACGAGTCGTCCCGCTTCCAGCCAAGTCGCAGCATCGCCCGCAATCTGGCGAACCAGTTCCCCGAGACCTTCGGGTACCGGATGAAGAACCGGTTCTTGGGCAAGCCGCTCGTCACCGAGCAGCTCGAATCAGAGCGCCTCACCAAGCCCATCGCGCTGGGCGTGCTCGCGCCCGACTGCATCTCCTCCTCGGCGTACGGCACCGAGGAGATGCTGACCCAGCTCACCCCGTACATCGGGCTGGCCGCGTTCGCCTTGGTGGTCCCGATCACCATGGCGATCATCGGCGTGCTGTTCTTCGTCACGCTGTCGTACTGGGATGTCATCAGCTACTACACGAAGTCCGGTGGCTCCTACGTGGTCGCTCGAGACAACTTCGGACCGAAGGTCGCCCAGATCGCGGCGGTGGCCCTGCTGATCGACTACACGGTGACGGTCGCTGTCCAGTGCTCCGCGGGCACGGCCGCGCTGACGACGGCCTTCCCTGGACTGCGAGGGGCCACCGTCGAGATCACGGTCGCCGTCGTGCTGATCCTGATCTACGGCAACCTGCGAGGCATCACCGAGGCCGGCAAGTACTTCGCGCTGCCGACGTACACCTACGCCATCGGCCTGCTCATCGTGATCGTGCTGGGCTACGTCCAAGCGGCCGCCGGCACGCTCCACCAGCTGCCCATCCCGCCCAACAGCGAGATCTATGGCGGCACCTTCGGCACCTCGACCGATGGCTGGCTCTATGGGCTGGCGTTCATCAGCTTGCTGCGCGCCTTTGCGAACGGCGGCTCGTCGCTCACGGGCTTGGAGGCCATCTCCAATGGCGTCGCCTCGTTCAAGAAGCCCGAGAGCATCAACGCTCGCAAGACCCTCGTAGCGATGAGCTGCATCCTCGGCTTCTTGGTGCTCGGCACCTCGCTCCTCGCTCGTTGGACCCATGCGGTGCCCTACGCACAAGGCTCGCCCACGGTGGTCGGCCAGGAGGTCAAGGCGGTCTTCGGGACCGGTCCGTACGGGCACGCGGCGTTCTTGGCTGTGCAGTTCTTCACCGTGGCCATCCTCTACACCGGAGGCAACACCTCCTTCAACGGCTTCCCCTTCTTGGCGAGCTACGTGGCAGGGGACCGCTTCTTACCCCGCCAGCTCACCAAGCGAGGCCACCGCCTGGCGTTCTCCAACGGCATCCTCTTGCTCGGCGCGGTGGCGCTGGCGCTGATCCTCATCTACAACGCACAGGTCAATGGCCTGGTCTCCCTCTACGCCATCGGCGTGTTCACCGGCTTCACCATGGCCGGAGCGGGGATGGTCAAACACCATCTCGACCACCGAGAGGGCAAGTGGCGAAAGGGCGTGATCGTCAACGGCATCTCGGGAGGGATCTCGCTGATCGTCGTGCTGATCTTCCTCATCGCAAAGTTCCGCGAGGGCGCCTGGCTGATCGCCGTGATCGGCCCGCTGATGTACTGGGGCCTGGTCCACCTGCACAAGCAGTACGCGACCGAGGACGAGGCGCTGCGGGCCGCGGCGCCCGGGGAAGCGGCCCGGACGCTGCGCCACCACGTCGCCGTGGTGCTCGTCGACTCGTACGACCTCTCGGCGGCTCGAGCCGTCGACTACGCGAGGACCCTCTCGCAGCACACGCGAGCCGTGCACTTCGACATCGACCCGGAGGTCACCAAGGAGCTCAACGCTCGCTGGGCGGAGGTGGGACCGCGCTGGCTCCCGCTCGACATCATCGAGTGCCCGGACCGCCGACTCGAGCGAGCGTCTCTCGAGCTGGTCGCAGAGATCGTGGCCGACCGCACCACGGAGTGCACCATTCTCTTGCCCCGACGATCGTTCAGCACGCGCCTGGCCAGGATCCTCCATGACCGAACCGCTGATGCGATCGCCTCGGCCGTCGCCGTGGTCCCCCACGTCTCCGCCACCATCGTCCCCTACAACCTGACTGATCTCCAGCGAGGCCAGGCGATCGAAGAGGTGGTCAAGGAGGCACGGGAGGAAGAGGCCAAGGCACAGGGTCGCCACCCCGGTCGATCCAAGAAGGCTGACGGCGACCGCCTGCTGCCTGCCGACCTCCGGCTGGCCCAGCGGGGCGTGGGTGCGAGAGCCATCAGCGGGATCGAGTGGCGCCAGCGCGCCAAGGTCGCTGGTCGGGTGAAGTCCGTGCGCGTCCAATCGGGCCCAGGCGCGTCCAACCTCGAGTGCACCGTCTCTGACGGCACCGGCAGCCTCCTCGTCGTGTTCCAAGGTCGCCCGGTGGTCCCGGGCATCGTGCCCGGGGCTCGGCTCGTCCTCGAGGGCATGGTCGGCTCGTGGCACTCACAGCTGGCGGTGCTCAACCCTGACTACGAGCTCGTCGCCGGTCCGACCACCGAGGCCGACGGCAGCTGACGCCTTTTCCGGCGCCTCGGCTCGGAGAAACCTTGGCGTCTCGACGCCACCCCCGCTAGCCTTCGGCGGTCCGAGGTGGAGCGCTTCGTCGCTCCAGCGATGGCAGAGGTCGTCTTGACCAAGGTCAGCACGTACAAAGCGGAGCCCGGGGGGGCCCGTCAAAAGGGGGATTGATGAACGGTCTTGTACATCTGGTCGGCGAAGGGAACTACCAAGCCTTCGTCCTGACGAACACAGACCGAGTCTGGCTGTACGTCGTCTTGGCCACGGGCGTGATCGGGATCGCCGTCGGGCTGCTGATGATGTCGGGTGTCCTCAAGGCGCCGACGGGAACGCCCAAGATGAAGGAGATCGCCACGGCCGTCCAAGAGGGAGCCGAAGCCTTCTTGGCCCGTCAGTTCAAGACCATCCTGGTCATCATCGTCCCGTTGGCCGTCCTCGTCTTCTTCACTGCCACCAAGGTCGTGCGACCCGACGGCACGGTGGCGATGACCTTCGCCCAGAACGGCATCTATCGCGTCATCGCGTTCTTGCTGGGCGCGATCTTCTCTGGGCTCGTGGGCTTCATCGGCATGTCGACCGCCGTGCGAGGCAACGTCCGCACTGCCGCCGCCGCTGTCGAAGGTGGCGACGACGGCATGGCGCCGGCGCTCAAGGTCGCCTTCCGCACCGGTGCGGTCACGGGCCTGCTCTGCGTGGGCCTCGGCCTCGTCGGCGCCTCCGGCCTCTTCCTCGTCTTCCAGAACTCAGCGACGGCGGTGCTGGTCGGCTTCGCCTTCGGCGCCTCGCTGCTCGCGCTCTTCATGCGTGTCGGCGGTGGCATCTTCACCAAGGCCGCCGACGTGGGCGCCGACCTGGTCGGCAAGGTCGAGGCGGGGATCCCTGAAGACGATCCCCGCAACGCCGCCACGATCGCCGACAACGTCGGCGACAACGTCGGCGACTGCGCGGGCATGGCGGCCGACCTCTTCGAGTCCTTTGAGATCACCATCATCGCGGCGCTCATCCTCGGCTACTCCGCTTTTGGCAACGCCCGCTCGGTGCTCTATCCGCTCATCGTGCCGGCCATGGGGATCCTGGCGTCGATCGTCGGCATCTACGCCGTGAAGGCTCGCAAGAGCGATAAGAACGCGCTGGTGGCGATCAACCGGGGCTTCTGGCTCTCGCTGGTGCTCACCGTGGTCGGGGCCTTCTTCGTCGCGAACTACTACGTCCACAACCTGAAGGTCTTCTGGGCCGTCCTCATCGGCGTCGGCCTGTCCCTGGCGGCCAGCCTGATCACCGAGCACTTCACCTCGACAGAGCGAAGCCCCGTCAGAGAGGTGGCCGAGTCTGCCCAGACCGGGCCAGCGACCACGGTGCTCTCGGGCTTCGCCCTCGGGCTCGAGTCGTCGGTCTGGGCGATCATCGCCATCGCCATCGCTCTGGGCGCAGCCATCGGCCTCGGGGGAGGCAACATCCACGTGGTGCTCTACATGGTCGCCCTCATCGGGATCGGCCTGCTCTCGACGGCCGGCATGGTGGTCTCCGAGGACAGCTTCGGACCGGTCTCTGACAACGCGGCGGGCATCGCGGAGATGTCCGGCGAGTTCTCCGGTGAGGCCGAGCGGATCATGGTCAGCCTCGACGCCGTCGGCAACACGACCAAGGCGATCACGAAGGGTGTGGCCATCGGCTCGGCAGTGATCGCGTCCGTGGCGCTGTTCGGCTCCTTCATCGAGACCGCCGGCAGCAAGCTCAACATCGACCCGAAGGTGGTCTTCTCCAGGATCCAGATCAACGTGGCCGATCCGAAGACCTTCATCGGTCTGCTCATCGGCGGCTCGATCGCCTTCTTGTTCTCGGCGTTGGCCATCCGGGCAGTCGGCAGGAGTGCGGGGACCGTCGTGCTCGAGGTGCGACGCCAGTTCCGCGAGCATCCCGGGATCATGGACTACTCCGAGAAGCCTGAGTACGGACGGGTCATCGCCATCTGCACGGCAGCCTCCCAGCGCGAGCTGGCGACGCCGGCGCTCTTGGCCGTGCTCTCGCCGATCATCGTCGGCTTCGGCATCGGCTACATCGCGCTTGGCGGCTTCTTGGCCGCAGCGATCCTCACCGGCCAGCTGATGGCCAACACCTTGTCGAACTCCGGCGGTGCGTGGGACAACGCCAAGAAGTACATCGAAGACGGCCACGAAGGCGGGAAGGGCTCCGAGGCCCACAAGGCCGCCGTCATCGGCGACACCGTCGGCGACCCCTTCAAGGACACCGCCGGTCCCGCGCTGAACCCGCTGATCAAGGTGATGAACCTCGTGGCGCTGCTCACGCTCCCAGCGATCATCACGCTGCAGCATCACAACCCCGCTCGCTACGCCATTGCGGGCGTGGCACTCGTCGTGCTGCTCGGCGCCGTGGCGTTCTCCAAGCGCAAGACGACCTCGATGGCTGCTGACCTCGAGACCGCAGAGCCCCTCACCCCGAGCGAGGTCGAGCCGGCCTAGAACACCGTGGTCGATGCCCGGATCGCCCCCTTCGGGGTGATCCGGGCATCGTCGCGTCTGGGCTTGCCTCGGAGGGGTCCGCGAGGATGCGCGGCGAGCAGCCGTTGGGGTGCTGCTAGACCATTCGGCGATCGGGTGGTGCGAGCGCAGCATCCTGGGAGCGAGCCGAAGGAGGTGAGCAATGGGCAAGGCACTCGTCATCGTCGAGTCACCAGCGAAGGCCAAGACCATTGGCGGGATCCTCGGTGACGACTTCATCGTGGAGTCCTCGGTGGGCCACATCCGCGACCTGCCGATCGGGGCAGACCAGATCCCCGAGGCCTACCGCTCCGAGGCCTGGAGCAGGATCGGCGTCAACGTCGACGACGGCTTCAAGCCGCTCTACGTGGTCAGCTCCAACAAGAAGAGCGTGGTCAGCAACCTCAAGCGACTGCTCAAGGACGCCGACGAGCTCTTCTTGGCCACAGACGAAGACCGCGAGGGAGAAGCCATCGCGTGGCACCTCTTGGAGGTCCTCAACCCGCGCGTGCCGGTCAAGCGGATGGTCTTCCACGAGATCACCCGGCCGGCCATCGAGCGGGCCGTGAACGAGTCGCGCGAGCTCGATCGACGCCTCGTCGACGCACAGGAGACGCGGCGGATCCTCGACCGGCTCTTCGGCTACGAGGTCTCCCCGGTGCTGTGGCGCAAGATCCTGCCTCGCCTCTCGGCTGGTCGCGTCCAGTCCGTCGCCACCCGCTTGGTGGTCGAGCGCGAACGAGAGCGCATGGCGTTCCGCACCGCCACGTGGCACGACGTGACCGCCACGCTGCGCAAGGAGACCGAGCGCTTCGATGCCCAGCTCATGGCGCTCGACGGCCTCTCGCTGGCCGAGGGTCGTGACTTCGACGCCCACGGGGTGCTCACCGGCTCGAGGGAGGTGCGCGTCCTCACCCAGGCAGAAGCAGACGGCGTGGCCACCGCGCTCCTCGACGCTCCGGCGACGGTGACCTCGGTGACCGAGCGCCCCTTCACGTCCAAGCCCCAAGCGCCCTTCATGACCTCCACGCTCCAGCAGGAGGCCGGCCGCAAGCTGCGCCTCACCGCCAGCCAGGCGATGCGCGTGGCGCAGCGGCTCTACGAAGAGGGCTGGATCACCTACATGCGCACCGACTCGACGACGCTGTCGTCGGAGGCCATCAACGCCGCTCGGTCGCAAGCGGCCTCCACCTTTGGCCCCGAGTACGTGCCTGAGGCGCCGCGTCGCTACGACCGCAAGGTCAAGAACGCCCAGGAGGCGCACGAGGCGATCCGTCCTGCTGGCGACGTCTTCCGCACCCCGGCCGAGGCGGCACGCAGCCTCTCGGGCGACGAGCTTCGGCTCTACGAGCTCGTCTGGGTTCGCACCGTCGCCTCGCAGATGGCTGACGCCCGGGGCACCCAGGCCCAGGTGCGCCTGGAGGCGACCTTGGGTGAGCGAGCCGGTTCGCTGGCTGGCGCTGCGGCCGTGCTCCAGGCCAACGGTCGGGTGATCTCCTTCCCCGGGTACCGACGGGCCTACGTCGAGGGTGCCGACGATCCCGAAGCTGAGCTGGCCGAAGCCGAGCGCGTCCTGCCTGCGCTCACCGAGGGCGACGCGGTCGCCGTCGAGGCTGCCGAGGCCAAGGACCACACCACGCAGCCCCCGGCCCGCTACACCGACGCCTCGCTGGTCAAGAAGATGGAGGAGCTCGGGATCGGGCGCCCCTCGACCTATGCCGCGGTGATCTCGACCATCCAGGATCGTGGCTACGTCTGGAAGAAGGGCTCAGCGCTCGTGCCCAGCTTCACCGCCTTCGCCGTGGTCAAGCTCTTAGAGCAGCACTTCGCCGAGCTGGTCGACTACAACTTCACCGCGTCGATGGAAGACGACCTCGACAAGATCGCGTCGGGCACCGAAGAGATGCTGCCGTGGCTGACGCGCTTCTACTTCGGCGCTGACACCGACGGCGCGGTGGGCTTCGGTCTCAAGCAGGCGGTCTCGGAGCACCTCGCCGACATCGACCCCGTCGAGATCAACTCGATCCCCCTGGGGCCCGATCCGACGAGCGGCACGCCGATCGTGGTGCGCGTCGGCAAGTTCGGCCCGTATCTCAAGCGCGGCGACGACACGGCCAGCCTGCGCGAAGACATGCTGCCCGACGAGCTCACCCCCGAGGTGGCCGCTGAGCTGCTGGACGCGCCCCAGGCGGATCGCTCGATCGGGACCGATCCCGAGAGCGGTCTCGACGTTTTCATCAAGGCTGGTCGCTTCGGTCCCTACGTCCAGCTGGGAGAGGCAGGCGACGAGAAGCCGAAGACGGCGTCGCTCTTCTCGACGATGACCCCTGAGCACGTCACCTTGGACGAAGCCCTCTTGCTGCTGAGCCTGCCGCGACTGGTCGGAACCGATCCTGAGAGCGGCGAGGAGATCTTCTCCCAGAACGGCCGCTACGGCCCCTACCTGACCAAGGGCAAGGACTCGCGCAGCTTGGCGAACGAGGACGAGATCTTCACGGTCGACCTTCCCGCCGCGCTCGCCCTCTACGCGCAGCCCAAGCGCGGTCGAGGCCGCGTCGCTGCTCCTCCGCTCAAGGAGCTCGGTGCCGACCCAGTCTCGGGTCAGCCTGTGGTCGTCAAGGACGGTCGCTTCGGTCCGTACGTCACCGACGGGGAGACGAACGCGTCGCTTCGCACCGGCGACAGCGTCGAGACGATCACGATGGCTCGAGCCGCCGAGCTGCTGCAGATCCGTCGGGAGGCTGGACCAGCCAAGAAGCGGTCCAAGAAGGCCGTGGCCAAGAAGAAGGCCCCAGCGAAGAAGAAGGCAGCCGCCAAGAAGGCCACGGCCAAGAAGAAGGCTCCGGCCAAGAAGAAGGTCCCGGCCACCAAGGCGGCCGTGCAGGCGGCTGCGGGCGACGCCGGACCCTCCGCAGCGCCAGAGGAGACCGACCCGACGTGAGCTCGCGCGGTCGCTTCCTCGTCGTCGAGGGGATCGACGGCTGCGGCAAATCCACGCAAGCTGCTCATCTGGCTGCTCGGCTCGACGCGGTGCTGACCTTCGAGATGGGGGCGACGGCGCTTGGAGCGGCAGTGCGCCGGCTGGTGCTCGAGCCGACGAGCCACCCGAGCGACATGGCCGAGGCCCTCCTGATCGCCGCCGATCGAGCCCAGCACATGGCGGAGATCGTCGTGCCGGCACTCGACGCAGGCCGCCACGTGGTCTCCGACCGGCACGCGGCCTCGACGATCGCGTACCAGGGCTGGGGCCGGGGTCTCGCGCTCGAGGATCTGGTGATCTTGGTCGAGCTCGCCACCCAGGGCCGACGACCAGACCTCACGATCTTGCTCGACCTCCCGGTGGATGCCGCCCGCGCTCGGCTGGAAGGGACCGCTGATCGGATGGAGGCCAACGAGGAGGCCTTCTTCGAGCGGGTGCGGGCGGGCTACCTGGCCCAAGCTGCGGCCGAGCCCGACGCGTGGGCGATCATCGATGCCTCTCTCCCCTTGGACAAGGTCTCCACGCTGATCGATGAGGTGCTGGACGCTCGTGCCTGGAGCTGATCAGACCATGCCCGCGCTCTTCGCCGATCTGCCGGGGCAAGCCAAGGCAGTCGCCGAGCTGCGAGCGGCGCTCGCCAACCCGGTCCACGCCTATCTTCTGGTCGGACCACCAGGGAGCGGCAAGCGTCATGCTGCGGCAGCCTTCGCGGCAGCGCTGCTCTGCGTTCGTGGCGGCTGTGGAGCGTGCTCGCACTGCGAGCGGGCGGTGCGCGGCGCACACCCCGACCTCATCTGGGCGGAGCGTGAAGGAGCCAGCTACCTGATCGACGACATTCGTCGGATCGGCGCGCTCTCGCAGCGCCGACCGCTCGAGGCCGAGCGCACCGTCATCGTGGTCCCCGAGGCGCACCTCCTCGGTCGCTACGCCGCCGCGTTCTTGAAGACCTTGGAGGAGCCGCCGCCGACCACCGTCTTCGTGCTGCTGGCGGACAACCTTCCTCGCGACATGGAGACCATCAGGAGCCGGTGCGTCGAGATCGACTTCGAGCCGCTGAGCACGAGCCAGGTGGTCGAGTGGCTGGTCGGCCACGGGGTCGAGGCCGAGCGGGCGCACGAGCTGGCGGAGGGGGCTGCGGGGGATGCACAGCGAGCCTTGCTCCTCGCCGAGGACGCCAACTACGCCTCTCGGCTCATGCTCTGGCGCGAGATACCGAGCCTGCTCGATGCTCGCGGCTCGACGGCTGCCGAGCTGGCGGTGCGGCTCAACGACTCGTTGAAGGAGGCGACGCTCCCGCTGGAGGCAGCCCAGAGCGCAGAGCTCGCCGAGCTGACGGAGCTGGCCAAGGCCATGGGTGAGCGCGGGGTGCCGGGGCGCTCCAAGATCCTTGAGCGCCATCGACGCGAGATCCGTCGCTACCAGACCACCGAGCTGCGTGCCGGGCTCGGCGTCTTGAGTCGGGTCTACCGAGATCAGCTCTTGGCCTCACTCGACGAGGAGGGCCCGGTGCCTCGAGCAGCCGAGGAGCGCTCGGCTCTGGCGATCGACGCGATCGCCCTGCTCGCCCGGGAGCTCAAGCGCAACCCTCGCCAGCCCCTGGCGCTCGAACAGCTGCTGGTCGCCCTGTCGCTCTGAGGGCCCAGCCCTGCTCGACCTCGCACGCACGGCACAGGTGAGCTCCAAGGCGAGGACTACGCTGTCGGACGCCGCGCACGGCGACGACGCCCTGTGCAGCACGCCTGGATAGCTCAGTGGTAGAGCAACGCACTCGTAATGCGTAGGTCGTGGGTTCAATCCCCACTCCAGGCTCGAGGCATTCGATCTAGTCTCGATGGGGCTCAGCGGTTGCGGTTCGTTCGCGATGTGCGATGAGCGAGTGGGAGGGAAGCACGGATGCGCTATCGCAAACTGGGAACCACAGGCGTCGAGGTCTCGACGCAGTGCCTCGGCACCATGATGCTCGGCCCGATGGGGAACCCGGATCACGACGAGTGCGTCTCGATCATCCAGGCTGCCTTGGAGCAGGGCATCAACTTCATCGACACCGCCGACATCTACTCGCGCGGTGAGTCTGAGGTCATCGTGGGCAAGGCCTTGAAGGGCCGGCGCGATGAGGTCGTGCTGGCGACGAAGTTCTACAACCCCATGGGAGAGGACCGGAACCACCGCGGCGGCTCACGGCGATGGATCTTCCAGGCCGTCGAGAACTCGCTGAGTCGCCTCGGCACCGATTACCTCGACCTCTATCAGATCCATCGCTTCGACTGGGATGTCGATCTTGACGAGACCTTGGGCGCCCTGAGCGATCTCATCCACCAAGGAAAGATCCGCTATGCGGGCCACTCGACGTTTCCGGTCGAGAAGATCGTCGAGGCCCAGTGGAAGGCAGAGCGCCGTGGGCGCGAGCGCTTCGTGTGCGAGCAGCCTCCGTATTCGATCTTCGCCAGAGCCATCGAGGTCTCGGTGCTGCCGACCTGTGAGCAGTACGGCATCGGCGTGATCCCGTGGAGCCCCCTGGCCGGTGGCTGGTTGGCCGGCAAGTACCGCCGAGGCCAAGCGGTCGAGGCTGGCTCTCGCTACGCCGAGGGCTCCCTGTGGTCTCGCTACACGACGGGGGCCGTTGACACCAGCGCTGATCCGAGGATCGAGCTCATCGAACAGCTGGCCGTGGTGGCCGAGAAGGCAGACCTGTCGCTGACCGGTCTCGGGCTCGGGTTCTGTGACGCTCATCCGGCGATCACCTCGACGATCATCGGTCCACGGACCTTGGAGCAGCTCGAGGGGCTGCTGGCCGTCGCCGACGTGGAGCTTGATGAGGCCACGCTTGATGCCATCGATGCGATCTGCCCACCGGGCACCGACGCGCCGGGCACGTTCAACTCCGCGCCCAACCCGAAGATGGACGTCACCAGCCGCCGACGCTGAGGGCGCTGCGCCCGTGCTCTCAGGCGCTGTCGTGCGCCGCCTGGAGCTGAGCGATGTCGAGCTTGTCCATGGCGAGCATGGCGTCGAGGGCTGCCTTCGCCTTGGCAGGGTCGGGATCGCCGAGGAACCCACCAAGGGCTTCAGGCACGATCTGCCACGAGACGCCGAAGCGGTCTTTGAGCCAGCCGCACCGACCAGGCTCTCCTCCCTCGCAGAGGGCGTCCCACAGCCGATCGACCTCGGCTTGGTCAGCGCAGGAGACGAAGAGCGAGATCGACTCGTTGAAGCCAAAGGGTGCAGGACCGCCGTCAAAGAGGACGATCTCGAGGCCACCGATCGAGAGGGTCCCGCTCTCGACCTCTGTTCCGACCTCGACAGAGGTCGAGTCGGCGAAGATGCGGCGGTAGTGCTCAGCCGCAGCTCCCGCCTGGCCGTCAAACCACAGGAACGGTCGGATCTTCTGCACGGTGCACGCTCCACGAGCTCGGTTTGGACAGGGCAACGGCGCTCGAGGCCTCGATGCCTCTCAAGCGGGATGCGGTGCGTCGCTTCGCAACTGGGGGTTGATGATCGCCTCGCACCGCCCGTCTCCGGTCATGGTACCGGACGCCCTGGTCTGAAGAGCAGGCCGAAGCACCTCGTTCAGCGTGTCGACAGCCCTTCGACGATGAAAGTTTTCTTGGCTCCGCCGCCTTCGCCCGTCTAGGGTTAGATGCCACGAATGTAATTCCGAACCGATTCCTTCCGACGCCGATGACGGGAACGTGCCAGATGGAGCGGAACATGAGAACTTGGTCGTCTGGTGTCAGAACGCGACCATCAGGGTATGCAGGTGCCGTGAGTCCCGTCGCCCCTGCTCGGAACGCTGCGCCATGGCGATGACGACCCGGCGGGCGTCGTCGAGGGGCAAGGCTCCGCCCTCCGGCGTTCTCAGGGCGACGACACGGGGCGATGGCCCCAAAGCCGCCCCTCTGGGCGCGTCTGGGCTCATCGCTCGCGGGAGAGAAGCGTCCCATCTCGAGCAGCTCTTGTCCGAAGCGCGTCGAGGCCGGGCTGGCATCGTGATCCTCCGAGGCGAGCCCGGGGTGGGAAAGCGGTCGCTGATCGAGTTCGCAGCGAGCTCTGCAGCCGAGTTCAGTGTCATCCAGCTCAGCGGGCGACCGAGCAGGGACGATCCCGGCCGATGGGACTGGCCTGAGCCGATCGCCGGGCTCTTGGGGCTTGCCAAGAGCGACGGCTCTCATGACGGCGCTGCCGATGCCAAGACCATCTTGATCCGTGCCACCGAAGCCGTCGAGAAGCTCGCCGTCGCTGCGTCAGCCCCTCTCCTGCTCAGCATCGACCACTGCCAAGAGCTTCCGTTAGTCGTCACCCAATCCTTGACCGACGCGATCTCGATGACCTTGGCCAACGAGCCGATCGCTCTCATCTTGTCGTTCACCGAGATCCCCGGGAGTCGGCCGCTCATGATGCCGAAGGTCTCTCATGCCGAGCATCGCCTGCAAGGCCTGACGCTGGAACAGGGAGCAGACCTGCTCGGGGTTGGTGCGTTGAGCGAGAGCCATCAGGCCGTGTACCGCAAGATCCATGGCGCCACCCGCGGGAACCCTGCGGCGCTGCTCGATGCCTACGGATCTCTGAGTGACGACGAGAAGGCCGGGTTTCGATCGCTGCCTGACCCGTTCGACCTGTCGGACCCCTCAGTGCGAGCCTTTGGCGCGCCACTCGACGATCTGGGACTTGAGGCCTCCGTGGTGATCGCCACGGCGTGCGCCGCGCGAAGCTCGCTCGACGTCGTGCTGCGAGCACTCGGGAGCCTGAGGATCTCCAAGGAGGTCGTCTCTGGGCTCTCCGAGCAGGGACTGATCCGTGTTCACGGCAAGCGGATCGATCTGATCCACCCGCTGTTGGGGATCGCCGCCTACGTCCGCTTGGAATCCTCGGTTCGCCAAGACCTCCATGAAGCGCTGGCCCAGACGTTCTTGGACCTGGATCAGATCGAGCGATCGGCAATCCACGCCGCTCGCTATGCGCTCGCCCCCGACGCTCGGGCCGCTCGACTCTACGGTCAAGCCGCCCGGAGCTCGCTGGATCGAGGGGACGCCGAGGCCGCTGCTCAGCACCATGAGCGCGCGGCCGAGCTGGCTGGTCGTGACGAGGTCTTCATCAGGCACTTCTTGCTGGCCGCAGAGATCTGGACGGGTCAGGGCATCTATGACCGTGCGGAGAGCCTCATCACGAGGGCAGTGGAGCAAGAGCCCGACAACGAGATGATGGCGGAGGCCCTCTACCAACGGGCGCGAGCTCGCGCCGGGCTGGGTGCACCCGCCGAAGCGGTCGTCGCCGAGATGAGGAAGGCAGCGCGACTCTCAGAGACGCGCGATCCCAAGCGAGCAGGGATGATGCTCAGCGACGCCGTCTGTCGGGCGTACTTCTCCGGCTTGGAGGTGGGAGAGCTCCTCGACCTGCTTCGCTCGTCGGCACGACACTCCGAGAGCGGACCTTCAGAGCTCGTGCACGTCATCGCCGACGCGGTCGACTACCTCCGAGGCTCGAGAGCCGACACGACCGCTCCGCTGTGGCGCTCGCCGGGGGCGAGCGGGGAGGGCGAGGCGATTCCGTCCGGTCAATGCGCCTTTGCCGTCGGGATCGGGCTGCTCCAAGCGGGCGAGATGGCCGAGCTGAATCGCTGGTACGAATGGATCGACGCTTCCGCGAGGCGGACCGGGGACAAGTCGCTCGTCGCTGCCGTCCCCCTCTTGGAGGCCATCGCATGCCTCAGGTGGGGCAGCTTCCAAGAAGCAGCGGAGAAGGTCGAGATCGCGCTCAGCTTGGCGAGCGAGATCGACGAGTCGTGCCTCGTGGCTCACGCCCTGGCGGTCCTCGTCGATGCCAACGTCGCGTCAGGGTCGTATGCGTCCTGCTTTGAGGCCGCGGCGCAGCTCTTCGCCATGTCGCCGGCCACGGGCTCCACAGCCAAGGGTCGGGCTTTCGTAGGACTCGCCCTCCTCGAGCTCCAAGGCGATCGCCCCATCGCCTCGTTGAACTGGCTCAGGGCGCTCGGTGAAGAGGCAGCAGCCACCAAGAGCGCTGATGGACCGGACGCGGTCTCGAGCGTGGCTGGCTTGGGAACCTTGGACGCTGCGACGGCGATCATCCTCTCGGGTGCCTCGTTCGACGCAGGAGCGGGGATCCTGTCCGAATCGCTCCTCGAGGAGTTCCAGAACGCGGCGGTCGAGTTCGATTCGTCGTCAGACTTTGACCGGCCCGACGAGCTCCTTGCTGCCACGGCGACGCTGCACAGCGCCGCAGCAGAGATGCAAGGAGCCCCTTTCCTCCAGGCAAAGGTGTGGCTCTGCCTCGGCGGGCTGCTCGCTCGAGGTGCTCGCCATGAGCAGGCGCGTCGTCTCTTCGACGATGCAAGGACGCAGTTCGGCGCTATCGAGGCAGCAGGATGGGTCTCCCTCTGTGATCGTGAGATCAGGTTGCTCTCGAAGCCGAGCGGTGACCGGCTCTCCTTCGTACCAGCTCATCCCGACGATCACCGGGCCCCTGGTCCGAGCGAGGAAGCATCAAGCGAGTTCGTCTGGGAGATCAGGATGCTTGGCGCGTTCTCCATCCAGTCGGAGGGGAAGAAGGTGACGCTGCCGCTGAGCCTCTCTGCCCAGACGTTGAAGATCGTGGCGCTCCGCGAGTCCATTCCCGTCGATGAGCTGGTCGAGCATCTCTGGCCAGAGGCCGAGCCTGGCGTGGGTAGCCGTCGACTGAGGAACGTGCTCTGGCGGCTCAGATCGACCTGCGGGGAGCTGATCACCAGGCAGGACAACCTCATCTGCCTCGCCCCCGAGACCGTCACCGACGTCGGGATCTTCCGGAGGAAGGCGGAGCAGGCGCTCGATCCCAACACGTCGGTGGACCAGGTCCTGGTGCTGGCTCGAGATGCCCTCCGTGTCTACGCAGGCGATCTTCTCCCTGGTGATCGCTACGCCGATTGGGCGGAGATCCCTCGTGAGTCGCTCCAGCGGCTTCACATCCGGCTGTTGGAAGTCCTCATCGATGACGCTGAGCTGAACGATCGAACCGCGGAAGCCCTCAGCCTCACCGAGCAGATGATCGATGACGATCCCTACAACGAGGAGCACTACCTCAGAGCAGCGACGTTCCACGCCAACTCAGGCAGTCCCCGCACGGCGGTGGCCATGCTCGTGCGTGCGGAGCGGATGCTCTCTGAGCTCGGCGTGTCACCGTCGGCATCCTTAGAGAAGATGCGTCAGAACTTGGGTGATCTCTAGCGACCGAGCATCCCCAAGCGAGCAACGGGGTCCGCAGAGGTTCGGTGAAGCGTTGCTAGCATCCCAACCAAAGTCATGGGGGCACGATGGGGACGAGGAAGGTCGATGGTCGAGGCCAGCGAAGACGAAGCATCGGTGGTTCTTGAGCTTCTGCGTCGACTCGGGCAGCCCGGAGCCGGGCTGTCCACCATCTACGGCGTCCTGGACTACCTCGTTGAGCACTTCGAGCTCCAGGACGCCGAGCTCGTCGTCGAGAGTGAGCTGACTGGCCCTCAGATCTTTCGAGCAGGCCACCGTCCGCTGGGCGCTGGTCGATCCTCAGAGCTGCTGGCCAAGGGACCCGGTCTCTACACCACGCCCGATTCACTCGAGCCCTCCCTCCGCGAGGTGGTCTTGGCGCTCGCCCCTGCGGCGATCTCGCTCCAGGCGAACCACCGGCCCTCGAACGAGGACGGCCCGGGGAACAACAGCCCACGCTTCGACGAGGCGCTGGCGGTGGCGACGGCGAACGGGAGCCGCTATGGCTGGGTGTCGACGGTCGTGATGATCGAGGTGGTGCGGACGTCGTCGCCGAACCGGGATCTCGAAGTTGGCGGCAGGTTTGATCAGCGGGTCAGCGAGGCACTCGCCGAGGTGTTGCGTGTGGGCGACGCCGCGGGACGCTCGGGCAGCTCTCGCTTCGTGGCGCTGCTGTCGAACGCACGGACCGATGAGGCTCGAGCCTTCCTCGGGAGACTTCGACGGGCGCTCGGAAGCGAGTTCGGTGACTTCCCGATCCTCATCGGTGCTGCGTGCACCCCCGATGACTCCGTCGATCCAGAAGAGCTGCTCCGCCTCGCCGGCGAGCGACTGACATGAAAGAGGAGCAATCCATGAGTGGGTACGCGGGAGCGACAGGGCTCACTGCAGATCTGGAGATGGCTCTGCGTCTCCTGCGCGGCGTCGTGGGCGTCTCGTCAACAGAGCCGGGTCGATCCAATGATCTGAGCGTGCTGGTCACGGCCATCGACGAGCAGCTCACCGCCTCTGTCGAGGAGCTCGTGGGCCAGCAGGCACCCGGATCATCGGTCACGTTGGTCGAGCTCTCGACGATCGACGGGCTGAGCGCCTCGCATCTGCGGAGCTCAGAGTCCGAGCGGGTGGTCTTGTCTCGTGTGTCGTTCAGCAAGCAGCACGGCGTCGCCGACGTGGTGCTCAGCATCGGCAACCTGCAGGCGAAGGGGATGGCCACCGGCACGCCGTTGATCTCTGGCGTCCTGGCCACGCTCGACGCGTTGGCGAGCCTCGGTCTTCCTGCCCCCTTTGCGCTCTCCGCGGTGGATCATCTCGGACTGGCGATGGACGCACCTGTGGTCGTCTCGCTGCGTCCAGACGATGGGGGGAGCGAGCGGATCGGGGTTGCTCGAGCTCGAGACGATTGCGAGGCAGCGTCTCGGGCAACCTTGAGCGCGCTCAATCGCCATCTGTCGCAGGGTCGATCTGAGGTCACATCAGGTCCCTCGACTCTTCGGTGAGCTGATGGCCACCACCCCTGCGGGGAGCTCCCCTTTTGCCTTTGGCGCCAGCTACTTCGATCCGAAGACCGAGGTCCGCTTCGAGATCCACCACCCCCAAGAGCGCCCCGACCTGTGGAAGGAGTACCTCGACGGGGGCGAAGCACGGTACAAGAAGCACGGCTACGCGCCGGTGCTCGGGCGCGAGGAGATCCAGCAGGGCCAGGGCGTCTCGATGTTCTTCGTCGGTTTCGACGCCCGCGAGAAGGTGGTCGCCGGTGTGCGCGTCCACGGCCCCCTGTCCGTCACCTCTCAGGTCCAGGCCCTGGCGGAGATGGCCGGGTCCTCCGAGATCGACGAGCTGGCTTCGATCATCGAGCGGAGCCTCCCCTTTGGGGTCATCGAGCTCAAGGGGGCATGGGGAGGCATGGCCTCTGGTGGGATCCACGCCATGGGGAACGCCCTCGGACGCTGCCCCTCACATGCGCTGACCTGGCTGCGAGCAGAGCTGGCGATCGGCACCGTGGCGATGCGCCTCCAAGGGAAGGCTGAGCAGTCAGGAGCGCGTCAGATCGGGACGGAGAGCGTCCCGTACCCGTCGGAGCGCTTTCGCACCATCATGGCCGGTTGGCGTCGATCTCAGATCATGGAGCAGGCCGACGAGAAGCAGCGCGAATACCTCCGGGTCGAGGCAGACCAGCTGTTCGGAGACACCGTCGTCCCTGCTCCTGCTTCGGCCGATCTGGCCCGAAGGAAGATCGGTGGTTGGCGACCCATCGTGCTGGACACGAGGGATCGAGTGGATCGCCAGGTCATCGAGCAGACCAAGAGAGATCCGGCCCTCCAGCTCATCGACGACGTCGCGAATCAGAGAGCGGAGCTTCAAGCACTGCTCCCGCCCTGTCCCCAGGAGATGGTCGAGGAGCACCCCCGCCAGGTCTTCTATCCGTGGAAGAAGACCCTGGTCACGATCCTCGGCCCCAAGGGCTTTGATCGACTTCGTCTCGATCGGAATCGAAATCGCATCACGGAGGGCGAGCAGGAGCAGCTTCGCACGCGGGCGATCGGCGTCGTGGGGTTGAGCGTCGGACACTCCATCGCGCACGTGCTGGCGATGGAGGGCATCTGCGGCGAGCTGCGCTTGGCTGACTTTGATGCGATCGAGGTGTCCAACCTCAACCGGATCCCGGCAAGCCTCGTCGACGTCGGTGAGAACAAGGCGGTGGTCGCCGCTCGCCGAATCGCTGAGATCGACCCCTATCTGAACGTGAAGGTCTTTCCAGACGGGATCACACCGGAGAACGTCGAACAGTTCGTCGACGGGCTCGACGTGCTGATCGACGAGTGCGATTCGCTTCCCATCAAGGTGCTGCTGCGAGAGGTGGCGCGCCACCGGGGCATCCCGGTGCTGATGGAGACGAGCGACCGGGGACTGATCGACGTCGAGCGGTTCGACCTTGAGCCGTCTCGCCCGCTCTTCCACGGTCTCCTTGGTGCAACGACCGCCCAGCAG
Organism: uncultured Acidimicrobiales bacterium; assembly: GCA_963758555.1. Lineage (GTDB taxonomy): Bacteria > Actinomycetota > Acidimicrobiia > Acidimicrobiales > RAAP-2 > CAIUMH01. The sequence goes on along the minus strand of CAVWVW010000003.1, from coordinate 2,030,250 downwards.
GTCGCCCAGATGCCCCCAGGGGAGCACGTGGGGCTGGTCCTTCGCATCGTCGACGCCTCCGAGGCGTCGGCTCGGGGAGCGGCGTCGATGGCTGAGATCGGCGTGACCTTGTCGACGTGGCCGCAGCTCGGTGGCGACGTGACCCTGGGGGCCGCGACGATGGCCGCTGCGATTCGCCGACTCGGTCGGGGCGAAGAGCTTGCCTCAGGGCGGGTGCGGGTCGACGTCGACTCGTCGCTCGACGCTCTTCGGGATCCGACTCCGGCCCAAGAGCTGGCGAGCGGAGCACCGGACGGGACCGAGTACCGCACGATGCCCTCCGATCCGACGAGAGCCATCGCCCATGCGGCGAGCTTGGCTCCCTCGGGAGGGAACTGCCAGCCATGGCACTTCGAGTTCGACGCTGGCGAGTTCAGGATCTTCCTCGATCCGTCCAAGTCGATGACGATGGATGTCAGCTTTCGAGGGAGCTACGTCGCCATCGGCGCAGCCCTCTTCAACGCTCGCGTGGCCGCTGCGGCTCGTGGCATCCTCGGCGACTACTCCCTGTTCCCCCAGGGCGAGGAGACGTTCCAGCCTGTCGCCGCGCTGAAGGTTGGAGGCCGCACCGACCCCGAGCTCAGCTCGTGGTACCCGCGGGTCATCGAACGAACCACGAATCGCAAGCGCGGCGAACCGTCTGTCCTCGGGACCGACCGCGAAGAGACCTTGCGGGTGGCGGCAGAGAAAGAGGGAGCTCTGCTCCACGTGCTCTCTGACCGCCCCTCACTCGAGGCATGCGCTCGGATCCTCGCGGAGTCCGAGCGACTTCGGTTCCTCAGCCCGACGCTGCACGCCGAGATGCTCTCTGAGCTCAGCTGGCCTGGACGAGATTCGCTCGACACGGGGATCGACGTTCGAACCCTCGAGCTGTCACCCACGGAGATGGGGGTGTTGGGCATCGTCCAACGAGGTGACGTGATGAGCTACCTCGCCGACTGGGGAGCGGGTCAAGCCCTTGGCATGAACGCCTACTCGTCCGTGCAAGCGAGCAGCGCGGTCGCTGTCGTGGGCCTTCGAGGCTCGACTGCTCGAAACTTCGTGGAAGGGGGCATGGCCGTTGAGCGGGTGTGGCTCACCGCCGAGAAGGAGGGCCTCGGTGTCTCACCGTTGTCACCGCTCTTCCTCTACGCCAAGGAGCCGAGCTCGTACGACCAGCTGGTCGGGTCACGCCACGCTGCCCACCTCCAAGATCTCCAGGGACGCTTCCACGAGCTCATCGGTGCTGAGGCAGACGAGTCGCTCCTCTTGGTCCTTCGCTTGAGCGAAGTGCCACCGCCGAGCTTTCGAAGCCGTCGCCTTCCCCTCGAAGAGATGACGAGAGGCCTTCCGACTCCCGACGAGGGCTTCGTGAGGAGAGATCGACGCTGATGGCCACGAGCGAGTCGGATCATTCGAGGGACAGAGAAGCCCGAAGGATAGGCTTGCAGCCAATGATTGAGCTCAAGGCTGGTGTGACTCAATGAGCGACACCCTTGGCGTCGAAACGCCGAGGCCGGACTTCTCGCAGAGCGGGATCATCCGAGTCTTCCAGCGAGGCATCGCACGGGCCCTGAGGGGCATCGAGGAGACTCCCGACCTCGTGCTGCTGGTTCGCTACGTCGAGGACGAGGTCGACGAGTTCGAGTTCTGGTCAAGCGGCGCGGTCTCGACCGATGAGAAGTCCCTGATCACCAAGATGGTGGCAGGACAGCTCGCCGCAGGCGACGAGCTCGGCGAGCTCTCGCTGGGCGAGGATGCCGATCTCCAAGCGTTCGTCGCGCCGGTGCAGGACGAAGCGAGCAACTTGCTCGGTGCTCTGGCCGTGGTCCGCAGGGGCGAAGCGCAGTTCAGCGAGGTCGAGATGGCGGTCCTGCGCATCTTCGGTTCGATGTGCGCCACGAGCTGGGAGGAAGAGCAGGACGAGGCGTACCGAGATTCGCTGGACGATCTCGTGGTCGAGGTCGCCAACCGGCTGATGTCGGCCTCGGGGCTCGAGGTCCAGCAGAGCCTTGACTGGATCGTCGAGCGTCTCGCCGGCTTCCTGGGCGCGGACGTGGCGTTCCTGCGCTTCAACGACCACGACGCTGGCACCAGCAACATGGCGGCCGAGTTCCCGCACCGTGAGGACATCCCTGACCCCGATCCTCTCGGTGTCGTCTCCTTTGACGACGACCCGATGTTCGAGATGACGCGCGACTTCAAGGAGCCCATCGTGGGCGCGCAGTCCACCACGTCGGACTCCTACCGAGAGATCGTCACGGAAGCGCGAACCGACCTGCCGTGGTCAGGGGCGGCGGTCCCGTTGGTCGACGGCGACGTGACCACCGGGGTGCTGGCCTTCATCTACCTCGAAGAGCGGAGCTGGACCCAATCGGAGATCAACGCCCTGATGGCGGTGGCCTCGCTCTTGGCCCAGACGCAGGGCCGAATCCTCGCTGAGGCGCAGCTGCTCTTCAACGCCGATCACGACGAGATGACCGGGCTCAACAACCGACGCTCGCTCCTGCGGGAGATCGATCGGAGGTTGGCACTCGAGGGCCCCGGCATGGCGTTGCTGTTCATGGACCTCGACCGCTTCAAGATCATGAACGACTTCCTCGGTCACAACGTGGGTGACCAGATCTTGGTGGTGTGCGCAGATCGCGTTCGAAACTCGCTTCGACCCGGCGATTTTGCCGCTCGGCTCGGAGGCGATGAGTTCGTCGTCCTGCTCGAGCACGACACCGACGAAGCGGGAGCGGTGGCTGCGGCGAGCCGCTTGCTCGAGCTCTGCTCGGCCTCCATCGAGGTGGAGGGCAAGCACGTGTCCCACACGGGCAGCGTGGGCATCATGATCTCTGACGAGACGTCGAGGACCAGTGGACAGATGCTCTCCTGCGCTGACGTCGCCCTCTATGAGGCGAAGCGCCAGGGCGGGAACCAAGCTGTGGTCTTCGACTCAGAGCTCAGCCGAGCCTCGGACGAGCGATCCAACCTCGAGCTCATGCTTCGTCAAGCCATCGTGGACGACGATCTGCTGCTGCACTACCAACCTGAGTTCGATCTGATCACGGGGGAGATCCTGGCGGTCGAGACGCTCGTTCGCTGGCAGCACGCAGAACGAGGGCTGCTGGCCGCTGGCGAGTTCATCGAGCTGGCCGAGGAGACGGGTCTGATCGTCGACCTCGGGCAATGGATCTTCGACGAAGCCTGCCAGTCGATGGCGACCATGCTCCGCTCTCACCAGGGCGGGAACCTGACCGTTCGGATCAACGTGTCGCCGGCCGAGCTCTCAGTAGAGGGCTCGGTCGACTTCATGCTCGGCTGCATCGAGCGCGCCCGCATTCGCCCAGACCAGGTGTGCATCGAGATCACCGAGCACGCGTTCATCGGCGACCTCGGCCCGGCCGTCGAGAAGCTCAAGGCGCTGCGGGCTGCGGGGATGAGCTTGGCGATCGATGACTTCGGCACCGGGTTCAGCTCGCTCACCCAGCTGAAGGAGCTTCCCTTCAACGTCATGAAGATCGACGGCAGCTTCGTGAACGGGATGTCGAACGATCCGATCAACCGGGTGCTGGCGCAGACCTGCGTCAACCTGGCGAGCGCCTTCGAGCTGGCCGTGGTGGCCGAGGGCGTCGAAGAGGTGGCCGAGATCAACCAGCTCCTGGAGATCGGCTGCCACCGGGCCCAGGGCTATCTCCTGGCGAGACCCATGGCGCTCGACTCTCTGCTCGAGCTGCTCAGCGCTGGCTCGATCGACATCGAAGCCCTCGGTCGTTGATCGGCCCAGGCCGCCGATCCGACAGAGGCTCTTCGGCCGTCCGCTAGCGCTTGACGGCGTTCGGGTGGACGAGCCCGTTCCACACCAGGCCAGTGTTGGACGTCACCTCTCGTCGGACGCTCGGCATCACCGCAGCGAGCAGCGCCGGCGCGAAGAGCAAGAAGGCGTAGGGCATCGCGACGAGCGGGAACAGTGTGATGGGCAGCACGGGGAGCATCACGCGCAGACAGGGCAGCAAGCTGAAGGAGCTGACGCGAAGGGTCTGTCGGTGCAGGTACAGCATCGACACGACGCTCAAGAGGGTGGCGATGCCGTAGCCAGCGAGCCCGATCGTGGGAACCAGCACGAGGGCGAAGAGAAGCGTCACGAGTCCCCCCAGCCCCGTCGCGATGGCCACCACGATGTTCTTCGACTTGACGTAGAGGACGGCGAACTCGATCGTGATCGGGGAGGCCGCGATGCGGGCCATCCCGAGCCAGGCGAGGACGGGGATCATCGGGGTCCACGTTGGGCCAAAGGCGAAGGGCACCAGCCAGTTCGCCAAGACGCACACCCCAAGGATCGGACCGAGGGTGGCGAGCAGCTGGAGCGTCATCGCCTGCTCGATGCCTCGTGCGAGCCGATCGGCTGAGTTGCTCACCTTGGTCAGCGTGACCATGCCCAGTCTCCACGTCGCACGGGCAGCAAAGCTCAGCGTGTCGACGAGGCGTTGGGCCAGCGCGACGTAGCCGACACCCGCCGACCCGAAGAAGGCGCCCACCACGATGGGGTTGATGAGCCCCGTTGCCGCCTGAAGGATGCCGGCCGAGGAATAGGAGGTTCCATGGTGCAGCAGGCTTCGGTTCACCGACGACGACCAGTTCCACCGAAGGTGGAGCCGGGAGAACCGAAGGCTTCCCACGAAGAGCCACGACTGCCACGCCACGAAGCCAGCCACCAAGCACCACGCGCCAGCGCCGGCGAGGGCGAGCGCAGTGGCCACGGCGTAGAAGATCGCATCTCCCCCGAACTCGAGCCATGCCATCCGCTTGTAGCCGAAGGATCGCTCGATCTTGGCTTGGGCCGGGGCCCACAGCACGTTGATCGGGATGCTCGCTGCCAGCACGACGAAGAGCCGTTGTGGTGCTTCGAGCGAGCTGTCGAGCTGGACGACGAGGTAGGAGCATCCGATCGCCAGGCCAGCAGCGAGCACAGAGATCACGAGCAGAAACGTGAAGACCTGCTGGTAGAGGTCGTCAGTCGGCTCGTCGGGTTGGCGGATCAAGAAGACCTCCATCCCCATCTGCGCGGCGTTGCCGATGAGCGTGGCAAAGGCCGCAGCAGCCGCGTAGAGCCCGAACGAGCTCGGCCCGATGATGCGCGTGATCGCGATGATGCCAAGGGAGCGAAGGCCGATCCCGGCTATCTCGCGGGCGGCGAGGTAGCCGCCTCCTTGGATGGCCGTCTCCCTGAGGTTGGCCTCATCGAAGGACGGGGTGGCCTCGAGCTCTGGTCGATCTCCAAGCGACGCGGCAGCCTGGAATGCCTCTTCCTGCTCCGAGCGGTCTGTCCCTGGTTCGACCGTGGGCGACTCCTCACCCGAGATCTCTCGGTCATCGTCCATCTCGGTATGTTCTCACGGCATCTGCCGAGCACCGAGCATCACGGGACGAGGAATCGACGGCGGCGGCGAGGTTCTTGCGCCAATCTGACCTGCACGCGACGGCAGGGTGAACTCGCCGTGAACGACGGCGGCCATCTTGGGTTCGAGCCTCTTGCTACCGCTCCAAGCCACCACTTCAGAGGGTGAACTGGACGCCGACTACCTTTTGGAGATGAAGCGCGAGCTCTCTGCAAGCTGCACGGTTCTCGGTGACCTTGCTTGGCTGGAGGGGAAGGGTTGCCACCGATGAGGATCCTGGCCATCGGGGACGTCTACCCGTGGCCTCCTCGAGACGGCTATCGGCTCAGGTTTGCCTCGGTCCTCGAGGCACTGGCTGCGTGCGGCGAGGTCGACCTGTTCATCGCCGCCTTCCAAGGAGAAGTCGTCCTCGACGGATCACACCCGTGCGTGACCAGATACGCAGCCACGGTCGCTCCCTCGACTCGTGGATCAGGAGCGAAGTTTCTCAAGTCGCTCTTTCGAAGGACGCCTCGTCGCATCGCGTGGCGTGACTGGGACGCCGCAGCATCGTCGCTCAGCGCGTTCGTCGAAGGGCCCTACGACGTGGTCTGGTACAGCCATGCCGACGTGTACTCCGTGCTCGGTGCTTCGAAGTTCGGGCCCGCCATCGTCGATCTCGACAACCTGGAGGATGTCGTCTTGGAGCGAGCGGTGTCCGCTCAGAAGGACCATGCGATCTTCAGAGGGAGCCACCCAGGAGGCTTCCTGGGTCGGATCCGGTCCACCTTGGTCAGGGCGTTCGACCGCCGTGACGTCAAGAGATGGAGCGCACTCCAGGAGGCGATAGCGCTCTCTGCGAACGCCGTGGTCGTGTGCAGCGATCTTGACGCCCGCCGCTTGGGACGAGGCAACGTCGAGGTGATCCCGAACGGGTACCCGGATCCTGGTGGGTCACGGTCCCTCCCTGTGCCGTCCCAGCACCTGGTGATGGTGGGTCGCTTCACGTACGAGCCGAACCTGGCCGGCGCAGTCTGGTTCCTCCAATCGGTGTTTCCCCTTCTCAAGAGGCAACTTCCCCATGCGACGATCCGCTTTGTGGGTCGCTTCGATGATCGCCTCTCGTCGGCGTCGATGGGTGAGGGAGTCACCGTGGTCGGGGAGGTCGAGAACATCGAGACTGAGCTGCGAGCAGCCCGAGGGGTCGTCGTCCCACTCTTGAGCGGGAGCGGCACGAGAGTCAAGATCCTGGAGGCCTTTGCCTATGGCTTGCCTCTCGTCACGACGACGATTGGCTGCGAAGGGATCGAGGTGACCCCTGGCGTCCACGCCCTGGTGTGCGACGACCCCATCGAGTTCGCGGCGGCATGTCAGAGGATCCTCGTTGATGATGCGCTCTGGACCAGCTTGTCGGAGGCCGGCGTGGCGCTCTACCTCGGTCGCTATTCGACCGAGTCCACCGCCCGTCTCGTGAAGAAGCTGGTGGAGGAGACCGCTTCGGTGGGCGCAGCTGAGTGAAGGGCTCGCTTGCACCAGCACCGAGACGTTGTGAACTGGGCCCCTCGCCTCTCGACGTCGTCATCACGCGGTGGTGACCTTGCGTGCAGCTCATCGGGAAGCCGCGAGGCACAGGGCTGGGCCATCTGATGGATGATCGCATTGAGCGAGAGGGAACTATCGTTGCCCGATGCGTCCGATGAGAGGGCTGACCGCAGCCGTGACGGGGTGCACGAGCGGGGTGCTCTCGCGTTGAAGAGGCTTCGTCGAGCAATCGCAGGCACGCCGATCGCTGACGGTCTTCACGCCATGCGACGTCGAGCACGAAGCTCAAAGGCACAGCTCGATCTGCTCAGGAAGCAGGCTCGAGGACCGGGGGTGCTGAAGATCCTCGAGACCCTCGACGCGTCCGAGATCCCCTACCTGGTGGCAGGTGGCTGGGGCGTTGATGCGCTGCTCGGTCACCAAACCCGGAGACATCGTGATCTGGATCTTGTCCTTCCCTCGTTCGAGGTCGATGAGCCGAGGGCGCTGCGCGCGCTGGCGGCGCTGGGCTTCGAGAGGACGAGTCAACGGCCTGCCGGGATCTGGATGCCGATCCAGTCCCTGGTGGTCGATCGTGCTGGCCACCAGATCGAGCTGCTGAGCATCGATCTCGACCGCATCGGCGGGAGCCTGGCTCCCGAGGACGGACACGTGGAGGATGCGCGCGAAGCACCTCACGTCGATGTTGCCGGCACCGGGAAGATCGACGGTCACCGTGTGCCCTGCCTCTCCCTCGAGGTCCAGCTCCTGGCGCACTCCGGCTACGAAGCGCGAACCTCTGACCGTCGCGACATCGAGGAGCTCATGGAGCTGAGAGATCTCCTCGCGGAGCGGTCGATCCAAGCGGACCAGATAAATGATGAGGGTTCCTGATCGGTGCGCGAGGAACAGAGCCAGACCCGGCTGAGGATCCTGATCTCCCAATATCGAGCGGTGTTGTGACTAGGAAGCAGGTAGGAGCACATGGCGCCTGATGGGGCACTCATCGTACCAATCGCGTCAGCAGAACCTTTCATTAGCGGCGTGAGAAGCCGAGTGGGCCTGAGGGACGAAATGGAGCTTCCTCCCCACATCTCTGTGCTCTATCCCTTCATCCCACCTCCGTACAGCCAGTCGATTGTCGACGATCTCAGCCGATTATTCCTGGCAATTCAACGGTTCGACTTTGCGTTGAGCAGCGTGAACAGCTTCGACGGGAGGGTGGTCTATCTCTCGCCGGATCCTGAGGAGCCATTTGCCGCTATGACGAAGAGCGTGGAAGGCATGTTCCCTGATTACCCGGCGTATGGAGGTGCGTTCGCCTCGGTCATCCCCCACCTCACCGTGGTCGAAGACGAGCCCCGACGAATCATGAAGCGAGCTGCTCGCGAGCTCCGAGCAGTGGTCCCCATTCCAGCCGCTGCCCAGTCGGTTTTGTTGGTAGGTCGAGCTTCACAAGACGCTCCATGGTCGACCTATCAAGCGTTTGATCTTGCCCAAAGCGGGTAGCGAGGCTCGATCTGAGGTGCTCCGATCGGACCTTGCTGGCCTGCGAATCCCTAGAAGTAGCATGTGGAAAGGCAAGATCGGAGACGTGCCCGAGTTCGAAGTTGTTCTGGAAGCTTCTCTTACGATGTTTGGGGACCCCACCAAGTGATCAGAGGCGTTGGAAGGCTGCAGGCGGTGGGGAGCTGGCGCGCCCTCGATGATCAGGAACGGCGTTGAGCGTGGTGACGCCGCAGGTCTCCGTCGTGGTCCCGACCCGAAACCGCAGTCAGATGCTCAGGCGGACCCTCGAGGCGATCCTCCGACAACAAGACGTCGACCTCGAGGTGATCGTCGTCAACGAGGCTTGTGAGGATGACACCGTCGAGATGGTCGCGTCTCTCGACGATCCACGAGTGTCCATGGTCCACCACGACGCACCGAGAGGGCTGCCGGCAGCACGAAACTCCGGGCTGACGAAGGCGGCGGCTCACTGGGTGGCGTTCTGCGACGACGACGACACCTGGGCTCCCACGAAGCTGGCGGCCCAGCTCGCTGCGCTGGACGCTGCACCGGAAGCCAAGTGGTGTGCGTGTGGGGCGGTGCACGTCGATTCGAGCTTTCGCCTGCTCGCCGGCTACCAGCCACCGCCCGCGGGAGACGTGGCTCGCCTCGTGCTCCAGGACAACTACATCCCCGGCGGGGGGTCGGGGACCATGGCGCTCACGTCGCTCGTCCGAGACCTCGGGGCGTTCGACACGAGCCTCAAGTGGGGCGAGGACTGGGACATGTGGTCCAGGTTGTCCCTCAACGCCCCCATGGCTGGGGTCAGCCGGCCTCTGGTGGCCTACCTGATCCACGATCAAAGCATGTCTCGGAACTCTCCACGCTTTAACCGTGACGTCGCGATCATCGAAGAGAAGTACGCAGAGGAGCGGAGCGCGAGGCGTCTCGCTCGATCGAGCTCGGCTCGAGCTCGGTCAAGCCGACATCGATCTGGACGCCAACCGTCGACGCTCCGCGGCCTGGCACTTCCTCGGCAACGCCTACCGCGGCAGGTCCCCGAAATCGCTGGTGCGAGCTGGCCTGGCGATCACCAGCCCCCGCTATCTCAGCCAGCGGCGCAAGGCGCAGCGTCGACCGATGCCGGCGGGTTGGATCGATGAGGCCAACGAGTGGCTCGAGCCGCTTCGACACCAGCAGTCCCATGGACAATCGACGGGCACCAGGTAGGAGTCAGGTGAAGCCTTCAACGCAGAGAGTCCGCCCGTGACCGCACCGACCGAGACGGCGCCCGACGGTCGCTCAGACCCGGAGCATCGGGACAAGTTCGAGTACGTGGCCGACGGCTCTCGGCCCACGTCGTTTCTCGAGTCGCTCCGGCTGCTGGTCACCCACGGCGAGGTCATCCGCTCGTTCGCCCGTCGCAGTCTGCAGGTTCGCTACAAGCAGTCCGTGCTGGGCGTCGCGTGGGCTGTCGTGCAGCCGCTGGCCACACTCGCGATCTTCGTCGTGTTCTTCGGACACGTCGCCGGGATCTCGGGAGGCGGCGTCCCGTATGCGGCCTTCGCCATCTCCGCGCTTGGCCCCTGGCAGTTCGTGAACTCAGCGATCAGCTTCGGCTCGCTCGCGGTGGTGAACGAGGGCTCGCTCCTTCGCAAGGTGTACTTCCCCCGCGAGGCACCTGTGCTGGGAGCGGTCGCCTCAAACCTCGTCGACCTCTCGATCATGGTGGTGCTGCTGCTGATCCTCGAGCCGATCCTGGGTGGCCAGCTCGGGGTCTCGCTGGTGACGCTGCCGCTCCTGGTGGTCTGCCTCATCATCCCGACGCTGGGCCTCTGCTTGATCTTGGGCGGCTTGGCGGTCTTCTACCGCGACGTGAAGTACGTGGTGCCCTTCACGGTTCAGTTCCTCATGTTCGCAAGCCCGGTGGCGTACCCGATCACCAACGTCCCGCAGAAGTGGCAGCTGCTCTACGCAGCGGTGAACCCCTTCGTCGGACCGATCACCGCCTTCCGCAACGTCTTCGCGCTGGGCACCTTTCCGGATTGGACGCTCCTCGGGATCAGTGCCGCCACCGGCACGCTCTTGCTGTTGGGTGGCCACACGCTCTTTAAGCACCTCGAACCTGAAATGGCGGATGTGGTCTAACCATGTGGGCACTCAAACTTGAAGAGGTGACGAAGCGCTTCCGGATGGGAGGGGTGCAGCGCGACAGCTTGGGTCGGGTGATCTCTGGCGCACCTCGGCGGATCGCCAAGCGCTTGAGCGGCCAGCGTTCTGATCCCCGGCCGCAGACCGGGAAGCTGGCGCTCGATCGGATCTCGCTTGAGGTTGAGGAGGGTGATTCCTACGCCCTGATCGGCTCGAACGGTGCCGGAAAGTCGACGGCGCTGAGGATCATCAGCCGCATCTCGCCACCCACCAGCGGCAAGGTGCGGGTGCGGGGTCGAGTCGGAGCGCTGATCGAGGTGAGCGCAGGGGTGCACCCCGAGCTGACTGGTCGAGAGAACATCTGGCTCTACGGGAGCATCATCGGCATGCCGAGAGCCGAGATCCGGCAGCGATTCGACGACATCGTGGATTTCTCGGGCCTCTCGGAGTCGCTCGACACGCAGGTCAAGTTCTACTCATCTGGGATGCAGCTTCGCCTTGGCTTCTCCATCGCCAGCCACATCGAACCCGACGTGTTCGTGGTCGACGAAGCCCTTGCCGTGGGTGACGTCACGTTCCAGTCTCGCTGCGTCGAGCGAATGACCAAGCTGTCTCGTGAGGGCACCACGCTGCTGTTCGTCTCGCACCACCTCTCGACGGTCGAGGCGCTGTGCACGCGTGGGGCGCTGCTCGCCGACGGGCGCGTCCTTGCCCAGGGCGATCTCAAGCCTGTGCTCTCCCAGTACGTCGAGATGATCGAGGAGAACCAGCTCGGCGGCATCGGCCAAGGCGAGAACGTCGGACCGCTGCGCATCCTTGGGGCCAGCTGCCACGGAGCGAACGGCGAAGAGCAGGCTCAGTTCAAGTCGGGCGACTCGATCGAGATCCGGCTTCGCTTCGAGGGAGACAAGCCTCTCGAACGGCCCTACGTGTCGGTCGGCATCAGCGACGGTCGCCCCGGGATGCTGGTGCAGTGCTCGATGCTCGAGGACGGCAACGTCCCTGAGCGCGTGGGCACGCACTGGGAGTGCCGGCTCCTCATCGCCGAGCTGCCGCTGCTGCCCCGTCTCTATCGGGTGTGGGCGGAGGTCTTCGCCTCAGACGCGGTGGGGACGCTCACGGAGTGGCTCGAGGTCGCTGCCTTCCGAGTGGTGGGCGAGGCGGCGACCGGACCTCGCGCCGTCGTCCACAGCATGGCGGCGGGTGCGTTGGCGGTGCCGTACTCGTGGGACATCCATACGTGACTCCCACGCGGAGCTCTGTCCGCATCGGGTACTTCACAGACGCATCCGACTACGCCGGGGCGGAGATCGCCCTGGCCAACCTGCTCCTCTCCCTGGGGCCTCACGTCCAGGCCACCGTGATCGGCAACTCCCCAGAGATCGTCGAGCGTCTCGCCGCGGTGCGGCCAGGCAGCGCGACCGTCGTCGTGGAGCGAGCTCGGGGCGCTCATGATCTGCCCGGCCTGCTCCGCTATCGCCGAGCACTCGACGCGTCTTCGATCGAGATCCTCCAGGCCAACTTGAACTGGATGCCCTCTTGTCGAGAGGCGCTCTTGGCGGCCCGCACGTTGCCACGGCTGCGTGTGATCGCGGTCGAGCACCTTCCGCTCGACGGTGTCGGGCTGCGAAGCCAGCTGGTCAAGCGGCTGACCGCGCAGGGCCTCAGCGCCCACGTGGCGGTGGGAGACGCGGCTGCTCGGCTGGTCGAGCAGGCCTCCAAGGTCGCGAGCGGCTCGGTGCTCACGATCCACAACGGCGTCGTGGACCACGGCATCGTGGCCCACGACGGACCCGAGAGCGATCCAGTTGTCTTCGGATGCTTGGCACGCCTCGATCCGGTCAAGGGCATCGACGTCCTCCTCGATGCGCTGGCCCGCGTGCCCGACGTCCGTGTCGAGGTCGCCGGCGAGGGTGCCGAGCGAGCTGGCCTGGTGGCCCGAGCACACGAGCTCGGACTCGATGCTCGCTTCATGCTCCACGAGTGGACCGACGATCCCGGAGCGCTCCTCGGGACCTGGGACGCCTTCGTGCTGGCGTCGAGGGCCGAGGGGTTCCCGCTGTCCATCCTCGAAGCGATGCTCGCAGGGCTCCCGGTCATCGCCACCGACGTCGGGAGCGTGCGCGAGGCGGTGATCGATGGCGTGACCGGTTTCGTCGTGCCGCCCGACGACGTGGACGCGCTGGCGGGAGCGATGGCGCTCGTGGGCAAGGATCGAGCGCTGCGCCGCACGATGGGGGCAGCGGGTCGCCAGAGGGCCCTCGAGCACTTCAGCCTCCAGGCCATGGCCAGCGCGTACGAGGATCTCTACGAGCGAATCGCGCCGCAGGCTTCAGCTTCCTGAGAAGGCCGGGCTCACGACGCAGCGACCCCTCCGCCGCTGGAGTTGCGCTCGGGTTGAGCTCGCTAGGCGGGTCGTCCGAGAGCGCGAGGAACCAACGAACGATCGAGATCGGCCACGCCTGCCGCGTAGGAGGCGTCGTAGGGGAGGGTTCGGATGAACTGCCCCCGCTTCGATCGTGCCAGGAGGGGGCTGAGCACATGGATCACCGAGGCGGATCCCTTGGACAGGGCGGCCAGAGCCGAAGGTGATCGCAGGCGCAGGCGATCGAGGAGCTCCATGGAGCGACCGGGATAGCTCGAAGGCAGGTAGGTCTCCGCGATCTCGGGATGCATGCGCAGGAATCGCACGGTGTTGCGGCCCTCCTCTCGACGTCGCAGCCGCGCCAGCTCTGGATCGATCGAGCTGTAGTGCCAACAGGCCGCTTGCCGGTCGAAGCGCACGCTCGTCCCTGCCTGCAGGAGCCGCAGGCCCAGCTCGTAGTCCTCAAGGCCGTAGCCGACGAACTCCTCATCGAGCCCACCGACCGAGCGCATCAGCTGGGTGGGAACACTGGAGTTCGCCACGGCGATCAGGTCAAACCTCGTGATCGTCTCGCCCTGGTCTCGAAGGACTGACAGGTGCTCCCAGTACTGCTCGGAATCCTCCGAGAGGCTGATCGACGGGGCCACGTCGCAGGGGCCGATCAGCATGGAGTGCTCAGAGTCCTCGTGCGCTGCCCGGTGAAGATCGATGGTCCCGCTCAGTGGGACGAGATCATCGTCTAAGAACCAGATGATCTCGCCCGTGGCTGCGTTGAGCCCCGCGTTGCGAGCGGCGGAGAGGCCACCGTTCTCTTGCCAGAGCACCGTCAGAGGAACGGTGCACTCGAGGGCGGCGAGGGCCTCTCGAGACCCATCCGTCGATCCGTCGAGCACCACCAGCACGTCAACCCCAGCCCACGAAGCGGGGGCTTCTTCCGCCAGAGTCTGGAGGGCTTCGACCAACCGGGTGACGGCCTCTCTCCGTTGATACGAGGCGATGGCAATCGTTAGGGCTTTCACGAGCCTCCTGAGCTGTTGAGGGTGGGGGACCGCAGGTCTGAGACGGGCTGCTTGGTGGTTACGAGAGCGTGGCGAATTCGAATCGCTGCGAGCGAGCTTCCTCGATGATCAGCGACAGGGCGCCCACGGTCGCCGAGCGATCGGTGGTGCTTTCTTCGATTGGCTTCTCGATCGCGTCGTGCAGCAGCACCACGTCGCCAGGTTGCAGCTCGCCCAGCCCTCCCATGATGGCGTCCGGGCTGGTCTCGGGCTTCCAGTCGCCGGGGTCGACCGACCAGAGCCAGGTGTGGAGCTGCAAGGCGCGGACCGACGCTGCCTGACTCAGGTTCAACGAGCCCTTCGGCGGCCGGAACAGAGGCACGGAGGATCCGGTGATGGACTCCAAGGTCGCTCGTCCGTGCCGGAACTCTTGGATCGCCTGGTTCAACGGCACCTCCCAGAGGTCAGGGTGCGTCTGGGTGTGCGATCCGATGGCGTGCCCTTCGTCCTTGATCCTTCTCACGATCTCGGGATGACGCTCTGCTCGAGAGCCGACGAGGAAGAAGGTTGCCCGCACGCCCTGAGCGGCGAGGACATCGAGGATCTCGGGTGTGAACTGTGGATCGGGACCGTCGTCGAAGGTGAGAGCGACGGATCGCTTGGTTCCAGCGAGCCGATGATGACAGCCTGCGACACGCGGCGATGATTGGCGGGCCTTGAGGCGCATCTGACCGGCTCTCACCCGGAGCGCATCTACCGTCGTCACCGTCTGCCCCTGTCTCCGAGCCTTCTCATGAGGGTTTTGTGGCTGCGCACCGATCGACCGCACACAGAAGAAGAGCGCTGGGGACGCCCTTGTGACGCATCTGGGACGCCCACGCTGTACACCGTACCGTGTGAAATACCGCTGTTTTCCTGACGAGTCCGTGGCGTCGCAGCGTCGCGCCTCAGATGGTCATCTCCGAAGCCCCGGATCGTGGCGAATCGATGGCCCTGGCGACAGAGGCACCCTTGCGGCCCACCTGAAGTCATGGCGATCATCAACGCCGTCTGCACGAGGCCAAAGGTAGCGTTGATGTCAGTGACGGTACGCGTGAGCAGGGTGATGCTGGCCCTCTGCGCGATCGCGGCCATGGTGTTCGCCACCGTGCACATCGCCGTTCGATCGGCAGGTGCCGTCTCAGACCCTGTCGTGGTGGCTGCTGGCGATATCGCGTGCGACCCCGCCGACGCGAACTTCTCAGGGGCTGATCCCAGCTCGTGCCAGCAGGCGGCCACCGCCAACGAGATCGTGTCGATGAACCCGCAGTACGTCCTTCCTCTGGGGGACAACCAGTACGTGAACAACAACGCGCAAGGGCAGCTGCCGACGCTGGCGCAATACCAGGCTGGCTACGGGCAATCGTGGGGGAAGCTCTCCAGTCGCATTCCAGGCGTGACGATCCGGCCGGTCCCGGGCAACCATGACTACGGCGATGCCGCCGAGTGCGAGTGCGCCCAGCTCGGCAACGCCACCAACTACTTCAGCTACTTCGGCTCCTCAGGTCTCAACGAGCTGCCCTCGAGCGTCACCGCGTCGACCAACGACTGGTACAGCTACGACGTCCCGGTGAACGGAGGGACGTGGCACGTCGTCTCCCTGGACACGATCTGGCCCGGCACCGCAGGTGGCTGGGCCGCCGGAACGCCAGAAGAGACGTGGTTCCGAAACGACCTCGCTGCGCACCAGGGCGACTGCATCCTCGTGACCAGCCACAACCCGAGATGGGACTCCGGGGACACGGGGAGCGACGCCAACTTCTCGACGCTGTGGGATGACGCCGTCGCTGGTCACGTCACCGCCGTCTTGGCTGGTCACAGCCACTTCTACGAGCGCTTCAACCCGATGGACGACAACGAGAACGCCTCTTCGTCGGGCACGGCAGAGTTCATCGTGGGCACGGGAGGCGTCGACCACCTCAGCTACGCCAACCAGGGAACACCTCCGGCGGCCCTGGCCTACCAGGATGACACCCACTTCGGCGCGCTGAAGATGACGCTGCACGCCTCGAGCATGTCCTACGGGTTCGTGTCGACCTCTGGCGCCACGCTCGACAGCGGCACCCTGCCGTGCAGCAACGACGTGCCCACCGTGACGTCGCTCAGCCCGTCGGTGGGTACGTCGGCGGGTGGCACCTCGGTGAGCATCACGGGCACCAACCTGACGGGGGCCACGTCAGTCATGTTCGGTGCTGTGGCGGCCAAGAGCTTCACGGTCAACTCAGCCACCTCGATCACGGCGGTCGCTCCCGCAGGCTCAGGCACCGTCAACGTGTCGGTGACGGGTCCTGCCGGGCAGAGCGCCGTGACGACAGCCGACCAGTTCCAGTACACGAATGCGTCCTATCCAGTGATCCAACAGAAACAGGCGCTCCTCGGGGGTGGCGCCTCGTCGACCACGGTGACGCTGGCGACGCCCGCGAGCGCCGGTGATCTGCTCGTGGCCACAGGCGCGGTCTATCCGGGCACCGCCGCGGGGGTCTCTGGTCCGAGCGGCTTCACGCTGGCCGGTTCGACGAGCGGGGCAGGCAGCAGTGGCGAGTACCTCTGGTACAAGGTGGCCGCAGGCGGCGAGACGAGCTTCACGTTCAACCAAGCGGCGAGCTCGTCGAACTACTCGGAGTTCGGGGTCACGGAGATCTCCGGCGGCTTCTCCTCGGTGTCGGTCGACGGTGCTCCTGCCTGGCAGAGCAGCGCCTCGAAGGTCACGGGCTTCACCCAGAGCTATGCCTCGGCACCGTCGAGCTCCGGCGAGCTCGCCTACTCCTTCTTCGTCACCTCCAACGCCACCGCGCAGACCACGCCCAGCGGCTGGACGCTCATCAACAGCCCCACGGCCACCAACGACAACGCTGGCTCCTACCTCGAGCAGGCTGGCTCGACCGCCCCGACGATCACCACCTCGGGGCTCAGCCCCTCGGGTGGCTACACCGCGGGCATGGTGGTGTTCAAGACCTCGACGTCAGCCCCCACTGCGCCCAGCGCCCCGAGCGGCGTGACCGCCACTGCGGGCAACGCCTCGGCCACGGTGTCCTGGACGGCGCCCGCCAACGGCGGCAGCACCATCACCGGCTACACGGTCACGGCGTCGCCAGGGGGAGCGACGACGACGGTCTCGGGCTCGACGCTGACGGCGGCGCTCACCGGCCTCACCAACGGGCAGGCCTACACCTTCACGGTCACCGCCACCAACGCCGTGGGGACGAGCGCGCCCTCAACCCCGTCGAGCTCGGTCACCCCGTCAGCCCCCACCGCGCCCAGCGCCCCGAGCGGCGTGACCGCCACTGCGGGCAACGCCTCGGCCACGGTGTCGTGGACGGCGCCCGCCAACGGCGGTAGCACCATCACCGGCTACACGGTCACGGCGTCGCCCGGGGGAGCGACGACGACGGTCTCGGGCTCGACGCTGACGGCGGCGCTCACCGGCCTCACCAACGGGCAGGCCTACACCTTCACGGTCACCGCCACCAACGCCGTGGGGACGAGCGCGCCCTCAACCCCGTCGAACTCGGTCACCCCGGTGGCGCTGGCCTCGTATGCGGTGATCCAACAGAAACAGGCGCTCCTCGGGGGTGGCGCCTCGTCGACCACGGTGACGCTGGCGACGCCAGCGAGCGCCGGTGATCTGCTCGTGGCCACAGGCGCGGTCTATCCGGGCACCGCCGCGGGGGTCTCTGGTCCGAGCGGCTTCACGCTGGCCGGTTCGACGAGCGGGGCAGGCAGCAGTGGCGAGTACCTCTGGTACAAGGTGGCCGCAGGCGGCGAGACGAGCTTCACGTTCAACCAAGCGGCGAGCTCGTCGAACTACTCGGAGTTCGGGGTCACGGAGATCTCCGGCGGCTTCTCCTCGGTGTCGGTCGACGGTGCTCCTGCCTGGCAGAGCAGCGCCTCGAAGGTCACGGGCTTCACCCAGAGCTATGCCTCGGCACCGTCGAGCTCCGGCGAGCTCGCCTACTCCTTCTTCGTCACCTCCAACGCCACCGCGCAGACCACGCCCAGCGGCTGGACGCTCATCAACAGCCCCACGGCCACCAACGACAACGCTGGCTCCTACCTCGAGCAGGCTGGCTCGACCGCCCCGACGATCACCACCTCGGGGCTCAGCCCCTCGGGTGGCTACACCGCGGGCATGGTGGTGTTCAAGACCTCGACGTCAGCCCCCACTGCGCCCAGCGCCCCGAGCGGCGTGACCGCCACTGCGGGCAACGCCTCGGCCACGGTGTCCTGGACGGCGCCCGCCAACGGCGGCAGCACCATCACCGGCTACACGGTCACGGCGTCGCCAGGGGGAGCGACGACGACGGTCTCGGGCTCGACGCTGACGGCGGCGCTCACCGGCCTCACCAACGGGCAGGCCTACACCTTCACGGTCACCGCCACCAACGCCGTGGGGACGAGCGCGCCCTCAACCCCGTCGAGCTCGGTCACCCCGTCAGCCCCCACCGCGCCCAGCGCCCCGAGCGGCGTGACCGCCACTGCGGGCAACGCCTCGGCCACGGTGTCGTGGACGGCGCCCGCCAACGGCGGTAGCACCATCACCGGCTACACGGTCACGGCGTCGCCCGGGGGAGCGACGACGACGGTCTCGGGCTCGACGCTGACGGCGGCGCTCACCGGCCTCACCAACGGGCAGGCCTACACCTTCACGGTCACCGCCACCAACGCCGTGGGGACGAGCGCGCCCTCAACCCCGTCGAACTCGGTCACCCCGGTGGCGCTGGCCTCGTATGCGGTGATCCAACAGAAACAGGCGCTCCTCGGGGGTGGCGCCTCGTCGACCACGGTGACGCTGGCGACGCCAGCGAGCGCCGGTGATCTGCTCGTGGCCACAGGCGCGGTCTATCCGGGCACCGCCGCGGGGGTCTCTGGTCCGAGCGGCTTCACGCTGGCCGGTTCGACGAGCGGGGCAGGCAGCAGTGGCGAGTACCTCTGGTACAAGGTGGCCGCAGGCGGCGAGACGAGCTTCACGTTCAACCAAGCGGCGAGCTCGTCGAACTACTCGGAGTTCGGGGTCACGGAGATCTCCGGCGGCTTCTCCTCGGTGTCGGTCGACGGTGCTCCTGCCTGGCAGAGCAGCGCCTCGAAGGTCACGGGCTTCACCCAGAGCTATGCCTCGGCACCGTCGAGCTCCGGCGAGCTCGCCTACTCCTTCTTCGTCACCTCCAACGCCACCGCGCAGACCACGCCCAGCGGCTGGACGCTCATCAACAGCCCCACGGCCACCAACGACAACGCTGGCTCCTACCTCGAGCAGGCTGGCTCGACCGCCCCGACGATCACCACCTCGGGGCTCAGCCCCTCGGGTGGCTACACCGCGGGCATGGTGGTGTTCAAGTTCACGTAAGCCACGTGATGGACGAGCGTTGGCGGGCCGCGTAGGTTGCAACTCCCCTGCTGCACGGTCAGCGCTCGGACGCAGGATCCCGAAGAAGACGTGCCCCGACGCACCGAGAGAAGGTTGGAGGACGAGATGAAGAGATCCTGGCGGGTTTCGACCGTCCAAGTGATGGTCGCCTCGACCCTCGGACTGCTCGCTCTGTCGCAGCTGCCCTTCGCCCCAGAGGCGTCCGCCGCCCCACCGCCGCCCACGGTCAGCTCGGTCACGCCTTCATCGGGTCCCGCGTCAGGCGTTGTCGAAGAGAGCGGCTTTCCTCAGGACAGCGATGCCATGGGCAACAGCTCAATCGCCGTGACCACGCAAGCAGTGGGCGATCTGGTGATCTTGTCGGAGAAGCAGCACACCTCGGGGGTGACGGTCACCGGGGTGACCGGCGGCAACGTCACCTCATGGACTCGAGCCGTCTCCTACGCCAACACTGACGGTGTTGACCCCACCTATGACGAGGTCTGGTACGGAACTGCGACGGCGGTGGGCGCCTCTTCGATCAGCGTCTCGTACTCACAAGACGTGAGCGCGAGCGACATCGAGCTGATCGCGGATTCCTACACCGCTCTCGATGGCGGCTCGGCGTGGTCGGTGGTGCAAGCCGGGGGGGCAGCGGAGACCTCGGCGAGCGCGTCGGCGACGTGGCCTGTCCTCACCAGCAACTCAAGCCCCGATCAGCTCTATTGGGGGTCGTCTGCAGAGCAGTTCTCCGGCACGGCTGGATCCGATCCAGGGTTTCAATACCATCTGACGTCCGGGGCCAACTGCTTCCTGGCCAACGGGGGTCTGACGGCGAACACCGACTACTCCCCGTCGTGCGGTCAGTCCCCGGCTGGGGTCTCCACGTCGGTCGGTGTCATCTTCGACGCCGGGTTCAGCGGGGGGACCTCCGTTGACGTCACCGGCACGGGCTTCGCTCAGGGAGACACCGTCACCTTTGGCGGGGTGCAGGCCACCGGAGTGGCCGTTCACTCAGCGACCTCTCTCACAGCGACCGCTCCGCCCTCGTTCGGACCCGCCCTGGCCGGAGGGACCGTCGACGTCTTGGTGTCGAACGGCAGCGCCACGAGCGCTACCGTCCCTGCCGACGAGTTCACCTACACCTTCGCCAGCTTGGGCAGCTCGATCGGGCTCGCTTCCACGTCGACGTCACCCCTTGGGGGCACCCAGGTCACGCTCACTGCCACGGCTGGGCAAGACGTGGGGCCAGAGCCCTACGGGATCTCGATCATCGACACGTGGACCGGCACGCAGATCGCCCACACCGGGAGTGGGACCACGGTCAGCGCGATGGTGAGCCAGTCGGCCTCCGTGACCAGGCGCTATGTGGCTGAGCTTGACGTGATGGGAGGTGCCCCCGTCTATGCGGTCTCTGCTCCTGTCGTCGTCTCGTGGGTGCTGCCCACGCCCACGACGCCCACCATCACCAACCTGCCGGCCTCTGGCACGGTCAACGCCAGCTTCCTCGCTGCGGTCTCGACCACCGGTGACGGCGTCGAATCGGTGACGTCGAACTCCCCGACGATCTGCACCGTCGGGATCGATGGCCTCACGGTCACCCCGATCTCGCTCGGCAGCTGCTCGCTGACGGCCCACGTGGCCGCCGGGGCCACCTACCTAGGGGCCAACGGCACCGCCCAGAGCTTCAACGTCGACACCAAGGCCACGCCCACGACGCCCACCATCACCAACCTGCCGGCCTCTGGCACGGTCAACGCCAGCTTCCTCGCTGCGGTCTCGACCACCGGTGACGGCGTCGAATCGGTGACGTCGAACTCCCCGACGATCTGCACCGTCGGGATCGATGGCCTCACGGTCACCCCGATCTCGCTCGGCAGCTGCTCGCTGACGGCCCACGTGGCCGCCGGGGCCACCTACCTAGGGGCCAACGGCACCGCCCAGAGCTTCAACGTCGACACCAAGGCCACGCCCACGACGCCCACCATCACCAACCTGCCGGCCTCTGGCACGGTCAACGCCAGCTTCCTCGCTGCGGTCTCGACCACCGGTGACGGCGTCGAATCGGTGACGTCGAACTCCCCGACGATCTGCACCGTCGGGATCGATGGCCTCACGGTCACCCCGATCTCGCTCGGCAGCTGCTCGCTGACGGCCCACGTGGCCGCCGGGGCCACCTACCTAGGGGCCAACGGCACCGCCCAGAGCTTCAACGTCGACACCAAGGCCACGCCCACGACGCCCACCATCACCAACCTGCCGGCCTCTGGCACGGTCAACGCCAGCTTCCTCGCTGCGGTCTCGACCACCGGTGACGGCGTCGAATCGGTGACGTCGAACTCCCCGACGATCTGCACCGTCGGGATCGATGGCCTCACGGTCACCCCGATCTCGCTCGGCAGCTGCTCGCTGACGGCCCACGTGGCCGCCGGGGCCACCTACCTAGGGGCCAACGGCACCGCCCAGAGCTTCAACGTCGACACCAAGGCCACGCCCACGACGCCCACCATCACCAACCTGCCGGCCTCTGGCACGGTCAACGCCAGCTTCCTCGCTGCGGTCTCGACCACCGGTGACGGCGTCGACTCGGTGACGTCGAACTCCCCGACGATCTGCACCGTCGGGATCGATGGCCTCACGGTCACCCCGATCTCGCTCGGCAGCTGCTCGCTGACGGCCCACGTGGCCGCCGGGGCCACCTACCTAGGGGCCAACGGCACCGCCCAGAGCTTCAACGTCGACACCAAGGCCACGCCCACGACGCCCACCATCACCAACCTGCCGGCCTCTGGCACGGTCAACGCCAGCTTCCTCGCTGCGGTCTCGACCACCGGTGACGGCGTCGACTCGGTGACGTCGAACTCCCCGACGATCTGCACCGTCGGGATCGATGGCCTCACGGTCACCCCGATCTCGCTCGGCAGCTGCTCGCTGACGGCCCACGTGGCCGCCGGGGCCACCTACCTAGGGGCCAACGGCACCGCCCAGAGCTTCAACGTCGACACCAAGGCCACGCCCACGACGCCCACCATCACCAACCTGCCGGCCTCTGGCACGGTCAACGCCAGCTTCCTCGCTGCGGTCTCGACCACCGGTGACGGCGTCGAGTCGGTGACGTCGAACTCCCCGACGATCTGCACCGTCGGGATCGATGGCCTCACGGTCACCCCGATCTCGCTCGGCAGCTGCTCGCTGACGGCCCACGTGGCCGCCGGGGCCACCTACCTAGGGGCCAACGGCACCGCCCAGAGCTTCAACGTCGACACCAAGGCCACGCCCACGACGCCCACCATCACCAACCTGCCGGCCTCTGGCACGGTCAACGCCAGCTTCCTCGCTGCGGTCTCGACCACCGGTGACGGCGTCGAGTCGGTGACGTCGAACTCCCCGACGATCTGCACCGTCGGGATCGATGGCCTCACGGTCACCCCGATCTCGCTCGGCAGCTGCTCGCTGACGGCCCACGTGGCCGCCGGGGCCACCTACCTAGGGGCCAACGGCACCGCCCAGAGCTTCAACGTGAGCACCACCACAACCTTCGTCAGCGGGACCAGCCTGAGCCCCGGCCAGTCGCTGATCTCGGCTAACGGTCTCTATCGCGCCAAGTTGAGCCGAAACGGCTCACTGGTCGTCCTGGGCCCAGCTGGCGCGATCTTCTCGACCGAGACGGTTGGCCTTCGTGCCGGTGTCTCCCTGACGCTCCAGCGCAACGGCAACCTCGTGCTTCGATCGGCCAGCGGTGCATCCGTCTGGTCTTCGATGACGAAGGGCCTGCCCGTCTCGTACATGGTGATGAGGAACAACGGCAGCCTGGTCCTCAGGTCCGCAAACGGCACGAGCTTGTGGAACTCACTCGTTGGACGGCTGTAGGTCGACATGCTCGAGCTGCAGCCCGATTCGCCTTGGTGGTGCCTGTCCTCGATTTCTGAGGGGTCGGGCGAGCTGAGCTTGCGGGGTGACGCGCGACAGACAGCTGGACCGGGAGAGAGAGGTCGGCTCGATGGGAGGACGAATGTCATTCTCAGCTCGACGTGACGCCTGGCGGAGAGGCCTTACGCCCTATCTCCCCGCCGAGGGCGACGGACGGGAGATCGCGCGGTTGATCGGATCATGGACGCGTGAGGATCTCGTCCTCGCACGGGACCATCTCGTGCGAAATGCGGTGGCAGGCTCACTGGTGACCCCGCGCATGGTTCGCTGGCTTCTCTATCGTGCGGTGGGGTTCGATATCCAGACTCCGAACATCCGTGAGCACTGTGTCTTCAGAGCGTCGAGCCTGACGATCGGTGTCGGTTCGGCTGTGGGCTCGAGCTGTCTCTTCGTCGGTGTCGGTGCCGTCTCAATTGGACGAGAGACGTTCATTGGCCCTCAGACCACGATCCTCACCTCTCATCACGGGAACGACCCCGATGGATCCGTCACTGCCGCCCCCGAACCGCGTCCGGTGATCGTCGGTGATGGCGTGTGGATCGGCGGAAGGTCTGTGCTGGTCCCTGGGGCCGTGGTTGAGGACAACTGCATCGTGGGTGCGGGTTCCGTGGTTGCCGGACGCTGCGAGGCTGACGGGATCTACGCGGGGGCGCCGGCGCGCAGGATTGGTGAGCGTCCACAGAAGGTGGACGGTGGTTCACTAGACGAGGCCACCGTCAGAGAGAGCGCGTAACCGCCCAGCGAGCCCCAGAAGGTGACGCTGCACGAGCGCATGCTCTTGCTGCGTGACGACTCTCGTGCTCGAGGGCCCGTCGGGAAGCTGGGTCCTCGATCGGCGTTGAGCACAGCCGACCAGCGTGGGCCAGTCAAGCGAGGGAACTGTCCATCCACTCGGAGATCGATCGGTGGAACGACGCTTCGTGGAACCGCTCGGTGCTCTCTCGGAGCTGCTCTGGCACCCACTGGCGTGCCACGACGGCTTCGACGGCCGCGATCCACGCTGCGAGGTCCCAGCCAGCGACGAGCTGGCCATTGACGCCGTCCTCGATGGTCTCAAGGCTGCCGCCGGCAGCAATCGCGACGGCGGGGCGCCCGGCGTAGTTGGCTTCGATCGGGGCGTAGCCAAAATCCTCGATTCCGGGGATCAAGACCAGGCTGTGCTCGGCGAACAGCTCTCGAAGCTCGTCGTCATCGATCCGCCCGAGGAAGGCGACGTCAGCTCCCCGTCCGAGTGATCGGAGCCGGTCTTCCTCTGGCCCCTCGCCGACGATGGTGAGGCCAAGGCCGATCTGCGTACAGGCCCTGATCGCCACGTCGACTCGTTTGTAGGGCAGAAGCCGTGCGATCACGAGCGCTCGAGGGGTGGCCGGGAAGGGGGGAGGGATCGAGGGGAGGTGCGCGGTGGCCAGCGGTGGGTAGATGATGCCGCCGGTGAAGCGGTAGGCCTGGTGCATCCGTCGAGCGCTCTGCTCCGAGATGGCTGCGTACGTCCGCTTGGCCAGCGCAGCTCTGCGGTCTCGATGGCGCAGGATCTCGAAGGGGAGCCAGACGGCGGCCGCCTTGGCACGGCTGCCCAAGTAGGTGGACGTGTCGTAGAGGAAGCGCGGTGGCGTGTAGCAGTACACGGCGGCGTTGGGATGGTTGACGTGGTGGGCAAACGCCGAAGACGAGACCAGTGCCCGATTGTAGGAGCTGAGGTCCATCGCCGAGAAGGCTGAGGGCAGCTGGAAGACCGCTCGGCGGAAGTGGTCGGGATCGACGCGGTCTTGGAGGCCTGACGTTCGGACGTCCAGCTGCTTGAACTCCGGGTACGTGAGCTCTGGGGCGTAGAAGGACGTGTAGATCGGTGCGCTCGGGAAGAGCCGGCTGAGGCTCAGCACGACGCGCTCAGCCCCGCCTCGCTGGGAGAGGTAGTCGTGGACGATGACCACGCTCGAGGACGGATCTGCGCTCATGGGTCGGTGGTCTTCATGCTGGGCGTTGCGTCCTGCTCCTCCATCGACGCCGCGCCTGTTCGCTGCCCTACTCGTCGAAGGAGCTTGGCGGCGTGGAGCTGGAGGCCGAAGAGGTGGCAGCGACCGAGCAGGCGGGTGACGCCTTGCGAGCACGTTGCAGAGCAAGCCGGCCTCGACGCGGCGACGGCAGCCAGTCGCACCACCCGAGCGAGCAGCGGGCCCAGCCCCACCTCGAAGTCCGAGGGGTCGAGAGGCCCCATCGTCTCTTGATGGCGCTCATGGACGATGACCATCCCTCTGCCCTGCGAGAGGGCGTCGCGCACGAAGCCATCGAGGTCACGTTGGTGCAGGTGCGAAGCCAGAGCTCTGCGTTCGAAGACGCCGACGAGGCCTGCCTCGAGGCATCGCAGCCCGAAATCCTGGTCCTCGTGGTAGAGCATCGTGGGACCACCTGAGACCAGGCCGACGCGCAGGGCGTCGGCCCGGCGCATCGAGACGTTGCCCCACCAGAGGGAGCGGAGGATCTCGTGCGGGGTCTGCCTCATAGGCCTGGCAGCGGCCCTCGTACTCGACGCCGTAGAGGGTCGAGGAGAAGGAGTCGGCGGTGGTGCTCTCAGGCTGCTTCACCGGCATGTAGCCGACGCGCCACCACGCCTTCTCGACTGCCGATGGAGTGCTCGATGGTGCTCTCCGAGGCCGTGTGCCGCCAGCACGTCGTCATCTAAGAAGAGGATGAGCTCGCTGGTTGCGCTCTTGAGGCCGTCCTCTCGGGCCCGCTGGGCCCCGCCGCTGGTCGGTGCGGAGCAGAGGACGCAGCTTCTCGTTGTTGCGTGCCAGGGCTTGGAGGAGAGCGTAGGAGCCGTCGAGGTCGCCGTCGACGACCACGATGAGCTCGTCGACGTCCTCATCCGACAGCAGCGGCCCAAGAATCAAGGGAAGCAGGTGCGCAGCGTCGATGCGTCGGGATGACGACCGAGAGCGTCAGGTCCGAAATGATCGGCATCGTGCACGCGGCTGATTGTTGCACGACCTCGTCGGCTTCTCGGCTGAGGAAGCCCGCGCCTCAGATCAGCCTTCTGGCACGACCTATGCTTCAGTTCATGTCACTGGACGATAGGGGTGCTTCGGTTCGGCCTTGCCGGCCGAGGATGCCGAGCCCAACCCCTGGGGCCGGGGCGTGGCCAGCGTCCGCTCCCGAGCGCCCTGGCTCTTTCGCCGTGCGTGGGTCCTCATCGTCTGCGTCGTCCTCGTCTTGGCGGTGACCTACATGGTCTCGTCCAAGCGCACGGTCAAGTACAGCGCCAACTCGATCTTGCTGGTGAACCCCGGTGCGAGCTCCACCTCACCCGGCAGCGCCCAGGAGGCAGCCAACCTGGCTGCGACCTACGCAGGGCTGATTCCGGCGGACGACGCCATCATCGCCAACGTCGCAGCCAAGACCGGGCTGAGCTTTGGCCAGGTCCAGAGCGATCTAGCCGTGACCGTCCAGAACGGCACCTCGCTGCTCGTGGTGACCTTCACCTCGCCCGTGCCTTCGACCTCGCTGGTCGGTGCCAACGCCACCGCCCATGCCATCTCGGGCGACCACCCTGTCTCTGCCCGCCATCCCCGGCAGGCACGATGGTGGTCACCAAACAGGCGTTGACCACGACGCGCCACTCGACCAGCGGGACCATCGTGCTGGTTCTGGGCGGGATCTTCGGGATCTTGCTCGGCCTCATCTTGGCCTTGGCCTGGGAGCGGGCCGATCCTCGCTTCGATCGATCTGCACAGGTGACCGAAGTCCTCGGCGTGCCGACTCGTCTCGCCTCGGAGCTCTCGGATGCCTCAGCGGTGGCCATCATGCGACAGTGGCAGTCCGAGGTGGGCACCGAGAGCATTCGAGTCGCCTTCCTCGCTGGCATCTCGAGCATCCAAGGCCCCATCGGCTCCGTCGCTCGACGCTTCGCCAGCTCTGCCAACAGCTGGGGTACCCAGGCCACGGTGCGCCAACCGTTGCCCACCGAGGTGGGTCGGAGGCGTTCGGATGCCGAGCGCCAAGGAAACCAGCGCCGCTCGCCTCGAGCGAAGCCCTCGACCGCTCCGAACCGGACGGCCGCTCCGACGATCCAGTTCATCGTCGCCGGGACGCCCGGTACCGAAGGCGGGGAGGTCGTCGCCCAGCAGGCTGACCTCACGGTGCTTGCGATCACGCCAGAATCGAAGGTCCGAGAGGTCCAGCGATCCGTGGAGATCCTCGAAGAGCTGGGCGTCACTCCGTCGTGGGCCCTGCTCATCGACTCGAAGGTGGCAGGCCCTTCGCATCGACGACTGGCCTCGCCGCGGCGCCCGGGGGCCGAGCGGGAACCCGCATCCGGCTCGGGAGAGCAGCCGGTCGCGAAGGTCGGCCGCGGACGAGAGCTCCGCTGAGGACT
Organism: uncultured Acidimicrobiales bacterium; assembly: GCA_963758555.1. GTDB lineage: Bacteria > Actinomycetota > Acidimicrobiia > Acidimicrobiales > RAAP-2 > CAIUMH01. The sequence goes on along the minus strand of CAVWVW010000003.1, from coordinate 2,002,664 downwards.
TGAATCTTGTCGATTGAAGGCTCGACGGGCTCTCTTAGAGAGCCGTCCTCCTGCTCGGTCGTTCCGCAACGACCAGGGCTGGCTTGATCGGCATCCCAGCCGCCTCCTGCTGGTGCTCCTCGTCGTGTCGTGCAGCCTTGCCGTCGGTGCTGCCACAGCGCTGAGGCCGCTTGCCGGGCTTGGGCTGCTGGTGGCGATCTGGCTTGGGCTTGGCGGTCCTGCGCCGCCCCGCGATCGGCGGGTACGTGCTGGTGGGGCTCGTGCCCATCACCTCGGGGCTCCGGAGCGGCTTCCCGGTTCCGGTCTTCCGGCTCTCGCAGCTCCTGGTCGGGGTCATCGGGATCGCCATCCTGGTGACGGCGTCCAAACGCCAAGCGGTCCGCTGGAGGCTCTTCGACACCGTGATGCTGGTGTTCTGCTCGTTCGCCCTCGATCGTCGGCCTCTACGACGACCTGCAACTCGGAGCGGCGCTCAAGACTGGCCTCGGACCGCTGGTGGGGCCCTTCCAGTACCTGATCTTGTACCGAGCGGTCGCCGTGTCCCTGCCCGAGCGGGCGCAGCGGCAGCTCGCGCTGCGCCTGGTGATCCTGGCCAGCATCCCCGTGTCGCTGCTCGCGCTCCTCCAGCAGTTCCACATCAGCGGTGTCAACAGCTTCATCGCCACCTTGACCGGCAGCACGATCTTCCAGAGCTACGACTACCACTACTTCGCCCGAGCCACCGGTCCCTTCAACCACTGGACCCCCCTGGCCGGCTACCTGCTCGTCGTCATGCTGCTCGGGATCACCCTCTTGCTCCATGAGGTCGAGGGGATCTTGTCTCGCCGCGCGCTGCTCGGGGTCCTGGTCCTCGACGCGGCAGGCCTGCTCCTCTCTGCGGAGCTGTCGGCCATGATCGCCATCATCGGGGGTTCGCTGCTCCTCGGCGTGTGGGCGGGCAAGCTCAGGACCTTGCTGCGATGGGCGGTGCCCATCGTGATCATCTTGAGCGTGGCGTTCGGCTCCTACTTCGCCCAGCGGCTGAACACCGAATACGGTGCCTCGTCAGGCGCGCACGGCAGCGCGCTGGTCCCCCAGAGCGTGCAGTACCGCCTCCAGGTCTGGTCCCAGCAGTACATCCCGGCCATCCACCAGCGAGAGCTGCTCGGCTACGGCACCGACGCTGCCCGCCTCGATCACCTGGCCTGACACCGAGTCGGAGTACATCACCGAGCTGATGTGGGGAGGCATCCCCCTCCTCCTGGCGTACCTCGGCCTGATGGCGGCGTTCATCACACGCGTCGTTCGCTCGACTCGCCAAGAAGGGGACGAACCCGAGCGATGGGCCATCGCTCGGATGCTGGCGGTGCTCCTCGGGTTGCTGCTCGTGATCAACTTCGATCTTCCCGTACTTCACGTCGTCCGGGCTCCCCCAGGAGCTCTTCGCCATCTTCGGCATCTTGGTCGCCATGGACCGGCGCGTGGTGACGTCCGCCTCGGACTCGGGCACCCGCAGCGTGCCCCGGTCGAGCTCGACGGCAGGGTCGACGGTGACCTCTTGACCGCACCAGTCGTCGGATCCGTCAGAGGAGCCGAAGGAGAACGCAGAGGATTCGGGGCTGCTCTTCCTTGCCTGGACGCCCATCTCCGGTCGATCGGCTGAGATCGCTGCCGCCCTCGGAGGCGAGGCGTACTGCGACTTCGACCGCCGTCTCACCCGGCGCTGGTTGGTGCCGCTGCGCTATCTGCTGAGCGCTGTTCGCACCCTTCGCTACCTGGCCCGAACGAGGCCGACGGGGCTGATCGTCACCAACCCCCCGCTGCTTCCGGGCATGCTCGGGTACTGGTGGGCGAAGCGCCACGGCGTGCCGATCGTCCTCGACACCCACCCTGGCGGCTTCGGCGCCCAGGGTGATCGGGTCTCCGAGCGCCTCCAGGCCCCGCATCGCTGGCTGGCGTCGAGAGTCGACGCCAGCATGGTGACCGATGAGCACTGGGTGGCCTTGCTCGAGTCATGGGGCGGGCGCGGCATCATCGTCCACGAGGCGCCACCGACGTGGACGGTGGAGCCGGCTGGTCCCATCACAGGTCGCCCGAGGATCCTCTTCGTCGGGCACCTTCGGCGGCGACGAGCCCATCGACGTCCTCTTCGAGGCCGCGCGGCTCGTCCCCGCGCATGGACATCCACGTCACAGGGGACCCGAGACGGTGTCCGGCCGAGCTGCGCGCCGACCTGCCGGCGAACGTCACGCTTGACCGGCTTCCTCCAGCAAGACGCCTTCTCGTCCGCGGTCGAGGAGGCTGACGTCATCTTGACGCTCAGCACCGAGCCCACGTCGGTCATGAGGGCGGCCTATGAGGCCATCTACGCGGGTCGGCCACTGATCGTGAGCGATTGGCCCGGGCTTCGCCGCCTCTTCCCCTCGGCCGTCCACGTCGCCAACGAGCCAGCGGCGCTCGCACGGGGGCTGGAGCGAGCGGTGTCAGAGCGAGACCAGCTCTTGGCGGCGAGCGAAGAGGCTCGAGCCGCACAGCTCGATCGGTGGGCCTCGCAGCTGGCCGCTCTGCGATCGGTGCTCCGACCCTGCCCGGAGCCCGCTCACGGGAGCTCTCGGCGACGCCTTGAGCTCGAGCGGACGGTCGAGCCGCAGCGGATCGCCTCGCTGCCCGCTCTCGCGACCGACGTGGCATCAGGTCGAAGCATGGACGAGAGCGCCGGCTCGCCGAGGGCGAGTCGGCCACGATGTGCACGGTCGCACCCTTTCAGGCCTACCTCTTCGAGCACGACCCGGCCTATGCGGCCTGCCTTGAGGAGGCGGCCGTGGTGCTGATCGACGGCGAGGGCATCCGACGGGTCGTCGCGGCGGCGGGCCTTGACCCTGGACCGAAGATGACGGGGCGAGAGTTCGCCCAGAGGGTCTGGAACGGCGAGATGCTGGGGATCTCGCCATCGCGGTGGTCGGCGGGCTGCCCGAGACCGTCAGAGCGGATCCGCGCGCAGCGCCCCGGCTGGCTCGTCATCGACGACCAGCTGCCGTCGCTCCCGAGCGGCCCGTCGTCCAGAGGTCTCCGAGCGGCTGCACGGCCTTCGGCGCCGAGCTCGTCTTCGTGGCGCTCGGCTCTCCGAAGATGGAGAAGTGGGCCAGCCGAGCTGAGCGCCAAGCACCCGGCGGTCTACGTCAGCGTGGGTGGAGCGGTCGACACGGCGGTCGGGGTCAGGAAGCCGCCCCCGAGCTGGACGACGACGCTGTCGGTCGAGTGGGCGTGGCGGGCGATGCAGGATCGATCGCTCATCCCTCGCCTGGCTCGAGGAGGCTCCGTGCTCCCCGGCTACCTGCGCCGAGCCCGGCGAGAGCGCCAGCGCTCGACGCCGGATGAACGAGGACTCGGGCGCTCTAGAGCTCGAGGTCGAGCATCGCGCCGCGGAAGAACAGCTCGGGCCCGATCCCACCCTCCTGGTCGCTGGTCGAGACGAGCGACGAGCGGATCTCGAAGGGAGCCTGGCTGCTGGCGAGCGCGAAGCGGAGGGCTTGGTTCAGCCGATCCTGGATGTTCTCGGGGAACACGGCGTGTGAGCGCAGCGTCGTCACCACGGCGAAGACGCTCTCGGCGATGCGGAAGACCGCGTCATCGCCTCGGACGTGGTTCCGCAGCGTCTGGCCCAGCTCGACGGCGACCTGGTTCACCAGCTTGGTCTTGACCGGTCGGGTCGGCACGAAGCACAGCAGGGTCAGGACGACACAGCCGCTCTCGGATCGTGGAGCGCTGAGGGCGATGCCGAGCTCGCCGAAGAGGGAGGGCAGGCCACCGAGGCCTGTGATCGGGTCGACCTCCGAGCGCGCCGAGCAGGCCTTGGATGGGCGTGTTCTCGTAGAGACGAGAGCGTCCTCGTGACCGCCGTAGCCGTCGTCGCCGATCGGGCGGTCACGACACGTCGTTCGGAGCGGGTCGGCCGCAGAGGGCGCCCTCATCGTGATGAGCTCGTCGACGTCGAGGCGCAGCTCGGACGTCCGAACGTCGTCGGCGAGTCTATCTGCAGGATCGCGGTGCTCGATCGGTCCTGCTTGTTGCTCCTGAGCCTTCTTGGCGGCCTTCTTGCCCTGTGGCCTTCTTGTCGGACTCTTCCCTTGGACCTTGCCCGCTTCTTGTCCTGCTCCTTGGGCTTCTTCGTCCCCTTGGCCTTCTTCGACTTCACTCGACGCTCTGAGCTCTCGTCGGTCCCCTCTCGGAGCTGGGGCGTCGAACCTCGGGGTGTCCGTCAAAGTGGTCAGTGCCAGAGATCGCCTCCCGAGTCGAGCGGTTGACCCGGTGCTCGTCTCGGTAGTCGTCTCGGTGGTCGATCCGTGTGGTCGAGGCGCGAGCCACGTCCGGCTGCTCGTCGAGCACCTGGTGGCGCGCCTCGAAGTACCCAACGATCCTGCGGCAGATCGAGCCAGATGATCGCACTGGTCCTGGTCGAAGTTCCCCGACAGCGGATCGAGCAGGCACACGAGGCCCCACGGCGGAGCGCTGTCGTCGGACCACCGCAGGGCAGCCGAGGCGATGCGCAGCTGGGGTCCTGCCGAGTTGCCGTTGGTGCGTCGGCTGGCGCGGATCATGACGTTCCCGGAGTCGAGGGTGGGGTCAGCCCAGATCTCCTCGAGCACGCGCTCGATCCTCTCGAGGCTCCACGGCGGCACTGCCCCGCCGAGCGGGAACGTGGCGATCGAGAAGGTCCCGTCCGACTCTCGCAGGGCGAGACAGGTGAGCGAGGTCAAGCACTCCACCTTCAAGGTGCGGAGGATGCCGATCACGCCACCAACAGATGCCTTGGTGTCGACCAGATCCTCGTGTGTCCACTCGAGCATGGCACTTCGCTCCTCAGGCGGTTCTGCGCTTAGATTCGCCCTCTTGGGATGATCACCGCATCCACGTACCGGACGAATATTCTCCCAGATCGGTCGGTCAGACTCAAGAGGTGGCTCGCCCGAGAGGCTCGGGCAGGTGGAAAGAGCCATCGAGACCCTTGGAAAGTGGCTCCTCTTGAAGCCATGATCGACGAGCCGGGTCCTCCGTCGCTCAGGCTCGGAGGTCATGAGGGCCCAGCTCGGCGAGATGTCGAGGCCCTTGAGCACAGCGACCGAGCGCTGCACGGTCCTCACCTTGGTCTCTTGGACGATGACGAGGACCACAAGATCGCCTCGCTGAGCCGTGACCTCCCCGGCTTCCGCACCGGGTGCTCCGCCGGCGAGCAGCTCGATCGAAGGGCCTCTTGCTGGGTCGTCGGCGCGTTGGTCGCTGTCGCGTGCTGCCCCGGGATCGCCCAGCTGCTCAAGGACCGCGGAGGGATCGGCCCCGTCGACCGAGAGGACGAAACGGCGGGCGACGTCGGCTCACCTTGTCGGCGATCCCGGGCGACGCGCCTACGAAGGCCACTCGTGGGAGCGCTCATCTCGCTCTCGGCCTGCCATTGGCGCAGGATCGCCGACGCAGAGAGATCTGAGAGCCCTGAGATCAGGCGCGTGGGGATCCCGAGCAGCTCGGCCGCCTGGGGAGCCTGGTCGAGCCGTGGATCGAGCCGCTCCCAGGCGAGGGCCAAGATCACGCCCAGCAAGGCGCCGAGGGCGACGCCGAGAGCCACGGTGACGTCGCTGCCGGTCGCATGTTGCACCGCAGTGGTGGCTTGCTTCGTGACGACCACGGTGCCCGCGGGGATCGCTGAGCTCACCGGGTTGGGCGCCGAGAGGGCGCGAGCCATGGCGTTCGCGCCCTTGAGCGCTCCAGCAGAGGACGTCGCCGTGAAGTTGATGACCAGCAACGAGGTCCCGTCCTGCACGGTGACGGCCACGTCGTGCTCAACCTGGCTGGCACTGAGGCCCGTGGCGGCCACGACACTCTGCACGATGGCATCGTCGGTCGGGATGAGCCCTGCGTAGGTGGCAGCCAGGTTGGCTGCTTCCTGGGCGCTGCCCGGGGACGTGGCGTTGGCGCCAGGATTGACCAGCAGGACGGCGCTGGCGGTGTAGGTGGGTGTGGGGTGGGGATAGGCGACCAAGGCGAGCATCCCGATGAGGCACGTGGACAGCACGACCAGCCACGCGCGGCGAAACAGCCACGGAAGCCGAGACCGCAGACCCCGTAGCGAGCGTCGTCGCTGCTTCGGTGTCGCCGCGCTCGGTGACCTGCGGCTCCTCGTCGAGGGGGCGGGACAGCGGGACGGGCGGCAGGCTGAGCGCTGTTGGTTCGTCACGAGGGGTCAGCCCACCGAGATCGGAGGGCGGGGCGTGCTGCGTGGTGCTGGCGGTGGGTGCGCTGCTCACGGCCGAGTCCGCAGGGGGGCCCATCGCTATGGCGTTCACCGGAACTGCCGCTCGTGGAGAGGGATCGTCGGCCACCCGGGAGAAGCCCTCTCGGGCGCCGCTGGCGTCGGCTGGCTTCCAGAGGAGCGCCATCACGCACGTCGAGGTGGTCGGTTGGCTCGACGACGACTCGACCACGGTGCCGGGTGCACCTCGAGCGACCAGGGGCAGGGTCTCGACGACGCCCTTGGTCAGCTCGATCGCTGGAGCCCTCGGGACCCCGGCTCGTGGCCGGCAGCGCAGGACCACGCACTCTGGCCGAGTCCTGACGATCTCGACGTGGATCCCGAAGCCCCAGAGGACCTCTTTGGCCGCATCGATCATCTCGAGGACGGTCGCCTGACCGTTGGTGGCGTGGTGCTGCAGCTCGGGTGCCCAGCTGATCCGCTGACCCAGGCTCCGATAGTCCGACCCGCTCCCCGGCGAGCCCCAGAACCGCTCGTTCGCATGGCGAGAGCGAGCCAGCGTCAAGATCTCATCGGGGGAGGCGACCGACAGGGACGTCGGCGGCTCCAGAGCGGTCACGCCACGCCGTCGTCGGTCAGCCGACTCCGCTTCGCTCGGTACATCTCGTGATCTGCTCGAACGAGGAGATCCGTCGGGTCGTCGGTCATCGGGTCAGCGATGACCCAGCCGATCGAGCAGGTCACAGCGAGCGTCTGGCTCCTGACCTGGTACGGCACGCTCAAGGTCTTCCTGATCCTCGCCATGACCTGGTGCAGCTCGCTCTCGTCGCCTGAGGAGGTGTGGGCGACGACGAACTCGTCCCCGCCGAGACGAGCGACGATGTCGCTGGTCCGCACCGCGCCGAGGAGCCGACGGCTGAAGGCCACCAAGACCTCGTCACCCACGTCGTGGCCGTACTGGTCGTTGATCTGCTTGAAGCCATCGAGGTCCAAGAAGATCAGCGCCGCCACCCCTCCCTGGTTCCTGGTGTCGCCCAGGATGCGCTGGAGGTGATCGAGCAGCAGGTTCCGGTTGGCGAGCCCGGTGAGCGGGTCGTGGAGGGCGAGGTGCGTCAGGCGAGCCTGCTCGACGGTCTGGCTGGTCACGTCGCGGATCACGAGCAGCGCCCCGCGCCCGCCGGCCACCGTGAGCGGCTGCGCCGAGGCGAGGACGTGGCGGCGATCCTGCTCGTCGGGGCCCGTCCGCAGGTGCTCGCCTCGAACGACGGTGCCCCGGAGCGCTCTGGCCAGCGGGTGCTGCTCACGGGTGAGCAGGATCTCGTTCGAGCTGTAGAGCCCAGCGGTGGCAGGGAAGATGTGACCGACCAGGTCCTCATCGGGTCCGATCCCCTGGAGCTCACGAGCTGCCTGGTTGATGAAGCGCACGACGCCGTGGCTGTCGCAGACGACGACCCCTTCGTCCAGGGAGTCGAAGGCAGCCTCGAGCGACCACTCACCGAGGGGTGCCAGCTCGGGCTCCCCAGGCGATCTCGTCTGGCGCTCGAGGAGCGCGGCGTAGCAAGGGCCCACCGATGCCATGTCAGCCCTTCGCCCCTTGACGTCGACCGCCAGGTGCCCGTTCCGGGTGACCACCAAGAGCTGACGTCCGGGCGAAGGCTGGCCCACAAGGAACTCGGTCAGGTCTTCGTCGTTCTGCTCGCTGAGCATCTGGTCTTCCGGCGAGATGAGCAGCAGGGCGATGTCTTGTCCCAGCACCTCGTCGGGCTCGAAGCCGGTGAGCTCTTTGAACATGTGGTTGACGTAGACCACGGTGCCGTCCAGGCGACAGACCACCAAGGCCTCCGGGAGCACGTTGGCGACCTCGCCCAGGATGGTCTCCTCACGTCGTGGGAGCCCCTGGCTGGCGAACGAGGTTGCTCTGAGACGGCTGCCCTCGACCTCGGCTGGGGGCTCCGGAGGAGAGGCCAGCGGCGACACCCTCCGCTCTTCTGGCCGATCTTGGGCACCGAGCGAGCCAGCGCCGTTCTCAGCCACGCGCCGGGCCAAGATGTTCCCCAGCCGCTGCAGCCCGAAGCGCTGATCGTCGTTGAGCTCGGGCAGCCACGTGTCGGCGACGCCGATCACGCCGAGCCAGTTGTCGCCAGCCCAGATCGGGCTGACGACGCAGGCCAGCGACAGGTCGTCGGAGAGCCCTTCGCGGTTGAGCTCTGCGTTGGCGAAGAACTGTCGACCCTGTGCCATCGGGTGCGAGAGGCACCTCGTGGCCAGCGATCGGACTCGCTCAGCCGTGTCGGTCCCGTCGAGATCGGGCGAGACGGACAGGATCACGGTTCCGTCAGCAGAGGCAAAGAAGGACGCCACCCCGACGCAGAGATCTCTTGCCAGCCGGAGTGCGTCCAAGAGTGGGAGGGAGTTTGGTTGGTCCATGGTGCACACAAGTCAGAGAGGCTCAGTCCACGTCACCTCTGACATGGCGTGGAGAGATCTCAGCCCCCTTTCAGTGGGGTTATTAGACCCTTCAGCTGTCCCACCTGCGTCTCTCTCATGGAGGGACGGTGGACAGATGCCAGCCGTGAATACTTCCGAGGCATGACGAACCTCTCGACATCGCGAAAGCTCAGGGCGAAGCGGCTGGCGTTCGGAGCGCGCGCTGCCCGAGATGAGGTCCAACGGATCCTCGGCGACGAGAGCCTTCTCGGTGACGCTGGTGCCCGGGGGCTGACCGAGGACCGACTTCGTGTGGTGCCGGACGAGCGCAGCATGGGCGTCACTCGAGCTGGCCAGAGCACCGCAGACACCAGGCAGCCCAGCGCACGCCTGGTCGTCGTGGTGGAGTCCGCTGTCGCACTGCTGGCCTTCCTTTCCGTAGCGACGCTGAGCGGCACCTTTGCTCAGGACCAAGGCGCTGCGCTCCACTTCGCGCTGCCCTTCGCCGTGGTCTGCAGTGCGGTCTTCATGTGCCTCTACCGGCTCAAGCGGAGCAACCGCCAGGTGTTCGGCAGCCTCGTGCGAAGCGCCGCTGACAACGTCAGAGTGCTCGCCGGCAGCACGGTGCTCTCGATCTTCGTGATCTTGTCGATCGATGCGCTCGGACCTGCCTCCGAACGGTCGCATCTCCCGCCGGGCGTGGTCGTGGCAGGCACCGTGGTGTGCGCCTTGGCGCTGTCGATCACGGACTATCTGGTCCAGCTGGTCTTCGGTCGCTCGCAGCCGGTCAAGGTCGTCGTGCTCGGCACCGGGGTCATGGCCGACGACGTCGCCGCGAGGCTCCGGCGATCCGCCAAGATCGAGGTGGTCGGCTTCGTCGACGATGACCCGATGGGCCAGGCGGTGCCGCTCGGGCGACTCGAGGACCTCGGAGCCGTCTGCAAGGAGCACGACGTCGACCGCGTGGTCGTCGCCTTCTCGCACAGCCACCCCGAGCAGATCGCGGCTGCACTGCGCCTGCTCGACCCCGAGGTCGCCGTCGACGTGGTCCCACGGTTCTTCGAGCTGACCGGATGGGAGTCTCATCTCACCGATCTGCACGGGCTCGCCGTGGTCACCATGGGAGCAGCGCCCTCAAGGGTCAGCTTGGGGATCAAGCGAGCGCTGGACGTCCTCTTGGCCGCGGTGATGCTCCTCGTGGCGACGCCGCTGCTCTTGGTCGTGGCGCTTGGCGTCAAGCTCAGCTCGACAGGGCCGGTGTTCTTCAGGCAAGAGCGAGTCGGTCGCTCGGGCAAGATCTTCCGGATCTTCAAGTTCCGCACCATGCGCCCGGCAGAAGAGGTCCTTGACGAGACGGTCCTTCGATCCCGCGAGGCGCGGTGGCGGGCCGAGGAGGCCCGGAAGACCTCGGTCGGTCGATTCCTCCGTCGCACAGGGATCGACGAGCTCCCGCAGCTGTTCAACGTGGTTCGGGGTGACATGTCGCTCGTTGGTCCGAGGCCGCTCATCAAAGAGGAGTACTTCGCCATGCCCGACTGGGCGGAGTGCCGTACCGACATGCGTCCTGGGGTGACGGGGCTCTGGCAGGTCTGCGGCCAGCACGAGCTTCGAGCCGATGAGCTCTACCGCTTGGACCGCCAGTACGTGCGGGAGTGGTCGCCCGGGACGGATCTCAAGATCTTGGCGCTCACGCCCGGCCGACTCCTTCGAGGGGGCGGTCGCTCAGCGATCGCCACCTGAGGTTGTCTGAGGTCGATCTCATGACGGCGGCTCTGGAAGCTGAGGCTTGGGCTGGTCGAGCTGCGGTCGCCATCGGAGCGCCTCGAAGCGCCCCGAAAGCTCGGCGATCCGTGGCGGCAGGTTGTGGGCTTGTTCTCAGCTCAAGCGATGTGCCGGCCCGGCGCTTGCTTCGACTGAACCCGGTACGCGACGGCTGAATGCCGCGAATCCTTTCGAGGGCCGGAGTAGCCTGACCCTGCAGTTCATTGGGAGGATTTCGTGGCTCGAAAGCAGAAGGGCCTTGTCAAGCGTGGGCGCGACAAGGTGCCTGACGGGACAGAGGCAACGAAAGACAGTGGCGAGGGCGGCGACGTCATGACCCCGGCCTGCCCCCGAGGCTTCCTCGGTGCTCGAGCCGGCGATCGTCGTTGACTCCTCAGGCGCCCTCAAAGACGTAGGCCAGCGCCCAGCAGGTTCCGCCCATGGACTCCCGCTCAACGTTCAGATGAACAGGGGAGAGAAGGAGCGATTTGGTGAGTTCCTGGTGCGAAGGGACTTCATCAACCCTGAGCAGCTGACACAGGCCATTGAAGCCCAAGGCGAGAGCGGTGATCGGATCGGCGAGGTCCTCGTCCAGCTTGGAGCCCTCGATGAGCGAAGTCTGGCCGCCGCACTGGCCGAGTTCTTCGACTATCCCATCTCAGATCTCCGAACCGAGCGCATCGACCCCGAGGCGTTGGCGCTCTTCGACGAAGGCGTTGCCCGGGAATACCAAGCGGTACCGCTTCGTCTGGACCAAGAGGGCCTCCACGTCGCTGTCGCTGAGCCGTCCGACGAGATCCGGAACATCCTCGCCCGAGTCTCAGGCAAGACCGTTCGACTTCAGATCGCGCCCAAGTCAGACATCGTGTGGGCGATCGACTCGAACTACCGGGTGATCGGGGGCATCGACCTCCTCGTCAAGCGCTTTGAAGCAGCCGAAGACGGCAAGTTCCGCAGGATCGGCGAGCAAGACGAGACGGCGGTCGCAGATGATGCGCCGATCGTCCAGGTGGTGGACCGGATCCTGGCCCAGGCGATCCGAGATCGAGCTTCGGACATCCACATCGAGCCTTCCGATGAGTTCGTGAGGATCCGCTTCAGGATTGACGGTGCGCTCACTGACATCCTGCACCTTCCCGCCTCGATGGGCATGGGCCTGGTCAGCCGGATCAAGATCATGGCCGAGATGAACATCGTCGAGCGTCGTCGCCCACAGGACGGCCAGCTCACGGCGGTCGTCGATGGCGTGGCCATCGACGTCCGAGTGGCCACGGTGGCGACGATCTTCGGTGAGACCTGCGTGATGAGGGTGCTCGATAAGACGAGGTCGGTCTTCCGGATGAGTCAGCTGGGCATGACGCCAGAGACGCACGAGGCCTATACGCGCCTGGTCAGGGCACCATTCGGCATGGTCCTCTGCGCCGGACCCACTGGGAGCGGCAAGACCACCACGCTCTACGCCACGCTGACGGAGGTCGCTGATCCCTCTCGCAACGTCATGACGATTGAAGACCCCGTTGAGTACGTGTTCCCCACGATCAACCAGATCCAGACCAACGAGCAGGCGGGCCTGACGTTCGCAAGCGGCCTGAAGTCCATCCTTCGACAAGACCCTGACGTCATCCTGGTTGGGGAGATCCGCGACGTCGAGACCGCTCGCATCGCGGTCCAATCGGCTCTCACGGGTCACTTCGTGCTGTCCTGCCTGCACGCCACGGATGCAGTCTCGGCCGTGCTGCGCTTCTTGGACATGGGCATCGAGTCGTTCTTGATCGCCTCTTCGATGATTGCGATCGTCGGGCAGCGCCTCGTCAGGCGTATATGCCCAGCCTGCAAGACCACCTGTGAACTGTCAGAAGAAGAACGGTCATTTTACGAAGAAAGCGGTGGCACCAAAAAGAGCGTCTTCTACTACGGTGCCGGCTGCAACTTCTGCAGCGGAACGGGCTACAAGGAGCGGATAGGTGTCTACGAGGTTCTGCCCATCACGCCCGAGATTCGACATCTAATCGTTGAGCGATCATCGGAAGATGAGCTCCGCGCTTTGGCAAAGAAGCAAGGCATGCGTACAATGAGGCAGCAGGCTATCTCGCTCGTGTCGGAAGATGTGACGACTGTGTCGGAAGTCATTCGGAGCATCTATGTGTTGTAGGGCGGTTTAGATCTCGATGGCTAGGTACTCTTACAGTGCCATTGATGTCTCTGGAGCTTCGGTGAATGGGACCGAATCGGCTGACAACGTTGGCGCGGCGCGCCTCCAGCTCCGTGAGCGTGGCCTTGAGCCATTCGACGTTGAAGAGAAGACCAGCCTCCTCAAGCTGGAGATCACGAAGAAGCGAGTCCCTCGCGATGAGGTGATGAACTTCTCCCGGCAGCTTGCCGTGTTTGTCAAGGCTGGCATCCCGATCCTTGAGGCCCTCGAGGTCATCGCGGGCGAAACCGAGCAACAAGCTGATGCGGGGCGTCATCTTGGATCTGATCGATTCGCTGCAGCACGGCGACACGTTTGCTGCAGCCGTCGGCAAGCACCCTGAAGCCTTCCCGAACTACTACGTGGGCGTGTTGGGCTCAGCAGAGCTGACCGGATCACTCGACATCGTCCTCGACCAGCTCTCTGACTACATGGAGAGGGATCTCGCCGCTCGCAGCGAGCTGACCTCTGCGTTGATCTACCCCATCATCGTCCTCGGCATGGCGGTGATCGTGATCGTCGTGCTTGCCGTCGTCGTCCTGCCGAAGTTCAAGACGTTCTTCGGGCAGCTGCACGCCAAGCTCCCGTTACCTACGACGGATGCTGCTCGAGGGCGACGACCCTCATCGAGACGTGGTGGTGGCTCATCGCCCTCGTGATAGCTCTCTTTGTGGGTACTGTGATCGCGACTGCGTCGATCTCGCAAGGGCAAGGCCAAGCTCGATGCGATTCTCCTGCGCCTTCCGGTCGTCGGGGGTCTGATCAAGGCTGCAGTTGTTGAACGGACCTGTCGAGTCTTGGCAGCCATGGTCGGGGCAGGAGTGGCTCTCCCTGAGGCCATGAGTGTGGCGGCAGAGTCGGCGAACAACGCTGGTCTACGAAGACGCCCTCATGGGCGTTCGGTCGCAGATGATGGAGGGAGAGGGTCTGGCTGGGTCCCCTGGCTGAGACAGGCCTGTTTCCGGGAGCGGCACAACAGATGTTTCGGGTGGGCGAAGAAACGGGCACGCTGGAAACGCAGCTCACGACCGCGGCTGACGTATTACAACCGAGAATTGAGGTGAAGGTGAAGCACTTCACTGGGCCTCTTCGAGCCGGCGGTCCTGATCTTCGTCGGTGCAGTCGTTGGGTTCGTAGCCGTCGCTCTTGTCTCAGCCATGTATGGGATCTACAGCCAGGTCAAGGTGTGAGTGGCGATCGTCGACCTCCGAGACCGCTCCGCCAAGCACGCGGCGGTGGGACCAGGTCATCTCGCGCATCTGGACGTGCCGCGTCGACGGGCGACGAGGGCTTCTCTCTGATCGAGCTGGTTGTCGTCTCACTCATCTTGCCGATCGTGATCGGCGCTATCACGCTCGCCTTGGTCTCGCTTTTCACCTTGCAGAACTCTGTCGCCAGCGGCACCTCTGCCAGCGCTGATGCACAGACCTCTTCGGCGTTCTACGAGCAAGACGTTCACGACGCTGCTTACCTCACCACGTCGTCACAGGTTGGACAATGTGGCGGGGGTACCCAGCTGTTGGGACTCGAGTGGAACTACAACTCGAACACCCAATCGTTCCAGACCGTCGTGACCTATGCGAAGGTCCAGGTGGGATCTGACTACGAGCTGGTGCGTCAGTACTGCGCCAGCGGGATTTCGAGCACGCCTACCTCGACGATGGTAGTGGTGAACAATCTATCGCCGACACAGGCGCCTCCGACGGTCACGCCAAACTTGGCCGTGACGCAGAGCGTGGATACGTCCACCTGGGTGCCGACCTACCTGATCGCCACGGTCGACTTCAACATTCAGAAGATCACAACGGGGAGGTATGCATCTACCAGTTTTGCGTTTCACCTGACTGGGGTGCCCAACGCGAGCGGCTCGGCGGGTGCCTTGACGGGGGTCAATCAGACGATCTCTAACTTTTGCGGGTTCGCGACCCCCGGTACTGGCACCTACGCCAGCAGTCTCTGCTTTGTCGATCTGACGCCCTTCAACGTCACGTCACCCTCGACGGCACCAACGGCAGGCAGCAAGTCGGTAGGGGCTTGCCCGACGGCACTGGGCGCCAACACGTGCTTCTTTCAGCCAGCTTCCGGGTGCACGCAGATAAGTGAGGGGATCTACCACACGCCCTACATCTTGTCGTTCTGTCTGTCGACAGCAACGACGCCCATCACCGGGAGTGCACCTTCGGCGGGTTCGGTGTTCTCGAGCTGCTCGAACATGAACCCTGCCTACGGTGTCCTTGCTTCGCCATCTCCCACCTATGCCGCTCCACCGACAAGTGAGGCGTTCCTCGGGAACAACGGGTTCTACGCAGGGATCCCAGGGAATCCGGCGCTCTACCAATGCGTCGACTCTGGATCTCAGACGGCAGTCACGCTCAGCAACATCTCGCTGCTCGACTCTGACGGTGGCGTCGTCACTGGGTGGCAGTTCGTGACGGGAGATGCCGAGTCCACTGACCCAGGTGAGTCCCTGACATGGACATCCAACCAAACCCTCTCTGACCTGCCAGACAGCCCTGTCTCCGCCTACGGCAACGCTTGCTGGTCGGCGGGAGTGCTCTACCTCACCACCCTCCCTTCGACGACGGTCTCGTGTTCGATTCCGTCTTCTGGGTGGAGCTCGGACAAGACGGGGACCTTGATGCTCTCCGCTCCTGCCCCCACCTCCATGAACGTCACGATGAAGGGCGGCGGCCTCGAGGGCGTCTTTTTCGGGGTCCTGCTCCCATGAAAATCGCGGGCGGACTGATGACGATGAAAGTGGGCGAGGGACCACGCGAACGTGTTGTTGCGAGAGGCGATGACGAAGCCGTGGGTAAGGACAGCCAGCTTCCGTCGATGTCTTGGGTCAATCTCAGGATCATGCTGTGATTCGGTTCAAGAATTGGCTTCGTGCCCGCTCCAAGAATGAAGCTGGCGACACGCTGCTTGAGGTGCTCTTGGCAATGGTCGTGCTCGGCATCGGTGCTGTGGCGATCTTTCTTGCCTTTGGGACTTCGATCTCGAGCTCAGCGGCGTATCGAACCATCGCGACCACCGACACCGTGCTTAAGACGGCGGTCGAGCAAGCGACGACGCAGATGCAACAACAGCCAAGTGCGACGTGGGCTACCTGCAACGGTTATAGCCAGGTCGTCTTTACGCTGCCAAGCGGCTACAAGGCGCAAGTGTCGGCAGTCTCTGTCTGGAACGGGTCGACCTTCGTCTCCTATTTCAACGGTACGACTACAACTCCGAGCGGGTGCACCCCCAACTCAGCGCAGCTCTTGACGATCACTGTGACCAACGCCAACGTCAACCCAAGCCAGACGAGCAGCCTCAGCACGGTTGTCGCTGACCCCAATGCGCGAAGCGTTCAGACGACCACCACGGGCACTCCAACTTCGATCATCTTCGTGCAGCAACCGACAGACACAATTAACGGGTCGGCCATTTCCCCTCCTCCCGTGATCGCCTTCCTCGTGGGCACATCAGTCCTCTTGCACCACACGGCACAGCTCACGCTGACCATCTCCAGTGGGCCTGGCTCGCTGTCCAGTTGCGTGGGTGTAGTCAGCACCGATGACATCTATTTCCCAGGTTGTGTCGTGACCGGGGTGGGTAGTGGTGGCAACACACTCCAGGTCATCGACCAGACTGACCCCAACAACCTTCAGGCGACGAGCAGCCCATTCCACATCATCATTGGTGGGGCAAATCAGATCGTCGCTAGTCCTTCGACCTTTAGTGCCATCCCGGCGGGTGGAACAATCTCCTTCACGGGAACCCTCGAAGATCCTTATGGCAACGTCACCACGACGGGCAATCCAGGATCGACCGACACGTTGAGCGCGACGGGTTCTCCGGGAAGCATCGTTTCGGGCTCGACCACGGTGGTGGCGTCTAACGGCGTGGCATCGTTCTCGAACCTTCGGATCACTACGGCAGGCTTAGAGTCGATCACGATCAGTGACGTCACGAACCCCACGGTGACCCCGACCACGCTGGCTCTCGTCGTGCAATCGCCGACAGTGGGGATCTCAACGCCTGCGTCTGGATCGACGTTCGGGTCCAACTGGCCGTCATCGAACCAGTTCACTGGCACCGCGAGTGCGGGGACTGGCGGGTTGAGTGTCGCCAATGTGGCGCTCTCGCTCTTCGATTCGAACACCGGGCTCTTCTGGACCGGATCCGGCTGGCAAGCAGGGTTCACGTCTGTGGCGACGTCAGGGACCACCGCATGGGCTTACACCTTGGCAAACGGGAGTCTTACGTCAGGGCACAGCTATGTTGCGACGGCCACGGTGACAGACCTGGTCCGTCAGGAACGATCGCCTACCCGGCAAATGGCACGACGTACAACGGGAACTACAACACGTCATGGAGTGGCACGGGCGTCGCCGGCACGGGTTCTGTGGCGAACGTCTACCTCGGGATCACGAGGGCTACCGACGGCTCGATATGGAGCGGTTCGAGCTGGATGTCCGGGTTGACGTCAATCGACGGGACCACCATGACGGGCGCTTCGACGACGCTGACGGTGGGTTCCACAACTGGGTACGCAACGAGTGGAACTATCAGCGTCCAGACCGCGAGCGGCATCTTGGTGTTCAGCTACACCAACACGACCGCCACCAGCTTCACTGGGGTTACGCGGGTCAACGGTCTGAGTACTTGGACCATCGCCAACGCCACTACGGTGACCCCCGTGTTCGCCGCCGCGGGCATGACCAACTGGACCTTCACTGGTCTCGGCACGACGAATCTCACCAACACTGACTCCTACGCCGTCAGTGCGTACATCGAGAACTCTGCCAACCAGACGACCACCGTCACGAGCACGTTCACGTACCGATGATCGCTTCTCGTGGCTCTCTGCGCGCTCATCGCCGTGACCGAACGCGGACGGCGAGGAAGCTTCGTTGGACTTCCCAGTCTCATGATCTCGACGAGCGTGGCGAATCGGGCGCCGTCCTCATCTTGGCGATGATCTTCCTGCTCGTGGGCGTACTTCTTGCGAGCACGCTCGGTTACGCAGTGGCTAACGACATCACCAATTCGACGACCTTCAAGGTTTCGAGGCAGCTACAGTACGCAGCGAGCAGCGAGACGAACCTTGCCATCCAGAACATTCGTTACACGCCCCTGCTCCTGCCGACGCAGACCCTTAGCGCGAGCCCACCGAGCTACTGCTGGGGGTCGACTGGGCCCAGTCAGCTTGCGGTCGACGGCCACACGATGGACGTATGGTGCAGCACTGCATGGAACCCAACGAGCGCCTCCACGAGGATTGTGACCTTCTCGACCTGCGAGGATTCTTCAACTCTCGACGCTCAAGGCAACGTTGCCGCCGCCACGGCCTGCGCGAGGAGCCCCCTCTTGCAAGCGTCCGTGACGTTCGATGACTACCCGCCAGGCCAGGTCTCTCCTCCGACCACAGCGCAATGCGACACCTACTGCGGATCCAGTATGGCAATTAGCAGTTGGGTATGGAAGCCAGTGGTTCCCACGGTCTCCAAACTCAGCGTCAACACAGGGCCTGTGAGTCCTGGAACGACGCTGACCATCTATGGCACCGGATTTGTCCCGAAAGGGACGAGTGTGACCTTCATCAAGGAGCTCTACGGCCTTCCTACCTATGACAACGTGGTCTCGACTGTGAGTGCTACAAGCGTGACGGCAACGAGCCTTCAGGTGGTGACTCCTTCAGTCACGTCCGGAACCACGTTCTTCGTCGTGGTGACGACGCCGACAGGGACAAGCGCCTTCTCGGCAGCAAATCTGTTCCCGCTGTTCACCTTCTATGCTGTCGCGCCCCAAGTGTCGTCAATCACGCCGACGCAGGGCGGTACTCCTGGCGGCACGGCCATCACCATCAATGGATCGGGCTTCTCATCAGGTTCGACTGTCACGTTCGTCCCGACAGGTGGTGGACCTCTCTTCAGGCCACCAACGTCACTGTAGTCAGTGCCTCCCAGATAACAGCGGTGTCACCCGGCGTGACGTCGCCTTCGACCTACTCGGTCGTGGTCACGAATTCGGCCGGTACGAACCAAAATCCCCCTGTCTTTAGCTACCAGGCGCTAGTGCCGACTGTTCTCTCGATCTCGCCCAATACGGGTGGTTACGTAGGTGGCAAGAGTGTCACGTTGACAGGATCCGGTTTCGTTGCTGGGGACTCAGTCTGTTTCGTGTTGGCGAGTACCGCGTCTCCGGGGAGCTACGACGTGCTCAAACTCTGCCACCGTCACCTCATTGACTGCGTCAACGATCACGGCCACCACGCCGCACATCTCCAGCTCGGCAACAGGGATCTACTACGTCTACGTCTTGGATTCCTCCGGGAATTCCAGCAGCCTCTATCCAACCTTCACGTACACAACGAGCACGACTCCATAGGTAGGACCTCGTCCACACGGAGTGTCGCTCCCCACTAACAAGCGATTGATTGAGCGGATCTCGTTCTGGAGAGGTTCCTATGCCTTGGCGGTGCACTCTATGGCACATCGTGCCAGGTGCAGTCTCCGGTGCTATCGATCAGGGTTCCTAAGACAGAACAACCCTGGATTCAACGGTAAGAACACCTCACGATGATGGGCGTTCTAAGGCAACCCGATTGCTCCATCTTCACCATCTAGATGATTTTTCTTTACGTGAACATGATGGAGGGGTATCATTTCCTCATTCAGCGAAAAGGCAAACCCTCCGTGAGGTGGGGGCGCAAAGTTACGGGACCCAAGTGGTCGGCCGAACTACCGAACGAAGGAGGCGGCGATGCCGCTCAGCCACTTCCAGAGACTCGAGACGCATCGGCCTCCTCGGCCTTGCTTTTCGGTGGAGTCCTAGGAGTTTGCCGTGGCGCTCGACGTGCTTGCTCCACCTCAAGAGAAGAAGCCGATCATTGGGAGGGGTTTCAATCTCCTCGAGCTCGTTATCGCTCTTGGCCTCATCGGGATCCTGGCGACCATTGTGATCGTCGGAGTTTCCCAGGTGACGTCTCAGAGTGCGTCCGTAGCCTGCAGCACCAATGCTCGGAGCGTGCAAACCGCTGTCGCTGCGTTCCAAGCGTCGAATGGAACCGGCGTAGCCGTGACCCAAGCTGACCTTTTGGGCTTGGACGGTTCGCCCGCCTATCTTCAATCTTGGCCGACTGGTGTTGGGCACTACACGATCGGTGTCTCGGCGAATGGCACGGTCTACATCACGCCATGGGGCACTAGGCAGCAGATCGTCTTTCAGCAAAATCAGGAGGGAGCCCCCAGTGGCTGCTCAAAGCTGCCTTGAACAAGCATCAGTGCAGTTTCACCTCGAGGAGTTCTCCCTAGATGAGAGGTATTTTTTGCCAAATTGAGGACAAGTCGGGACGCAAGAGGGATATGTCGGGGACGCGGTGTGCTTAGGGTTCGAAGGGCAGATTGACCTAAGTGTTCGGCGTTCGTCACTCACGAGGAAAGGGGCTCTATACGTGGAGTTCCAACATCCAGACAGTCGGTGAAGTTAGTCCGGAGCAGCTCAATTTTGAGATGTCTCGGCTGACAGAGCTCTTCAAGGAGAGCAAATTAACCTTTCAACCAAGAGGTTGATTGGAATACTTATCAATTGAAGTGGGTTCGGCTAGCGTTGCTGCTGGCGGAGGGCCCCTACCAACGAATGAAGGAGTGCAACATGTTCAATCGATTCAAGGAGATTCAGGAGCGGCGAAGTCGCGCTGAAGGCGACGAGCAAGGATTCACGCTTATTGAACTCTTGATCGTCATCTTGGTCCTCGGCATCCTCGCCGCCATCGTCATCTTCGCCTTGGGTGGCGTGACCGGCCAGAGCGCGTCCTGCGGCCTGCACCACTGATGCGAGGTCCGTGCAGACGGCAATTGCCGCCTATGAGGCCGCCGGAAACTCAGCAACGGTCCCGATTACGCCGACTCAGTTGACTGGCACCGGCGGGTTCTTGGAGTCGTTCCCATCGAGCAGCCACTACACGATCACCATCGGCGACGGAACCGCGGCGAACGGTACCCAGATCAATGGCGTCTACGTGACGGGCAAGTCGGGATCTCCGATTCTGTACCAGGGTGGAGACAGCCCGGCTGCATGTGTCCAATCGAACATGAACTAAGCAAGTCAGCTAAGGGTTCGATCGTCGAACTCTGAGACCAATGCAGCGAGCCCGGCGCACGCGCCGGGCTCGCTGCATTTGGTGGCACTTTCAACGACGGGAGATCAACCGTGAAGGATGAATTCGGCACCATCGGCCCCTGGCTCGAGTACCTCTGGGAGCAGACCGGCTCAGACCTCTTGTTGGTGGGAGGCTCGCCGCCAGGATCCGCGTCGACGGAGGCCTGAACCCAATTCCTGGCGAAGGAATCCTTGACGGTCAGCAGATCGACAAGATCGTGCGATCGTTGCTCACAGAGAGGTCCGAAGCCACGTTCATCGAGAACCAAGATGTTGACTTCTCGTTCTCGTGGAGAGACAAAGCGAGGCTTCGTGGGAGCGCGTTCACTCAAAGAGGCGAAACGGCCCTCTCGCTCCGAATGATCCCCAACCGAATCCCGAACTTCGAGGAGCTTGGGCTCCCGGGGGTAGCGGAGCGCATCGCCAAGCTCCCTCGGGGGCTTGTCCTTGTAACCGGACCGACCGGATCCGGAAAGTCGACGACACTTGCCTCAATCATCAGTCGTATTAATGAGACGCGATCCGTCCACATCTTGACGATCGAAGACCCTGTGGAGTACATCCATGTGCACAATCGCTCTGCGGTCTCCCAGCGTGAGGTCGGCATCGACAGCCCATCCTTCGAAAGAGCGCTCCGATCTGCATTGCGCGAAGACCCCGACGTCCTGCTCGTGGGTGAGATGCGCGACATCGAGTCGATCCAGATAGCGCTTACCATGGCGGAGACGGGTCACCTCGTCTTTGCCACGCTGCACACCAACGATGCACCGCAGGCCATCGACCGCATCATCGACGTGTTCCCTGCATGGCGCCAGGACCAGACGAGAACACAGCTGTCGGCTTCTCTTGCTGTAGTGCTCGCACAGCGGCTGGTCCCGCGCGCTGACGGGGGTATGGTGGCGGCGTTCGAGTCGCTGGTAGCGACCAGCCCGGTGAGGAACCTCATCAGAGAGAACAAGTCCAACCAGCTGCAGAACATCATGATCACCAGCCGCGCTGATGACATGCAGACGCTTGAGCACAGCCTTGGACTCTTGGTCAAAGCCGGGACCGTCACCTACGAAGAGGCCCTGACGGTGACGGCTCATCCAAAGGAGCTGGCCCGCGAGATCGGCATGAAAGAGACGGTGAAGACCTGATCTGGGTGACGATGTTCGACATGAGCTCGGTGAAGCCTGATCATCAGTTCGCTTTGAGCAGAGAGACTCCTAGTGACCTTGGAGTGTCGGAACAATGGCGGGTCCGAGGAACACGGCTAGTCCAGCACCTAGGGCAAGGAAAACCCCATAGGGGATCTGCTGAGAGCGCTTCATCCGGTGAATGGCGATCAAGACGAGGCTCACCAGGAGTCCGACCAGGTTGGCGGAAAAGAAGCCGATGAGCAGTACCAGATCCCCAGCCACCCGAGCGCCAGGCCCAAGACGAGCGCCAGGCGGACATCCCCGAAGCCCAGCGCGCGCGGGTAGAGCAAGTTCAAGAGGAAAAAGAGGGCCCACCAGCCCACCGCGCACGCCGCTCCGATTCCGAGCGCTCGCCAGTCCGGCGTCATCGCCGCAGCCAGCACCAAGAGAGCGGCCACGAGGAGCAGCGTCCAATAGACGATCGATTTCGGGAGGATCAGAGAGCTCCACGTCGATGATGGCGAGAGCCAAGAGCCCGGAGAAAAAGATCAAGAAGGCAGGGAGATCCCAATGGACGCCGAAGCGAGCCGCTGTGGCGGCGAAGAGTACCCCCGTGGCGAGCTCGCACCATGGGATAGCGAGGCGAGATGGGAGCCCCGCACGTCCTGCATCGACCTCTGAGAAGGAGCCACGACAGGACGGGGATGTTGTCCCAGCCAGCGATCTGGGTCTCGCACGACGGGCACGCAGAACCTGGCGAGACGACCGACCGCTTCAGCGGGACACGATAGATCACGACGTTTAGAAAAGAGCCGACCGCAAGCCCGAAAACTCCACACACCACGATCAGTGCTGTCAGCATCGTTCACTCGTTGGTTGCGTGAGACCCGAGGGATCCAGCTTACTTGGCGAGCAACGCCGTGACGCGCCCTCGCCCATGGTCTCGCCAAGGTCCGTCACGTCGCGTGAACGCCGTGACTCAATGGCCCGCCCATAGAGGACAGCCTTTCACCTCCGGCACGGGGGCTCGGGTGACGCCCTTCGCTCGATGGTCTTCGCGTGATCAGGCGGCAGGGCGTCGTTCATCGCTTCGGAGGACCGAAGCAATAGTTCTGACACTGAGCACCGGCGGATCGGAGTTGCCGGCGAAGATCCCCCCGCCGCGGTCAAATCCGGCAGCAATGATGGAACTAAGCCCTACTGCTCCGATCTCACAAAGTTGCTGGGCGCTGGCGGCGGCCTACCTCGCGCAGCAAAGGGGAGATTGCAATGAAGGTGCCGAGCGAGGAAAGGACGAGCTGCCAAGCCCAAAGTGGGAGCAGCGAATTCGGTGCGGCAGCCAAAGAACTTGCTCCAATCCCCCCGTAGACCGGGGGAAATGAGACGGTGATCAATGCGATCCACGCCAGGTAGGTCCACCTCAGCCGACCACCGACGGCGTCAAGCACCAAGACCATGACGGCGACTGCCATGAAGTAGTAGCCCCACAGGTTGACCTCGAAGACAAGTCGGAACGAGAGAGAGGTCGCGACGAGCGCAATGAGCGGCACTGGCTCGAGTACCGAAGAACCAAGCCGACTCTGTGACCACCATGCGAGAACGAGGGCCGCAGCGATCGGGGCGAAGCGCGCCACAAATTCGAGATCGTCTCCGGACAGATGTGTCGCCAGCAATGTGTCTGACGTCCATGTCGTCCCAGATCCGACGAAAAGCGATCTCAGCGCTCCAGCAGGGGTAAAGATCGCCAGCGGAACCACTACGAGGGCCATCGAGCCGACCGCCGATGCCCCGAACTTGATCAGCCGGTCTCGTGGAGCAATTACCACCAGCGGAGCGAGTGCAAGTAGGGCGAACTGTTGCGATGCGACAGCAAGCCCAAGGAGGAGTCCTGCAATGCCCCAGGACCCCCGTCGGACACAAGCCAGACCGGCGAGAATGAAACCGACTGCTACCAGATCTTGAGGGTGAAAATACTCGTGCAAGCACATGATCACAGGTGGCAGCACCGCCATCACGCCGAGCACCAGGATCTCCCAACCGCTGCGTCCTCGGCCCGACGCACGGAGCAGCGCGACCGTGCCGACCATCAATACAAGCCATCCGACGAATCCAATACGGATCGTGGGTAAGAGAGCCCCCGAATGGATCGACCAGTGGTACATCGACGAGATGGCCGACGAGCAATGGTTGCCAAAGCTGGACGGGTGGGAAACGGCACCGTGCCCCCGAGCCGGAGCACTGCTGCGAGCCCACCTGCCAGAAGGGGATAAAACGGAGCGCTGTAGGGCAGGCCGAACGTGTTGCCTGGTGGATAACTACAAGCAAACCTTCCGTGCTGGATCGCCCACGTGGTGCTGACTGAATCGCCAGCATCACCGCTAGTCACACCACCGATCAACCAGGTTGCTGCAAGAAAGATGAGGCTGGCGAGCAGCCATCCTGCAATGCACCAGCCGGTCGCAAGTTGCTGGTTCAGCCGGATTGCCAAACGCCCGACCTTTGGGGCGTCGAGATCATTGGAGAGTGTGGCCACGACTCGACTCGTTGCCTTTCGGTGGGGGCTGCGTTTGATTTCCGGACGTCCCTCTGAGTGCCGTGAGCGATAAGGCTATTTGATCGATCTACGGCAGACGAGGGGCGATAGCTAGGTCCGACTACGACCCAACTCAAGACGGTGGTATCTCGCTCCCTTGGCAAAGCCCCCGTTGGTACGCTCAAGGGTCGTGAGTCCTCGAGGCGGTGAGGTGTCGGAGCGCCGCTCCGGCAAAGCGCCACCGGTCACCCAGGATGTTCCTGCTGCCTTGCTCTCAGGCTTGCTCAGGCCGCTGTCATGACTGGTTCCTCAGCTCCTCAGGCGTCGGCCAGCGGCCAAGAGGGAGGCGGGAGAGGTGCGTCACGTGGCCACCACTGGCTGGGGTGGGCGCTGGCCGCCGTGCTCATCGTCGCTCTCGGGCTGACGGTCGCCTTCGCTGCCAAGGACCTCATCGACGCTCGGCGATCCCTCGAGCGAGCTCGGGCCGCGGTGACGCAGCTCGAGAGCGACCAGTCCCAGCTGCTCACCGCCGATGGTCGAGCCACCGCTCGAAGCCAGCTGGTCACGGCTTCGAAGGACGCCGCCGACGCGCAGGCGACGATCGACACACTCGCTCTCGCTCTCGGTCCTGTCGTACGTGCCGATCGCCGGCTGGCAGATCAACGGGGCAGCCAGCTTGGCGAGCGACGTGAAGGCGGCGTCCACGGTGGGGGTGCGTCTCATCGACGCCGTCGATCAGGTGGACGGCTCAAGCACCGGGACCAACGTGTCGCTGGCGTCGGTGGCGATGCTCAACCAGACCGTGCAGCGCTCGGCGGCGACCCTGGCGACGCTTCAGGGCACGACGTTCGGCATCTGGGGTCCGACGGCGGACGCGAGGACGCAGTTCAACGAGAAGATCGCCCACGTCACCGACGAGCTCGATCGAGGCCACCAGGTCCTCTCGTTCTTGGGCACGTTCCTCGGGTCCACGGGACCGAAGACGTACCTGCTGGCGGCGGAGAACGAAGCGGAGATGCGGGACCAGGGCTCGGTGCTCTCCCTCGGCCAGATCCACGCCGTCGACGGCAAGCTCAGCGTCGACTCACCGGTCTCCGTCGGCCAGTACCCCTTGAGCTCACCGGCAGACTTCCCCATCCCTCCTGGGATGGCGAAAGTGTTCGGCGGCGACCTCCCGACGCAGATCTGGCAGTCAGCCAACCTCACCGCCGACTTCCCGTGGACCGGTGGCGATCTGGTGGCGATGTATCGCCAGGCAACCGGGGTGAGCGATGACGGCGTGGTGGCGCTTGACGTCCACGCGCTCGCTGCGCTCTTGAGCCTCTCTGGACCAGTCACGGTGCCAGGCATCGCGACGCCCGTCACCGCCGAGAACGTCCAGCCGCTCCTCCTCAACACGCTCTACCAGCAGTACAGCCCCGATGAGGGAGCTCGGAAGGACGAGCTCTCCCAGGTGGCCGCCTCAACCTTCGATCAGCTCAGCCAAGAGCACGTCTCGCCGTCTGCCCTGGCGCACGCGCTGGCGCAAGAGATCAGCGGGCGTCATCTCATCCTCTACGACGCGCAGCCGAGCCAAGAGGCGACGCTGCGCGCCTACGGCGCCTCTGGCGCCGTGGACAACGTCGATCCTCGCCGGAGCTTCCACCTCGCCGTCGAGAGCGCCACGGCAGCGAAGCTCGACTACTTCATCCACTCGTCGGTCAGCCAGCAGATCTCGGTGACGGCCTCGGGGGATGCTGACGTGGCGACGACGGTGACGGTCGCCAACAGCGCCCCGGCCGGCCAGAGCGCTTCGTACCAGCTCGGCCCAGACGGCATCAACACCCATGTTCCGGGTGAGTATGCGGGGCTCGTCTGCCTCTGGAGCCCTCGAGGATCGCAAGCGGCGGGAGGCGTACCCGAATCGGGGTTGGTGCTGGTTCAGCGCTCCGTCGACGTCCTCCCAGGCCAGAAGGCGACGATCAGCTTCGTCACCGTCATCCCGAAAGCGACCGTGCACAGCGTCCTGCACCTTCGTTGGATCCCTCAGTCAAGCTTCAACCCCCTTACGCTGTCGATCGGCGTCCGAGGTCCAAAAGGGGTGGTGACCAGCAGCTATGCTGCACCCAGCCAGCTGATCAAGCCCGAGAGTCCCGCTTGGGACGTGTCCGGGACGCCCTAGAGCGACAATGGCAGGGACGATCACAGGCGGTCCAGCGATCGTGCGGTGGTAGATGACAGCGAACCCTCTTCGCTGTCAGAGCTAGAGGGAGTCTCATGCGAAGGACCAACATCATTGCAACGGCGGCCCTTGTCGCAGGGCTCGCCACCGTGGCAGTGCCCCTGATGAGCGCGTCTGCGGGCGCAGCGACCGGGTACCCGCCGAGCACCACGACGCTGCCGAACGGCCCCGGTCCCTTCACCCTCAACGACAAGGGCCCCACGCTCCAGGTGTACTTCGGCTCCAGCGGCTCGTACTGCGTGGAGGGCTTCAACCCGAACGCCACGGTGAACGTGTCGGTCAACCACGTCCAGACCTCGACGGTGACGGCAGACTCGAACGGCAGCGTGTGCCTGACCATCGATTGGGTCGACACCAACGGTCCTCACGTGGTCATCAACGGCGGCACGCCGATCGCCATCAGCTTGGGTGTCGATGACATCGCTCTCGACGGACCCGGCCCGAACGGACCGGTCGACCAGAGCGCCTTCTTCGACCCCATCTCCGCGCAGACCACGGCAGCGACGTCGAGCCTGGCCTTCACGGGTGCGGACATCGCCGCCATGACGATCGGCGGCTTGATCCTCATCGGCGGAGGGGCCACCCTCGTGCTGGCGACCCGCCGTCGCTCAGCTCGCCGGACGCAGTGAGCCAGCACTTCTAAGCTCACCGCGACACCGACACCGGCACCGACGCTGACACACGGCGCTCAGCAGCCCATCGCAGCGAGCAGTCCCCGGGGCGTGACCCTTGGGACTCCTCAGTTCATCGATGCCTTGAGCGCCTCGACCGACAAGGGAGAGGCGCCGCCGAAGAAGGCGTCGTGATCGTTCCAGAGGTCGGCAAAGACGACGTGGTGGACCTCTGACCACTGGGCGACCTTCTCGACGAAGTACGGATCATCGCCCCCGTTGAGGCCCGGGTCGTAGCCCAGGCCCCACTCGCCGAGACCGAGGCTGAGGTGACGCGCTCGGGCCGTGGCCGCGACGAAGTCGAGCCCGCAGGGTGCGGTGAGGTAGGACTGCCATGCTCGCTCAGGTCCGAGCCACCGGCCCGGCGTCTGGTCGAAGACGTCGAGGCCGATGACGTCGACCTCGCCGGCGGGCGGGAGCCACTGAGCACAGCTGTGCTGCGTGTCGATCGTGGGATTCCAGAAGAAGAGGAGATGCTGGCCGGGGACCGCCCTCATGGCGGTCACCTCCTGGTGCCAGATGGCCAGGAACTGGTGAGGGTCCATCGACGTGGCTCCCCACGGGAACCACGAGCCGTTCATCTCCCAGCCGATCCTGACGATGGCGTCGGACTGGCCGTTGGCCACCAGGCTCTGGGCGAACGAGCGGGCGGTGGCGTCCATCGCCCCTGCCACGGCCTGCTGAGGGGTGACGCCGTGATCGGGGAGCATGTTGAAGGGAGCGATGAGCCTCGCGTGGAGGCGGTTCGCTCGCTCGGCGAGCCCCGCTGCTGAGCTCGTCATCGTCGCTCTTGAGGCGCCGCGAAGGAACGTGAGGGCGAAGGGGAAGGTGTCGATCCCGAGCGCCCTCTGCTCGTCGGCGTGCGAGCTCTGCTTGTCGTAGATGCCGATCTGGCTGGCGAAGAGGCTGTGGTGCCCTGTGCCTTGGGTCCCCTCGGGGCTCGGGGTGCCTGGCTCGCCGACCAGCAGCAGCGCTCCGACGAGCACCATCGCCGAGATCGCGAGGCCACACGTGGCGATGACGTAGCGCTTCGTCAGACCTCGCCGCTCCACTGACTACGCAGTACCGATGCTCGGCTCCTCCGAGAGGCCACCAAGCAGCCGCGGCACCCAGGAGAGGGCCGCGACGACGCTGACGTCAGATGCTTGCGACCTCGTCGGGGGAGGAGGAGTCACCTTCGCACCCTAGAGCCGGCGACCTGAGCGCAGGGCGGCAGCAGTGAGCGCTGGGAGCCCTCTGTGCCCTAGCCCTGTGCCAGCGCAGCCTTGAGGGCGGCGACCGAGTTCGGGTGGCTGCCGTTGAAGAACTGGTCGCCGTCATCCCAGAGGTTGGCGAAGAGGACGGGGTGGGTCTCGCACCACTGGACGAACTGCGTCACGAAGTACGGGTCGTCGCCTCCGTTGGCGCCGGGGTTGTAGCCCAGGCCCCACTCGCCGAAGCCGATCTGGAGGTTGCGTGACGCTGCCACCGAGGCGATGTAGTCCAAGCCGCACGGAGCGGTGAGGTAGCTCTGCCAGGCGGCGGGGGCTCCGGGCCAGGCGCCGTTGGTCTGGTCGTAGAGGTCGAGGCCGACGATGTCGACCTCTCCCGCCGGCGGGAGGTACTGCGAGCAGGTGTTGTTGGCGTCCACCGTGGGGTTCCAGTAGAAGAGGAAGTGCTCACCCGGCACCGACTTCATCGAGTCGACCTCTTGGCTCCAGATGCTCAGGAACTGTGCGGGCGACATGGCCTCCGTGCCCCAGGGGAACCAGCCGCCGTTGAACTCCCAGCCGATGCGGATCACCGCGTCAGCCTGACCGTTGGCGACCAGGTTCTGCGCGAAGTTGATCGCGGTCTGGTTCATCGCACCGTCCACGGCCTGTGCGGCGCTCACGCCCGAGTCCGGGAGCATGTTGAACGGAGCGATGAGGCGGGCGCCGTAGGCGTCCGCGTACTGTGCCACCCACGACACCCCTGCGGCGATGGTGGTCGTGCTCGATCCAGGGGAGAACTCCATCAGGAACGGGAACTGGCTGATCCCGAGCGTCTGAGCTGCCGCCGTGGGCGAGGAGCCGTCGTTGAAGAAGCCGATCTCGTTGCTGAAGGTGGTGCTGGTCAGAGCCGGGCGGATCAACGAGAGCGGTGCGACGACCGGTGGCGCGGCCGCAGTCGGAGCGGGGCTCGCCAGCAGGTTCGCACCGCTCACCTGGGTGGAGGCCTTCGCCAGCGCTGGGCTGACTGCACTCGAGGTGTCGGCGCTCGACCCGCCCTGCGGTGAGCCCGTCGTCACGCCTGACGCTGGCGTCGCGCGCGGCGCGGCGACGGTGGCGCCATGCAGACGAAGCGCGTGCGCTGCAGCGGCGATCTTAGAGAGACGCTTCGGCGTCGGGCTCGCGGCAGACGCCGAGGTGGTGGCGCTTGGCTTGTGCAGGGAGGCAGCCCCCGACGAGGCGAAGGGCTGGAACGCCACCAGGCCTGAGGCGCACGCTGCGGCCAGGGAGGTGACCATCGCAGTCCGGGAGACTCGCTTCCCGAGCCGCGACGAGCGGACACCCGAGGGGGAGGAAGAGGTACTGAGAGGCACTGCCTGCTCCTTCGTTCGGTAGCTCGGCTGACCGCTTGGGTCCCGTGGCTTTGCGTCCCCACCTTGCGATGGGTATGCCTTTTCGCTGAATGAGAGAAAGGTAGCACGCAGTCATTGGCGAGCACAAAAAAACTTTTCTTGTGGAAGGTTCGGGAGCACTCGAGTCATCAACCGTGGTGAGCGGACGTTTCCTCTCCGGGCTGGCGATCGCCACGCCACCCACGGCAGCGGCCAGTGAGCTCGCCTTGCGATCCAATTACGCCACGATTGTCGAGAGCCATGTGTTCGACTGACCCAACATCTTGTGGTTGCTCGCGCGATTCACACCGGCTGAGCACCATCGGTTGGATCACCGAGCGCTGCGCCACCCCTCGGTCGTCGCCCTCGCCACCGAGGATCCAGCTCACCGAGGAACCACCAAGGCGTCAGCGTGGGTGGGCCTCGGCGGGCGGTTCGTCAAGCAGGTCGTCGACCGCCGCACGAAAGGCCTCCGAGCGCTCCTTCCAGCTGGCGAACTGGCTGAAGCTCGGCGCAGCGGGGGAGAGCAGCACCGCGCCTTCGTCGCCCACCCAGGCGGCACCCACGCCGACCGCCTCGGCCACCGAGCCCACCGCTGCGGTCTCGGTCGACGAGGTGGCCGCGGCGATGGCCTCGACGAGGCGTGGACCAGACGCCGGCAGGCCGAGCACCAAGGTGGGGGCGGCTCGCCGCGCCAGCACCTCGACGAGCTCGGCGTAGTCGACGCCTCGATCGTGGCCGCCGAGGAGGAGGGCGAGGCGCTCGTGGGGGAACGAGTCGAGAGCGGCCAGCGTGGGGAGCACGTTGGTGGCGAGCGAGTCGTCGATGAACGACACCCCGCCTCGCGTCGCCACCAGGTTGAGGCGTCCGGGGAGCCCGTCGAAGCCGGCGGCGGCGGCAGCCAGCGCCTCGTCGTCCTCTGCGCCCTCGATCTCGAGGGCCACGAGCACCGCACGGGCAACCTCGGCGTTCGCCAGGTTGTGCGTGCCCACGAGGCCGAGCGGCTCGGCCCAGCTCCCGGCGAGACCTTCCACCCAGCGGACGTCGCCGCCGAGCAGCTCGCGCGCTGCGCGCAACGGCGCGCTTCGACCCTGGGCGATCGTGATGCCGGCGCCGGGCAGCGAGGTGAGCGAGAGCTTGTCGGCCACGTAGCGCTCGGGCGAGCCGTGCCAGTCCACGTGATCGACCGCCAGCGAGGTGACGGCCACGAGCCCAGGGGCGTCGGCCACGTCGCAGGCCTGGAAGCTCGAGGTCTCGATCACGAGCAGGTCGAGGTCACCGGGCACGTCGGGGTCGAAGGGAGGCCGTCCGAGGTTGCCAGTCACCTCGGCGCGCACGCCGAGGCCACTGAGCAGGTGGCCGAGCAGCGAGGCGGTCGTGGACTTGCCCTTGGTGCCCGTGACGCACACGACCTTGGAGCGATCGGCGTCGTGGATGGTGAGGCCGACACCACCGACCACGGCGATGCCGTGGTCCTCGAGGCCAGCCACGTCGGGCCGATAGCGTGAGATCCCCGGGCTCTTGATGATGACCTCGCAGCGGGTGAGCGCCTCCAGGCCGCCCTCGTCGGTGGCCAGGACCTCGTGGCCAGCGAGGGTCGCCGAGGGGTCATCGTCGACGAGCACGGCGTCGATCCCGAGCGTGCCCAGTCGACGGACCGTCGAGCGCCCCTCGACGCCAACGCCGAAGACGCCGACCCTCGAACCCCCGAGATCAGCCCAGCCGATGGCGTGGCGCATAGCGCTCCGGAATCCACGTGGGGCTGTCGTGGTCGTCGTGTGGTGGGGGAGAGAGCTGGTCGGCGAGGCCCTGGATGAGGGGGCTGTCGGCTCGGTCAGGGCGTTGGGCAGTGGCGAGCAGCGCCTCGGCGCACTCGGCCTCGTCCCCGACGCACTCGAAGGGCCTCGTTCCCTCGTGTGCGCCGACCAAGATCGCCAGCTGCTCTCGAAGGTCCTCGTTCTCGAGGGGCTCGGGTTGACCGAAGATGGCTTCGAGCTCGTGTGCGCTCAAGAACGGTGCGAGCACGAGGTCGATGAAGAGGCACTTGTCGCACACCCCGCACCAGTGGTCCAAGCGAGCAGCGGGGTCTTGGTGGAACGAGCGGTTGCAGCTGCGGAAGACC
This sequence comes from uncultured Acidimicrobiales bacterium, assembly GCA_963758555.1. GTDB lineage: Bacteria > Actinomycetota > Acidimicrobiia > Acidimicrobiales > RAAP-2 > CAIUMH01. The sequence continues at coordinate 1,970,665 of CAVWVW010000003.1, read as the reverse complement.
GGGTGGTAGTCGCGCAAGGTGGCGAAGACGGCGGCGATCGAGCCCTCGGAGCGATCCCTGAGCCAGGAGAAGTACTCGAAGCCCTGGAGGCGAGCGCCCACCAGGGCTCGGAAGCCCTCCTCAAAGGCCGCACCCTTGCTCCACTGGTGGTTGACGTCGCCGAAGGGCCCGCCGGTGGTGGCTGACGATGCCGAGCGCTCGTTGGACATCGCCAGGGCACCGAAGCCGTGGGCCACCGCGGTGAGCACGCCGAGCGCCGAGAGGATGCCGGTGACGGGGACGTGCCCGTTGAGGTAGCCGTGGGCGCTCGAGGTGAGGACCTTCTCGTCGAGGCTGCGCTCCGCCCGCAGCACAGGAAGGCCGGTGACCGCTGCCGCGGCCTCGAGGGCCTCGAAGCGAGCGCCGGGCCGCTCCGCGACGAAGAGCGCCGCCCGCTTCGTCTGGGGGGCGAGCTCGGCGACCGTGACGATCGAGTCGAGCCCACCGCCGAAGGGGATGAGGACCGAGTCGGGATCGAAGCCCTCTGCCGTCGAGCGGTCAGAAGCCTCGGGGCCCTCGATGGTGAGCCCGCTGAGGTCGAGGCCGTTCTTCAAGGCGAACTCACCCAGCCCGGCGAGGAAGAAGGTGGTGAGGAAGGAGCGCTCGGCGGCGGTGGTGGCCAGGGGCCCGAGATCGATGCGTCGAGGGGGCCCGGGTCTTGAAGTAGGAGACGCCAGCGAGCAGGCAGTAGAGCTCGGCGGCCTCGGCGACGCCGGGACGGGCGAGGTCGCCACCGGGCAGCACGGCCGTCTCGACGAAGTCGTCGTCGCCGAGGGCGAAGCGACACGTGACGGTCGAGGTGGTCGGGTCGAGGTCCACGCCGACGTAGCGAAAGGTGGCAGCGTCGCTCATGGCACCCACGATGCTATGGCCCGTCTCACGCGACGAGGTGAGCGACGAGGCCGAAGCGCCCGGAAGGTCGCGCTCGTCGAGCAGAGAAGAAGGGCTCGTCGTCCGAGCGCTCCGCGGTCACGATGACGGCGTCCTCTGGCACGCCGGCGAGCAGCAGGCTTCGTCGAGCAGCAGCTGCCACATCCAGGTGCGGACGCTCCGACGTGCCATCGACGCATCCCTCGATCGATCCCAGCTGCCTGCCGACGGCATCGATCACCTCGTCGCCCACCTCGTAGCGGCCCGCGCTGATCGTCGGGCCGATGACGCAGCGCAGCGAGCTGGCCTGAGCTCCGAGAGCCTCCATGGCCCGCACCGTCGCCCCGAGGACGTCGGCTGCGACCCCGCGCCACCCGGCGTGCGCCACCCCGAGGACTCGGTGGTCGGGATCGACGAGGACCACAGGCGCGCAGTCTGCGACGAGGACGACGATGCGCAGCTCGGGTGTCGTGGTGACCAGGGCGTCGGTGGCGCTGAGCGCGTGGTCGGCCTCGAAGGCGCCTCGGCCTCGCTCGTCCTCGCCCACGCTCGCCACGCGGGCGCCATGGATCTGGTCCATGAAGACCAGGTCGGAGGGCTCGCAGCCAGCCGCCTCGGCGAAGCGCGCCCGGTTCACCAGGACGTCGTCGATCTCGTCACCCACGTGGAGCGCCAGGTTCAGCGAGGCGTAGGGCCCCTTCGAGACCCCTCCGGCCCGGGTGCTCACGAAGGCCTCGACGCCGAGGGGAGCGAGCTCGGTGAGCGCGAGGACCTCGAGGCCCGAGCGGCGGGCCTGCTCAGCCATGGGCGCAGCGGGGGCAGATCCCGGAGATCTCTACGGAGTGGCTGAGCTCGGTGTAGCCCGAACCGCTCGCCACGTCGCTCGCCCACTGCTCGACGACGGGGGCTTCGAGCTCTTCGACCTCGCCACAGCTGCGGCACACGAGGTGGTGGTGGTGCGCACCTGCGCCGCATCGGCGCCAGAGGGCTTCGCCCGCCTCGGTGCGGATGAGGTCGACCTCGTGACGCTCCGCCATCTGGCGGAGCTGGTTGTAGACAGTGGCCAGGCTGATCGTCGTGCCTTCGGTGCGCAGCGACGCGTGCAGGTCCTGAGCCGAGCAGAAGGTCGTCGTCGACGCCAGCGCCTCTTGGACGGCGCGCCGTTGGCGGGTCATCCGCGCCGGAGGCAGCTGCTGGTCGGTCATCTCTAGATTGTAACTGTTCTAATTCTCAGGTACGCTGCACTCTTGATGAGAATGATTCCAAACAAGCCTTGGGGGCGGTCCAGAGCGCTCCTCGCCGCCCTGCTGCTCGGAGCGGTCCCAGCGCTGGCCTCGTGCTCGACCTCGGCCGCGCAGGGCACCTCGAGCACCAAGCTCTCCGTGGTGGCGGCCGAGAGCCCCTGGGGCGCCGTGGCGGAGGCCATCGGTGGGAGCGACGCCCAGGTGACCTCGGTGATCGCCAACCCCAACGTGGACCCTCACGAGTACACGCCGACCGCCCTGGTCGCCGCCCAGGTGGCGCAAGCATCAGTGGTGATCGACAACGGGCTCGGTTACGACTCGTTCATGGACGGCCTGCTCTCGACGGGGTCTGCCCACGCCCGCTCGGTGATCACCGCAGCGACGGTCCTCGGGCTCCACGGCGACGGGACCAACCCGCATCTGTGGTACTCGCTCGATCGGGTGCCGCAGGTGGCCCAGGCCATCGAGACCGCCTTCGCCACCGCCGATCCGTCGCATCGCGCCTCTTATATGAGGAACCTCCAGCACTTCGATCGATCGCTCTCCTCCCTCGACCAGGCGCTTGGTCGGCTCAAGGCTGCTCGAGGGGGGACCGCGGTCGCCCAGACCGAGCGGGTGGCCGGCTACCTGCTGGCACAGGCTGGCTTGGTGGTGGCGTCCCCCTCGGCGTTCTCGCTCGCCATCGAGGCTGGCCAGGAACCTGATGCCCAAGCGACCACCCAGATGAACGACCTCTTGGTCCATCGACGGGTCAAGGTGCTCATCGAGAACACCGAGACGGTCAGCCCGGTCACGAACGACGTGGTCGCGCAGGCCAGAGCAGCCAAGATCCCGGTGGTCGGCGTCAGCGAGCTGGTCGAGCCGAGAGCCACCAGCTTCGTGGCGTGGCAGGCCCACCAGATCGCCACGCTGAGCGCCGCCCTGGGGCTCCGCAGCACCACCGCTGCCACCGCTGGGACAGGCTCGTGAGCACCCCGGCGATCAAGCTCGCCGGCCTGGAGGCTGGCTACGGGGCTCGCACCCTCGTCGGCCCGCTGGACCTCGAGATCCAGCCCGGCGAGGTCGTCGCCGTCCTCGGTCCGAACGGATCGGGCAAGACCACGCTGCTCAAGGTGCTCCTCGGCATCTTGCAGCCGCTGGCCGGCCTCGTCGAGGTCGATGGCCTCGCTCCTCGCCAGGCGCGCCGGCATGTGGGCTACATCCCCCAGCACCGAGATTTCGACCGCGACCTGCCGATCAGAGGGCGCGAGCTGGTGGGCCTCGGGCTCTCTGGCTCTCGGCTCGGTCTGCCCTGGGCTCGAAAGGCCGAACGTCAGGCCATCGACGAAGCCCTGGTGGCGGTGGGCGCGGAGGGCTACGCCGACGCCCCGGTCGGCATGCTCTCTGGCGGTGAGCAGCAGCGGCTCCGCATCGCGCAGGCCCTCTTGGGTGAGCCGTCGGTCCTGCTCTGCGATGAGCCGCTCTTAGCTCTCGACCTTCGTCGCCAAGCCCAGGTGATCGAGCTGATCGATCGCCAGCGCACCGAGCGTGACGCCGCGGTGCTCTTCGTCACTCACGAGATCAACCCGATCCTGCCGCTGGTCGATCGGCTGCTCTACCTGGTCCAGGGCCGCGCTGCGGTGGGCACGCCTCACGAGGTGCTCACCACCGAGCGGTTGTCGGATCTCTACGGCGCCACCGTCGAGGTGGTCGAGGTGGGAGGTCGCATCGTGGTGGTGGCGGGTGACGAGTCGGCCAACCAGCTCTTGGGCCACCACCACGACCACGCCCACGAGGACGGTCCATGGGACTGACCGGCTACCTCCAGCTGCCCTTCGCCCAGCATGCCCTGATCGCCGGCACGCTGATCGCCCTGATCTGCGGGCTGATCGGTCCCTTCGTGATCGCTCGCTCGATGGCCTTCGCCGTGCACGGCGCGGCCGAGCTCTCCTTCACCGGGGCCGCCGCGGGCCTGGTCATCGCGTCCAACCCCGTCGCCGGCGCCCTCATCGGCTCGGTGGTGGTCGCCGGGCTCTTCGGAGCCCTGGGTGAGCGACAGCGCGAGCGGGACTCGGCGATCGGCGTCGTCTTGGCGGCGGGGCTCGGGCTCGGGGTGCTGCTGCTCAGCCACTACCAGGGCTACGCCACCGCGGCGACGAACATCTTGTTCGGTGACATCTTCGGCGTCTCCACCAGCTCGCTCGCCTTGCTCGTAGGGCTCGCGGTGGTGGTGGCCGCCGCCATGATCACCATCTATCGACCCTTGCTCTTCTCGTCCGTGGACCCAGACCTCGCCCAAGCACGAGGCGTGCCGACGCGCTGGCTGGGTCTGATCTTCCTGGTCCTCTTGGCGGTCACCGTCACCGAGGCCGCCCAGATCGTGGGCACGCTGCTCGTGCTCTCCCTGGCCATCACGCCTGCCGCCTCCGCCCAGCGACTGGCCGCCTCGCCGATGGCGGTGACCGCTCTGTCGATCCTCTTGGCGCTGGTGGCCACCGACGGGGGCATCGTGTGCTCGCTCTCGGGCTCGTCGGTGCCGCCCACCGTCTTCGTGACGGGCATCAGCTTCGGGCTGTACCTGCTCGCCCGCCTGGTGGGCCCCTGGCTCGCGCGCCGGCGCCGAGAGCGGCTCGCGCAAGCGCGCGCCGAGCAAGGCCCGCGTCCCACCCCCTAGGTTGGACGGCGTGGCTGACCAGGCGACGTTCTCCGACGAGGCGATGGGCTACATGGACGCGCTCTTCTCGGCGGCCATGCGGATGACCCACAACGCGGCCGACGCCGAGGACCTCGTCCAAGAGACCTATCTGAAGGCCTACCGCGCCTATCCCAGCTTCACCGAGGGCACGAACCTGCGGGCGTGGCTCTATCGGATCCTGACCAACACCTACATCAACCTCTACCGGGCCAAGCAGCGCCGACCCGAGGTGACCGACGTCGAAGACGTCGAAGACCTCTATCTCTTCCATCGGCTGTCGAGCACCTCGGAGGCGGCGGGCTCAGCCAGCGCCGAGGAAGAGGCGCTCTTGACCATCTCTGACGACGAGGTCAAAGAAGCCCTCGACTCGCTGCCCGAGGTCTTTCGCATGGCGGTCTACCTCGCCGACGTGGAGGGTTTCAGCTACGCCGAGATCGCCGAGATCACCGAGGTGCCCCAGGGCACCGTCATGAGCCGCCTGCACCGGGGAAGAAAGGCGCTGCAAAAGGCGTTGGCACCCTATGCAGAGGCGCACGGCCTCATCGGCGTGGGCTCCAGAGCGAACGAGGAGGGGTGAGGTGAGCGAGAACGAGATGCGATCGATGTTCCCGAACGACTGCACCAACGCCGTCCACGAGCTCTACGGCTACCTCGACGGCGAGCTCACCGATGAGCGCCGCGCCGAGATCTCCGCCCACCTGGAGCGCTGCGCCCCCTGTGGTGCGGCGGCCAGCTTCGAGGTCGAGCTGCGAGCCGTCGTGGCCGATCGCTGCCGGGACCGAGTCCCCGAGGCGCTCCGCGACCGCATCGCAGCGGCTCTGGCCAAGGAGGCCGACCACGCCGGGGGAGCCTGAGGACCGAGCGGCGCTGATCGACGTCGACCTGGCTGCTCGCCTCGGCGGGAGCTTGGCTCGCCGCCGCTCGGTGAGCCCTGCGTACCGCCCGGGGCCCATGGAGCTCGAGCTCACGGCGCTCTCCCAGGTCGCCCAGGAGCACGTGGCCAACGAGGCGCGCCTCGATCCCCCCGGCACCCCGCGCGCCCGGGTCCTCGATCGGGCGGCCTGGGTCGGCTCGGCTGCCGCCGGCGTCGAGCGCCTGGCCGGACCGGCGATGGCCCGAGCCATGGCGGAGCGGCGACCTCCCCCGAAGGTGCTGGCCCAAGCCTCGTCCAAGGCGGGAGCCGTCGAGCTGGCCGGCATGCTGGCGTGGCTGTCGAACCGGGTGCTCGGCCAGTACGACGTCTTGGTCGGTGAGGAGATCACCGAGCACGAGGACGTCATCAGCTACGTGGGGCCCAACATCGTGGCCCTCGAGCAGCGTCACGGCTTCGATCCCGCGCAGTTCCGCCTGTGGCTCGCCCTGCACGAGACCACGCACCGCGCCCAGTTCACCGGCGTGCCGTGGCTGCGCACCACGTTCCTCGGCTTGATCGACGAGGTCCTCGGCGTGGTCCCCTCGGGAGCCAAGTCGGTCCTCTCGGGGCTCACCCGAGCTGCCACCGAGGTCGTGGGCGGTCGCAACCCGCTCTCTGAGCACGGCTTGGTCGGCTTGGTGGCCAGCGAGGCGCAGCTGGACGCGCTCTCGCGGCTCTCGGCGCTGATGAGCGTCCTCGAAGGGCACGGCGAGGTGGTCATGGACGTGGCCGCTCGAGAGCTGGTGCCCGACGCCGAGCGCTTCCATGAGGTGCTGCGCCACCGCCGAGAGGACGCCGGTGCGCCGGCGAGGCTGCTCGCCCAGCTGCTCGGGATCGAGGCCAAGATGCGCCAGTACGCGGAGGGCGAGCAGTTCGTGCGAGCCCTCCGAGACGCGGGCGGTCCGTCGCTCGTCCGCGAGCTCTTCGACTCGCCTGACTCGATGCCGACCATGGTCGAGCTGCGTGAACCGGAGCGATGGCTGGCGCGAGCCAGCGGTGCCCTCACGTCGTGAGCCCGGAGCTCGACGAGCTCGTCTCGGCGACCACGTTCGCACCGAGCGGCGTGCTCGAGGTGGCGTGCTCGGGAGGGCCAGACTCGTCGGCGCTCGCCCTCTTGGCGGCGGCGACCGGTCGAGGGGTGGTGCTCCACCACGTCGATCACGGTCTGCGTGACGGCTCGGGCGACGAGGCCGAGCTGGTCAAGGCGCTCGCTGAGCGGCTCGGCGCCGGCTTCGTGGCGCACGTGGTCTCCCTCGAGCCGGGAGCCAACCTCGAGGCGCGAGCACGAGCGGCCCGCCGAGCGGTCCTTCCCTTTGACGCCGCCACCGGGCACACCATGGACGACCAGGCCGAGACGGTGCTGTTGAACCTCTTGCGAGGAGCGGGCCTCGATGGGATCGCGGCCATGGCTCCTGGGCCCAGGCACCCGGTCTTGGGTCTGCGCCGCGCCGCGCTCCATGAGCTCTGTCGCCACGAGGGCGTTCCGGTCGTCGTCGATCCCTCCAACGCCGATCCGATCCACCTTCGCAACCGGGTGCGAGCAGAGCTCGTCCCGTTCCTGAGCGAGCTCGCCGGGCGGGACCTCGTCCCGCTGCTGGCCCGCACCGCGAGCAGCACGCGCCACGACGTCGAGCTCTTAGAAGCGCTCACCGATGAGCTGGTCCCCGACCCGACGGACGTGGCCAGCGTGCTGGCCGCGCCACGAGCGCTCGGTGATCGGGCGCTCCGGTCATGGCTCAGAGCCGCTCGCGCCGTCGACGGTGAGTCCCACCCGCCGAGCGCCGGCGAGCTGGCTCGTGTGCGAGCGGTCGTCGAGGGACGAGCCGTGGCCACTGAGCTGGCAGGGTCGTGGCGGGTGGCGCGACGCCGGGGACGCCTTCGCCTCGTCCGTCAGACCTCGGGTACCCTGGCCGAAGTGGACGGGTCGAGCGAGGCGAGCGAGGCACCGGCCTGGGCCGCCCATGATCTCGGTGACGTGGTGGTCTCCGCCGCCCAGATCCAGCGCCGTGTCGCCGAGCTCGGCGCCCAGATCACCACCGACTACGCCGACGAGGCACCGCTGCTCGTCGGCGTGCTCAAGGGCGCGATGCACTTCATCAGCGATCTGGCCCAAGCCATCGAGCTCCCCGTCGACGTGGACTTCATGGCGGTGTCGTCCTACGGCACGGCGACGAAGACCTCAGGGATCGTGCGGATCGTCAAGGACCTCGACGTCGACCTCACGGGCCGTCACGTGCTGGTCGTCGAAGACGTGATCGACTCGGGTCTCACCCTCAACTACCTGCGCAAGTACCTGGGTGCTCGAGGAGCGTCGTCGATCGAGGTCTGCGCCCTGCTGGTCAAGGCCGGCTCGCTGCGCGTCGATCAGGTGCTGCGCTACGTCGGCTTCGAGATCGAGTCGGACTTCGTCGTGGGCTACGGGCTCGACGTCGCGGAGCGCTACCGCAACCTCGACGCCATCTATCGCTACGTCGGCAAGGACGCCGACTGAACCGAGGGGGCATCGGCGCCCCTAGTGTCGCTGCGACACCAGCGGAGCCGGCGAGGAGGGTTGAGGCATGACGGTCGATCTCGAGCGCATCGAGCACAACGTGAGAGAGATCCTCGAGGCGATCGGCGAGGATCCCGAGCGCAACGGCCTGCTCGAGACCCCTCGACGGGTCGCCAGCATGTACGCCGAGCTGTTCGAGGGCCTGCACAGCGATCCCACCGAGCACCTGAAGGTGACCTTCGAAGAGCAGCACGACGAGATGGTCATGGTGCGCGACATCCCCTTCACCTCGCTGTGCGAGCACCACCTGGTCCCCTTCATGGGCAAGGCCCACGTGGCCTACATCCCGGGCGAGTCCGGCCGGATCACCGGGCTCTCCAAGCTGGCCCGCACGGTCGAGGGCTTCGCCCGGCGCCTCCAGGTCCAAGAGCGGATGACGTCTCAGATCGCCGACGCCATCGCCGGGGTCCTCGAGCCCCGAGGGGTGCTGGTGGTCGTCGAGGCAGAGCACCTCTGCATGGCCATGCGAGGGGTCAAGAAGCCCGGCACGGTGACGGTGACCTCTGCGGTGCGTGGGATCTTCCACACCGACGTGGCCACGCGCACCGAGGCCCTCGGCTTCATCCACGGTCGCTGAGGCTTGGGCCCTTCGCCGGGTTCGGCTAGCCTCAGACCGTGCCTGAGCTCATGCCAGCGGCGGTGATGGGGATCGTCAACGTCACCCCCGACTCCTTCTTCGCTGAGCTGCGGACCGCCGACGCCGCCTCGGCCATCGAGCGGGGTCGGCTGCTCTTCGACCAGGGGGCCTCGATCGTGGACGTCGGCGGGGAGTCCACGCGCCCGGGCGCCACGCCTGTCGATGAGGCCACCGAGCTCGAACGAGTCCTCGAGGTGGTCTCGACGCTGAGCGCCTCAGGGCCGGTGAGCATCGACACCACCAAGGCGGCCGTGGCTCGGGCCGCGGCGCTCGCCGGCGCGGTGATGCTCAACGACGTCAGCGGCTCGCTGGCAGGGCTCGCCGGTGAGCTGGGCCTCGCGTGGGTGGCCATGCACGCCCAGGGGACCCCGCAGACGATGCAGGTCGACCCTCGCTACGACGACGTGGTCGCTGAGGTCTCGACGTGGCTGGCCGAGCGGGCGCACGAGGCCCGAGCGGCAGGGGTCGAGGACCTGTGGCTCGACCCGGGGATCGGCTTCGGCAAGACCGCCGCGCACAACTGGAGCCTCTTGGGCCACCTCGACGAGCTCGTCTCGCTGGCGGCGTCGCTCGACGCCCGGTTGGTGGTGGGGACCTCACGCAAGCGCTTCTTGGGTCTCGTGGGCGGTCGTGACGAGCCCGTCCCTGCCACCGAGCGGCTCGACGCCTCGCTGGCCACCGCGGTGGCAGCCATGGTGGCGGGCGCGGCGATGGTGCGCGTCCACGACGTGGCCGAGACCGTCGACGCCGCCCGCCTCCTCGTCGACGTGCCGGTGGCCTCGTGAAGGGCAAGTGGGCAGCGGGCATCCCGCCTCGCCACCTCACCTGGGTCCTGCCCGAGCGCCTGGCGGCCAGCGAGCGCCCGGGTGGCCAGAGCACCTCGCACCGCAAGGTCCGCCGCCAAGAGGAGATCATCTGGCTGCGCGAGAACGGCTTCGACGTGGTGATCTCGCTGCTCGCCGCGCCGCAGAACCTCGCCGCCTACACCGAGCTCGGTGTGGCCTGGAGCCACCATCCGATCCCGCTCGTCGGCGACCAGCGCGCTGCGCTCATCTCGCTCTTCGACGAGGTCGCCGATCGACAGCGGCTGGGCGAGGTGGTCCTGGTCCACGACGACGAGCTCGGCGATCGCACGATCGGCATCGTGGCCGGCTATCTGGCCTACTCGGGGCGGCTGCCTGATGCGCCGAGTGCGATGAGCGTCGTCGAGCGGCTCTTCGGTCGCCCGCTCGGGCCCGAAGGCAGAGAGCTCACGGTGGCTGCTGCGCAGCTGCGGGCACATCCTTGAGCGCTGATCGACTCGAGCTTCGGGGCCTGCACCTCGACGCACCGGTGGGCGTGCTCGCCTCCGAGAAGCTGGCCCCGCAGCCCATCGCCATCGATCTGGACGTCGAGGTGGACTTCACGGCGGCGGTCGCCAGCGACGATCTCCACGACACCGTGAACTACGCCGGGCTGGTGCGCCTGGCTGCGCAGTGCGCCACCCGAGCGCACCACGACCTGCTCGAGTCCCTCGCCGGCGAGATCGCGGCCGAGGCGCTCACGAGCGACGATCGGATCAGCGCGGTCGTCGTGACGGTGACCAAGCTTCACCCGCCGGTTGACGAGGACCTGGGCACGGTGGCGGCGAGACGGCGCCTCGAGCGGTGAGCCGACGGGCCTTCCTGGGGCTCGGCGCGAACCTCGGCGATCGTGAGGCGTACCTGCGAGCAGCGATCCGCACCCTTCGAGCGACCGGAGAGGTCACGGCGGTCTCCGGCCTCTTCGAGACCGAGCCGGTCGGCGGCCCTCCGCAGGGTCTCTACCTGAACCTCGTCGTCGAGCTCGAGACCTCCGACAGCCCTGAGGTGCTCCTCGAGCGGTGCCGGGCCCTCGAGGAGGCCGCCGAGCGGGTGCGCCTCGAGCGCTTCGGTCCAAGGACCCTCGACGCCGACGTCCTCTACGTCGACGGCGAGGAGCGCTCGAGCGAGGAGCTGACGGTCCCGCACCCCCGGATGTTCGAGCGACGCTTCGTGCTGAGCCCGCTGCGAGAGCTGGCGCCTGATCTCGTCTCCGAGGGCCAAGAGCTCGCTGCTGGCGGAGACGTTCGCCGGGTGGGTACGCTGGCGGAGTAAGGGGTTCACGCGACCGGCACCTGGAGACAGGGCTGGATTGTCGGAGGCACCATGAAACGGATTCGGATCGTCGGCGCAGGCCGCGCTGGCACGGCGCTCTCTCGCGCCCTGCGCACGGTGGGGCATGACGTGCGAGGACCGCTGACCCGAGGGGTCTCGCTCAGCCAGGCCACCGACGGCGTCGACGTGGTGATCATCGCCACGCCCGATCGCACCATCGCTGAGGTCGCCGCCTCGATCACCCCGTCGAAGGACTGCGTGGTCCTCCATCTCTCGGGCTCCTTGGGCCTCGACGTCCTCGCCGGTCACCCACGGCGCGCTGCCCTCCATCCGCTCGTCCCGCTGCCGACTGCGGAGCTCGGTGCCAAGCGGCTCCTCTCGGGGGTGACCTTCGCCGTCGCCGGCGACCCGGTGGCGCGAGAGCTGGCGTCGTCGCTGGGTGGGACCACCGTCGTGGTCGCCGACGAGGACAGGGCGCTCTATCACGCAGCCGCGAGCGTGGCCGCGAACCACGTGGTGGCGCTGATGGGCCAGGTCGAGCGGATCGCCGCTCAAGCAGGGCTGCCCGTCGAGGCGTTCTTGGATCTGGCCCGCTGCGCCGTCGAGGACGTGGCGGTCTTGGGACCGAAGAGCGCGCTCACCGGCCCTGCCGCTCGAGGTGACTGGGTGACCGTCGAGCACCACCTGGCTGCGCTGCCCGAGGCCGAGCGCGCCGGCTACCGAGCTGGCGTCGGGCTCGTCGTCGACCTGGCGGCGACCGCCTCGCTCCTCCCCGACGCCACCGTGGTCGACGAGCTGCCTGGCGACCAGGCCGACGAGCCTGTCGACGAGCGACCAGAGGTGCGCGCCCCCTCGGTGGCCTTGACCACCTGACCATGCAGCTCATCGAGAGTCGCGCCGAGTGGCGCGCTGCGTGTGAGAGCGCGCGCCGTGCTGGCTCGAGCCTGGGCCTGGTGCCCACCATGGGGGCCCTGCACGAAGGTCATCGATCGCTCGTGGTGCGAGCGGCTGGCGAGTGCGACCAGGTGGCGGCGTCGATCTTCGTCAACCCGATCCAGTTCGGCGATGCCGCTGATCTCGAGCACTACCCGAGATCACTGGCGGCTGACCTCGAGCTGCTCGAGGGTGCCGGGTGCGATCTGGTCTTTGCCCCCTCGGTCACCGAGATGTACCCGGACTTCCCCGCGCTGCCGACCACGTCGGTCCGGGCCGGTGGGCTGGCGCTCGGCTTCGAGGGCTCGGATCGCCCCGGCCACTTCGACGGCGTGGCCACCGTGGTGCTGCTGTTGCTCAACCTCACCACCCCCGACCTGGCCTACTTCGGGGAGAAGGACTTCCAGCAGGTCTGCGTCGTGCGCCAGATGGTCGCGGACCTCGGGCTCTCGAGCCGCATCGTGGGCTGCCCGATCATCCGAGAAGATGACGGTCTCGCGCTCTCGAGCCGCAACGCGCGCTTGAGCCCCGAGGGCCGTCGAGCGGCGCTCTCGCTCAGCCGAGCACTGGCCACGGGCCAGGCGCGCTCGGCCGCCGGCGCCCCGCTCGACGAGGTCGAAGGGGCGATGACCTCGATCGTGGAGGCCCAGCGGGGCGCGGCGCTCTTCTACGCTGCCGCGGTGGACCCGACGACGCTCGAGCGGCCTGCCACGCTCGCCCCAGGCCAGGAGCTTCGGCTGCTGGTGGCAGCCGACGTCGAGGGGGTCCGGCTCATCGACAACGCAGGGGCCAGCGTCGGACGAGCCTCGTGAGCACCCGTGAGGTCGACGTGGTGGTCATCGGCTCAGGCGTCGCCGGGCTCAGCACGGCGATCCGGATGGCCCGCCAGGGCTTGAGCGTGGTGGTGGCGACCAAAGGCGAGAGCGGGGCCACCGCGACGGCCTGGGCCCAAGGCGGCGTCGCTGCGGTGGTCGACGCCTCGGGTGACTCGGTCGGGCTCCACGCCGCCGACACGCTCAAGGCGGGTGCCGGGCTCTGTGACGAGGTCGCCGTCTCGATCCTGGTCGAAGAGGGCCCCCGGCGCGTCGAGGAGCTCATCGAGCTCGGTGCCGACTTCGATCGAGAGGCCGATGGAGCGCTGGCGCTGGCTCGAGAGGGTGGCCACTCTGCCGCTCGCGTCCTGCACGCCGGAGGCGCTGCCACCGGGGTCGAGGTCCAGCGCACCTTGGAGGCCGGAGCCGAGGCCGCCGGTGTGCGGATCCTCGAGCGCCATGCGGGGCTCGCCGTCGAGATCGGCGAGCGCGGCGTGGAGGGTGTGGTCCTCCAGGGCGAGGGGAGCCAGGTCCACCTGCGCACCGAGCACGTCGTCTTGGCCACCGGTGGCGCCGGGCAGCTCTACTCGGTGACGACCAACCCCACCGGAGCGACGGGCGACGGGATCGCCGTGGCGCTGCGGGCCGGAGCGGCCATTGCTGACGTGGAGTTCGTCCAGTTCCACCCGACGGCCCTCGACGTGGACCTCGCGCCTCGACCTCTGCTCTCTGAGGCGCTCCGCGGCCATGGGGCGCTCCTGCGGGACGCGGCAGGCGAGCGCTTCGTCGACGAGCTCGCCCCTCGCGACGTCGTCGCCCGGGCCATCGTGGCGGCCGGGGCCAAGTCGGGCTCTCGCCACGCCTGGCTCGACGTGACCGTGCTCGACGACTTCGACAAGCGCTTCCCGAGCCTTGATCAGACCTTGAAGGGCATCGGGCTCGATCCGGCGACGGACTGGCTGCCGGTCGCCCCCGCCGCACACCACCTGGCGGGCGGCGTGCTCGTGGACCTCGACGGAGCGACCACCATCGACGGGCTCTGGGCGGTCGGCGAGACGGCTGATGCGGGGGTCCACGGCGCGAACCGCCTGGCGTCGAACTCGCTGCTCGAGGGGCTCGTCTTCGGCGCTCGTGTCGCCGAGGCCATCAGCGGGGGCGGGCGTGGGCCTCGCCCCACCGGCGCGCTCGAAGCGCTGCTCGGCGACGGTGGCCAGATCGGCGTGCGGCGGCTTCCCCCGACGTTGCCTGCGAGCACCTGGCCCCGCGGCACGGTGCGCGAGGATCGTGGGATGCCTGACGACGACATCGCTGCGGTCCAACAGGCGATGACCTCGGGCGCGGGCGTCGTCCGTCAGCCTGACGAGATGGCCGACGCGCTCGTCGTCGTCGAAGCGCTCAAGGCCGCAGGGCCGCCCCGCTCGATCCGCGACGCTGAGCGCGACAGCATCGTGCTGGTGGCTGAAGCGGTGCTCCGCGGCGCCCTGGCCCGCGCCGAGAGCAGGGGCGGCCACTTCCGGGTCGACTTCCCTCGCACGGAGCCCTCCTTCGAGTGCCGGCTCGTCCAGCAGGTGGGCCCGTGATCGTCCCGCCGGCCCGCAGCGCGGTGGTCGAGGCGGTGCGCAGAGCCCTGGCCGAGGACCTCGAGCCGCTCGGCGATCTGACCGCCGCACTGCTCGACGAGGGTGTGACGGCGACGCTGGCGGTCGTGGCGCGCGAGCACGGTGTCATCGCCGGCCAGGCGTGCTGCCTCGAGGCCTTCTTCCAGCTCGACCCGACCATCGAGGTCACCGTGGTGGCCCCCGACGGCACCGCGGTGGCACCCGGTGACGTCGTGACCACCGTGCACGGCCCGATGGCACCGATCCTCTCGGCCGAGCGGACCGCGCTCAACTTCTTGGGCCACCTCTCGGGCATCGCCACCCAGACCGCCAAGGTGGTCGCTGCCGTGCGAGCGGTGTCGCCGAGCACCCTGGTGATCGACACCCGCAAGACCACCCCGGGCTTGCGCGCCCTCGAGAAGGCGGCGGTGCGAGCCGGGGGAGGCTCCAACCACCGGGCCAACCTCTCCGACGGGATCTTGCTCAAGGACAACCACCTCGGCGCGCTCAGCATCACCCAAGCGGTGGCCCGTGCGCGCTCGACCTGGCCCGGTCGCAACGTCGAGGTCGAGTGCGACGCCGAAGACCAGGTGGCCGAGGCGGCGAAGGCCGGAGCGACCTCGGTGCTGCTCGACAACATGACGCCTGAGGAGGCTCGGGACGCGGCCAGGCTCGCTCGCTCGATCGCACCGGCGATCTTGATCGAGGTCTCAGGCGGGATCACCCTGGCCACCGCCCCGAGCTACGCCGAGGTGGGCGTGGACCTGATCAGCATGGGAGCGCTGACCCACACCGTGACCAACCTGGATCTGGGCCTCGATCTCACGAGGGATGACGCCTGATGCTCCTCGCCATGGACGTGGGCAACACCGAGACGGTGATCGGGCTCTTCCGAACAGAGGGCGATGACCCGGTCGAGACCGATGAGGCCACGTGGGGCGCGGTCACCTCGGCGGAGTCGGCCCACGGCCTGACCCACCACTGGCGGCTCTCCACCGTGACCACCCGGACCCCCGATGAGCTCGCCGTGCTCCTCACCCAGCTGCTCGATCTCGAGGGCTTGGACATCGCCACGACCGTCGGTGGCATCGCGGTCTCCTCCTCCGCTCCGGCGCTCACCGGAGCGATCCGCCTCATGGCGGAGCGGTGGTTCCCCGAGCTCCCCTTGGTGGTGCTCGGCCCTGGCGTGCGCTCCGGGATGCCGATCCTCTACGACAACCCCAAAGAGGTGGGCCCCGACCGCGTGGCCGACGCGGTGGCCGCCCACGACCTCTACGGCGGTCCCACCATCATCGTCGACCTCGGCACGGCCACCACCTTCGAGGCGGTGAGCGAGGCGGGCGAGTACCTGGGCGGCGCGATCACCCCGGGCGTGGCGATCTCGATGGAGGCGCTCTATCGCCACGCCGCCGCGCTGCGCAGCGTCGAGCTGGTCGAGCCCACCAGCGTCATCGGTCGCTCGACGGCCGAGTCGATCCAGTCAGGGGTGCTCTACGGGTTCGCAGCACAGGTCGACGGCATGTGCGAGCGGTTCCGGGAGATCCTGGGCCCCGCCACCGTGGTCGCCACCGGCGGGCTCTCCGCGCTGATCGCGCCCTACGCCAAGTCGGTCGATCACGTCGAGCCGTGGCTCACGCTCTACGGTCTGCGCATCGTCTTTGAGCGCAACGTCGAAGGAGACCGGTGAGCATCCCCTACACCTTTGATCGCACGGCGACCACGGCCGAGCTCCTCGAGCGCTTCGGCCACCTCGACGTCGGTGAGGAGTCCGGCGTCACCGTCGGCGTCGCTGGGCGCCTGATGCTGCTGCGGGGCCAGGGCAAGCTCAGCTTCGGGACCCTGCGCGATTCGAGCGGCGAGATCCAGCTCTTCGCTCTGAGCGCTGCGACCGAGGACTACGACGCCTTCGCCAAGCTCTCGCTCGGTGACTGGGTGGGGGCCACCGGCGAGGTCATCCGGACCAAGCGCGGCGAGCTGAGCGTGAAGGTGGCGACGTGGACGCTGCTGGCCGAGGCTCGCCGGGGCTTCGGTGACAAGTGGCACGGGGTCACCGACACCGAGACGCGCTATCGCCAGCGAGAGGTCGACCTCTGGGCGAACGAGTCGTCGCGAGAGAACCTGCGTCGCCGCGCAGCCACGGTGCGCTCGCTGCGAGAGCGGCTCTGGGCGATGGGCTTCGACGAGGTCGAGACCCCGATCCTCCACCCCATCCCCGGAGGGGCCGTCGCTCGACCCTTCGTCACGCACCACAACGCCTTGGACGCCGACTTCTACCTCCGCATCGCACCCGAGCTCTATCTCAAGCGCCTGGTGGTCGGAGGCTTCGAGCGCGTCTTCGAGCTGGGGCGGCTCTTCCGCAACGAGGGGATCAGCCCACGGCACAACCCGGAGTTCACCACCGTCGAGGCCTACGCCGCCTACATGGACTACTTCGGGATGATGGACCTGCTCGAAGAGCTGGTGGCCGGCGTCGCCCTCGACGTGACCGGCGCGATGGCCGTCAGCTACCAGGGCGAGCAGATCGAGCTGGCACCGCCGTGGCGTCGGGCCACCATGGCTGAGCTGGTCTCGAGCGCGCTCGGCCACGACGTCTCGGTGCACACCGATCGCTCGGAGCTCGCGGCCTTGGCCACCAAGGCCGGCATCGAGGTCCACGAGGCCTGGGGGCCAGGCTCCCTCTTGGCGCACCTCTTCGAAGAGCTGGTCGAGCACACCTTGGTCCAGCCGACCTTCGTGACCGAGCACCCCGCTGAGACCTCGCCACTCGCTCGGCGACACCGTGACGACCCTGAGCTCACCGAGCGCTTCGAGACCATCGTCGCCGGCAGAGAGCTCATCAACGGTTTCTCCGAGCTCACCGATCCTGATGACCAGCGGGGCCGCTTCGAAGCCCAAGCAGCAGCCCACGCAGCGGGCGACGACGAGGCCATGGTCCTCGACGAGGAGTTCCTCCGAGCCTTGGAGCACGGGCTGCCGCCCACGGCCGGGATGGGACTCGGCGTCGACCGGCTGGCCATGCTGCTGACCGATTCGGCCAACATCCGCGAGATCATCGCCTTCCCCACCCTCAAGCCGATCTGAGGCGGCCGGCCCACGGTGCCGCACCCGTCGCTGGCGCTTGTGACCAGGGGCGTTCGGGGTTCTTAGCCCACTCTTAGTTCTCGCGGTCGCTCCCCTTATGGCTGATGCTCACAATGGTCGACAGACGGCGGTGGCATCCCAGCGCCGAGAGTGATGGAGGAAGAGATGAAGCTCACCAAACCACTGCAGCTCGCTGGTGTCGGACTGGCTGGCGTCGCCGGCGTGGCCGGCGTCGCCACCCTGGCTGGAGCCTCGACCACGCATCCTGCCTCAGCCCAGACGGCCAGCGCGCAGGTCCGCGCGAGTCGCCACCACGTCCTTCGCCGTGCCGTCGAGGTGGCGAAGATCGAGGCCATCGCCAACGCCAACGCGCTGCCGGCCAGCTTCAGCTGCACGAGAGCAGCCACCGATCAAGCGCACATCACGAAGGCCGAGTCGTGGCTCGATGCCAAGCTGGCCAAGCTTCAGACCGCCGAGCAGAAGGCGCAGACCAACGGTCGGACCGCCCTCGTGACCGTGCTCGACAACTGGATCCAGAAGGGGACCACGCTGCGCACCGATCTCGGCACGGTCTCGGGACTCATCACCGCCAAGTGCGGCTGAGCACGGCGGCCTAGCGCCGGACGATCTCCTCGTCGGCTCTCGTGGCCGTGAGGCCGATGAAGGCCACCCTCGATGCCCTGTCTGAACCGTTCCTCAGGCAGGGCATCGACGCGTCCCTGTGCCCTTCGCGGGACGGCGCCTCAGTCAAGACGGTGCCTCGGTCAAGACGGCGCCTCAGTCAAGACGGTGCCTCAGTCAAGACGGCGCCTCAGTCAAGACGGTGCCGTTCTCGACGAGATGCTCGATGGTCGCCTGGTCGTAGCCGAGCAGCTCGAGGACCTCGACGCTGTGCTCCCCGAGGCCCGGTGCGGGGCGTCGGATCTGGTGGGGCGTGTCATCGAACTGGACCGGGGGAGCCGACAGCTTGATGTCGTCACGAGGGTGCTGCATCAGGTAGCCGTTGGCCTGGACCGCCGGATCGTCGATGACCTCGATGGGGGCGGCGATGAAGGCGTAGATGCAGCCCTCGGCGCGGAGCCGGTCGTCGAGCTCGGCCTTCGTCCAGCCAGCGATCTTGGCCTTGAACTTGGGGGTGAGCTCTCCCCACGCTGCCTCGCGGACCTCAGGGTCCAGGTAGGGCTCGATCAGCTCGGGCAGATCCAGCGCCCGACAGGCCTGTGGCCAGTAGTTGGCCTCAACGATCATCATGAGCGAGACGAAGCGGTCGTCCTTGGTCTTGTACTGGCTTCGCAGCGGGGACGACACCGCGTTGGGGTCGACCGCCAAGTTCAGCTCCTGGCCTGACAGCGAGCTGTAGGCGAGGTCGGGACCGAGGGTCCAGGTGGCGGTGTTGAGCAGGGCGGTGTCGACCACGATGCCCTCGCCGGTGCGCAGCACGTGGACGAGGCCTGCGCAGATGCCCGCCGCCAGGTTGAAGCCCGAGGGGATGTCGCCCATGGCGGGCCTCGGGTTGGTGAGCTGCGCAGCCCCCGGTGGGGTCAGCGCGTGCGCCATGCCTCCCCGGGCCCAGTAGCTCACGCCGTCGTAGCCGCCTGCGCCTGCGTCGGGCCCCTTCTGACCTTGGCCGTGTCCCTTGGCGAAGACCAGCGAGGGGTTGATGGCGAAGAGGTCCGCCGGATCGGTGTGGAGCTTGGCTCTGACCCGGGGGAGCTGGTTGGTGATGTAGACGTCAGCCCACGCGATGAGCTTCTCGAAGATCTCGCGACCTTCGTCGGTCTCGACGTTGAGAGCGATGTCTCGCTTGTTGCGGTTCACCAGCTCGAAGAGGAAGTCGTAGCCGTTGACCGTGGGGACGATGCCCGACGAGATGATGCGTCGCATCGGGTCGCCGATCGGCCGCTCGATCTTGATCACGTCGGCGCCGAAGTCACCGAGCGCGGCCGCCCCCGAGGGCACGAAGCCGTTGTCTGAGAAGTCGACGACCTTGATGCCGTCAAGGGGGAGTGTCACTCGCTGCCTCCGTCACTAGTGGGGAGGCACCATCTCGAACCTCGACGGTGCGCGAGCTCTCTCGCCTCCACCTCCGAGCAGCGTCGACGCCCCCGCCTCGTCTGCTGGTCCGAAGACTAGAGGGCCGGGGGACGTCGGTGCCGACGTCCGGTTCGCACCCGAGGCCATGACCGAGAGGCTCGACCTGGGGACTCGACGCGACTAGCTCGGCAGGTCGACCAGGAGCTCTTGGGCCAAGGCAGCGAAGCCTGCGGCGAGCACCGGGGACTCGAGCGAGCCCGCCAGATCGCCTGCTTGGGCAGCGTGCCGGCGAGCCTGGTCCAACGAACGGGCCACGCCGTTCGAGGCGGCGACCAGGCTGCGGGCCTTCTCACGCTCTGGCTCGCCGAGTGGACCACCCAAGATCACCCCGAGCTCGGCGCTCACGGCGGGGTCTTCGAGGGCGTAGAGCACGGGCAGCGTGTAGATGCCCTCGGCGAGGTCCTGACCGGCGGGCTTGCCGAGCTCGCCCCCCACCGCGGTGATGTCCAAGATGTCGTCTCGCAGCTGGAAGACCAGGCCGAGCTCGGTGCCGAAGGCCCCGAGGGCGACGAAGGCGTCATCGCCGAGCCCCGCGGTGAGGGCACCGACCTGGCACGCCGAGGCCATCAGCGAGGCGGTCTTGCCGCCGATGGCCTCGTAGTACTCGTCGATGGTCCGCTCGACCGAGTAGGCGGTGCGGACCTCAGAGACCTGGCCGCGGGTGAGCAGCGCCAAGGTGTCGGCCAAGAGGCGCGCGACCTCGACGCCCAGGCTGGCGGCGATCGCCGCCGAGCGGGCCATGAGGAAGTCGCCGGCCACGATGGCGACGATGTTCGAGTAGCGAGAGTTCACGCTCTCGACGCTGCGTCGCACGTCGGCCTCGTCCATGACGTCATCGTGATAGAGCGAAGCGAGGTGCATCAGCTCCAAGGAGACGCCTCCGAGCAGATCCTGAGGCGAAGCTGCCCGAGTGCCGCCGGTGGCCGACGCGATGGCCAGGACGGGACGCAACCGCTTCCCGCCCGCCTTGATCAGATGGGTGGTGATGTCATCGAGGAACTCGTCACCGATCTCGACAGATTCGGCGAGCAGGGGCTCGAAGCGAGCCATGTCATCGGCGACGGCAGGCATGGCCAGGATCTCGAGGGCATCCATCTCCCTCACGATAGGCGCACGCTGCACAGTGCTCGTCATTGAGGTTCCCACCCCCCGTAGGTCTGGAACGCCTCCGGTCCCGGTACACTCGATGTACGAAGCCACAAGAGCGGAGGTGGGCAGTTGTTCGAGCGCTTCACTGACCGGGCCCGAAGGGTGCTCGTGCTGGCGCAGGAAGAAGCCAGGCTGCTGAATCACAGTTTCATCGGCACGGAGCACATCCTGTTGGGACTCATCCACGAGGGCGAGGGCGTCGCCGCCAAGGCGCTGGACTCGCTCGGGATCACCCTTGAGTCAGTTCGCGAGAAGGTCGAAGAGACGATTGGCATGACGGGCACGCCCCCGACGGGGTCCCCGCCGTTCACGCCGCGCGCCAAGAAGGTGCTCGAGCTGTCCCTGCGCGAGGCGCTGCAGCTCGGTCACTCCTACATCGGGACCGAGCACATGCTCCTCGGCCTCGTCCGTGAGGGCGAGGGCGTCGCCGCCCAGGTCCTGGTCTCGCTCGGCGCCGACCTCGGTCGTGTTCGCCAGCAGGTCATCCAGATGATGAGCGGCTACCAAGGCAAAGAGGCCGTCGGCTCGGCGCCTGGCGCCACCCCCTCGGCTGAGGCGGGCACTGGCTCGGCCGTGCTCGACCAGTTCGGTCGCAACCTCACCCAGCTCGCCCGCGACGGCAAGCTCGATCCGTTGGTCGGTCGTGAGAAAGAGATCGAGCGCGTCATGCAGGTGCTCTCGAGACGGACCAAGAACAACCCGGTGCTCATCGGAGAGCCGGGTGTGGGCAAGACGGCCATCGTCGAGGGCTTGGCTCAGAAGATCGTGGCGGGCAAGGTTCCCGACACGCTCGAGGACAAGCAGCTCTACACCCTCGACCTGGGCGCCCTGGTGGCAGGCAGCCGCTACCGCGGTGACTTCGAAGAGCGCCTGAAGAAGGTGCTCAAGGAGATCCGCACGCGCGGCGACATCATCTTGTTCATCGACGAGATCCACACCCTGGTGGGTGCGGGTGCCGCCGAAGGTGCGATCGACGCAGCGTCGATCTTGAAGCCGATGCTCGCTCGCGGCGAGCTCCAGACCGTGGGCGCGACCACGCTCGACGAGTACCGCAAGCACGTCGAGAAGGACGCCGCCTTGGAGCGCCGGTTCCAGCCGGTCAAGGTGGAGCAGCCGACGGTGGCGCTGACGATCGACATCTTGAAGGGTCTGCGCGACCGCTACGAGTCGCACCACTCGGTCACGATCACCGACCAGGCGCTGGTGGCCGCGGCCAACCTGTCTGATCGCTACATCGCTGATCGGTTCCTGCCGGACAAGGCCATCGACCTGATCGACGAGGCGGGCAGCCGCCTGCGCATCCGCCGCATGGACGTGCCCTCCACGCATCGCAGCTTGGACGAGGAGATCACACAGGCTTCGCGTCGACAAGGAGGCCGCCATCGAGAAGGGCGCCTTCGAGCAGGCTCGCAAGCTGGCTGATCAGGAGAAGGAGCGCCTCGAGGCCAAGGAGAGCCAAGAGGCGGAGCTCCGGGCAGAGGGCGTCGAGTTCTTCGACGTCGTCGACGAAGAGGTCATCGCCGAGGTGCTGGCGAACTGGACGGGCATCCCCGTCTACCGCCTGACCGAGGAGGAGACCGCCAAGCTGCTTCGCATGGAAGACGAGCTGCACAAGCGGATCATCGGCCAAGAAGAGGCCATCACGGCGCTGTCGAAGGCGATCCGACGCACCCGAGCGGGTCTCAAGGACCCGAAGCGTCCCGCGGGCTCGTTCATCTTCCTGGGCCCCACCGGCGTCGGCAAGACCGAGCTGGCCAAGACCTTGGCCGAGTTCCTCTTCGACGACGAGGACGCGCTGATCCAGCTCGACATGTCTGAGTACATGGAGAAGCACACCGTGAGCCGGCTCGTCGGCTCCCCTCCGGGCTACGTCGGCTACGAAGAGGGCGGCCAGCTCACCGAGGCCGTTCGGCGCAAGCCGTTCAGCGTCGTGCTCTTCGACGAGGTCGAGAAGGCTCACCCTGACGTCTTCAACACCCTGCTCCAGATCCTCGAAGACGGCCGTCTGACCGACAGCCAGGGGCGCAGCGTCGACTTCAAGAACACCGTGCTGATCATGACCTCCAACTTGGGGACCGCTGATCTGCGCAAGGCCAACCTCGGGTTCTCGAAGACCTCGGAGTCCGTGACCTATGAGCGGATGAAGATGAAGGTCAACGAGGCGCTCAAGGCGCACTTCCGCCCGGAGTTCTTGAACCGGATCGACGACACCATCGTCTTCCACGAGCTCACCAAGGGCGAGGTCATCGAGATCGCTGATCTCCTCTTGGCCAAGACGGCGGAGCAGCTGAGCCTCCAGGGCATCGGCTTCGAGATCTCGCGAGCCGCTCGAGAGCTGCTGGCGGAGAAGGGCTACGACCCGCAGCTGGGCGCTCGGCCGTTGCGCCGTGCCATCCAGAGCAACATCGAAGATGCGCTCAGCGAGCGGCTGCTCTGGAAGGAGTTCCGCGTGGGCGAGACCATCGTCGTGGACGTGGCGGACGGGGACGATGGTCCTGAGTTCGTGTTCTCCTCGATCGACGGCTTCGAGGCTCCGGCCGTCGAGCTGGCAGGGAGCGCCTCGGGCGCAGAGTGAGCAGACGGGTCCATCGATCCGTCACACCTGCTCTCTAACATGAGGCCTTGTGGCCCCTCGACCTGAGCGCTTTCGCTGCACCTCGTGTGGGGCGACGGCGCTGCGATGGACGGGCCAGTGCACGACCTGCGACGAGTGGAACACGCTCGAAGAAGCGACGGCTGATCCCCTCGCGCCCACGGCCACGCTCCAGCCCACGATGGTGCGCGAAGCCACCATCGCCTACGGCTCGGTCATCCCGCTCGGTCTCTCAGAGATCGAGCGGGTACTCGGAGGTGGGCTCGAGCCCGGCTCGGTCACCTTGGTCTCAGGCACACCGGGGATCGGCAAGTCGACGCTGTGCACGCAGCTGGCCGTCTTCGCTGCGGCCACCGGCCACTCGGCGCTCGTCGTGGCGGCCGAGGAGAGCCTGACCCAGGTCGCTCGACGCACCACGAGGCTCGGTGGCGGCACCGCTGAGGTGGCGGTGCTCGCCACCTCTGATCTCTCTGAGGCACTCGCCGCCCTGGAGACGACCGACGCCACGCTCTGCGTGGTCGACTCGGTCTCGACGATGACGGACTCGACGCTTCGGAGCCTCTCTGGCGGGGTCGCCCAGGTGCGTCAGGCCGCCGAGCAGCTGAGCACCATCGCCCGTCGCCGACAGATCGCCCTCTTGCTGGTCGGTCACGTGACCAAGGACGGAGACCTCGCTGGCCCCCGTGCCCTCGAGCACCTGGTCGACACCGTGGTGATGATCGAGGGAGATCGCCATCACAGCCGACGGGTGGTCACCACCATCAAGCACCGCTTCGGTCCCGCCGGCGAGGTCGGCATCTTGGAGCTCGGGGCCGATGGCCTCGTCTCCGTCGATGACCCGTCGGCCACGATGCTGGCCGAGCGGGGCGAGGCCCTGCCCGGGAGCGTGGCCACCGTCCTGGCCGAAGGCCTCAGACCGCTGGTCGTCGAGATCCAAGCCCTGGTCACCCCAGCGGTGTCCTCGCCGGCCCGGGTCGCGCAGGGCGTCTCGGCCACCAGGCTGCGTCAGCTGGGCGCCGTCCTCGACGCCCACTGCGACCTTGGCATCGCGCACAGCGATCTGTTCGTGGCCTGCTCGGGAGCCGTGCGGGCCACGGAGCCGGCGGTCGATGCAGCCGTGCTGGCCGCCATCGTCTCGGCCTTCTTCGGAGCCCCGCTCGACGCACGCGTGGTCTCGGTCGGCGAGGTGGGGCTCACGGGCTCGGTCCGCTCGGTCCTCTCGGCTCGGCGGCGCCTCGAGGAAGCAGCGCGCGTCGGGCTCGACATCGCGCTGATCCCACCGGGCACCGAGGTGCCCCCGGGGGTGACCGGCGTGGAGGTCTCGACCGTCTCCGAGCTCGTCGCTGCGGTGCACGCCCATTCGGCGTCGAATCGTTAGCACGCCGTTCATCGACCAGCCTGCTCTCGTTCACATCATCCGGGTAGGTTTCGGAGGATGGCCGAGTTGCAGCACACCTCGATGGTCGAGACGCTGGCGCTGTGCGCGCCGGGCACGCCGCTGCGCGCCGGGTTGGATCGGATCCTCCAGGCTCGCCGGGGCTGCTTGATCGTGCTCAGCGATGACCCGCACGTGCTCGGTGTCTCGACCGGCGGCTTCCTCCTCGACGCCGAGTTCACCCCGCAGCGCCTGAGCGAGCTGGCCAAGATGGACGGGGCCATCGTCTTGGCACGAGACGCGGGACGGATCGCTCGAGCCAACGTGCACCTCACCCCCAAGGCGTCGGTCCCCACCTCAGAGACCGGGACACGGCACCGCACGGCCGAGCGGGTGGCCCGGAGCCTCGGGATCGGTGTGATCACCGTGTCAGCGGCGATGTCGACCATCAGCGTCTTCGTCGGCGACGCCAAGCGCACCCTGCAGCCCCCCGCTCGGCTCATCGATCGCGCCAGCCAGGCGCTGGCCACCATGCAGCGCTTCCGGGAGCGCTTCGACGCCGGCTTGGCCGTCTTGACCGCAGCAGAGCTCGCCTCGCAGGTCAGCATCGACGACGTCGTCGACGTGCTGCAGCCCGCCTCGATCATGGCCAGGATCGCCGACGAGGTGGCCGAGGAGCTCGTCGAGCTGGGCTTCGACGGCCGCTTGATCGCCTTGCAGCTCTCGGAGCTGGTCGGAGGGGTCGAGAGCTCGGCCCTGGGCGTGGTGTCGGACTACGTGGTCGTGAGCGATGAGCGACCCACCGTGCGGGCGGTCGAGGTCTGGGCTGCGATGCGCGCCCTCGGCGGTGATGACATCCACAGCGGTGGCGCCTACGCCGAGCTGCTCGAGATCGGCGGGGCGCCCGAGGAGGTCTTGAGCTCTCGGGGCTATCGGGCGCTCCAGAGCGTGCCCCGCCTCTCGGGGGTCCTGACGGAGCGCCTGGTGGCGCGCTTCGGGAGCTTCAGCCGAGCTTCGTGGGGCGACGACGGCCGAGCTCGAATCGGTCGAGGGCGTGGGCCACGCACGGGCGGCGTCGATCGAGGCTGTCTTGAGCCGTCTCGGCGAGCTGGCGGGCAACGGCCGCTGACGCCCCGACGCCGGCACCGCGGCGAGAGCGGGCTGGTACAATGGTTCACCCGGTAAGCCCCGGTATCCCCCTTGATACCGGCACCGACCAGCAGCCTCACGTTCTGACGTCTCGCGACCACTCAGCCTGTGAGACCGCCATCCAGGTGAGAGGAATCCCACGTTGTTCAAGGTTGGAGACAAGGTTGTCTACCCCCATCACGGGGCCGCCATCGTCGAGAAGCGCGAGAAGCGCGTGGCGTTCGGCGAGAAGAAGGAGTACTTGGTGCTCCGTCTGGCCTACGGGGATCTGACCCTGATGGTGCCCGCTGACAACACCGAAGGTGTGGGCCTGCGTGAGGTCATCAACGACGAAGAGGTCGAAGAGGTCTTCGCTGTGCTGCGCAAGAAAGAAGCGCGCATGCCGACCAACTGGTCACGCCGCTACAAGAACCACTCCGAGAAGCTCCGCTCTGGTGACATCTACCAGGTGGCCGAGGTGGTGCGAAACCTCTCCATCCGCGACAAGGACAAGGGCCTCTCCGCGGGTGAGAAGCGCATGCTCAGCCGTGCTCGTCAGATCCTGGTCTCAGAGCTCACCTTTGCGCTCAACGTGGACGAGGAGACTGCCGAGCAGCGACTGACCGATGCCCTCCCCTAACGAGAGGGTCTCGGCGATCGTGGTCGCCGGTGGACGAGGCACCCGGTTCGGCGGCCTCAAGCAGTTCGCCTCCCTCGGGGGGACCTCCGTCGCTCGTCGCTCGATCGAGGCCTGTCGCTCCGTCGCCGCTGAGGTCGTCCTGGTGGCGCCGGAAGGCACCCGCGACGACCACGGCGCCGACCGGGTGGTCGCGGGCGGTGCCACCCGAGCAGCGTCGGTGCGAGCCGGCCTGGCCGTCATCGACGAGGGCGCGGCGCTGGTGGTCATCCACGACGCGGCCCGACCTCTCGCCTCCGAAGCGCTCTTCGAGCGCGTCGCTCGGCGCCCTCGACGCTGACGACGCGGACGGTGCGATCTGCGCCGTCGCGGTCACCGACACGATCAAGCAGGTCGACGGCCGAGGAGCGCATCGACGGGTGATCGCCACGCTCGATCGGAGCTCGCTCGTCGCCGTCCAGACGCCCCAGGCCTTCCGGGTCGACGCGCTCGAGAAGGCGCACGCCGGAGCGCCCGACGCCACCGACGACGCGGCGCTCGTCGAAGCGGCCGGAGGGCTCGTCCTCGTGGTCGACGGAGAAGCGACCAACACGAAGCTGACGAGCGCGCTGGACCTCGAGGCCGCCGAGCACCACCTGGCAGGCCGATGATGCGCATCGGCCAGGGGCTCGACGTCCACGCCTTCAGCAGCGATCCCGAGCGAGTCCTGGTGCTCGGAGGTGTCGTCATCCCCGGCGCCAAGGGCCTGGAGGGTCACTCTGATGCTGACGCGGCCACGCACGCACTGGCTGACGCCCTGCTCGGCGCAGCGGGGCTCGGTGATCTCGGTCGACACTTCCCCGACGACGACGAGGCATCGAGAGGCATCTCGAGCCTCCTGCTCTTGGACCAGGTGGTGGCGAAGCTGGAGCACGCCGGCTTCGAGGCCGTCTCCGCCGACGTCACGATCGTGGCCCAGGC
This sequence comes from uncultured Acidimicrobiales bacterium, assembly GCA_963758555.1. Lineage (GTDB taxonomy): Bacteria > Actinomycetota > Acidimicrobiia > Acidimicrobiales > RAAP-2 > CAIUMH01. The sequence goes on along the minus strand of CAVWVW010000003.1, from coordinate 1,943,263 downwards.
ACCGAAGCTGGCCGAGCACATGGGAGCGATGGCGCAGATCCTCTCGAGCGAGGCTCGGGGCTCCCGTCTCGGTCAAGGCGACGACCACGGAGCACTTGGGAGCGCTCGGACGATCCGAGGGCATCGCGGCGCTGGCTGTCGCTCTGGTGGCAGCCTCGTGAGCGCCGCGCCTCGCAAGAGACCTCGTCCGCCCGGCGCTCGACGAAGCGGCCCCCCTGGGACCAAAGGCCGTGGCACCGGCGCTCGACGAGCGGGTCCGGGACCCTCTCGGGGCTCGAAGGGTGGCTCTGATCTCGGTGGAGACCAGGTCGAAGGCCGCAGAGCAGTCCTCGAGCTCTTGGAGGCTCGCCGCCGTCCCGTGGCCAAGGTCCTCATGGCTGCGGAGCTCGATCCCTCCGAGCAGCTCGACCGGATCGAGGAGCTGTGCCGGTCGACTCGCACCCCCCTCGAGGTGGTGCCCCGCGCTCGGCTCGATCGTCAGGCGGCCACCGAGTCCAACCAGGGCGTCGTGGCTCATGCGAAGCCGCTGGTCTCGGTGGAGCTCGATGAGCTGCTCAGCGGCGAGGGACCCGTGCCGTTCCTCCTCGTGTGCGACGGGCTGACCGATCCTCACAACGTCGGCTCGCTCCTTCGAAGCGCTGACGGCACCGGTGTGACCGGCGTGATCCTGCCTCGCCACCGCTCTGCTCGGGTCTCGCCCACGGTGGCCAAGGTGGCGGCCGGCGCGATCGAGCACCTGCGCTTCTGCTCGGTGCCCGGTGTGCCGAGCGCGCTCGACCGGCTGGCCAAGGCAGGCGTGCACGTCGTGGGCCTCGCCGGCGAGGCTCGCCAATCCCTCTGGGACCTCGAGCTCGACGACCGACCGGTGGCGCTGGTCATCGGCTCGGAGGACAAGGGCTTGGCGGCGCTGAGTCGCCGTCGCTGCACGACCTTGGCCTCGATCCCGCAGGTGGGTGCGCTCTCGTCGCTCAACGCCTCCGTGGCTGGCGCGGTGGCGATGTACGAGGTGGCGCGCCAGCGGGGCTGAGCTAGTCCTTCGGAGGAGCCCACGAGGGCTCGAGCTCGGTCGTGCAGGCCGAGCAGCGGGTGGCCGCGATGGGGATCTCGGTGAGACAGGCCGGGCACGCCGCCTTCTCCGGCGGCGAGGCGGGGGCCATCCCAAGGCGGGTCAACAGGTTGCCGATCGGCTTGACCACGAAGAAGAAGAGCACCGTGGCGGTGATCAGGAACGTGATGAGCGCGTTGATGAAGAGCCCGTAGACGAAGGTCGAGTGGTTGATCGTGAACGAGAGGTGATCGAAGGTGCTCTTCGAGCCGAAGATGGCGCCGATCAGCGGGGTGATGAACGCTGCGGTCAGCGAGGCCACCACGGCGGTGAACGCGGCACCGATGGCGATCGCCACCGCCAGGTCCACCACGTTGCCTCGCAGCACGAAGCTGCGGAACTCGACGATGATGCCGTCCTTCTTGGCCACCTGATCCTCCCTCTGGTCGATGGAACCGACGATGCCACCTTCTGGGCACCGCGAGAGCCGGTGGTGGGACTCGAACCCACGACCTGACGATTACAAATCGCCTGCGCTTCCAGCTGCGCCACACCGGCGAGGTGCTCGAGGGACCAAGGATAGGTCGTCAGGATCGCGCTGCGGCTGCTGTGGCAGGCTTGGGAGCGTGAGCGATCCGTCCCAGGACCCGACCGGCGGCAGCGGGCGCCACGGATCGTCCCTCAACTTCGTCCGGGCCGCCCTCGTCGTGGTCCTGTTCGCCATCGTGGTCGGCTTCGTGCTCGCCGACGCCACCGGCAACTACGGCCGCCGCCATCGCGCCGCGTCGACCACCACCACCTCGGTGCCGACGGGGACCAGCAGCACGACGACCACCACCGTCGCTCGCTCCTCGGTCAAGGTGCAGGTCGCCAACGGCAGCACGACCGCTGGGGTGGCGACCACCATCACCCAGCAGCTCCAGACGCTCGGGTGGGACACGCTCCCGCCGGTCAACGCCTCCTCGACGGTGCCCGCCTCGGTCGTCTACTACGCGGCGAACCGCAAGCCCCAAGCGCTCGAGATCGCCTCGGAGCTCAAGCTGGCGGCCACAGCGGTCCAACCCCTCACCACCTCGGTGCCCGTGGCCAACGCGTCGGGTGACGACGTGGTCGTGGTGGTCGGACCCGACCTCGCTCAGAGCTGAGCGCCCGCTGCGCGCTCGAGCGCCACGGCCAAGATCTCCCTCGCCATCGGGGCGAGATCGACGAGTGGTCGGTTCCGGTGGATCCGAACACCGAGATCCACCTCGGCGATCGACGCCGCACCCCACTGGAGCGCGACGTCGATGAGCAAGCCCATCTCCACCCGGTAGCCAGGCTCGAGGCCCACCTTCTCGAGGACGACCCGCCGCGTGGCGGTCTCCCCAGCCAGCGGCTGGCGCAGCTGGGCCAGCTCTGGGTAGAGCACGGCGAGCGCCGGTCGAGCCGTGAGCTCGGTGACCCGCCCGCCGCCAGTCGGCTCATCGCCGAAGGGCCGCTCGTAGAAGGCCTTGACCAACATGAGCTCCGGATCGAGCAGCAAAGGCCCGAGCATCCTCGGGACGAAGTGCTCGGTCGTGTTCTCCACGTCGCCGTCGAGGAACAAGACCAGCTCGGCGGTCGAAGCCTCGACGCCGGCAGCCATGGCGGCGCCCTTGCCACCACCACCGTGGCGTCGCAGCACGGTGACCCCGGGGCGAGCGGCCACCTCGGCGGTGGCGTCGCTCGAGCCGTCATCGACGACGACCAGCTCGTCGAGCAGACCGCTCTCGACGTGGGGGAGCACCGCATCGAGGACACCGCCGATGGTGCCCTCCTCATCCTTGGCCGGGATGATCACGGCGCAGGTCGCCGACCCCTTGGCGTCGCGGACGGTCCGCAGGGCCAGCTCGTCGGTGCCGATCGTCCTGGTTGAGGCGAGCGCTGCGGGGGCAGGTCGCCGGTCGGGGGGCGACTCGGCCATAGCTATGTTCTAGCGGCTCGCCACGGAACGGAGGGCTGCATTGACGCGACCATCATCGCGCGAGAGAATGGTCGCAATCATCCAGAGCAGCTGAGGGACGGGCCCTTTGACGCTGCGGCAACCAGTTCGGTGGGATACACCCTCCGACCAGGTGCCAACGCCCGACCGATGAGCAAAGGAGCAAGTGCCACGTGACCACCGTCCTCGGTCTCCGCTGTCGGGAGTGTGGCAGGGATTTCCCCGCTGAAGCACTCCACGTCTGTGATTTCTGCTTTGGCCCCCTCGAGGTGGCCTACGACTACGACGCCATCGCCCAGGTGGTGAGCCGTGCGTCGATCGAGGCGGGTCCGCGCTCGATGTGGCGCTACAGGGATCTCCTGCCGGTGGATGACGCGACGCCGATCGACCTCGGGGCTGGTTTCACACCGCTGGTCCGGGCCGAGCGCTTGGGCGCCGAGCTGGGCCTCGACGAGCTGTGGATCAAGGACGACACCGCGAACCCGACCGGCTCGTTCAAAGACCGCGTGGTCTCGGTCGCCCTGACCAAGGCCCGCCAGCTCGGCTTCAAGGTGGCGGCGTGCGCCTCGACCGGGAACCTGGCCAACTCCGTGGCGGCCCACGCGGCGCGCTCAGGGATGGCCTCGGTGGTGCTGATCCCGTCGAACCTCGAGCAGGCGAAGATCATGATGACCGCGGTCTACGGCGGCGAGGTCATCGCGGTCGACGGCACCTACGACGACGTCAACCGGCTGTGCGCCGAGCTCACGAGCGAGCGCCCGAGCTGGGCCTTCGTCAACGTGAACGTTCGCTCGTACTACGCCGAGGGCTCGAAGACCCTGGCGTTCGAGATCGCCGAGCAGCTCGGGTGGCAGGCGCCTGATCACGTGGTGGTCCCCATCGCCTCGGGCTCGCAGCTGACCAAGGTGGCCAAGGGCTTCGCCGAGCTGGGCAAGGTCGGCCTCTTGGACTCGGCGCCGGAGGTTCGCATCTCAGGCGCCCAGGCAGCGGGCTGCTCGCCGGTGGCCACGGCCTTCAACAGCGGGGTCGACACGGTGCGCCCGGTCAAGCCCGACACCATCGCCAAGTCCCTGGCCATCGGGAACCCTGCTGACGGCTACTACGCCCTGGACGTCATCCGCTCGAGCGGCGGTGCGTGCGGTTCGGTGAGCGACGCCCAGATCATCGAGGGCATCCAGCTGCTGGCCCGCACCGAGGGCATCTTCGCGGAGACGGCGGGCGGCGTCACCATCGCCACGCTCAAGGCGCTCGTCGAGTCGGGGGTGATCCGCTCCGACGAGCGAACCGTGGCGATCGTCACGGGGCACGGGCTCAAGACGGTCGAGGCGCTCACCGGCACCGTGGCGCCGACCCATCACATCCCCGCCAACCTCGCGGCCTTCGACGCGGCCATGGGCTTCGACGACCCGGTCCGGTCCTAGACGCCCCCTGTCCATCCTTCGCCCCTCTCATCAACCATCCCAGGAGTACCAAGTCATGAACATCACCGTGCGAGTCCCCACCCAGCTGCGCCAGCTCACCGGCGGCGTGGGTGAGATCCCCGTCGACGTCAGCACCGTCGGCGAGGCGCTCAAAGCCCTCGACGCCGAGCACCCGGGCTTCGGTGAGCGGATCTTCGACGAGCAGGGCAACCTGCGTCGCTTCGTCAACGTGTTCTTGGCCGAGGAGGACGTGCGCTTCCTCGACGGGCTGTCCACACCCGTCAACGAAGGCCAGGTGCTCTCCATCGTTCCGGCGGTCGCTGGCGGCTGATCGGTCTCTGGCAGTCGAAGTGACCGTCTGCTAGCACTCGTGGGTGAGGAGTGCTAATCTGGGAGGCCCAACCGCAAGGTTCACCACCCCCGTTACAGAGGAGCACACGATGGCGAAGATGATCGCTTTCGACGAGGAAGCCCGCAGGGCCCTCGAGACTGGCATGAACAAGCTCGCAGACGCCGTGCGCGTCACGCTCGGCCCGAAGGGCCGCAACGTGGTCCTGGACAAGAAGTGGGGTGCCCCCACGATCACGAACGACGGCGTCTCCATCGCCAAGGACATCGAGCTCGAGGACCCCTACGAGAAGATCGGCGCCGATCTCGTCAAGGAGGTCGCCAAGAAGACCGATGACGTGGCCGGAGACGGCACCACGACGGCGACCGTGCTGGCGTGGGCCATGGTCCACGAGGGCCTTCGCAACGTGGCCGCTGGCGCCAACCCGATGAGCTTGAAGAAGGGCATCGAGGCAGCCGTCGAGGCCGCCGTGGCCAGCCTCCACTCCATCGCCAAGGAAGCCAACACCAAGGCCCAGATCGCCCAGGTCGCCTCGATCTCGGCGGCGGACACCGAGATCGGCGAGATGATCTCCGAGGCCATCGACAAGGTGGGCAAGGACGGCGTCATCACGGTCGAGGAGTCTCAGACCTTCGGGATGGACATGGACCTCGTCGAGGGCATGCGCTTCGACAAGGGCTTCATCTCCCCCTACTTCGTGACCGACACCGAGCGCATGGAGGCGGTCCTCGAAGACCCCTACATCCTGCTCGTCGGCTCGAAGATCACCGCGGTGCGCGACATGCTCCCCGTGCTCGAGAAGGTCATGCAGTCGGGCAAGGCGCTCGTGATCATCGCTGAGGACATCGAGGGCGAGGCGCTGGCCACCCTGGTCGTCAACAAGATCCGTGGCACCTTCCGCTCCGTGGCCGTCAAGGCGCCGGGCTTCGGCGAGCGCCGCAAGGCCATGCTCCAGGACATCGCGCTGCTCACCGGCGGCCAGGTCATCACCGAAGAGGTCGGGCTCAAGCTCGAGAACGTGACCCTCGAGCTGCTCGGCCAGGCGCACAAGATCGTCATCACCAAGGACGAGACGACGATCGTCGAGGGTGCCGGCTCGAGTGACGACATCAAGGGCCGGATCAACCAGATCAAGGCCGAGATCGACAACACCGACTCCGACTACGACCGTGAGAAGCTCCAAGAGCGTCTTGCCAAGCTGTCCGGCGGCGTGGCCGTCATCAAGGTCGGCGCGGCCACCGAGGTGGAGCTCAAGGAGAAGAAGCACCGCATCGAAGACGCGGTCTCGACCACCAAGGCAGCCATCGAAGAGGGTGTCGTGCCCGGCGGTGGCGTGGCCCTGCTCCGCAGCCAGGCTGCGATCCTCGACGCTGCTGAGAAGCTCGAGGGTGACGAGGCCACCGGCGCACGGGTCGTCGCTCGTGCCGTGGAGGCTCCGATCAAGCAGATCGCCGAGAACGCAGGCCTCGAGGGCGGCGTCGTCGTCGAGCGGGTCCGCAACCTCAAGACAGCTTCTGAGGGGCTCAACGCGGCCACCGGCGAGTACGTCGACCTCATCGAGGCGGGTGTCATCGACGCCACCAAGGTGACCCGTTCGGCGCTGCAGAACGCAGCCTCGATCGCGGCGCTGTTCCTCACCACCGAAGCGGTCATCGTCGACAAGCCCAGCGAGAGCGGCGCACCGTCGATGCCGGGTGGGATGGACGACTTCTAAGGTTCAGCTCATAGCCTGCGCTTGCCGCTGGGCGGTCCCTCCGGGGGCCGCCCAGCGGCGCGCCCGGGCGGACCGCTCACTCGACGTCGGGTCGAGCTGGGCGACCGAGATGCCGACGAGACCTAGCATGGAGGCCATGGAACACGAGGTCCTCCCTGAGCCGCTTCTCCCGAGCATCGGGTGGAACGTCGTCCACCTCTTCGTGAAGCCGACCACCGGTGTGGACGTCGATCGCGTGCGCGACGCCAACGAGCGCCTGGAGAAGGAGGGCGGCCAGGTCGTCGCCGCCTCCATCCTCGGGCACAAGGCCGACGCCTGCCTCATGGGGCTGGCCGAGGACGTCTGGGCGCTGCGTCGCTGGCAGACGAAGATCCAGAGCGCGGGGCTCGCGGTCGTCGACTCCTACGTGTCGCTCACCGAGGTCTCCGAGTACGCGGCTGGAGCCCCGGCCGCCATGCTCGAGGCGCGCCTGCATCCTCACCTGCCGCCTGAGGGCATGCGGTCGTTCTGCTTCTACCCGATGTCGAAGCGTCGAGGCGAGCAGCAGAACTGGTACGCCCTCGACTTCGACGACCGCAAGGCGCTGATGATGGCGCACGGGGCCTCAGGGCGGACCTTCGCTGGCAGGATCCTCCAGGTGATCACGGGCTCGACGGGGCTCGATGACTACGAGTGGGGTGTCACCCTCTTCGGCGTCCATCCCGACGACATCAAGGCCTGCGTCTACACGATGCGCTTCGATGAGGCCTCCACCCTCTACGCCGAGTTCGGGCCCTTCTACATCGGGGCCGTCGGCACGCTCGACGAGGTCGTCGGCGCCATCGCCCCTTGAGCGTCAGCACCCCCACGAAGCCGCTCACCGAGCTGTTGCGCGAGCTGGGCTCCGTCGTCGTCGCCTTCTCGGGTGGCGTGGACTCCACCTACCTCGCCGCGGTGGCCACCGAGGTCCTCGGACCGAGCCGGGCCCTGTGCGTGACGGCGTCGTCGGCCTCGATGGCCGCCTCGGAGGCCGACGAGGCGTCGCAGCTCGCCACCGAGCTCGGCCTCTCGCACCTCGTGGTCGAGACCCGAGAGCTCGATGACCCTCGCTACGCACGCAACGACGCCGGACGGTGCGGGTGGTGCAAGACCCACCTGATGGATGCGCTCGAGCCCTTGGCCCACGAGCGCTGGAGCCACCGTGATCTTGGGCGTGAACGTCGACGACCTCGGCGACCACCGACCCGGCCAGGTGGTCGCCGCCGAGCGGGGCGCTCGCTTCCCCCTGGTCGAAGCGGGTCTCACCAAGGCGCAGATCAGAGAGGCGTCTCGCGAGAGGGGCCTCGTGACCGCCGACAAGCCGGCCACGCCGTGCCTCGCCTCGAGGCTCCCGTACGGCACGCCGGTCACGCTCGGCGCGCTCAAGAGCGTGGCGGAGGCCGAAGCCCGGATCCGAGCCCTTGGCTTCGGCGAGCTGCGGGTGCGGCACCACGGCACCGTGGCACTGGTCGAGGTGCCAGAAGCCCAGCTCGAGGCCGCCCTTCGAGCCCGAGCGTCGATCGTCGAGGCCTGCCGAGCGGCGGGCTACGCCTTCAGCGCGCTCGATCTGGAGGGTCTCAGCTCAGGCCGGCTCAACCGAGTCCTGGGATAGGTTGGGCCGGTGAGCTCTGTGATCTCGATTCGAGTGAAGCTCAGCTTCCCTGAAGCCCTGGTCCGCCGGCCGATGATCGCCACCTTGGTCAAAGACTTCGACGTCGTCCCTGACATCCGACGGGCCGAGGTCACCGAGAGCGCGGGATGGATCATCTGTGAGATCGACGGCGAGCCCGCTCGCCTCGAGGCGGCCATCGACTGGCTGCGCTCGGAGGGCATCGGCGTCGACCTCTTGGGCGACGTCCTCGAGTCCTAGAGCGTTCTTGTCCTAGAAGGCGTCGGCTCCGGACGGCGCCTTGTTCTTCGCTGGCGGATAGAGCGTGTTGAGCACGGTCGGGACGTCCAAGGTCAGCATCGGATCGAGGTCGCCGTAGACCATGCCGAGGGGAGCGGCCATCCAGAGCAGTGCGAGGGCGCTGACGTCGACACCCTGCTCGAGCCAGCCGCGCTGCTGACCTTCGAGCATCAGGCTCTTCAGGAACTCGAAGTACGAGCGGTTCTCGTCACGGATGGCGTCCGCCACCATCTGGTCGGTCTGGGCGATGGCCAGCACCGCGAAGCGGCGCTTGCGCCGCTCGGGGGAGCCCTGATCGGCGACCACCGTGCTGACCCGCTCGGCGAAGTCGATCACCGATTCGGTGCCACCCAAGATCACCTCGACTGCCGCGCGATCGGTCGCCAGGATCTCGGCGTAGTCCTTGGCGTAGGCCGCAGCGATCAGCGCGTGCTTGCCGTCGAAGTAGTAGTAGAGCAGTGTGGGCGACACGCCGGCTCGCTTGGCGACCTCGTGGACGCGAAGTCGTGAAGGGCCCTCTTCGCACAGGATCTCGAACGCGGCCTTGACGATCTGATCGCGGACCTTGCTCTCCATCGTGGTCCCCTCTCCAACGGTCACCAGGAGCGCTCTTGAGCTCTGTGCGCCTTCGCTGTTGCTCTTCCGGCGCGACCCTAGGTCACTCGGTCGAGGGGCTCAATGGCACCCCCCTCAGCTTTGCCAGCCCTGGGTGGCGATGCCCCGGGGCTCGTAGAAGAGGCACCCTTCGGGGCAGGCAAAGGGCAACGGCTCGTTGGCGCCGAGCTTGCAGCGCTCCGTCACCTCGTCAGCGCTGGCTTGTCGGCGCACGTAGTGGCGGCAGTCCTCGTTCACGGGCATCCGTCTATGTTGCCTCACCCGCAGCGCCCACTGGTCATTCGATTGGCTAGCGTGCCACTCCATGGAGCGACCTATCCCTGAGCGAGTCTTGCGACGCTGGTCGGAGTCCTTGGCGGCCATCGCCATGACAGGACTCGGCTTCACCGAGAGCCTCTACGAACGCGAGCGCTTCGAGGAGATCTTGAAGGTGGCCGCTGACATCAAGGTGTCGGCTGACGGCTCGGCGAACGAGCTGGACGACGCGCAAGGCCAGGTCACCGAGTGGATGGGCAAGATCGGCCAGGGTGTGGCGGGCTACGTGACCCCCAAGGTGGCGGTCGGAGCAGCCGTCAGCAACGACGCCGGCGAGATCTTGCTCATCAAGCGAGCTGACTCAGGCGTGTGGCTCTACCCGACCGGGTGGTGCGACGTCGGCTACTCGGCTGCTGAGGTGGTGGTCAAGGAGGTCGAAGAGGAGACCGGCATCGAGGTTGAGCCCGTCCGCCTCATCGCTGTCCTCGACGGCCTTCGTCTCGGGATGTCCCGCTACCCGCTCTATTCCTTGCTCTTCCACTGTCGTGCCATCGGCGGGGAGCTCAACGCCCATCCCTTGGAGGTGGCGGATCTGGGTTGGTTCACCGAGGACAACCTGCCCTCGCCGCTGGTCGGTCTCGAGCGGTGGGGCGAGCGCGTCTTCGCGGCTGCACGAGGAGAGGTCCATGACGTGCTCTACGACTCGGTGCGCGAGCCGCTGTGGCGTGGCGAGGTGGCGAGCGAGTGAGCGAGCTCGGGATCGAAGAGGCGATCGTTGCCGATGACGAGCTGCTCGCGGCACTTCGTCGACTCCTCCCGCAGCTGTCGCAGTCTGCTCGGGTGCCTGAGGCCTACGAGATCGAGACCATGATCTCCTCGCCAGCCATCCAGCTGCTGGTGGCCCGAGATGGCGGCGGTCCGATCATCGGCACCTTGACCTTGGCAACCTTTCGGATCCCGACCGGTGTGCGGGCCTGGATCGAGGACGTCATCGTCGACGACGAGGCTCGGGGCTTGGGCGTTGGTGCAGCGCTGTGCGAAGAGGCGATCCGGCGAGCGGACTTGGCGGGAGCTCGAACGGTCGATCTCACCTCGAACCCGTCGCGTGAAGCTGCGAACCGGCTCTATCAGCGACTCGGGTTCGAGCAACGCTCGACCAACGTCTACCGATTTTCGTTGGACGGCTGACCAGCGGAGCTGACCTCCCGACCGTTGGGGGGTCGGTGAAGGTCAGGATGATCAACGAGATTGAGACGGACGGCCGGTACCTCGACCAGCAGCGAGGGAGCCATCGTCAGTTCAGGCATCCGACCAAGCGCGGGACTCTGACCGTGTCCGCAACGACGTCCGACGATCTCCAGCGGTCTGCTGTGGGCGTGTGGATCTCCTTGTCTCGCACCTCGACGAGGAACCCTTCGCAAGGGCCGCCGCGCCAGCTGGCGGCCCCCCTGCAAGCCCTTCTCTGCCAGTGGCTCTCGGATCTTCGTGTCAACCTGCGCCGAACCGATCGACAAGCTTTGAGCTGACGTGATCGGGCTCAAGCTCGCGTGCGACCAGATAGCCGGATCCCATCCACCCTCGCCGCGTCCACTTGCCAAAGGAGATGTAGGTTCCCGGAGCTCCGCTCGCCGCGGGCAGCATCTTGACTCGCTCAAGTGCCTCCTTCACGCCCCGCGGGCTCAGGGGGTGGGCATCGGCGAAGGCTCGAAGGAGGACCGTGGCGACGTCTCGATTGACGACGGGCACGCAGTACTCGGGCCGGCGTCCGTGCGTCGCTTCGAAGGAGTCCAGGAACTGCTGGCCGATCTCGTTTGCTTCGTCGTACTGGTCGATGCCCGTCCATCCGACGATCGCGTCCCAGATGGTCTCGTTGATCCACGCGTTCTGAAAGGCGGTGCCCATGAAGCGGGGAGGCTCCCAGCCGAGCGCTCGCAAGGCGGTGTTCACGTGGACGATGCCGAACCCGAAACCACAGTGGACGAGAGCGTCTGGCTGCAGTCGATGCAAGTGCTCGACGGCATGGGTGGAGTCCTGTGCAGTCTGCGCGATCCACTCTTCGGCCACGATCCGGATCCCACGTTCGGCGCATGCGGCTCGGAAGTACCGCATGTAGGTCTCTCCCACGAGGGATCGCTCGATCAGGCAACCAACGCTCTTCAAGCCTCTCTGGTGAAGGAGCTGCGCCCAGAAGATCGGCTCATCGGTCATGGAGCCCTGCGAGAGGCCGAAGGTCCACTCGCCCATCCAGTCCTCAGCACCTGTCACGCTGAGAGCAGGCACGTGGAACTCGTCCTCGATGGCCTCTCGGATCGGCACGCAGTTCTCGGTGATGGAGGGGCCGAAGACCGCAAGACAGCCGTGGTCGGTCAGCTCGCCGTAGGCGTCGATGACTGCCTTCACCGATCCCTTCGGCAGTCCCTCCACCTCTCGGTAGACGATCTCCACACCGCGGTCGATCAGGCCGGCCTGCAAGCCAGCGTCAAAGACCATCTGCAGCGAGAAGCGAAAGTCGTCCCGCCTCTCCTGTGGGAAGCCATCGGGCAGCTTGAAGTCCATGAGGACGCCCAGCTTGATCGGCTCTGAGTGGCTTTCGTACGACACTGCCTGCCCCCCCGGACTCAAACTGAATTCCTCAGCGGAGCGTCACACGGAGCGCCGCTGAGGCTCAGGAGGCTATCTCGTGGTCGGGGCGGTCACCGCTTCGAGCGCTCGATCTCAGCCTTCTCGCCGTCATGGCTGAGGGTGCGACCTACGGCTACCAGATGACCAAGAGGCTCGCGAGCGCGGTCTCTCCATCGTGGGAGAGGGCTCGATCTATCCGGTCCTTGGTCGACTGGAGCGAGAGGACCTCGTGGAGACACATCGACAGGCCAGCAACGGAGGGCCACCTCGGAAGTACTACAGCCTCTCTGCTGAGGGAAAGCGAGCCCTCGAAGAGGGGATCACGGAGTGGCAAGCAGCGCAGCGACGCCATCGATGGTGCGCTCGGGCTGAAAGGAACGGAGGTCGAGAGATGAGCGAGTTCATCGATGAGTGCCGTCGAGAGTGGAAGCGCCTGGGCGTGCCGGATCCGATCGCCAACGAGATGGCCGTCGATCTGGCGGCAGACATCGCCGAGGCTGAAGCAGAGGGCGGCAGCGCCGAAGACGTCCTCGGAGACAGCGTGTTCGATGCGCGCCGCTTTGCCGCCTCGTGGGCTGGCGCTCGGGGGGTCATCAGCCAGAAGGCGCCAGTGGGCGACCCGCCGCGACGACTGATCCCGGCGATCGCCCTCTGCGCTGTCGCAGGGATCTTCGCGCTGGGAGCGCTCGTTCTCGCCGTTGGACGACACAGCTCCTCATCATCGATCGGCGTGCGAAGGTTCTTCGGTCCACCTGCGGCACCAACCATCCAGTCAGTGACGTTCGGCTCGCAGCTCAGCGGTCCGCATCACGTGCTCTATGCCGTGGCTGTCCTGGCCCTGGTGGTCTTTGCTTTTGGATTGATGGCGCTCGCCGTCGTCCTCTGGAAGCCATGGAAGCGTGACGACGCCTCTCCTCTGAGCCGCCTGAGGCTGCGGAACCGGTGAGGAGCACCCTCGTCCAGGGAGTCCTTCCGCGGGGGAGGTTGCAGAGCACCGCACCCACGTCGGCCGTCGGCCGATGATGAGCGTCTCGACGAGCGAAGGGTCCCCTCGGCGTCAAGTCGCGGAGAGCGAGTGGGCGGTCGAGGTCCACCACCTCACGAAGTCGTTCAAGAACAACGTCGCCGTGAACGACGTCGACCTGTTGGTACCGAGAGGGTGCGCCTTTGGCTACCTCGGACCGAACGGAGCGGGCAAGACGACGCTGATCCGCGTGCTCCTTGGACTCACCGATGCTGATTCCGGTTCGATGTCGCTGTTGGGTCATCCCGTGCCTTCACGGCGCGACCAGGCGCTCGCTCGGATTGGCGCGATCGTCGATGAGCCACGGTTTCACCGGCATCTGAGCGGGCGAGAGAACCTGAGGATCCTGGCGGCGGCCAGAGAGCCGGCAGCGATGGCTCGCATCGACGCCTCCCTCGAGCGCGTCGGTATGGCGAAGCGTGGGAACGACAAGGTCGCCAAGTACTCGATGGGCATGCGCCAGCGCCTTGGCGTTGCCGCCTGCCTCCTCGGCGATCCGGAGCTGCTCATCCTGGACGAGCCCATGAACGGCCTCGACCCCGGAGGCATGCTCGAGATGCGAGAGATGATCACCTCGCTCGTGGCGGAGGGTCGAACGGTGGTCCTCTCGTCACACCTGCTCGACGAAGTGGAGCGCACGTGTGACGCGGTGGCCATCGTGGATCGTGGCAAGGTCATCAAGCAGGGCTCGATTGCCGACCTCCTCGAGGGAGCGGCCTTTGAGCCTCCAAATCGAATGCGAGACGCCACCCCGGGCGGCGTCTCTGCTCGCTGGTTCGAAGTGGTCGCCGAACGTCCAGGTCGGCGACGCAGGCCTCAGCTTCGAGCTCGCCGCGGGAACCGATCGTGGTGAGGTGGCTGAGCTGAACCGACTTCTCGTCGAAGGAGGCATCGCCGTCTACCGTCTCCAGGAGGTCCACGCTTCCCTTGAGTCGTGGTTCTTGGAAGTCACGAGCAGGTTGGGATCGTGACGATGGCTGCCCCGATGGGACCTGAGGGCGGGACGCAGGTCAATCCCTCCTCTGCGATGCCGAGGGATGAGGGAGACCACCGGGGCTCTTGGGTGCCCACAGGACCGATGATCACCACTCGGATCATGGAGCTGCGAAAGCGGCGTGGCCTGATGATCGTGCTGATCGTGGTGAACGTCGGCATCCCTGCGGTCTTCTTGGCGGTGCGGTTGCTCCTGCACGGGTTCGCCCCGCACTCCTACGGGCCAGCCGGTGGCTATGACGTCTTCTCGTCCATGGTCAGCGGTGTGCTGTTCACCTTCGGATTCATCGTTGCCGCGACGCTGGGCTGCACGGCGGGATCGGTAGACCTCACCGAAGGGATGTTTCGTCATCTTGTCGTGACAGGCCGCTCGAGGGTCTCGCTATACTTCGCTCGGATCCCAGCGGGGTTGGCGATCATCATGCCGATGGTGGCCGTGGGCTTCACGATCGTCTGCATCGTCTGCAGCTTCGCCGCGCCGCGCCAGCTCGAATACCAAGGCGTGACGATGCCCCCAGGGCTCTCCCACGCCGCCTTTGAGTCGTGGGCAAGCGAACATGCGGATGAGGTGATCTGCAACTTCAACTTCAACGGCCCCGTCACCGCCAACGTCAACTGCGCCAACGGCGGCGGCATCAGGGTGGTGCCCGGTGGTGGACCGACTGGGCTGACCTCGCCGGCGGAGAACGCTGCTCAAGCGGTCAAGATCGCCGATCAGAACTACGCCGACTACTCGACGCACTTCCTCTCGCCTTCGATCTCGCTCATGGTCAAGGCTGGTCTGTGGCTTGAGCTCTACGCGGCCATCGGACTCTTGGTGGGCCTCGGCCTCTCGTCGCTCATGGGACAGCGCACTGTGCCGGTGATCTTGTTGATCGTCCTCGAGCTCGTGCTGACGCCGCTCCTCGGTCAGACGAGGATCGCGCACTTCATCAACGTGCAACGAGGCTTTGTGGGCTTGGCTGCGAGCCACCTTGAACCCGGGGGCCTCCCCTCGGTGTTCAGCGGGCTGCACAACGGCGGTGGTGCGTCCGCCGTCGTCACCGAGTCGACGTTGGTGGCAGTCCTTGTCATCGCGGCATGGATCGGCGTCTGGACCACCCTTGGAGCGTGGCGAATGAGCACCCGAGACGCCTGAGTCCAACGAGGCGTCCCTCGGCTCCTCAGCGATCCCTTGCTCCTCGCGACGCGAGGGTTGCCGCGGGCCTCAGCGAGCGGCGTAGGAGGCGGCGAGCCGATCGAGTCCCTCGTCGACCGATGACGGTCGGGGCCCAGCTGAGGGCGTGCTGGACGGGGCGCTGGTCGAACCAGTGGGCCACCGAGAGCTGGCGCGCCAGGAAGTGGGTGAGCGGCGGCTCGGTCCCCGGCCAGAGCCGCTCGAGCAGTCGTCCGCTGAGCGCGGCGAGCGGTGCAGGGATCGAGCGCGGGTGCCACGAGACTCGAGCGGCCCGCAGGATCCCCTCGACGAGCTCAGCCACCGGGCGGGGGTCTGCCCCGGTGACGACCCACGCTCGCCCACAGGCCTCAGATCCGGGCACGGCACGGTCTACGGCGGCGACGATGGCGGCCGCGGCATCGTCGACGTAGGTCGTGTCGATGAGGGCTCGTCCTGCGTCGGGCAGCACCAAGCGGTGCTGTCGGGCTCGGGTCACGATGCGACCCACCAGCTGGAGGTCGCCTGGACCCCAGACGAGATGCGGCCGGAGCACCACCACCGGGACGTCCGTGCGGTCGAGCACAAGGCGCTCGGCGATGGCCTTCGACGCGGCATAGGCATCGCGGCCTTGGTAGGAGGGAGGCTCGGCCACGGCACCGGTGGCCGGAAGGTCGGCGAACGCCACCGACGGCGTCGAGACGTGCACGAAGCGCCCGCAGCGGGCGGCGGCGTCCATGGCGTGAGAAGTCCCGTTCACGTTGACGTCGACCGCCTCGACCCACGACGAGCGAGGGGCCACGAGGGCAGCCAGGTGGATGACGGCGTCATGGCCCGCTGCTGCCTCGAGCAGCGCCGCACGATCACGCACGTCACCGGCGACGTCGGCGAGACCCGTGCCTGACGCCGAGCGCTGGAAGCAGGTGACCGCATCGCCTCGCGCAGCGAGCTGCAGCGCCACGGTGCGCCCGAGGAGGCTCGACGCCCCGGTGACGAGGACCTTCATCTGCTCGCTCAGCGGCCAGCCAGGAAGGCGCCGACCGAGGTGGCCAGCGCGCTGCGATCCACCTTGGACTCATGGCGGCGATCGGTGGGCAGGCGCCCCGTGAGCACGGCGGCGATCGGCAGCGCCGAGGCGGCGCGCACCTGGCCCGCCAGCGAGGACGAGGCGAGGGCAAAGCGCCGAGTCGTCGTCGAGCACCACGGCCAGCACCTGGGTCCCGACTGGTCCGACGCCGAGGGCGGCGACGCTGCGGCGCAGTGCGCCGGCGATCGGCTCCTCGACACTGATCGAGGTCACCGGGCCGTGGGCGCTCCGGATGACGTGGACCGCCCGACCCAGCTGGAACAGCACGCCACCTGAGAGGTAGCCGACGTCGCCCGTGCGGTGGAAGCGACGGGATCCTCGCTCGACCGACGAGTCGCGATCGATCGACCAGGCTCCGTCGTAGCCGTCAAACATCCACGGTGCGTGCACCAGGATCTCGCCCCAGGACCCCTCGTCGAGCGACGCTCCCTCCACGTCGTCGAGCGGGACGATGAGAACCTCGCAGCCCGGGAGGGGACGGCCGGTGGCGGTGCCGCCGAGGGGGCCGCGGGCCGTCGGATCGATGCCGTCGGTCACCGGGAGGCACTCGGTCATCCCGTAGGGAGCGCGCACCTCGCCCAGGGTGATGGCGTGGACGTGCTCGACGAGGTCGGCCGAGATCGGTGCGCCGGCCAGCAGCACGAGATCGATCGGGGCGTGCCGGCCGGCAGCCGTGGCGACGATGGTCCTGGCCGACGCGGGAGAGAGCCATGCCGTGGTGACCTTGGCCCGTGCGAGGGCTGACGCCAGCGAGTCGAAGTCGAGCTCGGCGGGGTGGTTGACGTCGAAGTCGGGCCGCACGCTTCCCATCCCGAGCACGGGAGCGAGGAGCATGAAGGGGCCGAAGGAGGTGGTGAAGGCGTCGCCGAGGTGGGGGTCGAGGATGCCGAGCAGCGCCTCGCGCTGGGCGACGAGCGCTCCATGGGTGTACCGGACGGGCTTGGCCGGCCCGGTGGCCCCCGAGGTGTGGACGATGGCGGCAAGATCGCTCGTCGCGTCAGGCACCGTGTCTCCATCGGCCTCAGGAGCACCTCGGCGCAAGTCAGCCACTCCGGGCAGCGAGGTGAAGCCAGCAGCCTTGGCCCCCGGGGTGAACCGCCCTGCTCGGGCCAAGGCGATCGTGGTCGGGGTCCCGATGACGAAGCTCGGGGCGGCCCCGCGCAGGAGGCGCCGAAGCTGGGGCAGGCCGGCTGAGGCGTCGGCGACCACCAGCACCCCGCCGATCCGCCAGATCGCTGCGACCGAGATCAGCAGCTCGATGCTCGGAGGGATGAGGACCCCGACCCGATCGCCCGGCTCGACCCCGAGCCGGTGCAAGCCGGCGGCGGCGAGGCGAGCACGCTCTTCGAGCGAGGCCCAGCTGATCACCCCGTCCGGCCCCTGATACGCGAGCGAGGGGTCCGACGACCTTGCGTCGAGCTGGGCCAGCAGGGAGGGGAGACCGTCGATCGGTGCCTTTGGGGCAGGCGGCTCAGGGGGTTGAGGGGGTGAGGTGCTGAGCACCTCATCGAGCCAGCGAGCGACCAGCGGCCCGATCGGCTCATCGAGCGGGACGAGGTGGCCCGCGTCTGGCGAACCGCTGGACGTGGGCCTGAGGGGCCCGACGACGCAGGTCGCGCAGGAACCGGTCGTGGAAGACCGGGTCCTTGCCGCCCCAGAGGAGCAGCACCGGGCAGGAGAGCACGTCGAGGGCGGCAGCGCTTGAGGCCAGGGCGGCAGAGGACGGGTCGGACGCCTTGACGGGGATGTCTGCGACGAAGTCAGCGACGGCTGCTCGTCTGTCAGCGGAGCGGTACGGAGCGCGCAGCGCCGCGCGGTGGGCCTTGGACGTCATCGCAGCGGTGCCGTCGACGAAGAGCGGGCTGCGACGGCACGTCAGGTCCACGAGGCGGCGCGCGGCACCAATCAGCGGGGGCACGCCGACGTCAGCCGGCTTGGCCACCGCCGTGTTGGCCAAGATGAGCGCACGCGTCTCGAGCGAGGCGGTCGCTCCGGTGGCGATGGCACCACCCCAGTCATGGGCGGCGAAGACCACCGGGCCGTCGACCTCTTGGCGGCAGAAGGCGACCAGCTCCTCGACTCGCTGCGCCAGACGTCGTGGCCCCGGCCGCTCGGAGTAGCCCATGCCCGTCTGGTCGACGGCGATGACTCGCCAGCCCTCGCCGAGCGTGCGCAAGAGGTCCCGCCACAGATAGCCCCAGGTCGGGTTGCCGTGGACGCAGACGATCGTGCCCTCGGCGCCCGGCCCGGTGTCGAGGACGTGCCAGGTGACGTCGGCGCCTGCGGCGCCAGGGAAGGTGACCAGTCGTGACCAGGCTGGGTCCAGACCCCAGGTGGTGAGGTCGTCGGTCGAGGGAGCCGAGGCGTCCAGCGGCGCGGAGGGATCCCGGCGAGCGGTCCGGGTCACGCCCCGAGCTACCAGACCAGCTCAGCGCCGGCGCAGTTGAGCCCCGAGCCGATGCCCATGAGCAGGACCCGCTCGCCTGGTACGAGATCCCCAGCGATGCTCGAGAGCGTGTAGGGCACGGCCGCAGGGCCCATGTTGCCGTAGCGCGGGTAGACGAGGGGCACCTTGGTGGGGTCGATGTCCAACAGCTCACACAGCTTGGTCGTGTGGACCTCGGAGACCTGGTGCATCACGAAGCGATTGGCGCTCTCCCAGTCCCACCCGCCAGCCATGGCTGCCGACCAGGTGTCCTGGGCCAGCTTGAGGCCACCGACCAGGAGGCCGGCGGTGTCGGTGCGCATGGTGTCGAGGTCGCCGACGCAGAGCAGGTGGTTCTCGGTGGCCGCCCTCGAGACGCCGCCCACATAAGTGTGTGACCCGGCCCGAGGCACACCCATCACCATCGCCGCAGCGCCTGAGCCGAGGGTCAGCGAGGCGAACTGATCGAAGATGTCGGCTGTCGTCGTCGTCGGAGCCTGGAGACGAGCGATCGTCGCCTCTTGGGTGTGGCGGCTCCCCTCGCCGTCGACGAGCAGCACGGTGCGGGCCTGACCGGACTCGATGGCCATCGCAGCGACGTTCATGGCGTTGACGAAACCGAGACAGGCATTGCCCAGGTCAAAGTTCATGGCGGTGGCGGGGAGCCCGAGCTCGAAGTGCACCGCACAGGCCACGCTCGGCTCGAGGTGGTGCTTGCAGACCGAGGTGGAGATGAGGAGGTCGATCTCCGAGGGCTCCACGCCTGCGTCATCGAGGGCTTGGCGCCCGGCGAGGCTGGCAGCTTGGTCGAAGGTGACCTCTTCAGGCCACCAACGGCGCTCGATGATCCCGGCGACCTCTTCTAAGAGACCCGGCCGCACGCCGCAGCGCTCGTAGGACTCGCCGAGCTGGTCGTCGATCCATGCCGAGCTGATGACCTCAGGGGCGTCGACGTGCGCGAGCCCCCAGATCGAAGTTTGAGCGAAGGCAGCAGAGGGAGGCACCACGTCAGGCTACGACCTGGGGATTGGGTGGGCTGCGCGTCACGGCGATCATCGAGATGACGTCGATATGGTGGGGGTCATGGCGTCGCTCGTCATCTTCTCGATCGACGTCGATCGCATGGTCGCGTTCTATGCGTCGCTGCTGGGAGCGAGGAGGATCGACGAGCGAACAGGCGACGTTCGGCTTCGAAGTGAGCGGGACGAAGTGCTGATCCACTCGGTGCCGGCCGCCGTCGCCAGGACCGTCCAGGTCAGCACCCCACCAGAGCCTCGCGAGCATGCGGCGATCAAGCCGGTCTTCGAGGTGGCGTCGCTGGACGTGGCCCTCGAGCGCGTCCGTGGCGGGGGCGGCGTGGTGACCAGTCGCAGCTTCACCCACGAGGGATTGGCCAGACACGACGTGATCGATCCCGAGGGGAACGTGATCCAGCTCCGATGTCCCGCCCCCTGAAGGCTCCCACCCTCAAGAGCTCCGCTCGCACCCTGCTCTGGTAGAGGTGGGGCACGGCGCTCGGCGTCTTCGGCCGAAGGACGCCGCCGGAGCATCGGCGCATCGGCCGATGGTGCTCTGCGAGCACCGACCGGGCAGCGCTCGAGTCGCACGCCTGGCCAGGCTGCTGGTCCGGCGGCACCGACGCGCGCCCAGCGAAACCCCGCCATCGCTGCCTAAGGTCTGCACCGATGGCGACCCGTACCGCGTGGAGGCTCGGCGCACTCCTGAGCATCGTGCTGGGTCTCGCCTTCGCGTCGCTGAGCCAAGGCGTCACGACAGCGGGCGCAGTGTCCCCGGCCTCGCACAGCGCCTCACTGGTGAGCCACGCGTCGAAGCGAGCTCCGGGGTGCGCTCCCAACGAGCAGTGTGCCCCCGTGACGCCGGCTGGCATCGCAGCGTCGATCCCACATCGGGCTGAGGTCGGGTTCCTCGCGCTCGCCGTCTCGGCGCTGGTCGCTCTCTTCTTCCGACGTCGCTCACGCGAACCCTCTCGCAGCAGGCCCGGGTTCCCCTCGTTGCTCTTTCGTCCTCCGATAGCGGGCTAGTCGTACCTCATCGGGCACCCCGGCTGGCGGTGCCGAACCAGTACGGACGTGCGGCCACACGCGCCGCTCGACAAACCCCACTCATGACGTGCGCACCGCGCCGCCATTCCCGGAAGGACAACCTCAATGACGCATTCCTCACAGCCCCTCGCACCGCAACGCTCTGCCTCTCGCTCTCCTCGCCTCTTCACGTGGGGAGCAGTGGGCCTGGTGGTGGTCATCGTGCTCGCGCTCGTCATCGTCGGCCTGACCAGGTCGCCAGGGACCACGCACGGCACCGGGTACCAGAGGGCTCCTCGGTCGCTCACCGACCAGCTGACCTCGATACCCGAGAGCATCTTCAACACGATCGGCGTGACCTCGCCGACCGTCCCTGTCACGGCGCCGACCTCGACGTCCGGCCAGCCGGAGCTCCGGTACTCAGGCAGCTCTGGCGCCTCGCTTCCCGGGATCTTCTACTTCGGTGGCGAGTACTGCCCGTTCTGCGCGGCCGAGCGTTGGGCGCTCATCGCTGCGCTGAGCAGGTTCGGGGAGGTCCGGAACCTTGGCATCACGACCTCGAGCTCGACCGACGTCTACCCCAGCACGCAGACGTTCAGCTTCTATCGGGCGAGCCTCGAGAGCGAGGTGGTGGCGCTGCGGGCGGTGGAGCACTACTCGAACACCCCTGACCCGAAGTCAGGCTGGACGATCTTGGAGAACCCCACCTCCTCGCAGACGTCGCTGCTGAACCGCTACGACGAGACGTCGAGCGGGTTGACCTTCCCGTTCATCTCCATCGGCAACCAGTTCTTGATCCAGGGCTCGCAGTACTCACCCAGCGTCCTCCAGGGGCTGAGCCGCGAGCAGATCGCGGCAGGGCTCAAGGATCCGAGAAACCCGGTGACCCAGGCGATCGTCAGCTCAGCGAACTACGTGAGCGCCTCGATCTGCAGCGTCACCATGGACCAGCCGGGCAGCGTGTGCCACTCGCCCGGCGTGCAAGCGGCTGCGAGGGCGATGAAGCGCTAGCGCGACGGTGGCGCCGAGGAGGTCTGCACCAGCAGTCTTCTCGGCGCCACCTGGAGCGGTCGAAGGCTTCGCTGCTCGCTCTCGAGACCCGAGCCGCCCACCGGGCACCTCCACGACATCGAGGCGTCCCGTCATCGACGTGTGGTAATCGTGAAGCCGGGAGAGCAAGAGAGCCCGAGACGGAGGCAGGCCTCAGGGGCTCACGAGACGGAAGTGAGGTGTGAGATGGGCGACAAGCTGACTACCTGTGTGTGGTTCGATCACGGTGAAGCTCGTCAGGCAGCTGAGTTCTATGCGGCGACCTTTCCCGAGAGCCACGTCGAAGTGAGCCATCTCGCTCCCTCGGACTATCCCGACGGCAGCGCCGGCAACGAGCTGACGGTCGAGTTCACTGTGCTCGGCAGATCCTTTGTGGGGCTCAACGGCGGTCCCGCCTTCGTCCCCAATGAGGCGGTGAGCTTCATGGTGCTGACCGACGACCAGGCTGAGACCGATCGGTACTGGGACGCCATCGTCGAGAACGGTGGGGAGGAGAGCCAGTGCGGCTGGTGTCGTGACAGGTGGGGCTTCTCCTGGCAGATCACACCTCGCGCCTTGCTGGACGCGATGCACAGCGAAGACGGCGCCGCGGCACGGCGGGCGATGGACGCCATGATGACGATGACGAAGATCGACATCTCCGCCATCGAGGCGGCGGCACGAGGGTAGCGACGGCGCCTCCTTCGCGGGAGAGCCTGGGCTTCGCACCGACGGGCAAACTGCCACGGGCTGCAGCTGTCTTCGTGTGCTCGAGGCAGCTTTCCGTCGCTGGTTCTATGGTTCCGTTCATGGCATCGGCTCCCGACAAGCTCGTCCCGACCAGCCGTGAGGAGATCCTCGATCCGGCCTGGCTCCACGCCGCCCTCGATGACGTCGGCGACGACGAGACGATCGTGCGCGTCGAGACCACGGGAACGTCCAAGACGCGGCTCGAGAAGCTCCGCTTCGCGGTGACGATCGAGGGCTCGGAGGGCCAGCGCGTCGGTGTCTACTGCGCCAAGGCCAACCTCGACGGCGTGGGCAGCGACGTCACCGAGGCGAAGTTCTACCTCGAGATCGCACCTCGCCTGGACCTTCGGCTGCCAGGCGTCCACTTCGCCGCAGTGGAAGGCACCTCGTCGATCATCGTGATGGAGGACCTCGACGCCCTGGGTGGGACGTTCATGAACCCGCACTTCCCGTTCACCCAGAAGATCGTGCGCGAGACCCTCTCCCAGCTGGCGCTGCTGCACGCCACGACGTGGGGCCTCGGTCTCGTCGCTGACATCCCGTGGCTTGGCCATGGCCTGGCTCGCTTCAGCGCCATGGCCGACGCCGACGCGCTCCAGACCCTGCTCGATGATGGCCGAGCAGACGGCCTGGCTCCTGAGATCCGATCGGGAGCCAACCTGGTGGCTGCCCTCCAAGCCCAGCAGGACTTCGGCGTCACGTGCCTCCTCCATGGCGACACCCACACCGGCAACGTCTATCTCGATCCCGAGGGGCGAGGCTCTTTCTTCGACTGGGAGGTGGTTCAGACGGGCCACTGGGCTCAAGACGTGGCCTACCACCTGGGCACGGTCCTCACGGTCGAGGATCGACGAACCTACGAAGCCGAGCTCGTGGGCCACTACCTCGCAGAGCTCGAGGCCTACGGCGCGCCCGCGCCCTCCTTCGAGGAAGGGTGGGAGCTCTACCGACGGAGCTTCTCGTACGGCTATCTCCTCTGGGCCATCACGATGATCCGGGGGCGAGATGAGGTGCTCCAGCACATGCCTCGGCTGGGGGCGGCGCTCACCGATCACCAGACGTACCACCTCCTTGGTGTCGTCTGAGGGCTCGGTTCGAACCGGGAGGTCCGCGGCTCGTCGAAGGACGGGTCCTGTGATGATGGCGGCCACGTCCGCCTGGGAACGAGGAGCGCCATGGCCAAGCTGATCTACGTGGCGAACGTGTCACTCGACGGCTACATCGAAGACGCTGCCGGCCGGTTCGACTGGACGCAGCCCTCCGACGAGGTCTTCGCCTTCATCACCGAGCTCGTCCGCCCGGTGGGGACCTACCTCAACGGACGACGCATGTACGAGACCATGGCGGTCTGGGAGACCGACCCGACCTTGGGTGCCCAGTCTGCGCTCATGGGGGACTTCGCCGCCCACTGGCAAGCGGCCGAGAAGATCGTCTACTCAACGTCGCTGCCCTCGGTGGCGACGACCAAGACGCGCCTTGCGCGCCGCTTCGAGCCCGATGAGATCCGCGCCATGAAGGCTGACGCCTCGAGCGATCTGTCCATCGCCGGGGCGACCCTTGCCGCGCAGGCGTTCAAGGCCGGGCTCATCGATGAGTGCCAGCTGCTCATCTATCCCGTGCTCATCGGTGGTGGGAAGCCAGCGCTCATCACCGATGGTCGCCTCGATCTCGAGCTCCTCGACGAGCACCGCTTCTCCGACGGCGTGGTGAGCCTGCGCTACCGCGTCGAGCGCTGAGCTTCTCGTCGGCGAGCGCTCATCGGCGCAGTCACGACGAGCGGCTCTCGGGCTTCCACGCAGCGAAGCGAAAGTCGTACGCTCCGCGATCGAGGGTGACGTCGACGAAGCCGAGCTCACCTAGGCGGGCAGCAAGGGTGTCAGGGTCGAGGGGCACGAAGAGATCGCCAGCGTGGTGGAGCCTCGTGCCCTCGTTGTCGTAGCCGTCCGAGGCGACGAGCGGCGCTCCGGGACGCAAGACCCGGAAGATCTCCTTGAAGATCGACTGCTGGACCTCGAAGGACGGCACGTGATGGAGCACGGCGAAGCACGCGGCGGCGGAGAACGACTCATCGTCGAAGCCCAAGTGCGACGCGTCGGCGTTGAGCACCGTGACGTTCGTGCCCTCCAAGCGATCGTGGAGCGAGGTGGCGAGCGCGGGATCGATCTCGACGGCGGTGAGACGTGCCACGCGCTGGCGGAGCAGGTCGGTGGTGAGCCCGGGACCGGGACCGATCTCGAGCAGGTCATCACCGAGCTCGGCGGTGGCGTCGAGCCAGGGGAGCATGTCGTTGGTGAGCATCTCGGTCCACCGGGGACTCGAGAGGATGTCGAGGTGCTCTTGGTTCATCGGGTGGCCTCCTAGGACGCTTGCGCGGCACGTGCCCTCACCTTCTACGATCGGGCTGTGGCAGTCTCGTCCTCATCGGCCAAGAAAGTGACGACTTCGGCCACGCTGGGTCGCCACGACGTCGACGGAGACGGACAGATCCTCTCCGGCACCTACCCCTTCGAGGTGGGCGACGACGTCGTGACGGGCTGGCACTTCCACGATCTCCACCAGCTCGAGTACGCCTTTGAGGGGACGGCCCAGGTCGAGACCGCCACGGCTCGCTATCTCCTGCCCCCCCAGCAAGCCATCTGGATCCCCGCCGGGGTCGAGCACTGCACGACGCTGTCGAAGGTCCGGACCCTGTCGGTCTTCTTCCACCCGTCGATGGGCTTGGACGCCGGCGAGCACGTTCGGGTGATCCCGGTCGAGCCGGTGGTGCGAGAGATGATCCTCCACGCCGGTCGTTGGCCCATCACTCGGGCGACGAGCGACCCGGTCATCGACGTCTACTTCGAGACGCTGGGTCGACTCATCACCGATGAGCTCGAGCACGAGTCGCCGTTGCGCCTCCCGACCTCTCAGCACGAGCTGGTGGCGGCGGCCATGACCTACACCCAAGAGCACCTGAGCGAGGTGACCGAGGCATCGCTGTGCGCGGCGGTGGGGACCTCAGAGCGATCGCTTCGTCGAGCGTTCATGGCAGAGGCCAAGATGTCGTGGCGCAGGTACCTCCTCGAGAGCCGCCTGCTCCGAGCCATGGCGCTGCTCGCCCAACCGGACGGCACGGTGCTGTCGATCTCGCTCGAGGTGGGCTTCGACTCCACCAGCGGCTTCACGAGAGCGTTTCGCCGGCACACGGGCGAGACGCCCCATGCCTACCGCCGTCGAGTGCGGCCAGCGAGGGCGCCTAGCGCTTCTGGACCACGCTGACCCCGTCGCCGAGGGCCAAGAGGACCACGTCGACACGGTCATCGAGGGCGATCGCCTCGTTTAGCGCACGGATGGCCGTGACGCTCTCGTCGGTGAGCGACTCGTCGAGGACACGTCCGTCCTGGAGCATGTTGTCGAGCAGGATCAGGCCACCGGGACGAAGGCGTGCCAGGGTCTCTTCGTAGTACGCGCCGTAGCCGGTCTTGTCGGCGTCGATGAAGGCGAAGTCGAACCGCTCGTCGGCGGGCAGCGACGTGAGCGTCGCCAGGGCGTCGCCGAGCTTGAGCTCGATGCGCTCGCTGACCCCGGCTCTCTCCCACGCTTCGCGCGCGATGGCGGTCCACTCCTCGCTGACGTCGCAGCACAGCAGGTGCCCGCCGTCTCCGAGGCCGCGGGCGATCGCCAGGGCGGAGTAGCCGGTGAAGGTCCCGATCTCGAGCGCCTCGCGCGCTCCCATCGCTCGCACGATCATCTCGATCAGCCGAGCTTGGTCGTCGCCGATCTGCATCCCGGCGGCAGAGCCGGTCTTCTCCAGCGTGATCGCCTGGAGCTCGAGCTGGTGCTGGTCAGGTGGGGTGGACTGGCTGGCTGCGTAGCGATCGATGGCCTCGTCGGTGAACGGGCTGCGTCGTCGGGAACCGTGGGTGGGCATGGATGCCTCCTCTTCTCAGGGCCACGGTAACGCGGGCCCCTCGGGTGTGGCTCGGGCTCCGGCAGGGCGGTGCGAAGATCGGGTGGTGATCCTCAGCATCGAGCACGTGCAGCTGGCCATGCCCCCGGGTGGAGAGGAGCGGGCCGCCGCGTTCTACGAGGGGCTCATGGGGATCGCGCAGGTCCCGAAGCCGGCTCATCTGGCCGCAAGAGGAGGGTGCTGGTTCGAGAGCGACACGGTCAAGATCCACCTTGGCGTCGAGGAGCCCTTCATCCCCGCTCGCAAAGCCCACCCTGCCCTTGCGGTCGACGATCTCGATGACCTCGTAGGTCGGCTCGCGTCAGGTGGTCACCGAGCGACGGACGCGGAGGGCCACGGCGAGACGCGGCACTGCTACGTCGACGATCCCTTTGGCAATCGGCTCGAGCTGATCGAGTCGAGGTAAAGATCTTGCGAAGCTCCCATTGGTCGATGCCCAACTCCTCCTTGTAGGCTCTCGGTCGGACTCCGGCCAGACGGGCCGGTCTGCGGGTTGACCAGTCGACACGGATCACATCACTGACTCGAGACACCTCGAGGATCGCAAGGGGGAGCAATGGCAGGACGCATGGACGGCAAGGTCTCGTTCATCACGGGGGCAGGTCGCGGACAGGGCCGAGCGCACGCGGTCAAGCAGGCATCGGAGGGCGCTGACATCATCGCCGTCGATCTCTGCGAGGACATCGCGTCGAACTTCTACCCGCTGGCCACCTCTGAGGACCTTGCACAGACCAAGAAGCTGGTCGAAGCAGAGGGCCGCACCTGCGTCGCCGTCAAGGCTGACGTGCGCCAGCGCGAACAGCTCCGCGCAGCGGCCAAGGAGGGCGTCGACGCCTTCGGCAAGATCACCACGGTCTGCGCCAACGCCGGCATCATGCCCATGGCCGTCGGTCGCGAGCCGCACCCACTGGACTTCCAGGACGCCCTGGACGTCGACCTCTTGGGCGTGATGAACGCGCTGGCCGTGACGATCCCCTACCTGATGGAGGTCGGCCAAGGCGCCGCGGTGGTCATCACCGGTTCAACGGCCGGCCTCATGCCCAACACGGTGGGTGGCTCCGGCGGAGCACCGAACCCTGGTGGCGCCGGCTACGCCTACTCGAAGCAGACGCTTGTCTCCTACACCGAGCAGATGGCGCTGCACCTCTCGGTCGCCAACGTGCGGGTCAACGCCGTCCACCCGACCAACGTGAACACCGCCCTGCTGCAGAACGACTACATCTACAGCCTCTTCCGCCCTGACCTCGAGAAGGGGAAGATCACGAAGGAAGACTTCGCTCCGGCCTCGCGCTACTTCCAGGCACTGCCTGTCGACTGGCTCGAGCCCGAAGACGTGGCTGACCTCGTGCTGTTCCTCGCCTCGGAGGATGCGAAGTACATCAGCGGCGACAACATCCGCATCGACGCTGGCTCGATGGTCAAGTGGCCGAACGGTCCCCAGTAGCGAAGCGCTGCTGAGCGCTCGCTTGGGCGAGCGCACCGAAGACGTGATGACGACGGCGAGGCGCAAAGCGCCTCGCCGTCGTCATGCGCCGTCGCTTGGCGTGTTGAACATCCAGCGGATCCCGAAGCGGTCGAGGCAGCAGCCCCAGTAGAAGCCCCAGGGCATGTCGTTGAGCCCGGTGGCGTCGCTCCCACCTTCGCTCAGCGCCGCGTAGAGGCGATCTGCGTCTTCCTTGGAGTCGACCTCGAGGTTGATGGTGGTGTTGTTGCCCACTCGGACCTCTTGGCCCATGGACGAGAGCATGTCGGTGGCCATGAGGACGTGGCCGTCGAGGATCGGAAGCTCGGCGTGCATGAGCATGTCGAGCTCCGCGTCGCTGAGCTGCGGTCCCTCGGGCCCTGGCGGCATGTCGCCGATGCGGAAGACCGGCCCTAGATACTCGGTGCCGAAGACCTCTTTGTAGAACGCGAATGCTTCGGCGGCGTTGCCTTGGAAGTTGAGATAGGTGCTGACCCTGCTCACGATCCTCCTCTGCCCGATGTCGGTGGTTCCTGTGACCCAACCTTGCCTCGTTCGTCACGCAATTGCCACCGCATCTTGCGACGGCTCTTAGTGCCTCAGAGGCTTGCTCTTAGCTCCGAGCACCAAGGTCCAAGAGGTCACCGGAGATTCCGGGTTGACCGAAGACGAAAGAAGAAGCACATGGCACGCAAACTGACTCGATCCCGACAGCTGCTGGCGATGACCGCGATGGTCGCCGGCGTGGGACTCGGCACCGCAGGCATCGCGTCGGCGGCCACCTCGACGACGGGGACCACCGGTTCGACGGGTAGCTCGAGCTCGACCAGCCCGTCGAGCTCGGCCGCACCAGATCCGGCGACGCTGGCGCACGGTCCTGGCGAGACGCTGCTCACGGGCACGACCCTGACGAGAGCTGTGGCGGCAGCAGAGGCCGCAGAGCCCGGTGCCACGGTCGTGCGGGCAGAGACTGACGCGCAGGGGGCGACCTACGAAGTGCACATGAAGAAGGCCGATGGGTCCTACGTCACGGTGAAGCTCGACGCGGCGTTCGCTGTGACGGCGACCGAGTCGGGCTTTGGCGCCGGCCCCCCGTCGGGCGCGAAGCCACCCTTGTCAGGCTCGAAGCCGCCCCCGTCGGGCACGAAGCCACCCTCGTCGAGCTCGAGCAACTAGCTCGCTCCGAGCACGCGCGGCCCGCTCTCCTTCTGACTGAGGTGGGCGGGCCACGCGGCGCGTCGGCGAGGCGATCAAGAGATCACGGCACGCCGATAGCGTGCTCGAGATGGAGCTTGATCTCTGGTCCGGCGCACAGCCTGTCTTGAGCGACGGTGTCATCACGATCGGGCCCTGGTGCCACGACGACGCCGGATGGATCCAAGAGACGTGCCGCGATCCAGACATCCTGCGGTGGACGCTCACGCCGGGAGCCGAGGAGCTCGACGATGCGCAGCGCTACGTCGATGAGATCGTCCCCGCGTTCTTCGCCTCGGGGTTGGGCGTGCAGCTCGCCATCGCCGAGGCGCGCGAGTGGCGAGCGACTCGGCGCCGTCGGTCTGCTGATCAGCGACCCCGAGAACGGTGTAGGCGAGATCGGGTGCTACCTCAGCGCAGCCGCGCGCGGTGCCGGTGCGGCGACCCGAGCGATCGAGCTGCTTGGCACCTGGGCACTCGAGGTCGTCGGCCTCGAACGGCTCGAGCTTCACATCCTGGTTGGCAACGAGCCGTCGCTGCGCCTGGCCGAGCGGTGCGGGTACCAGCTTGAAGGCATCTTGCGGAGCCGAGAGCGCCGAGGTCTCGTCCGCCACGACGTCGCGCTCTTCTCTCGGCTCGCTCCGCTCGAAGAGGTGCAGGGCTGAGGAGTCAGATGAAAGACTTTTGGGAACAGCAGCGGTGTTGTGAGCGACGAGAGGAGCAACGGTGGGGATAGCAGACACGGTTGAGCAGATGTTCGGAGGCGCTCTTCCCTTTCGGCTCGAGGCCTATGACGACAGCGCAGCGGGACCGGAGGACTCGAAGCTCACGATCCGCGTGACCAACCCTGAGGCGATCGTTCGGGTGTTCTCCCGTCCCGGTGAGCTGGGACTTGCCCGGGCCTACGTCTCGGGAGACCTCGAGCTCGAAGGCGACCTCGATGCGGTGTTCGATCTCGAAGTTCCTCCGATCGGCGCGATGTTGCGCACGATGCCTGCGGCCCAGCTCATCCGTGAGGTAGGGGTAGGCAACCTCAGACTGCCTGCCCCTCCCAAGATCGAGGCTCGACCTCGGGGCCACCTCCACAGCAAGGCCCGAGATCGAGAGGCCGTCACCCATCACTACGACGTGTCGAACTCCTTCTACGAGATGGTCCTCGGCAAATCGATGGTCTACTCCTGTGCGTGCTTCGCTGAGGTAGGGGAGCCCTTGGAGATCGCCCAGCTCCGCAAGCTCGACCTCATCGCTCGCAAGCTCGAGCTGGCCCCGGGGATGCGCCTGCTCGACGTCGGCTGCGGTTGGGGATCGATGGCCATCCACGCGGCGCGTACCTACGGCTGCCAGGTGGTCGGTATCACCTTGTCAGAGCCCCAGCGATCCTTTGCTGAGCAGCGAGCAGCAGCGCTCGGGCTGTCGGAGCTGATCGAGTTCAGGGTCCAGGACTATCGAGACGTCGTCGATGGCCCCTTTGATGCGATCAGCTCGATCGGCATGTTCGAGCACGTGGGGCGCAAAGCCGTCGAGGCCTACGTGGGCTCGCTCTGGCGCCTGCTCAAGCCCGGCGGACGACTGCTGAACCACGCCATCGGTCGCCCGGCGACCAAGGAGTCTGACCCCACGCCGTCTCGCCGACGTGAGGTCCTTCGTCAGACGGCGGTGGCCGCAGGCCTGAGAGGCCCCTCGAGGGTCCACAGCCCGTTCATCGAGCGCTACGTCTTCCCCGACGGCGAGCTGCACGAGGTGGGGATGCAGACGACCATGTTCCAGCAGCAAGGCTTCGAGATCCGCCATCTCGAGAGCCTGAGGGAGCACTACGCGCTCACGCTCCGATGCTGGGTGGCCAACCTCGAGGCCCACTGGGACGCAGCCGTCGCTGACGTCGGCGTCGAGCGAGCCCGTGTGTGGCGCCTCTACATGGCGGGCTCGGCGGTCGGCTTCGAGCGCCACCACCTCGAGATCCACCAGCTCTTGATGGTCCGTCCTGAGGAGGGAGCGAGCCACATGCCGCTTCGACCCTCCTTTGAGCCGGGGCCTCTCGAGAACTGGACCGCCGATCTCTGATCACGTGCGCTCGTAGCGCCACGGACCAGGCGACATCCAGAGGCGGTGTCGCCCCTCGGGCGGGCCGCCGCGAAGCTCATCGCCGTCCCAGAGCAGCACCATGTGATCGTCGAGCGTGCTCAGTCGAGAGAGGTACGACTCGGAGGGTCGCTCTTCGGCCCAGGCGAGCGTCGACGCGACGCTCGTGTGCTCGGCGAGCTTGGTGAGCGTCATCCACGTGGGTGGAACCAAGCCCATCTCGTCGCGACGATGGCTCTCGAGCGCCTCGGCGGGCGACAGCCAGCGATGGTCTTGGATCTCTGCTTCGTCGATCGAGACGCTCCCTCCAGGGGCCGGAGCCACGAAGACCCAGGCGCTGAAGCGTCGCGTGGCCTCTGGGCGCGGCTCAGGCTCCCATCGATCGAGCGCCACGAGCGAGTCGAACGCCAGGTGCAGCCCTGCCTCCTCCTCGGTCTCTCGCACGGCAGCCCGTCGGGCCTGGGCCAGCTCGGAGTGGTCGTCGACGTCGTCGATGACCTCGACCACCCCACCAGGGAACACCCACATCTCCGAGAACGTGTCGCGAGCGCTCGCCGCGCGGCGGACCATGAGCACCTCGAGGCCGACGGGGGCATCGCGGAGAACCGCGACGGTCCCCGAGGGGATGGCTGGGATCTCGACGTCGTCGGCGGTGCTCGTGCTCATGACCAGATGCTCTCATGGGATCTCGGCCAAGGCCGGGGGCGCACAGCCAGCCCAGAGGGAGCGGGCACGTGGGCTTCGCCGTGGCTTGCTGCTGAGCGGGCCAGCCGCTGGCCTCCGAGCGAGCACTCCACGACAAGGCGCCCCCGTCGAGCTCGATGGGCGTGCGAGCACTCGCCCGGTAGCCTGCTCGAAACGTTCGTCCAAGGGGTTCAGATGGCATTCGATCTCACCGAGACGCTCAAGCGCGCTGAGGGTCGCCAGTTCGAGCTGCACGCGGCGCATCTGAACCCACAGCTGCCGCGGGTCTTGGCCACCCTCGGCTTCGACCGCTTCTACGAGCGAGGGGAGGGCTGCTACCTCTTTGACGACCAGGGCCGTCGGGTGCTCGACATGCTGAGTGGCTTCGGCGTCTTCGCGCTCGGGCGGAGCCACCCGGTGATCAAGGAGGCCTTGGGCACGTGCCTCGAGCTGGATCTGGCCTCGATGGTGCAGATCGACTGTGCGCTCCCGTCAGGACTGCTCGCCGAGCAGCTCGTCAAGCGCTGCCATGAGGCCATCGAACGGGTCTACTTCTGCAACTCGGGCGCCGAAGCGGTGGAGGCGTCGATCAAGTTCGCACGAGCCGCGACCAAGCACCAGCGGATCCTCTTCGCGGACCACGCCTACCACGGCCTCACCATGGGCGCGCTGAGCGCCAACGGCTCCGCCAGCTTCACCGAGGGCTTCGGCCCGTTCCTCGCTGGCTTCGACGCCGTGCCGTTCGGCGATCTCGCCGCGGCGAGAGCTGAGATCGCCAAGGGCGACGTCGCGGCCATGATCATCGAGCCAATCCAGGGCAAGGGCGTCTACGAAGCACCGGCCTCGTACTTCGTCGAGCTCCACCAGACGCTGCGCGACGCCGGTGCGCTGCTCATCATCGACGAGGTCCAGACGGGCCTCGGCCGCACAGGCACCATGTGGTGTCATGAGCAGCTCGGGATCGAGCCCGAGATCATCACGGTCTCGAAGGCCCTCTCGGGCGGCTACGTGCCGGTGGGGGCCATGTTGACCACCGACGAGGTCTTCCGGAGCGTCTACTCGTCGATGGATCGAGCCCTGGTCGCACTCGACGACCTTCAAGCAGAACCCGATGGCGATGGTGGCGGGCCTCGCCACCTTGGCCGTCCTCGACGACGAGCGCATCATCGAGCACACCGCCTCGATGGGTGCGCTCTGGCAGGCCAAGCTCCAGCCCTTGGTCGAGCGCTACGAGATGTTCCACGAGGTCAGGGGCAAAGGCCACATGATCGGTCTCGTCTTCGGCGAGCCGACGTCGCGGGCGTTGCGGGCCCAGTGGCGAGCTTTGGAGGCCATGCGACCCGCGCTGTTCTCCCAGACCCTGGTGGTGCCGCTGTTCCACCGCCACAACGTCCTCACCCAGGTGGCCGCCGACGAGGTCAACATCATCAAGCTGCTCCCCTCGCTGATCGCTGGTGAGGCCGAGATCGACGAGTTCGTCGTCGCGCTCGACGACGTCTTGGGTGACGCCCATCGCCCCACCGGGCTCTTCTTCCCGATGGGGATGACGATGGCCAAGGGGGCGCTTCGCCGACCGAGCCGGATCCAGCCGAGGAAGGCACGCACGTGAGCCAGCACACCATCGAAGCGGACGACCTCTGCGTGGTCACCGGAGCCGGCGGCTTCATCGGCTCCGCGGTCACCAGAGCGCTGCTCGAGCGAGGAGCTCGGGTCCGCTGCCTCGTCGAGCCGGGTCGGGCCTCGCCCAACCTGACGGGCCTCGAGGTCGAGCTGCTCGAAGCCGACGTCCGTGATCTCGAGGCGGTCAGACGAGGTGTCGACGGCGCGCGCTGGTGCTTCCACCTCGCGGCGCTCTTCGGCTTCTGGCCCCGCGACCCCGCGCTGTTCTACGCCATCAACGTGGACGGCTCGATCAACACCGTTCGTGCGGCGTGGGAGGCCGGGTGCGAGCGGATCGTCTACACCTCGACGGTGGCGACCATCGGGCTCGAGCGCACTCGAGAGGGCGGGGCCGCCACCGAGGCTGACGTCGCTCGGGTCGAGCACCTCCACGGCTCCTACAAGCGAACCAAGTACGTCGCCGAGCACGAGGTGCTCCGCCTCGGCGCCCAGGGCGCCCCTGTGGTGATCGTCCAGCCGTCATTCCCCGTCGGGCCCGGCGACGAGCGGCCCACGCCCACCGGCAAGGTCGTCTTGGACTTCTTGAACGCCAAGATGCCCGGGTACGTCAACACCTCGTTCAACGTCGCTCACGTGGATGACCTGGCGAGAGGGCACCTCTTGGCCTTAGAGCGGGGTCGCCAGGGGACGAGCTACATCTGTGGCGGCGAGAACATGACGATGGACGTCCTCCTCGGTACCTTGGCTGAGGTCTCCGGCCTCTCGTTTCACGATCGTCGCTTCCCGAACGCGCTGGCCTTGGGGGCGGGCTGGGTCTCTGAGCAGGTCGAGGGCCGCTTGCTCGGTCGTCAGCCCCACGTGCCGTTCGAGGCCGCCCAGATGTCAGCCACCCAGATGCGCTTCGACGACACACGAGCTCGCTTGGAGCTGGGCTACACCTCTCGGCCCGCGCGTGAGGCGCTCCACGACGCCGCGGCGTGGTTCGCCGCGACCGGACGGGTGAGCACGAAGCGTCGCGAGGCGATGACGCTGAGCGCCTGAGCGCCGCCTGCCTAGAGGGTGATCCCCGACGCCGAGCCCTCGGCGATGACCCGATAGAGCTCGTCGGGACCGTGCTCGATGACCGCTGCGCCGAGATGCGCAGGCCAGAAGGCGTCGGCGTACTCCGCTCGCCAGGACCAGAGCCTCCGGCTGAGCTGGTGGAGCGGGTACTCGCGCGTGGCTCCCATGGCCCCGTGGGCCTGGTGTGCCGCTCTGGTGGCGAGCCGGGCGGCCTCGTTGGCCAGCAGCTTGGCCGAGGCGACCTCGAAGGCGCCGCCTCCTCGGTCAGCCTCACGGGCTGCGACCTGGACGGCCAGATCGACGAGGACCGCCTCCTCGGCGACTCGGACCAGCAGCGCCTGGACCGCTTGGAACGATCCGACCGGCTTGCCGAACTGCCGACGCTCGGCCGTGTAGCCGACCGTGAGATCGACCATGGCTCCGAGCGCACCAGCCATCAGCGCCGCTCGGCTCAAGGCGCCTCGCAGCCGCAGCGCCGCAGCGTCGATGCCGTCAGGGGCAGCCACCGCGGCGTCGAGCGCTGCGCCCTCGAAGCTGATCGTGTCTCGAGGCTCGCCCGCCACGTTCGAGACCTGGGTGATGGTGCCCTGGGCTGGGGAGACGACCACGATCATGTCGTCGAGCAGACCCGCCACACGCTCGACCGAGCTCGCCCACGGCACACGGTGAGCGGTGCCGAAGAGGCGGCCCCCTTCCAGGCGAAGATCGTCGTCACGGTGGCCGGGGATCACGCTGAGCGGCCCGTCGCCCACGTCGATGCCGGCCGCCGAGAGCAGCCAACCGCCCAGCAGGCCGGTCTCGGCCAGCGGGATGGGGGCCGCGTGTCGACCGGCCTGGACGAGCACGTCGACCGCGTCGCAGATCGTCCCTCCGACCCCGCCGTGGGCCTCAGGCACCGAGATCCAGGGCAGCCCGATCTCGGCGACGGCATCCCAGATCGAGCTTGACCACCGGGCCGCCTCGGCTGCTTCGATGGCCTCGAAGGTGGCGACAGCGCTGAGCGCTCGGTCAGTGGTCTCGATGAGCAGCGGGTCGGTCATCTGAGTCCCTTGGCGATGATGCCGCGCAGGATCTCGTTGGTGCCGCCACGGATGGCCCACCCAGGAGCGACGAGGGTGGCTTGGGCCAGGTGGCGGCTGAAGGCGCTCTCGTCGGCGAGCGACGGCTCGAGCTCGACGAGCCGTTGGAGGTCGGCCACGATCGACTGCTCGAACTCGGTCCCGAGGTCCTTGCCCATGGCGGACTCGACGCCCGGCGCGAGGCCGTCGTCGATCATCCGGGCCACCGACAAGGAGAGCTGTCGAAGCGCCCACCACCGAGCGAGGGTCCGGCCGAGGAAGCTCTGCGCCTCTCGTCCGAGACCTGAAGCATGCTCGCGGAGGAAGGCCTCGACCAGCAGGAACGGGGAGATCCACCGCTCCGGGCCCGCTCGCTCGAAGCTCAGCTCAGAGGTCACCTGGTGCCAGCCGTCGCCACGGGCTCCCAAGAGCAGGTCGTCCTCGACGAACACGTCATCGAAGACGACCTCGGCGAAGTCGGCCGAGCCATCGATGAAGGGGATGGGGCTGATCGAGACGCCCTCGGCGTGCAGGTCGACGATGAGCTGGCTCAGGCCCTGGTGGTGGTTCTCGGCGTCGTCGCTCCGGCACAGTGCGATTGTGTAGTCGGCGTTCAGGGCGTTCGAGGTCCAGATCTTGGTCCCTGTGAGCCGCCAGCCGCCATCGACCTTGGTCGCTCGGGTCTTGACCGAGGCGAGGTCGCTGCCCGAGTCGGGCTCGCTCATGCCGATGCAGAAGCAGAGCTCCCCTCGGCAGATCCCAGGCAAGAAGCGCTCCTTCTGGGCATCGGTGCCGAAGCGGTTGATGACCGGACCGCTCTGGCGATCTGCCGTCCAGTGCTGGTCGAGCGGCGCGCCTCGGCGGAGGAGCTCCTCGACCACCACGAAGCGCTCCACCGCGCTGGCGTCGCTGCCCCCGTAGGCGACGGGCAGCGCCATCCCGATCCAGCCACGTTCGGCCAGCTTGCGAGAGAACGGCTTGGAGAGCCCGACCATCATCCCGAGGCCTGCGGTGTAGCTGGTGGCGGGCAGCTCGTGGTCGCAGAAGGACCGAACGTCCGCTTGGAGCGTGACCTCGTCGGCGGTGAGCTCGGTGGCGACAAGTGACAGCGGCACAGCGAGCATCGTAGTTTTGAATCGGACAGCGTCTAAAAGTCGTCGAGGTTGCTGTGCCTCGCTGCGAGACCCTCTGCGAGACGCAGATGCCTCGCTGACCATCCCCCAGGAGACCGAGCTGAGATGAGCGTTCTTGAGACCACCAAGGCAGACGGGTACGTCGTCGTCACCCTGAACGACCCCGATCGGCGCAACCTGCTCTCGCCGGAGATGATCGATGGGCTCTATGGCGCCGTGGAGGAGGCCGAGGCTGATCCCGAGGTCAACGCCATCGTGGTGACCGGCAACGGCCGAGCCTTCTGCGCAGGAGCAGACGTCTCGAAGCTCGGCGACCAGGATCAAGCGGGCTTGCTGCACATCTATGGGGCGTTCATGGCCGTGGCGCGCTCGAGCTTGCTGACCATCGCGGCGGTCAACGGTGCCGCAGTCGGAGCAGGTGTCAACCTGGCCCTGGCCGCCGACGTCCGGCTGGCCGGGGCGTCGTCACGCTTCGACACGCGCTTTCTCTCCATCGGCCTCCACCCAGGTGGCGGTCACACCTGGATGCTCCAGCGCACCGTCGGGCCACAGGTGGCTGCGGCCATGGTGCTGGCCAGCCAGGTCATCACCGCTCCCGAGGCCGAGCGCTTGGGGCTCGTCTACCGCTGCGTGCCCGACGAAGCGCTCCTCGCTGAGGCGATCGTCCTGGCCGAGGGTGCAGCCCGCACGCCGAGAGGCCTGCTGCTTCGCACCAAGGAGACGATGCGTGCCACTGAGGTTCTCGACGATCACGACGAAGCCCTCGCAGTCGAGCTCGACGCACAGCTGTGGTCGAAGGCTCAGCCTGAGTTCGCTCAGCGGATCGCTGAGCTCCAAGCCAAGATCTCGTCGAAATCCTAGCGAGGGGCGACCAGCGTCTCGATCTTCTCGAGGGTTGCCTCCATTGACTTCTTGTTCCGCTTCGGCATGCCGGTCAGGCCCAGCAGAGCGCCGGCCGGCTTGGAGTAGTCGAAGCTCTCGGTGACCTGGGTGCCGCCCTCGACTGCGTCGAGGTCGTAGCGCCACTCGAAGCCAGCGCCGTGGTGCCACGCGATCGATCGGTTCTCCTCGAAGACGGAGACCGTGTTGGTCACCGAGTAGGCCATGCCGATCTTCATCTTCATGGCGAAGGTCGATCCGAGCTCGAGCCGCTCGGGGTTCTCCTTGGGAGAGACGAGTGAGCCCGAGCCGTCGATCGCCAGGTGTCCCTCGGGGCTCGCCAGGAGATCGAAGATCTGCTCGGGAGGGGCGGGGATGAAGCGAGCGACGGAGATGATGCGTTCGGCCATGGGCCGATGCTAGGTCGATGGGTGGTTCCCGAACCGAGCGCACCGCAAGCGCACCGCAAGGGCTCCTTGGAGTCTGGTGAGCCCTCAGCACATGGTGTCGAGGATCTCGCTGACCATCGACGTGGTGGTCTCAGGGTGGATGAAGGCGAAGCGGGCGACCGTCGTGCCCTTCCACTTCGTCGGGGTGACGAAGGCGATCTGGTCCTCAAGGAGCTTGGCCGACCATGCCGTGTAGGCAGCCTCATCCCAGCCTGGTCGCTCGAAGAGGACGATCGAGAGCCCGGGGGGTCGGAGCAGCTCGACCGCCGGGTGCGCCTCGATGAGGCTCGCCGCCCGCTCTGCCATCTCGATCGACGCGTCGATGGCGTCGCGATACGCATCGATGCCGTAGACGCACAGCGAGAACCAGATGGGGAGCCCGCGAGCTCGCCGAGTGAGGTGGATGGCGTAGTCCGTCGGGTTCCACTCGTCGCCGGAGTCGTGGATGATGTCGAGGTAGCTGGCATGTTGGGTGTGGCTGAGCGCGGCCAGCGCCGGCTCGCGGTAGAGCAGGGCGGCGCAGTCGAAGGGCGCGAACAGCCACTTGTGGGGATCGACGATGAAGCTGTCAGCCAGCCGAAGGCCCCCGAAGAGATGGCCCCGGGTGCGAGAGAGCATGGCGGCACCCCCGTAGGCGGCGTCGACGTGGAACCAGAGTCCCCTTGCTCGAGCGAGCTCGCCGACGCCCTCGAGGTCGTCGACGATCCCCGCGTTGGTCGTCCCCGCCGTGGCGACGACGCCAACCACGGTCTCGGGCTCGGCGTCGGCCTCGAGAGCAGCCTCCAGGGAGGCCCGGGTGAGCCGGTGCTCGTCGGTGGGGACGATGAGCGTGTCGCAGTCGATGATCCTGAGCGACGAGGCCACCGAGGAGTGGGCCTCCTCGCTCACCGCGAACCGGAGTCGACGGCCATGGAGCGAGGGGTTCCGCGCTCGTCCCTGGTCACGCGCCACCACCAGGGCCGAGAGGTTCCCGAGCGAGCCTCCAGAGACGAAGCAGCCGCCCGCCCCTGCGGGCAAGCCTGCGGAGCGAGCGAGGAAGTGCAGGACCTGGTTCTCCGCCGCGATGACGCCGGCCGCCTCGAGCCACGAGGTCCCCTGGAGCGACGACGCGGAGACCACCATGTCGAAGAGCAGCGCCGCCTTGGTCGGGGCTGCGGGGATGAAGGAGACGAACCGAGGGCTGTCCACCGAGATCACGGCGAGGGCCAGGTCGTCTCGGAAGCGAGCGAGGACCTCCTCGGCGGAGACGCCCTCGTCGGTCAGGAGCCCGGCGAGGGCGGCTTCGAGCTGCGGCGCTCGGCCGACGAAGTCCAAGGAGACCGGGTCCTCGGCCAGCCGCTCACGGCAGTAGGCGAAGATCTGCTCGGTCATCGCGGGGTCGAAGGTGAACATCGGAGATTGCACGTCATGGCTCCTTGGTCTCACCTGCATCGTGGCACCGCGCTTGGAACAGCGCTGTCGGCGTGTCTCTAGGATCTGCGACGTGAAGGTGACCGACGTCGTCGAGCAGGGAGGCGTCCGCCACCGGACCTTCGAGTCGGTGCGCGCTGGCCGGCTCATCCCCGGCGTCCTCTTCGACCCTCCCGAGGGTCGACGTGGACCGCTCGTGCTGCTCGGCCATGGGGGCTCGGGCTCGGTCTTCGACGAGTACGTCGTGGCGCTGGCTCATCGTCTGGCCCGCGAGGCGGGCTGCTTGTGCGTGGCGATCGATGGACCGGTCCATGGGAGGCGCCGTGGCGAGCGCAGCGGCAACGGTGACCTGGTCCTGCTGGACTTCTCTCAGGTCTGGTCGAGCGATCCCACGATGACCGATGAGATGGTGGCTGACTGGCAGTTCGTCCTCGACGAGGTGATCGAGACCTTTGACCTCCAAGGGGTGCCTGTGGGCTACTGGGGTCTCTCGATGGGCACCATCTTGGGGCTCCCCCTGGTCGCCGCCGACGCTCGCATCGCCGCCGCCGTCTTGGGGCTGTGCGGGCTCACCGGCCCGACCAAGGAGCGCCTGGGCGCCGACGCGAGCCGCGTCACCTGCCCGATCTTCTTCTTGCTCCAGCTCGACGACGCCCTCTTCAGCGAGGAGAGCGTGCGGGCGCTCTTTGACGTGCTGGCCAGCGATGACAAGCAGCTGCACGCCAACCCTGGCCGCCACGGCGAGGTACCCGTCGAGGCCTTCGTGGCCTCGGCCGACTTCCTCCTCGAGCGACTGGGCTCCTGAGCTCAGCGGGTCGAGAGCGCTCGAGCCATCGCCTCGATCTCAGCCACGCTGCGCCCGGTTGCCACCGAGGCTGCGACCACGTCATCGAACTCAGGCTTGGCTGAGACCGAGCTCGTCTTCACGCGGACCGGTTGGCCCAGCACGTCGACCACCTCAGTCTCGCGGGCGAGGACCCGCCGCTCGAGGAGCAGCGAGCGAACGCCGAGAGACCCGGTGAGCGAGGAGATCCTGGCTTGGAACGACCACGCCTGCTCGGGGCGGCAGAGCACGTTGAGCGCATGGGCCGGTCGGCTCTTCTTCATGGTGATCGCCTGGGTCCACACGTCGAGCGCACCTGCCGCCAGCAGGGACTCAGAGGCGAAGCCCAGCTGCTCACCCGTCACGTCATCGAGGTTCGTCGAGAGCCACGCGACCTGCTCGGCACGAGCGTCGTCGATCGTGCCGAGGACGGCGACGACGACGTTGGCCGTCCCGGGGACCTCTCGACTGCCGGCACCGAGACCCTGAGCCTCAAGCGTCATCGCCGGGAGGGGGCTCGAGGAGCCCGCCAGGCCCCGGAGGATCGCCGCCCCCGTGGGCGTCGCTGTCTCCATCGCCACGTCGAGGCCCACGACGTCGAACCCTTCGAGCAGGGC
The DNA here is from genome assembly GCA_963758555.1 of uncultured Acidimicrobiales bacterium. GTDB lineage: Bacteria > Actinomycetota > Acidimicrobiia > Acidimicrobiales > RAAP-2 > CAIUMH01. The sequence continues at coordinate 1,902,433 of CAVWVW010000003.1, read as the reverse complement.
GACGGTGGCCGGAGCCGGGGCGTTGAGCGGTCCGTGCGAGGAGCGGATGAGCCCCCGGCCAAGACCGACGGGGGAGCAGGCCACCTGGGAGACGTCCAAGACCTCGAGCGCGGCCGCCGTGCCGACGACGTCGATGAGCGCATCGTGTCCCCCCACCTCGTGGAAGTGGACCTCCTCGATCGGCACGCCGTGGATGCCCGCCTCCGCCCCGGCCAGCGCTTGGAAGATCGCCGTGCTGCGCAGGTAGACGCGCTCGGGGAGCTGCGCGTCGTCGAGGATCGAGCGGATCGCTGCGTACGGGCGCACGGTGGCGTCGTCGCCGACGCTGACCACCGCTCGGCTGGCGCGGAGCCCTCCTCGGACCTCGTGGTCGAGCTCGAGCGTCCAGCCGGGCAGCTTGAGGCCGTCAAGGAGCGAGCGGACCTCACCGAGGCTGGCGCCCGCATCGAGCAGCGACCCGAGCACCATGTCGCCAGCAACGCCGGCTGCGCAGCCGAACCAGACAGCGCGCGAGCGGGTCACGGCTGCGTGTCGAGGGCGCGTGCCACGGCCATCGCTGCACCGAAGCCGTTGTCGATGCCAACGACGCTCACGCCTGCTGCACACGACGAGAGCATCGAGAGCAGCGCCGTGACGCCCTCAAGCGACGAGCCGTACCCGACCGAGGTGGGCACGGCGATGACAGGGCCTCGAGCGAGCCCGCCGATCACCGACGCCAGCGCGCCCTCCATCCCTGCGATCACCACGGTGGCTTGGGCGTCGAAGATCACGTCGAGATCGTCGAGCACGCGGTGGAGACCGGCGACGCCGCGGTCGCGCAGCACGGTGGGAGCGAAGCCCATGGCCAGCAGGATCGCCTCGCACTCGTCGGCCACGGGGCCATCCGCGGTGCCCGCCGTGATCAGCACGACGCGCGCCTCGCGCTTGGGCGCGGGGCGGAGGGTGAGGGTGCTGAGCGACGGCGCGGCAAGCTCGCTGAGCTCGACCCCGCTTGTGGCCGCGATGGCCCGCACGGCACTCGACTGGCTCTCGTCGGCCCGAGTCACGATCACGGGCCCTGTGCCAGCGTTGAGGAGCTCCCGAGTGATCTGAGCCACCTCGTCTGATGACTTGCCTGGTGCGTAGACGGCCTCGGGCATCCCTTGGCGAAGCGAGCGGTGGTGGTCGATCAGCGCGGGGCCGAGATCCGCGAAGGGCAGCTTGGCCAGACGGCGAGCGGCCTCTGGTGGTGCCAGCGTGCCGGCGGCAACTTCATCGAGGATGCGCTCCACGTCCCTGGTGTCCATGTCCTCACTATCCTGCCCTGTATGGCGGAGCCCGTGACCTCTCTTGCGTTCTTCGGGCCTCCGGGGACCTTCACGGAAGAAGCCCTGCTGACCCAGACCGACCTGGCGACCCTCGAGCTCACACCCAAGGCCTCGATCGATGACGTGCTCTTGGCGGTGGCGAGTGGCGAGGTGGGCGGGGGCTTCGTCCCGATCGAGAACGGCATCGAGGGCACCGTCAACGCCACCATCGACGGCTTGGTCTTCGACCATGACCTCTTCATCACCCGTGAGGTCGTCTATGACGTCCACCTCCAGCTCATGGCGCGCGAGGGGACGACGCTCCAAGGGGTCGAGCGGGTCCACTCCTTCCCCCATGCCCTGGCCCAGGTCAGAGGGTTCCTCAGCGACAAGGCACCTGGGGTGATGACGATCGCCGCCAACTCGACGGCCGACGCGGCGCGCTTCGTAGGCGAGCAGGGTGTGCCTGGCGACGCGGCGGTGGCGCCCCGACTCGCAGCCTCGCTCTATGGCCTCGAGGTGATCGCCTCGGACATCGAGGACCACCCCGACAACCAGACCCGCTTCGTCCTGGTCTCTCGGGACTCGATCCCTGCCCCGACCGGTCATGACCACACCACCATCGTGTGCTTCCAGGACGCCGATCGCCCGGGCTCGCTCTACGGGATCTTGGGCCAGTTCGCGGCACGAGACATCAACCTGACCAACCTGCAGTCGCGCCCCACCAAGCGGGGGCTCGGCGACTACTGCTTCATCATCGACCTCGAGGGCCACCTCGGCGACCAGGTGATCGCCGACTGCCTCCGAGATCTCCGCGCCCACCTCGCCAACGTGAAGTTCCTGGGCTCCTACCCGACAGGGGGAGCGCAGAGCGAGGCGCTCCGGGCCCAGGTCACCAAGGCCCGCCAGGAGGCCGACGTCTGGATCGACTCGCTGCGAGGCCGACTCGAAGCCCTGCGCTAAGCCTCGAAGGCCAGCGCAGGGCTCTCGTCGATGTCGGCGTCGAGGACCTCAGGAGCGACCCGGGCGGGGCTCTTGATGCCGAAGACGACCGCGGCCAGCGCCAAGAGCCCGAACAGCACCCCGACGCCGAATACGACGTCGATGGCGTGCACCGCGCTCAGCTGGGCTGCCGCAGAGCTGGTCCCGTCATGGAGCGCGCCGTGTGCGGTCCGCGAATCGAAGATGGTGACGAGGACGGCCAGGCCCAAGGCGGCGCCGATCTGCTGTGAGACGTTCACGAGCCCAGAGGCCGCTCCCGCGTCTTCAGGCGCCACCTCAGCCAACGAGGCCGACGTCAGCGCCACCAGCGTGGTCCCGCTGCCCGACCCGATGAGCACCAGGCTCACGAAGATCTGCGGGTAGCTGGTGTGCAGGGCCAGCTGCGTGGCGAGCGCCATGCCGCCGATCGCCACGAGGGTGCCGAGGATCATCACCACCTTCTGAGGCAGGCGACGAAGCAGCACACGGCTCGTGAGCTGCGAAGCGAGGAACACCGAGGTCGGCATGGCCAAGAAGGCGATACCGGTGCGCAGCGGCGAGTAGCCGAGCACGTCCTGGAAGAACTGGGCCATGAAGAAGAAGAAGCCGTAGAAGCCTGCGTAGAGCAGCCCTCTGCTCAGGTTCGCCGCGCTCCTCGAGCGGTGCAGCAAGAGGCGCGGCGGCAAGATCGGCTCATCGACTCGGCTCTCGTGGTGGAAGAAGAGCCCGAGCAGGACCACCCCGGCACTCAGCGAGACGATCGTGATGGGACTGGTCCAGCTCTTGGCCCCGGCCTCGACGAGCCCGAGCACGATGGCCGAGACGCCGAGGGTCGAGCTGAGCGCTCCAAAGAGGTCGAAGCGACCTTGCGCCCGCTCGGTCTCTTCGATGACCTCACGGCCGAGCAGCCAGATGACCAGACCGATCGGCACGTTCACGAACATCACCCAGCGCCAGGAGACCAGCTGGGTCAAGAGCCCGCCAGCGACGAGACCGGTCGCACCACCGGCAGCCGAGACCGTCGTGTAGAGGCCGATCGCCCGCACTCTGGCTTGGCCTTCGGCGAAGACGGTGGTGAGGAGGGAGAGGGCCGAGGGTGCAGCCAGCGCCGCGCCGATCCCCTGGAGCGCTCTCGAGGTCAGGAGCATCGAGCCGCTCTGGGCGAAGCCGCCGGCGAGCGAGCTGAGGGTGAAGAGGGCGACACCGGTCAAGAACACCCGTCGACGTCCGAAGAGGTCACCGGCTCGAGCGCCGAGGAGCAAGAAGCCGCCGAAGGTGAGGACGTAGGCGTTGAGCACCCACGACAGGCTGCTGGTCGAGAAGCCGAGGCTCTCTTGGATGTGGGGCAGCGCCACGTTGACGATGGTGGCGTCCAAGACGACCATCATCTGGGCCGTCAAGATCACGAAGAGGAACACCGAGGGGTGCTGGAGTCGGTGTCGGAGGGTCCCTGGAGCCCGGGAAGGGCCCGAGAAGTTGGTCGGAGGTGGTGTATCGGTCAGGAGGTTGGGGGGCATTGACTTGGACCTCTCCACTGGTAGGATCAGAAACGGAAGCTTCCTCCGGATAGTATACGGAGGGTGCCTCCGGTTAGCAAGCCAGGTTTCTGCATATTCTTTTGGGGATGTCGATGAGCCAGCCGATCGCTGAGACGACTGAGGGTGCTGCGAGCTCAGAGGACCTGGCGCGGCCCAAGCGCGCTGACGCTCGCAGGAACCAAGTGCTCCTGATCGATGCCGCTCGTCGGGTCTTCACCGACCAGGGCGTGTCTGCCTCGATGGAGTCGATCGCCAAGACAGCGGGTGTCGGCGTGGGGACGCTCTATCGGCACTTCCCCTGTCGGATCGACGTCGTCGAAGCGGTCTACAGCACCGACGTCGAAGAGCTGGCCGAAGCAGCCCGCTCTGCGGTCGCTCAGCTCGAGCCGTGGCCGGCTGTCGTGGCGTTCTTCGACGCCTTCGTCCGCTATGCCCGCACGAAGCAGACCCTGCTCGGCGAGCTGCAGAAGGCCTTCGAGAAGGACCCCGAGCTCCAGTCACGCTCTCGAGAGAAGATCTACGAGGCCTTCGACCTCGTGATCGATCGAGCTCGCGAGGCCGGCGTGATCCGAGAGGACGTGACCGGCTCCGACATCACCCAGCTGATGGCGCCGGTCTGCACCAACCCTGCCGTCTCTGAAGACCAGCGCCTCTTGCTGATCTCGATGATCCTCGACGGCTTGCGATACCAAGCCGAAGCCTCCACTCAGCGCTGAGCTGGCGAACCAGCGACCGCTGCTTCGACAGCCCTCTCGAGGAGCGCTGCGCCGGCGTGGTGCGGGCTTCTGATCCCTACTGGGCCCCTGAGGTGCGCTGAGCGCGCACCGCACGGATCCGGTGGACGAAGAGCACCACGACGGCGATCACGAAGAGCACCGCGGCCACGTAGCCGGCGTAGCTGAAGGCCTTGAGCACGTGCTGGTAGCTGCTCCCGAGGCCGTAGCCGATCGCGGAGAGCGCTGCGCACCAGATCGTGCACCCGATCACGGTGAAGAGGAGGAACTTCGCCATCGCCATCTCGCCAAGGCCCGCCGCGAAGGACACAAAGGAGCGAAGGAGCGGGATGAAGCGTCCGAAGAGGACGACAGGCTCGCCGCGTCGAGCGAACCACGCCTCCGCTCGGTCGAGGTCCTTGTGGGTCAACAAGACGTACTTGCCCAACCGGTCGACCAAGGGTCGACCGCCGTAGTACCCGATGAGGTACCCGACCAGCGACCCGAGCACCTCGGCCACGGTGGCGACGAGGATCACGACGAGCAGGTTCAAGTGGTGCGGTTCGCCCGCTATCTGTCCGCTGGCGAGGACGCCGCCGTAGATGATGGCGACCTCGGAACCGACGGGGAGCCCCATGGAGGAGATGAAGCTGAGGGCGAAGATCGCCAGGTAGCCCCAGGTCTCCAGAAAATGCTCCACGTTGCGCTCCTCATCGTCACGGCCAATCGGTTCCGGATCAGTAGGTCATCACAGTAGAGAACATCTGGGAGCTCAAGTCGTCAGCCTCAGGGATGAAAGCGAGGTCCTCCCAAAGGATGAGGATTCCGGGGCGCTCAGCGCTGCGGCTTGACCAGGCCCACGTGGAAGGCGAAGACCGCGGCCTGAACTCGATCTCGGACCCCGAGCTTGAAGAGCACACGGCTCACGTGGGTCTTGACGGTCGCCTCCGAGACGAAGAGCTGCTCGGCGATCTCGGCGTTCGAACGGCCATCGGCGACAGCGACGAGCACCTCGCGCTCCCTATCCGTCAGGTGCTCGAGCTCGGAGGCCTCGGCGCTCGGAGGATCGTCCGGCGCGTGCTGCTCAGCGAAGGTCTCAAGGAGTCGGCGGGTGACGCGAGGAGCGACGACAGCGTCACCGTCGGCGATGACCCTGATGGCCTTGACCAGCTCGGCTGGTGCGACGTCCTTGAGCAAGAAGCCGCTCGCCCCGGCTCGCAGCCCTGCGAACGCGTACTCGTCGAGGTCGAAGGTGGTGAGGATCAGGACCCGCGTGTGCTCGGTTCTCGCCACGATCTGCTCGGTGGCTTCGATGCCGTCCATCTGTGGCATGCGCACGTCCATGAGCACCACGTCGGGTTCGAGCTCGCTCGCGAGCGCCACGGCGACCTCGCCGTCGGCTGCCTCGCCGACGACGGCGAGGTCGGCTTCCTCCTCGAGGATCATGCGGAAGCCCTTGCGCAGCAGCGCCTCGTCGTCGACGAGCATGACCCGTATCGTCATGCGTCGACCCGTACCTGGGCGGTCACCGTCCAGCCACCCTCGAGCGACGGTCCGGCTGAGAGCTCGCCGCCACACGTCGTCGCCCGCTCGCGCATGCCGAGCAGGCCATGGCCCTCGCAACCCCTCTGCGTCGGCTTGCCGTCATCCCTGATGGTGACAGCGACGAACGGCTCGTCGTAGACCAGCGTGACCTGAGCGAAGGTCGCCTCGTCGGCGTGCTTGAGCACGTTGGTCAAGGACTCTTGGACGATCCGGAAGATGGTCAGCTCCACGCCTGAGGGCAGCGTGAAGGGGTCCCCACCCTTCTCGAAGCTCACGTCGAGGCCCGTCGAGCGCACGCCGTGGACGAGCTCGGGGAGCCTCGCCAGCTGCGGAAGGGGCTGGCGGCCCGTCTCCGCGTCAGCCCGAAGCACGCCGAGCAAGCGCCGCATGTCCGCGAGCGCCAGGCGTCCCGTGGCGGAGACGTCAGCCATGGCCTCCTTGGCACGGTCGGGATGGCGGTCTGCGGCGGCGAGGGCGCCGTCTGCCAAGGTGACCATGATGGAGACGTTGTGGGCGACCACGTCGTGCATCTCACGTGCGATCCGGGACCGCTCAGCCGCAGCAGCGAGGAGCGCCTGCTGCTCGAGCTCGAGCTCGAGCTGGGCGGTGCGCTGCGCTTGCGCCTCGACGTAGCGAAGCGACGTACGAAGTGCGATCCCAGCGAAGAGGGCGGCGACCACCAGCCCGTTCAGATAGAGCAGTGACTTGGCGACGTCGCCGGCTGGAGCCCACCGGACCGACGCCATGAGCACCCCGATGCTCAGCACCACGGCGGCAGCGATCGAACGACGAGGGGGCGCGTGGACCGCCACGGTGAAGAGAGCCACCAGGAGCGCTGCGTCAGCGGGCACCGGATCGGCGATCAGCCACTGCAGGAATGCCACCAGAGCAAGGATGACGAAGACCAGCGACGGGGCTCGTCGTCTCCAGATCAAGGGAGCGACCAAGGCGAGCTGGAAGACGTAGTTCTCAGCTCGCTCAACGCCGTACTTGTAGGGGAAGACCATGCTCACGATGAAGAGCGTCAGAGCGATGGCAGCGTCGGTCACGTAGCGATGGTCGCGATCCCAGCGCATGAAGGCCTCTCCGCGCGCCTGCAGCGCGGCGAGAAGCCTCGCTGTGGGGTCGCTCGTGCCGTGTGCTGACTTGGTCACAGGCACATTCTCGCAGGCATCGTTGAGCGAGCTCATCCGCCCTGAGGATGATTTCCTCGCTCGTCACATCCTCAGGTCCACGAGCGTCGAGGTTTCAATCCTTCCGCGAATTGGTACATGAACCAGGTGCCTCCCATCCTTCCTGAACCTCGAGGCGAGCTGACAGAGTGCCTGGTCACACGGCTGCGCCAACGTCCCTCCAGGCTTCCGTACCTGTCGCTCCCACGCGAGGACCTGCTCGCTGATGATGACCTCCAGCTCGCCATGCACCTGTCGTTCGGCCTGCACTACGACGGCTTCGACGGGGTCTCTGACAACTGGGAGTGGGAGCCGTCCTTCCTCGAGCTGCGCGCTCGGATGGTCAACGAGTTCTTGGCGGCCCTCATCGCCGAGACGCCGTCGGTGTGGCGGCCGGGCGCGCCCTTGGCCGCCGGCGCCATGGAAGCGACGTTCGAGGACGTCTTGGCGAGCGGAGCCGGTAGGTCGCTCTCGTCGTACGTCCTCGAGAGCGGGTCCGTCGAGCAGCTCCGGGAGTTCCTGATCCACCGGAGCATCTATCAGCTCAAAGAGGCTGATCCCCACACGTGGGCGATCCCTCGCCTTCGTTCGCGGGCCAAGTCCGCCATGGTCACCCTCCAGCACGACGAGTACGGCGAGGGCAGAGCTGGTCGCTCCCACGCTGAGCTGTTTGCCAACACGATGGTGGATCTCGGCCTCGATCCCACCCCTGGGGCCTACGTTGACCTCGTGCCAGGGGTCAGCCTCGCCACCGACAACCTGATCTCTGCCCTCGGGCTGCAGCGCCGTTGGCGTGGTGCCCTCGTGGGCCACCTCGCGGCCTTCGAGATGACCTCGGTGCGCTCGATGGCTCGCTACTCGAGGGCGATCGACAAGCTCGGCCTGCCCGCGCGGGCCGCCGAGTTCTACGACGTCCACGTGGCTGCCGACCGGCTCCACGCCGAGATCGCCAAGGGAGATCTGCTTCGCGGCCTCGAAGAGAGCGATCCGAAGGCTGCCCTCGATGCCCCGTTCGGCGCGGCGGCCCTGATGGCGGTCGAGGGACGCTTCTCGGCCCATCTGCTCGACGCCTGGGACCACGACCGCTCGTCGCTGCGGGTCACCGTGCCACCAAGGGCGACCGCTGGCGCTCGCAGGGTGCCGTCAAGACCGAGGATCTCTGCTGCGTAGCTAGCCTCTGCTCTCCGGCTGGTTGCGAGAGGATGAACAGGTGCTTCGCGTGAGAGCCGTGTGGCCGTGGCTGCTCGGTCTCGGCGGGCTGATCCTTGGCTCGATGGCGTTCGCCCTCCGGCCCGCAGAGGCTGCGTCGGCGGCCCAGCAGAACTGGTCACCGTTCGTCCTGGTCGCTGGCCTCCTGCTGATCGGAATGGTGGCCGAAGCCGACGGCGTCTTCCAGGCAGCAGGAGCTTGGCTGGCCACCGCTGCGCGCAGCAGCATGGTGCTCTACGCGGGAGCGTGTCTGCTCACCGGGCTCACCACGGCACTCCTCAACCTCGACACCTCCGTCGCCTTCTTGACGCCGGTCTTCATCTACGTGGCCAGGAGCAGAGGGACGCGGGTCGCCTCCCTCCTGATCGTGAGCATCTTGCTCTCGAACGCAGCGTCGCTCTTCCTCCCCGGCTCGAACCTGACGAACCTGATCGTGCTCGGCGATCGCCACGTGACCGGCGCCAGCTTCTTCTCCCACATGTGGCTGCCTGCGCTCTGCGCCACGGTCGTCACCGCAGTGGTGGTGGCACTCTTTGACCGGGAGCTCTCGGCCACGAGCACGGTGGCGCTCGCTCGTGCGCCAGGCCCCTCCTTCGGGCTCGGTCTGGTGGCCACCGTGGTTGCTGCTGCGGTGGTGCTCATCGCGCCGTCGCCAGCGATCCCTGTCTTGGCGGTGGGTGTCGTCGCCATGGGTGTGCGCTTGGCTCAGCACCAGGCCCGACTCGAGCACGTGATCGAGACCCTCGGGCTCCCGGTGCTGGTGGGCCTCTTCGGTGTGGCCGTCGCTCTCGGGACGCTGGGCCGAGCGTGGTCCGGACCGTCGGCGCTCTTGGCCCACCTGGATCCCTGGGGCACCGCCGCGCTGGGCGGCGTCGCAGCGTTGGCCCTGAACAACTTGCCGGCTGCCTCGCTGCTCGGCGCTCACGCTCCCAGGCACCTCTACTCGCTGCTCATCGGCCTCAACCTCGGCCCCAACGCCCTGGTCACCGGATCGCTGGCGTGGGTGCTCTGGCTCAAGGCAGCCCGCAGCGCAGGCGTCCACGCGCCGCTCGCCAGAGCGATCCGGATCGGGCTCATCGCGGCGCCGCTCTCGATCGCTGTGGCGGTCGGCGCACTGCTGCTCACCGGCTCGAGCTGAGGGGCGATCAGCGGGGAAGCCCCGTCGAGGTCTCGGGCTCGACGGGGCACCTGTCTCGAGGGGCACGCCTCGCCGCTGTGATCAGTCTACGACCCGGAGGTCGATTGCTTCCACTCAGGTTCGCTGCTTCACTCGACCCGCGTGGAGCCCGCGTCGCGCATCGATCGGCCTCCGAGAGCCGAGCGGTCGGCGGCGCATCAGAGCCAGCACGAAGGAGAACCATGGGATCGAGCACGCTGAAGGAGACGGAGCGCCAGGAGAGCCGAGCGGGTGAGCCCGGCAGCCTTGTCGACGTACTCGTCGTCGGCGCCGGTCCGACGGGCCTCATGCTGGCTGTCGAGCTGCGGCTGGCCGGCGTGGGCGTGCTGGTTCTCGAGCGCCAACCCAACCCGAGGACGACACCGAAGGCCGGAGGGCTCAACGGGCAGATCCTCGAGCACCTGCGCTACCGAGGGTTGCTCGATCGCTTCGAGGAGGCTGGCACCTCGCCTGAGGGGCCCTTGCGGCTCCCCTTCGGCGGGCTGCACGTGGACTTCGCCCCCCTTCCCGAGCCTCCGATGGACCTGCTCCTGCTGCCTCAGCCCGAGCTCGAGCGCGTCTTGGCGGCGCTCGCCGTCGAGCTCGGCGCCGAGATCCGACGCGGCCATGAGGTGATCGAGCTCAGCCAAGACGACGAGTCGGTCACGGCCATGATCAAGGGTGACGCCGGCATGCCTGAGCAGCGGGCTCGGTACCTCGTGGGCTGCGACGGCTCGCAGAGCCGGGTGCGCGAGCTGGCGCGGGTGGCGTTTCCCGGGATGACCTATCCAGAGGTGCAGCGCCTTGCCCAGGTCTCGGTGCCGGCGACCGTGACGCTGCTCGGCGACGGTGACATCGAGGTGGAGGGATTCGGGAGGATCCCCTTCGGCTTCACCAGGAACGAGCGTGGCGAGTTCGCCCTCGGCTCGACGAACCCCCAAGCCCTCGGGCTCTACACGAGCGAGGAGGAGACCGCCGACTACGACGATGACGAGCCGATGACCTTGGAGGAGCTTCGCGCCAGCATCAAGCGCGTCCTGGGTGTGGATCTCCCTCTCGAAGCTGCGTCGCGCCTCACGCGCTTCACCTTCCACGCTCGCCTCGTCGAGCGCTTCCGCGCCGGCCGTGTCCTGCTGGCCGGCGACGCGGCTCATCTCTTCCCCTCTCCGGGCGTGGCGCTCAACGCCGGCATGCTCGACAGCGTCAACCTGGCCTGGAAGCTGGCGGCGGCGGTCCACGGGTGGGCCCCAGCTGGCCTCCTCGACACCTATGACGAGGAGCGGCAGCACGCTGCGGAGCGCACGATGCTCCACACTCAAGCTCAGGTGGCCTTGCGGCGCGGCTCGGACCCCGCAGCGGTCGCGCTGCGAGACCTCGTCGCTGAGCTGCTCGTCGATGCCCAACCGCTCGAGCGCATCGGTGCGCTCATCGCCGCGTCCGACATCCGCTATCCACCGGCGCACGCCGGCGCGCACCCGCTGGCGGGAGGTTTCGCACCGGATCTCGCTCTCAGCGACCTCCCTGGTGCCTCGAGCGTGGCCGACCTCTTGCACCTGGTCAGACCCGTCGTGCTCCTGCTGGTGGAGCGCCCCGATCTCATTGAGCTGGTTGGCGCGTGGGACGATCGCGTCGAGATCGTGCGCGCCACCACAGCGGACCGACCAGCTGATGCCCTCTTGATTCGTCCTGACGGCTACGTCGCGTGGGCAGCCGAGATCGATGAGCCTGCGGGCACTGCCACGGTCAGCTTTCGAGGAGCCCTGGCGCAGTGGTTCGGTGCGCCGAAGGACGAGGGCGAGCGCCGATCGAGCTAGTGCGGATCGACCTAGTGCGGATCGAGCTGTGTGCGGTCAGTCCGCTCTCGAGGCCCATGGGCTCGAAGCCAGGCGATCAGAGAGAAGGTCACGCCCGAGACGACCGCGAGGATGCCGAGGATGGCGAGGTCGCCCCCGGGCCAAGGGATCCCTGCTCCCTCGCCCAACCAGAAGAAACCGAAGCTCGTGATCATGGTGCCCACGCCGAGCTTGATCGTGTTCTCGGGCACTGAGGACAGCTGCTTGGCGACGACGGCACCCACCAGCGCCACGAGGACCGCAGCAGCCCCGGCCGCCAGGGCAGCCAAGCCGAGCCGGTGCTGGGCGGCGCCGAGGCTGATCACGATCAGCACCACCTCGGTGCCCTCGAGGAAGACGCCCTTGAACGACACCGCGAAGGCTGCCGCGTCTCGCTGCTTGGGGGAGCGCTCGCCGCTGCCTCCTTTGCTGAGCTCGCTCGAGGTCGCGGCGTAGATGGCGTCCTCGTCGTGGAGCGCCTTGCGCCCGCTCGCCCGCAAGATGGCCTTCCGAAGCCATGAGAGCCCCAAGAGCAGGAGGAGGCCACCGACCACCGCACGGAGCGCCTGGATCGGCACGTAGCGGATGAGAGGGACACCCACCACGGCGACGATCACCGCCAGGGTGACGATCGCTGCCAGGGCTCCTTCGAGCGCCGAGCGCCAGCTCCTCGAGACGCCGGCAGCCAAGACGATGGTGAAGGCCTCGACCATCTCGACCGTGCTGGCTCCGAAGACGGCCAGCAGGAGGACGGTGGTGGACGTGGCGTTCACGCTCTTGATCGAAGCACAGTCCCGAACCTCGCTGAGCACCGCGTGGCCTGGCGTGGTGCGAGGAGCGGCGTGGACCAGTGACCACGACGAGCCGCAGCTGGCACGGCGCACCCTCGGCGAGGTCCTCGACGCCACGCGACGGAGAGCGTCGGTGGCAGGCACGTCGCACCTTCGCTCGGAGGAGGTGCAGCGGTGGCTATTTGAGAGGAACGAAGTTCAGGTAGTGGAAGCTCCACGCGCCAACCACAGAGCAGGTCAAGACGGTGACGAGGAGACCAGTCAGGACGACCCGAGGATCGACGTAGCGCTCGAGCGCTCGAAGGCGGAGTCTCGCCGGGAGCACCCCGATGAGCAGGCATGGGATGAGAGCGAGGAAGTAGCGGGGAGGCACTGCGTCCACTCGAGGCGCGTGGAACATGTTCCAGTTCGTGTAGGCGATGGCGAAGATGGCGAAGAACACCACCACGACGAGGACCAGCAGCCACAGTCGAAGCGTTCGGTCGAGACGAGAGGCCGTCCCCTCCTCGTTGACCACACAGCTGAAGGCGAGGGTGAACCCCGCCAGCAGGACGAGAACCCAGGACTCCTGATAGAGCGCGAGCATCCCAAGGAGCTGCTTGAGGTTGGTGAATCCCTGGAACCACAGGCTTCGAAAGGTCGCCGACACCAAGACCCACGGCTGGGTGGCGATCAGGTGCGTCTGCTTGGAGATGTCGATCCCATGGAAGGCGTACTGGTTCTTCGGCGTGATGTACCAGATGCCCTTGAGGTTCTGCGAGAGCGAGTGGCTCTTCTGATACCAACCCCACACCAGCGTGAGGACGGCACCTCCCGCGAGGATCCCGACGACCCAGCCCGCCAGCGCACCCCTCCGTCGCCACGCCGGAACGAGCAAGAGCCCAGCGAAGAGAATGTACGGGGGCTTCGCAAGGGCGAGCACCGCAATGGCAAGGGCGCACTCGATCAACACCCTTCGAAGGTGGATCTCGCGCTCCATCGTCAGGTGCACCGCCTCCGCCACGATGAGGAGGGTCAAGACGGTGGTGATCCCATCAGCTGAGACCGTCGATGCCTGGTTGAGCGCTGCGGGGATCAGTCCTGCGGCGACCAGCACCCACCGATGGACAGAGAGCCTTCGGACAGCGAGCCCCAAGAGGAGTGCGTAGATCACGAGACCCGCGATGCGAGCCAGATAGAGCAGGCCGAGCGTGGAGAGGCCCAAGAGCCGCCCGAGAGCTATCGCAGGGGCGTAGGCCACGTACGCGCCCGGCCCATACGACGCGGCATTCGTGATGCTGACGAACGTCGTTGGTCCTTGAGGAGTCGGCGCACCGAGCTGTCCAAGGAACGCTGTTCGATCGTGCCTGATGTAGGCATCGACCGACAGCACCTGCTCTTGCTGGGCGAGTGACCTCGGAAGATAAGCCCCGTAGAGACCGTCGTGCTTGGTGGTCAGGACGCTGCCTTCTGAGATCTGGAAGGCCCGGGTGAAGTGATCTCGCTCATCACCACCCATGAAGGGCGGGGTGATGAGCGCGAGCGCCAGACCGAAGAGCAGCGCCAACACGACGGCCACGAGCCACGGACGCTGCAGCAGCCGGCTCGACGAGATCGCTCTGCGCCGCCCGCGAGGGCGCGGGTTGCTCTCTGGTTCGACCGGTCCAGCTTCCTTGGTCCCAGGAGCATCCCCAGCGAGAGATGCTGTGGCCTCTCCTGATGTCCCGAGTTCCACGGCAGCAAGCATGGCCGAAAACGCTGGTGCCTGGAAGGAAGCCACCACTCCTCGGGGCTGCCAACGCTCCGCCTGAGCACCAAGAGGCGTCCTGGGCGCACCGGTGCAGCTGTCTCCGATGTCTTGGGACATCACAGAGCGGAGGGAGAGGGATTCGAACCCTCGGTGACTCTCGCCACGCTGGTTTTCAAGACCAGTGCATTCGTCCGCTCTGCCATCCCTCCGAGCGTCGAGATCCTACTGGCACTAGAAGCGAGCCTCTTGATGAGGGATGGTGGCTTCCGAGCCGCCCTTGGGTGATCACTGGCCAGATCCGGTGCCTCAAGCCCTCCCGACCGTGTCCAGTCCGGAGGCTCGGCAAGGCTTAGGAAGGCGTCTTCGACGAGTTCTTGCGCTGGCGACCGCGGATCTGCTGGTCGAGGATGTTCTTGCGCAGGCGCACCGCGCTGGGGGTGACCTCCACGCACTCGTCTTCGGCGATGTACTCGAGCGCCTGCTCCAAGGTGAGGAGGATCGGAGGCGTCAGGCGCTCGAAGTTGTCGGCGGAGGACGCTCGCATGTTGGTGAGCTTCTTCTCCTTGGTCGGGTTGACGTCCATCTCCTCTGATCGGGCGTTCTCGCCGACGATCATGCCCTCGTAGACCTCGGTGGTGGGGGCGACGAACATCTGGCCTCGCTCCTGGAGGCTCTCGAGGGCGTGGCTGGTGACCGGACCGCGACGGTCGGCGACCATGACGCCGTTGCGTCGCGTCTTGAGATCGCCGGCCCACGGCTCCCAGCCGTCGAAGACGTGGTGCAAGATCCCGGTCCCGCGCGTCTCGGTGAGGAACTCAGTGCGGAAGCCGACGAGGCCCCGGGCAGGCACGCGGTAGTCGAAGCGGACCCAGCCGGTGCCGTGGTTCACCATCTCGACCATGGTGCCCTTGCGAAGGGCCAGCAGCTGCGTGACCACGCCCAAGTAGTCCTCAGGCACGTCGATGGCCACGCGCTCGACCGGCTCGTTGAGCTTGCCGTCGATCTCGCGGGTCACGACCAGGGGCTTGCCCACGGTCAGCTCGAAGCCCTCTCGACGCATCTGCTCGATCAGCACCGCGAGCTGGAGCTCGCCGCGTCCGAAGACCTCGAAGGTGTCGGGCCGCTCGGTGGGAGCCACCTTGATCGAGACGTTGCCGATGAGCTCTTGGTCGAGACGGTCCTTGAGCATCCGTGCCGTGAGCTTGGAGCCGTCTTGGCCGGCCATCGGCGAGGTGTTGATGCCGACGGTCACCGAGAGGTTCGGCTCATCGACGACGATGGCCTTGAGCGCCACGGGGTTGTCCGGGTCGGCCAAGGTCTCGCCGATGGTGATCTCATCGATGCCAGCGACGGCCACGATCTCTCCGGGGCCGACCTTGTCGACGGGCTCGCGGTCGAGGGCCTTGGTCTGGAAGAGCTCGGTCACCTTGACCTTCGAGATGGTCCCGTCCACCCTGCACCATGCCACCTGCTGGGCCTTGGTCAGGGTGCCGTTGATGACGCGGCAGATGGCCAGGCGTCCGAGGTAGGGCGAGGCGTCGAGGTTGCAGACCAGTGCCTGGAGGTCGCCGCCCTCGGTGTAGCTGGGCGCCGGGATGGCCTCGACGATGGCGTCGAAGAGGGGCTGGAGGTCAGTGCCGACGTCGCCCTTGGTGACCGACGCCCACCCGTCTCGGGCACAGGCGTAGAGGACCGGGAAGCTGATCTGGTGCTCGTCAGCATCGAGGTCCAAGAAGAGCTCTTCGATCTCGTTGACGACGTCGTCGATGCGAGCGTCTGGGCGATCCACCTTGTTCACGACGACGACCACGGGGAGCCGAGCCGCCAGGGCCTTTCGAAGGACGAAGCGAGTCTGGGGCAGCGGCCCCTCAGAGGAGTCCACGAGGAGCAAGACGCCGTCGACCATGGTGAGCCCACGCTCGACCTCGCCGCCAAAATCGGCGTGACCTGGGGTGTCGATGATGTTGATGGTGACGCCGTCGTGGGTGACCGCCGTGTGCTTGGCGAGGATCGTGATGCCCTTCTCACGCTCGAGGTCGCCCGAGTCCATCACCCGATCGGCGACGTCCTCGTTGGCTCGAAACGCCCCGGACTGCCACAACATGGCGTCGACCAAGGTCGTCTTGCCGTGGTCGACGTGGGCGATGATGGCGATGTTTCTGATGTCGGTGCGCTGTGCCATGGAAGGGACAAGGCTACCGGTCAGCCCCGATCGCCCGAACCAAGCACACCTCGGGCCTCTGCAGCGCCGAATCGAGCTCCTCAGGCGGCCGCCGCCGCACGCCCTGATCGAGCGTGGGTCTCGATGGCTCCGACCACGAGGCGGGCCGCTCGGCGCATCGTCTCTTCATCGACCTCAAGGCTGACCGATCGACCACAGCCCGGCCAGACGCCAACGATCCTTGTCGCCATGGGCTCATCAGGCCGGTTCGAGCGCGTCGGCCAAGGCCACGAAGCCGAGGTCATCGACCGACCGTGACGAGGGCCTGCCGGTGCGAATCGCCACCAGGGCACGGGCCTTCGTGACGGCGTCCAACGAGACCTCGAGGTCGCGACGAGCCTTGAGCGAGATCCACGGAGCACCTGGTGCGGCCCAGACCGGATCGGGCCGACCCACCTCGATGGTCTCGAGGTTCAGCGACGGATCGAGCAGGGTGACGACGTCGGTGGCGTAGCCGGTCGCTTCGGCGATGACTGCCGAGCGCAAGCCTGCGGGTGCCTCGGCAAGCCAGGCGCCCAAGGCGCCGGGTCGAGTTCGAGCCCGGGAGGCTCGCTCGATGGCGCTCTCGAGCTCAGCGAGGACCGCAGCCAAGGGGCTCGTCGCACCGCCGCGTACCACCAGTCGAGCAGCAGCGAGGCCGATCAGGCGTCGAGAGGTCCGGGGTGACCACGAGAAGTCGACGTCCCGGTTGGCGGAAGCCGGCGCGCGCTCGAGCAGGCGATAGCTGTCGAGGCGGAGCGCTCCAAGGTCCCGGCCCGGAGCCCGGGAGGCGATCCTGCTGGCCAGCACCCGGCGGAGGCTCGGGTCGAGGCGGGAGGGTGCAGGAGACGGGGCGCTGAGGAGCTCGGCGAGCCCGCGGGATCGAGGCAGCTCGCTCGAAGGGTGGCGGAGGGCAGGCTTGGTCATGCGAGCCTCGCCTTGAGCGCTCCGACCACATCACCCACCGCAGCGATGAGCCGATCGTCGGAGGCGTCGAGGACCAACGTGTCGCCGGTGGCCGTCGAGAGCGCACCGACGCGCAGCGGCGCCGCTCCGGAGCGCAGCGTCTCGAGCAGCGCGAGGACACCGAGGCGGCGGGCCGTCGTGTCGTCGAGCGCGCTGGTGGTCACCTCGAGGAGGCACGTGCTCGAAGCGGTGCTGGCGGGCGGACCGATGATCACGCTCACGGTGGCGCCGAGCACCACGCGCCCGCCGGCCAGCGAGGTGCTGAGGCGTTGGTTGGTCCGCGGCAGCCAGGACGGAGGGATGCTCGCCAGCATCCGGACGAGGACGCTGTGATGCGCCGTCACCTCTGCGGCGAGCTGCGCGAACCCTTCGGGGTCGAGCGCATGGACCGTCTCGACGATCTCCCGATCGAGCTGGTCGGCTTCGAGGGCGCTGAGCGCGTGGTCCATCGGGTGATCGATCTCGAGCCCGAGCGCGCTGCGCTGCGACCAGCTTGGAGACCAGTGCGGCCCGGGCGAGGACGGCGAGGCTGGGCACGCTCTGGAGCGCCTCGGTGGTCGACGACCGTGGCGTCAAGAAGCACGGCTCGGTGAGCGGCCGATTGCCCACGAGCACGGCGAGGTCGTCTTCGAGCCAGGCGCGCAGTCCGCCCGCCAAGGAGTCGTCGATGCGTGGGCGCAGCTCTCGACGTCCCCGGAGCGACTCAAGCAGATCCGTGTTCGTCGTGGTCATGGGCTCAGTGTGCACGTGGGGTGTGTCACTCGCTCCCCAGGAGCGTCGCCAGAGCGGGTTCCAATAGGTTGGATGGCGTGGCGTTCGCAGTCTCAGGTCTCAACACGTCGTTCCTCATCGTCTTCTCTGTGGCCGCTGTGGTCTTCGTGGGGTTGGTGATCTACGTCGCCGTGTGGGCGATCCGCCGAGATGCGGAGGGCCGACGACGATGGATGGCGCGCCGCGAGGCCCAGGCTGAGGGCTCTTCGGAGCCGTGATACAGCCTGGTGCTGGACTGGCGCCATGGGCGCCACCCAACCCTCCCTGCTCGCTGGGACGAGACCGATGACGAAGACGATCCTCGATGAGTTCCATCCGGCTGTGGCCGCCTGGTTCCTCGAGCGCTTCCCCGCAGGCCCGACTGAGCCGCAGCACGAGGCGTGGCCTGTCATCCGCTCGGGCTCGAACGTCCTCGTCGCGGCACCCACCGGAACCGGCAAGACGCTGACGGGGTTCTTGGTGGCCCTCGACGCTGCCTACCGAGACGCTGATGAGGGAGTCGAGCAGCTCGGCGGGGTCCAGGTGCTGTACCTCTCGCCGCTGCGCGCACTGGCCACCGACATCGAGGAGAACCTCGAGCGGCCCCTGGCGGGCATCGCGGACAAGGCGCGAGCGATGGGTGCAGCGGTCCCTGAGATCGCTACGGCCGTGCGAACAGGTGACACCCCCGCGTCGGCTCGAGCCTCGATGGCTCGGAAGCCGCCGAGGATCCTGTGCACGACGCCTGAGTCGCTCTATCTCCTGCTCACCTCGAAGTCAGGTCGAGCCATGCTCTCGAGCGTCCGCACCGTCATCGTCGACGAGATCCATGCGATGGCCAAGGACAAGCGCGGGAGCCACCTGGCGGTCAGCCTCGAGCGTCTCGATCGCTTGGTCGACGCTGAGGGAGGGAGCCTCCAGCGGATCGGCCTGTCCGCCACCCAGCGGCCCTTGGAGGTCGTGGCCCGACTGCTGGGCGGCGTGCGCGAGGGCCGGCCCGAGCCGGTCGTCCTCGATTGCGTCCGGCACCGCAAGCTCGACGTCGCCCTCGAGCTGCCCGACGACGAGCTCGACACCGTGGCGTCTCGCGCCCAGTTCAGCCAGGTGCTCGACGCCATCGCGACCCAGGTGATGGCGCACCAGACGACCTTGATCTTCGTCAACACCCGCCGGCTCGCTGAGCGAGTGGCGCACCTCTTGGCCGAGCGCTTGGGAGGAGAGGGCTACGGGCTCGACGAAGCCGACCAGATGGTGGCGTCGCATCACGGCAGCCTCTCGGCCGAGCGACGTCGACGTGTGGAAGATCGCCTCAGAGCGGGGGACCTCAGAGCGCTCGTGGCCACTGCCTCGCTCGAGCTGGGCCTCGACATCGGACCGGTCGAGATGGTCTGCCAGCTCGGCTCGCCACGGGCCATCGCCACCTTCCTCCAGCGAGTCGGTCGGGCCAACCACTCGGTCAATGGCATCCCGTCAGGGCGCCTCTACCCGATGACCAGAGACGAGCTGGTCGAGTGCGCCGCGCTCTTGAGCGCCGTGGCTGCTGGTGAGCTTGACGTCTTGGAGCCGCCGGTGGCGCCGCTCGACATCGCCATCCAGCAGATCGTGGCGGAGGTCGCAGCACGAGAGGAGATGGATCTCGACGAGCTCTTCGACCTGGTGCGTGGCGCTGCTCCGTTTGCGGAGCTCACGAGGGCCTCGTTCGACGAGGTGGTGGAGCTCGCCAGCCGAGGGATCCTGACGGGTCGAGGTCGCCGCGGCGCGCACCTCCACCTCGACGTGATCAACAACAAGGTCCGCGCTCGACCTGGCGCTCGGCTGGCGGCGCTGACGAGCGGTGGTGCGATCCCCGAGACGGGTGACTATCGGGTGGTCCTCGATCCGGAAGGCATCACGATCGGGGCCGTCCACGAGGACTTCGCCATCGAGTCCGTCCCAGGCGACATCTTCCTGCTCGGCACCCACTCGTGGAGGGTGGCCAAGGTGGAGACCGGCACGGTGCGCGTCGTCGACGCGGCAGGCGCTCCGCCGACCGTGCCGTTCTGGCTGGGCGAGGCGCCGGCCCGCACGCGCGAGCTCTCGGCTGCGGTGGGCGAGCTCCGAGCCCAGGTGGAGGGCTGTCTGGAGGGTGTCGCTCCTGGCGCCGGGCGGGCTGCTGCCGAGGCGTTGCTCGGACGCATCGAGGGTGTCGATGGTGAAGCGGCCGCGCAGATCGCCGCGTACCTCGGTGCCTCACGAGAGGCGCTCGGCGCACTCCCCACGACCACCCATCTCGTGATCGAGCGCTTCTTCGACGACGTCGAGTCAACCCAGCTCGTGATCCACTCGCCTCTTGGCGGGCGCATCAACCGGGCGCTCGGTCTCGGGCTCCGCAAGCGCTTCTGCGTGACCTTCGATTTCGAGCTCCAAGCAGCGGCAGATGATGACTCGATCACCATCGCCCTCGGCCCGCATCACAGCTTCCCCCTCTCCCAGGTCCCTTCGATGCTCACGGCATCGAGCATCGAAGCCGTCGTCACCCAAGCCGTGCTGCCGCACCCGATGCTGGCTGCGAGATGGCGCTGGAATCTCGGCCGCGCGCTGATCGTTCCTCGCTCGATGGGGGCGAAGCGCCGCCCGATCCACCTCCAGCGCATGGAGGCGGAGGACCTGCTGGCAGCAGCGTGGCCCTCGCTCGCTGCCTGCCAGGAGAACGCCACGGGCGGCCCTATCCCCATCCCCGATCACGTCCTCGTCCGCCAGGCCATCCACGACGTGCTGAGCGAGCCTCTCGACCTAGACGGCGCCCGCGACGTCGTGGCCCAGATGGCATCGGGAGAGATCACGGTGGGCTTCGTCGAGTCCGCGGAGCCGTCGCCCATGGCGCTCGGCATCCTCAACGGTCGCCCATACACCTTCCTCGACGACGCACCCCTCGAAGAGCGCCGCTCCCGAGCCGTCCCGCAGCGCAGAGGACTCCCGGCGCTGCGCAGTGATGGGAGCTTCGATCTGGCAAGCGCGATCATCGATCCCGCAAGCTCTCGAAGAGGTGCTCGAGACGACGGCACCTCGCCCACGAAGCGCCGATGAGCTCCACGACGTGCTCCTCGACGCGATCTGCATCCGCTCGGTCGCTGCGTGGGAGCCGTTCGCTGCCGAGCTGGTCGCACAGCACCGGTTGCTCGTGGACGGTGACCTCTGGGTCGCAGCGGAGCACGCCACAGCCTTCGCTGCGCTGAGCAGTGACGACCACGCCGCCGCCGATTGCCTGCGTGTCCACCTGGGCTGCTCGGGACCGATCGGCCTCGACGAGCTGATCGCTGATCACGAGCTCGGTCGATCCCGAGCTGCGCGGGGCGCCGCTCAGCCGAGCCAGGGCCGAGACGGCCGTCCGCCGCCTCGAGGGCATCGGGCTCGCCATCGAGCTTCCCGACGGTCGCTGGTGCGCCCGCCACCTGCTGGCTCGCCTCCACGCGGCTAGCCGCGCCACACGTGCTCGACGCGTCGAGGCAGTGCCGATCGCCACCTACCTCGGCGTGCTCGGTCAGCACAGCCACGTCACGCCCGCCTCCCGGCTGACTGGTCGAGCAGGCCTGCTGGCGGTGATCGATCAGCTGGCCGGGATCGAGGCGCCGATCGGAGAGTGGGAGTCGAGCATCCTGCCCGCCCGGGTGGCGTCGTACGACGGGTCGTGGCTCGACGAGCTCTGCATGACCGGAGAGGTGATGTGGGGCCGGCTCACCCCGAAGCGACTCGGCGAGGAGGCGTCTGCCTCGCGTCGGGTCACCCCGTCGCGCTCGACACCCATCACGTTCTTCCTCCGCTCCGATGCTGAGCTCTGGCTCGATGCGGTCCGCCTGGGGGCGCCGACTCCGCTGCCTGGCGTTGGTCCTGCCGCGGAGATCGCCGAGCTCTTGGCCCAGCGTGGCGCCTGCTTCCGCTCAGAGCTGGTCGGCCTCACCAGTCGACTCCCCGCTGAGGTCGACGAGGGCCTCTTCGACCTGATGGCTCGAGGGCTGGTGACCGCCGATGGGTTCAGCGCCGCTCGGGCGCTCCTCTCGCCAGCCCAGCGCTTCGCTCGCCGTCAGCGAGCGACCTACGGGCGTGACCGAGCAGGCTCGAGGGTGACTCGCTCGCCGCTGAGCATCGGTGAGGGCCGGTGGAGCCTCGTCGAGTCGCACGACCCGGCGCCGCTCGAGGGAGCTCGCAAAGATGAGGTCGCAGAGCACGTGGCCATGGCGCTCGCTCGCCGCTGGGGCGTGGTGGCGTGGGAGCTCACTGCTCGCGAATCGTTCCGAATCCCGTGGCGCGACGTGCGTTGGGCGCTCCGGCGCCTCGAAGCTCGGGGCGAGCTCCTCGGTGGTCGCTTCGTCGCGGGGCTCTCAGGAGAGCAGTTCGCACTGCCTCACGTGGCGGACCAGCTCAGTCGATGGAGGGGTGCCGACGAGCCCGCCGTGCCGCTGGCGGCGAGTGACCCGCTCAACCTCTCGGGCTCCGTGCTGCCCGGCGAGCGCATCCCGGCTCAGCGACGTCGTCGCATCGCCTACGGCGACGGGACCGTCACCGAGCTGCCGGCGAGCTGATCAGTCTTCGTCGTCAGGAGCGTCGAGCGACGCCACCACGACGTCGGGCTCCTCTGTGGAGCCCAGTCGACGCTCCAGGCGGTCGAGCCGGGCGGTGAGCTCTAAGAGGTGGCGGTCGAGATCGCCGATGGCCCGATCGATGGTGGCCATCCGAGTGGTGAGCAGCTGATCGACCTTGGCGGCGACCTCATCGTCGATCTGCGAGGACACCCGGCTCTCGACCTGCTCGATCACAGGGCTCACGAGTGAGCGGAGCATCGAGCGCAGATCGTTGGGCTTCGACTCGCTGGTCTCCTCGTCGGCCATGGTCACACCCTATCGACCCCTCGCCGAGCGACGTCTAGGCGGGACAGGTCGTGCCAGGGTCGAACTGGAGGGTGTTGAGCGGTCCACCCCAGTTGGCGAGATCTTGGGCCGCCACGGTGTTCCAGCTGCACTCGAGGTTGACGGGCACGCCCACGTAGAAGGCGATCACGCCCTTGACGTTGGAGCTGGCCACATGGGCCGCGCCGTAGGGGATGGCCGATGAGATGGGAGAGGGCGGGACCAGAGGTTTGTTGGGGTTGCCTGAGTACCCGAACGCCACGGCCAGGAACGCAGGGATCGGCAGCGACCCGACGCCGTAGCTGGCGTACTCGCCTTGGTCGGAGTAGACCGCGCCGTGGAGTGAGGGGTCGATGGTCGAGAGGCCGGCCATCCAGCCCTGGAGCATGCCCGACCACTCGTCCTTGTCAGCTTGGGAGACGCTGCCGCCGGGACCCGATCGACAATCGAGGCCGGAGTGGTCGTCGGGGTAGCCCTCCGGATCGAGGATCACGTAGGTGGGCTTGATCCCAAGTCCATAGGAGTCGATCTTCTTGGCAACCTTCTCGCCGGCTAGGACGCCTGCGACGCCCTCCGCGAACTTGCTGGAGCCGCACCCCGGGCCCGACACCGTCCAGAACGAGAGCCAGGGGACCGATCGACCGGAGTTCTGGATGGCGAGCCCCGTTTGGTAGTCGGAGCTACCTGAGGTGTTCACCCAGGGCTCTGACGGCGTGCCCAGGCCGCCGGTGATGCCGATGATGGGCCAGCCGTCGCAGAGCGGCTGGGAGTAGTAGGCGCACGATGAGTCGGTGTTCGAGCCGTAGGCGTAGACCCCGACGGTCTGCGGCATGTGCCAGGTGATGAGCCCGGATTGGGGCTTCGTGGAGTTCCAGAGCTGACCCACAGGGCCGTAGTAGCGCAAGATCCCCCGGCCGCCGAGGACCAGCTTCGACCCGATCATCCCGGCAGTGCCCGAGGCCCAGGTCGATGCCAGCGAGGGCGCGAGCAGCAAGATGCTCGAGTCTGACGAACGGACCTGCAGGGTCCGGGCTGCGGTGGGACCGGCGGTGGAGGACCAGATGGCTGCGCCGCCAGCCGTGGGCCAGACCGAGAGGATCCCGTCGAGGCCCACGAACGCCATCCACTGGCCGTTGGCGGAGTACATCGCTTGGCCGAAGTTGAGGACACCACCGATCTTGACGGTGTCGTCGGTCACGCCCGTCGATCCCGCCGTGGAGCTCCATGCGGCGCGCGCCCCTTGGGTGAGGACCCGGAGCACGGCTCCGTTGGTGAGCAGCGCGCTGGCGTTCGGGCCAGCGGCGACGCCGTTGGTCCAGATCGCCGGCGTCGAGGGGCTCGAGAACAGCTCGAGTGAACCGTTTGACGTGACTTGGAGGTAGCCCGACGCACAGCCGCCCACCAGCGCAGCGTTGGGCGACTCCCAGTTGATCGTGGAGCCCGTCTGGACCACCAGACGGCACGTCGCGTTGATGCTCAGCTTGCCGCTGGCCGTTCGGTGAGGTGAGCGAGCGGCCGTGGACGAGCTGCTCACCGGCCTTGATCGACGTGAACGGCGCGTTGTCAGTGGTCGCCTTCGTCGTCGATGGCGCGCGTGGTCGTGGTGGTCGAGGACGTCGCCGAAGGGGACGTCGACGGCGTGGTGGTCGGGGACGTCGACGGCGTCGACGTGGTCGTGGGCGTCGCAGCGGCGAGGCTGGTCGCCGCCAAGCTGAGTGGCAGGGCGACCGCGGCGATGAGGCTGATCTTCGCGGTTCTTCGACGTCGCTCGGTGGGTACGTTCACAGCACTCTCGTCTCAGGGATCAGCGATCTACCCGACTTGCGGGCGTGCCGACCGTTCTCGTTACCCTCCGCCAAGCAACCAGGCTAGCGAGCGAAGGGGGGCGTCCAGGGTCACCCTCTGCTGAGCCAGCAAGCCGTGGATGCTCGGACGCCGTGGCGCGCCCGTCGCCCCCTGGTCAGGTGGGCCACGATGGAGCCATGGCGCATCGCACGTCGATCGACCTCAGCGCAGACGTCGGCGAGCTGCCTGGCGCGCCGGGTCGCGAGCTCGATGACGCACTGATCGCTCGGGTCTCGACGGCTCACCTGGCCACCGGAGGCCATGCCGGCGATGCCCAGTCGATGGCCAGGGGAGCGGCAGCGTGCGCCAGGTACGCCACTCGCTTGGGCGCACACCCCTCCTATCCGGATCGAGACGGCTTCGGTCGACGGCGCCTCGCGCTCTCGAGCGTCGAGGTCGTCGCCTCGCTGCTCGGCCAGCTCGACGAGCTCAGTGGCATCGCAGCTGAAGCCGGGCTCAGCATCGAGAGCATCAAGCCCCACGGTCGGCTCTACCACGACCTGAGCGAAGACCACGAGCTGGCGGACTTCGTCTTCGGCCAGCTGGCAGTGATCTGGCCAGGAGCGGTGGTGGTGCTGGCCGCCGGGAGCCGAGCGGCGGCATGGGCGAGCGAGGTCGGGCTGCGCGTGGTGGCTGAGGGCTTCTGCGATCGGCGCTACGACGCACGTGGTGCGCTGGTGGACCGTGCCCAGCCTGGGGCAGTGCTGACGAACGCTGCCGAGGTGGCTGACCAGGTCCGAGCACTCGCCCGCGGAGGTCTCGTCGTCCACGGTGGGCGGCACCCGGTTGACTCGCTCTGCGTGCACTCCGACGGACCCGACGCCTTGGCGACCCTCGAGACCGCTCGTCGGGCGCTCGATGACGAGGGGATCGCCGTCGAGGCACCTGAGCGATGAGCGGCGTGCGACCTCGATGGACCAGCGTCCAGCCGCTCGGCGAGCGAGCGGTGCTGATCAGCAGCGATGTCCCGCAGCTCCTCGGCCGCGCGCTGGCGCTGCTCGCACCGTCGGGGCTCGAGGTGGTCTCCGGGCTGACGAGCGTGCTGGTGTCGGCAGAGCATCCCCTCGACGAAGCGACGGTCGAGGTGCTCTTGGGCGCGACCCGCTCGCTCGATCGCCCCTCGGAGCGACGCCAGCACCGCCTTGCGGTGGTCCTCGATGGCGAGGATCTCGACGAAGCCACAGATCGCACAGGGCTCTCCCTCGAGGAGATGGCTCGATCGCTCACGGAGGCAAGCTTGGAGGTGGCAACCGTCGGCTTCGCTCCGGGCTTCGGCTACCTCACAGGGCTCGAAGGCCCCCTGGCGTCGCTCGAGCGCCGAGCGACGCCCCGAGCTCGCGTGCCCAAAGGCTCGTTGGCTGTCGCCGCCGGGTACGCCGCGGTGTACCCGGCGGCCACGCCTGGCGGGTGGTGGCTGCTCGGTCGCTCGAGCGCTGCGCTCTTCGACCCGCTTCGCGAGGAGCCGTCGCTGCTTGCGCCGGGCGACCTGGTCAGCTTCGACGTCGTCGACGAGCTCGCTCCTCTGAGCGAGCCGGGCCCCCGTGAGCGCCTGGCGCCGCCGAGCGGAGCGACGCCTGTGCTCAAGGTGGCGCACGCAGCCCCTGGTTGCTCGGTGATCGACGACGGCCGACGTGGCTTCGGGAGCGTGGGGGTCCCGCGCGGCGGGGCCTTCGATCCCGACCGGGCGTCGCTGCTGCGCGGCTTGCTCGGCGACGCCCCCGGGGCCCTCGAGGTTTTGAGCGGTGGTCTTCTCTTCGACGTGCTTGACGACGCGGTCTTCGCCGGGATCGATCTGCTGCTCGAGCTCGACGGTCGCGCCATCCCCTCGGGGGTGCCCGTCTCGATCAGAGCGGGCAGCCAGCTTGCGCTGCCGCAGGTCATCCATGGCGCTCGTGGGTATCTCGGCCTGGCCAACGGACCGCTCATCGAGCCGATCCTCGGCTCGATGAGCACCGATCAGCTCTGCTTCGTCGGCCCGGGGCTCCTCGAGGTGGGCGACGTCCTCGGCGCGCTCGGCCGCTCAGCAAGGACACGCAGCTCGCTGAGCACGACAGGTCTCGGGGCTCCCGGGCACCTGCGCGTCGTGCGCGGGCCGCAAGTGGGCCAGCTCTTGCGAGCCGGTTGGCTCGACGGGCTGGTGGCAGCTGTGCGAGCGCCCTCGAACAGGGTGGGGCTTCGCATCGAGCCGCTCGGAGGTCCCCTGGAGCTGGCCGTGTCCGAGGTCGCCTCGTTCCCGGTGGTCACCGGGGCGATCCAGGCACCGCCGGACGGCTCCTTGGTCATCCTCGGGCCAGACCACGCCACCTTGGGCGGCTATCCCGTGGTGGGCTGCGTCATCGGGGCTGACCTCGGCAAGCTCGGTCGCCTGTCGCTGGACGACGAGGTCACCTTCGAAGAGGTGTCGCTCCACGAGGCCCGCGCCGCGTTCGACGCCCATCGGGCTCTGCTCGAACGCTCGCTCGGGCCCCACAGGGATGGCCTCGAGATCCCCTGAGCTCAGCGAGGGGACGAAGCGAGGCCAGGGTGTCGGCGAGAGAGGTCGGCGCACTCTTCGCACACCGACTCGGGGATCAGCCCCAGCCTCATCAGACCGGCGAAGACCTTGCAGCCGAGGCACAGGCCCACGAAGGCCTCGAGCGACGCGGCGACGAGCAAGAGGCCGATCACGATCCGAGCGGCGTCGGTCGAGACGCTGAGCGCGAGCACCAGGGCGAAGGTGGAGAAGACCAGACCCATCGCCTGGGCGAAGCGCTTGGGCGGTCCCGGCGTCGGGCGAGCCGGTCCCAAGCGAGGAGCGATGACCCGGGTGGCCAGCTGGCCGAGAGGGCTCAGGGTCGGCCCGGTGGCCACGCGAGCGGCGAAGCCGTAGACGAGGACGATGAGCAGCCACGTCCAACCGGTGATCAAGAACGCCACACTCATGAGCACGACGCCGGTGGCCACGGTGCGGGCGGCCTTCTCGTTGACCGGGTTGGGAAAGCGGAACAGGTCGTGCACGCCCTATAGATTACCATTCCGATCGGATTTCTGGACAGGCGCTCAGGTGGCGAGCAGGACCAGCGCGGTGGTCATCCCCACGACGATGATCACCGCTCGGAGCACCGGGACCGGAAGCCACAGAGCGAGCCGAGCCCCGGCGAAGCCCCCCAGCGCGCACCCGACGGCGAGCGCACCGGCGGCCAGCCAGACCACCTCGCCGTGGATGATGAAGATCACGGCGCTCAACGTCCCGATGAGGATGGAGAGCACAGAGCGGATGCCGTTGGTGGTGGCCAGCGACTCGACCAGGGCCAGGCCGTAGAGGGCGAGCATCATGACGCCCATGGCCGCGCCGAAGTAGCCGCCGTAGACAGCGACCACGAAGGTGCCGCCGAAGAGCAGGGCGCGGCGCGACGCATGGTCCACGCCGACCCGGCTCACGAGCCGCACGATCAGCGGCTGCACGGCGAAGAGCACGGTGGCGAGCAGCACCAGCCACGGCACGAGGGAGCGGAACGATCCCTCGGGGGTGACCAAGAGCAGGCTCGCTCCGGTGGCTGCTCCCACGAGCGCCCAGGGCAGCAGCGAGCGGAGGCGACGACCTTGGCCCTCGAGCTGGCGGCGGAAGCCCACGACGCCGCCGACGTAGCTCGGCACGATGCCCACCGTCGAGGTCACGTTGGCGCTCAGGGCCGGGATCCCCATGGCCAAGAGCGCGGGGAAGATGAGGAGCTGACCACCGCCGGCGACGCCGTTGAAGATGCCCGCCGCCAGGCCGATCACCACCAGCAGCGCAGCGTCGAGACCGCTGAGCGCGAGCGTCACGGGAGGAGCCACCGCTCGATGCTACGGGCGGGATCCTCCGAGAGGGCAACCCGGTAGTGTCGAGGAGGTCATGGCGATGCGAGCAGAGCAGAGCGCGCGCACCTCGGGATCTCCCTGCTCGGTTCCACCACTTCTGTGTCGCTGCTCGATAGCGTCAGGTCCGTGCGGGGGACCCTCAAGATCGTGATCGAACCGGGGAACCCGCCCGGCGACCTGATGCGCGCCGCGGGCGGCATGCTCACTCGCACGGGCGAGCACGGTGCCCTCGAGATCGCCATCATCCATCGCCCCCACCGCGAGGACTGGTCGTTCCCCAAGGGCAAGCTCGAGCAGGACGAGACCTTCGAGGAGTGCGCGCTGCGAGAGACGTTCGAGGAGACGGGTCTGCGGTGCGAGCTCGGCCGGTTCCTCGGTGTGACCGAGTACATCCACCGCAAGGGTCGACCCGAAGATCGTGGCGTACTGGCTGATGAGCGTCCTCGACGGCACGTTCCAGGCGAACGAAGAGGCCGACGAGCTGCGATGGGTGAGCCTGGGCGAGGCCCGCGAGCTGGTGACCTACGAGCGAGACCGCGACCTGCTCGACCTCGTGGCTGCGGCGTTCGCCACGGACGAGCGCGTCGCCTGAGCTAGAGCTCGTCGATCAGGTCGGCCACCGAGTCGACGATGCGGCCCGGCCGATAGGGGAACCGCTCGACGTCGCCTGCGGCAGTCACCCCTGAGAGCACGAGGATCGTGGCCATGCCTGCTTCGATGCCGGCCAGCACGTCGGTGTCCATGCGGTCGCCGATCATCACCGTCGACTCGGAGTGGGCGCCGATGCGGTTGAGCCCCTCGCGCATCATCAGCGGGTTGGGCTTGCCGATGAAGTACGGGCTGATCCTCGTGGCGCGCTCGATCATCGCGGCGACCGCGCCGCACGCCGGGATGGAGCCCTCGGGCGAGGGACCCGTCGGGTCGGGGTTGGTGCAGAGGAACCGGCTGCCGCTCTCGACCAGGCGCACTGCTGTCGAGAGCTGCTGGAACGAGTAGGTCCGCGTCTCACCCAAGATGACGTAGTCGGGCTCTTTGTTCGAGAGCGTGTAGCCCACCTCGTGCAGCGCGTGGGTGAGCCCTGACTCGCCGATGACGAAGGCGGTCCCACCGGGTCGCTGGGAGGCGACGAACTCGGCGGTGGCGAGGGCCGAGGTCCACAGCTGGCTCTCGGGCACCTCGAGACCCATCTCCTCTAAGCGAGCGGCCAGGTCGCGCGGCGTGAACATCGAGTTGTTCGTCAGGATCAGGAACTTGCGCCCTGAGCTGCGGAGCTTCTCCAAGAAGGCCACTGCGCCGGGGATGACGGTGCCCTCTCGGACGAACACGCCGTCGAGATCACACAGCCAGCTCTGCGCAGGTGGGGTCACGAGCACCAGTATGACCGCGCTCGACGGCGCCGAGCGGTCCTCAGTCGAAGACGCAGGTGCGGTTGCCGAAGACCATGACGCGGTGCTCGACATGGAGGCGAACCGCGGCGGCGAGGACGGAGCGCTCCACGTCGGCGCCTCGTCGGATGAGGTCCTCGACGCTGTCTCGGTGGCTGACCCGTTCGACGTCTTGGGCGATGATCGGTCCCGGCATCGAGCTCGGCTGTGACGTAGTGGGCGGTGGCGCCGATGAGCTTGACGCCACGTTCGTGGGCTCGCTTGTACGGACCGGCTCCGGCGAAGGCGGGGAGGAACGAGTGGTGGATGTTGATCATGCGTCCCTCGTAGGCGTCGCACAGCCAGGCGGGCAGCACGCGCATGTAGCGAGCCAGCACCACGAGGTCGGGCTGGCTCTCGTGAAGGGCGGCGCCCAGTGCTCGCTCTTGGGCGGCGCGGTCGTCGCCGACGGGGACGTGGTGGAAGGCGATCTCGTGACGAGCGGCGAGCGACTCGGCGGTCGTGGCGTCCGAGATGAGGGCGTCGATCGAGCAGGGAAGCGCTCCGATCGACGCTCGGGCGAGCAGGTCGCTCGCGCAGTGGAGGGTCTTCGAGCACACCAGTGCCACCCGCTGGCGCTCGCCCGGCTCGTGGAGCTCGAAGTGGAACCCTCGGCGCCCTTCGAGCTCAGCCAGCTGGGTGCTGAGCACTGCTCGCTCGACGTGGCCGTCGACCTCGAGGCGACAGCCGAACCACGAGGCCTCCGGATCGGAGTGCTGGCCGACGTCGAGGATGTTGCCACCGGCGTGGGCCACCGCGGACGCCAGCTCGGCGACGAGACCAGGACCGTCGGGCGCTCGAGCGGTGATGATCAGCGGCTGGGCGTCGTGCTCGCTCACAGCGCAAAACCCTACGGCACCGGGTCTCGCACCTCTCCCCGGCGTCGGGAGCGAACGCGGCAAAGCCCCACGACGAGAACACCGGACGGCTAGACCGGTGGTCATGCAGGAGGCTCCTCACGCGCTGCCCGTGCGGCTCTCGCCGTCGAGGGCCAAGGAGTTCGACCAGTGCCCTCGGCGCTTCTGGTTCGGCACCATCCAGGGCTGCAGCACCCCACCCACCCAGGCCACGCTCAAGGGGAACGTCTTCCACTCCGTCTTCGAGCTGCTCTTCGACCTGCCACGCGAGCAACGCACCAAGGAGCAGGCCCGAGCCATGGTGGCGCCGTCGCTTCGGGTGCTCCGCCGTCCCGACGTCGAGCGCCACGAGGTGTCCGAAGGCTCCATCGAAGCCCAGATCCGAGAGGTCACAGGACGATGGCACGACGTCCTCGAGGCCGATCCGGTGGCCGAGCGCCGCGCACGAAGTGACGCTCGCGACCTCGACGTCGTGGTGCCTGAGGGCTCCGACGAGGAGGCAGCGCTGCTCAGGGCCACTGATGCAGTGGTCGAGAACTACTTCGACCAGGAGATCGAGCGGCCCTGGAACTTCGATCCCGTGGCCCGTGAGCTGCACCTCGAGGCGGACGTCGGGGGCCTGGTGCTCCACGGCTTCATCGATCGGCTCGATCGCTACACCACCTCGGGGGGCGACGAGCGCTGGGTGATCAGCGACTACAAGACCGGCAAGGTGCCCCAGGAGCGCTACCTCGACGAGGCCTTCTTCGCCATGAAGGTCTACGCCCTGCTGCTCGCTGAGACCCAGGGTGTCACACCGTTCTCGCTCCGCCTCCTCTACGTCGGCGCCCCCCACGGTGCTGCTGATCGACGGGTGGGCGTCGACGAGGCGCTGCTCGAGACCACGAGGACCAAGATGCAGCGTCTCTGGCACACCATGCAGCAGAGCGCCGAGGAGGACGTCTGGGAGACGAAGAAGGGCCCGCTCTGCGGCTGGTGCCACTTCAAGGCGTACTGCCCAGCGTTCGGTGGTGAGCCGCTGGCCGCACCGAAGAGCTGGCACGACGCCCCGGGGCTCCCGCTGCCTCGCTGAGGTCGCCGGAGGCACCACGGTGGAGCGAGCAGGCCTGTGCGATCGATGAGGGCCACGCTGCGCGCCCTCGGCGTGGCCTGTCACCTCCCACCCACCTTGGCGGTCACCGCGGTGGCGACGGCGCTGGCGCTCGACGTCGGGAGAGGTCGCTCGAGCCTCTGGGTGGCCTTGGCGGTGCTCGTCGGGCAGCTGTCGGTCGGCTGGTCGAACGACGCGCTCGACGCCACGCGCGACCGAGCCGCCGCTCGCACCACCAAGCCGATCGTCGCCGGCGAGGTCTCCCGCCGGCTCGTGGCGCTCTGCGCCTTGGCTGCGCTGGTCCTCTGCGTGCCGCTCTCGCTGGCGTCCGGCTGGCGGGCAGCGACCGTCCACCTGGTGGCGGTCGCTCTGGCGTGGGCGTACAACCTCGGGCTCAAGGCCACGTGGGCGAGCGTCATCCCCTACGCCCTCGCCTTCGCGCTCCTGCCGGCCTTCGTCACGTTGGGGTTGGCTGGCTCGCCGTGGCCGAAGCCGGTGGTGATGCTCGTCGCTGGCCTCCTGGGGGTCGGGGCCCACTTCCTCAACACCATCGCTGACGCAGACGACGACGCGCTGACCGGCGTCCGAGGCCTGCCCCAGCGGCTCGGTCCCGCGGTGTCCCTGCGCGTCGGCGTCGTCATCCTGGCACTGGCCGCGCTCGGCATCGGCGTGCTGGGCCTCGAGAGCTCGGGATCAGCCCCATGGCCCGCTCACGCTGCTCCTCGTGGCATCGGCCCTGGTCGTCGACGCTGCGGTCTTCCTCGCTGCTCGGTCTGATCGAGGGCGAGCAGCCTGGCACGGGACGCTGGTCTCCGCTGGGCTCTGCGTGCTGGCCTTCGTGACCCTCGGTTCGGCGGCCTTGCTCGCAGGCCCCTAGAGCGATCGACCGAGGCGCCTCCGGCTCGCCCGCTCGGCGGCCGAGCCGGGGACCTAGATTCGAGCGGGGGGCGAGAGCGCCCAAGCCAAGGGGGGCGTGATGCTGGGCATCGATCTGAGCGGCAAGAAGGCACTCGTGACAGGTTCGGGCCAAGGGGTCGGGCGCCAGATAGCGCTCACGCTGGCGGAGGCGGGGGCCGCGGTCTACGTCAACGACCTGCGTGCTGAGCGCTGTGATGCCGTGGTCGGCGAGATCCGAAGGCTCGGTGGCGACGCGGAGCCTCTGGTCTTCGACGTCACCGCGTTCGACGACGTCCTCGAGGCCGTGACGTCGACAGGAGGCCTCGACGTGCTGGTGAACAACGCGGGGAACGCGGGTGCCGAGGGCTTCAACTTCGCACCGGCGGCCGAGCAGGATCCGTCCGCCTGGGCGCCCTACCTGCGAGTCAACCTCGACGGCGTGATGTTCTGCACGAGGGCGGCGCTGCCCTCGATGATCAGCCAAGGCGGCGGTCGGGTCGTCACGATCATCTCGGATGCCGCCCGACTGGGCGAGCCTCGGATGGCGGCCTATGCCGCGGCCAAGGCCGGGGCGGCCGGGTTCCTCCGCTCAGTGGCCAGTGAGGTGGGCCGCCACCAGATCACCGTGAACTGCATCTCGCTCGGCACCATGCGGACCGAGTCGAGCGGTCCGGATCTCGAAGAGACCAACCCCGAGTTCTTGAAGACCCTGCTTCGCAGCTACGCCATCCGACGCCGTGGCGACCCGAGCGACGTGGCCAATCTCGTCGCCTTCCTGGCCAGCCCCTTGCCTTCGTGGCTCACGGGCCAGACCATCCCGCTCAACGGGGGCTACTCGATGGCGCTCTGAGCGCCCTTCGGGCCGCTCAGAGGCCGATCGGCTGGAGCGAGATCGGCTGGGTGAAGGGCCCGCGAAGGACTCGGATGACCAGCTGGCCGTTGGCCAAGCTCGCCTCGGCGCCTGCGCCAAAGCCTGCGGGGAGATCCAGCTCGCGCTCGTAGCCGCCGTACTCCCACTCGTGGAGCAGGTACGAGCGAGGCCCGGCGCTGCGCAGCAGGGCGGTGAAGCGCAGCCACGCATCGTGGACCTCGATGGTCACGTCGTCGGCGGTGACCGCGGGGAGGGGAGCGACGATGATCAGCGCGGCCGGTGTCTCGTACGCGTTCACCGGAACGGTCTGGACCTGCATGGTCTCCGCCGTGCGAGCCGTGGCGGCCAAGACCTCTGCTCTCGTGGACTGCGTCATGGTCGCTCCTGTGCTGGTCGTCGTGCCGTCATCTCTTCGTGTCGTCGTCTGGTCAATGTGGAAACGCCCGTCCCACGAGAGACTCGGGGAGCGGGCGCTTCTCTTCAGCTGTGCTCTCGTCGAACGGCGCCCGGTGGGAGTGGCGCTCGGTGAGGCGACCTTGCCCCCGGGTGATCGACGCGCCCATCGCGCCGTGAGGTGGAGCTTCGAGGCCGAAGCCAGCAGGGCTGGCAGCAATCCTTCGAGCCCGTCGTCGAGATCAGATGCCTGTGCGATGGATCCTTCGCATAGGCGCCCCCTTCCGAGCCCCCCGGCTCTCTCTGGCGCAACGTACTCCTCTTCGACGCAAATGTGGAGGGCAGAACGAAGAAGTTCACGCCATTGTCAGGTCCCGCACGCGAGTGGGTCAGGAGACCTCAATACGATGGGTCGATGAGCAGGGCCGATGATGAGGTCGCCGCGGCGACCGAAGCCCAGGAGACCCGTCGGGGTGATGCCCTCGACAACGCCTTCGACGTCACCTTGGTGCTCAAGGGGCTCGATGGCGTCTTCGAGCTCATCGGTGGCGTGCTGCTGCTCATCATCTCGCCCGACTCGATCGATGACTTCGCCCGGTGGCTGACCCTCCACGAGCTGTCGCTGAACCCCCATGACTTCTTCGCTCGCCACGTGCTCCGCTTCACCGGGGACCTGCACAAGACCCAGCTCTTCGGGGCGCTGTACCTGCTGGTCCACGGGGTGGCCAAGCTCATCGTCGTCATCGGGCTCTACCGGCGAGAGCACTGGTCGTACTACGTGGCCTTCGTGTTCCTCGGCGGCTTCGGCATCTACCAGCTCTACCGCCTGGCCTTCGTGCACTTCTCGATCCTCTTGACCTTGCTCACCATCTTCGACGCGGTGATCTTGGTGCTGACCACCTTGGAGTTCCGGCGGATGCGAGCCGCCCGAGCCGCCGCGCTCGGTGGCGCTCCCTGACGACGCGCTGACGAGGCGCGCTAGGCCTGCTCGGCCAGCTTGTCGAAGACCCGAGCCTTCAAGCGCAGGTAGTGCTCGGCTCCGGGATCTGGCACGTCGTGGATGCGCTCCATGACGTCGGGGCTCTGGACGATCTCGCCGTGGCAGAACTGCTCAGCGGTCAGGTCGATCTCGAGGCCATCGTTGAAGAGGTTCCAGTAGTGGTGACCTTGGAGGGTCCCGTCGGGGTGGCGCACCTCCGCGCCTAAGAGCTTGCCGCCGAGCAGATCGTTGACCACGTAGGCCGTGGCCACGCACTGGCCGGTCGAGGGGTTCTCCTCTGTCCAGCTCTCCTGGTCGGAGGCATCGCACGTGTCGTGGCCCCACGAGGCGCGGATCGCTGCCTCGAGGCGGTGCAGGGTCAAGGGACGCTCGGGCACCGACGAGGTGCTCGGGGCCTCAGCGCTCATGGAGCGACTCGGCACGTGGGGGGTGGGAGGGCGGCTGCACGGGGTCTCTACGTTAGGGCCCCGCTCTCGGTGCTCGAACCTGGTGTGCGGGCTCGCTCGAGCGGTGATGCCAAGGCGGCGCACACCAGGCTGGGATGCTGGTGGCGTGGACGACCATGCAGCAGGAGCGGTGCTTGCCTCCCTCGGTCTGCGCCCGGGCGAGCACCTCGAAGTCCCCGAGGGCACGTTGCTCGGTCGGGTGGCCATCGTCCACGGTGCGTTGGCGGAGGTCATCGTGGCCGACGCCGACGGCGAGGAGCGCCAGGTGCTGCTCAGCTGTGCGAAGACCACGCCACGGCTCGTCGCCGGTGACTGGGTGGGGATCGCGGGCGAGCGCATCGAGTGGGTGAGCCCGCGGCGCTCGGAGCTTCGGCGCCCCGCGTCGACCAAGCGTCGGGTCCAGGTCCTCGCCTCGAACCTCGATCTCGTGCTGATCACCGTGCCGGTGGATCGACCGCTCAACCTCGTGCTCTTGGAGAGCTTCGCAGTCATGGCCTTCGACAGCGGGGCACGCCCGGTGGTGGTCCTCACCAAGGCTGATGAGATCGACGACCCGACCGAGGTGCTCGACCAGGTGCGAGGGGCGGTCGACGGCGTGGACGTGCTGGTCACCAGCTCGTCGGACGGCTCGGGCATCGAGGCGCTGCGCCGCCTGCTCTCCGACGGGGTGACCGCGGTGATGCTCGGAGCCTCGGGGGTGGGGAAGACCTCGCTGCTCAACGTCCTTGACGACCGCCACGAGCTCGTCCGCTCGCTCGATCGACGAGGCGAGGGTCGCCACTCGACCACCACCCGCAAGCTCCATCGGCTGAAGAGCGGTGGCGTCCTGCTCGACATCCCGGGGATCCGGCTCCTCGACGCCGTGGTCAGCGATGAGGGCTTGGCCGCCACGTTCCCTGAGATCGAGGCGCTGACCGAGCAGTGTCGCTTCCGTGACTGCGCCCACCAGGGAGACAAGGGCTGCGCCGTCGAGCGGGCCGCTCGGATGGGGGAGATCTCCGAACGACGGCTCGCCAGCTGGCGCCTGCGCCGAGCGGCATCGGACGAGACGAGTGACGATCGAGGCGAGGAGCGCCGCTCCAAGCGACGTCGTGAGCCGCTGCCCGACGACGATCGCTAGCGGCTGCTCAGGACGGCGGCCGCCCTGCCAGCGGGGCGGCGGCCAGCTCCAAGGTGGCGCGCACCAGCCGGGCCCAGGCGGCCGGCTGGAGGATGTGAGCGGCGTGCGCCGCGTCGGGCACGTAGAGCAGCTCTGAGCCCAGCATCGAGGCGGTGGCCTGGTTCATGCCGGTGTGCGGCGCTCGGCGCTCGTCGGCGCCACAGCCGATGACGCTCGGGACCGCCAGGCGCTGGGGCTCGAAGTAGAGCGACATCTGGGAGCGCATGTCCTCTCGGAAGGCCACGCCCTCGTCACGCAGCATCGCCTTGGTGGCCTCGGCCAGGGCGTCATAGCGGTCGTCGCCGAGCATCCCTCGGTTGAAGCTCTCGCCGAGGTCAAAGGGGTCCGGGTCCTCAGCCCACAGCTTGGTCTGCGCCTTGACGTCGGCTGGCCAGAAGTCATAGGGCGTCATCGGAGGCTCCCAGGCGCCGACGGCCAAGAAGAGCTCGGGTGCGATCGTCGCCGCCGTGATCGAGGTGGCCCCTCCCGCGCTCTGGCCCACCACGACCGAGGGCGTCTCGCCCAGCAGCTCGAGCAGGTCGCGGACGTGGACCGGGATGCCACCGCCCTTCGCCCCGGCAGCCAGGGACTGGCCGTAGCCGCGCCGGTCGTAGATCGTGATCGGCACGTCGTCGAGGAGCTCGATGACGAAGCGGAAGTTCCGACTTCGATCTGGTGAGCCGTGGACGATGACGACCCGCGGTCCTGGCGCGTCGCGGTGGTGGTGCTCGACGTGGAGATCTTCGATGCTCACGGCGGGCAACCTAACAAAGAGGGCGCCGAGCGCCGCTCAGGCGTCGCTGCCGACAGGGGCGGGCGCGCTCAAGGCGTGGCGTCGAAGCGCCCGGCGCTCCTCGAAGCGAGCTCGCTCGACCTCGTCCATCCCGGGGCCTGGTCGGGCCCGCAGCGAGCGGGGGTCGAGGGGCTTGCCGGTGCGCTCATCGACCACCATCGGGTGAACGACCTCGCCCGTGCTCAGATCGACCAGCTCGACCGGTGGGCCGTCCTCGCTGGCCAGCCAGTCGTCGCCCCAGCGGATCATCGAGGCCAAGACGCCGAAGAGCGCCCGGCCCTTCTCCGTCAGGGTGTACTCGTAGCGGGTGGGGCTCTCTTGGTAGGCCTGCTTGGCCAAGATCCCTTCCTCGACCAGGCGGGCGAGCCGCTCGGTCAGGGTGTTGCGCGAGATGCCCAGGATCTCGACGAAGTCGTCGAAGCGCCTCGAGCCGAAGAAGGCCTCGCGCAGCACCAAGGGCGTCCACCAGTCACCGAGCAGGTCGGCGGTGCGAGCCACCGAGCACTGCCACTCATCGAACCGTGTCCTCCGCATGGGTCCATTGTATCAGTTGATCTATTGAACTGACTAGGTTAGAGTCAGTCTTTCTATTGAACTCGTCAGGAGGGACCTATGACCGCATCGACCAGACCCCCTGAGCGTCGCCAGCGGATCATCCTCGTGGTGCTCTCCGCCGCCGCCTTCATGGCGTCGCTGGACCTGTTCATCGTGAACGTGGCCTTCTCCAGCATCGGCAAGGACTTCCACCAGTCCTCGTTCTCCAACCTGAGCTGGGTCCTCAACTGCTACGCCATCGTCTACGCGGCACTGCTCATCCCCTTCGGGAGGATCGCCGACAGGGTGGGTCGCAAGGTCGTCTTCCTGCTCGGCCTCGGGCTCTTCACCGCGGCGAGCCTGGGCTGCGCGCTCAGCCCGTCGCTGTGGCCGCTCGTCGGCTTCCGCCTCCTCCAGGCCGCCGGGGCGGCGGCCATGACGCCGACCAGCCTCGGTCTGCTCATCAACGCCTTCCCACCTGAGAAGCGCAGCGGGGCGGTGCGTGTCTGGGCGGCGGTGAGCGCGCTGGCTGCCGCAGTCGGGCCGGTGGTCGGTGGGGTCTTGGTCCAGCACTCCTGGCGCCTGGTGTTCTTGGTCAACTTGCCGGTGGGCATCGCCGCGCTGGTGATCGCGCTCAAGGTGGTGCCTGACTCCAAGGAGGCCGAGGTCTCCTCGCTGCCCGACCTGTGGGGCTCGATCCTGCTGGCCCTGGCCATCGGGGCGCTGTCGCTCAGCCTCGTCAAAGGCACGGCGTGGGGGTGGTCCTCACCCGAGACCCTGGGCACGCTCATCGTGGCGTTGGCGTCCGGAGCGGTGTTCTGGTGGCGCTCGCTCACCCACGCCTCGCCGGTCGTGGACCCGGCGCTGCTCAGGGTGCGCTCCTTCGCGTGGTCGAACCTGACGATGCTCGTCTTCTCGGTGGCCTTCGCCGGCAACCTGCTCCTCGGCATCTTGTGGATGCAAGAGGTGTGGCACTTCTCGCCGATCGCCACCGGTCTCGGCGTGGCCCCCGGCCCGCTCATGGTCCCCGGCTTTGCGCTCTTCGGCGGGAGCCTGGCTCGACGTCTCGGCGTCGGTCGCTTGACGGCGATCGGCTGTGTGGTGATGGGCTTCAGCGTCGTGCTCTCCCAGCTGCTGCTCGGCGAGACGCCCCACTACCTGACCGAGATGCTCCCGGCCCAGCTGCTCTTCGGCGTCGGCGTCGGCTTGGCGCTGCCAACGATCCTCTCGGCCGGCACGTCTGGTCTGCCCATGGCGCAAGCGGCGACGGGCAGCGCCGTGGTCAACATGAACCGCCAGATCGGCAGCGTGCTCGGCGTGAGCATCTTGGTGGCCCTGCTGGGCACGCCGCTGACCTACGCGGCGGCGGCCAGCGCCTTCACCCACGTGCGGGTGGTCTGCATCGTCGCCCTCGTGCTCGCCGCGCTGGCCGCCGTGGGGATGACCCCGAAGGCTGTCGCTGACGATCGGGCGCTCGAGCGCGACAACCCTCCGCTCAGCGTGGCCTGAGAGCCCCCGTCACCGGGCTGGCACTGGCCTCGGTAGCTCGGTGATGAGCGTGGGAGGGGCACGTGGAGCTGGGTCGACGGGGGAGCGGGACGCCGGGCTCAAAGCACGGAGACACTGAAGCAGAGAGCCCGGTGCTGAAGGCCTGGGTTGTCCGCCGAGCACTTGTCAGTGGACGCCTCACTCCCGGCGGAGCGCCACCGAGCCATCCAACCTGGCGAGCTCGTCGCGGCCTTCCGGTGGTGCTCCCCGCGCTCCTGGAGAAGCGGTCTGCGCCGAGCGCTCCTCTCCTCGCTGGTTGCCAAGCAGACCGTATGATCGGTGGCTACGCGAAGGGAGCGCAATCGTGCGCGTGCTGGTGACCGGCAGCAGTGGGTTTCTGGGCCGCCATGTGGCTGAGCACCTCGCCGGGTTGGCATCGTTCGAGGTCGGTGGCTTTGACGTGCGGCCGATGCGTCACGACCACTTCGCCACGACCGTTGGCGACCTGTGCGATCTTGACGCCGTGGAGAGGGCAATCACCGGAGCGGACGTCGTGGTCCACTTCGGTGGGATTGGCGACGTCGACGTGGCCACGGAGCATCCGGAGCTTGCGGCTGAAGCCAACGTGGTCGGTTCCATGAACGTCGCCGTGGCGTCACAGCGCACCGGGGCCCGAGTCGTCTACGCGTCCACGTGGGAGGTCTACGGGCCACCGCACTTCGACCCGGTCGACGAGCAGCACCCCTGTGACCCGGGCCACGTCTACGGAGCCACCAAGCTGGCCGGAGAGCAGATGCTCCGAGCGATCCAGCAGAGCGGCGACCTTCCCCTGGCGATCCTCCGACTCGGCACGGCCTATGGACCGGGGATGCGACCAAACGCCGTGTTCAGTCGGTTCTCGGACACGGCGAGGGACGGTCGGGCGATCACAGTGCACGGCAGTGGTGGTCAGTGGCGCCAGTTCACCCACACGACGGACATCGTTCGCGCCGTTCGGCTCGCGGTGGAGTCCGACCGGGAGGACCTGACGGTCAACGTCGTCTCGGAAGAGGCCGTCACCATCCGGGAGCTGGCCGAGATCGTGTCGCTCCGCTACGGCGTGCCGGTGGAGTTTGGCGCCGAGCGTCACGGCGACCCGCCCTCGTCCATGATCTCCTCGGCCCAAGCGGCCCTGCTCCTCGGCTGGAGCGCTCACGTTCCCTTTCGCGACGGGCTCGGCGCGCTCTTGGCGGACAACGACGCTGCAGCAAGCAGCCTCACCGTGACCCAGGAGAGCTAGACGACCGAGGCCAACGACTGGCACGCGTGAGATGACCACCCGAGCTGGCCCCGCCTGCCTCCCCGTGAGACGGCAGGCTCAGGCAACCGTCGTGTCGTTCGCCGTGGTGCGGAGCAGGTTCGTGATCCGATCGAAGTGCTCGGTGCGGTCAAAATCGCGCGCCACTCCTTGAGCGGCAGCCTGTCCCATCTTGCGGAGCTGCTCCGATGGTGCGGTTGCTACGGAGGCGAGCCCAGCAACCAGAGCTTCGAGATCGGAATGGTCCACCAGCCACCCCGTGACGCCGTCTTCGACGAGCAGGGGCACGTCGCCGACCCTGCAGCCGAGCACAGGCAGTCCG
Source organism: uncultured Acidimicrobiales bacterium (assembly GCA_963758555.1). Classification (GTDB taxonomy): domain Bacteria; phylum Actinomycetota; class Acidimicrobiia; order Acidimicrobiales; family RAAP-2; genus CAIUMH01. The sequence continues at coordinate 1,861,426 of CAVWVW010000003.1, read as the reverse complement.
AACGCCATGGCCTCCAACACGGCGGCGGGAAGTGACTCGGACTCCGACGAGCAGACAGCCGCGTCCGCAGCGAGCCACCATGGGCGCAGGTCGGCCTCGAAGGGAAGGATCCGCACGACACCCTCGAGCCCGTGACGACTGACGAAGGAGCGGATGGCGCCGGCGTAGTCCTCGATCCCACCTCCCATCAAGACGCAGGTGAGCTCGGGATACCTCTGGTGCAGCTGATCGATCGCTTCGACCACGAGGGCCTGACCCTTGATCGGCCAGAGCGAGGCACCGCAGAAGAGCAGCCGCTCGTCCGCGCCGACTCCCAAACGCCGCCGAGCAGCAAGGCGGTCGCTCGAGCTCACGTACCTCCTCGCTCCTGCCACGTCGATCCCTGTGCCCTCGACGACGAACCTGCCGTCGAAGCCATCGGCCCGGTAGCACTCGACCGCTGCGTGCGAGTTGCTCATCAAGACGGACGCGTCAGCGAAGGCCTGTCGGGCCCGGGCTTCGACCGCGGGAACGATCGGCACCGAGAGCCATCCGAGCACCGTCGAGAGGGGTGCCGCCTCGCCGATCCGGAGGACCGAAGGTATGCCGAGTCGATTGGCGCCTTCGATGATCGGAAACGAGGACACGGTGAAGCCGACCACCAGATCGAATCGCCCCTTCAGCCACGAGGTGAAGAGCACGTGCTCACGTTCGTAGTCCGCGAGCTCATCGAGCGTGAACGCGCCTCCGACGAGGACCTCAGCCTCTGATGCCTCGAGCGACGCGCGCGATCGGTCCCTCCACCGGAGAGAGCACCGTGCTCTCGAAGCCGCCCTCTCGACGAAGATGCTCCACCAGCTCAGCCATGCGGAGCTGAGAGCCCCCTGTGTCGAGGTCCCGGGCAGCCCACAGAACCCGGATCGGATCGAGGGAGCGCTGCCGTGAGCTCCGCCGCCTTCGGCCTCGCCATCGCCCAAAGGGCGAGGCGTCGGGATGGTCTCTCGCAGGTATCGGCGGCACCTCGTCCAATCGTCGGATCCGAACGTCTCGGGTCCCGAGGCTCTCGCGAGCTCCGCTCAACGTCGTGGCGACCACCTCGATCGAGGCGACGTCGCCAGCGGGGAGCGACGGCACCGCAGCGAGCAGCTCGAAGCCTGAGAGCTCTGCGTCCGGAACCGCCAACCGATGGGCGACGTCGGCTCGTGGCCGGCCCAGGCCGGCTCGCCCGAGCAGGTGGCCATCGCAGAAGACCTCGACGCGCGCGAATCGGATCGACGTCGCCATAGACCCATCCCGCCACCAGCAGCCGTCTCGACGTGACCTCGGCATCGCTGTCGGGGACATCGATCCGATGCTCGATCCGTGGCACGACACCATCTTGACCGACGTCGTCCGAGGAGCCACCCGCTGCGTGGCCGACCTCTTAGAGCGAAGGTCTGTCCTCGGTCGCTGCCTCCGCAGCACCCCGTCGCTCTGGCTGACGGCAATCGAGCGGATGGTGCGCTCCACCCCGTGGGGTTTCGAGGCTCCAAGCCTCGACCTCGACGCTCAAGGCCAGCGCGAAACGTCAGCTCCCTCTAAGGACGCGGTCACGCAGCATCTCGTCACAGCGGGGACCTACGGTGTCGCCCATGGCAAGCGAGGCGCTCAGCCCCACGATCATCTCGGGGTGGCTCGAGTGCGAGCACTCGCTGACCCTCCGTCTGCGTGGTGCGACCAAGACCCAGCTCTCTGGTCCCTTCGCTGAGCTCGTGCGCGACAAGGGCACGGCACACGAGCTGGCCGTCCGGGATCGCTACCTCGAGATGGGGTCGCTCCGTCTTGGACGTAGAGGAGAAGGGTACCCAGGACTTCGCGGAGTGGGCTGAGCGATCTCGTGGGCTCTTGGCGACCACCGACGCCGACGTGATCTACCAGATGCCCTTCGTCCACGCCGGGATCAAGGGCATCGCTGACTTCTTGGTGCGAGTCGAGCCCGACGAGGGCTTCAGCCGCTGGGAGCCGGTCGACGCCAAGCTCGCTCGCCAAGAGGCGAAGCCCGGTCATCTCCTCCAGCTCTGCTTCTACGCGGATGCGGTCGCCGAGCTCACCGGGGCCCCGCCGAAGAGCCTCCACCTGGCCCTCGGCTCGGGGGTGACGGAGTCCTTCCGGCTCGAGGAGTTCGCCCCGTACTGGCGACGCATGAAGCACGAGCTCTCCTTGGCCTTGGACGACACGGCGACTCCCAAGGCGACCGAACCGGAGCCCTGCCGCTTCTGCGAGTACTGCGACTACCAGAAGCTCTGCGAGCGCCAGTGGCGCAGCGAGGACTCACTGGTCTTCGTAGCCGATCTCCTCCGCGGCGATCGCCAGGCCCTCAACCAAGCCGGTGTCGACACCTTGGCCCAGCTGGCCTCGACACCGGTCCTCGACGCGGCGATCCCGCCCGAGCGGCTCACCCGCCTCCACGGCCAAGCGGCGCTCCAACGAGAGCGACGAGAGCACCCGAACGACCCGATGCCGTTCACCCACGTGCTCCCCGGCGACGATCCGAGCTGGGGGCGGGGCTACCACCACCTGCCTCCCGCCGATGAGGGCGACGTGTTCTTCGACCTCGAGGGCCACCCGCTCTTCACCGCGGAGGAGGGGATCTTCTTCCTCTTCGGCCTCTTGTATCAGGAGGACGGCTCGTGGGTCTACGACGCGCGCTGGGCGCACACCCTGGAGGACCAAGAGCGCCAAGCCGTCGAGCTCGTCTCGTTCTTCGACGAGCGACGCGCCCGCTTCCCGGGCATGCACGTCTACCACTACAACCACACCGAGCGCAGCGCGCTTGGTGCGATGACACGAGACACCGAGGCCTCCGTGGCGTTCGGTCACCTGGCGGTGACGGGCCTCTTCGCAGATCTCCGCCCGGTGGTCAAGAACGCCTACCAGGTCGGGATCGAGACCTACGGGCTCAAGGATCTCGAGGCGCTGACCGGCTTCGAGCGCACGGGAGAGATCCACGCCGGCTCCGGCGCCGTCCTCGACTACGAGGCCTACCTCGAGACGGGCGACGTCCGTCGGCTCGAGGCCATCGCCCTCTACAACGACAACGACGTGCGCTCGACCCGGGCGCTGCGCGACTGGTTGCTCGAGCAGCGCCCGGCGCGCGCTCAGTGGCGAGAGGTGGCCTTCGACGAGTTCGAGAGCACCAAGGAGCTCGACGAGCTCGAGGTGGCCCTCTTGGGCTTCGAGCGCGACAGCGTCGAGCACCGGCTGGGGAACCTGATCGGCTACTGGCGACGAGAGCGCTCGGCGCAGCTCAGCCCCAAGCGAGAGCAGGTCCTCTCGCCGGTCGCCGACCTGCTCGACGACCCCGACGCGCTCGACGTCGCTCGAGGTGCTCGAGCGAGAGCCCTCGCGCCTGGACGAGGCCACAGGGATGATCCACGAGAAGGCCACCTTCTCGTTCCCGAGCCAAGAGCTCTCGGCACGCTGGAAGAGCACCTCGGTCTACGCGGCGGGCGCCGACGGCTCGAGCGGCTTCGGCTCGCTGTCGAAGCTCGACACCGACGAGGGGCGCTGCACGATCAGCTGGAAGCACCTCGAGGAGGAGCCTGAGCGTGTGCCGGTCTCGGTCGTCGCCGATGACTGGGTCGGCCCGGGGTCCAAGGCCGCCGCCCTCTTGGAGGCGGCACGCCGGCTCCTCTCCTCGCCAGGCTCGCTCCCGGCGGTCACCGTCGAGCTCTTGGCTGCCGCGTCCCCACGGTTCGTCCCGGGCGGCGGTCCGAGTGACGGGCGCTTCACCGACGAGCTGGCCGACATGGTCTCGTGGGTGGGCCAGCTCGACCGCAGCGTCGTCGCGGTCCAAGGGCCGCCCGGCACGGGCAAGACCTATCGAGGCGCTCGCCTGATCCGCGCGCTGCTCAAAGAGGGCAAGCGGGTCGGCATCACCGGACCGAGCTATGCGGCGCTCGGCAACCTGATGGAGGCGGTCGTCGCCCTCTACCGGGACGAAGGCGACCTCGACACGCTCGCCGCCTCGCAGCGCTATCGCTCGGGCGATCCGAAGGTGCTCGAGGAGGCGATCGACTACGCCTCGTCGAACAAGAAGGGGGCCGACCCTCGCTATCAGCTGGTGGCGGGGACGAGCTGGTTCTTCTGCTCGCCCGAGATCGAGGACGCGCCGGTCGACGTGCTCCTCGTCGACGAGGCGGGCCAGGTCTCCTTGGCCGACGTGGTCGCCATGTCGCTCTTCGCCACCAACATCGTCTTGCTCGGAGACCCGCTCCAGCTCGAGCAGGTCTCGAACGCCGTGCACCCCGAGGGCGCAGGCGCGAGCTCGCTCGAGCACCTGCTGGGCGGTCATCAGACCATCCCCGAGGATCGCGGCGTGTTCCTCGCCGAGACCAGGCGCATGCACCCGACGATCTGCCACTTCATCTCCTCGCAGATCTACGAGGATCGCTTGACCAGCCACCCCTCCTGCGCCCTCCAGGTGGTCGAGGGCCACGGGGCGGGGCTCCGGTGGCTCGAAGCCCACCACGAGGGCAACGCCACGTGCTCGACCGAGGAGGCCGAGCTGATCGCGGCGACGATCGCCGCGCTGCTGGGCACGCCGTGGACCGACCAGCACGGGGTGCGCGCCCCGCTCACGGCCGAGGACTTCATGGTGGTCGCGCCCTTCAACGACCAGAAGGACGAGATCAGCCGGGTGCTCAGCCTGGAGCGGGCGACCAGCCCGGTCGCTCGCTCCGTCGGCACCGTCGACAAGTTCCAAGGCCGTGAGGCACCGGTGGTCTTCTTCTCGATGACCACCTCATCGAGCGAGGGGCTGAGCCGAGGGGCGGACTTCCTCTTCTCGCGCAGCCGCCTCAACGTGGCGATCAGCCGAGCGAGGAGCCTGGCCTACCTCGTGTCCACCGATCAGCTGCTCGGCACCCGGGCCACCGACGTCGAGGGCATGCGGCTCATCGGCACCCTCAACGCCTTCGTCGAGGAGGCCGACGCGAGCCTGAGGTCCCCTCAGCCGTTGAAGACGTCGGAGCCGAAGGGCCTCAGCCCCTTCTGCCCGGCGAAGCCGAGGTGGCCCTTGCCGTCGCTGCCGCCGGTGGTGATGCCGAGCAGGTCTTCGTAGGTGCGCAGCTCGCTGAAGTGGTTGTACTCGCCCTTGGTGTCGGTCGAGCCCGGCTTGATCAGCTTGGGCGACGCCAAGACGAGAGCGCCGGTGCGCCCACCGCCCGGTCCGTTGATCCCGTTCTGCGTCACGTTGGGACCCTGCACCTCGCTGCAGCAGGCGGTCGCGGTGGACGGCGGCCCGATCTCGGCCTCGTCGAAGGTGATGAGGATCATCATTGAGCCGTCCTTGTAGGCGGGCGAGCTGAGCAGCGTCGGCATCCACTGCTGCAAGAAGGCGTCAGCGGCAGCCAAGCCCCCAGTCGTCCCACCTGCCGCGCTCGGCGAGGTGCAGACGTCGTCGTGGCCGTCGTTGCAGACGCTCGGGGTGATGAACGCGAAGTCGGGCGTGGTGCTCAGCGAGGAGAAGTCCTGGACCAAGGGGCTCGACGCGGAAGGCTTGTTGTTCGTCGTGGTGCCGAGCGGTACCACGTTGGCCGCGCACTCGGCGGTGTTCGAGATGATCGAGTCGAACCAGACGAAGGGATCGTGGCGGGTGACGTAGCCGTCATCGGCGGAGGCCACGATGGCCGGCTTGCCGCCGGTGGCGGGGTGCGCACAGGTGGTCCCTCCGTCACGTGCGGCATCGATGCCCATGTCCTGCTCGTAGCCGCGCCACGAGGCGACGTGGGTGGTCGGGTTGGGCGGGTGGATCTTGTCGAGCTGGTTGGTGAGCGTCTCGACCGAGGACGGATAGACGCAGCCCGAGCTCCCGTTGACCTGGCCCATGGTGCCGGTCGGCGTGCCCGGGGTCACCGGATCGAAGGATGCCAGGCAGTCGGCTTGGGTGGTCGGGGTCGGGGTCTGGCCCGAGAGCGAAGCGATGTAGTTGCCCAAGCTGACGTGGCTCGTGCCGTAGAAGTTGGTGATGAGCACGCCCTGCTTGCGGAGGGTCGTGTTGAGGTACACCGCCGGTGAGCTCGAGCCGAAGGCGCTCTGGAAGCTCTCGTTCTCCAAGTAGATCGACACGACGTGGGTGATCTTCGGCTTGGTGTTCGCTGACGTGGTCGACGAGCTCGACGACGAGGAGCCGCAGGCGCTCAAGGTGAGGGCCAAGGCGGCCATCAGCGTGAGGCCGACCGCACCCTTCGACACGCGACTTCGCTGCAACATCGATCGATCCCCCTGGTTCCGAGCTGGTCAGTGCGACGCCACCGTAGCCTTTTCGAAGGTGACGAGGAGGGAAACTCGACGTGACGCTACGTCGACAGATCGAGCCGTGTTCTTCGAGGTCAGAGGGCATGGGCGTGCTCCCGTTCGACTCAGTTGGACGCAGTCAAACACAGAGGGACCTCAAGCCGGGGGCACACTGGTTCGACGCCCTCACGCTCTTCTAGGAGGCTGCACTCACCTCGCTCTTGATCGAGCGCGCCGAGAAGAGCGATGACCCGGCCATGGTCGAGCGCATGGTGTCCGTCACCCCGAAGCTGGGATGGATGCTCGGCATGGCGAGCGCCAAGCTCTCGGGCTGAGCTTTCAGCTCAGCCCTTGAGGTCAGGACGTTCGGAAGAGCGAGTGGTTCTGGATGCTTGGCGTGAGCAGAGGCGCGGGCGTGGGCGAGGACGTTGCACCCCACGGCAGGAGCGCTGCCGCGAACGGCCCCGAGAGGAGACCCTTGGGTTTGTAGGTGCAGGTGAAGCTGTTGGCGACGTTGTCGAAGGAGCCGGGAGCGGAGATGAGCAGCCCGTTGGCGTTGACGAGCCCGACACCGTCGGTGTCAGCCAGGACGGGCTGGGCTGCGTTGACCTCAAGGCCCGTGAACGTGACGCTCTGGTAGTTGGGGAACGGCAAGAGACCGGTGCCGCTCGAGGGATCTTCCATGATCCACTCCGACGCCAGACCGCCGTTGTAAGAGGTCGGCGTCCCAGAGCTCGTTGGGAAGGTGATGATGACCTGGTTGGTCGAGAGGTCGATGAGCTCAGGTGCTTGGCCGACCACGAACTTGCCCATCACGTTCTGCTCAACGTCGGTGAGATCGGTCTCCCAGGCCGTGCCGTTGTAGAACACCGTGCCGGTCATGTGGTCGCCCGGGAGTGGCAAGAGGCTGAGGTTCGTGATGGGGTTCCCGTAGTTGTCAAACGTGAGAAAAGGGGACTCGGCGGCGGGCAGGAGCTCGGTCCAGCCGTAGTCGTACTGCACGGTGCCACCGCAGAAGTCGCTGGTCCCCGTCTGGAAGAGGTTGTTCTTTTTGGTGTCTTTCGTCGTGCCACCGATGCCCACCCAGGTCGCCGTGTCCTTCTCTTGGGTTTGGCCGACGTTCGTGCAGTTCAACGTGGGCACGACCCACGAGCCCGACATCTCTGTCGGATCGCTCGCCTGATTGGGTGCGGTGTCGATGTAGCCCGACCAGTTGGTCGACAGGCTGCCGGCGAAGAGCTTGGCCGGCGTGGCGACGGCGGTGGCCGCCGGACCTTGGCCTTGCGCGTTGGTGGCCGCGACGCTGAAGGTGTAGGTCACCCCGTTGGTGAGCCCCGTGAAGGAGCAGCTGGTCGTCAGGATGTCGGTGCAGCCGGCCGGAGGCGTGACCACCGGTGAGGAAGTCACGGAGTAGCCAGTGAGAGGGCTGCCTCCCGTGCGCGGCGGCGGGCTCCAGCTGCAGCTGTATGTCGCCGCCGCCGCTGGCGGTCCCGGCCACCTTTGCCTTGAAGGCGGTCGGTGCCGGGGGGTGGTTGAGCGGCGTGACGGGCGTGGAGGGTGCGGACGAGGGCGAGACGCCGACCGCGTTGTGGGCGATGACCGTGAACGTGTAGGAGGTGCCGTTGGCCAGCCCGGTGAACACGCAGCTGGTGGTGGTGGCGTCGCCGCAGCTGGCGGGGATCGGCATCGTCGGCGTTGCCTTGACGCGATACCAGGTGGCGGCCGCCCCGGAGGATGCTGGGGTCCAGCTCACGGTGGCCTGGGAGGCCGCCGCCACGGCGGCGACGCCCGTGGGCGGGCCGGGCGTGCCCGTCACCGCTCCAGCGGCCAGCGGTGTGGCTAGCAAGGCAACGGCGACTGCGAGGACGCTCAAGCCGATGAGGGGGGTGCGCTTCATGGAAAGTCCAGACGCTCGGGGTCCGAGAGACTCTACAGAACGACCATGCTCGCTCGGTGTCATCCCGCGAGGGGGTGGCTCAGATCGTCGAGAGCCCGGCTCGCTGGTAGGCCGCGGTGATCTGCGCCTTGGCCTCCTCGGGCACGGCGGCCTGGGGTGGGCGTGAGTCGGGGTGGTCGCCGACGGGGAGGCCGAGCACGTGGGCGGCGTACTTGAACGAGCCGCCCCAGTGGGTGAAGTAGTCGGGCCGTCCCGGGTACTGCGTCCACCAGCGACCGAGGCCCTCGCTCAGCGTGTCGAAGCCCGAGGAGGCGGCGTAGTCGATGGCGTCGGAGAGCTTGTCCGCCCAGATCATCTCCCAGTACTCGCGCAGCATCGGGTGGGCCGGCGTGTCGTAGAGGTAGCCGCAGGTCCCGAGCTGGGCGGGGGTCACGATGCCCTGGCGGAGCCAGCCGGCTCGATAGACCATCGTCTCGCACTCCCAGACGGCCAGCCACGGGGCCAGCGAGGTGAGCGCCTTCGAGCGCCAGGGCTGCATCACGCCCTCCTTGACGGCGCAGACCGCCGGGACGGCCTCGGCGATCAGTGCCAGCTCCTGGGGTGTGCACACGTAGCCCGACGAAGGTGAGTTGAACAGCCCGAGCGCGATGTCGGTGCGCTCGGCGACGTAGCGGACGAAGTTGAGCACGCCTTCGCCGCCGTGGACCTCCATCGACGGGGTCTGCAGGTAAGCGATGTCCGCGCCAGCCTCCTGGGCGTGGAGGGTGAGCTCGACGCACTCCTTGGCGTTGGACGAGCCCGTGCAGGCCTGGATGATCACCTGGTCGTTGAGCGCACGGGCCTCCTCGATGGCGATCTCGACGAGCGCCTTTCGCTCGTCGGTGGTGAGCGACCAGAACTCAGCGATCCCGCTGGTCAGCCACAAGAGCTCGTGGCGAAGGGTGCCGACGCAGTGGCGGACCAGGGTTCGATAGGCGTCGAAGTCGATGCCGTCGCCATCGACGCCGGAGAAGGGCGTGTAGAGAGAGTCGCCGATGCCGGGACGCATCATGACGTCTTGGCCCCACGCTCGAGCGTCGCTTGCTGATGCCATGGTTCCCCCCACGAGTGCTGCTTGCGAGCCTGACCCTATGGCTGGCCCGCGGCGCGGTCAATGGGTGACCGGCGAAGAGCTCGCCCGACGGCCTCTCAAGGCGCGTCGTCGCCGGGATCCAGGGTCTGGGCGCTCAGCAGCGAGCGAGCAGCGTGGGAAGGCCCTCGCCGCTCAGTTCGGACGAGGCCGCTGCTCGACCCGTCATCACCAAGATCAGCGAGAGCAGCGGGCCGCTGACCTCGGGCCCGTCACCCGTCGACCAGGCGACGTCGGTGGCCGTGAGCCGGAGGCCGCCGATGCGGCGCTTCGAGCCGATCAGCAGGTTCGAGCGTTTGTAGCTGTCGGCGATGGCCACCAGCGCGTCGGCATCGACGCTGTGGTGGAGCCCGAGGGGTCGGCGCATGTCCTCACCGTGCACCACGATCTCGCCCAGCATGGTGACCACGGGAGCAGGAGGCCGGTTGGTGGTGGTGGTCCTGGCCTCGAGGCGCGTCGAGAGCTCCTGGGGCTCCAGGGCGCCGAGGCGTTCCGCCCCTCGCTCGGTGAAGGTGCTGAAGCGAAAGCCCGCCTGCGCCAGCTGGACGTAGAAGTGGGGAGGCGTCTGCTCGGCGGCCGAGAGGATGTGACCTGCGGTCTGCTTGACTGTCCAACCCGCGCACCACGAGGCCGTGGCCCACTGCTCATCGGTCAGCTTCGCCCAGGCCTCGGCCATGGCGGCACGCTCGGCGTGGATGTGCTCCCAGGTGACTGACGAGCTCAACCGTCCGACCCCATCGTGTCCGGCCCGGCGTCCCCACCGGCGACAGCGGTGCTGAGGCGGGCGAGGTAGTGGTTCCAGCCAGAGGTGTGGTCGCTGACCGCGTCCTCGGGCAGGCCGCGGTGGGTGAGGCGCACCAAGGTCTTGTCGCCGTCGGGCACGAGCGTGATCTCGACCTCGGTGGAGCCCGCCGGGATGGGGTGCTCGGGCTCGTCCCACCCGAACGTGAACACCACGCGCTCGTCGGGGACGACCTCGACGAAGGTGCCGACCCCGGGGTGCGTGCCGCCAGCCAGCACTCGCCAGTCGCCGCCTGGCTTGGGGTCGAGGGTGGCGGTCGTGCCCATCCACTTGACGTGCAGGTCCGGATCGGTCAGGTACGGGAAGATGACCGACGGGGTGGCGTCGATCACGATCTCACAGGACAGCTCAGCCATTCGTTGCTCCTTGCTTGGTGGTGGGTTGCTCGATCAGGGTGCGGAGCGTCTCGAGGCTGTCGTTCCAGAAGCCGTCGAGGAACTCGCGCAGCGAGAGGACCTTTCGGTGGTCGGCGCAGTAGAGGCGCCTCGTGCCGGCCCGGCGCTCGCGCACGAGGCCGGACTTCTTGAGCACGCCGAGGTGCTGAGAGATGGCGGGTCTGCTCACGTCGGAGAAGTGCTCGGCGATCGCCGTGGCGGCCAGCTCGTCGTCCCAGACGAGGCGCATGATCTCTCGACGCCGAGGGTCCGACAGTGCTTTGAAGGCCAGGTCCATGGATCCGTACGTTAGTAGTCCCTTACGTAAGTGTCAACTTACATACCGTGTGCGGATCGAGGCGTCTCGCCTGGAGGCTCACTCGAATCCTGCTCCGGACGGCTCTTCGTGAGGCGCGCCGAGCATCGATGACCTAGGTTGCCCCAAGAACCATTGAGCCTTGAAGGAGACCCTCATGCTTGCGTACACCTATCCACTGGCCGATCTCTTCGGGACGATGCTTGGGCTGTTCATCTTCATCATCTGGTTCTGGCTCCTCATCGTCATCTTCGGCGACATCTTCAGGAGCAGCGACATGGGTGGCGGCGCCAAGGCGCTCTGGGTGATCTTCGTGATCCTGCTGCCCTTCTTGGGGATCTTCGTCTACCTGATCGCGCGAGGCGGCAAGATGCATGAGCGGGCCGAGAAGCAAGCCAAGCAGCAGCAGCAGGCGTTCGACGACTACGTGAAGCAGGCGGCCGGGACCTCAGGGCAGAGCACGGCCGATGACCTGGCGAAGCTGGCCGACCTCAAGCAGCAAGGTGTCCTGACCGACGCTGAGTTCGAGGCCCAGAAGGCCAAGCTGCTCGCCTGAGCACCCGCGTCTCGATCCGCGCCGACGGCCTGAACTCAGGCGAAGGTCGCGCGTGGACCGAGGCAGAGGGCGAGGACGACGCGGCTCTGTCTCGCCACAGACTTCGAGGTCAGCGCCCCACGAGGGTTAGGGTCCTTGCGTGAGGGGTTGCCGACGAGCTGGATCCTTGGACGCTGGACACCGGCTCTCCTTGGTCCCTGAGACCTCCCGGTGGTTCCTCCTCGATGGTTGAAGCGACAGAGGTCGACACGGAACCGACGTTCTCCTCGGGCGTGCGAGAGGAGTTCCGCCGGATCTTCCAACCTCCGTATGAAGCCCCGATCACGGTGGCCGTGAACGGCGCGCTCGATGAGCTCGGCGTGGTTCTTCCTTCCGAAGGGCATCAAAGACGCGCTCTTCACGCTCCATGGCACGTTGGCTTTCGCGCTCGTGCTCGCCGCGTGGATGTACTCGGACGTTCCTGCCACCAACGTCCTTGGGCCTGACGCCGAGAGGGCGATGGCTGTCCTCGACGACCCGGCGGGGCTTCGCCGCTTGCTCTACACGAAGAACGTCGTCCTCTGGTGCCTGGTGACACCGGTGTGCATCGTCGTGGCTCTCATCAACGGAGCCCTCTCCCACAGCGCGTTGTCGACCCTCTACACCGTGGTCTGGATCGGCGTCGTCCCCTTTGGGATCTTGGCGATCGCGGGCTGGGTGGGGATCGCCTTCCCGTACCACCCGATGCCGATCAGCTATCGCTGGGCGCATCGCCAGCCTCGTCGCAGGATGCTCTGGCGTTGGATGATGCTCATCGTGGTCCCCTACGGCGTCGTCCCGCTCCTCGGTGTGGCGATCATGGCTCCGTCTCTGGCCTTGTGGGGCTTCACCTCCTCAGGTGGCCTCTCTCAGAAGCTGCCTGATAGCGATCTCGGTTGGGGCGTCGCGCTGGCCTGCGCCATCTCTCTCGGCTGCAGCTTCGTGGGCCATCGCGTCTCCGCCAGGATCGCCCACCGACGACACTCACAGCTCATGGCGTTCCTCGCAGATCCGACACGGGGATGACCCTCGGCCGTCCGAGCGTCCGCCACGACCCGACGAGCGCTCGGAGACGCGCGTCGAGCCGTCTCGGACGTGGCCCCGTGTGGGGTGAGCTCGCCGGCATCCTCGAAGCGGCGCGCCCTTCGGCTCGTGGCGCGGCAGGCCAGGTCCCATGATGACGCCAGGTCCTCCGTCCCTCGCTGACTTCGAGCACTCGCAGCTGGCGAGAACTGGCGCCCGTGTCCTCGTGAGCGTCGTCGTGCTCGTCGCCCTGTACTTCTTCCTCCCGCTCCCACATCGACACGATGAATCCGTTGCGCTCCGGGTGGCCGGCGCCCTGGCCTTCTTCGTGGTCGTCGTGGCGGTCGAGGTTCGCTTCATCGCGAAGCACGACTATCCGATGCTCCGAGCGGCGGTGGCGATGGCCACCATCATCCCGCTCTTCTTGGTGCTGTTCGCGTGGATCTATCTCACGATGTCGGTCTCACAGCCCGCCGCCTTCGGCCAAGTGCTCGATCGGACCTCGGCGCTCTACTTCACGGTCACGGTGTTCTCGACGGTGGGCTTCGGTGACATCACGGCCAAGACGGACCCGGCGCGCCTGGTCGTCACCATCCAGATGCTCACCGATCTGGCCGTCATCGCCGTCGTGATCCGGCTCATCTTGGGGGCGGCAACTCGTGGTGAGTCGCGCAAGGAGCGACAAGGCTCCTCCTGACTCGAAGCTGGCCGGCCGAGCGGACTCAGCCGCCGGGAGGGTCGACCGGTCGCTCGTCGCTCGTCTGGGGTTCGGCGACGGGGACCTCGCCCACGGCGAGCTTGGCGCTCATCTTGATGGCCTTGACCGCGCTGTTGGCTCCCGTCTGCAGCACCACGGCGATGATGAGCAGCACCACGGCGAGGACGCGAAAGGTGTGCGAGCCGAGCATGAGGATGGCGAAGCGACCGAGGACGAACGGGGGCGAGCAGACGGTCGCCCCGAGTGCCCCACCGATGGCGGTCGCCGTCAGCTTGTCGCGGGTCGATCGCTCCGACTTCGCCCCGATGAGCCGTGCGGGGACTGAGACGTAGGCCACCATCATGATGGCCACGACGATGCTCAAGGTGAGCGAGAACCAGAACTTGCCCCAGCGATCGACCACCACCGTGGCGAAGCCAAGCGCCAGGCCGATCGCGTAGCCCCAGAGGAGCACGGTGCGCACGTGGCGACGCGCTTGGCCGAAGGCTGGTCGGATCTCCGGCCGCCCAGGCGTGGAGATGGCGAAGGCGAAGACGGCGTTCAAGAAGAAGCTGGCGGCGGTGATGCTGGCGATGACGAAGAGGAGCGGGATGAGCAGGGGCCCGCGCAGCACGTGGAACGCCTTGCCATGCAAGGCGTGTGCCTTGAGATCGATCATCGCCGCCCAGATCCACATCGCAGGCAGCACTTGGACCAGCGTGAGCCGCCAGTTCTTGAAGAGCAGCTTGACGCCTTGGAAGAGCATCACGAAGGCGCCGACCGCCAGCGCCAAGGGCGCAAGCAGGCGACTGCGTTGACTGAGGGCCAGGATCGAGGCCTCGACGGACTTGTCATCGCCCGCGTTGATGGCGACCACCATCTTTCGAAGCTGGAGGGCGAGACTCTGTCGACGCGTCGTGGGGGCTTCCGTTTGCGGGGCGGTGATCTCGTCTTCGGGAAGGCTCACCGGAGCGACCTCTCGAGGCGAGCAGCGAGCGCCACGCGGCCTGACGAGCGAGCTGACACCGCTGCACCGCAGCGGGGTGCCCTCCGTCTGGCGTCTGTGCCAGGTGTCGCTGATCTGCCGAGCCACCGCTGCATCCTCTCTCAAAACCACCTGGGTGAAGGCACAGCAAGGATCTCGACGCCCCACCAGCGGGTGTGCTGCTCGCTCTTCGCGTGGGACGACGCGTGCGAGCGGGCGTGCGAGCAGGGGCTCGAGGGTGCTCGGGGAGCCTTCGAGGGCTCGGTCTCGCGCCAGGTCCGCCAGGCCTCGACCTCAGTCTTGATCTGATCCGGCGGGAGTGAGACGACGAGCAGGGAGGGCCCTTTGGTCGCTCGGTCAGGTTGCCGGTACCATACGGTCGTCGTTTGGCTCGATCCGCGGTCCTGATCGATCAGGAGCAGAAAAGGCACAAATCGGCCAGGAGAGGTGCGAGAGCGGCCGAATCGGAGTCACTGCTAATGACTTGATCTGGGAAACTGGATCCGTGGGTTCAAATCCCACCCTCTCCGCTCAGCGCAGGCGGGCGTCGATCTCGAGGCGACGTCCGCGCTGCCAGCGCAGCTGCTGGACGCTCACCGAGACGAGCAAGCCGACGAGCAGGATGCTGAAGGCCACCGCGTAGGGAAGGCCTAGGCCGCTCACCGCCTTCGGCTTCTCGAGCCAGTCAGCGATGGAAGCGCCCACGGGTCGCGTGAAGACGTAGGCGAACCAGAAGGCGAGGACCGCCCCCATCCGGTGCGTCCAGTAGCCCAGGGCTGGGATGAGGAAGATCGCCGTGAAGAGGATGATCGAGCCGCCGTACCCGAGCCCGAGGGAGTCGGCCGTCATGTCGCCCGCCGCGGTGCCGAGGGCGAAGGTGACCACCACCGCCGCCCAGTAGAACAGCTCGCGCCGCGTGGTCGTGATCGAGTGGATCGAGAGCGTGCCCTCCACCCGTGACCACGTGACGAAGACGATCACGAGAGCGACGGCGAACCCGATCGTGGTGATCACGTAGGGGATGCCGAGTCCCTTGTGCAGGACGTCGGCGGCCATCGTGCCGAAGATGGCCACCATCGAGACGGTGAGCCAGTAGAGCCAGGGCAGATAGCGCGTGGCCTTGAGCTGGAGCCAGAGGGAGGCGGCGAAGAGCAGGAACCCACCGCAGACGGCGATCCCGGCGCCGAGGCCCTGGACCAGCCAGTCCGAGGTGACCTCCCCGAAGGCGGTCGAGAAGAGCTTGGCCACCCAGAAGATCGCCGTGATGGAGGCGGGCACCTTGGCGGCGCCCGGCAGCGTCAGCGACCCAGTGAGCGAGCGGAGCGAGCCGGCCATGGCCCTGCAGGCTACCGAGCGCCCCGCCACGAGCGGCGCCGGGCCCCTCGGGGGATCTGGCGATCGCTCGTGCCGATAGGGTCGCGGGGGCCTGGGTGGCGAAGTTGATCGAGAGGCGGCAATGAACCAGCGGCGCTACTGGCTCGAGACCTTGGGCTGCCCGAAGAACGAGGTCGACTCGGCCAAGCTGGTCGGCCAGCTCCTCGCTGACGGCTACGTCGAAGCCGCAGAGCCGAGCGAGGCCGAGCTCGTGGTGGTCAACACCTGCGCCTTCATCGAGGCCGCTCGCGAGGAGTCCATCGAGACCGTCCTGAGCCTGGCCGACGAGCGCGCCGACGGTGCTCGTCTGGTGGTCACCGGCTGCATGGCCGAGCGCTACGGCCAAGAGCTCGCCGACGCGCTGCCTGAGGTCGACCTCGTGGCCGGCTTCGGTGCGTCCCTGACGGCGACCTCGGCCACCCGGGTCTCCTTGGGCTCGAAGCCCGACACCCGGGCGGAGCCCACCCTGCTCGATCTGCCCCGCACGCTGCCGGCCGGTCCGGTCGCCTACGTGAAGGCCGCTGAAGGCTGTGACCGGCGCTGCGGCTTCTGCGCGATCCCGAGCTTCAGGGGCGACCAGCGCTCGCGCTCGGCGCCGTCCATCCTCGCCGAGGTCGAGGGACTGGTCGCCGGCGGCACCAAGGAGATCGTCCTCATCTCCCAAGACCTGGCGTCGTGGGGGCTCGATCGCCGCGCCGTCGGCGACGAGGGGCCGCTTGAGATCTTGGACCTCGGCCCCGAGGCGCCGCTCCAGCCGCTGCCCTCGCTCGTCAAGGCGCTCAGCGACGCCGTCGAGCGGGTCCGGTTGCTGTACCTCTATCCCTCGGGGCTCACCCAAGCGCTGATCGAGGCGATCTTGGCGACGGGCATCCCCTACTTCGACCTCTCCTTGCAGCACGCCTCGCCGCGCCACCTTCGCCGCATGCGGCGCTGGGGCTCGGCCGAGCGGTTCTTGGAGCGGATCGCCGCCATCAGAGCAGCGGAGCCGACGGCCACCTTCCGCTCCTCGTTCATCCTCGGCTACCCGGGCGAGACCGAAGCGGACCACGATGAGCTGCCTGGCCTTCCTCGAGGCCGCGCAGCTCGACTGGGCCGGCTTCTTCCCCTTCTCTCCCGAGCAGGGCACCTACGCCGCCGATCTCGACGACCAGGTGCCCACCGAGCTTGCGTTGGAGCGGCTCCGCGAGGCCTCGGAGCGCCAAGACGGCATCACGCTCCAACGCCGTGAGGCTCTCGTCGGGCAGAATCGAGAGGTGCTCGTCGACTCACCAGGCTCTGCGCGCTCGAGCGGAGAGGCTCCTGACATCGACGGGATCATCGTGGTGCCGGACTCGGTGCCCATCGGCTCCCTCATCACGGTCACCATCACCGAGTCGCTCGGCTTCGATCTGGTCGGGGAGCCGGTGTCGTGACGATGGACGCCCGCAAGACCTTCGGCGACACCGCCATCGCCACACCGGCCAACGCCATCACCGTCGGACGCCTCGTGCTCACGCCGGTGTTCTTGTGGATGATCGTCCACTGGGGGGCGAGCTGGGCCACCGCCGGGGTCGGCGCCGTCGTCGCCTTCTCTGACGGCATCGACGGCATCGTCGCTCGACGGATGGGCTCGACGCGCTCGGGTGCCTTCCTCGACCCGTTGATCGACAAGATCGTGGTGCTCGCCTGCATGGTGACCTTGGCCTTCGAGCACTCGCTGCCGTGGCTCCCGATCATCTTGATCGCCCTGCGCGAGATCTGGATGAGCTGGTATCGCGCGATGGCCGCTCGCCAGGGCGTCTCGATCCCGGCTCGCCAGACTGCCAAGTGGAAGACCTTCATCCAAGACTGGTCCATCGCCGTGGTGGTCCTGCCCCCGACAGCCAACCTCAGATGGCTGCACGTCTTCATGATCTGGTTCGCCGCCGTCGCCACCTTGTGGACGGGCTTCGAGTACTGGCGAGACGGCAAGCGCCTCGGCGCAGGCTCCCCACGGTGAGAGTCGAGATCGTCGCCGTCGGCACCGAGCTGCTCTTGGGCCAGATCGCCGACACGAACTCCGCCTGGCTTGGTGAGCACCTCGCGGCTGCGGGCATCGACAGCCACTTCCACCAGGCGGTGGGCGACAACCATGCGCGCATGGTCCTGGCGCTCCGCACGGCGCTGGCGCGCTCGGACGCGGTGATCGTCTCGGGTGGGCTCGGCCCGACCCAAGACGACATCACCCGCGAGGCCATCGCCGAGGTCCTCAACGTCCCCCTCGTGCGAGACGAGGCGCTCGTCGAGAGCATCCGAGCGATCTTCGGGGGCCGAGGACGCGCGATGTCCGACAACAACCTCCGCCAGGCTGACGTGCCACAGGGTGCGTCGATCATCCCCCAGGTGCGCGGCACCGCTCCTGGGCTCATCTGCCCGGTCGGTGCCAAGGTCCTCTACGCGGTCCCAGGCGTCCCCTACGAGATGGCCGACATGTTCGAGCGAGGGATCCTGCCCGATCTCACGAGCCGGCTCGGGGAGGAGGACCCTTCGGTGATCCGCTCGCGCGTGCTGCGGACCTGGGGTACCTCTGAGTCAGCGCTGGCCGAGGCCGTCGGGCCGCGCTTCGAGCACCACGAGTCGTCGGCGTCGTCGCTCACGGTCGCCTTCCTGGCGTCGGGGATCGAGGGGATCAAGGTCCGGCTCACCGCCAAGGCTCCGAACGAGTCCGAGGCGCTCGCTGCGCTCGATGCCGAAGAGGCCGAGGTCCGTCGGCTCGTCGTCGAGCGCTTCGGCGACATCACCTTCGGCACCGACGACCAGTCGATGGAAGACGTGATCGCCGCGCTGCTCGTCGAGCGGCGGCTCAGCCTGGCCGTGGCGGAGTCGGTCACCGGCGGCCTCATCGCCAGCCGCCTGGTCGGCGTGCCGGGGGCGAGCGAGTGGTTCCGCGGCGGCATCGTCAGCTACGCGAGCGACGTCAAGCGCGCGCTGCTCGGCGTGCCCGAGGGACCCGTCGTCAGCGATCCCGCCGCCCGGGCGATGGCCGAGGGCGTGAGGGCGTCGCTCTCGAGCGACGTGGGCCTCTCGGTCACCGGGGTGGCCGGACCCGACACCCAAGACGGCCAGGCGGTCGGCACGGTGTTCGTGGGCGTGGCGCTGCCCGGTGAGGCGGCCACCAGCGTGGAGCTCACGGTGCCCGGTGATCGTCCCCGGATCAGGCAGTACGCGGCCATCTCTGCTCTCGACCTCTTGCGCAAGGGCCTCCTGGCGCGTCCGTGACGCGACGAGCGGGCGAGTTCGACGACGCCATCGTCGTGGACTGGTCGGCGGCCTCGTCCCCGACGACGGGAGCTGACAGCTGCTGGGTCTCGTGGGGCTCGTTGGTCGAGCCAGGCGCGCTCAGGACGAAGAACGCACCGACCCGCCAGGGGGCCATGGCGATCATCGAGGCTCAGCTCGAGCGCTCGCTCGCTGCAGAGCGGCGCGTGCTCATCGCCCTCGACGTCTCCTTCGGTCTGCCCTTCGGCGCGGCGGCGACGCTGGGGCTGAGGGGCCGGCCCGGGTGGCGAGCGCTCTGGTCGACGCTCGAGGCCCGGGTGACCGACGACGAGGCGAACGCCAACAACCGCTTCGCGGTCGCCGACGCGCTCAACGCCGAGGCCGGCGTGCGCTGCTTCTGGGGGCGTCCCATCCCTGCTGCCTACGACGTCTATCGGCACCTGCCCATCCGCAACGTCGCCGTCCCCGGCCTGGCCCCCAACCCGCTCCCGGCGCTGCGGCGCTGTGAGCTGCTGGCGGGGCCGGGCGTCATCTCGAACTGGATGCTGGTGGGCAAGGGCGCCGTCGGCGGTCAGATGCTCACCTGCCTGCCCTACCTAGAGCGGCTCCGGCAACGGCTGGGCGAGCGGCTGGCCGTCTGGCCCTTCGACGGCATCGGCGACGGCCTCGCTGACGTGGTGCTGGCCGAGACCTGGCATGGGCTCTTCGCCTGGCGAGCCGAGCGCGACCAGGTCCGCGATCAGGCTCAGGTGCGAGGGACGCTCCGGGCGCTTCGAGCAGCGGGGGTTGACGGGCGAGCCGCCATGCTGGCGCCGGCGTCGCTGCTCGGGCTCTCCACGACCGCCAAGCGCGAGATCGTCGCCGAGGAGGGTTGGACGCTCGGGATCCCTTGACCGGGTGGTGCGAGGCGCCGATAGCGTCGGGAGGGATGTCTCTCTTCGTGGGTCTGCTGCCGAGCGGGGTCGGCCTCGCCGCGCTGCGCAGCTTCGAGCGCGGCAGCGCTCGACGGCGTTCGCTGGGAGCCAGAGCGACGCTGGCACGTGACCCTCCGCTACTGCGCCCTCAGCGACGAGTCGACCAAGGCGACGCTGCTCGACGCGACGGACGAGACGGCGGCGCTGTTCGCCCCACCGCTCATCACGCTGGGTCCCTCGACCGAGCGCCTGGGTCGAGACGGGACGCTGGTGGTGCCTGCTCACGGCGTCGACGAGCTGGCCGACGCGCTCGACGAGGCACTGGCTGGTCGCCTGGGGACACGCGACGAGCCCTTCTACGGCCACCTGACGCTGGCTCGGCTCCGGCGCTCGAGCGCTCTGCCCGGGCAGCTCGTGGGCCAAGGGCTCGAGACCAGCTTCACGCCTGGGTCGGTCGTGCTGATCGAGTCGAGCCCTGGACCCGAGGGCTCGGCCTACGACCTCATCCATCACGCTCCCTTCGGGGGCGCGGTGGCCTGAGGTCCCCGAGCGAGACGCGTGGGTGAGGCAAGATCGGAGGAGCGCCTCCAGGATCCTCGACACGAACACCTGTTCGCTCTAGAGTGACAGCCACGGCGGAGGAGCCCTCGAGCGGCGGTGACACAACCCCTCTCTAGGGTGCCGACCAGCAAGCAAGCAGCGAAGGAGCGACGAGATGGCGCAGCAGGACGACAGGACCAAGGCGCTCGACATGGCCCTGGGCCAGATCGAGAAGCAGTTCGGCAAGGGCTCGATCATGCGCATGGGCGACAAGACGTCCATGGACATCGAGGTCATCTCGACTGGTGCGCTCAGCTTGGACCTCGCCTTGGGCGTCGGTGGGCTCCCTCGGGGCCGGATCGTCGAGATCTACGGACCGGAGTCCTCAGGAAAGACGACGCTGGCCACGCACGTGGTGGCTGAGGCCCAGCGCAACGGCGGGGCATGCGCCTACATCGATGCGGAGCACGCCATGGACCCTGTCTACGCGGCGGCCATCGGGGTGAACATCGACGACCTGCTGATCTCGCAGCCCGACACGGGAGAGCAGGCGCTGGAGATCACCGACATGCTCATCCGCTCGGGCGCACTCGACGTCATCGTCATCGACTCGGTGGCGGCGCTCACCCCGAGGGCGGAGATCGAAGGCGAGATGGGAGACACCCACGTGGGCCTCCAGGCTCGGCTGATGTCCCAAGCGCTCCGCAAGATCACCGGGAACCTGAGCAAGTCCAACACGATCTGCATCTTCATCAACCAGCTGCGCGAGAAGATCGGCGTCATCTACGGCTCGCCTGAGGTGACCCCTGGTGGCCGTGCGCTCAAGTTCTACTCCTCGGTTCGCATCGACATCCGACGGATCGAGTCGATCAAGGACGGCACCGAGATCGTCGGCAACCGCACACGGGCCAAGGTGGCGAAGAACAAGGTCGGCTCGCCGTTCAAGCAAGCCGAGTTCGACATCATGTACGGCAAGGGCATCAGCCGAGAGGGCTCGCTCCTCGACGTCGCCGTCGATCTCGGCTTCGTGAAGAAGGCGGGAGCCTGGTTCACCTATGAGGGCGAGCAGCTCGGTCAGGGTCGAGAGAACGTGAAGACGTTCCTCACGGAGAACCCACAGCTCATGGCAGAGATCGACCAGCGGGTGCGCGAGCACCTGGCGGGCCCTCCGGCGTCAGAGGCTGACGAGGCTGCAGACGCGGTTCCCGAGGTCCACCCCGACGACGTGCCGATCTCACTGGACTGAGCTGCCAGGGCCTCAGGGCCTCAGGGCCTCCGGGACATCTCAGCCGTTCGCCGAGCCGCCGCTCGAGGTGCGTGAGGGTCCTCGCTCGCTGGGCGAGCTGAGAGCTCGGCGCTGCTACTTCTTCTTGGTCGTCGTGGTGGTGGTCGCCACCACCGGTGCTGCGACGACCGAGCTGCTGGCCGTCGAGGGCAGCAGCTCAACCCAGGTGCGTCCTGGGGCCATCGTGATCACCTTGCCCGAGGCGTCCTTGAAGACGGTCGGCGAGCTGGCCGAGCCCCGTGACCAGGTCCCCGTGATCTGGATCCCGTTGCGGAAGACCTGGGCGGGGCCGGAAGTGCCCGAGAGCTGGGCTTGGACCTCAAGGCCACCTTCAGAGTTCTCGAGCCACGGGCCGTAGGTCACGTTCACCGTCTGGACGATCACGTTCTGTGCCTGGTTCTGCACGCCGTTCGAGAGCATGTCAGCCTGCGTGCCGTCGTAGAAGCGGAGCCACGTGCTCGTCGAGGCGTTCCAGTTCCACGTGACGTTGGACTGGTCGGAGAAGTCCACGTTCACGCTGGTGACGGCCGTGCCCTTGTTCGACGGTGAGGTCGAGTAGGTGTACACGGGCGTCGGAGGCGTGGTCAGCTTGGGCACGAGGGCGTAGAGCTGCGTCGTCGAGGTGTACGCGTTGTACGGCGCATAGCGGTCGTTCGAGCGGGTGAAGGAGCCTGCGAAGTTGCCGAGATCGAGGTTCGGGATGCCCGAGGCGTTGATGTTGGCGAGCACCGGGTCGATGCCGCCGATGTGAGCGAGCGGTGCGTTGGCGAACATCGACTCGATCCCGATGTCGATCTGGCGAGCCGAGCGGACCGGTCCGATCGATGAGGCGTTCGAGCACTGGAAGACGGCGTTGTAGCGGGTGATGCCCCCTTCGACGGGCTCTTCGAAGACGATGTCCGCCGCATCGAGCCCGCTCTGGGGACGGGCCGCTGAGTAGTTGTCGACCTTGACGCCGATGGCGGGTCGCTGCGGGACGGCGTTGTTCGGCGCGGGGGTGCCCGTCAGCGGGCAGAGGGCGGCGGCGGTCGTCGTGGTCGTGGCCACCGGCTTCTTCTTCTTGGCGGCAGAGCTTGACGAGCAGGCCGTCAGCGCCAGTGAGCCGCAGAGGATCACGGCGGTGGCGGTGAGTGTGCGGCGGGCATGCATTCGGCTGGGCCTCCTCGGGTCCTTCTCAAGCTGTGCTCAGGGTCTCCCGGGCGCTGACGGCGCCCATGGCCCGGAGGAACTTCGTCGGCTACGACCGTAGAGGGTGGTCGAAGCTGAGAGGAGGATAGGCCCTTCGGGAGGTCTCGGCGTTCGCCTAGCGTCATTCGTTGTGACAGCCCTTCGCTCCATGTCCCCTTCTCTGCGACGACTGCTCAGGCGGGGCCTCTCGTGGGGGAGCTCGCTCGTCTCGGAGATCGGCATGATCGGCTCGGGCGACGAGGAGGCCGCTCGCTTCGGCGCCTTCGGCGCCGGCAGCGCCCTGCTCTGGCCCCAAGGGGTCATCTACAACCAGGACTCGGTGGTGATCGGCGAGCAGACCATGATCGGACCGAACACGGCCATCAGCGTCGGCATCGCACCTGGTCAGCAGATGCTCACCGATCCGGTGATCGAGATCGGCTCTCGCTGCATCATCGGGCGAGGCAGCCACATCGTCGGGCACTGGTCGATCACGATCGGCGACGACATCCAGACGGGGCCCTACGTCTACATCACCGACCAGAACCACGTCTACACCGACGTCGATCAGCCGATCGGCATCCAGCAGCCGGTCGAGGCGGCGGTGCGCATCGGGAGCGGCAGCTGGCTCGGGGCCAACGTGGTGATCTTGCCGGGCACCGAGCTCGGCGAGCACACGACGGTGGCCGCCGGGGCGGTGGTCTCAGGGAGCTTCCCGCCGCGCGTGGTGCTCGCCGGCGTCCCCGCCAAGGTGGTCAAGCGCTACGTCGAAGGGCGCGGCTGGCTCGGCGAACGGGATCTGGGCGACGCTGAGGTGACCTAGATTCGCCCTGATGACGCACCGCTACCTCTTGACCATCTCGGGGCGAGACCGCCCTGGTCTGGCTGCAGCGTTCTTCACCTCGCTGCGCTCGGTGGCGGCCGAGATCACCGACGTGGGCCAGATCACCATCCGCGGCCACCTGGTGCTCTGCGCCGAGGTTGAGCCCAAGGAGGGCGTGGGCATCGCCCAGCTCGAGCAAGCGGTGGCCTCCTCGGGGATCGACGACCAAGGAGCGGTGAGCATCGACGTCGCCTTAACCACCGAGCGGCTCGCCCCAGAGGAGCGGCGCCTGGCCGTGACCCTGGTGGCGCCGAGCATCGATCCCGAGCAGCTCGCCGGGGTCTTCGGCTCGATCGCCAAGTGCGGCGGTGACTGCGAGCGGATCGTCCGCCTGGCCACGTACCCGGTCCAGAGCTACGAGCTGATCGTGCGGGGCTCAGCGCACGACCAGCTGCGCACCGCCCTCGGTGAGGTGGCGGTCACCCTCAGCTTGGACGTCGCCGTCCAGCGAGCCGGTCTCGGTCGTCGAGCCAAGCGCCTGATCGTGATGGACGCCGACTCGACCTTGATCCAGGGCGAGGTCATCGATCGGCTCGCCGCCCGGCTCGGGCTTGAGGCGCAGGTGGCGGCGATCACCGAGGCGGCGATGGCGGGCGCTGTCGATTTCACCACCGCGCTTGAAGAGCGAGTGGCGCTCCTCAAGGGGCTCAGCGCCGAGGACGTCACCGCGGTGAGCGAAGAGCTCGAGCTGATGCCGGGGGCTCGCACGCTGGTGCGGACCCTGCAGCGGCTCGGCTACCAGACCGCGGTCGTCTCAGGAGGCTTCCTCGAGGTGCTCCGTCCCCTGCTCGACGAGCTGGGCATCCATCGTGCGGCGGCCAACACCTTGGAGGTCGTCGACGGCCGACTCACCGGCCGCCTGGCCGGTCCGGTCATCGATCGAGCCGCCAAGGCCACCGCGCTTCGCCGCTTCGCCGAGGAGCTCGACGTGCCCATCGCGCAGACGGTGGCGGTCGGGGACGGTGCCAACGACATCGACATGCTCTCGGCGGCCGGGCTCGGGATCGCCTTCAACGCCCACCCCGCGGTCCGCGAGGCGGCCGACACGGCGCTCAGCGTGCCGTTCCTCGATGCGGTCCTCTTCATGCTGGGGATCAGCCGCGAGGAGATCGAGGCGGCCGACGCCGACGATCCCTCTGCTGGCTGAGCAGGGCACCCAGCGAAGAGGCGCTCAGAGCAGGGGAGCGACCTCGTGGGCGAGCAGCCGAAGGTGGTCGTGGTCGCCCATGTCGAGGATCTGCAGGTAGAGGACCTCGGCGCCGGCGTCGCGATAGGAGCCAAGCCGCTCGGCGACCTCGGCGGGGGAGCCCGCCGCCCCGTGGGCGCGCAGCTCGTCGAGCTCACGGCCCATCGCCGCGGCTCGGCGTTCCTGGGTCGCCTTGTCCTCGCCGCAGCAGACCACCACCGTCGAGGTGAGGCGGATCGATGAGGGGTCGCGCCCGGCTGCCTCGCAGGCGTGCCTGATGCGGCCGAACTGGGCCTCGGCATCGGGCGGCTGGAGGAAGGGCGTGTTGAACTCGTCGGCGAAGCGAGCAGCCAGCGACGGGGTCCGCTGGGGGCCGCCCCCGCCCACGATGATCGGGATGCCGCCCGCTTGGACGGGATGGGGGAGCGCCGGAGAGTCGGCGAGCTCGAAGTGCTCGCCTGAGAAGCTGAACGTGCCCGGTGAGCTGGTGGCGAAGAGCCCGGTGACGATGGCCAGCTGCTCTTCGAGGATCTCGAAGCGCTCCTTCATCGGGGGGAAGGGGACGCCCGCTGCTCGGTGCTCGTCGTCGTACCAGCCGGCTCCGAGGCCGAGCTCGATCCGACCGCCGCTCATCTGGTCGACCTGGGCGACCGCCACGGCCAAGAGCCCTGGGTGCCGGAAGGTCGCCGAGGTGACCAGCGTGCCCAAGCGGATGGTCGAGGTCTCCCGAGCCAAGGCGCCGAGGGTGACCCACGCATCGGTCGGGCCAGGGGCGGTCGGCGGCCCGCCGATGGTGAGGAAGTGGTCCGAGCGGAAGAAGGCATCGAAGCCCGCCGCCTCCGCGGCGAGAGCCGCACCGAGCTGGTCGTCGTAGGTCGCACCCTGCTGGGGCTCGACGAAGATCCGCAGCTTCATCTCAGAGCGACCCCACCGCGTCGGTGATCGCCTTGGTGCCCGCCGCCAGCGCAGCGCGCTGCGCCTCGCTGAGCACCGAGAGCAGCTCGGCCATGGTTGCCGTGGTCTCGGCCTCTGCCGCCTCCCACTGCGCGGTGAGCTCAGGGGTCTCGTCGCTGCGGTCGGCGTCGCCGAAGCCGTGCATCTCATAGGAGATTCCTTGCCGATCGAGCTGGCAGGCGGCCGCCGGGCTCACCCCCTCGGCGATGGTGGCGTCGATGTGGAGCCCGCCGCGCAGCTCGCGGAGCACCACGATCCACAGGTAGGCCTCGGCCTCGAGGTCGAGACCGTCCACCCGAGCGACGAAGCCGTCGACGAGCGGCCAGCACCCGAGCGGCAGCGATGCCCCAAGGCTCCGTGCCGCCTCCACGAAGGCCTCCAGGGTCGCCCGGTCCACGCCACCGAGCGTCAGGTGGGCGAGCTCGGTTGCCACCTCGAGGTGAGCATCGGCCGCCGCCGTCAGGGTGAGGGTCCGCTGGCCCTGGACGACCAAGCTCTCGATCAGACCGTCTTTGAAGAACCAGAACGCCGCTTCGACGGCCTTGGGGTCGACGTCGCCCATGACGCCACCTCGACCCGTGGCGTAGAAGGAGAACAGGTCGATCCCGAGGTCGCCAGCCTTGGTCTTGGCGGCGGGACAGAAGTAGTAGGCCATGCCTGCCCTCCCGATGGGAGCGGCGATCTCGTGGGCGAGCTCTGCGGTGTCCATGGACGGCAACCTAGCGGTTCGCCCTGTTCGCCGAGGTGGTCCGGCGGGCGTCGGGCTCCAGGCTCAGAGCTGTGGGGTGACGATCGCGGCGAGCCTGGTGGCCGCTGCCAGCGGCGCGGTCGTCTCGACCCGGACGACGTTGCCGTGGTGCCGCACGACGACGGTGGTGCGCCCGTCACGGGCGTGCTCTGCGCCGAAGGCTTGCTCCCCGAGCGCGGCGATGGGCGAGACGTGCCCGAGGGCTCGCAGGGAGCTGACCGAGCGGGCGAAGGACTCCGGGCTGACCGCCATCGCGTAGGTGACGACGAGACCAGCGGGCTCTGCTCCGAGCCGGTAGGTGCACGTGGTGGTCTGCTCGGTCGTCGTGGAGGTCGGCGCAGCTGCTCGCTGGCCGAGCGCCTGGTCGACGACACCCGGGGGCAGCACCGCGCAGACCGACGGGCCCATGGCCGCGCCTTCCATGTCCATGGAGGACGTGGTGGCGCTCTGGTGGAAGAACGTGAGCCACGCCGCCATGACCATCAGGAGCACGACGGCACCGCCGAGTGCCAGGGCGACGTTGAGCCGGGCTCGTCGCTGGTCGCTGACGATGAGCTCGGGGTCAGAGCCAGGCTCTGCGTCGGGAGGGGGAGCGAGCGATGCGGTTCGCTCGATGGTCATGATCTGGCTCCCTCCACGGTCACGCTCGATCGTAGCGGTGTGCCCCTGGAGCACTCACCTCGCCTCAGGGGCACGCCACGGGGCGTGGAAGATCGCTCAGTCGCTGTGGAGGGCCTCGCGGATCTGCTCGACGGGGTTCGGCCCCTCCAGGCTCGGCGTCGCAAAGGTCACCGAGAGGATGGTGCCGTTGAATCGAGCCGGAGGGGCGTAGCGACGAGAGACCGGGAAGCCGACGTCCTCGCCGAGCCGAAGCGCCGCCCCACCGTGCTGGAGGGCCACGGGGAGCGACCCGTCGAAGGCGCCTCGTCCGACGACCTCGCCGTCATGGAGGAGTGCGAGCTCGCTTGGGGTCTCGAAGCCCGGGAGGAAGGCGACACCGAGGGTGTGGCGGCCCCTGGGCAGTGGGCGCTCGGCGAGCACCTCGGTGAGCTTGCCGGCGACCGAGAGGCTGAAGACGAGGGTGTCGTCGCTGACGAAGAGGGCGAAGCCGCCGTTCCAGTCGCCGATGGCGACGAGCACGCCGTCCGAGCCCGTGGCGTCCAGCTCGGCCTCCACGCTGAGCACGAAGCCTCCGAAGAGCATCGGGAGCGACTCATCGATCACCGGGCCACCTCCCGGCAGGATCGTGAGCTGCTGGCCGGCGGGCCACGCTGGCGGGATGATCGCCCCGAGCCGGTTGACCAAGGTGTCGTCGATGGGAAGCGCGTGGTTCCGGCGAGCCTCGTCGAGCCAGAGCTCTTGGAGCGAGGCGAGGAGCTCGGGCTCCTTCTCCGCAAGGTCCGTCGACTCAGAGAAGTCCGTGGCGAGATCGATCAGCTCCCAGCGGTCCTCGGCGAACGCTCGACTTCCCTCGGCGAGCTCCTCTTCATCGAGGACGCCGACCGAGATGTGGTTGGTCGTCGCCTTCCAGCCCTCGTGGTAGATCGAGCGGGAGCCCAGCATCTCGAAGTACTGGGTGGAGCGGGCGTCAGGTGCGCTCGGGTCGGAGAAGCTCGCCGCGATGCTGGCGCCGTCGAAGGCCAGCTGGTCGACGCCGTCGACGACGTCAGGAGCCTCGACGCCCGCGACGTCGAGGAGGGTCGGCATCAGGTCCACGGCGTGGACGAACTGCGAGCGGATCGCGCCGCGGTCCTTGATCCCCGCCGGCCAGTGGACGATCAGCGGCGTCCGGGTGCCACCCAGCCACGTGTAGCGCTTCCAGAGCCTCATCGGCGTGTTGCCAGCCCACGCCCAGGCCCACGAGTAGTGGTTGTAGGTGCTGAAGCCGCCCCAGTCGTCGAAGTGCTCGTAGTTGTCGTCGAGCGACTCGCGGATGCGCGCCGTGAAGCGGTGCTCGTTGACGCTGCCCTCACGACCGCCCTCGGCGCTCGCCCCGTTGTCCGAGAAGAGCACCACGATGGTGTTGTCGAGCTCACCGGTCTGCTCGAGGTGGTCGAGCACCCTGCCGATCTGCGCATCGGTGTGGGTGAGGAAGCCGGCGAAGACCTCTTGTTGGCGTGCGTGCATCTTGCGCTCGTGCTCGTCGAGCTCGTCCCAGCCCGCCACCCACGGGGGCCTCGGGGTGAGGGTGGTGTCGGGAGGCACGATGCCCGCTGCCACCTGGCGTGCGAAGACCTCGTCTCGCCAGGCGTCCCACCCGTGGTCGAACGCACCTCGGTAGGGCTCCACCCATTCGGGAGCGACGTGGTGCGGGGCGTGCATGGCGCCGAGCGCCAGGTAGGCGAAGAAGGGCTTGCCCGGAGCAGCGTGGCGCTGGTCGAGCAGATAGCGGATGGTCCGATCAGCCAGGTCTTCGCTCAGGTGGTAGCCCTCCTCGGGCGTCGCTGGGGGATCGACGTAGTGGTTGTCCTGGACGAGGTTGGGTGTCCAGTGGTTGGTGCCGCCCTGGAGGAAGCCGTAGTAGCGCTCGAAGCCGAGCCCGAGGGGCCACGTGTCGAAGGGCCCCGCGGCCGATCGCTGCCATCGAGGGGTCAGGTGCCACTTGCCCACCGCCGTCGTCGAGTAGCCCTCATCCTTGAGCAGCCGCGCCAGCGTGGCCGCCGAGCGTCGGGATGCGACCGGTGTAGCCAGGGAAGGCGAGTGGGATGTCGGCGAGGAAGCCCATGCCCACGTGGTGGTGGTTGCGGCCCGTGAGGAACGCGGCGCGCGTCGGCGAGCACAGCGACGTCACGTGGAAGCGGTTGTAGCGGAGCCCACCGGCAGCCAGCCGGTCGATGTTCGGTGTGGCGATGGTCGACCCGAAGGGACCGAGGTGGGCGAAGCCCGTGTCGTCGAGGACGATGGCGAGCACGTTGGGCGCGCCGGCCTGCGGGCGACGTTCCTGCGGAGGTTGGGGACTCGAGTCTGCGAGGGTGAACCCGAGGGGTGCGTCCGTCATCGTGCCACCTCGCTCACGAAGTCGTGTGGGTCGGAGACCCTGCTCAGCTGGGGAATCTCGGCTTGGGTGCGCATGGTCGCTCTCTCTTCGTCGGTGCTCGTCGGAATTAAACTTGACTAATCCCATCATATCTATAGAATTACTTGCTATGAGAACCCAACCCAAGCGTTTCCTTGCTCTGCTCGCCTCGGCGGCGATCCCCGTCGCCCTCCTTGCCGGTTGCGGATCCTCAAGCGCCTCGGGCAGCGACACCACCTCGACGACCGCAGGATCGGTGACCACCTCGAGCATCCCGCCGGGGACCGTGCTGCGAGTCGGCGATCAGCTCAAGGCGCTCGAGACCGTGCTCTCGCTTGCCGGTGAGGACAAGAACTTCCCCTACACGGTCCAGTACTCCCAGTTCGTCGGCGGGCCGACCATGCTTCAGGCGTTCGAGGGCGGCTCACTCGACGCCGGCTTCGTCTACAGCACGCCGCTGATCTTCGCTCAGTCGGCGAACCAGAACCTGACCGCCGTCGCTGGCTGGGCCACCGCAGGGAGCACCTACGCCCTCGTCTCTGCGCCCGGGAAGACGTCGATCAAGAGCTGGGCGAGCCTGAAGGGCCAGAAGGTCGCCTATCAGGAGGGCACCGCCGCCGAGGCGGTGCTGCTCGAAGGGCTGCAGTCGGCGCATCTGAGCCTCTCTGACATCACGAGCGTCAACCTGCCGACCACCGAGATCAGCGCTGCGCTTCAGGGAGGCTCTGCGGATGCCGGCATCACGGTCGAGCCGTTGTTGAGCGTGTACCTGGCTGCCAACCCGACTGCTCACGTGGCGACGTACTCGGACAACCTCACGGACAAGACGAGCTTCCTGATCGCCTCACAGTCGTCCTTGGCCGACAAGGGCACGTCGGCAGCGCTCGCCGACTACATCAGCCGACTGGTCAAGTCGTACCAGTACCTGAACGCCCACCCTGGCGTGGCGGCCAAGGCCATCTACGTGGGTCAGTACGGCTTGACCCCGGCTCGAGCGGCGCAAGTGGCCAAGGAGACCGGCAAGACCACGTTCCTCCAGTTGCCAGGGCAGATCAACGGCCTCTCAGCAGAACCTTGCTGATCTGTTCTTCCAGGCCAACGTCATCCCGGCGAAGATCAACGTGGCCCAGGAGTTCGATCCTCGCTTCAACAGCCTCGTCGCCTCCGTGCAGGGGTCATGACGATCCTCGGTGCGCGGCGCGCACCAGAGCTCGCTCGCTCCCTCGACCTCGACCACGACGGGGCCGCGGGGTGGCGGCACGACGAGGTCACCCTCGTCCAGCTCCCGACCGGCGGCGACTCTCGACGAGAGCGCCGACTTGGTCGGGGGGCTCAGCGCTTGATCGGGGTGGCGCTCCTCTTCGCCGTGTGGGAGCTGGCGTCACTGGCGGGATGGATCAAGCCCCAGGACCTGGCTGCGCCGAGCGCGGTGCTCTCGACCGGAGCGCACATGATCGCCAACGGCTCACTCCCCACGGCGCTGTGGGCATCGATCCAGCGGGTGTTCTGGGGTCTCTTGATCGGCGTGCCCGTGGGCGCAGCCCTCGCCCTGGCCTCGGGGTTGTCGAGGACCGGCGAGAACCTCATCGACGGCAACGTCCAGATGCTCCGGTTCGTGCCGATCATCGGCCTCGAATCGCTCTTCGTGCTCTGGCTGGGGGTCGGGGAGACCGCCAAGATCTCCATGATCGCCCTCGGCGTCATGTTCCCGATCTACATCAACACCAACGCGGCGATCCGCTCGATCGACCCTGGCTTCGGCGAGCTTGCCGACGTGGTCGGGCTCAGCCGCACCCAGCGGATCCGACGCATCGTGCTGCCTGCGGCCCTGCCCGGGTTCCTCGTGGGGCTTCGCATGGCCATGGCGGTGGCGTGGCTCCTGCTGGTCTTCGCCGAGCAGATCAACGCGTCGAGTGGCATCGGGTATCTGATCATCCAGGCCCAGACGTTCTTCCAATCGAACGTGATCGTGGTGTGCCTCGTTTGCTACGCCCTCTTGGGGCTCCTCACCGACGCGGTGGTGCGCACGCTCGAGCGCGTCACCCTTCGCTGGCAGCCGGGCCGATGACGGTTCAAGAGGAGCGTCGCCTCGATGCCTCGAGCGGGCCCACCGGGCATGACGCCGTCTTCGTGAGGGGGCTCCGCCGCTCGTTCGGAGCCCGAGCGGTGCTCAACGGCGTCGATCTCAGGATCGGTCGAGGCGAGTTCGTGGCGCTCCTCGGACGGAGCGGCTCGGGCAAGAGCACCATCCTTCGCACCCTCGCCGGCCTCGATGATGGGGCGACCGGTCAGATCTTGGTTCCTGAGCGGCGCTCTGTGGTGTTCCAGGATCCCCGGCTGCTGCCGTGGGCCCACGTCCTCGACAACGTCGTGCTCGGTCTCGGCGAGAAGGACTCGGCGGCTCGAGGCACCGAGGCGCTCGGTGAGGTGGGCCTCACCGGGCACGAGGGAGATTGGCCGAAGACCCTGTCTGGAGGAGAAGCCCAACGGGTGGCCCTGGCCCGAGCGCTGGTGCGCCATCCTGACCTCCTCCTCTTGGACGAGCCCTTCGGCGCGCTCGACGCACTGACCAGGATCAAGATGCACGCCCTCGTCGGCCAGCTCTGGGAGCGCCACCACCCCGCCGTGCTCTTGGTCACCCACGACGTCGACGAAGCCATCCTCCTCTCGGATCGGGTGCTCGTCTTGACCGAGGGAGCGATCTCCCTCGACGTCGACGTGCAGCTCGCCGAGCCTCGGCTGCGCAGCGATCCGGGCTTCGGTGCGCTGCGCTCCTCGCTCTTGGCCGAGCTTGGCGTGGATGAGGCGGCAGAAGACGGAGCCCAGAGCCATCGCCGAAGCGATCCTCTGAGCGAGGAGAAGGCCATCAACCAAGACCGCACCAACGAAAGAGGAGGAACGCAATGACCACCACCACCACCACCACCAAGATCGCTCTCGAGGTGACGCCGCTCTCGGGCAACGTCGGCGCCGAGATCCGAGGACTCGATCTCAGGGAGCTCGATGACGAGACCGTGGCCGAGATCCGTAGGATCTGGCTCGAGTACAAGGTCGTCTTCTTCCCGGGGCAGGACCTCGACAAGGACGCCCACCTGGCCTTCGCCTCGCGCTTCGGCGAGCCGACCGAGGGACACCCGGTGATCCCGGGTGTCGAGGGCTACCCGAACATCTTCGAGATCGACTACACCCAGGCGAGGGAGCTCTACGCCCTCTACGGCGACGTCTCGACTCGTGACCAGGGCCTCGACTGGCACACCGACGTGACCTTCGTGAAGCGCCCGCCGCTCGGCTCCATCCTGCGGGCCGTGGCGATCCCCCCGTCGGGAGGCGACACGCTGTTCTCCAACCAGCAGGCCGCCTACGAAGGGCTAAGCCCGACCTTCCAGGCCTTCTTGGAGACGCTCAGCGCCGTGCACGACGGCCGCCAGTCCTTCAAGGCGATTCTCGACCAGGTGGGCACAGGACGCTGGGAGGGCACCGAGATCTCTGAGCTCGAGCCCGTCACCCATCCGGTGGTGAGGACGCATCCTGAGACGGGAAAGAAGGTGCTGTTCGTCAACCCGGGGTTCACCTCGCACATCGTCGGGCTCGAGCGCGCGGAGAGCGACGCCTTGCTGTCGTACCTCTACAAGCACTCCGTGCGACCCGAGTACACGGTCCGCTACCACTGGGCTGAGGGGACGCTGGGCTTCTGGGACAACCGGGTCACCCAGCACGCCGTGGTGGGCGACTTCGGTGCCCAGCACCGGGTCATCCAGCGGGTCACCTTGCGAGGTGACGAGCCCGTCTGAGGCGCCCCATGCTCTGATGAGGCGCGATCGAGGTGACCCCCGCCTCGATCGCGCCTCGTCGTCCAACGCCGCGCTCCTGCCAAGGCTTGGACTGAGACGCCGGTGGGTAGAGTGAGCGCATGTGCCCGGTCCGGACGAGCCGTTGAGCCTGCTCGCCCTGGCTGCACCGCCGGCACCATCTGCGGTGGCGCTCGAGACCCCCGAGGTGTCGGTCATCGTCTTGGCGTACCGCTCCACGGGGCCGCTGGACGCCTGTCTTCGCTCGCTGCGGACGCACATGACCAAGGCCTCGTTCGAGGTGCTTGTGGTCGCCAACGGAGCGACCACTGACGTCACCGAGGTCATCGCGCAGCACCCCTGGGTGCGGCGCGTCACCTCCCGCTCGAACCGAGGCTTCGCCGGTGGCTGCAACCTCGGCGCCCGCCACGCTCGCGGCCGTCGCCTGGTCTTCTTGAACGACGATGCTGTCGTCGAGGTGGGCTGGCTCGATGGCCTCCTCCACGTGCTCGACACCCACGAGGAGGTCGGGCGTCGTCGGCAGCGTGCTGTGCGATCGAGCCGGCTTCGTCCTCGAGTTCGGGGGTCGCACGAGGGGCACGTCGCCCGAGGCGCTCGACCGAGGGGCCACGCTCCGCCAGGCGGAGGTCGCCGGAGCGAGGGTGGTCGAGTACACCCCAGGCTGCTCGCTGCTGATCGATCGCGAGCTGTTCGATCGAGTGGACGGCTTCGACGAGTCGTTCTACCCCGCCTACTTCGAAGACATCGATCTCTGCCGTCGGGTCTGGGCGACCGGGCGCTCGGTGGTCGTCACGCCCGCCTCGCTGGTGACGCACGCCGAAGCCGAGTCGACGAGCTCGATCCTGCGCGACGTGATCTTCGAGCGCGGACGGAAGCGGTTCGAGGAGAAGTGGGGACGCAAGGCCTCGCCTGCTCCCCCCGGCCTGCCGCGCACCGCGCCCAGGATCGTCTACTTCGACGACTTCCTGCCTCGGGCGGCCTCGGGCTCTGGGCTCGGGCGCACTCGCGAGCTCATCGAGGCACTCACCTCGCTCGGGTACTACGTCCAGATGGTGGTCTGGGGCGACACCTTCGACCTCGACCCCGATCTCGCTGCACGAGGGGTCACGCGCGTGCTCTTCGACGAGGAGCTTGACGTCGGGGACGATCCGGCCGCCGTCATCGTCGCTCGACCCAACAACTTCGAACGCGCAGCCGACGGTGGCTGCTCGGTGGCCTGGCGTGCCCGTCATCTATG
Organism: uncultured Acidimicrobiales bacterium; assembly: GCA_963758555.1. Classification (GTDB taxonomy): domain Bacteria; phylum Actinomycetota; class Acidimicrobiia; order Acidimicrobiales; family RAAP-2; genus CAIUMH01. The sequence continues at coordinate 1,827,024 of CAVWVW010000003.1, read as the reverse complement.
ACGTCGAAGCTCGCTTCGCCGCTCGCTACGAGACCAAGCGCCAGGTCGATCGCTTCGCTCACCAAGCTGACGAGCTCGAAGCTGAGCAGCGTCGCTTCGAAGCCCTCGAGGGCTCCATCGCCATGAGGGCTGACGCGGTGGTCACGATCAGCGACGAGGAGGCGGCGTGGTTCCGAGGTCGGGGGGCGTCGTGCGTGGGGCCTGCGACAGCCCTTTCCCGCGCTCTGTGAGCCGGGCGCGGCGGGCTTCGCCGAGCGCAAGGACGCGATCTTCGTCGCCGGCTGGCTCGCCGGACCAGGCAGCGCCAACGACGATGGTCTGCGCTGGCTGGTCGAAGAGGTGCTCCCCCTCGTCAAGGCAGAGGCGCCGGAGCTCACGGTCCTGGTGACCGGTGCGGGCCCTCCGGCTGAGCTCCTCGAGCTCCGCTCCGAGCAGCTCCGCTTCATCGGAGAGGTCGCAGATCTCAACGCCAGGCTTGATGAGGCTCGGGTCGCCGTCGTGCCCATCCGCTTTGGTGCCGGGGTCAAGATCAAGACGGTGGACGCCTTGAGCCGAGGTCTCCCGGTGGTGACGACGACTCTTGGCGCCGAGGGCATCGAGGCGTCGTGGCGAGGGGCGATGAGGATCGAAGACGACCCCGCACCGTTCGCGCGAGCGCTGATCGAGGTGAGCACAGAAGAAGCGTCGTGGTCGACGCTGCGAGAGGCGGCGCTGGCGAGCGGTGCCCAGCACGACGATGACCCCCAAGCGTTCTGGAGGACCGTGCTCGCCCAGGCGACGAAGCGGGCCGCCGAGAGGAGCCGTCGATGACCAGCTCGAAGCGAGCGATCCCGGAGGCGATCGCGGAGCGACTCCGACCCGGCGCCTCGCTGGTGCACTGGAGCCCCGAGGCGTCGTTGCCCTCATCGGGTCAGGTGATCGTGGTGGGCGACGCACTCGATGAGCTGAAGGGCCCCGCCCTCGAGGAGCTCTTGGAGTCGATGGGCGACGACGTCGAGCTCTTGGTCGAGGTTCGAGATGACGAGGAGGACGCGACCGCTGACGACCTCGAGGATCTCGTGGAGAAGCTCGAGCTCGACGTCGAGGTGGTCCCGGTCGAAGGCGACGGTGTGGTCCTGCTCGCCGGCAAGGAGGCCGTCGTTCGCCTGGCGCGTGAGCGGTCAGCCGCCATCCGTGATGCCTTCGTGCAGCTCGAGGGGGATCTCGAGGACGCGCTGCTCTTAGAGCGTGAGGTCGAGATGCAGCGCGAGGTGATCCGAGACCTCGGTGGGCGAGCGTCACGCGCCGAGCGCGACCGTGACCATCTGGTCGCTGAGCAGCAGCTGTTGGTGGCCAGAGCACAGCAGGCGGAGGAGCGCGCAGACGTGGCCGAGGCCCGAGCGCAAGCTGTCGAGAGCCGCCTCTCCTACCGATTCGCCAGCGCGCTGGCGGCGTCGCTGGCCAAGCTGCCAGGGGCCGGCGCGATCAAGGCGGTGCTTCGCCGAGCGATCAGCTCGTGACGACCGGGCGCGCGCTAAGACGAGGCGTCCTCACCAAAGAGCCCCGCAAGTCGGTCGACGTAGCGATGGCGCTTGGAGGCGAGGAGGCTCGAGAGCTGCTCGAGGCGCTCCTCAGCGAGCGAGAGCTGGCGCGCCAGCTCATCGCCGTAGGCCTCTGCCTGGTCGAGCCGCGTCCGGAGAGACTCAAGCTCGTGGCGCTGCTCGGCGAAGATCGTGCGCAGCGCCCTGCGATCGAGCTCGACGAGCTCGTCGAGATCCCGAGACATCGCCTGGCGACTCATCGAGCCTCCTTCGCTGAACCTGATCTTGTCGGGCTCTGCAACGGCGTCGAAGGCTGCTTCCGCGCTCTCGCGGTCGGTGTGCAGGGAGAGCCACGGCCAGAGCGCGTCGAGGAGGTAGCCCCGGTCCTGGACGAGTCTCGGGAAGTCGAGCAGATAGAGAGGAACACCCGTGATCGTCGCCCAGTGGATGAGGCGATGGAACTCGACGGCCAGCAGTCGGCTCTGATCGACGGGATCGAGCGAGGTGAGCAGGCCCCCTGGCGTGATGGCCACCTCCACGGGAGCCATCATCCCCGGCCCGTCTCGCGACACCTTGGCCATCCGCTCTTGGAGCACTCGGCTCGTGGCCGCAGCGGCGAGGTCCCTGATCGGGACGATCAGCGCATCGAGGGTCAGCTCGGTGAGGTCGACCTCGCTGCAGTAGTTCGCGAACCCAGGGTCCTTGACGAGGTAGGGAGGGTTGGGGGCGAGGAGGTTGCGCTCCATGCCGGCCGAGGCCCGCTCGTTCCACTGCTCGTCGAGCCCCTCGCCGATGTCGAGCCCGCAGGCGGCGAGGAACTTGATGAGAAAGCTGGTGCCCGATCGCCCTGTCCCGGCGATGACGGCGTGGTGCGTCGGTGGGATGGAAGATCCAGCTGCCATCCGGCCAACCCTATCTGAGCCGCTGTTCACCTCTGAGGGGCGCGAGACTGCGCTCAGGAGCTCGACCAGCCGGCTGGCCCTGTCGGCTGAGAATTGAAACCTGATAATCTGGGTCAGCTTTTACGGGAATCAGAAGAGGCGGTGCGCGGTGGCGTCCGAGCCCAAGCAGCTCACAGCAGTCGAGGGAATCAAGGCGTCGAGCGACGCGCTGCGGGGCGATCTCGCCGGGCAGCTCGCCAACGCTGCCCCGAACGTCTCCGAGGAGAGCGAGCAGCTCCTCAAGTTCCACGGCGTCTACGCCCAGGACGACCGTGACGTCAGGCGTGAGCGGTCGCTGGCCCATGAGCCGCTCGACTACATCTTCATGATCCGTGTGGCGATCCCCGGTGGGCGGCTGACGTCCAAGCAGTGGCTGGCGCTCGATCACGTCGCCGGCGAGGTGGCGGACGGCTCGATTCGACTCACCACCCGTCAGGCGGTGCAGTACCACGGTGTCCTCAAAGGCGGCCTCCGGCCGATGGCTCGGATCTTGGACGAGCACCTGATGACCTCGTTCGGCGCCTGTGGCGACGTGGTCCGCAACATCGTCACCTGCCCGGGCCTCCAGACCGAGCTCGGCGGGACGCGTCTGGCGGATCTGACGGAGCACCTCGCTGCCAGCTTGAAGCCGAGGACCTCGGCCCACTGGGAGCTCTTCGTCAACGGCGAGCTGGCTGCGTCACGTGAGGCGGAAGTCGAGCTGCCCTTCTACGGCACCACCTACCTGCCCCGGAAGTTCAAGATCGCGATCGCCAACCCCGGCGACAACTGCGTCGACGTCTTCGCGCAAGATCTTGGCCTGGTCCCCGGGCACCACCCTGAGGTGGGTGAGGGCTTCACGGTCTTGGCCGGCGGCGGCCTCGGTCGCAGCTACGCCAACCCCGACACGTTCCCTCGCTTGGCCGACCCCCTCTGCTTCGTGACCGACCACGAGCTCGACGCGGTCATCGCGGCGGTGCTCGAGACCTATCGCGAGCTCGGAGACCGCACCGACCGACGCCGAGCACGGATGAAGTACGTGGTGGCGGACCTCGGGATCGACGCCTTCAGGGCCGAGGTCGAGCGTCACCTGGGCTCGAGCCTTCGCCCGCCGCTCCCGGTGCTCCCTGACATCGGCGCAGACGACCACCTGGGCTGGCGAGAGCTGCCTGACGGCACCTTGCAGCTCGGCATCCGGGTCGGTGCGGGGCGGATCAAGGACGTGAAGCCTGAGATCGGCCTTCGCACGGCGCTGCGCAAGATCGCGGCATCAAGTGACGTCACCTTCTTCATCACCCCCCAGCAGGATCTCTTGATCGCCGGGATCGCCACCGACGAGCGCGAGCGGATCGCGGCGCTGCTCGTCGACCATGGCGTGCGCGGCGTCGAGGACCTCGGTCCCGTCGAGCGGTCAGCGCTGGCCTGTCCGGCGCTGCCCACGTGCGGCCAAGCGCTCACCGAGTCCGAGCGACGCCTGCCCGATCTGGTGGAGCGCCTCGAAGGTGAGCTCGCGTCGCGCTCGCTCGAGGGACGTCGGCTCCAGCTGCGGATGACGGGCTGTCCGAACGGCTGCGCGCGCCCCTCGGTGGCCGAGGTCGGTGTGGTGGGGCGGACGAAGACCTCCTACGACGTCTTCGTCGGCGGAGGTCCCTCGGGGAACCGTCTGGCTGTGCTGTACAAGGAGAAGGTCAAGTTCGACGACCTCCCTGCCACGCTCGCCCCGCTGCTCGATCGCTGGGAGGCCGAGGGTGGCGAGGATGAGGCCTTCGGCGACTTCATCGCCCGGGTGGGCCTCTCGTGACCGTCGCTCTGGTGGGAGCAGGACCTGGCAGCGCCGAGCTGCTCACGCTGCGCGCCGCTCGCTTGCTCGGTGACGCCGAGGTGGTGGTCTACGACCGCCTCGTCGACCCGTCGGTGCTCGCTCTGGCGTCGAAGACCGCCGAGCTCATCGACGTCGGCAAGAAGCCAGGTGGCTCGCACAACCAAGCGCTGATCAACGAGCTGCTGGTGGTGCTCGGTCGACGTCACGAGCGGGTGGTCCGACTCAAGGGCGGCGACCCCTTCGTCTTCGGCCGCGGCGGCGAGGAGCTCGAGGCGCTGCACGCAGCCGGCATCGAGACCGAGGTCGTCCCAGGGGTCACCTCCGCGCTGAGCGGTCCGAGTGCCGCAGGGATCCCGGTGACCCATCGAGGGCTCAGCCATGGGGTCTGCGTGGTGACGGGCCATGCCCGAGAGGGTGAAGGGGTGGATTTCCGTCGGCTGGCCAACCCTGAGGTGACACTCGTGATCCTGATGGGCGTGGCTCACCGGTCCTCCATCGCCAGCCAGCTGCTCGAGGGCGGGCTCTCGGCCTCGACGCCGATCGCCGTGGTCGAGCAAGCGTGGACCAGCGAGCAGCGAACCGTGCGCTCGACGCTCGGTTCGCTCGGTGATCTCGAGGTGGTGAACCCTGCGGTGATCGTCGTCGGAGCGGTGGCCGCGCTCGACCTCAGCGAGCTTGCCCACCTGGCTCACCACGCTGGCTGATGCTGCCCTTGGCGCTCGACCTCACCGGTCGAGACGTCCTGGTGCTCGGAGCGGGTCGCATCGGGTCACGGAAGGCAGCGCAGCTGCTCGAGGCGGGAGCGTCGGTGCGCGTGGTCGCCAAAGCGATCATCGCTCCGCTGCCGGAAGGTGTGGCGTCGGTGGCCGAGCGGGCCTTTCACCTCGACGACCTCGAGGGTGCCTGGCTGGTGGTCAGCGCCACGGGCGAGGACACCGTGAACGACTCGCTGGTCGCGGCGACGACCGACCGTGGGATCTGGCTCAACGTCGTCGACGACCCTGAGCGCTCGAGCTTCTTCTTCACTGCTCTCCATCGCGAGGGCGACGTGATCATCTCAGTCTCGACCGAAGGTGCCGCACCGGCCTTGGCCGGCGTGCTGCGCGACCGGTTGGTCCAAGCGCTCCCGGCCAACACCGCCAGCGCGGCGGCGGCCCTGCGAGCCGAGCGCGACGCGCTGCACGCAGCCGGCGAGAGCACCGAAGCCGTCGATTGGCGCCCGCGGATCGATGAGCTGCTCGAGGAGCCGCCGAGCTGAGCGGAGCGGTCGGTCCGCTAGAGCCCTTGCTCGGGGCACGCCATGAGATAGCTGCGCACCTGGCTGAGCGAGGCGGAGGCCAGCGCCATGCACGTGTCGGCGCCGGCGTAGTAGAGGTCGATGGCATCGGCGTCTTCGTCGACCACGACGCCACACGAGAAGATGACGTTGCTCACGTCACCGACCCGCTCGTAATCCTCTTCAGGAGCGAGGATCCACTCGTCGGCCCGTCGGAGCACCTTGGTGGGGTCGTCGCGGTCGAGCAGGGCGAGCCCCAGGCGATAGGTCGATCCCGAGACCGTCTCTCGCACCCCGTGGTAGATCAGCAGCCAGCCTTCGGGCACCTCGAAGGGTGGGGGTCCGATCCCGATGCGCAGCGAATCCCACCACGCTCCGGGCCTCGTGCGCATGGCGATCTCTGGGTTGCTCCAGGTGGCGAGGTCGGGGCTCTTCGAGACCCAGATGTTGCCCTGGCCACCGGCGTAGGCGACCGCCGGTCGGTGGAACAGCACCCACTCGCCGTTGATCCGGTGGGGCAGCAGGGCTGCGTTCTTGTCGTCGGGCGCCATGATGCTGCCGTACTCGGCGGCGATCGACGTGAAATCACGCGTGGTGGCCAAGAACACCGATGGCCCGAGCGGTCCGTAGGCCGTGCACGTGATGGCCCAGACCTCGAGCTCGTCGAGCCAGACCACGCGGGGGTCCTCGAAGCCCCAGAGCTGGCCCTCGTAGGTCGGGTGCGGGCTGAGCAAGGGCTTCTCGTCGATGCTCCAGCTGTCCCGACCGTCAGGCGAGCGGGCCACCCACAGGTGCGAGAGTCCTCGGCGGTCCTCGATCCGACACAGCAAGATGGTCTCGCCGCCGTGGCGGCACGCCGCCGCGTTGAACGCGGTGTTCACCGGCGTCGGCCACATCTTGGCGGTCAAGATGGGGTTGGCGTCGTGCCGGGTGAAGAGGTCAGCGGACGAGATCATGCGGGCAACTCTCCCAAAACCTCTGGCTCGGTGGATGGATGCTGCGGCGGGATGACCGAGAACTCGGCGGCTTCAACGGCCAAGCGCGCCGTGAGGTAGGCGAGCGTCGACTCGGCGCCCTCGTTGAGCGACACAAGGTCGGAGGAGAGACCGTCGCGGCAGCCTCCGGTCGAGGCGTCGTAGAGGGGCAGGCCCAGATGGTTCCGACCCAAGAACCACTCGAACGCGGCGGTGGCTCGTTTGGCGTGGTCGGTGTCGCCGGTAATCTTGTAGGCATCGATCTCCGCTTCGACCAGCGCCGCGGCGTCCAGGGGCTGCTCGTCGCCCTGGGTCTCGAAGGCGTCGTTCGCCTGCTGCCAGCGGTTCCCAGGCAGCTGGACGGTCTCGCCCTCGAGGCCGCAGCGGTCTCCCAGCCAGGCCAGCGTGGTCAGACCGAGCTCCATGAGATCCTGGCGGCCGAGGTGGTCGCCGGCTCGAAGCAGCGCCTGGGGAAGCCGGGCGTTGTCGTAGGTCAGCATCGGCTCGAACCACTCCCAGCCCTCGACGTGGTGCTGGTCGTAGAGCTCGACCAGACCCGTGGCCAAGGTGGTCACGATGCCTCGGTTGCGCTCGCGGCGCTCCGCCGTCGACGAGCGTGCGAGGCCGAGCAGGGCGAAGGCGCTCGTACGAGGCGAGGCGGTGGTGATCGCCATGTGCTGGCTCATGGTGTCGAGCATCTGGGCCACCGGCACCTCGATCGAAGGCGGCAGCGTGCCCGAGACCAGCTCGCCCAAGGCCCAGATGGTCCGGCCGTAGTGGTCGCCGTGGTGGGCGTGGCCGATCCACTTGCGGTCGAAGGTCATGAAGTTGAAGAGCTCGTGGCCTGAGCCCGCGTCGGAGGCGTGGAGGAGGAAGGCGATCGAGCGCGACAGGCTGATCCGCCAGGTCACGTCGCTGGTGCGCACGAAGAGCTGGTGGGCGACCTGAGCGAGCCGAGCGACGTCATCGACGCAGTAGCCCGAGATCCGGTTCGGGATCGAGCCGATGGCGTGCTGGACGATGCCGGTGTCGTCGATCATCGTCGAGAGGTGGTCGAGCTTGAGCGGCGGCAGCCGGAGCAGCTTGATGGCGGGCTCGTACGCGGCGATGGGGCCGTGAGCGGCGCGCCTGAGGATGACCGCTGTCTCCCGGCCGACCGACGGCCAGCTCAGCGGGGCTCCGGCGACCTTGGCGGCTGTGCGCATCTTCTTGAGCTTCTTCGGCGTCTCGATCAGCTCGGTGATCGCCGCCGCCAGGGCGCTCGCGTCATCGACGGGGATGATGGTGCCTGCGCCGTCCTTGAGGAGATCGAGGGCGTAGCGATACGGCGTCGAGACCACCGGCAAGCCTGCAGCGACGGCGAAGGTCAGCGCGCCTGAGACCGTCTGCTCCAGGCCTCGATAGGGCGTGAGGAACAGGTCGGTGGCGCCCAAGGTCCGGGCCAGCTCTTCGATGGACAAGAAGCGATCGTCGAAGATCACCTGCTCGCCGAGGCCCAGCTCCCTGACCTTCTGGGTGAGCTGGAGCCGGTAGGACTCTCCCTCGCGCCGCACGATCTCGGGGTGCGTGGCGCCCGCGATCATGAAGAGCACCTCTGGGTGCTCGACCGCCACCTCTTTGATGGCTTCGATGGCGCACTCGAGGCCCTTGCCCTCGGAGAGCAGGCCGAAGGAGGTCACCACGAAGCGCCCCTCGGTGGTCTGGCGCTGCTTTTGGCCTGGCTCCCAGATGGCCACGGGAACTGGCGCCTCGTCTCGCTCGGCCAGCGCCGTGATCTTCGTCGGCGCTCCGTGGGGGACCACCGCGACCCGAGAGGGATCGGCGACGTTCTGCGACAAGATGATCTCTCGAGCATCGTTGGTGAAGACCAAGACGCTGGCCGCTCCCGCGCACAAGGTGCGCATGACGCGATCTTGGTTCTCCGACGGAGCGGAGAGCACGGTGTGGAGCGTGATCACGTAGGGGATCGAGAGGTCGCCGACGAAGGAGAGCAGGTACTCGCCGTCGGCGCCGCCGAAGATCCCGAACTCGTGCTCGATCAGCACGACGTCGATCTCGGATCGGTTCACCGTGCGGGCAGCCCGGTGGTAGTCCTCTCGAGCGCCTTGGTCGATCACGTCGACGATGGGTCGCTTGACCTTGAAGTCCGCGGAGTTCGAGATGGCGATCACGTCGACCTGACGGATCTTCGGAGCCGCCCTCAGGGCCTCGAAGAGGTCTGAGCTGAAGGTCGCGATCCCACACTGGCGGGGTGGATACGTCGATACCAGTGCGACTCGCACGACCACCACCTTCTTGCTCGGTCTGACTTGACCCCAAGGTACCGACTGGAAGGTCGGGGACGCCAAAGCGACGCCATCGATCTGGTGCGCGGCCACGGCGCGCTCGCCAGGCGAGGGATCGGGCCCTGCTCGCGAGAGCCTGCCGTGGCAGCGACGTGACATTGGTCCAGGGGGGCCGTCGCGAAGACGTGACTTTCCTCCCTGTGGCTGCCCGCCAGGACTCATCATCACCAAAGAGGGCGACCGTCGCCTCTCATGACCACAAGGAGGCGCGTGTGCAAGACCTCGCGTATCTCGGAGCCACGGTGGCGTTCTTCGCGCTGATGTTCGCATTCGTCAAGGGATGCGAGCGGATCGTGGGTGAAGACGGCGACGCCGTCGTCGGCGGCATCGACGAGCAAGCGGCTGCACCAGAGGCGGAGCCCGTGGAGGTGACGTCATGAACCTCGACGACATCATCGGCCTGGTGGTGGCGGTGGGCCTCACGATCTACCTGGTGGTGGCGCTCCTGGCGCCTGAGAAGCTCTGATGAGCACGAACGACGTCATCCAGCTCCTCATCCTGATCGCGGCGCTCGCGGTCAGCGTCCCGTTCCTCGGCAGCTACATGGCCAAGGTCTACGGCGGAGGGCGTGCCCCGGGGGACAAGGTCTTCGGTCCCGTCGAGCGCCTGATCTACAAGGCCACGGGCATCGAGGAGCGCGGTGAGCAGCGCTGGCGCAACTACGCGCTGAGCCTGCTGTCGTTCTCGCTCGTCTCGGTGGTCATCCTCTACCTGATCCAGCGCCTCCAGGCCCACCTGCCCTTGAACCCCGGCCATGCGGCCACCGTGGCACCGCCCTTGGCCTGGAACACCGCGGTGAGCTTCCTGACCAACACGAACTGGCAGAACTACGCCGGCGAGACCGGGGTGTCACTCTTCACCCAGATGGCCGGGCTGACCGTCCAGAACTTCCTCTCCGCCGCGGTCGGCATCGCCGTGGCCGTCGCCTTGATCCGCGGCCTCGTGCGGCGGCGCTCGAGCACGCTCGGGAGCTTCTGGGTCGACCTCACGCGCACGGTGATCCGCGTGCTCCTGCCGCTGTCCTTCCTCGCCGCCTTCGTGCTCATCGCCTCGGGTGTGATCCAGAACCTCGATGCGCCACACGCGATCCACACCCTCGCCAACGGCCACCAGACCCTTCCTTCGGGAGCGATCGGCAGCCAAGAGGCCATCAAGGAGCTCGGCACCAACGGAGGAGGCCCGTACAACGCCAACTCTGCCCACCCCTTCGAGAACCCGAACGGCTTCACCAACCTCTTTGAGATCTGGCTCCTGCTGCTCATCCCGTTCTCCCTGCCCTGGACCTTCGGCAAGATGTGCAAGAACCTGCGTCAGGGCCTCGCCGTCTTGGCCGCGATGTTCGTCCTCTGGGCAGGGGCGTCGGTGGCGGTCATGGCCTTCGAGGCGAACGGCAACAGCCACCTGCCAGCCACCATCAGCCAGCACGCCACGGCGCAGAACGTGGGCGGCAACATGGAGGGCAAGGAGATCCGCTTCGGGGCGGCGCCCAGTGCCCTGTTCGGCTCCTCGTCCACTGGCACCTCGACGGGAGCCGTCGACTCATCGCACGACAGCTACACCGCGCTCGGTGGCGGTGTGCTCCTCGTCAACATGATGCTGGGAGAGGTCTCCCCGGGTGGCACGGGCTCCGGGCTCTACGGCATGTTGATCCTGGCGATGCTCAGTGTCTTCATCGCTGGGCTCATGGTCGGCCGGACGCCTGAGTATCTCGGCAAGAAGATCCAGGCAACTGAGATGAAGCTGGTGGCGATCTACATCCTCATCGTGCCGCTGGCTGCCCTCAGCCTCGCTGCGATCTCGATCTCGATGACCTCGGGGAAGGCGTCGCTGCTCAACCCAGGCCCCCACGGCCTCACCGAGATGGTCTACGCCTTCGTCTCCACCTCCAACAACAACGGCTCGGCGTTCGCAGGTTTCAACGGCGCGACCACGTGGTTCAACACGACCCTCGGCATCGCCATGCTGCTCGGCCGCTTCGCGCTGATCGTCCCGGTGCTCGCCATCGCCGGCTCGCTGGGACGCAAGCAAGCGGTGCCGCCGTCAGCAGGCACCCTGCCCACAGGCACGCCTCTGTTCGCCGCCATGCTCGGCGGCGTCACCGTGATCATCGTCGGACTCACCTACTTCCCCGTCCTTGCGCTCGGCCCCATCGTCGAGCACTTCATGCACTAGGAGCATCGATGACTTCCACTCTCGAAAATGAGGTCCAGACTGCGGCACCTCGCAAGGGCATGTTCGCCATGGAGCCCGGGATGCTTCGGCGTGCGGTGATCGAGTCGCTCACCAAGCTGAGCCCGCGCCACATGGTGCGCAACCCGGTCATGTTCACCGTCGAGGTGACGACCCTCTTGGCGGCTGGCTTCTGGATCAAGGACTTCAGCACCTCGCCCAGCTCGACCAACGTCTTTGCGGGCCTGGTCGTCTTCTGGCTGGCGATCACCGTCGTCTTCGCCAACTTCGCCGAAGCTGTGGCGGAGGGTCGCGGCAAGGCCCAGGCAGACGCCTTGCGCAGGACGAGGGCCGACACCATGGCTCGGGTCCTGCGCGACGACGGCATCGTCGAGGTCCCCTCGGCTGAGCTGCGTGTCGGAGATCTCTGCGAGGTGGTGGCCGGCGAGGTCATCCCCGGCGACGGCGAGATCGTCGAGGGCATCGCCACGGTGGATGAGTCGGCGATCACCGGTGAGTCCGCTCCGGTGATCCGTGAGTCCGGTGGCGATCGCTCGGCGGTCACCGGTGGCACGAGGGTGCTCTCTGACCGCATCGTGGTCCGGATCACCTCGAACCCCGGCGAGACGTTCCTCGACCGGATGATCGCCCTCGTCGAGGGAGCAAGCCGACAGAAGACGCCGAACGAGATCGCGCTCGACATCTTGCTGGCCGGCCTCACCTTGGTCTTCGTCATCGCCATCGTGACGTTGCAGCCCTTCGCCATCTACTCGAACGCACCCCAGTCGGTGGTGGTCCTGGTGGCCCTGTTCGTCTGCCTCATCCCGACCACGATCGGAGCGCTGCTCAGCGCCATCGGCATCGCGGGGATGGATCGCCTGGTCCAGCGCAACGTCCTCGCCATGTCGGGACGCGCCGTCGAGGCGGCCGGGGACTGCTCGACGCTGCTGCTCGACAAGACAGGGACGATCACCTTCGGCAACCGTCGTGCCTCAGAGATCGTCCCGATGCCTGACGTCTCGACCCTCGACCTGGCGGCCGCGGCGCTCCAGTCGAGCTTGGCTGACGAGACGCCCGAGGGCCGCTCGATCGTCGAGCTCGTCGAAGCGGAGTTCTCGCTGCCCGCCACGCCGCTCGACGGCGCGGAGCTCGTCCCGTTCACGGCTCAGACTCGGATGAGCGGCGTCGACGCAGGGGCGCGCTCGATCCGCAAGGGAGCCGCCTCATCGGTCACCGAGTGGGTCCGGAGCCAAGGAGGGCAGATCCCCGAGCAGCTTGGCGTCGTGGTCGACGGGATCTCGGTCAGCGGCGGCACCCCCTTGGTGGTGGCGGAGAACGCCACCGTGCTCGGCGTGATCCACCTCAAGGACGTGGTCAAGCCCGGCATGGTCGAGCGCTTCGCCGAGATGCGCAAGATGGGCATCCGCACCGTGATGGTCACCGGTGACAACCCGCTGACCGCCCGGGCCATCGCGGCGGAGGCAGGGGTCGATGACTTCCTTGCTGAGGCCACCCCCGAGGACAAGCTGGCCTTGATCCGTTCGGAGCAAGAAGGCGGCCACTTGGTGGCGATGACCGGTGACGGCACCAACGACGCACCGGCCTTGGCCCAAGCAGACGTCGGCGTGGCGATGAACACCGGCACCCAGGCCGCCAAGGAGGCCGGGAACATGGTGGATCTCGACTCGAACCCGACCAAGCTGATCGAGATCGTCGAGATCGGCAAGCAGCTGCTCATCACGCGCGGCTCGCTGACCACCTTCTCGATCACCAACGACATCGCGAAGTTCTTCGCCATCGTGCCGGCGATGTTCGTCGTGGCCTTCCCTGAGCTCAAGCCGATCAACATCATGCACCTGTCGAGCCCGCACTCGGCGATCCTCTCGGCGGTCATCTTCAACGCGCTGATCATCGTGGCGCTGATCCCCTTGGCGCTTCGTGGCGTGCGCTTCCGAGCGACCGGTGCGGCCTCGATCTTGCGGCGGAACCTGCTCATCTACGGACTCGGAGGTGTCATCGTGCCCTTCATCGGGATCAAGCTCATCGACGTGGTGGTCACGGCACTGGGGGTGAAGTGATGAGGAAGACGCTGCTCACCGCACTGCTGTTCACGATCCTCATGACGATCCTCACCGGGCTCGCCTATCCCTTGGTGGTGACAGGTGTGGCCAAGGTGGCGTTCCCCGGGCAGGCCGGTGGATCGCTCGTCAAGGACGCCTCGGGCCAGGTGGTCGGCTCGGGGCTGATCGGCCAGAGCTTCACCACGTCGAAGGGTGCTCCCCTCCCTCAGTACTTCCAGCCCCGACCGTCGGCCGCTGACTACGACGCCATGGCGTCGGGTGCGGCGAACCTCGGTCCCACCAACCCGGCGCTGCTCAAGGAGGTGGCCAAGGAAGCGGCTGCCTATCGCAAGCTCAACGGGCTGGCGGCTAACGCCACCCTTCCGGTCGACGCGGTGACGAGCTCCGGCTCAGGGCTGGACCCCGAGATCTCGATCGCCAACGCCCGCCTCCAAGCTGCTCGAGTCGCCCACGCACGAGGCCTCAGCCTGGCGCAGGTCGACCAGCTCATCAATCAAGCGACCGAAGGTCGGGTGCTCGGTATCCTCGGAGAGCCGGGCGTCAACGTCCTCGAGCTCAACGTGGCGCTCGACAAGGCCTCGGCGTCAAAGGAGCACTAGCTGGTGGCACGGGGCAGGCTGCGCATCTACCTTGGAGCAGCTCCCGGCGTGGGCAAGACCTACGCGATGCTCAACGAGGGCGCTCGGCGTCGCGAGCGAGGCACTGACGTCGTCGTCGGCGTGGTCGAGACCCACGGGCGGATCCACACCCAAGAGCAGCTCGCCTCCTTAGAGGTCCTCCCTCGACTCGAGGTGGACTACCGCGGCCAGCGCTTCTCCGAGCTCGACCTCGAAGGGGTCTTGGCCCGTGCTCCTGAGGTCGTGCTGATCGACGAGCTCGCACACACCAACGTCCCCGGAACGCTTCATCACAAGCGCTACGAGGACGTCGAAGATCTCTTGGCCGCGGGCATCGACGTCATCTCGACGCTCAACCTTCAGCACCTCGAGAGCGTCAACGACGTGGTCGAGACGATCACCGGCGTCGCGCAGCGAGAGACCGTGCCCGATGAGGTGGTGCGGCGAGCGGAGCAGATCGAGCTGGTCGACATGGACCCAGAGGCGCTCCGACGACGTCTGGCGCACGGCAACGTCTATCCGGCTGAGCGCATCGACGCAGCGCTCAGCAACTTCTTCCGGCCGGGGAACCTGGCGGCGCTTCGCGAGCTGGCGCTCTTGTGGCTGGCCGATCGGGTCGACGACGAGCTCCACGAGTACCGAGAGCGCCATGGCATCGAGTCGTCCTGGGAGACGAAGGAGCGCGTGGTGGTCTCGGTCACCGGTGCGCAGGGAGCAGATCGCCTCATCCGGCGAGCCGCTCGGATGGCGCAGCGCTCGAAGGCAGAGCTGGTCGGGGTCACCATCACAAGCGATGACGGTCTCCGTTCCAGTTCGGGTGCGGGTTCAAAGCTCGAGGCGAACGTGGCGCTGCTCCAAGAGCTCGGGGGTCGCTACCTCGAGGTGGTGGGCAGTGACGTCGCCCAGGCGCTGGTCAGTGTGGCTCGGTCCGAGAACGCCACCCAGCTGATCCTCGGCGCCTCACGCCGCTCGTGGCGAGAAGAGCTCTTTCGCGGCTCGATCGTGACGAGGTGCGTGCGGGCAGCCCGTGGCGAGATCGACGTGCACGTCATCGGCTCCGAGCATGAGTTCAACGAGCCCCGCACCCGCCGTCGGTGGGCGTTCAGCCTCAGCCCCCTGAGTCGACGGCGACTCGTCGGCTCGATCTTGCTGGGGCTCGTGGCGTTCCCGATCGTGACCGCCTTGCTGCTGATCGATGCTACGTCGGCCACCCTTCCGCTGGCGATCTCGTCGTATCTCCTGGTGGTCATCGCCGTCGCCGCGCTCGGTGGCCTGGTACCTGGGCTCGTCGCGGGGCTCGCCGCCTTCTTGCTGTCGAACTGGTACTTCGCACCGCCGGTGCACACCTTCACCATCGGCGACACCCGCGACGTGCTGGCGCTGGTGAGCTTCTTGGTGGCAGCCGCCACCGTCAGCACCCTGGTCGACACCGCTGCTCGTCGGAGCCAAGCAGCTCTGCGCTCTGAGCGCGATGCTCGCTCCCTGGCCCGAGTGGCGAGCCACATCACCGCAGGTGAGCGAGCGCTGGGCGAGATGGTGGCTGACGTGGTGGGGATCTTCGACCTCGACGGTGCCTCCATCGAGCGTGTGGCGCCCGAGGGCCCTGTCGACGTGGTCACCGTGGGCTCGGTCGGGCCGGGAGCGGTTCGCGTCGCGCTCGGCGAAGAGCACGTCTTGCTCTACAGCGGCCGCAGGCTCGACCCAGCGAGCCTCGAGCTGCTCCAAGGCATCGCCACCCAGCTCGTCGCCGCACTCGAGCGAGACCAGCTCTGGCGAGCAGCCGCGGAGCGTCGTGCGCTGCTGCAGGTCGATGAGCTTCGCTCCGCGCTCTTGGCGGCGGTCAGCCATGACCTGCGGACGCCGCTGGCGTCGATCAAGGCTGCGGCGACGACCTTGCTGTCCACCTCAGCCCTGCTCTCGGCCGAGCAGTCGGCGTCGCTGCTCCACTCGATCGACACCGAGTCGGATCGGCTTGATGGGTTGGTCGAAGATCTCCTGGACATGAGCAGAGTCAATGAGGGGACGGTGGAGCTGGCCATCACTGAGAGCGATCTGGTGGAGCTCGTCGACGTGGCTGCCGCCGACGCGTGCCGAGCAGCCGGCGTCGAGCGCGAGCTGGTGCGCCGGAACGAGACCGGACCGATCTCGCTGCTGACCGATCCGGTGCTGGTCTCGCGGATCGTCTACAACCTCGTGCTCAACGGCTTGGTCCACGGCGGGGGAGCGCTGCAGCTGGAGATCGGTGCGCTGGGAGGTCGAGCGTCGGTGCGAGTCGTCGATCATGGGCCGGGCATCCGACGAGCTGAGCACGACGTGGTCTTCACGGCCTTCCAGCGGAGCGGCGACGTCGCTGACGGCAAGGGTGTGGGGCTGGGTCTCGCCATCGCTCGGGGCTTCACCGAGATCCTGGGAGGCGAGCTCCTGATGGAGGAGACGCCCGGCGGCGGCTGCACGATGATCCTCGAGCTGGCGTCGTCGCCGACGAGCTCGGAGCCATCGCCGACGAGCGCAGAGCCATCACGATGACCTCGATCCTTCTCGTCGACGACGACGCTCCGCTCCTCAACGCGCTGCGGATCGGGCTCGAAGCGCATGGCTATGCGCTGACGACGGCCACGGACGGAGCGGCAGCGATCGCTCTGGTCACCGAGTCGCCCCCTGACGTCGTGCTGCTCGACCTGGGCCTGCCTCGCTTCAGCGGTCTCGAGGTCATCCAGGCGGTCCGGGCGTGGAGCTCGGTGCCCATCATCGTGCTGTCCGCCCGGCACCAAGGTCCCTCCAAGGTGGCCGCGCTCGACGCGGGGGCGGACGACTACGTCACCAAGCCCTTTGGCATGGACGAGCTCTTGGCGCGCATCCGAGCGGTGCTTCGACGCACGGGCGAGGGGCTCGATGACCCGCTGGTCGAGGCGGGGGACCTGCGCATCGATCTGGCGGCCCATCGGGTCGAGCGCGCTGGTGAGCTGGTGCACCTGACCAAGAAGGAGTGGGCTGCCCTGGCGCTGCTCGCCAAGAATCCTGGGAGCTTGATCACCCAGGACGAGCTGCTCAGAGAGGTCTGGGGTCCCGGCTACGAGGGTGTCAGCGAGTACCTCCGCACGCTGTTCGCTCGCCTCAGGCGCAAGATCGAGGTCGATCCGTCAGCCCCGAGGCACCTGCTCACCGAGCCCGGAGTGGGCTATCGCTTCGAGCGGTAGGTTCGCCCGGCACCCCGAAGCGGGAACCGCCTGAAGTCGCCACGACGCCTTCGCAGCCGACGTCTCCGGCTTGGCTCACGCCCTCTGGCAGCGTCTCCGGCGGGCGGGAGCAGCGCTCAGAACGGCTGGTTCGTGGCTCGCTGCGCGCTCTGACTTCTATGCTTCGCACACAGCGAGTCGTCGCTCGTCGAGCGAGAGACGGCCTGTCTGTTTGATGGAGGCTCGATGGCGGTGACCCACAGCGAGGTGGCGACGGACGATCTGGCTGCCCCCGGCCAGGTGCGCGGCGGGCAGCTCGATCGGCACCTCGGCTCGCTCAGCGCCAAGGACCGCGTGGCGAGAGGCAAGGCGGTCCGAAAGGTCGTGCCCCGTGAGTCGCACGCCAGCTTCGAGCGCTCGCTCGATCGTCCTGCGCCGATCGATCTGCTCGAACAGCAAGCAGCGACCCGCTTGCCCGACCTGATCCCCATCCGCTACGGACGGATGCTCGTCTCGCCCTTCTCCTACTTTCGAGGCGCTGCGCTGCCGATGGCTGACGATCTCTCGCAGACGCCGACCACCGGACTCGTCGTCCAAGCCTGCGGCGACGCCCACCTCTCCAACTTCGGGATCTTTGCCTCTCCCGAGCGCAAGCTCCTCTTCAGCCTGAACGACTTCGATGAGACCTTGCCCGGTCCTTGGGAGTGGGACGTCAAGCGCTTGGCAGCCAGCCTGGAGGTGGCGGGTCGAGACAACGGCTTCTCGAAGAAGGAGCGTCGCCGTGTGGTGACCTCGGCGGTGCGGAACTATCGGGAGGCCATGGCTGGCTTCGCCACCATGACCAACCTCGAGGTCTGGTACGCCCGAGCCGACGAGACCATGGTGCGATCGACGTTCAAGAGCCGGATCGATGCGCGCAGCGCCAAGGTGATCGACAAGGGTCTGGCGAAGGCGCAGACGCGCGATTCGATGCAGGCCTTCTCCAAGCTCTGCGGCTCCATCGATGGCCAGCTCCGGATCATCGCTGACCCGCCGCTCATCATGCCGCTCTCGCACCTCGTCGGAGAGGAGCCCGTCGTCGCCACCTACTTCGATCGGCTGCCCCCGGAGATCGACAAGTACGTCGAGACGCTCACGCCCGAGCGCCGACTGCTCTTCAGCCGCTATTCGCTGGCCGACATGGCCCGCAAGGTCGTGGGCGTGGGCAGCGTCGGCACGAGATGCTGGATCTTGCTCTTCACCGATCATGATGGCGATGAGCCGTTGTTCTTGCAGCTCAAAGAGGCCCTGCCCTCGGTGCTCCAGGGCTACACCGGGCCGGGAGCCTTCGCCAACGAGGGCCATCGCGTCGTCGACGGCCAGCGGATGATGCAGTCAGCCAGCGACATCTTCTTGGGGCACCTGCGCACCGACCAGGTGGGCGACGGCGAGACGCACGACTTCTACGTCCGCCAGCTGCGCGACTGGAAGTACTCCCTCGACGTCGAGCAGATGGCACCTGACGCGCTCGAGGTCTACGGCGAGCTGTGCGCGTGGACGCTCTCGCGGGCCCACGCCCGCTCGGGCGACTCCTTGGCGATCGCGTCCTATCTCGGCAAGTCAGCCGTCTTCGACGAGGCCATCGCCACCTTCGCCTCGCTCTACGCCGATCAGAACGAGCGGGACTATGACGCCCTCGCTCTTGCCGCCGCCAAGGGGCGAGTCGTTGCCTTCTCCAACCTCTGAGGGACCCATGCCCACCTGCCACGCCGACCGTCGCCGCAGGACCGAGCGCGCCTGAGATGTTCGTGGCCCCTGCGTTCTGGGTACAGCTCGTGGTGCGCACCGAAGCGCCAGGTCGCCGTGGTGGAGGCGGGTTGGCGGGCGCGAGCAGGTGTGAGGGAGGCGGAGATGGTGGTCGAGCACGTGCATGACGGCGTGCAGCGGGCGTCGCCCACGGGCGACGACACGAGCGAGCAGACAGGCGAGCCCGGCAGGAGCATCGCTGGTGGTGGTGGCGAACCGCCTTCCACTCCACGTCGAGACCAAAGAGGGCGTCGACACGCTCATCCCGAGCACCGGAGGGCTCGCCACCGCGCTGACCGCTGCCCTGCAGAGTCGCCGGGGGACCTGGATCGGCTCCGCGGTCGCCCGGGAGATCGCTGGCCTCCCACGCGAGTACGAGGGGATCGGCCTCGCCCAGGTGGTGCTGAGCGCCGAGGAGTATGAGGCGTTCTATCTGGGCTTCTCGAACGCCACGCTCTGGCCGTTGTATCACGATGCGGTTCGCACACCCACCTACGAGCGTCGCTGGTGGCACTCGTACCGAGAGGTGAACCGGCGCTTCGCTGAGGCGGCGGCGCACGAGGCCGCGGAAGGTGCGACGGTCTGGATCCATGACTACCAGCTCCAGCTCGTGCCCCAGATGCTTCGAGAGCTGCGCGGCGACCTGCGGATCGGCTTCTTCCTGCACATCCCGTTCCCACCGGTCGAGCTCTTCATGCAGCTGCCCTGGCGGCGAGAGATCCTCGCGGGGATGCTGGGCGCCGATCTCGTGGGCTTCCAGGTCGCGGGCGCCGCGCACAACTTCGCCCGCCTCACCCACCAGCTGCTCGGAGCCACAGGGACTGACGCAAGGGTCGAGTACGACGGGCGCACGATCCAGGTCGGTGCGTTCCCCATCTCGATCGACAGCGGCTGGTTCGCGCAGCGCGCCTCTCGACCCCAAGGTCAAGCGACGCTCAGAGGAGATCCGTCGTGAGCTCGGCGATCCCCGCGTCCTGCTCTTGGGCGTCGATCGCCTCGACTACACCAAGGGCATCGAGCAGCGGATCCGTGCGGCGGCGGAGCTCTACGACGACGGCACCCTGCGAGCAGATCGACACACCATCGTCCAGATCGCGGTGCCGAGTCGCGAGGAGGACTCGCACTACCAAGACGAGCGCCGACACCTCGAAGAGGTGGTGAGCAAGGTCAACGGCGAGCACGCGGATCTCGGGCACCCGGCCGTCCACTACCTCTACCAGAGCGTCAAGTCCGACGAGCTCGTGGCGCTCTACCTGGCGGCCGACGTGATGATGGTCACACCGCTGCGCGACGGGATGAACCTGGTGGCCAAGGAGTACGTGGCGTCTCGAACGGACGGCACCGGTCGACTGGTGCTGAGCGAGTTCGCTGGAGCCTCTGGTGAGCTCAGCGGAGCGTTCTTGGTCAACCCCCATGACATCGACGGCCTGAAGGAGATCATCCGAGAGGCGCTGACCACGAGCGAGGACGAGGCATCGCAGCGGATGCGCGCCATGCACACGGCTGTGCTCGACCGAGACGTCAACGCGTGGGCCCAAGAGTTCCTCGAGGCCCTCGAGGCGCCAGAGGTCGGTGCTCGGAAGGGCCGGCGCCCGCTTCGCGGTCGGCTCAGAGCTCGTCGATGAGCTCGGCGACCGACTCGACGATGCGCCCTGGGCGGTAGGGATACCGAGCCACGTCATCGCTGGTGGTCACCCCCGAGAGCACGAGGATCGTCGCCAGGCCGCACTCGACCCCGGCGTGGATGTCGGTCTCCATGCGATCACCGATCATCACCGCGGAGCCCGAGTGACCGCCCAAGGTGTCGAGACCCTCGCGGAGCATGAGCGTGTTGGGCTTGCCGACGAAGTAGGGGCTCACCCCCGAAGACCGCTCGATCAGGGCAGCCAGCGCACCGCAGGCGGGCAGGCTCCCGTTCTCTGACGGACCGGTGGGCTCAGGGTTCGTGGCGATGAAGCGAGCGCCGCGCTCGACCAGCTGGACGGCGAGCGCGATCTCGTCGAAGTCGTAGTGCTGGGTCTCGCCCAAGACGACGTAGTCAGGGTTGCTCCGGTTGAGGCGGTAGCCGACCTCGCTCATCGCCTCGTGCATGGAGGCTTCGCCGATGACGAACGCCGTGCCGTCGGGCCGCTGGTCGTGGACGTAGCGCGCCGTGGCCAGCGCAGACGTCCAGAACAGCTCAGGGGCGACGTCAAGGCCCATCGAGGCCAGACGCTTATGAAGGTCCTCGGGCGAGTAGAGCGAGTTGTTGGTCAGCACCAGGTAGGACTTCTCAGTGGCGCTCAGGCGCTTGAGGAAGTCGGCGGCACCGTCGATGGCACCGTCGTCGCTGATGAGGACGCCGTCGAGGTCGCAGAGCCAGTGGGTGAACGTGCTCACACCCTCCATCGTTGCTCACTCTCCGCGCTTGTGCGACTTCGGGGGCCGGCGGGGTTGCTCTGGGCGCTCGACACCTAGGCCTCGCCTCCTTCGTCGTCATCGGTGCTGCGCACCGAGACGTGGTGCTCGAGCGAGCTCTTCTCGATCTCGCCCAGCTCGTCATCATGGGCCGATTCGATCTTGACCAGGAGGTCGTCGGCTTCCGGCGAGGTGCGGATGAGCTCGTCGAGCTTGGCCTGGATGGCCGTCTGCTGGCGAGTCTGGGTGTGCTGGATGGTGAAGACCATGATCAAGGTGATCGCCGAGGTCGCGAGAGCGAAGCCGTTCTCCCAGCTTGACGGGAACCCCGCGATGGCCAGGGCGATGACGAAGCCGGCCACGAGGATCGCCGCTGCGACGGCGACCGAGGCGCGCGCCGACAGGTCGCCCAGCTGGTGCAGGGCGCGGCTCATCAGCGCTCGGCTGTCGGTCCGTGGCATGGCTCTCACTTCCCTGGTGGACCGCTCCTCGTGGAGAGGGACCACGTCGCCTTGGTGGCGGTTACCCCTCGTGGAGGGCGACGCCGACGGCTTTGCCGAGGTCGGTGTCGATCTTCGTAAAGTACTCCTCCACGCGACGAGCCACGTCCGCATCGAGCCCAGGGCCGTGGAGTGCGTGATTGGCGACGTTGGTGACCAGATGCGAGCGATCCTCGTCGTTCATCACGTCACGGACCAGGGCCCGGGCCTGGACGAAGTCATCGTCGTCCCGATGGGCTCGGTAGGCGCTGCGGACGATCTCGCCGGAGACGTCGAAGGGGATCTCGTCGGCAGCCTCTGGCTGAGCGCTCGGACCTCCGTAGCTGTTGGGTGCGTAGACAGGGTCGCTGGCGGGCGTGAACGTCATCGGACCGTCATGGTTGTAGGTCGCCACGTCGACGCGTGGCTGGTTGATGGGCAGCTGGAGGTAGTTCGGTCCGATCCGGTAGCGATGCGTGTCGGGGTAGCTGAACATGCGTCCCTGGAGCATCTTGTCGGGGCTGGCTGCGATGCCCGGTACCAGGTTCGACGGCTCGAACGCGGCTTGCTCAACTTGGGCGAAGTAGTTCTCAGGGTTCTTGTCAAGGACCAGCCGGCCGATCGGGATCGCGGGGTAGTCCTCGTGCGGCCAGACCTTGGTCACGTCGAAGGGGTTGAAGCGATAGTCCGCAGCGTCCTCGAACGCCATCACCTGCATCTCGAGGGTCCAGCTGGGGTGCTCGCCCCGAGCGATGGCGTCCCAGAGGTCGGCTCGGTGGAAGTCGGGGTCTTCGGCGGTCATCGCCTTGGCCTCGGCGTCGGTGAAGTTCTCGACGCCCTGGTCGGTCTTGAAGTGGTACTTGACCCAGTGGCGCTCTCCGGCGGCGTTCGACCACAAGAAGGTGTGCGAGCCGTAGCCGTTCATGTTCCTGATGGTCCTCGGCGTGCCGCGATCAGACATGAGGATGGTCACCTGGTGGGCGCTCTCTGGCGAGAGCGTCCAGAAGTCCCACTGACCGTTGTGATCGGTCCTCCCGGTGTCGGCGCGCCGCTTCTGGGAGTGGATGAAGTCTGAGAACTTGGACGGATCGCGGATGAAGAACACCGGCGTGTTGTTGCCGACGAGGTCGTAGTTGCCCTGGCTCGTGTACATCTTGAGCGCGAAGCCCCTCGGGTCGCGAACGGTGTCCGCGAAGCCCTGCTCGCCAGCCACGGTCGAGAAGCGGGCGAAGACCGGGGTGATCGTCCCCTTGGTGAGGAACTCGGCGGCGCACAGCTCGCTCACGTCCTCGGTGGCCTCGAAGAAGCCGAAGGCGCCGTGGCCCTTGGCGTGCACCACGTGCTCGGGCACACGCTCCCGATTGAAGTGCGCCATCTTCTGGAGCAGGTAGTGATCCTGGAGCAGCAGCGGCCCGTCGAGC
Organism: uncultured Acidimicrobiales bacterium; assembly: GCA_963758555.1. Taxonomy (GTDB): domain Bacteria; phylum Actinomycetota; class Acidimicrobiia; order Acidimicrobiales; family RAAP-2; genus CAIUMH01. Next base: position 1,804,042 of record CAVWVW010000003.1, on the reverse strand, counting down.
CCCGCCGACTGCGAGAACTCGTCGCTCGGGGCGCGATGGCCGGCGTCGTCGGTGGTCGGGTGCTGCTCGCTTCGTGGCGTCGTCTCGTCGGCCATGGTGCTGCTCCTTGTGCTGGGGGGCGCCAGGTGATGATGCCCACCAGCCCCGGTCGCCAAACAAGCGCTCGGAGCCGCGCAGCGGCGCGCTGCACGTTCGAGCTCGGGGCGAAGGCCAGAGGAGTGAGGATCGACCCTCGAGGGCATAGGAGAGGGGAGAAGCGAAACAGCGCGCACCTGGCGCGCACAGAGAGGTGATCACCATGCCAAGCGCGTTCAAGAAGATGCTCGTCGGAGCCGTGGCCGGCGCCGCGGTCGGCATGCTCGTCGACGTGGTCGGGCGAGCCCTGGCGAGCTCAGCTCGTGAGAGAGCGACCCACGCTGCGTCACAGGTCGTGGACCATGTTCGAGGCACCGTCTCTGACAAGGCAGCGCAGGGCCGGATCATGCTCGAAGGCAAGGACCTCTCAGAGGTGGTGCGCCAAGCGGAGGCGGCCGTGGGCGAGCGCGCCCACGCCGTGGCGGCAGAGCACAAGAACCTCAACGGTGCGCTTCGCGGTGGCGTGAACCTCCTCGCTCAGCTGGCAGCCAGCTTGGCCGAGCCTCCTCGCTGATCCAACAGGGCGCTGGGTAGCGATCCGAGCGCATCGCTCCGCCGGGCTCAGCGACGAGCTGGCACCACATCGAGCTCGCACCAGACGGACTTGCCGTTCTCATCCTGGGTGACACCCCAGCGGTCAGAGAGGGCCTCGACGATCTCGAGGCCCCTGCCTTGCTGGTCGAGGGGAGAGGCGGTCTTGACCACCGGCTCGGCGCTGCTCGCATCGGAGACGGTGATGACGATGCGAGTGGGCTCTGTGGCCACCTGCAGCCTGATGGGTGGCGAGCCGTGACGGATGGCGTTCGAGACGAGCTCGCTCACGATCGCCGCCGCCACCTCGGCGCACTCCGCGGGAAACCGCTCGAGACTCCGCCGGATCGCCTCGCGTGCGACGCGCACCGAGCGTGCGTCGGGGGGCAGCGTGATCTCAAGATCGGCCAAGACGGCACCGTTTCGACGAGGACGAGACGAGGTTCGACGAGTGTAGAGCGCGAGCGTGGTGGCTCGCGAGGGCTGCTGCTGGCCGTGAGGGACGCATCGTCATCGGGAGATCCTGTTCTCTTGCGAACAGAGCGCTACCCAGAACGTACGATGCCCAACCATCAGGAGCACGAAAGCGCGAGGCTGATCTCTTCGCGATTGGACCAGGTGTCGTGGGCACCGTGACGGGGTAGGTGGTGGTGGCATGGCGAGGCAGGAGCTGGTCGCACTTCGCATGACGGCACGCTCGTGGGAGCCGACCACGTGAGCGGCAGCCGACGCAAGATCCTCGATCGGGGAACCGAGCCCATCGCTGAGGGCCACTGGTACCAAGACGCCGTCATCTACGAGCTGCACGTCCGCTCCTACCAAGACAGCGACAACAACGGGATCGGCGACTTCCCGGGGCTCATCCAGCGACTCGACTACCTCCAGCAGCTCGGGGTCACCGCGCTGTGGCTCCTGCCGTTCTACCCCTCGCCGCTTCGAGACGACGGCTACGACATCTCGGACTATCGCCGCGTCAATCCCAGCTTCGGCACCTTGCACGACGTCTCGGTGCTCTTAGAGGAAGCACATGCCCGCGGCCTCAAGGTCATCACCGAGCTCGTCTTGGCGCACACCTCGGATCAGCACCCTTGGTTCCAGCGGGCCATCCGCTCGGAGCCCGGCTCGCCAGCGAGAGACTTCTATCTCTGGAGCGACACGCCGGACCGCTTCTCAGAGGCCAGGATCATCTTCCCGGACTTCGAGACGTCGAACTGGGCCTACAGCCCCGAGGCGGGCCAGTACTACTGGCACCGCTTCTACTCGCATCAGCCCAGCCTCAACTGGGACAACCCGGTGGTGCGCGACGAGATGTTCTCGGTCGTCGACTTCTGGCTTGAACAAGGCGTGGACGGCCTTCGACTCGACGCCGTCCCCTACCTCTTCGCCCGAGAGGGCACGACGTGCATGAACCTGCCGGAGACCTTCGCCCTCCTCGAAGAGCTGCGCTCCCACATCGATGAGCGCTTCAGCGATCGGATGCTGCTGGCGGAAGCCAACCTGTGGCCTGAGGATGCCGTCGAGTACATGGGCAAGGGTGACCGCTGCCAGATGGCCTTCCACTTCCCCTTGATGCCGCGCATGTTCATGGCCGCTCAGCAAGAGGATCGCTTCCCGATCGTCGACATCCTGGCGGAGACTCCCGATCCGCCGCCGGGGTGCCAGTGGGCGCTGTTCCTTCGCAACCACGACGAGCTGACGCTGGAGATGGTCACCGACGAGGAGCGGGACTACATGTACCGCGCCTATGCGCAGGACCCGAGAGCTCGGGTCAACATGGGTATCCGGCGCCGGCTCGCCCCCTTGCTCGGCAACGACCGTCGCCTGATCGAGATGATGAACGCGCTGCTCTTCTCGCTGCCCGGCACGCCGGTGATCTACTACGGCGACGAGATCGGGATGGGGGACAACCTCTACCTCGGAGACCGCGACGCCGTGCGCACCCCGATGCAGTGGGACGCGGACCGCAACGCTGGCTTCTCTCGAGCGGCTCCCCACCAGCTCTTCTTGCCCATCGTGAACTCGCCTGCCTTCGCCGAGCAGGTGGTCAACGTCGAAGCCCAAGACGATGACCCCAACTCGCTGCTGTGGTGGATGCGTCGGCTCATCCAGCTCCGTCGCCGCTACCCCGCCTTCTCTCGGGGCTCGCTCACGATGCTCAAGGCGGGCAGTCGCAAGATCCTGGCCTTCGTCCGCGAGCTCGAAGGTGAGCGCCTCTTGGTGGTGGTCAACCTGTCACGCTTCGCGCAGAGCGCGGAGCTCGACCTCTCTGCCTTCGAGGGAGCAACGCTCTGCGAGATGTTCGGCAACACGCCCTTCCCGGTCATCGGCAAGGACCCCTATCCGCTCACGATGGGACCCCACGGCTTCTTCTGGTTCTCGGTGGAGAACGAGCCGGCAACCGAGGCGGGCTCTCGGCCCACGATCGAGGTCGACGGCTCATGGCTCGACGTGCTGGCTGACGGTCCCAACGGACCGCTCGACAAGGCGCTGACGAGCTACTACAAGGGTCATGACTGGCTCCGAGACGAGGGTCGCCTGGTCGCCACGGCATCGCTCAAGGGCACGATGGCCCTCGCCGACGACGCGGCATCGCTCACCCCCGAGACCGCCGTGTTCGCCGAGATCGAGGTGACCTTCGAGTTCGGGGAGCCCGAGCGGCACCTCCTCGCGCTCGGCTTCGCTTCGAAGGCTCGAGGTGAGCGGCTGGCGAGGGAGCGACCCGACGCCGTGGTCGCCGCGCTCACCACCACTGCCGGCTCGGGCTATCTCGTCGACGCGGTAGCCCTGCCGGCCTTTGTGCAGGCGCTCATCGCAGAGGTCGAGCATCGTGGCGGCACCGAGGGGACACTGAGCCCGGGGGCCCGTGTCATCACCGGTCTCGCCACGCCCGCACTCAGCCGTCTGGCCAAGAGCGTGGCGACGGGGACCATCGAGCCCTTGGCCAACGCCAGCACCACGGATGCCTCGGTGGTCGACGATCGCCTGGTGGTCAAGGTGACCCGGCGCCTGATCGAAGGGCCGTCGCCTGGCGTCGAGCTCGTGTCCTTCCTCAGCGACGGAGCGAAGTTCGATGCCTCACCGCGGTTTGCCGGGTGCCTCGAGCTTCGCTCGGGCACGGGAGGGGAGACGGCGTCCACGTTGGTGGCCCTCGAGGAGTACCTCGTCCACGAATCGGGGGGCCTCGACTACGTGGTCGACGCGCTGGTCCACAGCTTGGAAGAGACGCTCGCCCACGGCATGACGCACGACATCGAGATGCTCGAACCGGTGCGGATGGTCGACGTCGTCACCTCGACGTACCCCGCCGACCACGCCTTGCTCGGCCCGCACCAGGAGTGGGCGCTGCAGATCGGCCACCTGGTGGGATCGCTGCACCTCGCGCTCAGCTCCGATCGGGAGCAGCCCGATCTCCGACCTGAGCCCCTGAGCCTCAGTGAGCGCCAAGCGATGTACCACCGGACGAGGCGCATGGCTCGAGCAGCCCTCGTCGACGTCGACGAGCACGACCCGAAGAGCCTCCAAGCGCTCGCCGGCATCGAGGCCGAGCTGTTCGATCATCTCCGTCGGCTTCCGTCGACGCCCATGACGGTCGAGAAGATCCGCGTCCACGGTGACTGCCAGCTCACCAACCTCCCCTGGCGAGGCCGAGACTTCGGCATCGTGGGCTTCGAGGGAGAGCCCGGGCGCTCACCGGTCCAACGTCGAGCGAAGCAGCCCGGCGCCGTCGACCTGGCTGGGATGGTCCGATCTCTCGAGAACGCAGCTCGACTGGGCTCTGAGCGGATCGAGCGCGATCTCACGGCGGCGATTCCGGAGGGCATGGTCACCAAGTGGGTCTCGACGTGGTTCCGGTGGGTCTCCGGCACGTTCTTGCGCGGGTACCTCGAGACGACACGCGGCGCTCCCTTCGTCCCCGCAGAGCTCGAGCACCTGGGCGTGCTCGTGGAGTTCCATCTGCTCGAGCAGGCCATCTTCGAGCTCCAGCGCGATCGGATCGCCCGACCCGACCAGCTCGACACCATCGCCACGAGGATCCTCCAGATCCTCCGTCGACCTGCCTGAATTAGATCCCCGCCTCTACCGCCTCGCCGCAGGAGCATCGGCGCTGGCACCCCGTGGTCTCAGAGGCCGGTTGTCGAGAGCAGGTGACATGCTGTTGGAGAATCACGGTGGTTCCAAGGTTTCGACGTCAGCTCCCCGGGTACGACATAGATGCACGGTCTGTGTCCTCTGGGACAGCTGTACTCGTAGGGAGCCGAGCTAATGCCAGGAGGGACAATGGCCGAACACGACTTTGAGGTGCACGAGCACTCTCACGAGAAGGTCGAGGTGATCTCGGTAGTCGGCGAGATCGACCTGGCGACCGCACCTGAGCTCCGCGCCGTGCTCGATCGAGTCCTCGACGCGGGAGCCGCCTCGCTGATCGTGGACCTCTCGGGCACGACCTTCATCGACTCGACTGCCCTGGGCGTGCTGATCGGCGCGTGGAAGCGCACGCAGAACGAGGGCCGGACGATGAGCGTGGTGGCGTCGGATCCCCGGATCCTTCGGGTCTTCGAGATCACGGGGCTCACGGACCTCTTCCCGCTGCACGGCTCCCTCGACGAAGCGATGGCTTCATGAGCGAGGTGATCGAGCTCACCATGCCAGTGGATCCCGATCTGCTGATGGTCGTGCGCTTCACGGCGGCGGCCGTCGCCGCTCGGGCCGAGTTCGACCTCGAGGAGGTCGAGGACCTGCGTCTTGCGGTCGACGAGCTGTGCGTCTCGCTGATCCGCAATCGAGACGGGGGCCGGCTCGCTCTGTGCTTCACTCGAGACGACGACCAGGTGGACGTCACGTGCAGGTTCGTGCCGAACGCCTCGGATCCTCCGACGAGCGAAGCCCTCGACGAGCTCTCGCTCTCACTCTCGCTGCAGATCATCGACGCCTTGGTCGACGAGCATGGCCTCGGTGGTCCCGACGACCCTGAGACGTCATGGCTGCGCAAGAGGCGAGCCCACGCCTCCGCGTGATGATGGGCAGCACAGGGCGCCACGACACCTCTGAGATGTTCGTCCGGTTTGCGGCGACGAGGGACGAGAGGCTTCGCAATGAGCTGGTTGAGGCGCACCTCGGTCTCGCTCGGCAGCTGGCGCGCCGCTTCGCCTATCGAGGCCAGAGTCCCGACGATCTCGAGCAGGTCGCCTCGCTCGCCCTGCTGCACTCTGTCGATCGCTTCGATCCCGATCGAGGGGTGGAGTTCAGCACGTTCGCCACCCGCACGATCCTCGGAGAGCTGAAGCGCCACTTCCGCGATCGCGGGTGGGCGATCAGGGCCCCGCGTCGCGTCCAGGAGCTCTACCTCGAGCTCGGGCACGCCACCGAAGAGCTCACGCACCAGCTGGGGCGACCGCCTACCGTGGCGGAGCTCGCCGTCGAGCTGAACGTCACCACCGAGGCGGTCCTCGAGGCCATGGAGGCGGGCGACGGCTACCGCACGACCTCCATCGACGCTCCTGACCGTCAAGAGATGACGATCGCAGGCCGTCTTGGACAGCTCGACGCGGGCTTCGTCCGAGCTGAAGATCGCGAGATCCTCGCTGCTGGTCTCGAACAGCTGCCTGAGCGCGAGCGGCGCATCTTGTTCCTCCGCTTCGTCGACGGTCTCACGCAGTCGGAGATCGCGGCCCAGGTCGGGGTGAGCCAGATGCACGTCTCTCGACTGATCGCCGCGTCGTTGGCGACGTTGCGAGCGTCGTTCACGACCGAGCCCTAAGGGCGCGCAGAGGGCCGGACCCGTGGTGCGAGCCCGGCCCTCTGCTGCGCCGTGAGCGTCCCTCCCGGGGGGGTGCGCGACGCTCGGCGTCGCCTCCTACCAGCGGTAGAAGCGATTTGATCCGGCTGATTCCCCTCGGCCGATGGCTGCACCGATGACCCAGAAGACCAGCGCGATCAGTGCCACGATCCACAAGAAGTGGAGGGCGAAGCCCAAACCTGCCAGGAGCAACACCACCAAGAACGCCAACAACAGGACCATTTTGTTTTCCCTTCGATCAGGAGCCCCGCAGCGGGGCTCGGAGAAACGATGCCCGTCGGGAGATCTCCTCAAACCTCACGCTCCGCTTCACGAGGCTTTCACTGCCCGCCTGATCCGTTGGATCATCGAGCTGATCGTGCTCGCTCGATCCTCGGTGCTGATCGCTGCGCTCCGGGTGGGGATGGAGACCGAGGAGTGTCGCGAGGCCTCGTAGCGAGTGCCCAGGTGCTCGACCACGCTGATCGTGGCGTTGAGCTCGACCATGGGGAAGATCTCGGCCTCCTCCCTCGCCACGTGGGCCATGAACGCGGCCTCGAGCCGGGCGACGCCGTCAACGAAGCTGCGGTGGCTCGGATCGAGCTGGCTGAGGGCGATGAGATCCTCCTCGGCGCGCTGCTGCTCCTGGAGGCGGGGAGCAGCGAGGTCGGTGCCTCCTGGGAGCGACGAGAGGAACGGGAAGACCACTGCCTCTTCGGCCACCTCATGGCGGATCATGAGGGCCGTGAGCTCGTCGAAGAGCACGCCTCGATCGTGCTCGGCGCTGCGACGCAGGCGCCAGAAGAGATCGTGGATCGCAGCATGGTCTCGATAGAGGATCTCGATGAGGTTGAAACCGTCGTGCTCTTTGACCATCGCTGGACCCCGCCGTTCTTCTGGCATCGGGAGACCTACCCACGGCGCGGGATGCGAAACCACCCGCGCCCCCTCAGGTCACGGGAGAGGAGAAGATCGTTCCGCTTGTGGGTGGTTCGTGGTGCTGTCATTCTTGAGGTCCACGTCACGAGGCTGTCTGTGAAACTGAGGTGCGGATGAGCGAGCAGTCGGACGTCGGGCCGTCGGTCAGACGGGACGATGGGGACGCCCTTCGTCCGCCGCGCCCGGTGTTCACCCTCACGCCCAAGCGGGTGGTGGTCTTGGTGGTCGTGGTGGGGATGATGCTCACCGCGGGGCTCACCTACACGGCCGTGGCGCTCAACGATCGCAACGAGCATCGCCTCTTGGACGTCCACACTCGCCAGGCAGGTGCGGTGATCGAATCGTCGATCCTCGGGATCACCGATCCCCTGGGCACCGCCCTCCAGATCGAGCTGGCGACGAGCGGGAACACCGAGGAGTTCGCGGCGTTCATGGACGACTACGTCGGCAAGGGCAAGCCCTTCGTCTCCGCCTCGTTGTGGGATGCCTCTGGCTCGAGCCCCAAGGTCTTGGCTCACGTGGGCCTCGCACCCCTGGTGGCTCCCTCCTCTCCGGAGGCAGCGGCACTGATGCGTCGGGCGCGGCGAACGGACTCCTTCGCTGTGGCCGGTGCGCCGACCAAGGAGGTCAAGCGCATCGCCTACGCCCAGGCCGATCAGACTGACCACAGCCTCATGATCTACGCCGAGCGAGCGATCCCCCCGAGCCGTCGTGTGCCCGTCGAGAGCGACTCTGCCTTCGACGGCCTGTCCTTCGCGACCTACCTGGGCCGCAAGCAGGTCCCCTCCGCCCTGGCGACCACTGACCTCCCGCTCTCGCAGCTCCCCCTCACGGGCGACACCACGACGGTGACCGAGCCGTTTGGCGACACCGTGGTCACCCTGGTGGCCGCCGAGCAGGGCCAGCTCGGGGGCTCGTTCGGTCTGCAGCTCCCCTGGGTCTTCTTCATCGGCGGCGTGCTGCTGACCGCTCTCGGTGCGGTGGCGGCCGAAGAGCTCGTGCGGCGGCGGCGCAACACGGCGGAGGACTCCTACGTGATCTCCGGCCTCTATGACGAGCTCGGCCACCTCTACGGCGAGCAGCGCTCGATCGCCGAAGAGCTCCAGCGGGCACTGCTGCCGCTGAGGAACCCCGAGATCCCCGATCTCGAGATCGCCTCGTCGTACGTGGCCGGAGCCGTGGGCGTCGACGTCGGCGGCGACTGGTACTCCATCATCGGGATCGACGAGACCACGTTCGCCTTCGTCGTCGGTGACGTCTCAGGGCGAGGCGTGAGCGCCGCCACGGTCATGGCTCGGCTTCGCTACACCTTGCGCGCCTACCTCGTCGAAGGACATCCGCCCGAAGTGGCGCTCGACCTCTGCGCACGGCAGGTCGATCTGAAAGAGGACGGTCACTTCGCCACGGTGCTCGTCGGCGTCGGCGACAGCGTGACGCACACGGTGACGGTGGCGAACGCCGGGCACCCCTCGCCGTTGCTCATCGGCCCCGACGGAGCGTCCTATCTCCCTACCCACGTGAACCCGCCGCTCGGCATCTCGGCCGATCCCTACGTGTCGACGTCCTTTTCGATCCCCCCTGGGACGGCGCTGCTCGCCTACACCGATGGCCTGGTGGAGCGACGAGGTGAGATGCTCGACGAGGGCCTTGCGCGGCTGGCACGAGCCGCTGCCGAGAGCCAAGGTCCGCTCGATCAGCTGGTCAGCTCCGTGCTCGACTCGCTGCTCGAGGGCAACAACGAAGACGACGTGGCCCTCTTGGCCTTCCGCTGGAGCACCGCGCTAGAGGAGGGCTAGGGCGAGGGCTTGAGCGTCGAGCGCGCCTCCTTCGAGCGCGTCGAGACGTCTCTCATCGAGTGATCCATCTTGACCTTGGCGTTGGACACCAGGCGTCCGAGAGCGGTCTTCGGCGGATGAGGCTGCTCAGAGGCGTGCCGAGAGGCGTGCCCGACCTCCCCTTCGAGCTGGCGTCGCTCTTCCTCCGAAAGGGCCTGCCACAGGGCGCGACTTGCCCGGTCATCGAGGGCCAGCAACCCGACCAGCTCCGTGATGGCCACGTCCAGGGCGTCCTCGAAGCCTTGGGCGTCGCCTCGGTGCACGTTGCGCGGATCGACGTGCGTGGTGCGTTGGTGGATGACGTCGAGCGCGGCGCGCATCTCCTCACGAGCGACGTCGATCGCCTCGATCTCCTGGGTGGGGAGGTAGCGGCGGAGAGCGGGCTCCATGGCCCGCTCCATCACGTCTTCGTAGCGAGAGACGGCTCGCACGAGCTCTGCGGCGAGGTCTGCTCGCTCGGTCAGGTCGGTCGTCTCGTCGAGTCGAGCCAGGATCCGCTCGATGAGCGCTCGATCCTCTTCCAACGGCGTGAAGCCGATCTCCTGGTCGTGGTCACTCATGGCTCCTCCCCTCTCTGGGTCTCCTTCATCCCTACCCAGGACAGGACATCGCTACTCGCGCCCGACCGGGCGATCGGCGAGTAGACCTCAAGGAGAGGGGCGGTGATCGCTTCCGAGAGGAGCACCATGGACGAGCACAGCGAGGCCGATGCCGCACGCCAGAGCGACGCGGTCGACGAGGCCAGCGAGGAATCCTTCCCGGCCAGCGACGCCCCGAGCTTCTGGGCTGGTCCTGACGTCGATCCGCGCCATCGTCCGGCTGGCGCCGACCACGACCGTGACGACGAGCCCGGCGATGAGGACGAGACCGGACCCACCGAGGCCTAGAGGCTCCTCGCCGCTGCGTCGGCGTCGTAACCTGGGCCGACAGCGAAGCTCTGGCTGCTTGGAGCAGTCGAGAGTGCCGACGACGAGGAGATGCGGTGAGCGAGGAGATCGATGCCGCCAAGCCCGACGAGGCGCCTGGAGCTGCTGAGGAGCTCGAGAGCGAGCCTGATCGCCTCGTCGAGGATCTCGATGGCGAAGAAGCCGGCCTCATCGCCGCCTATGACCGCCTGGCGATGCGCTGGAAGGTGCTCGCCTTGGTGGGCCTCGTCGTGGTGCTGGCGATCGTCTTCTCGCTCTGGCACGACTTCTACTTCCACTGGTTCGAGGTGCACACCGGCACGGTCAACGAATCAGGTCCGTACTACGGGTTCTGGAGCGGCTTCGGCTCGGACATCGGCGAAGCCACGCTGGTCGCGGGCGTCTTCGCCCTCTGGCGTCACCACAGCTGTCACGTGAGAGGGTGCGCCCGCTTTGGCCGACCGGTGCCCGGGACGCCCTACCTCGCCTGCCCGAAGCACCATCCCCAGCACCGTGGGAATCGCCGGTCGGTCTCGCTCGAGACCATCCACGAACAGCACGCGGCCTCCAAGCGTGCTCCGACGACCTGAGCGTCGCCCGAGGGTACGGATCGCTCACCGCCTCCCTGACGGTCGCTGAGCAGTGATCGACGTCCTCGTCGTCGCGCTGGCCGTGGGGCTCGGGAACTTTGCCGCCGCGATCGGCATCGGCGTGAGCGGGGTGGATCGCAGGACCAGGCTGAAGGTCGGTCTCGCCTTCGGTGCCTTCGAGACGCTGATGCCACTCGTCGGCCTTGCGCTCGGTCGCCAGCTGAGCGGCCCTCTCGGAGGGGCGGCCTCAGTCCTCGGAGGCGGCTTGCTCATCGCCACAGGCGTCTGGGGCATCATCTCGGCTCGTCGCGTGCGCGAGGAGAAGCCTCCCCATGAGATCGCACTCGGCCGACTCCTGCTGGTCGGTGCGGCGTTGAGCATCGACAACCTGCTCGTGGGCCTCGCCCTCGGAGCGTCAGACGGCTCCCTCCTTGCTGCGCTCCTCGCCATCGCGGTGGTGAGCGTGGTGATGACCTTGTTGGGCTTGGAGCTTGGCAGCCGACTTGGCGCTCGGGTGGAGCGGCGCGCCGGTGAGCTCGGCGCGGGGCTCTTGGTGCTCGTGGGCATCATCCTGATCTTCGGCGTGCACTGAGGAAGCCCTCGTCGGAGAAGCAGTCGCCAGCGCAACACGCAGGAGCCACAGGTTGCAGCCTGGCCGCCGCTCCACGGCGGCCAGGGCTCTTGAGGACCGGTACCAGCCGTGTGTGGTCACAGCCAGCATCTCGGTCGACGCTCGGGGATCGAAGGGGTCCAACCTCGCCGGTCGCTCGAGACGAGCTGGCGGTGCCTTAGAGGTCGAGGGTGATGCTGACAGGGCAGTGGTCGCTGCCCATGATCGAGGCATGGATCTCGGCTGCCACCACCTTGTCGGCAAGATCCGGCGAGACCAAGAAGTAGTCGATGCGCCACCCGACGTTGCGAGCTCTCGCCCCCGAGAAGTTGGACCACCACGTGTAGTGCCCGTTGCCCTGGGTGAAGAGGCGGAAGGTGTCGACGAAGCCAGCGTCGAGGAGCGCTTGGATCCCGGCTCGCTCTTCATCGGTGAAGCCGGCCTTGCCGACGTTGGGCTTGGGGTTGGCCAGGTCATCTGCGGTGTGAGCCACGTTGAGATCCCCGCAGATGGCCACGGGCTTCTTCTTCTGCAAGCTGGTCACGTAGGCCAAGAACGCCGGGTCCCATCGCTCGTGACGGATGCTGAGCCGGCTGAGGTCTCCCTTGGCGTTCGGGGTGTAGACGTTCACCAGGTAGAGCTCGTCGTACTCGACGGTGATGACGCGACCTTCATCGTTGGTGTCGCCGAAGACGTCTTCTTTGAGCCCGTGTTTGGTCCCGATCCGCTTCGGCAGGCCGCGCGTGACGGCGAGCGCTGGCTGCTTGGTGAAGATCGCCGTGCCGGAGTAGCCCTTCTTGGCCGCTGAGTACCAGTGCTCCTCGTAGCCGGTGCGATCGCACGTGGCTTGGTGTGACTCGGCCTTGATCTCCTGCAGGCAGATCACGTCGGGTTTCAGCTCATCGACGAAGGGTGTGAAGAGGCCCTTGCGCTCGACGGCACGGATGCCGTTGACGTTCCAAGAGACGAAGCGAGTGGTCATGGACGAAGCCTAGAGAGCGATCGGCTCCGCACCGGAGCGCCGCACCGAGCGAGGCGCGTTGCCTAGCGCTGGAGCGACTTGATGGACAAGAACTCCTCGATGCCGTAGCGGCCGCGCTCCTTGCCGATGCCAGAGCGCTTGTAGCCACCGAAGGGGGCCTCGGGGTTGAAGGCTCCGCCGTTCACGTCGACCTGACCGGTGCGCATCTGACGAGCGAAGCGGAGGGCGTGGCTGTCGTCGGCTGCCCAGACGGAACCGGCGAGCCCGTAGATCGAGTCGTTGGCCACCTCGAGCGCCTCCTCCTCGGAGTCGACGGCGATGATCGAGAGCACGGGGCCGAAGATCTCTTCTTGGGCGATGGTGCTCTTCGGATCCACGTTCGAGAACACCGTGGGCTGGATGAAGAAGCCCTTGTCCAGGCCCTCGGGTGCGTCGGGTCCACCGGTGAGCAGGGTGGCGCCCTCGTCGATGCCTGTGGTGATGTAGCCGCGCACGCGGTCTCGCTGGGCGCCGGACGCCATGGGGCCGAGCTTGGTGGCGTCATCGAAGGGGTCGCCGACGGTGTACGAGCTCGCCGCTTGCACGGCCAGCTCCTCGACCTCGGCGAGCTTGGAGCGGGGGACCACCATCCTCGTCGGCGCCGTGCAGGTCTGGCCTCCGTTGAAGAAGGCGGAGTAGACGCCAGCCGGCACCGCCTTGGCGAAGTCAGCGTCCTCCAAGATCACGTTGGCCGATTTGCCTCCGAGCTCCAAGCTCACGTGCTTGATCGTCTCCGCCCCGACCTGCATGACGCGCATGCCGGCTCGTGTGGATCCGGTGAAGGTGACAGCGTCGACGTCGGGGTGTGCAGCGATGGCCTCCCCGACGACGGGGCCGGTGCCCATCACGAGGTTGAAGACGCCGGCGGGCAGGCCCACCTCGTCGATCACCTCCGCCATGACGAAGGCGTCGAGTGGTGCGACCTCTGAGGGCTTGAGGACCACGGTGCACCCCGCAGCCAGCGCGTGGACGACCTTCAAGGCTGCTTGGAAGAAGGGGTAGTTCCACGGGGTGATGGCGCCCACCACGCCGACTGGCTCTCTGACGATGAGCGAGTTGCCGATCTCCTCTTCCCACTCGATGCCAGCGAGGGCCTTCGGCAGCCCGGCGAACACGCCGAGCCCCAAGCCAGACTGGATCCGCTGGGCGATCTTGAGCGGGGTGCCCACCTGGTGGGCGATCAGCTCTGCGATCTCGTCAGCACGTGCTGCCAGACCCTCGCCGACCGAGACGAGCAGCGCGCAGCGCTCTTCGGGAGTGAGAGCAGACCACGCGGGGAAGGCGGCCTTGGCTGCGGCGACCGCGGCGTCGACGTCTTCGCTCACGCCCTCTGGGATGGTGGCGAGGACCGCCTCAGAGGTCGCATCGAACACCTGGAGGGTGCCGGTGCCGGCAGAGGGGACCCACGCTCCGTTGATGTAGATCTTGTCGGTCACGTCCATGGTCATCTCCTCTTCAAAACGAGCACCTCTCAACCTATCGAGCCGGCTGCAGCGACGCGCCGAGCAGCGCTTCGGGCGGACTGGGCGGCGCTCAGCTGGCTTCGGAGGTTCCCTTGGTCACCTCGGGCGGTGTCGGGGTGGCGGCCGCCTCGGCCAGCGGGCGGAGCATCTCGCTCATGCCCTTCAGCACGCCGCCGACCTCCATCGGGACCACGATCTTGGTGGACTTCGAACGACCGACCTGCTTGAGGGTCTCGAGGTACTGGAGCTGCATCGTGACCTCGTCGAGGTCCTTCGACACCGCCACGATCTTCTCGAGACCGGCGGCGAGGCCCTCGGCGCGCAGCACCTCGGCCTGGCGGGCACCCTCGGCAGCCAAGATCGCCGACTGCTGAGCACCCTCGGCAGCCAAGATCGCTGATTGCTTCTGGCCTTCGGCGACGGTGACGGCTGCCTGCTTCTGGCCCTCGGCCTCCGTCACCACGGCACGGCGGGTTCGCTCGGCTGACATCTGGCGGGTCATCGCCTCTTGGACACCTTGGGGAGGGTTGACCTCTTTGACCTCGACGTTGGTGACCTTGACGCCCCAGCGCTCGGTGGTCTCGTCGAGCTTGGTGCGGAGGATCGCGTTCATGGCGTCTCGCTTGGACAGCACGTCATCGAACGCCATGTCACCCACCACGCTGCGCAGCGTGGTGGCGGCCACGTTCTCGGCAGCAGCAGCGAAGTTCTGGACGCTGAGGACGGTGACCTGGGGGTCGGCGACCTTGTAGAAGATGATGAAGTCGATGGAGATCGGGGCGTTGTCCTTGGTGATCGCCGTCTGCTGGGTGATCTCCAAGAAGTGCTCTCTGAGGTCGACGAGGCGGATCCGGTCGGTGACCGGGTTGATGAGCACGAAGCCCGGCCCGCGCACGCCGATCGCTCGGCCCAAGCGGAACAGGACGATGCGCTGGTACTCGCGGACGATCTTGATGCTGCGCACGACGACCAGCAGGAAGATGACGAGCACGGCGATGACGACGCCGATGATCACCCCGCCCACCGCTGAGATCGAACCGATCATGTCGTGCCTCCTTCTTGTTTGGTCTCGGTGACTGCTCCGTGGACCCGTGAGCCCATCTTCCTCGCCCCAGACCTCAAGGCGCACGCCGACAGCGTTGATGACTTGGACGCGGTCTCCTGCGTGGACCTGGCCGTTGAGCGATCGCGCCGACCAGTCTTCGCCTCGAACCCTGACGATGCCCTCAGGGCCCAGGTCCGTCACCGCCGTTCCTTGCGACCCCTCGAGGGAGCTGGCCTTGGAGCCGCTCGGGAGTGCTGCCTGGTTGGAGAGTCCTCGCCAGGTGAGAGCGATCGTGCCCGTCGTGATCAGGACGACGGCGACGAGCAGGACGATCACGAGCGAGAGCGTGTGGCCCTGGGTGGCCATGACGATCAGCCACGCGGCGGCGGCTACGCCGAAGACGCTGGCCACGCCGTGGGTGTGCGGCCCGGTGTGCAGCCCCACCAGGAGGCCGAGGACCATGAGGCCGATCAGGAGTCCGGCAACCAACCACATGGAAGCCTCCTTTCGCCGTCCCTCGTGACCGAACCTACCAGCGCCCTCGGGAGCGCACGCTGCGGCCGGGGCTCTGGTCTGCGACGGTGCGCTCGACGCCCGAGATCGCCACCGAGGACGGGGGCGAGCGTCGCTCGGAGCGACGCCGAGGTTGGGACCTTTGGCTCTAGTCGGCGAGACCCAAGCGATCTTCACTTGAAGGCGAGGAGGTGAGGTCATGACCGCACTGGGAATGGCGCTGACGGGGTTGATCGGTGCCGTGTTCGATCTGGACCGGCCGGGCCACTACGTCAGCTGGGGTTTCATCCAGATCTCTGTGGCGAACCTGATCTTGATCGGGCTCATGGTCGTGGTCTTCATCGCCGCGCTGCTCATCCCGTTCCGTCGACATGGTCGGGGCGACCAATGAGCATGGACACTGAGCGAGACCAGGAGATCGCTGGCGACCGCGCTGGCGGGCTGCAGCAGGACGCTGGTCAGTGGACGGCCAAGCTCCGCCGCAGCGCGGTGGAGGCCTTCCCCCCGGAGCGGTTGATGCCCGATCGCCAGCCTGCTTACGTCGCGTCGTGGATCTACGTCTTCGGTGTGCTGACGTTGGCCGCCCTGGTGGTCGTCATCGGCACCGGGTCGGTGCTGGCCATCTTCGGACCCTCGTGGTGGCACACCTCGTCAACGGGTCTCTTCGTGAACTCGCTGCACCTCTGGAGCGTGGAGGTCTTCTTCTTCGCCATGATCATCCACCTCTGGGGGAAGTTCTTCATGGCGGCGTGGCGCGGCAAGCGACGGGCCACCTGGATGACCGGGGTGATCTCCTTCGTGGTCTCCGTGGGCGCCGCCTTCACCGGCTACCTCTCCCAGCAGAACTTCGACTCGCAGTGGATCAGCACCCAGGCGAAAGACGGCATCAACTCAACGGGCGCCGGAGCGATCTTCAACGTGACGAACTTCGGCCAGATGCTGATGTGGCACATCATGCTCCTGCCTCTGGTGGTGGTGGCATTGGTCGGGCTCCACGTCTTGCTGGTTCGACGCCGCGGGGTCGTCCCACCTTTTGCACTCGACAACGCCTCGAAGGCTGGCGATGAAGGTGACGACGGTCCAGGCGAGGTTGCTGGCGACGGTCCAGGCGAGGTTGCAGGCGACGTGCGGGCGACGCTGCAACCGAAGTCACTGCCGACGAGATGCTCGAGGAGCGCTCATGAGCCCCGCACTGCGGCACCGAAGCGAGCGACGCACCCGTCGGTTCAACCCTGATCGGGACGTCGAAGAGTGGAAGGGCGCCTACGTCCCCTACGACCTCGTCAAGGAGTTCCTCATCGCTCTGGTGGTGGTGGGGCTGCTCGTGGTGTTGTTGTCGGTGCTCTTCTCGTCGCCTGACGATCGACCGGTGACGCTGAGCTCGTGGTCGCGTGCCGACCCCGTGGACTTCGCCCAGACCGCCCAATCGGAGCTGGCCAACACGAGCGGCACCGCCACGTACGGACCGCCCTACAACAACACGCCGGGGTCCTCACAGTCCATCGGCGCCTTCACGCCGGAGCACTGGCTCGGCGTCCATCACCCGATCGACACGGCGAACGACTTCGTGCTCGGACCCCTCGCCACCGTGACGAACCAGCCGAAGCTGACCGCGGCGCTCGCTGCCTACCACGCCGCGAGCCCTGCACAGCAAGCTGCGTGGAATGACGCCTACGCCAAGGCAGCCGCCAAGGCCACCGAGCAAGGCGGCTTGCTCGTGGTCCCGAGCGGGGACTACGGCCCGGTCGGGACCTTGGTCGGCTCGCTGACCACCATGGCCCAGAGCGGCGGGCTCGACGGTGCGCTGCTCGCCTCGCACCAGTTCTACGGGACCGACTACACGAAGCCCTTGTTGTTCATCGCTGACGGGAGCTATCTCGCTGACCTCGCCACCAAGCAGCACCTGTCGGGCGATCAGTGGGGGATGATGAACGAGACGGGCAACTACCCAGGCCAAGCCTGGTTGTGGCTCTACACGCTCTGGTACCAGGTACCGCCGATGAACTCCTCGTCGAACGGCGATCTCGAGGTCTGGGCCATCATGATGGGCCTCACGGCAGGACTAGTCCTCTTGCCGGTGATCCCGGGGCTGCGGTCGATCCCTCGCTGGACTCGGGTCTACAAGGTCATCTGGCGCCAGCACTATCGGACGGCGGCGTGAGCTGCTCGGAGTCGTGGTGAGGGTCGCGCTCCGAGCTCGCCTCAGCTAGGAGCGGTCTTCGACGTGGAGCCGGGGATGTTCGGGTAGCAGAGCGGCGCCGTCGAGTCAGCGACGAAGCCCTTGGGCTCGGCCTTCATGTTCCAGCCGCAGGCGATCGGGTTGCCCTTGCCGAAGTTGGTCGTGAAGTCCACGTTGATGGGCAGCAGGCCGTCACCGTTGTAGGACGTGACCTTGCGCAGATCCGTGATGATCTTGGCTGACGTGGGGTTGGGGCTGGCCAGCCCGATGCCCTTGAGCATGAGGTCCGCACCGAGCCAGCCTTCGTAGATGGCGAAGGTCGGGAAGTCTGCCGGTTTGCGATTCTGGTACTGCTGCATGGCCTTGACCATCTGGATGGTGCCGGCGTTCGGGATCGAGGTGGGTCGGAACTGTGTGCCGAAGTACGCCCCCTGGACCTCTTGCCAGGCCGGCGAGCCGATGATGTCGGGCTCATAGCCCGTCTCGAACTGGACCGCCTTGAGGTTGACGCCAGCCTGCTTGAGCGCGGTCTCCAAGGCGAAGTTCGAGTTGTTGTCGAGCGCCGCATAGATCCCGTTGACACCGGCGGTCTTGGCGGCGAGCGCCTCGGTGGCGAAGTCCACGCTGCCGAACGGCACCGTGGTGTCGAGCACCCCGTTCTTGAGGCCCACCGCCAGCGACGCCTTGGCGGCAGAGTTCGCACCATAGGTCGACGACGGCGAGATGCTGTAGCCATAGCTGCCGATGACGGTGGCGCCATGGGACTTGAAGAACTTTCCCGAGGACAAGGTGTAGGGCACGGTCGGGTTGAGGCCGTTGCCCTGGTCCGAGGCGAACATGTTGGTGTAGGGCTGCGTGCCCCACTCGAAGCCGTCGTAGCTGCCACCGGTGACAGGGATGCCCGCCTGCTGGGGGAACTGGGCAGCAGCGAACATGAAGGCGGTGTCGGACACGATGCCGATGGCCCCCTGGCTGATGGCCAGCTTCACCGCCGTGGCGACACCGGTCGTGCTGCTCTGATCGTCGTAGACGAGAGGGACGATCTTGTGCCCCTCCACGCCGCCCTGTGCGTTGGCAAGGTCGATCCTCGAGAGGAACCCGATGGGGCCGTCTTGGCTCTCAGGAGCCGCCACGCCTGTCTTCGAGTAGATGAACGCGATCTTGATCGCTGAGCCCTTGGGTGCTTGCCCCGTCGGTGCGGGCGTCACGGAGGGCGCCCCGGATCCCGAAGAGCTGCACGCGGCTGCACCGAGAGCCAGGCCAGCGACAGCCAGTGCGGCGAGCGACTTCCCACGAACAGATCCCATGGTCCCCCCGGACGCTCGGTGATCGAAGAGGTGCTCCTCCTGATCGCCCGTGACCCTAAGAGGGGTGCCGCCTTCTGTCAACGCCCAGCGCGCTTCGCGATCACGTGGGCCTCTAGAGCAGAGCGGCACGGAGCGCCTCGGCCTGGGAGGCTCGGAACGCTCGCACGACGCCGGCCTTCGGCCGCACGCTGTCGAAGCCGTGAAAGGCGCCGTTGACCACGTCGAGATCGCACGCCACGCCCTGGGCGCGCAGCCTTGTGACGTAGATGAGCACCTCATCGTGGAAGAGGTCCAAGCTGCCGACGCCGATCCAGGCGGGCGCCAGACCCGAGAGATCATCACAGCGCGCCGGCGAGGCGAGGTAGGAGACCTCAGGGGATCCGACGGGCTTGCCGGTGTAGGCCTCCCAGCCGAAGCGATTCGACTTGTTGTTCCACAGGCGAAAGTTGCTCTGGTCGATGTCGGTTCGCAGCGCCGTGCGGTCATCGAGCATCGGATACGAGAGCAGCTGGAACGCGGGGGAGACCTCGCCTCGGTCACGTGCCATCAGCGCCAATGCGGCCGCCAGACCTCCACCGGCGCTGGCGCCGCCGATCGCCAAGCGGGTCTCGTCGATCGATGCCTGGCGGGCCAGCCACGTCAACGCCTCGTAGCAATCGTCGAGCGGAGCGGGGAAGGGGTGCTCGGGGGCGAGGCGGTACTCGACGGACGCCACAGGGATCCCGACGTGCTCCGAGAGATAGGAGCAGACCTCGTCATCTTGCGCGGCGGAGCCGAGGACGTAGCCGCCGCCGTGGATCCAGAGCATCGCGGGGCGAGGTGGCCCCCCTGGCGTCCAGCCGTAGAGCCGCACCGAGGCCGTCCCGGTCGACGCCGTGATGACGCCTGCGGGGGGTCTTGCGGTCCCCGAGCTTGGCGAGGGGCTTCGTCAGCTTGAGGATGAAGGGCCCGGTGGTCGCTCGAGGGAGGAACCTGGCGATGCCGCGCAGATCGGGATGGAACGCTTCGTTGCTCATCTCGCGGCACCTCCCTCGGCAGCGGATCGTCGCCAGGGGGGCATTCTCACAGATCACCGCCTCTGCGACGACGTTGCTGCCCACGGCGCACCGGTGACGCGGCAGCGATCGACGTGCGAGCCTGAGCATCGATCGAGGAGATCGGTATCCTACGGGCGAGCCATCTGAACCACCGGCGACGCTCGGAGGTCTCAGCCCGAGCCGTGAGGGGCGCCGTCATGCCGAAGGCCTACGTCATCGTGACCGAAGAGATCCATGATCCTGAGGGCATGGCTGCCTACTCGAAGGCGTCGGGCCCTTCGATCGTGGAGCACGGCGCGCGAGTGATCGCGGTCGAAGAGCACGGTGAGGTCCTCGAGGGAACCTGGGCCGGACGCACCGTGATCCTCGAGTTCGACTCCGCCGAACAGGCAAGGGCGTGGTACCACTCAGAGGGCTACCAGGCGGCGGCCAAGCTGCGCCAGGCAGCAGCGACCAGCAACGCGGTCATCGTGTCGCTTGCGTGAGCCGGCGGTGGCGGGCTCATGAGCGACCGGAGTCACGAGCGCCTCGCTCCCGTGCCCGTCGAGTCGTGGTCTCCCGAGACCAAAGAGGTCCTGCTGCGCTATCTGCGTCGTCCTGAGGTCTACCTCTCCGGCGGTCCCGATGCGCTGCCCATGCCGACGGTCTTGGGTCTCTACGCCCTCAACGTCGCCTTGGCGGACAAGTGGCTCGCCTTCAGCGACATGCTGGCCTCCTCGGACTCGATGATCGAGCCACGGCTCAGAGAGCTCGTCATCTGCCGCGTGGCGTGGAAGACCTCGTCGACCTACGAGTGGTACCAGCACGTGCGGATGGGCAGCGCTGAAGGGCTCAGCACCGAGCAGCTCTACGCCGTCGCGCAAGGTCCGGACGAGCGAGGTGTGGACGCCGCTCGAACGAGCGCTGCTCCTGGCGGCAGACGAGACGATCGACGACTTCCGCATCTCCAACGCCACGTGGGAGCAGCTGGCTCGGTCCTTCGACGAGGCGCAGCTCTTCGAGCTCGTGCACCTCATCGGCAGCTACTCTCGCCTTGGCCACCGTGATGCACAGCGTGGGCCTTCGAGCCGACCCTCCCCAGGGAGGCGTCGACGCGCCCTGTCCTGCCTGATCCGACTTTCGAAGACTGACGTCCACGCTCAGTCGCTCCGGGTCCCTCCGCGGCGCATCGGTGCTCTCGATGCACGAGCTCGTGGAACCGTAAAGATGTGTGGTGGGCCGCCCGGGTCTCGATCCCGGCACCTTGGGATTAAAAGTCCCCTGCTCTTCCCGATGAGCTAGCGACCCGGGACTGCACGATATCCCGCGGGCGAACGAGTGGAGCTACTCACGAGACCAACTGCAACGGAAATCGTCTAGGGACAGATCATCGGCGCCCTCGACGCCGCCGACCAGGGCGTCACGGTTGTCCCGAACGCTGATCGCTCTTTGGCTCGAACGGGCGTTCCGTGAGATGGAGCGACTGGGGCTCGGCCGCAACCGAGCCCCAGTCGCTCTCGTGAAGGCAAGCCTTCGATGCCCTAGCCAGAGACGGTCTCGCGACCTCCGTATTGGGCAAGGGCGTAGATCACCAATGCTCCGAGGGCGATGTAGGTCATGGACCAGATCGGGTAGTACGGCATCCACCAGATAGCGGTGATTGCCATCACCGCTCCGGCAAAGATGCCAACCCATCGGCTGACCGATGAGCGCATCATGACGCCGATCGCGCAGAGGATGAGCACGGCCCCCACGGCGAGATAGAGCCAGCCATAGGTCTTGAGGCTCGTGCCGAAGAGCGCGTTCTCAAGGCCAGAAGGCAAGACGCCGTGATAGCGAAAAGCCCAGATCCCATCGAAGATGCGCATGATGCCAGCAATTCCCAGAATCGTGGCTGCAAAGAGCAGCCATCCTTCGCCCTGTCGTTCCATGTGAACCCCTCTCCAAAAGATTCTCGGCCGATGTGGCCAATCTGGATGCTGGCTCAAGGATCAAGTCAAGTGGCGGATCCTCTGACGAATCAGGTAGCACGCCTGCGTCGGGGGACGCGGCCGCCATGGCGCTTCTCCGGATGGGCACGTAATCGGGGCACTTCGCTTCCCGCGGAGCCTCACGAGTCCGAGGCATGCCGTTCGCGGTTGATGCAGCGCCACCTGTGAGGTTCGACGACCACAGGCAATCCCAAGTGGTGAGGTGGTCCCTCGGAACATCAGTCCCAGAGCGATGGATCTGCCACTCGCTGTTCGCGAAGAATTCATGGACGGGTCAGAAATGTGCGTGCTAGGCCTTGATTCCAGGGACAGGGAGGGGTGCCGTGCCGATTGACACGCTGATGGCTTACACGGGGATCTACGGATCAGATCGACGAGGCTCTTGCCGATTACGACTCGATCCATGAGCTGCATATGAGTGCTGGCCTCATTGACGCGTATGACGCTGCGGTAGTGGAGCGAAGAGCAGACGGCAAGGTCAAGATCGTCAAAAAGCACGAGACGCCGACTCGGGTTGGCGGTGTCCTCGGTGGCGGTGTGGGGTTGGCCACCGGTCTTGTGATTGCTCTGTTTCCTGCAGCGGCCATCGGCGGCGGCCTCCTCTTAGTCACGGGTGGAGGGGGTGCGCTGCTTGGCTCCCTCGCCGGCCATGCAGTGGGAGGGATGAGTCGCACTGATCTCCGGGACCTCGGTGAGCTCCTCGACAAGGGCCAGGCGGGACTTGTCGTTGTGGCGGTCTCCGACATGCAGGCAAAGGTGGAGGTGGGTATGAAGCGGGCTCAGAAGCTCGAGTCGAAGCAGATGACGGTCGACAGCGAAGCGCTTGAGGCAGACGCGCGAAGAGAAGGACAGCCAGTAAGGCATCGAACGGGCGCATTATCCACCGACCTGGAGCTCAGAAGACATGGCAGCGAGAGCGTGACCCGCCAAGAGAGCGGGACAAGGCAGCAAGTCCCATGCGCGAGGTGCATCTCGACGTGAACCAATTTCCTCCCATCGCCGAGTACGCCTTTCTCTCCAACTGCGAGACCACATGCCTCATCGCTCCCGACGGATCCGTCGAATGGTTGTGTCTCCCTCGTCCTGACTCGCCGAGTGTCTTTGGCGCGATCCTCGATCGCACCGCCGGTTCCTTTCGCTTCGGGCCTTCAGGTACGACCGTCCCTCACGACCGTCGCTACCTACCCGGGACGATGGTGCTCGAGACGACTTGGCACACGCCGAACGGTTGGCTCGTCGTTCAGGACCTCTTGCTCATTCGACCGATCGACGACAATGCCCCCCGTCGTCCTGGCTATCGACGAGCACCGACTGATGCTGCGGCGGCCACCGTCTTGCTCCGCACGGCGACCTGCATCTCCGGGACCGTCGAAGTCGAGGCAGTGTGCATCCCACTCTTCAACTACGGAGAGCTCCCCGGTCAGTGGGACTACGCGGGCGACGGCTACGGATCCCTCGACGTTCGAGCTCCAGACAGCAACGTCGAGCTCTCGATCACGAGCACTATCCGCCTCAGTGCCGTGGGGGCTCGCTGCTACGGTCGGACCACCTTGGCCGAGGGCGAGTCGACCTTCGTTGCTCTCTCGTGGGGAGACAAAGCTCCTCAGAGCGACGACGAAGTAACTCGAGACGTCGAGACGACCGTTGCCTTTTGGAGAGCATGGCTCGCGACCGGGTCGTTCCCTGATCACCCGTGGCGCCCCTTCATCGAGCGAAGCGCCCTCACCTTGAAGGGCCTGAGCTACGCCCCGACTGGGGCGATCATGGCGGCATCGACTACCTCACTGCCTGAGACCCCTGGCGGATCACGCAACTACGACTATCGCTACACCTGGATCCGAGACACAGGCTTCGCGCTTCGTGCGCTCTACCGGTTGGGCTTCGACTGGGAGGCGCTCGAGTACTTCGCGTTCGTGCTCGAGTGCGTCAGGCCCGAGCGGCCGGGTGATCCGTTCGACCTGCAGATCATGTACGGGATCGGGGGAGAGCGGGACCTCACCGAGCGGACGATCGACCACTTGTCGGGCTACGGCGGGGCGCAGCCGGTCCGGATCGGCAACGGTGCGTGGGACCAGCACCAAAACGACGTCTGGGGGATGCTGCTCGACGGCGTCGACACCCAGATGCGACAAGGAGCGTCTCAGATCGTGCAGTCCGCATGGGAGGGCCTTGCGGGACTGGTCGAAGCCGCACTGGCTCACAGTGGTGACGCAGACCAAGGGATCTGGGAGGTCCGAGGAGAACCGCAGCACTTCACCGCGTCGAGCCGTCCTCTGCTGGGTAGCGGCGGATCGCGGGCAGACCTTGCCGAGCGACGAGGAGACCTCGAGCGCTCCGAGCGGTGGCGACAAGGAGCCGATCAGCTCAAAGCGGAGATCCTCGCCAAGGGCGTCGATGAACGGGGTCGATTCCGTCAGGCCTACGAGAATGACGAGCTCGATGCGTCCCTGCTGCTCATCCCACTCATGGGCTTCTTGCCGCCAGACGATCCCCGCGTCCGCACTACCGTGCTCGCCATCGCCGACGAGCTCACCGAAGACGGCCTGGCGCTGCGCTACAGGGTCGACAGCACCGATGACGGCTTCGAGGGCAAGGAAGGGACCTTCACCATCTGCTCGTGGTGGCTGGTCTCTTCGCTGGCGATGATTGGTGAGACAGCACGAGCTCGAGCGCTGTGCAAGAAGCTACTGTCCTTCGCCGGCCCGCTCTTGCTCTACGCAGAGGAGATCGACGTGACCAGTGGGGAGCACTTGGGAAACTTCCCGCAGGCCTTCACGCATCTTGCACTGATCGATGCCGTCTCCCAGCTCGTCGACGCCGAAGAAGGTGATCTGAGCTAAAGGAGCCGGAGGTCATCGGGTTCAGCCATCGGGAGTTCACGCGGTGCGGGTCCAAGGCGCTGCGTTCCGATCTGTGGTCGGCATTGGAGATCGGGAGAATCCGCCTGGGCCCAAGCATGATCGTGCGTGGGCCGGGGCGTTACAGAACTCGATCAGCTGGCTCGGGCACCGAAGGTTGCGTGGAGTCAGAGCCTCCCCCGATGAGCACGCATGTGGCGCCTCTCAACAGATCCCTCCTCGATCCGCTCTGCGCAATTCCAGACGTAGCCTTGGGCCGTGGACGACGCTCCCGAGGAAGGCGTGAGTCGCCAAGAGCTCGAGGAGCAGATCGTGGCGCTGCGGGCCGAGGTCGAGCGCCTGCGAGCAGAGCTCGCGCGAGCTCGTCGTGACCAGCACGAGCGACCTCCTCACTGGGAGGCCTAGGCATCAGCCGGCGAGAGCGGTCTCGATCGACGTCGAGGTGGCCGGCGCCGTGATCGCCTTCTGGGCGTTGAACCCGCTCAGCAGCGACGTCTCCTGACCTACCTGGGCGCTGAGCATCACGCTCTTGAGGATGTAGGGGATGCTCGTCGTCGGGATCGAGAGGGTCTGCGTCGTGAAGCCGGCCTGCACGGCGACGTTGATGGTCTGCTCGGAGCCGACCGATCCGAGCTGGCCCTTGATCACCTGCTGGCCGGTGGGCAGGCAGTTGGTCAGCAGGCTCGAGAGGTTGGAGAACGAGATCATCGGCGCGCGATCGGCGCGTAGGTGCTCGCCTGTCCGATGGAGATCCATCGGCCGCCAAGCGCCGTGGCTCCCGCGCTGGCGGCCGTCGTCGCCCACCAGCTTGCCGGTGCCTTCACGAAGGTGGTGAAGGGGACGACGATCGCTTGGACCGATGATCTTCTTGCCGTAGTGGAGGGTCCCTTCATTGGCAGCGGTGCTCATCGACCAGGCCATCGAGCTCACCCCGCCCACGAGCGAGGGCTTGGAGAAGGTCGTCGCGACCGCCACCGAGGAGAGCGGCTGCGTGGCACCACATCCGGCCGCCAAGATGGCTTGTGGGCTCTGGGCGGCGAACCCGGTGAGCGGCTGGGTCGTGGTCGTCGTGGCCTTGCCTCCCCGCGAGGTCGAGGGACGAGCCCGACGAGCTCGTGCACCCCGACGCGAGCGCCGCGACGAGCGCAAGCATCGCCGCGAGGCTCCACCGGCGTGTGGCGCAGGGAGCGAGGCACGCGGCGCGGGAGCGAGGTCACGGACCACGACGGTACCGGGGTGCATGATGGCGAACAACGATGCTCCTCGACCTTGAGGGTCTGACGCTCGTAATCTTCGTGGGACGAAAGGGGTGCACGTGCCTGACGACAGCGAGCGTAGAGAGCGAGTCCGCACGGCGACGACTCCACGCCACCATCGA
Organism: uncultured Acidimicrobiales bacterium; assembly: GCA_963758555.1. Classification (GTDB taxonomy): domain Bacteria; phylum Actinomycetota; class Acidimicrobiia; order Acidimicrobiales; family RAAP-2; genus CAIUMH01. The sequence goes on along the minus strand of CAVWVW010000003.1, from coordinate 1,777,950 downwards.
CGCTCGCCAGCCGGCCTTTCGCTACGGCGAGCTCTTGGCGCTGCTCTTCGTCACGTTCTTCTTTGTGGGCTCCGCACCCTTCCACGACGGATGGGTGCCCTTCGTGGCAGTGGTCATCGAGTCAGCGACGCTGCTCGTCGCGCTCTTCGCCTCCGGTGCGCGCGGCTGGCTGGTGACCACATCGATCGTCATCATCTTCTTCGGCGCTGCTCTCGACGCTGCTGGCGTGGATCTACACCGACCCGCACATCGACAAGGCCGCGTCGCTCATCACGGTCTTCTTGGTGCTCGTCGCCCCCCTGGTCGTGGTCAAGGGCCTCTTCCGGCGACGCACCATCGATCTGCGGACGGTGCTCGGTGCGCTGTGCCTCTACATGATGGCGGGCCTGTTCTTCACCCAGGTCTACAGCACCATCCAGACGTGGTCGCACCACCCGTTCTTCGCTCAGACGAGTGGAGCGATGGCGCCCCAGTTCCTCTACTTCAGCTTCGTCACGATGACGACCGTCGGCTACGGCGATCTGACCGCGGCCAGCCAGTTCGGTCGAACGACCGCTGCGTTCGAGGCGATCTTCGGGCAGTTCTACCTGGTCACCGTGGTCGCCCTGCTGGTCTCGAACATGGGGCCCGCCTTGCGCTACCGCAGAGGCCGAGAGCCCGAAGCTGAGGTGACCGATCTCGGGAAGACCGATGCCCGAGGGACGGCCCGGTGAGCCTGCGCCAGTCGGCGACGCCGGCGAGCGAGGAGCAGCCATGAGCGACGTTGACGAGCTCGAGGAGATCGAGCAGGCCCTGGACGCGGTCGAGGCAGCCGATGGCCAAGATCGATGCCGGCACCTACGGCACGTGCGAGAGCTGCGGGGAGGCCCTCACCGATGACGGTGCTCGCCAACGACCCGACCGCGCCGCTCTGCGAGACGCTGCCTCGAGACCGCGACTCGATCGGCTGAGCTCCACCGCACCCCGCTGCGGACGAGCCAGCCGTCGAGCCGAAGGGGTCTTGCGCTACTTCTTGGTGGCCCAGAAGATCTCGGCGATGGCGTCGATCTCATCGATCAGCTTCTGACCGACGGCCGGATCGTTGGTCTTCTTGGCCTCGCCCGCCGTCTTCGTGGCCTTCCAGAAGGTGTCGTGGAGGTCGGGGTGCGCGGCCAGGTGCTCTGGCTTGAAGTAGTCGGTCCACAGCACCCAGAGGTGGTGCTTGGTGAGGTCGGCGCGCTCTTCCTTGATGGTGATCGCTCGGACCTTGAACTCGGGGTCGTCCGAAGCGTTGTGCTTCTCCATGCAGGCCTTCACCGACTCGGCTTCGATCTTCGCCTGGGCGGGGTCGTAGACACCGCACGGCAGATCGCAGTGGGCGGCGATCGTCTTCGGTGCCGACACGAGGTCGGTCACGAGTGAGGAGTCGGTCGATGAGGCGCATGGCGTGATCTCCTGAGGTCGCTTGAGGTCCCGGGCCACGTGGCACCGGTCACAATCTGATTATGCCCAAGACTGTAGCGATGAACCGTCGGAACCGCACCACGGGCAGAGCACTCCTTGGCCTGGGCATCGCGGGTGTCGCCACGACGGCGTTCGTCTTCGCGCGCCGTGAGGTCGAAGGCCCGTCGATGCTGCCCACCTTGCAGCCCGGAGATCGCGTCCTCCTGCGGCGACGCCGGCGCTCCGGGCACCTCGCACCCGGGACGCTCGTGGCCTTCGTCGATCCGAGGCCTGGCGAGTCCCGCCTCGTGGTCAAGCGAGTGGTCGACGTCGAAGGCGACGCAGTCCGGGTGCTCGGCGACAACCCGGCGGCGTCGACCGACTCGCGCGCCTATGGCCCGGTGTCGAAGAGGGGCATCCGCTGGGTGGTGGTTCGCCGCTACGCACGAGCACAGGGTGACCAAGCCAGAGCCTGAAGGTCGACGCCCAGGTCTACGCTTGGCCCGTGGCGGTCGATCCAGCAGAGCGACTCAAGGATCTCGGCTCGTTCATCAGAGAGCAGCGAGCGTCATCGCGCCTCTCGCTGCGACGGCTCTCCGAGCTCGCCGGGATCTCGAACCCGTATCTCTCCCAGATCGAACGCGGGCTTCGACGCCCTTCGGCCGAGATCCTCCAGCAGATCGCCAAGGGGCTGGCCATCTCCGCCGAGACCCTCTACGTGCGTGCGGGCATCCTCGACGGCGACACCAACGCTGATCTGGAGGTTCACATCCACGCTGACCAGCGCTTGAGTGCTGCCCAGCGACAAGCGCTCATCCAGATCTATCGCTCGTTCATCGCGGACGCGCCCGAAGAGCCGACGTCGGGCTCAGAGGAGCCCTCGAGCTGGCAGAGCACTGCTTCGGAGGTGTCCGAAGAGCACGACCGTTAGGCTCGTCGGCGCTATGCAGCGCCTCGCGATCCTGTCGTTCCACACCTCGCCTCTTGCCCAGCCAGGCACGGGCGACGGCGGCGGGATGAACGTCTACGTGCGAGAGCTTGCCTCGGGCCTCGCTCGAGTGGGGATCCAGTGCGACGTCTTCACCCGCGCTGACGACTCAAACGGCGTGGGCTCCGTGTTGGTGGAGCCGGGCTTCGTCGTGCACCGCGTCGAAGCCGGGCCTCTCGGCCCAGTCGCCAAGGAGCAGCTCGAAGGGCTCGTGCCGGAGTTCACCGATCGCGTGCTCACCTCGATGACGACACCGTCAGGTGGACCGATCGCAGAGAGCGAGGGCGGACCCTATGACGCGCTCCACGCCAACTACTGGCTCTCGGGTCTGGCTGGCCACACGATCAAGCACGAGCTCGACATCCCGCTGGTCTCCACCTTCCACACCCTGGAGAAGGTCAAGGCCGGGGCTGGAGCGGGCGGCGCGTCGGTGGAGCGCTCTCTCCGGCGAGCGCAAGCCGAGGCCATGGTCATCGGGTGCTCTGACGCGGTGCTGGCGTCCTGTGCCGTCGAGCTCGACCAGCTCGTCGAGCTCTACGGAGCCGACGTCGGCCGCGTGGCGGTGGCGGCCCCGGGGGTCGACCACGCCTTCTTCGCGCCCGGTGACGCTCACCAAGCGCGTCGTGCCGTGGGTCTGGCGGAGGAGGGGCCGGTGCTGCTCTTCGTCGGTCGGATCCAGCCGCTCAAAGGAGCGCACGTCGCCGTCGAGACCCTCGCACAGCTTCGTGGCATCGGCCTTGACGCCTCGCTGGTCGTCGTCGGAGGCCCGAGCGGTGACGAGGGGGAGGCGACGCTGCGCGGCCTCCACGAGCGAGCCAGAGCGCTCCGCGTCGCGGAGCACGTCTACTTCCGTCCTCCCCAGGCCCACGAGCTGCTCTCGTCCTACTACCGAGCAGCTGACGTGACCATCGTCCCGTCGCGTTCGGAGAGCTTTGGCCTGGTGGCGCTTGAATCGCTGGCGTGCGGCACGCCGGTGGTGGCCTCCGCTGTGGGCGGGCTGACCACGCTGGTCAAAGACGGTCGCACAGGAGCGCTGGTCGATGGGTGGGATCCGGTGGCCTACGCCAAGGCGGTCGCAGGGATCATCTCCGAGCCCATCCGGGCGACGCGCTACTCGACCGCAGCGGTGCTCGACGCTCAGCGCTACACCTGGCGCGCCACCGCCATGCAGCTGAGTGACCTGTTCTCATCGCTGGTCGCCCGCCGGCTCGTCAGCTGCTCCTGAGCATGGGTCGGGTCGAGGTCGCCGAGGAGGCGGAGCGAGCCCACGTGGTCGCTCTCATCGATCGCTGGGCCCAGCGCCAGCTGGCCGAGGGAGACCCCTTGGTCGCCTTCGAGCGCCAAGACGTCACCGACCGCACAGCGTCACATCGCTGGCTGCTGCGCTTCGCCGGCGAGGAGAAGGATTTCATCACCTTGTGGCTGAGCTTCCATCAGCGCACCTTGCACTTCGAGACCCAGTTCATGCCGGCCCCCGAGGCCAACAAGCTCGAGGTCGTCGAGTACCTGATGCGCCGCAACGCGCACCTGATCCAGATGGCCTTCGCGTTCGGCCCTGAAGATGCCATCTACCTGGTCGGGCGGGTACCTGCCTCGGTGGTCGACGATGACGAGCTCGATCGGATCGCTGGATGCTCGATCATGTACGTCGATGATCACTTTCCGACAGCGATGACGCTGGCGTTCCCCGACCTCTATCGACGTCGTCGGCGCCGCTAGCGCTGCGTCCCCTCGTGTCGGAGGGCGTGAGTGCCCCAGGTGTTCGTCCTGTGGAGAAGCTGAGGAGAAGTCCGGCGCCTCGGTGGGCGCTCAGGTGCCCACGACGTCGAGGGCCATCTTCTCGACGTGCCCGAACAACGCCACGACCGCCGGGGTCCACTCCACGCCGTTGGTGAAGCTGGTGCACGACGCCAGCAGCGAGAGTCCGAAGCTCTCGGTGCGCACGAGGTGCCAGCCGTCCATCAGCCGACCTTCGACGGCGGCATCCTTGCCGAGGATCTCGGGGGCCAAGATGCCGACGGCGTGACCTCGATACCGGGCGAAGTGCTCGAGCAGCGCGTGGGCGACGTCAGCGTGGTGGCGCCCTGCGACCAAGGTCTCGACGCGCAGCTGGCGCCACAGCCGCTGCTCGTCATCGCAGATGCCCTGGGCGATGCCGACGCACACGTCGAGGCGCTCGTCGTCGGGCAAGTCCATCAGCCCCAAGATCCCGAAGGCGAAGATCTCGTCGATGGTCGCACTCATGGCGTAGGACATGAGGCTCTCCTTCGAGGAGAAGTGAGGGTACGACGACGAGTACGAGTGCTTGGCCACCCGAGCGATCCGGTGGGTGGTCGCTCGGTCGAAGCCCGTCTGGGCGACGACCAAGATCACGGCGGCGACGAAGGCGTCGACCACGCCATCGCCGGCGGTCGGAGCGGGGAAGTCACCTACCACAGAGGGGACCTCTCTCGGCGTGGCGGCGTGCGCCGCGGGCTCCGCCAGGCAGTCTCCGAGGAGCGCGAGCATCTCACCGCCTATCCGCGCTTGCTCGTCATCGAACAGCGGGGCGAGCAGCAACGTGCCCAAGATCACCGAGACCTGGCCGGCCACCAGCGAGCGCGCCATCTCAGGTTGGGCGGCGGCGAAGGCCTCGAGGTCCCGGGTGAGCTCGGTGCAGATCGTCTCGGAGGCGTAGGGGTAGCGACGGACGACCGCCAAGGTCTCGATGAGCGCCTTGGAGGCCTCGGACGGACGAGCGAGCTCGGCGCGGAGGCGCTCCGGGGCTGGAGCGGTGGTGTCGGGAAGCCAGGTCAGGAGGTCGTCGAAGATGGTGGCGAGATGGGCCCGCAGCGTCGTGTCCCAGAGAGCGAGCAGGATGTCTTCGGGCGAGTCGTAACGACCGTAGAGAGGACCGATCGAGAGGTTCGCCGCGGTGGCGATCCGCTGCATCGAGAGGGCGTCGACGCCATCGCTCGCCACCAGCGAGAGCGACGTCTCGAGGATGCGGTCGCTGATCTCTTGGGATCGCTGTGATCGCGTGATGGTCGCTGCTCGCTCTTTGACCGTCATAGAGGGCAAGCCTAGAGGGCGGAAGCGGGGAGACGAAGAGATTTCTGAATGATGTTCAAGAAAGATTTCCGGTGCTTCGAGCCCGCCAAAGCAAGAGAACAGGGGGGATTCTCCCGTCCCCATCAAGGTCACGGGTTACCGTGGGCGCCATGGCAGCAGCGCTGATGGTGATTGGTGGCGGTCGGATGGGCGCTGGTCTCGTCGAGGGGATCGTGGCGTCCGGCAAGCTCACGGCCGATCGGATCGTCGTCGTCGAGACCGACCCGGAGCGCAGGGCGCTGCTCCGCCTCACCTACGACGACCTCGTCTTGTGCGACACCCCCGAGCTCGACCAGCTGGACGCCTCCACGGGGGCGATCATCGCCGTCAAGCCCGAAGGGGCGGAGGGTGCTGCCCGACTGCTCGGTGCCCTCGGCGTGGCCCGGATCATCTCCGTGGCCGCCGGCATCTCGTGCGCTGCGCCTCGAAGCGGCGCTCCCTGGCCCGATCCCCGTCGTGCGCGCCATGCCCAACTCGCCAGCGCTCGTCGGTGCAGGGGTCACCGTCATCTCGGGCGGGAGCCACGTCACCAAGGCTGATCTCGACTGGGCCGAGGACCTCTTCAGCGCGGTGGGCACCGTGCTGCGCCTGGCCGAGCGGCACCTCGACGCCGTGACGGGCGTCTCGGGCTCCGGACCGGCCTACATCTTCTTCGTGGCCGAAGCCCTCATCGAAGCAGGGGTCACCGCCGGGCTCCCTCGAGACGTGGCGACGACGCTCACCGCCGAGACGATCCTGGGGGCCGGCAAGCTCTTGGTCGAGGCCGATGAGAGCGCGGAGGTGCTACGAGCCCAGGTGACCTCGCCGGGTGGCACCACGGCCGCCGCCGTGAGGGCACTTGAAGCGAGAGCCGTGCGCTCTGCCTTCGTCGAGGCGGTCATGGCAGCCGTCGAGCGCTCTCGCTCGCTCGGCCGCTGAGCAAGGCGGCTGTGCTTTCACGCTCGAAGGTCCTCACGTAGGCTTTCTCCATGGAGCGCTTCGAGGGCGCGGATCGACGTCCTCTGCCTGAGCCCACGGTGGCTCGCTTACCTCTCTACTTGCGCGTCGCGCTCGAGAGCGTGCGACTCGGCCATCCCACGATCTCCTCCGAGGTCCTCGCTCGACTGGCCGGGGTGAACGCCGCCAAGGTGCGCAAGGACCTCTCCTTGCTGGGCTCGCTCGGGACACGGGGCACGGGCTACGACGCCGCCCAGCTGGCCAGGGCGCTCGACGAGCTCTTGGGGGCGGGCCACGACTGGCCCGTGGTGCTCGTCGGGGTGGGTCGCCTGGGACGAGCCCTCATCAACGCCCAAGGGTTCCTGACGGGCGGCTATCGGCTGGTCGGCCTGGTCGATGCCGACCCCGCCGTCCTCGGTGAGCTGATCGATGGCCACCGGGTGATGCGCTTCGACGAGCTGGCGCTCGAGCTCGAGACCGCCCCTGCCATCGGCGTGATCACCACCCCTGCGATGGCGGCACAGCGAGCGGCGGAGGACCTGGTCGACCTCGGTGCCCGCTCGATCCTGAACTTCGCCCCGACGGTGCTCGAGGTCCCCGCTGACGTGCGCGTCCGCTACGTGGACCTGTCCATCGAGCTCCAGATCTTGAGCTACCACGCTGCTCGCAGCCATGACGCTGACGACACCTCACCCTTCTCGACGGTCGGGATCGAGCCCTCAGGTGCCCAGCCGGCAGCCTGGCTTGATCGAGCCCCCTAGCATCAAGGCCCCAGGGATCGAGGAGACACGTGGCAGTCGTCGTCATCGGAATCGAGCACACCAAGGCATCCTTCGACGTGCTCGAGCGCGTCACCGTGCCCGACAGCGACACCGGCAAGGTCCTCACCACCCTCCACGCCCATGAGAACTTCCAGGAGGTAGCGCTCCTCTCGACGTGCCTGCGCACCGAGGTCTACGCCGTCGTCGATCGCTTCCACGATGCGGTCGAAGACGTCGTCACCCTCCTGGCTGAGCGATCGGGCCTGACGGCGGTCGAGCTCGAGGAGGACCAGTCGGTCTACTTCGACCGATCGGCGGCGGCCCACCTCTTCAACGTGGCCGCCGGTCTCGAGTCAGCGGTGCCCGGCGAGACCGAGGTCCTCGGGCAGGTTCGGCGCTCCATGGAGCGGGCGCTGGACGAGGGCACGTGTGGGCAGACCCTGACCGGCCTGTTCCAAGCGGCAGTCACCGCTGGGCGTCGAGCCCGCAGCGAGACAGCCATCGCCCGAGGCACGACGTCGTTCTCGCATGCTGCGGTCGAGCTGGCTGACGCCCGACTCGCCGGCGATCTCGCCGGCTCCAAGGTGGTCGTGCTCGGAGCGGGTGAGCTTGGTGTGGGGACGCTGAGCCGCGCTCATCGATCCTCGTCGAGCACATCGCCCCGGCGAGGTCGTGGTGGTCAACCGCACCGACACCAAAGCGGCCGATGCCGTCAGCGCCATCAAGACCGATCTTGCTGTTCGCTCGGCGGGTCTCGACCAGCTGCGCACCGAGCTCGAAGACGCGCGCCTGCTGGTCACCGCCGTCGAGGCGGACGCACCGATCGTCGACCGGAGCCATCTCGGTGCCTCAGGAGGCGCGCCGCTGCTGATCTTCGATCTGGGGATGCCGCGCAACGTCGCCCATGACGTGGACACCATCGCTGGCGTCGAGGTGCTCGACATCGCAGCCCTTCACAGCGTCATCGACCGAGCTCGAGACGAGCGTCGCAGCGAGATGGCCGCCGCTCAGGCCGTCGTGGTCGAAGAGGTCGACCGCTACCTCGATGCCCAGCGTGGGCGGGGAGCGGCTCCCATCGTCGTCGCGCTCCGCGAGCGCCTCGATGACCTCCGCTCCGCAGAGCTCGAGCGACGCTCGAGCGAGCTGAGCTCGCTGACCGACGAGCAGCGAGCGATGCTCGAAGCGCTGACACGCTCGCTCGTGGCCAAGATCGCACACGAGCCGACCATCGCCCTCAAGGAGAGCGCGGGGACGGCTCGAGGAGAGCGCTTGATCGAGGCGACGCGCCAGCTCTTCGATCTGTGAGCCTTGGCGCAGCGTCGGGACGCGTCCGACTGGCCACGCGCAGCTCGCCCCTGGCCCTGCACCAGACCGAGGTCGTCGCCCGTGCGCTCGAGTCGGCGCACCCCGGGCTCGAGACCGAGCTGGTCGAGGTCTCGACGACAGGAGATCGGCGATCCGAGGAGCCCCTGAGCGTGCTCGGGGGCCAGGGGATCTTCGTCAAGGAGGTCCAGCAAGCCGTGCTCGACGGCCGTGCTGACGTGGCGGTGCACTCGGCCAAAGACCTGCCCTCGAGCTCACCTGAGGGCCTCGAGATCGCCTGCGTGCCTCGGCGTGAAGATCCCGCCGACGCGCTCGTGGGCCGTTCGCTCGCAGGGCTGGGACCTGGAGCCACCGTGGCCACCGGCTCGCCGCGCCGCCAGGCGCTGCTGGCGTCGCTTCGGCCGGATCTCGCCTTCGTCGAGCTGCGAGGGAACATGGAGCGTCGCCTCGCGGCAGCTGGCCGCGACGGCGTCGACGCCGTGGTGGTGGCGGTCGCTGCGCTCAGTCGCCTCGACCTCCTCGCGTCGCTGGCCGAGCGACTCGAACCTGAGATCTTCACGCCACAGGTCGGCCAAGGCGCGCTGGCCGTCGAAGCGGTGGCGGGCGGAGAGGCCGCTGCGCTGCTGGGAGCCTTCGACGACCCCTCGAGCCATCGCTGCCTCGAGGCAGAGCGAGCGTTCCTGGTCGGCATCGGTGCGGGTTGCCTGATGCCCGCCGGTGCCTGGTGCACCGAGGACGATGGGGTGCTGACGCTTCGATCGTTCATGGCGCGCAGCGACGGATCGATCCAGCGCTCAGAGCTCCAGGGCACGGACCCGGCTCTGCTGGGCCACGGGGCTGCCCACGCGCTCGGTGGCGGCCACCTGAGTCACTGATGGGCCGGCTGAGCGGTGCTCGTGTCGCGGTGACGAGGCCCAAGGGTCGCAGCAGCGAGCTCATCGACGCGATTCGTCGGGAGGGAGCGGTGGTCATCGAGGTCCCGCTGATCGAGACCGTCGGTCCCACGGACGGGGGCCGGGCGCTGCGTGAGGCGGTCACGACGATGCCGCACGGGACGTGGCTGGTGCTCACGGCGGCCACGGCGGTCGGACCGCTGCTCGACGTCGCCACGAACCAGGAGCTCTCGGGACGTTGCAAGGTGGCGGCCCTCGGTCCAGGCACCGCGTCAGCCCTCGAGGAAGCCGGCCTTCCCGTCGATCTGGTCGGTGAGGGTGGTGGCGCTCGGGGCCTCGTGCGGCCGCTGGTGGGCGCTGTTGACCCCGGAGCCCTGGTGGTGTTGGCTCAGGCTGAGGTGCCAGCGGCGGGCCTCGCCGAGGCTCTCCGCGCAGCCGGGCTCGAGGTCAGCGAGGTGGCGGCCTATGCCACCGTGGAGCGTGCGGTCTCAGCCGAAGAGCGGGCCGAGCTGCAGGCTGCCGATCTGGTGGTGCTGGCGTCACCCAGCGCGGCTCGCTCGCTCGCTTCGGCCCTCGGCGACACGTCGGTGTCGTCGCCGGTGATCGTGGCGTTCGGCGAGAGCACCGCACTGGGAGCCCGTGCCGCAGGCTTCAGCCGCGTGACGGTGGCGGAGCGACCGGATCGGAGCGGCGTGCTCGAGGCGCTCGTGGGCTCGTGGTCGCCTCGTTCGGGCGATGCCTAGGCTGGATGAGATGGAGCCTCTCGGTCCTCGACCTCGTCGCCTGCGTCGCACGGCCGCGCTCCGCCGGCTGGTCTCTGAGACCCGGCTGAGCACGGCAGATCTCGTCGCACCGCTCTTCGTGGTCGAAGGCCTCAGCGAGCCAACTCCCATCGACTCGATGCCTGGCCAGTTCCAGCACACGCTGGACTCCCTGCTCAAGGAGGCGGCGCGACTGGTGGGCCTGGGCATCAATGCGGTCACGCTCTTCGGCATCCCAGAGCACAAGGACCACGACGGGTCAGGCGCCTCAGATCCGAACGGGATCATCCAGGTCGCCCTTCGCCAGCTCGGCACCGAGTTCGGCGACGAGCTCATTCTGATGCCCGACCTCTGCCTCGACGAGTACACCGATCACGGCCACTGCGGGCTGCTCGACGACCACGGCACGGTCGACAACGACGCCACGCTGGTCCGCTACCAGCAGATCGCCGTCGCCCAAGCAGAGGCAGGGGCGGACCTCGTGGCGCCGAGCGGGATGATGGATGGCCAGGTGGGCGCCATCAGAGCTGCCCTCGACGAAGCCGGGCACAGCGAGGTGGGGATCCTGGCCTACGCCGCCAAGTACGCCTCCGCGCTCTACGGCCCCTTTCGAGAAGCCGCCCAGGTGACCTTGGTGGGCATGACGGATCGCCGGTCCTACCAGCAGGACCCCGCCAACCGCCGAGAGGCTCTCAGAGAGGTTCGCCTCGACGTCGAGCAAGGCGCTGACATCGTCATGGTGAAGCCAGCGCTCAGCTCGCTCGACGTCATCTCGGACGTGGCAGCCAGCGTCGACGTGCCGGTGGCGGCCTATCACGTCAGCGGTGAGTATTCCTTGATCAAGGCAGCTGACGAGCGGGGCTGGGTCGACGGCACGGGCGTGGCACTTGAGCAGCTGACCGCAGTCAAGCGAGCGGGCGCCGACGTGATCCTGACCTACTTCGCAGGTGAGCTGGCCGAGCTCCTCGAGCGCTGAGCTCACCGATGGCTGAGCCCACGACCAACCAAGCCTGGTTCGACGCCGCCCGAGCGGTGATCCCTGGTGGTGTCGACTCGCCGGTGCGCTCCTTCGCCTCGGTCGGGGGGGTGCCGTACACGGTCTCGAGCGGTTCGGGCGCGTACGTGACGGACGTCGAGGGCACGCGCTACATCGATCTCGTCCAGTCCTACGGGGCCTCGATCCTCGGTCACGCAGATCCGCGGGTGGTGGCCGCCATCCGCCGAGCGGCCGGCGAGGGAACCACCTTCGGTGCGCCGACGACCGGAGAGGTCCGACTCGCAGAGGCGCTGGTCAGCCGGGTACCGGGCCTCGAGCAGGTGCGCCTGGTGTCATCGGGCACTGAAGCGGTGATGAGCGCCGTGCGCGTGGCTCGAGGAGCGACGGGCCGTGACCGGATCGTCAAGTTCGACGGCTGCTACCACGGCCACGCTGATCACCTCTTGGTGGCGGGCGGCAGTGGGGTGACCCAGCTGGGACTCCCTGGCTCGGCGGGCGTCCCGGCGGGGGCGGTCGTCGACACGGTGGTCGCTCCCTACAACCAGGTGCCCACGCTCGACGAGCGCGTCGCCTGCGTGCTCGTCGAACCGGTCGCCGCCAACATGAACCTGGTCGCACCGACCGAGGGGTTCCTGGCTGGGTTGCGAGCCGCGTGCGATGAGGTGGGCGCGCTCCTGCTCTTCGACGAGGTCATCTCGGGCTTCCGCGTCAGCCAAGGCGGCATGGCCGCGCTCAGTGGGGTCCGTCCGGATCTGTGGACCTTTGGCAAGGTGATCGGTGGCGGGCTGCCGGTCGGCGCCTTCGGTGGAACCGCGGAGCTCCTCGAGTGCTTGGCGCCCTCTGGCCCCGTGTACCAAGCGGGCACGCTGTCGGGGAATCCCTTGGCCACGGCCGCCGGCTTAGCGGTCCTCGACGCCATGGACGAAGAGGCCTACGTCGAGCTCGCGCAGCGCTCTCAGCGCTTCGGCGCGGGGCTCGAAGCCGCGCTGATCGAGGGCGGCCTCCAAGCCGCGGTGCCCTCGTTTGGTCCCTTGCTCGGCCTCTTCGTCGCGCCCGGGGGGCCGGCGATCACTGCGCCGAGCGATCACGCGGGTGCCAAGCAGCTGGCGGGCAACGGCGTCTACCGGCGTCTCTTCCACGCCATGCTGCAGCGCGGGGTGGCGCTCGCGCCGGGTGCCTTCGAGATCCTCTTCGTCTCGATGGCCCACGACGACGCGGTGCTCGATGAGGTGATCGCCGTCGCCCACGAGGCAGCCGTGCAGGTCGCGGGTGAGCTCGGTTGAGATGACGACCTCCTTTGAAGAGTCACGAGCAGAGCTCCACGCTGACGGTGTGAGCCTTGAGGGCTTCCGAGGGCCGTTGCCCGCGGCCGTGAGCCTGGAGCTTCGCCTGGATCCCTCGGCGATGACGCTCATCGGAGGGGAGCCCCCGGTGGTCTGGCAGGTGCCGGCCACCGCCACCCAGGGCCTCACGGTCAAGCGCCACGCTGATCGGCTCGAGGTCGCCGGCTGGATCGCTGGCGGCTACAGCGTGCTCGCCATCCCTCTTGCGGGAGCGTCCAGCGTCCCCGACGAGATGCTTCGCTGCCTCGAAGCCTTCGGCGCCCGCGTGGGATCGCCCCGGCGCTCGCGACGACGGTGGCCGTGGCTGCTCGGGGTCGTCGTGCTCGCCACGGCGCTCGGCATCCTCCTGGGCTCGCTGGCCACCAGCTCGTCGAGCTCGAGCAAGCACCCGCTCTCCCCGTCTGAGCGACGGGCCACCGAGACGAAGAACCTCGTCCTCGCTGACCTGCCCCCTGGCTGGCAGCGCGACGATCCGAGCCTCGCTCCGCTCGGAGGGTTTCTGAGCTCCGGGAGCTCCGGCAAGCAGAGCGCCAGCGAGAAGCACGCCTCGAACGTGGTCGTGGGTGAGTTCCAGTCGTGCATGGGGCTGACCAACGCACAGGATCGAACCTTTGGCGCCGCGGGGGTCAAGCCGGCCTACGAGGTCGCAGGGTCGCCCCTCGGGTTCTCCTCCACCGACCAAGAGCTCGAGGTCGGCTCGGCCACCCAGCGCTACGCCAGCAACGCCAACGTGGCCGCTGACCTCGTCCAGCTCAGATCGCCGAAGTTCCCGTCATGCTTCGCCGAGGCGCTGGGTCGACTGGTCGAGATCGGTGCGGACCCCTCGCTGGCGACGGCGGACCTGGCGGTGACGAACCAGCAGGTGCCGTCCTCGCTCGGGGTCTACGCAGCGGGCTCGAACGTCGAGCTCAAGGTGGAAGGCTCGAGCACGCCGATCGAGATCGGCGTGACCGAGATCATCCACGCTCCCTACGAGCAGACGCTCTTCACCTACAGCGCACCGGGCAGCTTCAGCCCGGCCCTCCGAGCGCAGCTGGTCTCGATCCTGGCCGGGCGGCTCGCGGTGACGGGGTCGTCGGCGTCGGCTTGAGCGGCTCAGGCGACAGAGCTGAGCGGCGCCTTCGGGTCGTTGAACAAGGCAGCCAAGGCGCGCTCAGGCAGGATCGCCCCGAGGCGGGCCATGGCCCGATAGGCCACCTCGGCCGGTCCGAGCTCATCGGGACGCATCAGGTTGGCCATCAGAGCGAGCAGCTCGCTCATCAAGGCCTCGGAGCGCATCCCGACGCCCACGCACAGCGCCATGAGCTTCGGCTCAGAGATGAGGCGCACGAAAGCTCGGGCGACGTCGTAGTAGGGGCCGTAGGCCTTGGCCAGGCGCTCGTCGTAGTCGGCGAGCGCCTCGTGCCCACCGCCGAGCAGCGCCTCCGCCACGGAGGCGGCCGCCAGACGGCCGGTCTCGTAGCCGTAGGCGATGCCCTCACCGTTGAAGGGGTTGATCGAGCCTGAGGCATCGCCGATGACGATGACGTTCGCCCCATGGCGTGGCCCGACCGAGAGGCCCATGGGGAGTCGGCCCCCGGTGGGAGCACCGAGTGCCTTGCTCGGCGAGATCGCCCAGTGCTCGGGAGCGAAGTCGACGAAGGTCTCCATCAGCTTGGTGGTGTTCACGCCCTTCCAGCGTCGATCGGTCGAGAGCAGACCCACGCCCACGTTGATGCGTCCGTCGCCAAGGGGGAAGACCCAGCCGTAGCCGGGGACGACGTTGCCCTCGGCGTCTCGGATGTCGAGGTGCGACTCGATGAAGCCGTCGGCCGAGTTCGGGCTGTCGAAGTAGCCGCGGATCGCCATGCCCATCGGCCACTCTCGACGCCGTTGGGTGCCGAGCGCGCGTCCGATCCTTGAGTTGGCGCCATCGGCGACGACCACGATGCGACCCTTGAGCTCTACCGCCTGGTCGGATCCCTTCTCCTTGACGACGATCCCTTGGCAGCCCTTGAGCGTCCCGTCGATGAGCGACGCCTCGGGGGCCAGGACGTCGAGAGCCTCGGTGCTCGTGAACACGCTGGCTCCGGCGTGGGCGGCGTTCGATGCCACCAGGTCGTCGAGGTCATGGCGGGTGATGCAGTAGCCGTAGCTCGGAAAGCTCGGGTGCTCCGGCCAGCGCATCTCGATCTGCTGGCCGAAGCCGTAGGAGCGGAGGCCCTCGTAGCGATGACCGATGGCGGCCACCGAGCTCTCGAGGCCCATGTCGGCGATCTGGCGCACCGCCCGTGGGGTGAGGCCGTCGCCACAGGTCTTCGCCCGGGGGAAGGCTTTCTTCTCGACGACGGCGACGTCCCAGCCGGCTGACGCGAGCCAGTAGGCACAGGCCGAACCAGAGGGACCGCCGCCCACGATCACCACGTCGAAGACCTTGGTGGCGGCGTCGGAGAGCGAGAGGCGGGCGTCGGTCACAGCCTGCCATCGTAGGAGGCCTCAGCCGGTTGTCCGCACACGCCGTTTCGATGTGCTTGTGAACGCGTGCGCATGCTAGAAACGAACGCAGTGGATCAGTATCTCCCCATCCTGTTTCTGCTCATCTTGGGCATCTTGTTCGCCGCTGGCTCGTTCATCGGCTCGAGCCTTCTGGCGCCTCGAAAGAAGCCCTCGGGCGCCAAGCTCGCCCCCTATGAGTGCGGCATCGTTCCTGAGAACGACCCGCCCATGCGCTTCCCCGTCCGCTTCTATCTCGTGGCGATGATCTTCATCATCTTCGACATCGAGATCGTCTTCCTCTATCCCTTCGCTGTCGTGTTCCGCCAGCTCGGGAGCTTCGCCCTGGTCGAGGTGCTGACCTTCTCCCTGGTCGTCTTCGTCTCGCTGATCTTCCTGGTCAGCAACGGGGCGCTCAGCTGGGGCCCGGTCAAGCGCTTGACCCGTGGCATGCCGGCACGCACCTCGGATTCGACCATCGCCAGGATCAACGCTGATCCTGCTGCTGGTCGAGCGGCATAGCAGGGAGCGAGCCATGGGCCTCGAAGATCTCCAGCACAACTTCCTCACCGGCCGCGTCGAAGATCTCGTCAAGTGGGCCCGACGCTCAAGCGTGTGGCCCGCCACCTTCGGCTTGGCCTGCTGCGCGATCGAGATGATGGCGGCGGGCGCTGCCGACTACGACCTCGCTCGCTTCGGCATGGAGGTCTTCCGCAACTCTCCTCGCCAGTCAGACCTCCTCATCGTGGCAGGACGGGTCAGCCAGAAGATGGCACCGGTCCTGCGCCAGGTCTACGACCAGATGATGGAGCCCAAGTGGGTCATCTCGATGGGCGTGTGCGCGTCGACCGGTGGCATGTTCAACAACTACGCGATCGTCCAAGGCGTCGACCAGATCGTGCCTGTCGACGTCTACGCCCCGGGCTGCCCGCCGAGCCCCGAGACGCTGATGCACGCGATTCTGACGCTGCACGAGACCATCCGGACCGGCGAGATCACCCAGCGCCGTCGCGACCACGAGCCCATCCAGCTGGTCGAGACACCGTCGAGCCCGTGGGCACCCGAGGCACCGACCCGGGTCCGGTTGGGAACGCCTCGATGACCGACGTGGCACTCGGCCCTGTCGCCGGCGTCCCCACACAGATCGGCATCGGAGGGATCCAGGTCCTCTTCCCCGCGATCTCTGCGTACGTGGGCACGGTGGCGGCCCTGCGCGAGGCGGGCTTCGAGATGTGCGTGGACCTCTGCGCCGTCGACTACCTGGGTCACCCCGGCCGCCCCTTGCCCGACGGTGTGGAGCCTGAGCGCTTCGAGGTCGTCGTCAACCTGCTGTCGCTCTCAGGGCGACGACGAACCAGGGTGCGCGTCCAGGTCCCCGAGGCAGCCCCCACCGTCCCGTCGCTCTTCGACGTCTATCCCGGCACCGAAGCGATGGAGCGCGAGGCCTTCGATCTGCTCGGCGTTCGCTTCGACGGGCACCCCGACCTCTCTCGCATCTTGATGCCCGAGGAGTGGGAGGGCCACCCGCTGCGAAAGGACTACGGCACGGGTCGGGTGCCGGTGCAGTTCAAGGAAGCGCCGGGGCCACGATGAGCGAGCCGGAGAACATCGACACCCACCTCGTCGAGCGACCCGACTGGTCGGCGACCGAGACCTCGGAAGGCACCCAGGAGCTCTTCACACGCTCAGAGACCGACGCTGCCGAGCTCGGTCGCCAGTCGGGGGCGGTCCTCCGCATGCCCGAGGGCCCCGTCCTCGACCCCACGCAGATCGACTTCGATCGACCCGACGACGAGACGATGATCGTCAACATGGGGCCGCAGCACCCCTCGACCCACGGGGTGCTCCGCCTCATGCTCGAGCTCGACGGCGAGGTGGTGCTTCGCACCAAGTCGGTCATCGGGTACCTGCACACGGGGATGGAGAAGACCGGTGAGCAGCTCACCTACGTCCAAGGCGCGACCAACGTCACGCGCATGGACTACCTGAGCCCGCTGCACGCCGAGACCTCGTTCGCCCTCGCCGTCGAGGCGCTGCTCGGGCTCGACATGCCGCCGCGCGCCACCTGGATCCGGATGCTCATGGGCGAGCTCAACCGCATGAGCTCGCACCTGATGTGGATGGCCACGAACGGCATGGACCTCGGTTCGACGTCGATGATGATCTACGGCTTCCGTGAGCGCGAGATGATCCTGAGCTTCTTCGAGAAGACCACCGGGCTCCGGATGAACACGAACTACATCAGGCCGGGCGGTGTCGCGGCGGACCTGCCCGATGGCTGGGAAGACGACGTGGCGATCATCTGCGACACGGTCCTGGCGCGGACCTTCGAGTACGACGATCTCCTCACGGGCCAGCCCATCTTCCGTGAGCGGACCGAGGGCGTTGGCGGCCTCACCGCGGAGGAGGCCCTGGCACTCGGCGTGACCGGACCCATCTTGCGCTCGACCGGTGTGCCGTGGGACCTTCGACGCTCCATGCCCTACCTGGCCTATGACGAGGTCGACTTCGATGTGGTCGTCGGCACCTACGGAGACAACTTCGACCGCTACTCGATCAGGCTGAACGAGATCCGCGAGTCGATCAAGATCGTCCGTCAGATCATCGAGAAGATGCCGAGAGGTGACTACCGGATCCAGGACCCCAAGGTCACCCCGCCGCCTCGAGGTCGGATCGACGCCTCGATGGAGGCACTGATCCACCACTTCAAGATGTTCACCGAGGGCTTCAAGGTCCCCGAGGGAGAGGTGTACTCGGCCATCGAGTCGCCACGGGGCGAGCTTGGCACCTACATCGTCTCGGATGGCACGTCGAAGCCGTTCCGCATGCACGTGCGCGCCCCGAGCTTCGTCAACCTCCAGGTCCTTCCCGTGCTCCTGCGCGGCGGCCTGCTCTCTGATGCCGTCGCGGTGATCTCCTCCGTCGACCCCGTCATGGGCGAAGTGGACCGATGAGCCACCTGAACGGGGCCATGAGGACTCGAGCCGAAGCGCTGATCGCGCTCTATCCCGAGGCACGCTCCGCGATCATCCCGCTGTGCCACCTGGCTCAAGAGCAGGACGGGTACCTGAGCGAGCCCGCCATGGTCGAGATCGCCTCGATGGTCGGTGCCACCGCTGCCGAGGTGAGAGGCACCGCCAGCTTCTACGACATGCTGCACCTCGAGCCCGTGGGCACCTACCTGGTCGGGATCTGCACCAACATCGCCTGCCTCTTGGCTGGCGGCCTCGAGCTGCTCGAGCACGCCGAGCATGAGCTCGGCGTCAACACCGGAGCGACCACCGAGGACGGTGTCTTCACCCTGGAGGAGACCGAGTGCCTGGCGGACTGCGACATCGCACCGTGCGTCCAGGTCAACCACCGCTACGTGCGCACCACGACCCCCTCGGCGCTCGACGAGCTCTTCGCTGAGCTGCGAGCCGGACAGCGCAGCGACGAGATCCCGCACCACGGCACCTTGATCCGCACTCAGCGCACCGTCGGCCTCATGGCGGATGCCACCGAGGTGAAGGCCGAGCGCCAGCACGCTCGGGCCGCCGCGGAGGCTCGCGCCTCGGAGAAGCACGCATGAGCCTCACCGACGCACCGACGATCATCACCACCCGGGCCAACGACCCCGACGGCCACAGCCTCGATCGCTACGTGGCCACGGGCGGGTACGAGGCACTGAGGAAGGCGCTGGCGATGACGCCCGAGGCCGTCTGCGCCGAGGTCGACGAGGCCTCGCTGCTCGGGCGCGGCGGCGCAGGCTTCCCTGCCGGTCGCAAGTGGTCGATGCTGCGCAAGTCCGACGTGTCCTATCTCGTCGTGAACGGTGACGAGTCGGAGCCCGCCACGTTCAAAGACCACCTCCTGGTCGAGAAGGACCCCCACCAGCTCATCGAGGGCGTCTTGATCGCGTCCTATGCGCTCCAGGTCAACCAGGCCTTCATCTTCCTTCGGGGTGAGTTCGCCCTCGGCCTCGAACGGGTCCAGGCCGCGCTCAACGAGGCCTATGCCTACGGTGCCGCCGGATCGAAGATCTTGGGGTCCGACTTCTCCGTCGACATCGTCGTGCACCCGGGTGCGGGGGCGTACATCTGCGGGGAGGAGACCTCGCTGCTCGAGTCGCTCGAGGGCAAGCGGGGCTTCCCCCGGATCAAGCCCCCGTTCTTCCCTGCGGCCATCGGCCTCTACGGCGCCCCGACGGTGGTCAACAACGTCGAGACCCTCTCGAACCTGCCGTGGATCATCGCCAACGGCGGGGCGGCGTTCGCGGCGCTCGGCGAGGGCCGCTCAACCGGCACCCGGCTCTTCGCGCTCAGCGGCCACGTGCAGAACCCTGGCGTCTACGAGCTCGAGATGGTCAAGCACACCTTCCGTGACCTCATCTATGCGCCCACCTTGGGCGGGGGGATCCCCGGAGGCCGCGAGATCAAAGCCATCATCCCCGGTGGCGTCTCAGCGCCGTGGTTCTACCCCGAGCACCTCGACATCCCCCTCGGCCAAGACGAGGTCGCCGCGCAGGACTCCATGCTGGGCTCGGGCTCGATCGTCGTGATGGACGACTCGACCTGCATGGTGCGAGCCGCCTGGCGGATCACCAAGTTCTTCTCTCGCGAGTCCTGCGGTCAGTGCACGCCGTGTCGTGAGGGCTCAGGGTGGCTGGAGCGGATCTTGTGGCGCCTCGAGTCGGGCCAGGGTCGCCTCGAAGACCTCGACCTGCTCCTGGACGTCTGCGACAACCTCGCCCCCGGGCTGACCTGGCCGCCGCAGCAGACGACGATCTGCGTGCTGGGCCCGTCGATCCCGTCGTCGATCCACTCGGCGATCTCTCGGTTCCGCGACGACTTCCTTGAGCACATCACGCAAGGCGGGTGCCCCCATGGCTGAGCCCACCGAGACCGAGATGGTCACCTTCACCCTGGATGGGCGCGAGATCACCGCGCAGAAGGGCTCGATGATCATCGCCGCCGCCGAGGAGGCGGGGACCTACATCCCGCGCTTCTGCTACCACCCGCGCATGGAGCCGGTCGGGAACTGCCGGATGTGCCTGGTCGACGTCGAGGGTCCTCGGGGCTCCACCCTGGTGCCGTCGTGCTTCGTGGCGGTCACCGATGGCATGGTCGTCACCTCGGAGTCGGAGAAGGTCAAGAAGGCTCAAGACGGCGTCTTGGAGCTCCTGCTCACCAACCACCCTCTCGACTGCCCGGTGTGCGACAAGGGCGGTGAGTGCCCGCTTCAGGACCAGACGCTCACCCACGGCCCAGGCGAGACGCGCTTCGTCGAGGAGAAGCGCCACTTCGAGAAGCCGATCCCCATCTCTGAGCTCGTGCTGCTGGATCGTGAGCGGTGCATCCAGTGCAGTCGCTGCACCCGCTTCGCCGACGAGGTCGCCGGGGAAGCCCTGATCGACTTCGCGGGTCGAGGCGATCGCGTCGAGGTCGCCACGTTCCCCGGCGAGCCCTTCAGCTCGTACTTCTCGGGCAACACCGTCCAGATCTGCCCGGTGGGTGCGCTCACGGCCACCCCCTATCGCTTCGCCGCACGCCCCTGGGACCTCGAGCAGGTCGAGTCGACCTGCACCGGCTGCTCGGTCGGCTGTCGCGTGGCGGTCCAGTCCTCCGCCGGTCGCCTGACCAGGCTCCTCGGGGTCGACACCGATCCGGTCAACCACTCGTGGCTCTGCGACAAGGGCCGCTTCATCTTCGAGGCGGTCAACGGACCCGAGGAGGGCAACGACGAGCTCGCGCTGAGCGACGTCACCCGTCGCCTCACCGAGCCCATGGTCCGAAAGGATGGTGAGCTCGTCCCCACCAGCTGGGGCGAGGCGCTCAAGGCGGCAGCCTCGATCATCCGCACGGCGACCGAGAGCGACCCGGGCAGCCTCGGTGCCATCGGCGGCGCGCAGCTGACCAACGAGGGCGCCTTCGCATGGGCCTCGCTGCTCAAGGGTGTGGTCGGCACGGACTCGATCGATGCCCAGCTGGGTGATGGCCTCGACCCCGTCACGCTCTTGAGCCTGCCTCGCGCCACCATCGACGAGGCGGCGTCGGCTCGCACCCTGGTGGTGCTCGCCGGCGACCTGCGCGAAGAGGTGCCGGTGCTCTTCTTGCGGCTGCGAGCGGGCGCACAGGCCAAGCGCACCTCGATCATCGACCTCGGGCCTCGCTCGTCGTCGATCAGCGAGCTGGCTGCGGTGCGACTGCCTGCTCGACCTGGCGATGCGGCGGTGCTCGCGCGTGCCCTCGGCGGTGACCGCTCGACCCTGACGACCGTGACCGGCCACCCAGAGGGTCGGACCTTCTCTGATGAGGACCTTGAGACCGCGCAGGGCCTCCTCGGCGCTGACGGCGAAGGTGTCGTCATCGTCCTCGGGCGCAGCTCGCTCGCAGAAGATCCGGCGTTCATCGAGGCTGCGGCGCGCAGCCTCCACGGCTCGTTCCCGAAGGCCACCTTCCTGCCGGTGCTGCGCCGAGCCAACATCTTCGGAGCCCTCGACATGGGCTTGAGCCCTGGCATCCTGCCTGGTCGGGTCGCCCTCGGGGGAGCGGCGACGACCAAGCCGTCGTCCTGGCCCGTCGTCCCGACCACCGAGGGTCGCGACACCCTCGCCCAGCTCGCAGCGATGGCCGATGGCTCGCAGAAGGCCCTCTTCGTCCTCGGTGCCGATCCCACCACCGACGTCGCGGACGCCGGCTTGGTCGAGCGAGCCTTCGCGCATGACGTGCCGCTCGTCGCCGTCGCCGGCCACGGTGGTCCGATCCTGGCCCACGCCGACGTGGTGCTGCCCTCGACGGTCATGCACGAGCGCGGCGGGACGACGACCAACCTCGAAGGCCGCGTGTCTCGGCTCGGCCAGAAGGTCGTGCCCTCAGGGCAGGCCTGGGCCGACTGGATGATCGCTGCCGAGCTGGCTGCGGAGCTCGGTGCTGACCTCGGGGTGACGACGACTGAAGAGGTCACGGACCAGATCGCTCGGCTGGCTCCGAGCCACGCCGGGATCGATCGGGCCCGTCTGGAGCAGGCCGACGCTCTCGACGGCATCTTGGTCCCGCTCTCGAGGACCCAGCCGGGCATCTCAGATCGCATCGTCGATCCGATGGCCGTGCCAGGGCTCTCTGGACCCGTCCAGGTGGGGCTCGGCTCCTATGCGGGCGTCGTTCGCTCAGAGGAGGCCTCGTCCATCGAAGCGTCGGGCACGTTGCTCTCGGCCGTCGACCTCGAGGGGGGCACCGACATCGAGGCACCCGCGCCGGACAGCTATGCGCTGCGCCTGGTGGTCACCCGGACGCTCTACGACGAGGGCGTCTTCGTCAGCGCCTCGCCGTCGCTGGCCGCCCTCAAGCCGAGCTCGGTGGTCAAGGCGAACCCCTACGACCTCGATCGCCTGGGTGCCACCGATGGCTCTGAGGTCACCTTGCGCACCGCCCAGGCCACCGTGGTCGCCTCTGTCATCGCCGACGAGGGGGTCCTCAAGGGCACCTTGGCCATCGACACCGGCTTGGCATCCTCGGCGGCGGGGGCCAGCGTGGCGGCCACCCTGCTGAGCGGGAGCGACGTGGTGGCCGAGGTCCGGATGGAGTCGCTGTGATCCTCTCGGCGATCAACACCACAGGCGACCCGCTCTACACCGGAGGCGTGGGCTGGGAGGTCCTCGTCATCGTGCTCATCAAGGTCCTCGTCGTCTTCGCCGTCCTCATGGGTGCGGTCACGATGATGATCTGGTTCGAGCGCAAGGTCATCTCTGACATGCAGAGCCGGATCGGGCCGAACCGAGCAGGGCCCTGGGGCATGCTCCAGACCTTGGCTGACGGCATCAAGCTCTTCTTCAAAGAGGACCTGATCCCCGATCGCTCGGATCGCTTCGTCTTCAAGCTGGCTCCCTACCTCTCGCTGGTCCCGGCCCTCCTCGTCTTCTCGGTGGTCCCCGTCGGCGGCGTCGTCACCGTGGCAGGCCACACCTTCGAGCTGCAGCTGGCCGATCCGCCGATCGGCATCTTGCTGGTCCTCGCCGTCTCAGGCATCGCGGTCTACGGCATCATGCTGGCCGGGTGGGCCTCAGGATCTAAGTACCCGTTGCTCAGCTCTGTGCGGGCGTCGGCCCAGATGATCAGCTACGAAGCGGCCCTCGGACTGTCCGTCGTGACCGTGGTGCTCATCACCGGGTCGCTCTCGACGAGGGCCATCGTGGACTCCCAGGGAGGCAACCTCTTCGACTGGAACGTGATCCGCCTCGGCGTGGTCCCGTTCATCATCTTTGCCCTGGCCGTGATCGCCGAGACCAACCGACCGCCCTTCGACACCGTCGAAGCCGAGTCGGAGCTCGTCGGCGGCTTCCACACCGAGTACTCCTCGATCCGCTTCGCCATCTTCTTCATGGCCGAGTTCATGAACACGATCACCATGTCGGCGATCATGGTCACCCTCTTCTTCGGCGGCCCCGCAGGCCCGAACCCGTTCGGCAGCATCGGCCACGTCATCATGCCGATCATCTGGTTCCTCCTCAAGGTCGTGATCTTCTGCTACGTCTTCGTGTGGCTCCGCGGTGCGCTGCCCCGCTTCCGCTACGACCGCCTCATGGACCTCGGGTGGAAGCGCCTCATTCCTGCGTCGCTGGCGTGGCTGCTGCTGGTCGCCGGGTTCCTCATCGGTGCGTGGTGGGGGGTCGGGATCGCCGCAGGCGTGATCGTCTGCGCCGTGGTGCTCAACCGCAGCTTCGACCTCGGGGCGGAGCGCGAGATGTCAGATCGTGCGGTCCTGCCACCGGTGGGGCGTCGACCCATCAGCCCCACGCTGCTGCGCAAGCTCACCGACCCAGAAGGGGAGGACCAATGAGCTCGAAGGCTCGCCAGAACGTCTTTGGAGGCTTCAGCCTCACGGCCAAGCACCTGACTCGGCCGCGCGTCACGCGCCAGTACCCCGAAGAGAAGAAGCCCAAGCAGCCTCGTCAGCACGGTCGCCACGTCCTGAACCGCTACGAGGACGGCATGGAGAAGTGCATCGGGTGCGAGCTGTGCGCAGGGGTGTGCCCCGCCGACTGCATCTACGTGCGCGGCCTCGACAACCCGCCTGACCACCCGGTCTCGCCGGGGGAGCGCTATGGCTACGTCTACGAGATCAACTACCTGCGCTGCATCCACTGCGACCTGTGCGTCGAGGCGTGCCCGACCGAGGCGATCACCGAGTCGAAGCTCTTCGAGTTCTCCTTCACCAACCGCAACGACGCCATCTACACGAAGCACGAGCTGGTCGTCGATGACGAGGGCATGCCGCAGAAGCTTCCCGTGGGAGGACTGGCGCGAGGGCGACGACCTGTTGACCTCCGGGTGGATGCGCGCCACCTCGCCCTCAGGTGCCGCTGCCTTCGAGGGCGAGGTCCAGTGGTCGAGTGAGCTTGGCTACGGCACGCGCCCCGCGGAAGGGGGCCAGTCCGAGCACCGCGACGACGAGGCCACCGGGACCAAGGCGCTGCGCGACATCTTGGAGCCCCACCTGCTCACCAAGGACATCCCGGCCGCGCACAAGGGCATGCAGGGGCGCGTCTGGCGAGCCAAGCTCGGCGCCCAGAAGAACAAGGCCAAGATGGCCCAGAAGAAGGCGCAACGAGCCGAGGCCAAGGCAGCGAAGAAGGCGGCCGAGTGACCAGCCTGCTCGCCGTCGAGAAGACCATCCCGGATCTGTTCGTGTTCTTCGCGGGAGCGCTCATGATCTTGGCGGGTGCGATCGGCGTCATCGCGTGGCGCAACCCGGTGCACTCGGCGCTCAGCCTGGTGCTGACCCTCTTCGGGGTGGCGGTGCTCTTCATCGAGCAGCAAGCCGAGTTCCTCGCCGCGGTCCAGGTGATCGTCTACGCCGGGGCCATCGTGGTGCTGTTCTTGTTCGTCATCATGTTCCTGGGCGTCGATCGGACCGAGGACCTCCGACAAGAGCCCTTGGTCGGCCAGCGCGTCTTCGCCGCCCTGCTGGTCCTCGTCGTCGTGATCTCGGTGATCGCGCTCGGGACCGAGTCGAGCTGGCTCGGCGGCGCGCACAGCGTGGTCGGTCCGAACATCGGTCCCTATGAGAACGTGAACTCGCTGGGGCGCGCCGTGTTCACCACCTACCTCTTCGCCTTCGAGGCCACGGCGGCCCTGCTGATCATCGCCGTGGTCGGTGCGGTGGTCCTGGCTCGTCGCTCCGGTTCGACCACCTCTGATGACGAGCTCGGCTCGACGGAGCCCGAAGCCGCTGACGCACCTGCGCCCAGCGACGGTGCGGGCGAGCACGAGCGCACCGCCGAGGAGGTGGACCGATGAGCATCCCCGGCTCGTGGTACCTCATCTTGGCCGCCGTCCTGTTCGGCATCGGTGCCTTCGGCCTCTTGGTCCGTCGCAACGTGCTGGTCATGTTCATGTGCATCGAGCTGATGCTGAACGCGGCCAACCTGACCTTCGTCACCTTCTCGAGGACGCTCGATGACATCGGCGGTCAGGCCGACGTCTTCTTCGTGCTGGTGGTGGCAGCCGCAGAGGTCGTCGTCGGCCTCGGCATCGTGGTCGCCATCTTCCGTCGCCGATCGACCGCTGTGGTCGACGACCTCTCGAGCATGAAGGGCTGACGCGCCACATGGTCTACGCCGCTCCCTACATGCTTGCCGCGCCTCTGCTCGGCTTCTTGATCCTCGTCAGCGTGGGCCGGCGAGTCGGACCCAAGGTCTCGGGCATCGTCGGCACGACGGCCATCGGGCTGAGCTTCGTGGCGGCCTTCGTGACCTTCCTCGGACTCCTCAGCCGTGCCCAGAACAACCGCGAGGTCACCCAGACCCTGTTCACCTGGATCAGCGTGGGGACCTTCCAGGTCAAAGCGGCGCTGCTGATCGACCCGCTGTCGATCACCATGTGCCTCTTCGTGACCTTCGTCTCGGCGTGGATCCACCTCTACTCGACCGGCTACATGAAGGGGGAGCGTGACTACACGAAGTTCTTCGTGTACCTCAACCTCTTCGTGTTCTCCATGCTGGTGCTCGTCACGGCCAACAACCTGCTCTTCACCTTCGTCGGGTGGGAGGGCGTGGGGGTGTGCTCCTACTGGCTGGTGAGCTTCTACTTCGACCGTGACTCAGCGGCCTCGGCCGGCAAGAAGGCCTTCATCTACAACCGCATCGGTGACGTGGGCCTGCTGCTGGCGATGTTCTTGATCTTCAACCACGTCGGCTCGCTGACCTACACGACGATCTTCGCCCACACCGGCGCCTTCGGCACGACCGCCCTCGTGCTCACCGTGCTGGCCCTGCTGCTGGCCGCGACCGGCAAGTCAGCGCAGATCCCGCTGTTCAACTGGCTGCCCGACGCCATGGAGGGCCCGACCCCGGTCTCGGCCCTGATCCACGCCGCCACCATGGTCACCGCCGGCGTCTACCTGCTCTGTCGCATGAACCCCCTGCTCGGCCTGACCCCCGACGCGCGCCTCGTCATCGCCGTCGTCGGAGGGGCCACCGCCTTCGTGGCGGCCACCATCGCCACCTCGCAGCACGACATCAAGAAGGTCTTGGCCTTCTCGACGGTCTCCCAGATCGGCTACATGGTCCTCGCCGTCGGCACCGGGGCCTACATCGCGGCGATCTTCCTCATGATCTGCCACGCCTTCTACAAGGCGCTGCTCTTCCTCGGCGCCGGCTCCGTGATCCACGGCCTGCACGGCGAACAGGAGATGCAGCGCATGGGAGCGCTGCGCAAGCTCATGCCCTGGACCTTCGCCACCTTCCTGATCGGGTGGCTCTCGATCGCCGGCGTCCCACCCCTGAGCGCCTTCTGGTCCAAGGGCGACGTGCTCGACTCGGTCTACTCGCGCTATCCCGCCCTCTGGGTCTTGGGGCTCGTGACGGCGTTCCTCACCGCGTACTACATGAGCCGCCTCTTCTACCTGACCTTCACGGGGAAGGCCCGCTTCTCTGAGCCCGGGCCGAACGGCGAGCCGGCGCTCGGCACGCCGCACGAGTCGCCGTGGTCGATGCGCTTGCCCCTCGTGGTCCTGGCCGTCTTCTCGATCCTGATCTCGCTCATCGACCTGCCCTGGATCCACGAGCACACGCTCCAGACGTTCTTGGACCCGGTCTTCGCCCACACGATCTACGACCCGACCGAGTCGGCGGGCCTCCAGTGGGTCCTGGGCGGCGTGGACGCGCTCTTGGCGGTCATCGGCATCGTCGTGGCGTGGTACCTCTGGCGCGGACGCTCCGAGCGACCCGAGCTCACACCCAAGTTCCTCGAGCACGTCTGGTACTGGGATGACTTCTACGACGCCGTCATCGGGCGACCCGGCCAGCGCCTCGCCGCCTTCTCGGCCGACGTCATCGACACCAAGGTCATCGACGGCGCCGTCAACGGCGTCGGCGCCCTGGCGGTGAAGAAGGCTCGAGCGCTCCGGACCATCCAGACCGGCCAGCTCCGCCAGTACGCGCTGGTCCTCTTGGCCGGGGTGGCCTTCATCCTGCTCTTCATCTTGCTGAGGGTCTTCTGATCACATGCTGAGCACCATCACCTCCACGCAGAGCTCGTTCCCCTACGTCCCGTTGCTGCTCGGGATCCCGCTGGTCACGGCCCTCGTCGTCGCCGTGCTGCCCGCTCGCCACAAGGTCCTCGTCCGCTGGGTGGCGCTGGGCTCGACGCTGGCCACCCTGGGCGTGTTCATCGCCCTGCTCTGCGCCTTCGACGCCCACCAGGGCGGCTACCAGTTCGTGACCCAGCACACCTGGGCCCAGTCACTCGGGATCTCCTGGCTCACCGGCGTCGACGGCATCAGCCTCTTCATCATCGGGCTCACCGCCTTGGTCACACCGCTCGTGCTCTTGGGGGCACCCGAGGAGCGTCGGACCAAGGCCTTCGCCGCCTGGGTCCTCTTGCTCGAAGGTGCCTGCATCGGCAGCTTCGTGAGCTTGGACCTCGTGGTCTTCTTCCTCTTCTTCGAGCTCACCTTGGTGCCGGCGTACTTCTTGATCGTGGGCTGGGGAGGCCGCCACCGCACGGCTGCCGCCACCAAGTTCTTCATCTACACCTTCTTCGGCTCGGCCTTCCTGCTGGTCGGGATCTTGTACGTGGCCTTCGCCCACGAGGCGCAGACCCACCAGCTGACCTTCTCGCTCCTCCAGCTCCAGAACACCTCGTACTCAGGGGTGGTCGGGATGCTGCTGCTCTGCGCCTTCACGCTGGCCTTCGCCATCAAGGCGCCGATCTTCCCGTTCCACACCTGGTCGCCCGACACCTACGCCGAGGCGCCCGCCGGCGGCTCGATGATGCTCTCGGCGATCCTGGCCAAGCTCGGGGTCTACGGCATCATCCGCTTCGACCTGGGCCTCTTCCCGCATGCGTCGAAGGTCGCCGCCCCGGTCCTGCTGACGCTGGCGACCATCTCGATCCTCTACGGAGCGATCGTCGCCTGCGCCCAGAGCGATCTCAAGCGCCTGGTGGCGTTCAGCTCGCTCGCCCAGATCGGCTTCATCGTGCTCGGCACCTTCGCCTTGACCACCCAGTCGCTGACCGGTGCAGTGCTGCTGATGCTCAACCACGGGATCATCACCGCCGCCTTCTTCATGCTCATCGGCTTCATCGCTCGACGACGCGGCACCTGGCAGACGAAGGACCTGAGCGGCCTCCAAGGACCAGCACCGGTGCTCGCCGCCGATCTTCACCATCGTGATGCTGGCCTCGATCGGCCTGCCTGGGCTCAACGGGTTCGTCTCTGAGTTCCTCGTCCTCCTCGGCACCTTCGAGGTCCACGTCTGGTGGGCGTCGATCGCCACCCTGGGCGTCATCTTCGCTGCCATCTACCTGCTCTGGGCCTACCAGCGCAGCTTCCACGGCAAGGCCGAGGGCGACAACGCCACCATCAGCGACCTGTCGATGGCCGAGCGCCTCGTCGTCGCCCCGCTGCTGGCGCTCATCTTCGCCCTCGGGATCTTCCCCGGCTTCGTGCTCCACCGGATCGAGCCGTCGGTCAACCGGATCTTGGATGAGGTCACGGTGGTCAACTGCCCGCCGCACCTGCTCTGCGGTGCGGCGACGCCCCAGCTCCAGGGAGGAGCCAAGTGATCGGCGTCACCCCCACCCCGATCTCGGCGCTGTCGGGCAAGATCCACGTGCCGAGCATCGACTACCTGGCCATCATGCCGCTCCTCATCCTGCTCGGCGGGGCCTTGGTCGTGCTGGCCGCCACGTCGCTGCTGCGCGGCGGGCTCAAGCGCGAGGCCGCGACCACGCTCACCTTCGCCACCGCCGCCGCCGCCCTGATCGCCTCGCTGGTCGGCTGGCACCGCGTCACCACCCAGGGCTCGACGACGACCATCGCCCACGCCATCAGCTTCGACGGCTTCTCGGTCTTCGGCGCGGTGACCGTGACCTCCTCGCTGATCCTGGCCACCTTGATCGGCCACGCCTACCTCAAGCGAGAGCACATCGCCTCGGCCGAGTACCACGTGCTGGCCCTGATCTCGGCGGCCGGTGCGGTGCTGATGGCCCAGGCCAACGACCTCATCGTCATCTTCTTGGCCTTGGAGATCCTCTCGATCGCCCTCTACGTCCTCGTGGCGTTCAACGCCAAGCGGGCTGAGTCGGGTGAGGCGGCGCTCAAGTACTTCATCTTGGGCGGGTTCTCCTCGGCGATCTTCGTCTACGGCATCGCGCTGACCTACGGGGCCACAGGGACCACCAACCTCACCCAGCTGGCTGGCTTCCTGGCCAAGAACCAGCCGGTCCACGCCGGCCTGCTCTACGCCGGCCTGGGTCTCGTGCTGGTCGGCTTCGCCTTCAAGATCGCGGCGGTGCCCTTCCACATGTGGACCCCCGACGTCTACCAGGGTGCGCCGAGCCCGGTCACCGGCTTCATGGCGGCGATCGCCAAGGCGGGCGGGTTCTTGGCCCTCATGCGCGTGCTGCTCGTTGCCATGGGCACCCAGGCGACGACCTGGCAGCCGATCCTCTACGCACTGGCCATCGCCTCGCTGCTCCTCGGTGCCTTCGCCGGCCTGGTCCAGCGAGACCTCAAGCGCGTGCTGGCCTACTCCTCGATCAACCACGCTGGCTTCATCCTGCTCGGGGTCGAGGCGGCCACCACCCAGGGTGTCTCGGCGTCGCTGTACTACCTCTTCGCCTACTCGATCATGACGGTGGGCACCTTCGGTGTGCTCACGCTCGTCGGCGGCGAGGGTGACCACGACCATGACCTGGCGCACTACCGAGGCCTGGCCCGCCGCCAGCCGTGGCTGGGTGGCGCGCTCGTCATCTTGCTCCTGGCCCAAGCGGGCATCCCGTTCACCACCGGCTTCTTCGCCAAGTTTGGCGTCATCGCCGCCTCGATCGAGGCCGGCAGCTGGCCCCTGGCGCTCATCGCCATGATCTCGGCGGCGGTCGGCGTGGCGGTCTACCTGCGGGTGGTGCTCTTGGCGCTCACCCCGCTCGACTCTCGCTCGACCGACGAGGCGCTCCCTCCGTCGGGGGCTGCAGCCTCGACGGCCCGCACCGATGCGGTCCTGCTGATGGAGGACGACGTCGAGGTGATCGCACCGGCACGCATCCCGGTGCCAGCCCTCGCCGGCATCGCCATCGCCATCAGCGTGTCGGTGACCGTGGTCTTCGGCGTCTTCCCCGGACCGCTGCTCGACTTCGCTCGGGCCGCCACCCTCGGCTACCTGCCCTAGCGTCGGCGTCTGGACGTCTCGGTCACTGCGGCGGGCTGACCCTCAGCCCTGCGTGCCGAGTCGAGAGGGCCGAGTCGAGAGTGCCGAGTCGAGAGTGCTGCGTGCTGGCTCAGGCCTGCTTCTTCGCCGCACCGGCGGCTTCAAGGATCTCCGGTGGCACCACGGTCCCTGGTCGGTTGGAGGGGTCTTGCGCCAAGAAGCGCCCGACCACGGGGATCTCGGTGATCGACTCAGCCCGCAGCGCCGCGGCCACCACGGGCACGAAGATCTCGGGTGAGGCGTAGACGAGGTGGCGAGCCAGCCATGAGGGCTGGTACTTCTCGTTGAAGCGCCAGAGCGTCTCGATCGGCATCACCGAGCTCAGGCGCTTGAGGCCCCAGCGCTCGATCCGCTGGGTGACCCCGTCACCCCGCTCGCCGTCCAAGGTGGAGCGAAAGGCGGAGAAGTTGAGGCTGAGCCCGGAGGCACCTCGGCCGCGGAGGTGCTCGATGGTGGTGCAGAGCGCGAAGTCCAAGAGCCCGTTCGGATGCTCACCAGGGTCTCGGCGCATGAGGTCGAGGCTGTAGCCGTTGATCGCTGGCGAGGGCACGAACTGGCACATCGCCGCAGGCGTCCCCTGGGCGTCGGTGACCACGGTGAGGAGGAGCCCCTCGTCCCTCGGGTCGAAGAGGCGACCGAGCATCATCGAGAAGCCGCGCTCGCCCTCGCCTCGCCGGTTGAGCCCGATCAGGTCGAGCAGGCCTGGGATCCGAGCGGGCTCGATGCTCAGCGGGTCGAGGAACTCGGCCGTGTAGCCGTGGCGCTCGATCCGGCTGCAGGCTTGGCGGAGCGACTTCATCTTGCCGCCAGCGAGCGAGAAGCTCTGCACGTCGACGACCGCCTCGTCGCCGAGGTAGAGGTAGCGCATGCCCGACTCTGCGTAGACCGGCAGCCATGCCTCGGCGGCGCCGATGACCCCGACGCCCCACGCTCGTGCGTCGCAGTAGGTGCGGAAGGCCGCCCAGACCTGGGTCCGCTCCGCATCAGGGCCGACGGGATCTGGCGAGATCAGCGCGATCCCGCCGAAGACGGCGTAGGCGACCACCGAGTCGCCGTAGAAGAAGTACTGCTTGTCGTCGCGCAGGGCGAAGTAGTCGAGGGTGCCTGTGCCGTGACGACGCACGATGTCTCGTGCCCGGCGCTCTGCTGCTCGGCGCTCGAGCGGCCGGTGGTTCTCCGCCATGCGGCGATCGACCACCGGACGGGTGATCAGGTAGAGGGCGGTGACCGCCACCGCCACGCCGACGGTGGCCATCGTGGGGTAGATGAAGTCGTCGATGTGATCAGGCAGGTTGACCGTCGAGAGGCCGACGAGCCGCTCGGTCACCGCCAGGAGCACGAGCGGCCACGCAGCGAGGGTGCCTCGGTGCAGGTTCGACAGCTCGACGCCTGAGAACGCCGCGCCGATGGCCACCACCACGATGGCCAAGAGGGCGGGGAAGGCGGTGTGGAACGAGTTGCGATCGCTGGTGGCGCGAAAGTGCCGACGCTCGACGATCAGCAGGGCCAGCACCGCCGCTGTGACCGCCACCGCACCGACGGCCACGGCGTGGATGAGGTGGAGGACGGTCGAGAGGCTGAGCACGGCGACGGCGATCCACCAGGAGCGGTGCTGACCGCGCAGCACGCCGCGCGAGACCATCACGAGGGCGATGCCGATGAGGGCGACGGCCGCCGCGGCCGACTGAGAGACGCCCAGCGGGAGGTAGGTCAGCACCTCGTGGAGCCGGCTGCGCCATGGGGGAGCCACCGCCGTCAGCAGGTCGAGCAGGCCGGTGACGAGGATCGAGAGCGCACAGATCCTTCGGATGAGCCGCGCCCGCCCGCGCGCTGCCGCGAGATCGACCGGCGGCGGCCAGGGCGAGCCTGTCGGCCACGACGCCAAGAGGCGCAGCCCTCGCTCGGTGGGTGCGGTGGCATCGATGGCGTCCCCGGCAGCCAGGCGCTCCGTGCGGTGGGGCGTCTTGAGGATCTCATCGGTGCCCAACAGCTGCACGTGCAGGTCAGCGCCGGTTTCGAGGACGATGGCCACGTCTTGGCGGTGGGCGAGGAACACCGGGGGGAGCCCAAAGCGGCCGCGATGCTCGCGGACCACGGTGGCGCTCGCGGCGCAGACGCCGAGGAAGCCCGGACCGAGATGGGTGAGCGAGGGGTTGGGGCCGCCGATCACGACGGTGCCGAGGCGACCGAGGCCCAGCTGGGCTCGCCCGAGGTCCAAGGTGTGCTGGTCCCGGTCGTCAACCGTGTCCTCGCCGTCCCGAGCGGCTCCCGGCAGCTGACCTCGGGCATAGGCGCGACGCGAGAGGACCACGGCCAAAAGGCCCACCAGCAGCTCGACGATCACGATCACGCCGACCACCACCAGCACCCGTGAGCGCCAGGAGCCGGCGACGAGGAGCCGGAACGCGTGGCGGTCGTCGGCATGGCTGAGGCGCCGGATCCGGTTGCCGAAGAACGCCACGTGGGTGAGGTAGCCGACGACGATGGCCAAGACCGGCGGAATCCAGGCCAGGTGGCCCAGTCGTCGATAGAGGGCTCTCGAGGTGGCGAACCGACGAGCGAGCTGGGGGTTGACCAGCTGGTCTCGGCCTTCCAGCCAGGAGCCAGCCTCGGCATCGATCTCGCCG
Organism: uncultured Acidimicrobiales bacterium; assembly: GCA_963758555.1. Classification (GTDB taxonomy): domain Bacteria; phylum Actinomycetota; class Acidimicrobiia; order Acidimicrobiales; family RAAP-2; genus CAIUMH01. Next base: position 1,744,646 of record CAVWVW010000003.1, on the reverse strand, counting down.
TCGCTCACCCCCGCGGAGGCGACGAGCACCCGTCGCTCGCCGGCACCAGTGGCGCAGCAGAGCTCGACGCTGCGCGCCACGCTGATCCCCAGCTCGACCAGCACCTCGTGCGCGGCACCGAGGGAGTCCTCCGGGTCCAAGAGCGTGACGCTTCGATCGGGTGCCTCGCAGAACCGCCGAAGCGCCTCGCGCAGCTCGAGGTGGCTCTCGAGGGCGAGGCTCGCCTCAGCGGGGGAGCAGAAGAAGCGCTCGCCCAGCAGCACGGTGCCCGTGCCCTGCCAGCGGTCGAGCTCTTCGGCCAGCGAGCGTGCCGCCCGCCGGCTGTCGTCAGAGGGCACTGGGCCGAGGCCCCCGACTGCTCGGATCAGGACCCGGCTGCCGAGGGGGACGGCGAGGCGCGACTCGACCGGGGTGGTTGAGACCTCATCCATCGCCGTTCATCTTCCCACCCACGGTGCCTCGTGACGCATCTCGGTGTTTTCCGAGGCATCGGTAGGATGGTGCGGTCATGACGACTCCTGCGATCCTCGAGAACTGGGCGCTCAACCAGGCGCCGATCACCCCAGGTCGGGCGGTGGTCTTCGACATCGACGGCGTGCTCTCCGACGCGGTCGGTCGCCAGCACTTCATCGAGCAGGGCCGGCGAGACTGGAACGCGTTCTTCGAGGCCTGTGGCGATGACCCGGTGATCGAGGAGATCGCACGGCTGCTCGAGCTCCTCGACGGGAGCCTCCAGGTGGTCCTCCTGACCGGGCGCCCTCGCCGCGTTCGGCCCCAGACCTTGGCGTGGCTCGAGCGCTACGGCTTGCGCTGGGACGTCCTCATCATCCGCGACCACACCGACTACAGCTACGTGACCAACTTCAAGCAGGGGATCGTCGCAGAGCTGCGCGCCGCCGGCTTCGAGCTGCTGCTGGCCTTGGAAGACGATCCGCAGAACCACGCGATGTACGTCGAAGAGGGCATCCCGTGCGTCTACATCCACTCGGGGTACTACGAGTAGCCAGCTCGCCTTCGTGACCGAGGTCGCTCGTCACAGGGCGTGAGGCGTGGGCTCGCTGTCGGGCTCAGCACCGGCAGGCTCCTCCTCGTCGCTTGGGACCCTGGCGCGGCGACGGAGCCTCGAGCTGTGTCGCGCGCAGCTGCCCGGCGAGCAGGCAACCTGCCGCGATCGCCAGCGTGGGCCACGAGCCGATGCTCGAGAACGGCGTGGCCCCGCCGCGGAGCGCCACGGTGCCGAGCAGCACGTCGCTGCGCGCTGAGCGAGGAGCGAGCGATGACCGTGCCCTTGTTGTTGATGATGGCGCTGTAGCCCGTCGGCGAGGCCTGCACGAGGTCTCGGCCCCGCTCCACGGCTTGAAGGCGAGCGGCCGCCAGCTCTTGTGCTGGCATCTGGCTCGTTGGGTACGAGGTCGTGTTGGTGGGCACCACGAGCAACGTGGCGCCGTGGGCGACGGCGTCGCCGCTCCGATCCGAGAAGAAGACCTCGAAGCTGATCAGCACGCCCAGACGCCCCGCCGGGGTGGTCAGGATCTCTGGTCGTGTGCCGACGATCGCATCCTTGGGCACCCCTGAGAGGTCGGCGACGTGGCTGAGCAGCGAGCGAGCCGGCACGTACTCACCGAAGGGGACCCGGTGGACCTTCTCGACGGTGCCGAGCACCTGGCCTCGAGGCCCGTAGGCGACCACGAAGTTGTGGAAGGTGGTCGGGCCTCCAGGGGTCGTGACCCCGGCGAGGAGCGTGGTCTTGAGCTCGTGAGCAGCACTCGAGAGCGCCTGGTTCTGCCAGCTCCCCTTGAGCGGTCGCGTGAGCCCGACGACGTCTTCGGGCAGCACGGTGAGCTGTGTCCCCTTGGGCACCGTGGCGAGCGCGCTCAGGTGCGCCCTGGTCACCGAGGTCGGATCGACCTGCTCTGCTGAGGTCCCTCGAGGACCGCCGCCCTGGACGGCGGCCACGGTGCGCAGGGCCAAGGTGGGCCCTCCCGAGGGAGCGATGGCGCCGTAGGCGATGCCAAGGGCCACGACCCCCACCAGCGCGGCGGCGTGGAGCCCGCGACGTCCTGCCTCGACGGCCTGGGTGTTGCGCATGGCGAGCGCCGTGAGCGCCGACGCGCACACCAGCCGCGAGCACCACGATCCCGAGGACGATGCCCATCGGGCCGGCGAGCCGAGCGAGGGCGAGCAGCGGGCCGTTGGTCTGGCCGAGGGCCATGCCCCCGATGGGCAGTCCTCCAAGCGGCCAGGACACCCGTGCGGCCTCGAGCAGGGTGATCGCTCCGATGGCGCTGAGCGTGCGCCCTCGACCAGGCGTCATCGCTGCCCCGGCAGCCGCCATGAAGGCTGACTCGATGAGCATGAGCAGCGCCGCGCCATACCAGTTGAAGTGCTGCGCCCACCAGAGCCCCGGGATGAAGAGCCCGAGCCCAAAGGCGAAGCCCGTCAAAGCGCGCGTGCCGACGGGACGGTCTTCGCATGCGAACAAGAAGAGCGCCACGCCCAAGAAGGCGAGCGGCCACACGTCGAAGGGGGGCAGGGATGCCGCGGCCACGGCGCCACCGCCGAGTCCGAGGCCGACCGATCCCCATCGGGCAGACGCCGACACCGTGGTCATCGAGTGGGGGAGCCGAGGTCCTCTAGGAGACGACGCGCCGCGAGACGACCCGAGCCGATGCAGGCAGGGACGCCTACGCCGTGGAACGCCGCTCCGGCGATCTCGAGGCCGTCGAGTCGCTCGACGCCCGCCTCGACGCCGGCAACTCGCATGAGGTGGTTCACCCGATACTGCGGCAAGCCATTCTCCCAACGGGTCACGGTGGCCGCTCGAGGAGCGCCTCGCACCGCGAGCAGCTGGCCGAGCTCGTCGCCGAGTGCCTCGAGGAGCGTCGCGTCATCGAGGGACTCGAAGCGGTGGTCATCGATCCGACCGCAGTGGACGCGCAGCACCGTCGTGCCCTCCACCTTCACGTGGGGCCACTTGCGATCGAGAAAGGTGAGCGCCGTGGCCAAGAAGCGCTGGCCGCCGAGCTCGCCCCCAGGGATCACTGATCCGGCGGGGATCAGCGCTCCGGTCCCGTGCTCGGGGAGCGTGAGGTCCTCCTCGGCGAAGGAGAAGGTGGCGATGGCGACTGAGGCGTAGTCGATCTGCCCGGCGAGCGCCGCGGCCTCATCGTCGTGGCCGCTCAGGAGCTGCGCGGCAGCCCACGAAGGCACGGCGAGCACCACGCCGTCGGCTCTCGTCGCGGTCGTGGCGGTGTCGACGGCCCACCCTCGCTTCTCGCCTCCCTGACGAACGAGGTCTTTGACGTCGGCGCCGCAGCGGAAGACCACGCCCCGGGCCGTGAGCTCGGCCACGAGCCGATCGACCAGCTCGAAGAGCCCGCCTGAGAGAGAGACGAACGCGGGCTCGGGAGCCTCACCCTCAGCCGGGGGCGTCGGTAGCGACTCACGCATGGCGCGCATGAGGCTGCCGCGCTTCTGGCCTGCGTCGAGGAGGGGAGGGAAGACCGCTGCTGCGCTCATGTTGGCCACTCGACCGGCGTTGATGCCCCCGACCATGGGATCGACCAAGGTGGCGACCACCTCTCGGCCGAGCTTCGTCTCGACGAGAGAGCCGATGGCACGATCTTGGAGGTGTCCCCGAGACGCCGGAACGGGCCACAGCAGGTCACGCAGCGCCCGAGCTGATCCTCGACGAGACAGCACCTTTGACGAACGAAGTGCGGACCAGCTGGTCGGAACCCCGAGGTTGAGCCCCTCGGGCAGCGCACGGAGCTGGCGACGAGCGAAGACGGTGGCGCCCCTGGTGCCGATGGGCCGGAGCTGGTCGGCGATGCCGAGGTCCTCACAGAGCTGAGCCAGCTCCGCTCGGCGGGCGAGCGCTCCGTCAGGTCCTGCATCCAAGGTGCGACCGTGCAGCTCGAGGCTCGTGATCTTGCCACCCAGACGAGCACTGGCCTCGAGCACGGTGACCGATGGCGTCGAAGCCTGAGGACCTCTGGCTCCACCGGTGAGCTCAAAGGCGGCAGCGAGGCCCGTGATGCCGCCGCCGATGACGACGACGTCCTCGCGTCGGGCACTCATGAGCGCTCCGGCTTTGACGATGCCGCTGCCACCGTCTCGGCCAGGATGCGCATCAGCGCAGGGTCATCGTTGAGCGAGCGCGTGCGCTTGAGCGTCACGCCGACCTCGAGCGCCTTCTGCTGAGCGAGGACGTCGATGTCATAGAGGACCTCGAGATGGTCGGCGACGAAGCCGATGGGGCAGACCACGACCGACGTGATCCCTCGATCTGGGAGGGAGGTGATCACCTCGACGACGTCGGGTCCTATCCACGGCTCCGGGGTGAGGCCGGCGCTCTGCCAGGCGACCTCGAAGCTCGAGAGCTGGGCTCTCTCGGCCACCATCCGAGCGCTCTCAGCCAGCTGAGCGGGGTACTCGCCACCTTCGAGGACGCGGAGGGGGAGCGAGTGGGCGGTGAAGAGCACCAGCGCTCCGTCGTGCTCCGCTGCCTCGAGGCCGTCCAGGGCGTCGAGCACCCGGGTGGCCACGAGCTCGTCGAAGCCGGGCTCGTCGTACCACTGCTTGATGGCGGTGAAGGAGACGTCGCTGCCTAGGGCCTTCTCCGCTCGCTCGAGGTACTCACCGGTCCCCATGGAGGAGAAGTGGGGCGTGAGCACCAGGCCGGTGACGGAGGTGCAGCCGTCGGCCAGGAAGCTCGCGGCGGTCTCCTCGATGGAGGGGGCCGTGTGCTTGGTGCCGAGCCGGACGTCGTAGGCGCCGGGGTCGAGGGCTTCAAGTGCAGCGGCGATCCCACGCACCTGGGCGTCAGTCCGCTGTGCCAAGGGTGAGATGCCGCCGATGGCGTCGTAGCGGCTGAGGAGCTCTGCGAGCTGCTCGTCGCTCGGCGGTCGCCCTCGTCGGATCCGCGTGTAGTACTCGGGCACGTCCGCTTGGCGCTCGGGCGTGCCGTGCGCCATGACCAGCACGCCTGTCCTCGGAGCCATCAACCTGGGCCTTGCGCTTGGAGCAGTCGGCCCTCTTCGTGGACGAGGTCGACCAGCGCTCCCAAGATGCCCGGGTCGGTCTCAGGCAGCACGCCGTGACCGAGGTTGAAGATGTGGCCAGGTGCCGACGCCCCCCGGCGCAGCACGTCTCGAGCGGCTTCCTCGGCCACCGGCAGGGGAGCCAGGCACAGCGCGGGGTCGAGGTTGCCCTGGAGGACGAGGTGCCCGAGCGCGCTTCGTGGCGAGATCCAAGGGCACCCGCCAGTCCACGCCGAGGACCTGCGCTCCTGAGGTCGCCATCTGGCTCAACAGCTCACCGGTGCCGACGCCGAAGAGGATGCCCGGGACGCCACGAGCTCCCAGCGCTGTCGAAGACCTTCTTGGTCGAGGGCAGAGCGAAGCGTCCGTAGTCCGCCGGGGTGAGCGCCCCGGCCCAGGAGTCGAACAGCTGGAAGGCCGCCGCCCCCGCGTCGAGCTGGGCGCCGATGAACGAGATCGCCAGATCGGCCAGCTGATCGCACAGCTCGGCGAAGAGCGCGGGCTCGGTGTGCATGAGGGCCTTGACCTTGGCGAAGCTCTTCGACGGCCCTCCCTCGATGAGGTAGCTGGCCACCGTGAACGGCGCTCCTGCGAAGCCGAGCAGTGGCGTGGCCGACGTCGCCAGCTCTGCGCTCACCAGGCGAACGGTCTCGATGACGTAGGCCAGGTCGATCTCGGGCTCCAAGGGCCGGAGGCGCTTGAGGTCTGCGGCACCGGCGAAGGGTTGCTCGACCACAGGGCCTCGACCCGGGACGACGTCGATGCCGAAGCCGATCGCATGGATCGGCACCACGATGTCGCTGAAGAGCACGGCGGCGTCGACGCCGTAGCGCCGCACTGGCTGCAAGGTCACCTCGGCCGCGATCTCGGGTTGGGCGATGGCCTCGAGGATCGAGCCGGTGCCCCTGGTGGCGCGGTACTCAGGCAGCGATCGACCGGCCTGCCGCATGAACCACACGGGCGTGTGGTCTGGCTCGCGGCCCTCGCAGACGTCCAAGAAGGCGCTGTCGCTCATGAGCCTGCACCTTCGCTCGCGGCGACGAGGCGCTGGCTGGCGTGCGTGGGGGGCATAGCGTCCTTCTCTTGGGGGGCTCGCTCCATCGTAGGGCTCCACCGAGTCGATCAGCGGTCCTAGGGCCTCGTCGCGCAGGACCCTTCTCGAAGGTCATAAACTGGAACGTTCCCCGCGGGAGGTGAGGATCCGCCTATGTCGAACGAGCTCGAGATCGCCAAAGAACAGGCGTTCCTCGATCGTGCGTATGACGCCTTGGAGCTCATGCGCGAAGAGGCCCGACAGATGCTCGAAGGCGTCCTTGACACCGGGCGAGGCGGTACCTTCCAATCGCGCACCGAGCGAGACATCGTGGTGCGGACGTCGCTCGCTCGGCTCGACCAGCTCGAGGTCGGCGACCAAGCCCTGGCATTCGGCCGCATCGACGTGGCTACAGAAGATCCTGAGCACCCCGAGGCGTTCCACATCGGCCGACTGGCGATCTCCGACGAGCACCGTGAGCCCCTGATCGTCGACTGGCGAGCGCCGGTGGCGGAGCCCTTCTACCGAGCCACCGGTCTCGATCCCCAAGGCTTGCTCCGCCGCCGACACCTCCACGTGAACCGCCGCTTCGTGCTCGGGGTTGAAGATGAGTACTTCGCCAGCGGCGACGGTGCCGTCCATGCCGTCGACGGCGACCGCTCGAGCCCCGAGGGGCTCGCCGATGAGGCCCTGGTCCTAGGAGGTCCTGGAGCGCTCCTCGCCGCCCTCGGCCAAGCGCGCACCGGGCAGATGGGCGACATCGTCGGCACCATCCAGCGAGAGCAAGACGAGATCATTCGAGCTCCGCTCTCAGGCGTTCTCATGGTCCAGGGCGGACCTGGCACCGGCAAGACGGCGGTGGCGCTCCACCGGGCGGCCTACCTGCTCTACACGCACCGCTTCCCCCTGGAGCGCCAAGGCGTCTTGATGGTGGGCCCCAACCCGCTGTTCCTGCGCTACATCGAGCAGGTCCTCCCCTCGCTCGGCGAGACCGGGGTGACCCTGTCGACGATCTCGGGCCTGGTGCCCGAGGTCAAGGTCACCGGTCGAGACGACGAGCCCGTCGAGCGGCTCAAGGGCGACCCTCGCATGGTCAAGGTGCTCTCTCGAGCCGTGCGAACTCGCCAGCGATCCCTTCGCTCTGACGTCGAGATCCCCTTTGGCGCCACCACGCTGCGCTTCACCGCCGAGGAGTCGGCCGAGGTCGTCCGTCGGGCACGTCGCCGCCCTGGAGCCCACAACACCCGTCGACGCTTCGTCGAAGGTGAGGTGGCGCTGGTGCTCGCTGCCCAGCACCAGGCCCGTCGTGGGCTCGATCTGACCGACGAGGAGTTCGACCTCGATGACTTCACGCGCCAGATCCGGCGCACCACCGAGTTTGACGAGGCCCTTCGTCGCATGTGGCCGAGGCTCTCGCCTCACGAGCTGCTCCATGACCTCTTCGGTGCCCCCGCCCTGCTGCGGGCTGCGGGTGAAGGCGTCTTGAGCGAGGCTGAGCGGGCGCTGCTCGAACGTGATCGCTCGTCATCGCTCGACGAGGTCTCGTGGACCTCGGGGGATGCGGCGCTGGTCGATGAGCTCCGTGTGCTGCTTGGGCCACGGCGCCAAGCGACGCAACGTCGCCGCACCGAGCGGCGGGAGGACGCCTGGCCCCAAGGCCTCGACGGCGGCGAACCGGAGCGACGCGAACGCGCCGACGAAGAGGTTCGCTCCTTCGGTCACATCGTGGTCGACGAGATCCAGGATCTCTCTCCCATGCAGCTGCGCATGCTCGCTCGGCGCTCGTTGTCGGGCTCGATGACCGTCGTCGGTGACATCGCGCAGGCCACGGGGCCGTGGGCTCCCGGCGGCTGGGACGAGGTCGCCGCCCACCTGACGCCCAAGAGGGCACCGAAGATCGTCGAGCTCACCGTGTCGTACAGAACGCCGGCTGAGGTCATCGAGCTCTCTCGCCACGTCCTCGAAGCCTCCGGCACCGGTCTCGCACCACCTCGCCCGGTGCGCATCGCGGGCAGCACGCCCACCCTCGACGAGGTGCCAGCCCATGATCTCGCCTCGGCAGTGGTGGCGGCGGCGATCGAAGAGCGCGCCCTCGTCGCGCCGGGCCACGTGGCCGTGCTCGCTCCGAGGGCGATGCTGGCCACGATCCGTCGGGCGTTTGATGAGGCGGGGCAGGAGATCGTGGATCCTCGCGCCTACGGTGGGCCGGGGCTCTCGGCCAACCTCGTGCTCCTGGCGGTTGATGAGGCCAATGGCCTCGAGTTCGATGGCGTCGTGGTGGTCGAGCCCGCCGAGATCGCCGCCCGGGGTGCCGATGCCTCCGTCGAGCGTCCAGGCTCCACCACCACTCGAGGGCTCCGCACGCTCTACGTCGCGATGACGAGGCCGACGACGAGGCTTCGGATCGTCGGCTCGAGACCGTTCCCCGTGTCGCTTCGTGACTGACGATTCGCGGCAGGCATCGGCGTCGGGCGAGCCTGACGGATCCGAGCGGTTTGGTGGCTCCCCGAGGTGGTCAGAGGGCTCGTCTAATCTGGCGCGACTCATGCACCTTCGACTAGGAAAGTAGCCGTGACCCAGGCAGTCTCTGCGGCCCCCTCCGCCAAGCGCCAGAAGATCGTCCACGACAGGCCGCCGATGCTCGCCATCGGCGTCATGATCTGGCTCGGCTCGGAGCTGATGTTCTTTTCGGGCCTCTTCGCGGCCCTCTTCACCATCCGGGCTCACCTGGTCTCGTGGCCGCCCCAGGGCACCAAACTCGACACGATCCAGGCCGGCATCTTCACCCTGATCCTCGTGGCGTCCTCGGGCACCATGTGGATGGCTGTCTGGCACGAAGAGCACCGTGAGCGATCCAAGGCCCGCAAGTGGCTGATCCTCTCGATGATCATGGGTGCGATGTTCCTGGGCAACCAGATCTACGAGTGGACTCACATCACGACTCGCTGGTACACGAACTCTTACGGCTCGGTGTTCTTCATCACCACGGGCCTCCATGGTCTCCACGTCTTCATCGGTCTCCTCGCCATGGCGCTGCTCATGGGACGCCTCCGCGGCGAGGCGGGAGACCCCGGAGAGCTGTCGGTCTTCCAGGGAGTGAGCTACTACTGGCACTTCGTCGACGTCGTCTGGGTCGGGCTCTACGCCTGCCTCTTCCTGCTCAAGTGAGGCGCCCCGTGCCCAAGCTGACGAAGCAGCTCCTGCTGCCCGCGTTGGTGCTGCTGACCGTCGGTCTGACCATGATGGTCCTCTTCTCGGGAGGCTCCTCGAGTGCGACGACGAGCGCAGAGTCCATCCCCTCCACCGTCTCGGCCGCACAGGCGCTGACGGTGCCGCCGGCGGCCTACCAGACGGGTCGCTTCAACAGTGGCACGGCGTTCTCATCGGTCCGTGTTCACAACTCCTCCGGACAGCTGGTCGCCTACGGGAACCGGGACATCACCTACGTGGCGCCACCGGACAAGCTGATCCCGCTCGGTGAAGCGCTCTACATGCAGAACTGCGCCAGCTGTCACGGATCCACGGCCAACGGGGTGCCCGCCGACGGCACGCCCGGCGCCTACCCGGACCTGCGTGGCCTGGGACCGGCCACGGTGGACTTCTGGGTCGCCTCTGGGCGCATGCCAGCCTCTGACCCTCGCAACATCCAGGCAGAGCGCAAGCAGCCGCGGCTCACCCCGGCGCAGGCGCTTGCCGTGGCCGCCTGGGTGAACTCGCTTTCGCCCGCCACGCCGTACGTGCCGATCGTGCACTCGATCAAGACAGCCGACGTCTCCGACGGCTTCCAGCTCTTCTCGCTCAACTGCGCGGCCTGCCACACCATCACCGGTGACGGTGACGCCCTGGCTCGTGGCACGAACGCCCCGAGCCTGCGGAACATCCCTGCCACCCAGGTCGCCGAAGCCATCCGCACAGGGCCGGGCAACATGCCCCGCTTCACCGGCAACCTCTCTGACGAGCAGGTGCGCAACGTCGTGGCCTACGTGACCGGCTACATCCAGCACCCCCGTGACCCGGGCGGCTTCGACCTCGGTGGTCTCGGGCCTGTGGCTGAAGGGTTCGTGGCCTTGTCCTTCGGCGTGGGCCTGCTCGCACTCGTCGCCTTCTGGATCGGAGACCGGACGTGAGTGACGACGATCTCGGGAGCTTCTCAACCGCGAGCCCCGATGACCCGCACATGCAGCCGCTCGCTCGTCACCCTGAGCGCGCCGAGCAGCTGATCGCTCTGACCATGGTGATCGGCATCGTGCTGATCGTGCTCTTCGGCGTCGCCTACTGGTACAGCTGGAAGCCATGGACCTTCGGCGTCACCCTGGGTGGCGGCATCTTGTTCCTCGGCTTCGGCATCACGGCATGGGGCAAGTACCTCATGCCGAAGGGGCCCTTCGTCGAGGAGCGCCACGATCTGCGCGGCACCGACGAGGAGCGTGATCTCTTCGGCGCTGCGGTCACCCAGCGAGGTGCAGGGATCTTGGGTCGTCGCAAGGTGCTCGCTGGCACCGCCGGTCTCGGCCTCGTCGCCTTCGGCGTCGTGTCCATCTTCCCGCTGCTGCGCTCGCTCGGGCCGCTCCCGGGCCTGACGCCGACGAGGACCGGCTGGAAGAAGGGCACCTACCTCGTCGACTCGACGGGCCGAGCGATCCACGTCGATGACCTCGCCGTCGGCGGCATCGTGACCGTGTACCCGAAGGGCCTCCAGGACACCGACCAGGGCCAAGCGACCGACCAGACGGTGCTCATCCGGCTGACGGACACGAACTACACGACCCGTCCTGGTCGTGAGACCTGGGGCCCTGCTGGCTACATCGCCTACTCCAAGCTCTGCACCCACCTCGGCTGCCCTGTGGGCCTCTACGAGCAGCAGCTCGAGCAGCTCGTCTGCCCGTGTCACCAGTCGATGTTCGACGTCACCAACGGCGCTGAGCCCGACTTCGGCCCGGCCCCTCGCCCGTTGCCCCAGCTGCCCCTCTACGTCGACGGCCGTGGATACGTGCGGGCGCAAGACGGCTTCGATCAGCCTGTTGGACCTGGGTACTGGGAGCGCTCATGAGCACCACGATCAACGGCCCGAGCTCGTCAAAGCAGGAGGCAGAGTCCCCGTACGGTCCCGTCGGCAAGGTCCTCAACGAGCTCGACGACCGCCTCGGGATCGCCAAGGGCGGTCGGGGCCTCGTCGACAAGATCTTCCCTGACCACTGGTCGTTCATGCTCGGCGAGATCGCCCTCTACTCCTTCGTGGTCCTGATCGCCACGGGCATCTTCCTCACCCTCTACTACGTCCCCAGCCAGGCGATCGTCACCTACCACGGGGCGTACCTGCCGTTGCGCGGCCAGCAGGTCTCGCAGGCGTACGCCACCTCGATCGATCTGTCCTTCGGGGTGCGTGCCGGGCTGCTGATGCGCCAGATGCACCACTGGGCCTGTGACATCTTCATCGGTGCGATGGTCATCCACATGGCTCGCGTGTTCTTCACCGGCGCCTTCCGCAAGCCCCGGGAGCTCAACTACACCATCGGGATCACCATGCTCATCTTGGGCATCTTGAACGGCTTCCTCGGCTACTCGCTGCCTGACGACCTGGTCTCCGGCACCGGTATCCGCATCGCCTTCTCGATCCTGGAGTCGATCCCCGTCGTCGGCACCTACCTGGCCTACCTGCTCTTCGGCGGCCCGTTCCCAGGGACGGCGATCTTGCCGAGGTTCTACATCATCCACGTGCTGCTGATCCCGCTGATCCTGATCGGGATGGTCACCGCCCACCTCTTCTTGCTGGTGCGCCAGAAGCACACCCAGTTTCCCGGGAAGGGCCGAACCGAGCACAACGTCGTCGGCGCACCGATGGTGCCGATCTTCGCGGCAAAGGCCACCGGCTTCTTCTTCATGGTGGCAGGAGCCATCGCCCTGCTCGGTGGCTTGGCCCAGATCAACCCGATCTGGCAGTTCGGCTACTACCGAGCGTCGAACATCTCCTACGCCGTCCAACCGGACTGGTACATGGGCTTCCTCGATGGAGCCCTGCGCATCTGGCCGTCGTGGGAATGGACGGGCTTCGGCCATACAATTCCCCTTGAGGTCTTCATCCCCGCGCTCATCGTGCCCGGCATCATCTTCACGGTCTGCGCGCTGTGGCCAACGATCGAAGCCAAGTACACCAAGGACACCGCCGTGCACAACCTGCTCGATCGTCCTCGAGACCGTCCGAAGCGCACCGCTGCCGGCGCGGCGATCTTCGCTTTCGTCTTCATGCTCTTCGTGGCCAGCTCCACCGACGTCCTGGCCAACTTCTCCCACATCTCGCTCAACGTCGTGCTCTGGGCCATGCGAGTCCTGGTCATCGTCGTGCCGATCATCACGTTCCCGATCGTCTACAAGATCTGTGTCGAGCTCCAGGGCGTGCCCGGTGCCGGCAAGCGCAAGCGGGCCAACGTCGTCTCTCGGACCGAGTCCGGTGAGTACCTGGCGATCCAGGCGGAGCAGCGCCCAGGTGACGGTCACCACGAGCTCGACGCCGAGACGGTCCCGAGCTACATCGACTTCCAAGACGAAGAGCCCCAGGACCCGGGCACCAAGCGCGTCAGTCGCTAGGCCTCGCTCTCAACGCGCACCGCTTGTTCAGCAGCCTGCTCTCACACCGGGCCACGAGTCGCCAGGTCAGCGCTCGTGCGAGCCAATCGAGTAGCACCGCTCTGAGGCCGCCTCGGCGTACTTGCCGGCGAGCTGGCCGGTGTGCTCTTGGCAGTGAGGGCACGAGAACCTTGCTCTTCTGTCGAGAGGCCACGGGGCGCGGGTCGAGAGCGCGAGAGGGTGCTGGCATCGAAACTCAGGTCGATCTGAACGCTGGCGATGGGGCTCCGCCCGTGCTCAAGCGGAACTGGCTCAGCGGCAAGGCGACGATGACCATGAGCGCGCTCGAGCAGAGGAAGCACCCCAGGACCCAGATCGAGTTGGCCTGGGCGACCGTCGTCACGAGCGCCACAGCGACCCAGCGCATCCGCACCTGAGCTCTGTGCCCTGGAGCGACGAGGCTGAGGGTCTTCTGATGCTCGAGCAGCTCGGTCACGTGACACCCCGTCGATCGAGAGGCCGTTGTCCCACCGACTGGCATCCGTGGGTGGCGATCGAGCGCTCCGGGCGCCTTCGGAGGTGGTGCTCGCTCCTGGACGCCGGAGTGCCCTTCGACAGGCGGGAACTCCTCAGTCGCCCTAGACGGCGAGGCTGGGCGCGGGCACCGGGTCTTTCCAGACGATCGCTGGGAGCAGCGCCAAGAGGCCCAAGATCACGCCGAGGAGCGAGGACGAGCGCCATCCTCCGTGCTGGTAGGCGAGGCCTCCAAGGAGAGAGCCCGCGGCGCCCCCGAGGAAGTAGCAGAACATGTAGGCCGAGTTGATCCGACTTCTTGACTGGGGAGCCAGGGCGTAGATGATCGACTGGTTGGTGATCTGGATGCCTTGGACCGCCACGTCGAGGACCACGATGCCCGCGGTGATGGCGAAGATCGAGCCACCGCCGAGGCCCATGATCACGAAGGATACGACCAGCAGCACCGAGGCCAGCACCGTCGAGAGCCGATGGCGGTTGCTGTCGGCCAGGGAGCCAGCGGCGTTGGCGGCGAAGACGCCGGCGGCACCCGCCAAGCCGAAGAGCCCGATGGTGGCCTGGGAGTAGCTGAACGGTGGGGCCGAGAGCTGGAAGGCGAGGGTCGTCCAGAGCACCGAGAACCCGGCGAAGCAGACGGCCCCGAGCCACGCCCGTCGGCGGAGCTCCTTGAGCTCCACCAGCAGGCCGAAGGCCGTCGAGACCAGCCTCGGGTAGGGGACGTGGGGACGAGGGGCCTCGTTGGGCAGCGCACGGAAGAGCACCAGTGCGCTGGCGAACATGAGCACGGCGCCCACCACGTAGACGCTCCGCCAGCCAGCGAGCTGGGCGATGACGCCGGCCACCGTCCTTGAGAGCAGGATCCCGAGGAGCAGTCCCGACATGAGCCGAGCGACTGTGCGACCTCGTCGCTCCTCCGAGGAGAGGTCGGCGGCGAAGGGGATCATCACCTGGCCGCCGACGGAGAAGAGCCCGACGATGAGGGTGATCGCGGCGAAGACCCCGAAGGCGTGCACCCAGGCACCCAGAGCCATAGCCACACCGGCAGAGAGGTAGATGGCGACGACCAGCCACCGACGTGGGATGAGGTCGCCGAGAGGGAGCACCAAGGCCAGGCCGATGGCGTAGCCGACCTGGGAGGCGGTGATGAGGGCCGAGGCCGCTGCCGAGCTGACGCCGAAGCTGGCTTGGACCTCGTGGAGGAGGGGCTGGAGGTAGTAGAGGTTGGCGACGATCGCGCCGGTGGCAACCGCCATCACCGCGATCAGTGGTGAGGAGAGCCCTCTGGTGTTGCCGTCGCCGTGGGCGACGGGTTGCTCAGACGTCGCCGCCGCGCCGTGACTCGGCGGTGACGCCGACGAAGGCGGCGACCAGCAGCGCGATGCCGGGCACAGCGAACCACACGCCGAAGACCAGGGCGAGCACCATCGAGAAGCAGCCGATGCCGAGCACGAAGGGCCAGATCGAGGTGGAGGGGAAGGAGTCGATGACGCCGGCACCCTCTTGGATCGTGGCGTCATCTCGGTCTTCGGGCCGGTTGCCTCCGGTGCGGCGATACCACCACAGGTAGTAGAAGCCGGGCAGCATGCCGAGCAGGAAGGAGCCGAGCAGCATCACCCCGCCGCCATCCTCGTGGCCCCACAGCCAGTAGACAGCCCCCATGAACCCGAAGAACACCCCGAGGCCGAGAAGGATGAGCGACTCTGTCTTGAGCATCAGGCGTCAACCTTCCCGTTGGTGGCAGCTTCCGCGGGCTCCGTCACCACGGCTGCGTGCACGCCGTGGGCCAGCGCCGGATGATCGGGGTGGTTGTAGTCCCAGGTCGGGCGCTCCGAGCGGATCGGAGGCAGGCTGGTGAAGTTGTGGTGCGGTGGCGGTGAGGTGGTGTACCACTCGAGGCCGTGGGCGTCCCAGGGGTTGTTCCCCGCGATGACCGGGTTGCGCCAGCTGTAGATCACGTTGATGACGAAGACCAGCATCGAGATGCCGATCATGAGTGCACCGACCGAGACCCAGATGTTCAGCGTCTGCCAGCTCGGGTTGTTCGGGTAGACCGCGGTGCGGCGAGGCATGCCGTGGAGCCCGACGATGTACATCGGCAGCGTGAAGACCTGCGTGCCGATGAAGGCCAGCCAGAACTGGAGCTTGCCGAGCGGCTCGTTGAGCATCTTGCCGAAGATCTTCGGCACCCAGAAGTAGATCCCCGCCATCGCACCCAAGACGAGCGCCATGACCACCGAGTGGAAGTGGGCGACCACGAAGTAGGTGTCGTGAGTGAGGAAGTCGAGCGGCGGTGAGGCCAAGTAGATGCCGGTGAGGCCGCCGAGCAGGAAGGTGATGACGAACCCGATGGCAAAGAGCATGGACGTCGAGAAATAGAGCTCTCCGCCCCACATGGTGCCGATCCAGTTGAAGATCTTGATCCCTGTCGGCACCGCGATCAACAGGCTCATGATCGAGAAGAAGGGTAAGAGGACCGCCCCCGTGGTGAACATGTGGTGGGCCCAGACGCCGAGGCTGAGCGCTGCGATGGTCAAGGTGGCGAAGATCATGCCCTTGTAGCCGAAGAGCGGCTTCTTCGAGAAGACGGGGATGACCTCCGTCACCATGCCGAAGAACGGCAAGGCCAAGATGTAGACCTCCGGATGGCCCCAGAACCAGAAGATGTGTTGCCAAAGGAGCGGAACACCACCCCCGTTCACCGAGAAGATGTGCGTGCCGAAGTGACGGTCGCAGTAGAGCATGATCAGCCCGGAGGTGAGCACGGGGAAGGCGAGCAGGATCAAGATCCCGACCACCAGCATGTTCCAGGTGAAGATCGGCATCCGGAACATCGTCATCCCGGGGCTCGCAGGTAGAAGATCGTGGCGACCAGGTTCACGCCCGAGAAGATGGCCGAGAAGCCGGTCAGCATCAGGGCGCCGATCCACAGGTCAGCGCCCGAGCCAGGGGAGTTCACTGCATTCGACAGCGGTGCGTAGCCCACCCAGCCGAAGTTCGCCGCTCCACCGGCGGTGAAGAAGCCGAGCAGCATCGTGATCGAGCCGGTCAGGTACAGCCAGTACGACAGCGCGTTCAGCCTGGGGAACGCCATGTCAGGCGCGCCGACCTGGAGCGGGACGAGGTAGTTGGCCAAGCCCGCGAAGGCGAACGGACCAGCGAAGAGGTAGATCATCACGCTGCCGTGCATGGTGAAGAGCTCGTTGTACTGAGCGAACGAGACCAGCGTGTTGGTCGGCGAGACCAGCTGGGCTCGGATGATCTCAGCGAAGAAACCGCCGATGAGCATCATCACCGTGGAGGTCACGATGTAGTTGACGCCGATGACCTTGTGGTCGGTCGAGGTCAGCCACTTGAGGATGCCGGTCGGACCGTGGTGCTCATGGACGTCGTCGCCGTGGTGCCCGTCGGGTTCACCGACGTTGGGCACACCTGGCTCTACGACGGAAGGACGCTCGATGAGGTCGGTCATCTCAGTGTGCTCCGTAGGTCGTGTAGGCGGGCTTGGTCGGTACCTGGGTGGCGGTGCCGAGCTTGATGGCTCCCTTGGCGGCCAGCGCTCGGGAGGCCGGCGTGGTGGCGTCCTGGACGGCGAGCCACGCCTTGTACTGCGCGGGGGTCACGACCTTGATCCTGAAGTACATCAGCGAGTGGTAGAGGCCGCACAGCTGGGTGCACTGGCCGTTGTAGACGCCTGTCTTGGTGATGTTGAAGGTGAAGACGTTGGTGAGGCCCGGCTGTGCGTAGCGGCTGAAGTTGAAGTCACGCACGTAGAAGCCGTGAACCACGTCGAGGGACACCAGGTTGAAGTGGACGTTCTCGTCCGACGGCATGACCATCTCGGGGTTCTGCGTGGTCTGTCCGACGATCACGGCCTTGTGGCCCGGGTAGGTGAACTTCCAGCCCCACTGGAAGGCCGTGATGGTGATGTTCGCCTGTGCGTTGGGCTCGGCGGTGACCTCGTTCTCGACGACCACGGTGGCGGCGAAGAGCCCGATGACGATGACGATCGGCACGATCGTGTAGAAGATCTCGAGCGGCAGGTTGTACTGGGTCTGCTTCGGGATGGCGTCGCTCTTCTTGCGGTAGCGGAACACCGCCCAGAGGATGAAGAGGAAGGTGCCGCCGCCGACGATGATGCCGGCGATCGAGAAGCCCTGCCACAAGATGAAGGTGTTGTGGCTCGTTGCGGAAACTCCCTTTGACACGCCGAAGGACGGCACGTCGCAACCGGCCAGGAGCAGTGGTGCGAGCAGCGCAGCGAGGAGCGCTTTGGTCCGCCTCGGACGCCGCGTCACCGCCTCAGGAGCAAGCACGGAGTCAGAAATTTGGGGGGCTGATTCCACTCGGCCGACCTTAGTCAACGCGGAGGCTGGGGCGGTAGTTGACGGTGGCCCGATTCGGGCCCGGACCTACTCCTTGGTGGAGGTGGGGTCGTCGGTCGACTCGGTTGCCTCGTCGTCCGTCGCGCCGTCCTTCAAGCCCTTCTCGAACTCGGTCTTGGCCGAGCCCAGGCTGCGCGCCATCTTGGGGATCGCCGCGCCCCCGAAGATCACGATGGCGATGATGATGATGACGATGAGGAGATCGGGTCCGAAGATCTCTGCAAGCACGTTCACCTACCTCCTCTTACCCGTTCGATCGAGTTCCATCTATGAGGTTAGACCCCACTTGGCGCCGTCCTCAGCCGGCCAGCATGACGCCTGCGATCAAAGCCAGCAGCGAGGCGGTCCCCGCCACCGAGCCCCAGGCTCCGACGGCGGCCTTCGAACGGGCATGGCTGTGCAGCCACGCGCCCAGACCGGCCAGGACGACCAGGATGATCTTGACGATGAGCACGACGTTCCATGCCGTTGACTTCGACTCCGAGCTCAGGGCGATCATGTTCCAGACCCCTGTGGCGATGAGCACCCAGAACGCCGGCCAGCTCAAGCGAGCGAACGCTCGGGCGAGCGACTTGGTGGCGTCCCCTCCCAGCTGACGCGCTGTCGGCAACAAGCCCAACATCACGAACTGGCCCCCGACGAAGATGGCCGCCGCCAGGACGTGGAGGCTCAGGCGCAGGGTGTCCCACCCCGGTGCCAACATGACCTCTTCGGCGACCATGGCTCAGGCGTCCTGCCAGCTCGGCGGCCTCTTCTCGGCGAACGCGGTGGCGCCCTCGAGTGCATCGGGCGCCGACATGGCGGTTTCGAAGGCGGCGTCACTGACCAGCCAGGCCTCCTCCTCGGACATCTCTGCTCCCGTTCGAAGGACCTGCTTGGACGCCTTGACGGCGCCGGGGGCGTTCTCAGCGATCCTGTTCGCCAGCGACATCGCCTCTTCGAGGACACGCTCGCCAGGCACGACCCGGTTGACGAGACCGAGACCATAGGCACGCTGAGCGTCCAGCGGCTCGGCGGTGAGCGCCAGCTCCAAGGCGACGGCCATCGGGATCCGCTTCGGGAGGCGGATGAGCCCTCCTGCGCCAGCGATCAGGCCTCGCGAGACCTCGGGGATGCCGAAGCGAGCGTGCTCTGCCGCCACGACGAGATCACAGCTCAGCATGATCTCGAAGCCGCCAGCCAAGGCTGAGCCGTTGGCGGCGCAGAGCAGCGGCTTCGAGATGACCCGGTGGGTGATGCCGCCGAAGCCATGCTCGGTGAAGGGCAGCTCGCCCGAGGCGAAGGCCTTGAGGTCCATGCCTGCGGAGAACGCCTTGTCGCCAGCCGCGGTGAGCACGATGACCCGGCAGCTTGAGTCGGCCTCGAGCTCGTCGAGGGCGCTGCTGAGCGCCTGTGCCACGGCAAGGTTGATGGCGTTGCGGGCGTCCGGTCGGTTGATGGTCAGGACCTCGACCGCGCCCTTTCGCTCCCTGAGTATCTCGTCGGACATCGTTGGCTCCTTGGCTTGGTTTCGTGACCAGAGGTGACGCTACCAACGCCGCCACGTGCGAGGTGATCTCCGAGCGAGCGTTGGGGCTCGTGGGAGACTGGTCGTCAATGGTCTCGCCGGAGCACACCGCACCACGGCTGGCTGCCCTGCTCGGTGGTCCGGGCATCGACGGAAGCCTCAACGGGCTCGATGACCCGAAGTCCGCATGGCAGCTGGCGGAGAGCCGGGGGCTCGCACAGCCAGCGTCGACGAGCATCGAGCTGCTCGCCTCGCCGGATGCCCTGTTCGCTCAGCTCGAAGGTTCGGCCCTCAGAGCGCTGGTGCTCAGAGTCGACTGGGCTCGGCTCGAGCCGGCTGAGGGCGAGCTCGACCACGGGGCGCTTGCATCCTGGGTGGCGATCGCTCAGAGAGCCAAGGCACAAGGCCTCGAGGTCGAAGTGGTGCTGAACGACGGGATCTTGCCAGCCTGGCTGGGCACCGAAGGCTGGCTGCTCCCGGCCACCCCTGAGCGCTTCGCCGACCTGGCGCGAAGCGTCACGGCAGCTATGGGCGAGCACCTCGAGGGCGTGGTCACGCTCGAGGCGCCTGCCCGCTTCGCGTTCGCGGGATGGGTCCTCGGCCTCGTCCCGCCGTTCCGACGTTGGGCGCCGCGAGATGCCGCCGCGGCGCTCGACGGCATGCTCAGCGGCCACCTCCTCGCACTCGAGGTGCTCAGCGCTGAGGCACCGAGCCTCGAGCGCAGCCTCCTGCCGAGCAGCGGCCACCTCGGTGAGCTCGAGGCGGCGTTGCTCGGCGCGCCGACCGAGCTGCTCCCCGAAGCGCTCTCCTCGGTGCTGGCGAGTCAAGGTCCGGGCCGTGCGCGTGCGCTGGCCAGCGGGCGCACCGATCCCTGGGGCACGATTGGCTGGGCGGTCGTCGGGCGCGCCCGAAGCGCTCGCCCGAGCACGGCGAGCCTCGATCCTCGAGGCGCTCTCTGGCACGGCTCGGCCCACGGTCGACGAGGTTGCTCGGTCGATTCGACGGGCGCAGAGCAGGGTGCGTGGCGGCGGCGTCTCGCTGCTCTGGCGCCGCAGCGCAGCGCTCATCGATGAGCAGGGCATCTCGCACGGGCACCGCAGGCGCCTCGGTGCTTGAGGCGGTCTCACCGATCATCGAGGGGGTGGCACGAGGCGTTGCGCAAGGCCACGTCGTCGATCGGCTCGTGGTGGGAGAGCTCGTGGATCGCTGGGCGATGGGCTCGTACGACGTTCGAGAGGGCCTCCTCGGCGTCGAGCACCGCCGCGGTGGCAACGAGCACGCACGACTGCTGTCGAGCGACAGCGCTGGCCACGACGCACTGGGATCGCTCCGCGAGCTCGAAGTGCTGCTCGCCGAGGGCTGAGCGCTCAGTCCTCCTCGTCGTCGAACGCCTGGCGCGTCTCGGCCAAGTCGTGGAGGATCGCTGCCTCCTCGTCGGTCTCGGAGGTCTCGAAGGTCTGCTCTTCGGTGCGCTCGCGCCGCTTGTTGCGCACGAAGAGCCCGACCACGAGCAAGACGATGGCGATCAAGAGGGCCGTCGAGACCCAACCGGCGTACTTCTCTGCCTTGTGATAGGCGCTGCCCAGTGCGTAGCCGAGCATGGTGAACGAGATGCCCCACACGATCCCGCCGAGCGCGTTGGCGAACAGGAAGGTCCGATAGCGCAGACGGCTCATGCCGGCGAGCCCCGGCATGACGGCGCGGAGGAAGGCGGTGAAGCGGGCGATGAAGACGGCGAGGGCCCCTCGGCTGGCCAGGAGGGCCAAGGCCTTGTGGATGCCTCCTCGCCGATGCTCGAGCACCTTGAGCTCGAGGACCCGCTCGCCCCACTGGTGGCCGACCGCATAGCCGACCGAGTCACCGGCGATCGCCGCGCACGACCACCAGGGCGGCCAGCTCGACCACGTTGATCCGGCCGTCGCTGGCCACCACGCCGCCCAGGATCACCGCCGTCTCCCCAGGGAAGATGAAGCCGAAGAAGATGGCTGCTTCGGCGAAG
Organism: uncultured Acidimicrobiales bacterium; assembly: GCA_963758555.1. Classification (GTDB taxonomy): domain Bacteria; phylum Actinomycetota; class Acidimicrobiia; order Acidimicrobiales; family RAAP-2; genus CAIUMH01. The sequence continues at coordinate 1,723,585 of CAVWVW010000003.1, read as the reverse complement.
ACCAAGGCGGCAACCACCACGAAGACCATGGTCCCGTTGAGGTTCAAGATGCGGTTGAGGATGTCGGTGACCAGGGGTCGCGCCGCGATGATGGCGATGACGACGAGGGGCACGCCGATGGCCAGCGTGAGGAGCTCTCGTCGTGTGAGACCCGTCGATGACGCTTGGTCAGCCACGGCACCATCCTTGCAGGCGCTCTCTGAGCCGTTGAGGCGAGCGTTCCTGCCCAGATACCGAACGAAATCTATGTCACGCTCTTTCGATGCCCGCTCGAGGAGAGACCCGGATGCATCAGCGAAGCTCCAAGGGTGGCGATGCGCTCCTGCCGCCACCACGGGCTCAGCAGCTGGCTGGCTGGGCGCTCTTGCCGCTGCGGGCGTTCCTTGGGGTGACGTTCACCTTCGCCGGGCTGCAGAAGCTCGCCAACCCCAACTTCTTCGACTCGAACAGCCCCAACAGCATCCAGGCCCAGCTCTTGGCCTCGATCAGGGTCAGCCCGTTGCACATGCTGCTCGGCCACCTGCTTCAGTTCGCCACTCCGATCGGGATCCTCATCTCGCTGGGCGAGATCGCTGTGGGCATCGGGATGCTGCTCGGCCTCTGGACCCGCCTCGCCGCCGTGGGGGGTGCCCTGCTGGCCCTGACGTTGTTCTTGACGGTGAGCTTCCACTCCTCGCCGTATTACACCGGCGCCGACATCGTCTTCCTCTTCGCCTTCCTTCCCTTCATCGTGGCGGGAGCAGCGGGCGCGCCATCACTCGATCGCCGTCTGGCCAAGAGGGCCTCCGAAGAGCTGGGCCATGGTGATCCGACCCCCTACGTGCTCCCGTTCTCCAAGGTCCAAGACCTCTGCGGCAGCTACGACGCAGGTCGCTGCCGCGCCCAGGGAGGCAAGCCCTGCGCGCCGACGGGCTGTCCCGTCTTGGAGCCGACGGACACCGGGACGACCTCGGTGCTCAAGCCCGACGAGGTCGACCGGCGAACCGTGGTGCTCGGGGCGTCCGCCGTGGCCGTCGCCGGCGCCGTCGGTGTGGTCATCGCCGGGAGCGCCGCTGGCTTGGGCCGTGCCATCGGTGGAGCTCCCAAGGCGCAGAGCTCGACCAACACCCTCACGCCCGAGGCGACCACCACCACGGTGCCGAGCAGCTCCGTGACGCCGACCACGTCGCTCGGCACCGCCATCGGCGCCGCGACCAGCGTGCCGGTGGGCGGTGCGGGAAAGTTCACGCTTCCCTCCGGTGACCCAGGGCTCGTCCTGCAGCCGGTCAAGGACACCTTCGTCGCCTACGACGCGGTCTGCCCGCATGCGGGGTGCACGGTGGGCTTCTCGAAGGCCGCTGACCTCATCGCCTGTCCGTGCCATGGCTCGGAGTTCAAGGTCTCCAACGGCGACGTCATCGCCGGACCGGCACCGCACGGACTGACGGCGTACCCGGTGACGAAGGGCTCGGACGGCCAGCTCTACGTCAAGGCGTAGCCCGGCTAGCGAACCGCCCGGAGGCGGGGTGGCGGAGTGTCGGCAGCCCGCTCGTTGACCTCTCGCACGAAGCGCTGGCCGGCGGGCAGGTAGCGCAGCACGTCGGTCTGCCCGGAGGGTCGAGCGAGCATCCACGAGTGGCCGCCGGGGATCCACTGGATCGGCACTTGCGCCAGCGAGGCGAACTCGGCGGCGGTCGCCGCGTTGACGATCCGATCGAAGCACCCCCACTCGGCGAGGACCGGGATGCCCGCATCACGTAGCCCTGCGACCTCTTGGGTCAGGTCAGCCTCCATGAGCATCGAAGCCAAGGGAGCCGTCCTCGCCAGGGTCTTGACGTTGCGGCGCAGGTCGGGGAGCAGGCTGCGGACGGTCGAGAGCATGCGGCCCACCAGGAGGTCGGGCAGATCGAGCACCACGGCTACGCCGAGGTCAGCCACCGGCCCGAGATCGGGAGCCACGCTCGAGAAGGCAAGCGGGATGACGCCTTCGCGCTGGCGCCAGGTCGGCGTGGCGATGCCGTCTCGATACACGATGCCGAGCACCCGCTCGGGTGAGGACGTGGCGAAGTCGACTGCCACGGCGGCTCCCATGGAGTGCCCGAGCAGCACGGCGCGCTCGACCCCGAGGTGGTCGAGCACGGCCTCGACACGACGCGACATCGCGGGCAGCGAGATCTCGGCATAGGCCAGCGGCTCGCTCCCCCCAAAGCCAGGCAGCGATGGGTTGACCAGTCGCCAACCCATGGCTTCTGCCAGTCGCTCGCTCTCGCGGTCGTACATGCGTCCTCCGCAGAAGAAACCGTGGAGGTTGACCGCCCAGAGCTGCTCAGGGCCCCCGTCGTTGGTCGAGACGCCATAGTGGAGGTGGCGCTCCTCGACCTTCAGGTCGTAGGCCACCATGTGGGTCCCGGTCTGGCCTTGGACGTGGCGACGGAAGCTCTGCTGCGCGAAGTCGACTGAGCGTGTTGCTGAGCGCTTCGCTAGATCGATCTGCTGGCGTGCCTGCGTCGCCGTCGAGCCCATCGGATCCCCTTCCAAGGACGATGACGAACCTACTTCGAGCGCCTCGCTGGCTCAGGTATGGGGAGCCGGAGCCAGCCGTCACCCTGGCTGCACGGCCGAGCTGTCTCGAGCTAGAGGAACGTGCCCTCGCGTGCGAGCAACGACCGCTTGAGCGCTTCGCCGCCCCCGTAGCCGCCCAGCCCACCTGAGGCGACCACGCGGTGACAGGGCCTGAAAAGCGGGAGGGGGTTGCGCCCGAGGGCTTGCCCAGCAGCCCGCGCTCCGCCCGGGCGACCGACGCCATCGGCGATCCAGCCATAGGTCTCCGTCGAGCCAAAGGGGATCGCCGCCAGCTGACTCCAGACCGCCTCTTGAAACGCGGTGCCGTGAGACGCCAGGGGCACGGTGAACACCTGACGGGTGCCGTCGAGGAACTGAGCGAGCTGCTCGGCTGCCTCATCGACGACGGCAGAGGTGGTCGTCGAGGTCGGCGGAGCGACCAGCTCGTGAGGGAGGATCACGCGACTGATGACGTCATGGTCACCGCCGACGAAGAAGAGGCCGAGGTCGCTCTCGACGGCTTGCCACGAGACAGCTCGGTCAACCTTCGGTGCCACGGTGAGTCGACCTTACGAGACGACAGGCTCCGAGAAGCGGGCAGCGGCGGGCACCGCCCGACCCACGTTGCGGGGCATGAAGAGTGCCGCGACGAGGCCGATGAGCGAGATGACGCCCCCGAAGAAGAAGGCGACGTGGTACCCGTGGTTGAGGGCCACCTTCTCGGCGAGCGAGGGAAGGTGCTGGAAGCTGGGGACGTAGCTGGGCAGCACGTTCTTGGTGGCGCTGACGGCGATGGTGGCGAGCACCGCCAAGCCGAAGGAGCCGCCGATCTGGCGAGAGGTGTTGAGCACACCCGAGGCCAGCCCGGCTTGCTCGTGGCCCACGTGGGAGGTCGCCGACGCAGCGAGCGGGCTGAAGAGCAAGCCCAGACCGAAGGTGAGCACGCAGGTCGGGAAGATCAGGAAGGCGAAGTACGAGCTCACTGGTGAGAGATGGGCGAGCACGAAGAACCCGATGGTGGAGCAGGCCGAGCCGAAGAGGATGATCGGCCACGTGCCGATCTTGGGCATGAGGCGGGCTGAGATCTGGGCGCCCAAGATGATGGCGATCGCTTGGGGGGCGAAAGCGAAGCCGGTCTTGAGCGCTCCCCAGCCCAAGACCTCTTGGTAGTAGAGGGTCAGGAAGTACCACATCGAGAACGTTGAGGCCCCCACCATGAACATCACGATGTTGGTCGTCGAGGTGGCTCTGCTCTTGAAGAAGCTGAACGGGATCAAGGGGTCCTTCGCCAGCTTCGTCTCGACCAGAGCGAAGGCTGCCAGGATCGCTAGGCCTGCCCCCAGCCAGGCCAGGGTGAAGCCTGAGCCCCAGGGATGCGTGTCGGTCCCGACGATGGCGTAGATCACCGCGGTGAGGCCGACCGTGACGAGGACGGCACCCGCCACGTCGAGCTTGGCGCCTGGAGGTCGCCGGGCGGCCTCGGTGAGCGAGGTGAAGGCGACGATGACGACAGCGATGCCGATCGGCACGTTGACCCAGAGCACCCAACGCCAGGACAGCTCCGCGGTGAGGACGCCGCCGAGCAGCGAGCCGACCGCGCCTCCCGCCCCGCTGACCGCGCCCCAGGCGCCAAGCGCCTTGGGGAGCCGAGGACCGCTGAAGGTCGTCACGATGATGGTGAGCGTGGCCGGCGACAAGAAGGCGCCGCCCAGGCCCTGGGCCACTCGTGCGGCGGTCATCCACCCAGAGTTCTGGGCCAGACCGCCGGCCAGGCTGGCCGCCGAGAACAAGATGGCGCCGAAGAGGAAGATCTTTCGCCGACCGAAGAGATCAGCCGCACGTCCGCCGAAGAGCAGGAACCCACCGAAGGCGAGGACGTAGGCGTTGACCACCCATTGCAGGCCGGTCGCCGAGTACTGGAGCGATCGACCGATGGCCGGGAGCGCCACGTTGACGATCGAGACGTCCAAGATGACCATGAACTGCGCCGTGCAGACCAAGGCCAAGATGATCTTGTCGTGGCGACTGAAGGTGGACGTCGGCGCAGCCGGGGAGGTCTCGGTCACCCGACCACCCTACGGGTTGGCTGTGGCAAAGGTGCTCGTCTTGAGCCCGTTTCGATCGTGAAATCGACCTGGTTCTGCTAGACCAGCGGCATGCAGCTCGCGGTCTTGAAAGAGTCGCGTCCTGGCGAGACGCGCGTCGCCCTGGTTCCTGAGATCGCCAAACGCTTGGTCGATCAGGGCTGGGACGTCGTCGTCGAGTCCGGGGCGGGCAGTGACGCCACCTTCGATGATGCGGCCTACGTCGAGGCTGGCGCCCGCATCGGTGCCGATGCCTCGGCCGCCCTCGGAGGAGCCAGCGTCGTGGTCAAGGTCAACGCCCCAGACGCCGAGGAGGCATCGAGCTATCCCGACGGCGTGCTCGTGCTGAGCTTCTTGCAGCCCGCTCAGTCACTCGAGGCTCTCAGGGTCCTCACGGAGAAGCGGGCCACCGCGGTGAGCTTCGACCTGCTCCCCCGCATCAGCCGGGCCCAGTCGATGGATGCCTTGAGCAGCCAGTCGACCGTCTCGGGCTATCGAGCCGGTCTGGCGGCCGCTGAGCACCTGGCCAAGTTCTTCCCCATGTTCATGACTGCCGCGGGCACCGTGCCGCCAGCCAAGGTCCTCGTCATGGGCGTCGGCGTGGCTGGTCTCCAGGCCATCGCCACTGCTCGCCGCTTGGGCGCCCAGGTCTTCGCCTACGACGTGCGCGCCGCGGCCAAGGAAGAGGCCGAGAGCCTGGGGGCGAGGTTCCTCGACCTCGGCGTCACCGCTGAGGGCACGGGTGGCTACGCGCGAGAGCTGAGCGATGACGAGCTGGCCGCGCAGCAGGCGGCGCTGGCCGGTGAGATCGCCTCGTGCGACGTGGTCATCACCACCGCCGCGGTGCCCGGGCGGAAGGCGCCGATCTTGGTCACCGCCGCCATGGTCGACGGGATGGGGCCGGGGTCGGTCATCATCGACATGGCTGCCGATGGCGGGGGCAACTGTGAGGTCACCATCGCCGGCGAGACCGTGCGGCACGCCAACACCGCGGTGGTGGGGCTGTCGAACCCTCCCGCCGGGATGCCGACGCACGCCAGCTTCCTCTACGCCCGCAACGTGTTCAACCTCCTGGCACTCTTCTCGAAGGACGGCGCGGTCGATCCCGACTGGGACGACGAGATCGTCATCGGCACCACCGTGCTCAGAGATGGCCAGGCCACGAACGCCGCCGCCGCCGAAGCCCTCGGCGTCGCCCATCAACCCATCGTCGTGGCCCCGGCCGTGACCGCCGAGGAGGCCTAGGCCATGGGAAACCCGCTGATCGAGTACCTGACGGTCTTCGTCTTGTCGGCCTTCGTGGGCATCGAGGTCATCGCTCGTGTGCCGAGCATCCTGCACACGCCGCTGATGTCGGGATCCAACGCCATCCACGGCGTGATCATCGTGGGTGCCATCTTGGTGCTCGGCAACGCCACGACCACCACCGAGCAGATCCTCGGCTTCGTCGCCGTGTTCCTCGCCACCTTGAACGTGGTGGGCGGCTTCACGGTGACGGACCGCATGCTCGAGATGTTCAGAGTCAAGCCGCAGGAGCGCAAGAAGACTGACGAGCCCACCTCATGAGCCGTGGCACGGTTCTCGAGCTCTGCTACCTCTTCGCGGCGATCACCTTCATCCTCGCCCTCAAGGGCCTGTCGAACCCGAAGCGGGCACGCTCAGGCAACCTCGTGGCGATGGCTGGCATGGCCGTCGCCGTGGTGGCCACCTTCTTCACGCCTCATCTCAAGCACCTCGGCCTGATCCTGATCGCCATGGTGCTGGGCGTCGTGATCGGCATCCCGGCTGCTCGCTTCGTGAAGATGACCGCCATGCCCCAGCTGGTGGCGATCTTCAACGGCGTGGGAGGCGGTGCGGCCGCGCTGGTCTCGCTCGTCACCTTCATCAGCGTGGATTCGTCGACCGAGGCCACCTACAAGGTCCTCGAGGTCGTGCTCGGCGTGCTCATCGGCACCATGTCGTTCTCGGGTTCGGCCATCGCCTTCATCAAGCTCCAAGAGCTGATCACCGGTCGGCCCATCACCTATCCGGGCCAGCAGGTCGTGAACGCCCTGCTCGCCTTGGTGGCCATCGGGCTCTTGATCGCCGTGCTGCTCAACCCCTCGACCGCGCTGGTGTGGATCCTCTTGGCTGTCGCCTTCGCCTTGGGGATCGGCTTCGTGCTCCCCATCGGCGGCGCCGACGTGCCGGTGCTGATCTCGCTGCTCAACTCGCTCACCGGTGTAGCGGTCGCGGCATCCGGTTTCACCATCGGCAACAACCTGCTCATCGTGGCCGGCACCCTGGTCGGTGCGTCGGGTCTGCTGCTCACCCAGATGATGTGCAAGGCCATGGGACGCAGCCTGCCCAACATCTTGTTCTCCGCCTTCGGTGCCAACATCACCGCCACCGGTGGGGCCGAGGGCGACGCCGACCGCACGGTCAAGTCGTCGACGCCCGAGGACGTCGGGGTGCTCTTGGCCTACGCCCGCAAGGTCGCCATCATCCCGGGCTATGGCTTGGCCGTCGCTCAGGCGCAGCACACCGTTCGTGAGCTCGCCGATGAGCTGTCCGCCAAGGGTGTCGAGGTCTTCTTCGCCATCCATCCCGTTGCTGGCCGCATGCCCGGGCACATGAACGTCCTGCTGGCCGAGGCCAACGTCCCCTACGAGAGCCTGAAGGAGATGGACGAGGCCAACCCCGAGCTCGCCACCTGTGACGTCGCTCTCGTGGTGGGCGCCAACGACACCGTCAACCCGGCTGCTCGCACGGCGGGCAGCCCGATCTCGGGCATGCCGATCATCAACGCTGATGAGGCGCAGAACGTCATCTTCTTGAAGCGCTCGATGCGACCGGGCTTCGCCGGCATCGACAACGAGCTGCTCTACAACGAGAAGACCACCATGCTCTTCGGCGACGCCAAGGACACGCTCACCAAGCTGGTCTCCTCGGTCGCCGTCGCCTAGACGTCCGTCTTCGTCAGCTCGTCGAGGGCTGCGACCAGCGCGTCATCGAGGCTGACAGCGGACGCCGCGTTCTGGGCCACCTGCGCGGGGCTCGAGGCGCCCGCGATCACACACGACACCTGGGGGCGGCTGAGCAGCCACGAGAAGGCGACGGTGACCATGTCGAGTCCCGCGTCGTCGCTGAGCGCCCGGATGGCCTCGACCTGATCCATGGCGACGTCGTTGAGCCAGCGCTTGGTGTGCTGCGCCGGCCACGCCGCGAGCCGTGTCCCCTCGGGCAGGGGCTGGCCTTTGTGGTACTTGCCCGTGAGCAGCCCGCTGGCCAGGGGGAAGTAGGGGAGCAGCCCGACGCCCTCGCGGTCGAGCTCGGCCAAGAGCTCGGCCTCGAGCTCACGGTTGAGCAGCGAGTAGTCGTTCTGGACGCTGGTGAACCTCGTGACTGAGGGGGTGGTGTTCGCCTCGAGCAGCTGGGCCGCGCTGACGTTCGAGCACCCGATCGAGCGCACGAGGCCCTCGTCGACGAGCTCGTGGAGCGCTCCCATGGTCTCTGCGATGGGGACGGTGGGATCAGGGACGTGGAGCTGGTAGAGGTCGAGGTAGTCGGTGCCAAGACGCTCGAGGCTTCGCTCGCAGGCGTGTCGCACGTAGCTCGGGGCACCACCACCCGGTTCACCGGCGTAGGGGGAGCCGAACTTCGTCGCCACGAAGACCTCGCCGCGCCGAGCGCCGAGGGCTTGGCCCAGGTACTCCTCGGAGAGCTCGGGCCCGTAGATGTCGGCCGTGTCGAAGAAGGTGCAGCCCTCGTCGAGCGCGGCGTCGACCACCTCCTTCGTCCCCTCGGCATCAAGGCGCATGCCGAAGTTGTTGCAGCCGATGCCGATGACCGGGACCTCGAAGGGGCCGAGTGTGCGAGTCTCCACGGTGCTTTCCTCCATTCAAGGGACCGTGGGCGAGTGTAGGCAGCGCTGGCCGAGAGACCGGCACCTCGGCACGACGGCCGTTCGAGAGCGAGGCGTCGGCCCTATCGTGGGGTCGTGACCGACGCCCATCGCCTCGCTCCGATCGAGGGCGATCCGCTCCGCTACCACCCACGGCACCTGCCCACGCCGACCAAAGCAGCGCTGGCCCGGCGCAGCGCCGTCGTGGCCGCCGCATTCTCGAAGCGCTTCGCGCCCGTGGCCCTCGAGCAGGCTCGCCAGGCTCGACAAGGCCCGCTGCCCCCTGAGCGGCTGGCCCGGCCCCTCCGCTTGGCCTTCGACGACGTGGGCGGCACCTTCACCAAGTTCGGACAGATCTTGGCGTCCTCACCCGGCCTCTTCGGCGACGAGCTGGCCGACGAGTTCCGTTCGAGTCTCGACACCGGCCCGATGGTCCCCTTCCCCGCGGTCCGCCTCCAGGTCGAGGCCGATCTCGGCGCCAGCCTGGAAGAGGCCTATCGGTCGTTCGACCCTGTGCCGATTGGGCGAGCGTCGATCGCGGTGGTGCACCGGGCGGTCCTCCACGACGGTCGCGAGGTGGCGGTCAAGGTCCTGCGACCGGGCATCGTCGATCTCGTCGCCACTGACCTCGACCTGATGGAGCCCATCTTCGAGCTGCTCTCTCGCCAGACCGGTGCCCAGACCGCGGGTGCGATCCTTCAGCAGCTCGACGGCTTTCGACTCCAGATCGGCGAGGAGATGGACCTGCGCAACGAAGCGCGGGCGCTCAGCGTCTTTCGCGAGCTCAACCGGCGCTCGGGCCTCGACCTCATCGCCGTTCCCGAGCCGTACCCCGAGCTGTCCGGCCCGAACGTCCTGACCATGGAGCTGCTCGACGGTGTGCCGATCGATGACCTGGCGGCGCTGAGCGAGCTCGACGTCGATCCTGCGCCGCTCATCGAGCAGCTCATCCGCGGCTTCTTCCTGATGACGGTGAAGTACCGGATGTTCCATGGTGACGTGCACGCCGGGAACCTGCTCATGTGCCGAGACGGCAAGATCGGGGTCATCGACTGGGGGATCGTCGGGCGCCTCGACGACGAGACGCACTGGTTCCTCTGTCGGCTGCTGGCGGCGATCCTGGGCGACGAAGACGCGTGGAGCGACGTGACGTCGCATCTGATCAAGACCTACGGTCCCGCCATCGGCGAGGCGATGGGCATGGATGATGCGCAGCTCGCAGCGTTCATGCGCTCGATGATCGAGCCGATCCTGCTGCGGCCCTTTGGCGAGGTGAGCATCGCCGAGATGATGACCGCCACCCAGCTCAAGGTGGCTGAGGCCCACGGCGTCGAGTTCGAGAGCCGCTCGCTCCTCGCCGTGCTGCGCAGGTTCCGGCTTCAGCGCCGCATCCACAAGATGGCCACCGACACCGGTGGCTTGATGAGCGACTTCGATCGGGGCTACTTCTTGCTGGCCAAGCAGCTCATGTACTTCGAGCGCTACGGCAAGCTCTTCTTGGCCGACGTCCCCATCCTCTCGGACCCCGTCTTCTTAGAAGAGCTGCTGGCCGAGGCCGGCGAGCTCACGCCTCCCTCGTCATCATCCTGAGGCAGGGCGGCACCGAGCCACGGGGGCCTCGCCGGTAGGCTGGTCAGCCGAACCGACAACGGTGCGTTGGGTGTGGGCAGTGGAGGCCGAGCATGAACATTGTGGTGGACTTCGATCGTTGCGAGTCGAACGCCGTGTGCATGGGCATCGCTCCGAAGCTCTTCGAGGTTCGCGACGACGGCTTCCTCTACGTGCTCGACGAGCACCCGGCGGAAGCGAATCGTGCCCTGGTCCTCGAGGCAGTCGAGAGCTGCCCGACCGGTGCGATCTCGATCGCTGACGACTGAGCACCTCGGTGGCCCCACGTGTTCGTTTCGCGCCCTCACCAACGGGCTACTTCCACGTCGGGAGCGCGCGCACCTCGCTGTTCAACTGGCTCGTGGCACGACAGAGCGGCGGGACCTTCGTGCTCCGGATCGAAGACACCGATGAGGAGCGAGGTCGCACCGAGTGGCTCGACGGGATCATCTCGGCGATGGCGTGGCTGGGGCTGAACGCCGACGAGGGGCCCTTCCTTCAGAGCCAGGCCGAGCCTCGGCACCGAGCACTCGCTGACGCCCTCTTCGACGCCGGGGCCCTCTACGCCTGCGACTGCACCCGTGCGGCCATCGATGAGAGGACGAAGGACAACGCCACCCCCGGCTACGACGGCTTCTGCCGTGACCGCGGCGTGGCTCGAAGCCCAGAGACGGCGCTGCGCTTTCGGATGCCCCACGACGGCGAGACCGTGGTCCACGATCTCATCAGGGGCACGGTGACGTTCCCACACGAGTCCATGGACGACTTCGTCGCGGTCAAATCCTCGGGGAGCCCGCTGTTCGCCTTGGCCAACGTCATCGACGACCGCGACATGGCGATCACCCACGTCATCCGCGGTGAAGACCTGCTGCCCACCACGCCCAAGCAGCTGCTGCTCTGGGCGGCGCTCGACGCGGTGGATCGACCGATCGAGGTGCCGAGCTTCGCTCATCTGCCCATGTTGGTGAACGAGCAGCGCAAGAAGCTCTCCAAGCGTCGAGATCCTGTGGCCGTCGAGACCTACCGAGATCAGGGCTACCTGCCCGACGCGTTCGTGAACTACCTCGCCCTCTTGGGATGGAGCCCGAAGGGCGAGCGAGAGATCGTCACCCGAGCAGAGCTCGTCGAGGAGTTCCGCCTCGAAGACGTCCACCATGCACCAGCGTTCTTCGACGTAGCCAAGCTGACGCACATGAACGGGGAGTACCTGCGCGCGCTGAGCACCGACGCGTTCGTCGAGGCGGCGATGCCCTGGATCGATCCCGATCGAGCACCGTGGCACCCGGACGGCTCCGCCCCTCCGTGGCCACCAGAGCGCTTCGACGAGGCGGTGTTCCGCTCGATGGCGCCGCTCGTCCAAGAGCGGATCTCGATGCTGAGCGAGACCCCCGCCATGGTCGACTTTCTGTTCTTGGAGGACCCTGCCTTCGACGACGCGGCGCTGACCAAGGCCATCACGGGTGACGAGCGGGCTCGTCCGATCCTCGAGGCGGCGGTCGCGCGTCTACGCGACCTGCGAGTTCACCGCCGAGGCGCTCCACGCCGAGACCTTGGCGCTCGGCGACGCGCTCGGGTACAAGCTCCGGATCACCCAGGCTCCCATCCGGGTGGCGGTGACGGGTCGCTCCGTCGGTCCACCGCTGTTCGAGTCGCTGGTCGCCCTCGGGCGCGCTGAGGTGCTCCGCCGCCTCGAAGGGGCGCTCGGCCTCCTCGCGCCCTGATGCTCTTCCCGATCAAGCTCGCCATCCGAGTCATGGCCGTCTCCTTGGCTGTGATCGTCGGCTACGTGGCCATCACCGGTCTCCAGGTGTGGCTGACCAGCCGAGAGCGCTCCACGTCGAAGGCCGACGCCATCGTGGTCTTCGGCTCCGCGGAGTACGACGGGCGACCATCGCCTGATCTCGAGGCTCGTCTCGATGAGGCTCTCGCGCTGTACAACGAGGGGCGAGCGCCGGTGGTGGCGGTCACGGGGTCGAAGCTGGCAGGCGACTCGCACACCGAAGCGGGCGTCTCGGCGGCGTACCTCCACGCTCGAGGGGTGCCCGAGACGGCGATCGTGCTCGGCGGCGGCTCGGACACCTACGAGAACATGGGCAGCGTCGCTCCGGAGCTCAAGGCGCGAGGCGTCAAGACCGTCTTGGTGGTGACCGACCCGTTTCACGAGGATCGAGCGATGGCGATCGCGTCGACGTTCGGGTTCGAGCCCTCGCCCGATCCGACCACGAGCTCGCCCATCGCGGGGTGGGGGAGGCTGCCCTACTTCGCCAAGGAGACCGTGGCGGTGGCAGCTGGTCGGATCTTCGGATACGGACTGCTCTCGAGCCTGGGGCATCCCGGGTCTTGAGACCCACGGGAGGTGCGGGTCAGGTCGGTTATGATCGCTATTCCACCTTTCGGGGGTGGTGTAATCGGCAACACGACTGGTTCTGGTCCAGTTATTGAGGGTTCGAGTCCTTCCCCCCGAGCTGCGACGCCCTTCAACAAGGTGTCGTCACGGTCCCATCGTCTAGAGGCCTAGGACATCACCCTCTCAAGGTGGAGACACGGGTTCGAATCCCGTTGGGACTGCCAGTTGGCCTTGACCCCTTCGGGCGGTCCAGGTTTGTGAGCGCTTGGCCGTGCCCTGCGAGGTCGTCGTCGTGGGGCCCGCCGCTCTCAGCCGCCTCGTTTGTGATCGCGCTCAGATGGGCATCGCCTTCACCATGACACCGGCCTGCGTTGTGCGGTCACTCTGGGCTGTGGGGTCTTCCTGAGATGACGCTCTGCGCTGGCGCGACGTCTCGGCCAGGACGCCTCACGGCGTCGAGAGGGGAGCACCGCTGTGGGTAGCCAGGGGAGACCAGGTGTGCTGTTCGACGTCGACGGGACGTTGGTTGACTCCAACTACCTCCACACCTTGGCGTGGTCTCGAGCCCTGAGGGACGTGGGCGAGTGGGCCCCGATGAACGCGATCCACCGACTCGTCGGCATGGGAGGCGACAATCTCATCCCCGAGCTGTTGGGTCATGAATGCCCCGAAGCCGAGAAGGTCCGTTCCGAGCGCTATCACGACTTGCTGGGGGAGGTGCGAGCCTTTCCCGGGGCGAAGAGGCTGGTCGCCACGGTGCACCAAAGAGGTCTGGCCACCGCGTTGGCAACGTCGTCTCCCTCGGAGGAGCTGGCGTCGATTCTCAAGATCCTTGACGTGGATGAGTTCCTGGACGCCAAGACGACAGCAGACGACATCTCGTCTTCAAAGCCGGATCCGGAGGTCTTCCTGAAGGCGATGGAGGCAGCCTCGATGGATCCGTCCCGCACGCTCGCCATCGGCGACAGCGTGTGGGACGTGAGGGCTGCGCTCGCGGCAGGGATCGGCTGTGTGGCGGTCGAATCGGGAGGTTCCAGCAGGAGCGAGCTGCGCGGTGCCGGTGCCCTGCACGTCTACCGCGACGTCAACGAGCTGCGACTTCACTTTGAGAGCTCACCGCTCGCAGCGTTGTGCTCTTGAGCGCACCAGCCGGAGGGAACGCCCAGAGGGCGATCAACGCTGCCCCCACCACCGCCCGTTCGGTGCTCGGCGCCCCCACAGGACCGAAGATCTGTGCATCCACCGTGCTGGCCTCTCAACGTGCGCGACTCCCCACGGCCTCGGCGGTTGTTGTCAGCGGGCTGCGCTCAGCCGCCGCGAGGGGCTTCGCCGTGGGAGCCAAGGGTGCAGCTCTCGATGACGTCTGAGAGCTGGTGGCGGCGTTCGAAGGCCTGCCGCTGCTGCTCTGCCCCCGTGCCGCCGGCGAAGAGCTCATCGATCTTGGCGACAACCTGGTCGAGCTCACCACGAGCCTCCAGCTCGGGCGTCACGTGGGTCAGCAGCTCATCGATGGCAAGACGCGCCGGTCGAGCATGGCCGCTGGCGGGGTCGAGCAAGGTACCAGAGAGCCCTGAGACGGCGGCCCTCCAGGTCGCAGCCTTGAGGAGCTCGGGCCGAAGGCTGGGTGCCGGCTGCTCGCACCTCGAGCAGGTGACGACGAGCGCACGTGCCAACGCCGCGACCATCACCGCCGTGTCGACGTCGGTCATGACGTCAGCGATGCGAATCTCCAAGGTGGGAAAGCGCTTGGAAGGTCGGATGTCCCAGTAGGCCATCCCCTCGTCGAGCATGACGCCGGCCTCGACGAGCTGCCTCACGAGCTCGTCGTACTCGTCATCAGAGGAGAACTCGCCGATCGGCCCCGCCGTCGGCCAGCGCGCCCACACCTCAGTCCGGTAGCTGGCGAAGCCCGTGTCCTCCTCTTCCCAGAACGGCGAGTTGGCGGAGAGGGCGAGCAAGCTCGGCAGCCAGCGCCTCAGCGTGTTCATCGTCTGCACCCTGCCTGCCGACGTGCGGCGCAGTGACGTGGATGTGGCACCCGCAGATCGCCTGCTCGCGAACCAGGATCTGGTTGGTGCGCTCCATCTCCTCATAGCGCTCGTGGGGGGTGATCAACCGCCCTGCGCGCCCCATCTTCCCCGGGTACGTCCCCGATGCGACGACCGAGCAGTGCCGAGACGCCGCAGCGGTCACGAGCTTGCCTCTGAGGCTCAGGAGATCGGAGCGAAGGGCGTCGAGCGTGTGGCACGGGGTCGAGGCGAGCTCGATCTGTGCCCGGTGGAGCTCCGCTTGGGCCTGGTCGCCAGCCATCGCCTCCGCCGGCTTGATCACGCTGTCGATTCGAGGCGCCAGCTCTCCGGTGGTGTCATCGACGAGGAAGAACTCCTCTTCGACGCCGACGTCGATCTCATCGACGCGGACCTCGGCCTCAGCCATGCTGGCGACCTCCGGCGCCCGAGAGCGAGCCCTCACCCGCCGCACGTCGCAGGGCGAGCTCGTTGGCCTCCTCGACGAGCCACTCAAAGAGCAGCTCGTGACGAGGTCGACCTTGGAGGTCCTCTGGGTGCCATTGGACGCCGAGGGCTGGCGGACCCTCGAGCTCGATGCTCTCGATGACGCCGTCGGTCGAGCGTGCGCCGACCTCAACAGCGAGGCCCGGTGCGTCCACGGCCTGGTGATGGATGGAGTTGACCTCGAGGTCGTCGGATCCCACGATCTCGGCAAGCCGAGAGCCCGGTTGGATCTGGACCTGATGACTGATCACGTCGCGAGAGCCAAGGACGAGGTGGTTGCTCGACGTCACCGTCGGGAGGTCTTGGATGAGGGTGCCTCCTCTGGCTACGTTGAGGATCTGGCAGCCACGGCAGATGGCGAGGAGCGGGATCGACTCGTCGACTGCTTGCTTCGTCAGCTCGAGCTCCCACTCGTCGCGTGCAGGGTCCACACCGCCGACGGCGCTGGAGGGCCGCTCGCCGTAGAGGCGGGGATCGACGTCACCTCCTCCGGTCAGGACGAGCGCATCGACAGCTCCGAGGACCTCGCGGTGCACGGGCCGCAGCCGACCTGGCAGCTGGACCGGGACGCCTCCGGCGCGTGCGATCGCCTCCGCGTACTCCACGCTCGCGCCATC
The DNA here is from genome assembly GCA_963758555.1 of uncultured Acidimicrobiales bacterium. Lineage (GTDB taxonomy): Bacteria > Actinomycetota > Acidimicrobiia > Acidimicrobiales > RAAP-2 > CAIUMH01. Next base: position 1,707,992 of record CAVWVW010000003.1, on the reverse strand, counting down.
GAGAGCACGATTGGCCTCCATGATGGTGCGAGTCGTGATCCCGATGGTCGGTCGTCCCATCTTGTGGCTCTACCCGCAAGCGGGGCGCTCCACGCATCGACGAGGCCGCAGCCACGGCGCGTCGGGCAGATGGGGCGACCTCGAGGCTTGAAGGGAGGCGAATCGGGTAGACCTGGTTGATGGCCCAAGACGGCGTGGAGCACGAGCTGAAGCTGGCGGCATCGGAGGAGTTCGTCTTGCCCGACCTGAGCGACCTCGGCGCACGAGTCCGACGCCTGCCTGACCAGAGCCTCCGAGCCACCTACTTCGACACACCTGATCATCGACTGTGGCGTCGACGCATCACGCTGCGGCACAGAACGGGCGAAGGTGAGGCTCGAGGGACTTGGACGCTCAAGCTGCCCCGGGGATCGACCGAGGTCTCGTTGGAGCGAGCCGAGCTGGAGTGGGATGGGCCGATCGCAGTGCTCCCTGCCGGCGTCGAGGGCATCCTGCAGGGGATCCTGCGCGGCGCACCGCTCAAGATGCTGGCGTCCCTCCAGACCGAGCGTCAGCGACTCAGCATCGAGAGCATCGAACACCAGCTGGCCGAGGTGGATGATGACCTCGTGACCATCCACGGCGGACCGCGCGACGGAGCGACCTTCCGACAGATCGAGGTTGAGCTCGAGGGTGCCGACGAAGACTTCCTCGAGAGCTGCGACACGATGCTCCGAGATGCTGGCGCGTGGGTTGATGAGCAACCGGTGAAGCTTGCCCATGCTCTCGATCCGAGCGCCACGAGCGACGACGTCGTCCTGAGCGCAGGCTCGAGCATCGGTGAGGTGGTCCAGGCCAGCATCCAGCGAGGGCTCGGCAAGATCCTTGACCACGAGTACCTCTTGCGACTGGGCGCGGAACCCTCTAGTGAGGCGATCCATCAGACTCGGGTGGCAACTCGGCGGCTCCGCTCCGACCTCAAGAGCTTCGGGTCGTTGCTCGACCCTCGGTGGGTCGCCATGACGCGCGCTGAGCTCAAGTGGGTAGGTGGCACGCTCGGCGAGGTGCGAGACGCCGACGTGCTGGCGGAGGGCCTCGGTCTCCAGAGGGGTGCGGCCGAAGACGAGACGCCAGGATCGCGTTCGCTTCGCCTGGAGCTCGAAGCGCAGCGGTTCCAGGCAATCGACGACGTGGTCGCCATGGTCTCGAGCGAGCGGTATCTCGACCTCCTCGACGACCTTGCCGCGGCGGCGACACACCCGCCCTACGTGGGGAGAGGCTCAGGTCACAAGGCGTCGAAAGAGCTCAAGGGGATCGTCAAGGCACCGGTGAAGGCGCTGCGGAAGCAGGCCCGCAAGGCCGGCAAGCACCCCTCGAACCAACAGCTCCACAAGATACGGATCCACGCCAAGCAGGTTCGCTACGTGGCCGAGGCGTCGAAGCCTGTTGCCGGCGAACGGGCAGCACGACTGGCGGAGGCGGCTGAGGCGCTCCAATCACAGCTCGGCCAGCACCATGACGCCGTCGTGGCAGAGGCGTGGCTGGGGGAGCGGGCACAGCGAGCAACCGCCCTCGTGGCCTTCGTGGCAGGGAGGCAGGCCGCCGAGCAGAGTCATCGACAAGCACGGCACCGCAAGGGTTGGCGGTCCTCATGGAAGAGGGTGGAGCGAACCGCTCACCAGTGGCTCAGCTGAAGGCGGCGTCTCGGAAGCAAGGCACAGCGCTCGTTCCGGGCGCCACCGCCGTCGGGGTCCCCCAGCCGTGCCGTGCGCTCACGCCGTCGTGGCGGTGGCTCGTGGGACCTCGGTCAGCTCGAAGAGCAGACCATGGTTCTCCGCCGGCACCAGCGCCATTGATCCCTCGGCGTCACCCTCGACCAGGGAGATGCCATGGGCTCCTAAGTGACGCTGGGCTCGCTCGAGGCTGCGCACCGAGAAGACCGTCGAACGGAGCCGTTCGCCGTAGCGATCGAGGTACGAGAGCAGCGGACCCTCTCCCGTGGGTGCCAGCAGCTCGAGCGTGGTGTCGCCGATTTGAAGCCCCACAGCGCGAGCGGCCGCGCTCGAGCGTTCGGCCCGATAGAGGATCCTGGCTCGAGTCACCGCGCCGAAGCGCTCGACGGCGAGGTCGAGGTCGCGGACGGCCACGGAGAGCCGTGCGAGGCCGGTGAGCCCGAGAGGATGGTCGTGGTGCCAGTAGTCGGTCGTCGGGACAGGCTGCCAGCCGTGGGCCACCGCGCTCTCGGGAGCGAGCAGCTCGTGCCAGTCCTGGTCGAAGATCTCGAGCGAGATCCCGTGGAGGTCGTCAGCGGCCGTGTAGAAGAAGCCACCCCGATCAGCGATGATCTCGAGGGCCAGCTCGCGGCAGCGCTGCCGGGCAGTCTCGACGTCAGGCACGCTGAACTCGAGTCCGTCGTAGTGGTTCCCAAAGCGGCGGAGGCGCTGGCCTCGTCCATGAGGCGCGTGGAGGTCATCGGGCACGACGATCTCGAAGATCACGTCACCCAAGGTGAAGAGGAAAGCTCGACGCTCCCCGTCGTCGGGCACCTCGAAGTTGAGGACGGCGCCAAAGACCCTGGTGAAGTGAGCCAAGGCGGCCTCGTAGTCCTCGACGATGGCGTTGACGTGGCAGAGGTTCTGGAGCTCGAGGGGCGTCGGCACCGCTCCAGTGTGCATGACGCCCGCCTCAGGCGGCCTGGTCCACGGTGAGGAGAAATTGTGCGACGCCGAATTTATCTGGGTAGCCTGAGGGTGGGTGCGGCTTGCGGCGGCACGAGGGGTAGGGGGCGAGCACATGGTCCAAGTGGCGCAGAAGCTGCGCGTGATCGACGTCGATGCGCACTTGACGGAGCGCCACGATCTCTTCACGTCGCGAGCCCCCAAGGGCTACGAGGACCGGATGCCCCACGTCGAGGAGATTGACGGCAGGGACATGTGGGTCATCGAAGGCAAGGCCTTCGGCAAGGCGGGCTCGGGCGGCACGATCGACCACGACAACGTCAAGCACCCCTACAGCGTCTCGCAGGGCGGCTCCTGGGGCATCGGCGACGTGAACCCCGCAGCCTGGGATCCCCAAGCGCGCCTAGCGCTCATGGACGAGCTGGGCCTTGATGCTCAGGTGCTCTATCCGAACGCCATCGGTCTCGGTGGGCAGAACCTCTCCAACAGCATCAAGGACCGGGGACTCATCGGGCTGTGCATCGAGCTCTACAACGACGCCATGGCTGAGATGCAGGAGGCCTCGTCCAACCGCCTCCTCCCCATGGCGCTGATGCCAGCGTGGGACATCGGTGCCTGCGTGATCGAGGCTCAGCGCTGCGCCGCGATGGGCTCCCGGGGCGTGAACATGACCGCTGATCCGCAGGATGCCGGCTCGCCCGATCTCGGAGACCGGCGCTGGGATCCGTTCTGGGAGGTCTGCGAAGACCTCGAGCTGCCGATCCACTTCCACATCGGTTCGAGCGACTCGGCCTTCGCCTACTGGGGCACCACGTTCTGGCCCAGCCAAGACGACTCGATCAAACCCGCCATCGGCGGTGCTTCGCTGTTCCAGAACAACTCACGGGTCTTGCTCAACAGCGCGTACTCGGGGATGTTCGATCGCTTCCCTCGCCTCAAGATGGTCTCGGTTGAGAGCGGGATCGGCTGGGTGCCCTTTGTCCTCGAAGCCATGGACCACGAGCTTGAGGAGAACGCACCGGCGTACTTCCATACGCTGGAGAAGAAGCCCTCCCAGTACTTCCGCGACAACTGGTACGCCACGCTGTGGTTCGAGTCGGGCCACGGCGAGCTGGCCAGCCTCGTGCGCATGGTCGGGGAGGACAACATCATGTTCGAGACCGACTACCCGCATCCCACGTGCCTGCACCCCAACCCAGTGGCCATCGCGGAAGAGCGCTTCGCGTCACTTGGTGAGGAGACCCTGGTCAAGATCATGGGCACCAACGCCGCCAACCTCTATCGGATCTGACGATGAAGGTTGGCGTCATCGGGCGTGGCTTCGGCAGCCGCGTCGTGGCACCCCTCTTCGCGGCGACGGATGGCTGCGAGGTCGTCGACGTCGTCTCGGCTCGAGACGCTGACGCAGTCGCCGGACTCTGCCGTCGAGACGACCTCGATCTGGTGGCGGTGCACTCGCCCCCGTTCATGCACCTTGACCACGTGCGGCTTGCCACCGAGGCTGGTCACGACGTGCTGTGCGACAAGCCGTTCGGCCGGAACGTCGCGGACGCTGAGGAGATGTGCACCCTGGTCGATGAGGCGGGGGTCGTGGGACTCGTCAACTTCCAGTTCCGCTACGGGAACGCCCGGGTCAAGCTTCGTGAGCTCGTCGGTTCCGGCGCGATCGGCGATCCTGAGCACGTCCAGTCGAGCATCATGCTGGCCATCACGCGCACGCCCCTGAGGGAGTTCGGCTGGCTCTTCGATGCGGCGCTCGGCGGAGGGTGGATCGGAGCAGGGGGCTCGCACAGCATCGACTTCTTCCGGTGGCTCTTTGGCGACGTCGATGAGGTCCGCGCCTCGACGTGGACCACGATCGAGGACCGGCCCGACGAGCACGGCCAGCTCCAGCGATGCACGGCTGAAGACAGCTTCGAGCGCGCTGCTTCGCTCGACGTCCGGGGTGACGGGAGCCTTCGACAGCTCGTTCGCCGCATCGGTCAACCTGCCGAGCGCGGTGAGCGTCTTCGGTTCCGAGGGCGTTCTCGAGCTCTCAGGCGAAGGCTCGCTCGTGCTGGGGCGCGCCCAAGGCGAGCGAGAGGCCTTCGACTTCTCGGGAGATGATCGCAACCAGGCCTTCCAGCGCTGGGCCGAGGTGGTGCGAGACGCCGTCAGCGACCAGAAGGCACCGCCCGGAGCCGCCAGCTTCGACGACGGGCTGGCGTGCGCACGCATCGTCGCTGCCATGAAGGGCGACGTCACCTCGTAGCGGGTTGACCGACGCCTAGGCGAGCACCACGTTGGTCGAGGGGTAGGGCTTGAGGTCGAGCACCGTCAGCACGCCGGGCGGCGCGTCGCAGACCTGGGGGATGGCGTTCACGAGCGCCATGGCACACGACACGTGCACGGCGTGGAGCGGATTGCCGGTCGCCGACGAGAAGGCCATGTCGAGCCTGAGATCCGGCTCGCCGCACACCTCGACGCGGTAGCCATCGCCGGCAAAGGCAAGCTCGGAGAAGTCCTCGTCTCGGATCTTGATCACGTGCTCGACGGTGACCACGGGCTCAGCGTTGACGCGACCGTGGACCTGGTAGGCGATGCCGCAGATGGTGCCCGCGGCCACCGAGCCCATGGAGAACTCGAAGGCCTCCTCGGCCAAGGTCACCCGGTGGGTCTCGATGATGTCGTCGATGCTCACCCCGATGGCATCGGCCAGGAGGCGAATGGTCGACTCGTGGTACCGCGTGGTCGCGCCGGGCGCCAAGATCGGGACGGTCGAGCTGTCCGTCCCACCGAAGCCGTAGTACCGCCCGAAGTCAGCGTGGGCCCAGTGGGCCTGGTTCTGGATCTCGTAGGTGTGCACACTTCGGACCTCTCGGGCGATGTTGAGTGCGGAGAGGGCCAGAGCTGAGCTGCCGTAGCCAGGATCGATCCCACCGGTGTAGAAGGACGTGCCGCCCTCGAGGCAGGCGGCCTGGAGGCGTTCGAAGACGTCGTCGCTGACGCCCCGCGGGTAGACGAGCATCGGCCACGTCGAGCTGACGACGTTCTTGCCGGAGCGCAGGATCTGGAGCATCTCTTCCAGCACGTCCTCGGGGTTGTCGCCCCAGTCGCGGTTGCGCATGTAGCTGACGCAGTCAGCCTCCATGGCCAGCAGGGCGCGCTTGTCGTTCGTCGCGCTGACGCCGATGGGCTCAAGCCCACACAGCTCGCCGACGTCGCGACCCGCCTTGTCGGGTGAGTGGGCCCATGTCCCCACCAGCTCGAGGTCGGGTCGACCGATGATGCCGATGGCGGCTTCGGTGCCGAGCATGCCTGTTGCCCATTGGATGACCCGATACGCCACAGCGCCCCCCGTCGATTGCCCTGGACGTCAGGTTATCTGTGCTTTGTCTAACTTTCCCGGGGCCGCGTCACGAGCACGCGACGTGCCTGCCCGAGAGGCTCGGTGCGAGCCCCGAGTCGCTGGCCCGCTGTGGCGCACCGCCGGAGCGGGTGACGCTCGCTACGCTCCCTCGCCGGCGCGCTGCATGGCGTCCATGCAGTCCTTCAGGGCTGCCGAGGGGTTGAGCTCGAGGACTCGGCTTGCTTCTTCGTAGATCAGCACGTGACCCGAGGAGAAGAAGCACGCCTCTCCTGCTGAGACGACCTCGTCGGGCATGTCGCTACCGGGCCACTGGCAACGGATGCGTCCCTCGAAGACGTAGAAGTAGTGCGGGCACGGGCACACACCACCTGGTGCGCGACCGATCTTGTAGAGCTCGCTGCAGTCGAGAGGACCGTCGACGACCGTGAGGCAGACCTCCATGTCACCCCAGTGGGCGGCCTTGAAGCCGCCTTCGGCCATCGGCCAGCCGCGAGACGTGGCGCTGGGCAGATCATCGAGCTTGCTGTGTGGCATGAGTCCCCCCTCATTGGTCGTCCCGCAACGGGGGCGACGAGCCGTTTCTAACACGAGCCCCCTCCTCGACGCCGGGTGGTCGAAGAACCGATCACCGGGGCTGGGCCCTAGGTTGGCGCGGTGGCCAGCACCTCTGTCGCACGGGTGATCCAAGCCTCTGCCCACAAGGTCTTCGACGCGATGACCGACGAGCCGAGGCGCGGCCACCCGAGGTCTCCCGTCGGGAGGTCGATGGTCATCTGTCTTGTCGCGATCGGCGAGCGATGAGCAGCCGACCTCACGTTCTGGTGCGCTGGGACGTCTTCTCGTCATGAGCGCCAAGGTTCCCTTCGACGTGGTCGTGGCCGAGCACGGCGCCATGGTGCTGCGGGTCTGCCGTGCCGTCGTCGGAGCCCATGATGCGCAAGACGCCTGGCAGGACGCCTTCCTCGCGGCGCTCAAGGCCTACCCGGCGCTTCCCGCCGACGCCAACGTCGAGGCGTGGCTGGTGACCATCGCGCACCGAAAGGCGATCGACGTGACTCGACGGTCGTCTCGAGCCGCTGTGTCGATGGCCAACCTCCCCGATCGAGGCACGTCCGGGGGAGCCGACGAGGTCGACCTCGATCTCACACGAGCGCTCGGCACCTTGACCGAGCGCCAGCGGTTGTCCGTGGTCTTCCACTACCTCGGCGGCCTGCCCTATGACGAGGTCGCCCAACTGCTCGGCAGCACCACGCCGGCCGTCCGGCGAGCGTCTGCTGATGGCGTCGCACGACTTCGAGCCATGAAAGGAGCGCTTCGATGACACGACGAGCGCGGCCAGATCCGCTTACTGAGCTCTTCGTCGATGCCAGTCCACCTGAGCCCGCGCTGCTTCAGACGCTCCATGAGGAGCTGGTCCGGCGGGCCGACGAGGACCTGGTCTTGGACATCGCCTATCGGACGATGGACAGCCCGTATGGCGCCATGCTCTTGGCCGCGACCACACGAGGCCTCGTACGCGTCGGCTTCGACGTCGAGGGCATTGACGCTGTGCTCGAAGACCTGGCCGCTGAGATCAGCCCACGGATCCTGTTGGCCCCTCGCCGCCTCGATGCGGCGGCGCGACAGCTCGAGGAGTACTTCGCCGGCGATCGGCGCGCGTTCGACCTTGCGCTCGATCTGGCGCTGGCCAGAGGCTTCAGGCGGAGCGTCCTCGAGTACCTGCCCCACATCGCCTATGGCACGACGAGCAGCTACGGAGCGGTGGCCGAGGCGGTGCACCACCCGAGGGCAGCTCGTGCGGTCGGCACCGCCTGCGCCACGAACCCGCTGCCGCTGATCATCCCGTGCCATCGCGTGATCAAGAGCGACGGCGGTGCTGGCTCCTACCTCGGAGGAGCGTCGATGAAGCGAGAGCTCTTGGCCCTCGAGCACTCCTCTCGAGGGGTTGAGAAACTGTCATGATTCCTGCATCTTGAATAAAATTCTGCCGGAAAACCGGCAGAATTATCCCACTTTCGATTGCGGTTCTGTGACGACCCGACTGGCGATCTCACTCCTATCTCAGTAACTTGAGATGTGCCTTGGAACGACCAACGCATCTCCCTGGGGGTTACGGAATGAACGCTTCGTTCGCGAAGAAAGCGGCAATCGTCGGCTCGTCACTGGCGGTAGCGCTCACGCTGGCCGCCTGCGGCTCGTCGTCGAGCACCACCACGACGACGACCTCGTCGAGCAGCGGCGGCAAGGCCACCGGCTCGACGATCAAGATCGCCCTCGTCGCGTCGCTGACCGGTGAGGACGCAGCTGAGAACGGCGACTCTGCGGCTGGCTTCCTGGCCAGGATCAAGGCCCAGAACGCGGCGGGTGGGGTCAACGGTCACCAGATCGACCCCATCGTCATCGATGACCAGACCAGCCCAAGCCAAGTCTCAGTGGCGGTCCAGCAGGCCATCTCGGACGGCGTCGTCGGCATCGTCAGCAACACGCCCCTGATGTTCGAGGCCTACAAGTACGCCCAGCAGGCAGGCATCCCGGTGACCGGTGGCGCCTTCGACGGTTCTGAGTGGGGCACCAAGCCCAACACGAACATGTTCCCGTCGGACGCCACCAACACTGATCCGACCTCCCCGTGGTCGACGCTCGAGGGCACGTTCTTGAAGAGCAAGGGCGGTACGGTGCTCGGCACCTACGGCTACGGCGTCTCGCCCGAGTCGACCCATGCCACCTATGCGGTGGCCAACTCGGCTCAAGCCGCTGGCATGAAGGTCGGCGTGATGGACGTCTCGGTCCAGTTCGGCTCCGAGTCCTTCGGCACCGAGGCTCTGGCTGCCAAGTCGGCGGGGGTGAACGCACTGACCGCTCAGATGGACGTGAACTCCAACCTGGCCCTCTTGTCGGCCCTCAAGCAGAACGGCGTGAGCCCGAAGATCGTGCACTTCGCCACGGGCTACGAGTCGAGCCTCATCAACTCGAACGTGTGGGCCACCGCGCAGGGCGTCTACTTCGCCACGCAGTTCCGTCCGTGGAACCTTCCGCCCACCTCGGGTGTGACGGCCCAGATGGCGGCGTTCAAGAAGTACGCCGGGTTCAAGACTGGTGACTTCCCCGACTTCGGGCAGAACGAGGCCTACCTCGGTGCAGACCTCATGATCACCGGGCTCGAGAAGGCGGGTGCGAACCCCACCTCGGCCAGCACCATCAAGGCGCTCCGCTCGATCACCGCCTACAACGGCGGAGGCATCTTGCCGGTGACGCTCGACTACTCGACCAACTTTGGCTACAACACCAAGCAAGAGTGCGTCTGGAACGAGATCGCCGGCAAGACGGGCTTCACCGCTGCGTCAGCCACGCCTGACTGCGCTCCCTACGTCGCGGGCTCGACTGCGCTGGTGGCTCCGAAGCTCAAGTAACGAGGCCTTCGGGTCACCAGGGTGCCAGCATCGGCGACGACGTCTGTGAGCTGACGTCGAGGCGGGACGGGGCTTCGCGCCCCGTCCCGCAGTCGTTCCCAGGCGCCTGTGCCGAGAGGGCCGTTGACGCCAGACCGGTTGATGGGTACGTTGAGACCCGTCCCAGCTTGGCTGGGGGACACCCGGGGGGGAACTATGAGATCTTCGTTCGCGAAGAAGGCCGCCGTAGCCGCGTCAGCGGCAGCGATGGCGCTGACCTTGGCGGCGTGCAGCTCGTCATCGACCACGACGACCACGACGGCAGGCACAACCGGCGGAGGCAGCGCCAAGGGCAACGGCGCGCCGCTCAAGATCGCGCTCGTCGCCTCGCTCACCGGCGAAGACGCCGCGCTCAACGCTGACTCGCCGAAGGGCTTCACCGCTCGCATCGATGCTCAGAACGCAGCGGGCGGCATCAACGGCCACAAGATCGATCCGATCATCATCGACGACCAGACCAGCCCAAGCCAGGTGGTCGTGGCCGTCCAGCAAGCCATCTCGGATGGCGTCGTCGGGATCGTGAGCAACACACCGCTGATGTTCGAGGCGTCGAAGTACGCCCAGCAGGCTGGCATCCCGGTGACCGGTGGCTCCTTCGACGGCTCAGAGTGGGGCACGCAGCCAAACACCAACATGTTCCCGTCGGATGCGATCAACACCGATCCGAAGGTTCCCTGGTCAAAGGCGACGGGAGCGTTCCTCAAGGCACACGGCGGCACGAACGTGGCCACCTACGGCTACGGCATCTCTCCGAGCTCGACGCACTCAACCTATGGAGTGGCGTACTCCGCTCAGGCGGCAGGACTGAAGGTCGGCGTGATGGACGTCTCGGTCCAGTTCGGCTCCGAGTCCTTCGGCACCCAGGCCCTCGCCGCCAAGTCAGCGGGGATCGACGCTCTGACCGCCCAGATGGACACCAACTCGAACCTCGCGCTGCTCGCCGCCCTCAACCAGAACGGCGTGCACCCCAAGGTGGTGAGCTCCGCCACCGGGTACGGGTCAAGCCTCGTGAACTCCAACGTGTGGGCCACCGCCCAGGGCGTCTACTTCTCAACCTCGTTCCGACCGTGGAACATCCCGCTCAACGCGGGCACCACGACGATGCAGGCCTCGTTCAAGAAGTACGCCGGCTTCACGTCGAGCGACTTCCCCGACTTCGGGCAGAACGAGACCTACACGGGCGCGGATCTCATGATCACAGGGCTCGAGAAGGCGGGAGCCAACCCGACGCCGGCGAGCACCATCAAGGCGCTCCGCTCGATCACGGCCTACAACGCCGACGGCATCTTGCCGGTGACGCTCAACTACACCAACAACTTCGGCTACAACACCAAGCAGTCGTGCAGCTGGTACGAGCAGGCTCAGAAGACGGAGTTCAAGGCCATCTCGTCGACGCCGCAGTGCTACCCGTACGTCCCGGGCAGCTCGTCGCTGACGCCACCCAACCTCAAGTGAGGCCCTGAAGCCATCACCTAGGCGTCGACTCAATCCGTCGCCTCTGGTCAATCGCCTCTGATCCATCGCGACGTGCGAGGGAGGCCGGATGGGGTTCAGTGCCCCGGCCGGCACGCGTTCATCCACGTGATCAACACGATCGACGTTGACGTCTCGTCGGAGTGTGGTTACCTTGTGGCGCGTCCCAGAATCTCTGGGGGCTACACCCGGGGGGGACCAATGAGATCTTCGTTCGCGAAGAAGACCGCCATCGCCGCGTCAGCGGCAGCGATGGCGCTGACCTTGGCGGCCTGCGGCTCGTCGTCCTCCACGACGACCACGACGTCGTCGTCCACGACCGGAGGAGGCAGCGCCACGGGCAACGGTGCGCCGCTCAAGATCGCCCTCGTCGCCTCGCTCACCGGCGAAGACGCCGCGCTGAACGCCGACTCGCCGAAGGGCTTCACCGCACGCGTCGATGCCCAGAACGCAGCGGGCGGCATCAACGGCCACAAGATCGATCCGATCATCATCGACGACCAGACCAGTCCCACCGAAGTCGTCGTCGCTGTCCAGCAAGCCATCTCGGACGGCGTCGTCGGGATCGTCAGCAACACGCCGCTGATGTTCGAGGCGGCGAAGTACGCCCAGCAGGCGGGCATCCCGGTGACCGGTGGCTCCTTCGACGGCACCGAGTGGGGCACGCAGCCGAACACCAACATGTTCCCGGCTGATGCGATCAACACCAACCCGCAGGCGCCGTGGTCAAAGGCGACGGGAGCGTTCCTCAAGGCACACGGCGGCACGAACGTGGCTACCTACGGCTACGGCATCTCCCCGAGCTCGACGCATGGCACTTACGCAGTGGCCAGCTCTGCGCAAGCGGTGGGCCTCAAGGTCGGCGTGATGGACGTGTCGGTGCAGTTCGGTTCTGAGTCCTTCGGCACCCAAGCTCTGGCCGCCAAGTCGGCGGGTGCCAACGCGCTCACCGCCCAGATGGACGTGAACTCGAACCTCGCGCTGCTCGCCGCCCTCAACCAGGACGGCGTGCACCCGAAGGTCGTCGACTTCCCCACGGGCTACGGGTCAAGCCTCGTGAACTCGAACGTGTGGGCCACCGCCCAGGGCGTCTACTTCGCCACCTCGTTCCGACCGTGGAACATCCCGCTCAACGCGGGCACCACGACGATGCAGGCCTCCTTCAAGAAGTACGCCGGCTTCACAGCGAGCCAGTTCCCTGACTTCGGGCAGAACGAGACCTACACGGGTGCGGATCTCATGATCACAGGGCTCGAGAAGGCGGGAGCCAACCCGACACCGGCCAGCACCATCAAGGCGCTCCGCTCGATCACGGCCTACAACGCCGACGGCATCTTGCCGGTGACGCTCAACTACTCGACCAACTTCGGGTACAACACGATGCAGTCGTGCGGCTGGTACGAGCAGGCTCAGAAGACGGCGTTCAAGGCCATCTCGGCCACGCCGGAGTGCTATCCCGTCATTCCGGGCAGCTCGTCGCTGACGGCGCCGAAGCTGAACTAGCAGGCCGAACACGGCAGGTCGCGTGTCGGGAGCCCGGAGAGGGGCTCTCGGTTCACGGGAGCGGAAGGGGCGGGGCCGCTGGCTCCGCCCCTTCTCCTTGTCCCCACGGACCGCGTCCAGGTGCTCGACCTCTCGTGGGAGCTCGACGAGCGCTCGATAGGCTGGCTCTCAGCGCACCGGCGGCGATGGTGTCTTGAGGAGGGCCGATGCTGACGAACGGCTTCAACCACGTAGCGGTCCTGACCCAGGACCTCGATCGCTTCCAGGCCTTCTACACCGAGGTCTTCGACGCCGAGGTCGTCAGGGACGGCTCGGAGTTCCCTGGAGGCGAAGGCCCGCGTCTCTCGATCGTGATGATCGGCGAGCACTCGGAGTTCAACGTCTTCGAGATCGAGGGCAACACCGAGGCTGAGCGACAGGTCCCGATGTTCGGCCGTGGTCGGCTCGATCACCTGGCCATCCAAGCGGCCTCTCTCGAGGCCTTCGAGGAGATCCGACGTCGGCTCATGGCTCGCGGCGCGGCGGACGACTTCGTCACCGACTTCGGCCCGTTGCTCAGCCTGTTCTTCCGTGATCCCGACGGCCTCGAGGCCGAGGTGTGCGTCGTGAACCCTGATGCCGTGCCGGGCGAGGGCCATCCCCCTGGCACGAGAGCTGCCCGCTACTCCTAGGCCTCCCTCAAGGTGAGCGCTGACGAGCCTCCAGGACGCTCACGGCATCCCCTCCGAGCAGGGCGGTTGGCCTGAGGGCGAGAACGAATGGTTCTTTGCTCCAACTGAGGCTATGTTGACGTCGACCTCGAAGTTCACGAGGCACTACCTGGGGGGGTAAATAGATGAAGTCTTCGTACGCGAAGCGGTCTGGTCTCATCGCGTCTGCGGTGGCACTCGGCCTTGTGCTGGCGGCTTGCGGCTCGTCCTCGAGCTCGCCGACCACGACCGCCGGCACGACCGGCACCACCAGCGGCTCCTCGAGCTCTGGCAATGGGGCGCCGATCAAGATCGCGCTGATCGCTTCCTTGACGGGCGCCGACGCGGCCCAGAACGGCGACTCGGCGATCGGCTTCACGGCTCGCGTCGACGCGCAGAACGCTTTGGGCGGCGTGAACGGCCACAAGATCGACCCGATCATCATCGATGACCAGACCAGCCCGACCCAAGTGGTCACTGCCGTCCAGCAGGCCATCTCTGACGGCGTGACGGGCATCGTCAGCAACACCCCGCTGATGTTCGAAGCTGCCAAGTACGCGCAGCAGGCGGGCATCCCGGTGACCGGCGGCGCCTTCGACGGCTCCGAGTGGGGCACCCAGCCGAACACCAACATGTTCCCGTCAGACACGGAGAACACGAACCCTGCCAGCCCGTGGAGCACGTCGTACGGCGACTTCTTCAAGAAGTACGGCGGCTCGGTGGTGGGCACCTACGGCTACGGCATCTCGCCCAGCTCGACCCACGCCACCTACGCCTCGGCGAAGTCGTCGCTGGCCGCAGGGCTCAAGGTCGGCGTGATGGACGTCTCGGTCCAGTTCGGCTCAGAGTCCTTCGGGACGGAGGCCTTGGCGGCCAAGACCGCCGGCGTCAACGCCTTCACCTCGCAGATGGACGTGAACTCGAACATCGCCCTCTTGTCGGCGATGAAGCAGGACGGCTTGACCCCGAAGGTCACGACCTTCGCCACGGGCTACCAGGACAGCCTGCCCGGCTCCAACGTGTGGTCCACGGTCCAGGGCGTCTACTTCGGCGCCTCGATCCGTCCGTGGAACATCCCGCTCAACGCGGGCACGACGGCGGAGAAGGCCGCACTGACGAAGTACGGGAAGTTCACGTCGAGCATGTTCCCTGACCTCGGCCAGAACGAGTCCTACTTGGGCGCTGACCTCATGATCTTGGGTCTGTCGAAGGCGGGGGCCAACCCGACGCCGGCAAGCGTGATCACCGCGCTTCGCAACACGACGGCTTACAACGCCAACGGACTCCTGCCGGTGACGCTCAACTACAAGATCAACTTCGGCTACAACACCCACGTCGGGTGCGAGTTCTACGAGAAGGCGGAGACCAAGACGTTCGTTGCTGTCTCGGCCACGCCGACGTGCACCACGTACATCCCGGGCAGCACGTCGCTGACCGCGCCGAAGATCTAGCTCGGCCACGCAAGGGGACCCCGGTCCTCTGTGAGGGAGTGCTCAGAAGGGGCGGAGCCTGCGGGCTCCGCCCCTTCTGACGTGCCTGCTCGGGAGGAGCCACCTCGGTCGAGCTCGATTCGTGTGACGTCGCTACCATCGAGCCATGAGGCGCCGCTGGGTCATGATCGCCTCGGTGGCGCTGCTCGCGAGCTTGGTGCTGCCCGTGGGAGCAGCGTCGGGCGCCACCTCGCCGGTGAGCGTCTCGGTGAGAGGTGCACGGCTGGTCAACGCAGCTGGTGCTGCGATCCGCCTTCTCGGAGTCGACCGCTCAGGGACGGAGTACGCGTGCGAGGAGGGCTGGGGGATCTTTGACGGCCCGAGCAGCGCGTCGTCGGTGGCGGCCATTCGCTCGTGGCACACGAACGCCGTGCGCTTGCCGCTCAACGAAGGGTGCTGGCTCAACCTCTTCTCCTCGGCGCAGGACCTTCCTTATGAGGGTGCCGCCTACCAGACGGCCATCGAGCACTACGTGGCGCTTCTGCACGCCAGGGGCATGGCGGTGATCCTGTCGCTCCACGCTCTCGATGCCCCCGATGGCCTCGGCGTCCCACCCATGGCCGATGCCGCGCACTCGGTCGACTTCTGGAAGTCCGTCGCCGCGGCCTTCAAGGGTGATCCCGGCGTGCTCTTCGATCTCTACAACGAACCGAACAACATCAGCTGGTCCTGCTGGAAGCTGGGCTGTTCGGTGACGACACCGGACGGCGACTACCAAGCAGCTGGGATGCAGGCACTCGTCGACGCCGTTCGATCGACGGGAGCGTCCCAGCCGATCATGCTCGGAGGCCTTGCGTGGTCGAGCAACGAGAGCGGATGGTTGAGCCACGAGCCCACCGACCCTGACCACCAGCTCGTCGTCAGCTTCCACAACTACCTCGCTGCGGGTGGCTGCAACACCGAGGCGTGCTGGAGCACGACCCTCTCATCGCTGCTCAAGGTGGCTCCGGTCGTGACGGGGGAGAGTGGTGAGTACGACTGCAAGGCGGCCTACGTCAAGACGTTCATGGCGTGGGCCGACCAGCACCGTGTGAGCTATCTGGGCTGGACCTGGGACGCCACGGCGCCTGGAGGATGGACGTGCGGAGGAGGTCCCTCGCTGATCACGAGCTACGACGGGACCCCGACGGCCTACGGTCGTGGGCTGCGCAACCACCTGGCCACGCTCTTCAGCGAACGCGCCCTCCCACCCTCGCTTCGCTAGCGGTGGGGCGCCGAGGCCCGGGCACGTCGGCTCCCTCCGGTGCACCCCGGCGCCTGGCGGGGCGCCGAGCGGGCACACGATGCCGGCGCACGATGCCGGCGCACTCGGGTGGCGAACGCTCTAGAGGTAGGTCTCGTCGCGGCGGACCACGTTGCCCTGGCCGTCATCGATGGTCGTTCGATGGCGGCGGGGTCCGTAGCCGACGATGCCAGCGACGATCGAGAGCACCGCTCCGACGGCGCCGACGATCATCAAGATGACGCCCACGGTGTTGAGGTTGACGCCATGCTGATCTGGGTTCGTGGTCACTGCGAAATCGAGGACCGCCCCCACTCCGAACGCAATGATGCTGACGACCAGCCCACCTGCCATGAGTCTTCCTCCTTGTCTCGAGCTCGCCGAGAGCCCACCTCTGACCTGCCATGCCCGTCGATCTCCCTGGCCAAACACGCGTGAACCGGGCCAGCACCGAAGAGGCTTGCGCGCTCTGGCCTGGCTGGGTCGGCCACCTCGCCAGCGCCCCGAGACGCGAATCCCGCCCTCACCGCCGACGACCTTGTCGGCGCCAGTGCGCGCTCAGGGTCGCGCAGCAACAAGAGGCGAGCGGTTCCCCACGGGCTGTCGATGACCTAGGAGAGCTGACCGACCTCGACCAGTCGATCGAGCATCTTCGGGAAGATCAAGTGATGGAACGGGTACATCGCTGCCCAGTAGAGGCGACCGAGCAGGCCTCGAGGGCGAAAGGCCGCAGTCTGGTGGATGGTCGTGCCGGTCGCTGATTCCTCCAGCGTCCACGTGAGCCACGCCACCCCCGGCAGGCGCATCTCCGCTCGGAGACGCAAGGTCTCTGGAGCTCGGAGCTCTTCGATCCGCCAGAAGTCGAGGGCGTCACCGACCTCGAGTCGAGGTTTGCGCCCTCGCCGCAGTCCCGGACCGCCCACGAGCTGATCGAGGAGCCCTCGGATCTTCCAGAGCAGCATCCCTCCGTACCAGCCGTTCTGCCCGCCCACCCCCGCGATGGCACGGAAGGCCCTCTCGGCTGACACCGGCGTCGTGCGCACCTGCTCGTCAGTGAACTCCGTGCCGCCAGCCCAGTCCGGGTCGAGCTCGGTCGGTTGGAAGTACACGAGATCAGCGTCCGAGAAGCTCGTCGGGATCTCCTCGGACCGCGTGACCTCCAGTGCGCGGTGAGATCGCCTCGTCGAGGCCCATGGGAGCGAGACCGAAGGCCTCGCACGCCGAGTGGTCCTTGACGACCACCTCGTTGACGAGCGAGTTCACGAGCTCCTTGGCCAAGGGCGCGGGCACCGGGGTGACCAGGCCGACCCAGTGGGACGAGAGCCACGGGGTGAGGAGGGGAACAGGGAGCAGCAAGCGCTTGCGGAGACCGGCTTGCTCGGCGTAGATCTCCATCATCGAGGCGTAGCTGACGACGTCTCGACCTCCGACGTCGAAGACCCCTGCGATCTCGTCTTCCTCGGTGATGGCTGCGGCGAGCAGCTCGATGACGTCGGCGATGGCGATCGGCTGGCACTTGGTGGTCACCCACTTCGGGGTGACCATGACCGGAAGGACCTCGACGAGATACCGGAGCATCTCGAAGCTCGCCGATCCGGACCCGATGATGACGCCTGCTCGCAGCTCGACGACCGGCACGCCCGTCGACGCGAGCGCTCGGCCGACGTCCTGGCGGCTGCGGAGGTGCTGGCTGAGGTCGTCGTCCGAGACGCCGAGACCGCCGAGGAACACGATGCGTCGCACGCCGCTCGCCGCAGCGCTGGTGGCGAAGTTCTCTGCGTGTCGGAGCTCCTCCGCCACCCAGTCGTCGCCTTCGCCGATGGAGTGGACCAAGTAGACGGCGACGTCGATGTCCTCCATCGCCTCGTGCAAGTCGCCTCCGACCGAACCTGCCACGATCGAGACCTCAGCGCTCCATGGTGCGGCTTCGAGCTTGCTGGGAGTCCGGGCCAAGCAGCGGACCTGCTGGCCGCGTGCCAGCAGAGCGGGCACAAGCCGACCACCGACGTAGCCAGAGGATCCTGTGACGAGCACAGCAGAAGACGTCATGTAGAGGGAGGCTACGGGTGCGATCGATCGCTGCGTCAACGACAGCCCGTGCACGCAGCGCTTGACGGTCCGCTGACGACCGACGTCTGGCCACGCTCAAGAGCAAGATGGGGGCGTGGCACCGTTTCGAGCGCTGGGGTCTCTCGGCATCACCACGCTGCTGCTCGCTGGCTGCTCCACCGTCACCGAGACCGCTCCGCTGCCGGCGGGGACACCGTTGCTCCCTTCGGGGACCAAGGTCGAGGTCTCCCTGGACCTCTCGACGGCGAGGGTGGTCGTCGGTGATCCCATCAACGCCACCGTCACGATGAAGAACCTGACGAGGCGGTCGATCACGGTGGAGGGGTGTGCCGCTGATGGCTGGTTGCACGTCGGCTTGGAGAACCAGGTCATCAAGTTCTCGCCTGGCTTCCTGCTGATGGCCTGTGCTCCCACGATCAAGCTCGCACCCGGTGCCAACGTCTTTTCGGCCACGATCTCGACCTCCTACAGCCAGTGCACGTCTGGTTCATCGGTGACGGCGTCTCTTCCCGCGTGCACCCCACGTGGCGGCCCGCCGCTCCTGCCCGCTGGGTACTACAAGACCAAGGTCGTGGTGGTGGGCCTTCCCGCGGCGACGGTGCGAGCTCCCCGCCAGGTCGTGACCCTGCGGAGTCCGTCGAGCTGAGCACGCAAGCGCGATCCTCGCCAAAGCGTGTCGCCTCCCTGCGAGGCTGCTGCCACAGGCCCGCCGTCGCCTGAAGCGAGATCGATGGGATCCGGGTGGCCGACGTGCCATGGCGAGCGACCGCCCCTGGGTCGCTCGTAGGCTGGTGGCATGGAGGACGTCGCACCACCGCAGCCCGTGCTCACTGACGAGGCACCCGACGAGCAGGCCGGGTTGGGGGAGCTCTCTTGGCTCGTATCGCTCCATCGGTTCGATCGCCTCGAACCGCTCCATCGGGTCGATTGCCAGCACGTTTTCCATCGGCTCGATCGGCAGCTCACTTTCGATCGGCTCGATCGGTTCGTTCTGCTCTGTCGGTTCAGTCGGCAGTGCCTTTTCGATCGGCTCCCTTGGCTCCTTCGCCTCGATCGGCTCTGTCCTCTCGGGCGTCTCGATCCTCTCGGTGCTGGCGTGGCGGAGGCTGGGTTCGCACTGAGGCCCAAGGTGCTGTGGTCCTCCCTGGAGGCGGATGCCACCTTGAGCGGGCTCCCGACGGCGATCCCGAACCGATGCTTGGTCTCGTCGTCGTCGACTGTGTGGTTCCTCCACGAGCGCGGTGAGCGACCACGGAGGCGCTTTGGCAGAAGTCGGATGTGGTAGACCCAGGGCGTGGCGAGCACTCCGAAGCTCATCGGCATCTTGCTCTTCGCCGACGTTGAGGAGCTCGACGCCGTGGGGCCCTGGGAGGTCCTCTCCTTCTGGACCAAGAACTTTCCCCAAGACGGCTACGAGGTGACGACGTTCTCCAAGCTCGGAGGTCGCATCCGATGCGCGAAGGGTCTGGTCATCGAGGCGCAGCACTCCTATGAAGACGTCCCGGCTCTCGAGGTGCTGATCTACCCAGGTGGACAGGGGACTCGTCCGCAGCTGGACGACGAGGCACAGCTCGAGTGGCTCCGCCTGCAGCGCCAGTCGGTCCCGCTGCTGGCGAGCGTGTGCACTGGCTCACTCGTCTTTGCGGCGGCTGGTCTGCTGAGTGATCGACCTGCAACGACGCACTGGGCGTCGTTGGAGGCGCTCTCGGGGCTCGATGCCACGATCGAGCTTCGACCCGACGATCGCTTCGTCGACGACGGGGAGGTGATCACCTCGGCCGGCGTCTCGGCCGGGATCGACATGGCCCTGCACCTGGTACGTCGATTGGCTGGAGGAGAGCGGGCCCAGCAGGTCAGGCGCGGGATCCAGTACGACCCGGCACCACCCGTCTGAGGCCAGCCCCTCGAGCATCACGCCGAGCCCACGGCCTCGCTACCGGGCCTGGTCCGTGAGCGTGGCCAAGGCTCGCTCTGCACCAAGGGTGGGTGCGATGGCGACGAGCCCTCGGTAGAGCGTGATGATCGCCTCGCGATCGACCTTCCCTGTGCGGAGGCGATCGCAGTGAGCGGATTGGATGGCGGCCTCGAGCTGGAAGCGTCCGAGCGGAGCACCGAGCGCGTGCGCTCGGTGCAAGAGCCGCTCGCCCTCGATGATGAGCGCGCGGTCCCAGAGTCCCGTGTCCTGTTCGTCAAGGGGTGGCCACGAGGCGCCCTTCCGCGCCGGGGCACGAGATTGCGCGAGCGTGAGCAACGAGGCAAGGCCCCACGCCTCGGGCTCCGCCTTGAGCAGGCCTGCGGTGAGCACCGCCAGCCATCGAGCCTCTTCGGCGATGGACTCATGGATCCTCTCGTAAGGGCCCAGCCAGTCGATGGCGTAGGCACCGTAGATCGCTTCGAGCACGGCAGGCAGTCGCTCTTGGAGCTCAGTTGGCTCTGGCACCTTGAACGGTATGCCGGTGTCTCGGATGCGTCGCTTCGTCCTGACCAAGCGCTGCGCCATGGTCGACGCTGGCACCGCGAAGACGTCGCCGATCCGTGCGGCGTCGAAGCCGAAGACGACCTGGAGCATGAGCGGTGTTCGTATCTCGGGGCTGATCGCCGGGTGGGTGCATGCGAAGAGGAGCTCCAAGCGCTTGTCGGGGAACGGCTCGACGGCGGGCTCAGCGCATGCGGGCAGGGCGCGCTCTTCGAGTGGAGCAGCGGTCCGCCTCGCTGCGGAGCGGAGCACGTCGCGCAGTCGATTCCTCGACACGGTCACCAGCCAGGCCTGAGGGCTGTCCGGGACCCCGGTGATCGGCCAGGTGGTCAACGCCCTCTCGAAGGCATCGGCGAGGACGTCTTCGGCGAGCGCGATGTCGCGCGTGGATGATGCCAGCAGAGCGATGAGCTGGCCGTATGAATCGCGTGCCACCTGCTCCGCGACGAGAGCGGCATCTCCGGTGCTCACGAGCCTGGCGGTTGCCCTTGCCACGATCCATCCTCGTAGTGCGTGGCGCCCGGTCGGATCTCGACGTGACCCCACGAAACCGACGGCGCTCGCCGAGCCCACTCGATCGCCGCATCGAGGTCGACCACGTCGAGGACGAACGTGCCACCCAGCTGCTCGTGCGTGTCGGCGAACGGTCCTTCTTGCACGACGAAGCTCCCGGTCGAGGCCGAGACGGTGGTGGTCGCGTTCGACTGCTGGAGCACTTCAGCGCTCAAGAGCACACCCGCTTCATCAAGGGCCCTCGCGTAGGCCTGGAACGCGCTCATCCCTTGGGCCATTGCCTCGGGATCGAGCTCTCCTTCGGATGGTTCGGGATAGTGGAGCAGCAAGGTGTAGCGCATCCGTGACTTCCTTTCGGAGGTGAGTTCGATTGTGTCACTGAACTGACGATCGAGTGGCGCCGAAATCGACACGTGGGTGCATCGCAAGGCTGGCGGTTCCTCAGGAACGAGGCGCCCACTGCCCGCTGGCCAGCCGTTCTGCGTGAGCCCCGAAGCAGAGCTCGGAGCCGCGGGTCAGCAGAGTGTCGGGTCGTAGGAAGGGAGTGAATCCGTGGCCGCCGGTGGCGTCGTGGTCGTGGTGTGCGACGTCGAGCTGGGCGATTTTGCCGTGGAGGTGGACGCCGGGGCGGTGGTCGTCGTCGTGGTGGGGACCGTCACCGGATTCACCGACGCGTCGAGCGGCGGCGTGGTCGGCGCGGCGGGAGCCTCGCCCAGGAACTGGGTGATGGTGTCGATGTAGGTGGGTGAACTCTCGGTGTTGACGGTGAGGACGGCTCCGTAACCGTTGTTGTACGGCGTGGTGGGCAGCGTGAAGGACACCAGGCTCGACGGCGAGAAGGCGTGGTACTTCTCGGCGAGGTCGTAGAGGAGCGACGGCGACATCTTGGTGTCGATGGTGATGTCGTGAGTGACCGAGTCGAGCAAGGCGCGAAGCGTGAAGGGGTTGTAGGTCGAGCCCGCCTTCTTCACCATGGCTTCGATGATGATGTTCTGGCGCTGGATCCGCGCGATGTCGTAGCCGTTGTCGCTGTTCCATTCGCCGTTGGCGTAGTACTGGTAGTAGCGAGATCGGGACAGCGAGAGCACCTGATTCCCGCTGAGCAGATGGCAACCCGGGAGCGCGATGTCGAGCCCGCTCTCGTTGACGCCCGTCTGGGTGTTGAAGTCCCTGACGGGATCCTTGAAGTTGAGGCTGATCCCGTTGAGCGCATTGACGGAGTCGATGACCCCGTTGAAGTCCACCACGACGTAGTGATTGATCGAGATGCCAAAGGTGTTCTTGATGGTCTCGATGAGGGCGTTGGGACCATTGTTGAACGCTGCGTTGATCTTGTTGGGTCCCGTCAGACCGGTGCTCTCGGCGAGCCCTGACATCGTGACGAAGGTGTCTCGAGGGATGGAGAGCACGCGGGCAGTCCCCGACGCTGGGTCGACGCGAACGATCTTGATCGTGTCGCTTCGCTGTCCGCCCTCTGCGGCGGACGTGCCGAAGGAGCTCGCGGCCTGACCGGTGTTCCCGGCTCGAGTGTCGGAGCCAACGATGAGCACGTTGAAAGGCTTGCCAGAGATCGCTGCGACGCAGGTCGTGCAGGCGACCTTGTGGATCTTGTTCCACTCGTAGCGGAAGTACGCATAGCTGCCCCCGACCACGAGGGCCAGCAGGACGGCGATCGACGTGAGGATGGTGACGACCTTGCGCTTGGTGCTCCAGCGCTTTCGTCGACGGCCCGTACGTGAGCTCGTCGCTCGCGCTTGGCGCTGCTCCTTGCGTGTCGCCGGAGTGCCAGTGGTGCCGTCGATCTCCTGGCCGAGTCGAGCGAGGCGATCTTCGCTCCTTCGAGGTTGATTGATGGAATCGTCGCTCATGCAGCCTTTGATGCTCGGGCTTCACAGAAGTGAAGGGATGCGACGATGCTAAGTCGACTCCGTCTCGTTTTGGTGTCGATTTACGTGATCCTTATCGAGTTCTCCCCGATGACAAGAAGCGCTCTCGGCCAGAAAGCCCTTCTGACCTCGGAGGAGAGCTCGAGCACACTCGCCAAAACCCCGCAATAGCCCGTGTGGTCATGGCCGCAGCCGCCCCTCCATCTGCCGCAAGGATCAGGGGGCTTTCTCTCTAGCGGAGGTGGCCCTCGGGGCAGCGTGCAGGGCAGCTCCGCCCTGCCTTCGAGCGACCCGTGTTCAGCCGGTCGGGTTCCGGAGCCGGGGGATCCGCCGCTTGAGATCGCGCTGCTGCTCAAGCACCGAGACCATGGCGGAGAGCTGCTCGAGCGTGCTCCCGGCCTTGTTCTCGCGCTCTTCGGGATCGCTCGAGAGGTTGTGGAGCTCGAAGAAAGATTCAGCCGGTGGACCCAAGAAGGGGTTGGCTGCCACGCCCTGCGCGGCGTACCACTCGTCGAGGCGCTCGTAGTAGTGGTTCAGCTTCCAGAGCTCAGGAGCCCCCTGATCGCCCGTCGGAAGCGTGCTGAGCACCGATTCGATGTTGATGGGCGGGGAGAGCGCCTCGAAGGGCGTCCCGTTGAGGATGTTTGCTTGGGTCACACCACGAGTCACGTCGTCCTCGGTCATGAAGTAGATCGGTGACGCAACGGTCGCCTCGGGAGCGCGGCCCACGACGACCTCGCTCAGGTCTCGACCCGGGAGCGGCTGGGCCTCATCGTGGTGCGCTGCGACGCCCGCCGCTGCTTGCTCGACGTCGATGCCTGCCAGCCCGAGGAGCGTCGGGATCAAGTCCACGTGGCTGGTGGGGATCGAGACGTCCGGGGCCGCCGGGTCGATCCCCGGTCCGGCGATGAGGAGCGGCACCCGAACGGCCTCGTCGTAGGCGTTGGCCCACTTCTGGATGAGACCGCCGTGGGCGCCGAGCACGTCGCCGTGGTCGGAGGTGAACACGACGATGGTGTTGTCGCTCATACCTGACGCCTCGAGGGCGGCGAGGATCTTGCCGATGGCTTGGTCGACCAGCTTGTGGAGGTAGTAGTAGAGGCGCCGATAGCCGAGGTCCGTCGCCGTGGGGAACAGCATCAGTGGCCAGAGGTTCTTGAAGGCCTCCTGGCACGCCGGGCGACCGGCGAAGGAGTCGGCCTGCGAGGGCGCCTCGGCGATCTCCGGCACCGTGTCGTCGGGGGGCCCGAACTGGAGGAGCTGCTCCCAGCCGAAGCCGGAGAACGCGATGTCGTGAGGGTTCACGAACGACGCCACGGTGAGCCAGGGCCCGCTGGCCTGCGCGGCGGAGAGCTCGCCGAACAGCTCGACGACCTGCTCGGCGAACACGCCATCTCGAACGGTCCCGCAGTCGGCCTTCGCCGCTCCGTGAGGCTCGCGCCCGATCCAGCCGGAGAACCCGAAGGGGTCGAGGCGGTCGGCCTTGCGATAGGCGTCGACGACCTCTGGGATGAGCTGGCCGTTCTCGTCAGAGGCCATGAGTCCCTCGTGCGAGCCAGGCATCATGAGATCTGCGTGCGAGACGTGCCACTTGCCCCGGTAGTGCGTGCGATAGCCACCGGCGCGGAACCAGTCGCCCAAGGTGGGGACCGAGTTGGGATCGAGCCACTGCATCTTTGGATCGGAGACCTGCTTCGCCACCCCGTCGGTGGAGGTCACGCCGTGCAACGACGGGTACTGGCCCGTGAAGAGCGTGGCTCGGCTTGGCACGCAGGCCGTGGAGCCGGCGTAGTGGCGATGAAACTCGATGCCTCGAGACCGGATCGATGCTCGGGCCGGCAGCTGCGAGCTGCGGAAGCGCTCGAGCTCCGCGCCCTCGTAGGGAGGCGGGTAGCGCTCCTCGTCCGTCATGATCAGGAGAATGTTGGGCTGCGTCATAGGCGAAACCTACCCGCGCCGGGCCGGTCGAGGGGTCCAACAGAAGACGGCGTCACGGCACTCACTCATCACCCAGAACGCTGCGAATCACCGCCAGGTATCCTCGCCCCCGGTCGGTGGGCCCGGCGGGGGGGCGCTAGCCCTCTGAGGGCTCGGCCACCTCGGCGGCTTGCTTCACCCGCTCGAGCGTGCGGAGCATGTCACGCTTGTTCCGGTTCTCCCGGAGGAACCCACCGAGCGGGCGCCAGAGCTTCACGATGAAGCTGTCGCCGAGGTCGAAGGACTCGGTGACCTCGGTGCCTCCGTCGTCGGTGGGTTCGAACTCATAGCGCCAGGTGTTGATCGCCTTGTCAGAGGCGACGACCGCGAACTCGAAGACCTCGCCCGGGACACAGGCGGTGATCTTGCAGGTGGTCCAGTACAAGACGGGCCAGTTCTCGTTGCGCCTGACGTGACCTCGGTAGGTGGCTCCCACCTCGGGCCCGGTGGCACCCTCGAGCCACTCGGCTTCGACCACCTCAGGGCTGAAGGTCCCCATGTTGGTGATGTCGCTGATGAGCCCCCACACCTTCATCGGAGGTGCATCGATCGTCAGGCTCACGGCAGCTCGCATGCCACTGACGCTAGGCCACGGATCGCTCGGCATCGCCAGGGTCCGGGCTGAGACCGCTCGACGGATCGGGCGCGCGAGGTGGGTCAGCACGACGAGCGTGCTCGCGCCCCTAGGTTGAAACGAGACCCAACCGAGAGAGAGCACCTTGGCAGAGCTTGCACTGGTCACCGGAGCGTCATCGGGCATCGGTGCCGCGTACGCGAAGCGCCTCGGAGAGCTTGGGTTCGATCTCGTCGTGGCGGGAAGGCGCCTTGAGAGGCTCGAAGAGCTGGCCGACTCGCTCCCCTCTGTCGAGGTCCAGATTCTCGTCGCCGACCTGTCGACCGATGCAGGCATCGATGAGGTGGCGGCGGTCTGCTCGGGTCGGCCGCTCAGCATGCTGGTCAACAACGCAGGCGTGGCCCACTACATGGCGATGGCTGAGCTGCCAGCTGCAAAAGCTCGAGAGCTGATCCACGTCAAGACGGTGGCTCCGACGATGCTGATCCAAGCTGCGCTGCCCGGCATGCTTGAGCGCGGCGCGGGGACGATCGTGAACGTTGCCGGGATGCTCGCCTTCGCAGGACCAGCGCCGCTTGGGGTGGGAGCGGGACGTGCAACCTACACCGGGACGCTGGCGCTGCTGGTGGCGATGACCCAGTCGCTCAACCAAGAGCTGCTCGACACCCCCGTGCGCGTCCAGGTGCTCTGTCCTGGCATCGTGGCCACTGAGTTTCATGAGCGCCAGGGCATGGACCTGAGTGCCGTGCCGCGCATGGCGGCAGCAGGCGTGGTGCTCGCCAGCCTTCGGGGCTTGGAGCTGGGTGAGGTGCTCTGTGCTCCCGGCATCGAAGACACGAGCCTCCTCGACCAGGTGACGACCGCCGATCTCGCTGCGTTCGGTGGGCAGAGCACGCAGCTCGCCCAGCGCTACCTCACCCGTTGATCGCAACGACGCAGATCTGAGGTGTGAGCCTGTCCGGTCTGGAAGGCTTCGGATCCCTCTGCTCGTCTATCCAGCTCGCGAGAGATCCTGGTGCGGCGTCGAGAGGGTCCTCAACTGGTCGACCAGCTGGCGGAGGGCTTCGCCTTCGGTCGCCCTGTCAGCGCAGTGCACCTCGGTGTCCTCAAGGTCGCGGGTCCCTCAGTGCCTGCGCCTCGTCGACGCGTGCTCGTGCTCGTGCTCGTGCTCGCGGTAGCTGTCGAGCTGCACCACCGTGTCGGTGTCGATCCACGCCCGCCAGGCTTGGTAGCCACCGTCGAGATCAGCAGCTGAGCTGAAGCCGAGATCGGTGAGGGAGGCTGCCGCCAAGCTGGAGGCGTAGCCGCCCGAGCACACGATGATCACCGGCTGGTCGTAACCGCTGATCTGCGGTATCCGGTGCTCACCCTGGGGATCGAGCCGCCACTCGAGGACGTTTCGCTCGATGACGATGGCCCCCGGGAAGGCACCCTCCTCTTCACGCAGCTGCTGGGGACGGATGTCGATGATCAAGCCCGCCAGCGTCGAGGACCTCATCGACGTCTGCCGGTGCAATGCGGCTGATCCTCTCTCGAGCTTCTGCCACCAAGTCGTCGGCGCTGCGCGTCATGCCACCTCCTCAGGGTCGAACAGCTCGGTGCGGACCGCAAGCCGAGCTCCCTCATCATCGTGGTCGAAGAAGGTCATCGAACGCAGCACGGGGGAGTAGACGTGGACCGTCAGCGCAGGGACGAGCCCAGGGTTGTGCAGACCGTGGACGTGCCCCTCTCGGAACGAGAGCTGGATGCCGGCGGTGAGGCGGGTGGGCAGGAACGTCGGCCACCCGGCGACGTCGTGCACGGCGGTCTCGATGAGCTCACCGGCGGCCACGGCGATCGCACCGGCGGCCTCGCCGTGGTCGTGGAGCTCGATCGACGAGCCCGCCGGCCACGCGATGACGAAGGCCTCGAAGCGATCGGTACGAGCGATCGTGTGCCAGATCCGCTCCTTTGGATCGGTGACGTCAGGCCAGATGTGCGCGGTCTCGGCCAAGCCGCGGGCGATGGCGGCCAGCTCGTGGAGGCTGAGAGCCGGCGCCGGAGGTGCGGCCTGGCTGGAGGGGGACGTGAGAAGTGTGGTCATGAGCGTGCTGCTTTCAAATCAGAGGTTCTGTGCGTACGAGGTGACGGCGTGCGGTTCCGACGCGTCGGGTCGAGAGTCCCCGAAGGGTCACCGCATACAGCGACGAGAGGCGCGCCTCAAGGTCGCTGCAGCTCTGAGAGGTGTGATCGTCGTGGGCACAGGGGACAGACTAGGGAGGATTACCTGATAAATCCAGTCGGATTTATAGAGTTTTAGAAAGTCCAGGTAGAGACATTTTTTCTGGTGATGCACGGCTTTGCTCAGAGCTTGCAGGCAGGCGTGCCCCCGGGAAGTCGAGAGCGGTAGCGGGCGACCAGCCGATAGCCCCAAGGAGCCAGCCACGCCAGCGGTGGGTGGAGGAGGACCTTGCCCACGATGGCCCAGGGTCCCTCGGTGGCGATGAGGGCTCGGGCGACCGCCCGGGCACCCTCTTCCTGGCAGTCGCCGTCGATCCACCACGCAGCACGAGCGAGCTCGTCGGCGCTCAACGTCGTGGCGAGCACCTCGCCGCTCGAGAGGTGCTGCCAGGGAACGGCACGGGTGCCGTCGCGCTCTGGCCAGTGCTTGGAGACCCAGGCGGCAGTCGTCGTGCAGAACCCGCAGTCACCGTCATAGATCAGCGTGGGGGGCACGGCTCGAGGCTATCGGCGCCCCCTCGGGCACCTCGATCTCGCCGGGCGGGACCTAGCGCGAGGCAGCGAGCTCACTCGCTCGGCGCGTCAGCCTGGCGAAGCCCTCGGGATCGCTCCGATGAGCATGGTGACCGGCACCGGGCAGCTCCATGATCTCCATGGTCGGGACGTTCGCCTCCAAGAAGGCCGCCACCGAGGGCATCACGGCGGGATCGCTCCGCCCGAACACCAGGGGGGCTTTGATCGCCGAGACGTCATAGAGGGGAGGGCGGTCTCTGATCGATCGCTCCTCGGCCGCGAACGCTGCAGCATCGACGAGCCGTCGTGCTCGCTCGTCATCATCCATGCGGTCATAGCGCTCGCCCAGCATCAGGCGCAGACCGGCATCGGCGGGATCGGGACCCGCCAAGACGCCCCGCATCACGGTGTCGTCCCAACCTGGCGACCATGCCATGGAGGTCTCATAGGCGCCGAGGGCGTCGACGAGCTCGGGTGCGCGCACGGCCGCGCCGAGCGTGGTGAGCCCTCCGAAGGAGTGGCCGATCACGATGGCGTGCCGACCGTCGAGGACCTCGATGAGGTCATCGATGTGCGTGTCGACGCCCACCGGACCGTCGACGGCGGCGAGAGCGTTCTCGCCGTAGCCGCGGCGGTCGTAGTAGACGATCCTGAACTCGTCGTCCAAGAGGTCGGCGACGCGGTTGAAGGACCGACCGCTGCCCGAGCGCGCCATGGACGAAGACGACCAGTCGCTCTCCAGCACCAACCTCCGTGACCTTAAGCTTCATCAGTACCTCACGACGCAGGGGGCGTCGCGTCGAGCTTCGCTCGGCCGAGGCGCCACGATCAGATCTCCAGGTGCGATGCACCCTATAGATTGCCAGCGCCACGCGCTGGCTACGATGCCGATCCATGGCCACCCTCGAGCACCTCGAAGCAGTCGTCGGCACGTTGCCCCACGTCGAAGAGGGGCTCCGCTTTCGGAACCGGACGTGGTTCGTGGACAAGAGCGCCTTCCTCTGGGACCGCCCGTTCTCCAAGGCCGACCTCAAGCGCTTCGGCGACGAGCCTGTGCCCCAAGGCCCCATCTTCGGGCTCACCACGGGTTCGCTCGAGGAGAAAGAGGCAGTCCTCGCCATGGGTGTCGGGGGCATCTTCACCATCCCGCACTTCGATGGCTATCCGGCGGTGCTCATCGCCCTCGACGAGATCGGCGACGCCGAGCTCACCACGGCGATCGAAGACGCGTGGATGAGCGTGGCGCCAGAGGCGCTGGTCCTCCAGTTCCAACAGGAGGTGGGCGGCAGCTGACCTCGGCGGCAGTCGCGATACTTGTCAGATGCCTGTCGGAGAGCACGCAGACACCTGGCTGACCAGCAGGCCGAGCCTCGGGCTGGGCGAGCCAGGCACACGCACCCGGGGACTTGGCCCGTTCGTGACCTTCGTCGAGGTGGAGCGACCCAACGGCGTGCTGGCGCGGTGGGACTCACGAGCTCATCGCAAGCACGACGTCGGCGCCACGCCCCGGGGCACCTGGTGGGACCCGCGAGCTCGGGGCTGGTGGATCGGGGTCCTCTTCGCCATCGGTTCGGCCCTGTTCGCCTTGGGGGCGCTCCCTGGCTACGCACAGGCCGTCAGACCTCAGGTGGACTCGCTCACCTACTTCATCGGGTCGCTCTTCTTCACCTCTGCCGGCTTCCTCCAGTATCGAGAGTCCGTCGACTCCGGGCCGGATGGACCAGCGCACGGCTGGGGCAAGGTCTTCACGTACCGACCCCAGCAGATCGACTGGTGGGCCTGTGGCGTCCAGCTGATCGGGACCATCTTCTTCAACGTCAGCACGGTGGTCGCCGTCTCGTCGGACCTCAGCTCGACCCAAGCCGCCCACCACGTCTGGCGGCCCGACGCCTTGGGGTCGATCTGCTTCTTGATCGCCAGCGGGATGGCTTGGTTCGAGGTGTCACACGGCTGGCTGTCGTGGTCCCCGCGAGAGCTCTCCTGGTGGATCACGGCGCTCAACCTGGTGGGCTCGATCGCCTTCGGCGCCTCGGCGATCGCCTCGTACATCGTGCCGAGCACGGGTCAGATCTGGAACGTCGAGCTCACCAACCTCGGCACCTTCGTCGGAGCGATCTGCTTCCTCGTCGGCGCGATCTTGCTGCTGCCCGAGAGGACCAGGTCTCACGCCACCTCATGAGGCGGGCTCGGCTCAGCCGAGCGGCGTGAAGGTGACGTGCAGGTCGGTCAGGCCCCGCAGGATGTAGGTGGGGATGTACGAGAAGTGCCGGTTCCCCTCCGGTCCATGGTGCTCCTCGGAGATCCGGATGTCGCCCATGCGGTCGAGGATCCGGTTGATGCTGACCACGCCCTCGGTGCGCGCCAGGGGAGCGCCCGGGCAGGTGTGGACGCCGTAGCCGAAGGCGATGTGGTGCCGGGCGTTCTCACGCTCGACGTCGAACTCGCTGGGTCGCTCGAACTGGCGCGGGTCGCGGTTGGCTGCGCCGTTGAGCACCATGACGCACGAGCCGGCGGGGATGTCGACGCCGCCGACGTTCTTCGGCGTCCTCGCCACGCGGAAGTCGCCCTTGACGGGGGCTTCTAGGCGGAGGGTCTCCTCGACGAAGTTGGGGACCAGGGAGCGGTCGGCTCGAAGCTGGTCCTGGAGCGCAGGGTCCTCCGCGAGGATCTTGACGGCTGCGGCCAAGAAGCGCACGGTGGTCTCTTGACCGGCGGCGAAGACGTTGACCGCCACCCGAGCCACGTCGCCCGGATCAGGTGTCGAACCATCCGGGAAGGTGGCCGCGGCCATGCCGCCGAGCACGTCGTCGCGCGGGTGCTCTCGGCGGTCCTCGATGTAGGCGGCGAAGCGGTTGTAGAGCGCTTCGAGGGGGTTGTGCGCCATGGCTGCTTCGGTGCTGCCGATGTTGGCGTCGCCGTCGGAGTCGCCGCGGCCACCGAGGTCCTTCCGGAACTCTTCCTTGTCGTCATCGGGCACGCCGAGCAGGTCGCTGATGATCGAGAGGGTGAAGGGCGACGCATAGGCCGAGATGAACTCGCAGTGACCGTCGGCGACGAAGGGATCCAGGTGGCGGTCGACCAGCGCCCACATGAGGTCTTCGTTCTCCTTCAGGCGCTTCGGCGTGAGCAGGCGCAGCATCACCGAGCGGTGCTCGGTGTGCTTGGGTGGGTCGAAGGCGATGATCTGGTCGCTCATCGGGAGCAGGTCGCGCTGCGCCTCGATCTGGTCAGAGACGTCGTCGCCCTCCAGGGGGACGGGGAAGCCAGGGAACGGACCGGTGACCGAGTTCGCCGACGAGAAGGTGGCGTTGTCGTTGTAGACGTCGCGAGCTTCGGCGTAGCCGGTGACCATGACCACGTCGTGGTGGGTCTCGGTGTGCACGGGACAGACGGCGCGCATCTTGTCGAGGTACGGATAGGGGTCAAGGAGGATCTCTTCCTCGTTGCCACGGAAGAAGTCGATCTCGTCTACCTCGAAGGTCATCTGCCCACCACTTCGTCTCTGGGACCGCGCCGAGTCCGATTCACAAGAACTTGATGAAGATACTAGGAGAGCGAGACGAGCCCCGCAGAGCCTCGTCCTGCCTGCGAGCTAGGCGATGGCCTCTTCGCCCACCAGGGTGGTGCGGTGCATCTCTCGGTTGGATGCGGCGTCGTAGTAGCACGCTCGGTGCATGACACCTCGGTTGTCCCAGATGACGAGGTCGCCCACCGTCCACTGGTGGCGGTAGACCCGACCCGGGGCGGTGGCCATCGAGAGCAGCTCTTCGAGGAGCGCTCGGCCCTCGTCGAGGTCGAGCCCCTCGACGTGCGAGGCGGTCGAGCCCAACACCAGCGACTTGCGACCGTGCTCGTGCTCCCAGACGAGCGGGTGGAGCTTGGTGGGGCGTGTCCGCCAGTCAGCCAGCTCCTCGGGTGTCGGGTCAGGATGCGTCTTGCGCTGTGTGGCCTCGAAGCTGTGGACCACCTGGTAGGTGCTGTAGAGCTCCTTCTGCTCGTCGCTCAAGGCGTCGTAGGCGGCGTAGGAGCTGGCGAACTCCGTGTCGCCGCTGCCCTCGGGAACGACGTGCGCGGTCAAGAGCGACGCCTTCGACGGGATCTCGTCCATGGAGCCATCGATGTGGTATTCGAACGCACCCTTGAGGTACTCAGCGATGGGATTGGTGTCAGCGAGCGAGATCACCGTGATCTCGGGGATCGGGTGGCTCGGGACGGCCACCGGTGTGCCGAGGCGTCGGGCGAAGGCCACCTGGGACTCGTCATCGAGGTGGAGCTCTCTGAAGACGAGTACGCCGTTGGCGTCGAGCGCGTGGAGGACCGCCTCTGGGACCGAGGGGTCGTGGAGGAGCTCGTCGACGTCGACGTCGACGATCTCGGCACCGACCGTCTCGCCCAGCTGCTTGATGGAAAGGTCACTCATTGGCACTGCCCCCTCTGTGGCGATCGGCGAGCGTCGCATCGGGCTCTTGGGCCGCGCTGTCTCCTCCTCGCTGTGCGCGATCTTGGTCCTCGACCCCGCCCGAAGCAAGTAGCGAGCTCGCCCAGCTGTGGGCCACGGGCTTCGCAGATCCGCTCGCGTCGCTCTACGATGTGCCGGGCACGCTCCCCGTGGCTGACTGTGGAGGTCCTTTCCTGTGGCTGAGTTCGTAATCCGCATCCCAAGGTCGTCGCCTGACGCCACCGAGGCGACGCTCGTCGAGAAGCTGGTCGCCGAGGGTTCGACGGTCAACGAGGGAGAGCCGCTCTTCTTGATCGCCACCGACAAGGTGGAGATCGAGATCGAGTCGGGTGGCACGGGCGTCGTGCACTGGGATGCTGACGAAGAGGTGGACTACGAGATCGGTGCCGAGATCGGCACCATCACCACCATCGACTGAGCCGTCGGGCTGGCTCAGGCGCCGAGCTTCTCCAGCATGGCGCTGGCAACCTCGATGGAGCGGCGCATCGCTGAGGCGTAGCCCTCCTCCTCCACGCGCTTGCCCATGACCTCGAGGTCGAAGGCGCCCTCGAAGCCAGCATCGAGGGCGATGGCGATCAGGCGCTCGAGCGGGATGTCGCCGTCCCCGGGCACGGCACGGTTGCCGGTCTCGGTGGTGCCGATCACGTAGTCAGAGATCTGGACGACGCCGACGAGATCGATGTTCTCGGTGATCGTCGCGGCGATGCCCCGCTCGTACCAGCAGGATTGGAAGTCCAGCATGACCTTGGTGCCCGCTTGGCGGGCGAGGTCCATGGCATCTCGCTGCCAGAAGACGAAGCTCACGTCAGAGCGGAGCGGGTTGGTCGGTTCCAGCAGGATCGGCACGTGCAGCGCGCGCGACGCCTCGACCGAGGGAGCGATGACGTCACAGAACGACGCCGCGGCCTCTTCCCAGCTGAGCGAGGCGGCAGCGCCGCTGCAGACGTAGACCGACGCGGCACCGATCTCGGCGGCGAACTCAAGGGTCTCGACGGTCTCCGCTCGGTCCTCGTCGAGCCAGCCCAACGAGGGATCGGCGTCGTGGGGCCGAAACGTCGGCCCGAAGATGGTGGAGACCTCGAGCTCGGCTTCGGTGACCATGGCCGCCGCCTCGGACCAACCGACAGCCTTGATCTTGGGCAAGATCAGGCCTACGTGCTTGATCCCGAGGCTCTGCCACAGGGCGATGTCATCAGCGAGGGACTGACCCCAGGTGCTGACGCTGTTCAACGAGAGTCGAGGATGGATGGCCACGAGGCGCAGTGTACTGAGCGGTCCAAAGGCTCGCCGGAGCGACGCGCTCAGATCTCGGGACAGAGCTCGGCGAGGAAGTCCTGGGTGCGCTGGCGAGAGCCGAAGCGCTCTTCGGGCGTGGCACCCAGCGGGACGATCCGGGCCGCGAAGTCGGTGACGCCAGCGTCCTTGAAGCGCTTGATGCGCTCCAAGATCGTCGTCTCGCTGCCCACCGCCATGACGTCTTGGACGTCGTGGGCGTCGCCTTGCGCCAGGAGCTTCTCGTAGTTCGGGGACATCTCGGCGTGGCCGAGGACGTCACCTGCGTAGGCGCGAGCTTCGACCGCCTCGCTCTCGGCGCAGAGCGCGATCGGCACACCCGCCACGATGCGCGGGTCCGGTCGGCCGGCCTCGCTGGCGGCCTTCGTGATCTTGGGCACGATGTGCTCGGCGATGGCCTTCTCATCGGCCATCCACAAGATGGTGCCTGATGCCTGCTCTCCGGCGATCCGCAGCATCACCGGAGCGAGCGCCGCCAGCATCACCGGCACCGGGGTGTCGTCGGCCACGTTCATCGGGCTGTGGATCGTGAAGGCCTCGTTCTCGACGTCGACCATGCCCGGCCCCTCGAACGCCTTGTTGAGGACCTCGAGGTAGTGGCGCACGAGGCGGGCTGGCTTGTCGTACTCGAGGCCGAACTGGTCGGTGATGATCCAGTGGTGCGAGGGACCGAGCCCCAAGGTGAAGCGACCACCGCAGGCCAGCTGGGTCGTGAGCGCCTGCTGGGCCATCGGGATCGGGTGGCGGGTCTGGATGGGCACGACCGCCGTGCCGATCTCGATCGTCGACGTGGCGAGCCCTATGGCCGTCACGGCGGTCATGGCGTCGAGGTAGCCGGGCACCTGGGGGATCCACATCGAGGTGAAGCCCGCCGCTTCGACGCCGACCACGTCGTCGACGAGGCCTTGGAGGCGATCGTTGCGGTCTCGCTCCTTGTCGGAGCCGACCATCTGGCCGATCTTCACTGCAGCCAGCCGATCTCGCGAAGGTACGGCTGGGTCTGGGCCACGCGACCGGTGAGGACCTTCGGGTCACCGGTGCACAGCGTGAAGGCCGTCTCGGCGATCAGGCTGATGTCCTCGGTGGGACCCTTGGCCAGGTCGAGCGCTCCCGCGCCCTCAGTGGCGACGGGATCAGAGGGAGCCGCGGCGTTCACGGCGATGCCGTCGGCGTAGAGCTCAGCCGCCAGGCTCTGGGCCATCCGGCTCATCGAGGCCTTGACCGTGCCGTACATGCCGAAGCCGGCCGAGGTGTCGAACGCCGAGAAGGGAGGCCCCTCGATCCGCTCGCCGGCGATCGAGGTGAGCATGAGCACCCACCCCTCGCCCTTCGCTCGCATGCTGGGCACCGCGAGCTGGGTCAGGTGCAGGGGCGCCAGCACGTGCATCTCGATCATGAGACGGGCTCGCTTGTCGGGGAACGTGTCGAGCGGGAGCAGGAAGGTCACCGCGGCGTTGTTCACGAGGATGTCCGGCGGGCCCACCTGAGAGGAGACCTCCTCCATGAGGCGTTCGCGCTCGTCGGGCTTCGAGAGGTCTGCCTGGATGGCGATGGCCTGACCGCCGTTGGCCTTGATGCCCTCACAGGTCTCCTGCAGGGAGCCGACGTACTTGGGATCGGGCTCCAGGGTCCGAGCGGTCAGCGCGACCGTCGCCCCCTCCGCCGCAAAACGCTCCGCGATCGCCTTGCCGAGACCCCGGCTCGTGCCAGTGACCAGCGCTACTTTTCCCCCACAGGATCCCGCCATCGACCGCTATGGTGGCACATTCCTTCCTTTGAGTACAGCGAGACCCACGTCGAAAACCGCCTGGTGTCACAAGGGGTCCGCGACGTGCGCCGCCTCACGGGCGGGCGCTCGAGCCTCACCTTCGCCGGCGTGCTGGCTGATGGTGAACCTGTGGTGATCAAGGTCGCTCCGCCCGGCGTCGAGCCCACGCTCAACCGCGACGTGCTCCGCCAGGCTCGGTTGCTGAGGAGCCTTCGGGGCGCCGGGGTGTCGGTGCCGACTGTGCTCTTCGAGGACCGAGGAGCGCCACCCGAGCTGCCGCCGCTCTTCGTCATGTCCTTCGTCGAGGGCGACTCCCTCGAGCCCCTCTTCGACCTCGAAGGCCACGGATCCGTCGAGGTCATGGCCGAGCGGCTGCGCCACGCAGCCGAGACCATGGCGGCGCTCCACCGGGTCTCGCCGGCGGCCGTCGGACTGGGAGCAGAGCCTGTGGTCAGCGTCGCTGACGAGATCGATCGCTGGTCAGCAGCTGCTCGAGACCGTCGATCCCGAGATGGCTCCAGGCTGGGCCGAGGTTGCCGGTCGAGCTCCGGGCAGCCAAGGTCTCACCGATGGACCCAGCGATCGTTCACGGGGACTTCCGCTTGGGCAACCTGCTGGCCCACGGCACGGAGATCAAGGCCATCATCGACTGGGAGATCTGGACCGTCGGCGACCCGAGGGTCGACGTCGGCTGGTTCCTGATCAACGCCGACCCGGATACCTACGCCCGTCCGACCCCCTACGTCGGCCTGATGCCGCCGGTGGACGAGCTCGCTGCTCGCTACGCCGACGGCCCTCGGCCGCTCGGTCCCCGACCTCGATCTCTTCCGAGCGCTGGCGTGCTTCAAGTCAGTCGCCACGTGGTCGCTCATCGTCAAGCACAACCGTCGGCGAGACGTGCCTGACCCAGAGGTCGAAGCCATGGCCTCTGCGCTCCCTCGCCTGCTCGGCGCTGCGCACTCGTTGCTCGGCTGAGCGAGGCCAGCGGCCAGCGCCTCGCTAGTCGCGCACGATGCCCTCGAGCTCAGGTGCGAACTTGGCCTCTGCCGCGGCCTTGAGCCGCAAGAGGTGCTCGGAGGGGAACATGTCCGGCGCCGGGGTGAAGCCCTTGAGCACGTCGCGGGCCAAGGTCACCTTGTGGACCTCGGTGGGGCCGTCAGCGAGACCTAGGACGAAGGACTCGGTGAGGTACTGGACGAAGGGCATCTCGTGACTGGTGCCGAGCGAGCCGTGGATCTGGAGTGCTCGTGCGGAGACGTCGTGGAGGACCTTCTGCATCATCGCCTTGACGGCGGAGATGTCACGGCGCACGGCCTTGTAGTCGTTGAGCTGATCGATCTTCCAGGCGGTGTGCATGGTGAGGAGGCGGAAGGACTCGATCTCCATCCATGAGTCAGCCACCATCTCTTGGACCATCTGCTTGTTGCCCAGCATCTCGCCCTGGGTGAAGCGCGAGACCGCGCGCTCGCCGATCATCTCGAAGATCCGCTTGACCAGCCCGACGGTGCGCATGGCGTGGTGGATGCGACCGCCACCCAGGCGGGTCTGGGCCACCACGAAGGCGCCCCCTCGGGGACCAAGCATGTTGGCGGCGGGCACGCGGACGTCTTCGTAGCGGACGTAGCCCTCTCGACCGCCGCCGACGGGCTGCCAGCCGAGGCCCACGTCGCGAAGGATGTTGATCCCCGGCGTGTCGCCGGGGACGACGAACATCGAGTGGCGGTCATAGGGGGCGGCGTCGGGATCGGTGACCGCCATGACGATGAGGAACGAGGCCGACGAGGCGAACGAGGAGTACCACTTCTCGCCGTTGATCACCCACTCGTCGCCGTCTTGGACCGCCGAGGTGGTGAAGACCTTGGGGTCGCCGCCGCCCTGAGGCTCGGTCATCGAGAAGCACGAGATGATCTTGTTCTCGAGGAGTGGCTTGAGGTACTGCTCCTTGAGCTCCGGTGTGCCGTAGTGGGCGAGGATCTCTGAGTTGCCCGAGTCCGGCGCTTGGCTGCCGAAGATGATCGGTGCGCACTCAGAGCGACCGAGGATCTCGTTCAAGAGGGCGAGCTTCACCTGGCCGTAGCCCGGTCCTCCGAGGTGCGGGCCGAGGTGGGTGGCCCAGAGCCCACGCTCTTGGACGAGCTTCTGGCGAGGAGGGATCAGCGCCTGGCGCACAGGATCGTTGAGGTCGTGGCTCTCCTTGATGATGAGGTCGAGCGGCTCGCACTCCTCTCGGACAAAGGTCTCGACCCAGTCGAGCTGAGCTTGGTAGTCGGGGTCAGTGGCGAAGTCCCAGGCCATGGTGGTTCCTCTCGTGGGGAGGGCGTGCGTGCGGTGGAGGTGCCTGCTGCATGCGGGGCGCATGGAGCAGCAAGGAGCATGCCATCGATCGAGAGACGATGGGGCGTTCTCACGGTGCAGGCGAGGTCAGAGCGCACCTGCCCACGGGAGCGAGGTGATCGATCGGTGATATGAAAGGTTCGTTTGAACGACTGGGAGAGGGGCGTGTGATGGCAGCGGATCGTCTGTGTGAGGGACGTGTGTGCGTGGTGACAGGGGCGGGCCGAGGACTCGGTCGCGAGTACGCGCTGTCCTTGGCGGAGCACGGAGCCAAGGTGGTCGTCAACGACCTCGGCGGCGACCGTGACGGGACCGGCGCCGACGCAGGACCCGCGCAGCAGGTGGTCGAGGAGATCATCGCCGCCGGCGGCGAGGCGGCGGCCAACACCGACGACATCAGCTCGTGGGACGGCGCTGCCGCCCTCATCCAGCAGGCCGTCGACACCTTTGGCACGCTCGACGTGCTGATCAACAACGCGGGGATCCTCCGGGACCGGATGCTGTTCTCGATGTCCGAAGAGGAGTGGGACGCGGTCATCCGAGTGCACTTGAAGGGCACCTTCGCACCCTCGCACCATGCTGCGGTCTACTGGCGTGAGAAGTCCAAGGCCGGAGGCACCAACGATGCTCGTTTGATCAACACGACCTCGGTCTCTGGCATCTACGCCAACGTCGGTCAGTCGAACTACGGCGCAGCCAAGGCGGGCATCGCGGCCATGACGCAGATCGCCGCCCAAGAGCTCGTCCGCTATGGGGTCACGGCCAACGCCATCGCCCCGGGCGCGCTGACCAGGCTCACCGGAGACCTCGTGCCCGAAGAGAGCGAGTTCGCCAGCAAGTTCACCGTCAAGGCGGTCTCGCCGGCGGTCGTGTGGCTGGCCTCGACGGAGTCAGCGGACATCACCGGGCAGGTCATCGAGGCCAGCGGCCTCGTGCTCGCGGTGGCTGAGGGCTGGCACCGAGGTCCGACGGTCGAGCCGATCATGGATGCCACCGAGGTGGGCCCCACGCTCCGGCAGCTCGTCGCCGACGCTCGGCCCCGCACCCTCTTCAGCGAAACCAGCTAGACGGTGGGCGACGCCTTCATCGTCGACGTGGTGCGCACGCCGCGCGGCAAGGGACGCCCTGACGGCGCGCTCCACGGCGTCCACCCCCAAGAGCTGCTCGCCCAGTGCCTTCGCGCCTTGGCGCAGCGCACGGCGTTCGATCCCGCTGACGTCGAAGACGTCATCGCTGGCAACGGGATCTTGTCGGGCGACCACGACGCCATCGGACGGCTCTCGACGCTGCTGGCCGGCTGGCCTGAGAGCGTGCCGGGCCTGACGGTCAACCGCTTCTGCGGCTCGGCCCAGCAAGCCGTCAGCCTGGCGGCCATGGGGGTGGCCAGCGGGTACCAGGACCTGGTGGTCGCAGGCGGCGTCGAGTCGATGTCACGGTGGAACCTGACAGCGGGCTCGGTGACCATCGACGGCGGCAACCCCGCGTTCCGCGAGCGCTTCCCGACGGTGCCCCAGGGGATCTCGGCGGACCTCATCGCCACGATCGAGGGCTTCAGCCGGAGCGACGTCGACACCTTCGCCGCAGAGAGCCAGCGACGTGCTGCTCAGGCGAGCGCCGAGAACCGCTTCGGGCGCGGGATCATCCCGGTAACCGACGCCGACGGCACCGTCCTCTTGGCCGCCGACGAGCACCCGAGAGCAGGCACCACGGTCGAGGGGCTGGCCAAGCTGCAGCCCTGCGTTCGCCGAGCAGGGCGAGACCTATGACGAGATGGCGCTGTCGGTCTATCCCGACGCCGGCGCCATCGACCACGTCCACCACGCCGGGAACTCCTCAGGCGTCGTCGACGGTGCCGCCGCCGCGCTGGTGGCCTCAGAGGGCTGGCTCGAGGCCAACGGTGTCTCGCCGAGAGCCCGCGTTCGCTCGAGCCGCCGCGGTTGGCTCCGAGCCGGTGATCATGCTCACCGCACCCGGGCCAGCAGCCGAGCGAGCGCTGGCGAAGGCGGGCATGGTGGCCGCCGACGTCGACCTCTGGGAGATCAACGAGGCCTTCGCTGCCGTGCCGCTCAAGACGATCCGCGATCTGAAGCTGGATCCGGAGCGAGTCAACGTGAACGGCGGAGCCATCGCGCTCGGCCACCCCATCGGCGCCACCGGGGCGATGCTGCTCGGCACCGTGCTCGACGAGCTCGAGCGCCAGGATCTGAGCGTCGGGCTGGTGACGATGTGCACGGGCGGCGGCATGGGCACCGCCACCATCATCGAGCGGCTCTGAGCGAGATGGCGACGCTCTCGTCGATCGGCCGGCCGACGGCGTCACCTGGGTCACGCTGAACCGACCCGAACGGCTCAACGCCATCAACGAAGCGATGATGCTCGAGCTCCGACTCGACGTTCTCGGCCCTCGCCGTCGACTCGAGCACCAGGGTCGTGCTGGTCACCGGGGAGGGGCGCGGCTTCTGTGCCGGCGTCGACCTGCGTGACTTCGGACCGTCGATGACGCTCCGATGACGCGCCGGTGCTCGACAAGCTGCGCTTCCAGGAGAAGATGGCGTCGCTGCCGCAGCTCTTCCGCGACCTGCCCCAGCCCATCGTCGCCGCCATCAACGGGCCCGCCTTCGGCGGCGGCCTCGGGCTCTGCCCTGGCCGCCGACGTGCGACTGTGCGCTCAGTCGGCGAGCTTCGGCAACGGCGCGATCCTGGTCGGGCTCACCGGGGCGGAGATGGGCATGAGCTACTACCTGCCCTCGGGTCGTCGGGCTGAGCGTGGCCGCCGACTGGATGCTCACCGGCCGCAAGGTGACCTCGCAGGAGGCCTTCGAGCGCGGCCTCGTCTCCGAGCTGCGTCGAGGACGAGCAGCTGGGCTCGCGCGCCCTTGCAGTTGCCTCGCACGATCGCCGCGAGCTCCGCGCTGGCCACCCAGCTGACCAAGCGAGCGCTGCAGCAGAACGCCGATGCCCCTGATCTGGCCTCCGCGCTCGAGGTGGAGAACCGCAACCAGGTGATCGCCCATGGCTCCGACGAGGCCGCCGCCGCTCGTCAGCGGTGGGCTGAGCAGTGAGCGGGCCGCTCGTCGGCTCTCGGATCGTGATGATGGGGGGCTTCGGCCCCTCCTCGTTCTGCGGGATGCTGCTTGGGCGACCTCGGCGCCGAGGTCATCCGGGTGGATCGAGCCAGCGAGGTCGATCAGGCTCGCCCCATCGATGCCGTGCTTCGGACGGAACCAGCGCTCGGTCGCCTTGGACATGAAGGCCCTGGTGCCGTCGAGGTGCTGCTGTCGCTCATCGATGACGCCGACGGCTTCGTCGAGGTCTTTCGTCCTGGCGTGGCGGAGCGCATGGGCATCGGCCCCGACACGTTGCTCGAGCGGAACCCTCGACTCGTCTACGCCCGGATGACGGGGTGGGGCCAGGACGGCGAGTACGCCCAGATGGCCGGCCACGACATCAACTACATCGCGCTCAGCGGGGTGCTCGGAGCCATCGGCCCGGCTGAGACGCCCGCCGTGCCGCCCTCAACATCCTGGGCGACTACGGCGGGGGAGGCATGCTGCTCGCGCTGGGCCTCGTGAGCGGCATGCTCGAGGCCCGGAGCTCAGGGTCTGGCCAGGTGATCGACGTCTCGATGTTCGACGCCGCCGCCACCTTGACCACGGTGTTCCACGGCATGCTCGCTGATGGCCGCTGGGTCGACGAGCGCCACGCCAACGTGGTGGACGGCGCTGCGCACTACTACCGGACCTATGAGACGGCTGATGGTGAGCACTTCGCGGTGGGTGCCTTGGAGCCGCAGTTCTATGCCGAGCTGTGTCGCCGGCTTGGTCGTCGACGTGCCCCAGGAGGAGTACTCGTGAGGCATGGGCCGCACACGGAGGCTCATGGCGGCGCGCTTCTTGGAGAAGACCCGAGCGGAGTGGGAGGCCGAGCTCGTCTCCCCGCAGTCGTGCGCGACGCCGGTGCTTCGGCTGGCCGAGGCGCCGAACCACGTCCACAGCGTGTCGCGAGGCACCTTCGTCGAGGTCGAAGGGTGCCATCCAACCTGCACCCGCGCCTCGGTTCTCTCGCACCACGCTCGAGGTGCCCTCAGCGCCAGGGCTGCCAGGCGATGACACCACGGCCGTCCTGGCCTCGCTCGGCCTCTCGCACGCCGCCATCGACGAGCTGACGCAGGCAGGCGTCGCCCGACAGAGCATCACCGAGGACGCATGACGAGGGAGGCAACCAATGAGCACTGAGCCCACGGTGAGAGTCGGCGTGATCGGCACGGGCTTCGGCGCCCGGGTCGTGGCCCCGGTCTTCGACGAGCTCGAGGGCTGCGCGCTCGTCGAGGTCGTCACCCCGCGACGACGACCCAGGCGGTCGCGCGCGCTGTGCTCGTCGGACGAGGTCGATCTGATCTCGATCCACTCGCCACCCTTCCTGCACCTCGACCACGTCAGCCAAGCCATCGCCGGCGGCCACGCCGTGGCCTGCGACAAGCCCTTTGGCACCGAGCGCGCACGAGGCCCAGCAGATGGCAGCGCTCGCCGCCGAGGCGGGCGTGGTGAACATCGTGAACTTCGAGTTCCGCTTCGACGCCAAGCACCAGCTGATCCGCTCCCTGCTCGACGAGGGCGCCATCGGCGAGCCGATCCACTTCCAGTCCGCGCATGTTCACCTCGCTGTCCCGCACGCCGCTTCGGCCCTACGGCTGGCTGTTCGACGCCGAGCGAGGCGGGGGCTGGATCGGTGCCTTCGGCAGCCACGTCATCGACTTCGCACTCTGGACCTTCGGCGAGGTCGGAGGAGGCCTTCGCCGAGCGACGCACCTCGATCACGCAGCGACCGGACGCCGACGGCGTGCTGCAGCAGTGCTCGGCCGAGGACGGCTTCATCGCCACCTTGCGCTCCACTCAGGGCATCACGACCGTGATCGACACAAGCGTCGCCGCCCCGGTGAACCTGCCCCAGCGCATGCTCGTGATCGGCACCAAAGGCACCATCGAGACCGAGGGCGATCACCTCTTGGTGCTCCAGACCGACGACGGCATCCGACAAGAGCTCGACCCGAACCCCCACGGCGGCGACGTCTACAAGCTGCCCATGCAGCGCTGGGCGGAGGCGGCTCGCGAGGCGGTGCTGCGGGGCGAGGTGCGCGGCGAGCTGGCCACCTTCGCTGACGGGCTCGACTGCGCACGGGTGATGGACCAGCTGCGCTCCTGACGCACGCCGCAGCGGCCCTCACTTCTGTACCGATCAGTCCAATAGGATTCGCCCATGGACTTCTCCCTGACTGACGACGAGCAGGCCCTCGCTTCGCTGTGCCGAGACTTCGCTCAGAACGAGATCGCCACGCGTGCCCCTGCGGCCTGGGAGGAGGCTCGCTGTCCGACCGACCTGCTGCGCGAGATGGGCGAGCTCGGCCTCTTGGGGATGCTCATCCCTGAGCAGTGGGGCGGCATCGGCATGACGACGGTCGGCTTCGTCGCCGCCATGGAGCAGATCGGCCTGGCCGATCAGTCCGTGGCCGCCGCTTGGCAAGCGCACGTGACGATCGGCTCGCTGCCCCTCTACCTCTTCGGCACCGACGAGCAGCGCGAGCGCTGGCTCCGGCCCTTGGCCGAGGGCAAGGCGCTCGGGGCGTTCGGGCTCACCGAGCCCGATGCCGGCTCTGACGCCAAGGGCATCACCACCCGCGCCGTGCACCAAGACGGCGGGTGGCTGATCAACGGCAAGAAGACGTTCATCTCGAACGCCGGCACGGACATGTCCTTCGGTGTGACCCTGCTGGCGAGGACCGAGACGAACGACGAGAAGACGAGCTACGCCACCTTCGTGGTCGAGAAGGGTGTCGAGGGCTTCACCATGGGCTCGAAGATGCGTGGCATCGGGTGGAAGGGCCTCGACACCCGAGAGCTCTTCTTCGACGACGTCTGGGTGCCCGACGACCAGCTGGTCGGCGATCCGAACCTCGGGCTCGGCCAGTTCCTCGGGACCCTCGAGGTCGGCAGGATCTCGATCGCCGCGCTCTCGCTCAGCTTGACCCAGGCGGTCTTGGACCTCGCCACCACCTACGCCAAGGAG
Source organism: uncultured Acidimicrobiales bacterium (assembly GCA_963758555.1). Lineage (GTDB taxonomy): Bacteria > Actinomycetota > Acidimicrobiia > Acidimicrobiales > RAAP-2 > CAIUMH01. The sequence continues at coordinate 1,664,014 of CAVWVW010000003.1, read as the reverse complement.
CGCATCCAGTTCGGTCAGCCGATCTCGAAGTTCCAAGCCATCCAGTTCAAGCTGGCGGACATCGCCACCGAGCTCGAAGCGGCTCGATGGCTGACCTATCGGGCGGCATCGCTGCGCGACGCGGGCAAGCCGTTCTTGAAGGAAGCCTCCATGGCCAAGCTCAAGGCCAGCCGCCTGGCTGCGTGGGCGGCCTCAGAGGCGGTCCAGATCCACGGCGGGCTCGGCTACATGCTCGAGTCGCCGGTGGCTCGGTTCTACTGCGACTCGAAGGTGCTCGAGATCGGTGAGGGCACCAACGAGATCCAGCACATGGTGATCGCTCGAACCCTCGGCTGCTGAGCGTGGCGCCCAGAGCGTCGGCGCTCTACGGCCCTCAGCTCTTGGCCAGACCTCGAAGCGCGTGAGCGATGGTCTCTCGGTCGGGCAGCCACGCGTGCTCGAGCACGGGGGCGTAGGGAGGAGGGCTGGGAGCGGCACCGACCCGAGCGATGGGAGCGGCCAGCTCGCCGAAGGCCTCGGCACCCACCGTCGCGGCGATCTCGGCGCCGATGCCGAAGGGCACGACGGCTTCGTGCGCGATGAGCAGCCGTGAGGTCTTCCTGACCGAGGTCAAGATGGCCTCCATGTCGAGCGGTGCGACGGAGCGCAGGTCGAGCACCTCGACCGAGATCCCCTCCTCGGCGACCTGCTCGGCAGCGGCCAGCGCCTCGTGGACCATCCGAGAGATCGACACCACCGTGACGTCGGTGCCTGCTCTGACGATCTTGGCCTTGCCGAGCGGCACGAGGTGGTCGACCGGAGGCTTCGGACCCTTCAGCCCGTAGAGCAGGCGGTTCTCGATGAAGATGACTGGGTTCGGGTCCTGGATCGAGGCGCGCAGCAGGCCGTAGGTGTCAGCCGGGTTCGAGGGCATCACCACCGAGAGGCCCGGGATGTGGGCCAGCAGGACCTCAAGGCTCTGAGAGTGCTGGCTGCCCGATGACTTGCCGGCGCCGAACTGGGTGCGCACGGTGAGCGCCATCTCTGCGGCACCGCCGGTCATGAACGGCATCTTGGCGGCCTGGTTGAGCAGCTGGTCGAAGCACACCCCGAGGAAGTCGAGGTACATGATCTCGACCACAGGCCGCATGCCAGCCATGGCTGCTCCGACGCCCAAGCCCCAAGATGGCAGTCTCGGAGATCGGGGTGTCGCGGACGCGGTTGGCGTAGGTGGCGTGCAGCCCACGCGTGAGGCCGAAGACGTTGCCGCCCGCACCGACGTCGATGCCGGCGATGAAGACCCGCTCGTCGCTCTCGAGCTCGGCGTCCAAGGCGGTGCGCACGGCGTCCATGGTCTTGAAGATCGCCGCGTCTTCAGCCAGAGGTGCGGGCTCGTCGAGGATCGTGCGCGGCCGCGTGACGAAGTCTAAGAACGAGCTCGGTTCGGGATCGGCCATCTCTGCCGCCTTGGCGGCAGCCTCGTCGAGCTCGGCTGCCACCGAGGCAGTGATCGCCTCCAAGGTTTCCTGGCTGATCCCCTTGCTCTGGAGGTAAGCCGCGTGGATGAGCAGGGGGTCTCGCTCCTGCCAGTCTTCGAGCTCGCCCTTGGCCTTGTAGCGCTGAGGGTCACCTTCGTAGTGGCCGTGCCAGCGATAGGTGGTGGCCTCGACCAGGACTGGACCGCCGCCGCCTCGCACCGAGGCGATGACCGACTCCATGAGCGCGGCGGTGGCCACCACGTCGTTGCCGTCAACCGAGGCGTATCCGATGCCGTAGCCAGCCGCTCGCTGCTCGAGCGGGGCCGCGTGCTGATCGGCTGCTGAGGAGAACTCGGCGTAGCCGTTGTTCTCGCAGAAGAAGATGACCGGCAGCTCCCAGACCGCAGCCAGGTTGACGGCCTCGTGGAACGCACCCTGGGCGACGGCCCCGTCGCCGAAGAAGGAGAGCGCGACGCTGTCGTTGGCCCGCAGCTGCGCCGCGGCTGCTGCGCCGACGGCGATCGGGATCCCTGCGGCCACGATGCCGTTGGCGCCCAAGATGCCGAGGGTCGGATCGGCGATGTGCATCGAGCCACCGCGACCGTGGTTGGAGCCCTGCTCCTTGCCCATGAGCTCTGCGAACATCCTGAGGGGATCGAGTCCCTTGGCCAGGCAGTGCCCGTGGCCGCGGTGCGTCGAGGTGATGGCGTCGGCTGGGAGGAGCGGCCAGCACGCTCCGACGGCTGAGGCCTCTTGGCCGATCGAGAGGTGGACGAAGCCAGGAACCTGGCTGTCGGCGTAGAGCTTGGCGACTCGCTGCTCGAACTCGCGGATGACCACCATCCGCCGATACATCTCAAGCAGATCAGCCTCGGAGAAGTCGGACGGGGACGTGGAGTTTTCAGTCATGAGCGGTGTATTGTACCGGACGGTACAACGACGGGGGAGGAACGATGACTGAGCAAATCGCCATCCCCAGCTCGTTCTCTCGTGCCGGTGACGTGTCGCTCAAAAGGGTAGTCATCACGGGGGCGGGCCGCGGTCTCGGCCAGCTGCTCTCGCACGCGTTCTCCGAGGCTGGCGCTCGTGTGGCGCTCGTCTCGCGCACCGAGCGCGAGCTGCGAGACGTCGCTGCCTCGCTGCCCGGCGAGACGATGGTCTTCAGCGGCGACGTGCGAGACGACGTCTTCAGCGAGTCGATCGCCGACGGCGTGGTCGCCGAATGGGGTGGTCTCGACGTGTGGATCTGCAACGCCGGGATCTCGCCCGTGGTCGGAGGACCCCTGGAGACCGATCCCACCGTGTGGCGTGAGGTCCTCGAGGTCAACCTGACCGGCGCCTTCTTGGGAGCGCGCTCGGCAGCTCGCGTGATGGGCGAGGGCGGTCGGCTGATCTTCACCGGCTCGGTGCTCGGTGAGCGCCCGAGGAAGGGCTTGAGCGCCTACAGCGCATCAAAGGCGGGCTTGGTGGGGCTAGCCAAGGCGCTGGCCCTCGACCTCGCCCCCCAGGGGATCACGGTCAACGTGGTCGCTCCTGGGTGGTTCGACTCGCCGCTGGCCGAGGGATGGATGCGCTCACCACAGCTCAACGAGGGCATCGTCGCCCACACCGCGCAGCGACGATGGGGCAGCCCGGGGGATCTCCCGGGGGCGTACCAGTTCTTGGCGTCGGACGCCGCCGCGTTCGTGACCGGCACGGTGCTCAACGTCGACGGTGGGTACCTCCTGGTCTGAGGGCCGGGTGGATCGAGCAAGCAGGGAAGAGGGGGGACGTGACGTGACGAGCGGGAGACGGGTCATCGTGGTGACCGGCGCTGGTGGTGCGCTCGGCGGTGCCATCTCGCGCACGCTCGCCGGCGAGGAGGCCACCGACCTCGTCTTGAGCGACGTCAGCCAGGCCTCGCTCGACGACACGGTGCGAGGGCTGCCTGAGCAGCGTGGCTCGATCGAGACGATCTTGGCCGACGTGAGCGAGTTCGACCAGGTCCAGGCGGTCGTCGCCCACGCCCTCGATCGCTTCGGGCACCTCGACGCCATGATCTCGAACGCCGGGGTGATCTCGCCGAACGGCCGGATCCACAACTTGAAGACCGAGGACTGGGAGCGGGCGTTCCGCATCAACGTGCTCGGGGCGGTGAACGCCATCAAGGCTGCCGTCGCGCCCATGCGCGCGCAGGGCTCGGGCTCCATCGTGCTGACGGCGTCTGTCTCTGGGCTGACCGCGTGGTCGCACGCTGCTCCCTACTGCGCGACCAAAGCGGCGGTGATCCAGCTGGCCAAGGTCGGTGCGGTCGAGTACGCCCGAGACGGCATCCGGGTGAACTGCGTGTGCCCGGGAACCTTCGTCTCGGCCATCCACGAAGGCCTCCCGGCCGAGGCGATCGAGACCATTGCCTCCAAGCACCCGCTCGGGCTCGGCTCCGCCGACGATCTGGTCGGTGCGTACTCCTACCTCGTCAGCGACGCGTCGCGCTGGACGACGGGCTCAGCGATGGTCGTCGACGGCGGGTACTCGGCCCCATGAGCCATGCCGCCTGCTCCCTAGGTCGTGGCGATGCCTCGGATGAAGATGTCGTCGAAGGCCGAGGCCACCTCGTGCGCGGTGAGCGGACCGTGGTCTTTGAGCCACAGGTAGGTGTAGTTGTGCATGCCCAGCCACGCTCGCGAGGTGAGCTTCGGGTCGACGGCTCGGAACTCGCCCGAGTCGATGCCCGTGGTCAAGATGCCTTCGACGCGCTGTTCGAACTCTTGGCGGCGAAGGCGGAAGCGCTCGGCTCGCTCACCGGTGAGGGCTTGGTACTCATGGAGGAAGACCCAGACGTGATCGGGGTACGACGCGATGATGCCGATCAGCTCGTCGCCGAGCATGGTCAGCGCCTCGGAGGAGGACACCTCGGCGGCGGCTACCCGGTTCGCCCCTTCCATGACCTCATCCATGACGCGGTCGTGGATGTCAGCGAGCAGCTGCTCCTTCGAGCCGATGTAGTGGTAGAGCGCACCTTTGCCGAGGTCGTTGGCAGCGCAGAGCTCCGCGATGCCGGTGGCGTGGTAGCCGTGGCGGGCGAAGACGGGTGCCGAGACGTCGATGATGGCCTCTCGACGGGCCTTCCACTTCGGGCTCCGACGTGCGTCGTCGACGAGCTCAGCTCGTGGCATCTGCCTGGGTCCCTGGCCGTGGCTCCGAGGAGAGATTCCGCCTCATGTGAGCCAGATCCTACCGGAGCGCGCTCAGCGTCACCGAGAGCGCGGCGGGTCGACAGCGGGGCGAGACGTGACGCGCAGATGATGCAGTTGCGCTCAGGGTCCGAAGTTCGTCAACATCTTGAGAACAAAGTGTGCAAGGCACACCGGTCGCAGGCAACGAGGAAGCTCCGGCTTCAAAGAGGGGGAAGCAATGGGTAAGCGGACGAGGTACTCCGAGTACAAGGATGCCTACGAGCACTACAAGTTCGAGCTCACGCCCGATGGGGTGCTCTTGATGCAGGGCCAGACCAACGGCGGCCCGCTCGAGTGGTTCTGGGAGTCGCACGACTCGATGGCCGACGCGTGGGCCGACATCGCCGGGGACCGCGAGATCAAGGTGGTGCTCCACACCGGGCACGGGCGACAGCTACAACGCCCTCTGGGGCAAGCCCGTCACCGAGTCGGGCGCACCGCTCTACAACGCGTATGACGACGCCGAGGGCATCGCGCTCATGGACGAGAAGGGTTGGTACGGGCGCAAGCTGCTCGAGAACCTGCTCTCGGTCGAGGTGCCGATGATCGCCGCGGTCAACGGCCCGTGCACCATGCACTCGGAGGTCCCGCTGCTCATGGACATCGTCCTCGCCTCGGAGGACACGTACTTCCAGGACCTGAGCCACTTCCCGCGCGGCATGGTCCCCGGCGACGGCCAGCACGTGGTCTGGGATCAGCTCGTCGGCCCGAGCCGTGCGCGCTACTTCCTGCTGACGGGCTACGAGCTGCACGCCGCCGAGGCCAAGGAGTGGGGCGTCGTCCAAGAGGTGCTGCCACGCGACCAGCTCATGGAGCGCGGCTGGGAGCTGGCGCACATGCTGGCCATGCGTCCTCCGATCGTGCTGCGCAACACCCGCATGCTGCTCAACCAGAACCTGCGCCGGGCCTTCTTGGACGAGCTGAGCCACGGGCTCCAGGCCGAGATGTGGGCACAGCGCCAGTTCTTCCCCTTCGGTGCCGGCATGCAGCCGCTGGACCGTCCGTGGGATGAGAAGCCCTGGTCGGACTGAGCGAGCCGAGGAGCGAGACGAAACCGTGAACGACGAACGAGGATCGATGCGATGACAACTGACGTGAAGTGGCCTAGCTTGGGAGGACGCGGCGTTCTACGCCGAGGACGCCGAGACCATGTATCCCTCGCCTGGCCGCGCAGCGCCACGAGGCACCTGTCTACTGGTACGAGCCTCCGGGGTACCCGACGGGGTTCTGGGTGCTGTCGAAGCTGGGAGGACCAGCGCTTCGTCGGCAGCAACCCGGCGTTGTTCTCGTCCAACTACGGCTTCGCCATCGGCGACGCCAGCGATCCGGCCACGGTCATCGACCAGCTGCCCGAGCTGGGCGCAGAGATGCCATCCGGCAGGGAGACCTGAGCGCAGCGGAGACGAGGCGGATGATCTCGAAGGGCAAGCTCTCGATGGGCGACCCGGATTTCGAGGGCCTCATCCTCTCGGACCCGCCACGGCACGGCAACATCCGCAGCGTGCTGATGAAGGCGCTTCGGCCCGAGCTTGGTGCGGAGCCTGAAGCCGCGGATCATCGAGATCGCTGACGAGTTCGTTGCCGAGATCGAGCCCGGTGTCGAGACCGACTTCGTCTCGACCATCGGGCGGATCCCCGCGGCGCTGATGACCGAGCTGATCGGCGTGCCGCGCGCCATGCGCGACGAGTTCATCGAGATGGCGTCGGCCCAGATGCTGGCGATCACCATCGACCCCGACCGCGACCCGGCAGAGACCGCTCGGATCCAAGGGCTGGTCGAGAAGTTCCACGCCTACTGCGATGAGCTCCTGGCCGAGCGCCGCTCGCGACGGCGAGGCGAGGACCTCGTGAGCATCATCGGCGCCTCCGAGTTCGAGGGCGCCCCGGTGCCCCATGGGCTCGCGATCTCGTTCATCCACACCTTCGTGAACGCTGGCGAGACGACGAGGGCGCTGCTCTCCTTCGTCGCCTACGCGCTCGCCCAGCACCCCGAGCAGCGAGCGATCTTGGCTGAGCGTCCCGAGCTGATCGGCAACGCCATCGAGGAGACCCTTCGCTTCTATCCCCTCAACTGGTCAGGGCTGCCGCACCGCCACCCAGGACATCGAGATCGGTGGTCAGCAGATCAAGAAGGACGACTACGTGGTCATGGCCTACGCCAGCGCGAACCGCGACGAGGACGTCTGGAAGGATCCGGACACCTTTGACGTCACCCGCTCGTTTGACTCGGCTCACCAGTCCTTCGGCTACGGCGAGCACGCCTGTCCCGGTGCCCTGCTGGCTAGGGTCGACTCCACCACCATCTTCGAGCGGTTGATGGCCCAGTACCCCAACTGGGAGCTGGCCGGACCCGCTGTTCGGTGGGGCTCCCCGTTTCTCCAAGGCATCTCCTCGCTGCCACTGAGGTTCTCGAAGTGATCGATCCCAAAGACCCGAAGAAGACCTACGAGTTCCACTACGTGCTCGACTGCCCGTGCGGTCAGGTCCTCACCGGCGACACGGAAGACGACATCGTCGAGGTGGCCCAGGCCCACCTGGGAGCAGAGCACCCGACGATGAGCTACGGCCCCGAGGAGATCCTCTTCATGGCTCGTCGCCTGGTCAAGGGATGATCGCCACGTGGAACGCCAAGCGCTCAGGGCTGAGCGCGACCCGAGCACCCAAGGAGACGCCATGAAGGTCATCGTCGATGAGCAGCGCTGCGACGCCCACGGGGTCTGCATCGATGCCTGCCCCGAGGTCTTCGCCCTCGAAGACGACGACGACGTGATCAGGGTCCTCATCGAGGAGCCTGACGAGTCACTGCGAGAGAGCCTGGAGAAGGCCGTCGTGCTCTGCCCCAAGGCCGCCATCACGATCGAAGGATGAGCCATGACTACCGAGACCACCACCGCTGACGACCTCGCTGACCGCCTCGCGGTCGAGGACGTGATCGTCCGCTACTTCGAGCTGGTCGACACCAAGGGCTGGGACCAGATGGACGAGGTCTTCACCGACGACACCACTGCCTCGTGGGTGGCCGGCTCGGTGATCGAGGGCTGCGACGCTGTGGCAGGGGCGATGCGCCACATGTCGGGCAGCGACGAGATCCTCACCTTCCACCACGTCTCGTCGATGACCCCGTTCATCGAGGGCGACACGGCCGAGGTGCGGCCCCGGGTTCGTGCCATGCACGTGGGGCTTGGACCCCGAGAGGGCCTCTTCTACGAGAGCCTGGCGATCCAGCCGACCTCCCTCGTGCGCACCCCTGAGGGTTGGCGCATCAAGCATCACGATTGGCGGATCCAGTACAAGCACGGCGACTTAGAAGCGCTCTTCGCCCCGGAGATCGCCGCTGGCCGGCAGCACTGAGCTGATGGCGCTGAAGACCGCAGTGCACCCGCGGGTGTCGTTGAACGCCATCTGCTCGATGCACCAGAGCCTCGAAGAGGATCTTGCGCTCTGGTCGGAGCTCGGCGTCGACCACGTCGGCTTGATCTCCCCAAAGCTGGAAGAGGCGGGTTGGGATCGCTCCTTGGCGCTCGTCACCGAGCGAGGCCTGCGTGTCTCGTCGATGTCGTGCTACTGGGATGCGATCGAGCCGTCGCTCGAGTTCACGGCGGCTGTCGGTTCGACGATCCTCTACATGATGGCCGGCTCAGGCGGCTCTGCCCTCTGGGAGGAGGCGGCCGACCACTACGTCGAGCAGATCGGACCGTGGGTGGAGCGTGCCGACGCTCTCGGCGTGACGCTCGCCGTGGAGCCGACCAACCCGTTGCGCACCGACGTGAGCTTCTTGCACACCGTGCGCGATGCCGTCGAGGTGGCGCGGCGATCGGGCGTCGCTGTGGTGGTTGACGTCTACTCGGCCTGGTACGAGCGAGGCTTGGCAGAGACCGTGGCGAAGAACATCGATCTCGTGGCCCTCTGCCAGATCGGGGACTACAAGCTCGGGCACCTTCGACATGCCAAACCGCTGTGCCATCGGCGACGGTGACATTCCGGTCGAGCGCTTGGTGACGATGATGCTCGATGCCGGCTACGGCGGCGCGTTCGATCTCGAGATCTTGGGCCCCCGCTTGGAGGAGGAGGGGTATCGGGATCCCATCGCCCGCAGCTTGGAGCGTGCGAGCGAGATGCTCTTCCGCCTCGACCCCGTCAGCTAGCTCACGGGTGGAGGTTGGCATGGCTGACGACTGGCAAGCGATCTCGAACCTGCTGATGCGCTACGCCGACCTCGTCGACGCGGGCCAGCTCTCCGAGTGCGCTGCGCTGTTCTCTGACGCCACCTATCGAGTGGTGCGCACCGACGGACGTGACTCGGTGCACTGCCAGGGTGCCGACGAGGTGGCGGCCTTCTTCTCGGGCACGATCCTCTATGCCGACGGCACCCCGCGGACCAAGCACCTCATCTCGAACGTGGCCATCGATCTCGACGGGGACCGGGCTCGGGCTCGCAGCTACGTCACCGTCCTCCAGCAGACGGACACCCTGCCTCTGCAGCCCATCGCGTCGGGTCGCTACGTCGACGAGCTCGCTCGCGTCGAGGGAGCGTGGGTGTTCACCGACCGGATGTTGACGAGCTTTCTCCTCGGCGATCGCAGCCAGCACGTCGAGTGGTCGGAGCCGTCGGGCGACGGCTGAGAGCCTCGTGACCTAGCTGCCGACGGGCTCCTTGGCCAGATCGCCCCACGATTGGCCGTCGTCGACCAAGAGCTCATAGCCGTTGGGCACGCAGACCGGCTCAGGGGACCGGGCGCTCCCGGGTGGCAGCTCGCCACGCTCGGCGCCCTCGAGGGCATCGAGGATCATGCGTCTCGTGAGCGCGACGGCCACGTCGCTCGAAGACAGCGACTCCTTGGTGCGATCCAAGATGGGTCCCATCGAGGTCTGCACGATGGCATCCTCCTCGAGGAGGCTTCTCCCGATGCCGGTGAAGTGGCCGTCCGCCATGAGCTGGCGGTCTTGGCCCCAGGCGTTGAGCCGATCGCCACGCAGACCGGCGTAGTCGAGCGGATCGGGCTCGTAGCTGGGATCTTGCATGGCGATCTGATCCAAGTCCACCGCACTGTGCGGCGTCTCGCCGAAGGTGCCGAAGAACAGCAGGTAGTTGGTGTCGTCGACGGGCGTCACCACGAAGATCGAGCCGGTCCGCTTGGCGGTGGCTCCCACGGGGATCACGGTCACGAAGGGCATGAAGTGCTCGGTGACGCGCACGTAGGTGCGGCCATCACCGGTCGCCCGAAGCGCCGCCGCTCGCAGGCCGTGAGGTGTCAGCTCCGTCTCGTAGGTGGGCGCCTCGAGGGCGAAGTTCATGTTGGCGTGCTCGGCAAGCGACGCCGAGAGCTCGATCCACGTGCGATGGAGGTTGCCTGCGTGCACCGAGTCGATGGTTCCCTCCAAGCCTTGGAGCCAGTTGCACGGCACGCGAGAGACGCACCAGAACCGATAGAGGTCCTCGTCCTGGAAGGGGAGCTCAGGGAACGGCGGGCGCTCGTCAGAGCCCAGCCACACCCAGGCCAAGCCGCCCGACTCATGGACCGGGAAGTGCGTCACCGCGATGGCGTTGGCGAAGGCCTCCTTGCGGGTGGTCTGGGTCGGGGTGTCGACCACCTTGCCGCTCGAGTGGATGGCCCAGCCGTGGTAGATGCAGCGCACGCAGTCGCCTTCGACCCTGCCGAGGAGCAGCGAGGCACGTCGGTGCGGGCAGAGCTCATCGAGGAAGCCGATCTCGCCGTTCTCTCCCCGGAAGGCGACGTAGTTCTCTCCGAAGAGCCGCACCGCCAACGGCGCGTCGCCGTGCGCGATCGAGGACGACATGGCGAAGGGGACCCAGTAGTTCTCCTTCATGAGACGACCCAGGGGAGCGTCTCCGTCGACCAGCGTCATCAGCTCGTTCTCTGCCTTGGTGACCATTGCCCCTCCTCGTTCCTTCTCGGAGACCTTGTCGCGCTTGGCCGACGCTGCGCTCGCCCCCCGGTCGCCTCAGTCCTGTACCGACCGGTCGGACTTTTCTCCCCTCCGTACGCTAGCCTCGCCCACGACGGCACGTCGTTGCGCGGGGGAGCGGACTGCACGGCAGGGAGACCTGTGGCACGCTCACGAACGTCGCAAGATTAAGAGGAGAAGATCATGGCCCGCTACACCAAGCCCGCCGAGGGCAGCTGGACTGAGCACTATCCCGAGCTCGGCACCGACATGGTGTCCTACGGCGACTCGACCTCCGAGGAGTTCTACAAGCTCGAGGTCGAGGCCATCTTCAAGAGGGCGTGGCTCCAGGTGGGGCGCATCGAGGAGATCCCGCGGTCGGGCAGCTACTTCACGAAGGAGATCAAGGTGGCGAACACCTCGATCATCGTCGTGCGCGACGGCGAGGACGTCAGGGCCTTCCACAACGTCTGTCGCCACCGCGGCAACCGCCTCATGTGGAACGAGGATCCCCGCGGCGAGATCAGTGGGAACGCTCGCATGTTCACCTGCAAGTACCACGGCTGGGGCTTCGGCATCGACGGCAGCTGCGTGAACATCCAGCAAGAAGAGGAGTTCTTCGACATCAAGAAGGGCGAGCTCGGCCTCGTCCCGGTGCACTGCGACGTCTGGGCCGGCTTCATCTTCGTCAACTTCGCCAACGAGCCCAGCCAGTCGCTGCGCGACTTCTTGGGCCCCATGATCCTCGGGATGGAGGGCTACCCCTTCGACAAGATGACGGACAAGTACGGCTTCCGCACCGAGGTGGGTGCGAACTGGAAGATCTTCTCCGACGCGTTCCAGGAGTTCTACCACGCACCTTGGGTGCACGGCACCCAGCACCTGCCCCCTGTCACCGCCCAGATCCGTGAGATGGGCTACGAGGCGCCGTACTACGCAGTCGAGACGCCCCACGCCGTCGTGACCACGGCCGGATCGGTCCACCGCATCTGGGAGATGCCCTCCGAGCTGGTGAAGCCCTCTGACATCGCTACCAAGAGCGGGCTGTTCGGACCGTGGGAGGGCACTGACCTCGGTGAGCTGCCGGCAGGGATCAACCCCGGTGGGATCGAGCCGTGGGGTCTCTCGTCCTTCCAGTTCTTCCCGAACTTCGCCATCTTGATCTGGGAAGCTGGCTGGTACAACACGCACCAGTTCTGGCCGACCTCGCACAACTCGCTGGTCTTCGAGGGCAACGTGTACTGCACGCCTTCGACGACGGCGACCGAGCGTGTGGGCCGAGAGTCAGCCGCGGTGACGTTCAAGGAGTACTCGCTCCAGGACGCCAACACGCTCGAGGCCACGCAGATGGGCATCGAGGCAGGCGTCATCGACTCGTGGCCTCTCAACGACCAAGAGGTCCTGGTCCGCCACTTCCACAAGGCGGTGGCTGACTGGGTCAAGCAGTACCAAGGCGAGCACGAGGGGGTCTGAGCGACATGACGATGGTTCCTGAGGAGTTCGGAGAGCTCGAGCCGTTCGCTGAGAGGTGGGCTCTCGCCACCGAGCGCGAGCGCTGGGATGCGCGCTTGAGCAGCACCATGGACGAGCTCCAGGCGTTCTACGACGTCATGCTGCCGCGCTGCACCGATGCGATGGCCTACTGCGACACGTTCCCGCTCAACGACATGCCGGAGCAGCCGGTGAACCTGCTCCGGATGATCTACTCGTTCGTGCTGATCTCCTTTGCCGTCGAGCTGTGGCGCCAGCCTCATGTGCCCGACACAGGGGCCACCTCGTACGACCGCGTCTCAGAGCCCCAGCCCTAGAGCGCCTCGCTCGGCTCAGCGAAGCCGACGGTGCACGCTGACGGCGTAGGTGGCTGAAGGCTCCAACGGCTCTCGATCCCAGGTGCCGAAGCGCTGAGCCAACACCACGCCTCCCTCGAGGGCTGCTCGATCGAAGTCTTGGGTGCCGTAGCCCTGATCGAGCTGGAAGCCTGCGACGAGCACGCCGCCGATGGCCACGTGAGTAGCGCAGCGCCTCACCAGCTCGGCGCGATCATCTTCAGGGCAGAACAGGGGCACGTTCCCAGCCAGCACCACCACGTCGAAGGTCTGATCGAGCTCAAGCGCCGCCAGATCGGCCACCTGGAAGGTGAGCGAGGGGGCCAAGCGCTGGGCCTCAGCGATCATCGAGGCGCTGACGTCGACCCCGACCACCTCGATGCCGTGTCGAGCGAGCTCGATCGCCACCCGACCGGTGCCGCATCCGGCGTCGAGCACAGTGCCCGGCTCGAAGCTGCGAACGAACGTGGCCTCGCCGTGCAGGTCTCGCCCGCTGGCCGCCAGCGCATCGAAACGTGCTTGGTAGTCCCTGCCGTCGAACGTCGTCACGAGCCCAGTGTGCCAGCCGCCTGTCGTCTCGCGGTCTGGAAGCGACGGGGATGGACTCAGGCCAGCCAGCTGCCGTGCAGCCCGTTGGGCACCCGCTGGGGGAGCACCACCCTGGCCACCGGTGGCGACGGAAAGCTCTGCGCGTCCCAGATGAGGAGCCAGGACCTCGTCGCTGCGTGGTCGGAGGCGTAGGTCAGGTAGAAGCCGTCGAGCTCGTCGGTGCCTCCGTGTCGTGGAGCGAAGAGGACCTCGCCGAAGACGAGGTCGCTGTCGTAGCTGACGGACTCACCGGTCTCCATGTCGTAGCGGCACAGCTGGTCGAACTCGCCTTGGATCAGTCCCTCATGGTGGCCCGACTTGCGAGAGATCGTGACGTAGCGGTGCTTCAAGCCAGTCAGCCGGTCGTCGATGCGGGCAAACTCGCTCGGGATCTGATCGAGGTCGGTCATGGCTATGGTCCCTGCATCGGGGTCGAGGATTCCTCTGGTGAACGAGCCGTGCTGGTCGGGATCGGGGCCCATGGCGAACTTCGCCCACTTGGAGAAGTCGACCACGACGTTGGTGCCCTCGTCATAGGCGTTGGCGTGGTGCCAGACGAAGTAGGGATCCGCCTGGATCCACTTGACCTCGCTGCCGTCTCGGGGGACGAGCGCGAGCTTGGTCCCGAGCTCGGGCTTCCACGCCAGGGGGTTGCCGCCCTTGGTCATCACGTCGAGGTCGAAGACCACCGGGGCGACCGTCAAGACGAGGTAGGTCGAGGTGATCATGCAGTCGTGGATCATGTAGCCCGCATCGACGTCGATGGGCGTCGGTGGGCGCGTGACCGTGCCGTCTGGTCCGACGGTCATCCACACGAGATAGGGCTCCGTGACGGCCCACGCGAAGTAGAGCAGCTCGCCGGTCTGAGGATCGCACCGCGGGTGGGCGCACATCGCCGAGAAGGCGCCGTCGTAGTCGAAGAGGCCCACGGTCTCGAGCTCAGCGGTGACCTCGTAGGCGGGCACCGCCTCGCTGAGCGCGAGGAGCCTCCCGCCGTGGCGCACGATGTTGATGAACGGGTCGAGCCTGAACGGCCAACCCGGGTCGGGGTCCTCTCCGAGCAGCGACGGGTCGACAAACGCAGGTGTCATCAGCCCGCCGAAGAGCGAGCGGCCGGCGCGCTGCTCGGCTTGCATGCCCTTGGTCTGCACCCAGCGATTTCGATAGTGGACCGAGCCCTCCGCGTCGAAGGTGATGGCGTGGATCATCGCATCACCTTCGAGGGGAAAGGTGTAGCTCCCGAGCGGCGGCAAGGCGGGATTCGGGCCGTTGCGCAGATACGTGCCGACCAGCCCTGGGGGGAGCGTGCCCTCGACGTCGAGCTGCTCGGCCGTGACCTCATGGTGGACGGGTGCGAAGCGACCCCTCAGGAACGGGTTGGTGGTCGGGTCAACGGGTGTGAGGTCGGCCACAGCACTCCTTGGGTGGTGAGAGCGTCGAACGTCCGCTTCGTACGTCTGGCGCACGACCATCAAGAGCGTAGGCATGAGTGGGCAGGTGAGCAACGGGGGCACCTCGTCGCAGGCCACGGAGATGATCTCGATCGCTGGAGAAGCCATGATGGCCAAGCGACCCTTCAGGTGGGTCGCTCAAGGCAAGGGGGAGCGATGGACGACGTCGAGGCGATCAGGCAGCTGAAGGCCCGCTACTTCAGGACGATGGACACCAAGGACTGGGCAGGCATGCGCCAGGTGTTCACCGACGACGTGGTGATGGATACGACCGCCTCAGGTGGAGGTGTGGTCTCAGGTGCCGACGAGTTCATGGCGTTCCTCGAGCCGGCGCTGGGCGACGCGATCACCGTGCATCACGGCCACATGCCGGAGATCGAGATCACGTCGGCGACGAGCGCCACTGGGATCTGGGCTCTTCAAGATCTCATCATCTTCCCCGATGGCACTCGGATGCTGGGCTTCGGTCACTATCACGAGAGCTACGAGAAGCTCGGGGACGACTGGCGGATCAAGGCGCTGACGCTGACTCGCCTGCACGTCGAGTTCACGCAGGCAGAGCCGGCGCCCAGCTGAGCGCCGAGAGCGCCCCTCGACGCGCAGCACCGTCGTGTTGGTTCGATGCGAGGCGTTGAGCGCGACCGGAATGAGATGACGACTCGAGAAATCGTCCCAATCGCTTGATCGTAGGTCACCCTAATATTAGGGTGACCATAGGTTTGCGATCAGGAGTGTGGATGGCACGAGCAGCAAGGGGTCTCGCCAGGGCGACCACCCTGTTGGCGCCCGCGGGAGCCTCACCAAGACAGCCAGCCGTCCAGCGGGCGTCGTGCACCACCGCCCTGCGCCGCTCGGGGCTTCGTCGCGTCGACTGGGTTCGCCTCACGCTCTCCCACGATGGTCGACCCCTGCGCGCCGAAGCGGTGGGCGTCGCCTTCCGCCTCCCGGTGGCTTGCCCCATCTCGCTCGCCACGGCCGCCGAGCTGGTCGCCACTGGCACCCCGCACGCCACCTGCTACGAGCACGCAGATGCCTAGCGCGCTGGAGCGATCGGGTCGTGGGAGCGTGCCGTCGTCGCCCTGGGGCGCTCGTGAGAAGCGGGCGCTCCTTACGCCAGCTGGACCAGCACCTTCTTTGAGAGGCTGATCGACCAGTCCTCGTAGGCGAGGGCTTGTCATCGCTCTGAAAGGCCCGGGCGCGCCGCCTGCTCGCGCAAGGCTCGTCGCCTACGCTTCGTGCCGATCGCACGAACCAACGGGGGAGCAAGGGCTGCTCGACGAGAGGTGGGGATGATGGCAGGTCGATTGGACCAGAGGGTCGCGGTGATCACCGGGGGAGCCTCGGGGATCGGTCGCAAGACCGCCGAGCTGTTCCTTGAGCAAGGTGCTTCCGTGGTGCTCGGCGATCGGAACGAGGCCATGCTCGCTGAAGCCCAGGAGGCGTTCGGCACCGATCGGTGCGCCACCGTGGTCATCGACACCACGGTGGAAGAAGACGTCGAGCGCTTCACCCGCGTGGCGAGGGATCGCTTCGGCAGCCTCGACCTGGCGGTCAACGCGGCGGGCATCGGATCACTCGCACCGATCGCGCAGCACCCCGCCGAGAGCTGGCGCGAGGTCCTCGACGTCTGCCTGACGGGGGTCTTCTTGTCGGTGAAGCACGAAGCGGCCCTCATGCTCGAGCAGGGAACGGGCGGCGCGATCATCAACATCACGTCGCTCTCCGGTCGCCAGCCCACCGAGGGCATGGCGGCCTACTGCTCGGCCAAGGCTGGCCTTGACATGTTCACGCGCTGCTCGGCGATCGAGCTCGGCCCTCAAGGCATCCGGGTCAACGGCATCGCACCTGGTTTCATCGAGACACCGATCACGGCGGGGGCTCGCGGGTCCGCTCGTCAGGCCTACCTCGATGCGATCTCGCTCGGTCGCTTCGGTCAGCCTGGCGACATCGCCCGGGCTGCCTTGTTCTTGGCCAGCGAGGATGGCGAGTGGGTGAACGGCGAGATCTTGGTGGTCGACGGCGGAGCGGCCAACCATGAGGGACCCCGCTTCTTCTCGCGCCAGTAGCCACCTCGAGGCCTGAGCGTCGACGTCGACGTCGACGTCGACATAGAGTCTGGCCATGCAAGCGATCCAGATCACGACCTGGCACGAAGAGGCGCAGCTCGTCGAGCTGCCAGAGCCCACGGCTGGCCCGGGCCAGATCGTGGTCAAGATCGGAGGGGCTGGGGCTTGCCACTCCGATCTGCACATGATGCACGGGGTCAAGGGAGCTCCCTCGCCGCTGCCCCTCCCTTTCGTGCTCGGGCATGAGAACGCCGGGTGGGTCCACGCGCTCGGCGAAGGCGTCACCTCGTTCGAGCTCGGTCAAGCAGTCGCCGTGTACGGAGCCTGGGGCTGCGGTGCGTGCGCTCGGTGTCTGAACGGGCTTGAGAACTACTGCGAAGGCCAGTCGGGCATCGGAGTCGGACCTGGTCTTGGGATCGACGGCGGCATGGCTGAGTTCATGGTGGTGCCCGATGCCCGCTACCTCGTGGCGCTGCCCGAGAACCTCACGCCCGCTGAGGCAGCGCCGCTCACCGACGCCGGGTTGACCCCGTATCACGCGGTCGCTCGGTCTCTGCCCAAGCTCGGCCCGACCGCCACGGCGGTGGTCATCGGGGTCGGCGGTCTTGGCCACATGGCGGTCCAGATCCTCAAGGCCCTCTCGGCTGCCAGGGTGCTCGTGATCGACTCGAAGCCCCAAGCCCTCGAGCTCGGCCTTGCCTGCGGTGCCGATGAGGCGATCGAAGCCGGTGAGAAGGCGGCGGCTGAGGTGCGCGCCGCCACGGATGGGCTCGGTGCCGACGTGGTCCTCGACTTCGTGGGGAGCGACGACACCCTTGCGATGGCAGCGAGGTCCATGCGCGCTCTTGGAGATCTCACGCTCATTGGGGTGGCGGGCGGCTCGCTCGACTTCGCGTTCTTGAAGATCCCCTACGAGGTCTCCGTGCAGTCGGTCTACTGGGGGACACGCACAGAGCTCGCCGAGGTGCTCGAGCTCGCTGCCCGGGGTCTGATCAAGCCCACGTCGACCCCGTACTCGCTGGCCAACGCTGCCCAGGCCTATCGGGATCTCGAGGCGGGCACGGTCTCAGGCCGAGCGGTCATCATCCCCTAGGCACGCCTAGGCGACGAGCGCTGTCGCACGACGGTCTAGCGAGCCAGATCCTGCTCGCGCAGCTCGACCCAGCGATCGCCGTGCTCCTCCGCAGCGACTGCCATCTCCCGCCACCGCTCAAGCTGCCCGCTCGAGAAGCGGATGTCGAAGGTGGTCTGGGATCGGAACTCGAGGACCACGGCGCCGTCGGGTCCTGCCTCGTAGGCATAGGGAGCGTCTGAGGGGACGAAGAAGCCGTCGCCGGCATGAAGCTCTTGGGAGCCCATCGTGATGGATCCCTCGAGCAGGTAGTAGGTGCAGTCGCCGCTGTGGGTGTGGCGAGGCAGCACGTAGTGCGGAGCCAACCACGCCCGCACGAGGCTGCAGCCGTCATCTCCCTCGCCTTGGAAGACCAGGGTGTCGCTGATCCCGAGGGCGATGGTCGGCGAGCGCGGCCCGTCGTCGGCGAGGACCTTCATCTCCTCGACGTCGAAGACCATCGGTGCCATCGCGCCGCTCTCGGCGAGGGGGACGGCGTCGTGGCCACGGAAGAGCTTGATGCCCCTGCGTCGCCGCTTCTTCGGGTGCTCATCGAGAACGATGTCGTGTTCCATGATCTCTCCCTGATGTTGACATTGCTGTCACTTTTCGACGATAGCCCCACCGGGATCGAGCGTCTCGGTCGATCCTCTGCTTGACTCTCGCTCGGTGAGCACCGATGAGCATCCAGCCACCGCACGGACGGGTCCCTTTGAGATCGATCTAGCGGTGGCCACCATCTCAGCCTTCGCCGTCGCCACGCAGGATCCGAACCCGCTGTACCTCACGGGCCAGGCGGTGCCGCCTACCTTCCTCGCCTCGATGATCTACCGCCAGCAGGCGGCCTCGATGAGCCAGCTGGTCTCGTCGTCCGTCATGGATCGAGCGATCAGCGGTGTGCACGGCCAGCACGAGATCGTCCTCCATCGCCCCCTCCTCCCCGGTGAGCGGCTCACTGGCTTCGTCGAGCCCTTCAGCATCAAGCCCGCTCGGGACAACCTGCGCGTCACCTTCCGGCACCCGGCCTACGACGAGACGGGCGACCTCGTCGCTGAGCAGTGGTGGACGACGGTGCTCATCAAGACCTCCGCCGAGCCGGAGGGGCCCGACCTGCCTGATCACTCGTTCCCGGATCTCGATCGGACCCACGCGCTGGCCGAAGACCAGGTGCGCATCGATCCAGCCATGGTCGAGCGCTACGCCAAGGTCACGGGCGACTACTCCGATCACCACTTCGACGTCGAGGCGGCCAGGCGGAGCGGGATGGAGGACCTGTTCCTCCACGGGCTCTGCACCATGGCGCTTTGCGCACGGGCAGCGGTGCGCACCGTGGCGCACGGGGAGCCGGACCGCATCGCGCGCTTTGCCCTCCGCTTCGCCCAGCCGGCGTACCTGAACCGGCAGCTCAGCGTGCGCCTCTACGGCATTGATGAGACGACCTTCGCCCTTGAGGCGGTGTGCGGCGATGCTCCCGTGATTCGAAATGGCGTGGTGGACCTCCGTCCGAACCCCTGAGCCGTCTCGGCATCTCGTCGACGCGCCAGCGCCCACGAGGGCCGAGCACGGCCGAGCTCTCGGAGCGTCACCGTGGCGCACTGCTCGGCGCCATGGCCCAGGGGAGCGATCAAGGCTGCCCCGCTCTTGCCCGCGGCGAATCCTAGGATCCCACCATGGCTGCAGCATTCGTCTCGGTGGCAGCGTGCCTGTTGGTGGTGGCCGGTGTGGCGAAGGTCCTCCACCCTGAGCCCGCCGGCGATGCCCTTGCCGTGCTCGGTCTGAGCGTGCCCCCCGCCCTCGTCAGGCTTGGTGCAGCGATCGAGATCTTGATCGCCTTGGCAGCACTTCTCGTCTCCGGTCCAATTCCTTCGGCCCTGGTCGGCGCTTCCTACCTTGGTTTCGCCGGCTTCGTGGCACTGCTTCGGCGGAACCCTGATGTCAGCTCATGTGGCTGCTTCGGAGCGGCGGAGGAACCACCTTCGATGCGCCACGTCATCGTCAACGTGCTGATCGGTGCGGGCTGCCTCGTCGCTGCGCTCTCCAGCTCACCGAGCGCGGCCAGCTTGCTCAGGCAGGACTGGCCACGAGGCCTGCTCTTCGTGGTGCTCAGCGTGACAGCGGCGTGGCTCGTCGGACTGGTGCTGCGCTCGACCCGGTGGTCGACTCGATGATGCCGGCGCTTGAGGGTGCGTTCAGCCTTGCGGTCGTGCTGCTCGTGGTCGTCGTCGTCGATCTGCTGCGCTCACACGGTCGGATCTTGCGAGTTCTCCACGCTGTCGATCCAACTGGGGTCGAGCCACCTGGGGTCGAGCCACCTGGGGTCGAGCCACCTGGGGTCGAGCCACCGTCACGGTCGCAGGTTGCCGATCCTACGGAGAGCTGAGCGAGCCGTGCTGGAACGTGGCTGACGTCACCCCACCCGAGGTCACCTCGGAGGTGAGGGGCAGCCCAAGCGAACCGGTCGGGCCACCCTGGCTGAGGTACTCGGCGTAGAGGTTTCCTGAGAGGGCGCAGGCCGACCCAACCTTCGACCCGTAGATCGCACCGTTGTCGAAGAGCTGTTCGGTGTAGGGCGTGGACCCAGCTGTCTGGTTGGTGACGTCGCTCGTGGGATACCCGAGCGGGCCAGACGCCCCGTCGAGAGCGTTCCACTGCGCGTAGAACGCACCGAGGATGGCGACGGCGCTGCCTCCCTTCAGATAGATGGCACCTCTGCTGGCGATCGCCTTGTTGACGATGGTGCCGAAGGTGTTGAACACGGCGAGCGAGTCGGCCGTCTTCCGCTGGTCCGAGGTCGGGAAGCCGAGCTCGCCCGTCTCGGCCCCGAGCGCCTTCCAGGCGTCTCTGATCGGGCCGATGACTGACCACGTACCGGTCGTCGGGTTGGTGTAGATCGACGATTCGTAGGCGATCTCGCCGTTCGTGACCTTGGCGAAGTCAGCGAAGTGCCCCCCTTCGGTTCCCTCGCACTTCGTCGGAAGGCTGATCGGGTAGCCGAGATGTCCGTCGTGAGCGTTCTGGGCCAGATAGTGCTCGAAGATCGTCCCGTAGATGCCAAAGGTCCCGGCCACAGGGTTCTGGTAGATCCGACCGCTTCGCACCGTGTCCTCGAGCGCCTTGCTGAAGTTGGTGTAGGTGGCGCTGCGATCCGCGGTGTAGAGACGGTTCGAGATCGGATAGCCGAAGGGACCCACCTCGTTGTGCTCAAGGTTGAAGAGCTGGAGGGTCTTGCCGTAGACCGACCCCGACCCGAAGTAGGGGTGCCAGTAGTTGAGGGTCGGATGGGAGGCAGAGCCCTCGACACGGTTGTAGACGTTGTACTGACCGATGCCGTCGACGCAGACCTTGTCGTCGGCGTAGGGCACCCCGACAGCGTTCGGGCCGCCCAGCGCGAGGTAGTTGGCGTAGAGAGCCCCGAAGGTCGAGGTGAAGCCTGAGGGGTAGACCTCGAAGAGCGCGCCGTTGGTGAGCTGGAGCCAGGTGCCCCACGGGATGCTCTGAACCCCAGCCACCTCGGGGCCGAACGCTCCCCCTGGTCCACCGAGGTCGTAGTAGTGCAGCGTCAGCGGATCGGGGCACTGGCCCGGAAGACAGGGTGCGGTGTGCGAGACGGTGTTCTGGTCGGTCGCAGAGGAGGACGTGCACGCCGAGTCGAAGACCCAGGGCGGGGTGCAGGTGATCACTCGGCAGAGGACCGGTCCGTAGCAGTCGATCTCGAGGTTGCACTGGCCGTAGCGGAACTGGTTGCAGGCGATCTTGCGGTTGTCGCAGGTGTCCGGCGAGGTCTCGCACCCACAGGAGTAGCCGGCGCCGCACGAGACGTTGCAGTCGAGGTAGTAGCGCGGCCCTCCGCAGCAGAAGCCAGAGTTGTCGGCCTTCCACCAGCCACCGAGGAACGAACCGTCCGGGCAGAAGTTGCCGCCGTTGTTGATCGTGCAGCAAAAGACGCTGTAGCCCGACGCGCAGTCCGCGTCCGCGCCGCAGACCGCGTCGTAGGCCGAGGCTGGCTTGGTGGCGAAGTTGATCGGGTCGAGCGAGATCGCCGAGCCAACGACGGCTACGCGACCCAAGAAGCCCCGTCTCGAGAACCTGCTCCCACCGAGGGCGTCACCGATCTTGCGGAGCAGCTTCGTGGTGCCCGTGGTCGCCGCGTCGCTCACGAGGCAGCCACCGAGTCCACGTGGATGCCGCGCAGCACCGAGTTGATCTGGCGGGTCAGGGTGCCCAGCCGAAGATACGAGCCCACGACGACGTAGAGGCAGAAGGGACGCCCGGCCTCG
This sequence comes from uncultured Acidimicrobiales bacterium, assembly GCA_963758555.1. Classification (GTDB taxonomy): domain Bacteria; phylum Actinomycetota; class Acidimicrobiia; order Acidimicrobiales; family RAAP-2; genus CAIUMH01. The sequence continues at coordinate 1,642,116 of CAVWVW010000003.1, read as the reverse complement.
GTGAGGAAGGTCTGCGAGCCGGCTTGGCCCGGGATGATGCGTTGCAAGCCTCGCCGGTTGAAGTCCCGCGGCAAGAGCTTCCTTGGGAGGCGGTGCTTGCTGAACAGCGCGGTGCCCACGCATTCGGGGGAGTACTCGATCAGGCAGATCAAGCTGTGCTCAGCCCCGAGCTGCTCGACGGCGCCGCCGCCGAAGGCGTTGGTGTTCGGTGGCAGCGCCATGTTGGCGAAGTGGGCGAACGGTCGGGTGATCTCCGTCTGGACGAGAGCTCCGGCGCTCTTGAGGGCGGCGTTGGTCGGCATCACGGGAGCGAGCTGGGTGATCCGGCCCTCCCAGCCATTCGGGAGCTCCGCTCGGATCCCGTGGGCACGAAGGGAGGTGGCCACGCTCAGTCCTCGTGGTTCGATGCGTCTGCATCGAGGGGATAGAGCGAGGGGTCGCCCGGGAAGATCCCAGCGTCCATGAGGATCTGGTCAACCATCGACTCTCTCTCGGCGTCGCTCGACGGCTTCATCGCGGAGGTGTCGACGCCGGTGAGGATCGACGCGTCGCCGAGGCCCAGCGCCACGAGGTTGCGGACTTCGTCCCAGCCGAGTGCGGTGCCCTCACCGGCCACTCGACCGGTCTTGCCGTCGACGAGGACAAAGAAGGGCGTGCCCGGGACCTCGAAGTCTTGCCAGGCCTCGGTGGTCATGACGACGTCGACCCCGTCGGCGACTCGCCGCAGGTCGGTCGGCGATTCGGCGTCTGGACCCTTCGTCAGCACCACCAGTCTGGTCGTGGGACCGATCTCGGGAGGGCCCTCGTTCCGAAGCGTCTCCCAGAAGCGGCCACAGGTCCTGCAGCCGCTCGAGAGGAAGGCGAGCAGCGTGGTGTGCTCGACCCCGACGGTGGCGACCGTGCGAGCGTCACCGCTCAGCGTGATGCCCGAGAGGTCGTGTGCCGCTCGACCCGCCGCACCTCCCACGCCAGTGGGCACGGCAGCCGGCTGAGAGGACAGCTCGATGGGGACTGAGAGCTCGTTGGCCTGCGAGAGATGCTCCACCCGTCGCTCGAGCTGGGCGTAGGAGGCGACGAGGGCGGTGATGAAGACGGTGGCGATGACGAGCACGACGCAGCCGATGATGAGCACGATGAGCACTCAGTGAACTCCTTCGTCGAGGGCTTAGAGTGAACCCTAGGTCCAGGTGCTGGAGGTGTCGATAGTGCCCACAGGGTGGCAGAACGACCTGTTGGAGGTCGTAGCGCTCATCGTGGCCGTGCTGAGCGCGGTCCGGGGGATCTGGTCGCCCTGCGGCCTCTCGATGCTCACCAGCATCAATCCCTTCGCCGAGAAGGGCAGGAAGCATCGCTACGGGCTGACGGCCTCGTGGTTCCTCGTCGGTGCGATCCTCGGGGGAGCGACGTTCGGCGTCGGGATCGCCGTCTTGGCGGTGGTGGTCCACGCTCTCGGTCCCAGCATCGAGGTGGCCCTCGCCCTGGCCAGCGTGGCCGCCCTCGGCGCGTCACTGGCCGACTTTGGGATCTTCGGGATCCAGATGCCGGTGCTTCGCCGCCAGGTCAACGAGCGATGGCTCGATCAGTACCGAGGGTGGTTCTACGGGCTCGGCTTCGGCTGGCAGATCGGAGCGGGTGTCACCACCTACGTGATGACCGCTGGCGTCTTCGCCACGGTGGCCCTGGCCTCGCTCAGCGGATCGTGGCCCTTCGCCTTGACGGCGGGCTGCGTGTTCGGCTTCGTGCGCGGCCTCGGTGTCTTCGTCGGCGCACGAGCACGCTCACCGATGGCGCTTCGAAGGCTCCTCGGTCACCTCGACGGCCTCGATCGACCGATGCGGCTCGTGCTCGCCGGCGTGCTCTTGGTCGCGGGCCTCGTCCTCGGGGTCACCGCCTCGCCGTGGATGGGGGTCGTGGTCGCGCTCGTGGGCCTCGGCGGCCTCGCCACGACGAGGATCCATCGGGCACGGGCGCTGCGCTGAACGGCGATCAGCGCTTCATCAAGAAGAGCTGATCGCTCCCGATGACACCCAAGGCCTGATCGAGCAGACGCGTGGGGTCGGCCGAGGTGTCATGGTTGCGCCCACTCGAGGACGGCGACGTCGAGGGCCAGCAAGGCTGCGCCAGCGGCCAGCTCCGCGGCCATCGGGTTCGAGCGCTTGGTGAACCAAGGGGCCAGCGCGCTCGGCCAAGCGATCCCTGTTGCGGCGCTGCTCTTCGAGCCAGCGTCCCCGGAGCTCAGGCGTGTCTCGGAGCAGGAACTGGAACTTCCTCGCCGGCTCGGGGTCGTCGGCGACGCGGGCCAAGGTGGCGTGGAGGACGACCTTGAGCGCAGAGAGCAGGCTGTCGCCTTTGTCGTGCTGGCCCAGCAGATCGATCGTGGCGTCCATGGTGCTGCTGGCCAAGTCGGTGACGACGTCTTCTTTGCTCGGGAAGTAGCGGAAGAAGGTGCGAGACGACACGTCCGCCGCCTCGGCGATGTCCTTGACGGTGGTGGCCGCGTAGCCCTTCTCGATGAAGAGCTGGCCGGCCGCGTCGGCGATCTCTCGACGAGTCCGCTCTCTGGTGCGCTCGCTCAGGCCACTCGACATGGCACCTCCTCGTGGCGTCTCGCGCTTCGGGACGTCTCAGACGCCCCTACGATGGCTACTTGAGCCATTATGTCATCTTCTGCCATAATGGCATCCTACGACATGAATGAGGAAGGCAGCGAGATGGCTGACCCGGCGTCCCCCACGCCTACCAAGCCCACCACGAGCACGCTGCTCGACAACTCCTGGTGGACACTGATCACGGTGGCGCTCGGCGTCATCATGGTCGGCATCGATGGCTCGGTCGTCGCTGTCGCCAACCCCTACATCGGTCGCGACTTCCACGCCTCGCTCGCCAACCTGCAGTGGGTGACGAACTCCTACCTCCTGGTGATCGCCGTCACGCTGATCTTGGGCGGCAAGCTCGGCGACCGCTACGGGCGGCGAAAGATGTTCCTGATCGGTGTCGTCGGCTTCGCGCTCGAGCTCGCTAGCGATCGGCTTCGCCGGGGACATCTACGCCGTCATCGGTCTGCGATGCGTCCAAGGACTCTTCGGAGCTCTGATCATGCCGAACACGCTGGCGCTGCTGAAGGCGGCGTTCCCCGGCGACGCGCTCAATCGAGCGGTCGGCCTCTGGGTCAGCGCCTCAGCAGCGGCGACGGCGGCCGGTCCCGTCATCGGCGGCATCTTGGTGCAGCACTACTCATGGCGAGCGGTGTTCTTCCTCAACATCCCGGTCGGCATCGCCACGCTGATCATCGGCATGCTGGTGCTCAAGGAGTCGCGCGAGTCGGTCATCGAGCGCTTCGACATCCCCGGCGTCATCACGTTGGCTGCCGGCCTCTCTGCGATCGTCTACGGGCTCGTCAAAGCGCAGAGCTGGGGCTGGGGAGCCACCTCGACGTGGCTCCTGGTCGGTGTCGGGCTGCTCTTGCTGGTGGTCTTCGTGGTCATCGAGAACCGCGTGAAGGCACCCATGGTGCCGATGGAGATCTTCCGCATCAGGGCGGTGTCCGCCAGCACGGTCATCGTGCTGCTCAACTTCTTCGCCCTCTTCGGCGTCCTGTTCTTCATCTCGCTCTACCTCCAGAGCGTCCACGGCTACAGCCCGATCGCAGCGGGGTTCCGACTGATGCCGCTCACGATCACCTTCGCCTTCTCGGGGCCGATCGGGTCTCGCATGGTCGAGAGGTTCGGAGCCTGGGTGCCGATCACCGTCGGCCTCTTGGTCACCTCGGTGGCGCTCTTCGCGTTGACCACGCTCCAAGCAGACTCGTCGTATGCCCACCTGTGGCCCGAGTTCATCTTGATCGGCCTCGGCATCGGCTTCGTCGTGACCGCCGCCACCGACTCGATCGTGGGCGAGGTCTCAGAGGACGAAGCTGGTGTCGCGGGCGGGATCCAGACGACCGCCATCCAGCTCGGTGGCGTGCTCGGCACGGCCATCTGCGGCTCGATCCTCTTCACCTCAGTTGCTCGGGTGCTGCACTCGGATCTGACGACGAGCGGTGTGCCCGCTGGGCTCGCTCACCAGCTGGCCAAGCAGGGCACCACGGTCTCCCAAGGGCTGGCGCCGATCCCGGGAGGGACGTCGGCCCGGATCGCCGCAGCGATCACCCAGGGAAGCCACGCCGCGTTCATGACCGGCCTGCACACGACGATGTTCGTGGCCGGCTCCGTCGCCCTTGTGGGTGCAGCGCTGGGTCCGCTGGTGCGCCCCAAAGGTGGCGCGGCGAGCGACGAGATCCAGCCCGTCGAAGAGCCGGTGGTCTCGGTCTAGAGCGTCAGATCCCGTGCTGGCTGCCGGCCGCTGGATCAGGGAGCGTTGAAGCGCCAGCGAGTCGCGCCACCTGGGGCCACGGTCTGCAGGGCGGTCGCTGCTTCGATCTCGATCCGGTAGATCGACCAAGGGGGAGGCCCGGCGGAGGGGGCGCTGTACTCGGCGGTCAAGGCGAGACCCGAGCTGTCGATCTCCGCCGGCCACCCTTGGGCGCGCCACGCTGCTGCCATCGTGGCGACGCGGGCTCTGTCGGTCACCTTCGACGCTCGGCCTTCGACGGTGAGGTCGTACTCGACAGTTGCCACGCTCAAGCTGCAACGCGGGTCACGGTCGAGGTTGCGACCCTTGCGCGTGGTCGCTCCCGTCTCGAACCAGAAGGCGCCCTCGACGAAGAGCGCACCGACGCCGGTCACGTGGGGACTGCCGTCGAGATTGATCGTGGCGAGCCAGGAGGTGTGCCGATCGGGTCCTCCGGATCCCGGAGCCTGACTGATGCCCCGATCCAGCCTGGCGATCACGTCCTGCCATGCGAGGGTGTCCAAGTCGTAGAGCTTGGCGAGATTCTTCGCTTCCATGGCGCATCAGCTCCTTGCGCTCGATCACAACCTCTCTGGGCAATGTAGCCACGAGCGCCGATGAAGGTCTGGGCGCGGCCCGGTCGGGGTCGACCCGGTGGCACTCACGGCGCGAGCGGTGGCCTGAAAGTAGGTTTCGGTTGGTGAACCGTGTGGTCCGGCGAACCCTGACGGTGTGGCTTTCGCTTGTTGTCACCTCGCTCTCGGCGCTACGCCTCACGAGAGCGACCACGACCGAGAGCTCCCTTCCAAGCCCGCTTCCCACGGCGACGTCGTAGTTGGCGTCCAGCCCGTCGACAAGAAGCGTGCGCAGCTCTGGAGCGCTGCTCGGCACCACGCGGAGCGCGCCTGTCGGTTGGCTTGGAGCGCTGTGAGGGAGCGGGGGCCACAGGCGCGACTCGTGAGCGAGCGGCAGCGCTGATGTCCTCGCTCCAGGTCAAGAGCTCCGCGGGCCGATGGGTCATCGCCGCCACGGTCATCGGTTCGGGCATGGCGGCTATCGACTCGACGGTGGTGGGGATCGCCCTGCCCACCATCGGGCGCCAGTACGGCGCCACCCTCGGATCCCTCCAATGGGTGGTCACCGGCTACGCCTTGGCGCTCTCGTCGCTGCTGATCCTGGGCGGCGCGCTTGGTGACCAGTTCGGTCGACGGCGCATCTTCCTGATCGGGGTGATCTGGTTCACGATCGCCTCGGCGGCCTGCGCCCTGGCCACCGGGGTCACGATGCTCATCGCCACTCGCATCCTCCAGGGCGTCGGCGCGGCGCTGCTGACACCAGGCAGCCTGGCGATCATCCAGGCCTCCTTCCGCCGTGAAGACCGGGGGAGAGCCATTGGCCTGTGGTCTGGCTTGGGTGGCGTGGCGAACGCGGCTGGTCCCCTGCTCGGTGGCTACCTGATCGCCGTGGCCTCCTGGCGTTACATCTTCCTCATCAACGTGCCGATCGGGGTCGTCGTGCTCTTGGCCTCGGTGCGCCACGTCCCCGAGTCGAGTGATCCGAAGGCCAGCCACCACATCGATGTCCTTGGCGCGTTGCTGGTGTTCCTCGGCCTTGGCGGGATCACCTACGGCCTGATCGAAGGTCCAGGAGTCGGCTGGTCCAAGCCCTCGGTCGTCGTCACGCTCGTCGTCGGTGTGGTCGCCAGCGCGGGCTTTGTCCTCGTCGAGCAGCGCTCCCGAGCCCCCATGCTGCCGCTCTCGGTCTTCCGGGTCCGACAGTTCTCGGTGACCAACGTGGTCACCTTCATCGTCTACGGCGCACTGGGTGGCGCGCTGTTCCTGCTGCCGATCCAGCTCCAGGTGGTCGACGGCTACTCACCTCTCGAGTCGGGCCTCGCGCTGCTGCCCCTGACGCTGATCATGCTGGTCTTCTCCGCTCGCTCGGGCCAGCTGGCGACGCGGCTCGGTCCTCGGCTCCAGATGGGGGTGGGGCCTGTGATCGTCGGGGCTGGTCTCGCCCTCTTGGTCAAGACCACCACGGACAGCTCCTATCTCACCGGGGTCCTCCCGGCCGTGGTGGTCTTCGGAGCCGGGCTCGCCGTCACGGTCGCCCCGCTCACCGCCACGGCGCTGGGCGCGCTGCCCGGCGAGCACGCGGGCTTGGCCTCGGCGGTCAACAACTCCGTGGCTCGCATCGGGGGCTTGATGGCGGTCGCCGTCCTGCCCGGCGTGGTCGGGATCACCGGCCAGAGCTACCTGCACCCCGAGGAGTTCTCCCAAGGGTTCCGCTCCGCGGTCCTGCTCTCGGGTGCGGCGTGCGCGCTCGGTGGCGTCCTCGCCGGCATCTGGATCACCAACCCGCCGCGTGACGTGCTCGAGCGCTGAGGGAGCGACTCGTCCTCAGGAGCCTGAGGTCACCGCTTTGAGCTCGAGGAACGACTCGTGCATCTCGTCCGAGAGCTCGGTGGCACCTGTGCCATCGACCCATCGGCCGAAGGCGATCTTGAAGACTGCGATGCCGGACTCGGCAGTGAGGCTGGCGGCGGGCTCGCGCACGCCCTTCTCGCGCAGCGCCTGAGCGATGGCTGACGCCAGCGTCGCCATCTTGATGAGCTCGCGCTCGTGGAGCTCCGGAGTGGCGACGATGATGGCTTGGCGCTGGTGGGCCAGCTCGTGGCGAGCGCCCAAGAACACGGCCGCCTGCTCGAGTGCGCCGGCGACGGCGTCGAGCGGTGCGAGCTGCGCCGGGGCGTCGGTGACCGCAGCGACGAGCAGCTCTTGGAGTGCGCCGGCCCCCGAGAAGAGGACCTCGCGCTTGTCGGAGAAGTAGCGGAAGAAGGTGCGTTCGGTGAGCCCCGCGCGCGTGGCGATGTCGGCCACCGTGGTCTGGTCGAAGCCGTGCTCGACGTAGAGCTCGAGGGCTGCCTGCTCCAGCCTGCCCTTCGCGTCTGGCTCCCAGCGTCCCACGGGAACATCGTACTTGATGACAGAGACTGACATGATGGTGCTAGGGTGATGACAGAACATGACATGACTCACGGAGGTTCACGCATGAAGGTCTTCATCACAGGGGCATCGGGCTTCATCGGCTCGGCCACCACGGCCGAGCTTCTCGGAGCAGGCCATCAGGTCCTCGGTCTCGCTCGCTCACGGGCCGCCGCCGACGCCCTCGAGGCTCGTGGCGTCGAGGTCCATCGCGGCGATCTCGACGATCTCGGCAGCTTGGCGGAGGGAGCAGAGCACGCCGACGCCGTCATCCACCTCGCCTACAACCACGATTTCACCGACATGGCGGCAGCCGCTGCTCAAGACCAGCGCGCTATCGCTGCGATGGGCGACGTGCTCGAAGGGACCGACAAGGCCTTCACCATCGCGTCGGGCACGTTGACCCTCGCCCTGCTCGGTCGGGTCGGCACCGAAGCCGACGTCCTCGAGGAGGGCCTCCCTCGCGTGGCGTCCGACCTGGCGACGATCGCCCTGGCCGAGCGCGGCGTGCGCTCGTCGGTCGTGCGGTTGTCACCTTCGGTCCACGGTCCGGGTGACCACGGCTTCGTGCCCCGTCTCATCGACATCGCTCGCCAGCAGGGCTTCGCTGCGTACGTGGGCGAGGGATCCAACCGCTGGCCCGCGGTCCACGTCCTGGACGCTGCCTCGCTCTATCGCCTGGCGATCGAGAAGGCGCCCGCCGGGACGCGCCTGCACGGCGTGGGTGATGAGGGCATTGCCTTCAAGGCCATCGCCACCTCGATCGGCGAGCACCTGGGCGTGCCGGTGCGCGGCATCGAGGCGAGCGAGGCTGATGCGCACTTCGGGTTCCTCGGGATGCTCGTGCAGCTCGACAACCCCACGTCGAACGTGCGGACCCGAGAGCTCCTCGGCTGGGAGCCCACGCACCCCGGTCTCCTCGCCGATCTCGACGCGGGGCACTACTTCGCCACCTGAGCCAGGGCCGTGGGTTCTCGTCGCTTGGTATACCTAGAGCCAAGCAAACGAAGGGAACCGCGATGGACGACCTGGCAGATCTGACGATCGTCTACCTCATCCACGGAGCGATCCGGCGAGACCTGGCTGCCTTCGCAGCGCTGCCGGCGAAGGAGCCGTCCGATGCGGCCCTCGGCTACTGGGGTCAGCTGAGCGAAGCGCTCCACCACCACCATGAGACCGAAGACGTCCGACTCTGGCCGCTGCTGGCCGACCGTTCGGACGCGGGCGCGGCTGAGGATCTCGAGCGGATGGAGGCCCAGCACCGCGAGGTCGCCGCACTCATCGACGAGCTCGGCGGTCCCGAGGGAGCCCTCGGCGTGGATCCCGAGGTCTCAGGCCTGCTGGCCTCCGCCATGGGCGTGCACCTCGACGACGAGGAGGAGACCATCTTCCCGCTCATCCAAGAGGTGATGTCGTCTGAGGAGATGGCTGCCTTCGGTCAGCGCCAGCTGGTCGAGATGTCCGATCGTGAGCGAGGGTTCTTCCTCCCATGGATCTTCTTCGCCGGGCCCGAGGAGCAGGTGGCCATCGTCCGTGGCGTCCTCCCTCCGCCGCTGGTCGAGCTCATCGACGTCCAGCTGACGCCCACGTTCGAGTCGCAGCGAGAAGCAGCGCTTCGGTGAGCGACGCCGTGACGCCACCCGGTCTGACCCCGACGTACTTCGCGTCGCATGGCGGCGGACCGTGGCCGTGGATCAAGGATCTGCTGCCGGGCGACTGGACGCCGCTCGAAGAATCGCTCCAGTCGATCCCGGGCCAGCTGGCCGAGACGCCGAGCGCGATCCTCGTCATCTCAGGGCACTGGGAGGAGCGCGAGTTCACCCTCCAGACGAGCCCCATGCCCCCGATGCTCTACGACTACGGCGGCTTCCCGCCCGAGACCTATGAGATCGAGTACCCCGCCCCTGGCTCTCCCGAGCTGGCCCGGCGAGCGGGCGAGCTCCTGGCGAGCGCCGGCATCTCGGTGCGCTTCGACGACCAGCGGGGCTTCGACCACGGGGTCTTCGCCCCCCTGTTCGTGATGTACCCAGATGCCGACGTCCCGATCGTGCAGCTCTCGCTCAAGGTGGGCTACGACGTGGACGAGCACCTGGCGGCTGGTCGGGCGCTGGCTCCCCTCAGGGGAGAGAACGTCCTGGTCTTCGCCAGCGGCTTCAGCTATCACAACCTGGCTGACTTCGGACCGAGCGGCAGCGTCGCCTCGGGGGCGTTCGATGAGTGGCTCACCCATGCGCTGGTCGACGTGAGCCCCGAGGAGCGCACCGAGCTGCTCCGGCGCTGGGAGCAGGCTCCGTCGGCCCGGGCGAGCCATCCGGCGGAAGATCACCTCGCCCCGCTGTTCGTGGCGGTGGGCGCCGCCGAGCACGAGCGAGCGACGCGCTTCTACCACCAGGACGACTTCTGGGACTCGCTGAGCTCGTCGAGCTTCCGCTTCGGCGACGCCGTTGCGGCGAGTTGACGAGATTCTTAGCCTCCCTTCACCGAGCGTTCATGGGACCCCTGCACCATGGAGAGCGAAAGGCCCGACCTTCACCCCCAAGGAGACGATCATGGAGCATCCCATCGAGGTCCTGGTCACCATGCTCGTCGCCTCGGCGGCACTGGTGCCGGTCCTGCTCAAGCTCTCGTGTGAGACCGGCTCGCCACGTGCGCACCAGCGTGCTGTCGTGCGAGCGAAGCACACCTCGCCTCGCTGAGGCTTCGCGGGTGGCGAGCGCCGCTCTGTCTCGGTCTTCTCCAAGAAGCGTGCGTGATGTGCTGCTCGCTGGGTAGAGCACCTTCGATCTCTACGACGAGGCAGGGAGGCGCGCGATGGCGATCGATCGAGTCCTAGCTGTGGTGCCGGTCAGCGACGTGGCCCGCTCGAGTGCCTTCTACCAATCGCTGCTTGGCGCACCGCCGCGCAATCGGCCCATGGGCACCTTGGTCGAGTGGCAGCTCACCGAGTCGGCGTGGCTCCAGGTGTTCTTGGACCCCGAGCGTGCGGGGTCGGGCCTCGTGAACTTCTCGGTCGAGGACTTGGCCGCGCACGTGGCGGGGCTCGAGCAGCGAGGGCTCCAGCCGAGTTCGATCGACGAGGTGAACAAGGGCGTGACCCTCTCATCGATCGTCGACCCTGACGGGAACCGCCTGACGTTCATCGGCAACTTCCGCGAGGAGTACTGAGCCATCGAGGGCTCGCCACGATCGCGTCCAGGCGCGTCGGGCAGTCAGAGGATTTAGACGCCGACTAGGTATGGATCTCTTCGAGATGGAAGGGTGATCCCTCCGACCTAGAATCGACGGTGACGTCGAAATGGGGGATCATGACCGACTCGAAAACGACGGCGCCCTACTGGGATCCGTACAACGCGAACCAACGACAGGCGCCGTATGACGACTGGCGACGGCTCCGCGATGAGGCGCCCGTCTACTACAACGAGCCGTTCAACTTCTACGCGCTGAGCCGCTTCGATGACGTGCTCAACGCGTCGCTCGACACGGTCAGCTTCAGCTCGGCGAGGGGCATCACGCTCGACAGCATCGGCGAGCCCATCCCGTTCCCCATCATGATCATGATGGATCCTCCCACCCACGACGTCTATCGCAAGGTCGTCAATCGGGCCTACACCCCTCGCCGGATCGCTGCTCTCGAAGAGCGCATCGTCAAGCTGTGCGGTGAGTACCTCGACCCCTTCGTCGGCTCCGATGGCTTCAACTTCGTCACCGACTTCGGCATGCGCTTGCCCGTCATGGTGATCTCGAGCCTGCTCGGCTTCCCCGAGGAGGATCACGACCAGCTCCGCGAGTGGAGCGACATCGGCCTGCACCGCGAAGAGGGTGTCGAGGGCATGACCCCCGAAGCCCAAGAGGCCATGGGCCACACCGTCACGTACTACCTCGAGCAGATTGCCCTTCGTCGCAAGAACCCCACCGACGACATGATCTCCGCCATGCTCGAGGCCGACATGACGACCGTCGACGGAGAGGTCCGCAAGCTCGACGACATGGAGGTCGTCGGCATGCTGGCGCTCATCTCGAACGCGGGCAATGAGACCGTGGCTCGCATGCTGGGCTGGGCCTCGCTGGTCTTCGAGGAGTACGCCGACGCCCGCAAGGAGATGGTCGAGAACCCTGACCTCATCCCGACCGGGATCGAAGAGCTCCTGCGCCTTGAGGCGCCGTCTCCGATCCAGGGCCGCTACGCCGCCAAGGACGTCGAGCTGCACGGGGTCACGATCCCTGAGGGCTCGACGGTCGCGCTGCTCACCGGTTCGGCAGGTCGCGACGAGCGCAAGTACCCGAACGCGGACGTGTTCGACCTCCATCGCAAGACCGAGCGCCACGTGGCCTTCGGCTACGGCGCGCACTTCTGCTTGGGCGCCGCGCTCGCCCGCATGGAGGGCAAGGTCGCCCTCCAAGAGGTGTTCCGGCGCTTCCCCGAGTGGAGCGTTGATCGCTCGGCGGTGACCTACGTCGCCACCAACACCGTGCGGGGCCCCTCGTCGGTGCCGGTCAGCATCTGAGCAGGTGGGGACCGTGCACGCCCCGGTCCCGGTACGCTCAGGGAAGTAGTTAGAGGCTAGAACTAGTTCGAGGAGCAAGACAGCGACACGAGGAACGGGCCACGAGGCTCGGGGATCGTGGCAACAGAGAAGATCTCTAGTAGGGGGAGTGGCAATGAAGCTCGAAGACATGATCATGGTGAGCATCGACGATCACATGATCGAACCACCCGACATGTACAAGAACCACGTGCCGGCCAAGTGGGCCGATCAGGCACCGAAGGTCGTCCGCAACACGGCGACCGGCGTCGATGAGTGGGTCTTCGGCGGCACCGCCGTCTCGACGCCCTTCGGCATGGCGGCCACCGTCGGCTGGCCGAAGTCCGAGTGGGGCTTCAACCCCGGCTCGTACTCTGAGCTGCGCCCTGGGACCTTCGACGTCCACGAGCGCATCAACGACATGAACGCCAACGGCATGCTGGCGTCGATGAACTTCCCGACCATGGCGGGGTTCAACGCCCGTACCTTCACCGAGAGCGGTGACCACGAGATGGCCCTCGTGATGCTCCAGGCGTACAACGACTGGGCCGTCGACGAGTGGGCAGGCTCCTACCCGGGCCGCTTCATCCCCTTGGGACTCGTGCCGATGTGGGACGTGGACCTGGCCGCACAAGAGGTGCACCGCCTGGCCAAGAAGGGCTGTCGCTCGATCAGCTTCTTGGAGACGCCGCACGTCCAAGGCTTCCCGAGCTTCCTCTCGGGCTACTGGGACCCGATGTTCAAGGCGCTGTGCGACACCAACATGGTGCTCTCGCTCCACATCGGAGGCGGCTTCGACGTCATCCAGAAGCCCAAGGAGGCCCCGGTCGACCACCTGATGGTGCTGGCCTGTCAGATCAGCGCGATCACCGCGCAGGACCTCCTGTTCGGCCCGACGCTGCGTGCCTTCCCCGACCTCAAGGTGGCCCTCTCGGAGGGTGGCATCGGCTGGATCCCGTTCTACTTCGACCGCATCGACCGCCACTTCATGAACCAAGAGTGGCTCCACGGCGGCGACGACTTCGGCGGCAAGCTGCCCTCCGAGGTCTTCAAGGAGCACATCTTGGCCTGCTACATCACGGACCCGTCGGGTTTGCTGCTTCGTGACCGGATCGGGATCGACAACATCGCGTGGGAGTGCGACTACCCCCACACCGACACCACGTGGCCCTTCTCGCCCGAGTACACCTGGGACGAGTTCCAAGACACGGGCGTTCGTGACGACGAGATCCCGAAGATCACCTATGAGAACTCCTGTCGCTTCTTCGACTGGGACCCGTTCAAGCACACCACCAAGGAGCAGGCCACCGTCGGTGCGCTCCGCGCGCTGGCCAAGGACGTCGACGTCACCCGCCAGTCGCGCAGCGAGTGGAAGAAGCAGAACGAGGCAGCCGGCATCGGCATGGTGATCGGCTCCTAGCCCGAGCACACGCCCTGGCGACCACAGCGTCGCTCACGTCAAGAGAGCCCCTCCGTCATGGAGGGGCTCTCTTGGTTCCCTCGGTGTTTTCAGTGCTCGGTGAGCACCCGCCCGAGCTGCTTGGTCGTCATCGGGGGCACCGATGGCGCCGTCGAGCTCTGGCGCAGTCCGTCGAGGGCCAGCTCCAAGAAGCGCCGAGAGGCGCCGGGCGCGTCCTCGTCGCAGAGGTCACGGATGGAGCGCACCGACATCATGGTGACGAGCACGTCGGTGGCGGCGAGATCGCCTCGCACGGTGCCTGCGGCCTGGCCGGCCCTGACGATCTTGGCGATGACCGGCATCAGGTTGCCGAGCGCTCGGTCAGCCCCCTCGCCGCTCCACGGTCGCCTCGACGTGGTGGCGCGCCAGCACCCCGGGGTGTCGATACAGCGCCGGATGAACTCGAAGACGCCGTCAGAGGCGGGCACCTCGGCCAAGACCTCTCGGGCGATCTGGCGAGTCCGATCGGTGGCCGCGTCAGCGACGGCGGCGAAGAGGTCGGCTTTGGTGGGGAAGCGGCGGTAGAGCGTGCCCACCCCTACCTTGGCGGCCGAGGCGATCTGCTCCATCGAGGCGTCGTAGCCGTGGGTGGCGAAGACCTCTCGAGCGGCCACGATGATCCGATCGAGGTTGACCCTGGCGTCACGTCGAAGGGGCTTCGCCTCGGCGATCTCGGGTGCGTCAGCGAGCTTGGCCGTCATCTCAGCTCTCGTCCACGTAGCCGATGGAGCCGACGAAGACCTCAGCCTCGCCGATGAGCCCTGGGTGAGACTCGGACGCGACGATCGAAGGTCCTTCTCTGGTCGGGATCAAGAAGCCGATGATCGCAGCGATCACCAGAGCGACGCTGCAGATGATGAAGGCCAGCACGTAGCCGTGCTCGCCGGGGTAGCCATGGATCAGCGCACTGGAGATGATGAGGCTGGTGGCGATGCCGCTCCCCAGGGCCGAGCCGATGTTCCGGATGTTGGTGTTCATGCCTGTGGCCACACCAGTCTGGTTGGCGGGCACGGCTTCGACGATGAGGTTCGACATCGCCGCATACCCGAAGGCCACGCCGATGCCCAAGAGGCCGGCCGCGATGTAGAGGTCGAGGGGCTTGGAGTGGGCGACGGCCAAGAAGGCGTAGGCCACCGCAGCGAAGACCGACCCCATGATCAAGAGCGGCTTGGACCCCAACGCCAAGGTCAGCTTGCCGGTCAGCGGGGCGATGAACAGCATCGCCAGGGCGAAGGGGAGCAGGAAGAGCCCAGAGCGGGTCACCGAGGCGCCGAAGCCATAGCCGGTGCTCGAAGGCGTCTGAGCGAACTGCGGCATGATGATGAACATCGCGTACATGCCGAAGCCGAAGAGCAAGGCGGTGAGGTTGGTCGTCCAGACGGCCGGGATCCGCATCATCTTCATGTCGACCATCGGAGTCTTCGAGCGGATCTCCGAGAAGATCCAGCACGGGATCAGCACGATGGTCGCAGCGAAGAGGCAGAGCACCGAGGTGCTCTTCCAGCCCCAGGTAGGCCCGTAGGAGATGGCCAGCAGGCCCGTCGTGAGCCAGGCCGACATGATCAGAGCCCCGAGCCAGTTGATGCGCCCGGAGGCTCGATCGTCCGAGGCCGGGATGAAGATCGCCGTCATGATGGCGGCGGGGATCGTGAGGAAGAGCGGGAACCAGAAGAGCCAGTGGTAGCTGAGGTGCTGGATGATCGGTCCGGCCAGGACGATGCCCAGGCCGACGCCGATGCCCAAGATGGCCGAGAGCATCCCGATACCGCTGGCCACCTTCTCTCTCGGGTACTCGTCACGGATCACGCCAAAGGAGAGGGGGAAGATCGCGCCGCCGGCACCCTGGATGAGCCGACCGAAGAGCATGAGCGGGAAGCTGGTGGCCACGGCGCTGATGAGCGTCCCCACCGACAAGGTGACGAGCACGATGACGAGCATCTTCTCCTTGCCGATCGAGTCACCCACGCGGCCCAAGATGGGGGTGCAGATCGCCGCGCTCAGCAGATAGCCGGTGAGCAGCCAGTCGGCTGCGGTGGTCGAGGTGTGCAGCGCCTTCTCAAGATCGGGGATCGCCGGCACGATGAGGGACTGGAGCATGCTGAAGGCCATGGCCGAGAGGGCCAGGATCACGAACGTCGTCTGATAGCTGATGCGCTTCGCCATGGGTCGCCTTCGGGGGTGTCAGGTATCGGAATGGGGGATTCCGCTTCCGATCAAGGTACCAGGATCACGTGATCGCCCATGCAGGCCGCGTTCGGGCCAGACGGATCGCCGTGGCCAGGAGGTGATCGGAGGCTGAGGCGTCACAGGAGCGGTGGGGGAGGCGACGTCGACCAGCGACGTGTCCAGGAGACCGCCCCCAAGGCTCGGGATCGAGCGGTGAGGACTTCGGGCGCTCAGCTCAACCGCGAACGGTGACTTTGAGCACGCCGTGGGCGTTGGCGTGCAGCGTGGCGATGTGGAGGCGCCGCGGGCGCAAGCCCCCTGGTCGAGGCGTCTCGTTCAGCCAGTAGGTGGCGTAGGCGACGTGGAGGTTGCCTGCAGCGTCGAGAAAGCCGTCGGAGCCGCCGGGCCCTTGCTGCGCGGCATCGATGGCTCCCATGCTGGCCAAGAGCGGCGTCTGGGGCGTTGGTCGGGTGCAGGGCCCCTGCGGGCCGGAACAGATGGCGTAGCCCGTGGCGTAGTTCGAGTTGCCCGAGGCGTCCGCAGCCGAGTTGTTGGCCGAGTAGAACAGGTAGGTCCTGCCCTCGTAATAGACCATGGACGGGTTCTCGATGGTGGAGCCCTCCCACGGGGCGGCGTAGTTCGTCGTCAAGAGGATCGTGTGAGGTGCGTGGGGGATCGGAAGGCCGGTGGCAGGGTCGAGCTGGACCGACTTGATGGCCGAGGGGATGCCTCCGACGACACCGGCCGCCTTCCAGAGCAGGTAGTAGTTGCCTGAGATCGGGTCGTGGTACGGGAAGGGGTCGATCGAGCCGGTTGGCTCCCTGGACGCGGGCTCGCACTGGATGGGCGCCGACCCCGAGACGTCTCGAAAGGGGCCGAGCGGGCTCTTCGCCTTGGCCACGGTGAGGCAGAACCGACCGTAGGGGTCGCCATAGACGTTGGACACCTTGACGGCGCTGTACGCGTACCACGAGCTGCCGATCTGACCCACCCCCGCAGCCCAGTAGTCCTTGTGGATCCACGCCCCTTGGGGGTCTTCCAAGCCCCACGACGCCACCGTGACCAGCCCGTCGTTGTTGTTGAAGATGTTGTAGTGCAACGGATCGTCCGGGTCCGACATGCTCCTGATCGCAAAGGGGATCGAGGTGTCGGTGAGCGCGTCGTAGCCACTCCCGTCACCGGGGTGGTGCCCCGAGGTCGAGTAGTTCCTCCTGATCGTCCACGTCGACAGGTCGGTGGAGGTGAGCACCGGGAGCTCTCGACCCCCGACGGGGGAGGCGTAGGCGTAGTAGGTGCCGCCCACCGTGACGATGTCGGGGTCACCGAAGTCACCGACCCACTGGTGACCGGCCTGGAACCAGCCGTGGTCGGAGGGGGCGCCCGTGCCGTTGTAGGGGATCACGTCGTCCTGGGGCGGGCCTGCTGCGGCGGCGATCGTGGAGGGGAGCGCGCCGAGGACCACCACGGCGGCGGTCACGAGCAGCGCAGCAGGTCGCAGCGCACGACTACCTGAGTGTGACCTGGCCATCGTGCAGTCCTCCCGGACCTCGCTCTCCACGAGGCTATAAGTCAGGGTGGTCCACGCCAACCACCGTCCACACCTCACCACCCTCGGAGGAGGCGACGCGTCGCTCAGATGTCCATCGACTCCATGACGGGAGCGAGGTCCGCATCCTCGAGATGGTCGGGGTTTCGCACCAGCACCAGGCAGACCACGACGCCGAGGGCCACGGCGACGGCACCCACGATGAACCCGAGCCGGTACCCACCGGCGAGAGCGTGCATCGGGTTGCTTCCCTGGGCTACCAGCGACTTGGTCTTCGATGCTGAGATGACGCTGAGGGCGGCGATGGCCAGGGCGATCGACATCTGCTGGCTGGTGTTGATCATCCCCGAGCCGATGCCGGCATCTTCGTGGGGGAGGTTGCTCATCGCGATGGTGAGCAACGGCGTGAAGGTCATGGCCCCACCGAGGCCGGTGACCAAGAGCGCGAAGAACAGCTGGGGGAAGTACGCGGTGTTCGGGGTGGCCAAGGCGAACAGCACGAGGCCGACGCACACGATGCTGAAGCCCATGACGGCGGTCAGCTGCGGGCCGAAGCGCCGAGAGATCCATGCGGAAGGGCCGAGCATCATGGCGAAGACCATCAGGGTCTGGGGCAGGTAGGCGAAGCCCGTCTGGAGCGCGGTGAAGCCCAAGATGTGCTGCAAGAACAGCACGCCGAGGTACGAGGTGCCGAACATGCCGACGGCGAGCAGGCCGCGAGCCAGGCTCGTCGGACCGAGACCCTTCGCCTTGAGCACGCGGGTCGGCATCATCGGGTTCTTCAGCCTGGCCTCGAGGACGAAGAACGAGAGGAGGACCACGATCGACGCGCCGCCGAACACCAGCGTGTGGGCCGAGGTCCAGCCGTAGGTGGTGGCGGTGACCATGGCGTAGACGAGCAGCATCATCCCCGCTGTGCTGAGCAGGGCACCACCCAGGTCGAAGCCCTCTTTGATGCCGAGCCCCTCGTTCTCTTCGAGCAGGATCGCTCCGAAGATGATGGTGGCGATGCCGATGGGCACGTTGATGAAGAAGATCCAGTGCCAGCTGAGCAGCTGGGTGAGCACACCCCCGATCAGGAGTCCGAGCGAGCTGCCGGCCACGGTCACCAGCACGTAGACGTTGGTGGCCTTCGTTCGCTCGTCGAGCTCGTGGAACTCGCTGACGATGATGGCGAGCACCACGGAGGCCGAGAACGCCGCTCCCGCGCCCTGGAGGAAGCGAGCGCCGATGAGCATGGCCTGGTTGGTGGCGAAGCCGCACAGGGCGGACGCCACCGTGAAGACGACGATGCCGCCCATGAAGGTCTTCTTCCGACCGACGAGGTCGGCCAGCCGACCAGCCAACATCAAGAAGCCACCAAAGGTGATGAGGTACGCGTCGACCACCCAGGCGAGCTCAGCCTGAGAGAAGTGGAGGCTTCGCTGGATGGTGGGGAGCGCCACGTTCACGATCGTCTGATCGAGGACGTTCATGATCATGCCGGTGACCACCACGCTGAAGGCGATCCAGCGGCGGCGGTTGGAGCTCGAAGAGGCCACGGTGGCACGCTAGCGACCAGCGAGTTACCTCGAAACTCGAAGTACCTGTGACCTCGTCGCTCAGGGCCACTTCCCGACGAGCTTCGGACGTCATCGGTCGGCGCCCTCGTCGGAGGGAGAGGCCATGCTGGCGTGCCAGCATGGTCCGATGACCACGGGATCAGAGCAGGCGGCGAGTGGCGAGGAGCGGGTGAGGCCGGGCCGCTTCAACCTCATGGGCGACATGGCGGTGCAGTCCTTGCTGGTCGCCAAGGAGCGGGCGATCATCATGGCCCCACTGACGAACGCCATCCGCTCGAGCTTCGGTGGCGCCTCGCTCGGCGCTGTCACCATGCTCGTGGACCTGGGCACCTCGGGTCCTGCCCTGGCGTCGATGCTCGACTGGACGGCCACGCAGGACCTCTCGGTCTACGGCGCCGGCCCTCTCGTCGACGGTCCGATCGTCGTCGACAACTACCTGGTCCGCCTGGGCAAGAAGGTGATCGTGGCCACCGCCGAGGTCTACGACGCTCACGGCTTCGACGACATCAAGGGCGTCGAGGCCGCCCTCGCCTCCGCGAATCATGGTGGGCTCAGCTTGGCGGCGAGGTGCCTCGTGACCTTCGCCCGGCTCCCTCGATCGGCCGCTGCTGACGTCGAGGGCTATGACCCCTCGCAGTGGATCGGGGACGTCAAGGGCCACGGCGAGGCGTCCCCTGGTGAGGACAGCATCGTCGAGCGCATGGGCCTTCGACTCGTCGACTCGTCGAACGGCGCCACCGAGCTCGAGCTCACGCCGTACGTGGCGAACAGCATCGGAACCATCAACGGCGGCGCGCAGGCGATGATGGTCGAGGCTGCCGCCGAGATGCTCTGCCCCGGCCTCAAGGCCACGGACATCCAGCTGCACTACCTGGCTCAGGTTCGAGGTGGTCCGGCGCGCACCTCTGGGCACGTGCTCCGCCATGAGGCTGGCCACGCCGTCGTCACCGTCGAGATCCGTGACGCCGGGAGCGCCGACCGCCTGCTGACCTCGGGCACCGTCACACTCGTCGAGCCGAGCTGAGCCGAGAGGCGTTCGATCGCGCTCAGGTAGAGAACTCGAAGAGCAGGCCCATGTTGTCGGCCGGTGCGAGCGCGAGCGTGTCGGGGCCATCGCCCTGGTGGAGCTCGATGCCGTGCGCTGCGAAGTACGACCTGGTCTGCTCCAGATCTGCCACGGCGAAGACCGTCGAGCGGATCCCGTCTCCGTAGCGGGCCAGGAAGTCCTCGATCGCTCCGGGGCCGAGTGGCGAGAGGAGCTCGAGGACCGTGTCGCCCAGGGTGAAGCCGACGCCTGTCGCGTTGACGGCGGGTCGGTCCTCTCGGTAGAGGAGCTCGCCGCCGAGGAAGCTCTCGACGAAGCTGGTGGCTGCTTCGAGGTCGCCCACGGCCACGCTGTAGCGCTTGAGGCCGGTGTAGCCGATGGGGTGCGCTCGGAACTGCTCGGAGGACCAGATGGGCTCGGGGTAGGGGATGGGGGCCTCGGAGGGGTCTTGGAAGCTCCGTGAGTAGAACTCCCACGAGACGCCGAAGGCCTCAGCGGGGTGGACGTGGAACGCCTCGTCGAGCTCCCGCACGACACGCATCCCTCGTTCAGGCAGCTGCTCTCGCGCCGCGGCCACGTCGGGGATCTTGTACTCGATGCCCACGTAGTAGGGACCCATGCGGGCATGGAGGATGTACTGGTGGGGCACGAAGATCTGGAACATCGTCCCAGCGATGGTCATGAGATACGCATGCCAGTGCTCGCCTGGCATATCGAAGTTGAACTGCGCGCCCAGCAGGTCCGTGAAGTGCTCGACGCTCTCGTCGAAGTACTCGACGACGGCGTTGAGGTGGTTCATGTGCTGGCACTCAAGTGGCTCAGGCATCGAGGGCGCTCCTAGGGGGTTGGAGGTGGTGGGTCATTGGCAGCGTGAAGGTCCTCAGCGTCGATCCCTGCGGGTCTTGCGACGAGCGACCACGCACAGGGCGGTGCCCGAGCCGAGTGCGACGACGCCGAGGACCCCGGCGCCGAGCAAGAAGGGCGAGGTGCCGGTGAAGGCGAGGGTCTGGCTGTAGTTGTCGGTCACCGAGACAGCGACCGCGTGGCTCGAAGAGTCCGTGCCCACGCTGAGCGCAGAGATCGCCATGGTGGACGGGCTGCCGTCAACGGTGACCGCGGAGGTGGTCGTCACCGCGTCCGTCGGCCCTGCACCGTTCGAGGTCTCGGCCACGGCGCAGGTCACCGGCAGCGGGAAGCTCAGCTGGGGCGTGAGCGAGGCCGGCGTCACTTGACCGGGATCGAGCTCGAGCGAGGCCGTGGTGCCGTCGGTGCAGGTGACGCTGAGCACCACGGGAGCGGTCCAAAAGGCGAGGTCTCCCGTGATCAGCTTGGTCAGCGCCAACGTGCTCGGCGCCAAGAGCCGGTAGACGTAGTCGCAGGTGACGTTGGGTGTCGCGGTCGTGCCGACGTTGACGTCGAGCTGGTCCTCACCCACGTTGGTCGCCGTCCCCGCGTCGCACGACGGCGTGGAGGCGAGCACCCATCGGCCAGCGGACGTGATCGGCGGGATCGAGGGGTTGATCGACCATGTCCCGAGCAGCGGATCGGTGGAATCTCCGGTGGCTGCCACCGCGGTGCCCTCCGAGGTGGTGGTCGCCGACTGGACGAGGTTGGTGCCGCTGGTCGACGAGATGGTGGCGCCGAACGTGCCGGTCCCGCCAAGGGTCGTGAAGCGAACCGTGAGACTTCCCAGAGCGGTGAGCTCGTTGGTGAACGCACACGAGCCGTCGCCGGCCGGTGGCACCGTCACTGACACTGCGCCGACGGGGTAGCTGGTCGACGTGCCGTTGACGTCACAGATCGTTGAGACCCACGAGTAGCTCCAGCCGGGATGTGTGGGCAGCGCTTGGGGCGTGATGTTCCAGGTGCCGGGCGTGAGGGTGACCACTCCCGTCCCACCCGACTGCGTGGTCGGCGTCACGACGTTGCTCACCGTCGAAGACGACGAGGAGGGGTCGACCACGGTGTAGTTGAAGGTGTCGGGCAAGACACCTGGAGGCACGGCGCTGCCATCGGCCATCACGACGTGGGTCGTGAGCTCGCCACGAGAGGGCTCGAGCGTGTCGGTGAACGTGCACGTCACGTGGTCGCCGGCGATCAGCGTGATGGCGACACCGTCATGGCCACCGGGCACGGTCGACCCGCTGTTGGAGCCCGTGTAGCTGAACGTGCTGCCGCCGGTTGAGGTGCAGAGGAGACCGGTCAGCTGGTAGCCGTTGGGGATGTCCTCGGTGGCGGTCCAGGGCGCGTCGCCGGCAAGGGTTTCGCCTCGGATGAAGTCGGTGCCGGCGGTGGTCGTGCCCTGGGGCACGGTGAGCGAGAAGGCACCGCCTGGGTTGTAGGAGAGCGACCCGTTGAAGTCGAAGGTCTCCTCCGACGGCTGTGCTGCGGAGAGCTGCTTTTGGATGGTGACGGTGGCTGAGTGGGGCGGCGGCTGGACGTAGAAGGCGAAGCAGAAGACGTGCGTGGTGTTGGTGGGATACGAGACGTACTCGACGTTGTCGCCGTTCAGGTTGTCCGTGGCGCAGCGGAGGGCGGCGAAACCGTACTGGGATCCCTGGTTGTTGAGCGGGGCGCTCGGCGTGCCGCCCATGACCCAGTAGTTCGAGCCGCGTGAGGCCAGGGCTACCTCGGCCGGGCTGAGGGTGAACGTGGTGGCCCCGGCGATCTGTTGACCAGTGGGCTGACCAGTGCCGTTGAGCAGCGGGACCGACGCCTGGGTCGTCACCTGGCGGTCGGCCACCGCGCCGGTGCCGGTCACGTAGCTGAGGTTGGTGCCAGCAGCGTTGGAGCCGATGCCGGTGCCGAAGGCGAAGGTCCAGCCGGTCAGCGGACGGCAGTTGGTCTGGGGAGCAAGACCGTCTTCGACGGACGGCTCGACCTGCGTGAAGTTCGTGTAGGGAGAGTCGGGTCCAAGATCGTTGAGCGACTCCATGATGTTGTTGCGAGCTCGATTGGCGAAGACGTCGCTGTAGCTCGGGCAGTACCGAGCGACCATCGTCACCTGGTAGCTGACTGGAGCGGGATGGACGATCGAGGCGGCTCCCGCCGGCGCAGAGCCCAGGATGCTCGCCCCCCACGTGACGGAGAGGATCGTGGCGACGACGAGGAGGGCCTCCCCGGCTCGCCTCGCACGTGTCCTCATCGGTCGCCCCCCGCTGGTGTCGCACTCTGGACAGTACCCCTCCTTGCTCGCGAGACGAGGGTCCCTTCCTGGACAAACCGCATCAGGGGTGTCCTTTTGGGAGACTTTCGTTCGTCGTAGTTGGTGAACCAACAACGAGAGGAGCTCTCATGAAGTACGTGTTGCTGTTGACCCAAGGGGCGTGGCAGGAGACGGGGACGGAGGCCGAACGAGCCGAGATCTTCGGAGGGATCGTGGAGTGGTTCGGGAAACACGGCGCAGACGGCACCATCGTCGAGTCGAATCAGCTCCAGCCTCCGAGCACCGCGACGACGGTGGTCCTGGACCGTGGCTCATCGACGCTGGTTGACCGCCCGCTCCTCGAGGCGAAGGAAGCGATCGGTGGCTACTGCATCGTGGACGTTGCCGACCTCGATGAGGCGATCGCACTCGCCAGGAGCTTCCCGATGCCCGACGGGAAAATCGAGGTCCGCCCTGTCGTCGAGCGCTGAGGAAGCCTCGGATCCCCGCTCGGCACTCGAGCGGATCTTCCGCGAGGAGGCGGCCCGGCTCACAGCGAGCCTGGTCCGCCTCCTCGGCGACTTCGACCTCGCGGAAGAGGTGGTGGCCGACGCGGTCGTCGAGGCGTTGACCAAGTGGCCACGTGACGGCGTGCCTGACCGTCCTGGCGCCTGGCTCATGACCACGGCCCGTCATCGAGCCATCGATGTGATCCGCCGGGATGCTCGCTATCAGGGCAAGCTTGCCTTAGTCGCTTCTCTCCCCGCCTCGGCATCTCGTGAGCCCGATGATCGCCTTCGCCTCATCTTCACGTGCTGTCATCCTTCGCTTGCTCCCGATGCCCAGGTCGCACTGACCTTGCGAGCCGTGGCGGGACTCACCACCGCAGAGATCGCCCGGGCCTTTGTGATCCCTGAGTCGACGCTGTCCAAACGTCTGACGCGCACGAAGCAGAAGATCGTCAGTGCTCACATCCCCTACCAAACACCTGAGCCCGATGAATGGCCCGGTCGGCTCCACCAGGTCCTTCGAGTCATCTACCTCATCTTCAACGAGGGCTATCTCACGACGGCAGGCCGAGCGCGCTGCTCGTCTCGAGCTGGCGCACGATGCGGAGTGGCTTGCTGCCCTGCTGGTCAGCTGGCTGCCTGAAGAACCCGAGCCGCTGGGCCTGCTCGCTCTGATCAGGATGCACCTGGCCCGGTGGGCGGCACGCGTCGATGGCGCCGGCCAGCTCGTCCTGCTCGAGCACCAGGACCGCCTGCTCTGGAATCGACGACAGATCAATGAGGCTTCGGAGCTCCTCGAGCGAGCAGGGCGACTTCGAAAGCCTGGGGCCTACCAAGTCGAAGCCGCGATCCAAGCCGTCCATTGCGAAGCGTCGAGCTGGATCGAGACCGACTGGTCGCAGCTCTTCGAGCTCTATTCGATGCTCGCGGCACATGATGCGTCGCCCACGATCTTGCTCAGCCGAGCGATCGTGCTCGGGCAGATCGAAGGACCCGAGGCAGCGCTGCTCGAACTGGAGACGCTTCGACCCGCACTCTCGAGCTACCACCTGTTCCACGCGTCTCGAGCGGTGCTCCTTGATCGGCTGGGACGAGCCGCTGAGGCGAGAGAGGCCAACCAACGTGCGCTCAAGCTCACCTCGAACGTGGCGGAGCGAGCGCTCATCGAGCAGCGCCTCGATGATCTCAGCTGCAGCTCGGCCGAGGATGCTCCCGGCGCAGGGTGGTGAAGTCGGCGCCTGTTCTCGAACGCGAATGGCCCGCAAGAGGTCTGTAGTGTCGCTTCGTGAGCACTGCCCCATCGGCGAGAGGGAACCGGGTACATGACGAGACCTGATCGAGCGAGCAACCCGAAAGAAGCGTCGCGCCACGGCTACGGGTCGGATCTCTACACCGAGCCGGACGGTGATCCCGACACGCTGGGTCACCTCGGCCCCTTGGCGGGCATGGCCGGGAGCTGGGAGGGGCGCCACGCCTTGGACGTCCACCCCGTGGCGATCGGCACGAAGGCGGAGCCCTTCGCGGAGCACGTCGAGCTCCAACCGATCGATCGCCAGACCAACGGACCTCAGCTCTTCTTCGGCTTGCGCTATCACACCCACATCGTTCGTCCCGGCGACGTCGAGACCTTCCACGACCAGGTCGGCTACTGGCTCTGGGAGCCAGCCACCGAGCTGATCACCTTCACGTTGGCCATCCCCCGAGGCCAGGTGCTCTTGGCCTCGGGTCACGCGGCGGCGACCGCCACCTCGTTCGAGATCACCGCCGAGCTGGGCTCCCAGGTCTACGGGATCTTGTCGAACCCGTTCCTCGACCAGAACTTCAGGACCACCAGCTTCCGCATGGCGGTCACGGTCGGCCCAGGGGACACCTGGTCGTATGAGGAAGAGGCCACCCTGGAGATCCCCGGTCTTGACGAGCCCTTCGCCCACACGGATCGCAGCACCCTCACCCGGATCGCGCCACCGCAGCTCAACCCTCTTGCGGCCGAGGCTCGAGGCTAGGACCGATCAGCCTGGCGCGACCTGCCCGGTACCGGCGTCGATGGCGTCGCTGCTCTGGCGTCGGTCGAAGGCCAGGCCGAGGAGCGGGTAGACGAGGACGGAGATGATGGCCGCTGCCACCAGAGCGGCGGCGTTGACGGGCCGCATGCGCCCTGTCGACACCCCGAGATCGGTGATCACCACCACCAAGGGCAGTGCGGTGCTTGAGAAGAACGCCAGCGCCGCTCGTCCCTTCAGGGGTAAGTCTTTCGGAAGTAGAGCAGGAGGGCCGGCAGTCCTCGGACCACCAAGAAGAGCATGAGGAAGAGTGGCACCCGCAGGAGCGCGGTCGGGGTGGAGAACAGGGCCCGAAAGTCAAACCTCATCCCGCTGACCACGAAGAACACGGGGATCAGGAAGCCGTAGCCGATCGCCTCGAGCTTGCGATGCACGGTGCGGGACTCGTCCTCGTCGATCATGAGCCGGAACACGAGTCCTGCCGAGAAGGAACCCATCAGGATGTCGAGCTTGAGCTCGGTGGCCAGCAGCACCAAGACCATGATCAAGAGGAACGAGACGCGGACCGGGAACTGCGAGCTGGTCTCGAGGTGACGCTGAGCGAGGTCGAGCAGACGAGGAGGCCGAGACCTGGTCGCGACCACCGCTGCGCCCACAGCCACGATGACGAACGCCAGCAGGAGGAGGAAGGCGAGGTCATGGCGCGTGGGAGTGAGCAGGACGCTGATGGCGATGATGGGACCGAACTCGCCCATCGTCCCGATGGCCAGCACGTGGGTGCCGAGCGCGGTGGGCAGAAGCCCCGCGTCCCGCAAGATCGGCAGCAAGGTGCCAAGCGCGGTGGTCGTCAGCGCGATCCCGAGGACCATGGTGTCGAGGGCCTGACCGGTGCTGACGAAGATCGCCGCGATCCCGAGAGCGAGCAGCACGGAGAGTGCCCACCCGGTGGCGGCCAAGCCCAGCGGCCGCCCCTTGATCCGTTGGAGGTTGATCTCGTAGCCGGCCAAGAACATGAGGAAGGCGAGACCGAGCTCGGAGAGCCCTGCGATGAAGGTGTTGGGCTCGGCGATGTTGAGGACCTGCGGGCCGATCACGATCCCCAAGACGAGCAGGATCACGACCTCGGGGATGCGGGTCCTCTTGAGCAGGTCGGCGAGGGCCGGGGCGATCACCGCACAGACGGCGATCGCCGTCAGCGCCACCACCGTGTTCTTGTCCATCCGACGAACCTAGAAGTTCAAGGTCCCCCAGGCGCGTATCTCGTCAGCCAGCACTGGTGCGGGAGCCGAGCTGCTGACGAGAGGGCTCGATCCTGCTTGCACCCGTCGGGCTCACCGAGCGGGCCTCGACGAGCGACGAGCGCTGCTCTTCACTGAGGTGTTTGACCGCCTCTCGCATGGTGACCCCTGATGCTCGAGCAGCCCGGGGAGCGAGCCAGTCGTAGACCAAGGTTGGTCGCCTCTTGGCCGCCTCGCGCAGCACCCAGCCGATGGCTTTGCGGATGAAGAACTCCTTCTCGTCCAGCATCTGATCGGCGTAGAGCCCAAAGCGCTCGAAGTCCCCGGCACCCGCTCGGATCGGCTCGAGCAGCGCCAGCAGGGCGGAGCGCCGGATCCAGAAGTCGTCATCCAGGGACCATCGATCGAGCGTCTCATGAGACGAAGGGTCCCGCTCGACGATCGAGCCCACCACCTGGATCGCCATCTCGTCGACGAGGGCCCAGGTCTTCGCCGTGCGGAGCATGCCCTCGAGGGAGGGGAGGTCGCCAACGTGTCCCTCGTCGGACCTCTGGACGAGGAGCTCGAGGCCGACCCGTCGAGGATCGAACATCGGGCTCGACCACAGCTCGAGGGCCAGCTCCATGAGATCCTCGTGGTCGAGCGCCTCGTGGGCACCCAAGAACGAGTGCGTCACGCGGCGCATCTCGGGCACGGTGACGCCCAGATGGATGAGGTCGCTCTTGAGATACGCCTTCGATTGGGCAGCGCGAGCCGGATCACCGGCCTCTCGGAGGCCAGCGTCGATCTCTCGACTGAGCGAGGTGAGCACGGTGGTCTGCACGGTCCCATCATGTCGTGTGGGAGTCCTCGGCTCGACGACGAGGGCGCGCCTTCGCTCGACGCCTCTCGGGCCTCGCTCGCTAGCGTGGAGCGAGACGGGGGGTAGGGCCGTGGCGGGATTTGTGTTGATGCACGGCACCGGGTTCGCCGGATCGTGTTGGGATCTGGTCGCTGAGCGCTTGGAGGGGTCAGTCCTGGCGGTCGACCTGCCCGGTCGAGGGGTCCATCCAGCCGAGCTCTCCTCGCTCAGCCTCGAGAGCGTGGCGGCCTCGGTGGTCGCCGACGTCGAAGAGGCGGGCCTCGCCGAGGTCGTGCTGGTGGGTCACTCCTTGGCGGGCTGCTCGATGCCCATGGTGATCGACCAGCTGGGCGGCAGGATCGCAGCGGTGGTCTTCATCGCTTGCGCCACGCCGAGCGAGGGGCAAAGCGGGGCCGACCTGGCCCCTGACAGCCTGAAGGACCGCGTCGGGATCGACGACGTGGGGCCTGCGCTCTCTGAGCAAGATCTCTTGCGGATGATCCTCGGTTCCGATCTCACCGACGAAGAGCTGCTCTGGTGTGTCGAGCGAATGGTGCCCGAAGCGCCGCAGCTCATCACCCAGCCTGTGCCGCTCGCCATCACGAACGCTCACGTGCCTCCTCGGTTCTGGGTTCGCACCATGCTCGATGAGCTCGTCGACCCTCTCACCCAGCTCCGCTTTGCCGAGCGGGCAGGGTGCACGGAGAGCTTTGATCTCGAAGCGGGGCACATGTGCATGGTGTCCAAGCCAGCCGAGCTGGCGTCGATCTTGAACGAGGTTGCCGCTCGCGGCTCATGATCGACGCAGGGTCCTCCGCCATCGCTGGTTCGTTGCCGCTGGCGACGCAGGAGGGTGGTGATGGCGGAGCGAGCGGGCAGCGGTGAGTCAGTAGCGTGACGGGCACCAACCATCGGGTTCACCCTCGTGGGCCCTGTCGCGCCGTGAGGATCTGTGCCGAGCTGTCTCGTCGTCCAGCATGTGGAACCTGAAGGTCCCTACGGCATTGGTGAGGCGCTCAGCGCGGCGGGGGTGTCGGTCGAGCGCTGTCGAGTGTTCGCGGGCGACGCGGTTCCTCCGGATCTGAGCGGACTCGACGCTTTGGTCGTGATGGGCGGGCCGATGTCGGCGACGAGCGACGAGGGCTTCGCCACGAGGGGCGAGGAGGTCGAGCTGCTCTCGAGCGCGCTGCTCGGCCGAGCTGCCGGTGCTGGGGATCTGTCTGGGAGCTCAGCTCTTGGCGCTGGCAGCCGGTGGCGAGGTCTTCGCTGGTACGGCAGGCAAGGAGATCGGCTGGCACCCGATCTCCCTGGGTGAGGAGGCCACCTCAGATCTGCTCTTTCGAGGGCTCGAGACCTCCTTTGAGGTCCTTCACTGGCATGGCGACACCTTCTCGCTCCCCGACGACGGGGTGCTCCTCGCCTCCAGCGAGCGCTACAAGAGCCAAGCCTTCCGAGCAGGAGCGCGCGCGTGGGGCTTGCAGTTCCACCTGGAGGTCGATGAGCGCGCCGTGCGGGCGTTTCTCAGCGCCTTCGGTGCCGAAGCCGACGCAGCAGGTGTCTCGTCCGCCGCCCTCGCCGCGACGTCCCCAGGTGCCCTTGGTGCGCTCGCGCCGATCAGGGAGCTGGTGGCGAGCCGCTTCGCCGACGAAGTCGTGCGCTTCGCCGAGACCCGGTACCCCTAGCTCAGGCTGCGAGGTCCAAGACGATCTTGCCTCGCCGGGCGCTGTCGCTGAGCCGCTCAAAGGCGTCGTTGACCTTCTCCAAGGGGAATTCAGAGTCGAGGGGGATCATCATGCGCCCCTCGGCCAGGGCGTGAAGCGTCTGGACCTTTGCCTGGTCGAGCGCCTCTTCGGGCTCTCCGAGGCCGCCGTAGCCGGCGATGCGCAAGCCCTTCCGGTAGAGCTCTTGGAGGGGGACCTCCCCGGTGGGGCTGACCGAGGTGCCGAAGAGCACGAGCCGTCCGTGGGCCCCGAGGGCGGAGATGGCGGCTCCGGTGTAGTCCCCGCCTAAGGGATCGAAGACCACTGTGGGCTCAAAGCCGTGGAGCGATCCCTTGAGATCCTCGGCGTCGGAGGCGATCACACGCTCTGCACCGAGATCGATGATCCACTCTTCGTGGTCCTTCGATCTCGTCTGGCCCCAGACCTCAGCGCCGAGGCCTTTGGCGAGCGAGACGATGATGCTGCCGACGCCACCGCTGGCACCCAAGACGAGCACCTTGTCGTCGGCTCCCACGGCCCCGAGCTCGGTGACCGTCCTCCACGCCGTCACGCCGGCCACACCGACCGAGGCTGCTTGCCGGGGATCGACGTGATCGGGCACCTCGAAGCATGCCGCCTTGGGCACGACGGCCCGGTTGGCCCACACGCCATCGCGCGAGACGCCGACGCCGTGGCCGCTGACGAGCACGAGTTGGCCGTCGACGTGGCCGACGCCCTCCACGCCGAGCGTGCGGGGGAGCGCTCGTTCCTTGTTGACTCGGCCGAGGACGTTGTAGCGGTCGATGGGGTTGATCCCGGCGAAGAGCAGGTCGACCAGCACCTCTCCCTCCCCCGGATCAGGAAGCGTGACCTCGTCGATCTCAAGGGGTGCGTCGTGCTCGACCAAGCGGGCTGCGTTCGTGTTCATGCCACCTCCAACGTCAGTGTGGTCGCCGTGGGCTCAGTGGCCAATACCCACGAGGCGCTCTCGGTAATCTGGCTCTCGTGACAGTTTGACCGCTCTCGGATTGGGCAGGGAAGCGCCATGACGAACTTTGGCTACACGATGATGTGCGAGCAGGCCGGACCACGAGATCTGGTCAACCATGTGAAGGCAGCCGAGGATGCCGGGTTCGACTTCTCGGTCATCTCCGATCACTACTTTCCCTGGCTCGACGAGATGGGCCACTCGCCATACGCCTGGTCGGTACTTGGTGCAGCAGCTCACGCTACCGAGCGGATCGGTCTGATGACCTACGTCACGTGCCCTATCAAGCGATACCACCCGGCGATCGTGGCCCAGAAGGCCGCCACCATGGCCCTGCTCTCGGAGGGTCGCTTCACGCTCGGTCTCGGAGCAGGCGAGAACCTCAACGAGCACGTGGTTGGGGGTGGATGGCCCCCGGTCAACGTTCGCCACGCCATGCTCGCCGAGGCCATCGACATCATCTCCCAGCTGTTCGATGGTGGCTACGTCTCGCTCAGAGGGGAGTACTTCGACGTGGATTCAGCCAAGCTCTGGGATGTGCCCGACGAGCGCCCCCGCATCGGCGTGGCCGTGTCCGGGCCTCAGTCGTGTGCCCTGGCAGGCGAGATGGCGGACGCCATGATCGCTGTCGAGCCGGACGAAGCGCTAGGCCGGCTCTTTGACGAGGCAGGCGGAAGCGGCAAGCCGCGTGGTCGGCCAGATACCAGTCTCGTTCGATGTCAACCGTCCCGCTGCAGTTGAGCGAGCACACAAGCTCTTTCGCTGGTTCGGAGGAGGCTGGAAGGTGAACGCGGAGCTCCCAGGCACCGCTGCGTTCGCGGGCGCATCGACGTTCGTGACGGAGAGCGATGTCGAGGCGTCGATCCCGTGTGGCAGTGACGTGGACGAGTTCGTCAAGGCCATCAGCGCCTATCGAGATGCTGGGTTCACTGACATCGCGCTCGTCCAGATTGGAGGGTCTGAGCAGCTCAGCTTCATCTCTTGGGCCGAGCGCGAGCTCTTGCCCGCGCTTCGAGCGGTCGATTGAGCAAGCCGCCTAGTGGAAGCATTTCTGTGACGAGCGTGTTGCAAAAAGGGTGACGCGCCTCTCAGTCCTCGATCTGGCCACGGTGGCAGCCGGCTCCTCTCCGGCCCAGGCGCTCCGAGAGACGGTCGACATC
The DNA here is from genome assembly GCA_963758555.1 of uncultured Acidimicrobiales bacterium. Lineage (GTDB taxonomy): Bacteria > Actinomycetota > Acidimicrobiia > Acidimicrobiales > RAAP-2 > CAIUMH01. Next base: position 1,610,921 of record CAVWVW010000003.1, on the reverse strand, counting down.
GCGCCTGAAGTAGAGCGACTTGGCTATCACCGGCTCTGGGTGGCGGAGCACCATGGCATGCCAGCGGTCGCCAGCTCCGCGCCGGCGGTCCTGATCGCCCATCTCGCCCAAGCCACGACAACCTTGCGAGTTGGTTCGGGCGGCGTCATGCTGCCCAATCATGCGCCGCTGGTGATCGCCGAGCAGTTCGCCACCCTCGAGGCGCTCCACCCGGGCCGGATTGATCTGGGCTTGGGGCGAGCGCCCGGGACCGACCAGGTCACCGTGCGCGCGCTTCGCCGCTCGCCCCAGATGCTGGCCGACACCTTCCCCGATGACGTCGTCGAGCTCATCGGCTACCTCATGCCGCACGCAGGCCCGCCGAGCCACCCGCAAGCCAACCCGGGTCGGGGCTACCTCCCTGAGGTGTGGCTCCTCGGTTCGTCACTCTTCAGCGCCCAGCTGGCCGGGGTGCTTGGCCTGCCATACTCCTTCGCCTACCACTTCGCCCCGCGGTTGCTTGATGAGGCGCTGGCGACGTACCGGACCCACTTCAGGCCCTCGGCGTTGCACGCCGAACCCAAGACCATGGTGGCGGTCTCGGTGCTGTGTGCGACCAGTGACGAGGAAGCGCAGTTCCTCGCAGGCTCAAGCGCCCTGAGCACCCTGCAGCTGAGAACAGGACGCCTCGGGCCGGTGCCATCGCCCGAGGATGCGGCGGCCTACCAGTTCAGTGAGGCCGAGACCGCCTTCATCAAAGAGACGATGTCGACCCACCTGATCGGTGACCCCGATGTCGTCGTCGAGGGGCTCACAGAGCTCGAAGCCCGCACGAGCGCCGATGAGATCATGCTCTCGACCAGAGCGCACTCCTTTGACGCCCGTTTGGCGTCACTGAGCTTGGTGGCGGATCGCTGGGCCGAGCGCACTTCGAATCCTGCCCTTGGGCGTGAAGCCTGAGCGCTCTCGACATAGGGTGCCTCTATGACCACCGTTGATGTTGTTGCTGTACTCAAAGCCAAGGCCGGATCAGAGGCCGTCGTCCAAGAGGGTCTCGAGGCGCTGGGGGCATCGAGCCGTGAGGAAGAGGGATGCCTCTCCTACGAGCTCTACGTCTCGACAGCCGAGCCCGGCACCTTCGTCACCGTCGAGCACTGGAGGTCACAAGCAGACCTCGACGCTCACATGGCGTCACCGCACCTGGCTGCTGCCGTCGGGGCTGCGGCGGAGCACTTCGGCGAGGCGCCGGTGATCCACGTGCTGAGCCACCTCGAGCACTGATCACACCGGCTGTCGGCTCGATCCGGTCTCGGGTCGCCCCCGACCGCTCAGCGCTGGAAGGTCTTGGACAGGTCGAGATCGAAGTTGGGCACCGACTCGCCCTTGGCATAGCGGAACAAGATCGTGCGCATGTACATGCTTGCGGCAGAGATGTACATCGCCACGACGAAGAACCCGATCACGCCGGCGACGGCGATCGGGACGCCGAGGAACGGCGAGACGGCGACTGAGGTCACGAACCCGACGACGATGACGCCGGCGGCGGCGAGCATCCAGACGACGAAGAGCCCACCGAAGCGGAGCGCGCCGCGAGCGAGGGACCCGAAGGTGTCCTTGAGGAGACGAGAGGACTCCTTCACCGCCTCGAACGGCCCGACCTCTTCGAACGCCAAGACCGGGATGACCATGTAGGTGGCCACTGCCCAGGCCAAGCCTCCCGCTACCCGAGCGATCCAGCCGATGAAGCCCAAGCGCTGCTCGATGAACTGGAGGACCGTGCCGACGACGCCAGCGAGGACTGCCCACTTGAAGATGATCACCCTGCGAGTCCAGGCCATGCCGACGGCCTGAGAGACGCCGATGGTCCTTCCCTCGATCTGCTCATTTGCCGCAAAGACCAGTGCGACGTTGAAGAAGACACCGGCGAAGCTCGCCGCGATCAGTCCCGGCAAGATGTAGAAGACGTCCAAGCGGGTCGAGCCGAAGGCGCTGATCAGCGGGATGGCCACGATGGCGGTGACGATCATGAACACGGCGGCGGAGACGATGCCAGCCAGGATCGGAAGCCAGATCATCTGGCGGTTCTCTCGGAAGAGGTCGAACGACGCTCGCATGAGCTGCTTGCCGGTCGGGGCGCTGCTTCGAGAGCTCTGCGGCGCGACGGCTGCCGTCTGCTTGCGCGCTTGGGTCCATGCGCTGCCATCCCAGTAGCGCGAAAAGGTCGCGTCGGCGGGGTCTGGGTACCAACCGGACGGAGGCTGAGCTGCGGTCATAGGCCAAATGCTACTTGAGTTGTCACGCATTTAGGCGTCTTGACAGGGTGATCAGCCTTGTCATGAGGCTGAGCTCGCGCTCAGGACTCGAGAGGTGGGTCTGGTGGGTGCGACGGACGGCGGGGCACGAGAGCGAGCTGGCGCGCTTGCGCGACGAGCAGGCCACGTTCGTCCCAGAGCTCGACGTCGACTTCTAAGAACCCGTCAGAGACGAAGCGGGTCGACGCCACGCTTCTGATCCAGCCAGGGGCAGGCGTCCCTCGCACGTGCACGGTCAGCTCGATGGTGGGCGTCCACGAGTGGGGGAAGTCGGCGTTGAAGATCGTGGGCGGGTGGGCGTCGACGAGGTAGAGCAGGCCCAGCGTGTCAATCGCCTCACCGTTGGGCAAGCGCTGCCAGGAGCGAAGCGTGGTGCTGCCCGACGGCTTGCCTTCGAGGAAGGTGGCGTCCGCTGGATGCAGGCGCGTGTCGACGTGCTCGACCAGGGAAGCCGGGAAGCTCTCGGTCGCCGAGACCTTGACGCAGTCCTCCGGAGCCGGCAGCTCGGGCGGGCCGCCCACGGAGAGCAGCACCTCGGACGCTTGGGCGTGCTCCCCGAAGGCCCCGAGCACCGCGAGCACGTCTCGATCGGCGCTCCGGACGAGGGCTCGAGCCGTCGAGAGCCGTCGGCCTTGTCGGAGCACCTCGGTGTCGATCTCGAAGGTGCCCGCTCGGCCCGGGGTCAAGAAGTGTCCCGTGATCGAGAAGGGATCAGGACGGCCGGTGGCCTCTCGGAGCGCACGAGCTGCGATGGTGAGGAGGAGACCCCCGTTCACGTTCTCCATGACATCCCAGCCGGGGGCCACCTCAGCTCGCCATCGGTCAGGTCCGAGCGAGGTGACCGCTGTCGTCGAGGCGAAGGTGCTGGGCTCGCTCATGGCCGCACCTTATGGGATGGTCTCGGCCGACACTGATGAGTGCGACACTCGTGCTCGTGAGCTCTCACGGAGGAAGGCTGCGTCACGAGACGGTTGCTCGCTCGCTCCTCAGAGCGCGGGATCTGGCCGACGCTCGCTTCGCCGAGCCCCTGCGGGTCGCCGATCTGGCTCGTGCGTCCCGGTTCTCGAGCGCCCACTTCAGCCGGCTCTTCAAGGAGGCGTTCGGCGAATCGCCCCATGAGTACCTGCTCACCAGGCGGCTCGAGCGAGCGGCCACGATGCTGCGAGAGAGTGACCGCTCGGTGGTCGAGATCTGCCTGGCGGTGGGTTGGTCGAGTGTCGGCTCGTTCACCGCCAGCTTCCGTCGGATCCACGGCGAAGCGCCCCTCTCGTATCGACGGCGCTGCCAGCCCCACGAGGTCGCGGCGCCGATCCCGCTCTGCGTGGTCAAGGCCTACGGTCGGCCGAAGAACCGCACGTTTCGAGAAGAAGGCTCATCGGCGCGCTCGTAGGCTTGGCCGAGCAGTCGCGTCCGAGGGGAGAGGTCCATGATCACGATCGCCAACGCACAGTTCTGGGTGCACGACCAAGACGAGGCCCTTGCCTTCTACTGCGAGACCCTGGGGTGGGAGGTTCGCTCCGACGTGACCATGGAGGCGTGGCAGTTCCGCTGGCTCTGCGTCGGCCCGGTAGGCCAGCCGGAGGTCGGCCTCGTCCTGATGCCCGTCCCGGGCCCACCCATGCTCGACGCTGACGATCACGACGCCCTCGCCGAGCTGGTCGCCAAAGGTGCGGGAGGGACCTTGTTCCTCGTGACGGACGACTGCCAGCGTTCCTACGACGAGCTCTCGGCCAGAGGCGTCACCTTCAACGATCCTCCGACGACGCAGCCCTACGGGATCGACACGTCGTTTCGAGACCCCTCGGGCAACAACATCCGGCTCACCCAGGTCCTCGAGTTCGACCCGACGAGGGCCTGATCGAGGGCGAGGGAACCTCAGCCGTTCGGGTGAGCGAGGGCGAACTTCACCATCGACTGGTAGAGCGCGAGCACGTCTTGGCCGTAGGTCGTGCCCGAGGACCACACGCCGCTCAGTGAGTCCCAGGTGGGCTCCTTGCCTCGCACGGAGAGCGTGTCGATGCCGTGGTACGCAGGAGGCCGGGCCGTCGACGCCTCGGTGTAGAACGGATCGGCGTAGGCCTTCAGCAGCTCGATCTGAGCTCTGACGCCCAGCTGGACGGAGGGGAACGAGTAGCCCCTCTTGCAGCTGTCACACGCCCCGATCCCGGCGAAGTTGTCGGTGCCGCTCGTGATCGAGAACCCTGCGGTCTCGATCATGGCCTGGGCGAAGGCGACGTCGCCCCTGATGCCCTCGGCCTTGCCCTCGTCGAGGTAGAGCTGGGCGAGCTCGAGGGGCGTCTTGCCCGTGATGTTCACCCGATCCACCGAGCGGTACCACCCGGCGATCTGCGCTGCGTCGAGCATCTCGGGACCCACGATCGAGAGGCCCTGGAGATCGGGTGTGGCCGTGGGCAGCACGACGGGGCTGTCCGGGGCGAAGGTCGTCTCAGGTGGCGTCGCCGGGACCACGGGGTCGGCGGTCGGGAGGGTGGTCGTGGTGGTCGGCGACGTCGGTTTGGTGTGCTGGCCTGGGATCGTGGTCGTCGTGGTGGTGGTCGTTGTGCTGGTCGTGGTGGTGGTCGAAGTCGTCGACGTGCTCGGTGCCACGGTCGTGGGCGTGCTGGCGGCCGGAGGGTTGGCGGTGGGCGACGGCGAGGTGGCCAAGGTGTCGGCCTGGGCGCGGGCGGCGTCGTAGGCCTGTTCGGCGGTGACCGCCTCGTTGACCACCACGAGCCCGTCGAGCTGCTCGTGAGCGATGAGGCCGTTGATCGTCTTGACCTGAGCGCTGTAGGAGGCAGCCAGCGCGTCTTCCCAGCCCTGCTGGGCCTCGAGGGCCTTGGTGGCGATGTCGGTGTACTCGTCGACGACCAGCGGCCGGACCGAGCTCTTGGACAGCCCGTAGCGCAGCAGAGCCGGCGTGAGCGGTGTCGAGATGTACTGATTCACTGCGCTGTCGACCGCTTGACGATGCGCAGCCGATGCCTTGGACTGGATTGCTGTTTGCTCTGCTTTGAGCTCCTGGATCGTCGCGAGCCGGGTGAGGACCTGTGAGCTCCAGGCGTCGAGGGAGGTCTCGGTTGCCACCACGTGCGAGTGGGCCAGACCGAGGACGAAGGCTGCTTGCGCCTTCTGAGCGTCGAGGTCGTCGGCGGGCGACGCGGCTCCAGCGAATCCTCCGTGGCTGAGCACGGTGGCGGCTATGCCTGCCGCGAGGCCGAGTCGGGCGAGCACCGATCGACGTCTCGCCACGAGAGGGTGACGGACGTGCGGGGTGGTGGCGTCAGAGGTTCTGTGTCGGTCCATGTCGGGCCTCAAGAGGGGGGAGGGGAGACCGGTGGCTTGTTCGCTGCACTCGGCACGATAGGGAGGAATCCACGGCGACACAAGGCCGCTCTGAATCGCCCTGTGACCGCCGGATCGGAGGGGATCTAGCCTGCTTGGCCGACCTTGGTGGCCTCGACGACCTCAACCAGACGGCCGCTCGTCACGTCATAGATGAACCCGTAGATCGGAATCGTACGGGGCACGAGTGGGTGGTTCCGGATCCTGGCGACGTCTTGGACGACGCTCTGCTCTCCGTCGGCGATCGTCAGCCAATCGATGTAGGCCGCCTCGTCGGACCCGGGACCCTGGCCGACGTCGGTGAAGCCGTCGGGACCGAGCGAGGCCGTCTCCAGGCTGCTCGCCAGCAGCGATCGCATGTCGTCGTCGGTGAAGAACTCCATGCCGCAGTTCGAGTGGTGGATCACGAACCACTCCTTGGTGCCGAGCAGCTTGTAGGAGATCACCAATGAGCGGATCGCATCGTCGCTGGCTCGACCGCCGGCGTTGCGGATGACGTGGGCGTCGCCTTCGGCGAGCCCTGCGTACTGGGCAGGATCGAGACGAGCGTCCATGCAGGTGAGGATGGCGAAGCCCCGTGCAGGCGGGAGGGCCAGCTCGCCCTTCTGCCCGAAGGAGCTTGCGTAGCGATCGTTGGCGGCGAGGACTTCTGAAAGAACGCTCATCTGGCGCCTCCTGAGGTGACGATGGTGAATCCTTACTTACTCCATCGACTTTATAGGCAATGAGGGCAGGAGGGCCATCGGCTCCTCAGAGCCGAGCGCTCCAGGCTCGAGGGCTCGTCCGAAGGGTGGCCGTTCAGGGGCGCTTTCGGCCCGCCGTGAGAGCATCCATCGCCTTCTCGACCCGGCGCGCTCGAGTCTCTGGCGCCTTGGCTTGCTCGATCGGCGTGACGAAGCCCTTCTTCTGACTTTCGGTGAGTGTCGAGAAGAACACCGCCGCCTTCGGGTCCGCGGCCAGCGCACCTGCCAGATCGTCGGGCACCGCGATCGCCACAGGCGACGCGGCGACGACCAGGGTCACCTGGATCTCGTCACCCGCTTCGATGCCCGCCAGGGAGCGGTTCTCGGCGCTGACGGGGATCTTGAAGATCCCCTTCATCGAGCCGATGGTGGTCGAGAAGTGGTGGCCGTTGATGCCGACGCGCACCGCAGGTCGCTTGCCCGCGCCGAGCTGTTCGATCACCGTGGCGGGCACCGCGATGCCCGTAGCGGTCTTGCCGTCCAGGTCCAAGGTGGCGGTGAACTCCATCCCCTCAGTCTTACCTGAGCGCATGCGCGAGCACCTCAGCGACCTTCCGGCGCAGACCGACGCTGAGGCTGCAGTTGCAGGGAGGAGGGCAGCCGGCTAATCTACAACCATATGGTTGTAGATACTGAGCTGACCGACCACGAGGTTGACCGCCTCTTCCAGGCGCTGGCCAACCGGACGAGGCGTGAGGTCTTGCGCCCCGCTCTGGAGCTCTTGGACCCCTCTGAGCGCCTGCTCGAGCGCTTCGACCAGATGACCGAGCTCATCACCACCACAGAAGGAGAGAGGCCATGACTGTCATCAGCTCTGCCAAGGACGCGGGGAACCTGACCCTGACCATCGTCGCCGAGTTCGACGCCGCTCCCGAGGTGATCTGGGACCTCTGGGAGGACCCCCGCAAGCTCGAGCGGTGGTGGGGTCCACCGAGCTTTCCAGCCACCTTCACTCGTCACGAGTTCGTCGTCGGAGGAGAGTCTCGCTACTTCATGACGGGGCCGGAGGGAGAGAAGCCCCATGGCTGGTGGCGTATCGAGGCGATCGAGCACCCTCGTCGCTTCGACTTCGCCAACGGACTGGCCGGCGACGACGGCGAGCCGATCCCAGGCGTCGAGCCGATGGCTGCGCACGTGACGCTCGAGGTCGTGAACGGCAAGACCCGCATGGCGGCGGTGTCCAAGTTCGTGGACGTCGCCCAGATGGAAGGCCAGCTCGAGATGGGCATGGAAGAGGGTATGGCCTTGGCGATCGGCCAGATCGATGCGCTGCTGGTCTCGAGCTAGACGCTCAGGAACCTCCTCGCCGAACCGCGCCCTTGCCTAGGCTTGGGCCATGGCGTCGTGGAGCGCACTCGAAGAGGCCGAGCCCGCGTTTGCAGGCAGGGTCAGAGCCCTCTTGGAAGCAGGCAAGCACAAGACCATCGCCACCCTTCGCGCTGACGGCTCGCCACGGATCTCGGGCATCGAGTGCGAGCTCGCGGACGGTGAGCTCCTCTTCGGGTCGATGCCCGACGCCCGCAAGGGCGCAGACCTCAGACGAGACCCTCGCTTCGCTCTCCACGGGCCGACCTTCCATCCGATCGAAGGTCGAGAAGCGGAGTGGCCGGGCGAGGCCAAGGTGGCCGGACTAGCCATCCCTCTCGGCCCGATCACGCCAGGCGTGGGGGAGGAGGGCCCGGCAGGCGACCTGTTCAGAGCCGACGTGACCGAGGTCGTGATCACGGCGCTCAACGCCGAGGCCACGAAGCTCGTCGTCGAGTCGTGGACGCCGTCGCGGGGGCTGGTGAGAGTCGAGCGGGACTAGGACGCGGGGCGCATGGTCGCTAGCGTGTCGCCATGAGCGGTCCACGATTGCCCGGGGGAGTGGTGCACAAGCTTCCCCTCCGATCTGCGCCGGACCCTGGTGGACAACCCCGTCGCGCTCGACGCCTGGAAGGACATCACGCCCCTGGCTCGCAACGAGTTCATCTGCTGGGTCGAGGACGCCAAGCAGGACAAGACCCGGGAGCGACGGATCCGGCGCACCAAAGAGGAGCTCGAAGACGGGATGCGACGGCCCTGCTGCTGGCCGGGCTGCAGCCACCGCGAGCGAAACGGCAGCTAGGAGCCCTTCGTCTCACCTGCGAGGCGGCGCAAGGCTTGGTAGAACTTCGGCCATGGTCACCGAGCCCGCGGAGCTGCTCGAGCGAGCTCGACTCGCGTTCTCCGAACCACTGATGCTCGTCACCTCAGAGCGCTGGGGGCGTCCCAGCGGCTGCGGCGTGTGGAGCGTGGCGGAGCTGGTGACGCACGTGCTTGGGACGACCTCGATGTACGCCGTGGTGCTCCGCGGCGGCACCAGTGACGCCGGCGTCACCACGTGGCTCGAGACGACGACGGACGCTGGCAGGGCCGCTGGAGACTTCGAGCGTCGTCGCCCGGGAAGTCGAGCTCCTCCTGCTCGACCCGGAGGCTCCTCGAACAGGGATCCACCATCCTGCCGGTGACGTGAGCACGGAGCAGATGATCACCTACACGTTGGTGGAGTGGACTCTCCACGGCAAAGACCTCTCCCAAGCGATGGGGACGGCGTCTCCCATCGAGCCCGTGCTGGCCGAGGCGATCGTCGAGGCCATCGAGCCGTTCATCGAGCGGTTCCGTGCCTTCGGGGTCTTCGAGCCCGCGCTCGAGGTTCCTCCGACGGCCAGTCCGAGTGACCGGCTGCTCGCCCTGGTGGGTCGAGCACCCTGAGGAACGTTCACGTGGTCAGCGACGGCTCAGGACTCGAGGTAGCGGAGCACGGCGAGGACCCGCCGATGGTCTTCGGGCGAGACCGGCAGGTCGAACTTCATGAAGATGTTGGCGACGTGCTTCTCGACGGAGCCTTCTGAGACCACCAGCTCACGAGCGATCGCAGAGTTCGAGCGTCCTTCAGCCATGAGCTCGAGCACCTCTCGCTCTCGTGCGGTGAGCACCGAGATCGCCTCGGCATGGCGCGACACGTTCATCAGCTGGGTGACGACCTCGGGGTCGAGCGCCGTGCCTCCGGAGGCGACCCGAGCGAGCGCCTCGACGAAGTCGCTCACGTCGGCCACCCGGTCTTTGAGCAGGTAGCCCACCCCCGCCGCTCCGTCGGCCAAGAGGTCAGCGGCATAGCGGGTCTCGACGTACTGGGAGAACACCAAGATCCCCACGGTGGGATGTGCGTGGCGCAGGCCGATGGCAGCCCGCAGGCCTTCGTCGGTGAAGCTCGGCGGCATGCGGATGTCGATGATGGCGACGTCGACCTGCTCGTCGTCGATCACGCCAGCGAGGCTCGAGGCGTCGGCGAGCGCGGCGACGACCACGAACGAGCGGCTCTCCAAGAGCTGGACGAGGCCGTCTCGCAAGATGGCTGAGTCCTCGACGATGACCACCCGCATCGGCTCGGTCACCTAGGCGTGCATCGGCAGCTCGACGACGACCGTGGTCGGCCCACCGTGCGGACTCTGGATCTCAAGTCGGCCATCGACGGCGAGGGCTCGCTCGGCCAAGCCTCCGAGGCCGCTCGAGCTCGAGCCCACCGACGAGAAGTGGGCCCCCCCGACGCCGTCGTCTCGGACCTCGATGTGCAAGAGCTGATCGCGCTCGGTGCACGAGACCCACGAGTGGTCGGCTTGGGCGTGCTTGGCCACGTTGGCCAAGAGCTCAGCGACACAGAAGTAGGCGATGGCTTCGATCGAGGGGGTCGGTCGATTCGGGACCATCACAGAGACCTCGGTCGGGATGCTCGAACGTGCGGCCAGCGTGGTCAGCGCACCCTCGAGGCCCACGTCGAGCGCTGGGGGGTGGATGCCTCGCGTCAAGTCACGCAGCTCGACGATGATCTCCTTGGTCTCGAGGTGGGCGAGATCGACGAGCTCGCGCACCTTGTCGAGATCCATGTCCTTCTTCTTGGCATGGAGCTGCTCTTTTGCCATCCCCAGCCTCATGGCCGAGCGCGATGAGCTGCGCCTGGGTGCCGTCGTGCAGGTCCCGCTCGATCTTGCGCAAGGTGGCCGCCGAGCTGTCGACGGTGCGGGCTCGGGCGATCTCGAGCGACTGGACCCGAGCGGCCACCGGGTCGGGGCCCAAGAGGAGCTGCATGAGGAAGCGGTCGACGTAGACGAGGAGGCGTGCTGCCCACGGGGCAGCCAGGACCAAGGCGAAGCCCAAGACGAGCGAGGCGACGATGTGGTCGCTCGAGCCGTTGAGGAACACGTCGACGATGCTTGAGAGGCCCTTGATCCAGCACGTCGCGACGATGAAGACGCCGAAGATGGCGAGGGGGACCTTGAGCGCGAGGTAGCCGACTGCCCTCCAGCTGGCTCGATCCGTGAGCGAGGCCCTCAGCCATCCGAAGAAGCCCGAGCGAATTGCAGTCGGCTCTGGCTCCGGCACCTCTTCGCCGAGCACCAGGAGGGCGAGCTGGCGCTGCCACCGTCCGAGCCCCCGAGCAGCCTTGAGGGCGAAGCCCAGGAACGCCAGGCCGACGACGGTGATGGCGAGGAAGACACCCAGCACGCTGAGCGCCAGGACCACGAGCGCTCCCCCTACCGCGAGCGCCCCACCCACCAGGAGGAAACCAAGATCGATGCGCGTCTGGCGAGAGAAGGGCTCTCTGAGGACGAGCCTCGTGACTCGACGGATCTCCACTGCCTCTTGACTCACGCTGCCCTCGCTCACCGCACCTCCTCTCACGTGGTCGGTCTCCAACCAGCCAGAGCCACCACGTGGCCGCCGGTGCCATCTGTTGCGACCCTCAACCTACGGTCAAACGACGGGGGACGGAAGGCTGCAGGCTGGTGTCTTTCACCGGGTGCTAGCCCCCGTTGAGCTTTGCGGATGGCCCCCTTCTCACGGTGCGAGCCGATCCGTACGCTGACCTGCGTTGCCGAGCAGGGAGGGATCGACGTGTACCAAGAGGAGACGACGTGAGCGCCACGATGATCGAGGAGCGCCGAGCTCGCTCCGAGGATGAGCGCTGGGCGGTCGAGACCCATGGGCTCACCAAGCGCTTCAAGACGAACGTCGCAGTCGACGAGGTCGAGCTGCTGGTGCCACGGGGTTGCGCCTTCGGGTACCTGGGCCCCAACGGCGCAGGCAAGACCACCTTGATCAGGGTGCTGCTCGGGCTGACCCACGCCGATGCGGGGACGATGTCGCTCCTCGGCCACCCGGTGCCCAGAGAGCGCGACAAGGCACTCGCCCGCATCGGTGCGATCGTCGATGAGCCGAGGTTCCACGGTCACCTGACCGGGAGGCAGAACCTCACCATCCTCGCTGCTGCCAGAGAGCCGGCGGCCACGGGACGCATCGATGCGTGCTTGGAGCGCGTCGGGATGACCCAGCGGGCGAACGTCAAGGTGTCGAAGTACTCGATGGGCATGCGCCAGCGCCTGGGCGTCGCCGCCTGCCTCCTTGGCGACCCGCAGCTGCTGATCTTGGACGAGCCGATGAACGGTCTCGATCCCGCCGGGATGCTCGAGATGCGTGAGATGATCCAGTCCTTGGTGGCCGAAGGCCGCACGGTGATGCTCTCCTCGCACCTCCTCGATGAGATCGAGCGCACCTGTGACGCGGTCGCCATCGTGGATCGAGGCCGGGTGATCCGCCAAGGCTCGATCGCCGAGCTCCTCTCTGGTGCCTCCTTCGACCTCGAGGTCGACTGCTCGTCGCCCAGCCGGGCCCTCGAGCTGCTGTCGAGCTCGTCGTTCGGCGACGAGATGACTCCTCGAGCCGAAGGCCTCTCGATCGCCCTGCCAGCCGGGACCGACAAGGAGGTGACCGCCGAGGTCAACCGGCTCCTGGTGGAAGGCGGGGTGTCGGTCTATCGCCTCCAGGAGATCCACGCCTCGCTCGAGTCGTGGTTCCTCGAGGTCACGAGCCGTCTGGGGGTCGGAGAATGACCACCCTCAGCTCTTCTCTCGACGGACTGGCCCTCACGCCGACCGATCCCAGCGTGCCTGATCATCGAGGATCGTGGCTGCCCAACGGCCGGATGATCGCCACCCGCTTCATGGAGCTGCGCAAGCGCCGAGGGCTCATGGCGGCGATCATCCTCGTCTTCATCGGCATCCCGACCGTCTTTCTCGCCGTCAGGCTGATCTTGCACGGTGTGGATCCGAAGTCCTACGGGCCCGCAGGTGGCTACGACATCTTCTCGAGCCTCGTGGCCGGCGTCATGTACGTCTTCGGCTTCATCATCGCCGCCGCCTTGGGGTGCACGGCGGGCTCCCTCGATCTGACCGAAGGGGTGTTCCGCCACCTCGTGATCACCGGGCGCTCTCGTCTGGCGCTCTACTTCGCTCGGATCCCGGCCGGGCTCGCCATCGTGATCCCCGTCGTCGCCCTCGGCTTCGCCATCGTCTGTGGGGTCTGCTCGCTCTCGGCTCCCTCGAAGCTCTCCTACCAGGGGACCGTGGTTCCCGCCGGGCTCTCGAGACCCGCGTTCGCCAGCTGGGCCGAGCAGCACCCCTCGCAGGTCCTCTGCAGCTTCCCGTTCAACAGCCTGCCGGCAGACGTCTCGCCCGCCGAGATCTGCGGTCCCATCGGCGGACCTGGCGCGATCAACAAGCAGCCAGGCGGGGGCGCCCAAGGCCAACCGACGACGGCACAGCTCGAGGTCGCTGCCCGTGACGTCGCCAACGAGAACTACGGCGATTACGCCAAGCACTTCCTCAAGCCCAGCGTCTCGCTGATGGTCGAGACGGGGCTGTGGCTGGAGCTCGGCGCGATCGTCGCCTTCTTGGTGGGGCTGGGTCTGTCCTCGCTCATGGGCCAGCGGATCGTGCCGGTGATCTTGCTGCTGGTCTTAGAGCTGGTCCTGACGCCCCTGTTCGCTCGTACGCCGATCGTGCACCTGATCAACGTCCAGCGAGGCCTGCTCGGTCTGGCCACCAGCCACCTGGAGCCGAACGGCCTGCCCTCTGCCTTCGGGGGCAACGGGGCAGTCAGCGGAGCTCGAGAGCTGGTGCCTGAGTCGACAGGTCTCGCCATCGGGGTGATCGTCGGCTGGGTGGTGCTGTGGACCGGGCTCGGCGCCTGGCGGATGGCACGACGCGACGCCTAGCTCGCTCTGAGCTCGGCGTGAGCGGAGCTCGCCCAGCGCTCTCGGGAGAACGGAGATCTGAGAAGACGCCAAGCGACGGACCTGGCAGGATCGGGCCATGGGGTTCTTTCCCGAGATCTCGCTGCCGGCCCCGACCTTCATGGAGGCGCCACGGAAGCCTCTGCCGTGGGACGACGGCGTGGGGGTCACGGCGCTCAGCGACGTCGTGATGGCCCAGAGCCCCGAGGGGACCGTGCTCATCAGGAGCATCGTGTCCTTCCCCGAATCGTGCATCGTGACCTTCGAGGCGATCCTCCGCCGACCCCTCCAGCACGGGCCGGGCACCGCAGGGAGCAACTCGCCGAGCTTCTTCGCCAAAGGTGAGCTCAGCACCGGGCTCGTCCTCGTCGGGTACGAGCTGAGCAACGGCAGCTGGGGGAGCAACTTCCCCGAGGAGCACGAAGGCCATCGTGCCTTCCTCGGTCTCGGAGGGAGCGGAGGGATGTTCCGAGGCAAGCACAGCTTCGTGATGGACGTCCCACCCGAGGGCGACGTGACGTTCTGGGTGGCGTGGCCTGTCGCCGAGATCTCGGAGACCTCGACCACCCTCGACGCCACCCCCATCCGCCAAGCAGCCGCCGGCTCCCGTGCGGCCACGTGAGTCGAGGCGACCAGGCGCAGACTCCGTGACCGAGATGCTCGGCGATCTGCCTGAGGGAGCCACCAGCTTCGAGGGCTCGGGCACGCTCGACGCCAGCGACCGCCGCGGCTTCACCGTGCGCTCGCTCGACGTCGCACCAGTCGAGCGAGACGCTCCTGTGGAACGATGGGCCGGTGGCCCGAGCGTTCTCCGCAGATGAGGTGCTCCAAGCGTCCCAGGGCATCCGGGCGCGCTCGATCGCGCTGCTCAGGACCGTCAGCGACGCCGAGGCCTCGACGCCTGTCCGAACCTGCCCGGGCTGGACGGTCAAAGAGCTGGCGTGCCACCTCTACGGCGTCTGTGACGACCTGCTCCACAGCCGCCTGACCGACATCGGCTCGGACGCCTGGACCGACGCTCAAGTTCGTCGGCACGGCACGAAGACGCTCGGCACGATCCTCGACGAGTGGGAGGCCAGCGCTGCTCGCTTCGATGAGCTCGTGCCCCTGATCCCCGAGCCCTCCAACCGCCAGCTGGTGATGGATCAGGTCACCCACGAGCAGGACCTCCGCCTGGCCCTCGGTGCTCCGGGGGCTCAAGATGACCTGGCCGTCTCGATCGGGCTGTCGTTCCTCCTGCTGGTCCTCGGCCGAACAGACGCTTCCTTTGCGGACGAGGTTCGGGCGAGCGTGCCCTCGGACTTCGAGCTGCTCCGAGCGCTCAGTGGTCGTCGCTCGGCCGAGCAGCTCGAAGTGCTGGGCATCGATCCGACACGGCTCGCTGATCATCTGGCGCCGACGCCCATGTCGATCGCTCAGCGCAGGATTGCGGAGCACAGCGCCTGAGGCCTCGAGGTCGCTGCGTCGGCCACCTGCGGTGCCGACGAGGTCGGTCGCGTTCGATTGACGGCATCGACGCTGCGTGCTGAGATGGAGCACAGCGCTGTAGTTACAGCGTTGATGTTCGCAAGCCGCTCGGGTGCTGGCTGGGGGTGATCCACGGTGAAGTCCGCGCTGGCCGGAGAGGGCATCGACACGGTCCTCGTTCGCACCATCCTCGAGCGCGCCCAGGAGTACCCCTGGAAGATCCAGGAGCTGGGCCTGCTCTCGCTTCGGCTGGACGAGCACAAGGAGCATGCGCTGCACGTCTGGGCTCCTCCGGGCTTCGTCGGGCCGCCCCCGATCCACGATCACCCCTATGAGTTCACCTCCAAGATCATCGTCGGTGAGCTCGCCAACACCCGCTACGTCGAGGACCCCTCGGGAGAGCCCTACCTGCGCGAGCGCTACACGCGTGCTGACGAGACCGTGCGACGTGCCGATCACGTCCGTCTGGTGGGCGAGACGGCAGTCCACGCCCCAGGCGAGGAGTACGCCCAGCTCGCCCAAGAGCTCCACGACAGCGTGCAGATCCCTGGCACGGTGACGCTGCTTCGACGACGCTTCGTCGACGTCGATGAGCTGACGGTCTGTCGGCCTGACGGCGCGCCGTGGGTCACGGGAGCCGCTCGCTTGGCCACCTCGTCTGAGATCGCCTCGATCACCGCTCTGGCGCTCAGCCGGTTCTGAGCGTGGGGTGACCGATCGGTGACCGAGCTGTTCGCCAGCGGGCTCCAGATGGGCGAGTCACCGCGTTGGCACGACGGGCGGTTCTGGATGTGCGACTGGCTGGCCGGTGAGGTGCTGGCCTTCGACCCCGATGGCCACCGCGAGGTCGTTGCCCGAGTCGATGGCCTGCCGTTCTCGATTGACTGGCTCCCTGACGATCGCCTCGTGCTCACGACGTCGAACGGCGTGGTCACCGGAGCAGAGCTCGCACCCTACGGCGCGCCCGGCCAGGCCTTCAACGAGATCGTCGTCGATGCGTCAGGCCGGGTGTGGGTCGACATGCCGGGATCGATGCCGTGGGAAGAGCGCAAGGCAGGCACCGTCAGCGTCGTCCTGCCTGACGGCACCAGCAGACTGGCGGCGGACGACGTCTGGTTCCCGAATGGGATGGTGGTGCTCGGCGACGACACCTTGGTGCTGGCCGAATCGCATGCCGACCGGTTGACGGCTTGGACGATCACCGAGGCAGGCGAGCTCATCGATCGTCGCCTGTGGGCAGACCTCGGGGAGGGAGCAGCACCTGACGGGATCTGCGCCGACGCCGAGGGGGCGATCTGGTACGCCAGCGTGCCCGGTCAGCGCTGCGTGCGGGTCGCGGAGGGCGGTGAGGTCCTCGAGACCGTCGAGGCTGATCGTGGGTGCTTCGCCTGCATGCTCGGCGGCGACGACGGCCTCACCTTGTTCATCGTGGCCAACCACTACAGCAGCGCAGGGGCATCCGACGGCGTGGTGCTCACCCATGAGGCCTCGGTGCCCCACGCAGCGAGGCCCTGAGGCAGCGCTGGCGACCAGCCAAGCGCTTCGAGCCACCCTGCCCTCGAGCGGTCGTCGCTGTGCTCGAGGTCGACCATCTCCTCGCTGTTCGGCTGGACGAGCACGGCGTTGCGCAGGGGGTGCGGCCGTGCCTTCTCGCCGCGTGCGTCGCTACGGCTGCCCGGTGCACGCTTGACTGACGGCCTCGGCCGCCTTCAAGAAGGCGTTGGAGGTCTCGCTCACGCTCCCGCCCTGGCCTGAGAGCGCGAGCCTCGAGAGGGCTCACCTTGCTCGCCACCGCGTCGAGCTGCGCCTTGAGCGTGGGGCCTGCCACCTTGGCCTGCTTCTGCGCAGCAGCACCGAGGTTGACGATGGCGACGTTGACGGCTCGAAGCTGGTTGGCGGTGGCCTTCGTGTTCGACGACGTGAAGGCTGCCAGCGCGCTGTTCATCTGGGAGATCTTTGCTTCCATCGCCGTGCAGGCTGCCTTGTCCTGCGAGGACAGCGTCGTCGAAGGGCTGGAGCTCCCGGTGCCGCCGCCGCTGCAGGCGCTCAAGACGAGCCCCGACACGACGAGAAGTGTGAGGTAGCTGCCTCGTCGAGTGCCACGTCGCATCCGGGCAGGCTACTGAGCGCGGCGGGGCCCTCGGCGTCAGTCCGAGAGTGCCAGCCAGCGATCCTCGGCGTCGGCCAGCTCTTGGCGGACGCCTTTGAGCTCGAGGTCGAGCGCTCGCTGCTCGGCCAAGTCGGCGCTGGCGACGATCTTGTTGGTCAGCGTCTCCGTGCGGCGCTCGAGGCGGGTCATCTCCTTCTCTGTCTCTCGCAGCTGTCGGCTCACCGAGCCGGAGCCGGAGCCGGAGCTCTGAGCTGGCTTGGCCGAGACGCCGGGCGTTCTCTGCCCCCCTCCCCCGGCCAGCGAGCGAGCGATCCAGGCGTCGATGCCGCCGGGGAGGTCCACCACCGAGCCATCAGGGTGGACCTCCACGAGCCGCTCGGTCGTGCGGCTCAAGAAGGTCCGGTCGTGCGAGGCGACGACCAAGGTGCCCGACCAGCGGGCCAAGAACTCCTCGAGCAGCCGGATCGTCTCGAGGTCGAGATCGTTGGTGGGCTCGTCGAGGAACAGGACGTTGGGCCGCACCGCCAAGGCCAAGAGCAGCTGGAGGCGGCGCCGCTCGCCGCCTGAGAGCTCACGGGCTCTGGCGAAGGGGAGCGCGCCGCCGAACCAGAAGCGCTTCATGAGCGCCACGTCCGACGGCGTGCCGGGGATCCCCTGAGGCCCCGCCACGAGCTCTTGGACGGTGAGCTCGAGGTTGATGCTCCCGCCGTCTTGCTCGAAGTAGGACGTCACGACGGTCGGCCCCACCTTGATCGTCCCGACGCTGGGCTGCAGGACCCCGGCGAGCAGGTCCAGCAGCGTCGACTTGCCCGCACCGTTGGGGCCCACGATCCCGAGCCGCTCGCCGGGCGCCAGATCGAGAGAGACGTCGCGGAGGATCTGGTGGCCGTCGGGATAGGAGAAGCCTCCGTGGTGCACCTTGATGACCGTGTTGCCGAGCCGGGGCATCTCGACGCTGAGCTCCAAGGCCCCCTCTCGAGCAGGTGCGTCGGGCCGCTGGGCCAAGAGTCGCTCGGCGGCATCGAGGCGCGCCTGGGGCTTGGTGGAGCGAGCCTTGACCCCCCGTCGCAACCAGGCCAGCTCGGTGCGCGCCAGGTTCTTCCTCGTCTGCTCGGCTGAGGCCGCCTGCTGCTCACGCTCGGCTTGGGCTTCGAGGAGCTTGGCGTAGCCACCCGGGTGCACGTAGGTCTTGCCCCGATCGATCTCGACCATGCGGGTGGTCACCTGATCGAGGAGGAATCGATCGTGGCTGACCAGCACGACCGCACCGCGAAAGCCCATGATCTGCTGCTCGAGCCACTCGATGGCGTGGAGATCGAGGTGGTTCGTCGGCTCGTCCAAGATGAGCACGTCGGCAGGATCGGCGAAGAGCTTGGCGAGGGCCACGCGCTTGATCTGCCCTCCGGAGAGGTGCTCGGTCTGGGTGGCCTCTTCGTCGAGCATGCCGAGACGGTCGAGGGCTGCGTCCATCTGCCAGCCGCCACCCACCGCCTCTCGGACGGTGCCCCTGGGCAGCGTCGGGATCTGCTCGAGGAACCCGACGTGGGTGCCTTGGCCCCGGCGGATCGTGCCCGAGCTGGGCTCCAAGCGTCCCGCCAGGATCCTGAGCAGCGACGACTTGCCTGCGCCGTTGATCCCGACGATCCCGATGCGGTCACCGGACGAGACGGTGAGTGAGAGCCCTTCGAAGAGATCGCGGTCAGCACCCTCCAGCGAGACGTCTTGGAGGTCGATGAGGATGGCCACGATCGAACCAGGCTAACGACCACTCTCCGAGACCCGACGAAGCCTCGCCGTGGGCGCATGCGGCGCCCATCCGACAAGCGAGGCCTCTCCTTGTCAACGATGTCCTTGGGAGCTACCGCTAGCGGATGAGGATCCCTCGTCGGAGCCGATCAGCTCGTCGTGAGGTGCTCGTCTGGCTCGTCGAGCTGATCGTCGTGACCAGAGCTCGATGGCCAGGCACGGCGGCACCGGCCAAGAGGATCTCTGCCTGGTGGCGCAACAGCCGGGCTGACGTGCCGAGCTCTCTCGCCCGGCCGAGGACCACCGGCGTCACACCGGCCGGTCCCATCGACGCCATGGCTTGGTCGAGCGAGTGCGCAGCGAGCTCGAGCTCCGCGGCCAGGCTGCCGAGCTCGCCGAGCGGGGCGCCCGCACGCTCGGCCTGGTGCACAGCGCTCACCGCACCGCGCACGTCGATCTGCAGTCGCCTTCGAGCGAGCCCGGTCGAGACGCCATGGCGGTTGACCCGGATGGTCGTCACCAGGCTCCCGACGGAGAAGTCACCGCCTCCGGCTCGGAGGACGAGCCGCGTCAGAAGCCGTCGAAAGCGTCGCCGAGCCCAGAGGTAGATCACCCCGGCAAAGACGGCAAGGGCGGCCATCACGCCCACGAACACGGCTGTCGCTTCGAGCAAGACCTTGGCCATCTCGGCTCCCTTCTCAGCGTGCCCCTCAGCCTATGGTCACGCGCGCCCGTCGAGCTCGTCGCCCCGCTCGCTGGTCAGGGTCGCCGCGAGCTGCGCCTGCATCTTGGCCACGGCGTCGAGGAAGTCCGCTGTCCAGGCAACCCGGACCGCAGACCACCAGCGGGCGTGCTCGTGGGCTCGAAGCTCGGGCTCGAGCAGAGCCAAGAGCCGATCGAGCGACGCTCCGGGGATCGGCGGATCGAGACGCGTGCTCGTGGTGCTGAGGGACCCTGCGAACTGACCGAACCATGCCTGGAGCCGAGCCGCGCTCTCGACGAGCTCGTGGCGCACGGCGGACGCGTGGGCGGCCGACAGCGGTCCTGGTTCTCGCCACAGCTCGACGACCACATCGCCGGCGAGGCGAAGCCTGGTCACCCCCGTCACGAGGCTGGTGATCTCGGAGAGAGGGAGGATCTTGGTCCCTCGCTCGTTGAGGTAGGTCCGAAAGGCGTCATCGAGCCGGATCCACGCTTCGAGCGCCGTGCTGGCAGCGCCGAGGTCCGGGAGATCGCGTGGTCGCGCTCGCTCAGGCTCAGCTTGGCTGGCGGCAAAGCCGATCGCCGCAGCGAGGTACGAGGCGGTGGCCACGTAGGCGTCCCCCAGGGCACGACGAAGCGTCGCGCTTGCTCCTCGAGGCCAGAAGGCCAAGCCGCCGACGAGGCTCACCAGGCAGCCGATGCCCACGTCTTGGATTCGAAGGGCGCCCACCTTCCAGCCGACCGGGCTGATGAGGTTGTACATCACGATGACCAGGACGGTGAAGGCCGCCTGACCGGCAGTGAAGGAGACCGCAGCCGGTGCGACACCTGCCAGCAGGATCGCGAAGGGCAGCAGTGCCCACAGAGCGGCGTCGTGGGTCCCCAGGCCGAGGACGATCGCTCCGCCGACGAGGAAGCCGACCGAGGTGCCGATGACCGCCCGGAGTGCGTTCTGCCCGGTGGCCAGCGCGTTGGACCGCAGCACCGCCATCGCGCCGAGGACCACCCAGAACGCGTGCTGGAGCCCGATCTCGGAGGCCACCAGCGTGGCCAACGCCAAGGTGACGGCCCCTCTGATGCTGTTCTGCAGCCACACCGAGCTCCACGTGGCGTGGCTCGCGACCCGCACGCGGGCGATGGCTGCCGTCGACGACGTGCCCTCGGGTCGCTGGCCGAGCAGCCGAGCGCGCCACGTGCGGCGCTCCGCGGTGACGATCAACAGGGTGCTGGCACCTATCTGCGAGGCACCGTGAGCTAGCTCCTGGAGCCGGAAGCTGGCGTCGATGGTCCTGCGCAGCGCTGAGCGTCCCTCGTCCTCGCCTCGAGCTCGTTGATCTGATCTGAGCAGAGCGAACTCCTGGTCGTAGGCAAGAGGCTGGTCCTCGAGGCGCTCGAGGAAGGCGCGAAGCGCTCCGAGATCCCCCTGTGGATCTGCGAGCAGCTGCGCGCTTGCCTCGAGGACGTCGACGATCGCTCGCCTCATCGACTCGAGCGAGGGCGCCTGCCTGCTCTGGTCGTCGGCGTTGATCCAGAATCCGAAGACCGCGTTGGTCCACGTCAGCTGATCGACCAGCTGGAGGAGCACTCGAGACTCGACGCTGAGGCTCGTCGGTCGATAGGGCGTCGAGGTGAACTGGCGCTGGAGCGCCGCCATCGCCTCGTCGAGTGCTCGCTCGAGCTCGTGCAGCTCGGTGTGCGTCGTTGACACAAGCCCGAGGTCGTCGTGGGGCTCCGAGCACGCGTGCAGCGCGGCAGCGAGGGCTTGGCAGGCGCTGAGCGCCCGTGTGCGAAGCGGCTCGGAGCGAGGAGCGGGCCAGAGCAACGCGGTGGCGACGAGGGCGCCGAGACCAGCCAGCGCCCACCCCGCGAGTCGGCTCGGCACCGCTGAGGCGGGAGCTGCCAGCGACACGGGCAGGATGAACGACAGCAGCAGGGCCGTCGTCACGTTGGTCAAGGTGGAGCTGAGCACCGAGGTGAAGAGGACCACGAACCCGACGACGAGCATGGCCAGCGTGGCGCTCCAGGGAGCCTGTGAGGCCAAGGTCCCCACGCAGATGAAGGCCGCTCCTGCGCACGCGAGAGCGAGCTGCCCTTGGAACCGCTGGCGTCGGTCGCCCTCGATGACGGCGAGCAGCGTCATGGCGAAGGCGCCGAAGGCGCCAAAGGTCGCGACGGTGGCGTTCCCGAGCACGGTCGAGCCGAAGAAGAGCACCAGGGGCATCACGAGAGCGGTCCGCGCGGCGCGGCGTAGGGCAGCGAAGCTCCGATCATGGCTCTCGTACCACGCGGCCCAGGCGGTGCGCTTCGAGCGAGGCGTCACGGGGCCGACCTTACGAGAGTTCTCCTGCCTCCCCGTCTCTCGAGCAGCTGTCGGGCCTTCCCATCGAAGACGGCGGGAGAAGGGGTTGACATGCAGCCTTTTGGCTGCTTAATATTAGGCAGCCAAATGGTTACGCAAAAGGAGCAGCACCATGCCAGACATCAGACACCGCGTCGTCGTCTCCGCACCTCTCACGGAGTCCTTCGAGATCTTTGCCACCCCCGAGGGGATCGCCAGCTGGTGGACCGCGCGACGGCGTGAGGGGGGAGGCCAAGGAGGGCTCGACGCTCGAGTTCTACTTCGGTGACCCGGATCCCGCAGCCGTCGTGGAGGTCACGAAGCTCGACTCCGACGGTCGTGTGGGTTGGTCCTGCGTGCAAGGCGCGGAGGAGTGGGTGGGCACCACGATCTCGTTCGACCTCACTCAGGAAGGCGACGAGACTGTGGTCATGTTCGAGCACGCCGGGTGGCGCCATCCGACAGCGTTCATGGCCCACTGCAGCGCCCGGTGGGCCTACTTCCTCTTGAGCGCGAAGAGCGTCCTCGAGACGGGTACGGGCACGCCGTTTCCCGAAGACCTGAAGTTCTGAGTCTCGGGGGCGAGCGCTCAGTGGTCGACGTCTTCAAGGCGCTTGGCGATCCGACTCGTCGCCGCGCTGCTCGATCGATTGAACGAGCGCAACGGCCAGAACCTCCGCCAGCTCTCCGAGGGCATGGGCATTGCCCGCCAGTCGGTCAGCAAGCACCTGGCCATCTTGGAGGGGGCGAACCTCGTCACCTCGAGGAAGGAGGGGAGAGAGAAGCGCCACTACCTCAACGCCGTCCCGATCAACGAGATCGCTGAGCGTTGGATCAACCGCTATGACGCTCGAAGGGTCCGAGCCCTCTCGGATCTGAAGCGAGCACTGGAGGAACCGCCAATGGAACAGCTCGAATTCGTCTACACGACCTACATCAAGACCACACCGGAGCGCCTCTGGGAGGCGCTCACCAACCCGGCCTTCACCTCACGGTGGTGGCAGACCACCTTTGAGACGGACTGGGCGGTGGGCTCCACGATGGTCTGGAACAACAACGGGGTGCTCATCGAGGATCCGGCCCAGGTGGTCCTCGAGGCGGACCCTTTCACTCGGTTGTCCTACACGTGGCACACCTTCTCGCCCGAGATGAGAGCGCGCTTCGACGACGAGGTCTTCGACCGGCTGGCCAGCGAGCGCCGCTCGCGAGCCACCTTCGAGCTCGAGCCGGTCGGCGACCAGGTCAAGCTCACGGTCATCCACGATGACTTCGAGCCAGGCAGCCTGGCAGCGACGATGGTGCGCAACGGCTGGCCGATCTTCCTCTCGAGCTTGAAGACGCTGCTCGAGACGGGCGAGCCGCTTCCCTCCACCAGGTGAGCTCCCTCACGCGAGCAGGATTCGCCACGCGTCGCAGACGTCACCGTGTGGTCACCTGATCGCAAGGTATCGGTCAGCGTCCAGGACTAGGTTCGCTCACAGGTCCAGCACCACCAACCAGGGAGGACAAGCAGATGCCAGAGTTCACCTTCTACGAACCGGGGACGCCGTCCTGGGTCGATCACGCCACCAAGGACCTCTCGTCCTCGAGCGCCTTCTACGCAGACCTCTTCGGCTGGGAGGCGGAGGACCAGGGCGAGGACATGGGTCACTACACGATCAACCGCAAAGCCGGCAGCTCGGTGGCCGGAGACATGGCGACGATGAGCCCCGAGCAGCCGTGCGTGTGGACCACCTACGTGACGGTGGTCGACGCTGACGCCACCGTCGAGCTGGCCAAGCAGGCGGGTGGCACCGTGTTCGTCGAGACCATGGACGTCTCGGACATCGGGAGGATGGCCGTGTTCGCCGACACGACGGGCGCGGCGATCGGCGTCTGGCAGCCCAAGTCGTTCATCGGCGCCGAGCTGGCGAACGAGCCCGGGTCGTTCGTGTGGAACGAGCTCAACACGCGTGACCTCACGGCAGCGAAGAGCTTCTACGCCGACGTGTTCGGCTGGGAGGCGAACGACCTTGACATGGGGGGCATGGCCTACACCGAGTTCAAGCTCGGCGACAAGTCGATCGCCGGCATGCTGGCGATGCCTGACATGGTCCCCGCCGACGTGCCGGCGCACTGGCTCGTGTACTTCGGCGTCGAGGACACCGATGCCACCGTGACCAAGGCTTCGAGCGCGTGGATCGACTGTGCTCGTCCCACCGACCGACATCCCGCCGGGGCGCTTCTCGGTGCTCACCGACCCTGACGGGGCGACCTTCGCTGTGCTCAAGATGGCGGCGCGGTAGCCGCCGAGAGAGCAACGGCGAGCCAGCGCGAGGCCCGGTCTGCTGAGGCGGCCAAGCGGCTGGGCGGCTCAGAGGCGTGCAAGGGCACCTACATTGGGCACCGGCATTGAGCACCGGCATTGGGCACCGGCTCGACGCGCGGTGCGAAGGAGCGGGGCCAAGGGGGGTCTGAGCAATCATGACGACGTCGTACATCAGCGAGGAGATGCGAGGCATCCTCGGCTCTCGACTGAGCAAGCGCGAGTCCTTTCCGGTCTCGGCGTCAGACATTCGCCGTTGGGCGATCGCTGTCTACTGGCCCGAGGAGCCCCCGAGGCTGTTCTGGGATGACGCGCATGCCGCCACCACCGTCCACGGCGGCATCGTGGCCCCCGAGGAGTTCAACCCCTTCGCCTGGATGGCGGCCTCCAAGGAGGTCTCCGAGGCGAAGCCGATCTCCGGGCCGAACGACTCGGATCTCTTCGAGCACTCGCTCGGCATCGAGGGACCGGGGCTCAGCTTCCAGCTCAACGGGGGGATGTCGGTGACCTACGGGGTGCGGATGCGCCCTGGCGACGTGATCACCTCCGAGTCGATCTTGGCCGACTACACCGAGCGCGAGGGACGCCTCGGGCTCATGCTGTTCACCGAGACCGAGGACACCTGGACCAACCAGCACGGCGAGGTCGTCAAGACCACCCGCCAGTCGTCGATCCGCTACTAGGAAGAGGGGCACAGATGGCTGATCACGCGACGCTCAAGGTGGGTGACTCCGTCGGGACCTTCGAGCGATCGACGGGCTTCGACAACTGGAATCGCTACGCCGCCGTCAACGACGAGTTCGTCCCCATCCACATGGACGACGAAGCCGGTCGAGAGGCGGGGTACCCGACAGCCTTCGGCATGGGCAACCTCCAGTGGGCCTACCTCCACGACCTGCTTCGTGCCTGGGTGGGAGACAACGGACGGATCCTCTCGCTCTCGTGCCAGTTCAGAGCGCCCAACACCAAGGGCCAGACCGTGACGGCCCGAGGCACGGTCACCGCCCTCAGCGAGGTCGAGGGTGAGACCGTCGTCGAGCTCGAGGTGTGGACGGAGGATCAGGACGGCGCCAAGCTGGCACCAGGCCGAGCGGTCGTCGCGCTGGCTCGCTGAGGGGTCCCACGCCCTCGCCCACGGGCGGGGCGAGAAGCCCCGTCGGGCCGAACCCCAGCCACGGTGCTCGTGCGGCCCTTCGCTCTGCGACGGCATCCTGGCCAAGAGGAGGGCAGCCGCCTGCGTCGTGGCGGCCGCTGAGCCGCTGCACAGCCTCGAGCCTCGACGCGCAAAGGCCACGCTCCGGAGAGGTGAGGGGCGAATTTTCCTTCCGCGGCCCTGGTGATGGCCAGTACGGTTCTCCTATTCAGCGATAAAGGCAAACCCATCGTGAGATGGGGACGCAAAGCAACGGAGCCCCAGCGGCTGGCCGTGCTACCGAACGAAGGAGCGGGCAGTGCCCCTCGACAGGCTCATCGGTTCCCGAGCGTCGCTTGGGAGCTACGGCGACGAACGGAACGGTCCTCGCTCCTGCTGCTGGTGGGCGCCCGCGAGCGAGACGACGCGATGAAGAACCAGTCGGCGCATCGCCAGCTGCTCTTCGTGGTGAACGCCGCGGTGACGCTGCTCATCTCCGGGTCGGTCTTCCTGCTCGGTCCCTGGCCTGAGCAGAGCGCGACGAGAGGTGCAGGTGCCACCGCGCTCTTCATGGCGACGTGCACGGTGATGCTGTTGATCGTCCTGCGGCTGCGCAAGTCGTACGAGAAGAGCACCCGGTCCATCTCGATGAACGCGGCCGACTCCATCGGCTCGCTGCTTGGAGCCACGCTCACGACGACGGTCGTGCTGCTCAGCCTCGATGCGGTCTTCCCGGCCACGGTGGGAGCGAAGATCCCGGCGGAGGCTGTGCTGCTCACCTTCGCCTGCTGCTCGCTGGTCCTGCCGGTGGTCAACGCGGTGGTCCTGCGGCTCACGCGCGACAACCTGACGAGACCGCTTCGCATCGTGGTGCTGGGGACCGGTGTCATCGCAGAGGACGTCGCCGCTCGGCTCAGGCGCTCGAAGCAGGTCGAGCTCTTGGGGTTCGTGGACGATGATCCGATGGGGTCAGGAGCGGTGCTCGGGGGCCTTGACGACCTGCCGTCGATCTGCGAGGCACAAGAGGTCGACCGAGTCGTGGTGGCCTTCTCGAACAGCCACCCGGAGACGACTGCCTGGACCCTTCGCCAGCTCAGCGATCGCGTCGCCGTCGACATCGTGCCGCGCTTCTTCGAGCTGACCGGCTGGGAGTCGGAGCTCCACGATCTCCACGGGCTGACGGTGGTCACCATGGGCGAGTCGCCGCGTCCGATCGGCAAGGTGCTCAAGCGCATCGTCGACGTGGTGGGCGCAGCCTTCGTCTTGGTGATCACGGGACCGCTGCTGCTCGTCCTCGCCCTCCTCATCCGTCTGGACTCTCCGGGGCCTGCGCTCTTCAGGCAGGCCCGGCTCGGTCGAGACCGCCACGAGTTCGAGGTGCTCAAGCTCCGATCGATGCGATGCGAGGAGCGCGACGACGACACCTCGTCGACGGGCTCACGACAGGCGCGCTGGGCAGACGAGGACGACCGCAAGACCAAGATCGGTCGCTTCATCCGACGAACCGGCATCGACGAGATCCCCCAGTTCCTCAACGTCCTGCGCGGCGAGATGTCCTTGGTGGGCCCTCGTCCGCTGCTCGAGCAGGAATGCCGATCGCTCCCCATCTGGGCGGAGCGGCGCTTCGAGGTCCGGCCCGGCTTGACCGGCATCTGGCAGGTCTGTGGACAGCACGAGCTTCGCCCCGACGAGCTGTCTCGGCTTGACTGCCAGTACGTGCGCGACTGGTCGATGTGGATGGACCTGCGGATCATCGTGCTCACGCCGGGACGGCTCCTTCGCGGCGGAGGGCGAGGCGAGACCTTGGCGGCGGGCTGGAGCACAGAGTCACCCGTGCAGGCGTTCGGGCCGAAGCGGCTCGCACGCGCACGAAGAGTGCCAGCCGTCCGGAGGGACGTGTCCAATCCGACTTCCGCCACGCGGAGCAGAAGAAGGACAAGGCCGCCTCGTGAACCAGCCGTCATCTGAGAGAGCCAACTCCTAGGTCCGCCCCGAGCGCCGGAGAGGGCGTCGACTCGATCCGAGAGGTCAACATGTCCAGGCGGGAGTTCTTCGTCTCGATCGAAGGAGCGAGAGAGCGTCCGTGTCGCCACGTGTCTCGGGCCATCGGGCTCTACGACGTGGACCTCTGGGGGCGCCGGGGCGATCGACGCTCGATGCCTCGGCGGTCGGCCACCCTCCAGCACATGGCTGGCGTCCTGACGATCGCCGTGCGGGGCCACGCGCCGTGAGCGACGGCCCGCGCTGCTCAGCCCTCGAACCACCGGCGCTCGAACCACCGACGCTCCACCCATCGACCCCTCGCGTCTGGGCTGCGCTTCGTCGGCACGCTCGAGGGGTGCTTCTGCTGTTCGTGGTCGTCGTCATGGCGATGACGCTGACCTGGTCGTCGACCGGCTCGGCCACCAGGACGTCCCTCGTTCCCTTCGTGCCCTCCCTCAAGCTCGGCGCCGACCTCACCCAGGTCTCCGCCGATCCCTGGCGGTCGCCGCCAGCCGTCTCCTCTGCCCAGCAGGTCCTGAGCCAGGCGGTGTCCTACGTTGAGCAGCCCATCATGGGCTGGGGGGTCGACAACCCTGAGCCGAGCCCCGGGGTCTATGACTGGGCCAGCCTCGATCGGCGCGTGGCCTTCATCGAATCGACCGGTGCCACGCCCGTGCTCACCTTGGCCGGGGCGCCCGACTGGATGAAGGGAGGACAAGCGGGGACCACCGACTGGTCGCACATCAACCAGGCCCCGACGCCCGCTCACTTCCAGGCCTTCGCGCAGCTGGCGGCGATGATCGCCGAGCGCTACCCCGAGGTCCACTACTTCCAGGTCTGGAGCGAGCTCAAGGGCTTCTGGGATCAGGCGACCAACACGTGGAACGCGGCCCGCTACACGCACCTCTACAACGACGTCTATGAAGCCGTGCGAGCGGTGGCTCCGACCGCACAGATCGGGGGGCCGTACGTCACCATCGACACGTGGGGCGATCCCTCCGCCGGTGGCTACCCCTCCTCGCTCACCGGCGCGTGGGGCACGATCGATCAGCGCTCACTCGATGCGATCTCCTACTGGCTGTCGCACGCGGTGGGCGCGGAGTTCCTCTCCGTCGACGGGGGTCTCCAGCCGAGAGGTGGCCCCCTGCCGACGAACCCGGCGGCCGCCACGGCGATGTTCGCCCAGGTCGACGACTGGCTCCGTGCGCAGACGACCCTTCCCATCTGGTGGAGCGAGTACTACGTCGGGATGCCGGGAGTCCGAGGCAACAGCGCGGCGTGGCTCTCGCTCGCCACCTCGGCGCTCCTCCAGATCCTCTCCTCAGGTGCCCAGACCGTGATGCTCTGGGACCCCGAGCGCTATCGAGGGAGCCACAGCCCCGCTCTGTGGACGTCGACGACGACCCCGCAGGGCGGGCAAGCCACCGGTCTCGCCTCGGTCTTCGACCTCGTCACCCACGACCTCATGCCAGGCCACACCGCGACGCTCGTCGGTCCTCCCGGCACCCAGCTGCTCGTCGACGGGCCGACCACGCTGGCGGTCAACGCCACCGATGAGCCGGTCGTGGTCGGCCCACCCGGCAGGTCGGTCACGCTCGCGCCCTACGAGGTGCTGACCCAGCCGGGGACCTGAGCGCTCCTCAGGTGCCTCGCGGCGCGTGGTGCCTGACCGCTGCGGCATCTCGGCGAAGCACGAGCGCCGTGGACCAGCGCCGAAACACGCTGTAGCCGTGGGCGACCAGCTGGTCTTGGACCTGGCCTTGCCAGCCGGGCTTGAGCCCAGCGACCAGCTCGCCCCAGCGCTCCTCGTTCCTCGTGAGCACCACCCAGTCGGCACGTTGGTGGAGCAGCGAGCGGCGCCACCATCGCAGCGCTGGTCGACGTGGTCGAGTCGGTGTAGCGCCACGTGCCGAGACCCTCGTCTCGCCAGGGGAGCTGGTCGGTCGAGGGTGTCGTGGCCGCCAGCCTGGCGCCGGGCTCCGCCGAGGCGTAGACGAGGAGCACGGCCGCACGAGCGTTGTTGTCGAAGGACTCGAAGGCATCGTTGCCCCCCCGCACCACGGTCAGGAGCAGGGCGAAGACGACGAAGGCCACCGTGAGACCGGTGGCGCCAGCCCAGCGTCGACGCGCGCTTCGCTCGGGGCTCGCGAGGAGCGGCACCAAGGCATGCGCGGCCAGCAGGCTGGCGAACGGGAGCGAGAAGAGGAAGCAGCGCAGCAGGGCCTCGCCGCCATAGCTGCCTCCTGCCAGCAGCACGAAGGGCGTGAGGGCGAGCAGCTCAAGTGCTCGCCCCTGGCCACGGCGGCGCCACGCCGCGAGCGCGCCCAGCGCGCCGAGCAGCATGGTCACGAAGAGCCGCAGCTCGATGACCTGGCGGTGTGCCGGTGCCCCGACCACACGCTGGCCCACGTTCTGGTGGAGCGAGGCGGTGAGGTCTCCTGTGCCCTTGAAGAGCAGGCTGAGGTGTCCGGACCAGAAGCTCACGGTGGCGAAGCTCAACCAGGCGACGGCCATGACGCCGACGAGGAGCGGGAGCTCGAGCCCGGGGAGCCGACGGCATGCCACGCACGAGCACAGGGCGACCACCGAGCGCGTAGGGCGTGAACTGGTGGCTGGCCACGCAGGCGGCGCAGAGCACGACGAGGACCAGCTCGAGCCCGATCTGCCGTGAGGCGCCGAGCGTGCCGTCGACCTGCCCGAGGCCTCGGCGCCACTTGCGAAGCGACCAGCGCCCGGCTCGTGGCTCGATCCTCCGAGGCGACCAGTACGACAGGACGCAAGCGAGGATCGTGAGGAACAGGAGCATGTTGAACGCCTGGGGCGAGAAGTAGTCCTGGTCGATCCAGTTGACGGCGTAGAAGAGGACCGTGCCGATCCAGCCGGCCCGCACGTCGCTGGTGGTCGACTTGGCGATCACGCGCAGCGGCGCGAAGTAGAGCAGCTCGAAGACGACAGGAGCCCACTTGAGGAAGACCACCGGATCGTGCTGACCGGTGATCACGTCTAAGACCGCGCTGAGCGAGAAGAAGCCAGGCCAGCTGAACCGAGCGTCGTAGCTGGGCAGGATCGAGCCGTGCGCCTGGATGTAGGTGATGAAGCCCGCGTGGACCCACGCCGTCGGGAACCTGGCGATCGGCTCGATGGCCGGCGCCGTGGCGAAGAGCACGATCAGCAAGGCGAGGACACAGGGCAGCGGGCGCGGACGCTCGCGTGTCAGCTCCCAGGTGATGGACCCGGCCACGGCCACCACGGCCACGCCGTACTGCCAGCCGAGGATCGTCGAGAGGCCGAAGTTCCCCATGCGCGAGGGGTCGGCGACGCTGACGGCCCAGAGCCACATGAAGAGACCGAAGGCGCACAGCACGAGAGAGCCCCGCGCTGCGAGGCGACCCCGAGGGCGCCTCGAGGCGGGCGCGATGGGGAGGAGGTCCACGCTGGTGGCCTCCTGAAGCTCGAGCACAGCGCTCAGGGCGTGACCTCGATCCCGAGGTGCGACGCGATGCGACTGACCTCGAAGGTGAGGCGCCGGCGATACTCGGCCACCGCTTGGCCGAGCGTGGCCGCTGCGATCTCTCTCGATCCCGTGCAGCTCATCGAGGGCCTCGATGAGCTGATCAGAGGTCAGGTGGTCGGTTCGCAGGCTCCGCTCGGCGCTGTCGATCGACTCCATGAAGTCTCTGCACTTGGGCTGGTACTCGAGCATGATGCCGGGGACTCCGGCCGCCGAAGCGAGGACGAGGGCGTGCAGTCGCTGCCCGACGATCACCTCGCACGAGGCCACCGAGGCCAAGAAGACCTCGGGTCGAACGGCCACGATCTCCTCGTAGCTCTCAGGGGGGAGCTGGGCGAGCGCCACGCAGAAGCGGCTCCACTGGGCGTCTTCGAGGTTGGCGATCAAGAAGCGGAACCGCCAGCCAGCCTCGTAGTAGCGACGGATCGCGGGAGCGATCTCCTTCAGCACCGTCACCTGGCTGTTGGACCACAGATCGCTGCCGTAGCCGAGGTTGACCGCCATGAGGCCGGGCTCGACCTCGAAGGGAGGCCTCGCCCACAGCAGGGCGGGATCTCCTACGACTTCGGCCTCGACGCCGACGTCGCCGAGCAAGCGAGCCGACCGCGGGCCGCGGACCGTCACCCGGTCGAACTCGCGCAGGATGGGCACCCAGCGTGAGAGCTCGTCGTCGGAGGAGAACGAGTGTCGTCCCTGGAAGACGGGGTCCTCCACACCCGCGCCGATCATGAAGAGAGGCCGCTTGGAGGTGAGCGCCATGTGGAGGCGGAGGGGGAGGCGCCAGTTCTTCCTGCCGATCACGGTCCCACCGCCGAGGAGCAGTGGCTCGTGTCGCCTCACCTTCTGGCTGGCCAGCACGGAGGTGGCGATCTCACGGGCGCGCAGCGATTGGCGTTCGAGGACCAGGTTCGGGAGCGCCGACGCCAAGGCATCGTGGATGGCGTCGTCGCCCAAGTTCCCCTGGCCCGACCAACCGAGGTAGCTGATCGTCGGTGCTCCGACGGTGGGTGTGGCGCACGAGCACGTCGCGCAGTGATGTCTGTCAACCAAGGACATGGAACCTCTCCCAGATGATGATGGCGAATACGACGAAGAGCAGAGCGATAGAGACGTCAAGCGATCGGATGAGGACCTGCGGTGGTGCGGTGGCGAGCTCCCGGGTGAACATGCGCACCACGAGCAGCCCGCCCAAGACGAGCGAGATCGTGATGCCTGCCACCGTCGAGTCGGCACGGATGAACGTCGCCATCGAGATCGCAGCCGACCAGGTCACGATCGCTCCTCGAGGGCGTCCTCGAGCTCGCGGCTCGGCGCCTGGCTCCGGAGGAGCTGGCCGCACAGCGCGGCGGCAGCGAGCGCGCCCACGAGCACCTGGAGGGAGACGGGGCGCCACCAGTGGACCCAGAGCATGACCTGGGAGCCGAGCAGCACCACCGAGAGGCTGAGCGCCACGGTGAGGGAGAGCTCGGCTGCTGGCCAGGTGAGACGCAGCCAGCCGACGATCGCCAAGCCCGGGACGAAGAGGAGGAAGCCGAGCCCGAGCAGGACACGCACCGGACCGGTGACGTGCACCAAGGTGGCGGCGACGGCGGCAACATCGAGGAGGATCGCGCCGAGGACGGCTCGCTGGCGCCATCGGCGAGCCTCGGATGCCTCCCGGCGCGCTCGGCGACTGGGCGGAGGCCCCGCTGGCTCCGGCAGCCTCGACCAGCCGTCGTAGTCAAGCTGGGTGAAGTTCATGTCACTGGCTCCTCTCTCGAGTCAAGGGCTCGGGCTGGGGAATGCGATAGATCCGTGCGCCGTCCGCGTGGTAGAGGAGCGCGGCGTGATCGACCCCCACGAGGCTCGACTCCAACCTGGCGAGCCAGCCGGGAGCGAGGCCCAGCTGCTGCTCACCGCACACCTCTTGGCTGTCTGACGCGATGAAGTAGGCGCCGCGCTCGGGCGTCAGCAGGCGATGGAGCTCTTTGAGGGGGTGGCCGTAGCTCTCAGCGACCAGCGTCTTGTAGCGGTACGAGGCAGCTCCCTCGTAGCGCCAGGGCAGGTTGACGCAGGCGGTGAAGGCGTCTGAGCCCTGTGGGACGTGGGCGTAGAACCACGACAGAGCCGTGAGCTCTCCCGACGCCCACCTGCTCAGACTGATCCGCCCCGTAGTGGGCCACGAGCCCAAGCAGCGATGCGGCGGCGACGACACCCGCGACGGTCAGCACCCTCACCATCGGTGTGAGCTGGATCGCAGCACGGGTGAGGCCCGCGAGCGTGGTCCCCACCGCCCGCCGTAGCCCCAGCGTGGCGTGGATCCCGCTCGAACGAGTCGACCGCGCGACGCGACCGCGCCCGGGGAAGATCGCGGCCGCGCTCAAGATGGCCAGGAAGGGCAGGGCGAAGAAGTACGTCCGGATCACGACTTCGCCGCCGTAGCTCTGGAAGCCGATCAGCACGATCGGAACGCCCGCCAAGAGCGGGACCCAGAGCTGTTCTGCGTGGCGGATCCAATGGCGGAGCAGGCCGAGGGCGGCGGTGGCCATGAGGGCGACCACGATCGCTATCCGCGACCAGAGCACCAGGAGGTGGCCGGGGTCGCCCTTGAGGCGCCCTGAGACACCCGCGCTGACGTTGCCGGTGACGTTGCCTGCAGAGCCGGTGAGGAGGCTGAGGTGACCGGACCAGAAGCTCGACGCCCCGAACGACAGCCAGGCGACGGCCATGAGCACCAGGACCCAGGTCAGGGTCCCCAAGCGAGTTCGGCCGATGAGGGCGAGCGCAGCGACGTCGAGGATCAGGACGTAGGGGGTGAGCTGGTGGCTCATGGTCATCGCTGCGCAGATGGCCACTACGGAGGCGAGCAGTGCTCCTCGGGTGGCGGCAGACAGCGACCGGTTGAGCGGTGTGCGAGGGGTCCACGAGTGAAGGGTGAAGCTCCGCTGCGCTCGTCGCACGATCCTCAAGAGCACGCCTGGAGCCCGATGGCCCACCACGGAGCGTGGGCCGAAGACGGCGAGGATCGTGCCGATCACGGCGAGGTACATCGTGAAGGCGAGGGCTTGCGGGGAGAGGTAGTCCTGTTCCACCCAGTTCGCCGCGAAGAAGATCCAGATCGCCAGCCACCGAGCCCGACGATCGTCCGTGACGATCCCGGTGAGCACGAAGAGCGGCGCGATGGCCAGGAGGTCGAAGACCACGGGCGCCCATCGGGCGATGACGAAGCCGGTGCTGCTCCCGATCCACGACTCGAGGACGGCGATGAGCGAGAAGGCCCCGGGCCAGCCCGCTCGGGCATCGATGGGGGGCAGCGCCGTGCCGTGAGACCCGATGTACTGGGCGAAGCCGAGGTGGGTGTAGCTGATCGCCAGCCGGGGGCTGGCTCGACGAGGGCTCCGAGACCGACCACGAGGACGACGAAGGCCACGACCTGGCAGCCGAGCAGCCATCGGGGCACGTCGTGAAAGAGCAGTGCCGCGGCGAAGCCGCTGCTGAGCAGGATCACGCCGGCGACGTAGAGCGGACCAGCCGCTGAGATCAGGCCGGTGGTCCCCTCGGTGGTTGGATCGATCCACGGGAGGGCGACGACGATGACTGCTCCGCCGGCTGCGGAGAGCGCCAGCGGCAACCACCACCCGCGTTGGCGGGTCTTGACGCGCTCGTGGCGTGTGGCGACGGGCTCGGCGCTGACGATCTCGGGAGCGAGCGTCGCCGTCACGACACGCTCGTCCCCGCCACCTGCGGCGTGCTCTTGCTCGCTCGAGCGAACTGTCGCAGCACCGAGGGCAAGACGGCCGCGGCCAGGAGCAGCTGCGCGACGAGATAGGCGTAGCCCACGCCCGAGATCCCCAGTGGCTCAAGGAGGGCGAGCGAAAGGCCCAGCAGGAGGGCGGCGTTGACCAGCTGGACGATGACGACCCTCCGGATCCGGCGAACCAGCCGGGCGTAGGACATGAAGAGGATCACCACCGCCCGGAACGGCATGGCCAAGGCCACGAGCCGGAAGAGGGTGGTGCCGTTGGCGGCGTACTGCGGGCCAAGGAGGCCCAGGAAGAACGGCGCGCCGATGATCGAGATGATGATGCAGGGGAGCACGACGATGATCCCAAGGCGCACGGCGCGGATCGGTGTGAGCTCGAAGCTCAGAAGGCTCTGCGGAGCCCTCCACGATCATCGAGGTCGCGATGTTGTTGAGGAGCAGATCGAACGACGTCGCCACGATCCAGCTCGTGTAGAAGTAGGCGTTGACGGTGGGACCGAGGCGGGCCACGACGAGGAGGGGGAGGATCAGGGAGCCAGCGTTCTGGGCCAGGCTTCCGACGTACTCACCGGCGACGAAGATCCCGAGCTCGCGGCGCACGGGCAGCTGGTGCCTCCCTCCGCTCCCGTCGAGGTGGCGTGGGATGAGTCGCTTGAAGAGGAAGTAGTTGACCGGGATGCTGGCGAGCACGACGGGGAGCATCCAGGCAGCGAAGATGCCCGACCAGGCCATGGCACCCACGAAGACCGGGAGCAGAGCGATCTTGACCAGCGAGAACGAGATGTTCTCGACAGGGATCCACATCGTGCCGCGCAGGCCTGTCAGCGCAGCGTCCTGGATGGTGAAGATCGTCCAGCAGAGCACGGCGGCCACGAACAAGATCCCTGCGGCTGCGGTCGAGGGCAGGTAGCTCTTGCCGAGCCCGCAGAGGACGAAGATCGAAGCGGTGATGAGGGCGAGACACCCTGCTGCGAGATAGCCAGCGCACACGAACCGTCTCGTCAGTGAGCCTGCATTCTGGAGGAATCGAGGAAAGATGTTGATGAGGTTGAGCTGCGAGATGTTGGCGAGCAGGACCATCGCTGAGACCTCGGCGGAGGCCACACCCACGTCAGCGGTGGTGTACGTCCTCGCTGCGACCGCCCAGAACCCGATCCCGAGCAGCGACGTCGCCACCGTGGAGAGCATGAGCGCCGAGGCGTTGCGGACCAGTGGCGTGGGGCCAGTGGCGCTCAGCATGCTCAGCGTCTCCTGATCGTGCGCCGAGCGGCTCGACGAGCGCTGAGGTAGGCCCGAGGCCCCTTCAGCATGCCGGCGACCTCCATCAGGGCCAGCTCGCGTGGATAGCCAGCTCGGTGTTGGGCGTTCTTCTCCGAGCCTGGAGCGAAGAGCAGCCGGGCGCCGTGGGGGAGGCGCCGGGTGATCGCCAAGAGATGCCGCGGGTCGCTGTCGACGAGCGAGGCGAGCATGGCCGTGAGGCCGAGGCCGTAGTCGTGGACTTGCGTGCGCAGCTCCTCGTAGGTGCGCCGGTGCGAGTGGTGCACGATGGCGGAGGGCTCGTAGACGAGGCGTCCTCCTTCCGAGAGGATGGCGATGAACAGGGCCAGGTCCTCACCGGACTTGGTAGGTGTGCCTGGTCCGAGGCGCTCGTTGAAGCCGCCGACCGCGCTCAGGGCGTCCTTGGCGAACGCCACGTTGTTGCCGGAGCCGAACATGCCCGCTGCGTAGGGGAAGAGAGGGGAGTGGCGAGGCGCTCGAGCGATCTCGTGGACGACGGTCCGATAGCCCTTGCCGAACCCTCCGTACTCTTCGAACCAGATCTGAGCGGGGGTCTCGAGCTCGGCAGGGACGACGAGACCGGTCACGCAGGCGGCGTCGTGGATGACCATGGCGGTGGCGAGCTCGCGCAACCACCCGGGGTCGACGACGGCGTCGTCGTCGGTGAAGGCGACGATCGCTCCCGACGCGGCCCTCATCCCGGTGTTACGAGCAGCCGACGCACCGGGCCGCTCCTCGGTGAGGATCTTCGACGCCCTCGAGCGCCGCCAGATGCTTGAGTGAATCAGGGCGGCGCGCGGCCCGCCGTCGGTTGTCGATGATGAGCACCTCGACGTCGGGGTAGTCGAGCGCGAGGAGGGACTCGACGCATCGCGTGGAGCTCTTTCGGGCGAGCCACGTTCGTAGCCACCACGACGGTGGCCGAGGGCAGCGAGGTGACCGTCGGTGCAGAGGTGGGCGGCAGGCAGCTCTCGGAGCTGCTCGTCGAGCAGCACGCGCAGCGCAGTGCCCTCGAAGGGTTCGGCCCCGAGCTCGATCTCCACCTCGCCCGATGGGTTGCCGACCCCTGTCGGGCGAAGACGTGGGCGGAGTCATAGGGGCGGTCGCCGAGCCGGGCCTGAGAGATCGACGGCAGCGGGAGATCCAGATCGACCTCGACCACCTTGCGAGGACCTGGTGCTTGGCGAAGCGTCCCGATCACACGCCGCCGCTCCGAGCTCACCGAGCCGTAGGCGTAACCAGCAACGGTGGCGGAGACCCCGCCGATGACGGCGAGCGCCTGGCACGCCGACTCCGGATCGGCCTCGGTCAGGGCGACGGACGGTATCGGATGACGGCCCGGGCAGCACGCGGCGCAGGTAGGTTCGCTCGCTCGAGAGACCTGACTCGGTTCCTGCCAGCGAGGCGACGATGGACTTCGACAGGCCCTCGGCGAAGCATCGCTGCGCGAAGTAGCGGGTCGACGTGCGCTCAGCGGTCACCCGGTGCTCGACCATCACCTGAGGGTCGTACAGGATGATGCCGTCAGGGAACGCCTCTTTGACTCGAAGGCTGAGCTCGGTCTCCTCGCAGCCCACAGCTCTGGTGCCCACCCTCCCGATCCCATGAGAGAAGCCCCCGACCTGTTCAAGCGCCTCTCTTCGAAACGACATGTTGCAGCCGATCGGGTTCCTCACCGGCGCCGTCTGTCGGGGCTGGCCCGTGTAGCTGCACCCGACGACCCAGCCAAACTCCGCCGGGAACCATGCCGGAGAGCCCGTCGGCCACAGCGGCTCTGCGTGGCCCCCGACGGCGACGACCTGGTCATCGAGGAACCGGGCGACGAGCCCCTCGATCCAGCGAGGGCTGGCTCGGGCGTCGTCGTCGAGGAACGCGACGATCTCGGCCGACGTGCTGCTGATCCCCGTGTTCCTGGCCCCTGAGAGTCCTCGTTGCTCTGAGTTCTCGACGACGGTCACTCGCTCGAGCGCGGCCTGGAGCCGCAGCGCAAGGGTCGGGTTGTGATCGACGACGACCACGATCTCGCTCGGGCGGCAGCGACTGCTCCTCGCACGAGGTGACCGCAGCGATGATGTCATCCCAGCGGTCCTCGGTGTAGGCGCAGATCACGACCGCCACAGGGGCGACGTTCCAGCCTTCGCTCGTCGGTTGCCCGACTCCCTCAACGGCGGCGAGCGCGCTCACCGGATCGATCCGAAGTGCCACCAAGCTCGCAGCGAAGGATCGACGTGATCGATGCCGGCATCGATCACGCGGCTACCCGACCGGCCTGGCTTGAGTCGACGGGAGTTGTTCTTGCCGCCAGCGGCACGGGCTTGGGCTGCTGGCGCGAGTAGCGCTCTTGGATGATGACTCGAAGAACCCTGAAGCCATCTCGGAACGTGTTGAGGTTGCTCTCTCCGAAGATCCGATCCGCCTCGAAGCTGGGTACCTCAGCGACCGACAAGCCGAGCTTCGCCACGCGGATGTTGATCAGCGTCTCGACCTCGAACCCTGAGCAGTCCACGACCAGCCGATCCAAGCACCTGCGGTGAAAGGCGTTGTAGCCGTAGCAGAGGTCGGTGTAGCTCGTCCGGTAGAGGAAGTTCACGGCGCGATTGAGGATCTGGTTGCCCAGCCGCCGGCCAGGCGTGATGTCGCTGCTCCCGCCCCCGCGCATGAACCGAGATCCCTTCGCGAAGTCGGCCCCGTCCTCGAGGAGGCTCACGAAGATGGGAATCTCCGCAGGATCGGTCGAGCCGTCGGCGTCGAGCATGACGATGATGTCTCCGGTGCACGCCGCGAAGCCACAGGCCAGCGCATCGCCCTTCCCCTTGCCTGATTGGAAGACGATCTCGACGTCGGGGCGAAGCTGGCGAGCGATCTCGACCGTCTCGTCGGTTGAATGCCCGTCGACGACGATGAGCTGCGCGATCCCCTCGGGAAGCCTCCCGAAGACGTGGGGGAGGTTCTTCGCCTCGTTGAGGGTGGGGATCACCACGCTCACGTTGGCGAGCGG
Source organism: uncultured Acidimicrobiales bacterium (assembly GCA_963758555.1). GTDB lineage: Bacteria > Actinomycetota > Acidimicrobiia > Acidimicrobiales > RAAP-2 > CAIUMH01. Next base: position 1,572,143 of record CAVWVW010000003.1, on the reverse strand, counting down.
GTTGTACGTTGCCGCCAGATCCCTCTTTGGCTGGACAACCCTGGTGAGCTGATCTTGCATTGGACGTCTCCTCAATTTGTCGATGTTCGGTTCTGTGGTCGCTTGCTCTGGCTTTTTCCTGGTCATGGCAGCTGGTGCGCTTCCTCGAGAGAGGTGCCAGCCACGTGAGCGGGGGAGACCGTCCTCGGAAGATCTCTCTCAATCACACTGGTTCAAGATCTCCTTTCGACTAAATAGTGGGAATGAAAGTGCAACTTCACTGCTAAATGATTCATTGCAAGAGAAATGATCTCATCTTGGGCGTGATCTGCCAAGGTGTTGGCAGCTTCGACTGTGCGTGCTTGTGCTTCGGGGCTCGAACTGAGACCGAGCTCCGCCCCGATGAGGTCACCAGCTCCGCTTGTTGTTGCCCTCCGTCACCGTCGACTCACCGAGCCGAGGTGACGTCCTCAACGGGGTGCTGTCCCCTTAGAGGACCTTTGACGGAAACAAGGACGTTTCTCCTCGAATCGTGTGCCGCAGGGGGAGTGTGGGCGTGGGATGTCGTGCGCCCTTGAACGTGCACAGGACGACCATTGCCTGGTCGACCTCAGGCATCCCCGGTGTACGGGGATAGCCTTGGCTGTCGCCATGGATCTCTCCTTCGTTCGGTAGCCCGGCTAACCCAGAGGGTCCCGTGGCTTTGCGTCACCACCTTGCGATGGTTTTGCCCTTATCGCTGAAATCCTGAGAATAATGGAGCATCGAGGGACTATCAAGAGGGTCAAATGTTAACTCTTTGTTTCCTAATCGCGAACTCGGAGGATCCTTGATCCGTCGAGTGCGACCTTCTTCTTCGCCGAATTCCGACGTGACGTTCGTAGTGGAGCCGCTCGTCGAGATCTTGCGCGTTCCTGTGACGTCGACGGTGCAGCGGTGGTGGACCGCGACCGAGGTTCGCACGGTGCACTGCCTTCGAGCAGCACTGCCTTCGAGGCCAGCAGTCTCTGGAAGACGCTGGTCCTAGAGAAGACGGGCTCGGCGGCTGCCGTGCAGCTCGAGATACCGACCTCCGCTACCTGGTGAGAACGTGTGCGGCCTAGATCACGGTTCGATTGACGGAGCCAGGTGAGTTTGGAAGAAGGCGATGATGCGCCGCCGAGCGTCGAGCGCGGCGGCTTCGTCGTAGCCCGCGCCGATGATCTGAGCAAACAGCCTGAAGAGGATCGAGACGTCTGAGGGGTCGTGATCGTTGAGGAAGGAGTGGGCCGCCTCCGCGTAGACCTCGACGTCATGGGGTACACCGTTCTTCTCCAGAGCCCTTTCGAGCTTCGAGGGAGCGCCCTTGAGCGTCCAGTCCTTGGCGCCGTAGCTGGCGATCACAGGACACGCGCCCTTGAGGAGCGAGTCGACGTCTTTGGGGACGGATCCGTAGTTGACGCTCGATGCCGAGTAGCCGTCCCTTGGCGCCAGCAGCAATGCGAATCCTCCGCCCATGCAGAAGCCGATGACACCGATCCGACCCGAGCAGTCGTCTCGCCCGGCAAGCCACGAGCGCGCCGTCTCGAGATCGTCGAAGATCTGGCCCTCTCGTCGCAGGGTGCTCTGCATGATGGCTTTGAGGCACGAGGCAGCGGTGCCACCCCTGAACAGGTCGGGGACGACGGCAAGGAAGCCTTCGGAGGCGAGCCAGTCCGCTTGGGTGTGAGCATCTGGCGTCATGCCGTAGGCATCGTGGATCACGAGGACACCAGGCCACGGTCCCTCCCCATCAGGGACCGCGAGATACGCAGGCAGCGTTGCCTCGACTTCGATCTGCACCTCAGGCATCGTCATGACCTCTCACTTGGTGGCTCTTCACTTCATCATCGGGTGGCCTGTCGCCCCACTCGGGCAGGTGATCACGCTGACCTTGTTGATGGAGTGCGGGCCGCCAGAGGTGGACTGCACGCAGACTGGCCACGCGCCGCCAAGATTCGTCACCGTGAACTCCATCACGTCGGGGTGGTGAGCAGCCCCGCCGAGCGGCACGGTGACGGTGATGCTGTCCACCGAGCCCTGGCCGGCGGTCGCCAGCAGCTGATCGACGTCAGTCTGCGTGAACGGCTGCCCTCTCCCCGACGCCACGACGGCAGCGTCCATGACGAGGGACTTGGCAGCGAGCTCCGCCTGCTGGCGCGACGTGGGCCTCTGGCTCGAGACGACGTTCGGGCACAGCTGGCCGAGCGATCGGTAGAGCGGAGACAGGCCAGCGGCGGCATCCTGGGCCTTCAGCTGGAGCGTCGCGACGGGATTGGCGAACGTCACCGCCGAGGAGACCTGGAGCCCGAGATCAGAGAGAGCCTTCCTGAGCGAGCTCGTTGGAGCCTGCTCGCTCGCATGGGTGAGATTGCTCGCCAACGAGCGAGCTGTGGCCTCCAACGTGACCAAGTCGCTGTTCGAGACGCCAAGGTGCTCGATGCCGTTGCTTGGAGCGATGCCCACCAGCGTGCTCTCGTCGATGAGCACCTGGCTCACGTGTCCGCAGAAGGAGGAGGCCGTGGGAGCGGACGGCTGCGACGTCGACGAGCTCGCGGAGCTCGAGCAGCTCGGCACGAGCACAGCAGCGAGGCCCACAGCGAGAAGGGCAGCCGCACCTCTTCGTGTCGGCAACCCCCTCAGAGCCATCTCGCGTTCCTCCGCACTTCCTCGATCATCGATCTGCAGCGATGGGCTTGTTCGTGACGTATCTCAATCCTTCCATGAGAGCCTCTCGGTGTCGGGGGCCTGCAGAAGAGCAGTGTGCTCCCGGGTTCTGCTCTCGAACTGACGCCGGCGTCAATTAATGGCAAACTCTCAGCGAAGCGCCCATCTTGGGGCGGCACGAACTCCAGGAGACAAGACCATGAGCACGCTGGCAGAGGGTTTCCAGATCATCGACGCTGACACGCACTACACCGAGCCGTTCGACCTGTGGACGAGCCGTGCGCCGAAGGACCTCAAGGACAGGGTGCTCAAGGTCGAAGAGCGCGAAGGCCTCCCGACGTGGGTGGTCGACGGCAACGAGATCGGCTTTGCTCGAGGCGGCGGCGTGGTCGCCAAAGACGAGTCGAAGATGGCGTTCCTCGACACCATGGACAAGGGTCTCGACTGGGTCCACGATGGCGCCTACGACCCGGTGGCTCGGCTCAAGGTGATGGACGAGTGCGGCATCCACGCCCAGGTCCTCTTCCCCAACGTGGTCGGCCTCGGCGGCTCGACGCTCAACAACGTCATCCCTGACGAGGCTCTCCGGATGGTGTGCCTCGAGATCTACAACGACGCCATGGCTGAGCTCCAGGACTCGTCCAAGAACCGGTTCATCCCCATGACGCTCATGCCTGCGTGGGACGTCGATCGCTGCGTGGCTGAGACCAAGCGCGCCGCGGGCCTTGGCCTGCGTGGGATCAACATGACGTCCGACCCGCAGGACGCAGGCTCCCCTGACCTCGCCAACCGGGCGTGGGACCCGCTGTGGCAGGTCTGCAGCGACCTCAACATGCCGGTGCACTTCCACATCGGGTCGTCCAACACGGCGATGGACTTCTACGGCAAGTACTTCTGGGAGTCCCAGAACGAGTACGTCAAGCCGGCGATCGGTGGCGGGATGCTGTTCTTGAACAGCGCCCGCGTGGTGATGAACACGATCTTCTCCGGTGTCTTCGACCGCTACCCCGACCTGACCTTCGTGGCCGTGGAGAGCGGCATCGGCTGGGTGCCGTTCATCTTGGAGACCATGGACTACGAGCTGTCCGAGAACGCACCGGAGCAGTTCGCCGCGATGAAGTACAAGCCCTCTGAGTACTTCGCCAAGAACTGGTACGCCACGTTCTGGTACGAGGAGAACCAAGGCCAGCTCCAGAACCTCATGGACCGCGTCGGCGACGACCGGATCATGTTCGAGACGGACTTCCCGCACCCGACGTGCCTCTACCCCTCACCGGTCGAGAGCGTGGCGGAGAAGATGGCGACGCTCCGTCCCGAGACGCTGGCACGCGTGATGGGCGACACCGCACGCAAGGTCTACCGCCTCTAAGGACCATCGGCGCTCGGCCCACCCGGCTGCGAGGTGTCTCTCACCGTGGAGCGTGACGCTCTGCGTCGAGCGGCGATCGAGGAGCACTGGGCGGCCTCAGAGCGTGGCGATCTCGAAGCCGAGCACGAGCTCTACAGCTCCGAGGCGATCTTGGTCTACCCCCAATCAGGCGAACGGTTCTCCGGACGCTCGGCGATCTCGGCTCAGCGGGGCGGACACCCAGCCGAGCGGCACTTCTTCGTCCGCCGGATCGTCGGAGGCGGGGATCTGTGGGTGAGCGAGTGCGTCATCACCTACGACGGGGTGCCGAGCTTCTCGGTGAGCATCATGGAGTTCGACGGCCAGCTGGTGGTCCACGAGACGCAGTACTTCGCTGACGGCTTCGACGTGCCGGCCTCGCGTGCTGGACCTGCGGAGCCATGACGGCCGCGGACACGCCGCACAGCTGGGACGACTCCTACAGAGGGCCTCCGCCACCATGGGACATCGGACGCCCGCAGCCGGCCTTCGTCCGCCTGGCCGACGCAGGATCGCTGAGCGGCGAGCTTCTCGACGCCGGGTGCGGCACAGGCGAGCACACCCTGCTCGCGGCCACGAGCGGTGCGAAGCCGCTCGGCATCGACGTCTCGGGTCGAGCCATCGAGACCGCCCGTCGCAAGGCTGCTGAGCGATCGCTCGACGCCCGCTTCGCCGTGCTCGACGCGATGGAGATCGGTTCGCTCGGCGCTGGCTTCGACACCGTGCTCGACAGCGGGCTGTTCCACGTGTTCGATGACGAGGCCGCCGCCCGGTACCTCGACGCGCTGCACGGGGTGCTGCGCAGCGAGGGCCACCTCCACCTGATGTGCTTCAGCGATCAAGAGCCGGGTGACTGGGGTCCTCGTCGCGTCACCGAGCGCGATCTGCTCAGCCGCGTTCTCGTCCGGCTGGCGGATCGAGTCGCTCGCCGCTGACCACTTCGAGATCAACGCGGTGGTCGAAGCCTCGACGGCCCATGCCTGGCTGGTCGACGTGGTCCGCCTCTCGACCAGCTAGCCATCCGTCGCCCCTCAGGCTGCCTGCGCTCAAGCGCTCGCCGGCGTGCGGTCAGGTCAGGAACAGCGAGAGCGGTGAGTCAGGCGGGATCCGCTCGATCGACAGCGGGCTCGACGCCATGCGAGCGAGCAGGCTGGTGAGATCATCCTTGGCTGTCGACTTCGATGCCCACGAGAGCAGGGCCTGCGTCCTTGTTGGACTTCTTCACGTACTCGAAGAGGATGATGTCCTCGCCCTCGCTCAAGACGTCGTCGAGGAAGTGCCGAAGCGCCCCTGGCTCCTGGGGGAACGTCACAAGGAAGTAGTGACGGAGCCCCTCGTGGACCAGTGAGCGCTCGATCGTCTCGGCGTAGCGGCTGATGTCGTTGTTCCCTCCCGAGATCACGCACACGATCGGGCCCTCCAAGGGCTCGTTGTGCTCGAGGAGCGCGGCCGTGGCAAGCGCGCCCGGCAGGCTCGGCGATGATGCCATCGACTTGATAGAGCTCGAGCATCTCGGTGGCCACTGCGCCTTCGGGGACGACCATGATCTCATCGACGAGGTCTCGGATGATCGGGAAGGTGAGCTCTCCGACGCGTCCCACCGCTGCTCCCTCGACGAAGCGGTCGGTCGTCGGTATCTCGACGGGCTCCCCGGCAGCCGAACGCGGCAGTCATGCTGGCGGCGCCCGCGGGCTCAGCGCCGATGAGGTGCGTGTGTGGTGAATCGCTCCGGAACCAGGTGGTCACCCCCGCAAGGAGCCCCCCGCCACCCAACGGGACGATGAGGGTGCCGATCGGGCCATCGAGCTGATCGGTGATCTCGACGCCGACCGTGCCCTGACCGGCGATCGTGCGGGCGTCGTCGAAGGGGTGGACGTAGATCGAGCCGGTGGCCGCGCACGTCAGCCTTGGCCGAGCGCGCTGGCCTCGTCGTAGGAGTGGCCGGCGACGACGGTCTCGACCAGGTCACCGCCCACCGCCTTGATCTGCTGGCGCTTCTGGCGAGGCGTGGTCGTCGGGCAGGAACACCCGGGCCCGAACCCCGAGGAGCTGGCAGCTGTAGGCGACGCCAAGGGCATGGTTGCCGGCGCTGGCACACACGACGCCCTTGGCTCGTTGCTCTTCGGTGAGCGTCGAGAGGAGGTTGAACGCACCGCGCAGCTTGTAGGACCGGCTGATCTGCTGGTCCTCTCGCTTCAGCCAGACCGGCACGCCGATGCGTGCGCTCAGCCGTTCCGAGCGCTGGAGCTGGGTCGTCGTGGCGACCGAAGCAAGCCGGACAGCAGCCGTGGCGATCTCTGTTGGGCTGACGGCGTAGCTCATGGGCAACGAGCAGGCTGCTCAGAGCGGTCTTCCATTTCTCAAGCATCGCAGGTGGCCACTGTCGAGCGTTCGAGGAACGAGGTCGCGTGGAGGCAAGCCGAGACGCCGAACCGCTGGCGCCACGGAGAGATCGCCTGAGAGGCCCTCAGTCACCTCGCTCGATGCGGATCGCGGCCCGTGTAGGCCAAGAGCTTGTCCTGAGCGCTCGAAGCGTCATCGACGCTGAGTGCAGGCTTGAAGAGGCCCTGTCGCTCCTCGTCGGTGAAGCGTCCGTCGATCAACTGAGAACGCTCCGTCAGCGAGACCCTCGGGCATCGTGGGGTTCTGGCGTGTGGAGATCGCCAGGTCCCAGCCGTGGACGAGCTGGTCACTGAAGGCGACCGCGAGGGCGATCCCTGTTCTCTCGATGGCGCCTGGCTCTCCAAAGGCTTGGAGGACCTCGGTCCGCACCGTCCGGAAGTCCGAGACCGGATCGTCGCTGAGGAGGTCCGGAGGATCGGGGGTGAGTGCGATCTCGTTTCCTTGCGCCATGCCGAGGAAGTACCGCTGAATCTGGAGGATGTGGTTGAGCAGCGTTCGGACGTCCCATCCATCGCACGTTGAGCGAGCGCTGAGGTGCGAGAGCGCAGCGGGGATCTTGTCGGCAGACCAGGCGCTGCCCCGCCGATAGAGATCGAGCAGATCCGGTTCCATGGTGAACCTCCTTCGCTGAGCGGCGTGTGTCGAGATGCCCTTGCGCCTAATGGGAGCAGATGAGCCCCTGAGGTGCAATCAGAGCCGATCTTGCCGACGGCCTGCGCACTCGAGATCACTAGGCGGGCCTACGCTCTGGCATGGCCCATCGGATGAGCGGCGAAGAGCTCGACGCCTTTTTGCGAGCCGGCACTCGCACCGCCAAGCTGGCAACCATGCGAGCTGACGGGAGCCCGCACGTCGCCCCCATCTGGTTCATGCTCGACGGCGAGGACCTGGTCTTCATGACCGGCGCCGACACGCTCAAGGGCAAGGCGATGCTTCGGGATCCGAGGGTCGCCCTGTGCGTCGATGACGAGCAGCCACCCTTTGGCTTCGCCATCATCGAGGGCACCGTCACGCTCTCCACTGACCTCGATGAGATGCTCTCGTGGTCGATCGCCATCGCTCGTCGCTACATGGGAGACGAGCTCGCCGAGCCTTACGGGAGGCGAAACGCCGTCGAGGGTGAGCTCTTGGTTCGCCTGCACCCGAACAAGGTGACGGCGATGGCGGCCATCGCTGAGTAGCTCCGGACCCCGTCCTCGTAGCATCGCCGGTGTGAGCCCTTGTCCGCGGAGCCGTTGTCGGCGAAGCCCGCACGCGCAGTCGGAGATGCGGGATGAACCAGCCTGGATCCTCCGAGGGCTCGTCTCCTCTCCAGGGCGCGCGTGCGCGCCGAAGCGGCTCGAGAGCGAGGGTCACCACCCGTGAGCGAAGACCTCCGAAGCGCGGTCCGAGTCGCTCGCCTCGAGGAGGTGGCGCAGGTCGCTCGTCTCCTCTGTGCGTTCAACCGAGAGTTCGACGAGCCCACGCCTGAGCCGTCGGCGCTGGCTGCACGCGTGAGGGTGCTGCTCGAGGGAGGCGACACGCTCGTGCTGCTTGCAGGCGATGGCCCTGATGGTGTGGCCGTCTTGCGGTTTCGCCTCTCGATCTGGAGCACGGGCTCCGAGGCCTATCTCGCGGAGCTCTACGTCACCCCGGAGCGTCGTGGTCAGGGCGTCGGTCGGGCGCTGATGGATGCGGCACTCGCGAGGGCTCGTGAGCGAGGAGCCGACACCATGGAGATCGGCGTCGATGAGCCCGATCGGGCCGCTCGGAACCTCTACGAGAGCCTGGGCTTCTCTCATCGAGCCGGCGGACCCGACGGCCCGATCATGTACGTCTACGAGCGAGCGCTCTGAGCAAACGGCGCGCGGCCTACTGACAGCCGCCGTAGCTCTTGGTAGCGGTCTCGATGCTCTGGCTGCTTGGCTCCGGGGTTCCGAAGACATGCTGCTCGACGGCTAAGGCCAAGAAGATCGCACCGCAGCCGTGCTCGTCGAGGTGCACCGCATCGGTGCCACCCGTGCGCACCTGGACCTGGCCACCCTCACAGCGCTGGGTCGTCCACGCCGCGCACGCAAGGGTGAGCTGCCAGGTCAGGGAGCTCGTTGACACGGCGGCACCGGCACTTGGGTCGTAGTGCCACTGGTCAGGCTGCTCGGCGGCGAGCTCTTGATAGAACGGGGCGATCTGCGGAGCGCCTTGGTAGCCGTCGTGGAAGCCCCCCGCCGTGTTCCAGCCGACCGGAACTGCCGGGTTCCTCGGCGGCGGCGCTTCGAAGTAGACCTGTGCACCGCCAGCGACGGCTTGGTCAGCCATGGCACTGAGCGCCGTCTTGTACGTGGCCAGAAGCTCATTGAGGGTGTAGGGACCGTTGGCATTGACGCATCCAGCCGAAGGGCCGCTCAGGCCGGGGTTCCCTGTGAAGAGGAACACCACCGCCTCAGGCTTCGCTTGGTCGAAGACGGACGTGAAGCTCACGCGCTTGCCGGTTCCCTTCTCGACGAAGCCGTGGTGCCAGTCGCACGGAGCGCTCCCTCCGAGGACAGCGTCGACCGTGACCGTGGTGCCTGACGGCGCGAGATGAAGCAAGGCCTTTGCCGACTGCACCGCCACGCTGTCGCCGACGAGCATCAGCGATCGAGGCCGAGCACTGCTCGATCCACCGCTGGTTGACGAGCAGCCAGCGGCAAGGACGACCAGGCACGCCACGATCAGTGCTGGGAGTCGACGGCGAACCAGAGGCGTGTCGGGTGTTCGCCAGGGGTTCACTCGGACCTCGGTTCGCTTGGTGCCATGTCGGCCTCGTCACGTGGCGGGTGAGGAGAGATGGCGACGACCACTCGGGCAGATTCCTGCCGCAAGGGGCCAGAGTAGGTCCAACCCGAGCGCGAACGCCGCTTCATCGACAAGGGTGGTGGGAGAGCGGGGTGCCGTGCCGAGGGTGACGCTGAACGGAGCAGCGTGCGCACTCGTCAGGGAGTCTGAGTGCGAGGAGGTGGCGGAGGTGGGGAAGCACAAGGGCCGAGGGAAGCAGGGTCGAGGAGAGCGACGTCACGACGACGAGTCGTCTTCGCTCGCCACAGACCCCGGGGGCGCGCCACAGGTGTTGATGAAGCGCAAGAGGTACCAGCGCGAGCTTCGAGCGCTGCACGGCGAGCTCGTGGCGATGCAGGAGTGGGTCAGAGCGACGGGAGCCAAGGTGTGCGTGGTCTTCGAAGGCCGCGACACCGCAGGAAAAGGCGGTGTCATCCAAGCGCTCACCCAACGTGTGAGCCCCCGGGTCTTCCGTGTGGTCGCGCTGCCGGCACCAACCGAGCGAGAGCGATCCCAGATGTACCTGCAGCGCTACGTGACCCACTTCCCGGCTGCTGGGGAGGTGGTCATCTTCGACCGCAGCTGGTACAACCGAGCCGGGGTCGAGCGGGTGATGGGCTTCTGCACCGAAGAGGAGATGAGACGGTTCCTCGTCCTCGTCCCTGGTGTCGAGCAGGCCATGGTCGACGACGGCATCATCCTGATCAAGTACTGGCTCGAGGTGGGACCCGACGAGCAATCCCGACGGCTGACCAACCGCATGGATGACCCGCGCAAGGTGTGGAAGCTCTCCGAGCTGGACCTCGCGTCCTACGCTCGCTGGGATGAGTACTCCGTCGCTCGGGACGAGATGTTCGCCGCGTCGGACTCACCGTGGGCTCCGTGGTGGGTGGCACCGTCGGACGACAAGAAGCGAGCCCGGCTCAACGTGATCTCGCACCTCCTGGGCCACGTGCCCTATGAGCCCTTGGCGCACACCAACGTGCGGCTTCCTGAGCGTCAGGTCACCCACGACCAGACCGCGGCCCTCGCGCTCGTCCGTCACGTGCCGAGCGCCTTCTGAGCCATGTTCGCCAGTCAGCACGCTCGATCGGCTCGTCGAGCTGGGTCAGCCGGCAGGCTCAGCGCCACGCATGGAGTGTCGTCGGTCGAAGCGATCCGAGACCAAGAGCGTCACTGCTCCGGCCATGAGACCGAGACCGGCGCCACCGAGGACGTCCAGCGGGAAGTGCACCCCGAGGAAGACCCGAGACCACGCCACCAGGGCGACGTAGACCAGCGCGAGCGCCACGCCTGGTCGGGGCAGATACGGGATGATCGCCAGGCACAGGCCGAGAGCGACCGCCGTGTGGCTCGACGGGAAGCTGGTCCCGTGAGCGGGCGCCTGTCGAAGGACCGCCCCGCTGACGCTCTGGTACGGACGAGGACGGTTGGCGACGGCCTTCGCAGCGTTGGCCCCGAGCCACGCCAAGCCCACCGCCAGTCCTCCGAAGGCGACCGGCCACGCGCTCCGGATGCGGAGGGCGCAGTAGCCAACGGAGACCAACGCGACGACGGCGATCCCGAGCGGAGCGAAGAGCCTCGAGAGTGGGGTGAGGAGCGAGTCGGCCCACGAGGGAACCTGGTTGAGCGTTCGTTCAACCACCCGATCTCCATGGAGCGTCCTCGTCCCGACGAGGGCCGCCGCAGCACTGAACAGCGAAGCGCCGAGGACGAGGACGAGGAGCGAGGTCGACCTGGCGACTGGTCGGACGTCGTGACGACCCCAGAGGCCCGCGTGCTGAGGGCGGACGGTCGCCCCAGGCACCTAGCGCCGTTTCGTTCGAGCGAAGCCTGTTCCGACGACGGAGCCGACGGCTCCGCCGACGAGCGAGCCGATGATGGTGTCGCCGGGATAGTGGACGCCAGCATGGACACGCGAGTAGGCGACGCTCGCCGCCAGCAACCGCAGGGGCATGGCCAAGAGAGGGATCTCATGACCGACAGCCGTAGCGAAGGCGAAGCCGGAGGCGGAGTGACCGGAGGGGAAGGACGAGGAGCTGGGCATCTCGGTGTGGCGTGCTCCGATCACGCCCGCGTCGATTCGATCGGGGCGCTCGCGCCTCGAGAGCTGCTTGAGCCCGAGGTTGACCGCCACCGAGGCTACGCCCACCGCAGTGAGACCGGCCAGCGCGGCTCGACGCCCGCGCGGCCCGCCGATGCCCGCGAGCACCCCCGAGACACCCAGCCAGAGCATCGATCGGTTGGCCGTGTTCGACAGGTGGCGCAAGGGCACATCCAGCGCGGGCGTGGGTGTCGCCGCCACGGCGCGGTACACCGCGTGGTCGACGCCGGAGAACTCCTTGAGCGATCACGTGTGCCCGGGAGCCCTCGTCGCCACCCGCCAGGTCGGCGAGCACGTCTTCGAGCGGAGGCGGGGTCGTGGCGTGGCGCGGGTCGTCTTCCATGATCTTGATCTTGACTGGCTTCGAGAGCCCGTGCCACCAGAGCTGTCAGACCGAGAGGTTGCCCCTTGACACGCAGGGAGGGAGCCGCTCGCGTCGTCCCCGGACTGCGGTTGGTGACGACCTATCAGAGGCGCTGGGCGGCCAAGGACGTCATGGCTGGCCTCGTCCTCACGGCGATCCTCGTGCCCCAGGGGATGGCCTACGCCGAGCTGGCGGGCCTACCAGCGATCACCGGCCTCTACACCTCGGTCCTCTGTCTCGTCGGCTATGCGCTGATGGGCCCGTCGCGGATCTTGGTCCTGGGTCCAGACTCCTCGCTCGGACCCATGATCGCCGCCACCATCCTGCCCCTGGTGGGAGCGGACGGCAGCCCGACGAAGGCCATCGCGTTGGCGTCGATGCTGGCCCTGCTGGTCGGCGGCACCATGATCCTGGCTGGCGTCGCTCGCCTGGGCTTCGTCGCTGACCTGCTGTCCAAGCCCACACAGATCGGCTACATGACAGGTCTGTCGCTGACCATCCTCGTCGGGCAGCTGCCCAAGCTCTTCGGGTTCTCCGTCAGCGCTGACAACCTGGTGGACGAGGTTCGAGGCTTCGTCAAGGGCCTCACGTCAGGCGAGACGGTCGGTGCGGCGGTCGCTGTCGGCGCGTTCAGCTTGGTCGTGATCCTCGTGCTGCAGCGCTTGGCGCCCAGGGTGCCCGGGGTGTTGGTGGCTGTTGTGCTGGCCATCGTCGCCACCGTGGCCTTCGACCTGGCCGCCCACGGCGTCAAGCTCGTCGGGACGCTGCCCCGCGGCGTACCGCCTCTCACCTGGCCTGGTGTCTCCTTCTCCGATCTCGGGGTGCTGGTGGCCGGCGCGCTGGGAATCGCGCTAGTAGCGCTCACCGACACCATCTCGACCTCCTCGGCGTTCGCGGCCCGCCAAGGCGCGGAGGTCAACGCCGACCAGGAGATGATCGGCATCGGCACCGCCAACGTGGCAGCCGGGCTGTTCCAGGGCTTCCCGGTGAGCACCAGCGGCTCTCGGACGGCCGTTGCCGAGCAGGCCGGTGCCAAGACCCAAGTGGCGGGACTGGTCGGTGCGGGCCTGATCCTGGTGATGCTGGTCGCGCTGCCTGGCCTCTTCAAGGATCTTCCTCAACCGACGCTGGCTGCGGTCGTCATCGCAGCGGCGCTGTCGCTGGCTGATCTCGCAGGCATGCGACGGCTCCTGGTCATCCGCAAGACGGAGTTCGCGCTGGCGATCGCCGCGTTCTTGGGCGTCGCCCTCTTGGGCGTGCTCCCCGGTATCGGCATCGCCGTCGGCCTCTCGATCCTCAACGTGTTCCGTCGATCTTGGCGTCCCTACAACACGACGCTGGGTCGTGTGGGCGACACACCGGGCTTCCATGACGTCCGTGTCCATCCGGAGGCGGACCGTCTCGACGGCTTGGTCATCTTCCGCTTCGACGCACCGCTCTTCTTCGCCAACGCCCGAGCCTTCCGCGAGCAGGTCCGCTCGCTCGCCTCGGGGACCCCGCAGCTTCGCTGGCTGGTGATCGCCGCCGAGCCCATCACCGACGTCGACACCACCGCGGCGGACATGCTCGAACAGCTGGACGAGGCACTCAACGAGCAGGGGATCTCCCTCATCTTCGCGGAGCTCAAGCATCCCGTGCGCGAGAAGATCGAGCGCTACGAGCTCACCAGGACGATCGATCCAGCGCACTTCTTCCCGACCGTGGAGGCGGCCGTGGCAGCCTTCATTGCTGAGGGTCCTGGTGTCGAGATGAGGGAGCCCTCTGGCCCAGAGGAAGGACAGGAGCACGAATGAGCGACCACCGAGCCATCTTCATCCGACGAGCAGCAGCCGTGATCGCCCTCGGTGCGCTCGTGGCCATCGTGCCGGTCCTCTTGGTGGGCGTGGTCGGTGATCTCGGCGCGGTGCTCGTCGCACTGCTGGGCCTCGTCGTCATCGTCCTCGGCGCTTGGGACGTCCTCACTCGTCGTGGCGCAGCCCGCTCCGTCGCACTGGGGGTGGCAACGGTGGGACTCGGAGTGCTGCTCTTCGGCGTGCTCTCAGCCGACCTGTCCGTCTGGAGGATCGTGGCGATCGCGCTGCTCGGGGTCCTCTCGATCGGCACCGCCCGGCTAGCACTGGGAAGGGATCCGCGCCCCGACCCGAGCTGCACCAAGCAGACCGGCGACGCCGGCCCTCCATCCGGTCCTGATCATGAACCTGAAGTCCGGCGGGGGCAAGGCCGAGCGCTTCAAGCTCGTGGAGGAGTGCACGGCGCGGGGGATCGAGCCCATCGTGCTCAGCCAAGGTGATGATCTGCGTGAGCTAGCCGAAGACGCCGTCGCCCGTGGTGCTGACGTCATCGGGATGGCTGGGGGAGATGGCTCACAGGCGCTGGTCGCCTCGGTCGCAGCTCGACATGGACTGCCCTTCGTGGTGGTGCCGGCGGGGACTCGCAACCACTTCGCCCTCGACCTCGGCCTCGACCGTGACGACGTGGTCGGCGCCTTGACCGCCTTTGCCAGTGGTGTCGAGCGACGAGTCGACCTCGCCACCGTGAACGGTCGGGTCTTCGTCAACAACGCCACGCTCGGGCTCTACGCCAAGATCGTCCAGTCGCCGGACTATCGAGACGCCAAGCGCCAGACGGCAGCTGACATGCTGCCGGACATGCTCGGACCCGAGGCGCCGCGGCTGGACCTGCGCTTCGTCGGGCCAGACGGCACGGAGCACTCGAGCGCGGACGTGATGTTGATCTCGAACAACCCCTATGAGCTTCGCCACGCCGCTGGCCGAGGATCCAGGGCTCGCCTCGATCGAGGAGAGCTCGGCGTAGCCAGCGTCGCCGTCGAGGACGCCAGCCGCAGCGACTCGCTTGGCCACGCTCTTGCTCGCCGGTCATCCCCAGCGGTTCCCAGGATGGCTCGAATGGTCGACCCCGAGCTTCGAGCTCCGCTCGAACGGAGAGGTCGAGATCGGCATCGACGGCGAAGCGCTCCGTCTCTCGACGCCACTCTTGTTCGAATCGCTGCCCGGAGCCCTCCGGGTGCTGCTCCCTCCAAGCGCACCGGGTCGCTCGCCGGCGGCCCAGGCGGTCCACCTGCTCTCGGCGAGCACGCTCCTCGCCCTCTGGGGCGTGATCGTGCACCCGAGCGAGGGTCAAGCGAGCGGCGACAGCTGAGCGAAGGGTGATCACGCTCCCGGCTGGGAGCGTCGACCTCGGACCCTCTCTGACCTCTTGGCCCAGGGCTCGCTCTCGGGTCGGAGGAGGCAGCGGATGAGCACCCAGGCTGGTCGCCCGAGCCATCTGGTGCACCTACGCGGCGAAGCACCCCGTCGGCGGCGAGACGGCGCCGGAGGAGCCGTGAGAAGCGGTCCCCGTGGTGGGGATCACACTGAGGACGGAGCCATCCCACGTGATCGCAAAGCTCGAGCTGGAGGGCCAGGCATCGCCCTGCGCTCCCTCAGTGGCGAGCGATTGTGCCCAGGCCGTCCCGGCAGGTGGGTTGGTCTGGTGCTCGGTCTGATAGATCTGGAGGAGCTGCTGCACGGCTTGGAAGTCGGCCTGGCACGCAGCGATGGCGGCTTGCTGGTTCGTGCTGCTGGCGCCGGTCGAGCGCTTCAGCAACGACTGCGTCTTGCCGGCGGCGTGCGTGGTCGTCTCGTGCTCGAGCTGGGAGAGCGCGATCGCCGCCATCACGCCAAGGATCAAGACGACGATCACGATGCCGATCATCGAGGCGCCACGCTGATCCTCGCTCACCCGGATCGTGCGGTCGCTCGGAAACCCAGGGAGCTCCACGAGCTTCAACCTATCGAGAGCACCGTCACCAAGGCGGGACGACGGTGCCTGGCCGCATGGACGCTCACGCAGGTGGACCTGGCCCAACTGCAGGGTTCGGTCGAGCTAGCCGGCTAGGACTGCGTCGGCAGGGGAGCGCTGCGTCTCCGCGATCGGAGGCCTTGGGGAACAGCGAGGGTCACTGCCCCCGACTCAGTCTCCGTCCAGCAGGTCGCGGCGAGCTCGGTAGTCGTCAGGCTCGATCTCGCCTCGTGCGAAGCGCTCGTCGAGGATCCGTCGAGCGTCGACACCTCCAGCGAGGGAGGCTCCTGTCTTCACCTGCTGGTCCTTCTGGCGAAGGATCGTGATGATCGCCCAGGCCAGCGCGCCGAGGACGACCGCCGCGAAGACGAAGAACACGATGGCACCGATCCAGTGGTGCCCTCCGCCCATCGGTCCACCGCCGAAGTATCGGTGATACATCATGGTCTGAGGCCCCTTCGTTCCGACATCCGTCAACCGTCCAGACAGAACCTACTCTCAGGATCGAGGCAGAAGGCCTCGGCTCCCGCCGAGCGACGAAGCCGCAGAGGAGTGCACATGGCCGATGAGCGAGCAGCCCGACGAGCGGAGCCATCCGATCGGGCGAGAGTGGCTGAGATCATCACGGGCGCGTTCGCCGACGATCCCCTGTGGGGCTGGGCGCTCGCTGGCCCGGATGGTCGAACTGACCACGTCGCCGCCTACTGGCACCTCTTCCTCGAGGGACCGCTCCGCTACCAGGACACCTGGATCACGACCGCAGGGACGGCAACCGCGGTGTGGATACCGCCGGGAGGCACCGAGCTGTCAGCCGAGGTCGAAGCGCGGGTGGCGGCCTTCATCGCCGAGCGCCTGGGCGCGAAGGCTGCACTGTTCTTCGACCTTGAGGCCCGCTTCGACGAAGCGCACCCGCGTGGCGTCGATCACTACTACCTGAGCCTGCTCGGCACGCATCCCGAGCATCGAGGGAAGGGTGAGGGGATGGCGCTGCTCCGAGAGACCCTCAAGGTCATCGACGCCGAGCACGCCCCCGCCTACCTCGAGTCGTCGAACCCCCTCAACAACGACCGCTACGCCAGCGTCGGCTTCGAGCCGATCGGAGCGTTCATGGCCCCTGACGACGGACCCGTCGTGACCACGATGTGGCGAGCCGCGCGCTGAAGCGCTGACGCACTGCGGGGCACGTCGACGCAGCCCAGCGTGCTGGGGATGCACCGAGACGTCGGCATCTGTTCATGTGGCTGTCGAAGAGCGATCTCAATACGTTTGCCTCGACTCTCTACCTTCCTCTCAAGAACCACCACATGAGAGGAACCTCAGATGGCCAAACGACGACTCACCCTCCTCCTACCTCCGTGCGCGGGAGTGCTGGCGCTGGCGGCGCTGATCCCGGCGCAGGGCGCCGGTGCCGACAACCACCTCGCCCTCGAACCGGGCAACCTGCTGGTGGCGACCAGCACGTACCAGACGGACCCCGGCATCGTGGCCGGTGTGACCCAGCTCCCCCCGGGTTGCAGCAGCTCCAAGGGCGCTCCCGATCCCTGCGGCACCGCGGTGACGGATGGCACGTACCCCACCGTCTTCAACAACTCCTCGGTGGACGCCAGCTTCGGCGTCACCTCGGAGATCACCCTGGACGAGCTCAGCCCCTGGGGCACGCTGCTCAAGAAGGTCGACCTGCCCAACAGCTCGCAGCCCGACGTGACGTCGAGCTCCAACCAGCTCGTCACCAGCTTCTCGTCGAAGTCCGAGCTGGCGCTCAACCTCTCGACCCACGGCAAGTACGTGACGTTCGTCGGGTACAACGCCCCGGACGCCACTGCTGACGTCTCGAACGCCAACACGCCGGGCGACCCCGATCCCACCAACGCCGTGCCCGGCTCGTACTACCGAGTCGTCGGGCAGCTCGACGCGCAGGGTTCGATCCGCTACACCGAGACCAACGCCTTCAACGGCGACAACGGCCGGGCAGCGGTCCTCAACGACAAGGACCACGTCATCTACGCCGCGGGCAACGCAGGCAACGGGGGAAGCCCCGAGCCAGCGCAGGTCGTGACGGGGGCGGGTGCCCAGCTGCTCGAGCCCTCGAGCTTGCCGGAGTCGGCGCAGACCCCGTCCTCGCCCACGCCGCTCGGGAGCTTCAACATCCTCCAGCTCGGGCTTCCGGCGGACAAGTCGGCCAAGGACAACAACTACCGCGGTCTGACCGCCTACCACCACGTCGTGTACTACACCAAGGGCTCGGGCAGCAACGGCGTCGACACCGTCTACTTCGTCGACCCGACGGGTCAAGCGTGCCCGTCGTCAGGCGTGGGCCTCCCGGCGTCCGGAGCCACGTGGCCGACGACCTCGACGCCCGTCTATGACGCGACCGCCGGTGGCACGATCACCAAGAAGGGCGTGACCACGAACAACCCGGGCTTGGAACCCACCAACATGTGCATCTTGAAGGGCTTCCCGACGTCGCTGGCCTCGGGCGCCACCGACGCCAGCGACTACCCCTTTGGCATCTGGTTCGCCAACCCGACGACCCTCTACGTCGCCGATGAGGGGGCGGGTGACAACGCCTACTCGTCGTCGACCGGGACCTACACCGCTGCGGCGGCCTCGACGACCGCCGGGCTCCAGAAGTGGGTGCTCGACTCGAGCACGGGACAGTGGAACCTCGCCTACACCCTCCAAGGCGGCCTCAACCTCGGTCAGCCCTACACCGTGGCGGGCTACCCGACGGGGCTGAACTCGGGCACGGGCGGCACCGGGCTGCCCTGGTCACCGGCGACCGATGGGCTTCGGAACCTGACCGGCCGGGTGAACCCGGACGGAACGGTGACCCTCTGGGCCGAGACCTCGACGGTGAGCGGCAGCGGTGACCAGGGGGCTGATCCCAACCAGCTGGTCTCGATCACGGACAAGCTCGGAGCCACCTCGGCTCCGGCGACCGAGTCGTTCCACACGGTGGTGCCTGCGAAGAACGGCGTGGTGGTCCGAGGCGTGAGCTTCACGCCAGGATCGATCACCCACGGCTTCGAGGGTGGCCACGGCCACGGCCACGGTGACTGGTCCAACCACGCCAGGCGAGAGGGCTGATCAGCACCTCTCAATTCTGAGCTGCAGGCGACGTGCGCTCCTCGGTGCCTTCGGGTGCCGAGGGGCGCACGTCGCCGTCTTGGTGCCGTTCGCACGTGGTCCGGAGCCATCGGACGCCTCGTGAGCTCGGTGCCAGTTACGATCGGTCCCGCGCCACCAAAGGAGCAGACGACGACGGTCGGGGTGGAGGCGTGACCTGGAGGGATGGTCAGCGTGCCTGCTGATTGGGCGCTTCAAGGTGCAGCGCCGCAGCAGGCCAGCACGGCGCTGTTCGAGGCCGATCAGAAGACGAAGGGGATGAGCATCTTGGTGGAGCGCACGTAGGCCGGGTAGGTCTCAGGAAACGCTGCTGCCATGGTTCGCTCCTCGACGGTGGCGCTGTAGATGAAGTAGATGCCCGCTGCCGCCGCGACGATGAGCCAGAACCAGCTGAGGGCCACCGCGGTACCGAGCAGGGCCAGCAAGAGACCGGAGTAGATGGGATGGCGGATCAAGCGATAGGGCCCGCTGGTGACCAGCTCGGGATCTGCCATCGTTGCCATCGGGGTTCCCCAGTTGCGCCCGAGGTGGACTCGAGCCCAGATGGCGACGAGCAAGCCCACCCCGAAGAGGGCGAGCCCGATGCCAGCGCGAGCCGGGCTGAAGCTGGTGCCGTGACCCCGGAAGACGCCGGCTCGGAACACCACGAGCACCACCAGGACGATCACCACTCTGACGCCAGCGAATCGTCGCATCGGGACGAAGCTGCGCTTGGTGGCGATCGCGGCGGCGATCCAGTAGATCCAGAAGGCCACCCATCCAACCCCGAAGACCACCTCGATCGCACGCACGAACCGCATCCTGCCACCCCGTGGCGCCTCTGCTCTGGGGAACCGGTGGTGCCGAGGTGCTGGCTGGCTCCGACGAAGGACGAGCCGGGGATCGAGGTGAGGTGCTCTGAGCATGCGTCACTCCTGGCTGTCGCACTGCTCGACTGGATCGAGAGCGCCTCGTGCCTGCAAGCGCAGAGCGTCAAGCGGTGGCAGGGGAGGCCTACGGTGTGGGCGAGCGAGGGAGGTTCCGATGGGTTTCATGGACAAGATGAAGGAACAGGCTGCGGTGGTCACCGCTGTGGCCAAGGACACGGCGCAGAAGGGGCAGAGCAAGGTCGAAGAGGTGCAAGCCAAGCGCGCCGCCGACGAGGTGCTGCGCCAGCTCGGCCTCGTGGTCTTCTTAGAGAAGGCGGGCCGAGGAGACGAGACGACCGAGGGGACCGAGGCAAAGATCGCTCACCACGTCGAGACCCTCAAGGAGTACGAGGCCGAGTTCGGTGAGCTGGGCGCCGCGGACGGCTCGAGCAGCTCGGGCGGAGGCGGCTGAGCAGAGACCACCTAGGTCGTGATGCAACGTGTGCTGAGTGTGCCAGAAGGCAGATCGACGTGCTCGCGAACGTTCGGTGACGTGAACTGTGGCGGACGGGCCGATCGACGCCGGGCGGTGAGGCTCCTCGGTAACGTCGAGCCCTCGTGATCCTCCACGTTCCCGCCAGCGAGGATCGCCACCAGTCCTCATCGAGGCATCTGCCGCCAGAGTCTCCTTGGGATCAGGTGCGTGACGAGAGCCGCCACCGAGAGGAGCGGAGGGATCCAGACCTGATCCTTTCGAGCGTCCAGTGCCTTGACGACCGCTGAGGCGACCTCGTCGGGGGTGCTCGAGAACAAGGGGACCGGGGTCATCCCTTCCGTCATCCGTCCGATGACGAAGCCGGGACGGACGACCAGGAGCTCGACGCCGGTGCCGCGAAGGGCGTCGCTGAGTCCTGTGGCGAAGCCGTCGAGGCCGGCCTTGGCCGAGCCGTAGACGTAGTTGGCCCGTCGCACTCGGGCTCCGGCGATCGAGCTGAACACCACGATCTGGCCGCTGCCCTGGGCTCGCAAGAGGTTCGAGACGATGGTGAGCACGTTGACCTGCGCCACGAAGTCGGTCTGGATGATCTCGAGAGCGTGTCGGGGCTCCCTCTCGGCCAGCGCTTGGTCCCCAAGGATGCCGAAGGCGAGGACGACGACGCCGATCGGGCCGTGCTCGACGATGAGCTCCTCGAAGAGCGCTTGGTGAGACGAGAGGTCACTGGCATCGAACTCGGCGACGTGCACCGACCGTGCCCCAGCGGCGGTGAGCCGCGAGGACTCCTCGCCCATCTCGTCGCTGTGTCGAGCGGCCAGGCAGATGACGTTGCCGGGGGCGAGGCGTCGAGCCACCGCGAGCCCGATCTCGCTTCGGCCGCCCAGCACGAGCACGGTGCTGGGCGGTGGCGCTTCCACCCGCTCAGTGTGGCACCTGGACCCGTGTGCCACCTCGCCGGCGCATGACGGCTGAGGGGGAGAGCGCCTGAGGAGCCAGAGCGAGTGTGAAGAAGATCGGAAGCCGGAGGCCGGCCTCCCTCTAACCTCGATCGTGGAAGGCAACGGAGCTCGCCAGGGCTGCGTCGTCGAACGGGCTCTGAGCCGGGAGGTGATGCGAAGTGGATCTCGATGGAGCGCTCGCCCGGGTCTCGACGCTTGAGTACCCGCCGCCGAAGCGCTTCGTCAGCCACGCGCCCATGGCGTGCGAGGTGCTCGACGTCCTCGGGAGAGCCGCTGCGCTCGACTCATGGGTCGAGAGCTCTGAGGCGCACCTGCAGCAAGAGCGACCGGCGGCGCCCTCTCACTGGGGATCTGGCTTCGACTGGCAGGCGGAGCTGGGGCGGAGTCAGGTGCTGCCCGAGTGGATGGGCTTCTTCTCTGAGGTGATCGAGCGCGACGGCTGGAGCGACACCGTGTCGGTGTGGGTCCCGCGCCTCATGCCGGGCTTGAGCGCCGCGCTCTTCCATGGCGTGATCAGGACGTCACACGCCGTCCGCGCCATGACCCGAGCCGAGACGCCTGAGCGACGTGACGAGCTCGCACGGGCCCTCGCGCACTGGGCCGTCTGGTTCCGCCCCGGTGAGGCTGTGGTGGGTGCAGGCGAGCAAGGCGATCCTCGCCGTGGTGCCCTCGACGCGGCCGCTCACGGGGTGGGCTTCTTCAACAGCGAGCCCAACATCCTCAACCTCCACGGCGTGACCGGTGCGATGGCAGTCCACCTGTTGAGCAGCTACATCTCGGAAGACGACGCGCGAGCGGCTGCGGACCAGCTCTACGCGGAGCACCGAGCGCTCTACGGCAGCGAGTCACGCCAGATCGATCCCGAGGAGCATGCCGTGTGGGATGACAAGACGATCGATGTTGCCGCAGAGAGCTTCGATCCCCACCAGGTCAAGCTGGTCGAGGCCTGCCTCCGTGGCTACACCCTGACCAACGACGCAAGGTTCGTTCAAGGGGCTCGCATCGTCACGCACCTGGGATAGGGGAGCTTCGATGCTCCCTCAGCAGAGCTGGCGAGTGAGCACCTTGGTCGTCGATCCAGCAGCTCGAAGGTGCACCTAGGGGCCGCGTCCCGACTGATCACGGCAACACTGACCCCATCGGCCATCGGCCATCGGCCATCGGCCATCGGCCATCGGCCATCGGTGAGGTCGTCGCTGACACCTCTTTACCCAGCATTTACTGCCTTCCCTCATCATCGGTCCGATGAGGAGCGCGAACAGAGACGCCAGGGTGCGGAGCGGACGGCCAGTGCCTCGCTCGCTCGAGTCAAGCGGCCTCGCAGGAGTGGACGGCATCGGTCCTGCAGAGCCCACGCCTGCCTGCGCTCGCAGAGGAACGTTCAGTGTCGGGACTTGAGCACCCCGAGAGCGCGTGGCCAGGCGGAACCGGCTCGAGGATTGCGGCGCACGAGCGGGTGAGCGATCGACGGCTCAGCCGCCGAGCGGTCTTGGGCGGCGTCGTTGCACTGGCTGCTGGGGCAGCACTCTCTCGTGGCACCGCGGCCTCCGGCGCGACGACCGACACCCCGATCTTGATGAATCAGACCACCCAGACCCAGGACGTCTGGGTCTTCGGCGACTCGATCGTCGCCGGGACGTGGTTGCCCAACCCTGCTCGAGACTCATGGGTGTCTCGTGTCAACGAGCGCATCGGCGGTGAGCGGTGCCAGGAGATCGCGAACTATGGCATCGGAGGCAAGACCCTCCTCAGCTATCCGTCAGCGAACCTTGTTGGTCTCGTCTCTACGGCACCGCCGGAGGTGGCGGCGGCGGTCTCGAAACCTCGCCTCGTCATCATCAGCATCGGCATCAACGACCTCATGGACACGGCCGACCAGGCAGCTATGGCGAAGGGCTTCACCCGGCTCCGGAGGGCGCTGCTCGCTGCTGGTGCCGGCGAGGTGATGTTCACCACCATCCTTCCCTACGGCCACGGCAGCGCACAGCCCGATGCGTGGCTCCCCATCCTCGACGCACGACGCAACACGGTGAATGACTGGCTGCGTGCCACGTGGCAACCTCAAGGTCTGCTCATCGAGCGCGATGGACTGCTCGAAGCTCCATTCTCTCCGTACCTCGACGACCGCTACCAGGTGGGAGATGGGCTGCACCCGAACCAGTGGGGCGCCTTTATCTTGGCTGACGCCATCAATCTCGCGTCGCTTGGTGTCACCCCCTCGCCTGTGTGAGCGTCATCAGAGCGTCTCTCGCCGGACGGGACCTCAGGGGCTGTGGCTCGAGCGGCCTCGACTCACCCGTGCAGCGGTCAGCAACCTGGGCTCTCCACTGGCCAAGGTCCATGAGCATCCGGAGAAGCGCCCCCAGCACTCACTCGGGCTCGAAGAGGAGCGACCAGCGTGCTCCCACTCGGCGGGACGGTCGATGAGGAACGGAGCTGCGTGGTGCGGCGTGCTTCCCGCCGAGACGGTTCTCAGGAGACGCCCGTGCAGCCGGCCGTCGCATAGTTCTGGGCCGTCGTGCTGCCAGCCGGTGTCACGTCAATCTCACCCGTGTTCGGCACGAGGGAGATCGTGTAAGCCGAGTTGACAGGCCACGTGGAGAGATACGGACCCCCTCTCGAGCGAGACAGGAGGTCTGCCTTCGAGCTTGGGTAGGCGCCGTTCTCGGCATCGAAGGCAGCTGCGGCCGTGATCACCGTCATCGCGTCGGTTTTGCAGGACAGGACGGCTTGTGATGCACCTTGGGGACCCGTGGTGACGACAGGCCAGTCGGTGAGATCTGGGCACGTCGAGTGTGCCTTCGAGAGCCAGCCGTCGACGTCGGCCCGCGAAGCGGACTGGACTGCCGAGTAGGTGATGTTTGAAGAGGTCCAGCTCTCCAAGCAGGTGCAAACGCCCGCGCTGAAGTCCTCTCCATGACACTGGGCTATGAACTGCGCCTTCGCGCTGGAGCTCCAACCTGGAGCAGCTGACCCTGTTCCCCCGCATGCGGTGAGCCCCAGGCTGACCGCAGCTGCCGCGATGATGATCCTCACTCGCTTCGCCATGACAACTCCTTGGTCTGTTGGGTTGAGAGCAAGCGTGCGGGACCGCAGTAAGCGATCGGTAAGGGAGCGCCTTGGCTCCGGCTCGCTTCTCGCACGGTGCTCCGACACAGCGCTCTGTGCGCCGACACGGCACATGGGTGGCACTCGCTTCGAGAGGCTCGTCTCGATCTGCGAAGTGCGGCAGGGATCTCGGCTCAGTGGACCGCTCGCACACCCGACGCAGAGGCCAAGGAGAGGTCACGACACTTTGAGGGTCTGCTCGATCTGTGCCAGATCGGGACTTTGACCGACTTGAGTGACGAAGTACGCCGTGTTTCCCACCAGGAAGATGTACTGCGTCTGGGTCTGGCTGGCCGCTCCGCCGAAATCGCTCGAGGGATAGGTGATCCGCACCGCGCTGTGACCCGCCATGCTCGAGAGTCCGGAGCTGGTGAGGGAGATGCCGCGCTGGTGCAGCTCACCTGTGACGACGTGTTCGAGATCTTGTGGTGAGACGCCCTCGAACGCGGGGTCGCTGGTCACCACGACACTGAGCGAGCTGTAGGCCGAAGGGCTGCCGTCGCCCAAGGTGAGCGTCTCGAACTTGATGGCCTTCGAAGCCGTCGGGCCGCCGCCGGCGACCAGCGCCTTGAGCTTCGGATGCTCGTTCATCAGCTGGGTCAGAGCAGCAGCCAAACGCTGATCCGAGAAGTTGAGGTTCGTCCACGCCTTCGGCGCTGCGATGCTGAAGTGGTCGACCGAGTCGGTGTACTGCTGGAAGCCGTTCGGCGTCTGAGCAGCCGTCGTTGTCTTCACGGCATGAGCGTCCGAGACCGAGCTCCCCTGTTCGGTGCCGAGGTGGACGAGGATCCCGACGACCACGAAGACAGCCACTGCGACGATGAGGCTCACCATTCGCCCGCGCAGCGACGTCGCTTTGGCCGCAGGCGGCGAGACGGGCGGGGGCTGCATGTCGACGCTGGGGAGGGACGCCGCCACATCCTCCAGCTGGTCACCTGAATCAGACATCGAACACTCCTTCCAAGAGATCAACCAACAAGTGCGGCGACTCGAACCATGAGGGCTCGGGGAGAAGCTCCGAGGCCGAGGCGAGCCACGGTGGGGTGTGAACCATCGACCAGCTGCGCCTGGCAGCTCCGATCGAGCTGCTCGAGGACGGCTTGGCTCGTCGGCACCCACCCGTGGCTGTCGACGACTCGGTGGGTGCGAGCACGGTGGGGGTACACGACGTGCAGGTCGGCGCCTCGTCGGTCGAGCATCAGTCGTGATCCTCGAGAGGAAGACCGCTCGACGTCGTCTCGATGACGTGGGTGCGTTGTCGCGCCGCCCGCTTGTCGCGCAGGGCGGTTGCCGCACCGAGCACGAAGATGCTCAGCAGCACGACGACCCCGACGCCAAGCAGCTGGCCGCCGAAGAGGGCTCGCCCGAGGAAGGACAACCCGATGGCGATCGACGCGATGCGCCCGATCAGCGGAGCCGATCGCTTCATGATCGCTTTGATCCGATGGCTGGCCCCGTGGCACGTGTCCCCATGGCCGTGATGATGACGGGCACCGGTCAGGGTTGGGTCAAGAGAGTCGTGGTGTCGATCTGTCGCATCCGAGGCCTCTCGAGAGTGCCTGCACGACCCGAGTTCCGGCATGAGACACCCCCTCAACGCGGTACCCGGCCGTGCTGGATGCCGGGTCCACGATGCGTCCGCGCGCCAGGGGGTGCGAAGCCCCGGGTCGCCCCTTGCAGACGGGTGAGCATGGATCGCCTCTGGGCGGTGGTCACGACGACTGATCCAGCGGCCACGTCCTGCAGCGTCCTCGTGAGGGGGTCGAACTTCGCCCAGAGGAAGGTCACCAGCCCGAGGTTCGACATGAGCGGAACAAGGTCCGCTCCGCCCTGGCCCATCGACGTGCTCGACCCCTGCGCACCCACCAACCTCAGGAGGAGGGGAATCGTAGCGAGCAGGACGGCGGCGCTCACCGCACGCAGCGCGGCCCTCGACCATGGCAGCCGCTCGCACGTGACGTGATCAACAGCACGGACATGTACCGCCGCCATCCCGAGCGTCGATCCCCAGAGGTGGATCATGACCGTGCCATAGAGGACGTCGAGCGTGATCGTGGTGAGGCTCACCGCTAGCCACGTCGCTCCTGCATGTCCCAACGCTGTGGACGCTGAGAAGCTGAAGGCCAAGACCACGAGTCCGTCGAGCACGTAGCCGACCCCACGGCGACCAAACGAGGCGAACGGGAGCTCAGCTGTGCGCTCCGACGGAGTGAGCGGTGTGCGGCGAGGCGTGGCGCGCCCAGAGGTCTTCGGTCGGCCAGTGGTCGTCTTGCGGGACCTCTTGGTCATGGCGCACTCCGAGGTGCGGCTCGCCGCCCACGTGACGGCGATGGTCGAGTGCTGCAGGCCGCAGCCCGGACCCAGGGGGATCGGCTCAGCCAGGGCGCCTTCGCTCGACGTCGCTCGCCACCCGTCGATGACGAGCCATGACGGGCCGTCGTGCCTCCGAAGGGCAGCTCAGCGCGCACGTGCGAGGTCGCCCTTCTCCGGGGAGCAGAGGGCCGCTGGCCATGCGTCGTCGAGCGACGCCGATCCGAACGCAGTGCTCTCGTTGCCTGCCGAGTTCCCAGGGGAGGCCTCGCTTGCATCGAGCGCTGCTTTGCTCACACGACGAGGGGTGACCTTGGCCACGAAGAGGGCCACGCAGGAGAGGATCGCGATCTCGGCCTCGCCAAGGGCTTCCATCGAGTAGACGAGGGCTTCGACACCCTCGCGTCGGCCGGGGTCCTCGAAACGGACCGCCACGACGGGTTCGCCACTCGCCCGGTCGAGCTGGAGGATCCTCAAACCCTTCTCGGCGCAGGAAGCGTAGATCGTCGAGTTCGCCTTCCAGAAGTTCGGCACGTTCATCGGCACTGCGGAACGCTCATCTGAGTCAGCGGCAGGGATGATGAAGGTCTCCTTGGTCCTGCGCCGCACTCCGACCAGGCCGAGGCTGAACTCTCCTGTGTCGTCCGTCACCTGCCACCATCGAGTCCGTCGGAACTCCGGGCTCGCTCCTGCAGGGACGGGCACGGCACGAGTGACGAATCGTTGGGCACCATGCGTCGGCGTGGCCGCGAGCCACGGCCGCAGGTCCAGCTGGCGCGACCGCCTCACGGCATGACGCCAGCACACGTAGCTCAGCAGAGCCACGAAGACCAGGCCGAACGATGCGATCAGGATGAAGATCACGGACGCGACGGCAACCGCTCTGTCGAGTCCGTTCCGACCCGTCTTGCCGATGGTTCGAGCGGCTCGGGCTGCATCCCGCAAGGCACCTTGCCCGCTCGTGTCAGACGAACCCCAACCCTGTGGTGCCTCGGTCTGCTCGACGTACCAGCTCTTCGTGTGTTCCATGGCTGCCACAGTGCACGGGTCGAGTAACGATTCGGTAAACGACAGCCGATGCTCACCATGCCCGAGCCGATCGAGGTGCCCACCCGCCGAGCCGGGTCCGATGACGGATCGTCCTGGCCCGCAGAGGAGCCTCTCCGCGCACCCACTGCTGCGGTCCCTTCCTTGGCTCATCCGCATGGGCTCTCGACGCTCATGCCATCATCGGAGATCACGGCCGAGGGAGTTCGGAGGGAGCGATCGTGGACCACTCCGGACGGCGATCACGGTGGCTGGTGGTTGCTGCCGCGGTCGTGCCGGCCTTGGTCTACCTCGCCTTCATCCACACCTATGCGGTCAACGCGCTCTTCTGGGACGACTGGAACATGGTCCCTCTCCTGAGCGGCTTCTCGCACGGCACCGTCACCTTCGGGCAGCTCTGGGCGCTGCACATCGACAACCGGATGCTGGTGCCGAACGTGGTGCAGGGGGGAACTCTCCTCTTCGGTCACTACGACGCGCGTCGCGTCATGTTCGTCAGCGCCCTGGTGTTCATCGCGACCTGGGCTCTCGTGCTCCTCACCGTGCGGCGGTGCTCCGGCCGCCTGCCGGGCATCGTGGCGATCCTCCTGCTCGGCGGGATCTGGTTCAGCTTGATCGACACGCAGAACGCGCTCTGGGCGTTCCAGCTCGCGTGGTATCTGATCTTGTTCTTGCTCGTCGCTCTTGCGGCGCTGTTCTCTGGGCCGTCCATCAGGCCGTGGCAGCTCGGCCTTGGCGTCCTGCTCGCCGTCTTGGCTTCGTTCTCCTCGCTCCAAGGCCTCTTGGCGTGGCCTCTCGGCCTGCTCGTCATCGGCTGGAGGGTCCGTGATCGGCGCACCTTCCTCCCGATGGCGGGCGTGTGGCTGGTTGCCGGCATCGCGACCTTTGCCTGCTACTTCGCTGGCTTCTCGGAGTCCAACGCAGGTGGATCGAGCAAGGTCGGCCTCGAGCACCCGATCCTCGTGGCCAAGTTCGTCGTCCTCGCGCTCGGCAACGTGCTGCCCAACGCGGGCACGCCTCAGCTGGCTCGGATCGAGCTCACGGGTCTCATCCTCGCGGCTGGTGCGCTCTTCGTGATCGTGCGCTCCGTCATGAAGGTCCGACAGAGCACGGCGCTCCCGTTCCCGCTCTACCTCGTGCTCTTCGGACTCCTCTTCGACGTCGTCGCAGGGATAGGTCGGGTGAGCCTCGGTACGTCGTCAGCTCTGGTGAACCACTACACGATGGCCAACCTCGTGATCGTGGTGGGGATCGGCCTCTTCGCCTGGGAGGAGCTCGCCTTGGCTCCCGGTGCGACCCAGGCGATCCTGCGCGGACAGCCAGGCTGGCGAGTGGTCCTCGGCGGTGCCGTCTGCGCAGTGGCGCTGGTCCAGATCGGCGTCGGCACCAGCTACGGGATCAACGCGGCCCAGCTCGATCGGGCGAACAAGATCACCGGCAACCGTGTGGTGGTGAGCTATCACGACATCGCTCCGGAGCAGAGAGACCACCTTGTCCACACCTACGTCTTCGGGGCTCCCTCATCGTTCCCTCCCTTTCGCGCGCAAGCTCGGCGTAACGAGATCGCCGTGTTTGCCGAGCCCTTCTACTCGCGCACGCTCAGGCTGGGTCCACCTCGCCGCTCGCCGTAGCCGTCACGTGCGAGGCGTGATCCGTCGATCGAAGGAGCCTTGTTTGCCAGCCGGGGTGCATCGGGGTCACCGGGCTTGCGAGCCGACAGGGACGAGGCGCTAGCGGTCCGAGTGGCCGTCGGCCCTCTTGGCGACCACCGACCATCCGATCCACACCGCAGCGATGCTGATCACCGCCACCGGTACCAGCGAGGCGAGCTGTCCACCCGCGAAGACTGACCAGATGAAGCACAGACCGAGGGCGTCAAGGACCCATCGGAGCGCTCGCAGCTGCGAGCGCTTCATGATCGCTCCGATCGAATGCCACGACGTTGCTGCACAGGTCTCATGGCTCTGATGATCGCTGTCCTCAGTAAAGACTCGGTAAGTCGCCCTCAGCGTGGCGCGGTGCCAAGAGATCCTGTCCCCACGGCTGGCTGAGCAATCGGTCCGGAGCTCGAGGCTCCCAGGCTTTACGCCTGCGCCAAGCGAGTCGTGCCACCGAGCACCGACGCCTCGTCTTCGACTAGCTGCCGGGCGCGATGACGAGCACCACCTGGACCGTGTTCCCCTCTTCTTGTCGGCTCACGTCCAGCAATGGGTCCACAGGGCACCGCCGATCCCCATCCGTCCACGTGGAGGTCGACCGCCGGATCCGCGACCGCTGACTGGCCGCAAGCGAACGGCATTACCAGTCCTTGACCCATCCTTGAGAAGATCTGAGGGCAGTCGATCTGATCGGGTGACGGCATCGTCGTCCGAGGACAGAGGATCCATGGAGTGGGACAAAGCGAAGCAGGGTGACGGGGACCTTCCGTCGGGTGACGCCGCCACCACCGCTCGAGCGTGGCCAACGGTCTCCAACGAAGGTGTGCACCGTCCACGCTCGGACGACGACCCGATCGGCAGCGAGTCGGAACAGCCGTCGGGCAAGAACGACCGAATGGCTGTCGCCTCGATCTGGTGCAGCGCGGGTGGGCTTCTCTTCTTCCCCGCGGCGATCGTGGGAATCATCTTTGGCTTCGTGGCCAGGAGTCGGCTCAAGCGAAGCGAGGGTGGGGAGCCGGGAGGGGGACTTGCCAACGCCGGCATCGCTCTGGGGTGTGCGGCCATCGTGCTCGCTGGAACCTTGCTCGTCGTCACGATCACGTCCTCGACGGGAACCCAGAGCCCACAGCGACGTCAAGCGATCCCACGTCGAGCAGCGTCCTCGATCGTCCCCGACGCGACCCTTGCTCGCCAGAGCTGCCTCACGATTCCGCCAGGTTGGTCATCGCTCGGCCCCGACCCGTACGGCCAAGGGAAGCTTCTTCGAGAAGATGAGCCCATCTGGCGCAGAGGCGCTGGCTTCGTGCCTCGGCATCAGCGGCGCAAACGTGGTGACCGACCCGGTGGGAGCGACCGGACCCGACATAGCGTCCGATGAGTCCGACAACGCACCGATCGTGTACGACACGGTGGAGGTCTTTCCTACTGCCTTGGGCGCCATCGCCGACGAGCAGGCCGCAGCGAGCAGCCACCTTCCCGACTGCCCAGGATCACCCGATGCCGCCCTCCAGTTCTCGTACGAGTCGTCCGCGGGAGCCGGAGGAGCCATCACTCCGGTGCGCTTCAGAACGAGGGCTATCCCTGCCTTCGGTCAGCATGATGTCGATGTGGCGCTCTACATACCAGGGGAAGGTGTCTCGGAGCCCGTGTACACCGACCAGGTGATCGTGCAGGTGGGTCGGTCGGTCTCCATCCTGGACTTCGCCACGTTCGACGAACCGACGCCTCTGGTGACGATCGATCAGCTCGCTCGTGCGGCAGCTGCCCGGTTGACGGCACCATAAGCGCCCTCGAGGCTCGCGCCACACAGAAGTGCTGACTGCTCCTCGCTGGCACGTGGCGCGCTCGAGGGGCCTCGCGGCCGGTCGCCTCGGCTCCTTTACCGGTTCTTGACCGGCCTCTCGTAGGTTCCGCTCATGCTCGAACGAGGAGAGGTGTGATGACGTGCCACCGAGCCGACAGCGCAGGGCACGTTGAAGGCTCTGCTGGCACCATGGCGCAGGCGGCTTGCCGTCCTAGCGTGACGCCTGTCCTCGACCGCCAGGCAGGCGCTGTCGCGCAGGGAGCAGCCTCACCACGCATCGTCCTGTGCTCCGAGGCAGCCACGGTGCCAAGAAATCTCTGCGAACCGCTGGTCAAAGAAATATGATCGGCGACCACGAGCAGGGGAGGCTGCCTTGAGCGGTGCGACCAGCGGGTCTTCGGTCAGCTCCCTGCGTCACCACGCAGCCGCGCTGCCGACCACGCTGCGGCGCTCCTCCACCCCACGAAAGCTCTGGCTCTGCGCAGGCACCCTGCTCCTGCTCGCCATCTGCTTCGCGGTGGCCGCCGGAGTGACGGCCGCTGGTCGATCGAGCGCCACCTCGGCCGCTGCGGTCAAAGCCGAGCCTCTGGTGGTTGATGCCCAGTCCATCGACACGTACCTCTCTGATGCCGACACCACTGCTGCGGGGTCCATCCTCCAAGGCCATCTCCCGCCGGAGGCGCTCGTCGTCCGCTTCCGCAGCGACGTGGCAGCCGCCTCCACGGCGCTCAGCGCCACGGCCCAAGAGATCGGCCAGGATCCCCAGTCCACCGCCGCACTGCGCACCATCGAGGTGGCGCTGCCCACCTACACCCAAGACGTCGACGCGGCAACCTTCAACCAACGCCAGCAGTTCTACCCACTGGCCGGTGCCTACATGGCAGAGGCGAACAACCTCATGCACACCGAGATCCTGCCCGCTGCCTCGCAGGTCTACGCCACCGAGCGCAGCCAGCTGGTCACGGATCAGTCGAACGCCGCGAGCCCATGGGCCGTGGTGGTGGTCGCCCTGCTCTTCATCGCGCTGCTTGCCGGCCTCGTGCTCTTCCAGCGGTGGCTGAGCGGTCGGTTCCGAAGGACGCTGAACGTCGCCCTCGTCGTCGGGAGCACGCTGGCCTTCGTGGCGGGGGGTTGGTTCCTCGTCGCGGTCATCGTCCAGGGTGCCGACGTGAACACGGCGGCCAGCACCGGAACGAACCCGGTGACCACCTTCACCCAGGCGCGCATCGACGCGCTGGCCATGCAGGCTGACGACGAGCTGACGCTGCTCTCGAGGGATGCGGTCGGCTCCTACCAGCAGGACTATCAGGCGACCTCGAGTCATCTGACCGGGCTGCTGGCCACGGCGAAAGAGCAGCTGCCCGCCGCCGACCAGCCCAAGATCGAGGCAGCCCAGAGCGCGCTCGATGCCTACGAGAGCGCTCACGGGCTCGTCCGCCAGAAGGATCAGCAGGACAACGACCTGGTCGGTGCCATCCAGCTGGCCACCGCGGAGGGACCGCACAGCCTCCCGACCACGTCCCAAGCCCTCGACGCCATGCTGGTCGGAGACATCGCATCGTCACAGGCGTCGTTCGACAACTCCACCTCGAGCGCGAGCGGCGACCTCACCGGCCTGGTCGTGGGCGTAGCCCTCCTGTCCTTGGCGGTGGCGGCCCTGATCGCCTTGGGCGTGTGGCCCCGACTCAGCGAGTACCGGTAGGCAAGGTGCCGCTCGTCCGTCACCTCCGCTCAAGGCCAGCGCCTCGAGCCGTGTGGGCCGTGTGCCTCGCAGCCGCACTCTTGGCGGCGTGCGGCACGTCGACCACGGCATCGAGCCGGGCTGTCCTCGCCGCGTCGGTCAAGCCCGCGGGGGCCCAGATCGTCCACCCCGCTCCTTCGTCAGGCACCGACAACTCGTGTGGAGATCCGACCGCGAGCATCGCCCCTCCGGCTGTGCAGCCCTCCCCGGGCGCGATGCCATCGGGCAGCTTCATGGCCAAGCTCCAAGCCCAGGGCTACTTCACCGCCGGCGTCGACCAGAACACGTACCTCTGGGGCTACCGAGACCCGGCGACCGGCGACTACAGCGGGTTCGACATCGACATGCTGCAACAGATCAGCCAGGCCATCTTCGGCTCTCCTGACCACATCCGCTTCAAGGTGATCCCCACCGCGGACCGGGCGAAAGCGGTCGCCTCGGGGGAGGTCGACATCGTGGCCGAGACGATGACCATCACCTGTGAGCGGGATCAGCAGGTGGACTTCTCCTCGGTCTACTTCGATGCCGGCCAGGAGATCCTTGTCCCAGCGAACTCATCGATCACGGGCCCCGCCGACTTGGCTGGCAAGCGTGTCTGTGCGGCCGCCGGCTCCACGTCCTTGAACCAGCTGGCGGGGCTGCACCTGAAGCCTGCCCCTCAGATCTGGGCCGTTCCCGGCGACACCGACTGCCTGGTCATGCTCCAGGAAGGAGAGGTCGACGCGATCAGCACTGACAACGTGATCCTCCAGGGTCTCAAGGCGCAAGATCCCAACACCAAGATCCTGGGGCCTGCCTTCTCAGAAGAGCCCTACGGCATGGCCATCAGCAAGGCTCACCCCGACTTCACCTCCTTCGTGAACGGCGTCTTGGCCCAAGAGCGGAGCGACGGCACCTGGGCGTCGATCTACAACCACTGGCTGTTGCCGTACACGGGTGGGACCACGCCCGCGCCACCGCCTGCCACCTACCGAGCAGGCACCTGATGCTGGCCCCCGTCGTCCTGATCGACCGACGACTCGGTGAGCTTCGCGCCACGCTCGCCACGGTGCGAGCGAACCTCGCCGCGCTCGATGCCGACGTCACCCTCCAGATGCTGACGAGCTCGACCACCCTTCGAGGGCGCTCCGCGGTCCTCCGGGACGAGACGGTCGCTCGGTACAAGCACCTCTGGGAAGGGCTGCTCGCGCTCGATGACGCCTTCGAAGCCCTCGTCGTCCTCCGGGGGAGCCGCTCGTACCTGTCGAGGTCGAAGGCTGACCAGCTCGCCTCGCTGCTCGACGCCGCCCCGGTCGCGCTCACGCCGTTCGATGGCGAGGCAACCGCGCCTCAGCTCACCAGCGCTGGCGGTTCGGGTGCCACGATCCCCTTGAGCGAGGTCCTCGAGGGCATGTCCGCGGAGTATCAGGAGGTCCTCCGGATCGTGGCGCTCTGCAACACCGCCTGGATGGAGACGGCACCGCGGGCTGAAGCCCTCGCCGCCACGGCCGGCGAGCTCGTGAGCTTCTTCGAGCAGAGCGGACGGCGTCGACCGAACGAGCTGACGCCGCTGCGCCACGAGCTCGAGCAGCTCGAGCGTGACGCGCGCGATGACCCGCTGGCCACGAGTCCTGCACGCCTTGACGAGGCTGGCGAGCAGCTGGCGCGGCTGCGGTCGTCGGTCGAGGCAGCGATGGTGGCCGAACAGCACCTTGACGAGGAGGCTGCGATGTTGGCCTCGTCGCTGCGCGACTGCCACGCGATGCTCGCCACCGTGCAGGCCGCAGCGGGGAGCGACACTGCTCGGGTGGCTCGGAGCGACGAGGTGCTCGAGCAGATCGCCCACGCCGAGCACGAGCTCGACGAGCTCGAGCAGCAGCTTGGCTCACTTGGTCTCCAGATCACCGCGGCGCCTGAGGAAGCCACGCGGCTGGCACAGAGGATGACTGAACGGACGGCGGCGCTGCGCACCACGCTCGGAGCGCTGGGCAGCGCGCAGGCGTGGGGCCTCGAGGCGCGCGATGAGCTCCGCGGCCTGCTCGAGGCTCTCTGGGCGAAGGCGCAGGCGATCGGTCGGATCGAAGACCCAGAGGTCCGAGCGCTCCACCGTGAAGCGCAAGAGGCCCTCTACAGCGCGCCCTGCGACGTGCTCGGCGCCCGAGACCTCGTCGAGCAGCTTCAGGCCACGCTTCGGGTTCGTCCATCGTCGGAGAAGAGAGCGGGGGATGAGCGATGAGCTCTTGTGCACGGGAGGGATGCGACGGTCGGATCGTGGACGGCTTCTGCGACCAGTGCGGTCACAAGGACCGCTCGAGCGCGACGGCTGCCAAGGCAGCGACGCCAGGCAAGCCAGCGACGCCGGCCAAGCCAGCGACGCCAGGCAACGCTGTGCCGCCCCCACCGGGCCCTCAGGCAGCGCCCACGGTGGCAGGTGCGTGCCGCAGGGAGGGATGCGACGGTCGGATCGTGGAGGGCTACTGCGACCGATGCGGGCTCGCCGCTACGAGCTCGTCGCAGCGAGCAGCGTCGTCGAGTCGCGCCGACCAAGCAACCTCGAGCCGTCAGGTCGCCTCGCGGGGAACTGCGGTCGTCGACCCAAGCCGCACGAGCGCGAGCGGTGCTGCGCCGGCATCGACCGGTCTCGGCACGGGCTCAGGTGCTGGGCATCTGGGCGCCGGACTCGTCGAGATCCCTCCGGTGGTGCCTCGCGACCCTCGCTCGGTGGTGCTCGTCGACCCCCAGGTACCCGAGCGCAAGCGGATCTGCGCCCGGTGCGATGAGCTGGTGGGCCAGAGCCGGGCCGGGGTCGCAGGTCTCACCGAAGGGTTCTGCACCCACTGCGGAGCTGCGTACTCCTTCACGCCGAAGCTCCATCCCGACGAGCTGGTGGCTGGCCAGTATCTCGTGACGGGGTGCATCGCTCACGGCGGACTGGGGTGGGTCTACCTGGCCCAAGACAAGAACGTCTCGGATCGCTGGGTGGTGCTCAAGGGACTCCTCGACTCGCAGGATGCGTCGGCGATGTCCGCCGCCATCGCCGAGCGACGGTTCCTGGCTGAGGTCGAGCACCCCAACATCGTGAAGATCTACAACTTCGTCCAGCAGGACAACGCCGGCTACATCGTCATGGAGTACGTCGGGGGTGACTCGCTGCGCGAGGTGCGCAACAGCCATCGTGAGGTGCAGGGCGAACCGCTCCCGGTCGGTCAGGCGATCTCCTTCATCCTCGAGATCCTCCCGGCATTCGGCTACCTGCACCGACGCGGGCTGCTCTTCTGCGACTTCAAGCCGGACAACGTGATCCAGTCCGAAGAGCGCCTCAAGCTGATCGACCTCGGTGGCGTGCGCTCGGTGGCAGACGAGCACAGCGACCTCTTTGGCACCATCGGCTACCAGGCACCAGAGGTTCCCTCTCAGGGAGCCTCCATCAGCTCTGACCTGTACACGGTGGCGCGCACCCTGGCCATCTTGAGCATCGACCTGCCAGGGTTCCAAGATCCGGACCGCTTCGCCACGTCGTTGCCCGCAGCCAGGCTCGTGCCTGCGTTCGATCGCTACCCGTCCTTCCACCAGTTCCTGCTCAAGGCCACCGCTGCGGAGCCGGCGGCGCGCTTCCAGAGCGCCGAGGAGATGGCCGAGCAGCTCTTGGGGGTGCTCCGCCAGGTGGTGGCCACCGATGGTGGGAGCCCGTCGCCCGCGCTCAGCCATCACTTCTCGGGCGAGCTCGGCTACGGCGATCTCGACCAGCTGTGGCGAGAGCTGCCCGTGCCGACCGTGGATCCCTTTGACGCTGCCGCAGGCTTCCTCGCCACCGCAGCGTCGGCCGACCCCGATCAAGTCGAATCCATCCTCGAGGCAGCGCCGCGCACACCCGAGCTGCTCTTCCACCTGGCCAGGACTCGAATCGACGAGGGCAACTTCGACGCCGCCGTCAGGGAGCTCGACAGCCCCGAGGCCACCGAGGCCGGTTGGCGTGCGGCGTGGTGGCGGGGGATCCTCCAGCTCGCGGCAGGGCGGCCCCAAGACGCGGGATCGATCTTCTCCGTGGTCTCAGCAGAGCTGCCGGGCGAGCTCGCACCGAAGCTCGCCTACGCGCAGGCCCTCGAGCTCGACGCGCAGCGGTCTGCGGGGTCGGGTTCGGGACCAGACGTCCAACAGCTCGGCGCAGCGGCCCGACTCTACGAGCTGGTCGCTCGCACGGATCGAACCTTTGCCAGCGCCTGCTTCGGGCTGGCACGGGTCAGGGTGCTGCTCGATGACCGCGGCTGGCGCTCTCGGCGCGCTCGAGATGGTGCCAGCGGGCTCGAGCGCCTTCCTGGACGCCACACTCGCCGCTGCTGAGCTTCGCTGTGCCTTCGTCGGTGGCGCACCCCCGGCGGTGGACGACCTGCGAGCAGCCGCCGACACCGTCGCCGTGGCCGGCCTCCAACCTTCCGTGCGCCTCGCGCTGCAGCGCGACGTGCTCGACCGAGCGCTTGAGCTCCTCACCCAGGGTGACCTTGACCCGGGGCCGAGCGCGAGCCTCGGTCCCACTGGCTTCAACGAGCTCGACCTGAGAGCGGCGCTCGAGGCCACCTATCGCTCGCTGGCCGAGCTCGCCCGCGACCCCGCGGAGCACTGCTCCTTGGTCGATCGGGCCAACAGCATCCGACCGAGGAGCCTGACGTGAGCCACGCCTCGGTGTCCGGGGACCTCGAGGGGCCGAGGGTCGAAGGGTGCGCCAGCTGCGGCAGCCCGACCGAGATCCAGGACCGCTTCTGCGAGGCCTGTGGCGCTCAGCTCCGGCCTCTCGATGAGGAGCAGCCCACCGCTCCCGAGCTGCAGCGTCACGAGCTTGAGGATGAGGGCGTCGGTGCAGTCTCAGACCGAGGGCTGCGCCGGAGCCGCAACGAGGACGCCATCGAGGTGGTCGGTTCGCCGGCTCGCTCGCTTGCAGTGGTGTGCGACGGCGTGGCCTCGACGACGAGCGCCCACGAGGCATCAGGGGCCGCGGCCCGGGCTGTCCTCGTCGAGCTTGAGCCACTGCTGGACCTTGGAGGGTTCCCCGGGACCGAGGAGCTCGGCGCCCACGTGACTCGCGCCCTGCTCGAAGCGCGGCGTCTCGTCGCAGCCGTGCCGTTCGACGCCACGGAGACGGGCGTGCTGTCACCCTCGACGACGCTGGTGGCTGGCATCGTCGGAGCAGGCAAGGCTGCCGTGATCCATGTCGGCGACTCGCGGGCCTACTGGCTCCCGGCCGAGGGGGACGACGCGCAGCTGCTCACCGTGGACGACACCTTGGCCGAGGAGCTGATCGCACAAGGCGTCCCTCACGACACGGCGGTCGCCCATCCGCAGGCGCACACCATCACCCGCTGGATCGGAGGGGACGCCGCGGCCATTGAGCCTGCGTTCACGATCTTCGACGTGCCCGTACCAGGGTGGCTGCTGCTGTGCACCGACGGTCTCTGGGGCTACTTCGAGACAGCCCCTGAGCTGGCACGGCTCGCCCAATCGTCGAGTGACTGGACGCCGATCGGCATCGCTCGCCACCTCGTCGACGCTGCGATCGAAGCCGGGGGCCAGGACAACATCTCGGCCGCCATCCTTCCCGTCGGCCCAGCCAGCGTTGACGACGAATCGGCGAGCGAGGAGCAGTGAGATGACGACACCAGAGTTCCATGTCGAGTGCTTCTACAACGAGTACCTCCCCGAGGGGGCTGCCACCATCCATGCGGTGCTGACGGTCACGGCCACGGGTTTTGGGCCCGCGAGCGGGGCCACCGCGCCCGAGGAGGCCAGCGACCACGGTCGCGCAGAGCTGATCATCTTGGACACCTCGAACTCCATGTTCGGCGCCAAGCTCCACCAGGCGAAGGTGGCGACTGCCGCCGCCATCGAGTGCCTGCCCGATGGCGTTCGCTTCGGGGTGATCAGCGGCTCGGACCAGGCCAAGGTGATCTTCCCCTCGTCTCCGCCCCTGGCCGTGGCCTCGGCCCGCACCCGGCGCGACGCCACCAAGGCACTTCGCAAGCTCGCGGTGGACGGCGGCACCGCCATGGGGACCTGGCTGAGGCTGGCGACCGACATCTTCGCCGACGAGGAGGGGCACCGCCACGCCATCTTGCTCACGGACGGGAAGAACGAGTCAGAGCACCCCGAGGACCTCGTGGCAGCGCTCGACGCCGCCGAAGGGTGCTTCCAGTGTGACTGCCGCGGTGTCGGCACCGACTGGACCGTGGCCGAGCTCAAGATGATCAGCTCCCGGCTCCTCGGCAGCTACGACATCGTGGCGGAGCCCTCGGAGCTCGCCGACGACTTCGCGTCGATGATCAGCGATGCCCTGGCGAAGCGGATCCCCAACGTCACCCTTCGCATCTGGACCCCTCGAGGAGCCGAGGTGACGCTGCTCAAGCAGCTCGAGCCGATCCTGACCGATCTCAACGGCACCGACGTCGACGACGCCGGACAGACGCGCGAGTACCCCTTGGGTGCGTGGGGCGATGAGGCTCGGGACTACCACCTCGGCGTCAAGCTCGAGCCTGGAGAGGTGGAGGACGAGGTCTGCGCGTGCCGCTTCTCCTTGGTGGTCGATGGCGAGGTCGTCGGCGAGTCCCGAGTGACGGTCGAGTGGACCGACGACGTGGCGCGCTCGACCAAGATCAACCCCCGTGTGGCCGAGGCTCTCGGGGAGGGCGAGCTGGCCGAGGCGATCCAAGAGGGCGTCGACGCCCATCGCCTGGGTGACGAGGAGGAGGCGACCTCCTGCTTCGGTCGAGCCGTCAAGCTGGCCAGCGAGCACGGCAACACCGACGCCCTCAGCCGACTGGCCGCAGTGGTCGAGATCGAGGACGCCGCCACGGGTCTGGTTCGATCCAAGGGGGCGGTGGACGAGAAGGACGTGATGATCATCGAGACGCGCTCCGTCAGAACGGTGCGATCACGCCCATGAATCGCCGACGCTGAGGTCACCGGTTCCGTCGCCCTGCCCACCGAGCAGGACGTGGGCACGGGAGCGCGCTGCCCCAACTGCGGTGCGCTGGTCGATGACGCCACGAGCTGTCCGGACTGCGGATTCCAGCTGGGCGCCGCCGACAGCATCCCGCTCTGGGAGCAAGAGCGCTGGAGCTTGTTGGTCAGGGCAGATCGCAGCTGGTTCGACAGCGTCGAGCCCGAGGGTCTCGACTTCCCCGACCAGCCCCAGAGCAGGCGCATCGCGCTGCTCGGGGACCAGGTGAGCATCGGGCGGCGTCGGAGGACGAAGGCCTTCGAGCCCGACGTCGATCTCTCGGGATCACTCGAGGACCTCGGTGTGTCGCACCACCACGTGGTGCTGATGCGCCAACCTGGTGGCGACTGGGCGCTCGTCGACGAGGATTCGACCAACGGCACCTTCCTCAATGACGACCCTGACCCGGTTCCCGCGCACCAGCGAATCCCCCTGCGCGACGGCGACAGGGTGCACGTCGGGGCGTGGACCACGATGACGATCGAGCGCGAGGACGTCCTCCCAGCAGAGCAGCAGGAAGACGACGTGCCCTCTCGGGACACCCGGTCGCTGGCGAGGGGCCGAAACGCCTTCGCCGTCGCCCTCCTCGGCCCCCTCGAGTGCGTGGTGGCCGGGGAGCCGGCGTCGCCCACGGCTCCGAAGGAGCGGGCCGTCCTCGCCTTGCTCTCCCTGCGGATCGGCGCCAGCGTCACGGTCGGCGAGCTTGAGTGGGCCATCTGGGGCGAAGAGGTTCCTCGCACGGCGTCCAAG
This sequence comes from uncultured Acidimicrobiales bacterium, assembly GCA_963758555.1. GTDB lineage: Bacteria > Actinomycetota > Acidimicrobiia > Acidimicrobiales > RAAP-2 > CAIUMH01. The sequence continues at coordinate 1,531,813 of CAVWVW010000003.1, read as the reverse complement.
GCCCTCCAGGGCTACATCTCGGCCCTGCGACACCTCTTGCCGCAGAGCGCCATTGAGACCACACCTGGGGGGTACCGCTTGGTCGGTCCGAGGGATGCCATTGACGTGTTTCGCTTCGAACGCCGCTGCGTGAGGGCCCGCGAGATGCTGAGCAACGGCCACCCCGGGGCCGCCGTGGCCGAGCTGGATCGCACGCTCGAGCTCTGGCGCGGCGAGCCCCTCCCTGAGCTGGCCGACGGCCCTCTTGGGCTCACCGAGGTGCCACGGCTTCGCGAGATCCGTGCCAGCGCCCAGGAGGATCGCTTCGAGGGTCGGCTCCAGCTCGGCGACCACCAAGGTGTGCTGGCAGACCTCCAGGCGGCGGTCGAGGAGGAGCCGCTTCGGGAGCGCCGCTGGGGCCAGCTCATGTTGGCGCTGTACCGTTCAGGCCGGCACGGCGAAGCCCTGAGGGCCTACCAGCGGTTGCGCGAGCTGTTCATCGACACGTTCGGGATCGAACCTTCAGAGGAGCTCTCGACGCTCGACCGAGCGATCGTGCTCCAAGACCCAGAGCTGCGCTGGACCCCTCTGACATAAGTGCCCAAGACACGCGAACGGGAGTCGCAAGTGAGTGCGCCTATGTGGTCGTGGGATTTATAGGGTGACGGGGTGGATCCGGTCATCAGCTCCGAGGCGATCGAGGCAGCGACAGGGCACAGCTGGGATGCCTGGCTCGCCTACTTCGAGTCCACCGGCGCCGAGCAGAAGAGTCACCAGGAGATCGTGGCGCTCGCCGTCGCCTACGGCGCTGAGCCGTGGTGGCGACAGATGGTGGCCATCGCCTACGAGCAGCACCTCGGCCGAAGGGTCCGGGGCCAGCGCGGCGATGGCTCCTTTGCCGTCTCGGCGAGCAGGACGCTGCCGGGCTCGCTCGATGACTCGCTGGCGAGGTGGATCGAGGTGGTTGGCTCCCCACAGGTGATCTCGGGCGTGGCCGTCGAGAGCGGGCCCGAGACCTCCAGCACCGAGAAGTGGCGCTACTGGCGCTGCACGCTGGCGGACGGGTCGCGAGTGGCGGTCAACATCTCGCTGAAGGCGCCAGGCAAGTCCGTCGTCGCTGTCCAGCACGAGCGCTTGGAGTCCGAAGACCTCGGAGAGCCGTGGCGATCTCATTGGAAGGCGATCCTCAAGCAGCTCTGACGTGCTGTCTTGGGGGACGCCACGATCGCCACCGAACTCGAGGGCACCGATAGGGTCCGAGAGCGACCTCGAGGAACGGAGACCCCATGAGCCGACGCACAGTAGAGATCGAGACCGACGACGGGACCTGCGAGGCCGCGCTCTGCGTTCCGGACGGCGACGGGCCGTGGCCGGGGGTGCTCCTCTTCGCCGACGCCGGTGGGATGCGAGACACGGTGCGCACGATGGCCGAACGCCTGTCGGCGCTTGGCTACGTCGTCCTCGCGCCCGACTTCTACTACCGAAGCGGCGCGTACCCGGCTCCCGACTTCAGCTCGCCAGCAGCAAGAGAGGAGACCATGGGCAGGATCATGGCGCTGATGTCTGGCTACACCACCGACCTGATCTTGCGTGATGCCCGAGCCTTCGTCTCGTACCTTGGCTCGCTCCCCGAGACCGCACCGGGCGGCGTGGGGACCACCGGCTACTGCATGGGTGGCCGCATGTCGCTCCTGGTGGCGGCGAACCTGGGCGATCAGATCGCCGCGGCAGCGTCGTTCCACGGTGGGAACATCGCCAATCCCGCTGATCCCGACAGCCCGTATCACAAGGCTCAAGACATCAGCGCTGTGGTCTACGTCGCGGGAGCCATCGAGGATCCCTACTTCACCGACGAGCAGAAGGTGCTGCTCGAGGACTCGCTCACCCACGCCGGTGTCACCCACACGATCGAGACCTACCAAGCGCACCACGGCTTCGCCGTCCCTGACAACGACAGCTTCGACGAGGCCGCCGCGGAGCGGCACTGGCAGGCTTCCGAGCGGTTCTTCGGCTCGGTCCTGTCCTAGAGATCCTGCGGTCGTGATGCAGGGATTCCAGCAGTCGATCGAGAGCACGGTCAGCACCCAGCGCTGCCGCGCAGCTCGTCGATGAGGAGGCTCCGCATGGTGGCGTGCGCACGTGCTCGTCTCGTGGCGGCGCTGCTCAGCGCCTCTGTGCTCAGCAGCGGGTGCGTGCTGCTCGGTGCGTCGGTGAGTGGAGCAGCCTCTGGACGGGTCATGAGCTCGGCGACCGTCCGAGCTCCCGGCATCGCTGGCTGCTCGATGCTGCCTTCGACGAACGTGTGGAACACGCCGGTGACGAACCTGCCGGTGATGGCGAACTCAGACCAGCTGGTGGCGGCGATCGGCGCCAGCTCGCCGCTCCATCCAGACTTCGGCTCAGGGACGTGGGACGGGGCTCCGATCGGCATCCCCTTCACCGTCGTGCCCTCGACCCAGGCGGGCGTCTCGGTGCGCTTCCACTACGCCAGCGAATCGGACCCAGGGCCCTATCCCATCCCGGCCAACCCGAAGGTCGAAGGAGGCCCGGGGGGAACCGGTGACCGGCACGTGCTGATCGTCCAGCGAGGAACGTGCAAGGACTTCGAGCTCTTCGCTGCCAAGCCCATCTCGAGCTCCACGAGCTGGAAGGCCGGCTCTGGTGCGATCTTCTCGATGGGGTCCAACGCGCTGCGACCAGCGGGTTGGACCTCCGCAGACGCAGCAGGCCTGCCGATCTTGGCCGGGCTGGCTCGGCCAGGAGAGGTGGCCAACGGCGCGATCAACCACGCGCTTCGCATCACGGTGCCGGTGAGCGCGCAGCGCTACCTGTGGCCAGCGCGCCACGAGGCGGGTTCTGCGAGCGGGATCGTGCCGATGGGCCTGCGGCTTCGGCTCAAGGCGTCGGTCGACATCTCGTCGTTCCCCGCTTCCGATCAGGTGATCTTGCAGGCGCTCAAGACCTACGGGGCCATCGTGGCGGACAACGGCTCGCCCTGGTACCTCTCAGGGGTGCCCAGCGCTGCGTGGAACAACGACACGCTCCACCTGCTCACCCAGATCACAGGCTCCGACTTCGAGGCGGTCGACGAGTCCTGCCTCCAGGTCTCAGTGAACTCAGGGAGCGGCGAACCCGACGAACTGCCCTGCGGGCTAGCGCCGGCGAGGGCGTCAGGAGGCATCGATGGCCGCGGCGATCCACGTCGCCTCGATGCCGATGTCCCTCAGTGGTCGCTCACATCGACCGTGTCCTCAGAGGGTCATCAGGGCAGTGTTGAGTGCGTTGAAGGTCGAGTCCACCTCCGTGAGCGACGACCGCAGCAGTGGGCTCGTCGCCGCAGCGTTGTACGACGCTGCGCTGGTGCCGATCGTCGAGAGGTTCTTCATGACCCCACTGGCCTTCGTTGCTGACGCGATGGCCGCTGAGGCTTGCGAGGACACAGCCGTCGGGAAGTCGATCGCCGCCAGTGATTGGGCGTAGCTGTCCAACGCTGCCGCGAACTTGGCGTCGGCCGTCTCGAGGCACGAGAGCGGCGAGGTCCCACTCGAGGTCGACTGATCGCACTGTGCGGTCTCGGTTTGCAGCGTCGTGCCAGCGGTCGTCAAGGTGTTGTAGGCGTCGGCCGCCTGGTTCTGGGCCGTGATGGCCTGTGCGTGGCTCGAGATCGAGGAGCCAAGGACGGCGACGCTCACCGGGACCGCGACGTAGCCAACCACGCCAAGCACGAAGAAGACGACGACCAGCTTCCGGGCTCCCGACGAGAGCAAGAGCGACCAGGTGCCCCCCTGGCTCTCGTTGCTCTCAGAAGGGACCACGTCAGCGGTCGCTTGCTCGCCGGGAGCCCCGATCGAAGAGGGCCCGGGTTCCCAGGTCGGCGACTGGAGGGGAGCGCCCACCTCGTGGCTGGCAGTCGTGTCGCCACCGGCTGATGCCTGCTCGCCCATGACCTCAGAGGGATAGAAGGAGGTGAGCATGTAGAAGTAGCCGTTGAAGCGAGCGACGAAGCGAAGACCTGCGGCATAGGCCTGGAAGAACGAACTGGGCTGCTCACCTTTGATGAGCGTGGCGAACCAGTTGACGATGCCGAACACCGCCATGCCGATGGTGAGCAAGCCAGCGGCTATGCCCGCCGGGATGGCCAAGAAGTAGCGAAAGAGGACCGCCAGGCGGTTGAGGCGTCCTGTCTGGACGTCAAGATCAACAGGGAACGCTGCGGATGCATCGAGCGAGAAAGGAGGGTACCTGTCCGTCATCAAGTACATGTACGCATAGACGCGTATCGACCACCTGAGATACCCACGAAGAAAGCCAGCGATCCCTTCTGGAAGCCGCCCCGTGAACAGGGCTGCGAACCACCCGACCACCAGCACCACGAAGGCGGCAATACCCACGAAATAGAGAACGAAGATCTGTGGGATCACCAGGATGAACCGGAAGAACACCGTCGCCCGGTTCTGGCGCTGCGGTAGTGAGAAGGTGAGATCAACCTGGCTCGATGCCTCGAGCTCATCGTGCATTGGAGACGTCAACTCCTGCCCTCCCTCTGATTGCGTCCAGGCTCAATTCAGCAGATGGAAGAGCGGTCGATCGTGCCCGTTCTTCTTCAATGGTGGGTGCGTCTTAGACGGTGTGAACGTGTCCCCATAAAGGTATCAGTGCTTGCACAGATTTCGGGAGATTGTGTGAGTGCTTCTCCTTCGTTTGTCTTCACCCGAACGACATATATTCCAGGGCGCAGACCTCGAGAGCTCATCCGTCAGTTCCGTCTTCACCTTTCGCTCAGGTCTGAGAAGGAGCGAGCGACTTTTCACCTTTTGGGAGCGTCCCATGGAGCCAGTCATGCGTTCGCTCACCGAGGAGTCGGCGCTTGCCTCGTCATTTGTCTGTGAGGGCGCCGCGCGAGCAAGAGGCCTCGGGCGGAGACGTGCTCAGGGTGCAGCTCGGAGGTGCTGGAGGCGAGCTGAGGGAGGGTGACCCTCCTGGGCCCGCCGGCAGCTCCCCTCCCGCCCTCACGGGAGCCTTCGGGTTCGAGGGTCTGCTCACGTCCCCACTCTCTCCTCACGCCTCTCGAAAGCTGTCTCGGCCGCGGCTCGCGACCTCGATGACCACGAGAGCGATCACGAGGCCGACCCCGGTGTTCACGACCCGTGTGACCCCGAGGCTCCAGCCGTGGAACTGGACCGTCGAGAGCATCAGGAGCGCGGTGGGGGTGAGCAGCATCGTCAGCCAGAAGTAGCCCCGCTCTTTGAGCGCGAACAGGCCACCAGACGCCAGGAGCACGAAGAAGACGAGCACGGCCTCGTTCCTGGTGAACAGCGCCACGGCTGCGACGATCACCGTGCCGATGAGCGTTCCGGCCGTTCGCTGCAGGGCGCGGACACGGCTCCCGTGGGCATCAGGCTGGAGGACGGCGACCGAGGTCAGCGGGATCCAGTAGCCGAAGGTGAGGTTGAGCACGCGGTAGAGCACGGTGGCGACGCCTGCGACCGCGCCTACCCGAACGGCGTGGCGTCGAACGATCCCTCCGCGTCTGAGCGACTGGATGAACAGGGACCAGGGGATCGGCCTCGGCTTGGCGTTGGTGACGTCAGGTCGAGGAAGCAGCATGAGACCGAGGGCGAGGCCACTTCCGACCGCATACTCGGCCACGCGAGCGAAGCTCTGGCTGGGGCCGCCCGGCAGCCCGTTCACGATGATGAACACCGCGGTGGTGGTGAAGCCGACCAGGGTGCCTTCAGGTCCGATCGCTCGCAGCAGCGCCCACGAGATCGACCAGATGACGGTGACGAGCACGGCGACCCACGCTGGGTGGTGGGTGAGGGTCGCCAGGCCGACCGCGGCGGTACCCGTCAGCGCGGTGAAGAGGCCCCAGGCGAAGCGTCTCGACCGAGCGAAGGGTCCCATCACCAAGGCCGTGTTGAGGCCCCCCAGGGCACAGAACAGGCCCAGCGTGTGGTTGTTGATGATCGCTCCGATGACGAGGGGAGCCGTCGTGGCGATCGCGCCGGCCACTACCGCGGTGACGTCGATCCCGTGCTCAGAGGAGCGAAAGGCCTCGCGCTCGAGTGTTCTCCACTCGAAGGCAGGCGTCTCTATCGAGTCCACCTTCTGATCATGGCGCACCATGGCGCTCTGGCCGATCATCGCCAAGGTCGAGTGCTCAGCCACGTCGGCGCGACGTTCGGAGATTGCCCATAGAACGTGGTGAGACGAAGCGACGGGTGCGCACGAGCACAAGGAGAACCACCATGGCGGGAGTACTTGACGGAACAGTGGCCCTGATCACGGGCGCCTCGAGCGGGATCGGTGAGGCGACCGCCGTAGCCCTGGCGGCTGATGGTGCGGCCGTGGTGCTGGCAGCGCGGCGCCGGGACAAGCTCGAAGCACTGGCCGAGCGCCTCGGCGGTGAAGGCGACAAGGTGCTGGTGCTCGAGGTCGACGTGACCGATGAAGCCCAGACCATCAAGATGGTGAAAGACGCCGTGGGACACTTCGGCCGGCTCGACACGCTGGTCAACAACGCGGGCGTCATGCTGCTCGGACCCATTCAAGACGCGCCCACCGACGAGTGGCGACGGATGGTCAACCTCAACCTGTTGGGACTCCTCTACTGCACGCACGCAGCGCTGCCGCACCTCCTTCGAGCAGCGGAGGGCGAACCACGACGCGTGGCGGACGTGGTCAACGTCAGCTCGGTGGCCGGTCGCGTCGCCCGCTTCAACAGCGGTGTGTACAACGCCACGAAGTTCGGTGTCGCCGCCTTCAGCGAGTCACTTCGCCAAGAGGTCACCAAGCGCCACGTGCGCGTCTCGCTCGTTGAGCCAGGGGCGACGGCGACCGAGCTGGCCTCGCACCTCCGCCCAGAGGTCCTTGAGGCGATGGCCGCGACCTATGAGAGCCTGGAGATCCTGGCGGCCGAGGACATCGCCAACGCGATCCACTACGTGGTCGCCCAGCCGCGTCGCGTCGCCGTCAACGAGATCTTGGTGCGACCTACCGAACAGGAGCGGTGAGCCGCTGTCGCAGGATCGCGAGATCCTCAGACGAGACGCCCGCTGCCTCGGCGAGGTAGCCCTCGATGGTGCCGTGCTCCTCGCGGAGGCGAGCGATCGCATCGGCGAGAGCTGAGCGGCTCGTCCCCAGCAGGCCGGCGATGACCGCCGGCGGCAGGCCCGAACCAGAGAGCTTCTCGTTGAGCTCTTCAACCCTGGAGGCCGCCGTGTACACGGAGGTGAGCTCGTAGTCGTCGAGCACCGTCTCCTCATCGACGCCGAGCGCCAGCAGGAGGACGGCGGAGACGACACCGGTGCGGTCTTTGCCCGCCGCGCAGTGGATCACGGCTGGAAGACCCCCCTCTTGGTTGAACGACAACAGGATGGTGCCGATGTCGAGCGCGCGCTCGAGCACGATCTCCGAGTAGCGATCGCGCAGGTAGTCCTCGCCGCTTTCTAAGGCCACCGGGCTGCTGGTCCGCTCGCCTCGCATGAGCGGGACGTGCAAGATCCGGAGGAAGGGCACGTCGGTCGGCTCGGCAGCCTGCTCCTGGGCCGGGCGAAGGTCGACGGCCACACGAACCCCGAGAGCTCGGAGCTGGTCTCGGTCCGACTCGGTCGGTGCGTGGAGCGCACCAGAGCGGAACACCAGGCCGGTGCGGACGACGCGTCCCTGCTCGGTGAGATACCCGCCGAGATCGCGGAAGTTGCTGATCCCCTCGAGTCCGTTGCGCTGCCCAGGGGAATCAGAGTCGACCACGTCGCCAGACGCTACCGGTCCGAGGTGAACCGTCATCGACGAGACGATGAACGGACAGTGAGGTGAGCGCCGGCTTGGACACGCGCCAGGCTGGAGTGGCGATCGTCGCCCCTATGGTCGGAGCGAAGGCGCCCTGTGCGCCAGGCAACGGAACCACACAAGAGGACGAGGCGACGATGGCGGAGCAGGCACAGCTGGGCGGCGAGTTCGAGCTGGCCGAGGGCACGGTGGTCGGTCGCATGGGCTACGGCGCCATGCAGCTGGCAGGACCCGGGATCTTCGGCCCACCCAGGGATCGAGCCGAAGCAGTCGCGGTGCTACGAGAGGTGGTCGAGCGTGGCGTCACGCACATCGACACGAGCGACTACTACGGCCCGTACGTCACGAACGAGATCATCAGAGAGGCGCTGCACCCCTATCCCGAGTCCTTGGTGATCGTCACCAAGGTGGGGGCTCGACGCGACGCAGAGGGTGGCTGGCCCCACGCTCGGACTCCCGACGAGCTCCGCCAGGCCGTGCACGACAACCTTGATCACCTGGGGCTGGAGGCACTCGACGTCGTGAACCTGCGGATGGGCGGGCTCAGCGGAGCCGAGCCTGGCTCCCTCGCGGAGCAGTTCGGCGCCCTGGTCGAGCTCCAGGACCAGGGGCTGATCAAGCACCTGGGCGTCAGCACGGTCTCGGCCGAGCAGATCGAAGAGGCCCAGTCCATCGCTCCGGTCGTGTGCGTCCAGAACTTCTACAACGTGGCCAACCGTGGTGACGACGAGCTGATCGACTCGCTGGCCGCTCAGGGCATCGCCTACGTCCCGTACTTCCCGCTGGGCGGCTTCACGCCGCTGCAGTCGGGCACGCTGGACGAGGTCGCGGCGCGGCTCGGCACGACGCCGATGACGGTGGCGCTGGCCTGGCTGCACCAGCGCTCAGGGAACATCTTGCTCATCCCCGGCACCTCGTCGAGAGCGCATCTGCGCGAGAACCTCTCGGCGGTCGAGCTCGAGCTCTCCGCGCAGGACCTCGCAGAGCTCGACACCATCGGAGCCTGAGCAGGGGACGACCGCCGGACGCTTTCCGATCGGTCAGCCGAGGGATGCTGATGCGGCTCGCAGCTCGTTGAGCGCGGCCACGGTGTAGTGGGCGAGGTCGTCTCCGTCCTTGGGGTCGGCGTCGCACCACTCGGCGAAGCCCTGCTTGAAGGCGAGGACGCCGAGCTCGCTCGCCAGTCGAGCCGTCGCATCGGGCACGCCTCGCTGGATGAGCGCGGTGGTCATGGCTGCTGCCAGGCCGACCCGCTTGAGCGCGTCGCGCTCTTGGAGCTCGGCGTTGGCGGCAATGGCTGCCTGCATGCGGGGGCCGAGCTCTCGGTTCTTGGGTGTCATCGCGCTCGAGACGCACTCGAGCCCGCTCGTCACGGCTTCAAGCGGGCTCGCGCCTTGCGGAGCGTCAGCGATGCCGCTGGCCAAGAGCTCGCTGAGCGCCTCTTGCCCGGCCACGAGGATGTCTCGCTTGTCAGGGAAGTAGCGGAAGAAGGTGCTCTTGGTCACGCCAGCGCGCTCAGCGATCTCCGTCACGGTGGTTGCGTCGTAGCCCTGCTCGGCGAAGAGGTCGACGGCCGCGAGGACGAGTCGCTGCCGAGCGCCTGGTTCCCAACGAGCCATGGATCCACTCTAGCGATGAGACAAGAGTCCCATCAGGATGCTACAGTGATGAGATAAGAGTCCCATCATCGAGCAGGAGTGGTCTATGAACGTCTTCATCACGGGGGGCACCGGCCTCATCGGCTCAGCGGTCGTCGCTGAGCTGCTCGAGCATGGCCACAGCGTGGTCGGCCTTGCTCGCTCCGATCGCTCGGCGCAAGCGCTCACCCAGGCAGGTGCGCTCCCGCACCGGGGGGACCTGAGCGATCTCGACGCCCTTCGCACCGGCGCTGCACAGGCCGACGGCGTCATCCATCTCGCCTTCGGCGCAGACTTCTCCAGCGCCGACGCCCTGGCTCGCGTGGTGGAACGAGAGCACGCCGCGCTGGTGACCATGGGCCAGGCGCTCCTCGGCAGCGACCGTCCCTTGGTCACGTGCTCTGGCACGCCGATCGTGGCGGGCCGGCTCTCCACCGAAGAGGACCCGCTGCCGCTCGAAGGTCCGGTCGGTGGTCGAGGGCGGTCCGTCAACGAGGTCATCGACCTCGCCTCCCAAGGTGTGCGCACGAGCGCGGTGCGCTTGCCACGGACCGTCCACAACCGGGGAAAGGGTGGATTTGCCGGCATGTTGACCCAGATCGCGCGCCAGAGCGGCATCTCGGGCTACGCCGGAGACGGCACCCAGCGCTGGCCTGCCGTGCACGCGCTCGATGCGGCCGCGCTCTTCCGGTTGGCGCTCGAGCAGGCACCCCCTGGGTCCTCGTGGCACGCGGTGGATGACGAGGGGGACGCAGTGCTCGAGATCGCCACGGTCATCGGTCGGCGCCTCGAGCTGCCCGTGCAGGCAGTGCCGCAAGAGACCTATGGACCGCTGGGCCCGATCTTCGCCAGGGATCAGCCCGCGTCCAGCTCCTTCACGCGCTCGACGCTCGGCTGGGAGCCCACGCACCCGAGGCTCCTTGAGGACCTCGAGAACCTCGAGCCGTGACGCTGGCCTGCACCGTTGCTGCTGGCGCCGTCACGACGCTGCGAACAAGGGGGACACCCATCAGCGCGCGTCGAGCACTGCTTTGAGCGCTCTCTCGCTTGTGGGATCTCCAGCGCTCACGCACGAGCGGCCGACCAGGCGATCAGTGGTGGTCGAACAGCGGCACAGGTTGGATTGCCCTTGGAGTCCGTGAGCCCCAGGCGGCCGAGGAGAACACCCGACTTCCGGGACGCAGCCATGGTGGCACCCGGGACGCCATCCAACATGATCTTGGCCCTTCGGAACATCTCGAAGCGCCCTGGCGCCTCGACGACGCCCCACGACAGGTAGATGAACCGTCCCCCGGGCGGTCCCGAGAGGTAGGGACCTCTGAAGTCGAGCTCGCTCGACGCCACCTCCGTCGCTTCGATCTCCCAGGTGACTGCGTCCACGTCAGCGCTCACCTGCCCCATCAGCTCGCCCGGCCTGTTCTTGCGCTGGACACCTACCTCGATGCCGTGGTGTCCTCCTGGGCGCTCAGGCGACGGCCCGCACGATCGTCCAGGCAGGTCGTGGGCTTCGATGCGGATCAGCACTCCTTCAGTATGCGTCGCAGGCGGGGGAGTGCACCGGTGCCGTGTGGCGGTAGGGCACCTTGGCAGGGGTCAGGGAAGCTGCTCGATGAGGGCGACCAGCTCGTCACGCCGATAGCCCTGGGAACGAGAGAAGGCGATCAGCTCTCGAGCCTTGTCAACCAGCAGTGTCTTCTCAGGTCCCCCTGCCACCGTGATGGCGCGTCCTCGACCCATGTCGAGGAGGCCCTCGTCGCGGAGGGTCCTGAGCGCGCGCAGCACGGTGTTGGTGTTGACCCCCAGCACGGCGGCAAGGTCCTTTGCCTGAGGGATCTTCTCGCCCGGGGCTGCCTCGCCCTCGGCGATGGCCCGACGGATCTCTGCCGCGACCTGCTCGTGCAGCAAGAGCGTCTCGCCCCGATCAACATGGTTGAGCTCGATGCCGGAGGTCGCTTCGAGCCGTTTGACTTCCTTCATGACACTAATGATAATGGCTTCATGACGATCTCGCTGACACCCGAGAAGACGGACAGCCCTCCTGAGGTCGAGGTCCTGTTTCCAGAGGCCAAGCAGCGAGCGCGACGTCGCCATCTGTGGGTGACTGGCTCAGTCTTGGTTGCTGTCGTCCTCGCGGGGGCGTTGGTGCTGCTCTCGTCGTCGGGTGGGGGTGGGCGAGGAGGCTCGACCCCCAGTGACGCGAGCCACTCCGGCGCGTCACCTCTTCCGGGCGGCCACACGGCGACCCCGTCCAACTCGCCATCGAACGCCCCCTCGAACACGTCTGCCACCGCTCCAACGAGCACGCCCACCTCGCCGGTGCAGACGCCGGTCGACCTCCCTGCAGCCCCGATCGATCTGGTGGCGACTCCCGCTGACCTCTCGTCGCTGACGGCTGCCTACGCCGCCGGTGCCAACGTGCCGTTGGATGAGATCGAGGGAACGCTTCCGGGGTCGGTCTACCTCGCCCAGCTTCCGTCAACCGGCGTCTCCTGGGCGATGGCCACCTTCTCCCCGACGTCGACTGCCTCGCTGCACACCCAGGTGAGCATGCAGGACGGCCGGGCGATAGGGATCTTCACCATGCAACCAGGAGGAGCCTGGAGCTTGGTGGCCTTTGGGTCTGTCCCCTTCTGTCCCTCGGAGACCGTGATCCCCTCGGCGGTCCAGAGCCTGTGGGCCTTGCCCGACGCGGGTGCCTGCTCTGTTCAGGGCTGACCAGCACCTGCCAAGCGACTGCCGAGAAGGGGTGTGGCCATGAAGCGTCTCTCAAGGGCACTGCCGTTGCTCGCGTGCGCAGCCCTCCTTGCTGCCTGCTCCTCGAGCCCTGCGCACAAGACCGCACCTCCCACCACCACGAAGAAGGCGAGACCGCAGGTCACCACACCAAAGGTCACGACGTCCCCGACGTCGACGCCCCAGGTGGCGTCGGTGCCCAGCGCCTTCTACACGAACGTCCCGGCCGGCCAACCGGGCTTCGGCCTTGAGATCCAGGGAGGGCCGCCGGGGTCTTCCAAGATCGGTGGCGTCGCCCTCTACACCTACCAAGACGGCAAGCAGCTGGCTGCCTTCTCGTTCTCGGGCAGCGCGAGCATGAGCGCTCCGTTCACCGTGGCCACCAAGGGGTCTGCCGGCTCCTCGAAGGCGACGATGACCTTCACGCAGGATCCAGAGGTCGCGATCACCCTCAAGAGCTGCGCCTCCCTGTTCTCCGCGCTGGGCTTGCGCTTCTCTCCTGCGTCGTGCGTCTTCACCTACAAGTTCGCGCCGAGCAGCCCTGGCAGCACGGCGTCGTCGCCATCCAACCTCCCGCTGGGCCCGAGCGACCTGAGCAATCTGGCGAGCGCCTACCTCACAGCCAAGGGATGGACCTCGATCGCCACCCCGAGCCAGATCAGCACGCCGCCCGATGCCACCTACGCAGGCTATGACCCGGGTACCGGTCTCGACTGGGCCTTCGCCTCCTATTCGTACACCGGGCCGATGCCGATGCCGAACCAGATGGCCATCGGCATGCAAGACGGCGGCAGTGACGGCATCTTCTACCGGGTGGCCAACGAGACCAACTCTGAGAACGGAGGCTGGACCATGGTGGAGCCCGGGGCTGTCCCCATGTGCTTCTCGCTCACCGTCCTTCCGAGCTCGCTCATCAGCCTGTGGGGCGTCACGTCGCCGCAGAGCTGTCAGCGATGATCTCGTCGAGGGCATCACATGCAGCCAGACGCGACGCTCGCCTCGTGAACCCAGACCGACGTTCACGCGGAGCAAGCATCTCGGAGAGCGTCGGCGAATCGGCTCAGCTTCGGGACGCCAACACCTGAGGATCTGAGCGTCAGGTGTGATCCATCGATGAGCTCAACGTCCACGAAGAAGAAGGGCACACCAAGCATCAACACGGGTCGCATCTTCTTCGTCTCGACGTTGACGACCTCGCCTAGTCCGATCTCGCGAAGTGGACCACCGACGATCTTCATGCTCACCGAGCCAGTCTCGAAGATGATGAGTCGACGTTCCGTCAAGGAGGCCCGACCGGTTGAAGCCGATCCGTTGAACAGCCTGGCGTCAGCGATCACGCTCTCGCCGGGCTCGAGGTGCGCCTCCATCGGCTTGTTCGTTCTCGTCTCAGCCACGGTGGCCTCCCTTCACTCGGTCTGTCAGTGCTCAGCCGTCAGTGCTCAGCGGTCAGTGCTCAGCTCATTGGGGGACTTGGTCTCCGCGCTCCGACAAGGTTGCGGCAAGTGCCTCACAGAACGCCTCGGCCCTCGGGGCTTCTGAAGCAGCAGCCTCGAGCGACAGCACCGTGCCGTCGGCAAACGTGAGTGAGAGCTTGGCCAGCTTCCGGCCAAGGACTCGCGCCGAGTCCGTGTCGACGTCAGCGACGTCGGCAAGGGGAATCGAGCGGATGATGCTCGTGGGCTTGCCCGTCATGGTGCTGCAGCTGAAGACGGCGATCCTCCGGTTGGTGAGGCCGAGGACGATCGAATGGGGCAGAGCCTGGCCCGCGAGGGAGTGCGCGGGATCGATGCCCGTCTTCAACGCGGTGACCATCCCGAGCGCGCCGCCCAGGCCGGCACCGAGGGCACGCCGCTTCACCCCACCGTCTCGCTCGCATTTCGTAGCTGCGACGAGCGATTCCCCGCTCTCGAAGCTCTCTCCCGCCGCCTTGACGACTTGCTGACTTAGGTCCGCCATCTCACACCTCCACGTGACTCCAACCGCACGCCACGGACTTTCGCGCGTGCGCTAACTCGAATGATTTGCCCTGCTCCCTTCGCTCACGTCGGCTCATCGTCTCGATGATGCCGATCAGCGGTAACGGCTGAGTAAAGAGAAGGTGGTGGGCAAGAGCGTGGAGGTGTCGGTGGCTCGGTACGCCACTGAGGACCGATCGTGAGTGCCGCCAAGTGCTCGTCTGTCCCTTCCGGATGAGTGACTCACTCAGCAGAGAAGGTCCACAGCACCTCGCGTCTCGGTCACGAGAACAATGTTCGCCAATCAGGCTGGTGGTGCGATGAGCTGCTTGAGGGCACAGCATCCAGGGGCTGCGACGGGACACTCACCGACCGGCCGCTACGCGAACTGAAATCCCAGCAGTCCGATGACGACGAGCACAAGCACCAGCGCAGATCCTGCTCCTACGCCAGCGCCTAGAGCCGGTGACCATGGCCGCACTCGCAGTCGGCTCGGCAGTACGGCAATGAGCAGCGGAGGTAGTAGGGGCAGCATGTAGCGAGGTGTCAGCTGGTCGATGCGGGGAGCGTGGAGCGCGTTCGCGTTCGTGTAGACGATCGCCATGATCCCCAACCCGATGATCAGACTCAGTCCCAAGAGCCCGATTCGCTCAAGTCTGGGCAGCACAAAGCTCGTGACGGGCTCCGGTACGGCGCACGAGACCCCGACGACGACCGCTGAGAGGAGCACGATGATCGTGGGGACTTGGTAGTCCGAGAGCAACCCGAACATCTGGAGCGGGAACGCTGAGCCTTGGTAGAGGAAGGTATGCCACACGGTGGCGACGAATGCCAGAGGTTGATGCACGACATAGGTCGTTTGCGCAGAGATGTGGATGTCTCGATATGCGTAGCTGCTCTTCGCCGACTGCAAGGGGAAGAGTCCTGGAAGATCGAGTCGCATCGAATGCGAGCGCTGGTATGTGATCCAGAGCACAGAGAGCAGTGCCGAGCCGCCGATGACCGAAGCAATCGGAGCGATGAGCTTGCCTCGGTAGCGCCAGAGTGGGACAAGAAGGAGGAGAACGAAGGCAACGTACGGAGGTTTGCCTAGCGCCAACAAGCCGGAGGCGACGCCAGCTTCAATGAGAAGCCTCCTCCGAGGCACGCCGACGTCGAGCGAAAGTCTCAAGCACGCGGCGACCAAGAGGAATGTCAGAGCGATGGTCAGTCCATCGGCCGAAACGGTCGATGCTTGGTTCAGCGCTTCGGGAATCAGCGCGCCGGCGACCATGATCCAGCGATGAAGTGGGAGTCGCCTCACTGCAAGAGCAACGATAAGCGCATAGGCCGCGACCCCGGCCAGCCGGGCAAGGTAGATCAGCGGGAGAAGTCCCAAACCTATGAGGCGGCCGACGGCGATCACCGGTGCGTAGACAACGTAGCCACCTGGTCCATACGACGCGATGGTGCCTTCTTGAACGGGAACGGTGTGTCCACCTGGAGGAGGCCACCCGAGATCGTCGAGGAACTTGACGTGGTCCGGTTGGAAGTAGATCGACTTCGTCAGCTGCTCCATCTGTTGGCTGTATCCAGACGGCAGTTCAGCGCCAAACCGATGGCCTATCCGATGCGTCAGAACGTCCCCGCCTGCGATTTGGTAGGCCCGAGTGAACTGATCGCGTTCATCTGCGCCCCGCAACGGTGGCGTGAAGAGGGCGATGGCGACGCCGCCGAGAAGCGCTAGGACCAGGACTACCTTCGCTGGGTTCTTCCACGTCCAGACGAGCATGGTCTTTGCTTGGATTTCCCTGCTCTGCGCGATGGGCGGATCAGCCCCAATGAGACGGACAGTCAAGAGCCGGATCTCGTCTTCGGAGTGGTCCGTGCAACCATCTGCTGGAACCTACCAAGCAGTGCCAACCTGAAATCGGCCAAGGTTCGCTCTGCGTTGACATGAGCCAGTGAACGGTAGGGACGCTCTGGACGTGCCTCTCGTTCTTTGGGATCCGAGCTGGGGCTGAGAGGGGTGCTGGTCGTCGCTCGAGGCGCGACGATCCTCGGGCTCGTGCTCACCACGGTGCCGCCGAGCCCTCACAGTGCTCGCTCGAGGATCTGATCAGCGGACACAATCTGCCTGTCTCCATCCAGGCCAACGCCGTCGTTGAGGATGCAGCCCCTCAGATCATTGAATCCGCATAGAGCGATCTCCCTCGGCCACTCGTTTCCCAGCGCTACCTTCGGGCGCCTCGCCAATTCGATCGTCAACGCAGCATCCAAGACGAAGCTTCACAACTCACCGCGGCCTTGAACTGGGGGTGCCAAACGTCAGTGACGATGTCCCGACGGCTGCTCTCAGCAGAGTGCGGGAGCCAGCTCGCGCCAGATCGCCATCGGGAGGAGGTCGTCCCCGGCGAGAACCTGGATGCAGACGTGGTCAGCGCCAGCCTCGTGGTGCGCTTCAACTCGTTGGGTGATCGCTTCGACATCCCCCCAGGCCACGAGGGCGTCGACGAGACGGTCGGAGCCCCCGCCGAGGAGGTCGCTCTCGTCGAAGCCGAAGCGGAGGTAGTTCTGTGTGTAGTTGCTCATGGCGAAGTAGCGCTCGAGGTGCGCGCGCCCGAGCTCACGAGCACGCTGTGCGTCAGTGGTCAAGACGACTGCTTGCTCAGGGATGACCAGTCGGTCTCGGACCGAGTGCCTCGCGAGCAAGAGCAGTGTGCTCGGGGGTCACGTTGTAGGTGTGCGCTCCCGCCGATCGCTCTCGGGCGAGATCGAGCATCTTTGGCCCGAGAGCGGCGAGGACGCGGCTCGAGGCAGACAGAGGTGGGTCGGCTGCGTCGAGCTGGTCGAGATACGTGGCCATCGCAGAGAGCGGTCGCTTGTAGAGACCTGGCTCGATCTGGTCGATGCGCGACGCGTGGCTCACGCCGATGCCGATGAGGATCCGCTCGCCGAAGCGTGTGGTCGCCTTGCTCACGAACGAGGCGGTCTCCTGAGCCTCATGCATCCAGAGGTTGAGCACGCCTGACGCCACGGTGAGCGATGACGTCGCCTCCAAGAGGCGTTCGAGGGTCCCGTTGAGGTCGCCTCCCGAGTCCGGCACCCACAGCGAGCCGTAGCCGAGCTCGTCGAGCTCGGCTGCCGCTTCGGTGATGGCGCCAGGGTCTCCAAATCGAAGCCCGACCGCCCAGATGCCGTTTCGGCCTAGTGAGTGCATGTCGCCATCTTGCTGCAGGGAAGTGCTTCCTCGCCATGGCCTGATCTGGACCGTGCCAGGATCGAGCCGTGCCCTCCTATGAGCTTGTCGCCGCGCTCGGGAGCTCCTTCGCTGCGGGGCCCGGCATCGAGCCTGTCGCCGACCCAGCAGCGATGCGATCGGCGAGGAACTACCCCCACCTGCTCGCGGAGCGCCTCGGCGCCCGCCTCGTCGATCTCACGGTGTCCGGTGCGACGACAGCCAACCTGCTCGACACGCCGCAGCAGACCATCGGTGGTGCGGTGTTCCCGCCCCAGCTCGAGGGTGTGCCCGCAAACGCTGACGTGGTGACCATCACGGCGGGGGGCAACGACCTCGGCTTTATCGCAGGACTGCTCTTCGTGGCGTGGTCTCGCGTCGATCCGTCGTCACCGATCCTTCCGATGCTCGAGGCCCTGGCCCCAGGCGGCCCTGCCCATCCCACGGATGCTGCGCTCGAAGGCGCGACGGAAGGGCTTTCCCGGGTTGTCGAGAGCGTCCGGGAAAGGTCGCCTGGCGCTCGCATCTTCCTGGTCGACTACCTGCACCCGCTCGACGCGGCGTCCGTCACCGCCACGCCCTTCGACGAAGCCGAGATCGCAGGGTTCCTCAGCGTCCAAGGAGCGATCGACCAGATGTACCGAGCCGCCGCGCTCCGCTCGGGAGCAGAGCTGCTCGCTGCCTCGTCGCTCAGCGTTGGCCACGCTCTGGGTTCGACGACGCCGTGGGTCCAGCCGTTCCACGACGAGCTCATGGAGGCAGCGGGATCCTTCCACCCGAACGAGGCGGGGATGACTGACATCGCTGTGGCCTTGGAGCGGGCGCTCAGCTCCTGAGGCCGTTCGGACACCCACTCAGAATCCTCAACGGAAGACGCCCGCCGGGCGTGCCGCGTCGAGACGAGGGCTCGAGCCGTCCATCGCGCCTCCATCAAGCAGTGGCGCTCGGTGGCTCGGTTGCTATCGTCCGACCATGGCGGACGTCTCGATCTCACTCGGTGCGGTGAACGTCGAAGCAGATCGACCCGTCGAGCTCGCGTCGTTCTGGGCGGCGGTGACCGGTGCGACGCCGGTGGTCGGCGGCGACAGCGTCTTCGTCCCCGCCGTCGGTCCCGCAGGGTTCGCGATGTACTTCCAACCGATGCTCGGGCTTCGTCCTGAGCGACAGAGCTTCCACCTGGACCTCACGGTGCCATGGGGGACGCGAGCGAGTGAGGTCGAGCGAATCATCGGTCTTGGTGCCTCCTATCGCTGGGAGGTCCTCGACGAGGTTCCTCACGTCCAGTGGACGACGCTGGCCGATCCAGAGGGCAACCTGTTCTGCGTCGCCGAGCACCCGCCCCGTTCCACTGCGTCCGCGGCGCACGAGCCAGCCGCCGAGCGCCGTTTCTGAGCACAGGGTCTCGGGCGGTGGCGTAGAGATCACGTCCTCCAGCGATATCCTCGCCAGTGACGAAGCGATCGGTCGACATCGACGACGCGAGTGGACGTGCCGCTCCGCTCATTCAGGCTAGGACTAGTCGAAATGGACGATGGAGCCTGGCGACAGGTGGTTCGAGACCGCTCCCTCCTTGGAGTCGGCGTGATCGCCTCACTCCTGCTCGCGGTTGCCGTGGCGTGGCTCGCCGTCTCGCCGTCACGCCGACCGTCTTGCTCAAACCCGGCAAGGACTAGCCGCTGTGGACGAAGGAGCCCGACAACAGCTTGTGCGAGACCGCTTCCTCCTTGGGGTCGGCGTGATCGCCTCACTTCTTCTCGCGGTTGCCGTGGCGTGGCTTCCGTGGGCGGCCATCGATCTGGCCGGAGAGAAGACGATCTCGTTCTCGAGCGGCTCGCTCACCCCCTCTCTCCTCAGTCTCGTCACGTTGTCGATCGCCTTCTCGGCGGTGTTGTGGAGGCACCCTTCGCGGGTCATGAGCTGGCTCCTCGTCATCGTCTCTGCAGCGTCGGTGGTCCTGGCGATATGGCTGGCGCTCCGTTCGATCGCCGCTGCGAACACGTATCCCTACCAAGCCGTGGCCTACACCAACACGTCGTATGAGCCGGGCGCCGTGCTCGGCGTGCTGTCTGCGGCCGCAATGGTGGCGGCGAACATCGTGAGGGTGAGCACGAAGGCAAGGAATCCTGAGGGAGCGCTCCGGCCTGTTCAGAGCCCTGCCCAGAGAAGCTGAAGAGGGCCTTGACCTCAAGCGCTTGAAGTATGTGACGCTGTGGCCATGAGCACTCTCACCATCAAAGACGTCTCGAAGCGAAGCGGATTGAGCGAGCCGACGCTTCGCTACTACGAGCAGGTTGGGCTGGTCGGGCCGATCGAGCGAGATCAGTCAAGTGGGCATCGGCGCTATCGGGACGAAGACCTCCAGACGTTCGAGGCCCTCTCGTGCCTGCGAGCCACCGGCGTGGGCATCAAGGACATGCGGACCTACCAGGCGAACCTCGCCCGGCGAGATGAGACGGCGGCCGAGCAGCGAGATCTCCTGCTCCGCCACGCGGAGCGCATCGAGGCCGAGCTCGTCCTCCAGCACGCACGCCTCGACTTCCTGCGCCACAAGGCGGCGCTCTGGGATGCCCGGGATCGAGGGGATGCAGCCGCAGAGGCAGTGGCGAGAGCAGGGTTCATCGAGGCAGCCGGGCGCATGGGGTTCGTGGCATGAGCGACGTCCTGGTCACCGGAGGGTCCGGCTACGTCGCCACGCAGCTGCTGGCGACTCTGCTCAGGGACGGGCTCGCCGTGCGCACCACGGCGCGCTCGATGGACAAGGAGATCACGATCCGCGAGGCGGTTCGCCGTGGTGAGGCTGACGACACCAAGCTCGAGGTGGTGGTCGCAGACCTGACGATCGACGAGGGGTGGCCCTCGGCGATGGAGGGCTGTGACGAGGTCCACCACGTGGCGTCTCCCATCCCGGTCGTGCAGCCGGAGGATCCCGATGACCTGATCATCCCGGCACGAGAGGGCACGCTGCGCGTGCTTCGAGCGGCGCGTGACGCTGGAGTGAGACGCGTGGTCCTCACCTCATCGTTCGCCGCCGTCGGCTACACGCCGAAGTCTCCTCCCGAGTACACCGAAGACGATTGGACTGATCCCGACACGCCCGGGCTCGCTCCCTATCCGCGCTCGAAGACGATCGCCGAGCGCGCGGCATGGGACTTCATGGCCAGCGACGGTGGCGAGACTGAGCTGGTGGTGGTGAACCCGACCTTCATCTTGGGACCGAGCCTCACCACGGACCTGCGCTCCTCGATGCACCTGATCAAGATGTTCGTCGAGGGGACGATGAGCGAGGTGCCCCGAGCTCGCATGGGTGTGGTCGACGTGCGCGATCTGGCCGACCTGCACGTGGCGGCGATGGCGGCGCCGCAAGCCGCGGGCAAGCGCTATCTGGCCGTGGGCAACGGTCCGACGACGAGCTTCCTTGGGATCGCGGACCTCTTGAGAGAGGGCCTGGGGGAGCGTGGTTCGAAGGTGCCCACACAGGAAGCACCCGGCGAAGAGCTGCCGAGGCCGATCATCCACAATGACCGGGCACGCCACGAGCTCGGATGGAGTCCTCGGCCGATCCAGCCGACGGTGCTCGACTCAGAGAAGAGCCTGCGAGCGCTCGGCTTGCTCGAGGAGTGAGCGCCTGAGATGCCGGGGAGTGTCGTCGGTGACGTCCTGAGAAACGGGGGCTCGACGGCCCTGCCCTTTTCGGCGTGTCGTGCCACGGAGGTCCCCGCGCCAAGCAGCCACCATCACGTGCGAGCGGTGTGTCCGCCGAGCCGTCAGGGACCGGAGGGCGCCAAAGCCTGATCGCCTAGCCTCGCCCCTACGGCCGGTCTCGTGCAAGCGAGCGAGGCGCTGCTGGTGGTCGACGCGGGGGGAACGCATGAGCATTGCTGAGCACTTCAGGCTCACCGACAAGGTGGCGATCGTGACGGGCGGTGCAGGTGGGATCGGTCGGGTCGTCGCTCGAGGGCTGGCTGGAGCGGGAGCGTCAGTGGCGCTCGCGTCGAGGACCCTCTCGTCCGCCGAGGAAGCCGCCCAAGAGCTCCGAGACGAGGGCTTCACGGCCATCGCCCTCCCGGTCGACGTGTCCGATCGAGCATCGGCGATCGCCATGGCTGACACCGTGGCTGCCGAGCTCGGTGGCATCGACATCTTGGTGAACAACGCGGGCCTCATGGCGGAGATCCCCCAGGTGGACCTCTTGGACATGGAGCCTGCGTGGCTCGAGCGGATCTTGCAGGTCAACCTGCTCGGCGCGATCCACTGCGCGGCGGCTGTCAAGCCCCACCTCATCGAGCGGGGTGCGGGGCGGATCGTCAACGTGAGCTCCGCCGGCGCCTTCATCCCCTACGGCATGTACGGGATCAGCAAGAACGCGCTGCACAGTGCCACGATCGCTCTGGCTCGGTCGCTCGGCCCGTACCAGGTCACCGTCAACACGCTGGCGCCGGGCATGGTCGAGAACGGGCCAGGGTTCGAGGCGATGCCGGCCGATTCGCCCATCCGAGCGCACCTTGCATCTCAGGTGCCCGGGAGACCCTCTGCTCCCGCCGAAGACCTCATGGGCACCATGCTGCTCCTCACGTCGGAAGCAGGCTCATGGGTCAACGGCCAGCACATCGGCGTTGACGGAGGCTGGATCGTTCGTCTGTGAGCTCGACCCAAGGTGGCTGAGGGAGGCGAGCCGGCGAGCAGCGCCACGACCAGCCGGTCTCGCGAGGAGCTGGTGGGCGTCGCTGACGCTCACACCGAAGCGGTCCTTCGCTCGCTGGCGGGGGAGAGCGCTGTTCCCCGTGACGACCAGCGGGCGGCGGTGCGGGCGCTCGTCGCTGATCGAGCCCGAGTGCTCGTCGTCCAAGCGACAGGCTGGGGCAAGTCCGCCGTCTACTGGGCGGCCACCTCGGCGATCAGGTCCCTCGGCGGCGGGCCCACGCTCGTGGTCTCACCGCTCTTAGCGCTGATGCGCGACCAGGTCAGTGCAGCCGAGGGAGCGGGGCTCCATGCTGCGACGGTCAACTCGACCAACCTCGACGACTGGGACGAGGTGATGCGAGAGCTCGAGTCGAACGGCATCGACGTCCTGCTCGTCTCGCCCGAGCGCCTGGCCAACCCGCGGTTCGCGTCCCGGATCGGACCGATCATCGAGCGCGCCGGGCTGATCGTGATCGACGAGGCGCACTGCATCTCGGACTGGGGCTTTGACTTCCGCCCTGACTACCAGCGCCTCTCGCACCTCCTCACGAGCTCGAGGACGACCCCGGTGCTGGCCACCACCGCCACTGCCAACCGGCGCGTGACCGACGACGTCGCCCGCCAGCTGGGTGATGCCACGGTGGTCTTGCGGGGCAGCCTGGCCCGGTCCTCGCTGACCCTCTCGGTGGTTCCAGGCCTCGGTCCGCTCGAGCGCTACGCCTGGGTGGACGAGGCCCTCGCAGCCCTGCCTGGCTCAGGCATCATCTACGTCCCGACCGTGGCCGAGACCGAGCGGCTGGCGGGGTTCCTCGCCTCACGGGACCACAAGGTCGCCGCGTACTCAGGGCGAACCGAGGTCGACGAGCGTCATCGGATCGAAGACGCGCTGCGAGCCAATGCCCTCAAGGCCGTCGTCGCCACCTCGGCGCTGGGCATGGGCTACGACAAGCCCGATCTCGGCTTCTGCATCCACGTGGGATCCCCCGCGTCGCCGGTGGCCTACTACCAGCAGGTCGGGCGGGCCGGGAGGGCGATCGAACGAGCCGATGCCGTCCTGCTGCCGGCCGAGACCGACGAGCGGCTCTGGGCCTACTTCGCCACCGCGTCGATCCCCGAGCGCACCAACATCGAGCAGGCCATAGGTGCCCTCGACGAGAGCGAGGAGCCGCTCAGCGTGCTCGCCCTCGAGGGTCTCACGGGTGTGCGCCGAGGTCGACTTGAGGCGCTGCTCAAGATCCTGGCCGTCGACGGTGCGGTGGAGCGTGTGGCAGCGGGGTGGCGCTCGACCGGGAGCCCGTACGTCTACGACGAAGCGAAGTGGGAGGCCATCAGAGCAGCCCGAGCAGCCGAGGCTGATCTGATGCGCTCCTACGCCGGTGGCCGAGGGTGCTTGATGGAGTTCCTCCAGCAGGCGCTCGACGACCCGGACCCCGGGCCCTGTGGTCGGTGCTCGGTGTGCACCCAGGTGCTGCCTGCCCAGGGCCTCGTCCTCGACCCCGCCTCGCTCCGAGCCGCGCAGGTCTTCCTGCGAGGCGCCGACGTCATCATCGAACCCCGCAAGCTCTGGCCGCCAGGGATGAGTGACGGGCGAAAGGGCAAGATCACTGGCGCCACCGAGGGCAGGGCCCTGACCTTCGCTGACGCTCCGGAGTGGGCGGGTGTCGTCCGTGCCCTCGAGGGACCTGATCGGGTGCTCGACCAAGAGATCGTCGACGGGATGGTGCACGTCCTCACCCGCTGGAGAGCTCGCTGGGCGGCGCGACCGATCGCCGTCATCCCGATGCCGTCGTCGCACCATCCGCTCATGATCGGAGACCTTGCCCGCCGGATCGGAGCGATCGGCAAGCTGCCGGTCATCGAGGCGCTCGAGGTGGCGGGGGAGCGAGCTTTCGAGGCGGCGGCGTCGGGGCCGAAGGTCGAGGCGCTGATCGCTTCGCTCTCCCTTCGCCCAGGGGTCTCCGTGCCCACCGAGGGACCGGTGCTGCTGGTGGACGACAGCTATCGAAGTGGGTGGACGATGACGGTCGCCGCTGCGCTGCTCCGTGGCGCCGGCGCCCCGTCGGTCATGCCGCTCGTGGTGCACCAGCTTCCGTGAGGAGGCGAGTGCGCCACGCCGCCTGGTTCTACGTGGAGCTGTCCACTTGTGCGGCGGCGCGGTGAGGTCCTGGTGAGGTCCTGGCGAGGTTCTGGCCCGAGACCTCGGCCTCACTCGTCACGCTCACGTGCTCCTCGAGGTCAACCGAGAGGAGCGAAACGCCTCGGCCCCGGCGCGCCAGGTCACGTCGAGATCTGATCCCTCGAGGAAGCGGTGGTCGAGCTCCAAGATGAGGGTGCCGTGAGCAAAGGACCACAGCGCTTGGGCCAGATAGGGATCGCCCATCGCCAAGAAGAACGGCTCACCAGAGAATGCCTCGAGACCGGGAAGCAGATCAGCGCGGGGGAAGGTGTGGGCGGTGATCAGGCGGTAGAGCTCAGGATTGGCTCGCCCACAGGCTCTGTAGGCACCAAGCAGTGCAGTGACGGGGTCATCCTCGGCGCCAGCCACCGCCGCGTGCAGCACGAGACCGGTCTCCTCCAGGCCGACCTCGGCCAACGCCAGCTCCAAGGCTGGTCGTCCCGTGAAGTGCTTGTACAACGACGGCGCTTTGATCCCGATCTCGCTGGCCAGGCGCCGCATCGTCAAGCCATCGCTGCCGACCTCTTCGAGCAGCGCCCTCGCCGCGTCGATGATCTGGCGGGCACGGGGCGTGCGCTCTCGGGGGATCGGTCGAGGCGAGGGCGCTGGCGCAACGGCGGTCACGGCGCCGGGCGAAGGAGGAAGACGGGGTGGTTGGGCCCTGCTGCTCGGAGCTCGTCGTCGGACGAGTCTGCGGTGACGCCCTCAAAGAAGACGCCGACCTCTGCCTTCCACCGCTTGAGGTACGCACGCAGCACGGGGGGCTTCTCGTCATCGGTGAGCTCGGTGGCGATCCAATGCTGACGGGTGCGACCGAGGAGGAGGTCGAGCTTGCCGTCTGCTGCTCGGACGTTGCGGACCCACTGCCCCGTGCCCCGTGCGGAGACGAGGTACTCCTCGTCGTCAAGCGACAGCAGGTTCACGGGCACTTGGCGTGCTTCGCCCGACGTGCGTCCAGTGACCTCGAGGACCCTGCTGCCCCAGACGCTGATTCCGATCCGTGTGAGCAGGGAGACTGCCTTGTTCATCACGTGCTTGGTGAACCAGCCTGGCTCGCGGTATCGGGGAGACGGTGCTTCACTCATGTTCCCTCCTCAGGGACGATGGCTAACGCTGTTAGCCATCAAGGTAGCTAACAGCGTTAGCCATGTCAAGAACGTCGGTGTGGTGGGGATCAGCTCGGTGGCTATCGCCGACCTCAACGGGCTCGACCGGGAGAAACCAGACAGTCAGACCTCAGGCTCTGACTGACGGTGTGCGTTCAGGGCGATGATTCGGCAGCAGCCTTGAGCGCGGCCAGCGTCTGCGGTATGCCTTCAAGGGCTGCCGTCTTCATCATGTCGAGCACGCTCACAGCGTCGGCTTCGTCGAGACCGAGCCCGTCTGCGTAACCCGGCAGCACCTCCCAGTCCTCCGTCACCGTGGTGGAGCTTCCATCGACGGGATCGAACCGGAAGCCCCAGCGGACCATCTCGACTCGTCCATCGAGCCCGTGGTTGATGAAGGCGAACTCGTGTCCGGGGTCAGCGACGACCACGCGGCACCGGGTCTCCCAGCTCGATCCGCCCATGGTGTTGGTTCCGGTGAACCACTCGCCGTCCTCGTCGTAGGCACCGCCCGTGCAGACAGGGCTCCACTGGCCCATGCGAGACACGTCGGCGATGAGCTCGTAGAGCTCCTCGGGAGAGCGACTGATCTCGATCGATTCCGTGTGTTGGTAGTCGCTGGTGTCCATAGCCCCCCCGAAGATACTCCTGAGTGAGATCTGGGGTCCGGTGACCTCTGTCAGGCGCAATCCTGTGTGGCACTGGTCGCAGCAGCGACCGCTGATTCTGACGACCCCTCAGAATCCTTGACGATTCCCCCACGACTCGTCTCGCTCTGAGGGTGGCACCGACATCGTCGATCGGCAACGAACCCGTGCTGGAAGATCCGGATCACGCAGGTCAAAGCAACGAGATGGCGTTGAGCACCGGACCAAGCCATGTGATCGAGTTCGAGTTGGTCCGCGCCACCACGGCATTGGTGAACGACGATAGGGACCATGCGATACGACATCGACCTTGAGCTCGAAGTGGGCGACGACGAGACGCACGTCGTCGACTTTCACTGGGACCAGACGTGGGGAAAGGTGCGTGCCGGTGTCGATGGCGTTCAGGTGCTCAAGGACCGCGTGCTCGGGGGCTTCAAGACCACCAGGCGGTGGGAGCTCAGCGTCGGCGAAGCCGAGGTGCACGACGTGGTGTTCGAGAAGCGCGCCCCTCGCTTCTTCGGCGGCTTTCAGAAGCAAACGGTCAAGGTGTTCGTCGATGGCGATCTTGTGAGGGAGTCCTAGCGCCAGACAGGGCCCGAGGGCTCCCGAGCCCGACAACGATCGAGGGCGAAGCCTTGGTGAACACGGCAAGGCCGCTCGCTGCGGTGGCCTCTCGCAGTGCGCTCTCCGAAGGCTTAGGTGGGCTCCCAACCTGGGAGAAGGTGGAGATCTCGGCAGACGTCCTGGGCCTCGAAGTTGCGAGCATCGTCTTCCACTCGGCCTTCGGCACCTTCAGGATCAGTGACGATCCAGGCCACGACGGCGCCGACGACGTCTGGAGGTGCCCCGGCCGAGGCGTCGAAGGCGAAGGCCCCCATGTCTTGAGCCATCCGCTCCGTAGCGATGAAGCCTGGCTGGACGTTGTAGGCCCGGATGCCCTTGTCAGCCAGCTCGAGGTTGAGGATGCCTGCAATCCGGTGCAGCGCACCCTTGCTGATCGCGTAGCCGAGACCCCAGCCACCCTCACCAGCCGGCGACGGAGGGTCGTGGTACCCGGCCCCCGAGGTGATGTTGATGATGGTCCCCGACCCCCGCTCCAGCATGCCGGGCAAGAAGCGCTCGGCCAAGGCCAGGGGTGACATCACGTTGGCCTCAAGATGTCGATCCAGCAGCTCGAGAGGGGTGTCCTCGAAGCGGTCCATGTGGCCGGGACCGATGTAGCGGCCGTTGTTCACCAAGACGTCGACGGGACCCCACGCGGCCAGCACCCGCTCGGCCGCTTCGACGACAGAAGCGCGATCCGTCAAGTCGGCTTGGACCACAAGCGAGCGGACGCCGGCTTCCTCGACCAGCTCGGCTGTCGAGGTGAGCGAGCCGGGCAGCGGGCTCGTGTCGGACCGAGCCAGGGTGGACGAGTGCTCTCGTCCCTCTCCGTCTTCGACCGTGCGAGCCGTCAGAGCGATATCGAAGCCAGCGCGGGCCAGATGGATCGCTATGGCCTTCCCGATGCCTCGGCTCGCGCCGGTGACGAACGCAGTCGGCATGGGCACCCCCCTCTTCACCCCGTGGACCCTCGCGCTCTGACGAGCTGCTTGGTGTCCTCGAGCGGGACACTATCTCCTGCGCCAGCGGGATTCACCTGATGCAGCGCTCGACGGCGACTGTCCTGGCCGAGCAGCGCTCTGCGCCTGTGCTGAGAACGATCGACGGACTCGATGGACGTAAAAGAAGTGCCCCCCATCGCTGGCTCACGGGCGCTCGAGATCCCTGCACCGACCGCACGTCTTCGCCACAGAGAGCTTGACGCTGCGAGGGGCACACAGGACAAAGCGGTGTGGGACACTCCTTGAGCCGGACGATCACGGTCGAAGGTCGCTCGATCGACGGGAACATCGACGAGGGCGGGGGACGTCATGGCGATATGGCGAACCAGAGATCTGCACGAGGATGACCTCGACGCGGTGGTCAGGCTCTGGGACGACCCATCGACGTCTGGCGCCGCGGCAGCCTTCGGACTCTCGGAGCTGATCAGTGCCACTCGTGAGGGCCAGCCAGCCGTGGTGGCGGTGGTCGGGAGCAAGGTGGTCGGTTCGGTCGTCTCGATCGTTGACATGGATCACGCGTGGGTCATGCGGATCAGTCTGGCGGCAGACTGGCGCAACAAGGGTCTCGGAAGCGCGCTCCTCGAGGCGCTCGGACGACGACTTGAAGCCCTCGGGGTCACCCGGATCTCCTGCTTGCTCTCCTCCGACGCAGAGGTGGGAGCCGATCGCGCTCGAGCACAGTGGCTTCGAGGTGCGAACGGGCATGCGCCTCTATGAGAAGGTCAGCGCTACCGGTCACGCGGGCCTCGATGCGCTCAATGACCTGGGGGGACAGATTCTCCGCGCAGGGCTCTGGGATTCGCTTGGCGGCATGAAAGCCGAGAAGGAGCTCATCGAGCGGCGGGTCATCTTGCCGCTTGCCAACACCGACGTCGCCGATCGCCTCGGTGTGGTTCCCCCGGTGGGCATCGTGATGTTCGGCCCTCCTGGAACGGGCAAGACCTCCTTCGCCAAGGGCATCGCGTCGCGGCTCGGTTGGCCTTTCGTTGAGCTCTTCCCCTCACGACTTGGTGCGGACACCTCCGGAGGTCTGGCTACTGCGCTTCGAGACGCGTTTGAGAAGATCGCCGAGCTGGACAACGTGGTGGTCTTCATCGACGAGGTCGAGGAGATCGCCTCCAGAAGGGCTGGCGGAGCGCTCTCTGCGGCGAACGGGGTCACCAACGAGATGCTCAAGCTGATCCCTCGATTCAGAGAGCAAGAGGGCCGCCTCTTGGTGTGTGCGACGAACTCGATTCGGGATCTCGATTCTGCCTTTCTGCGACACGGACGCTTCGACTACGTCCTTCCCGTAGGGCCACCTGATGCTGAAGCTCGAGCGGCCATCTGGCAGCGCTACTTAGCCGCGATGCCTCACGAGTCCGTCGATCTGGATCTGCTCGTCGCGGCGTCGAACATGTTCACCCCGGCTGACATCGAGTTCGCGGCTCGACGTGCCGCTCAGGAGGTCTTCGAACGTGCGGTGCTCGAACGTGCACCTGAGACCATCACCACCGAGAACCTCGTGCGAGCCATCGAGCGCACCCGCCCGACGCTCACCTCGCACGTGTGTGAGGCCTTCGATGAGGACATCGCCGAGTTCGCCAGGATCTAGTGCCTCGATGGTCGACCGCCCGTCCTCAAGAGGGCGAGGAGGTCGGCCTTCCTGCGACGCCCCGCCGGTGAGCCGGCCTTCGGACCGCTCCTCACCCTCCTTTTCCCGCCACTCCTGAACGCTCAGCACCACCAGGGCCCTCGGCGGAAGACAGCGACCGACGGCCAAACGAGAAGCCGTCCCCTCGGTTCAGAGATTTCTGGGTCCAGGTCCTTGGCTGCCGAGCACGTCGGAGGGGTTCATCAGCTTGCACAGCTGGAGCGAGAGGCACCCGCATCCGATGCAGCCGCTGAGCCTGTCCCTCAGGTGTTCGAGCTGGGTGATCTGGTGCTCAAGGTCGTCACGCCACGCGCTCGACAGGCGCTCCCAGTCCTTGCGGGTCGGCGTGCGACTCTTCGGGAGCAGGTCGAGGGCGTCCTTGATCCGGCGAAGGGGAATGCCGACCGCCTGCGATGCGCGGATGAAGGCCACGCGCCGCAGGATCTCGCGTGGGAAGCGGCGCTGATTGCCACTGGTCCGCTTGCTTGCGATGAGCCCCTGGGCCTCATAGAAGTGGAGCGCGGAGATCGAGACCCCACTGCGCGTCGCCACTTGGCCCACGCTGAGCTCACTCTCGACGTCCGAAACCTTCGCCATGCCCTTGACCTCAATGTTACTTGAGGTTTTAGCCTTGCTCGTATGACACTCACCGACGCAGAACAAGCCTTCCTCGAGCGACAGCCACGAGGGCACCTCGCCACCATCGGGCCAGACGGCTCTCCCCAGGTGAAGCCGCTCGGCTTCACCTACAACGCCACGCTGGGGACGATCGACATCGCCGGGTTCAACATGGCCCACAGCGCCAAGTACCGCAACGTCCAATCGAACCCGAGGGTCTCGTTCGTCGCCGACGAGGTGACCGAGGACACCATGGAGGGTGCGCACTTCTTGGAGATCCGAGGCTTCGCGGAGACAGCCGTGGGCACCCACGATCTTGAAGGCCACCTGGACGTCGAGATCATCAGGATCCATCCTCGCCGGATCCTCTCCTTCAACGTCGATCCGAAGAGCCCAGGCTTCGAGGCGCGCGACGTGAGACCAGCCGATCGTGGCGACGGGGATCGCTGAGATGCGCGTCGTCAAGGTCCCTCGTTTCGGCGGACCTGAGGTCCTTGAGGGCCGCCAGGCGCCCGATCCGACTCCCGGCCCCGATCAGGTGGTCGTGTCGGCCCTGGCATGTGACGTCTTGTTCGTCGACACCTTGATCCGTTCAGGCAAGGGTGCGAGCTACTTCCCGATCCGGCCGCCCTACGTCCCGGGCAACGGCGTGGGTGGCATCGTCACCGCCGTCGGGGCGGGGGTCGACGAGGAGTGGCTCGAGCACCAGGTGGTCGCACACACCGGAGGCGCTGGAGGCACCGGTGGGTACGCCGAGCAAGCGGTGGTCGATCTCGCAGACTGCGCCCGGGTGCCGAGCGGCGTCGACGTCCTGGATGCCACTGCGGTCCTGCATGACGGCACGACTGCGCTGCGCGTCATCGAGAAGACTGCGCCGGCGCCTCAAGAGTGGGCGCTCATCCTCGGTGCGGCGGGCGGCATGGGGATCCTGCTCGTCCAGCTGCTGGCTGCTCGTGGCGTGAGAGTTCTCGGTGCTGCTCGAGGGCCACGCAAACACGAGGTGGTGCTCGAGGCGGGGGCGACGGCTGCGATCGACTACGCGGAAGCGGACTGGGCTGCCGCTGTCCTTGACGCAACGGGGGGCGTGGCGCCGAGCGTCGTCCTCGACGGCGTGGGGGGCACCATCGGCACGACGGCCTTCTCGCTCATGGCTGATGGCGGAAGGTTCTCGGCACACGGCACGCCGAGCGGCTCGTTCGCATCGATCGGTCGAGTCGAGGCCGCCCACCGGGGTGTTGCCGTGACGACCCTCGCTGACCTCCACTACGGCGAAGGAGATCGGTCTCGACTCCTTGGAGAGGTGCTCGACGAGCTCAGCCACGGACCGCTCATGCCGCTCATCGGTCAGTGCTTCCCTCTCGAGGAGGCAGCGCTGGCCCACAGGGCCCTTGAAGCCCGGCAAGCAATCGCGAAGACGCTGCTGCTCACCACATGAGGGGCGTCGGGTGGTCTCGACCCGCGCCGTCGAGACTGAGCTGCGGGACTGGTGCAAAGATCACGGCCACAGAGGCCGGCCTTGGAGCTCGGAAGGACAGAGAAGGACATGGCGAGATCCCAAGAAGACGAGCTGTGGTCTCTGGCCCACACCGAGCGCCGAGCGCTGGCAGACGATCTGTCGGGCCTCACGATGGAGCAATGGCATCACGACACCTTGTGTGAGCGATGGGACGTCGAAGACGTCGTCGCTCACCTCACGGCGGCGGGGAGCATGACGCGCTGGCGATGGATGCGCAGCATGGTGGCGGCTCGCTTTCGGATCGACGTGCACAACCAGCGCCGCATGCTGGAGCAGCGCGGGAGCACCCCTGCTGAGACGCTCGAGCGATTCGAGGGGATCGTCAACAGCACCACTGCCCCCTCAGGGGATACCGCTGCGTACCTTGGCGAGATCGTGGTGCACGCCCAGGACGTTCGTGAGCCGCTGGCCCTGTCCAGAGAGCCCTCCGTCGCTGCCTTGACGCCTGTCGCTGCCTTCTTCGCCAGTCGCAACTTCGCCGTTCGCAGCCAGACCCTTGTCGCTGGTCTTGAGCTGAGCGCTGATGACGGACCGTTTCGGGCCGGGACGGGTCCGCTGGTGATGGGCTCGACGCTGGCCCTGGTGATGAGCATGGCCGCTCGGGCTGCCTACGTCGACCAGCTTGACGGCCCTGGGGTCGCCACGCTTCGCGCACGGATCCTCAGCGTGCACGCCTGAAGCGGAGCCTGATCGATCGGTCACGCGACGAGGCGTGCTGACCCGGTGGGGAGGGGTGCGAAGCGAGCGAGATGATCGGTGCTCGCGAGCGGCTCATGCCCCCTCGGGGGCACCGGTGATCGTGGCGAGGAACCACTCGCAGACGTCGAAGACCGGTTCGTGGTCGATCGAGATGACGTAGCGACGAGCGAGCACCGCATCGTGGAGTCCGCCTTCCGGGTAGTCGGCGAAGCTCCACGGTCGATGAGGCACCCCGACAGCCGCTCGCTGCGTTGAGATGCCGTTGGTCTCGAGGATCCGACCGATGGTGTGCTCGGTGTGCTCGAGCTGCCAGCGCACGGTCTCCGGCAGCCGATGGGCGGCGATGGCGGTGCGGGCATAGACGAACGATCGCCCACTGGCTCGTCCCCGGAGCACGACGCTCCGGCGGAGCACCGCTGAGCTGTGAGCAAGCTCGAGCGACGAGGGAGCGGTGCGGTGATCGAGGAGCTGAGAGCGCACGTCCGCATCGATGGGTTCTTCAGCCAGACGCTCGAGGAACGCGGTCACGCTGAGGCGAGACGCCGTCAACCTGTCAGCGAGATCCTCGCTCGAGAGTTGCCCGATCAGAGAGGCCTGAGCACCGTCGTCTGATCCGGCGGCACGCTCTGGTGGAGGGACGTCTTGCGCGCTCAGAGGAAGAGCGAGCTCGTGGCGTCGTTCGGTCGTGCCCATGAGCACCCCTAGAGCATCCGGGCTACGGCCAGCCCGAGAGCGAGGAGCACGACGGCCCACGACAACGACCGGAGCGCCCGCTCGAGTGGGGCAAGCAGGAGCTCTCGATCCACGCTCACGTGGGTGCCGTCTGCGAGCGCCACGGTCCCGTCGACGCTGACCACTCGGCGACGCAGGGCCCGAGCGGGGGTGCTGAGCGTCCGTTGAGCAAACGACAGGGCGACGGCCCCCACGGCGGCGATGAGCGGGGCCATGCCAAGGCGACCGGTCTGGGCCACGTAGGCGACCAGCACCGGAAAGGCACCCCAGCACACGGCGAAGCCAAGGTCGTTGTGCAGCACGCCACCGAAGAGCTCGAGGTTGTAGCCGATGACCAACAGGGGACCAAGCACCAAGAAGGGAACGAGGGGCCAGCCCACCACGGTGATCCCCGCGATGCCGAGTGCGACGGCCCCAAGGAGGCCCACCACGACCACCGCCACCAAGGTTCTCCTCGAGAGCTTCGTCCCCAGCGGGTGACCGTGCAGCTCGTCGAGGGCGTGTGCCGCCAGGCCGACCGCGAAGAAGAACGCGAGGAGGGTGGCAAGCAGGTGGGTGGCGTTGACCGCTGGCGCCAGACAGGCCCCGATGACCACGTAGCCGAGGTGCCACGCCGTGTAGGGAGGATGGAGCAGCGTCCACCAATCCCGCCAGCCGCCAGGTCGAGCCGCGTAGTACGCAGCCTTGATCTCTCGGTCGGGTTCCGAAGCCTTAGCCACCGGAGCGACGGCCCCACATGACCAGCCCGCCCCCCAGGCTCATGCGCCTGACGCCCACCTCGACGAAGCCGGCTCGCTCCCACGCCTCCACCGTCCAGTGGAGCGGATACCTCTTGTAGTGAGCAGAGATGTTGGGCCCGAGGAACCTCCCGACGTCGAACCACGCTCGGCCACCTGTCAGGTATCCGCCGACGGGGAGCACCAGCCGGGTGAAGCCCCACCACCAGCATCGCCAGAAGCGGCTCTGGGGAACCAAGAACTCCATGTTGGCCATGACCCCGCCCGGCTTCACCACGCGCGCCAGCTCAGAGAGGGTCTCCTGAGGATCGCGCACGTAGCGGAGCAGGTAGGTGAAGCTCAACGCGTCGAAGGAGGCGTCAGCGAAGGGCAGCTGCTCTGCTCTGGCGTTCACCAGCTGGACTCGGTGCGTCGCGTCTCGACGCTCCACGGCCCGTTTCCCCTGCTGGAGCATCTCGAAGGTGAGATCGATGCCGACCACCTGCGCCCCGGTGCGCTCCGCGAGCTCGAGTGCGACGCCCGCGGGTCCACAGGCGACGTCGAGCACCACCTGCGGATCCTCAGGGACGATGTGATCGATCATGGCGCGACGCCACCGTCCGTTCTGTCCCATCGAGAGCAGCTGGGCAAGGCGCTCATAGCGATCCGGAAGTGGTGCGAAGAGCTTCTGGGCGAAGCGATTCGGGTTTGGCAACGCCTCGATCGTCAAGGTGACACCCACTCGCTCTAGGGGCTCATTTCCCAGCGCCCCCCTTCGCGGCCGAGGGGCTCTGAGGCTGCAGATGGTGACGATTCCCTTCTTCCTCACCTTTCAAACCATGGAGTGCGAACCCTGAGCCGACGGCCACCTCGGGGGGGCTCTGCTGTCGTGATCGCCAGCGGGTCAGGAGCCGAGGAGGGACCTTTCGAGGTCGTCTCGAAGCCCCTCATGGCGAGCCTGGCGGTCGCCCGACCGATCGCTCAAGGTGGGGTCCTCTCGAGGAGAGGTGCCGCTGCACCCCCGTCCTCAGCGTGGGTCGACTGGCTCGTCGGGTAGCGTCCCGATCTATTGTGTCCCTCAATCTGGGCGAGGCCCTCCGAGCAGCGCAGGCGGCAGATCCCGCATCAGTGCCTGATCTCATCAGCTCGATGGCAGCGGCGTTCGGCGCGCATGACGTTGTCTTGTATCTGATCGACTTTGGGCAGGTGACCCTCGAGCCGCTGCCCGATCGCCACGCTCACGCCGACGTGCCCGAGAGCGAGGCCGTAGCGACGACCATGGCGGGGCGTGCGTTCGTGTCCCAGCAGCTGGTGAGCGTTGAGCGGCCCTCGGGCACGCGGGTGTGGGTGCCCATCGTTGAGGGCTCTGACCGCACCGGCGTGCTGGCCCTCACCGTCCCGGAAGCCACCGAGCCCGTGCTGCGCTCCTCGGAGGAGCTTGGTCTCGTCGCCGGCCATCTCATCGCCACGCTGGCCCGGTACACCGACACCTACAACCTTCGCCGTCGTCGTCGGGCCCTGTCGCTCGCTGCCAGCATGCAGTGGGACCTCCTCCCGCCCTTGGTGCTCAAGACCAAGCGGATGGCGGTCGCAGGCCTCCTCGAGCCTGCCTACAACGTGGGTGGCGACAGCTTTGACTATGCGCTGAACGACGCGACCTTCGAGGTGGCGATCTTTGACGCCATGGGACACGGGATCCACGCCACGATGGTCGCCTCTCTTGCCGTGGGCTCCTACCGACACGATCGACGCGAGAACAGGACCCTCCAGCAGATGCACTCGAGTCTCGATGAGACGCTCAGCCGTGAGTACCACGGCACCGTCTTCGCCACCGGACTGCTGGCCCAGATCGACCTGGAGACCGGCACGATGAGCTGGACCAACGCAGGCCATCCGCCGCCCATCCTCATACGCGGTGGCACGGCGCTCGGAGAGCTGCGCTGCGCCCCCACCGTGCCCTGGGGGTTGGCAACGATCACCAACACCGTGGGCAGCGCTCCCACCGCCACCGAGGCGCTCGAGCCCGGCGACAGCGTGCTGTTCTACACCGACGGCGTCGTCGAGGCCCATCGGACAGGTGCTGAGCAGTTCGGTGTCGAGCGCCTCTTGGATCTCACGACGCAACATGCTTCTGATCAGGAAGAACCCGAAGAGATCGTCCGCCACATCGTGGGGTCCGTCCTCGATCACCAGAGTGACGAGCTTCCTGACGACGCCACCCTCTTGCTCGTTCAGTGGAACGGCTAGCTCCAGGCACCCCTCTCGCCTGCGATCGGTCGCTGAGCTGGCTGCGTCGAGAAGAGCCACGTTGGCTTTTCCTGCTGCACGTGGACGCTGCCTCTGCGTCCACGTGCACGTCGGATCACCTCTCAGACGTCGCGGAGCATCGAGGCGCTGGTCGACGGACCCAGTGGGGGAGAGCGTCATCTTCGACGATCACTGCAGGCTCCCCGACAAGATCGCCATCGCGACTGTCAGCTCCTGGCGCTACTCGGCTCGGAAGTCGGCAGGCCGCTCGGGACTCGCCTCCTCGAGGGCTCGCTTGACCCCTTCGGCATCAGCGTCTGCGCCGTAGACCGGCGTCCCTGGCTGCTGGCGCCACGAGTCCTGCAAGCCGCCTGCGTCCACCCCGTCGAAGCCGAGCTGGTCGAGCAGATCGATGACCACTGCTTTGGCGTTGGCATCATCACCCGCGACGGGAAGAGCGATCCGACCGGGAGTCCCGGCATCCTTGCCCTCGGTCAGCAGATGGCCGGCGAAGATCCCGTTGAACGCTTTGATCACGGGATGGCCAAGCTGCTGAGAGACCCACAGACTCTCGGGCGTGCCATCCTCGATGGCCTCGATCTTCCCGTCGCGCTGCTGGG
This sequence comes from uncultured Acidimicrobiales bacterium, assembly GCA_963758555.1. Lineage (GTDB taxonomy): Bacteria > Actinomycetota > Acidimicrobiia > Acidimicrobiales > RAAP-2 > CAIUMH01. The sequence continues at coordinate 1,495,507 of CAVWVW010000003.1, read as the reverse complement.
GGTAGTAGTTCCCGGTGTCGATCACCACCGCACCAGGGGCGAGGCCCTCAAGGACCCCCGGCGGGAGATTCGGGATGCTCTTCTCGGGGATCGTGACGATCAAGACGTCCGCTCCGCGTGCTGCCGACGTGACGTCGACGGCGGTGGCACCGGTCTCCTCCGCCAACGCGCTCAGCGTCTCTGGACCCCGGGAGTTGGCCACGGCTACCTCGTGACCCAGCCCGGTGAACCGCCGAGTCAGATTGCCTCCGATGTTTCCTGCTCCGATGATGCCAATCCTCATGGTGTGCTCCTCACGCTCGACGTCAGGCTGAATCGCACCTGTTCGTGCGCTCCGCACACTGGTGCAACGCCTCGAGAGGTCGAGAAAGTCCCTAGGCGAGAACGTGAAGGCCGAGATGCCTCAACGTGGAACCCCGTCGGAAGGCGATCCCATGCCGAGCGGGGATCACCTTGATACTGAAGTGGTATCACCGCGGGATGGCACTGACGGTGCGCACCGATGACGAGCTCGAAGAGGCGCTGACGGCCCTGGCCGCAGCAGAGGGACTGTCGCGTCAAGAGGTCATTCGCCGAGCCGTGCTTGACCGATACGCACGGTCAAGCCACACGGACCGCGTGGCCGATGCCACTGCACGGATGACGGAGCGCTGGGGCGACGTCTTGGAGCGGCTCGGTTCGGAGTGAGAGTCGTCGAGTTCCTTGAGCTCGACGAGGTCATGGAGATGATCCGAAAGCTTGGGATCGGTCCTGTGAGAGACATCGGGCTTCTCGATTCAGCCGTGAATCGTCCGCAGTTCGAGCGCGTTCGGAGAAGAGGCGTATCCATCGGTACCGCTCAAGGCCGCTGCGCTCTTGCACTCGATGACCAAGAACCACGCTCTCGTTGATGGCAACAAGCGCATCGCCTGGCTTTGCACTGTGGTCTTCTGTGACCTGAATGGTTTGACGCCAGAGCTGAATGACGACGCGGCCTTCCAGTTGGTCTGGGACATAGCGAGCTCGCACATGGACGTTGCCGAGATCGCCAATCGATTGGAGCTCGTGGCCGTCAAGTAGCCGGAGAATCTGACCTCATCTCAGACGTGCCGTTCCACGGTCAGCTTGATCGACCTGGGTCTCGGCTTCAACTCCGCCGTGCCAATCAACGGTCGATCCAGCAAGAACCTGGTCTTCCCCGTCCGAAGGCCCCATTCATCGGCGCGTTCCCTTCCGAGGCACCTCTGGGATACCCCGTCCACCTTTGCCGTGCATTCGAGGGTGCCTCCTGCAGCAGCTCGCGAGGGCGCCTCAGTGTGCCGGGCGCCACGCCTAGGTCGCTCCTTGACTCGATTCATCGATGACGCTAATAATAATGGCTTCATGCTTGACGCTAATCAAACTAGCTTTAGCGTATCTCGGCCGAATCCCCGGCTGGTCGCCCACGACGCAGACCTGCCTCGCCCAGCTGGTCAACCACAAGGTGAGCATCTCGCCTCAGTCCCGTTCGGCAATGACACCGCTTCAAAGCGACGCCTCAGCCGCAGAGCCCTTCTGGGAGGCGCACTGGCCGTTGCCACCAGCGCTGCTCTTCCGCGAGAATCCTCCGCCTCCGGCGCCACCACCGACATCCCGACTCTGATGAATGAGACGGACCAAACGCAAGACGTCTGGGTCTTTGGAGACTCCATCGTGGCGGGGACTTGGTTGCCGCTTCCCGCTCGAGACTCGTGGGTGGCTCGGGTCAACGAACGCCTCGGCGGCGAGAACTGCCAGGAGATCGCCAACTATGGCATCGGTGGCAAGACCCTCCTCAGCTACCCCTCCGCGGGCCTCGTGGGGCTCGTCACGACGGCACCCCTTGAAGTCGCCGCGGCGACGACCAAGCCACGGTTGGTGATCATCAGCATCGGCGTGAACGATCTCATGGACACAGCAAACCAGGGGGCGATGGAGCGCGGCTACACAAAGCTCCGCACGGCGCTGCTCCAAGCGGGCGCCGGCCAGGTGATGTTCACCACCATCCTTCCCTACGGCCATGGCGAGGCACAGCCCGACGCCTGGCTGCCCATCCTCAACGCTCGGCGCGACGTGGCGAACAACTGGCTGAGGGCGACGTGGAACCCAGCTGGCTTGCTGATTGAGAGAGACGGACTTCTCGAGGCGCCAGGGTCTCCCTACATGGCAGCGAAGTACCAGGTGGGAGACGGGCTTCATCCGAACCAGTGGGGTGCGTTGATTCTGGCCGATGCGATCGACCTCACTTCGCTCGGTGTGAACCCGCTGTCGTCATGAGTGGTGCCATGTTCGTTCCTTGTGGTCGACGATCCAGAGCTCTGTCAGCCGATCTGGCGGTGGAGTTCACGTGGCCTGCCTGTCGAACGAAGCTCCGTCGACGAGGGACGCAGGGGAGCTGTTGAATCAGAGCAACGAGCAGTGTCGTGGACGGAGCAAGACGACCTAGAGATAGGTTTCTCGGGGGTTGACAACTCGATCGAGCCCTGTCCGAAGGAGACGGATGAGACACCTCCGCACAATCCGCTACGCCGCAGGCGTCGTGGTGGCCGCCTTCCTTCTGATGCTCGTGGGCCCTGCTGTGCCTCTCACCGCCCAAGCGTCCCCTGCACCGTTGTCCTCGAGCTACAAGCTCCTCGGCAATGGAAAGCTCAGCTCCCCGAGCCAGGTCGTGGTCGACGCCCACCATGCGTGGGTCATCATCCAAGATGGCCAAGGCGTCCTCGAGATCGACCGGGGCACCCACGCCTACGTGGCGACGTTCTCGCTCACAGCGATGGGGCTGCCGAACGCGGCCCTCGGGGCCATCGCCGACGACGGCACGCACGTGTGGGTCCAGAGCAGCCTTGGACCCCTCGCCGAGCTCAGCGCCTCGACAGGAGCACTGGTGGCTGTGCGCAACGCGAGCATTCCGAGCACCACGCCGGCGAGACCCGTGGCGCTGGCAGTCGATGCCACCCACTTCTGGGTCCTGAGCGGCACGGGTGTGCTGCGCGGGTACGACTCGTCGACGGGTGCGCAGGTGCTCAAGCTGAGCGTGCTGGGATCCGGCGCGGCGCCAGGGGATCAGGTGGTCTCGAACGGCACCAACGTGTTCGTCATGAGCACCACCCTCGAGACGGTCGACATCGCGACCGCGCAGGTGACACCAGGCCCGCTCCTCACTCCCGCCGGCATGGGCTCACCGGCGGGCATCGGGCTCGACGGTTCGGGAACCTCTGGGTCGTGAGCCAAGCAGGGCTCACCCCGGGAAGCGATGGGTCCTTCGCAGAGTTCGACGCCACGACGGGGGCACTCCTCACCGTGCACACCGAGACGAGCCTGGCGTCGGCCACGCAGATCATCCCGACGCCATCAGGTGTGTGGGCGCTCGAGCCCACCGCCTCCCTCGAGTTCGATGCCACGACCGGTGACACGCTGGCCACCACCACACCGCCCCCGTACGCCGCCTACACAGCGGCAGCTGCCGCTGGCAAGCGCCTGTGGGTCACCTCGAACACCTCGAGCCAGATCGTGCTGCTTTCGAATGTCACCGGGGCCCAGGCGGCCGTCCTCTACTCATCCCCCGAAGAGGTCTTCCATCCCGCAGGGATCGCCACCGACCAGAGCCACGTGTGGGTCTCTGAGGCGGGAGCCAACGCGGTGACAGAGTTCACCGCGGGGACCGAAGCGTTCGTCCGCGTCATCCAAGGGCCCACCTACCAGTTCGACACGCCCGGTGCGTTGGCATCCAACGGGACCGACGTCTTCGTGGCCTCTGCCTCAGGGATCGTCACGGAGTTCGACGCTACGAGTGGCGCCTTCATCAAGACGATCCCTGTGACCGGACCCGATGAGAGCCTGGCGATCGACACCAAAGGGCACCTCTGGGTCCAGACCGCCACAGGGCTCACGGGCTACCGCGTGTCGGACGGGACGACCATCGCGTCGGTCCCTGTGGTGTCCTCGGCGTGCAACTTCACGTCCCAGGGCTCGCGCCTCTACGTGGCGGAGGGGTCGCCCCCCACGCAGATCACGGCAGTCAACATGGCCACCGGCACCACCAGGTGGGCGACCCAGATCGCCGATCCCGTGGGGGAGGGCTGCGGTGTCACCATCCAGGGAAGCTCAGTCTTGGTCGCAGTTGGGACGGGAGACGCATGGGGTTACTCGATCTCGACGGGGGTGAGGTCGTCTGACCAGCTGTCCATCCAAGGCGTACCCGACGGCCTCCCACCTCCGAACCTGTACCTCGACTACCTGGCCGCGGACCCCTACAACGTCTGGAGCGTCATCTATGGGCCTGACGCCAGCGGGTACGTGCTCAGCCACTTTGACCTGACCAATACCTGGTTGCCGACTGGGATTGCTGCGACCGGTGCGAAAGTCCTCAGCAACACAGGAGCCCCGCCGACGAACCTCACGATGGGCACTGACGGAGCGAACCTCTGGCTCATCGACGGGACGCAGCTGAGCGTCACCGGCCCTCACACCGGCGAGTAGGGACACAAGAAGCGAAGCCACCGGGGATGGAAGAGGGCATCGACTGGAAGTGAGTCCGTCTTTGCCATCGAGCTTGCTGGATTGACGGCTCCGATCCCTCGTTGAATCTGGTGGGAGCCACAGCCGATTCAGACTGCTCCTCAGAATTGCCGTGTCTACGTCGATGACGCGCGACTAACCGGCCTGCCCGTGGTGATAGCGAACCCCGTGGTGAATCTCGAGGGCGGCGAGAAGCAGGACGAACACTCCAAGAACCGCACAACCTGTTGTGACGATGACCTTGTCCAAGCGCTGCTGGTCGACGTGCTTGCTGCAGAGGTCGTAGCTGATGATTCCAATCAGGCCACCAAGCGTGTTCGTGATCACGTCGGTGATGTCCGTGGCACCGATCGCAAAGATGTACTGGAAGGTCTCGGCCGCGATGCTCGAGACGAGCACTGTGAGGAGCTTGCCCCAGAAGCTCATTCGCTTGAAGTTGACGCTCATCAAGACCCCTAAGGGAATGAAGACGAGGACGTTGTCGACGGACTCGCCTGAGGAACCCGAGGCGTTCGAGAACGGCACGAGGTTGAGGCTTCTCTTGTCGTAGTGGAGCACCGAAGAGATGTGGATGGAGAACTTGAACATGACCAGCCACACCAAGATGATCACATAGGCGGCAAACAGAGCCCTGGCCAGGGACTTCACACGTGTCCTGTGGTTTTCACAGACTCCATGGAAGCCCATCATGCCTGCGTCGTCTGTCCTCCTTCTGTCAGGTGCCCCAGAACTTCGGATGTCGGCTGCACCGTCATCAACGAGATCTGCCGAATCATTCGTGGGTGCCCGGGCGTCGCTGCCCACCTTCCGTCCCCTTGCGCTTCCGCTATTCAGTGTTACTATGTAGCAGTAGTCAGCAACGCTTAGTAGTAGGGGAGGGCTCCATGAGCAAACAGATGACCGAGCTTCTCAAGGGGACGCTCGAAGGCATCGTGCTCGCGGTCTTGTCGGTGCAACCCGCCTATGGCTACGAGATCACGGCGCGGTTGCGAGAGCAGGGCTTCACGGACATCGCAGAAGGCACCGTCTACGCCCTGCTGGTCAGGATCGAACAGCGTGGCCTCGTCGATGTGGAGAGGACCCCGTCAGAGAAAGGTCCGCCACGCAAGGTGTACGCGCTCAACGCCAGGGGACACGAGTACCTCGAAGAGTTCTGGAAGACCTGGGGCTTTCTCACTCAACAGCTGGAGCAGGCCACGAAGAAGGGAAGTAATGATGGTGACCAGTTGGACCGATCAAAAGAAGCGCTACCGCCAGTACCAGGCGCGCACGCGTGAGCTCCCGGCGAACTACCGAACAGCGATCGACGCGCTCGAGCGCTACATGGAGTACTTCGGACCGGGGAAGGCGGACACCTTGCTTCCCATGCTTGAGGACCTCGTCGAGCTCTTTGAGCAAGGCGCGGCGAACGGGACCACGATCCGCTCGATCGTCAGTGACGACCCGGTGGAGTTCGCCGAAGCATTCCTTCGCAACTACCCCCCAGGCAACTGGATTGGCAAAGAGCAACAGCGATTGATCGACGCCATCGATGCCGCGGAGAGCGTCGAGCGCTAGGACGCACCATCCCGACGAGGGGCCAGCTCGACTGACGACCGCTCCCTCGATGTCTCAGTGCCAGATGCTGGTGCGGTCGGTGATTCGGACTTCCCCTCAGAAGTGCCGTTCCACAGGCAGCTTGGTCGACCGGTGTCCGGGCTTCGACTCCGACGTGTCAATCAAGGGTCAATCGAACAAGAACCTGGTCTATTCGGACCGAAGGTCTCATTCATCGGTGCATCCCTGTTGGTTCATCGGGACACGGTCGCACGGTAGGTTTGCCCCTCTGCCATCGGTGTGGCGTACCCGCTTGCTGCTGCCTTCGACCCACGTGAAATCCGACCGTGCAGTCGGCGATCATGATCAAGTCATGCAGCGTCAAGGCAACGGTGCGATGGGGGCGGGGCGGCCCAGGAAGAACCCTTGACCAAAGTCGACACCGGCGGCCCGCACACGCTCGAGAGTGGCTTCATCCTCGATTCCTTCGGCGACAGTGCGAACGTTGAACGCCTGAGCAAGGTGGACGATCGCCTCGACCACAGCACGGTTGGCTTCATTGGTCGCCAGATCCAGGACGAACTCGATGTCGATCTTGAGGTGAGTGATCGGCAGCTTCTTGAGGTAGACGAGGCTCCCGAATCCTGTGCCGAAGTCATCGATGGCCAGGCCACAGCCCAGGTCCGCCAGGCTCCTGGCAAACTCCGTCCCGGCCCTGAGGTCGGTCATGAGCGCGGTCTCGGTTATCTCGAACACGAGGTCAACAGGATCTGCTCCGGTCCTGCGAATCTGCTCCTCGATGAACGAGAACATGCCTCGTGACTCCAGGGACGCGGCTGAGAGGTTGCACTCGACGGTCCTCCCCTGAGCTGCGAGTTCGACGCTTCGGCCGACGACCCAGCGATCAATCTCTTCTATCAGCCCGTATTTCTCGGCGGCAGGCAAGAACTCACCCGGCAGGACAACCTGGCCGTCGCGGTCCACCATGCGGAGCAGGACCTCCTCTGCAGGGTGGTCCCTGTTGAGCGGCACAATGGGCTGTGAATAGAGGACGAAGCGGTCTTCATCGAGGGCGTCGCGGATTCGACCGACCCAGCTGAGCGCCGCCAGTTCACGCCGCAGCGCCTCCTCCTCCTTCTTCTCGTCAGTGGCGTCCCGGAACACCACGACCACGCCTTCGTTGGTCGCATCGCCTTGCAACGGCGCTGATGAGAACGCCACTGGGAAGGTTGTCCCGTCCTTGCGAGTGAAGGTGGCGTCAGAGCTGCGCAGCGTCCGGCCCGCTACGCGAACCTCGAGCAGTTCACACTCTTCAGCGGGGATCAGTTGGTGGTTCGCGTCCTGAAAGTGGATCGTCTCGTGCATCGGTCGGCCCAAGAGCTCTTCCTCGCTCCATCCCAGCATGCGGGAGGCAGCTGGGTTGACTGAAGTGACCAGGCCTTCCTCGTCCAAGGTGTAGAGGCCCTCCGCCATGTTGTCCATCACGATCTGACGGAATGCCAGTGCCTCCGTGCGTTCGGTGATGTCCACCACGACGTTGCCGACGCCAATGATCTCGCCGTCGACCCGCACCGGGTAGAAGCTCGCCAGGAAGTGAGCGACGTGCTTCGACTCCTCCACGCTGGCGTGGGTGAGCAAGATGTTGGACACATGCTCGCCCTGCAGTGCCCGGCGGTAGACGTCTTCGAGTTCGGGCCACAAATCCGGGACCGCTTCGGCAACGCTGCGTCCGATCTGCTCGTCTACAGTCCGGCCATCGATCGCCGCCAATCGCTTGTTGGTCCACACGATCTGGAGATCGTGATCGACAAGCTTGAGGCCGACAGGTGCCTCATCTCCGATCGTCTCGAGAAAGCTGAGGGCCTTGACGGCCTCCTTTTCCGACTGGCGCAGAGACAGCTCCAAGCTCCGTTGGTCATCGACATCGGTCGCCGTGCCGATCCAGAACTCGATACGGCCATCGGAGCTGCGCACCGGCTCGGCCCGGAAGGCATGCCAGCGATACACCCCGTCGGATCGTCGGAAACGACAGTCGACGCCGTAGACCGTCCCCACGGCAACTGCTTCGTCCCAAGCCCTCTTAGCGTGATCTTGCTCATCAGGATGAATAGCGCCAAACCATTCGCCATGATGGCGGCGAGGCGTGGAGTGACCCAGATACGCCCATCCCCGAGGATTCAACGACGTCGTCACCCCGTCTGCCGACGCCGTCCACACCACATGGGGCACCGCGTCCAGGATCCGCTGAATTTCCGTAACAATCCGACCGGCCGAGCGACCCGATGCACCCCCGAACAATGGCAAGTACGAGGGACGTTCTAAGGTCATTCCAGCAGAGTAAGGGCGCACCTGGGGGGTACCTCCAGCGCTATTTCCTAGTTTTCTGGGAGAGGTGAAGCCGGGCGGTCTCCTTCCGAGCGGTAGAGCCGGGCGCCCGCCTGTCGCGAGATGCCCAGCCGGGCAGAAGCGTCCGTGATTGAAAGGTGCTCCTCATCGATCATGGAGCGGATGACTCCCACTCGCATCGACTGGATCTCCCTTTCGAACTGGCGAAACGCCTCCGCCGCACTCAGTCGGATATCCCGGCCGCCGCCGCTGATCAGCTGGTCCACGATCTCGCTAATAGGCAGGCCTGCGAGTCGGGCCTCTCGCGCTCTGCGGAGAGGACGCACTGCGGCTTCCACGGATTCGCACGCAATCCGTCCGGAGTCGGACACCCTCTGGACGGAAGCCATGAACCAGTCTTCTGCCATGAGCCCTCCGTCCTGACGACCCTGATCGCAAGTATCGCGGGAGAGTCACCTGTCGTAGCTGAGAAATCCAGTCAGAGGGCGTCTCAGCGAGTTCGACGGTGAGATCCGGCTTGCAGGAGCGGGCGACCATGCCGGTCCCGCAATGGCGGAGCCCGGGGGCAGCCTTGGGTTACTTCCATTGATCTTTCAGTCCAGGATGCTGATGCCGCTGGCAATCGGGACCTCCACTCCGAATCAGAGCCGGGCACCCCGGAAACGAGGTCAGCCGAGTTCTGGGTGCGCGCACCCCAGCCGGCGGGTCTAGGTTGGCGCCGACATCCTCATGGGGTGGTCAGCTGAATCAAGGAGGGGGCATGGCAGAAGCGCCGAAGATGCACGTCGAAGAGGGGCTCATCGAGCAGCTCGAAGAGCGGGTCCAGCGGGCTTCTCAGAGCTGGATCCCAGGAGCGAAGCTCACCGAGATCGCCCCGCTGACGGGCGGAGCATCGAGTCTCACCTTCACGGCGGCCTTCGACGCCGTGCCGTCCGGCTACGAGAAGGTGGTCCTCAAGGTCGCCCCGCCAGGCATCCCCGCCACCACCAACCGCGACATCCTTCGCCAGGCAGTGGTGATGAGGGCCCTGACCGGTCGGCCCGGCGTCAAGGTCCCTGAGGTGCTCTTCAGCGCCGAAGGCTCCGACCTCGACACGCCACCGATCCTGGCTATGAACCTTGTCCCCGGTGAGTGCTACGAGCCGATGCTCGATCCCGAAAGGCACCCCGAGCACTTCGACGAGTACGGGGCCCGCGCTCTTGACCTCGCGAGGATGCTGGCAGCCATGCACGCGCTCAACGTGAACGAGATCGGCCTCGCCGACGAACCTGTGGTGCCGCTCGAGGCTGAGATCGACCGCTGGACCCGCGCGTATGACACCTGCCCCGAGGTCTTCCAGCACAACTACACCGAGGTCGCTGCACGCTTGCACGAGACCAAGCCTCCGGCTGCTCGACCGACCGTCAACCATGGTGACTGGCGCCTCGGCAACATGCTCTGCTCCGAAGGCAAGATCAACGCCATCATCGACTGGGAGATCTGGTCGGTCGGTGACCCGCGGGTGGACTTGACCTGGATGACCTTCTTCGCTGCCGACACCCATCACTCGATGATCCGCAACCGGGCCTTCGCTGGAGTCCCAGTGGGCCAGGTGCTCCTCGATGCCTACGTCGACGCGGGGGGCGAGAGCTATCCCGACATGGATTGGTTCCAGGCCCTCACCAACTACAAAGAGGCAGCGGCCACAGCGCTGATCTTGAAGCGCTTGTTGAAGCGTGGCGATCAGCTGCCGGGTGACCCGTCGGCCGAGTTCAAGAAGCTGCTCGACGACGCTCTTGAGCTGCTGGGCTAGCGGCATCCCGGCCAAAGAGCGCACTCGTCCCAGTGGATCATGGGATCCGAGAGCGCAGACGCTCGAGATTCCCCCGCCAGATTCTGCGGAGGATTGGTCCAGCGATGGCGGCCCCGAGTGCACCACCCATCCACAACGGGAACCGCAGTTGCTCAGTCCAGACAATGCGGGTGCGCTTCTCTTCGACGGGTTCGACGAGGAACTCGCCACGGCCTACAAAGATGCCGCGGTGAGCAACTTCAATCAGCTGACCCTCCTCCCAGCGAGTCACCACCATCTCGTCAGTGGTGCGAAAGGGACCGACTTTGGTATCGCAGGAAAAGGTAGTGCCTTCCCCGCGACGCTGATCAGAGTGGAACTCCAAAGCCACGGCATCTGCCATCCACTCAACATGGGACTCAAGATCACTGAGTTCGGCCCAGACTTCTGATGCAGAAGCCTCGATGACAATGGTGAGTTGGAGCTGACTCATCGGCCGAGCGCCGTTGCTTTCTGCGCTTCGGTGAGATCAGCGAAGATGCGAAGCACGTTGCTCTCTCGCTGCCGACGAGGCAGTCGAGACAGCCCGCGGAGGTCTCTTCGGAGGTCCTCGATGCTGCAAAAGGCATCGTCGAACCCTTTGTCGTCTGCAACATCCAGGGATTCACCATTCATCTGTCTGTATTCAATCTCACGGACGACGGGGTACCCATGGATCGGCAACCGAGATGCCCGATACCGCGAGGGCGTGAGGCCGGCTAACCCACGACGTGAAACTCAATCCGATAAACAAGTGTTTCGTCATGGATCGGCCCGGCATGGGCAGCCCTTCGTCGCAGTGATTCCCGGTCAGTCTCGCCGGCTCGACGGACGTCGGCGTCATCGATGAAGGCGAAAGGGATCAGCTCGACGGACTCCACCTCGATCTCACCATCGCCAACGCGATACTGCCCGCCGGCCTTCACCCGGGGGCGCTGCCAGAGTCGGACCGAGACGGTTATTTCACCGGACAACACGGCGGACCGAAGCTCACGGCTGAACTCCACGTGCTCACGATACGACGACCTCTGGCCAAGCCTCAAGGTCGCAGCCGTGATGGCATCGCCGGCGAAGTCGCCCTCAGAGACTCAGGTGGACCGACCCGAGAGGCTGAGCGGGCATCGGGTTTACCAGAGGTAGTTCGGGGCATACAACCGGCACTGCACTACCAGCGAAAGGATACTGACCATGGGAACTGTCAAGAACAAGGGGAAGGCTGTCAAGGGGTCAGTAAAAGAAGCGACCGGCAAGGCAACCAAGAATCGGTCGCTCGAAGCTGAAGGCAAGAAAGACAAGGCCGCTGGGAACGTGAAGCAGGCCGGAAAGAACCTCAAGAAGGCGCTCTAACGGGAGCCGAGATTGGTGTCAGTCTCTTATGCGAGGTTGGGCAACCGGGTCGGGGCCGCGAGATCGTCGGCGTCCACCAGTTGAAGCGCTCTGCTTACGAGAAGGGTGACTCCTTCTCTCGATCAGCGCCGACAAGATAGTTACTCGTTGTGGCTCGATCTTGAAGGTCGAAGGTGGTTCCGCCTCGGCTCACGTCCCCTCTCCGACGGAAGGCTTGGTGGCGCTCGAAGACCAGCCCAAGAGAGTCCTTCCCCGAAACCGCGGCTGCCAGAACCCAATGCAACGTGACGCCCCGATTGAGTCACCAGGCAAGACCATCTAGCGAGACCTCTTGCTGATCGTCAGAGGACTGCATGGTGATCGAAGACTCCAACGTTTTGGTCAATCAGCGCTTGTCGCAGCTAAGAGCCGGATGTTCGTTGGGTGGAGCTGAGGCGAGCAGATCTCGCTGCCGGACGATCCGAGAGACTTGGGCGATTCGGACTACCTCTCAGATTCGGCCCAATCATTTCGTGATCACGGTTACCAGTTGGGCTAGTTCGGAATTAGTTCAATCGCTTGTCAAACCCGATCGCAGCTGGGGGATAGGAGACATTTCGACAATGGTTCCAATCAGGACCCGGAGTTCCCATTCCGGCAGATGAACTTCTGGAAGTCGGTTCTGCGAGGAAATAATTCTCAGGGAATCGGGTTCGAACCTGATGCCGTTGACCTACTCTTTTGGCTTATCCGTACCTAGATTCAAACGTCTCCGGGAGCAGAAGACCCCTCACTATGGAAGAGGAAACTCTCATCTAGGGGGAATATGCGAATTGGCCGATCAATCTTTAGAGGTCGCCCAGGGTCTCGTATCAACTGGCCTTCTACGACAACCGTTCTCGAAGTCTTCATCCATTCGAGTACTTCATCGATCCGATTCTCACTTACCCGTACCCGAACCTCCGCTTGGCGTCCACTTCGAATTGTCTGGAGTGCGACCTCGCCGAACGTGTCGCCAGGGACATGTCTGACTTGGACCAGAGGACCCGTAACGCTTTCGTTCTGGTTCCCACGCGGAATCCGTAACAACCTTGCGGTCTTCTCTAAGAGATCCGAAGCATCCGAAGGAACTGACACACTCTTAGGGATACCTGCTGGCGCCGTGAGGCCCGAGGCCCAAACAAATGTCGTCTCAAAATTTGCAACAGTCTTGCTCTTCAGAACTTGTTCGACGGCCACGACGAGCTCACGACTGACCCCGGACGCAACGAGAGGGATCATGTCAGCGCCAGTTGGTTCTCTAGCTGGCTCCACAATAATATTCGAGATTGCTGTGAGCGCTTGAGCCATTGTCCGCGTGACCCGTCGCTCGGGCGATTCAAGCCCGACTCGTCCAACCACATCCGGCTGTTCCTCCCAGAATTCGCCTGTGTTATCAGTCTCTTCGACAGAAAGTGGCATGAGAACAGGCAGAATATAAGATCCATGCTCACTGTGACCTAGCCGCGCTTGCTTAGTGATTTCATCTCCAATTTTTGAATAATTGCTCCCAATTTGAGCCCGCGTGGCTCGTGCGGTAGTTGCACTTGCACGAAGCAACTTAAATGCAGTTGAGACCAGTTCAACGCCAGCAATTAATGGAATAGATTTATTGATCACAAATTCATTTGCAGCCCTAAATCGAGTGACATCTACGAACGGATGCTCGAGATCAAAATTGATCTCCTCTATAGACCTCCTTTCTAATGCTGCTAAACGCGATACAACACTTCGCCACTCAGTCGTGTTCACTTCAATCTCAGATGGAACGGCGAGAACTGGATCTCCATCTAAGTCGGAAGTTGATCGCCAAAGATCTCCTGAAATACCTGATTCTTCAGGGATCCAGCCGTTCTTTCGAAGGTACAGCCGTACATTGTCGGCCTTCTTGCTTGAGGCACTCACGTGGCTACCTGAGGTATAACCTGATATGAGGTCGCTATGCCAAGTCAGCAGGGTGTCTGCCGTGAGTCGATCATTCCTTGGAATAGTTATGGATGGCAGCTCGGATCTCGATCCACGCGTTTCCAAAATGCTGCGGTCTGATGCATTGTGCCATCGACTGGATGTTCAATCCAAGACATCGCGTCATCGGGCACGACTACTATCACCAAATAAACTGGGACATGCGACTTATGCCACTGCCCCACCCAAGTTTCAGTTATAGGACTACTCTTTGTATGCCCGCTGATGGTGAGACCGCTCGTACATTTGACTTGAACTCTCACAGAAGCCTCTTGGTATTGAATCTCGCAATCAACCGCAAGGACGTCTTCATCGGGGGAATTCTCCGTCATGCCAAATCCAGCTTGAGCACAAATGTTTCTTAGATAGGACACGCCGTAGCGGGCTTTCCTGCCATTGTCCGGCAGCGTGGGTGTCACAGAATTTGTGCTACTCGTCCCCTGGATTGCGGTCACGAAGTTAAATTAACCGATGTAAGGGGTCGGATAAGTCCTCAATTCGGTACGCCGTGTGAATGGCCGGGGCGGCTACGCGATCTGTGCGACTGGAATTCTCTGTGAGTTGTGACTGGTTTGGGGACGGAGTTTGATCAATTCCAATAGGGAGGCCCTTATTTAGTCTGCCATTGAATTCGGATTTGGCCTCCGGATCGAAACCTTGGTACTTCCTTAACCTCGAGGGTTCGTGTATCGACTACTAGGTGGCACGATCTCGCGCCTCGACCTCTGATGAGTAGATAGAGTCATTCCAACGGGGATGGTCGGGAGTGCTTGGTCGAACACCAGGTGAGTGCATCATCAGGTGCGGACACACCCTCAAGATAAGTTGAGAAGGTGCCTAACCCCCCCTTTCCATTTGTCGATCTCTTCGCTGGCATCGGCGGGTTCCCCACACGGGCCTCGCCGCGATGGGAGGGGAGTTGCACATATGCCCGGTGGAGGCCAAATCCCAAGGCAGCCGCTGTCTATGAGCACGATAGGGTCGTCGACCCGCTAGGAGACATCACGGTCGACGCAAATGAAGATGACGTCACCGTGCCGGACCACGATGTGCTCTGCGCTCGATTCCCCTGTCAACCGTTCTCGAAGAGTGGGGCGCAGCGAGGGATGGATCGGGTAAGAAGCGGGTAGACCCTCTACTGGAACATCCTTCAGATCATCGAACGCAGACGACCGGCGGTAGTGCTGCTCGAGAATGTGCGGAACCTTGCAGGTCCACGGCATCGACACGAGTGGCAGGTCGTCGTCGACGCGCTGCGTGATGAGGGGTCCCAAGTCTCGGACGACCCTGCCATCTTCTCACCACACCTGTTACCACCCGACCGAGGCGGTGGCCGGCAAGCGTTTTTAGCGAGCGAGTCTTCATTACGGCGAGTCGGCTCCCAAGAGGGCAAGAGACCCGATATCGATGTCCAGCCAGCTTCTATCCTGGAGCCGGTGGCAGGATCGGGATCCTCACAGATGGGAACTCGAGGGCGACCTTCCCCTGGATGATGATCAAGATGTTCTCGGATGTGAGCTGAGCGAAGCGGGATCCACTGAGAATCACACGTCGGGACGAGTTCGTGAAGATAATCCGCAAAATGTGGCGGCCGAGGCCGGGGAAGACTCCTGGGTTTCCGATCTGGGCGGACGATTGGACCCTGCCGGGAGGGGTCTGGAGTCGGGCTTTGAGAGGCTGCCGGATTGGAAGGCGAACTTCGTCGTCGACGACGCTGAGTTCTATGCATCTCACCACGAAGTGCTTGACCGGTGGGCTCAGAGGTGGGGGTCTTCACTACGAGGGACTTTCCCGCCTCAGAGGAGGAAGTTCGAGTGGCAGGCTGAGAGAGACCCCCTGGCTCTTGGGACGGCGGTTCTGCATCTGTGAGCCGTCCGGTGTTCGGGCCGAGGCACCTACTTACCTCCCAACGCTCGTCGCTATCACTCAAACGAGCATTGTTGGACCTCGAAGGCGTCGGCTGTCCCCGCGGAAGGCAGCGCGACTGCAGGGCCTTCCCGATTGGTTTGACTTCGGGGACCAGACCGACGTATGAGACCTTCCGCAACTCGGAGGCGGCTGTCTCCGTGGGAGCCGTATGGCACGTGCTCCACGCACACGTCGAGCGAGACGAGGAGATCCTGCGAGCAAGACAACTACCCGGACCTCGTCCATGCTGTCATGACCTCGCCGTACAATCCCGATAAGTGCTGAGGCTCTATCGGGCACATGATCCTCAGGAGAGTTGAATTCGTATGGCGTGCGGCCCCACACCTGCATAGCCTCGCAGCATGAAGGCAGTCGGAGGATTGACGAAACAGGCCGTCGTCGATGACATCTGTGAAGCGTTGGACATCGGTCCTTTTCCGCTGGGAAACGGAAGCCGGAGACTCGAGAGTTCATCGAGGCGGTCGGTTCGGCGCTCCAAGTCGATCTAGCCGGAGCAACGACCGAACCAGCAGCAGCCGCCAAGATAGTCGAGGCGGCACGGCTGACATGGGATTCATCTTGTGATTCAAAGGCGGCAGGGTCCGGCGGCGGGACACCTTCACGCTTGAGGGACTTGTTGGCGTGAAGGAAGCCGTAGAGAGGCTGTCCCTGGGAGGCGATGACACTTGTGCTCATAGCCGATTTGACATCCGACCTGGCATTGAGAGCCTTCTCACGTACAGGCACCACGGCTATGAGACGTGGTAGGCCCTAGGAGAGCTCGTTGATAACTCGGTCTCAAGCCATCGGTTGGCCTTCGCAGCGGACGCCTCAGCGCCGGAAGCAACCTCAGGGTGGAGGTCTCCTTTGGCCAAGATGACGACTCTGTCATTGTCTCTGACAGCGCAGAGGGCATCAGGCTTGAGCGACTGCACGGGGCGCTCATCGCCGGCAGTCCCCCTCCGGACAGGTCCGATCTCAACCAGTTTGGGATGGGGCTGAAGACGGCGAGCTCTGGTTTGGCTCTCGCCTCCAAATCGAGACGTTTCCTGCGGGTGAGGAGCAGTCGATCTGCGTCGACATCGATCTGCCTCGGCTGGTGAGGTATCAATCGCAGTACACACCGACGGTCCAAAGCTTCTCCTGGGCGGCACGGAACGACGGTGACGATCTCGGACCTTTGGCCGGAGCGATCGGTCCCAGTGGGGCGAACGCTTGGGAAGGTCCACGATTCCTGTCCGGCATCTATCGGAGAGACCTTGCCTCGGGCGAACTGACTCTTGTTGTCGGGAAAAGGCCCTCCAGCCGCCGTCACATGAGGTCCTTGTGGCGCCCCGTTGGGATGATCTCGGTCGACCACGTACCGATGGGAGAAGACCATCGAGGTCGATCTCGCAGGTAAGAGGATCGAGGGTCTCGTTTGGCTTCTGGATCGAGGTGACACCGCCGACGCGGGGCTCGTTCTCAGTTGGAAGGGAAAGGCCATCGTCGGGGCCGGGGCGGGGGGCGGACAGCGCAAACGGCTCACTTCGCCCTGACGCGATTTATGGGCGATCGAACAGCTACGTCTCGCAGCGACTGATGGGAGAACTCGACATGTCGGCGTTTCCGGTCACCTCGAAGAAGGACGGGCTTGAGTGGACCGAGGACGAGCGAGATCACTTCGCCGAGATGCTCTTGGTGGCGATCGACTCTGAGCCATTGCCGCTCGTGAAGATGGCGAAGATGTACCGAAAGCGGTCGAAGGCGACCAACACGAAGAAGGAAATCGAAAACGCTCTCGCCTCCGTCGCTGAGTCCCTGGCTGAGATCAACCTGGGTCATCTTCCGTCGACGAGTTCCGCTCGGTCGAATGCAGGACGCCGAAGAGATTCTGGTGTCACCCGACCCAGGGGCCCGGGTCCTCGCCGAGGAAAAAGAGACCTGACGATTGACATTCCAGGTCGCTCGATTTCCTCCCGCGGATGAGGACCGAACGCCTGTACTCGTTCTCAACGATAAAGAAGACCTCGACCAGAGAATCGTCTCGTAGCCGAAAGAGTTCCCATTAAAAAAACTTCACCTTTCCTGATCAAGGTGAATTCCATGCCAGGATTCACTTCATGGAGAGCCGCTCGACTTCTTCCACAGTGTTCCGCATCGAGCCCGTCCTCCAGACTTCTTGCGGCATCGATCCTCGCTCAGGATGGGGGTGGAGGCAGGGGCTTCCCGTTACAGAGCCGCCGGATCATGAAGGTCTTCGATCAGCGCCCTTAGACAGCCAGCCTCAGCTCTCCGACGCTGAGAGGATCATCAGATGACTGAGCATTTGACAGGGCGTTTTCGACCAACCCGCTGGATCGTCGAGCAGACCGGTGTCCCGCCCCGATCACAGACAGCCCAGTACGATGAACCGTCCTCGATTTCCTTCGCTCCGACGGAAAAAAAAGGGATAAAGCCCTACCCGACGCACAGAAGCCCTCTTCGCAGATCGCTGACAAGTTCCTGTGAACTGTCGCCATCGACTACGGGGAAGATCGCAAGGGTCAGAAACCATGCTTCTCGTCGGAAAGATGCAAAGCAAGTAAGAGCGACGAAGATAGCACTCACGATCGCCGCCCTGCGCTTCATGCCGGGATGATCTGTTTCGTCGTCCTGACGGCGGAGCAGAGGGCCCTCACCCAGCAGGTCAATCAGGATGTCCGGGAGAAAGTAGAAGATCGAGGACAAAGACCGAGGCTGAGCAATGACGGCTTCATCGGAACGACGACTGACTCGACCACAGATGTCACAAGGGGCCTGCTTGACGTACTCGACATGCCCGCCCGACCGCCGACCGAAATGGCGTTTCGTCGTCGCCTGCCCTAAAAGCCAGAGGACCAGACCTCCTCCGACTCGTGGAGAAGATCCTCCGAAGGGCTCCACAAGAGGCAGGAGAGAAGCTAGAACAGAAGGTTCATTAAGTATTCGATGACGAAGGAGTACAGGGCTCAGGCCGGACGTCTCCATCAAGGACCGCAGCAGACCATTCTTTCGCTGAACGAGCTGATCGGAGAAAGCTCACAAGAGAACTTCGCCACCATCTTTCCGTCCCTGAGGCTCCCGACGCCCCAGACGCTCCTTGTCCAGAATAAGCTCCAACCCCCGCTGGCGTAGAGCCAGATCAGCACGGTCTTCCTCGAACCAGGGAGCGAGGACGTCGAAGGCCGAGATCCTCTTCGAGGATCGAGAGGATTCTTTCATCAGGTTCGTTCCACCCGAGGACGTAGCCCGCCTTGACCCGCGAGGGCACGTCCCCTCGCCATCGCTTCAGCACCGACTCACAACCTTTTTGATGACGGCCAGCCTCGTCGAGGCAGAAACGAGCCCCATCAACACGCGTCCGATCAGCATGCTCGTCCACCCCAGACCCCTGCAGACCCCGCCCGGCATCGAGCGCAGCACGAGTCGATGAACGCCGCTGCTGAACAGATCGAGAAGGTCCAGGACCGAAACGACGGATATTACAGCAGAGCAGATCTCTTCGAAATCTGGGAGAGAGCTCCAGCCCCACGACCCTATGCTCGACGTCCGAGCCCCGAGTCGCAAGGGCTAGAGGCGACTTGGCCGAGGCGGAGATCGTCTGAAGGCATCGATCGCAATTGCCTGCTTGGAGTCATTGGCACTTTTGCCAACCCTCAAGGTCCAGAAGATGTGAGCGGAGCGGATCGATTTTAGAGCAGCGCCAAGTAGCAGCAGGCCAATTACATGGATCTTCATCGCCGCTAAGGTCTTAGGCCAGACTTTCATCGTGAAAGAGCTGGCTCCGACGTGCTGTATGCCTCGACGCGCGGCCGGGGGCACCTCCTACGACATGGACGCGCCCCTTCCAGCAGCGAGCACGAGTCTTCAGTTTGAAGGGCCCGGCTACATCAAGATGTACTCCGAGGATCGTTTCGCTGAGAGCCGCTGATAAAGAAGATATCAAGCTCTTCGTAGGACCACAAGGAGTGTCTCTCGCAGTTTCTTTCTGACCCAGAAGGCCAGGCACCACTCCTTGCGCAATCCGAGGACTACCTGGGAGGTGTCAGGGAACGCTCAAGGACCCCCACCTCCCTCCCGCAGCAGCAGTAGCAGAGCAGTTGGGGAGCCTCCAGCTGGATCCAGCAGCACCATCTTGGGGATGTCCGCTTCCTTGGAGCAAGACGTCGACCCGAGTTCGGTTCATCGTCCAGCGCCCACAGAACCCCCTCACCTCTGAACGCCTCCAAACGAACCAGAACGGAGACATGGCCTACAACTCATCGTCGATCTCCAGGCTGTTCAGTGCTCCAGCTTTCAACCCTATAGAAATAGATGTCCAGCTCGGACAAGACAGTGCTCCACGAACCGCACGAGAACGATCAAAAAGGAGGCAGCGCTTGTCAGGAAGATGCCGTGTCGTGGACATGACCTCAGAAGCAGTCTATAGACCGGAAAAGGGATCGACCCGATCGCTATCGCTGGCTTTCGCTGCCAACTGCCAGAGGCCCGATGCTGATGCCATCGGCGTTTCCCTCAGACTTCCTCATCATGGAGCAAGTCCTGTCTTCTCCAGCTTGGCCCAGGCAGGGGCGTCCACGAACTGCTTCGATGCGTAGCTTCGAGGAATCTGACCGAATTCCCAGGTTCCGCCGAGGTTCCGACCCATATGTGGATGACAGAGAAGATTCCCGGTCCCTCACCGGAGGATTCAGGACCGTTCCGATTTAGCCACAGCGGTCCCAGGATCAGCTCAGGTGTTTTCAGTCGACCAGAGGGCTTTGAGATTACCCCTGAATCCTTCAGAGAGTCGATCAAGGGGTTGATCACCGTTTCTCCTGGTGAAGGGGCGGGCCCTAAGTGGGACGACACGTGGCGTTACCGGCAGATCAAAACATTCATGATGCTATGTTCAGATTAAACATAATGAGCACAAACTCTCGTAGCGCTCCTTCCCGCCCTCGTCAAGCTCATAACTGGATCCCCGCCGATAGAGTGGTCTTCCGCAGCCGGCGGAGGTGGAAGCAGGATAGAACGCCGCGAGAACGCGCCCCACGGAGGGCGATCCAGAGTGGTTTCCAGAAGCTCCCAGTTGGAACGGACTTGGACGCCCCTTCGCTCTGGCCGTCGGCATCAGTCCTGAGCGGAACAACGGCAGATGATCCAGGCAAAGCATACAGAGATGTGATCGATGAGGATCACTCCGACTGTTCAGCGCCCAAGAGCAGCCGTCGATGGCGGACGATCCTCGGACTATGAGGGGAGTTGCTTCATCGATCTTCTTCGCCTTCTTCGCCGGCACAGAGCCCGCCGACTGTGGCAGTAGAAGGACTCTGACCCGATCGACTTAGTCTATCGAGGGCGAGGTCTCGAATTCAGAGGCATCGGCCTCTCGGCTCCGGGCACCATGTCCTCACTGAAGCAGGCATCGAGGGAGACCATGCCGTCTCTGCCCTCTATGCATCAATGATGACAAAGCCCAACTTCTGACCGACAGATTATACTGCTGCAGGCCTCGAAGTGCGCATCTTCGACGGCACGATCGGGAGCGAATGCGCCCGCTCGGAGCAAAGATTGGAAGATGCCCACGCTAGGCAAGACTGGTACTCAATGGTGACACAGAGCACGCTATTCGATGTTCAGATGGCACAGAGGGCGCTCCGGTGCTATGAGTGGGATGTGTGCCTGCATTTGTGTTCTCCGCGAGGCGGCCCGGCGCCCCATGGACCTTGAAGCCTAGAAGACGAGTTCGGCAAGTCTCACTAGACCGCGCTTTCGTAAGAAGAGATCTCCGAGAATATCACTAATGGCTTCGATCTGAACCGGATGCCGCCGCCGCCTCCCCTTTTCTTTCGTCGCCCGCGCCCTGCTCGTCGAGCTCCAGATGATGCAGGACGTAGACTCCCCGGACCATCGAGTTTTTTCGAAGATCGGCTCGTCGTTCCTAATCCAGATCCGACCACGCCCAAGGCGGGTTCGGACCGCTCGGACGAACAAGAGGGCTGACGCAGAGAACCAAACAACTGCGTCCGATAGGCGCTTCCACAGCCGGGGGTTCAGGTTCCGAGAAGATCACCTCCATCAGGATCGAACAGTTACGGAGCCAGAGCCGGACGTCGAGTCCTCCAGCGAAGGCCCACATCACTTTTGTTTGTCGACGCTTGTTTCTCGCACGACTGTCCAGAGCACGCCGGACCACGCCGAAGGGCAGCATTCTCGTGCTCACTGCCGAAGCCCAGAGCGGAGCAAAGTGCACGATACTTCGAGTCTGACATACGGCTCCATGGCGATGGCTGGAAGTCCAGCGTGTTTGGGAGCACGAGTTCGCGACGGATGCTGCAGGATCGAATGGAAGATGCGGTGGTTAGACGGATGGTGAACGGGCCGGAGCACGCGCAGCGCGTGCGATGGGGCTGACGGTGGAGCACTTCATCTATCCGATCTCGGGCGGTCGAAGTGGATGTTTGAGGAGAACGTCGAGGGGAGTCATGCCAATTTCCTGGGCTTCCGTCTCAGGGCACGGAGGTGAGATGGAGTATCTCGAACGGATTCAAAGTGATCCACGAAGGTGATCTTGTCTGGGCTTACTTGACCGCGCCGACGAAAGAGATCCGTGGCCTTGGTGTGGTGATGAAGGATACGACGAATGCGCCAAGGGTCAAGGGCTACAAGGTGCCCATCCGATGGAACCGAAGAGCAACGCACGCGGTCGCAGCAGACCCGATCCGATACTCGAATTACCAGCAGAGAGTGCAGGGGGCTGTCGTGCGTGCTGCGCCGTGCGCCCAGCGAGTCATTGACGCTTGGCTGGACAAGCAGGGTGGCATCGATGATCTTGATCGGTCATGACAAAGAATCGCCGAGAGCCAGGGGGACTTGACGGTCACAGCCAGGCCTATTCGCGACGAGGGACAATCTCCCCGAATGGTGACTGTGGATCAGGGCTTTTGGTGATCCAGGCTCACGTGATGAATCGGAGCACTCCTAAAGATCGCTGTGAAGAATCTCGCTACCCTCGCTAGTTCCGTGACCTTCGAGGCGAATGTTCAAACGGCTGTCACTCTCCCTGGCATGACACTTCGAGTCGACTCTTCGCTGAAGCATCAGGGACCGCCGAAGCAGATGGAGAACAATCCTGCTCAGTCGACGGCGAAGTGTTCGTTCGAATGATGTCGCTCGGGCTTCGAACCTCGCCGAAATGTGACCACCTTCGTTTTTTCGCATCGTCACCGATTGTTGCGATCCAGGAGATTTCGACGTCAGCGCCAATTTGAAGATTTGTGACGACTACAGGATGTGTCCAAAATTGCTCACTAGCAATTTTTGAAGATTCACCATCTCAGTCTGCCAAGAAGGAAGGTCGAGTCAGGTTTGCGGGAGTTGCTGCAAACGTCATGGCCACAGACCAAACTTCAGTTGCCAGCATCGCTTCGCGCGCAGGTTCCTTGTCGGCGGAGTCTGGGATCCGCTCATCTGAGAAACAGGTGGGTGCCAGGGCCAAGTGCTTTGCATGAAAGTAGATCTGACGGCGTCGTTCATCGCCGACTTCTCGATGGCGGAGAAAGTGGAACCTAGACTTACCGCCCGATTGTTCCTGGCAAGAAATGCAGCCTTTGACGCTCTGATACCCCTGCGGGTCGAAGTCCCCTTGAACGGAAGTGCTCCCTGGCCCGGAATGAAGGACAGGAGTTCCCACTCCTGCGGCCGACAGGCCTGCTGCGGCTTGGGAAAGAATTGGTCCAACATTTTTGATACAGCCCCATTTGGTTTATCTTTGACCACGAGGGGATCGCGCCGATCGCTCCCCGCGCAAGTTCCTTCCTTACGCCTTCAAGGATCATCCGGTCGATCGCAGCTGACTCGGGTGCGTAATTACTTGGCGCTGCGAAGCAGCCATCGACGCCCGCGCCGTGCTTGATGGAGATGGATAAAGCCTTTTGGGCATGCCCCAGAGTGAATGCGCGTAACATCCATTCAACCATTTAATCCCGACCCCGGAATAGTGCAATTCACGGCGCAGTTGATGGCAAGGTTCCGTGCTCTTACGGGGACGGGCGCGTGCCCGTCGACACGATCCTCCGCTCGATTCGTCGCTCAATAGAGCCTTCTGAAGACGCTCTGGTTTGCGCATGGTGACTCGATTCGGACCATCAGGAGGACAAACCTCGTCCAATCAAGAAAGATCTCCGAATTGCTCGAAGAGGCAATCAACCGCTACACGAATCGGTCACTGACAACAGCTGAGATCGTCGCCGAGCTTGTGAAACTCGCAAAGCAACTGAGGGACGAGCAGGCACGAGGCACCGCACTCGACCTTCGGGAAGACGAAGTCGCTCTCTACGATGCGGTGGTCCAAAGTCGATGCTGCCGTCCTTGAGCTTGGTGACGACACCCTTAAGGCAATCGCTCGCGACCTAGTGAAGACTGTCCGCGATTCAGCCGCTATCGATTAGAATCTCAAAGATTCCGTCCGCGCTGCCGATGCGTGCGAAAGTTCGCCGCCTCCTCGCGAAATATGACTGTTTGCCAGACGCGGAAAAGAAGGCTGTTGAGCTCGTTCCTCAAACAAGCAGAGTTGTTCGCTACAGGGGAGACAGATTGATGACCAAGCGATATCCCGCTGGCTCGGAATGGCGAAAATGGGATCTCCATGTCCACCTCCCTGGCACCAAGCTAAGCGACAGCTACGACAAGAACGACGGAAAGGTTGACTGGGATCGATTCGCCGACATTTTAGAGAACTCTGACGTGGCCGTATTCGGCATCACCGACTACTTCTCGGTTGACCAAACCTTGGCGTTCAAGAAGCACTTCGAGACTAGGTACCCAGATTCCGAGAAGCTTCTACTCGTCAATGTTGAGCTTCGCCTGAACGAGACGGTCGACCGGGATGCCGAGATGGTCGATCTCCACGTAATATTCAGCGACTCGGAACCTGATGCAAAAATCTCAGAGTTCCTGTCGAATCTTGGTACCCAGATGACCGACTCGAGCGGTCGACACAAGAATTGTTCCGGCTCTTCTTCCGGCGACTTCGCAAGCGCGACTGTCACCGCGCGAACAGGTCAAGAATGCCTTCGAAGACACATTCGGACCTAAATCGGAACCGACTGACCACCTCATCTACCTTGCCCCCGCGAACAACAGCGGCCTCCGGGCACAGTCAGGTAAGCAACGCAAGGTGAACCTCGCCGACGAAATCGACAAAGTTGTACACGCGATCTTCGGAAAAGACCTCGACAATTCGGATTACTTCTTGCGGACAGATCGATACGAAGACACGTCTCAGCGGTCGAAGATCGGAAGAGCCGGTCTTCGGGGGATGTGATGCGCACAGTTTCGAAGACCTCGAATGCTGGCTCGGGAAAGCGCTCGAGAGCGAAGAGACTCGCCAATCGATCACCTGGGTCAAGGCAGACCCCACTTTCAAGGGCCTACAGCAGACGCTGGTGGAACCTGGGGATCGCGTGTCGCTCTCGGGGAGGCTCAAGCCCGATAACAAGGATCGGTACAAGTGTCATCCGACGAGTCGTCTTCGAAGGCAGCACAGACTTTCCAGAAGAGATCATCTTTAACCCGAACCTGAATGCGATCATCGGGAGCCGTTCGTCAGGCAAATCGGCGCTGCTCGCACACATTGCGTATGCCGTAGATCCCGAACACACAATCGCCCAGCAGGTGCTTGCGACAGGTTCCGACTTTTCCGATGTTGGTCCAGCGGCTGGACTCTCCTGGAAGGCTGTTGAGAGTACAACCTGCAAGGTCGAGTGGGCAGATGGATCTACTTCTGGCGGCCAGGTCATCTACATCCCGCAGAACTGGCTGTATCAGATAAGTGACAATCCAAAAGAAGTCACCGACAAGATTCGGCCGGTCTTGGAGTCTCACTACGCGTCGTACTTTCGAGAGCACGGACGACTGCTCGATTCTGCGAAGGTTGCCAATGAGGCGATCGGCAAAGAAGTTGGTCGATGGTTTGATCACGCCGAAGAGTTGGCGAGACTCAATAGCGAAATCAAGCGCGTAGGCGACAAGGACTCGATCAAGAAGGCTCGAGACGAAATCAAGTCGCAGATCGAGTTGCTCCGAGCAGCGAATTCACTCAGCGCCGAGGATCTCGAGAGATACCAGTCGATTGTGAGTGACATCGATGGGAAGCACGCGCACGAATTGATGAAATCCATATCGAGGTCGAGCAGCTGAGCGACCTTGCTGTCGATGCAACACCCGGTCAGTACTCAGTGATTCCGGGCGTGGTGACAGTCGAGACTTCGCTCTTCCCTGACCCTAAAGGCCTCTCACCCAAATTGTCAGATGTGATCAATGGCCTCCTCGAAGAATCGACCAGGAATCTTGTCTCAGCAATCGAACTTGCGATCGTCTCTCATCGTGTTGCTCTAGGGTCCGAAACCGACATCCTCCGAGCAGATGTCACAACTCTCGAGACGACGAACAAGGACTTACTCGATAAGCACAAGGCAAATACCACGCTGGACGAACTGGTTCAACCGTCAAAAGGTACAGCAGAACGCCCTCGATAGGATCGAGAAGATTGAGAGCCGACGCGACGAGGTGCAGCGGGGACAGGCATTTGCAGCAACGCAGGTCCAAGAACACATCTCAATTCGTACTGAGGCGATTGAGGGGTTGAAGACAGCGTTCACTGAGCAGGCGCGAGGCCTGGATCAGCTGGCCTTCGGCATGGAGATCGGGTTCGACGCAGACGAGATCTACGCGTCGTCCGTGCCGTTCAAAAAGAGTGAGACAGGTAAGTACCTCAAGAAGTCTGGTGAGAACGATCAAGTTGTCGATCTCGACAAAGCACTTGGAGATCCCGCCGAATTCCTTAAATCCCTGTTTTCAAAGACTCAGAAACTGAATCAGGGGAATGCCCCAGTCGATATTGCCAAGCGAGTACTCATGGCGACACCCGAGATTCGGTTCACAGCTCAACTCGACGGGGATCGCATTGGTGGCTTCGAGCGATCCACGATGACACCAGGAAAGCAGGCTCTCTTTGCCTTGACTCTCATCCTTGGCGAGGCCGAGGAGCAGTGGACCCTTCTCATCGACCAGCCCGAGGACGACCTCGACAGTCGCTCAATCTACGGCGACATCGTTCGTTACCTCGTTGAGCAAAAGAAGCAGAGGCAGATCATCCTGGTAACTCATAACGCCAACCTCGTCGTGGGCGCAGATGCCGAAGAGGTGCTCGTCGCGAACCGCCATGGCGACGACCGGAAGAACAAGGATGACCGAACCTTCGACTACCTCACTGGGTCGCTCGAACACAGCGAGCCGAGGAAAGCGCGCTCCCTACGACCTAGATCAAATGGGTATCCGCGAGCATGCCGTCGAAGTACTAGACGGTGGCGAAGAGGCGTTTCAGAAGCGCCGCGACAAGTTGCAAGCTCTCAGAGCGGCAGAGAGCTTCGCATAGAAATCAGCCTGAGAGGAGGCTCCCCATGCACGAAATCACCTGTCCTCATTGTGGAAAAGTGTTCACCATCGACGAGGTGGGATATGCCGACATTGTCAAACAAGTTCGAGATAGAGAGTTCGACAAAGCATTGCACGAGCGATTGGATCTCGCTGAGCGTGAGAAGCAGGCCGCGATCCGAGCTCGCCGAAGCCAGGGTTACCCAAGATCTGAATGATGTTGCCTCAAAGAAGGACGCTGAGATCGAACGGCTGCGGGAAGAGCTCAAGTCGAGCGCTGAACTCGTTCAGGCGCGAGTGACCGGAGAAACACAAGGACGACATGGCAAGGAAGAAAATTGATATCGAACGGCTCAAGGCTCAGCTCGAGAACGCCGACATTGCCAAGCAATTGGCACTCAAAGAGGCACTGGGGTAAGATCTCAAGAGGAACCGACAGCCTAAAGCGTGATCTCGAAGCGAAGGACGCTGAGCAGAAGCTATTGGAAACGTCCCTGAAGGAAAGGTACGAAACCCAAATCAAGGATCGTGACGATGCGATCGAGCGTCTCAAGGACATGAAGGCAAAGACTCGACCAAGATGGTCGGCGAAACTCTGGAGCAGCACTGCGAGATCGAGTTCAACAAGATTCGAGCTACGGCATTTGCCCACACGTACTTCGAGAAGGACAATGACGCTCGCACCGGGAGCAAGGGTGACTACATCTTTCGCGACTTCGACGAATCTGGGACCGAGTTCATCTCGATCATGTTCGAGATGAAGAACGAGAGCGACACCACGGCCACAAAGAAGAAAAACGAAGACTTCTTCAGGGTTGGACAAGGATCGCACCGAGAAGAACTGTGAGTACGCCATTCTCGTCTCACTGCTTGAGCCAGACAACGGGGCTGCAACTCGGGAATCGTGGACGTCTCGCATCGGTTTCCGAAGATGTACGTGATCCGGCCTCAGTTCTTCCTTTCGATAATCACGATCCTGCGAGATGCTGCTCGCAATTCCCTCTCCTACAAGGCAGAACTGGCAAGGGTTCACGAACAGAACCTGGACATCACGAATTTTGAAGACGACCTCGAAGCCTTCAAGAAGGGTTTCTATTCGCAACTACTCGCCCGGGTCGAAGAAGTTCAAGACTGCCATCGACAAGAGATAGACAAAACGATCGATCACCTCCAGAAGACTAAGGATGCACTACTACGGGTCCGAGAACAACCTGCGGCTAGCCAACAACAAGGCAGACGACCTGACAATCAAGAAGCTGACACAGAGGCAACCCGACTATGACTGCCAAGTTCAAGGAATTGGAATCCGGTACGGCTGACGATTAACTTTCGAGGATTCCTAGGTAGCGGTCGACCTTCGGTTAGAGAGATGCCCGTCCGGCGAGAAATCTAGCGAATTGATAAGCCAAGTCGACGGAACTCAGCGATATCTCGTAGGAGCACTTCGTCGTAGCGAAGTCTTCGACCTCCATCGATCTCCACGCCCGCACGCTTCAACATGCCCGCAACCGTCCAACGGTCGCAGCCAACTTCTACCGCCAGTTCCTAGGTTGCGGCGCCCTCGGCGTATCTTGCGATTAGCCGCGCTATCTCAGTGGCATTCAACCTCTTCTGCCGTAACCTGAACTCCCTTACTTCGGGGCCGTCAGAGCCCCCAGCTTGGGTCTGCGGGCCGATTCTGGCGGCCATCTCCCGATCATCCCCTTCTATACGTCACCCGCTGTTAGGGCCACCTTACGCGGAATCAAACCGTTAACCCGATGGAAAGCGGTCCTGTAGAGAAGAATTCCCGGGCTCAGTTCTGTCTCCGCCTCAGAATGACACCGATCGCCTCCATCGAAAGCCCAGTTCGGGGGATTGACAGATGATCAGTCAACCTTCTATCGATCGAAAAGAGAAAGCCCGCAGGGGCTGACCCCACTGCACGACGAACTGCAGCAATCGCACTCATATCCAGTGTCCTTGTGATCACAGGATTCGACGGGCTGGTCTAGACAGGCGAACCTCCCTCCTAACTGCAGCAAATATCAGGTCCTATCACTTGACTTCCCTATTCCCTCTAAATACCATCCGATCATGCCCGAGTGCGAGTTCAATCTCGCACAGAACAGAACTATGTAAATAGGGATAATGAATGGCAAGACCATCCCGGCCTATTTTGATGATCGTCGTGGCGGGATGTCTACTCCTCATTTGTGTTTTAGTCTATTTTTTTCTTTAGCTAGGAATGATGATACTCGAGCGGCTGCAGTTACTGCCTCATATTGCTATGGTCCGGGCAGTAACGGAGATAATTCTGACCCTGGCGCTGCGCCCGCTCCCCAGGCACCGGTCCTTGCCGACTGGGACGGCCGCAGGACTGGTGTGCTTAGTGCCGGAAGTTATTCTTGGATAGCAAAAACACCAAAAGTGATTGAAAGAACTGCACTTAATCTACTTGTGGTTTATAAGGTAATAGGTGGGTCAGCGACAATTGAAGGATTCCACACTCAATTGATCACGAGTCCCTACGGCAACCAGCTTAAGGTCCAGATTTCTTACAATTTCAATATATCGTGTGTGTCAGGCAGTCCACAACTTGTGCTTTGGGAAGCTAGAGTGATTAATGCAAACTCATAAGATGCGGTGGGGTGGAAGATGAAGTTACGGCTAAGTCTGTTGCTACCAGTCGTCGTCTCTACTCTAGTAATTGGACTTGTCGGTCTCGTTTTATTCGATCAGAATCGGGCTAGTGCTGCACCGATCTCTAACAAGACTTTTTGGACTGCTACTGATAAGGGGGGTTATGAAATTTGCGCTAATTGTGCGGTGGATGAGTCCGTCAGGACTTGGTCAGATTCCTATACGTCACCAGTCTTGCAATCGGTGGTTCAAATTCGTGGGATGAGTTGTTTCTTGTCTACCTTTGGCACTTTTGGTGATTATACAAATTCTGGATGGTGGTATCAATCTCCAGAGCCAGAACCTAAGTGATGAAGCCTGCTCGCCCGCATTAAGCATTGGTTTTACTAATGGAACGTGATGTGAGCTATGGGGGTGAAATCATGGAACATCTATTCTGAGCAAGGCGTCGAGTTTAGTAATGACTGTTTCCTGCGATAGTGAGTGGTCAACTGGATCCCAGCGTTGAACCCAAATTGAATCGTCGTTGAAAGTCATAATTCTTCCGGAGAAACTGTATCCATTGCTTAGAGTAATATCTATAATTGATTCTCGTTCGTGGAGAATTTCTATGACTTCAATCTTCTTCTGCCTAGAAGAATTTCTGGGATCAAAATAGTAGTTATCGAAGATCATCTCTGGTTCCTACCGGAAGAAACTTGACCACCGAGCCTGTAGCTGGTTCTTGGGATCCATTCAAGAACAGAAATTTGACTTGGATTGTCTCGTGCGAATGTCCATAATTCGGAGCGGACATTGTAGAGCCTACGCAGGAACGTCAGTGGAGGCTAGCGAGATCGCGACTCGATGTTCTCAGTCGAACTGCCGTGTTGGAATGCCACTAGAGCATGACGTGCGGGATCATGATCTAGACGGTCGAAACTCGCTCGCAGAATTTGAGAATTCCGGGTTGGGCCTATGCCAGGACGCGGATGCTCAGGCTGGCGAGTCGAATTAGTGTTGATTGTGCCTGCTCCGATTGGTGCGGATTGAAGGTAGGCACTAACGCAGTTCTGGTTCAGTTCGTCGGGCGATCCTGTTGGCTCCTCGCGTCGAATGGGACGCCTGCACCGAAGTTGGTATCTCGGTTCAGGATTCTCCTGAATCTGACCCGCCCTCAGACTCGGAACATCTCGCACCCCGCTGACCTGCGCAGACTGCCAACGATGAGTACAACATCAATCAGCGATCAATCACGAAACCCCACCACAGGAGAATGGCAAGAGGGTCTGATCTCAGCCGTGTTCCTCACCCGGCGTTTGGGGGGCACCCCAACTCAGTCCTGAGCTCGTTGAGCGACGATGGACGGGCGAGGATAGGAGAGGGCTCGCCGCTGCGAGGCGCGAATTACTAGGGTCGTGATGTGAGCGATGCGAATCTGGACTTTGCCGACCTGACGGCACTCTTCATCAATACGACCCTGACCCGATCGCCCGGCATGAGCCACACCCAGCTGCTGATCGACGCCAGCGCGTCCATCATGGTCAAACAGGGAGTCACGGTCGATCAGTTCCGGGCCGTTGACCATCCGATCGCAACGGGTGTGTATCCGGACATGCGAGAACACGGGTGGGCCGACGATGCCTGGCCAGCTGTTCGAGCGAGTGCTGGCGGCCGACATCCTGGTGATCGCTGGACCGATCTGGCTGGGCGACAACAGCAGCGAGACCAAGAAGATCATCGAAAGGCTCTACGCGCATTCCGGCGAGCTGAACGACAAAGGTCAATGGCTCTACTACGGCAAAGTCGGGGGTTGCCTGATCACCGGTAACGAGGACGGTATCAAGCACTGCGCGTCAAATGTCCTCTACAGCCTTCAACACATTGGTTACTCGGTGGCTCCACAATCAGACGCCGGGTGGATCGGCGAGGCAGGCCCAGGACCTAGCTACGGCGATATTCTTGAGGACGGCACACGTGCTGGTCTCAACAACGAGTTCACCAACCGCAACACGACCTTCATGACGTGGAACCTGCTGCATCTAGCGAAGATGCTCAACTCAGCCGGAGGGTTCCCTGCGCACGGCAACCAACGCAAGGAATGGGACGCCGGGGCGTGGTTCGATTTCCAGAATCCGGAATACCGATCGTAAGGTTCTTCCTGTCGGAGTTGTCCAAGGGCTTCTTCTTCGAGCCAGCTGGCGATCGGCTAAATCTTCCTCCGGAATCGGGGGGGCTTTGAAGTCGCACTGTCGAGTCATCGACACCTTGACTACCGAATTCGCCCTTAGAAAACCTCGCTCGACCACTCGATTGACCTTTGGGTTCGGCGACGACCGATCGCCCCGTCAATCAACCATCACTCACGCTGGTTGCCCACCTGGGCTGGAGGAGTCGTCTTCGTCGGGGTCGTGCTCCCGAATGGGGAAGTCCAGCTTGAACACTGAGACTCGGTCGCTATCACGAAGGCGCAGGACTTCGGACATCGAGAGCGCACCTTTGCGACATCCTTCGAGGACATCTGCCGGCGGTGCGGAGACCCAACGCCAGTTGGGGTAGCGATCGTCTGAGGTGACGGGTGATGAGAAACCGATCTCTGAAAGAACTTCCTCGTCTGTCGGGCTGAGCTGATCCTCCTCGGAGAGGAACTGATTCGAGACGCACTCAACGACGAGAGCGTGGTCCTCAGTAGCGAGGAATTGCACGTACCTCTTCTTCTGGTCTTCGATGATGATGCCGATGCGACTCTCTGAGCTGACTTGAGCCAAGAGCAGCTCTGGAAGATTCCGCACCACCGAGCTCAAGAGAACGTCGTGCGTGACTCTGTCGCTCACAACTCCTCCATTCCCGCTAGGTACGCGACATAGTTGGACGGGTCGAGGGCCGTCTCCCCGCTCCAGCGGTACGCGACGAGAGGACCACCTCCGGCGGCGCTGAAGTCAACGCAAGCGGCAACGCCGGTCCAATCGAGCTCAGGCTCGGCCGGCCACTTTCTCCAGTAGTGGCCAAAGAGGACAGGTTGTGGACCTTGGTATTGGTATCTCAACAGCTCCTCAGCGCCATCTAGATCGCTCTGGAACGGATCTGAGCCAACGTCGACCGGCTGATCACCGCCTTGGGTCTCGGCAAGATCTTGGGGCGATGAAGCGTCGCGTCGCCACCAGCGGATTCGAGCCTTCGAGCGAAGGACTCCGCCTTGATCCGTAAACGGTGGAAGCCCGTGTTCGTCGAGGTCCATCTCAGGGCCCTTGAGGAGGATCTCGACAGCGTCGTAGAGCTCGGTGCCCCCTGTTGCCGCCTCGACAAAGAGGGTCTCTCGATCTCCGAGATGCTTCTCGATGGCTCGCTGAACGACGTCGATCGATTCGTCGTGCCAACAGGCGTGAACGGCGCGCACGCCGCCGTCGAGCTCCAGCCAGAGCGGAAGGGTCTTGAACCACCCGATCCACTCAGCGCGCTCTTCAGCAGGCAGCTGGAGGAAGGCCTTGTGCTGCTTCACGTTCTTGTCGCTGTGCTCTCTCAGACCGTCACTTGGCCGAAGCGGATCGGGAGTCGCAAACCCGATGGCGTTGAACTCATGGTTGCCCAAGAGCAAGTGGGCCGAGCCCCTCTCAACCATCGCTCTGACGGTGGCGAGCACGTCTGATTGGTCTCCCCCTCGATCGATGAGATCACCGAGGAAGACGGCCTGGCGTTCTTCGTGGACAAACGCACCGTCGTTCTCCTGATACCCGAGGAGGGCGAGGAGACCTCGAGCTTCTTGGCTTCACCGTGAACGTCGCCGATGAAGTCGTAACCCGCCACCGCTCTTTCAGCAGACGGCCATTGCTCGTCGATTCTGAGATCGAAGGCAGTCACGATCAGACCACCTTTCTCTCTTGGAATCCCAGGACCACCCGGTCCTGCAGGCTGAGATTGAAGATGTCGATGAGCGTTTGGCTCGCAGCTCACACAGGGCGTCGAGTCCCTCGCTCGTCTTCGCCATCACGCTCCAGTTGGGGGCGACGTTGTCACTCGGCGGTCTCCAGCCAAGCTCCGCCAGCTTGCGTTCTTCCTCTTCTGTGAGCTGGTAGCGATCCCCAAGCACCGT
This sequence comes from uncultured Acidimicrobiales bacterium, assembly GCA_963758555.1. Lineage (GTDB taxonomy): Bacteria > Actinomycetota > Acidimicrobiia > Acidimicrobiales > RAAP-2 > CAIUMH01. Next base: position 1,461,953 of record CAVWVW010000003.1, on the reverse strand, counting down.
GTTTGACGAGCACTCGGCGACAAGGGTTTCTCCATCATCCAGGACGACGAAGAAGAGGTGTCGACCTTCGAGCGGCTTGTCGGCGCTGAGCACAAGGTCATCGACGTAGATCGACACGAGCCACAACCCGCCGTCCTTGCTCAATTCTCTGAGGGACTCCCTGTTGCCCTTGATCACCTCGAAGACCGTCGAGAACCGTTCGTGTGACTGGCCCTCTCCGACGCTGGGGCGCTCAAGCAGCTTCTTGATCTCAGATTCCCCGGAGTCGAACCGGAAGCGCGGGGGCTCTCTGCGCGACTGATCAGAACCGGCAATGCCGTTGACGTGCTCTTCACTCATCTTGCTCTCCCATCGAATCTGGCATTGCCACCGGTGCCCCTCGGTCCGGTTGGCGGAGCGTTACTGGGCCAGAACCCTCGACTCCTCTTGATGTGACATGCATGACCATACCGAGCGGTTGTGACGAAACTCTTGGACAGCTCTTGGTCAGAGTCAAATGATGCACACCGACCTGAGAGGATGACCAAGGGTCGTGATTGCCGCTCCAAGGAGGTGAGCTCGATGGTGCACTCGACAGACGACAGATGCCCGAGCTGTGGAGCGCGGTCGATCCCGATCGTCTATGGCTACCCGCTGCCCGAGACCTTCGAGGCCGCAGATCGGGGAGAGGTCGTCCTTGGAGGGTGTTGCATCAGGGACGTCGACAGTGCTTTCACCTGTGGCTGCGATCAGGAACTCTTCCCCAACCCTGAGGTGCCCGGCTAGATGGGTTCATCGGAGCCACCGACACCGAGTCCAGATTCCCGCTGAGATCCGTCCGAGGAAATCTCAGAGGGTGCTCTTCACTGCCGCGAGCGCAGCCTCGAACGCGGACTCCGCATTGGGATCGATCGACACTTGCAGCGTGAGGACGAGGTGCTCGTCGGTGGGCTTCTGAGCCCGCACATCGGCCACGATCCGAGCCACGTTCGCTGAGACCACGGCGGAGAAGTCTTGGATCTGATGGAGCGGAAGACTCACGAACAGAGAGAGCGCTGCGTAGACCGGCTTCCACTTGGCTTCGACGCTCGCACCCCGACGCGCAGGCCCCAGGAGATCAGGTCTGAGTAGATGGTGCACAAGTCGGCGGCCGCGCTTCGAATCGCCACCTCGTCTCCGGACACGCCGGGCGCTCCGAACGCCTTCTCCAGGTTGCTCGGCGCGAGGACCACTTCGACTCGAGCGACGATCTTCGAGAGCTCGTCCGAGAACCAGTGAAGGTTGGTGGGGGGATCTCCAACCGGCAAACCGGGCTCACTCGCCACCTGTCCCTGGTATTCGAGATAGCTCGGTTGGAGATCAGCCAGCCCTTGCGCGAGCTCTGTCGCGAAGTATTGGTACTCCCAGAACGCCTCGTGATCCTCGGGCGAAGTTGCGGGCGGATGTGTGGACGGAGGAGATGCAGCTTGTGGAGGTAGGGCAGGTGCCTGACCGTCTGATGTCGCCGGCGGGGACGGAGCCGCCGGGGTAGCCGCGAGTGGGGCTTCGAGGTCCGGCGGCCGTTCCCCATCGATGTGGGAGAGCTGGGTGGTGAGGTTGTCGATGAGCTGGGGGAGTGTCCCGTTGAAGTGCGCGATGGCCAGCTCGAGACGGAAGTCGAAAGAGCCGGAGAGGGCGGCACCATAGTGGAGCACGGTCGGCTTCTGGCGATTCGAGACCGAGATCGTGGTCTCGCCGGCAGCGATCATCGTGCGAGATGCTGATGGTCTTGGCGTAGAGGCACTCGCGGGTCTGGTTGCTGCCGGCGAAGATCACCCGTTGGTTGGTGATGAAGACCGTTCCCGTGTCGATGGCCGTCGGCACGGGGGCGCCTTGGACGTAGTGACCGCGATTGGCTCCTACCCGGTAGCGGACGGATCGGCCTCCGATCGAACCGATCGGGATCGAGACGCCGGTGGAGCCTCCCTGGTAGTGGCCAGTCCCTCGGCGTTCCTCGACCAGACTGCAGCTGGTCACCTTGTAGAAGAGGGCCTCGCCGGCCTTGAGCATGACCTCGTCGGTGGCTTCCCCGTTGAACCCCTGGGCAATCTCGAGCAGGTGAGCGCAGCCATCTCGTTGAGTCTTCCAACGGGCCAGCGCCGCTTGGTGTTCCTTCAAAGCTTTCTGGGCCTTGTGCTTCTCAAGCATCCACAGCTCCGGAGGTCTTGGGGATCAGGTCGTGCCCGAAACTAATGCTGGGCTGTGGCAAACGCCTCTGACGACTGCGGTTCGGGATCCTCCTTTGTGAGCAGATGGCACAGAGATGAGGAGAGCACGTTGGAACCTGAGATCTCAGGCCAGGTCCGACTGCTCGCAGGGCGATTGCTTGTCGCCCCCCTGGGGGACCAGAGCCAAGCTCGTCGAGACGGTACTCAACTATGATTTCGCTCGTGCAGCTCCGGCGGTTCCCCAGGCCAGCTGTGTCTTCTCCGCCTAGCCGGTCGGGCCGATTCGGGGTGCTTGCGTGTGGACTCGGGGCAGCAGTCCTGGTGCTCTCGAGCCAGCTGGTGATGACGATCCCCGCGTCGGGGAGCACCGGGTCTCTCCTCGAACCTTCAATCGAGGCAGCTCCTGTGCAATCGATGCCAGCGGGCTCTGTCGCGACGCGCACGATCCGCACTGTGCTGCCCATGGATGCACTCTCGATGCATGGAGAAGACATCTGGGGCATCTCGGGGAGCGCAGGTGAGGTCACGGAGTTCGACGCGACCACTGGTCGGATGACCAACATGATCTCGGGACTCGGCGATGCGCAGGGGATAGCCGATGACGGGTCTGACGTCTGGGTGTCTGCCTCCCCTGGAACGGTGCAGGAGATCGATGCGGCGACGGGCGCTCTGCTGGGCACCCCCATCTCTGCAGGCGGCTATCCCGGAGCCCTCTCCTCTGATGGCACCCACGTGTGGGTGGTGGATGGGGGCAACAATGCCGTGTCCGAGATCGATGCCGCGACCCAAACGGTGGTTCGAACCATCCAGAACGTGCCCTACCCAACTGCCATCGACTCGGACGGCACTGACGTCTGGGTGACGGACCCCTACGCCGACTCGGTGACCGAGATCAACGCCGCAACCGGATCGATCGTCGCCACCATTCCCGTCGGAAGCTACCCGGACTCTGTTGCCAGCGACGGCTCCCACGTCTGGGTGACCAACATCAACTCCGACTCCGTCTCGGAGATCGATCCCGCCACCTCCCAGGTGGTGAACACCATCAACCTCGGCAATGGTGAGTATCCCTACTCGGTCTTTGACGACGGTTCGAGCCTCTGGATCACGACGGGCGCTCAGACCCTCGTGCAGCTGAGCGCTTCGAACGGTCAGCTCCTGAACTCCTTCTCCCAGTTCCAGTCTGGGCAAGCTGTCGTCTCCGACGGCGTTCGAACGTGGGTCGATGGCTATGGGGCCTCCAGCTTGGTCGAGCTCACCACCACAGTGGGCGGCGTGTCCATTGGGCCGACCAGCACCGAGGCGAACGCGTCGGCGCCGTGGACGGGAGCCTTCACTCCGTCACTCAGCGGCTCACTTGACGGTTCGAACCAGGACTACTTCTCCGTCAGGTTGCCAGCGTCCTTTGGGATCTCCTCCTCACCTCAGGTCCAGCTCGGCAGCGGCTTCGTTGGGAGCTGCGCTGATCCCGTCGTGACGAGTCCTGCGTCGAACACCGTTGCGGTGACGCTTCCCTCGGGCTGCTCGCTGTCGGCAGGTGTCGAAGGTGCCTTTACCTTGGGTGGCATCACCAATCCCTCTCTCGGTCAGTTTCCTGGGTCCGACTTCCAGATCCTCACGTCGCAGGACTTCGGCTGGTCTTCAGCATCTTCGACCGTCACGATCACACCCGTCACGACCCTCTTGGCGGGCGAGTCGCTCTCGCCGGGAGATACGTTGACGTCGTCGAACTCGCTCTACACGGCGACGTTCCAGCCAAACGGGAACCTTGTGGTTCGGGGTCCGTCGGGCGCCCTCTGGTCGACGAGGACGACAGGGTCCAACGCCGGAGCTCGAGGTCATCCTCGGGAACAACGGTGCGCTCAAGGTCCTGACGGCGGGCAGCCTCGTCAGCTGGACGAGCGGGACGCAAGGCGAGCCTGGCTCGAAGGTCGTCATGCAGAACAACGGCGCGCTCGTGCTGTCCACCGCATGGGGCAAAGCCCTCTGGAGCAGCACCGCAGGCAAGCTGCCGGCTCCGGGGCAGGTGCCAGTCGCTGGGTACGTCACCGTAGGGGCGGAGTACACGCAACCGACGGCGATCTCGACTGACGCGAATCATGTCTGGATCGCCAACTACGCGGGCGCATCGGTACAAGACATCGATGCCAACAACGGCTTCGCCTTGAGCAAGCCCATCCCCGTCGGGACGTCCCCGACGGGCATCTCCTCCGATGGCCAAGACGTCTGGGTGGCCAACAAGGGATCAGCCTCGGTGAGTGAGATCAAGGCATCAACCGCCAAGGTCATCAAGACGATCCCTGTCGCCACCGGAGCGCATGCGGTTGCCGCCGACAGCGAAGGCGTCTGGGTCCTGGGCAATGAAACGATCAGCGAGATCGATCCGACCACGGGTGTGGTGACTCGTTCACTGACCCTCGGGACGGACCCGGTAGCCGTGGCGAGCGATGGTGCCCACGTGTGGGTGACGGATGCAGAGCTCAGGACGTGACAGAGATCGACGAGAGCACGTTCAAGGTCGTGGACGTCATCCCTGTGGGCGGAGGGGCAACGGCGATCTCCGATGACGGGACTGACGTGTGGGTCGCGAACTTCGGATCCAACTCTGTCACGGAGATCGACGCGAGCACGGGAGAGCTCCTCCGGACGATCAAGGTGGGGGCAGGGCCCATCGGGATCTCAGCAGACGGAAACTACGTCTGGGTGGCGAGCGCCACGAGCGGCACGGTCACCGAGATCGATGCGGCGTCGGGCACGGTCATGGGACCTTCCACGCCCCTGCCCAACGAGGGAGGCAGCGACTTGACCAGCATCGCCTCCGAGGGTGGCCTCGTCTGGGCGCTCGACGGCTACAACTCGAAGCTCTACGCCTTGCAGATCCCGGCGACCTCCGTCAGCAACGTCACTGTGGCACCAACGAGCGAGAAGTTGCATGCGACCACCTCGTGGCACGTGGGCTTCAAGACCTCTGTGCATGGCGCGCTCTCCGGCAGTCGGTACGACTCTGTCTTGGTTCGCTTCCCACCTGGAGTCCGCCTGACCAGCTACCAAGGCGTGACGTTGTCGTCAGGCTTCGCTGGGTCGTGCGGCTCGCCGTTCTCAGTCTTGTTGACCCCGCAGAAGGTGCTCATCGGGATCTATCCGGGCTGCAGCCTGCCAGCCTCGACGCTCGCCTCGATCTCGATCAACGGCGTCGTGAACGCCCAAGCGACAAGCTTCTCTGGCTCGCAGTTCACGGTCGAGACGTCGGTCGACTACCTGCCCGCAAGGCCCAAGGCGGGAGTGACCATCTCGGCTGGAGTCGAACAGGCGGCGCGAGGTGCCGTCTCCTTGGGACCAGCCCGAAGCCTCCCGAGCGAGACGTGGAGTGGAACGTTGCGGACTGACTTGGGGTTGAGCTCGCCTTTTTGATTCCCACGCAGAAGCGCTGACGAGATGTCCTGAACGATGCTGGTCTTCCGAGCAAGCGAATTCGATCTTCCTTCCAAGATCAAACGATCCTGAAGGTTGATGGCTGGCTTGGTTGGTTTCGTCTGGTGTGACCTAGGGCGTCAGTACCTCGAGCCCCACTCCGGCACGTCCTACCGAAGTCGAGATGGTGATGTACACATCCGAAATCGCTGAGGCGACGGCTGGGCCCATTCCTCCGAACGTGATCGAGCAGCTTTGACCCGCTCCGAGCACGACCCCGCTGGTGCACGTGTCGGTGTCGATGCTCATCCCATCGTCCTCTGCGGCGATGTTGGTAGGACCGATCTGAACCGAACCTCCGCCAGTGTTGGTACCGGTGACCGTCACTTGGGCACTTTGACCTGACGCCAGGTGAATCACCGGTTGGGCGCTCGGAGACCAGGTCAGGGCGGGTGGTCCAAGTGTCGTCGTTGTAGCAGGTGGAACAAAAGCAGCTGATGTGGGTGTCGTCGTCGGTGGTGTCGTGGTTGCTGTTGTTGACGTCGTGGTGGGCGACGTCGTGGTTGTTGCCTTCACCTTCGCAGCAATGGCCTTCTTCTTCGGTGCTTGTGAGTGAATAGAACTCGTGGACGAACTACATGACCCAAGAAGGAGTCCAACGGATAGGACCAACGTGATCGAGGTTGTCGTCTGACGTGCTGAGCGCATGCTCGATCATGGCATGACGAGGGAAAACGCTATCTCTCCACACGTCATTTCTTTCTGATCACGCCGTTTCGGATCTGCCCTCAGAAGCGTTTGTCCATTTGCGCTTCAGCGGCGCGCATCGCTATCAACGATCCCTTCTCATCGGTCATCGTCAATGCAGCGTCGATCTACCTGACCACCCGTTCAGGACGAAGAGATCGATCTCAATCAGGCAACTCTCGGCTGAGCGGGTTCTTGAGGTAACTCGAAGTGCTCGTCTTCCTTGATCTCAGTAGGCAGGGAGAGATGGGCGTTTATCATTTCGGTAAAGATGTAAATTCCTAATCAACCTGATTGAGGACGCTTCGATGGCCAATGCCACTTCAAAGACGTTCGCGCTGGATGGGGAATTTTTGTCTCCACTGGCGGTGATGCGAGCCTTCCAGTCCTCAACGAAAGACTGGAGGCGCAAGGATACGGACCAGTCTCGAAGAGGATGTGGACGCATTACGGCAGCCTTCTCCGTGCCGGATATGACAGATACATCTCGATTAATGGTTCGACGTAGCTCGAGCGTCTGAGCCTTATGAGGATTTGTCTCTGAACGGTCGATATTCGTATCGAGAAATACGGTTAGAGGTCGAAATTTTAGTGTCCAAGAAGGGTTTCCTTTTCGTTGCGAGAGGGATGGCTCTGGATGTTGGCGAGGTCGGTGCAATCGTCGAATTCACGGACACTCAATCCATCGAGTTGCTCAGAGAAGCCCGCCTCAGATCTCCCCAAGGGGTCACGATTAAATTCGTGACGTCGGACGTCTCAGTAGGCGGTGTGGTAATTGACATTGATTTCTCTCGTGGGCGAACCGTGCTTGAAGTTGGTTATCAATCCTTGGTTTCGATCGCACAAGTCACGAGCCAGCAGTCACCGGTAGAAATTCCAGTTGGATTTCAATTGAGTCCGTCCGATCCGTCCGAGGATCTCGCTGACTGACGTTCTGGGTAAGAGGATTTATACCTTTTTTGAGGTACTTGAAGGATTAAGAGGGCTGCTAAATACTTTTAGGCTTGATTCAGGTCCTCGTCCCTACATTCCGCCTACCACGCTTGTTTCTCTGAAGGTGGCATCCCCGGCAGTCATTGTTGTGAATCTTGCCGAAATTGCCGCGGTCGCTATTCCGTGGTTGGCCATCAAAGAACTCGTGAAAGTAGCTGGACAGCTTGTCGTTCTCCGGAAAGAGATTTATGAAGGAACGCGATCACGGAAGGGTATTCAACTCGATGATCTTGAGATTCAAATCAAGACGCTTGAGCTTGAGGAGAAGCGGGCTGAGGCTGAAGTACGACGAGCGTCAATGCGGGGTTTCCGAGATGTGCCTTCCAGTTCGAACATCGCTGAAGATCGAGTGGAGAACTACGCCTCCAAGAACATAATTAAGCCGATCCTCGACCTTGCTGAAGCAGGGATTGTGGATATCGATGTGGATTTGGGTGGGATGGGTGCCGATTGGGACATATAGATAGCGTCAGCGATTCGGATCCCCACTCAGAATCGCGAGTTGGAGTGCCAGGCCGCCACTGGGACATCAAGGTCCGAGCTTGAGGAAGCAAACGGCCGTCACTCTGTGATGGCGCGTCTCGTGCCGGTATCTCAGGCGACGTCACGGCCTCTGACCCGTGATCTACCTTCATGAGCAAACCTGCGAGATCAAGGAGCCAGCGTTGTCGATTCCACTGCCTCAGGAGCTGCTCGACCTGCTCCGCCGTCCAAGTCCCTGTTTCCTTGCGACCGTCATGCCTGACGGCTCTCCCCAGCTCACGCAGACGTGGGTGACCACTGACGGCGAGCACATCATCATCAACACGCCCGACTGGACGCAGAAGACGAGGAACGTCGCACGAGACCCTCGTGTGGCGGTGAACGTGGTCGATCCTGATGAGACCCGGCGTTACTTCGCCGTGCGAGGTCGTGTCATCGAATCGACGACAGAGGGCGGAGCCGAGAGCATCGACGAGATCTCCCACAAGTACTTGGGCATCGACTACCCGAACTTCTCGGGACGAGTGGAGACCAGGACGCTGCTGACCATCGCCGCCGACTCGATCACACCGCCTGCAGGGTGACCTTCTGGGGTCGGATGGCCCAGCCGGGGGATCGCTGCGTGATCCGCCACCCTCGCTGAAGCAGCAACGCCCCGGTTCGATGTGATCTGAGCCATGGTGGGCCATGGCAGTGCTGTTCGGTTCACGACTCAGAGCTATCGGTCCTGCGAGGCTTCAGCCACGTATCCCTTTGGGGCCAGATCAAGCGGTCAAGCGTTGCTCGATGAGTTCGGAAGCTCAGGAGCCTGGGCCGTCTGTCACGCGGGGGAATCTCGAATCGAGGAGGGGGAGCATCAGGGTCGGGGAGGGTCCTACTGACCTCGATGAGGTGAGCGATCCGCTCATCGTCGGCTCCGAGGTACCTAGCCAAGATCCCGATCACACGGTCGAGATCGAAGCTCTCAGCCACCAACATCGCTTCGAGATCGGCCCAGTCCCTTCGCCTGTCGAAGAAGGCCTTGAAGACGGCAAGGTCTTGACAGCCGAGGAACGGGAACGATCTGCCGCCCACGTCTTCCAACCGAGACCTTTCGGCGATTCCCTCATGGAAGCTCGAGGTGTTCATGAACACGTCGATCGGTGTTGCCTCCCACCAGAGTCGGACCTGACCGTCTCGGACGAGGAGGTTCTTGTCGTCGTCACTCCATTCGACGTCGCTCGGGAGAACCTGCAGGAGTCGAGCTGCGTCGTCGACAGGAAGAAAGACGTTCACATCGATGTCTACCGTGGCGCGTGGCTCGTTCACGCAGAACGCCAAAGCCAGAGCGCCGCCGAACGCATGAGGGATTGAGGCTTCGATGAAGGCGTCTTCGAGCAGACCCAGCTTCTCGAGGAGTGTGGTCATGACCGAGGAAAGATCCGAGAAGTGCTCAAGGTCCGAGGACGGGCACCGTGGGGAAGGTGCTCGGCGAGCTCGAGGACGCTTGCGAGCTCGTCTCCTGCACTCGCACCGTTGCTCGTGCGGTGCTCACGCTCGAGCTCGAATCGAAGATGGAAACCAGCCGCTCTGACGATTCGCTCGGCGACGCGAGACCCAGGGTCGACCCGGCCTGCCTCGTAGGCACTCAGGGTGGCGTGGGACGTCTTTGCTCGGTGAGCGAGCTGCCGCAAGCTGAGCCCTGATCGCTCACGTGCCAAACGGATCATCGTCGCTGCCTCCATGAGATAATGGTATCAAAACAGATACCACACCGTCACATTGCTGGCTCAGGTCGGGAAAGCGGCTCAATCGTGAGCACATCCGCGAAGGTGGGCGGTAGCAGCTTGCATGCCAGGAACCACAAGGGCATAGCGGCGCAAGGTGAAGGCGGCTGAGCCGGCTGAGCTGTGTCCAAGTCGATCGGCGACGACGCGAACGGGCACCTTGGCGGCGAGGCTCAAGGTGGCATGGAAGCTGGGTCCTCTGAGATTCTTGGAGAATTCGGACAAAAGGATCCCTACCGCCATCGACAAATCTCCCCAAGGCGGATGCTCCTTACTCACCCTTTACTCGGGGCCGCCATGCTCTGAGTCGACGGCTCAGTTCGACGCTTGAACTGGGAGTGGACCAGACGTACCTTGAGGAGCGATCGATGGCCAGATTTCAATCAAAAGGGGTTCTCGTGCGCCACCCTGTGCAAAGCCTGATCGCCATCGTCGTCATGGTTCTCGCGATTGGGACCGGAGCGCAACCAGCGCTGTCAGCCACCACGCCGACTGGCGGCTCGGCTGTGCCTGCGGTGAGTGCGAAGGTCCTGCACGCGTGGCTTCGCGGACCGTCCGTCGACTTCTTCGACGGCACGCACCTCTGGGTCGCCGATCAAAGCACCAACTCCGTTGCAGAGGTGAGCGTGCCCGACGGGGGAGAGGTGCAGGAGCTCCACGGCTCGGCCTTTCAGTTCAACGACCCTGATGCCTTCGCCTCCGACGGCACGCACCTGTGGGTCGCCAACCAGAATGGCAGCTCGGTCACCGAGCTGAACGAAGCCGACGGCAGCCTCGTGCGGGTGATCTCGGCGCCCGCGGACCGGTTGCAGTATCCCCAAGCGCTGGCTTCCGACGGCACGCACCTGTGGATCGCCAACGATCCACTTCCGAACGGAGAGCTCCCGGGTGCGAACCCAGTCGGCAACGCGATCACCGAGATCAACGAATCCGACGGCAGCCTGGTTCGAGTGATCGCCGCCCGATCGTTCGGGCTGGCCTCACCTGCAGGGCTTGCCTCGGACGGCACGCATCTGTGGGTGACCAATCACTGGGGCAACTCGGTCACCGAGATCGACGAGGCAACGGGCAGCCTCGTCTCAAAGATCTCAAGCGCGACGTACGGCTTCAATGAGCCCGGTCCTGTCACCTCGGACGGCACGCACCTGTGGGTCGCCAACGTCTACGGCAACTCGCTCACCGAGATCAACGAGTCCACCGGCGGCCTGATCAAGAAGCTCCCGGCCAAGACCTATGGCTTCAGCCGACCCGTCAGCATGGCCTCCGACGGAGGATCGCTCTGGGTGGTGAACAGCTACGGCAACTCGCTCACGCAGCTCACGGAAGCCACCGGAGCGCTGGTGGGGACGCTCGATGCGGGGTCGTTCAACGATCCGGCGTCCGTCGCCGCCGATGGGACGCATCTCTGGGTCACGAGCTCCCTCACGAGTGGCATCAGCGAGGTCAACGAGTCCGACGGGTCATTTGTCCAAGCCGTGAGCGGCTCCTTGTTCAGCTTCCCCTTGGGCCTCGCCACCGATGGCACGCACCTGTGGGTGGCGGACGCCAGCAGCAACGCAATCACTGAGATCGATGAAGCCAACGGCAGCTTCGTGCGAGAGATCACGGGCGAGGACTATCCAACAGCGCTTGCCTCCGATGGCACGCACCTCTGGGTGCCTGATGCCACCGGTGACGCCGTGGATGAGGTCAACGAGTCTGACGGGAGCGATGCGGGGTACTACTTCGCCAATTCCCTCGGCTTCAACTATCCCGACGCGGTGCTCTCGGACGGCACGCACCTGTGGGTGGCCAATCGAGTCGGCAACTCGGTCACCGAGCTCAACGAGGCCGATGCGAGCTTGGTCAGGGTGCTCTCGGGCTCCTCCTACGACTTCAATGCCCCCGACGCCTTCGCCTCTGACGGCACGCACCTCTGGGTCGCCAACGGATCGTCCAACTCGGTCACCGAGCTGAACGAATCCGACGGCAGCCTGGTGGCGAACTTCTCCGCTGCTGCCTACAAGTTCCACGGCCCCGTCGCCTTGGCCTCCGACGGCACGCACCTCTGGGTCGCCAACGGGTCGTCCAACTCGGTCACCGAGCTGAACGAAGCCGACGGCACCTTGGTCAAGGTGGTCAAAGGCGCCTCCTATCAGTTCAGCACGCCTGTCTCCCTCGCCGTCCAAGGAGGAGACGTGTGGGTGGTGAACCGTGCAGGGAACTCGGTCACCGAGGTCAACGAGTCAGATGGCAGCCTCGTACAGGTGCTCCCCTTCTCGACCTATCGGTTCCACTCGCCGAGCGCCATCGTGGGCGACGGCACGCACCTCTGGGTGGCGAACTCAACCTCCAACTCCGTCACAGAGCTCACGCCCTAGGTTCGGAGCAGACGCCGATGCACCTCCGCAGTTCTCGCTCCGTCGTAGGTGTCGTCATGGCCGTCGTCCTCATGGTGCTCGTCACCTCGGTGCCGCTCTCCGCTCAAGCATCCCCCGCCCCCCTGGCGACCTCGACCCGGATCATGGGTGTCGGCAAGATGAGCTACCCGAACCAGGTCGCGCTCGACGCTCAGCACGCCTGGGTCGTCAACCGATGGGGCGCGGGCGTGCTCGAGATCGACCGACTCACGCACGCCTACGTCGCGACGTTCTCTCTCGCCGCGCTGGGGCTGCCAGCCACGGCGATCAAGTCCATCGCCGACGACGGCTCACACGTGTGGGTCCAGAGCACCATCGGTCCCATTGCTGAGCTCGATGCGTCGACTGGTGCCGAGATCCAGGTGCTCGATCCGGCGGGGTCGCGTTCGTGGTTCACGATGACCGTAGATGCCACGCACCTGTGGGTCTTGGACGGGACGGGCTGGTTGCGGGAGTTCGACCTGTCGACAGGAGCCCAGGTGGGGATGGTGAGCATCTCCATCGGAAGCCGGGCCATCAACGGGGACAAGCTCGTCTCGAACGGGACCAACGTCTTCCTCATGGGAACAACCCTTCAGACGATCAACATCGCCACCAGCCAAGTGACGTCGGGACCGCAGCTCAACCCGGAGGGCATGGGTCCGCCCTCGGGCGTGGCTGTCGACGGCGCAGGGAACCTCTGGGTCGTGAGCCAGGGAGGACTCACTCTCAACAGCGACGGGTCCATCGCCGAGTTCGATGGCACCACCGGAGCGCTGCTCACCTCTCACACAGAGCCCGATCTGATCTCTGCGGGCTGGATCCTCCCTACGCCCGCAGGGGTCTGGGTGCTCGCCACCGTGAACCTGAGAGCGTTCGATGCGCCGATCGCTGCGAACTTGCGCGAGTTCGATGCGACGACCGGTGCGACCCTGGCAACGGTCACGCCACCCTTAGGTGGCGGGTTCACCGCCTTCGCTGACGACGGCACGAACCTGTGGGTCACCGCACTGCTCTCCAACGAGATCCTTCTGCTGTCGGACTCGACTGGAGCCCAAGCCGCTGTGCTCTACTCGTCACCTGAAGAGGTCGGATACCCATCGGCGATCGCCACCGACAAGAGCCACGTGTGGATCTCCGAGGCGAACTCGAACACCGTCACGGAGTTCACCGCCGGCACCGAGGCGTTCGTTCGTGTCATCGACGGGCCCTCCTACCAGTTCGACACCCCCGGAGCACTGGCGTCCAACGGGACCGATGTCTTCGTGGCATCAGCGTCCAACATCGTCACGGAGTTCGATGCGACGACGGGAGCCTCTGTCCAGACGATCCCCGTGACGGGTCCCATCATGTACGTGGCCGTCGACAGCACAGGACACCTTTGGATCCAGACGGCCACCGACCTCTCGGGCTACCAGGTCTCCGATGGCACGCTCTTCGCGTCCATACCCTTCGCCACCCCTCTCGCCTCCCCGACGTGCAACTTTGCGTCGAACGGGTCGAGTCTCTTCGTGAGACAGATAGACAACTCCAAGCTCTTCGCCATCGACATGGCCACTGGTGCCACCGAGTGGGCGAGCAAGGTCACAGGCGCTTCGGGGTGCTGGGTCTCCTTGTCTGGAAGGCAGCTCTTCACCGGGGGTCGTACAGGGATCCTGAAGCTCTCCGTCGCGACGGGCGCTTCGCTTGGTTCGTACAACCTCACGCCACCGAACCTCCCCCCCGGCGAGGTCACCGAAATCGACGGTGTCGCCGCCGACTCGCACAACATCTGGGTCGTGACCAAGGACAACTCGACCAACGCGTACTCGCTCCAACGTATCGACCGGAGCTGGCACAACGATCTGATCCCTGTCTCGCCCCTCGGCACCTACCTACCCCCACCTGCACCCAGAAATCTCGTGATGGCCTCTGATGGATCGGTCCTCTGGTTGTTCGCAGGAGCCCAGCTGAGCGCCTCTGGTCCCAACTCCTAGCTCCGGGCTGGTCCGTGGGGGAGAGTGAGGACACCTCGAACAGTGCACAGCGCTCCGCCTCAGCCTCCGGCAGGACACAGGGCCGCGCCATGCCAGCGCGTCGTATTGTCCCCGTGAGCGATCTCAAGAAGGTGTGAGCTGCGCAGTGAGAATGGTGAAGCGGATAGGCGTCCTGCTCGCCGTCATCGTTCTGCTGAGCGGATGCTCGTCGCCGAAACGGGCCACGTCCTCTAAGGCGGGCTCCTCGTCACGTTCGAGCTCAGCGGATGTCTACCCGGAAACCGGCTTTGGTGGTTACCACTGGGTGGGGACGCTCAGCGAGACGTCCGCCGCCTGGCACGTTCCTGCGATCAGCGACACCTCGACTCCCGGAGACGCTGCGATCTGGATCGGGATTCAGTCGGTGAGCGGAAACAATGAGTTCGTCCAAGTCGGGATCATCGTCACGCGCACGGCGTCCGGCCTCGACCGCTACCGGGCGTTCTGGAGCGATGTTGCTCACCACTACTTGCCTCAGGATCTTGGCACCGTCGCAGCGGGAGATCTGGTGTCAGCGAGGATCTTTCAGGCGGGCGAGCGGTGGACCGTCGCGTTCACTGACCACACACGCACCATGAGCAGGTCTGTCGCAACAAAAGACGCTGTTCGACGGACAGCGATCGGAGCTGAGTGGATCCTTGAAGATCCGTCGCCGACCTCGTCTTCGGCTGTTGACTTTCCTTTTCCTCAGATCTCACCCCCGGTCTTCACGCAGCTCGACGTCGACGGCGCTGCACCCCCGCTCACCGCTGCCGATGGTCAGGTGCTCATGACCCCAAACGGGATCCGGCTCGTCCCGACCGCCGTCCAGGCGGCATCGTTCACCTTTTACCAACCCACCGGTGCGGCGCTGGCCTATCTCAACCTCGCCTTCAGCTTCGATCGAGCCTTCACCGAGATCGACGTCCAGCGCCAGACGTGGTCTCGACAAACGCTCACGCAGCGCCAGGTGGACATCCTTGGCCTCGCTCAGACGGTGCAGAGCAACCTCCAAGGCTTTGAGAGCACCGAGTGGCCGGCGCAAGCTCAGCCTGCGATGGCAGCTTTCAAAGCGCAGCTTCTGAAGGTCTCCACCGACATCGACAACTGGAACGCGGGCGTCTCGGGTACCACGTTCCCCGTCTCCTATCAGGAACAGCTTGCGTTTCACGCCGCCGCTCAGCAAGCTCGAGAGGCACTGGGCTTGCCCACTGGAGGTTGAAGAGGGCTCGGCCTGCCAGGCGACGACGACCGTGCCTCGTCCTGTTCGCTCAGACGAGATGCTCTCGAGTGCTCACCGGCAAGGGAGTGGGGCCGGCCCGCGGGCTCGATGCATGCATGACCTGCTCTCAAGCGGGTACGGAGTCTCGAGCGGAAGAACCAAAGGGAGGATGTGGTCATGGCGGAGACGCAAGCGTTGGACGACTCCATCGTCATGGGGACGTCGGATCAGACGGGAGGCGAAGGTCCGACCGACGCGTTCACCTCAGCGGCCGACTTCCCCTTGACGGTGGTCACGACGACCTCTGCGAGCGACGGCGACTCCGGCTGCATCGTGGGCTTCACCACGCAGTGCAGCATCGAGCCAGTCCGCTTCGTGGTGTGTATCTCAAAGGCGAACCACACGTTCGACGTCGTCTCTCGCTCCGAGGTCCTCGCTCTGCACCTCTTGGGGGAGGACCAGGCGGAGCTCGCGGAGCTCTTCGGGGAGGAGACCGGCGATCAGATCGACAAGTTCAAGCGCTGCCCCACGCACCCCGGCGTCACGGGCGCTCCGCTGCTCGACGACTGCGTCGCCTGGATCGAAGGAACCATCGATGATCGCCACGACGTCGGGGACCACGTAGCCATGGTGGTGACGGCAACCTCAGGAGGGCGCGGGAACCAGTCGGGGCTCATGATGTTTCAGCGCAGCCCGGAGATGACCCCAGGTCATCCGGCCGACTGAGCAGACGCGGCGCTCGTCTCTCGAGCGGCTCTCCTGCAGCTGCCCACGAATGCTGGTCAAGCGATCCAGTGCTTGACCTCGAAGGCACCACCGGTCGATCGCAGTCGCGAGGCGAGGCCTTTAGGTGGACTCGGTGGCACCCTGGCTCTCGACGGGCATCTGGTTCCGATCTCGGTCTTCGAACGGTGAACCCCAGTGAGCAGGCATCGACGAACCAGAGTGCCAGAGTCGCCAACGCCGCTCGGGCTGCCGACGTCTCCGAGTCGCTCGCGTCGGGGAGTGACGTTCTGGGACTCGAACAGTCCGGGGTCATCTGAGACCGATAACGTCGACGTGCGATCCGAGCCGAGCCGGTGCTCCAGAGCACGTCCACCCTGTCGGGTCGACGCACGCACCTCTCGGCTCCAGATGGATCACAATGCTCATGGCAAGAGTCATCACCGAGAGGGAGGGTGCCGTGCGAGTGGTGGTCAGTGAGTTCATCAGCCTTGACGGAGTGGTCCAAGCGCCAGGTGGCCCGGAGGAAGACACGAGCGGTGGCTTTCGCCACGGTGGCTGGTCGATGCCCTACTTCGATCCTGACGTCATGGGTCCGGTCATCGGAGAGATCGCTGAGAGGAGTGAGGTCCTCCTCCAAGGGCGCCGAACGTACGAAGTCTCTGCGGCAGCATGGCCCGAGCGCGGGGGAGATCCCTTCGCCGATTGGGTCAACTCGGCCCAGAAGTACGTGGTGTCGGACACGCTGAGCGACGATGACCTGACCTGGAGGCCGACGACGATCATCCGAGGGGCAGAGCTGGTCCAGAAGGTGGCTGAGCTTCGCGAGCAGACCGGGGGCGACATCTACGTGTACGGCAGCCTCACGCTGGTGCGGAGCTTGCTGGCTGCGCACCTCGTCGATGAGCTGGTGTTGATGATCGAGCCGATCACCCTGGGTGGCGGCAAGACGCTGTTCCCGAGCGACGGCGAGGCGAGGACCTTTGAGCTGATCTCCGCTACGACCTCGAGCACCGGTGTGCAGGTCGCTCGGTATCGGCCGGGCTGATCGCACCTTCAGCCCGAGGTGCCGGGGCTCCGCAAGCAACGCTCGAGGGGCGAGCTCCCTCGATGCCCGGCTTATCGTGTGGGGATGGCGCAGCGGTCATTCGAGATCATCTGTGAGGTTGAACCGGCGACCCGATCGGACCTGACCGGGGTGCGTCATCAGATCGGCGTGCTGGGCAAGGTGGCGACTGCCTTCTTGATCCCCGACAACCACATCGGTCGGGCGACGGTCTCGAGCATCGCGGTGGCGCACGAAGTGCGCCTCATGGGCGGTCGCTCCATCGCCTGCATCAACGCCCGTGATCGCAACGTCCTCGGCTTCCGACGGGACCTCCTCACGGCCGCTGCCTACGGGGTAGACGAGTTCCTCTTCGTCTACGGAGACCGTCCCGAGACCGGTGCCCGCTCCGACGACCTCACGGTCAAGGCGATGATCGCAGAGGCTCGGTCCTTCGCTGAGCGCTCGGGCTTGGGGAGCTCGCTCAGGCTGGGGGCCACGACCGGTCTCGTCCCCGTGCCGAGCTGGAAGCAGGGTGCCGACTTTCTCCTCACGCAGGTCTCGTACTCGCTCGATGCGCTGCTCGAGTGGCGCTCGACGGTCGAGTTTGTCGGGCCGATCTATGCGGGGGTGATGGTCCTTCCCAGCTCATCGATGGCTCGAAAGCTCACCGACGAGGTGCCGCAGCTGGCTGTTCCCGAGGAGATCATCGACCAGCTCGATCGCGACAGCGCCTCAGGTGTCGATCTTGCCTGTGATCAGGTCAAGGCGATCTACGAGTCCGAGAGGTTCGACGGCGTGCACCTCATCCCGGTCAACCGCTACCGAGAGGTCGCGGCAAGGCTCGAAGCGCTGTTGTAGCGGTTCCGGCGAGCGGCGAGACCGGCGACATCGGCTGGACGAATCCAGTCGTCAGAGCAACGCCCTGGCGAATCGATTCGGTCGACGGACCAGTGGCGCCACCGGGTCCGGGATGCGGATGGCCACGCCAGGAGGTCATCTCGACTTCGGTCTCACCTGGTTTTTCTCTGACGTGCCTCACTGAGGCTTCGTGCACACCGTGCCGGCGCGTGGCAGACAAGAACCTCGGCCGTCGACGGGCAGAACCCTGACCAGGTGCTGGCGCTTACCAGTCGTTTACCCGACTCCCTCATGATCGGACGCAGCAGATCGAGACCCACAGCAGAGGAGGGTGAGATGGTCGTAGCTGATGCCAGGTTCGACGGAGGAAGGACCGCTCGCTCCTGGCCTGTCAGGAGCAACAAAGGAGTGGCCCCTGCCTTGCGAGATGGACCAGAGGCGCTCTGGCGCCCGGGCGTCGAGCTGCCGCGACGCGACGTCCACGGGCCAGTCCGTGGTTCGTGGGGGGCGGTGGCGAAGACCTGGGCGCCCTACGTGGCCATAGCGATTCCCTACCTGGCCATCGCCGTCGAGTGCAGGGGAGGCAGCGGCCTCTTGAACTGGGGTGGTCGGGATTCGTCCATGAACAACGTGACCTACGGGTGGGAGTTCTACACCATTCCCCTCGTGGTGTTCCTCTCGGTCGCGCCCCTTGTGGTCGCCGGTTTGGCGGTGCGATGGGTCTCGAAGTGGCTGACGTCGGAGCGGGAGGCTCGAGGCAGAAAGAACCGCGGTGCTTCTGAGAAGCCTGCCGACGCACCTCCCTCGCCGCCGCCGACAACCTCCTTCAGAACGGAGGCCAGCGCATCGTTCGGTCGTCGGCGGCGCACGGAGAAGGGATCGTTGATCTTGAACGACGGGGGTCTCTCCTTCTACGCCTCTCGCAAACGGCCCGACGCGCCGTTCTCGAAGCCGTGGTCGGCAGTCGTCAGCCTCCAGCTTGCTCCTCGCATCTCCTGGGGGCGGTGTCAACGAGGCCGCCTGACTGGGCTCACCTCGGACGGTCAGCGGTTCGAGTTCATGATCCCCCGTCCCGGCTACGACCGGCTGGCCTCCATCCTCGACACCTCGTCGAATGCCGCGTGGCCCCACCGCCAGCAGCGAGTGGGCAGCACCCGAGGTCCCCTTCGAGACGCGCGCTGGGCATGACCAGGAGTCGCACCATCGACGGGTGAGCTCTGTCTCGGTGCACATGAGGCTCGACCGCTCCTCTCGACCGCTCCTCTCGAACGCTCCTCTCGAAGGTTCGCCTCGAAGCACCTCTCATCCTCATGACAGGAAGGCGACAGCACCTTCGTCCACTGACCGAGGCGGGATCGGAGACGGCGGAGCGGGCCTCGGTCGGGGTGCTCGCCATCGAGGTCGTTCGAGCGATTGCCACCATCGCAGTCGGTGAGGAGTACCGTGCGAAATGAAGGGGTTGTGGAGCTCACTTCAAAGGGGGGATCATGGACTACGTCGCATTGCTTCGGTACCGACCGTCTGTGACGAGTGCAGAGCGAGACGCTGCACTGGTCCGGCGGACCGCGTGGGAGTACCCGGCGGGCATCTCCGTGCTCGCTGAACATTGGCTGATGTCAAGCGACGTTGCCGTGGTCACCTTCTTCAGCACGGACGACGTCGCCGCGATCATGGAGCTCGAGTTCGAGTGGAGCGACGTGTTCGACATCGACGTGTCGCCTGCGGTGTCTGCGGATGACGGCTTGCGGCTTGGGCCGGAGGTCTTCGGGCGACTCGCCCGTCTCCAGCAGTAGCAGCGTCTCGGTCACCTGGAGCCAGCGCGCTCCGCTCCCGGAGCAGTCAGGATCCCTTCGGAGGATCTCTCAGCCGCTGGTCACCCGACGTTGCCAGTGCCGTCATCGTCTCGATGAGAAGGCGTCGGGTCATCGAGGCACCGTGCGGGCGGCGGCGATCTCCAACCGACGCTTCGTGGACCACCTCAGAGAACCACGTGCCCCCTGGCGATCACCAGACCAGCTCGCTCTCGCTCGTCAACGGCCCTACGGCCGGGCCACGAGTCGAATGATCGGTATCTCACGATCAGTCTTCTTCTCGTACTGCGCGAAGCGCGGCACGGCTGTCGAGATTCGCTGCCATGCCTCCTGGCGCTCGGCGCCCTCAAGCTGCGCTGGATCGACAGCGATCGTCTCACCGGCGATCTGGATGCTGACCTTGTCCGGGTTGGCAGCGAGGTTGTAGTACCACGATGGATTGTCAACGGCACCGTTCGCAGAGGCGACGATGAGCCAGCTCCGTTCCGCGTCAGGGAACCAAGCGACGGGATTGGATCGCTCGACGCCGCTCTTGCGCCCGACCGTGGTCAGGACCAAGGCCTCGAATCCCATCACCTTGCCACCTCGTCGCCGAAGCCGGCGCGCGGCGATCGAGTTGACCCAG
The DNA here is from genome assembly GCA_963758555.1 of uncultured Acidimicrobiales bacterium. Classification (GTDB taxonomy): domain Bacteria; phylum Actinomycetota; class Acidimicrobiia; order Acidimicrobiales; family RAAP-2; genus CAIUMH01. The sequence goes on along the minus strand of CAVWVW010000003.1, from coordinate 1,441,708 downwards.
CGGAAGATCGGACCCTTCGGTTGGCGGGCTCCCCGGGTGCCCTTCTTCGTGTCAAAGCTCATGGTGCCTCTCTCTTTCCTGTGCACGTTGCGATGGCGGCCTCGAGGTCACCTGCTAGCTCCGAGCGCGCATCTTGTTGTTGCGAGCCTCGTGGGTGACCTCGGCCAAGCCCAGCTCCTCGAGGAGCGGCGGCAGGTACATGCCAAAGCGACCTCGGTAGCCCTTCCGCAAGCCGTACCAACCTCCGACCGGGTTGTCAGGTGCTCGTCCCCATGCCTCGACCGTGCCCTCCGCTGGCTCCTTCTTCTCATCAGCCGCGCCGAGCAGCACCCAGTCGCCCTCCGCTCTGAGCCACGCATGCAGGTCGTCGACCGCCCGCCAGAGGTAGGTGAGCTTCGTCGAGCCCACCTGGCAGACGAGCTGAGGCGGGTCAACGTCGTCGTCCCGATAGATCGTGTACTCCGACGACCCAGGCGGGGTCGTGAGCCTCCAGGGATCATCCTTCGCTCCGCTTGGCATCTCATGGTCCCTTCGTGATCGAGCGATGATCTGCCCCGCCACCTTCGGCGACACAGTTCGTCGGAACGTTCGACTTGCTCGTTGCGGGCGAGGGAAGCTCGACGTTATGGCGAGTGGTTCTCGCCTGCGATGGCACGTAGTTGAGCGATGACTGCCGCGATCGCTTCTGCTGCAGCGTCAGCGGCGTCGACGAAGCTCAACCCCAGCATATCGACCAACACCACCCCGCCCTCGGGGGACTCGAGAAGGATGATGGCTGCCGTTGCTCGTTCCGTCTCGGGGTCGGGCGCGCCGATCTCATCGAGCAGCTCGCGTATGCGTCGTCGCACCCGGCCGTGGCGGGCACGACGGACATCGCTGGACAAGCCGGGCACCATCCCGATCCGCCAGAACGCCTCCTGACGCTCGGCGCGGGCGTAGGCGGCGCGGGTGAACCCGGGGATGTCGTCCGCCGTGAGGAGCGGGTGGTCAACCGGCCCGAGTGCCTCCCTCGTCCATTCGGCCAATGCCTCGACGCGGGCGGTGCGGTCGGGGAAGTAGTGGTAGACGGTCCGAACCGACACGCCGGCTTCCTTGGCAGCCTCGGTCACGTTGACGTCGACGGCATCCGGCCGTCCGAGCTGGCGTGCCAGCACTTCGAGGATCCGCTGCCGCGTCTGCTCCGCCTGCCTCTCGCGGGTTGGACTCGAATAGCGCCGCGCCTTGGCACTTGGTGTCGACGCGCTCAAAACAGCGGGCTGAACATGCGGTTGCGCTTTGCGACCGCAATCACGGTCTCGATGTCATCGGTGGCACCACCGAGCGTCTCTTCCATGTCAGAGAAGAAGGCATGTGCGCCTCTGGTCGAGATCACCGTGAACCGGCACCGCTCGCTGCGTGCCTGGAAGCTGTGGACGACGCCCCCGGGGATGTACGCCGATCCACCGGGGTCGAGGATCTGCTCAGTCGGTTCCTCGATCCCGGCGGACCAGTCGACCACCGCCAGCTGCCCATCGAGGACGACGTAGCCCTCCGCCCAGGGGTGGCCATGGGGGGGCGGTCCGCTGCCTTCGGAGGACTCCACTTCGAACATCTCAAAGGCGGCCGCTCCCAGCGCCCGGTCGACCTGGGGGGTGATCCGCTCGCCCATCACCCGCAGCACCGGCGCCGGCTGCGTGCGAAATGAGATCCCTGTGTGCGCTGTGGCTGTTGGTTTCATGGTCATGCAACGAAGTATGTACCTCTCGGGAAATGATGTCAAGTCCCTGCAACGAAATCTGCTCCTGGCTCGGACCGGCCGTCACCAGGTTCTGCTTGACGTGCCGGCCCAGTCCGCCGGTGATGACGTCACCGGTAGTCGGATGATCACTCCGAAGGAGCGACGTCTCTGCCCGCTCAGAGCAACGGACGGCAGCTCTGCCCGGAGCCATCACGCATCGCTCGATCTAGAGCGACGTCGTGCTGTGGACGGGAGGGCTTGCGACCTAGGCTCGGGCGCCGTGAGCTACGTCGTCGATTTCGTCGAGGTCTCGACCGTGGGCTTGGAGTCGTCACCGGTCGCTCCGGCCCTTGCTGGCCTGCGGGCGAACGAAGCGCGCTACTTCAAGAACAAGTACGACCACGTCTTCACGGTGGAGCCGGCGGCCAAGGCCAAGCAGGCCATCGACCTCGTCCACCGCATCTTGGAAGAGGAGCGTGGCATCGTCATCGCGTCACCCCCGCTCGAGGCCACCTCGTTCCAGGTGGAGAACATCCAATGGACCTACGTGTTCTACGAGAGCGGCCTCTCGATCAACGTCCTCTACACGCTCGACGGCGGCAAGAGAGCGGTTGGCTTCAAGCTCTCGGAGGGAATGGACGTCCCCGAAGAGCTCAGCTCGTTCAAGTTCGCACGACAGAGGTCGAAGCTGGCGGGAACGATCAGGGGATCGTTCTTCGTGATCAAGGCCGAGTACTGACCCCAAGCCGAGAGCGAGCATCGAGCTCGGCGGAGCTCTTCTGACTCCTCATGGGTCCAGCGCCGCCCGAGCCGCTGCCGCAAGCGCCGCTCCACGAGCGCGCGATGCCTCGGCGGCGAGGTGGTCGCCGAGCTCGTCCGCAGCGCGCGCCCGAGCCAGCCACGACCACGAGCTCTCCTCGTTGAGAGCCAGGCGCTCGCTGAGCAGCGCTGCGGCGAGGTCTCGATCGCCCGCAGCGATGGCGCTGAGGAGCAAGGTGCGCTCGACGGCGTCGCGTTGGGCGTGGCTCCCGCCGAAGGTGTGAAGACGCGGTCGCACGTCCATGAGCTCGGCGACCGCCGAGCGATGGTCGTCGTCGCCAAAGGCACGGATCGCTCGACACACCGACAGGCCCACGGTGGCGGTGAGGAGCGCTCCCGTGTCGGCGCGTCCGTGCGTGTTGGCCACCGTCTCCAGCTCCTCGATGAGCTCGTGGAGGGCGACGTGCCTGCCTGCCCCCACGTAGGCCATCGCCGCGTGCATGTCGTTGAAGGGATAGAGGCCAGGGGAGATCGACAGCGCCCACGCGTCGGCGAGAGGTCCCCACCGCTCTGCGACAGCGTGGCCATCGAGGTGCAGGCGCCACAGCAGGCTGGTGGCGTCGAGCAGGTGGAGCGCCATGTCCTCGGTGCCGTCAGGCAGGAGCACCCGGTCGTAGATCTCCAAGGCTCGCGTCACGTCGTCGGCCTGGAGGGCGAAGAGGGCAAAGTGCCAGGAGGTGTGGACGTTGAGGAAGTTGCCCTCCGCCCAGCTCGCTTGGCGCTCGCGCATGAAGCGGATCCCGTCGGCGATCTGACCTTGCATCTCGAAGGTGTGGACCACGGCGTGGATGGCCCAGACGTCGTCGCTGTTGGCCTCGAGCGCACGGAGGCCGACCTCTTCGGAGCGCCCGTAGAGGTTGGCTTCCTCGAGCCCGAAGGCGTACATGCCGAGCAAGAAGCCGTAGTCGGGGTCCTCGGCGCTCCACGAGCTGAGCGAACGGCCGATGCGATCGCGCAAGCTGCGGGCGTTGCCGGTGAAGAAGTCGATCTGATGACCCACCGAGAGGGCCAGCAGGTCGCGGGGGTGCTCGAGCGTGATCGAGGCCAGCGCCTCACCGGCCCCGAGCATGTCGCCGTCGAGCCACCGGCGCGCCAGCGCCTACGTGGGCCCGCTCACGCGCGTCGAGTGACGAGACGTCGAAGCGAGCAGAGGCGAACCGCTCCCGTGCCGTCGCTCTGGCTGCGCCGTCGGTCGACATCAGGGCCATGTAGGCGTTCATGACGTGGCCCAGGGCGAAGCCGGGATCGGCCGACACGGCGTCGACGCAGGCGGGGACCATCTCGACCTGGAAGCGCACCAGGTGATCGAGGGCCCGGTCGTAGGCGTCGACGGCCTCCGCCGAGGTGTGCACTTGCAGGCCACGCCGATCGCGCATCGGCCACAAGGTAACACCGCGTGCCCCGGCGCCCGTGGTGGAGGGTTCCGTGAGGCGAGAGGACCGGTGGCGCTCTTCCCAGGTGGGCGCAGCCTGTCGACAGGCAGTCGGGGGCAGGTGGGCTCAGCGCCGCTTGGCGGTGCCTGGCTCCTGGGTGGGCAGCTGCTGGCTCGTCGGGACGCTGATCGGTTCGGCGGGGGTGAGGAAGGGAACGAGGTTGGTGGGCGTCGGGCATCCGGTGCCGAGGTTGAGGTTCGTGGCGGGCAGCGTGGGCGCGGTGTCGTTCGGCTTGGAGAAGCCGAGCGTCGAGGTGAGATCACCCACCACGCTTCGTCGCCAAGGCGTGAGGTTGGGGACCTTGACGTCGAAGCGCTCCTCCAAGAAGCGCAGCAGCGAGGTGTGGTCAAAGGTCTCGGAGTTGACGTAGCCACCTCGGCTGAAGGGCGAGATGACGATCAGGGGGACTCGGAAGCCCAAGCCGATCGGACCGGCCACGCCACCCCCTTCGGTGGCAGCCGCAGCGGTGGTGATCTCTTCTCCTGGCGTCCCGGCTGGAGGCGTGGGTGGGATGACGTGGTCGAAGAACCCGCCGTTCTCGTCGTACATGTGGAACACCACGGTCTTAGCCCAGACCTCTGGGTTCGAGGTCAGCGTGTCGAGCACCTGGGAGGTGAACCACTCGCCTGACTCCGGCGAGCTGTTCGGGTGCTCAGAGTAGGCGAGCGGCGGCATGAGCCACGAGACGCTGGGCAGGGTCCCCGCCTTCACGTCGGCGGCGAAGTCGTTGGGCCACGAGGGCAGGAAGGCGTTCTTGTAGAGCTCGGAGCTGGGATTGGACACGTACTGCTTGAAGTAGAGGAGAGCGTTGAAGCCGGTGGCCGAGCGCGCTGTTCATCGAGGGACCGACCGAGGTCCCTGGCGTCTGGTACACCTTCCACGAGACGCCCTTGTCGGAGAGGACCTCCGGCATGGTGTCCCAGCTGACCGAGGCGACGGCGTCGCTGGCCTGCGCGAAGCCGGGCGTCTCGAGCACAGGCCCGCCGTGGGCGCCGGTCGGATCGAGGAAGGCCGAGAACGAGTAGAGGCGGTTGGGCATGGTCGGCCCGATCACCGAGCAGTGGTAGGCGTCGCAGATCGTGAAGGCGTCGGCCAAGTCGTAGTAGTAGCCCAGCTGCTTGCGATCGAAGTACCCCATGACGATCGGGCCCTGGGCGGCGCCGTCGTAGCGACTCTCCGAGTGGGTCGAGACGAACGCCTCCAAGGAGCCAGCATCCCAGCTCTCGTGCTGGGGAGCCCAGTCGTGGATCGGGATGTCTGAGTTGCCCGAGCAGAGCTGCGCGGTCGCCGACGCCAGCTCATAGGGGAGCAGCGTCTTCTGCCCGGCGGGACCGTCGGGCCACGGCTGCTTGAAGCGTGCGAGGGCGTTGTCAGAGCGGTCGTCGAAGCCCCGCACGCCTGGGTAGGACCCGTAGTAGTGGTCGAACGAGCGGTTCTCCTGCATGAGGAAGACGACGTGCTCGACGGCACCGAGGTCGCTGCCCGGGGCGCTCAGGGTGGTGGACGAAGCGGTCGCCTTGTTGGTGACCCCGCACGCTCCGAGCAAGCCAGCGCCCGCCAGGCCGAGCCCGCCGACGAGCAGGTCGCGCCGTGTGATCTCCATGGATGCTCCTTTGCGGCCAGAACGCCGTCGCTCGATCCGTGGGGGATCTCCAGGGAATGTACTGCAAGGTCCTCGAGAAAAGGCGCCTTCAACTGGGATGTTCAACGTCCGTTCGCAGCTGGGGTCACCTCAGCGTTCGCCTTGGTCACCGAGCCGTGCGTGACCGAGCGACGAGGCAGCGAGACGTCCCGCACCCGGCGGTCTCCCGCGCCATCGTGGCGCTCAGAGCCGACTCCAGTCGATGGTCGAGTCGCGTCGGTGGATCCGCCAGACGCCGTCGGCCCCACGGCGCACCTCGTCTCGGTACCGAGTGCCGAAGACCCCCGCCTCCACGGTGCCCGCCTCGTCACTGAAGTGGTAGGCGGTGCAGTAGGTCTCCGTCCACCCAGCGTCGCCGTCGAGAGACCGTCGCTGGTTCCCGACGAAGTGGAAGCTCACGGGGTAGTCGGCGAGCTGGTCGAACATGGCCCCGTAGAACTCCTCGCAGACTCCTTGGCCGTTGGCGCCGTTCACGTAGGCACCAGGCTCGAAGCAGGACAGGACGAGCTCGAGGTCCTTGCGGTCGATCCCGCTCGCGTAGGTCACCACCAGCTGGGCGACGGCGAGCTCGTCGAGGACCTGTCGCAAAACGGCTCCGTCATCGCTCGGGTCGGTCATCGTGCTCCGTTCTGATCGTGCTGCGCTCAAGGAGCAGCGGTGTTGCCGGCCAGGGTCCAGCCCACCAGCGCGTTGGCGTGGCCATGGCCCATCCCGAAGTTCTCCTTCAGGTAAGCCACGATCTCCATGTGCCTCTCCAGCCCACAGCCGGCGATGATCGTCTGCCACGCAGCGATCGATCGTCCGTACTTCTGCTCGATCGAGGGGAAGTACGACGCTGGTCCCTGCTTGGGCCAGGGCGGAGCTTGCTCTGGCACGTGCGCCTCGTTGCTTCCTCGCGCCCGGTCAGCCCGAGGCCGCGTCGTAGGTGGCGCTCGGCGTCACGAGGCGGGCCATCGCCGAGAGCTCGGTGGTGAACCCATGGGGCGAGCGCACCGCAGGGTCTCCGTCGCGCAGCCGCTCGGCGTCTGAGCGGTCCTCGGCCAAGACGATGGCGAGGCCGTAGGTGCGGTGCTCGTCCTCGACGGGCCCGAACGCCAGGACCCTTCCCTCCGCGGCGAGCTTCGTCCAGTAGGCGATGTGGGCCATCATCGTCGTGCGCTCTTCGTCGGACATGTCACCGGGGAACGTTGGTCGAGGTCCGTGAAGGCGGAAGACGAAGCCTTGCATCAGCGCCACGCTAGCGAAGGGTCACGGCGCTCGCCGTGGAAGCGAGGTGAGCGAGGCGCTCCCAATACTCGTGGCGTCAGGCCACTTGCCACAGCTCGATGCGGTTCCCCTCGGGGTCGGTCACCCACCCGAAGCGACCGACACCCTCCATCTCCTGGGTCTCCTCATCGACGAGTGCTCCCTGGGCGCGGAGCTGAGCCAGCATGGCGTCGAGGTCGCTGACCCTGAAGTTGAGCATGGTCTGCTGTGTCCTTGTGCCCAAGTAGTCGCTGTCCGGCTCGAAGGTGGCGAAGACGGTGGGGCCGTCCTTCGGCATCCAGAGCCCGTTCTCATCGGCGTCGAGGCCCAAGGCCTCTCGGTACCACGCGCCCAACGCCACGGGATCGTGGGCCCGCAGGAAGTAGCCACCGATGCCGAGGACGCGCTCCATGGTGCAATCTTGGCAGGCTCTGGCTTACGGTTCTCGGAGCAGCGAGCAGGGGGATGGCATTCACATGGAGCACTTCACTCTCAACAACGGCGTGCAGATGCCGGCGATCGGTCTCGGTGTCTTCCAGACGCCACCCGATGAGACCCGAGCAGCGGTGCTGGCGGCGCTCGAGTGCGGCTATCGCCACGTCGACACCGCGGCGGCCTACTTCAACGAGCGCGAGGTGGGCGAGGCCCTCCACCGCTCTGGCGTCGACCGGGCGGAGATCTTCGTGGAGACCAAGATCTGGATCAGCGACTATGGCTACGACGAGACGCTCCATGGCTTCGAGAAGAGCGCCGCCAAGCTCGGCGTCGACCAGATCGATCTGCTGATCCTCCACCAGGCGCTGCCCGGCGCCTTCGACCGGACGCTCGAGGCCTATCGGGCCCTCGAGACGCTGCTCGCCGACGGCCGGGTGCGGTCCATCGGGGTGAGCAACTTCATGGTCGAGCACCTCGCGGCGCTGATGGACGTCGCCGGCGTGGTGCCGGCTGTGAACCAGATCGAGTGCCACCCCTACTTCTCCCAGCCTGCCGTCCAAGCGCGCGACGCCGAGCTCGGGATCCTGACGCAAGCCTGGTCGCCGATCGGGGGCATCACGTTCTACCGAAAGGGCAAGCACGCCTCCACGCTCGACGATCCCGTGGTCAGAGGGATCGCCGAGACCCATGGCAAGACGGCGGCGCAGGTCTTGCTCCGATGGGGCTTGGAGGAGGGTCGCTCCGTGATCCCGAAGTCGACGAGGCCGGAGCGCATCGCCGAGAACTTCGACGTCTTCGACTTCACGCTCTCGGTCGAGGAGGTGGACGCCCTCGACGCGCTGGACACCGATCAGCGCGGCGGCGTCACGCCGGAGGCGATGGACCTCGAGACCTACGGCATCCCGATCCCCGAGGCCTGAGAGGCCGGCCAGTCCCCTCCTGGCGTTGCACCCTCGAAGCGATGACGGCACCAGCTGAGTGAGAGGTGAGCGCGCCTCGTCGCTTCTGTGGTCAACTCTCCGCATCTCGCAGGGTCGAGAGCAGGGGATGACGAGGGGAGCCGCATGACTGGTGCCGTTGGGAAGGAGAGGTCGCCCGTGGCGGTGATCCTGCTCACGATCATCACCATCGGGATCTACGGCCTCTACTGGCAGTACGCCTCGTTCAAGGAGCTGAAGGACTACTCGGGAGTGGGCGTCGGTGGAGCGGTGGGCCTGATCTTGGCCATCTTCATCGGCATCGTGAACTGGTTCCTCTTGCCGTCGGAGGTCAGCAACCTCTTCAAGCGCGACGCTCAAGAACCCCCGGTGTCCGGCCTGACGGGCTTCTGGCTCTTGCTCCCGCTGATCGGCTTCATCATCTGGGTGATCAAGGTCCAAGGGCACCTCAACGAGTTCTGGTCCTCGCACGAGGGCGCGCTGGCGGTGCAGGCCTAGCGAAGCAGCGTTCGCATAGGGTCGATCGCATGGTGACGGGGACGGAGGGCGCTTCCGAGCAGCGCTCGAGAGCCGAGGGTTGACGGCAGCTGATGGCTGAGGACCCGGCGAAGCCCCTCCCGCCAGCGGGGTGGTACAAGGATCCCGCAGGCACCGACGCCAGGCGGTGGTGGGATGGCCAGGCGTGGGGCGGCCTCGAAGAGCTGCCCCAGATCGACGCCGGCGGTGAGCAGCCCCCGGTCGACCAGCACAGGCCCAAGGTCATCGAGCGACCTCCGACCCGCTCAAGCCCTGTGGGACCTCGTGGCTTCGCCTCCTTGGCGGAGAAGAACGGCTCTGCGCTCACGACGGTGGCCATCGCCATCGTCTACGTCGCTCTGGCGGCGGCCTTCCACATCCACTTCTTCGGTATCTTGCCGATCTTCACGGCACTGGCCTCGTACCGTCGCCGGGAGTTCCTCTGGCCGCTCGCCGCAGCGTTGGCCGTCGGCACGCTCGTCTTCTCGCTCAGCGCGCTGCACGGCTAGGGCGGGGCTCACTTTGAGCACGCCCTGGTGGCAGGCGGGGGAGTGGGGCGGTCATCGATCGATGGCTGGCTCGGGCGTGGAATCTTCGTAACAATCCGACGCCGTTCGGAACGATCGAGCGCACACTTGACGCATGGAGACGATCCGAGAGACCTTCGACGTGACGACCGACGAGAGCTCGCTGACCCGTCGGCATCAGGCACTGAGCAGGGTGCGGGCCTCTCAGGATCGACTCGTCTTCTCGGCGTCCCTGCTCCTCCCGCTGGGCCTGGCGTGCCTGCTGGTTCCCTTCCGAGCGACCTTCGCCGATGCGGCCGCCGCGTTGCTGTTCATCCCCATCGTGGTGGCCTGCGCCTCGATGGGCACTCGGCTCACCGGCGTGCTGGCCACGCTGTCGTCGGCGATCTGCTTCGACGTCTTCTTGACCGTCCCCTATGGCCGACTGGCGATCAGCCATCGGCCCGACCTTGAGATCATGCTGTCGATCCTGTTCGTGGGGGTGGTGGTCACCGAGCTGGCGGCGAGGAGCCGTCACCACCACACGGTGGCCGCCGAGGTGACCTCTGACGTCTCGATCCTCCACTACGCGGCGGACATCGCCTCGGGCTCAGGATCGGCGATCGCGGTCACCAAGGACGTCGAGCGACTCTTGGTCGAGCTGCTGGGCTTGAAGGCGTGCCGCTTCGACGGAGCGCTGGCAGTGCGGCCGATCGCTCGGATCGAGGCCGACGGCGAGATCCTCCACGCAGGTGTTCGCTGGCCCTCGGACGGGCTTGGCATCCCTGGCCCGAAGGCCGAGATCGTCGTCCGCTGGCGAGGGGTCACGCTCGGTCGGTTCGTGCTGACGCCCACCCCTGGTGTGCCGGTGGATCTCCAGCGACGAAAGACAGCCGTGGCACTTGTCGAGGTCATGGCTCCCGCGCTGCTCGATCTCAGTCAGGTGGCGTGAGCAAGCAGGGGGCTCGACCCTGCGGCGCAATGTCACCTGCGCATCGCCTCTCGTCCATCGAATCGGTGGAGCACGAGGTGCGAAGACGGCCCTCAAACGACGAAAACCCCCGGAGCCACCTGCACGAGGCAGGCAGCTCCGGGGGTCTTCAATCAGAAATCAGATGACGCGAACGTTCTGAGCTTCCTCACCCTTCTTGCCGGGACCCACGTCGAACTCGACGGTCTGTCCCTCGTCCAGGCTCTTGTACCCGTCTCCTTGGATGTTGGAGAAGTGCACGAAGACGTCATCACCCTGCTCACGCGAGATGAATCCGAATCCCTTTTCTGCGTTGAAAAACTTCACTGTTCCTGTAGCCACAAATGCTCAATTCTCAAAATGACGGAGCAACCAATTTGCCTCGTCACCCAGAACGCTAGTCCGTGGAATCTCTTTCGAACGGCACGAGGCGCATTTGGCCCCCTCGAGCCCACCTCACGCGGAGAGAACCGCTGCGCTCAGCTGCTCTGGCCGAGCGCCGCGCAGACCGCCAGCTCGTCGACGTGGCGGAGCGCTGCCGACGGTTTCGGGGTGCTCTGCGGGTTCAGCTGGGTGTTCACGAACACGACCGCCGAGCGGGTGCCCGAGGCGTTCGATGCCGCAAAGAGGGTGTAGCCGGGGAAGTTGCCCGTGTGGCCGAGCACGGCGCCGCAAGAGGTCTGGTAGCGGTAGATCCCAAGCCCGGCCTCGTTGGTGCCTGGGCCAGGCGGACCGGAGTCTCCGGGCACGAAGGTGAGCTGGCGGGCACGCGTGGCCGCGTTGAACAGCGAACCCTTGGCGTAGGCGCGCATGAAGGTGTTGAGGTCCGCCGCCGAGGAGAGCATGCCACCCGACGCCCAAGCCAGCACGGGGTTGAGCGAGCTGCTGACGTCTTCGGGTGCGTGGCCCTCTTCGACGGCGTAGCCATGGACGAAGGGCTCGGTGAGAGCGGAGCTCGTCGGCATCGACGTCTCGGCGAGGTGGAGCGGACCGGTGACGATCGCCGCCAGCTGGTTCTCGTAGGTCGACGAGGTGACCGCCTCCACCATGAGGCCGACGATGATGTTGTCCGAGTCGGAGTAGTCGTATTTCGAGCCGGGCGTGAACAGCAGCGGTTGGTCGGCGACGAAGCCGAGGAGCTGGGTGGGGGTCATCGACGCCTGCGGATCGCTCTGGAGCTCCTTGAGGAAGGCGGGGCTCTTGATGTAGTCCGGTACGCCGCTCGTGTGGTGCAGCAGCTGGGCCAGCGTGACCGTCGACCACGCGGCGGGGAGCGTCGGGACGACCTTGGCGATGGTGTCGTCGAGCGAGAGCTTGCCCTGGCTCACCAGGGCCAGGGCGATCGCGCCGTTGAAGGCCTTCGAGACGCTGGCGATCCTGACCACGTCGCTCTCCCCGATCGGAGCCTTCGTCGAGGTGTTGCCCACCCCGGCGGTCAGCGTGGTCGGGGTCGAGCCCGTCTGGATCAGGGCGATGGCCCCGGGAGGTCCGTCCTTCATGGTCACGAGCTGCTGGAGGGCTGCGTCGAGGGCCCGCACGGGAGACGACGTCGTGGTGGTGGAGAGCTCGTGGCAGAGGAGCACGACGCGAGCAGCAGCACCGATGCCCCGATCGACGTCGCAAGAGCGGCGAACCTCGTGGTCAACGGCATCCGTGCACCGTAGCAAGCGGGTTCGCCTGTGAAAATGGGGGCGTGGAACCATCAGACTCGAGGCGGGCCTGGCATCTGATCGAGACCATCAACGCCGTGTCGTACTTCACCGAGGAGTGTCGAGAGGCAGCGGCGCGCCTGGGGCTCAAGGGCTTCTGGATGGGCTACTTCGCCAATCGAGCCTCGCCCCTGGGCGCCGTGCCACCGGGGGTGGTCGAGGCCACCTTCTACAACTTCCATCCGTCGATGGTGCGACGAGCGATCCCCGATGCGTGGTCCTTCGCTCCCGTTGAGGAGGTGCTCAGCGCTCGAAGCGTGGCGGCTGCTCGGGCGATCAGGGCCCGAGCGACCGAGGCTGACGCCCTGGCCCCGCGCTTGGTGTCGCTGTTGGGACCCGTCATCGGCAGCAGCCGACGGGGCTGGTCGACCGCTCTTCAGCGCCAACCGCGACGTCGAGGTCACAGGGAGTGTCGAGGGGCTCTGGCAAGCGCTGACGACGCTCAGGGAGCATCGGGGCGACGGTCACGTGGCCGTGCTCACCGAGGCCGGGCTCGACGGCTGCGAGGTGCACCTCGTAGCGGTCGCCGCCAGTGGCCAGGACCCCGCGACGTACCAGGCGGCTCGAGGATGGTCGCATGAGGAGTGGGCAGAGGCTGCCGATCGCCTTCGAGCGCGAGGGCTCCTCGACGCCGAGGCGCACCTCACGCCCGAGGGGCGGGTCCTCCACGAGGGGATCGAGCGGCGCACGGACGAGCTGGCGATCATGCCCTACCGATGTCTCTCCGAGGCAGCGTTCAGCGACCTGCTCTCGACGCTCGGCGAGCTCGCCCGAGGAATCGCCGCCGCAGGGGCGATCAGCTACCCCAATCCGATGGGCCTCCCGGAGCTCGACCGACGAGAACTGAGAGGGGGCCTAGGCCGGCTCCTTCGCTCGCCAGCGGTTCTGCCCTCTTGTCGCGTCACGTGGGCGTTGATGCCTCGAGCGCATCGAGGCGGTCCAGGATCGCCTTGAGCCCGCCCTCGGTGTGGATGTCCAAGCGGTCGAGGATCGTCTCGGTGTCGGTGAAGGTCTTGACCGCCCGAGAGTCAGAGGCGGCGCTCTGGACGCTCTGGCCCACCATGATCACCGAGAGCAGCACGAGCTGGATGAAGGTCTGGGCGATCCAGGCCACCACCAAGATCAGACCGGGTTTGGTGAGGAAGGCGGGGACGTCGTTCTTGCTGAGGACGCCCGCCTCCACCAAGACGGCGGGCAGGCTCGTCAGGGCGATCAGGCAGAAGAGATAGGCGCAGGCCATGGTGCCGACGCCGCGGGTCAGGAGCACGGCGATCTTGGCGTTGAAGCCCTTGACGCCCTGGATCTCGTGGCCCAGCCCGTGGAGGCTGACGACTCGGGCGATGTGGTGGCTGGTGCTCGTTGGCTCGCGTGCAGGAGTGTCGGTCATCGTGTGAGCGTAACCCTGTGCCTCGCCGTGACGGAGGGCTGTGTCCCGATGGCGTGGGGCTCGCTGCGAGCCGACGAGCACCAGGCACGGGGGCGCAGCTCAGAGCTGCGCGTCGGCTCCTCGCGCCGTCCGAGAAGGAGCGAGCGTGCGCCTCGTGCACGCCAGACGATGCGCAACGGTGGCGCCGCTCGGTGCGACTAGCGAGAGCCCGGGCGGTGGCCGCCGTGGCGATCGAGCGTACGGCGAAGCACGAAGAGCGGCAGGACGAGCTCGGCCAGCAAGGTGGCGAGCCAGACGATCACGGTGGCAAAGAGCCAGGTCGAGACGCCTTGGATGTGGAGCCCCGAGGTCAACAGGTCCGTCACGACGAGGCCCACGAAGGTCGTGATGAGCGCGACGCTTCCCTGGAGCGCTCTGGCGCTGTTGACGGCCATCTGGCGAAGCAGGGGTTGGACCAGGGTCTCGACCACGGTGAAGATCAGGACGGCCACGATGAACGACGCCAGATCGATGTGGAAGCGCGGGAGCACGGCCCACGCGATCAGGAGCCCCACGGTGTTGGCGAGGAGGTGGATGATCCCCCACAGGAGCGCTCTGATCACGTGCTGAGTGTAGGCAGCCCTCGTTCGCGGCCGGCGGACCGGCGAGCAGGACCGAGCGGGCTAGGTGGCCAGGCCCTTCGCCAGGTCATCGAAGAACGCGTGCCAGCCCTGCGTGGTCTGCTCAAGGTGCTCCGGCGGCACGTGCCCGCCGCTCTGGGTGAAGGTCATGGTGGTGCCCTCGCTCGTCGCCTCGAGCTCGACGACGACGAGCTCGAACTGCTCGCCGGGTCGATCGCTCAGGGTCATGACCAGGCGCGTGGGCGGATCGACCTCGAGATAGGAGCCATGCCAAGCGATCTCCGACCCCTCGCCCAGCACCATGCGGGCGCTCCACGAGCCTCCTGGCGTGGGGTCCATGACGACGTCCTCGACGGCTGTTCCTTGCGTGCCGAACCAACGGGCGAACTGCACGGGGTCGATCCACGAGGCGAACACGTCAGAGGGTGAGGCGCTGAAGTCCCGGGTGATCGAGATCTCGATGGCTGCGTCAGTCATGTGCTTGCTCCTTGGTGCTCAGGTGTTGGTCGAGTCGGTCGAACGAGGCCTCCCAGAGCGCTCGGTAGTCGCCGAGCCAGGTCGCCACCGTGGCGAGGGCATCGGGACGCAGGCGGCAGGGACGTTGCTGGGCGCGTCGACTCCGAGTGACCAGGCCGGCGTGCTCGAGGACCTGGACGTGCTTGGACACCGCTTGGAAGGTCATCGAGAACGGTTCGACCAGCTCGCCGATGGTCGCTTCCCCCCGAGCCAAGCGGTGCACGATGGCTCGGCGAGTCGGGTCGGCGAGGGCGGAGAAGACCGAGCTGAGGACGAGGGCCTCGCGCTCGTCGGCGGGTGTCACTTGTTCAACCATCAGGTTGAACACTAGCGGTGCGGCGAGGCATATTCAACCACTTCATTGAATAAGGGGCGCCGTGGAAGGATCGGAGGTGATGAGTGGCGAGAACCCGACGGGGCTGGCGACCAAGCTGGGCATCGTGAGCGGCTCGGTGCTGTTTGCGCTCTCGATGCCACACGACGTCGTGCTCGAGCTGCCACCTGGCGTCACGGTCCGGACCAGGCTCGCTGGTCGGGCTGACGTGATCGTGGCGTTTGCCACACGGCTGCGTGACGTCGAGGGCCGCATGGAGAAGCTGGCGGCGGCGATCTTCCCGGCAGGTGGTCTGTGGATCGCCTGGCCCAAGAAGGCTTCGGGCGTCAGAACGGACCTTTCGGACCAGCGTCGTGCGCGACGTGTTGCTCGCTCACGGCCTGGTGGATAACAAGGTGTGCGCCATTGATCAGACGTGGTCTGGCCTTCGGGCGGTCTGGCGACGAGCGGATCGTCCCGTGGGATGAGCGCTCCGCCATGCCGAGCTCGCCGTCTCGCGCTTGCGGCCGGTGGCTCGGTGAGGCGAACCGCACGTAGGCAGCGGTCGCGTCCACGCTCAGCCCTCGAGGGCTTCCACGCCACCAGCGAGTCGCAGATCTCTTGTGGGTGCAGCTCGCACGGGGATCCGCTGCGTCACTGAGGGACGACAGGCCCTCGACGGGGCTCAGCTTCCGAGATTCGACGAGGCGGTCGCCGTCGAGCAGCAAGGTGGTCCCACATCGAGGTCCCTTGTCAGTCCCCCGATCTCGAGAGGCGCGACACGGGGTACTGATCTCGCTTCCGTGGGTAGAGGGTGAAGATGGCCTCTTCGAAGAGCGTGACCACGGCGAACGACTCTGCTCTTGCGACCTATCGATCGAAGCGAGACCCCTCGAGGACGCCCGAGCCCATGGGCTCGACTCGTCGGCGGACGTCAAAGAAGCCACGCTTCGTCATCCAAGAGCACCACGCGCGGAGCCTCCACTGGGACTTCCGCCTGGAGCATGAAGGTGTCCTCGTCTCCTGGGCTCTGCCGAAGGGCCTCCCCGAGAACCCCAAAGTGAACCGCTTGGCCGTGCACACCGAGGACCATCCCTTGGACTACGGCACCTTCGAAGGTGAGATCCCGAAAGGTGAGTACGGCGCCGGTCGGGTGGCCATCTGGGACAGCGGCACCTTCGAGCTCGAGTGCTGGGACGACAAGGAGGTCAAGTTCCGCCTCCTGGGCGCCAAGGCACAGGGTCGCTTCGTGCTCTTCAAGACTCGAGGCACGAGCTGGATGATCCACAAGATGGACGAGCCGAAGCGCCCCGCGAGTCCACTGCCCACCTCCCTCAAGCCCATGCTGGCGGTGGCCGGAGAGCTGCCGAAGGACGACGAGGGCTGGGCGTACGAGACGAAGTGGGACGGGATCCGAGCCATCGTGTTCGTGGACCACGGCCGCGTACGGGTGGCGAGCCGGAACGAGAAGGACCTCACCGCGCTGTTCCCTGAGCTGCGGAGCGTCGGCGACCTCTTGGGCTCCCGGGCGTGCGTCCTTGACGGCGAGATCGTCTCCCTCGGGCCCGAGGGTCGACCAGCCTTCCATCGCCTCCAGCATCGATTGCAGCTCACCAAGCCAGCCGCTATCGCTCGGCTGGAGACGAAGGAGCCGGCGATGCTCGTGGTCTTCGACGTGCTGCATCTGGACGGTGAGTCGCTGCTGGAGGAGACCTATGACCGGCGCCGGAGCATCCTTGAGTCCCTCAAGCTCTCAGGCCCGTCGGTGATCACCGGGGACTCGTTTCGGGACCGTCGAGGCAGTGACGTGCTCAGAGCGACGTTCGAGAACGAGCTCGAGGGCGTCGTGGCCAAGCGACGTGACTCGCCCTATCGACCGGGTCAGCGTCGAGCGGAGTGGACCAAGATCAAGAACCTCAAGATGCAAGAGGTCGTGCTCGGAGGCTGGACCGAGGGCCGGGGCGAGCGCGCCGCGACCTTTGGTGCGCTCCTGCTCGGGATCCCTGAGACGAGCGGCCTTCGGTTCGTGGGCAAGGTTGGGACGGGCTTCGACACTCAAGAGAGGAAGCAGCTGCTCAGAGCGATGAAGCGGATCGCGTCGGCGAAGAGCCCCTTCGACGCACCGCTGACTGCTCGAGAGCTCCAGGGTGTGCACTTCCTCAAGCCCAAGCTGGTGGGGGAGGTCCGCTACGCCGAGTGGACCTCTGAACGTCGACTCCGCCACCCGGCGTGGCGAGGGCTCCGAGAGGACAAAGCGCCGAGCGACGTGGTGGCCGAGTGATCCTACGACGCCTTTCGCGCCTTCTTCTGGGAGGGCTTCTTACCTGGAGCCTTCGTCGACTTGGTCGAGGCCTTCTTCGTCGCTTTGGCCGACTTCGGCTTTGAGGCGCGCTTGCGCTTGGATCCAGCGGTGGCCGGCGAGCGCTTCGTGGCTGCTCGCGCGCTTCGCTTCACACTGGCCTGAAGCGCTTCGAACAGATCGATGACCTGGCCGCCACCCTCGTCATCCGGCTCCTCGTGGTGGATGATGCCGTCCCCCTTGCGATGCTGCTCGGCTAGCTCGCGCACCTGCTCGCGGTACTCATCGTGGTACTGGCTGGGATCCCACTCCTCTTCGAGCGAGTCGATCAGCGCGGCGGCCACGCTTCGCTCCTTGGCTGTCGGGCTCGCGTTCGACGAGAGGTTGGGCAGCTCAGCGGTGGCTTGGCGGATCTCATCGTGGAAGTACATCGTCTCTAAGGCGATGACCTCGTCTTCGGGTCGGATGGCGACCAGGTACTCCTTGTTGCGCATCACGAAGCGAGCGATGCCGACCTTGCCGGCTTCTCCCATCGCTTCGCGCAGCAGGTTGTACGCCTTGGTGGCTGCGTCGGACGACGGGGCCAAGTAGTACGTCTGGCGGAAGTAGATGGGGTCCACGTCGTCGAGCTCGACGAAGCCCTCGATGTCGATCGTCCTCGACTTCGTGGGAGCCGCTGCATCGAGCTCGTCATCGCTGAGCACCACGTAGTCCCCATCACCGAGATCAAGGGCACGTTCGATCTTGGTGGCGTCGACTTCCTTCCCGGTCCGCTCGTTGACCTTCTTGTAGCGGATGCGATCCGAAGTGCCCGCCTCCAGCTGATGGAAGTGCAGCGTGTGGTCCTCGGTCGCCGGATAGATCCCGACCGGGATGTTGACGAGCCCGAAGCTCAGTGATCCCTTCCAGACAGGTCGCGCCATGGTCTCCTCCTCCCGTTCGCTCTACCCGTCGAGCGCCGGGGTCACTCGCGAGGGGCCCGGGCCGGCCTGGTGTGGGGGGCTCGGCGTTGGGTAGAGCGAAGCGGTGCCGAGCTCCACCGTCCGAGTGAACGTCGAGGATCATGAGCTCACCCTGTCGAACCTGGACAAGGTGCTCTACCCCGAGACCGGCTTCACCAAGGGCCAGCTCATCGACTACTACGTGGCGATCGCCCCGGTCTTGGTGCCTCATCTCCAAGATCGACCGCTCACCCTCAAGCGCTATCCCAACGGTGTTGACGGCAAGTGGTTCTACGAGAAGCACGCCCCGTCGAAGCTGCCCGCGTGGTCCCACGTCGTGAGCGTGCCGGCCAAAGACGGCGAGACGGCCATCGACTTCGTGGTCGTCTGCGATCTGGCGAGCTTGGTGTGGGCGGTGAACCTGGCGACCATCGAGCTCCACGTGCCGCTGTGGCGAGCGGGTCGCCGACGAAAGCTCCCGAGTCCGCCGGACTTCATGGTCTTCGACCTCGATCCAGGCGAGGGCACCTCCATCGTGGAGTGCTGTGAGATCGCTTCGCTCCTCAAAGACGTCCTCGACGAGCGAGGGTTGACGGCGGTGGCGAAGACCAGCGGCTCCAAAGGTCTCCAGCTCTACGCCCCCTTGGAGAAGAAGGTGAGCTGGGACGCGCTCAAGGCGGATGTCCATGAGATCGCTCTCAGCTTGGAGAGGGAGCATCCCGATCAGGTGGTCTCCTCGATGAAGAAGGCGCTTCGACACGGCAAGGTGCTCATCGACTGGAGCCAGAACTCGCCGTCGAAGACGACCGTCGCCGTCTACTCGGTGCGAGGCATGGCAGAGCCCACCGTGTCGACCCCCGTGACCTGGCGCGAGGTCCAGCGCTGCGCCAAGAAGGCCGATCCGACGTTGCTCCGGTTCACCACCGATGACGTGCTCCGACGGGTGAAGCGCTCAGGAGATCTCTTCGAAGGCCTGCTCGACCGCTCGGCAGCTCATCGAGAGCCCGGAAACCCGGCTGCCTCCTCCTGACCGAGTCGAGGCGGTTGACCTTCGCTGCTCCGACGCTCCCCGGGAGCGGGAGCGGTCTCGGCCGAGAGGCCTCAGAGCTGAGGGGGATCGTGCCCTCGACGAGCATCGCCCCTTAGCCTCTCGGTACCGTCAACCACGAAGGAGGCGCCGTGCTGTCGGAGAGAGCTACGAGGTCACTGGCCTTGGCGGCCGCCGTCGTCATCGCGGTGTTGGCGTGCGCGTGCACCTCGTCGGCGAGCTCGACCTCGTCGACCAGCGCACGCTCGACCACCACGACGACCATGAGCACGACGACGTCGACCACGAGTGCTGTTCCCAGCTCGACGACCACGGCTCCGGTGAGCAACCTCGACGCCACGGCGGCGATCAAGGCTGAGCTCTTGGCGACGGGTGCCGCGTACAACAGGCTGAGCTCGGCGGACTACGTCGGCCTGGCTCCTGGTGAGACCTACCTCGCAATAGACAACACCACAGGGATCACGTGGGCCGGCATCTCCCTGCGCCCCTCGGCGAGCTCGCAGCAGGCCGAGGTGGCCTCGCAGGACGAAGGGAGCTACCTGATCCTGTCTCGGACGCCGGGTGACTCGTGGGCGGTGGTCGCGCTCACCGGCGGCCAGGCCACCTGCCCGATGGGCAAGCCACCCGCGTCGATCGTTGCCCTCTGGGGTTGGAAGACCGGGACCTGCAACCCGACGAGCTAGGGACATCGCCGAAGCCGACGCCGACCCCTTGACGGGGCCACACGCCACGCTGCCAGACACCTCCGAGCGGCCAGCGGTGCGGACCGAGGTGGCCGAGCGGGTACCTCAGTCTGCCGAGAGCAGCTCGGTCAGCGAGCGCACGACGAGGCTCGCCCCGTGCTCGCTGAGCGCATCGGCGTAGTCGTGGCTGTCCTCGGCATCGTGGTGGTCAACCCCGATGACCAGACCGAAGGCGCCTGCTCGTCCTGCCTCGACGCCCGAGAGCGCATCTTCGATGACCACGGCGTGCTGGTGGTCGACGCCGAGCAGCGAGGCGCCCTCGAGGTAGCTGTCGGGCGCCGGCTTGCCGGCGAGGTTCCGGTCCTTGACCACGTGGCCGTCGACGATGGCGTCGAAGAGCTCGAGCAGGCCTGCAGCCTTGAGGGCGGCCTTGGTGTTCTCGCTGGCTGAGACGACGGCCACCTTGACCCGCCTCTGGCGCAGCTCGGTGACGAGGTCCGCCGCACCCTCGAAGGCCTCGACGCCCTGGCGGTCCATGACCTCCAAGACGAGCTCGTTCTTCCGGTTCCCGACGCCCTCGACGGTGCGGGCCTCGGGCGCGTCCTCGCTCGATCCCTCGGGGAGCTCGATGCCCCGGGCGGCGAGGAAGTTCCGGACGCCGTCGCTGCGCGGCTCGCCGTCGACGTAGCGCTCGTAGTCCGCCTCCTTGTCGAAGGGTGCGTAGGTGGTGCCGGTCCGCTTGCCCTCTTCCACCAAGAACTGGTCGAAGGCCTCCTTCCACGCGGCCGCGTGGACCGCTGCGGTCTTGGTCAGCACGCCATCCATGTCGAAGAGCCACGCACCGTAGGCATCGAGGTCGATCGTGGTAGCGCTCATGGTGCCTCCTCGTCAGCGAGGGTGCGCGTCGTCACTCGACGCAGCGGCGCTCGCCCGTGGGGCTGGCGGGGCGGGAGCCGACTGGCTGACTCGTCGAGCGACGGCGTCCTGAGCACGGTTGCCGTGCCGGTCGAGAGGAGCGCGGTGGTCTCGAAGTGCGAGATCTCGAGATCGTCGCCAGAGCGCAGCGTGTAGGTGGTCGCCGCCGAGGTCGCCTCGACGTGGAGGTGGCGACCGCGGAACGTGAGGTTGAAGGCGAGCCGGTGGAGGCCGTCGGGGAGCCGCGGTGCGAAGGAGATCGCACCTTGGGCTGATCGCATGCCACCGAGCCCAGCGACGAGGGCGATCCAGGTGCCAGCCAGCGAGGCGATGTGCAGGCCGTCTCGCGTGTTGTGCTCGAGGTCATCGAGGTCCATCAGGGCCGCCTCGGCCAGGTAGTCGTAGGCGAGATCCAGGTGGCCCACCTCGGCCGCCATGACCGCTTGGCTGCACGCTGACAGCGAGGAGTCGCGCACGGTGAGGGCTTCGTAGTACTCGAAGTTGGCCTTCTTCTGCGCGGGGGTGAAGGCGTCACCTCGGAAGTACATCGCCAGCACCAGGTCGGCCTGCTTGACCACCTGCTTGCGATAGAGGTCGAAGTAGGGGTGGTGCAGGAACAGCGGGTACTGCTCGTCGGTGGTGGCGTCGAAGTCCCAGACCTCGTGGTCGGTGAACCGCTCGTTCTGGGGGTGGATGCCGAGGCCTTCGTCGTAGGGGATGAGGACCGACGCGCCGGCTCGTCGCCAGAGGGCGATCTCGTCGTCGTCGACGCCCAAGGCTGACGCCTCGTCACGGTGGCGCTCAGCCACGTCGGCCGCGGCGAGCAGGTTCTGCTGCGCCATCAGGTTCGTGTAGATGTTGTTGTCGGCGATGGCGCTGTACTCATCGGGTCCGGTGACCCCGTCGATGCGGAAGCCCCCGTGACGATCGAAGTGCCCGAGCGAGCTCCAGAGCCGGGCTGACTCGCAGAGCAGCTCGAGGCCCTCGGTCCGCTCGAAGGCCTCGTCGCCGGTGGCGTTGAGGTAGCTGACCACCGCGCCGGCGATGTCAGCGGTGACGTGGAACGCGCCGGTGCCCGCTGGCCAGTACGCCGAGCACTCGAGCCCGGTGATCGTCCTCCACGGAAAGGCGGCACCCTCGAGCTCGAGCTGAGCCGCACGCTCCTTGGCCAGGTCGATCGTCCCATGGCGCCACGAGAGCGCGTGGGCCACGGCCTTGGGCATCGTGAAGGTGAGCACCGAGAGCACGAAGGACTCGCTGTCCCAGAAGGCGTGCCCGTCGTAGCCGGTGCCGGTGAGCCCCTTGGCCGCGATGGCTCGCTCCTCGTTGCGAGCACTGGCCTGGAGGAGGTGGAAGAGCGAGAACCGCACCGCTTGCTGGATCTCGTCGTCGCCGTCGATCTCGACGTCGGCGTGTCGCCAGAAGTCGTCCAGGAACCCACGCTGCTTGGCCACCAAGCCGTCCCAGCCGGTCTCTCTCGCCACCACCAGACCAGCGTCGACCTGGTCGCGCAAGGTGTCCTTGGTGCGCTCGGCCGACCACCCGTACGAGACGTACTTGACGAGGTCCAAGCGCTCGCCCGGCTCCAACGTGGACGAGATCGTGAGCCGACCGAGGTCCTCGGCGCTCTCGGCGTGCACGTGGGTCAGCGACGGGCCGTTGACCTCGTGATCCATGGCCGCTGCCATCATGAGCTGGCTGTAGGTGGTGCTGTGGACCAGCTCGATCCGGTTCGCTCGCTCCTCGTGGACCTCGGGGAGCCAGACGTTCTCCAGGCTGGCCGCTGACCTCGGGTCGCCGTCGACGGGAGGCGGTGCCTCGTTGGCCACGAGCTCGGACTGGACCACGATCCGCACGGTGTCGTCGATCGCCTCGACCGAGTAGGAGATGGCGGCCACCGAGCGCTGCACCAGAGAGACGAGCCGCGTGGAGCGCACGCGCACGCGTTTGCCCGACGGCGACGACCACTCGGTCTCGCGCCGCAGCAGCCCGGTGCGGAAGTCCAAGAGGCGCTCGTGGTGGTGGATCGTGCCGTAGCGGAGGTCGAAGGGCTCGTCGTCGACGAGGAGGCGGATGATCTTGCCGTCGGTGACGTTGATGATGACCTGGTCTTGCTCCGGATAGCCGTAGCCGGCCTCGGCGTAGGGGAGTGGGCGCAGCTCGTGGACACCGTTCAGGTACGAGCCCAAGAGCCCAAAGGGGTGACCCTCGTCGAGGTTCCCCCTCCAGCCGATGTGGCCGTTCGAGAGGGCGAAGACCGACTCGCCCTGCGCGATGACCTCAGGGTCGAGCTGCGACTCGCGAAGGCACCAGGGCTCGACGGCGTACGCCGGGTGATTGAGCACGCAGCGCTACTTCTTGGCCTTCGACTCGTTGAGAGCGATGGCCTCTTTGAACAGTGCCCGGAGCGCCTTCTCGTTGAGCGGGTCGCCGTCGTGGAAGTCGATGGCGCGGCGCACGTTGCCCTCGAGGCTGGAGTTGAACAGCCCGGAGGGGTCCTTGAGCGACGCTCCCTTGGCGAAGGTCAGCTTGACCACGGCTTTGTAGGTCTCACCGGTGCAGATGATCCCGTCGTGATACCAGGTGGGCACGCCTCGCCACTTCCACTCCTCGACCACCTCGGGATCGGTGTCCTTGAGCAGCTCGCGGACCCGGCTCAGCAGCTCGCCTCGCCAGTCGCCGAGCTCCTTGATCCGTCCATCGATGAGCTCTGAGGGCGTCAGGTCCTTCTCGGGCGTCGTGGCCATGGCGTGATCTCCCTCTCTACGGACGTCGGGCTCTGGTGGTGGCGAGTGGTCCGAGCCTACCCAGGGCCTCTCCAGCCCGGCAGGGGGATCCCGCCGAGCGGAGCGCAGCGTCGCCGAGCCACCCGAGCGTCGCTCAGCTCCGACTGGCGGCTCGGGTGGAGGCCTAGCGGCGGGAGAACGAGAGGTGCGTGACGCCGCTCGGGCTGCTGACCGCCTCGACCTCGAAGCGTTCGTGGACGTCCTCGAGCCCCTCCCAGAGCCGCTCTCCTCGGCCGAGGACGATCGGGACGAGCGCCACGTGGAGGTGGTCGATCAGATCGGCAGCCAGGAACTGGCGGACGGTCGAGGGCCCTCCGCCGATGCGGACGTCGAGGCCGCCTGCGGCCGCCTGGGCGAGCTCCAGGGCTTCAGCGGGGCTGGCGTCGATGAAGTGGAAGGTGGTGCCGCCCTCCATCTCGAAGGGTTCCCGTGGGTGGTGGGTGAGGACGAAGACCGGGGTGTGGAAGGGAGGGTTCTCGCCCCACCAACCTCGCCACCCCTCGTCGCTCCAGGCGCCGCGCTCGGGACCGAACTTGTTGCGACCCATGATCTCCGCACCGATGCCTGCTGCCCAGGAGCCCGCGAACACGTCGTCGATGCCGGTGGAGCCGCCATCCCCGCCGTGCATCTGTCGAAAGGAGCGCGTCGTGGTGAACCACCCCATCAGGCGCTGCTCGGCGTGCCCGAAGGGCTGCTCGAGGCTCTGGCCCTCGCCGGCGCCGTAGCCGTCTAAGGAGATCGCGAAGTTGTGGACTCGGACTCTTCCCATGTGGCGTCGTTCCTCTCTTGGTTCTTGGTTCTTGGTTCTTGGTTCTTGGTTCTTGGTGGTCGAGATCAGCGGTTCTGAGAGCGGCCTCGCTCGGTCACGCTCAGGCGTCGCTCGGCCACCTGGCTTGTGCCAAGGCTCCAGGTCTCGGCCATGAAGCCCTCGAGCAGATGGGCTTCGTCAAGGGAGCCGGCAGCCGCGACCTGGCGATAGTGCTGCAAGAGGCGAGCCACGCCCACCTGGTCGTTGCTCACGATGTCTGCGGCCAGGGCCCGAGCGCAAGCCATCAGCTCGTCATGGGGGACCACGTGGTTGACCAAGCCGTAGCGAAGGGCGTCGGCAGCGCTCAAGAAGTTGCCGGTGAGCGAGAGCTCGATCGCTCGACGGAGGCCCAGCGACTGTGCCATCAGCACCGTGATCCCGCCTCCAGGCATGACGCCGATGCGGGCGTGGGTGTCAGCGAAGCGAGCCTGCTCGGAGGCCACGAGGAAGGTGCACTGGAGCGCGATCTCAAGCCCGCCGGTGATCGCCGCGCCGTTGATCGCACCGATGATGGGCTTGTTGATCAGAGGCAGGAAGCGGAAGAGGCCGTTGGTGTCTCGAGACGGACCGGCGCTCGCGGCGGAGAGCTCTTCTGGACGCGGCTTCTCGCCGCCGACCTCCTTCAAGTCGACCCCGGCGCAGAAGGCGGGATCGGCACCGGTGAGGATGACCACGTCGACCTCGTCGTTGGCACCCGCCTCGCTGATCGCCGACCAGAGCGCGCCCGTGAGCTCTCGGTTGAGGGCGTTGCGCGACGCCGGCCGGTTGAGGGTGAGGGTGGCGATGCGCTCGTCCACCTCGACCAGGAGTGTCGAGCCTTGTGTCATCGCTTCCCCCTTCGAGCCCACCAGCGTGTCCTCGATCCAGTCGAGGTCGTCTTCGCCTCGAGAGACCTTCGCTCGAACCGTAGTGGGACCGAGGAGCGCATGGCCACGGTCGGAGATGAGGGCAAGAGCCAGCGCATGGGCCGAGCGCGGCTCAGCTCAGCGACGAGCTCGGAGCATCCCGGTCGTCGAGAACGTGGCGAGCAGCCGACCGGAGCAGTCGGTCATCTCTCCGTGCCCGTGGGAGCGACCGAGCCCTGCGTAGTCGGCGGTCACGTGGACGATCACGCCGTCGGCCAAGGCTGCGGGCTCGAGCAGCGTCACGTTCTGCTTGAGCACCGCCGAGGACTGGGAGTCGAGCGGGACCTCGGAGCCGCCCTCGGCATCGAAGCCGAAGAGGGCGAGGTGGACCTCGGGTTCAGCCGCCATGGCGAGGATCGCCCTCGTCGTCGCTGGATCGACCTCGTCCTCGCTCTTGAGGGCAAAGCTGCGGTGCCTGTGGTCAGAGCTCGGGTCGAGGAAGTACGACACCGGCGCCATGCCGAAGCTCTGCTGCCAGGTGCTGAAGTCCACGTGATCAGCGCCGCGGGCTTGGCTTCGCAGGAAGTCCGCTTCGTCGATGGTCAGGAGGATCTCGCTGCGACAGGTGATGACCGCACGCTGCGAGATCGTCAGCTCCAAGAAGCAGAACGAGCGACCTTCCTTGAGGGTGACGATCGTGACGGCGGCGGGTTCGCCGGGGAAGCCGCTGGCCAAGAAGGTCGTCTGGAGCTCGAGGACTCGGCGTCCCGGTGCCGCCCGCTCGGCCACGAGCATCTGCTGGAAGACCAGGTGGGCGCCGAGCACGCCTTGGGTCGGGCTCGGCAAGGTCGGGATCTCGAAGCCGGTCGGGGTGGTGCCGATCTGGCTGAGGGCGTCGATGAGTCCCATGTTCAGCGAGGCTCGATCGCCTCTGCGAACGCGAGCAGCTCGGTGTTGAAGCGCTCCGTCGACTCGAGGAACGGTGCGTGGCCCACCTGGTCGTAGAGCGAGAGGCGCGCGTCGCCAAAGAGCCGGAAGCTCTCGTGCGCCGCTTGGACGAGCACCACCTGGTCATCGCTGCCGTGGGCGATGAGCACAGGGACCGTGACGTGCTCGCCGAGCTTGGGGGCGTCGAGGTCATGGCCGCTCATCGCCCGGCGCACGAAGGGCGAGACCCGCATGTTCTCCTCGAAGAGCTGCTCGAAGGCGGCCGTCTCGGGCTGGGTGGTGAAGCAGCTGGTGAGGAAGCGCCTGGTCGCCTCCTCGTTCTCGTGGCGATCAGCCGAGATCATGCCTTCCTTCTGGCGGAGCCCTGGGCCGATGAGCGCAGGGTCGTCGTTGGGATCAGCGCCGACGAGGACCAGCCCGTCCACGTGTCGGGTGCCCTGCCGGTCGAGCAGCCGCAAGGCGATGCGGGCGCCAAAGCTCCAGGCGCAGAGCACGAGGCTCGAGGGATCGAGCTCGGTGACCACGGCGTCGATGACAGAGCGCAGCTCGGCGGCGAAGGCGTCGAGCTCGTAGCTGGAAGGGTCCTCCGGGCGATCCGAGTCGCCGTGGCCACGCAGGTCGTAGCGGGCCAAGGCGAGCCGACCCCTGAGCTCGCCGGTGCACTGGAGGTCCCAGCAGGAGCGGGCCTGTGAGTAGCCGTGGACGAAGAGGACGGTGGGCCGTCCGCGTTGGCCCCTGAGGTCGCCTCGGGCGACGACGCCAGCATGCTCAGCGCTGAACGGGCGAGAACTGCTCGGCACGATTGCTCCTTCGTCGGGCCAGCACGGTCCTGTCACCCTAGGAGCGATCGGTGGCTCCTGGCTGGGCGTCGGCCGATTGGAGGCGGCCCGCACCAGCGCCCTTGACGCCTGGCTGCATCGCTGCAACCCTCATCGGCACCACGCCTCGATCGAGGGGGCGCCCCGACGTCGCGTCAGCAGCCGGTCAGGGCAGGCCAGCTAGGGGAGCAAAGTGCCTCGCTTGTCGACCTTGTCCTTCTTGGCTTGACGCTTCTCCTTCAGCGTCTTGCCAGACTTCTTCGATGCGGTCTTACGGGGTGACTTGTCGCTCATGTCGGCCCCCTTCCCTGCTCGCACCGTAACCCGACCACGCCGGACGGTGGCACCGGAGCCCGGTTTTCCACAAGAAGTCAGGTAGACTGGTGGCTCACGCTAAGTGGGGTCCCCATCGCATGCCGATCGCTGTTTCGGCTGCAGCTCGTCGCCTCCTCTGAGCTCGTCTCGAGGAGAGCCATGTCAAGCACCCTTTCGCCACGCCCTGTCGGCGCGCGCCACGACGCCACCATCAAGCACCTGCGCCCGACGGCCGTGGTCTACTGCGAGGCGAACTTCGGCTCGCCAGACGGCAAGACGGCCAACGGCCTCGTCCGGCACTCGGAGCGCTATGAGATCCTCTCGGTCATCGACAGCACCCAGACGGGTCTCGACACCGGCGAGATCCTCGGCGACGGCCCGAACCAGATCCCGGTGGTGACCGATCTGCCTCACGCCATCCTTCGCCACGGTGGAGCGCCGGACTACCTGATCTTCGGCATGGCGCCCTCGAGCGGCATGCTCTCTGGCGCCGAGCGCGCTCTTTTGCTCGACGCGATGGACCAGGGCATCAGCCTCGTCAACGGACTGCACGAGTTCTTGAACGACGATCCTGCGTTCAAGGCGGCGGCGGAGAGGAACGGCGTGGCGATCTTGGACGTGCGGCGTCCGCGCGACAAGAAGGACCTTCGCATGTTCTCCGGACGGATCGACGACGTGGCCTGCGTGCGGATCGCCGTGCTCGGCACCGACAGCGCGGTGGGCAAGCGCACGACCGCCACCATCTTGACCAAGGCCCTCAACGAGCGGGGGATCAAGACGGTCATGGTCGGCACCGGCCAGACCGGGCTGATCCAAGGCGCTCGCTACGGCGTCGCCCTCGACGCCCTGCCCTGCCAGTTCGGCTCGGGTGAGATGGAAGCAGCGGTGGTCGATGCCTACGAGGGTGAGCACCCCCAGGTGATCATCATCGAGGGTCAGGGCGCGCTCAGCCACCCGGCGTACCTGAGCTCCACCTTCATCCTGCGCGGGTCGAAGCCCCACGGCGTGATCTTGCAGCACGCACCCGCACGGGTCCGCCTCGGTGACTTCGCCCACGTGCCGACCCCGGAGCCAGCCAGCGAGATCAACCTGCTGGAGACCTTTGCTGACACGAAGGTGATCGGGGTGACGATCAACCACGAGAACATGACCGATCTCGAGGTCACCCAGGCGATCGCTCGCTATGAGCTCGAGCTCTCGCTGCCCACCACCGACGCGCTCGACGCGCCCGGTCGAGCGCCTCGTGGACATGGTGGTGCAAGCCTTCCCGGAGATCGAGATGACGGCGACCGCCAAGGCCTCGTGAGCGCGCCGAGGCTGGAGATCCGCCTCGATCGAATCCGGCACAACGCCCTCAGCCTGACGAGCCGGCTCGGCCGAAGGGGCATCAGCGTCTGCGGCGTCACCAAGGCCAGCCTCGGCTCGCCTGAGATCGCTCACGAGTACCTCGTCGCCGGGGTGCGCTCCCTCGGCGACTCTCGCATCGAGAACATCGAGGCGCTGCGTCGGGCGGGGATCACCGCCGAGATCATGCTGATCCGCTCGCCGATGCTCAGCCAGGTCGAGCGAGTGGTGGCCAGCGCCGATCTGAGCCTCAACAGCGAGCTTGAGGTCATCGCTCGGCTGTCGGACGGCAGCGCTCGAGCAGGGCACGGTCCACGGCGTGGTGCTGATGGTCGAGCTCGGCGACCTCCGAGAGGGCGTGCTGGCCGCCGACGTGCTCGACCTCGCCGAGCGAGTCATGGGCCTCCCGGGCGTGCGATTGCGGGGGATCGGGACCAACCTGGCGTGCCAGAGCGGGGTGATCCCCGACGTCGAGAAGATGACGGAGCTCTCCGTGCTGGCAGCGTCGATCGAGCAGAGCGTGGGGATCGACCTCGACGTCATCTCGGGCGGCAACTCGGCCAACGTGACCTGGGCGCTCGACGACTCGATCGACGTCGGTCGGATCAACCACCTTCGATTGGGAGAGTCGCTGCTGCTCGGTCGAGAGCCACTCGGTCGGACGATCATCGCTGGTCTCCGTGCCGACGCGATCTTCCTGGTGGGTGAGGTCATCGAGGTGCAGTCGAAGCCAGCAGCGCCGTGGGGCCAGCGCGGCCAGAGTGCCTTCGGCGACCTCGAGAGCACCGACGCCGTGGCGAGCGCCGCGGACACCGAGGGCAAGCGGGTCCTCGTCGCCCTTGGACGCCAAGACGTCGACGTCGACGGGCTGCAACCGCCCGCGGGCTACGAGATCCTCGGCTCGAGCAGCGATCACCTCGTGCTCCACGCACACGGTGTCGTCCCCGCCGTCGGCAGTGAGCTGCGCTTCGAGCTCAACTACAGCGCGCTGATGCGATCGATGGCGTCGAGCTTCGTGACCCGTCACTACCTCCGCTCGGACTATCGAGCGAAGAAGATGCTCACGATCGGCGACGTGGTCTAGGTCGCGAGCACCCGTCGCTGCTCAGCGAGAGCGTCCCGCGCTTCGGCGTGAGCGGCTCTGGCCGGGCGACTGGCTCGAGCGGTTGGCGTTGCCCTGCGACGAGCCACCTGCGCTGCGACCTCGGCCGCCACTTGACGCGCG
This sequence comes from uncultured Acidimicrobiales bacterium, assembly GCA_963758555.1. Taxonomy (GTDB): domain Bacteria; phylum Actinomycetota; class Acidimicrobiia; order Acidimicrobiales; family RAAP-2; genus CAIUMH01. The sequence goes on along the minus strand of CAVWVW010000003.1, from coordinate 1,411,967 downwards.
ACGCCTGGGCCGACCTGGCGCACCAGCGACGCGAGGCGAGCCGCCTTGGCTGGTGGCGGGCAGGGCCAGGGCGATCTGCTCAGCAGAGAGCACCGTGCGGTCGCCGGGGGCGAGCATGACGAGCACGGCGTCACCGGGGCGGACCTCGGTCACGGCGGGCTTGATGCCGGCCTTGCGGGTCAGGGTGGCGACCTCGCGTCGCTCAGACTCGGTGGCCAGGGTCACCACGGTGCCCTCGTTGCCGGCGCGAGCGGTGCGTCCCGAGCGGTGGAGGTACGCCTTGTGCTCGGTCGGCGGATCGGCGTGGATCACCAAGGCGACGTCGTCGACGTGGATGCCGCGAGCGGCGATGTCGGTGGCCACCAGCGCGACGGCCCGGCCCTCGGAGAAGGCGGCGAGGTTCTTCACGCGAGCACCCTGCGAGAGGTTCCCGTGCATCTCGACGGCGGGGACGCCTGCTTCGTTGAGCTGCTTGGTCAGCTGCTTGGCTCGGTGCTTGGTCCGGGTGAAGACCATGGTCCTGCCCGGTGCGGAGGTGAGGTCGACCAAGATCGCCAGGCGGTCCTTGGAGCTCACGTGCAGCACGTGGTGCTCCATGGTGCCGACAGGCGACTGCTCAGAGTCGACGCTGTGGGTGACCGGGTCGGTGAGGTAGCGCTTGACGATCACGTCGATGCCCTTGTCCAAGGTGGCCGAGAACAGCATCCGCTGGCCTTGCTTGGGGGTGCGGTCCATCAGACGCTTGACCGGCGGCAGGAAGCCGAGGTCGGCCATGTGGTCGGCCTCGTCGAGCACGGTGATCTCGATGGCGTCAAGCACGAGCGCCTTCTGCTGGAGGAGGTCTTCGAGTCGACCAGGGCACGCCACCACGATGTCGACGCCCTGGCGGAGCTTGGCGACCTGCGGGTTCTGGTTGACCCCGCCGAAGATCGACATGGTCGTCAGCGACAGCGCACGGGCCAGCGGTTCGATCGTCGCTTGGATCTGGAGCGCCAGCTCGCGGGTGGGGGCGAGGATCAGCGCCCGTGGGGCGCGTGAGCGACGCACGTTCTTCGACGTCGACAGCCGAGCGAGGACGGGAAGGGCGAAGGCCAGCGTCTTGCCTGAGCCGGTGCGACCGCGGCCCAAGACGTCACGGCCTCGGAGCGAGTCGGGGAGCGTGGCGCTCTGGATCGGGAAGGGGGCGCTGATGCCCTCGTCGGCCAAGAGCTCGCAGAGCGCTTGGGGGACGCCCAGCTCGGCAAAGGACGGACCTGAGCGCTCGGGCGCGTCGATGCGCGCGGACATAGGTGAATCGAGGCGGATAGCCATTTGAGTGTGCTCCTAGATGAGTGCCGCCGGGCACCAGGTGACCGCACCATCAAAGAACGACGGGGTCCGAAGCATCACAACGGTGTCTCCTCAGAGATGAGGCGACGAGTCCAGTGTACGTGTCAGCGCGCACCTCCACGCGCCAGCGTGGTTCTGACGCCTCGTCGAAGGCCTCCGTCTCACGCCTCGATGCCGAGGTAGCGCTCGTAGATCTCGTCGGCACCGAGGTCGGACGAGGAGCCCTCATGGATCACGGTGCCGCGGTTGAGGATGTAGACCCGCTCGGCGAGGTCGAGCGCCTTCTGCACGTACTGCTCGACGACGACGAGGGCCATCCCCTCGTGGGCGAACGCTCGGAGCACGTCGTAGATGCGATCGACGATCAAGGGGGCCAAGCCCATCGACGCCTCGTCGACGAGCACCACCTTCGGCTGAGCGATCGAGACCCTCGAGAGGGCCAGCATCTGCTGCTCGCCTCCTGACAGGCTCCCCGCGTTCTGGCCGAGCCGCTCGCCGATGATCGGGAAGAGCTCGGTCACCCGATCGAGCGCGTCGTCGAAGCTCGTCTCGCGCGGATAGATCGTCAGGTTCTCCTTGACGCTGAGCGAGGGGAAGATGCCCCTGCCCTCCGGCAGGTGGCAGACGCCGTGGCGCACGAAGCGGTGCGCCGCTGCACCGGTGAGGTCAGAGCCCTCCACGCTCACCGTGCCGGTCCGCGCCTTGACGAGACCGGTGGCGGTCTTGAGCAGCGTGGTCTTGCCCGCACCGTTCGGGCCCAGGAGCGCCACGACCTCGCCGGCGTCCACGTGGAAGTCGACGTCGCGCAGCACGGTGGACTCGCCGTAGCCAGCGGTCACCGAGGCGAGCGACAGCATGGAGGTCATCGCTCACCCTCCGCGGTGCCCTCGAGGCCGCGCGCATCGGCGAGGAGCGTCTCAGACGCGGCGTCACCGAGATACGCCGCCATGACCTCGTCAGAGGACTGCATCTCGAGGGGCGTCCCCTCGAAGATCTGCAAGCCGAAGTCGAGGACGTAGACGTAATCGCACACCTCGCGCACGAGGGTCATGTCGTGCTCGACGAGGAGGATGGCGCATCCTCGCTCGCTCACCACGCGCTGGAGCACCCGACCGAACGCCTCGGTCTCCTGGCCGTCGAGTCCCGAGGAGGGCTCATCGAGGAGCAGGACGTCGAACGGTCCGGCGAGCGCTCGGGCGAGCTCGACGAGGCGACGTTGCCCGATGGGCAAGAGACCCACCTGGTCTCCCTCGAGCTCGGTGATGCCGCAGAGCGCCATCGCCTCCTCGGTCACCTGGTCGACCAGCTGGGTGGCCCGCCGTGAGCCGAAGAGCTGGGCGATGGGATTGCGCCCCGCCAGGGACGCCTCTCGTCCCATGGCGACGTTCTGGCGCACGCTCAGGGTGTTGAAGAGCTCGGTGCGCTGAAAGCTGCGTCCGAGCCCCTGGCGTGCACGCTGGGCCGGCCCGTCTCGGCTGACGTCGACGCCCTTGAGGAGGATCTGGCCGGAGCTCGGGTGGTTGAGGCCGCTGCACGCGTTGAACGTGGTGGTCTTGCCTGCGCCGTTCGGACCGACCAAGCCCGTGATGCGACCGAACGGCGCCGTCAGATCCACGTCGTTGACGGCCTTGATCCCACCGAACTGGACGGAGAGCTCTCGGACCTCGAGCGCCGGCGACGCCCGCGGGCCGGCTGGCGGAGACGCTCGTCTCTCCAGGTCCGCCAGGGACGCCAGCCTCTGGGACGCTGCGCTGTGCGCCCTGCGCTTGCTTGGCCGTTCGGCCACCGAGGCGATCGAGGAGCTCCTGGAGCTTGCGTGGCGTGACGCCACCTCGAGTGCCGAACGCAGCGAAGGCGGCGCCGATGCCGAAGAGGAGCTGGAGGTAGGTGCTGGTGTTGGCGTTGGTCACGTAGCCGGGGATCACGGTGTAGCCGATGGCCGCGATCACGGCGTACCAAGGATCACCGATGGTCACGATCACCACCAGGGCGACCAAGGTCAACGAGGCGAAGGAGCCGAAGCTCGAGCTCACGGCGACGTGGTTGAGCATGCCGGTCAAGGAACCGGCCAAGGAGGCCATGGCGGCGGTGAGGCAGAAGACGATCACCTTGAGGACGCTTGTGGTGGTGCCGTAGGTCTCGATGCCGAGCGGCGAGTCCGAGAGTGCGGCCAGCAACCGACCGAGGCGCCCGTGGGTGATCAAGGTGATCACGGCGACGATGAGCACCACGATGACCAAGAGCAGGTAGTAGAACCCCTGGTCGGTGCCGAGATGCCACGGACCGATCGAGAAGTCCGGCCGAGGCTCCAAGACGCCCAGCGTCGAGCCCCCGAACATGAAGCCTCGGCCGTAGAAGACCTCCTCCATGATGATGCCGAACCCCAAGGTGGCGAGTGCCAGGTAGACCCCGGAGACTCGGACCGCCGGGATGGCGATGATCGCTCCGATCGGCACCGCGACGAGAGAGGCCAAGATCACCGCGAAGAGCCAGGGGATGCCCGCTGCGGCGAAGTGCCCGAAGGCCGCTGCACCGACGGCGGCAAAGGCCAGGTGGCACAGCGAGATCTGGCCAGAGCGCCGGACGAGGAGACCGAGGGACAAGAAGAGGATCATGTCGATGAGCGCACCCGACCAGACGCTCAGGTGCGACGCCTGGATCAGCGGGATGAGGGCGAGCAGGGCGATGGCGATTGCTCCTGCCACCAGTCGCACAGGTGCGGGCGCATGGTACGAGCGCCGCACTGGTCTCGTGGCAGTGACGCGGGGCTTCGCGAACTTCCGAGCTGGGATGGCGATCAGCACGACGAACAGCACGATGAACGGGAGGCTCGGGGCGAGGCCACCCACCCACTGATAGGTGGCTGAGTACTTGTCGACCAGCGCTCCTGCGACGCCGATGAAGAGGCCGCCCAAGAGGGTCAAGGGCAGGTTGGAGAAGTACCCGATCGCCGCGGCGCCGAAGGCGGCGAAGACCACCGTGGTGAGGTCGATGCCATCGATCGACAAGCTCGGAGCCAAGAGCAGCCCGGCGATGGCGGCGAACATCGTGCCGATGATCCACGACCAGCGTCTGACGCGAACGGGGTCGTCGCCGGCCATCGAGACGAGCTCGGGATTGTCGACGACCCCTCGCATGACGACGCCCAGGCGCATCGAGCGGAAGAACCAGAAGAGGACGCCGGCGAGCACCAGCGAGAGCACGAAGACGATGATCTCCTGATACGTGACGTTCACGCCGATGATCCGGGCGGTGGACTGCGAGAGGTAGAAGGGCAGCTGTGGCGGTGCTTGGCCGAACCACAGGGTGCCGAGCGAATCGACGATGAGGATGATCCCCACCGTCGAGACGACCTTGATGGTGTCGGTCGCCCCTTCAAGAGAGCGAGCCAACAGCTCGAGCAAGAGCCCGAGCAGGGGTGCGACCACGAGCACGCAGATCGCGGCTGCATACGGCCACGGCATCCCGTGCTGGCTGTTGAGGAAGTAGAAGACGAAGACGTCGAGGGCCGCGATCGCCCCGTAGCCGAAGTTGAAGATCCCCGACGTCTTGTACGTCAGGACCAAGCCCATGCCGGCGAGGCCGTAGACAGCCCCCGTGGCGAGGCCGATGACGATGAACGGGAGGAAGTCACTCACAGGCGGTGAACCCCCGATGCTGGTTGCGGTTCCATGTGCAGGGTCGCCCCCAAGCCCGACTCAGCGAGCGCGAGCTCGCTGAGTCGGGCGGTCAGGGGCGTCTCTCGCTAGCTCTTGGTCTGATCCGCTGCGGGCTCGCAGCTGATCTTGCCCCCGTTGAGCAGGGTCGGCACCTTGTTCTTGATCTGGGTGGTGTACCAGCAGTCGATGGGATGCGGCTGGCCCTGCTTGAAGGTCAACGGCACTGTCATCCCTCCGAGGTTGTCTGACTTGAGCGTGTAGAGCCCCTTCTCGATCAGCGCAGGCGTCACCGAGGTGCTCGAGCTGACGTTGGCGCCCTTGACGGCCGCAGCGAGCAGCAAACCAGAGGTCCATGCCTCCTGACCGAATTGACTCCAATGGTTCGAGTCAGAGGTCAGACCTGGATAGTACTTGTTCACCGCCGAATTCATCGCTGTGATCTGTGGGTTCGATGCGAACAGGGGCAAAGTCCCAAAGGAAGAGCGCAGGTTATTGTTGAGGCCCGTCGTCGTTGCCATCGGCAACGTGTAGCCCTCTCCCTCGGAGACGTAGATCGGCGAGTAGCTCTGCTGCGAGCAGTCAGGAGCGACTCGCTGGATGGTCGTGCCGGCCAAGCCGAAGAAGATCGATTGGACCTTCTGCTGCTGGGCTGCCACGCACTGGGCGGTGTAGTTGGGTGCGGTGGCCGCTACCTCGGCGCTGTAGACCAGTGGGATCCCCACCTCGGAGCCGGCTGTCTTGAGCAGCGGCACGCCCGCGGCGCAGGTTGAGGCCTCGGCGCAGTAGAAGACGCCGATGTTCTTCCCCCCTGCGGCTTTGGCCGTGGCGGCCACCGAGTAGTTGCCGGAGTCGTTCGTCTGGCCCTCCGGGAAGAAGTAGGGGTTCGTGTAGAACGGAACCTCGGTCATATTCGCCCCCACCACTGGAATCTTCGCCGCAGCGACGGCCGGAGCGAACACCTCATCGAGGAACGAGAAGTCGGCGATCGCATCGACGTGGGCGCTGATCATCGACTGGACCTCTGTGGAGGCGGTCGAAGGATTGAGCTGATCGTTGGCGACGGTCAGCTCGAGGGGATGACCGTTGAGCCCTCCTGAGGCGTTGACGGACTTCGACCACGCGACGTAGGCCTGCTCCGCGCCTGAGAGGTACGCACCGAACGCACCCGAGCACGAGCAGATCACGCCGACGGTGATCGGCGTCCCTGTGGCTTTGACCGTGGTGCTCGTCGTCGAGCTTGAGCTCGAGCCGGAGCTGCACGCTGCGGACAGCGCTCCCACCATCAAGATGGCGACCGCTACCGCGACGCGCCGAAGCCGATTGGTTCCCCTCATGTATCCCCCCTTATTTAGTCACAGTAGAAATCTCCCAAACAAGCTGGAACACCTCTGCTGACGTGACTTGCTTTCCCCTGGTGGCGAAGATAGCGGTACTCCATATGCGATTCAACTGGAACAAATTTATTCTCCTTTTGAACCGACGCATTCCTCCAGCCGACGAGGTGGGCGCGGGCCACGACACCCGTGCTGCGGCGCGGCGCGCCTTCGCTAGCCTGCTCGCACGTGAGGTCGAGTGCCTCGTTCGAGCACCGAGGAGCACACATGATCAAGCTGGTGGCGTTCGATCTCGATGGGACGCTGGCAGAGAGCAAGTCGGCGGTCGACGCCGAGATGGGCGAGCTCTTGGCCGCCCTGCTTGAGGTCGCCCGAGTCTCGGTGATCTCCGGTGGGGACTGGCCTCAGTTCCAGAGCCAGCTGCTCTCCGCTCACCTCAAGCCCGACACCTTTGGCTCGCTCACCTTGATGCCGACGTGTGGGACCAAGTGCTACAGGTACGACGACGGAGCCTGGGTCAAGCTCTACGAGGAGACCTTGAGCACCGCAGAGGTCCAGGCCATCACCGACGCTCTGGCCGAGGCCATCGCGTCCCTCGGGGATCCTCCGAAGCAGCTCTGGGGCGAGGTCATCGAGAACCGGGGGAGTCAGATCACCTTCTCCGCCCTCGGCCAAGAAGCTCCCTTGGAGGCCAAGGCCTCGTGGGATCCTGACTTCGCCAAGCGCCAGGCCATGAAGCGGGTGATCGACCAGCGGCTCCCTGGTTTCTCGGTGCGCCTCGGCGGGACGACGTCGATCGACGTCACCAAGGAGGGTGTCGACAAGGCCTACGCCGTCGACAAGCTCGCCGAGCTCACCGGCGTCTCGCTCGATGCCATGCTCTTCGTGGGTGACGCCGTGTTCCCTGGGGGCAACGACTACCCGGTCAAGGAGCATGGCGTGCGCACCATCGGCGTGCGAGACCCCGATGAGACCAAGCGGGTCATCGAAGCGGTCGTGGCGTCCTTGTCTGCTTGAGGCGGGTCCGCCTCCCCGCCGCCTGCTCGCAGGGTGACGAACCTCGTGGTGGAGGCTCGGCCTACCCTGAGCAGATGTGCAGAAACATCACCACCCTCAGAGGGCTCGAGCCGGCGGCAACTGATGAGGAGATCGTGGCGGCCTCGCGCCAGTACGTGCGAAAGGTCAGCGGCGTCACCTCGACGTCCGCCGCCACCGAGGAGGCCTTCGACCGAGCGGTCTCCGTGATCGCGGCGGCCACCAAGGAGCTGCTCGACCAGCTGCCGGCTCGACGTCAGCCTCCGACGACGGTGCCGCCGCTGCGCCGGCTCGCCCGCTGAGCGGCTACTTCGGCGGCAGCGAGCTGGCGTAGTCTTCGCCGAGCTCGAGCCAGGCGTGGAGCTGGGCGTCGTCGACGAGGCCGGCAGGCTCCACCGAGACGAAGCCCCGCATCGCTCGTCCGGTGAAGTCCATGACCCGAGCATGCGGTCGAGCGAGGATCTCGTCGTAGCGCTCTCTGGCCACGCGGACCATGAGTGACTCACCGACGATGCCGAAGGCCATGTTGCCCATGCACATGAAGGCGAGGCCTCCGAACATCCGGCGTTCCGAGAACGAGAGGTCATCGGCCAGATAGGCCCGAATCCGGATGGCGAGCTCCTCGTCGAACGCCATGGGCCAAGCCTAGGGAGCGGTGGCCTTGGCCAGGAGACCTGCCAAGTCCGCGAGCTCGTCGTCGCTCAAGCGAGCCAGTCCGTCAGGGGGTCGACTCAAGATGGCGTTGGCCTTGAGCACAGCCTTGGCTCCTCGAGGGGTGGTGGCGACCAGCTTGGCGCGCCGATCGGTCGGGTGTGGCTGCCGCTCGACGAGCCCGAGGGCTTCGAGCTCGTCGACGACCTGGGTGATGTTCGGCGCGTCGACCCCGAGGGCCGAGGCCAGCTCGCCCATGGTCATCGGCGAGCGACCGATCCGCCGCAGCGCCCGGATGCGGCCGAACGAGATGCCGAGGGCTGCGCTGACCTCTCGACGGCGCTCGTTGTCGAGGACGAGGTCGCCCATGGCGGCGAAGGCCCTCCGAGCGTCGGGCCGCTGTGCCGGGTCGTCGAGGGCGCTCACGTGACGGCCTGCTCGAGGTACTCGGGGTTGAGCAGGTGCGCGGTCTTCTGCGCGGTCTCTCGGGCCCAGGGCGTGGTGACCAGCTGGCCGACGACGAGGACGATCGCCCCACAGCCGGCCAGCACGAACCAGCTCGCTCGAGACGACGTCGTGGCTCGAGCGATGTGGTTGGCGTTGAGCGCCGTGGCGAGGAGCGAGCCCACGACCGCCACCCCCAGGGTCTGGCCGACCTGTCGAGACGTCGACGCGATCGCCGAGGCCACGCCGGCTTGGGCTCGTGGCATCCCGGAGACCGCTGCGTTCGTGATGGGCGCGTTCACGAAACCGAAGCCGATCCCGAAGACGGCGTAGCTGGCGAAGAGCCACAGGTACGAGGTCGAGGGCCCGATCGAGCTCAGGGCCAGACAGCTGGCGGTGATGCAGATCCCGGCGATGAGCAGCGGGATCCGAGAACCCCTGGTGCCGACGATCCTGCCGGAGATGGGAGGCAGGATCAGTGCCATGACCGCCATGGGCAGCGTGCAGAGCCCGGCCTTGAGCGGCGAGAGGCCACGGACCTCTTGGAGGTAGAGCGTGTTCAAGAACAAGAAGCCGCCGAGCGCGGCGAACGCCGAGATGGCGATGGCCGAGGCCCCCGAGAACGGTGCTGACTTGAAGAAGCGCAGATCGATGAGCGGCTCCTCCCGGCGAGGCTCCCAGGAGAGCAGCGCGACGAGCGAGACCAAGCACAGGGCAAAGGACCCGAGGATCCACGGAGACGTCCAACCTCGTCGGGGCAGCTCGATGATGCCGAAGGTGAGCGAGCTCAGCAGCACCATCACGAGCCCCTGGCCCACCCAGTCGATCCGGCGAGCCTTCGGCGCTCGCGACTCAGGGATGAAGCGCCAGGTGAGCAGCAGCGCGGCGATCCCGACTGGGATGTTGATCCAGAAGATCGAGCGCCAGCCCACCGAGCTGACCAGCAGGCCACCGATCACCGGACCGAGAACGATGCTGATCCCGACCACGGCTCCCCAGACCCCGACCGCTTGGGCCCGCTCCTTGGGCTCAGTGAACGTGTTGACGATGATCGACATGGCCACCGGGTTGAGCATCGAGCCTCCGACGGCCTGGAGCATCCGGAAGAGCACCAACCAGCCGAGGCCGGGGGCCAGGCTGCACAGCAGCGAGCTCGTCGAGAAGATGACGAGGCCGATCATGAACAGGCGCTTGCGCCCGAAGCGGTCAGCCGTCGAGCCCGACAGCATCAGCAGGCTGGCCAGCACCAGCGTGTAGGCGTCGATCGTCCACTGGAGCCCAGAGATAGAGGTGTCGAAGGACTTCCCGATGGAGGGAAGGGCCACGTTGATGATCGTCACGTCGAGGCCAACGATGAGGAGGCTCATCGAGCAGATGAGCAGCACGCCGACGCGTCGGCGACGACTCAGCGTGCCGGGACCGCTGGTCCCGATGGCATCTACTTCTGTTTTCATAATGATTACTTTAGAGGAACTATCTCGGGTCGTGACCGAGCGGCGCCCCCTCGTGCCGCTCTCGTGCCAACGAGCGCGACGAGGGGTTCGGCGCTCGAGAGACCTCGGTGGTAGAAAAACGGCGTGCGCTACGTCCGGGTCTTCGTCGATGACGAAGCCAAGACGCGCTTCGAGGACTGTGAGATCGAGTTCTCCTCAGCGATCTTCGCCCCTCCGGCGCCGCCACTCGACGTCGCTCGAGCCCAACCGGCGAGAGAGGTGCTCTTCGTCCACTTCGAGGCGGGCTGGAGCGATGATGCGCACCCTGCCCCCCAGCGCCAGTGGATGTTCATCATGACTGGCCGAGGCCAGACCACGGCCAGCGGTGAGGTGCGAGCGTGGCAGGCGGGCGACGTGTTCTTGCTGGAGGACACGACAGGCCCGGGGCATGGCACGACCATCTTCGAAGACGCGACGATGGGCGTCGTGCGGGTCTAGCGACCCGGAGTCGCTGAGCCCTCCACCGGAGAGGGCGTGGCGCTGGTGAGCCACCGACGTCCAGAGAGGAGGAGACGTGCCAGCAGGCTGGAGCTTGAGCGACCTGCCGATCATCCAGGCCCCCATGGCCGGTGGTCCGTCGACGCCGGAGCTGACGGCGGCGGTCTCGGCGGCGGGAGGCTTCGGTTTCGTGGCGGGCGGCTATCTCTCCTCCTCGCAGCTCGCCGCCCAGATCGCCTCGACCCGAGCGCTCAGCGCCGCTCCGTTCGGGGTCAACCTCTTCTGCCCTTCAGCACCCACCACAGAGCCAGAGCGGGTGGCGAGCTACGCCGAGACGATCGAACCGGAGGCCGAGCGACTCGGCACGTCACTCGGAGAGCCGACCTGGGACGGTGACAACTTCAGCGAGAAGCTCTCGCTCGTCTGTGATCAGGACGTCGACTTGGTCAGCTTCACCTTCGGCTGCCCGCGTGCTCACGAGATCGACGAGCTGCACAGCGCCGGGCTCAGCGTGGCGGTGACCGTCACCTCCGGCGACGAGGCCCGCTTCGCTGATGAGCGAGGCGCCGATCTCCTCGTGGTCCAGGGCACCGAAGCAGGGGGCCACCAAGGCTCGTTCTTAGAGCTCACCGTCAACGTGACCCCTCTCGTCACGCTGCTCGAGGAGATCGGCGCCTCGGCCTCGGTGCCTCTGATCGCCAGTGGAGGGATCATGAACGGTGCTGCGGCGCGAGTAGCGCTCGACCGAGGTGCGATCGCCGTGGCCCTTGGTACGGCATTCCTCTGCGCCGACGAAGCAGGCACCTCGACGCTGTACCGAGAGGTCCTCCTCCGACAGAGCTACGAGGAGACCGTCGTCACCCGAGCCTTCAGCGGTCGCTACGCCCGAGGCCTCAACAACGAGTTCGCCGTCCGCTACGGCGCTCAGGCGCCGGAGGCCTACCCCGAGCTCCACCACCTGACCCGACCGCTCCGTGCTGCTGCGACGGAGGCAGGCGATCCGACGACGCCGAACTTCTGGGCCGGCGAGGGCTGGAGGGCGGTCTCCTCTGAGCCAGCGGGTCAGATCGTGGCCCGCCTCGCTGCCGAGATGGCGGCGAGCTCGTAGGCAGCACGGGGTCGCCTCAGCAGGGCTCGGCCTCGTCGTGGACGGTGGCCTCGAGCAGCCGGTCGATGAGCTCCCAGTCGAGCTGGTCGGGTCGAGCGAAGCGGACGCACCCCTTCCCGACGTTGAGATGACCGAGCTCTGAGCGGAAGCGGTCCAGGACGGCCTGCTTGAGCACGTAGAGCGAGAGGTACCGAGCCTGCTTCTTGAAGGCGATCGCCACCTGCCCGTCGCTGCGGTAGCTCGGCATCCCGTACGCGACCACCTCCTCGTAACCAGCGAGGGTCTTGAGACACGCCGCTCGCAACCGGACGAGGACCGACGCCCACGGCTCGGACGCCTCGGCCAGGTAGGCGTCGACCGAGGACGCCGGGGTGCTCACGAGCTGCTCGTCGAAGACGTCCGCCTGAGAAGAGGAGCAACGGGGGAGAGCGTGCGTGCGGGTCCCGGGGCCACGAGCGGTGTGGCTTGTCAGCTCGGAGGGAGCTCGAGCAGGTTGCCAACCGCCCCGCGGAGCATCGCCCCGAGCTCGTCAGAGGGAACGTCGCCGAAGACGTCACCGGCGAAGGCGATGGAGCCCATCACCGCACCGATGGCACAGGCCATGCGGACGCGCACCTCGATCGGGAGCTCTCGGTTGGACAGGGCCTGTCGGAAGCGCATCTGGAGGTCGTCGTGATCGGCTTCGTGTCGCTCCTGGTGGAGGTTCTCGATCGCCGCCTGGTTGCGCTCGTGGAAGATGAACAGCGCTCGCTGGCTCAGCATCTGCTCGATCATGCGGTCGAGGAGCGACGCCCAGACCTCCGGGGTGGCCTCCGAGTTGTCGAGCTGGGCCAAGGCCTCTCGACCGAACTCGTGGAGCCGGAGGTGGAGGGCGAGCAGGATCTCCTCTTTGCTCGCGAAGTGGTAGTAGATCGCGGCCTTGGAGAAGCCCAGACGCTCGGCGATCTCGCGAAGCGACGTCTTGTCGTAGCCCTGGTTGGTGAAGAGCTCGAGCGAGATGTCGAGGATCCGCTCTCTGGTGCTCCTCGGCTCAAGGTCGTGCTCCGCTGGTGAGGCACTGAGCTCGTGACGGTGGGTGACTCAGCGACCATGCGTCTATTCTACTTGACAACCGGTCAGTTTGTTCTTACCATTCGGCAAGTAACTTGACCTGCTAAACGACCGGTAAGGAGTCTCAGTGCGAGAAGGCGCCGCCATCTACGCCGAAGGCCTGACGAAGCGCTACGGCGAGACCCAGGCCTTGGCCGGCATCGACCTCGAGGTGCCCACCGGCACGATCTTGGCCGTGCTCGGACCGAACGGCGCGGGGAAGACCACCGCAGTGCGGATCTTGACCACCTTGGCCACCCCTGACAGCGGTCAGGCCTGGGTGGCGGGCCACGACGTGGTGCGCGAGGCCACGGCCGTCCAGCGGAGCATCGGGGTCACGGCGCAAGACGCCACGGTCGATGAGCTCCTGACGGGCCGCCAGAACCTGGTGATGATCGGACGGCTGAGCGGACTGCGCCGCAAGGATGCCGCAGAGCGAGCGACCGAGCTGCTCGAGCAATTCGGCCTCAGCGACGCCGCCGATCGGATCCTGACCGGGTACTCGGGAGGCATGCGGCGTCGCCTCGACCTCGCTGCAGGGCTCGTGACCCGACCGCCGGTCCTCTTCTTGGACGAGCCCACCACCGGGCTCGACCCCTCGAGCCGGCTGCGGATGTGGGACGTCATCCGAGAGCTCGTCACCGGTGGGGTGACCTTGCTCCTCACGACGCAGTACCTCGACGAGGCCGACGAGCTCGCCGACCGGATCGTCGTCATCGACCACGGCAAGGTGATCGCCAACGGCACCTCCGGAGAGCTCAAGGCCGACACCGGCGGCGCTCGCCTCGAGGTGACCCTGGCGGCTCCCGCGCCCGGTGCGGTGGCCGCCCTGGCGCCGTTCGTCACGGGTGAGATCCACACCAGCCACGACGGCCGGCGCCTTCGGGCTCCGGTGCGCAGCGAATCGGGCTTGGCCACCAAGGTGGTCCGAGGCCTCGACGACGCCGGCATCGCGGTCGACGACGTGGAGGTCCAGCAGCCCTCCCTCGACGACGTGTTCTTCGCGCTCACCGGTCACCCGACCGAGGAAGCCCCCGAGCAGGTGAGCTCCGACGAGCTCGAGTCGCTCGCCCAAGCAGAGGTGGTCCGATGACCACCGTCCTGACCCCTTCCTCGATCGCACGCACGCCCCGAGCACCGGGTCTGCTTCGTCGGCTCGCCGACGTGGCCGCGCTCACGTGGCGGAACCTCGTCCACATCGCTCGAGAGCCGCTGCAGCTCTCCGACGTCACCGTCCAACCGGTGCTCTTCACCCTGCTCTTCGTCTACGTCTTCGGCGCAGGCGTCGTCCTGCCCGGTGGGGGCACCTACGCCGACTTCGCCATCGCCGGCCTCTTGGCGCTGAACCTGACGACCTCGTCGATGGGCACCGCGGTCGGGATGAGCAGCGACATGAACAGCGGGGTGATCGATCGGTTCCGCACCTTGCCGATGTGGCGGCCTGCGGTGCTGGTGGGGCGGAGCTTTGCCGACCTCATGACCGCGGTGATCTGTGCGGGGATCGTCGGGATCACGGGCTACGTCATCGGCTGGCGCCCCGGTGGCGGCGTCCTCGCCACCCTGGGTGGCTTCGGGCTGTTCCTCCTGTTCAGCTACGGGCTCTCCTGGGGCTGCGCCTGCCTTGGCATGGTGAGCAAGGGACCGGAGTCTGCTCAGGGCGTGGGTCTGCTGATCCTCTTCCCCCTGGCGGTCGTCTCGAACGCACTGGTGCCCACCCAACGGATGCCGACGGTGCTGCGGGCTGTGGCGAACTGGAACCCGGTCAGCTCGGTGTGCTCGGCCGCCCGACAGCTCTGGCACAACCCGAACCCGTCGGCGAGTGTCCAGGCCTGGCCCATGCAGCATCCGGTGGCAGCGTCGCTCATCTGGTCGGTCGTGCTCATCGGTGTCTTCGCACCGATGGCCACGGTCCTCTACCGTCGCCGCACGGTCGGCTGAGCGGGCTCAGCGCGGCCGAGGTGCCTTGGTCGCCGGCCGCACGCTCACGGTGATCGTGACCGGGGGCCAGCGCCTCGTGGTGATCGCTTGGGCGGCCTTCGACTCGGTCACCGTGATGGTGGTCACCGACACGTAGGGACCCGGGCGAAGGGTGCCGTTCGCGCCGAACTGGCCGTTGCCCCAGATGAAGAACCACCGGGGATCGATGGAGAGCAGGACCCCGTCCCGGTCGAGCTGGTTGACGACCCCTTGCTCGACGGCGAGCTCGTCGTACGTGGTCGTCACCCCGATGACCTGGGTCGGCTGCTCAGCGGAGGAGAGCTGGCGCTCGACCTGGAGCGTCGCTCGCTCGATCGCGGGGTTCGTCACCGTGGCCAGCGCAGGCAGCTCGGCGACCTGGACGCCGAGGACGACCGTGGTCACGACGGCCCCACCGACCGAGCCTCCGAGCAGCACGCGCCTCGTGGTGAGTGCCCCAGGGCCGCTCGGCACGCGCTCGAGCGCGCTGACCACGATCAGCGAGATCGCCACGAGGCCGGCCAAGAGGACGCCGATCGTCCAGCCCAAGAGGTAGCCCCAGGCCAGGCCGTAGATGCTGGTGCCGGCGTACATCGAGACCAGCAGGCCAAGCGCGCTCATGACGAGCAGCCGACGAGAGAAGCTCGCCAGCTTGAGAGCGATGCTGGTCGCCAGGGCGCCGAGGACGATCACGACGCTCAGGCCGAAGACCACCCAGGCGCCTGTGGTCGAACCGAGCAGCAAGGTGGTGTGCAACGCGCCGAGGTGGGGCAGCACGATGGCGAAGAGGGTGAAGGGTCGCATGGCGGCCTGGAGGTCGAAGGGGACCCGATGGGTGCGGAAGAACGAGGCGATCGCGCTGAGGTTCCCGTCGCCGGAGTGGACCTGCTGGTAGAGCGGCAGGATCCACAGGCCGATGAGGACCACGGCGGTGACGGCGGAGATGACCCAGGTGCGCGTGGGCAGCGAGAAGAGCGAGCGGGACGGCTCGGGCGCCACGTCGTGCTCGGGAGAGGCGCGGTCGAGGTCGGTCGAGGTGGTCGCGGCGCTCGAGCGTCGGCGACGCACGAGGGCTCGAACCACGCCAGCCACGACCACCACGATCGTGACCGCCCCGACGAGGGGAAAGACGCCCACGTCGGCCTGGACGAGCACGGAGCCCACGATCAAGAGCGCGGCCATCGAGCCTGCTCCGTCGAGGGCGGCCGCGGCGAGGACCATGAACAGCAAGGTGGGGACGACGATGATGTCGGGGTTCCACGGGCTCGTCAGGAGGGTCAGGGACTCGAGGAACCCGGTGCCCGGGGTCGAGGTGGCGAGGTAGATCAGGATGAGCCCCATCACGACCACGCTGGCCCGCCCGACCACCTCGTCGGTGCGGCGCCTGATGACGATCACCACCAGGGCGCTCGAGACCAGCGCGATCATCAGGGCTGCGGCGTAGAGCGTGTTGGCTGACGAGCCGAAGACCCAGTAGAACGCGGCGTAGAGCTCGAAGAGCGCAGGGCCCGGGTGGTGCCAGGTGGCGAAGCGGTCGTACATCCCGACCAAGAGGTGCCCGTGCATCGCCAGGCGCGTGTCGTAGTCGATGACGGCGAGATCGCCTCGGGGGTGCACGGTGGTCGAGGCGAAGAACTGCAGGTGGACCCAGGCCACCAGGAACGGCAGCAAGACCATGCCCAGCAGGGGATAGGTGTCGTAGAGCTTGTGGCGTCGTTGCTGACGCGAGGCGTGGGCCATCCGCGGCCTGGTCGTCGGCGTGGTCGGTGCGCTCAGTGCGGGCTGTAGATCCGGCGAGCGAAGCGCCAGCCCTCAGCGGTCCGGGTGAGCGTGTCGTCGTAGTCGCCCACCGCGCTGATCACCGGCGGGGTCCCCTTGGTGACCAGGGCGTAGGCCTTGACGGTGGCTGCGTCGCCGTCGATCTCGATGATCTCGTTCAAGGTCAGGTGGTGGCGATCGTCGGGGATCATCGAGACGAAGGAGCGAAGCTCCTCTCGCCCCGTGATCGGTTCGCCGGGCGCATAGTGGAAGACCCCGTCGTCGGCGAAGAGCGACGCCCAGGACTCGGCATCTCGAGCATCGATGGCGAAGCAGTACCGAGCGAGAAGCTTTCGGATCTCTTCGAGGTCACCAGCAGGGGAGGGCATCGCCCCGATGGTATCGCCGAGGGGTTGAAGGCGGCGGGTGAAGGCGGCGGGGGCGAGCGCTCGTCGCACCCAGGATCTAGGTGGCCGCCTCGCGATCGACCCGGGCCACGGTCGAGACGATCAGGACTCTTCGAACGCGGCGAGCTCAGCCTCGGCGATCGCCTCGCTGCCCGGGTCACCCACGTCGTCGTGCTGGGCGAGGTGGTGGCGATCGATGTTGACCATGAAGAAGTAGACGAGCGCGGCGGCAAGGAACACGCCGCCACACCAGAGGAAGCTCACGGTGTAGCCGTGGACCTGGGCTGCGTGCTGTGCCGCCGTGGTCGAAGCGCTCCCGTGGAGGCGGCTGACGGCATAGGCCGCCGTGGCGCCGATGGCGATCGTGTTCAAGAAGGCGATGCCGAGTGACGAGCCGACCTGCTGGGCGGAGTTGAGCACGGCCGAGGCCACCCCCGACTCGTGGAACGGCACGTTGAACAGCGAGGTCGAAGACGCCGACACGAAGGCCAGGCCGAGCCCGAGGCTCATGATCAGGAAGGCCGGCATGGCGACCTCGAAGTAGTTCGACGAGGGCGTGATCCTTGAGAGCACGATCATGCCGACCGCGCCGGCGACCATGCCGAGGGAGCCGAGTGGCCGGGGT
Source organism: uncultured Acidimicrobiales bacterium (assembly GCA_963758555.1). Taxonomy (GTDB): domain Bacteria; phylum Actinomycetota; class Acidimicrobiia; order Acidimicrobiales; family RAAP-2; genus CAIUMH01. The sequence continues at coordinate 1,394,641 of CAVWVW010000003.1, read as the reverse complement.
CCGACGCGAGGCAGCAGCGAGCTGGCGGCGGTGGCGCTGACGATGACTCCGAGGGAGAAGGGGAGGAAGTAGACGCCGGTCATGATCGGCGAGATCCCCCGGACGCCCTGGAAGTAGTACGTCATGAAGAGGAACATGCCGAAGAGGCTGATCGACACCAGGAACATGGCGAGGTACGAGCCGCCCCTGATGCGCTCGACGATCACGCTGAGCGGGAGCAGCGGCTTCTCTGCTCGGGACTCGTAGGCGATGAACGCGAGGAGCAGCCCCACGCCGACGATGAGGAAGATGATCGTCTCGCTTGAGCTCCAGCCGTGACCGGGGAGGGCGGCCTCGGTCACGCCGTAGACGATCGAGAGGAGGCCAGCCGTCGAGAGCACCGCGCCGGGGATGTCGTACCTGGTCCGACCACCGAGCTTCGACTCGCGCACGTTCGGGATGGCCAGGAGCACGGCGATGAGCGCCATGGGCACGTTGACGAAGAGGCACCAACGCCACGAGGCGTAGCTGGTCAGGATGCCACCGGCGATGAGCCCGATGGTGGCGCCCACGCCGGAGAGACCGCCGTAGACGGCGAAGGCCTTGGCTCGCTCCTTCGAATCGGTGAAGGTCACCGAGATCAAGCTCAGGGCAGCCGGCGCCAAGGCTGCCGCGAAGAGCCCTTGGAGGGCGCGGGCCGCAAACAGCGTGCCCTGCGTGGGAGCGAAGCCACCCAGGGCGGAGGCTCCGGCGAAGCAGATCAGCGAGATGATGAAGACGCGCTTTCGCCCGGCGTAGTCAGCGATCCGACCGCCCAAGAGCAGGAAGCCACCGAAGGTCAGCGTGTAAGCCGTCACGATCCACTGGCGGTTGGCGAGCGAGATGTGGAGGTCCTTCTGAGCATCGGGCAGCGCGATGTTCACGATGGTGGCGTCGAGCACCACCATGAGCTGGGCGATGGCGATGACGACCAGGGCAATCCAACGTCGGGGATCGGGCTCCGTCACCTGGGGGGCGGTCTCGGTCATGGAGCGATCCTATGAGGTGGCTGTGACGAGACGATCACCCGACACGGCCCTCTCACGCGTACGCCGCGGTGATGCGCCGGCGGATGGCGTTGGCCTGCTCGAGCTCGTCGGCCAAGAAGATGGCGAAGTCGGCGTAGGAGATCTTGGACTCGCCGTCGGCGTCGACGACCAGCTGGTCGCCGCCCAGCGTGAAGGAGCCGGTGCGCTCACCGGGGCCCAAGAAGGCAGCCGGGCTGAGGTAGGTCCAATCGACGTTGTCGACCTCGCGGTAGAGCTCGAGCGCGTCGATCTGGGCCAGGGCGTTGGCCTTCCACGCGTCGGGGAACGAGGGATCGTCGATGACCCGCACGCCGGGTGAGACCTCGAGGCTGGCGGCTCCCCCGATCACCACCAAGCGCTCGTTCGTGGTGTGGCGAGCCGCCTCGATGAGGTTGTGGGTGGCGGCGATCAACATCGAGGCGTCGTCGTCGGACCCCTGGCGGGGACCGACGGTCGAGACCGAGCGCGTCGTGGCCGCGAGCCACGTGGATGACCTCCGCCGAGTCGGTCACGTCCACCGCCACGCTCTCGAGGGCGAGGCCGTCGGGGCTCGCCCCGCTTCGCGACGCCGCGGTGACCTGGTGACCTCGGTCGACCAGCTCTCGGGCAACGGCTTGGCCGACGTTGCCGGTGGCACCGAACAGCACGATCCTCAAGGAGAACTCCTCATTTCGGGGGGTGGAGCGGCGACGAGCGCCGCCGCTGCGTACAACGACGTCTCGTCGCCGACCATTCCAGAACCCTGAAGAAAACTTTCCTCAGTCGTTCGAGGGTCGAAGGATTTCCTATACGGTCTTCTGAAGGAATCCCCGAGAGGAGCACGTGCAGTCATGACCACCGAGGTCACGTTGATGAAGCCAGTCGAGGCCGATGACCGGGGTCTCCCGAGCCACTACAAGTGGTTCGTCCTCATCAACACCACGCTGGCCTTCCTCCTGGCCACGCTGGACGGCTCGATCGTGCTGATCTCGCTGCCCGAGATCTTCCGCGGCATCGGGATGGACCCGCTGGTGCCGTCCAACAGCTTCTATCTGCTCTGGATGATCCTCGGGTTCTTGGCGGTGACCGCCGTGCTCGTCGTGAGCTTCGGACGCCTGGGCGACATGTACGGACGGGTGAAGCTCTTCAACCTGGGCTTCGCCATCTTCACCTTCTTCTCGCTGCTGCTCACCATCACGCCGATGCACGGCACGGCGGCGGCCATCTGGCTGATCACGATGCGCATCTTCCAAGGCGTGGGCGCGGCCATGCTCTCGGCGAACGTGGCGGCGATCCTGACGGACGCCTTCCCCGAGCACCAGCGGGGCATGGCGCTCGGGATCAACAGCATCGCCGGCATCACCGGCTCGTTCATCGGCCTCGTCATCGGAGGGTTGCTCGCCCCGATCAACTGGCGCCTCATCTTCCTGATCTCAGTGCCCATCGGGGTGATCGGCACGTTGTGGTCCTACTTCAACCTGCGCGAGCTGCCGGTCTCGAGGAACCACAAGGTCGACTGGCCGGGCAACGTCACCTTCGCGCTCGGCCTGATCTCACTGATGGTGGCGATCACCTATGGCATCCAGCCCTACGGCGGCCACACGATGGGCTGGACCAGTCCCTTCGTGCTGGGCTGCTTCGCCCTCGGCTTCGGGCTGCTGATCGCCTTCGTGTTCATCGAGCAGCACGCCAAAGACCCGATGTTCCACTTGCAGCTGTTCCGGATCCGGCCGTTCACCGCCGGGAACATCGCCAGCCTGCTCTCCGCCACCGCTCGAGGCGGCCTGATGTTCACCCTCATCATCTGGCTCCAGGGCATCTGGCTGCCCCTCCACGGTTACAGCTACGAGAGCACGCCGCTGTGGGCTGGCGTGGCCATGCTGCCGGTCACGATCGGCTTCCTCATGGCGGGCCCGGTCTCTGGCTGGCTCTCCGACCGGTACGGCGCTCGGCCCTTCGCCGTGGCGGGCATGCTGCTGAGCGGGTTCTCGTTCCTGCTCCTCATGAACTCTGCCGGTGAACTTCACCTACTGGCAGTTTGCGATCGTGCTCTTCATCGGAGCCATCGGCCAGGGCCTCTTCGCCTCGCCGAACCGGGCCGGGATCATGAACTCGCTCCCGCACCAGCACCGAGGGGTGGGCGGTGGCATGAACGCCACGTTCCAGAACTCAGGCCAGGTCTTCTCCATCGGCATCTTCTTCACGCTGATCATCGTGGGGCTCAGCGCCAGCCTCCACACCGAGCTCGTCCAGGGTCTCCTCCACCAGGGCGTCCCGCTGGCGGATGCGACGAGAGCGGCGCACCTGCCGGCGGTCTCGACGCTGTTCGCCTCGCTGCTCGGCTACAACCCGATCCAGCACCTCTTGGGTGCCCACACCTTGGCGGGCCTCACGCCGACGGCTCACGCCACGGTGCTCTCGCGGAGCTTCTTCCCGTCGATCATCTCGGGTGCGTTCCACGACGGCCTCAAGACGGCGTGCGGCTTCTCGATCCTGTGCTGCTTGGGTGCGGCCACCGCCTCGTTCTTCCGAGGCGGCAAGTTCATCTACCAAGAGACCTTCGAGGACGAGGGCCCTTCCGAGGAAGCGCCGTTCCCCCGCGACCCGGCCTTCGACGCCGAGATCTTCATGGCCGAGCCGTCAGGTCCTCCGGCCACGCACTCCTGAGCCAGCCGCTCGGGGGCGTCACGACGCCAGCAGCGAAGCGCGAGAGCACCGCTAGTGGGCGGCGAGGTAGGCCTGCTCTTGGGCCTCGACGTCGTTGACGAGGTCACCCGCCGCCAGGTTGATGTCCTGGTCGTGGTAGCCCCAGCCGGGCGCGGGGTTCCGAGGCAGCTCGGGTCGACGGTCGGGATCAGAGGGCGTGAGCGTGACGTTCAGCCACGTCGCACCGTGAGCGCTCTTGCACTCGGCTCGGTAGAGGTTGGCGAAGGTCACCCACGTGGTGCGCACAGGCGGGGGCGGGATGTTCGTGAGCTTGGTCAAGAACAGCGGCGTGAGCGGGGCGATGCCACCGGCGAGGTTGGCCGGGTTCACGCACGCCACCTGCACGCCGAGCTTGGTGGTCTGGCCTGACATCAGGCTCACGCCGATCCCAGGGCGACCGAACGGGCTGCGGGGAGCCGGACGATGGGGGAAGGACGAGTACGCGATGACGCAACCGAACTCGCCGTCGTGCGTGCACAGCGGCAGGTTGTCGAAGGTGGCCCCCTCGGTCTTGCCGGTCGGGACCGTCACGTTGCCGCCGGCCAAGATGGCCGAGACCATGCGACCTCGAAGGGTCGGGTTGTCGTCGACCTGGCTCTCAAGGAGGCGGATGAGGACGGCTGCTCCCTGTGAGTGCCCGATGAAGATGACAGGCCGCCCGTCGTTGTAGTGGGTGAGGTAGTCCTTCCAGGCGGACAGCACGCTGGCGTAGGCCCGCAGGTCACCCTTGGGGTCTCGACCGAGGCCCCGCTGGAGGGACGACAAGGTCCGCTGGCGGTAGATCGGGGCCCAGATGCGACAGGTGCGAGAGAACGGTGCCGCTTGGGACTCGGCCGCGGCGACCTCGGCCGGCCGGATCGTGAGGCGAGCGTTGTCGCGCTTCTGGGTCGAGACCGTCGGGTACACGTAGAAGCAGTCGAAGCGAGACTGGCTGAGCGAGAAGAAGGTCTGGATGGTGCGCGGCCCGCTGCCGGGGATCACCGTGGTGCTGGCTGAGCCGATGCAGGGGTTGTGCGCCTCGCCTGGACGACACAGCCAGAGCGTGCCTGAGGCGTCGCGAGCCGTGAGCCGAGGCGTGCTCGGCTCGGCGTTCGGCGAGGAAGGGCTGGTGCCGTTCGAGGCTGACGAGCCGGTCGTCGCACAGGCAGCCAGCAGCAGGCCTGCGGCGAGGACGCTGAGCACGGCGCGAGCCGAACGGGGGGCCACGGGGGTTGCGGTCCTCACTGCGGCCAAGGCTTGCAGATCTGCGGGACCGGTTGTACCGCGGGGCGAGGGTCACTCACCGGCGACGCGCCATGTGGCAGAAAGGGTGCGACGAAGCGAGGGCGCAGGAGCACGATGAGCATGAGGCTGGGCGACACCGACAGGCTTGAGGCCTTCAGCGACGGGGTCATGGCCGTGATCATCACGATCATGGCCTTCAACGTGAAGCCGCCCTCCGGCCCCACGTGGTCCTCGACCCACGAGGTCATCCCGCACCTGCTCGTCTACGCGCTCAGCTTCGTGATGATCGGCATCTACTGGAACAACCACCACCACCTGCTGCGGGCCACCGAGACCCTGAGCGCCTCGGTGATGTGGACGAACCTGTTCTTGCTGTTCTGGCTCTCGATGCTGCCCATCGTCACCGACTGGGTGGGTGTCTATCCCAACCACTCGCTGCCGGCGGCGACCTATGGCTTCGTGGCCCTGGGTGCCGGGTTCGCCTACTACGTCTTGGTCCGAGCCATCATCAAGGCCAACGGCCAAGACTCCCTGGTGGCCAAGGCTGTCGGTCGGGACCGCAAGGGCTTGGTCTCAGAAGCTCTCTACGCCCTCGGCATCGGCCTGGCCTTCACGCCGGCGCCGTGGCTTGGCCTACGTGGCCTACGCGGCGGTCTCGGTCCTCTGGTTCATCCCGGATCGACGCTTCGGCGCGATGGACGCCGGCGACCCCGAGGCCTCGGTCGCGGGCGACGGCACCTCGAGCTAGGCGTCCTTGGCCAGGCGAAGACCGGCGAAGACCCAGCGAGCGCTGGTCGGGAAGAAGTTCCGATACGTGCGCCGAGCATGCCCGGGAGGCGTGGCCAGCGAGCTGCCGCGCAGCACCATCTGGTTGACCATGAACTTGCCGTTGTACTCGCCGATCGCGCCCTCGGGCACCACGTAGCCCGGATAGGCGACGTACGGGCTCTGGGTCCACTGCCACACGGCGCCGTACCAGCCGTCGTCGCCAGCGTCGTCGATCTCGGGAGCGGCCAGCTCCCACTCGATCTCGCTTGGCAGGCGTGCGTCGGCCCAGCGGGCGAAGGCGTCGGCCTCGAACCACGACAGGTTGCTCGCCGGCGCGTCGGGGTCCAGCGGCACCATGCCCGCCAAGGTGTGCTCGAAGAACCCGTCGCCGTCAGGCACCCAGGACATCGGGGCGTCCCAGCCCAGCTGGTGGGCGAGGTCGAAGCCCTCGGCCATCCACCAGTGCGGCTCGTCGTAGCCGCCGTCGGCGACGAAGGCGGCCAGCTCGGCGTTGGTCACGAGCCCGCGCCCGATGGCGAAGGGCTCGGCGAGGACCTGGTGGCGTGGCCCCTCGTTGTCGAAGGCGAAGCCCTCGCGGCCATGGCCGATCGCCGCCAAGCCGCCGTCGTGCTCGAGGAAACCCCGTGGGCCAGCCCCTGGGATCGTCCAGGGCACCTCGCCGTAGGGAGCCCGGATGGAGGGGTGACCCAAGACGTGGTGGATGTCCATCAGGAGGAGCTCTTGGTGCTGCTGCTCATGGTGCAGCCCGATCTCGACGACCTGGCCGATGGCCTCGGGGACCCGGCACTCGAGGAACTCGATCATCCAAGCGTCGACGTGGCGGCGGTAGGCCGCGATCTCCTCGATCCCTGGACGAGAGACGAGGCCCCGCTCAGCGCGTGGGTGCCGTGCGCCGATGCCGTCGTAGTACGAGTTGAAGAGGAACCCGAACGATTCGTCGAAGGTCTCGTAGGCCGGCGCGTAGGGCTGGAGCACGAAGGTCTCGAAGAACCAGGTGGTGTGGGCCCGATGCCACTTCGTCGGGCTGACGTCAGGCATCGACTGGATCGTCTGGTCCTCAGCCGAGAGGGGAGCGGCAAGCTGCTCGGTCAACGAGCGCACGGCGACGAACCGCTCGATCAGGCCCGGCTCGGCCAAGGTCGAGGGAGTCGTCGTGGTGGTCTCGCTCATGAGGTGACGGGCTCGGCCAAGAAGAGGGCGAAGTCATCGTGGTCATCGGTGAAGACCGCCCTGGTGGCCAGCCCCGAGGCGAGCAGCTCGGCTTCCATCGAGCTCACCGTGAACTTGGCGCTGATCTCGGTGCGCAGCTCTTCGCCCTCGGTGAAGGAGAGCGAGAGGCCGAGGTCCCCGACGCTCACGTCTTGGTCTCGAAGCGAGCGCAGGCGCATCTCGATCCAGCGCTCATCGGCGTCCCACAGGGCGACGTGCTCGAAGGCGTCGAGATCGAAGGTGGCGTCGAGCTCTCGGTTGAGCACGCTGAGCACGTTGCGGTTGAACGCGGCGGTGACCCCCGAGGCGTCGTCGTAGGCCGCGATCAGGCGATCGGTGTCCTTGACCAGGTCGCAGCCGAGCAGGAACCAATCTCCGCCGCCGAGCCCTGAGGCCAGGCGGGAGAAGAAGCTGGCCCGCTCGTCGGGCCGCAGGTTGCCGATGGTCCCTCCGAGGAAGGCGACGAGCCGGTTGGGGAGGGCGGGCAAGGCGGCCAAGGCGCCGTCGAAGTCGGTCACCAGGCCATGGACGGTGGCGGTCGGGTACTCCTTGGCCAGCTCGAAGGCCGAGCGCTCGAGCATCTCGGCCGAGATGTCGATCGCCGCGATGGCACCGAGCTGCTCTTCGTCTCGCATCTGGTTGAGGAGCACGCGCGTCTTCTCGCACGTGCCCGAGCCGAGCTCGACGAGGCTGGTCGCTGCGCTGCGGGCCACGATGTCCTTGGCGTGAGCGCTGAGCAGGGCGCGCTCGGTGCGGGTCTGGTAGTACTCGTCGAGCCGGGTGATCTCGTCGAAGAGCAGCGAGCCACGCTCGTCATAGAACCAGGTCGACGGGATCGACTTGGGCTCGGTGGTCAACCCGGCCCGCACGTCGTGGCGCAGCTGGGCGCGCAGATCTTCGGGGGTGAGCCTGATCTCGATCGCCGTCGGCGCCTGCTCGCTCACGAGTTCCCCTTCACTGCTCCAGCGATACCCCGACGCTCGGCGCTCAACACCTCGACCCTCCTGTGTGAGCCACTGCGCCACGTCCTCCTCGGAGGAAGCTCGACATGAAGAACCCCTCCCGTCTTGCCTGCAGTCTTACCGTCCGGTGTGACAGATGCCAGCAGCCCGGGGACGCTCGCTCAGCTCACCTCTGAGCCGGCGACCCGATCGAGAGCCACTCGGCAGGCTAGGGGGAGGCGGCTCAGCTTCCGTTCAAGGTGATGGTCCGTGCCGGGACGAGCTGCAAGGTCACGTCGCTGGACCCGAGACCCTTCGCCTCGAGCTGGCCATGGAGCGAGGCGGTCGAGGGCTCCGGCAGGGGTCCTGAGGCGCGGACCACGACCCCTCCTCGCACGGGGGCGACGCTGAGCACCGTCCAGCCGGCGTTTCGAGCCCAGGGGTCGAGGACGCTGTGGACCTCGGCGACCTCGAGGTTGGCCTTCGAGATGTCGCGAGAGGTGAAAGACAGCGGTATCGCCACCAGGACGACGAGGACCGCGATCGCCGCGATCGCACCCTTGCGGCTGTCGTGGCGCCGGCTCTCTCGGACGGCGGCGTGGAGGTGGACTCGATAGAGGGCCATGACCACGACGCCGCTGGCCAAGATGGCCACCACGTTGGTGCCGAAGAGGAGCAGCGCTCCTCTGGCCTGGGCGAAGGCCCCCGCCTCTAAGGTCAGCCCGACCACCGAGAGGGGCGGGACGAGCGAGATGGCGATCGCCACCCCGGGCAGGGTGTCAGAGATGTCGGAGCGCGCCAGGGCCACCGAGCCCACCGCTCCGGTGGCCAGCGCGGCGACGAGATCCATGACCCGAGGCGAGATGCGCCCTGCCACCTGGCCGTTGTTCTCCGCCGTGATGCCGTAGGGCAGCACCAGGCCGAGCAGGCACCCGATGGCGATGACCACGAGGGCACCCGCCAGCACGAGCAGGAGCGAGCGGGTGAGGTTGCGCCGATCGGTGAGCACGATGCCCAGGACCACGCCCAGGATCGGTGTCATGAGCGGGGCGACGATCATGGCGCCGATGACGGTGGCGGTCGAGTCGGAGACAACCCCTGCGCCAGCGATGAAGGCCGAGAGGATGAGCAGCGCCCAGAACTTGGTCAGCTTCTTCGTGCGATCGTCGCCCTCGAAGAAGAGCTGGTCGCGCATGCGGACGACGTCGGATTGGTCCAGCTCGAACATCAGCGAAGCGCGTCGCGGCTCGTTCGAACCGAGACCCGGGCGATCATGGCGTCACCTGGCGGTGTTCAGTGGGCGAATGCGAGCGAGTGTACTGATGCGCCCTCGACAAGAGCGTGACCGTCCGAGCCCAGGGCGCCGGATCTCAGCTGGCGGACAACGCCCCCTCGGGGCAGGTCTCGATGGCCAGCCTCGCCTTGGCTTCGAGCCCCTCGGGGACCTCGACGTGGAGCACGATGCTGTGGCCCATGTCGTCGGCGTCGAAGAGCTCAGGAGCGAGTGAGTAACAACGGCCGTGCCCGGTGCATCGCTCCTCGTCCAGCTCGATCCTCATGCCCCGATCCTACAAAGAACCTCAGCCGTCGCCTGGCGTGAACGGGCCCCCTTGAGGGCTTGGCTTCGAAAGGTCGCTGCTACGCTCGCTGTCGCACAGGTCTGTGCGCCGGCGCCCTCCCTGGGGACACCCGGCCTCGGAGGGAAGAGGAGCTCACCATGCCCAAAGCAGTGATCGTGTCAGCGTGTCGAACTGCCATCGGTTCAGCGTTCAAGGGAACGCTCACCGAGACCGAGCCGGCCGAGCTGGCCAAGGCCGTCGTCGAGGAGTCGCTCAAGCGCACCGGACTCGCAGCCAACGAGGTCGATGACCTCGTGCTGGCTGAATCCCTCTACGGCGGTGGCGTCATCGGTCGCTACGTGGCCGCCGAGGCGGGCATGAACGAGCTGCCTGCCATGGCGGTCAACCGCCACTGCGCCTCGAGCCTCACCGCCATCTCGATCGCCGCCGGTTCGGTCATCGCCGGCATGGACCGCGCCGTGATCGCCGGTGGGACGAACTCGTCGTCGCTGTCGCCTCGCTCGACCAAGCGCACCGCCGGCACCGAGGACTGGGCCGACTGGATGTCGCTCTCGCACCCTGACCGCCCCGACGCACCGGCGCTCGACATGTCGATCACGGTCGGCTGGAACACCGCGCAGATCACGGGGGCCACTCGTGAGGACCTCGACGGCTGGGCCCTTCGGAGCCATGAGCGAGCCATCGCGGCGATCGACGAGGGTCGCTTCAAGGAAGAGATCGTGCCGATCACGGTGACCAAGAAGGACGGTACGCAGGTCGTCTTCGACACCGACGAGCACCCTCGTCGCGGCTCGACCGCCGAGAAGATGGCGTCGCTCAAGGTCTTGCACCCTGAGATCGAGAACTTCTCCATCACGGCGGGCAACGCCTCGGGCGTCAACGACGCCGCGGCGGTCGTGACCGTGATGTCCGACGAGCTCGCCGAAGAGAAGGGCCTCGCACCGCTGGCCACGATCCTGTCGTGGGCCTCGGTGGGCGTCGACCCCTATGAGACGGGCATGGCTCCGACCAAGGCCATCCCGAAGGCGCTCCAGCGAGCTGGCCTCACGCTCGAGGACATCGACCTCTTCGAGGTGAACGAGGCCTTCGCCTCGGTCCCCGTGGCCGTCGAGAAGGTCCTCGGCGTGAGCAACGAGATCATCAACATCTCAGGCTCGGGCTGCAGCCTCGGTCACCCGATCGCGGCGACGGGCGCTCGCATGATCACCACGCTGATCTACGACCTTCGCCGCCGCGGTGGCGGCAAGGGTCTGGCGACCATGTGCGCCGGTGGTGGCATGGGCAGCGCCGTGATCATCGACGTCCCCGCCCCCTAGGCGCTCCGAGCGAGGCGCAGAGGCGCCGTGTGCGGGCTTGAGCGAAGGCCAGCGACCCGCTGAGGGTCGCGGGCCTTCGCTCGCGATGGGCCCGATGTGCTCGAGATCGCCGCTAGGACGCAGCGGTGCGGGCGACCACGACGGCGCAGACACGCTCGCTGTTGCCGAGGTCTCTGACCTCGGCACGATAGGTGTCCTCGCCGATCAGGGTGGCGGTCGCTCGAGCGGGACCGACCGAGACCGCTCGAAGGAAGCGCACGTCGAGGTCGATGACGTCGCGGCCGCTCAGCTCTTCGACCGCCACCTCGCCGAGGAGGGTGACGATGCCGCCCTGGAGTGAGAACGCGGCGTTGGTCACGAAGCTGGTCAGGTCGATGGTGGCCGCGCCGTCAGCGTGGACGCGGAGCCCGACGTAGTCGAAGAAGCTCTCGTCGATCGACCCGGTGTTGACCGTCTGGCGATGGAGCTCAGGCAGGATCGCTTGGGGGTTCCGGGTGGCGGCGAAGCTCATGAAGCCCCGAGCGATCAGCGGTCCCTCAGAGGTCTCTCGAAAGCGCATCTCGCCCATGGAGATCGAACGACCGACCTTGAGGACCTCGCTCTCCATGGCCAGCACGGGTGCTGCGGTCTCGCCGAGCAGCGAGATCGACAGATCGACGGTCGAGGGGATGTCGGGGGTCACGTTGAAGCAGACGGTGATGCCCATCATGGCGTCGGCGATCGCCGCCAGGATCGAGAGCCGTGGCCGTCTGGCCGACGGAGCCTTGAGGGCGTCTTGGAGCTCGACGACGCCGGTGGCCAGCCGATCATCGTCATGGACCGCGTAGCGATAGGCGAAGCCCTGGGAGAAGTTCCCGTCCTTCCACGGCGGCTCTGGTCGGGTGGTGGAGGCGTCGACCGACGAGCTCACAGGAGCGGTTCGCTGGTCTCGAGCGCCTGGACGTCGGGCAGCACGTTGGCTGCGAAGTCCTCGAGGCCTTGACGCCACTCGCGCGTGGAGCTCCACGGCCGCACGATGGCCCGGTGCACGCCCAGGGCTGCGAGCTTCTCGAAGGTCTCGAGCGTGGCGTCGCCGCCGCCCAGGGTGACCTCGACGCTCCCCTCGATCCCGGCCTCGTGCCGGAGCTGCGCGATCTTGGCGATGGGCTCGGGGAGCTGCTCGGGAGCGTGGTTCATCGGGATCCAGCCCTGCCCGATGGTGGCGGCCCGGCGAAGCGCGGCGGGACCGTCGCCGCCGACGTGGATGGGAGGGTGCGGCTGGTGGACGGGCTTCGGCTCGAACATGACCGCCTCGAAGTCGAAGAACTCACCATGGTGCTCGATGACCTCGTCGCTCCAGAGCGCCAAGCAGACCTCGATGGCCTCGTCGACCCTCCGGCCTCTGGTCGAGAAGTCCAGACCGACCGCGTCCCACTCCTCCTTGAGCCAGCTGGCTCCGATCCCGAGCTCGACGCGACCCTCCGACAAGATGTCGAGCGTGGTCACCGCCCGGGCGGTCGAGAAGGGGTGTCGCAGCCCGATGTTGAAGACGTAGGTCCCGAAGTGGATCTGCGTCGTCTGGGCGGCCAAGAAGGCCAGGTGCGTGAAGACGTCGTAGACCGCCACGTTGGCTGGGATCGGCGGGTGCTCTTGGCCGTGGTTGGGGCTGCCCGAGGCAGCCACCGGGATGACCAGATGCTCAGGCATCCAGACCGACTCGATGCCGAGCTCGTCGGCAGCGACCGTCACCTCGCTCCACAGCGAGGGACGCATCATGGCTAGGGGCAATCCGATCTTCATGGCCGCAGCGTACCGAAGTCGCTCCTCGCGTGACGTGGTGGCGAGGTGAGCCGAGGAGGCTCGGGCCTGATAGGCAGGTCCCATGAGAGCGCTTCGCTGCAACGAGCACGGACCTGCCGCGTCAGCGGTGGTCGAAGAGATCGACGACCCGGTGCCCGGTGAGGGACAAGTCGTCGTCGACGTGGCGGCGGCGGCCCTCAACTTCCCGGACGTGCTGATCATGGCGAACCAGTACCAGTACCAGGTGCCCACGCCCTTCACGCCGGGCAGTGAGTTCGCCGGGGTGGTCAGCGCCGTCGGCGAGGGTGTCACCGGGATCACGATCGGCGATCGAGTGATCGGCTCGTCGATGGTGGGAGCCTTCGCCGAGAAGGCGCTCACGCGCCAAGAGGCCGTCACGCTGCTCGATGAGCGCGTCGACCTGCGGCACGCGGCCGCGTTCTCGGTGGCCTATCGAACCTCGCAGCACGCGCTGCGCAGCTTCGGGAAGGTCAAGCCCGGCGACTGGGTGGTCGTGCTCGGGGCGGCCGGAGGAGTCGGCATGGCGGCGGTCGAGCTGGCCACGCTCATGGGGGCGAAGGTCATCGCGGCCGCCTCGTCGGAGGAGAAGCTCGAGGCGTGCCGCACGAAGGGCGCCCAAGAGACCATCAACTACCTCACCGAGGACTTGAAGGTCCGCATCAAGGAGATCACCGGCACCGGCGCGGACGTCGTCATCGACCCGGTGGGCGGCTCGTTCTCAGAGGCGGCCCTGCGCTCGATGGCGTGGGGCGGGCGCTTCGTGGTCGTCGGCTTCGCCGACGGCGAGATCCCGAAGATCCCCCTCAACCTGGTGCTGCTCAAGGGCGTGAACATCACGGGCTTCACCATGGAGGGCTTCAGCCGCAACCAGCCTGAGGATCTCGAGCGGGACACCACCGAGCTCATGGCCTGGTTCAACTCCGGCCAGATCTCGCCGCTGATCTCAGCGTCGTTCCCGTTGGATCGAGGAGCGGACGCCTTGGTGATGGTCGAGGCGCGCCGAGCCATCGGCAAGGTGATCATCGAGCCGTAGCGGAGTCGATCCGCAGCGCTCGGGCGTGGAAGACTCGCTCGCGTTCAGAGACGAGCTCGGCACGACGACGTGCCGAGGCAAGGGGGAGCCATGGCTGACGGAGGATCGCTGCGCGAGGTGCTCGAGCTCGAGCAGGTGGGGGAAGGTCGCTTCATCGGCCAGAACCACAGCGGAGGCCATGGGCTCGTGGTCTTCGGCGGCCAGCTCCTGGCTCAGTCGATCATCGCGGGAGCCACGATCGCTCCGGACAAGTACGTCAAGACCATCCACCTCGTCTTCGCCCGAGGCGCCGATGGCTCGAAGCCCCTCGAGATCGAGGTCGACACCATGGCCGCCGGACGGGCCATGGCCAGCTCCACCGTCACCATCAGCCAAGAGGGCCGGCTCTGCACGAGGGCGCTCGTGTCGCTGACCGTCGAGGAGCCCGACCTCATCCGCCACGGCCTCGACATGCCTCCGGCCGCCTCTCCCGACGAGCTCGAGGTGCTCAGCGAAGAGGGCGGGTTCTGGGACGCGCGGATCGTGGGCGGCGTCGACCTCATGAGCGCCGAGGTCGGCCCGGCTGAGCTCGACGTCTGGACCCGCTTCCCTGGCGAGCGCGCCGAGGGCGTGCTCGGCCAGGCGCTGCTCTCCTATGCGACCGACGGCTTCTTGATCGGCACCGCCATGAGGCCCCACGAGGGCATCAGCCAGGCGATGTCGCACGTCTCGATCTCGACCAGCGTGCTCAGCCACACCTTGACCTTCCACGAGCCGGTCGACGCCTCGGCCTGGCACCTGCTGGTCCACGAGAGCCCCTACGCCGGGCGAGGGCGGAGCTACGGGCGAGCGCACATCTTCGCGGAGGATGGGCGGCTCGTCGCCTCCTTCGTCCAAGACAACATGATCCGCGACTTCCCGAAGGGCCAGGCGCCCGCCGCCGGCGAGCGCTCCAAGTTCTAGGGGCAGCGAGCGAGCTCGCCGCTCAGAACTGACGTCGGCGTCAACACTGGGCGTAGAGTTCGGAGAGCAGTGAAAGTTCCTCGAGCCTGAGGTAAACTAAAGGTCTTGAGATCGTAGAGAGAAGGGGGCCACTGATGCCTACTGAAGATGGCAAGTTCTTCGTGTTCGACGCGGACAACCACATGTACGAGACGCCTGAGGCGTTCACCCGCTACATGCCTGATGACTACAAGGGCTTCATCAAGTACGTCGAGGTCGACGGCCGCACCAAGATCGCGGTCAACAACAAGATCAGCGACTACATCCCGAACCCCACCTTCGAGAAGGTGGCGGCCCCCGGCGCTCAAGAGGAGTACTTCCGCGTCGGGAACGCCGAGGGCCGGTCTCGCAAGGAGATCTTGGGCCGCGGCATCAAGGCGCTCCCGGGCTTCTCGGCCGCCGAGCCGCGCCTGGCGCTGATGAACGAGATGGGCATCGACCGCGCCATCATGTGGCCGACGCTGGCCAGCCTGCTCGAAGAGCGTGTCCACGACAACCCGCGCGCCGTGCACGCCGCGGTCCACGCGCTCAACCGCTGGATGCTCGAGGAGTGGACCTTCAACTACGAGAACCGCATGTTCCCGACCCCGGTGATCCACCTCGGCATCGTGGAGGAGGCTCAGCGCGAGCTCGACTTCGTGATGGAGAACGGCGTCAAGATCATCTTGGTCCGTCCCGCTCCCGTCTGGGGCATCGAAGGCCCGCGCTCGCCGGCGCTGCCGGAGTTCGACCCCTTCTGGAAGCGAGTCGAAGAGGCAGACCTGCTGGTCGGCATGCACGCCTCTGACTCGGGCTACATGCGCTACCAGAACGAGTGGGAGGGCATCCGAGAGGGTGAGATGACGCCGTTCCGCGACCTCTCGGGGATGTACGCCATCACCCAGCACCAGGGCCGTCCCATCATGGACACGGTCGCCTCGCTCATCGGCCACGGCCTCTGCACCCGTTTCCCGGGCCTGCGGATCATGCCGGTCGAGAACGGCTCGAACTGGGTCCGTGGGCTCATCCACGACATGGAGTACGGCTACGCCCACAACCCCCAGTCGTTCGAGGAGAACCCCGTCGAGGTCTTCAAGCGCAACTTCGTGGTGCACCCCTTCCACGAGGAGGACCCGAAGGGCCTCATCGAGGTCATGGGCTCTGAGCGCGTGATCTTCGGCTCGGACTACCCGCACCCTGAAGGTCTGGCCAACCCGATCACCTTCGCCAAGGAGCTCCAGGGCCTGCCCGACGAGGTCATCGCCAACGTGATGGGCGAGAACCTCAACCGCTTGATCGGGCTCGCCGCCTAAGGTCAGCTCGGTCACCCCGAGCCGCGGCCGAGGGTCGTCTAGTCTCGCGTCGCCCGCTCAGGGCGACGAGAGCCACGAGCGCTTCGCCCTCGCTGTGGCGCGAGGTCATCTGATCCGGCACGTCGTGCCGCCTACGTAGAGAAGAGGAAGCAAGCATGGACATCAGCGGTTCTTCAGCCATCGTGACCGGTGGCGCAGGCGGCTTCGGTGAGCAGACGGTCCGCCGTCTCGTCTCCCTTGGCGCCAAGGTCGTCATCGCCGACCTCTCTGAGGAGAAGGGCCAGGCCCTCGCCGACGAGCTCGGCAAGGACACGGTCTTCGTCAAGACCGACGTGACCGACGAGGACTCCGTCGCGGCCGCCGTGGCCGCGGGGCTGGAGCTCGCTCCGATGCGCCTCTCGGTCGCCGTCCACGGTGGTGGGGAGGCTGGCGGTCGCACGCTCGACAAGGAGGGGAACCCTCACAGCCTCGACGGCTTCAAGAAGGTCGTCGACGCGTACCTGACCGGTGCGTTCAACGTGACGCGCCTCGCCGCTGCGGCGATCGCCAAGTCGGATCCCCAAGAGGACGGCGAGCGCGGTCTCGTGATCAACACCTCGTCGATCGCCGGCTACGAGGGGACCATCGGCCAGGTGGCCTACGCGGCAGCCAAGGGCGGCGTCATCTCGATGACGCTGGTGCTCGCTCGTGACCTCGCGGTCACCGGGATCCGGGCGATGGCCATCGCCCCCGGCGTCTTCGCCACCCCCGCCTACGGCATGCCCGCCGAGGAGCTCAACAAGTTCTGGGGACCGGCCGTGCCGTTCCCCAAGCGCATGGGCCACGCCTACGAGTACGCCATGCTGGTCCAGCAGATGGTGGAGAACCCCTACCTCAACGGTGAGGTCATCCGCATCGACGGCGCCAAGCGCTTCGCTCCGAAGGAGCCCACCGCCTAGCCAGGCGGCACGACCGTGGCCGACGAGCAGCCCAAGCGCCTCTACGAGAGCGCACCTCCCGATCACTTCGTCGCCGCCCTCGGCTTCACGCAGCGTGAAGTCGAGGGCGCCGACTGTGCGATCTCGATGCCGATCACCGATCAGGTCATCAACTCGAACGGCGTCGTCCAAGGCGGCGTCATCGCCACCTTGATCGACGTGGTCGCCGGCATGGCGCTCTTCGAGATCCCCGAGCCCTATGACCAGTCAGCCACGATGGACATGCACGTCACCTACCACGCAGGGGCGAGCATCGGCCCGGTGCTGTGCGAGGCCCACGTCCTGCGCACCGGTGGCAGCTCGGCATCGGTGCGCGCCGAGCTCTTCGACGAGGGAGCGGACCATCGCCACGTCGCCACCGGCATGCTCACCTTCGCTGCGCGGCGCCTGCCCGCTGACGACCTGCGCAACGTCCGCCAGCGCGGCACGCACCTCCAGCGAGCAGACAAGAACCCCTAGGCTAGGCCTCAGCGGCGGGGGGCGACCTTCTCTCCGAGGAAGGCCACCACCGCGTCGGAGAACTGGTCGTTCTTGTCGCCGGCGATCATGTGGCCGGCACCGCCGACCTCGACGATCTCGACGTCCTTGATCCCGTTGGTCAAGATGGCCACGCCCTCATCGGTGACGATGTCCGAGAGCATGCCTCGCACCAGCAAGGTGGGCACGTGGACTCGTGAGAGCATCTGAGCATCAACCGGGGTCGGCGCTTGGGGCTCGCCAGCCAGCTTGACGATCCGCATGAGGGCCGGATCCCAGTGCCAGTAGTAGCGGCCGTCTCGCTCTCGGAGGACCTTCTTGAGGCCCTCGTAGTTGGTGGCCCGCTTGCGCTGCGGCGTGTAGGCCGCGATCGCCGCGGCGGCATCATCCAAGGTGTCGAAGCCATCCATGCCTGAGAGCATGAAGGTCTGGATCCGCTCGACGCCGACGGGGTTGGCCTGCGGGGTGATGTCGACGAGGACGAGGCCTTGGCTGAGGTCCTCGTCCTCGGCTGCCTCGGCGTGCAGCGAGGCGCTCCCGCCGAGCGAGGCTCCGACGAGGACCGGCGCGTGCTCGAGTGCGTGGGCGACCTGGCGGATGTCGTCGGCGAAGGCGGTGATCGAGTAGTCGCCGCTCGGCGACCAGTCGCTCTCGCCGTGGCCCCGCAGATCGAGAGAGATCGTGCGCCATCCGCTTGCCGCGATCCGCTCGGCGGCCCCGCCCCAGGCATGACGGGTCTGGCCGCCGCCGTGGAGGAAGAGCACCGGGGGATCGTGGGGGTCGCCCCAGGCGTCGGCCGCCAGGGTGAGCCCGTCAGCGCCTTGGAAGCTCAGTCGTGTCGCGTCCATTCGGTTCCTCTCATCGACCGACGGGCGGGTCGAGCGTCGGTGCTCAGCGGCCCAGCCAGTGCGGCTCGCGCTTCTCCAAGAAGGCGAGAGAGCCCTCCTTGGCGTCCTCGCTGGAGAAGACCACGTCGAGCTCCTCGCCGGTGGCGGTGGCGGCCATGTGGTCCTCCATGATCGCCCGGCGCACCAGCGTCTTGGTCAGCGCCAGGCTCAGCGGCGCGTTGGCCGCGATCCTGTTGGCCAGCTCCAAGGAGACCTCGAGCAGCTCATCGGCGGGCACCACGCGGTTGAGCAAGCCCCACCGCTCGACCTGGGCGGCGGGGTAGAGGTCGCCGGTGAGCGCCATCTCCATGGCCAGGTGCAGCGGCATGAGGGTGCCGACCATGGTGCCGCCGCCGGCGGCGAACAGCCCGCGCTTGATCTCGGGGAACCCGAAGCGGGCGTGCTCGACGGCGACGACGAGGTCGCAGTTGAAGGCCAGCTCGCAGCCGCCTCCGACCGCCGCGCCGTTGACGGCGGCGATGATCGGCTTCTTGAACCCGAGGATCGGCGGCGTCGGTCGCTTCGAGCGATCCATCCTCTCGCCCGCGCTCGAGCTCGCCGACTTGAGGTCCATGCCGGCGCAGAAGATCTTCTCGCCCGCCCCGGTCAGGATGACGACCTGGGTCTCGGGGTCAGACTCGATGGCGGTCAGGGTGTCGGCCAGCAGGAGGTTGAGCTCGGTGGTGAGCGAGTTGGCGGCCTCTGGTCGGTTCAAGGTCAGCACCGTCACCCGGCCGTGCTGTGCTCTCTCAAGAATCATTGTTGCCCCCCTGGAATCACGATCATCCTGACCGATCGAGCCACGGTACCCCACGCGGTTCGGCTCGTTATTTGAACCGTGACCAGATTTAGCGGTCTCGCGAAGAAGCCGCTAGCGTGGAGTCGCCCAGGGGCGGGGGAGCAGGGTGCTCAAGGAGTCCGTAGCTGGTGCCATCCATCTAGCGAGGAGTCACGTTGATGCCCGAGTTCAAGTTCCTGCAGTACGAAGAGCACGATGAGGGACGCATCGTCCGCATCCTCCTCGACCGCCCGGAGACAAAGAACGCCCAGCACCGAGGGCTCCTCGTCGAGCTGGACGAGGCTTTCAAGATCGCCGAGTTCGACGACACCTGCCGAGTCGTGATCTTGGGCGGCACCGGTGACCTCTTCAGCTCAGGCCACGACCTCGGCTCCAAGGAGGCCATGGCCGATCGCGACACCCACCCCTCGTGGAAGGGCAACGGCGGCACCCGTGAGGGCGCCGAGATGCTCATGCTCCAAGAGTGGCACTACTTCTTCCAGAACACGCTTCGGTGGCGGAACCTGCGCAAGATCACCGTCGCCCAGGTCCAGGGCACCGTCTACGCCGCTGGCCTCATGCTCATGTGGGCCTGTGACCTGATCGTGGCGTCGGACACGACCTACTTCGCTGACGTGGTGGGCACCCGCCTCGGGATGTGCGGCGTCGAGTACTTCGGCCACCCCTGGGAGTTCGGTCCTCGCAAGGCCAAGGAGCTCCTGCTCACCGGTGACGCCATCACCGTCGAGGAGGCCAAGGATCTCGGCATGGTGTCGAAGATCTTCCCGTTCGAAGAGCTGAGCGACCAGACCTTGGAGTTCGCTCGCCGGATCGCCAAGACCCCGACGATGGCTGCGCTGCTCATCAAGGAGTCGGTCAACCAGACGGTCGACAACCAGGGCTTCTACAACTCGCTCAACGCCTGCTTCACCATGCACGAGCTCAACCACTCGCACTGGGCCTGGGTCCACGACAACAAGTTCCCCGCCGGCGTGCCCGGCGACGACGGCGTGCTCGACTGGCGCGAGAAGATCCCGACCTACGTGGCTGACCCCTACGCCGTGGAAGGACCTCCGGCGGGCAAGAAGAAGGACAGCTAGCGCCTTCTCGCTGGCGGCTGGTCGTCCCCGAACGAGGACCGCTACTCTCAGGTCATCACGAGTTGAGAGCGAGGAGCACCGTGGGCCAGCGCAGCGTCAGCGAGGATCTGTTCGAGTGGCCGTCGGAGCATCCGGCGCTGCTCGCCACCAAGTGCGACGCCTGCGGCCAGGTGACGTTCCCACGCCAGGATTCCTGCGGTCGCTGCGGCAAGACCGCGGTGTCTGACACGACGCTGTCTCGAAGCGGCACCCTGTGGACCTGGACGCGCCAGCGGTTCCAGCCGAAGAACCCGCCGTACCTCGGCACCGAGTCGGCCAAGGACTTCGTGGGCTACGGCGTGGGCTACGTCGAGCTGCCCGAAGGTCGCGTGGAGGCACGCCTCGTCGTCGGTGAGGACGAGGAGCTCGAGATCGGCATGCCCATGACGCTGACCGTGGTGCCCTTCGCCACCGACGCCGACGGCACCGAGGTCGTGACCTACGCCTTCGCACCCGGGACGGGGGAGTAGGGCCATGGACGACGTCGCCATCATCGGCATCGGGATGCACCCCTTCGGGCGCTTCCCCGGCAAGTCAGCGGTCGAGATGGGCGCCGCCGCGGTGCGCGCTGCACTCGGAGACGCGGGCGTCGAGTGGTCGGACATCCAGTTCGCCTTCGGCGGCAGCTACGAGGTCGACAACCCGGACTCGGTCGTCAACTTCCTCGGCCTCACCGGCATCTCGTTCACCGACGTCTACAACGGCTGCGCCACCGCGGCGAGCGCGCTGACGATGGCGGCGAACACCATCCGGCTGGGCGAGCACGAGCTGGGTGTGGCGGTCGGGATGGACAAGCACCTGCCGGGGGCCTTCGCCGCGGACCCGGTCTCCTACGGCCTGCCGAGCTGGTACGGCGAGACAGGGCTGTTCCTCACGCCCAAGTTCTTCGCCATGAAGATCCAGCGCTACATGCACGACCACGGCATCTCGCCCGAGACCTTGGCCCGCGCGGCAGCCAAGAGCTACCGCAACGGGGCGCTCAACCCGGACGCCTTCCGGCGCAAGGAGCTCAGCGTCGAGGAGATCCTGGCCTCGCCCATGGTCAACGACCCGCTCACCCAGTACATGTTCTGCTCGCCCGACGAGGGAGCGGCCGCCCTCGTGCTCTGCCACGCCGACGTGGCCCATCGCTACACCGACCGGCCGATCTACCTGCGAGCCTCCGTCGTGCGGACCCGTCGCTTCGGGGCCTTCGAGGTCCACAGCCCGTGGCTCCCCTTGGAGCGCGCCGACGCGCCGACGATCGACGCGTCGAAGGCCGCCTACGAGATGGCTGGCCTCGGACCCGACGACGTCGACGTGATCCAGCTCCAAGACACCGACGCCGGGGCCGAGATCATCCACATGGCAGAGAACGGCTTCTGCAAGGACGGCGAGCAGGAGCAGCTCTTGGCCAGCGGCGCCACCGAGATCGGCGGCTCGCTGCCGGTGAACACCGACGGAGGCCTCATCGCCAACGGCGAGCCCATCGGGGCCTCGGGGCTCCGCCAGGTCCACGAGCTGGTCCTCCAGCTCCGAGGCGACGCCGGCGCTCGCCAGGTGCCCCATGCACCCAAGGTGGGCTACAGCCAGCTCTACGGCGCACCAGGCACCGCGGGCGTGGCCATCGTCTCGACCTGAGCCCTTCGCCGCTCGGGCGCGGGGCACCTCGATCCGCCTCCCGCTACCGTGTCGGAGGAGCGCCCGGCGCTCGATCAAGGGGGGGCATGATGTCAGAGCCAGCAGCGGTCTTCGATCCGCACGTGATCTTCGAGCCCAACGCCGGGCGCTGCCCGCAGGCGCACTATGCGCTGGCTCGGGCCACCGGCTCGGTGGTGCCCGGACCTTTCGGCGGCACCCAGATGGTGACGAAGGAGACCGTGGAGTTCGCTCTCCAGAACCCAGCGATCTTCTCCTCGTCCATGGAGGCCGTGGACCTCGGCCAGACCGTGGCGCTCATCCCGCTCCAGATCGACCCGCCTGAGCACGTCAAGTACCGGCGCCTCCTCGATCCGATCTTCGCCCCGAAGAAGATGAACCTCTTAGAAGAGGCCATCACCGCCATGGTCAACGAGCTCATCGATCAGGTCATCGACGAGGGCTCCTGTGAGTTCACCTCGGCGATCTCGGTGCCGCTGCCCTCGCAGGTCTTCTTGCGCTTGTTGGACCTGCCCGCCTCGGAGCTCGACATGTTCATCGCCATGAAGGACGGGATCCTCCACCCCGAGGGGGAGGACTTCGACGAGATGAAGGTCGGCATGATGGCGGCGTCTGCGCAGATCGAGTCGTACTTCTACGCCGCCCTCGCGGATCGCAAGGCCCACCCACGCGACGATCTGCTGAGCAGCTTCCTCGCGGCTGAGTTCGACGGCGTCCGCCTGAGCGACGAGGAGATCGTCGGGATCTGCTTCTTGTTCATCATCGCCGGGCTCGACACCGTCACCGACACCCTCGAGTGCTTCTTCGCTTTCTTGGCCGAGCACCCCGAGCACCGCCGCCAGCTCACCGACGACCCGTCGATCATCCCTGCCGCGGTCGAAGAGATGCTCCGGTGGGAGACCCCGGTGACCGGCGTGGCCCGCGTCGCCGCCGAGGACACGGTGGTCGCTGGTTGCCCGATCGCCAAGGGGACCTCGGTGGGGGTGTCGATCGGCTCAGCCAATACGGACCCCGCCGCCTACGAGCGCGCCGATGAGGTGGACTTCTCCCGGAACCCCAAGCACTTCGCCTTCGGCGGTGGCGTGCATCGCTGCCTGGGCTCGCACCTGGCTCGCCTGGAGCTGCGCATCGTGCTGCGAGAGTGGCACCGGCGGATCCCTGACTACGCCATCGCCCCCGACGCCGAGTTCACGGTCTCCTCAGGGCTCCGACAGTTCTCGTCGCTGCCCCTCGTCTTCGGCTGAGAGCATCTGGAACGGCCGCGCCTCGCTCGCCATCCGATGGAGTGAGGGGTGCGACGACGCGCTGGGTTCGTCGGTGGGCTCCTCCATGGCGCTGAGGATCTCGCTCGAGGCGCGCTGGATGGCATCGAGGGAGCGACGGATGGCCAAGGTCGGATCGCCGTCGTCTCCGAGCCAGGACGCCAGGTACCCGGCGCTGTAGGGGGTGGCGTCGGCTCCGTGGGCGGCGAGGACCACGAAGGCGACGGACTCTGCTTCGATCTCAGCTCGAGCCCGATCCGGCTCATGGCGATGGAGGAGGGCGTGGCCGAGCTCGTGGGCCAGGGTCTTGGCCTGCTGGAGCGGTGCTGTGACCGCGGACAGGGCGATGGTGGCGCTTGACCACCGGCACTCGCCGTTCACCCCGGCGGGGAGCTCGTCGAGCACCACCTCGAAGCCAGCGGTCCTGGCTGCCCGCTCGAGCGAGGCTCGAAGGGCGCGGGGCTCTGCGCCCTCCAAGAGGGACACCGGCGTCGGGAGCGGTTCGCCGACGGTCTGGGCGACGTCAAAGACGCTGACCCAGCGAAAGCCCATCACCAAGAGCTCCTCGTCGCCTTCGCTCCGGCGCACCATGGGGGCCAGGATGCTCAGCGCCCGCTCGCCACGCCTGACCTGGCGACCGAGCGAGGCCCAGGTCCGAAAGCCCGCCACCGACGTGGCCTCGGGCCGCTGGAGCGCGATGAGCAGCACGTTGCGCGGGCTGTAGCGATGGAAGCGCGCCTGGACCTTCAAGTAGCGCTGCCAGGCCTCGCCCCGTCGAAGGGCCACGACCTCGTGGGCGAGCTGGTCGAGGAGCCGGGCTCGTTCCGTCGTGGTGCCGGGTGTGTGTGCCGTGCTGGTCATGAGCCCAACGGTCTCGTCCAGCGACACCGACGCGCGTTCTCTCAGCTCGCCGCGCTGCTCCGCAGGTCGTCAAGGATCGCCAAGGCCTGCGCCGCGTCCTCGTCGGGGACGAGCAGGTGGTCGTGGTGCAGACCGGCCAGCACGTTGCAAGGGATGGATGCTCGGGCCAACGCTGAAGAGACCGCTGCGGTGAGCCCGACGTCGCGGACGTCGCTCGTCACCCCCAAGGTGAGCCAGGCGGCGCGAAAGCCGACGGCTGTGCCCAGGCGCTCTGCTGCGTGGATCGAGACCACCACGCTCACACCCTCGTCCTCTCGGATCAGCGCTTCGATCTCCTCGGCGCCGAAGCGAGGGTCTGCTGCGAGCAGCGTGTAGGTCCCCGGCCTCCTCTTCGCGTCGAGGGCGGCGAGCAGCTCGGTCAGCCGGTGGTCCTCCGAGCGCCTCGTGGGCGCTCGGTCGGTCACGCCACCTGGCCTGGCGTGCCGTCCTGGGCGATGAGCTCCAGCCCGGCTGCCTCCCAGGCAAGTGACCCCCCAGCGAGGTTCACGACGTCGAAGCCCTGCTCGGCCAAGAGCTCGGCCGCTGACTGAGAGCGCATCCCTGAGCGGCAGATGGCGATCACCGGGATCGAGGCGTCGAGCTCATCGACGCGGCCCGCCAGCTCATGGACGGGCAGGAGCTGGGCGAGCGGAGCGTGGCCAGCGGCGAACTCCTCTTCGGTCCGCACGTCCAAGAGCACGACACCTCCCTGGGCGAGGCGTGCGGCGGCGTCGAGGGGCTCGATCTGGGCGATGGGTTGCGACATGGCCTCATCGTGCCACGGAACGAGACGGCGCGGCTGGTGCCCGCGGTGCCTCGGAGCCGGGGCCAGGCGAGCAGAGTCACTACGCTGCTCGTGACTGAGCAGAGGAGCCACATCGGATGAAGATCAGCACCGTCCTGTCCTACGCCGGCGGCTTCAAGGAGTCGGCGGCCAGCGTCGCCGAGATGGAGCACGCGGGGCTCGACCTCGTCTGGGTGCCTGAGGCCTATGGCTTCGACGGGCCCAGCCTGATGGGGTATCTGGCGGCGCTGACCGACTCGGTCGAGATCGGCTCGGGCATCCTGCCGATCTACTCGAGGACGCCGACCTTGGTGGCCATGACGGCCGCCGGGATCGACGCGCTGAGCGACGGCCGCTTCCACCTGGGCCTCGGCGCCTCGGGGCCTCAGGTGATCGAGGGCTTCCACGGGATCCCCTACGAGGCACCGCTCGGCCGGACCCGAGAGATCATCGAGATCTGCCGAAAGGTCTGGGAGCGAGCGGAGCCGCTGAGCTATGACGGCAAGTACTTCCAGCTCCCGCTCCCCGAAGGCCAGGGCACCGGGCTCGGCAAGGCGCTCAAGATCATCTCGCACCCGGTGCGGCCCTCGATCCCCGTCTGGATCGCGGCGCTCGGGGAGAAGAACGTCGAGCTGACCGCCGAGGTGGCCCAGGGCTGGATGCCGCACCTCTTCTACCCCGAGCGGGCGGAGAAGGTCTGGGGCCGAGCGCTCGCCGCCGGGGCAGCCAAGCGCGACGCCTCGCTCGGCGAGCTGCAGATCACCGCCGGCGGGATGCTGGCCATCGGTGAGGGGGAGGAGGTCCGGGCGCTGCGTGATCTGGCTCGACCGATGATCGCCCTCTACGTGGGGGGCATGGGCGCCAAGGGTCGCAACTTCTACAACGACGTCTTCGTCCGCTATGGCTTCGAGAAGGAGGCGGCCGAGATCCAGGACCTCTACCTCGAAGGCAAGAAGGCCGAGGCGGCGGCGCTGATCCCCGACGAGTTCTTGGAGCTCACCTCCCTGTGCGGACCGAAGAGCTGGGTGGCAGAGCGCGTCGCTGCCTACGCCGAGGCCGGCGTCACCCACCTCCAGGTGGCCCCCGCTCCGCTGGGCGACCAGCGAGCCGTGGATCTCATCGAGGCGATCAAAGCCCTCGCCAGCTGAGCCCGAGGGTGTCGACCGTCTGATCGGTGGGGTAGAACGAGAGGGTGCCGTACTTCCTCGCCCTCTGCGCGGCGTTCACCGCGGCGCTCGGTGCTGCGTTCCAAGACCGAGAGATCGACACCTTCAGCGACGCCGAGTCCAAGGGCTTCCGCCTCCTCCTCGCGGCGGTCCGGCGCCCTATGTGGTGGCTGGGCCTCGTGGTCCTGGTCGGGGCCCCGGTCTTCCAGTACCTTGCACTGCGCGTCGGCAACCTGACGCAGGTCCAGCCGGTGGTGACGACCGAGCTGCTGTTCATCTTGGCGATCATCGTGGTCACCCACAAGCAGCATCCTGGTCGCCTTGAGTGGCTCGGTGCCGCGGGGATCGTGACGGGTCTCGTGATCTTCCTGGTCACCGCTGACTCCACCGGCACCCAGACGACCATCAGCCAGCACTGGGCCATCGTCATCACCTTGGGTGCGATCGCCCTGGTCGGCGGGTTCTGGGGCTTCGCCCACTTCTCCAAGGCCTGGATGCGCGCCGCGCTGCTCGGCGCGGCAGCGGCCACGTGCTTCGCCTACCAAGCGGCGATGACCCAGATCGTCGCCGGGGTGCCGATCACCTCGATCCTCACCCAGCCTGCGCTCTTGGGTCTGGCGCTCGCGGGGATCTCGGGCTTCTTGTTCTTCGAGCACGCCCTCCGAGCTGGTCACATCGCCGCCTCACGGGCGTCGATGGTCGTCGTCGACCCCCTCTTGAGCGTGACCCTCGGCGTCGTGGTCTTCAACGACAAGATCAACCACGGACCGGTGGCGGTCACCCTGGAGGTCATCGGGCTCTTGGTGATGTGCGCCGGTGCCTGGCGGTTGGCCACCTCGCCGATGATCGCCGAGACCGGCGCGCCGCCCGCCGAGCGGACACCGCCTGCGGAGGCCACGGTGCCTGAGGCGAGCGCTGGCTGACGCCCGCGGCGAGGGCTCGGTGCCTCAGTGCTCCGAGGACGACGCCCAGGTGGCGAACATCGAGGCGTAGCGACCTTGGGCGGCCACCAGCTCGTCGTGCGTGCCGACCTCGACCACGCGACCACCGACGATCACCACGATGCGATCTGCTCGCCGTGCGGTCGAGAGCCGGTGGGCGATGAGCACTGCCGTGCGGTCCTCCAAGAGGGCGTCCAAGGCGTGCTCGACGGCCATCTCTGAGCGCAGGTCGAGCGAGGAGGTGGCCTCGTCGAGCACCAGCACGCGCGGGTGGGCCAAGAAGGCGCGGCCCAAGGCCAAGAGCTGGCGCTCGCCGGTGGACAGGGTCTGGCCCCGCTCGTGCACGTAGGTGTCGAGCCCGTCGGGCAGCGAGTCGAGCAGCTCGGTGAGCCCGACGCGCTCGACGGTGAGGGCGACCTCCTCGTCGGTGGCATCCGGTCGAGAGAACGTGAGGTTGTCTCTGATCGAGCCCACGAAGAGGAAGGGCTCCTGGGGCACCACGCCCAGCTGGCGGCGGAGCGACGCGGTGGTCACGTCGCGCAGGTCCACCCCGTCGACCGCCACGGTGCCCTCGGTCGGGTCGTAGAAGCGGGCGATGAGCTTGGCCAAGGTGGACTTGCCGCCGCCGGTGGGGCCGACGAAGGCCACCGTCTCACCCGGAGCGATCCGCAGGTTCACGTCGTGGAGCACCAGGTTGGTCGGGTCGTAGCCGAACGAGACGTGATCGAAGATGATCTCGCCCTCGATGGCCTGGAGGGTCAAGGCGTCGGGCTTGTCGCTCACCCCAGGCTCGGTCTCGAGCAGGGTGCGCAGCTTGATGATCGAGCTGCGTGACTGCTGGAGGGCGTTGTACTGCTGGACCAAGAGCTGGATGGGGTTGAAGAAGCGGTTCAAGTACAAGAAGAAGGCCACCAGGGCGCCGACCGAGAGCTTGTTCTCGAGCACCATGTGGCCACCGACGCCCAAGACCAGGGCTTGGCCGAGCACGCCGATGGCCAGCGTGCCCGGGCCGTAGACCGCGCCCAGCCAGCCGGTGTGGACGTTGGCGTCTCGGTAGCGGCCCAAGATCGTGCGGTGCTCTTGGATGTTGCGCTTCTGGCGGTTGTGGGTGGTGACCACCCGCATCCCGTGGAGGGACTCGGAGAGGTCGCCGAGCACGTTGGCGATGCGGTCGCGCACCTCGGTGTAGCCCTGCTCGGAGCGCACGTGGAACCACCAGGACATCACGGCCAGCGGCGGGACGACGGCCAGGATGGAGATCACCGCCAAGTAGGTGTTCATCCAGAGCATGATCACGGCGATGACCACCATGGTGAGCGCCTGGAGGGCGAACTGGCTCAGGCCGTCCTGCAAGAGCTGCTGGAGGTTCTCGATGTCGCTCGTGAGCCGGGTCATGAGCACGCCGGCCTTCTCCTCGGTGAAGTAGTCGAGGCCGAGACGCTGGAGGTGGATGAAGGCGCGCACGCGCAGCGAGTGCATCACCCGAGAGGCCAGGCGTCCCGAGACCTTCACCTGGGAGCGCTGGGCGAGCGAGCCGATGAAGGTGACCACCAGGTAGAGCACGGCGGCCACGATGACGATCCCCAAGTTGTGGTGACCGGGCGACATGCCCTCGTTGATGGCCCAGGCGGTCAGCGCCGGGCCGACCTGGCTGGTGACCGCCACGATCACGACCATGATCGCCGAGGCGGCGAGCAGCCCTGGGTGCTCTCGCAGCAGCCCGGTCAGGCTGAGGCGCTCGCGCTCGGCTGAGGTGGCCACCGGTTCGAAGACGCGCTCGGACTTCGCTCGCTCCGGCTCGGTGGCCAAGGTGGCGTCGACGCCCTCTTGGAGCTCGCTCGGGATGCCGCCGAAGGGCAGCCCTGGCTGCGCCGCTCCCGGCCGGCCCCCTCCGCCGAAGCCGCCTCCTCCGCCGAACATCATGAGAGCGCTCCCTCGACCGGGTCGCTGCCCTGGGCGAGGACTGCGGCGTAGCGAGGCTCGTTGGCGAGCAGCCACGCGTGCGTGCCGGTGGCCACGATCGAGCCCTCGTCTAAGAGGACGACCCGATCGGCCAGCGAGATCGTCGAGAGCCGGTGGGCGATGACCAGCGTCGTGCGGCGCTCGAGCAGGTGGGCCAGCGCCTCGTGGATCTCGTTCTCCACGTGGACGTCGATCGCCGAGGTGGCGTCGTCCAAGAGCAGCACGGGGGGGTTGACGAGCAGGGCTCGCGCGATGGCGATCCGCTGGCGCTGCCCGCCAGAGAGCGTGTAGCCGCGCTCGCCGATCACCGAGTCGTAGCCATCGCTCAGCTCTCTGATGAAGCCGTCGGCGTTGGCTGCCGTGGCCGCCGCGATGATGTCTGCACGGGAGGCGTCCGGGCGGCCGTAGGCGATGTTCTCCGCCGCGGTGGCCGAGAACAAGAAGGGCTCGTCGAGCACCACGCCGACCCCGTCGCGCAGCGACTCCAGGGTGACCGAGCGGACGTCCACCCCGTCGATGCTGATCGACCCGCCGTCGACGTCGTAGAGCCGCAGCAGCAGGCGGGCCAGGGTGGACTTGCCCGAGCCGGTCCTGCCCACCAGGGCCACCGTCTCGCCGGGCTCGAGGTCGAGATCCAGGCGATGGATGATCTCAGGGCCACCCTGGTACCCGAAGCTGACGTGGTCGAAGCGCACGTGGCCCTGGGTGACGACCAGGTCCGTGGCATCGGGAGCGTCGGTGATGCTCGGTCGCTCGTCCAAGATCTCGAAGATCCGGCTCGCCGACGCCGAGGCCCGCTGGGACATCATCACCAGCATCCCGAGCATCATGAACGGGGCCTGGAGCATGAGCAAATAGGCGTTGAAGGCGAGGATCGCACCGATCTGGAGGTGGCCGTTGATGACCATCGCACCGCCGAAGCCCAAGACGAGGGCCAGGCTCACCTGGGGCAGGTTCTGGAGCACCGGGGTGTAGCGGGCCCTCAGATCGGCGTCCTGCTCATAGGCCCACGCCACCCCGGCAGAGGCGTCGTCGAGATCGCGGACCTGGGAGGTCTCTTGGTTGAAGGACTTGACCACGCGCACGCCGTTGATGTTCTCGTCGACGATGGTGGCCACCTCGGCCAAGCGAGCTTGGATGATCCACGAGACGGGGAACATCACCTTGCGCATGCGGATGCCCACCCACAGGAGGATCGGCATGGTGCTGAGCGCGATGAGCGCCAAGGGCACGTCGATCGACAGCATGAAGGCGAAGGCGATGACCCCGATGGCGCACTGGATCATGATCTGGGGAGCGAACGTGGCGTACATCTGGACCGAGCGGATGTCAGAGTTCGCACGCGAGATCAGCTGGCCCGACTGGGTGCGGTCGTAGAAGGACGCCGAGAGCTTGGTCAGGTGCTGGAAGATCAGGTCGCGCAGGTCGAACTCGAAGTCATAGGCCGTGCGGAAGAGGAGGTAGCGAGAGCCGAAGCCGGTGATCCCCGCCAGGACCCCCAGGACCACGACCTCGGCGACGTAGCGATCGAGCGACTTGCCGTGATCGGTGCTGAGGGCGTCGATGGCGTGGTTGAGGAGGTTCGGGACGAGCACCTGGAGGATGAGGCTCAGGAAGGAGAGCACGAGGGCCGTGCCGAAGGCCCAGCGATGTGAGCCGATGAGCGGCAGGATCCGCCGCCACCACGGGCGCGTCGTATCGGGATCGATCGAGGAGGCGGGCCCCGGGTAGGGGGATCGGGGCGGCTCGGGGCGAACCTCGCCCGGTGCTCGGGTCTCGCTGGTGGTCACCTAGCGGCTGGCGCGTGACGCGTAATCAGCGCGGATGGTCTCGGCCCACCACGCCAGCGCTTCGCTGGCGTGGGCCGTGCCGGTCCGGTCTTCGGTGACCTGTGCGACGGAGTCGAGCTCAGCGGCGATGGCCTTGTCGCCGCGACGAAGAGCGCTGAAGCCCTCCTCCGTCAGCTCCAAGCTGACTCGCCGACGATCGCCTGCTCCCATCTTGCGCTCGACCAGGCCTCGGGCCACCAGGCCGTCGACGATGGAGGTCACGCTGGGAGGGCTGACCGCCAGGCGCTCAGCGGCGTAGGTCGCCGTGGAGCTCCCGGCTTCGAGGTGGGCCAAGAACCGGTACTGCGGCGGGGTGAGGTCGACCTCCACCAAGGCGACCTCGACTCGCTTGGCCAGCAGGGCCGCGCCTCGAGCCGCTTGCGCGGTGATGGAGAGAGGTTGTGTCGTCATCGGCGTCAATCCTAGAGTCGATCCCGCCCGCTCATCCGGCTCTCGGGTCTGCGCAGCGAGGTAGCGTCGTGGCCGATGGCCCCCCAGCTGCGCGTGCTCGACCATCCCTTGGTGGCCCATCGGGTCGCCGGCCTGCGCTCGAGCACGACCGATCAGGCGCAGTTCGGGCGCTTGGCCTCAGAGATCACGACGTTTCTGGCCATCGAGGCCTTCGCCCAGCTGCCCACCGACGAGGTGGTGATCGACACACCGGTGGCCCACGGCGTCGTGGTCCAGCAGGTGACCGAAGAGGTGCTCCTCATCCCTGTCCTGCGGGCCGGTCTCGGCCTCATCCCGGCGCTCCAGGCCATGCTGCCGGTCACCCGCGTCTGCCACATCGGGATGCGTCGAGACGAGGAGAGCTTCGAGGCCGAGATCTATCTCGATGGCCTGCCCCGAGAGCTCTCCGGGACCACGATCGTGGTGTGCGATCCGATGCTGGCGACCGGCGGGTCGCTCATCCAGGTCGTCGACCTGCTCAAGGCGCGCGGCGCCACCGACGTCACCGTCTTGTGCCTCATCGCCTCCGCACCCGGCGTCGAGGCCTTCGGCCAGCTGCACCCCGACGTCCTCGTCATCACCGCCGCCCTCGACGAGGAGCTCGACGAGAGGGGCTACATCGTCCCCGGCTTGGGCGATGCGGGTGATCGGCTCTTCGGCGCCCCGGTGCGCCACTGACCGCTCCCGCCGTCCCAGGGCGTCGACCCCGACCGCGCAAGAGAGGCGTCGCACTCGGGGTAGCGCCAGAGGACCTCGAGCTCACAAGGCGCCACCGTGCCGAGGCGCCACTGAGCGGCGCGTCGCTAGAGGCCGATGTCCTCGTGCCAGAGCTCAGGGTGCTTGTGGACGAAGGTGCCGAGCAGCTCGATGCAGGCCTCGTCGTCGAGGTGGATGATCTCGACGCCCAAGTCCTCGAGCCAGTCGTGCCCGCCGACGAAGGTGCGGCGCTCGCCGATCACCACGGCACCGATGTTGAACTGTCGCACCAGCCCTGAGCAGTACCAGCACGGCGAGAGCGTGGTGACCATCACGCAGCTCGAGTAGTCACGTCGACGGCCGGCCTGGCGGAAGGCGTCGGTCTCGGCGTGGAGGGAGGCGTCGTCGTCTTGGACCCGTCGGTTGTGCCCTTGTCCGAGCAGGGTGCCGTCGCGCAGGAAGAGGGCCGCTCCGATGGGGATGCCGCCCTCGGCCAAGCCGAGGCGCGCCTCGTCGAGTGCTACCGTCAGCATCGCTCGAGCCGACGCAAGGCTGAGCGGCGTGTGGTCCTCCGGGATCACCATGAGGTGAGAGGGTACGACACCTGTATGGCGGCCACGGGCACCTACCAAGCGCAAGTTGGCGGCCAGTCGGTGACGCTGCCGATCATCGATCTGTCCGACGAGCTGACCATCGCCCTGCTCATCACCGTCGACCAGGGCGTGGGCTTCGCCTCCACCGCCGGCGAGGAGCTGGCTGAGCGCTTGGCCGACCTCGAGGTGGACATCGTGGTGTCGGTGGCCACGATGGGGATCCCGCTCGCCATCGAGACCACGAGAGCCCTCGGCTTGGACGACTACGTCATCTTGCACAAGACCCCGAAGATCCACCTCGCCGACGGCGAGTGGGAGACGGTGAAGTCCATCACCACCGCGTCCGACCAGCGGCTCTTGTTCGATCGAGCTCGCATCAGCGCCGTGGCCGGCAAGCGCGTGGCCATCGTCGACGACGTGATCTCCACCGGTGCCTCGATCGTCGCTGCGCTCAAGCTGGTGCGGAAGGTGGGAGGCATCCCCGTCGCCCTCGGGTGCTTGGTCACCGAAGGCGACGCCTGGAAGACCTCGTTGGGCGATGACGCCGCCATGATCCGCGCCCTCGGTGCCATCCCGCTGTTCCACCGGGACGACGAAGGTCGGCTCGTCGAAGGATTGCTCTAGCTCTCGTTCACGCGGTTGGCACCGGCTCGAGCAGCTCGTTCTGGGCGGCGACCTGCTTCTTCACCACACCGGTGGCGGTGGCCAGGATGAGGTAGGCGAGGGCTCCGACGCCCAGGCCCATGAAGACGCTGAAGTCGGCACCGTAGTAGATCGGGCTCTTGGCCGGGGCCGTGGCCACGACGATCGGGTGCATCCAGTTCGGGACCGAGAACGTCGTGTTGAGCGCCGACATCGCACCGCACATCCCGAGCAGCATGGCGACGATCGCCGCCCAGTTCACGCCGCCGTTGGCCCAGTAGATCGAGGTCTTGTCCGTCTTTTGGAGGTCGGCCGAGCTGTAGCGGTACCGCCGAAGCGCCCAGTCGACCAGGTAGATCGCGCACCACGGAGCGATCCAGATGATCACCAGGTCGACGAAGTCCTTCAAGTAGCCCGAGAAGCTCGAGTTGAACACGGCGTAGAAGGTGATCGCCATGGCGATCATCGAGTCGAGGAGCACCGCTTGATAGCGCTTGAAGCGAAGCCCCAGGGCTTGGAGCGTGACGCCGCTCGAGTAGAGGTCCAGGCTGTTGATCCCGAAGAGCTGGATGATGGTGAAGATCATGAAGATCACGACGAACCAGCTGGGGATCACGCTCTGGTGGATGAAGGCCTGGAAGGGGTTCGAGCCGTTCCAGATGGCGGCCGAGCCGATGAAGGTGAACACCAAGGCGCCCAGCGTCATCATCAAGATCTCAGGGATCGCGGTCCCGAGGAACAGCCAGCCGACGATCTTGCCCTTGTGGGCGTCCTCGTCGAGATAGCGCGAGTAGTCGTTGCCGCACTCGGTCCACCCGAGGCCCGAGAGCGTGATCGTGAAGGCCAGGCCTGCCGTCCAGAGCTGCCAGCTGGCGGGGAACTCTGGCTTGAGCCCGGTGTGGGCGTGACCCCAGGAGAACCCGAGCAGGACGAGAAACACGATGCCAAAGGGGATGATCAGCGCCTTGAGCACCTTGACCATGGTGGCGTGGCCGAGGAACGGCAGCACGATCTGGATGCCGACGGCCAGCAGGATCAAGACGACCTTGAGGGGATCACCGGCATGGAAGCCTGCCTTCTCGGCCAGGATCAGCGCCGCGGCGACGATGAGGATCAGGCCCTCGACCTCGAAGCCGAGCTGGGTCATCCAGTTGAAGAGGGCAGGGAACTTCGACCCGCGTGGTCCGAACGCTGCCCGGTTCGTCCCGAAGACCGTGGTGCCCGAGACGGGACCTTGGAGCGAGCAGAGCCCGACGAGGAACCACGAGAGGTTGCCGATGACGATGATGCTGAACGCCTGCCAGAAGGTGAAGCCGAAGCCCATGAGGATGGCGCCGTAGATGAAGTACTCGACGTTGATGCTCGCCCCCGCCCACATGGCGGCGATGTCTCGAGGCTTGGCCCATCGCTCAGAGAGCGGGATGTAGTCCACACCGTGCTGCTCGATGTGGAACGCCTGGTCCTCTAGGGGAAGCGACTGGCTCTCGGGCTCCAGGGTTGCGGTCACGACTCCTCCTTGCTCGCGGCTGGGTGCTCGCTCAAGAGCAGGTCTGGTGGCCCAGCGACCAGGTCGCAGCGCTGCTGTCGTCGGGCACGGCGGTGCGACGAGCACGCATCGTGTCGAGTCCCGAGCCACTGTGCGAGCGTGGACGGGGCCGGAAGGCCCGGGAGTGCGTGGAGGGGGCGAGCGTGTCGCTCAGAAGGATCGAGGTCTTCCCAGAATGCCCGCTCGCTCAAGTTGCCTCCGCCCGTGGCGACGACGTCGCCTTGGCACTCTTTCCTAGCGCACCACGATGACGCGATGTCGGATCAGAATGTGAATGCTCGATGACAGATCGTTGCCGAGCGAGTGAGCCGCCCGAGGGCGGCGGAGGGGCCATGAGCAGCTCGAGCGACGAGCACGGCGAGGTCCATGACGTCGCCTTCACCGACGACGACCACTTCTTCCACCAGGGCTACCTGACCCCCGAGCAGGCCGACGAGGACGCCACCGAGCTGCTCGAGCTCTTGGAGCTCGACCGGCGAGCACGGGTGCTCGACGCCGGGTGCGGAGACGGACGGCTCGCGGTGCGCCTCGCCGCGCTCGGCCACGTCGTGGTCGGTGTCGATCGGGATCGAGACCAGCTCGAGCGAGCTCGCGCCCAGCCCCGTGCTCGGGGCGTTGAGGTCACGTGGCTGCACGCCGACCTCGCGCACCGAGGGGCACTCGAGGGCCATGAGCCCTTCGACGGAGCTGCGCTGTGGTTCAACACCTGGGGCTTCGCCAGCGACGCCGACAACGAGGCCATCGTGGCCACGGCTGCCGGAGCCGTCCGTCCCGGCGGCCGAGTGGTGATCGACACCTTGGACCGTGACCTCGTGCGCAGCGTGCTCCGTCACGAAGAGGGCCCTGTCGTGCTCGAGCGAGAGGGCGAGCGCCAGGTCGATCGCACGATCTACGACGAGGGATCTCGGCGCTTCGTCACCGTCAGGACGATCGAGCGAGGCGGCGCCTCGAGCGAGCGGGTGCTCCGCCAGCGGCTGTTGGTGGCGCACGAGTGGGAGGACCTCTTCGACCGGCTCGGCGTGGAGCTCGTGAGCGCCACCGCGCGTGGCGGGCGCCCGCTCGGTGACGGCCTTGAGCTGGTCGTCGTTGGTCGCCGCCGCGCCTGACGAGCCAGGGCCCGCTAGGTCGGCGTCGTCGCGCCGTGCGCCACGCGACCGGGGACCTTCCGCCAGATGACGCCAGCGGCGATCGCCGCCGCGGCGACCAAGGGAGCTGACGCCGTGAAAGGGACTCCCGGACCGATGGTGAAGAGCACCCCGCCGATGGAGGCGGCGACGGCGATGGCTGCGGTGGTGGCCGTGGCGTAGGCGCCCTGGATCCGACCGAGCTCGACGGGAGCTCGCCCTTGGGTGAGCAGCGACTGGGTCGCCGGCACGATCAAGGAGAAGGCGACCGACTCGACGACGTTGAAGGCGATCATGACGTTGGGGTTGGCGATGTGGGACCACGAGAGGAACATCACGAACGACAGAGAGATCCCCCCGATGGCGAGGACCCGTCGGTCCACGTGATCCGCCAGCCAGCCCGAGGTCCGCACCAAGAAGATGTAGGGCAGCGAGAAGACCGCCCACGACAGGCCGATCTGGAGCTGGGTCGCCCCGTGGGCCTGCATGAGCAGCGTCCAGCAGGCTTCGTAGATGCCGGTGATGATCCCGAGCGTCACCCCGAGGACCATCGAGCCGATGAGCGCTCGGTTGGCCACGATGCGCACGAGTGGCTCGCGGCTCGTCCCACCCACGACGTCGTGGCGCCGGATCACGGCGCTCGTGACCACCGGCACCGACGCCGCCACGCACAGAGTGGCGGTCAAGGCGAAGAGCAGGCGCATGTGGGCCACCCCGATGAGCGCCCCGACCACGGGACCGACGAAGATGCCGATGTACTGAGCCTGGTAGATCCTCGACGTAGCTCGACCTCGCCGCTCGATGGGCACCGCCGAGGAGATCAGCGCCAGCGAGGCCACCTCGACGGCACCACCGGCTGCCCCCTGGACGAAGCGGAGCACGATGAAGCCGATCGCCGAGGTCCAGACCAAGAAGGCCAGGGTGGCTCCCGCGTAGCAGAAGAGCCCAGCGATCAAGATGGGTCGTCGACCGATGCGATCGACCAAGCGCCCCGCCGGGTACTGCAGGCACAGCGCGCCAAAGTAGAAGGCTGCCATGGTCACACCCACGTAGGCCGGCGAGATCCCCTGCTGGCGCAGGTAGAGGGGGAGGAGGGGCAAGATCACCCCGCCGCCCATCCACTCGAGCAGCACCACGATGCTCAGGCGGGAGACGAGCTGGCTCTCCTCGTGGCGCGCCGCGTCCTCGGCTCGGCCACGCTCGGCTCCGGTGGCCTCGCTGGCAGACTTGGCAGCATCGTCAGGCACCATCCGACGTTATCGGTCGACGCCCGACGGCACCGGGGCTCCGGGGCGCGAAGATGGCGAGGACGACCAACGAGGAGCGACGTGCGCTCGACGAGCACTCGTCGCTGAGAAGCCGACCGGGGGGTCTTGATGGTGGCTGACGGGCTTCGCCTTCGGCGTCTGGAGCGACCGACTGCCGACGATGTCCAACGCGCTCGCCGGGTGGTGGCCAGCCACCTCGAGCCGACGCCGCTGGTGGAAGCCGAGCTCGATGGTCGAACGATCTGGCTCAAGCTCGAGACCACGCAGCCGACTGGCTCGTTCAAGGTGCGAGGAGCCCTGGCTGCGCTCGCTGGTCTGGATGAAGGCGCTCACGTGGTGGCCTGCTCGGCGGGCAACCACGCGCTCGGGGTCGCTTTCGCCGCCCACGAGCTCGGCGTGCCGGCAACCGTGGTGGTGCCCGAGACCGCCTCGAGCGCCAAGGTGGCCAAGCTCAGGACCTTCGACGTCGAGCTGGTGCTGGCGGGAGAGAACTATGGCGAGGCCGAGGACATCGCCCTCGCGCTGGCCCGGGAGCGCGGCGCCCGGTTCCTCTCTCCCTACAACGACACCGACGTGATCGCCGGCCAAGCGACGCTGGCCCTCGAGGTCGCCCACCAGCTGCCTGAGGTCGCTCACCTCGTGGTGCCCGTCGGCGGGGGAGGACTCGCTGCCGGTTGTGCCCTGGGCTCGAGAGCAGCAGTGGCGATCCATGGTGCGCAGATGGCCCAGAACGCAGCGTTCGCCGCGCTCATGCGGGGTGTGCCGGTGAGCGAGGAGGAGCTCGACGACACCATCGCCGATGGCATCGCGGGCAGCGTCGAGGCCGATTCGCTGCCCTTAGAGCTCCTCGGTCACGCACCGTTCGACCTCACGCTCGTCTCCGAAGCATCGCTGCGGCGAAGCATGCGAGATGCCGCCCAAGAGCTCGGCGTGCTGATCGAGGGCTCGGCCGCTGCCGGGCTCGCCGCCCTCCGCCAGCACCGTTCGTGGGAGGGCGAGATCGTGGTGGTGCTGACGGGTGCCAACGTCGCCGACGACGTCGTGGCCGACGTGTTCGGGGAGGCGTGAGACAGTCCGTGGCGCGCCACGAGACGCTGAGGCGCCGTGGCACACTGGTGCGTGAGACGCCTCGGCGCCTCGCACCGACCGCGACGAGCACACCGGAGACACGTCATGACCGATTTCAACGAGCAGATCATCAAGCAGTTCCGAGAGAACGCCGGTGTGGTCGAGCACTTCGGCGACCAGCTGGTCCTGCTGACCACCACAGGGGCCAAGTCAGGCCTGCCCCGCACGACCCCGGTGATGAGCGCCCCCGCCGATGATGGCGAGACGCTCTACGTCTTCGCCTCCTTTGCTGGCGCACCGAACAACCCCGACTGGTTCGTGAACCTCGAGGCCAACCCGGCGGTCCACGTGGAGTACCAGACCGAGGCGTTCGACGCCACGGCCGAGGTGCTGCCTGAGCCCCAGCGCTCTGAGGTCTACGGCAAGCAGGCTGCTGCCGTGCCGCAGTTCGCCGAGTACCAGGAGAAGACGGACCGGGTCATCCCGGTGGTCGCCCTGCGCCGCCGCTGAGCGAGACCAGCGCTCCGACGTCTCGCTAGAACAGCGCGGAGGGCTCGTCGGGCTCGATGAGCTCGGGGCCGTCGTTGCGGATGTTGCCGACGGCTCGGTCGACGGGGTGGTGCTCCAAGGTGCCCCTGGGGGCGGGGCGCAGCAGGTCACCGAGCGCCTCGCGCTCGTCGGGGTCGGCGCTCAACCACAGATCGAAGGTCGCCTGCTCCAAGACGACGGGCATCCGATCGTGGATAGCGTCCATGTCCTCTCCCGCCTCGGTGGTGATGATCGTGGCCGTTCGCAGCGCTGGTGCGTCGGGATCGGTCGGATCTCGCCAGGCCTCCCACAGCCCTGCGAGCACTAGCGGCTCGCCATCGGTGCGCTGAAAGAAGTGAGGCTGGGACTTGGGCTTGGCGGCACGGTCCCACTCGTAGAAGCCGTCGATCGGGACCAAGAGCCGCCGAGTCTTGTACGCCGCTCGGAACGAGGGCTTCGACGCCACCGTCTCGCCTCGGGCGTTGAAGGTCTTGACCCCGATGCTCAGGTCCTTGGCCCACGAGGGGACGAGCCCCCAGCGGAAGCGGTCGAGGAGCCGGGTGCCATCGTGGTCGAGCACCCCGTCGAGCCGCTGGGTCGGCCCGACGTTCCAGCTGGCGTGCCCGTCAGGCTCGACGCCCTCGGCCAAGGTCGCTTCGAGGAGTCGGGCCATCCGCACCGGCGG
The DNA here is from genome assembly GCA_963758555.1 of uncultured Acidimicrobiales bacterium. Taxonomy (GTDB): domain Bacteria; phylum Actinomycetota; class Acidimicrobiia; order Acidimicrobiales; family RAAP-2; genus CAIUMH01. The sequence continues at coordinate 1,355,405 of CAVWVW010000003.1, read as the reverse complement.
GGTGAACAGGGCGATCCGACCGCACATGGCTCAGCCGTCGAGGGCTTCGATGAGGAGCGAGATCGCCCCTTGGAGCGTGGTGAGGGTGGTGGCCTCTTCGTCGCCGAGGGCAGCCACGTCGTCTTCGTCAGCCACGGCGTAGCGAGCAGCGGTGGCCACCAAGATCAGCTGGAGTGCTCGGATCCACTCCTCGGCCTGCTCCTCGCTCAGCAGCTCGGCGTGGGCCGTCTCGACCAGGGCGCCCAGGGAGCCCTCGACGCCGAACTGGCGTTGGAGCTCGCTCAAGGGGTCGTCGTGGTCGTCGGTCGGGTTGATGGGCCCCAAGAGCCGGCGGTGGACGGGCCCGTCGATCAAGGCGTCGCTGGCGGCTTCGGTGGCCATGGCGGCCAGCCAGGAGCGAAGGGGCCCCGGCAGATCGACGGCGATGCCCCGAGCGGTCCTGTGGAAGGGCTCGCTCACTGGCTCGGCTGGATGGTGGCGGCCAGGGCGTAGCCGTGGAGGGCGACGCAGAAGGCCGCCGCCTTGTCCTTCTCGCCAGTCCAGACCACAGCCTTGCCCTCGTGGTGGACGGCCATGGTCAAGCGCTCCGCCTTGGCCAGGTCGTAGCCGAAGAGCTGCTGGAGGACGCGTACGACCAGGGAGATCAGGCTGACCGGGTCGTTCCAGAGCACGACCTCCCAGGGGAGGTCGAAGCGCTGCCGGAGCTCGGCGTCGGTGAGGGTGTCGGTGTCCGTGTCGACCACGGGGCTCCTTGAGCGTCAGGACGAAGAATCTCTCAAGTGTGCCACCACACGTCGGTGGCCGAGCGCACAGGCTCTCGCTAGAGTCGAACGTATGTTCGCTTCTCGCACCAGCTCGTCTGCTCGCTCCTCTCGTCGGCCTCCTGTGCCTCAGGCGCTGCGCCAGCAGGTGACCCCTGTGGTCCCCGCCGCCGCACGCACGCTGCCCGTGCTCCCAGCCTTGGCCGAGCTCCTCCCTGGTGGCGCGCTGCGCCGAGGGACCACGACCCTGGTCACCGGAGCGCCGGGCTCGGGGGCCACGTCGCTCGGGGTCGCCCTGCTCGCGCATGCCTCACGTGGCGGTCACTGGTGTGCGGCGATCGGAGTCGACGATCCTGGGGTCATCGCCATGGTCGAGCTGGGACTCGACCTGCGCCGGGTGGTCTTCATCCCACAGGTCCAAGGGGACTGGGCGATCGCTGCTGGCGAGCTCTTAGAAGGTGTGGAGCTCATCTTGCTCCGGCCGCCGACTCGCGTCCCTCACGCAGCGGCCCGCCAGCTGGCGGCCCGGGCTCGTGAGCGCCGCGCCGCCTTGGTGATCTTGGGCGCCAGGACCTCGGCGTGGCCGTTGCCTGCGGAGCTCACCATCGAGGTCGCTGCCTCTCGGTGGCGAGGTGCCGGTCTCGGCGAAGGTCGTCTGAGCGCGCGCACCGTCGAGCTGTGCGTCACAGGTCGTGGAGGCACACGTGAGCAGCGCAGCTCGTTGTGGCTGCCGTCGCCAGGAGGGGAGATAGCGCTCGTCTCTGAGCGCAGCTGAGCTGGTGGAGCGGACCCTCGCGCTCTGGCTTCCTGGGCTGGCCCAGGAAGGCCCTCGTGGGGCAGAGGCGCGGGCCTTCGCCGAGACCCTTGGGATCGTGCATCAGCGCTGCCCCTTCGTCACGCCGATCCGACTGGGATTAGCCGCCCTCCCTGCCCGCGCTCCGAGCCGCTTCTACGGCGGCGAGGGAGCCGTGGCCGCGCTGCTCGCCTCGGAGCTCGAGGACCTGGCTCAGAGGAGTGGGACCGAGGTGCGCATCGGGGTGGCCGAGGGGCTCTTCGCCTCGGTGATGGCGGCACGAGCCGAGCACATCGTGGAGCCCGGGGCGACGAGAGCCTTTCTGGCGGCACTGCCCATCTCGGTGCTGCGGCGCCCAGAGCTCGCAGCGCTCTGCCAGCGCCTCGGGCTTCACACCCTGGGACGCTTCGCAGCCTTGGACGAGCGTCGTGTCTTGGAGCGCTTCGGCTCGGACGGGGCGCACTGTCATCGCGTGGCTCGCGGCGAGCTCGGTGAGCTGATCGGGATCCGAGACCCTCGCATCAGCCAGCGCCTGGCTGGTCTCGAGGAGCCTCCACCGAGTGCGGCGCAGCCCTCGTTCTTCGGCGGCTCGTCACTGGCCGCCGAGCGAGCGGCTCGAGCAGCCATACGAGTCCAGCAGCGCCTCGGCTCAGAGCGGGTCCAGGTGGCGCGTCTGCGCTCCGGGCACGATCCGGAAGATCGAGCCGAGCTGGTTCCCTTCGGCTCAGAGGAGCCCGCCGCTCTCGGGGCCGCCGCTCCCTGGCCTGGAGGCCTGCCTGCTCCCTCGCCGGTGACGGTCTTCACCACCCAGCGCTCTGTCAGGTTGACCGACGTGGCGGGCGCCCCGGTGGGGGTGAGCGCTCGGGGGCTGCTGACCGGCGTGCCGGGACGCTGCACGGTCGAGGGTGATCCGAGGACGATGTCGATCGTGGCCTGGGCGGGTCCGTGGCCGCTGACCATGCGCTGGTGGGACCGACGCCGAGCCAAGGCTCGCCTCCAGGTCCTCACCGAGCTCGGCACAGGGATGCTGTTGAGCGCCGAGCGCTCCGGCTGGCAGCTCGTCGGGCGCTACGACTGATGGGCGGCTACGCCGAGCTGCACTGCCACTCGGACTTCAGCTTCCTCGACGGGTCCTCTGATCCCGAGGAGCTGGCGGTGACCGCCGCCCGCCTAGGCCTCGACGCGCTGGCCTTGACGGATCACCACGGCCTCTACGGGGTGGTCCGCTTCGCCGAAGCAGCGCGCTCGGTGGGCTTGCCCACCCTCTTCGGGGCCGAGGTGACCTTGGGACGGGCGGGCTCGCGCACCGGGGTCTTCGACCCGCCGGGCGAGCACCTGGTGCTCGTGGCCCGTGACACCGAGGGCTACGCCGCGCTCTCGAGGCTGCTCGCCGAAGCGCACCTTCGTGGCGGGGTCAAAGGGGAGCCGGAGCTGGGCCTCGAGGACCTCGCTCGAGCGAACCGAGGGCACTGGTGGGTGCTCACGGGCTGCCGGAAGGGGCCGCTGGCACGAGCGCTGGCTGACCACGGTCCGAGCGCGGCCCGGCGACGCTTGGCCGAGCTCATCGATGCGGTGGGGCGAGAGAGCCTGGCGGTGGAGATCTGGGATCACGGCACGCCGATCGACTCCGCTCGCAACGACGCGCTGGCCCTGATGGCCACGGCGGCTGACGTGGCGCTGGTGGCGACGAACAACGTCCACTACGCCACGCCCTCGGCGTTCCCCTTGGCCACTGCGTTGGCGGCGACCCGAGCGCGCTCGTCGCTCGATGCCATGGAGGGATGGCTGCCGGCGGACGCTGCTGCGTGCCTGCGCAGCCCGGCCGAGCAGGAGCGCCGCTTTCGCCGGTGGCCCGGGGCTGTCGAGACAGCCGTCGAGATCGGTCGTGCCTCGGCCTTCGACCTGCGCTTGGTGGCCCCCAAGCTGCCTGCCTTCGCCTGTCCGGGTGGCGTCGACGAGCAGACCTGGCTCCGCCAGCTGGTCGACGACGGAGCGCTGGCTCGCTACGGGCCTCGGGAGGCCGAGCGGGTGCCCGGTGCGTGGGCGCAGATCGATCACGAGATGAGCGTCATCGGCACCCTCGGCTTCGCCGGGTACTTCTTGATCGTCTACGACATCGCTGAGTTCTGCCGGCAGCAGAACATCTACTGCCAGGGGCGAGGCTCGGCTGCGAACTCGGCGGTCTGCTACTCGCTCGGGATCACCAACGCTGACGCCGTTCGCTTGGGCCTGCTCTTCGAGCGCTTCTTGTCGCCGGCTCGAGACGGTCCTCCCGACATCGACGTAGACATCGAGTCGGGGCGCCGTGAAGAGGTGATCCAGTACGTCTATCGCCGCTACGGGCGCCATCACGCCGCGCAGGTCGCCAACGTCATCACCTATCGGCCGCGCTCGGCGATCCGTGACATGGCCAAGGCGCTCGGGCACACGCCCGAGCAAGCAGAGGCCTGGTCGGGGTGGGTCGATCGCCGCACCGATGATCTCGCCGGTCAGCTGGCGAGCCCCCCTGCAGAGGGGGACGCCGCCGAGGAGGTGCCCTCCGAGCTCGTGGTGCGCATGGCCAACCAGCTGCTCGATCGCCCGCGCCACCTCGGCATCCACTCGGCCGGCATGGTCCTCTGCGATCGACCGGTCATCGAGGTCTGCCCGGTCGAGTGGGGCAGGATGCCCGGCCGCAGCGTGCTCCAGTGGGACAAGGACGACTGCGCGGCGATCGGGCTGGTCAAGTTCGACCTCTTGGGGCTCGGGATGCTCGACGCCCTCCACAAGATGGTCGACCTGATCGCGGTGCACGAAGGGGTGACGCTCGATCTCGGTGAGCTCGACCAAGATGACGCCGTCTACGACCTGCTGTGCGCGGCTGACACCGTCGGGGTCTTCCAGGTCGAGAGCCGAGCCCAGATGGGGACGCTGCCGCGCGTCGAGCCCCGGTGCTTCTACGACCTGGTGATCGAGGTGGCCCTCATCCGACCCGGGCCCATCCAGGGCAACGCGGTCAACCCCTACATCCGCCGTCGCCGAGGCGAGGAGCCGGTGACCTACCTGCACCCCTTGCTCGAGCCCATCTTGAAGCGCACCCTGGGGGTGCCGCTCTTCCAAGAGCAGCTCATGGAGATGGCGGTGGCCGTCGCGGGGTTCAGCGCCGCGGAGGCCGACGAGCTTCGCCAAGCCATGGCGGCCAAGCGCTCGGCGGCGAGGATGGCGGCGCTCAAGGGACGCCTGGACCAGGGCATGGCCAACAAGGGGGTCGACCCGGTCACCGCGGCGCAGATCTTCGACGCGCTGGCGGCGTTCGCCAACTTCGGGTTCCCCGAGTCGCACTCGGTCTCCTTCGCGCACCTCGTCTACTGCTCGGCGTGGATGAAGCACCACCACCCGGCTGCTTTCTTCGCGGCCCTGCTCAACGCCCAGCCCATGGGCTTCTGGTCACCCCAGAGCCTGCTCGCCGATGCGGAGCGCCACGGGATCGAGACGCGACGCCCTGACGTGCAGTGCTCAGAGGCTGCGGTGACCTTGGAGCCGACGGACGGTGGCTTGGCGCTGCGCTTGGGGCTCACCCAGGTGCGAGGCATCGGCGAGGACGTGGCCACGCGGATCGCGACAGGGAGGCCCTGGGCCTCGCAAGAAGACCTGGTCCGTCGAGCGGGGCTCGGCCGAGGCCATCTCGAGACCTTGGCGGCGTCGGGGGCGCTGGCCACCATGGGGGAGAGCCGTCGCTCGCTGCTCTGGAGCGCAGGGGCCGCAGCGCAGGGGACACCGGATCGCCTGAGGGGGATCGTGACCGGCACCATCGCCCCCGAGCTGGCCGAGCCCACCGAGCTCGAAGCGGTGGCCGACGACCTCTGGGCGCTCGGGGTCACCCCCGATGCCACCGCGCTCTCGCTGCTGCGCCCTGAGCTCGATCGCTTGGGCGTCATCCCCGCCGCCGGGCTCCGCTCGCACGAGGGCGCACGCGTCTCGGTGGCTGGCGCGGTCACCCACCGCCAGCATCCCGAGAGCGCGCATGGCGCGGTCTTCTTGAACCTCGAAGACGAGACCGGCCACGCCAACATCGTCTTCTCCAAGGGAGCCTGGATCCGCTGGCGCCACGTGGCCCGTCGCGCCCCGGCGCTGTTGATCCATGGACGACTCGAGCGAGCCCAGGGGGTGGTCAACATCACCGCCGAGCGCGTCGAGCCTCTGGTGCTCCAGCGCCCCGGTGCCCGGGTCGCGCGACTTCCGCTGAGCTCGCCGCTGCGCGCCCTACGATGCGGGCGGGAGGCAGCGGAGACCACATGGCGGAGTTCGGCAACGATCACCCGGCGCTGCGTCGCTGCTGGCATCCCATCGAGCGCTCGAGCGCGGTGGGCACGAGCCCTCTCAGAGCGGTCCTGCTCGGCGAGCCCTGGGTGCTCTGGCGAAGCGAGGACGGTGCGCTCCACGGCTTCGCTGACCGCTGTCCGCACCGACGCACGCCCCTGTCGCTCGGGACCTGCGACGCCACGACGATCACCTGCGGCTACCACGGCTGGCGCTTCGACGCCGACGGTCGCTGCGTCGAGATCCCCTCGCTGGGACCGGGTGCCACGCTGCCCCCTCGAGCGGCGCTGAGCGCACCCGCTGGCCTGGCCGAAGCCCACGGGATGATCTACCTCGCGCCCGAGCAGCCCTGTCACCGAGCTGCCGACGCTGCCCGAAGCCGACGACGCCTCCTTCATGGTCGGTGACCTCCCGGTGCTGAGCACCAGGGGTTCAGCGGCGCTCTTGGCGGACAACTTCCTCGACATGGCTCACTTCCCCTTCGTCCACGCCGGCACCTTCGGCACCGACGAGGCGACGGAGGTCGAGCCCTACGAGCTCGAGCGAGAGGACCTCGGCCACCGCGTCCAGCTCACCCACGTCTTCGCCAACCAGGAAGATCCCGGTGTCACCCAGGGCCTCCGACCGCTCCTCCAGCAGCGACGGCTGACCTATCGCTACGCCGCCCCCTTCCACCTCTCGCTGCGCATCGAGTTCCTCGACGCCGGGGGGACCAACACCATCGGGTTCTTCCTCTGCCCCGAGGACGCCACGACCACGAGGATCTACTCGAGCCTGTGGCGAGATGACCTCGACGGCGACACGGCACGCATGGACGAGGCGGTCGCCTTCGAGGTGGCGGTCATCGAAGAGGACCTCATGATCCAGTCCCGCTTCGACCTGCTCTCGGTGCCCTTGGACCCGACGGTCGAGGTCCACGTGCGAGCGGACAAGACCACGCTCGAGATGCGACGCAGCTTGGCGGCCCTCGTTGAGCGAGCAGCTTCGTGAGCACCGTGCCCTTCGATCCGGACAAGGAGTACCAGGTCGACCGATGGCCGGCAGCGGTGGCCATCGTGGCCTGCGTCGCTCTCTACGTGGCGCTGCCTGACTCGCTGGTGATCAAGCCCCACTGGCTGGTGCCGGCCCTCGTCCTCGCGCTCCTCATCCCGCTGCTCACCCATCGTCATCGGCACCCTGAAGAGCCCAAGTGGACGCGTCCGGTGGCGATCACGGTCTTAGCCCTCATCACCGTGGCCAACATCCTCTCGGTCGCCTTCCTGATCCACCGCCAGTTCTGGCACCCGGCTGCCACCTTGAACGACGGCCGCTCGCTGTTCTTCTCGGCGATCTTGATCTGGGTCACCAACGTGATCGCCTTCGGGCTCTGGTACTGGGAGCTCGATCGAGGCGGCCCGTCGGTGCGGGGCTCGAAGCTCGAGCGCTGGCCCGACTTCCAGTTCCCTCAGATGGAGAACCCCCAGCTCGTCGAGCCTGACTGGCACCCGAGCTTCTACGACTACCTCTATCTGGCGTTCACCGACGCGTCGGCCTTCAGCCCCACCGATGCGATGCCGTTGTCTCGGGTGGCCAAGGCGCTCATGACGGTCGAGTCAGGGATCTCGATGGTGACGATCATCGTGGTCGCCGCTCGGGCGATCAACATCCTGCACTGAGCACGTGGTGGGCGTCCTCGTTAGAGCCACCGCGGCCCCAAAGCTCGTGAGCCCCTCCACCCTTGGCGAGACCTCTTCTGGCACAGAGGAGCGAGGCGAACGAGACGGCGCTCGTTGGCTTCGTCTCGTCGTCTGCGAGCGCTGAGCCGAGCCCGAGGTTCAGGCGAACCGTGGGCTCCGCTGAGCTGGTCGCTCCTAGCTCTGGAAGCTGAGGATGTTGAACTCCGAGTGCAGAGGGATCGGCACCTGGTTGAAGTTGAGGACCACCAGCTCGGGGACCGACTGATTCGTGAAGTAGGTCACGCCGAGGATGTTGTTGTCGTAGACGTCGTTGTCGCCGGCGCCGTAGACGTGGGTGACGAACGCCACGGCGTTCGGGTCGTAGTTGGTGGCTGCGCTGTTGACCAGGCTGCCGTAGTTGTCGATGCCTTCGCTCTTCGCGGTGGCGTAGTTGACCGACATCGAGCCGCCGTTGGTCGAGCTCGTGCCGACCAGCACGTTGAAGTGGACGCCGAGGGGCATCGAGGTGAGGTAGCCGCTCTCTCGATAGACCGACCACTCGTGCGCCGTCGAGTCGTACCAGACGCCCACGTTGTTGTCGTTGTACGCCCCGCTGATGATGCCATTGGGGTTGTAGTTGTCCTGCACGATGAGCTTGGCGTTCGGGTTGTTGTTGGTGAGCGGGTTGTTGATCAACGTGAAGTCAGCGCCGTTCGGCGTGTTGGAGCTCTTCGAGGTCTGGTAGAAGGCGGTCGAGGTCTTGGCGTGCACCACGAGCACGTCGAATGACATGCCGAGCGGGATGGGCGTCGAGTCGTCCTCTGTGAAGATGGTCCAGTTGCCCGTGTTGGTGCCCGTGGGCTCGTAGAAGACCCCGAGCGGCACGTTGGACCCCGCCCAGTCCTGGAAGGTGCCTGACTCGCCCGGTTCGGCGCTCGGCGTCACGAAGAGGAGTGCGCCAGGGGTGTTGTCGGTCGCTCCGTTGTGGATCGTCAAGAGCTGACCCGTGGTGTTCGCCGTCGTCGCCGTCACGATGAAGTGCTGGGTGGGGTAGGCGGTCGTCGCTCCCGACGGCGTTGCCATGGAAGGCAGCGCGGCGAGCATGCCCGCGGCCGGTAGCAGCGCTGCGACCACGAGCGCTCGGAGTCGGAAGCTTTTGGTGCGTCCTGTCGGCGTGTTCATGGCGACTCCCCTCGATCGACACCCACCCTGGGCGAGATCCACGTTGACGATCTTCATCGCGTCGCCGCGTACTCGTGCGCCGCACAACCCTCGGAGTTTGGCACATTGCGTAGCCCGAGGCACGGGTCGTCACGCTCTTGAGGTCCTCCGAGCGCGTCGTCCGGAGAAGGCCTTGAGCACGGCCGATTCGCTAGCCGCCGAGGAGACGACGATTGGTCTCTCGGCGCTCGCTGACGAGCGCTACCCCCCAGGAAAGAGCAGCACCGCGAACGACTCAGCCTTGGCCATCGAGCCTTCATCCCAGTTGTAGACGGCCAGAAGGTTGGTCGTGGTGTCGTACCACATGGCTGCCTGGAAGTTGCTGTAGCGAGGCGGGTTCGTGCCCGGGTTGTACATGTGCGTGGCCAGACCGAAGGCGTTGGGATCGTTGTCGGTCATGACGTTGATGATGTGGGTGGCGTTGCCATCGAGGTTGGTCGCTGCCGACCTCTGGACGATGAACTTCCCCCCGTTGGTGTTCGCCGCGCCGATGAGGATGTTGAAGTGGAGTCCCGCGGGCATGGTAGAGCCGTCTTCTTCGTAGATCGCCCACTTCTTGATGTCTGAGTCGTACCAAACCCCGACGTTGTGGTTGTTGAAGTAGCCCGAAGACTGAGCGTTCTTGGTGTTGTAGACCTGAGAGATCAGGATCTTGGCGTTCGGGTTGTTGTCGCTCAGCGGATTCGAGAAGAAGCTGCTGTCGCCAAAATCGGTAGACGCCGAGGTCACCTTGCGGAAGACGTTCGGCATCGCTTGAGGGACGACGAGGATGTTGTACTGCTCGTTGGCGGTCATGGGCGTGTTGTCCTCGTGGAGGACCACCCATTGGCCAGGCGAGCCCGGGATGTATCCCACGCCGATCGGGGTGTTGGTCGGCGTCGAGTCGTGGCAGCCACAGATGCCCCCAACGTCGTAGTTCGGCGTCGCGAACACGAGAGCGCCAGGCTGGTTGTTCGTCGCAAAGTTGTTGATCAACGCGGCGTCACCATCGAGGTTGGATGCCGTCGACGTGAAGGTGAAGTGCTGCGTCGGCCAAGGCGACACAATGGCGCCCGCCTCGGTGGCGCTCAGCGTCGCTCCCAGGCCGGTCAGCGCGAGGGCGGGGAGCAACGCCGTCAGGGCGAGCAAGCGGCCCATTGGGCGGTGGCGTGACTTGAATCGAAGCGACATGGTGATGCCTCACAGGTTCGACGGTGTGCTCAGCGTACCGAGGTCGAAGCACCGGTGCTTGGATTGCTCTTGACGATGCCTGACGAGGCGGACCCTCACGCGACCAGGCGGCTCCGAGGTCTCCCCAGCGGGGTAGTGGTCAACCTCCGAGCAGACCTGCGAGCGCTCCGGAGATCTTCGAGGGTCGGCCTCGGCGCCCTTCGACCCCATCAGCCCAGCGGGTGGCCACCAGGCCGGCGTTGACGCCAAGCCACCGAAGCGGTTCGGGTTCCCAGCGCCGAGAGCGGTGGTTCACCCAGGGGAGTGACAAGAGCGGCGAGGGAGTGTCAGTGATCGCAGCGGCCAGCGTGCGGCCCGCCAGGTTCGTGGTGGTCACCCCATCGCCGACGTAACCACCGGCCCACGCGATCCCGGTGCTGCGATCGAGGCCCACTGAGCTGTGCCAGTCCCGCGGGATGCCGACGGGTCCTCCCCAGTGGTGCGTGATGGTGACGTCAGCGATGGTCGGGAAGAGGTCGATGAGAGTCTCGCGAAGAGCGGCGAAGACCGCCTCGCTTCGATCGAAGCTCGGTTTGATCTTGGAGCCAAAGTGATAGGGCGCTCCTCGCCCCCCAAAGGCGAGTCGTCCGTCAACGGTGCGCTGACCGTAGATCACGAGATTTCGGAAGTCAGCGAAGGTCTCTCGCTCCCGAAGGCCTAGGCGCTCCCAGAGCTCGTCAGAGAGCGGCTCGGTGGCGATCATCAGCGAGTAGACGGGCAGGACGTCTCGATGAGAGCCTCTGAGCTGGCTTGACCACCCCTCCGTCGCTCGGATGACGACGTGGGCATTGACGGTGCTCTCAGCCGTGCGCACGGACGCTCGACGCGAGGGGCTGCCCTCTTCGATGGCCACGACGCAGGTTCGTTCGGCGATCGTGGCTCCTCGAGCCTCGACGGCGTCGGCCAAGCCGAGCACGAGGCGCACGGGGTCGAGGGCAGCGCAGTGCGGAGTGAACTCGGCGCCGAGCAGCTCGCTCATCGCCACACGAGCACGTGCCTCGTCTTCGCTCAGCCACGTGACGTCGGGATCGACGCCGAGCGAGCGCGCCTCTGCGACCTCGGCCAGGCCACGTTGGAGCTGCGCAGGACCTCGGGCGGCCACGATGCTGCCGCCCTTGCGCATCCGAGCGTCGATGCCCTCTCTCGTGGTCACGCTCTCGATCTCATCGATCGAGGCCACCATGGCTCGTCGCATGGCTTGGGCGGCGTCGATGCCGTGGTCACGCACCAGGCGCGCGTCGCTGGCTGAGAAGAGGGCTGAGGCCCAGCCTCCGTTGCGCCCCGACGCACCGAAGCCGCAGCGCTCAGCTTCGAGGATGACCACTCGCAGCGTCGGGTCGGCGTCGAGCAGGTAGTACGCCGACCACAGTCCTGTGAACCCTCCGCCCACGATGCAGACGTCGACGTCGCGATCGCCGTCGAGCGCGGGTCGCAGCGGAGGGACGGCCTCGAGCGAGTCCCACCAGAGCGACAGCCCGCTCGGCGAGCTCGTCACTGCGCTCAGATCTGAGCGAGCGCTGAGGACAAGACGTCTTTCAGCACGGAGGCCATGAAGTCGAACTCGGCTTCGCCCGAGATCAACGGCGGTGAGAGCTGGACGACCGGGTCGCCTCGATCGTCTGAGCGACAGATGAGGCCCTTCTCGAAGAGCGCACCCGAGAGGTACCCGCGGATGAGGCGCTCGGACTCCTCGTCGTTGAAGGTCTCCTTGGTGTCGCGGTCCTTGACCATCTCGATGCCGTAGAAGAAGCCTTCGCCACGGATGTCACCCACGATGGGCAGATCGCCGAGTGCGTCCTCCAAGGTGGCCCTGAAGATCGGGGCGTTCTTCCGCACATGGCCCAAGACGTCGTCTCGCTCGAAGATCTCGAGGTTCTTGAGCGCCACCGCCGTGCTCACCGGGTGGCCGGCAAAGGTGTAGCCGTGCAGGAAGCTGGCGTCGGCGCCCTCGAAGGGGGCGTAGACCCGATCAGAGGCGATCATCGCACCGCACGGCGCGTAGGCCGAGGTAAGGCCCTTCGCGCAGGTGATGATGTCCGGGGTCACCTCGTACTTGATCGCGCCGAACCACTCACCCAGCCGTCCGAAGGCCGTGATGGTCTCATCGAAGACCAGGAGGACGCCGTGGCGATCGCAGATCTCGCGGACGCGTGCCAAGTAGCCGGGGGGAGGGGTGATGCACCCGCCTGCGTTCTGGACGGGCTCCAAGAACACCGCAGCGACGGTGCTCGGGTCTTCGCGCTCGATGGCCCGCTCGATCTCGTCGGCCGCCCAGATCCCAAAGTCCTCGAGGTTGTCGCCGTGCTCAGGGGCTCGGTAGAAGTTGGTGTTGGGGACCTTGATCGCACCGGGCACGAGGGGCTCGAAGGGCACGCGGTAGGGCTGGATCGAGGTGATCGAGAGCGCCCCGAGGGTGGTGCCGTGGTAAGCGATGTCGCGGCTGATGGCCTTGTAGCGGGTGGGCTCGCCGTTGAGCTCGTGGTACTGGCGAGCCAGCTTCCAGGCGCTCTCGACCGACTCGGCTCCGCCTGAGGTGAAGAAGACCCGGTTGAGATCCCCGGGGGCGATCGACGCCAGCTTGGCTGCCAGGTTGATGGCGTTCGGGTGCGCGTAGGTCCACAGCGGGAAGAACGCGAGGTCCTTGGCCTGGGCTGCGGAAGCCTCGGCCAGCTCGATCTGGCCGTGGCCGAGCTGCGAGGTGAAGAGGCTGGCGATCCCGTCCATGTACTTCTTGCCACGAGAGTCGTAGACGTAGGCGCCCTCTCCCTTGACGATGATGGGGATCTCGTTCTCCTCGGTGTAGGCACCCATGCGGCTGAAGTGCAGCCAGGTGTGCCGGCGAGCCGATTCGGCGAGAGCGTGCGCGTCATCACTGTGCGCGGTCACGCCGTCAGCGGCGACGTGCTCGTGCGTGGTTTCGTCGGTGGTGGTCATCGTGTCCCCCATGAGTAGGTTTGCTTTGCCAATTTCAGATAGACGAAGGTCTCGACCTCGGTCACGCCGGGCAACGCGCGGATCCGGTCGTTGAGCACATGGAAGAGATGATCGTCGTCTTCGCAGATCATCTCAACCAAGAGATCAAAGCTTCCCTGCGGTCAGCACGACGTAGATCGCCTCGTCGATCGCTGCGATCTCCTCAGCCACCAACCGGGCGTCGCCGCTCACGCGCACACCCAGCATGGCTTCGCGGTTGAAGCCCAGCTGGAGGGGATCGGTCACCGCCACGATGTCGACGGCCTTGGTCTCTCGGAGACGCTGCACCCGTCGGCGAACTGCCGTCTCGGACAACCCGACCTGCTCAGCCATCGAGCCGTAGGCCCGCCGTCCGTCGACCTGGAGCATCTCGATGATCTGGCGGTCAGCCTGGTCGAGGGAGATCTGCTCAGGGCGGTCTTGGCGGATTGACGTGACCTGCGTCGCTCGACCTGCTCGTGCCATGACTTCCTCAACCCCCAAGGCGCCTCCGAGGCGCCTCAATCCAAAGCATAGAGCATGGAACACGCCGAGATCAGGCGTCCTTTTGAGATTTGAGGCGAATTACGCCGCTCTTCACTTGCCGAGCGGCGCCGGACCTGCGATGGTGGCTCGATACCGTTTCGGGCCAGCAACCAGACGGCCCAGAGCGGCGAACCAGCAAGGGGGACCGACGTGGCACGGCTCAAGAACTTCATCGGTGGCGAGACGGTAGAGGCGAGGGGCTCAGGCGCCCTTGAGCTGGTGAACCCTTCGACCGGTGACGTCTTCGCTGAAGCTCCCATCTCGAACGCAGCCGACGTCGACGCCGCGATGGCTGCGGCCCGTGGCGCGTTCGCCTCCTGGAAGCGGACCACGCCGTCTGCTCGCTCGCTCGCCCTCTTCCGCATCGCCGACACCCTCGAGAGCCACGCGGAGGAGCTGGTGGGCTTGGAGTCGGAGAACACGGGCAAGCCGGTGTCGCTGACCTTGGCCGAGGAGATCCCGCCGATGGTGGACCAGATCCGCTTCTTCGCCGGAGCTGCTCGCAACCTCGAGGGCAAGAGCGCGGGCGAGTACATGGAGGGCCACACGTCGATGATCCGGCGAGAGCCCATCGGGGTCTGTGCCGCGGTCACCCCATGGAACTACCCGCTCATGATGGCGGTGTGGAAGTGGGCCCCGGCGCTCGCCGCGGGCAACACCATGGTGCTCAAGCCCTCTGACACCACACCGGTCTCCACCGTGCGGATGGCCGAGCTCATGGCCGAGCACCTGCCCCCCGGCGTCTTCAACGTCGTCGTCGGCGATCGCGACACCGGGCGTCTCTTCATCGAGCACCCCACGCCCCAGATGGTGTCGATCACTGGTTCGGTGCGTGCCGGGATGGAGGTCGCGGCGTCCGCCGCACCGTCGCTCAAGAGGGTGCACCTCGAGCTCGGCGGCAAGGCACCGGTGCTCGTCTTTGACGATGCCGACATCGAAGCCGCCGCCGAGGGCATCGCCGGAGCGGGCTACTTCAACGCGGGCCAAGACTGCACGGCGGCGACGCGCGTGCTCGCGTCCGACGACGTCTACGGCGACTTCGTCGATGCTCTGGCTGAGGCAGCGAAGGCGACCACGGTGGGTGGCACCGACAACCCCGACGCCGACTTCGGTCCGGTGAACAACGCCAACCAGCTAGCGCGGCTCAAGGGCTTCTTCGATCGCACTCCCTCCCATGCGTCGGTCGTGACCGGTGGCGAGCAGGTGGGCGAGCGGGGCTTCTTGTTCGCACCGAGTGTCGTGTCCGATCTCGACCAGAGCGACGAGATGATCCAGAACGAGATCTTCGGGCCCGTCATCACCGTCCAGCGCTTCGATGATGAGGCGCAAGCCCTCGAGCGCGCCAACGGCGTTGAGTACGGCTTGGCCTCGAGCGTCTGGACCAGCGACCACGGACGAGCCATGCGCTGCGCGAGGGACCTCGACTTCGGGTGCGTGTGGATCAACACGCACATCCCGATGGTGGCCGAGATGCCCCACGGTGGCTTCAAGCACTCGGGCTACGGCAAGGACCTCTCGATGTACGGCTTCGAGGACTACACCAGGATCAAGCACGTGATGAGCAACATCGAGAGCTAGGCGGGAGAGGCGAGCGAGGCCTGCGGGCCGAGACAAGGAGCACCATGTCAGAGCAGGATGTCCTCGGCCCCTTCGGGGCCCCGGTACCAGAGGCCCAGCAAGAGGCGCAGCTCAGAGCAGACGAGCTGAACCTCTTCGACGCCACCGCGGTGGCCGTCTCCTCGGTCGCCCCGGCGTACTCGCTGGCCTCGACGATGGCCTTCGTCGTCGCCATCGTCGGCGTGGGGGTCTTCGCTCCCTCGGTGATCATCGCCAGCTTCATCCCGGTGCTGTTCATCGCCTACGCCTACTTCCACCTCAACCGAAAGGATCCTGACTGCGGCGCCTCCTATGCGTGGCTGTCGAAGATCACGAGGCCCTCGATCGGCTGGTTCAACGGCTGGGTCCAGGTGGCCGCTGGTGCGATCTTCTGCGTCTCCGCCTCCTTGTTGGCCGGGACCTACACGCTCTTGTTCTTCAACAAGGTGGGCTGGATCAATGCGAGCACGGCATCGAACGTGTGGCTCACTGCCGTCATCGGCACGGTGTGGCTCGCGCTCATCACCTTCATCTGCATCTACGGCATCCGCTACACCACCAACGTCCAGTGGATCTTGGTGATCATCGAGTACGTGGCCGTGATCGGCTTCTCGGTGGCCGGCATCATCAAGGTGGCGGTCTTCCACCCGGTTGGGTCCACGTCCTTCCACTTCGGCTGGCTCAACCCCTTCCACGTGACCAGCTGGAGTGCGCTGGCCTCGGGCATCGCGCTCGGCGTCTTCTTCTTCTGGGGCTGGGACACTGCGCTCAACCTGTCGGAGGAGTCGAAGGACGCCACCCGCACGCCGGGCCGGGCGGCGATCATCTCGATGTGGCTCCTCTTGGCGGTCTTCCTGATCAACTTCATCGCCGTCCAGATGTTGCTCCCGCCGAAGGTGATCGCCAACCAGGGTGGAGACGTGCTCTTCTTCTTCGCCAACCGCGCCTTTGGCTCGTGGGCTGGCTACGTCATGATCATCGCGGTGATCAGCTCGACGGTGGCCACCACGCAGACGACGTTGCTGCCGTCGGCTCGGATCACCCTCTCGATGGCACGAGACAAGGTCTTCCCGAAGATCTTCGCCCGCATCCACCCGCGCTACCTCACCCCGGCGATCGGGACGCTGGCCCTGGCGGGGTTCTCGCTGGTCATGATGATCCTCGTGTCGGGGAGCCCGTCGGTCAACGACATCTTCGCCAAGCTCATCTTGAACATCGGTGTGCTGGTGGCCTTCTACTACGGCATCACCGGGGTCGCTTGCGGGTGGGCGTTCCGCCGGGTGGCGTTTCAGAAGGTCTCGTTCTTCTTCATGGGCGTCCTCCTGCCGATCGTCGCCGGAGGGTTCTTGCTCTACGTCGGCTACGAGGTGATCACCTCGAACGGCTGGAACTCGGCGCTGCCTGACCTCATCGTGCTCGTCGGTGGCATCCCGCTGGTCCTGATCGCCCGCTTCACCACGAAGGGCGACTTCTTCAAGGTGAAGCCCATCGCCTATGACTCGATCGACTGAGCAATGAGCTCCCAAGGAGGTGGTCGCCATGATCGTCGGCGTGCCCGCTGAGACCAAAGATGACGAATACCGAGTAGCCATCACGCCTGCGGGGGTGCGCGAGCTCACTGACGCCGGGCACTCGGTGCTCATCGAAGAGGGAGCCGGACTGGGCTCCACGATCAGCGACGGTGACTTCATCGACACCGGGGCGAGCATCGTCAAGAGCGCGGAAGACGTCTGGTCGGCCGCCGACCTCGTCCTGAAGGTCAAAGAGCCCATCGCGGACGAGTACCCGAGCTTGGCTGCTCGCGAGGACCAGATCCTCTTCACCTATCTGCACCTGGCGGCCTCTCTGCCCTGCACCGAGGCTCTCATGAAGGCGGGCAACACGGCGATCGCCTATGAGACGGTGCGCTTGGCCAACGGCTCGCTCCCGTTGCTGACCCCGATGAGCGAGGTGGCGGGTCGGATGGCTCCGCTGATGGGTGCACACCACCTGATGCGGGCCGGCGGGGGCAGGGGAGCGCTGATCTGCGGCGTCCCAGGCGTCGCTGCTGCGAACGTGGTGGTGCTCGGCGCGGGCGTAGCCGGCATGGCTGCGGCGACCTTGGCGGTGGGCATGCAGGCCAACGTCTTCATCTTCGACCGCAACCTCGAGCGTCTTCGCGACGTCGATCACCACTTCCGGGGTCAGGTCGAGACGGTGGCGTCGACCGCTCACGCGATTGCGGAGCAGGTGGCAACGGCTGACATCGTCATCGGCGCGGTGCTGGTCGTGGGGGCCCGAGCGCCACGACTCGTCACCGATGACATGGTGGCGACCATGCGGCCCGGCTCGGTGCTGGTCGACATCTCCGTCGATCAAGGTGGCTGCTTCGAGTCCACCCATCCCACCACGCACTCAGATCCGGTCTTCAAGGTCCACGAGTCGCTCTTCTACTGCGTGGCCAACATGCCGGGCGCGGTGCCGCACACCTCAACGCACGCGCTGGTCAACGCCACGTTGCCCTACACCCTCGAGATCGCCCGCTATGGCTGGAAGGGCGCCGTGCGAGGTGACGTCGCGCTGGCCCAGGGGGTGAACGTCACCGAAGGCCAGGTCACCTATGAGCCCGTGGCCGAAGCCCACGGGCTGCCCCTCCTCGAGCTCGACGAGGTGCTCCGCTGAGGTTCAGCTCGGCGGGTAGGGGCAGTGCCGGCACCCGCTGGCACAGCATGACCCGCGTGCGAGCAATGACGCGGCGGTGAAGACCGAGTAGCCCGTCGTGGGATCGACGTAGGTGGGCTCTCCTCGCCCGAGTGCAGCCTCGTGCGCAGCGAGGATCACCGCGTCGTGTGGCCTGCTCGGATCGAGCTCTTCGCCTCGAGGACGCGGCGTCGAGGCGCTCGCCCCCTCATTGGCCATCTGGTTCAGTCGCCTCCGGGCGTCATGTCGGCGAGGTACATGTCCACCACCGCTCGCGGTGGGAGGTTGGTGAAGCCCTGACCGGGCCAGCGGTTCCACCCCTTGGCGGCGAAGCTGCCTCCGTCGGGGTGGATGGTGGTGCCGGTGACGTAGCTCGAGAGCTCCGAGGCCAAGAAGAGCACGGCACCTCCGATGTCCTCGTAGGTGCCGTCGCGACCCATGGCCAAACCGATCTCGGCTCGGAGCGCCGCGGCTTGCTCGTTGGGACTCCCGAGTGGCGAGGCAGCCTCCGCGGCCAGCGCGTTGGGGGTGGGGGTGTAGTCGGGCGCGATGGCGTTGACCCGGATGTTCTCCACGCCGAGCTCGACGGCGAGCGAGGCCGTCAGGCTGGCGACGGCCGACTTCATGGCGCCGTAGACCACGAACCCCGGGGCGGCTCGATGAGCCTCGACGGAGGTGAAGTTGATGATGCTGCCCTTGCCGGCTGCACGCATGCGAGGGATGGCCAGCTGCAGGGCGGTCAGCAGCCAGGTGAAGTTGGTGCGCATCAACGTCTCCCACCCCTTGGGCTTCGACTCGTCGAAGGGGTGCCGGAAGGTGCCGCCGACCACGTTGCAGAGCACGTCGAGCTCGCCGTCGAAGTGCTCGT
This sequence comes from uncultured Acidimicrobiales bacterium, assembly GCA_963758555.1. GTDB lineage: Bacteria > Actinomycetota > Acidimicrobiia > Acidimicrobiales > RAAP-2 > CAIUMH01. The sequence continues at coordinate 1,336,826 of CAVWVW010000003.1, read as the reverse complement.
CGCACGTGGCGAAGAACCCGCTCAGCTCGTCAGGATCTCGAGCGTCGAAGACGGCCTGGCACGCCACGACCCCTCCACGTTCGGTCACTCGCTGCGCCGTGGCGAGGAGTGCCTCCTCGCTTCGATCGCACAGAGCGACGCGCACGCCAGCAGCAGCCAGATCGACTGCGCAGGCCTCACCGAGGCCCCCGGCGCCCACGATGATGGCGCGCTTGCCCTCGAGCTGCGCTCGCTCTTCGAGGTATCCCATCTGTCTCCCCCCTTGTGCCACCCGTGCGGGGAGCCGTGCTGATCTTGCTCGACGCGCCGCTTGGACGCCATGGGCGGCGTCGGCGTCTCAGGCGACCAGGACGATCTTGCCCAGCTTGGAGCCCGAGGAGAAGCGCTCGTAGGCGGCAGCTGCGTCCTCGAGGGGATAGGTGGCCAGGAGAGGGACGGAGAGGGTGCGGTCGGCAAAGTGGGCCAAGAGGTCCTGGCCCATGGCGTGGGCCGCAGCCGCCTTCTCCTCCACGCTACGCGCGCGCAGCGTGGCACCGCCGATCGATGCGCGCGCCGCCATGAGCGCCAGGAGATCGAGCTCGATCCTCGAGCCCCCGCCCACACCGATGACGACGACCCGTGCCTCGGGTGCGAGCGCCTTGAGCACGCCGTGCGAGAGGCTGGCGGCACCGACCAGCTCGAGCACGACGTCGTAGGGACCGTGATCACGCACCTCCTCGGGATCGATCGCCCTCGTGGCGCCGAGCGCTTCGACCGCAGCTCGTCGTGCGGGGTCGCGCACGGAGGCGATGACCTCCGCCCCGAGGGTCGCCGCGATCTGCACGCCAGCGGTGCCCACGCCACCAGCGGCGCCTGTGATCAGCGCTCGTTGCCCAGCCTCGAGGCGACCGCGGGTGACGAGGGCGTCGTGAGCGGTGATGAAGGTCTCGGGCAAGCCTCCAGCCTCGGTGAGCTCGACGCCGTCAGGGACGGCGAGCAGCCCGGCGGCATCGACGCAGCAGAGCTCGGCCTGGGCGCCACCTCCCACGATGGCCATCACCTGAGCTCCCAGCTCGACGCCCTCGACGCCAGCTCCGAGCTCGGTGACCACACCGGCGAGCTCCATGCCGGGGATGTCGGCGGGGACTCCCGCTGGGGCGGGGTAGAGGCCGCGGCGCTGGAGCAGGTCGGCGGCGTTCACGCCGGCTGAGGCGACCGCGACCACCACGGAGCCGGGACCCGGGACCGGGTCAGGTCGCTCGAGGATCTCGAGGCGCTCGTCGATGATCACCACTGCTTGCATCCGGTCGCCTCCCAGCGTCGATTTCAGCACGATCGGCCGCTAGGGTCGCGACCATGAGCATCTTCGACGCACCCATTGCCACCCTCACCGGTGAGGACTCGTCCCTCGCACCCTACGAGGGCAAGGCCCTGCTCCTGGTGAACGTGGCCTCCAAATGCGGGCTCACCCCGCAGTACACCGCTCTTGAGGCGCTCCAGAAGCAGTACGAGGACCGGGGCTTCAGCGTGCTCGGCTTCCCGTGCAACCAGTTCCTCGGCCAGGAGCCCGGGACCGCAGAGGAGATCCAAGAGTTCTGCTCGACCACCTACGGCGTGACGTTCCCCATCTTCGAGAAGATCGACGTCAACGGCGAGCACCAGCACCCCATCTACACCGAGCTCGAAGAGAAGGCTGATGCCGAGGGCCAAGCCGGGGACGTGGCCTGGAACTTCGAGAAGTTCCTGGTCAACCCGTCGGGCCAGATCGTCGCTCGGTTCCGTCCTCAGGTCGAGCCGGATGACCCGCGCATCATCGAGGCCATCGAGGCGAACCTCCCCGTCTGAGCCTTGCTCACGTCCGGATGGGCGTCCATCTTCGACATGGACGGCCTCCTCATCGACTCAGAGCCGCTCTGGCACGAAGCAGAGGTCGAGATCTTCGGCGCGCTCGGCGTGCCCTTGGAGCGGACCGAGACCCGCTCGACCAAGGGGATGTTCGTCCAGGAGGTCACTCGCTACTGGTTCGATCGCTTCCCGTGGCAGGGGCCGAGCACCGAGGCGGTGGCCGAGACGATCCTGACGCGCGTCGGTGAGCTCGTCGAGGAGCGGGGCGCGCCCGCACCGGGCGCCCGAGAGGTCGTCACAGCCATGGCCGAGCGCGGCCCGGTGGCGCTGGCGTCCTCGACCCCCTACGCGCTGATCGACCTCGTGCTGGCGAAGATCGAGCTGGCGGGCGCGTTCAAGGTCATCTGCTCGGCCGAGGATGAGGCCTACGGCAAGCCCCATCCGGCCGTCTTCCTGTCGGCGGCACGCAACCTCGGCCAGTCGCCTGAGCGCTGCGTGGTCTTCGAGGATTCACCCGCAGGCGTGCTCGCCGCCAAGGCGGCGTCCATGCGCTGTGTGGCGGTGCCCGAGCCAGCCGAGCGCTCGACGCCGCAGATCCAGATCGCCGATCTCGTGGTCAGCTCGCTCGACGCCCTCGACCTTGTCGAGCTCGATCAGCTGCTCTCGTCGGTGCCGTAGCGCTTGAGGAACCGGAGCGCTCCGCCGTAGTCGGAGACCGGGATCGGCAGCTCGTCGACCAGCTCCCAGCCCGAGGAGGCATAGAGCGAGACCGCCTCGGGTTGGAGGGGACCGGTCTCGAGCTCGATGAGCGTGAGACCGAGGGCTCGTCCGTCAGCCTCAAGAGCCTCCATCAGAGCGGCCCCGATGCCCAGGCGGCGGAACGCCTCGGTGACCCAGAGCCGCTTGACCTCCCCGACGCCCTCGGCGATGCCGCGGAGGCCGACGGCGCCGACGAGCGTGCCCGCGAGATGCGCCACGAGGAACGAGCCGCGCGGCGCTGCGAACGAAGCGGGGTCGAACGGCTCTTGATCGGTGCCCGGGCCGTAGCGGCGATCGAGCTCGGCCTCGGCCCCCTCGATGGCGAGGCGCGCGTCGAGCGAGCCGAGCTCCACTCGTCTGATCGCCAAGCCAGCTGGTGCCACGGGGGGAGATGGTACGGGTGATCTCGATGACCAGCCGGCGGTCCAGGGCAGATCAGTAGGATCGAGGCTCCGAACGTCCCCTCCCGAGGAGAGCCGTGTTCCGCCCTGTCAGCCCCAAGATCGATTTTCCCGCGATCGAAGCCAGCGAGCTCGAGCGCTGGCGCGCCCAGCGGGTCTTCGAGCGCTCGGTCGCCAACCGCGAGGGGGCAGAGCCCTGGGTCTTCTACGAAGGGCCGCCGACCGCCAACGGCCGCCCAGGGCTTCATCACGTCTGGGCGAGGGCGTACAAAGACCTCTTCTGCCGGTTCCGGACCATGAGCGGACGTCTGGTGGAGCGACGTGCGGGCTGGGACACCCACGGGCTGCCCGTCGAGGTCGAGGTCGAGAAGCGGCTCGGGATCTCAGGCAAGCGCCAGATCGAAGAAGAGGTCGGCATCGCGGAGTTCACCAGGCTGTGCAAGGAGTCGGTCCTCGGCTACGTCGAGGACTGGAGAACGCTCACCGAGCGCATCGGGTACTGGACCGATCTCGACGCGGCGTACTGGACCTTCGCACCGAGCTACGTCGAGAGCGTCTGGTGGCAGCTCAAGACGATCTTCGACAAGGGCCTCCTCTACGAAGACCTCAAAGTCGTCCCGTACTGCCCACGCTGCGGGACGGCGCTGAGCAGTCACGAGCTCGGCCAGCCGGGGGTCTACACCGACGAGGTCGACGAGACGGCCTACGTCTCGCTCGAGCTCATCGAGCCTGATCGAGACCTGACGAAGGGTGCGACGCACCTCGCGGTCTGGACCACGACGCCGTGGACCTTGCTCTCGAACACGGGCGTGGCGGTCAACCCCGCGCTCCGCTACGCCGTCGTGGACGGGATCGTGGTGGCCGAAGAGCTCGTCGAGGCCGTCTTCGGCGAGGGAACGATCGCCGAGTGCCCTCCTCGAGGGCGAGGCCCTGGTGGGCCTGCGCTACCGACGTCCCTTCGACGACGTGGCGATCACCGACGGCGGTCGCTCGCGAGGTGGTGGTGGGCGCGTCGTACGTGACGACCGAAGAGGGCACCGGCCTCGTGCACCTGGCCCCGGCCTTTGGTGAGATCGACCGCCAGGTCGGCAAGGAGCAGGGCCTCGCCACGCTCAACCCCGTGCTCCCCGACGGCACCTTCACCGACGAGGTCCCGTGGCTGGCGGGACGAAAGGTCCGCGACACCAACACCGAGATCAACGACGAGCTCGAGCGCCGAGGGCTCTTGCTCCGTCGGATGGCGTACTCCCACGCTCTGCCGCACTGCTGGCGGTGCGGCACCACGCTCATCTACTGGGGCAAGCCCAGCTGGTACATCGCCACCACCAAGGTCGCACCGAAGATGATCGAGGAGAACAGCCACGTCGACTGGCATCCGGAGAACATCCGCGACGGCCGCTTCGGCGAGTGGCTGGCCAACAACGTCGACTGGGCGCTCTCGCGTGATCGTTTCTGGGGCACGCCGCTCCCCATCTGGCGTTGCGGCTCTGGCCACCTGACCTGCGTGGGGAGCCTGGCTGAGCTGGGCGAGCTGGCCGGACGCGACACGAGCGAGGTCGATCCGCACCGCCCGGCCATCGACGAGGTGACCTTCGCCTGCCCCGAGTGCGGCGAGGAGGCCGTCCGGGTCGAGCCTGTGATCGACGCCTGGTTCGACTCCGGCTCGATGCCCGCGGCCCAGGTGGGCTTCCCTCACGTGGAGGGCTCGAAGGAGGCCATGGACTTCCCGGCTGACTTCATCACCGAAGCCATCGACCAGACGCGCGGCTGGTTCTACTCCTTGCTGGCGGTCAACACGCTGGTCTTCGACGCTGCTCCCTATCGTCACGTGATGTGCCTCGGGCACATCGTCGATGCCGAGGGACGCAAGATGTCGAAGACCCAGGGCAACATCGTCGAGCCCTTCGAGATCCTCGACACCGTGGGCGCGGACGCACTGCGCTGGTGGATGTACGCCCAGGGCTCGCCGTGGACCGCGACCAGGGTCTCGCTCCCGGCGATCACGACGGCGATGAACGACGTGCTCGGCACGCTGTGGAACACCTACAGCTTCTTCTCGACCTATGCCTCGCTCAACGGCTTCGATCCCGCCGACCCCGCCATCCCCGCTCCGCACGGCGCGCGGTGACCTCGACCGCTGGATCTTGAGCCGAGCGCACGGCGCCTTGGCCCAGGTCACCGCGTCACTTGAGGGCTACGAGCCGCTCGCCGCCGCCACGCCTCTCGGCGAGCTCGTCGACGATCTGTCGAACTGGTACGTCCGGCGCTCGAGGCGGCGCTTCTGGCGCACCGACCCGAGTGCGCCGGCGTCTGACTCGTTGGCGGCTCAGGCGACCCTCCACGAGGTGCTCTGCTTGGTGGCAACGATGCTCGCACCGTTCTGCCCGTTCGTCGCCGACCACCTGTGGCGAGGGCTCACGATGGCCGATGAGGACGACTCCGTGCACCTCGCCGACTGGCCCGAGGTCGACCTGGACCTCCTCGACCCGGCGCTCGAAGCCTCGATGGCGGTCGCTCGTCGGCTGGTCTCCCTCGGTCGAGCGGCGCGCTCGGAAGCCGGCGTCAAGGTGCGCCAGCCTCTCTCGAGGGCGCTCGTGTTCCTGCCTGCGGGCTCACCGGCACCGCCCCGTGGGATCGTCGAGGACGAGCTCAACGTCGACGCCTTGGACGACGCTGGCGATCTCGCCGACGTGCTCCGCTTCGAGCTCGTCCCCAACTTCAAAGCCCTGGGCCCTCGGCTTGGCGAGTCGGTCAAGCACTTGAAGCAGGCGCTCCAAGCGCTCGATGGGGGAGAGGCCGCCGCTGCGCTCGAAGAGGGGCGCTCGGTCAGCGTCGAGCTGCCCGATGGTCCCGTCGAGCTCAGCCCCGATGACCTCGAGCTGCGAGTGCGGGCTCAGGAGGGCTTCGCGGTCTCGCGCGAAGGCGGCGAGGTCGTGGCCCTCGATCTCGCTCTCACCGACGACCTGCGCCGACGAGGCCTGGTGCGAGACGTGATCCGCCAGGTCCAAGAGCTGCGCAAGTCCAAGGGCTTCGAGCTTGCCGACCGCATCGAGCTCCACCTCGTGGGCCTCGATGATCTCGCTGCGTCGGACCTCAGCGAGCTGGCCCACGAGGTCCTCGCCACCTCGGTCACACGCGCACCAGGCCAGGGCGAGGCGACCTCGCTGGAGCTGGACGATCGACCAGAAGCCGCCGCGTGGTTGGCGAAGGACGGCTGAGTCAGCCGGCACAGGCGGCAGGTCCGCCGTTGAGCTTGGTCAGCGCCGTGATGAGCACCGAGCGCTCCTCTTGGGTGAGCTGGCTCGTGAGGTGCTCTTCTAAGATCTCGAGGTGGGCGGCCAGCGCCGCCTCCAAGGTGGTCGTCCCGAGCTCGGTCATCTCCACGTAGGTGGTGCGCCGGTCGTTCGGACACGCCACGCGCCGGACCAGTCCGGCTGCCTCCATCCGATCGACCAGGCGAGTCGTCCCGCCTGAGGTGTGCACGGTCTGATCAGCCACCCCCGACATCGTGAGGCGACCCTCGGGCGCTCGCACCAGTCGGATCAAGACCTCGAAGGACAGCATGCTGAGGCCACAGGCCTCTTCTAGGGCCGCGCCGACGACGCGACGAAGCCGGCCATCGACCTCGGTCAGGAGGCCCATGAGCACCAGACGTTCGTCATCCGCCACGGTGGGGCAGAGAGAGAGTGCACGGTTCGCGCTGGCGGTGGTCGACATGGCGTCCATCTTACCAGGAACCTGCTCAATCAATATCTGCTTGACAAGTATCTTCTTCTACAGATAATGTGCAACCAAGCACCTAACCCAAGGAGACATCAGATGAGCAACCTCCCCGCCCCCGGCACGTACCACATCGACCCGGTCCACACCCAGGTCGGCTTCACCGTCCGCCACCTCGTCGCCGCCAAGGTCCGTGGCGTCTTCACCGAGTTCGAAGGCACCATCGAGATCGGCGACAAGCCCGAGGACTCGAAGGTCTCAGCCACCATCCAGGCGGCCTCGATCACGACCAACAACGAGATGCGTGACGCCCACCTCAAGTCGGCTGACTTCCTGGACCAGGAGAACGAGCCGACGCTCACCTTCATCTCCTCGGCCGTGATCCCGAAGAGCGGGGATCACTATGACCTCGTCGGCGACCTGACGATCAGAGGGATCACCAAAGAGGTGACCTGGGACCTCGAGTACCTGGGCTCCGGGCCCGGCATGGTCGAGGACGACGTCGTCGCCGGCTTCGAAGCCACCTTGGAGATCGACCGTCGTGACTACAACGTGAGCTTCAACGGCACGCTGGAGAACGGCAGCGTCGTGGTCTCGAACAAGGTCATCTTGAGCATCGAGGTCGAGGCGCACACCGTCGCCTGAGCGACGTCAGCGCACGCCTGCTGCCCGCAGCCGACCACTCCGTGTCGCGCTGCGGGCAGCGCCGCGTCGCGGCACCAGGGCTTCGGACCCCTCAGGTAAGTTGGCGAGATGGCAGAGAAGAACGCACGGAACATGGCCAAGCCGGCAGTGGGCATCGCTGGGATCTTGGCGACCATCGCCAGCGTCTGGTGGTTTGCGCTGCGCCCTCGGCGCAAGGCCAAGAAGAACGCCTGAGCTCAGTCGGCGACCAGGGCCATGAGCAGCGTCGAGATGTCGCCTCGCAGCAGCACGGTGGCGAGCGCATCCATGGCCGTCGCCTCGCCGTTCACGATGATGATCGGCGCTCCCGATCGCTGCGCGATCGGCACGACGTTCGCTGCCGGATAGACCGACAGGGTGCTGCCGACGGCGAGCAGCAGGTCACAGCGCATGGCTGCGGCCTCTGAGCGAGCGAGATCCTCGGCTCGCAACGACTGGCCGAAGCTGATCGTCGCCGATTTCAGGATCCCGCCACAGAGACCGTGCTCGGTCGGCTCGTCGCACGTCGGGTCTGGCTCACCCGCTCTCACGCGCTCGAGGATCGCCTCCATGGGCTGTCGGTGACCGCAGCGAAGGCAGATCGCCTCGCGCCCGTTGCCATGGATCTCGACCAGCTTGGCTGGATCGGTGCCGGCCTGGGTGTGGAGGCCGTCGATGTTCTGGGTGATCAGCGTGTCGAGGATCCCTCGTCGCTCGAGGGCCACGAGCGCCCGGTGGCCGTCGTTGGGTCGTGCCTGCCACGTCGGTGAGGTGAGCCTCGCCTGCCAGGCACGCCGGCGCACCTCTGTATCCGAGACGTAGGCGTCGTAGGTCGAGAGCATCTCCGCCCCCGGGTCCTTGGTCCACAGGCCCTCCGGGCCTCGAAAGTCAGGAATGCCTGAGTCGGTCGAGATGCCGGCTCCGGTCACGACCACGACTGCTCTGGCCGCGTCGAGCAGCGCTCGTGCGCGCTCGAGGCTCTCGTCGATGGACATGGCTCGAAGCATCGCAGCGAGCGGTCGAGCTTCGCCAGGTGACCGGTTGCTGGTGCGAGCCAACCTGTCAGACTGGAGCCATGGCCTACGTCTCGACGAACCCCACGACTGGCCAGGTCGAGGTCACCTTCGACTTCCACACCCCGAGCGAGGTCGACGAGCGCCTCGAGCTCGCCCACCAGGCGGCGAGTCTCTGGCGGGCGACTCCCTTCGAGCGGCGCGCTCGGCACATGGTCACCGCTGCAGAGCTCTTGGAGGGCGAGGTGCCCGTCATCGCCGAGATGCTCTCGCGCGAGATGGGCAAGACCTTCGCCGCGGCGAAGGGCGAGGTGGCCAAGTGCGCCCAGACGATGCGCTTCTATGCGGAGCACGCCGAGGCGTTCCTGGCCGAGGAGGCGATCAGCTCGTCGGCGAGCTCGAGCGGCATCCGCTATGAGCCTCTCGGCGCCGTGCTGGCGGTGATGCCGTGGAACTTCCCGCTCTGGCAGGTGGTGCGCTTCGCCGCGCCGAACCTCATGGCCGGCAACGTCGGGGTCCTCAAGCACGCATCGAACGTCCCGCAGGCCGCTCGCTTCTTGGAGGGGCTCTTCCTGCGAGCGGGCTTCCCGCTCGGCTGCTTCGTCAACCTGCTCTTGCCCAGCTCTCGCGTGGCCGACGTCATCCGCGACGAGCGGATCGCCGCGGTGACCTTGACCGGCTCGGAGGGTGCAGGTCGGTCGGTCGCCTCGACCGCCGGCGACGTCCTCAAGAAGTGCGTGCTCGAGCTCGGCGGCTCGGACGCCTTCGTGGTGGGGAGCTCAGCTGATCTGGAGGTCTGCGTGCCCAAGGCGGTGACCGCCCGCGTGCAGAACAACGGTCAGTCATGCATCGCCTCCAAGCGATTCATCGTGGTGGAAGATCGAGCGGACGAGTTCCTCGCAGGCTTCTCAGAGGCCATGGCTGCGCTGGTGGTCGGCGATCCCATGGAGCCCAGCACCGACGTCGGCCCGTTGGTCTCCGCCTCGCAGCGCGATGAGGTGATGAGCCAGGTCAACGACGCGCTGGCCCAGGGGGCGGTGGCGACCGCAGGCGGCACCGCACTCGGTGGCGACGGGTTCTTCTACCTGCCCACCGTGCTCACCGGGGTGACGACGTCGATGAGGGCAGGAGCTGAGGAGATCTTCGGTCCCGTCGCCGTGGTGCACACCGTGGCTGATCTCGCAGCCGCCCTCGAGCTGGCCAACGCCACGCCGTGGGGGCTGGGCGCCTCCATCTGGGCCACCGATCCGGATGAGCAGCGCCAAGGTCTCGAGGGTCTCGACGCGGGGATGGTCTTCGTCAACGCCATGGTGGCGTCAACCCCTGAGCTCCCCTTCGGTGGGATCAAGCGCTCTGGCTATGGCCGCGAGCTGGCAGCCGTCGGGATCCGTGAGTTCACCAACGCCAAGACCTTCTACGTCGCCTAGGTGCCCACCGCCATCTTCCTCGACCACGCGGCAGGCTCACCGCTTCGAGCCGAGATCCGTCATGCCATGGCCGAGGCCCTTGAGGGTCTGCCGCCGAACCCGTCGGGTTCGCATCGCATGGCCCGCGCGACTCGTTCGGTGCTCGAGGGCGCTCGGGAGCGGGTGGCGAAGGAGCTCGACGTGGCTCCCGACGCGGTGCTCTTCACCTCGGGCGGCACCGAGGCCTGCAACCTCGCGCTTCGAGCGGACGCCGTAGCCCGCAAGATCTCGTCCATCGAGCACGTGGCGGTGCGCGAAGCGGCGGGCGAGCACGTCGAGCTCGCTGTGGGCAGCGACGGCGTCCTCGACGTGGCGGGCGCGCTCGGCGCGATCGACCACGGGGACCTGGTCTCCGTCATGGCGGCCAACAACGAGACCGGGGTGCTCCAACCGCTTCGTGCGCTCAGCGACGGACTCGGCGAACGACGCCGCGGGATCATCTTGCACAGCGACGCCGTGGGCTCCGGCTGGTGCCACCCGCTGGCTGAGACGACGTCGATCTGTGACGTGATCTCGATCGCTGCGCACAAGCTCGGTGGTCCTGCCGGCTCTGGTGCGGTGATTCTCACCGACCCCGTGGCACTTGAGCCCCTGCTGGTCGGTGGGGGACAGGAGCGAGGGCTTCGCGCCGGTACGCAAGACGTGGCCGGAGCACTCGGGCTGGCCCTGGCGCTCGAGCTGGCGAACGACGATCGTCGCCAGGGTGCCATCGACGCCATGGGCGCTCGGCGCGACGAGCTCCAGAGGCTCCTCGGTGCCCTCGACGGCGTCGACATCACGGCACGCCAGGCTCCTCGCCTCGAGAGCCACCTGCACCTCACCATCGACGGCGTCCGCTCCGATGAGCTCTTGCTCCTGCTCGACGAGGGAGGCCTCTGCGCGTCGGCCGGTGCCGCCTGTGCGTCAGGCGCCTCGCGACCGAGCCACGTGCTTCGGGCGATGGGGATCGATGAGAGACGCGCTCGTGGTGCGCTTCGCCTCAGCCTGTCGCCTCGGACCAGCGATGAGGAGGTCGAGCGAGCTGGTGCGATCATCGTCGGGGCGATCGCGCAGCTGCGCCGCTGACGGTCGCTGGCCACACCGGCCGATGGCAGACTTGAGCACTGTGAAGGTCCTCGTGGCGATGTCGGGCGGCGTTGACTCCTCGGTGGCAGCCTCGCTGCTCGTCGACCAGGGCCATGAGGTCTCAGGGGTGACCCTCAAGCTGTGGGGCGGCCCGTCAGACGCCGGGTGCTGCTCGGTCCAAGACGTGCTCGACGCCGCTCGCGTCGCTGATCAGCTGGGCATCGATCACCACGTCTTCGATCTCACCGACGCGTTCGATCGTCACGTCGTCGAGCCCTTTGTGGCCGCCCACGTGGCAGGGCGGACGCCCAATCCCTGCGTGGAGTGCAACCGCCACCTCAAGTTCGACCACCTGCTCGAGGCGTCGAGGCGGCTCGGCTTCGACCGCCTCGCCACGGGGCACCACGCCCGCATCGTGCACGGCAGCGACGGCCCTGAGCTCCACCGGGGCACCGATGAGGCGAAGGACCAGTCCTACGTGCTCTCCATGCTCGGCCGCGCACAGCTCGCGAGCACCGTGCTGCCCGTCGGTGAGCTGTCGAAGCAAGAGGTTCGCCGCTACGCGACCGAGCGCCGGCTGCGGACGTCGGGCAAGGCGGACAGCCAAGATCTCTGCTTCATCCAGACCGCCCAAGGTCGAGGGGGCTTCTTAGCTGAGCGGGCTGAGCTCACCCCTGGAGCCCTCATCGATGCCGACAGCGGAGCGACGGTGGGCACGGTGAGCGCGGTGGAGCTGATCACGGTGGGCCAGCGCCGTGGCCTCGGCGTGGATGCGCACGGTCGTCGACGAGTCGCCGTGGCCGTCCAGCCCGCCCAGGCACGCGTGCTCGTCGCGCCGCAAGATGAGGCGCTGATCGACGAGGTGGTGCTCGAGCAAGGCACCGAGACCTGGACCGACGCCCCTCGTGGGCATGGCTCCACCGTCCTCGTCCAGCTGCGCGCCCACGGCGCGGTGACGCCTGCTCGGTTGACCTCGTCGTCCGACGAAGCGAGGACGCTGCAGCTCGACGAGGCGGTCGCTCCGGTGGCACCGGGCCAGACCGCAGCGATCTACAGCGCCGATGACCCCAGCCGCGTCCTCGGCAGCGCGCTCGTCAGCCACGCCATCCGATCGAAGGTGACGCCAGTCCCGGAGCGCTCCTGATGGCGACGGAGAAGGACGTGCCGAAGAAGGCGCGAGACCGACACGACGAGCTGAGCCAGCTGGTCGCCGACGGGCGCTATCGCTACTACGTGCTCTCTGAACCTCGGTTCTCGGACGCAGAGTTCGATGAGCTCTATCGAGAGCTCGAAGCCCTCGAAGAGGCGCACCCGTCGCTCCGGACGCCCAGCTCGCCGACCCAGCAGGTTGGCGCGCCGCTCGACGAGGCGTTCCCTCCCTTCGTGCACCTCGAACCCATGCTGTCGCTCGACAACGTCTTCAGCGAAGACGAGCTGCTCGCCTGGGCGGAGCGAGTTCGTCGAGGACTCGCCGCAGAGGAGAGCGTGCGCTTCGTCTGCGAGCTCAAGATCGACGGTGTGGGGATCAACTGCGTCTACCGAGACGGCGTCTTGGCGGTCGGTGCCACCCGAGGCGACGGGGTCGTCGGCGAGACGGTCACCCCGCAGATCTTGACGCTCAACGACGTGCCCTACCGACTTGCCGACCGAGAGCCGCCCGAGGTGATCGAAGTGCGAGGCGAGGTGTACTTCCCGCTCAAGGCCTTCGACGAGATGAACGCGGAGCGGATCAAGCAGGACGAGCCGGCGTTCATGAACCCGCGCAACGCGGCCTCCGGGGCGCTGCGACAGAAGGATCCCTCCAAGGTGGCTGGACGTCCGCTGTCGATGTGGGTCCACAGCATCGGGGCCGTCGAGGGCAAGAGCTTCGCGACGCACTCGGCCTTCTTGGCCTGGGCTGCGGCGGCTGGTCTGCCGGTGCCGACCCAGACGAAGGTGGTGGACACCATCGACGAGGCGTGGGCGTTCGTCGAGGCTTCCACCGAGGCACGTCACACCTTCGACTTCGAGGTGGACGGGATCGTCATCAAGGTTGACGACCTCTCCCAGCGTCAGCGCCTCGGCGTGACGGCCAGGGCACCGCGGTGGGCCATCGCCTACAAGATGGCGCCCGTCGAGCAGCAGACGACCTTGGAGGCCATCGAGATCAACGTGGGCCGCACCGGCAAGGCCACGCCGTTCGCCGTGATGACCCCGGTGGTCGTGGCCGGTGTGACCATCGCCCGGGCCACCTTGCACAACGAGACCCAGATCCACCTCAAGGACGTCCGAGAGGGAGACACCATCATCGTGCGTCGGGCGGGCGACGTGATCCCCGAGGTCGTCGGCTCGGTGAAGGCTGATCGGCGCCGAGGAGCGCCCATCTGGAGGATGCCGGCCCACTGTCCGACGTGCGGCGAGCCCCTGGTGCGACCGGAGGGCGAGGCGAACCACTTCTGCGAGAACCTCGAGTGCCCGAATCGGATCCGCGAGTCGCTCACCCACCTTGCCTCCCGAGGTGCGCTCGACATCAAGAGCCTGGGGGAGAAGACGGTCGAAGAGCTCTATGAGCTCGGCATCCTCAGGGACGTCGCTGACGTCTTTCGGCTGCCGGGTCGTCGAGAGGAGCTCTTGGCTCTCAAGGGCTGGAAGCCGACTCGGGTCGACAACCTGGCCCAAGGCATCCAGGGAGCTCTCTCGCAACCGCTCGAGCGCTACCTCGTCGCGTTGAACATCCGCCACGTCGGCCCGAGCGCGGCCGCGGAGCTGGCGTCGCACCTGCGGACGCTCGAGGCCCTCCGTCAGGCGAGCGTCGAAGAGCTGTCCGCCATCGAGGGAGTGGGACTCGTCATCGCCGCCTCGGTCCGCGCGTGGTTCGAGTCGCCCCACAACGCCCAGCTGGTCGACGAGCTCATCGAGCTCGGCATCAGGACCGATACAGACCTCGCGTCACCCGCGCTCCAGGCCGATCTGCCCCTGAGCGGCTCGACCTTCGTGCTCACCGGCACGCTCGAAGCACGCACTCGAGAGGAGGCGTCGAGCGCGCTCCAGGCGCTCGGAGCGACGGTGAGCAGCAGTGTGTCAGGCAAGACGAGCGCGGTCTTCGCAGGTGCTGATCCTGGGAGCAAAGTCGACAAAGCGCGCCAGCGAGGCGTGCCGGTCTTCGGCGAGCAGCAGCTCGACGAGCTGCTGCGCGGCGCGGCCTTCGAGGAGCTCTCGACACCCGACGCCTCCTAGCGCAGCGCGATGCGTGAGCGCAGCAGTTGTATGCCGTCTAATTACGGGAAAAGATGTTCTGGCGGAGGGACTCAGCCGCTTGTAACCTCACCCACGTTGCCTGCGCCGGGGGATCAGCGCTGGGGTGTGAAGCAGTCTCAATCACCCGAGTGCTGGCGTGTTCTCCCCTCGCTCAGCTGATGGGGACTCAAGGATCGACAAGGGGGGCGAGATGCTGCAGTACGTGATCGCGGGGCTGGTGCTTGGCGGCATCTATGCCATCGCCTCATCTGGGCTGGTGATCACCTACGTCTCGTCAGGCATCTTGAACTTCGCCTTCGGTGCGCTGGCCTACTTCATCGCACGGCTGTACTACTACCTCTTGGTCACCCAGAACATGGGCATCGTCGTCTCGGCGATCTTGTCCATCGTGGTGGCGGGACCGATCATCGGTGTGGCGCTGTACTTTGCTCTCTTCCGGTTCCTTCGCCTGTCCTCGCCACTGATCAAGGTGGTCGCCACCCTCGGGTTGCTCGTCTCGATCCCGGCTCTCGCCACCGTCATCTTCGGCAGCGGGGCCATCTTGAAGGCTCCTGGTCTCGCCCCTGAGCCGGTGCACGTCTACAACGTGGCCGGGGTCGCCGTCACCCTTGACCAGGTCATCGTCTACATCTGCGTGGTGCTGATCGTCGTGCTGGGCGCCTTGATCATGAAGAAGACCGACGTGGGCCTCAAGGTCCGTGCGATGGTCGACTCGCCGGCGATGACGGAGCTCTCGGGCACCAACCCCGGCGCGGTCTCGGTGGGCGTCTGGGCCGTCAGCATGTTCTTCGCCGGACTCGCCGGGGTGCTCGCGGCCCCGATCATCGGTCTTGACCCTGGGAACTTCACGTTGCTCGTCGCTGCCGCCTTCGCCGCAGTGGTGGCGGCCCGGCTCCGCAGCCTGCCCATCGCCGTCGCCGTCGGTCTGGCCATGGGTGTGGCCACCTCGCTCATCCAGTACTTCCTGCCCACCTCGAGCAACTGGACGACCGAGGTCGTCGATGCGGTGCCCTTCGCCTTCATCGCCGTCTTCGTCGTCTACCACCTGTTCAGGAAGCGTGACCTGTCCGAGTCTCAGAGGGTCGGCGGCGCGCTCGACAGCGCGATCACGCCCCAAGGCGAGAGCCAGATGGCGGGGGCGGCCGGAGGAGATCTTCAAGGCAGCTCGCTCGGCTTCATCGGTCGCTACGGCGGCCCCATCGTGCTGATCGCCATCGCGTCCCTGCTCCCGCTCATCGTCGAGGGGCTCTGGGTCGGGCTCATGGCCCAGGCCTTCGCCTACGCCATCATCTTCTTGTCCTTCACCATGGTCACCGGTGAGGGCGGCATGATCTGGCTCTGTGAGATCACCTTCGCCGGACTCGGGGGTCTGATCACTGCCCAGCTGGCCACGAGCCATGGATGGCCTGTGCTCCTCGCCGTCTTGGCCGGTGGAGCGATCGTGCTGCCCATCGGGCTCCTGGTGGGCCTGCTCACCATCCGCTTGGGCGGTCTCTACGTCGCGCTGATCACCCTGACCTTCGGCCTCTTGGTCGAGAACCTGGTCTTCACCCTGGGCATGTTCACCAACGGGGGCCTGGGCGCCAACGTCAACCGACCGTCGTGGGCGAGCACCGATCTGCAGTTCTGCTACCTAGCCCTGGCCATCTTTGCCATCATCGCCCTGTTCATCATGAACCTCCGGCGATCGACGACGGGTCTCGCCATGAGCGCCGTGCGCTGGAGCGAACCAGGAGCGAAGACACTCGGCGTGAGCACCGTGGGGATGAAGATCATGATCGCCGGGCTGGCATCCTTCGTTGCCGCCATCGGTGGCGGCATCCTGGTGACCGCCCAGACCTCTGCGCAGCCGGCCAACTTCTCGACGTTCATCGGGGTGATCTGGCTGGCGGTGCTGGTGACCTTCGGCGTGCGCTCGAACACCGCGGCACTCCTCGCAGGCATCAGCTTTGCCCTGTTCCCGGCCATCACGCTGGCCTACCTGCCGAGCTGGACCGTCCAGATCCCGACGCTCCTCTTCGGTCTCGGCGCCATCGGCGTGGCCAAGTTCCCGAACGGCACCTTGGCCCAGAACGGAGAGATCTTCCGTGGCTGGCTGATCAAGCGAGCAGGGAAGAAGGCGCAGGCCGAGTCTGGCTCGCTGGCACCTCCTGAGCCTCCGCCGTCCGAACCGCAGCCACCGGCCGCCGTGGGGGTCTCGTCATGACCGTTGAGTCGACCACCACACCTGAGGTGCCGACGGGCTCCGCACCGGTGCTCGTCGCTGAAGGGGTGACCAAGCGCTTCGGCGGCCTGGTTGCTCTCTCTGACGTCAGCCTCGAGGTGCCTCATCGCTCCATCGTCGGGCTCGTGGGACCCAACGGCGCCGGCAAGTCCACGCTCTTCGCCGTGCTCTCGGGGCTGCTTCGACCAGACAAGGGTGCAGTCGAGCTGGGCGGTGTCGACGTCACCGGGCACAGCCCCCAGAGACGGGCTCGCCGTGGGCTCGCGCGCACCTTCCAGCAGCCCGAGCTCTTCTTGAGCCTCAACGTGCGCGAGCACCTCGTCTTGGCGCACCGGATGCGCTACGAGCGCAACCGCCTCTGGCGCGACATGTTCGACGTCAGGGCCATCTTCCGGAAGAACCCCGACGAGGACGCCCACGTCGACGGCCTGCTCAAGCAGCTGGGCTTGGCGAGCATCGCCCACACCTCGGTCGCCTCGTTGCCGCTCGGCACCAGCCGCCTTGTCGAGGTGGGCCGGGCGCTGGCGTCGTCGCCGTCGGTGCTGCTCCTCGACGAGCCGCTCTCTGGCCTCGACGCTCGAGAGTCCGAGCAGCTGGCGGGGATCTTGTCCAACGTGGTCCGCCAAGGCGACCAAGACGTCTCGCTGCTCTTCGTCGAGCACGACGTCGCCACGGTGCTCGCACTCAGCGACACCATCTACGTCCTCGACTTCGGCGAGGTCATCGCCAACGGGCTGCCCGATGAGATCCGCTCGAGCGAAGCGGTCAAGGCCGCGTACCTCGGCGTGCCCGCTACCGATGATGCAGAAGGGGAGGTGAGCTCGTGACCGAGGCCTTGCTCAAGGTTGAAGACCTGGTCGTCGGCTACGGCCGCTCTCAGGCGCTCTTTGGCGTGTCGCTTGAGGTCGCTCCGGGTTCGATGACCGCGCTCCTCGGACCGAACGGTGCCGGCAAGTCCACCCTTGCTCGTGCCATCTCCGGCTTGGTGCCGTCGACCTCTGGTCGCGTCCTGTTCGAAGGCCAACCCATCACCGGGCTCGGTGCGTTCCGCATCCGCCGCCTCGGGTTGACCTACATCCCTGAGGGCCGTGGCATCTTCCCCGGGCTCAGCGTCAACGACAACCTGCGCATGGCGGTCGGGCAGCTCAAGCGAGCTGAGCGCGCCAGTGCGATGGACCGAGCCGTCGAGCTCTTCCCGATCCTCGGCCAACGGCGCTCACAGCTGGCGGGCAGCTTGTCGGGTGGCGAGCAGCAGATGCTGGCGCTGGCCCGTGCTCTTGCCGTCCCGCCGAAGCTGATCATCGCCGACGAGATGTCCCTCGGGCTCGCTCCGATCGTGACCGAAGCGGTCTTCAAGAGCCTCGATGAGGCTCGCAAGAGCGGTATCGCGATCCTGCTGATCGAGCAGTTCGTCGACCGGGCGCTCAAGCTGGCTGACGAGTGCGCCATCTTGGGTCGCGGCCAGATCGGCTGGAGCGGACCTGCCTCAGAGGCGAAGCACGAGGTCCTCGAGCGGTATCTTGGTGCCGCAGAAGGCAACCTCGAGGAGCCCGCAGCGTCCTGAGCCAGCGTGGTCGCTGGTTCGTCCGAGTGGCCGCTCTGTTAGCAGATCCCAGGGGCACTGAGGTGCCTGGGGTGTCCACCGGAGCAGTCAGATGGCTCGGTAGGTTGGCTAGATACCATGTCGGACACCTCTGACCCCATAGGGAAGACCCTCAACAGTCGCTACCGGCTCCTCACGCTGCTGGGGACCGGCGCTTCTGCCAACGTCTACCTGGCCGAAGACCAGACCCTGCAGCGATCCGTCGCCGTGAAGCTGCTGCAGCCCGCCCTCGCTGACGACGAGGGGTTCTTGAAGCGCTTCCGGGCTGAAGCTCGGGCGGTCGCGGCCCTCAACCACCCGAACGTCCTGCAGGTCTACGACTGGGGCGAGGAAGAGTCCGTGCCGTTCCTCGTGACCGAGTACCTCGCCGGCGGCTCGTTGAGCGACATGCTCACCACCGGGGTGCGCCTGTCGCCTGAGCAGGTCGCCCAGATCGGCCAGCAAGCAGCAGCGGGCCTCGCCTATGCGCATCAGCGCGGGCTCGTGCACCGGGACGTGAAGCCGGCCAACCTGCTCTTCGACGACGAGGGTCGCCTCCGGATCACCGACTTCGGCGTGGCCCGTGCGCTCGCCGAGGCCAGCTGGACCGAGCCCATCGGTGCGATGATCGGCACGGTCCGCTATGCCTCGCCCGAGCAGGCCGAAGGCTTGCCCGTCGACGGCAAGGCCGACGTGTACTCGCTCGGTTTGGTGCTCTATGAGGCCTTGGTCGGCGAGGTCCCCTTCGTCGGCGAGACCCCCTTGGCATCGCTGCGAGCTCGCCAGGGCCAGGCGATCCCTCACCACCCCTCCTTGGGTCCTCTCGACGCAGTGCTGTCCGAGGCCACGGAACCCGAGTCGATGCTGCGCCTCGACGCCGCTGAGCTCGAAGCCCGGCTCGCCTCGGTCGAGGCGGTCCTGCCGCTGCCGGCGTCGCTGCCGCTCCACCTGCGCGCCGACGTCCTCGAGGCCATGGCGGCCGGCACGATCGCTCAGGGCTTCCGAGCTCCGTCGGCAGACGAGCTCACCCAGGCCACACCGGCGGTCACGGGTCCGGTCACCGCCGGCGTGGCGGAGACCAGGCACGGCGGTGAGCCCATCGCGCCGACGGTCATCGCGCCGCCCCAGGTCTCCTCGGGCGGTCCCGAGCTCGCCAAACCCCGACGCAAGCGCCGTCGCTGGCCATGGGTGGTGGCCCTCATCGTGCTCTTGGCGGCAGCCTTCGGGGTCTTCGCCGTCGAGACCAAGCTCTTCACCCCGACGGTGGTTGTGCCCCACGTCGTCGGGCTGACGAACGCTGAGGCTCGCCAGCAGCTGAGCGAGAAGCAGCTGGCGATCCGCTACCGAGCGACGATCTACTCGACCACCGTCAAGGCTGGTTCCGTGCTCTCGCAGAAACCGACATCAGGAACCCTCAAGCAGGGCTCGACGGTGACCTTGGTGCTCAGCCGGGGCTTGCCCCCGGTGACGATCCCGTCGCTCACCAACGCCACCTGCGCCAGCGCCACCCAGACGCTCGCCGCTGTGCACTTCAAGACTTCGTGTCCGCCAGGGCTCGAGGCGTACAGCCCCACTGTGCCGAGCGGCCAGCTGCTCGAATACGCCTGGGGCAACGTCAAGAACCCGACGACGGCGCCCTATGGGTCGACCATCGTCCTGTCGATCTCGAAGGGCCCTGCCCCCATCGCCATCCCGAGCGTGTCAGGCAGCTTCGCCGATGCCCAAGCCACGCTGTCGGCCGCTGGCTTCACCGCCACGCAGTCCAACCAGTTCTCGAACACGGTGCCGGCAGGAGAGGTCATCGGGACCTCGCCTGCGGCGGGGAACCTCGAGCAGAAGGGCTTCACCGTCACGGTCTACGTGAGCCTCGGCCAAGGGGTGATCGTCCCCTCAGGGCTCATCGGCGAAGACGCCACCACCGCAGGCCAAGCGCTCAAGCACGCCGGGCTCGTGGCGTCCTTCACAGGGCACGGCCACACGGTGGTGGGCTTGTCGCCGGGGTCTGGGAGCGAGGTCACCAAGGGCTCGACCGTGGTGGTCACCATCAAGTGAGCGTCAAGGCTTCAGGTTGCGAGCTGTGCGAAGCGGCCCAGATCACGCACTGGTACACCGACGACGAGCACTGCTGGGTGGCGGACTGCGAGGTCTGCGACACCCCGATGGTGGTCTGGAAGGAGCACGGCATCGACCCGGACCCTGAGGTGATCGAGCACATGCTGGGCGTCCTCGGGCAAGCTGCTGACAGCCGCTTCGGCGAGGAGGGCTGGTCCTTCGACCGCGTCATGCGCCAGATCCCCGATCACTTCCACGCCCACGCGCGAGATCCGGACTGGTGGTTCCGACTTCGCCGGCGCTCCTCGCCGATCTAGGGACGAGCCAGGACCTAGGCGGTGAGCTGGCGCATGGCGTTGGCGAAGGCCATCGCGTCGTCGTCGGGCGTCGCCGTCTGGACGGCGAGGAGCTTCGTCAGATCGCCGTCGACCCGGATCTTGCCGGCCAGGAACGCCCCCATGGCCGCTTGGGTGTCGCCCTCGACGAGCAGCGAGCGTGCGGTGGCGTAGTCGACCACGACGTGGAGGTCCACCTCTTCGAGGTGACCGACCGCCACCACCAGCGGCCCGTTGGTCGTGTCGACGTGAGCGAGGACGTCCTCGCCGCTCGGCACCTCGGTCACCACCAGGTTCATGGTGAGCTCCACCGGCACGCCTGCACCGGCGTCGGGGTGCTCTTGGCGCAGCTCGTGGACCGCTTCGAGCCACGCCGGGCTGAGGAAGTCGTAGGTCACCTGGTCTGATTCGTCGGCTGGCATCTTGCTCAGGGTAGCGCCGCCGATAGCATCACCTGCTGTGAGCGAACCCATCATCAGCGGCTGCGAGCCGATCTCCTCCGACGGCTCGTCGGTGGGGGTCCTGCTCCTCCACGGCTTCACGGGCTGTCCCTTCTCCATGGCGGGTCTCGCCGACCAGCTGACGGACGCTGGCTTCAGCGTCGAGGTCCCGCTCCTTCCAGGGCACGGCACGATCGTCGACGACCTCCTCGAGTCGACCTTTGCCGACTGGTCGAAGGCCGCTGAAGAGGCGCTCAACGTCCTCGCGGCTCGCACCGAGCAGGTCTTCGTCGGCGGGCTGTCGATGGGCGGCGGGCTCACCTGCTGGCTGGCGGAGCGCCACCCAGAGCTCGCAGGGATCATCTTGATCAACCCCTTGGTCGAGCCGATCGACGTGTCGCTGATCGACGCGCTCCAAGAGCTGGTCGACCAGGGGATCACCACCATGGACGCCATCGGCTCTGACATCAAGAAGGAGGGGGTCGAGGAGCGCTCCTATGCCGCCACGCCCCTCGCACCGATGCTCTCGCTGTTCGAGGGTGTCAAGGAGATCTCAGCCGACCTGGACAAGATCACCTGTCCGGTGCTCCTTCTCTCAAGCGTCGAGGACCACGTGGTGCCCCCCTCGAGTGGCACGCACCTGCTTGCTTCGGTGGGCGCCCCGGTCGAGCAGGTGCTCTTGGAGCACAGCTACCACGTCGCCACCTTGGACCACGATGCGGCGCTGGTCGAGGCCGAGGCGCTCTCCTTCATCGAGCGCGTGATCGAGCAGGGAGCCTGATGGCTGAGCTTGAGCCCATCAGCGCCGACGAGGTGCGCCACGTCGCTCGCCTGGCTCGCTTGGCGCTGACTGACGATGAGGTTGAGCGCTTCACCGAGCAGCTCGGCAGCATCTTGGGTCACGCGGCGGACATCGCGGCGCTCGACGTGGCCGAGATCCCACCGACGGCGCACCCCTTCGGCTTGGTCAACGTGCTGCGCGACGACGTGGTGAGGGCGTCGCTCGATCGCACCGAGGTGCTCTCACAGGCACCCAAGGTGATCGAGGAGCGCTTCGGCGTCCCTCGCATCGCGAGCGAGGCGCCATGAGCGTCGTGGCGCTTGCGGCGACGATCCGCTCAGGAGAGCGCACCGCTCGAGAGGTGACCGAGTCGGCCCTCGCCACCATCGAGCAGGACGACGCCTCCCTGCACGCCTTCGTCGACGTCCAGGTCGACCAGGCTCTCGCTCGTGCCGACCGCATCGACGCCGCGGTGGCCAGGGGAGACGACCCAGGCCTGCTGGCGGGCGTGCCCTTGGCCCTCAAGGACAACCTCTGCCAGCACGGCGAGGTGACCTCGTGCGCGTCGAGGATCCTGCAAGGCTGGCGACCGCCCTACGACGCCACGGTGGTCACCAAGCTGCGTGCCGCAGGCGTGGTGGTGGTGGGCAAGACCAACATGGATGAGTTCGCCATGGGCTCGTCCACGGAGAACTCGGCCTTCGGTCCCACCCGCAACCCACGCGATCCCTCTCGGGTCCCAGGTGGTTCCTCCGGTGGATCGGCCGCGGCAGTGGCTGCCTCGATGGTGCCGCTCTCGCTGGGCTCCGACACCGGTGGCTCCATCCGCCAGCCTGCCGCCCTCTGCGGGGTGGTCGGCGTCAAGCCCACCTACGGCCTGGTGTCTCGCTTCGGCCTGGTGGCGTTCGCGTCCTCACTCGACCAGATCGGACCGTTCGCCACCACGGTGGCCGACGCAGCGCTCCTCTTGGAGGTCATCGCGGGCCATGACCCGATGGACTCGACCTCGCTGCCCGAAGAGGCACCGTCGCTCGTCACCCACCTCGACGATGGGGTCGACGGGCTCAAGGTCGGGCTCTGCACCGACCTGCTCGACGGCTGTGACGCCGAGGTGATCGCGGCCGTGCGCCGGGCCGCCGACGTCCTGGCCGCGCAGGGCGCCGAGATCGTCGAGATCGCCATCCCTGAGCTGCGCTTCGGGCTCTCGGCCTACTACCTGCTCGCCCCAGCCGAGGCCTCCTCGAACCTGGCTCGCTACGACGGCGTCCGCTACGGGGTCCGTGTCGAGGCCAGCGACGTCGAGGCGATGAACGTCGCCACCAGGACCGCGGGTTTCGGCGACGAGGTCAAGCGCCGCATCATGCTCGGGACCTACGCGCTCTCCGCTGGATACTTCGACGCCTACTACGGCCAGGCCCAGCGCACGCGCACGCTGATCATCGAGGCGTTCGATCGGGCCTACGGCCAGGTGGACCTGCTGCTCGGCGCGACCACGCCCACCACCGCCTTCGAGCTCGGCGCCAAGATCGATGACCCGATGGCGATGTACCTCTCTGACGTCTGCACCATCCCGTCGAACCTGGCCGGCCACCCCGCGATGAGCGTGCCCTTCGCCCAGGGCGCCGACGGGCTCCCCATCGGTGTCCAGCTGCTCGGTCCGGGTCGAAGCGAAGAGCGCCTCTTCAGGGCGGCGACGGTCCTCGAGGCGGGAGCGAGCTCGTCGAGCGCGCTCGGCGGCGACTGGGAGATGGTGGTGGGCCTCGAGGTCCACACCGAGCTCAAGACCAACACCAAGCTCTTCTGTGGGTGCGCGAACCACTTCGGCTCCGAGCCGAACACCAACGTCTGCCCTGTCTGCTTGGGCCTGCCCGGTTCGCTGCCGGTGCTCAACGCCGGTGCGGTCGAGCTGGCCATCCGGATCGGCACCGCGCTGCACTGCGAGGTGCGCCCGTCGACCTTCCACCGCAAGAACTACTTCTACCCCGACCAGCCGAAGGACTTCCAGATCTCCCAGTACGACGAGCCCATCAACGCCGAGGGCTACCTCGACCTCCCTGATGGCTCACGGGTGCGCATCGAGCGGGCTCACCTCGAAGAGGACACGGGCAAGACGACGCACCTCGGGGGCACCGGTCGGATCCACGGCTCCCAGGAGTCGATGGTGGACTACAACCGCGCCGGCGTGCCGCTGGTCGAGATCGTCTCTGGTCCCGACGTGCGCTCCGCCGCGCAGGCTCGGGCGTACGCAGCGGAGCTGCGAGCCATCCTGATCGCCTCGGGGGCCTCTGACGGTCGGATGGAAGAGGGTTCGATGCGCGTCGACGCCAACGTGTCGGTCCGGCGAGGACCCGACGCTCCCTACGGCACGCGCTGTGAGATCAAGAACCTCAACTCGCTGCGCTCCGTCCAGCGGGCCGTCGACTACGAGGCTGAGCGACAGGTGGCCTTGCTCGAGGCCGGGGGCACGATCAGCCAGGAGACGCGCCATTGGGATGAGGACACCGGTCGCACCGAGACGCTGCGCTCCAAGGAGGAGGCGAACGACTATCGCTACTTCACCGAGCCCGACCTCGTCCCACTGCGCCCGTCGGCTCAGCAGATCGCCCAGGTCGCCGCTGCCCTGCCCGCCATGCCGGCCGAGCGGCGAGCGGCGCTCATCGAGCAGCTCGGCCCTGAGCCCAGGGACACTCAGATCGACCAGGTCTTGAGCGCCGTCGAGCAGGGCCTTGATCGCTACGTGAGCGCGGCGATCATCGCCGGAGCGCCCCCGGCGCTGGCCGTGGCGCGCGTGGCCAACGAGCTCGCCGGGCTCCTGCCCCAAGCCGAGTCGCTGCCCGAAGGCGACTTCGCAAGCCTCTTGGTCATGGAGCACGACGGCGCGCTGTCGGCCACCCAGGCCAAGACCGTGCTCGCTGACCTCGTCGACGCGGGCGGGGGAGACCCGGCGGCGCTGGCCAAGAACCGCGGCTTCGAGCAGATGGCCAGCGGGGCGTTGGACTCGCTTCTCGACGAGATGGTCGAGGCCCATCCTGACGAGTGGGCTCGCTACGTCGAGGGTGACGACAAGCTGACGGGCTTCTTCACGGGCAAGATCATGGCGGCCACCAAGGGCCAGGCAGACGGCAAGGCTGTGAACCAGGCGCTGCGCGCCCGACGAGGCTGAGCGACCGGGCGGCGCGCTCTCCGTAGACTTGGCATCTATGGCCATCGACCAGCACGAGAACCCAGGGATGAAGCCCCGCAGCTTCGAGGTGACGGACGGTCCTGAGAAGGCACCTGCACGCGCCATGCTGCGAGCCGTCGGGATGACCGACGACGACTGGGACAAGCCCCAGGTCGGCGTGGCGTCGTCGTGGAACGAGGTGACGCCTTGCAACCTGCCGCTCGATCGTCTGGCCAAGCGAGCCAAGGTCGGGGTGAGGGACGCCGGAGGCTTCCCGTTCGAGTTCGTGACTATCGCGGTCTCCGACGGGATCTCGATGGGCCACGAGGGGATGCGGGCCTCGCTGGTCAGCAGAGAGGTCATCGCTGACTCGGTCGAGACCGTCATGCACGCCGAGCGCTTCGACGCCCTCGTCACCTTCGCTGGCTGCGACAAGTCGCTCCCCGGGATGCTCATGGCGGCGGCCAGGCTCAACCTGCCGAGCGTCTTCGTCTACGGCGGCTCGATCTTGCCGGGTCGCCTCGCCGATCGCGCCCTCGACATCACCTCGGTCTTCGAAGCGGTCGGGGCGCACGCCGTCGACGCCTTGAGCGACGAGGAGCTCTCGCTCATCGAGCACAACGCCTGTCCGACCGAGGGCAGCTGCGCGGGGATGTTCACGGCCAACACCATGGCCTCGGTCGGTGAGGCCCTCGGGATGTCGCTGCCGGGCAGCTCATCGGCGGCAGCCGTCGATCGTCGTCGGGACGACGTGGCCTATGCCTCAGGCCAAGCCGTCATCGAGCTGGTCCGGCGCAACATCAGGCCGAGGGACATCATGACCAAGGAGGCGTTCGAGAACGCCATCGCGGTCGTCAACGCCCTCGGGGGCTCGACGAACGCCGTGCTGCACCTGCTGGCCATCGCCAATGAAGCGCGCGTCGAGCTCGACCTCGAGGACTTCAACCGCATCGCGGCCAAGGTGCCGCACCTCGCCGACACGAAGCCGCACGGCCGCTTCCACATGGTCGACATCGACCGCATCGGCGGCATCCCCGTGGTCCTCAAGCAGCTCTTGGACGCAGGCCTGCTCCACGGTGACGTCATGACCGTGACGGGCAAGACCATGGCAGAGAACCTGGCGGCGATGGCCATCCCCGACCCCGACGGGGAGGTCATCCACACGCTCGACAACCCGATCCACGAGCAAGGCGGCATCGCCATCCTGACCGGGTCGCTCGCTCCCAAAGGCTCCGTGGTCAAGGTCGCGGGCATCGACACGCTGCGATTCGACGGCACCGCTCGGGTCTTCGACGGCGAAGCAGCCGCCATGGAGGCGATCTTGGCGGGATCGATCGAGCCCCAGACGATCGTCGTGATCCGCTACGAAGGCCCGAAGGGTGGCCCGGGCATGCGAGAGATGCTGGCGGTCACCGGGGCGATGAAGGGAGCCGGCCGAGGCGGGGACTGCGCGCTCGTGACCGACGGCCGCTTCTCAGGCGGCACGCACGGCTTCTGCATCGGTCACGTCGCGCCCGAGGCCGTCGACGGCGGCCCCATCGGCCTCGTGGCAGATGGCGATCGGATCGTCATCGACGTGCTCGGCCACACCATCGACCTGTTGGTCGACGACGACGAGCTCGCTCGTCGAGCGGCTGAGCGCAAGGACTTCGAGCCTCGCTACACCACAGGGGTCCTCGCCAAGTACGCGCGCCTGGTCACCGGCGCTGAGCGCGGCGCCATCACCGAGGCGTAGGCCACCGCAGAGCCCCGAGGGCTCGATCAGGAGATCGACAGCTGGCAGAGCTCGGTCGGGAACGGCGCGGGGGAGAACGGCTTGCAGCCGTGGACGACGCCCTCGATGCCCAGTCGGCGCAGCGTCTGGTCGCTGTCAGCCTGGGTGTGGAGCCCTTCGATCACCTGCCACTGCTGCGGTGTCTCGAGGACCTCGGCGCGCACCTGTGACCACCAGCGATCGCTCATGACCAGCTCCAGGTTCAGCTTGCCCCCGACCCGCACGATGTCGGTGCCGGGTCGCATGCTCGGGACGAGATAGCTGTCGGGCACCGAGCTGAGCAGCATGACGTGGGTGCCGAGGCCCCCCGTCAGCGCAGCGGGCGAAGAGGTGAAGTAGCTCGCGCCGAAGGCCGTCCTGATGGTCTGGGCACCGCCGCCGCCGAGGAGCGCCAAGACCAGCGAGGCCGCCGCCACGAGCGGTGCCACCACCCGGGGCAGGTCGTCGCGCCGAAGCACCAAGATGACGAGCACGGCGCCCATGGCCATCTCGATGGGCGCGGCGTAGCGGTAGATGACGACCGTGCCGCTCCAGGCCAGAACGCCGAAGGGGACGCTGATCTCGAGGAACAGCAGCGGAGCTGAGCGACGGCGAAGGAGGTCTTCGATCAACAGGGCGCAGATGGCCAGGGCGCCGACGATGATGAGGGGCGAGCGTTGGAGGAGGGTGCCTGATTCGAGCGAGTGGGTGCCCACGACGAGGCTCGCCAAGTGGTGGACCCAGTCGCTCAAGCTGTTGACGGTGTAGCGGTAATCCTGGAAGTTGCTGGGCTGCTGCTGCGGCGAGCGAGCGAGGCCGTTGTAGTAGGGGAAGAAGGGGTTCTGGTAGCGGTCGTAGACCGTGAGGCCGAGCGGGGCGTAGACGGCTGCCGCCACCACGAAGGACGTCACCGCGACGACGACGAAGCTGACGAAGCGCTCTTTGGCGAGTGCCAGCTGGTGGCGTCCGACGAGCAGCGCGGCCCCGAAGCCCACGACGAGGGCGACGGCCGGCATCAGCATCGTCACCTTGGCCACCACGCAGAAGCCAAGCAGCGCACCGGCGGCCAGCGAGCAGCGGAGTCGGGCGGTGACACTGCGGGCTGAGAGGGCGATGAAGAGCAGCGAGGCCGCGACCACCAGGCCCACCACCGTGATGGTGTCTCCCATGGTCCCGCCCAGCTCGCTGCGATAGATGGGGGAGAGGAACCCGGTGACGCCTGCCGCGACACCGAAGCAGACGGCGGGCAGCATCGACCACCGGGTGCGACGCGCCACGAGGTACACCACGAAGCTGAGCGTGCTCAGGGCGAGTGACTCGAGGCCAGAGATCACCACCGCCATGGTCTTCGGCGAGGTGTGCGAGATCAGCAGGTAGTAGAGCGAGTTCTGCTGGGGATCGAGGTAGGTCTGGAGCTTGCCGGGCAGGGCCAGCGCGCTGCCGAAGCCGTGGAAGAACGCCCAGCCGGACCAGTACTCATAGTTGTAGGTGTCGAACCAGAGCGACTTGCCGAGATCGAGGCTCAGCCAGATCGAGGCGATGGCGAAGGCAACCACGAAGCACGCTGCGACCACGCTGATCTCGACGCGCGACGGACCTTGTCGGGGTGGTGCCTCCTCGCCGCGGGGACTGCCGGTGGCGTGCTCGCGTAGCGCCCCTTGCATCAGAGCAACCTACCGCTTGGCCTCTGGACGCTCCGTGGTCGAGAGGAGGTCCTTCGGTCCCGCGCTTGTCGGGGGGTCTCGTGATGTGTCAGACTTCTTGACGTGCGCATGGCCTCCACTTCGCCTGTCATTATTCTGGTATCGCTGCGCTAGCGCGCGCCACCACAGCCCGCTAGCGCACCCCTTCGACCTCTCCTCCGTGGAGAGGTCGTTCCTTTTTCCCCCACCCGACACAACCCTCGTCGCAGAGGAGCGAAGCACATGAAAGTCACTGGAGCACAAGCCCTGATCAAGAGCCTCGAGGCAGAGGGCGTCGAAGTCGTCTTCGGCCTGCCTGGCGGGGCCATCTTGCCTGTCTACGACCCCATCATCGACTCGACCGTCCGCCACGTGCTGGTGCGCCACGAGCAGGGGGCAGGGCACATGGCCGAGGGCTACGCCCACGCCACAGGCCGTCCGGGCGTGGCCATCGTGACCTCTGGTCCTGGGGCGACCAACATCGTCACCCCCATCGGAGACGCCTACATGGACTCGATCCCGCTGGTCGTGATCACCGGTCAGGTGGCCACAGGCTCGATCGGCACCGACGCCTTCCAAGAGTGCGACATCACCGGCATC
Organism: uncultured Acidimicrobiales bacterium; assembly: GCA_963758555.1. GTDB lineage: Bacteria > Actinomycetota > Acidimicrobiia > Acidimicrobiales > RAAP-2 > CAIUMH01. The sequence continues at coordinate 1,308,066 of CAVWVW010000003.1, read as the reverse complement.
ACGATGGGCATCACCAAGCACAACTGGCTCATCAAGCGCGCCGAGGACATCCCGCAGGTGATCGCGGAGGCCTTCCACGTGGCCTCGACCGGTCGTCCCGGTCCGGTCCTCGTCGACCTGCCGAAGGACGTCGCCCAGTCGACCATGGAGTGGTACGAGCCACCGGCTCACGACCAGCTCAACATGCCTGGCTACCACCCGAGCACCCACGTGGATCGTGAGGCCGCGGCGCAGGCCGCCGCGCTGCTGGCTCAGGCCACCCGACCTGTGCTCTACGTGGGCGGTGGGGTCCTCAAGGCGAACGCCACCTCTGAGCTCCGCCGCTTCGTCGAGCTCACCGGGGCTCCGGTGGTGACGACCTTGATGGCTCGAGGTGCGCTGCCCGACAGCCACCCACAGAACCTCAGGATGCCGGGCATGCACGGCAACTACACCGCGGTGACCGCCATGCAGGAGGCTGATCTCTTGGTCTCGCTGGGTGCCCGCTTCGACGATCGCGTGACAGGCAAGCTCGATGGCTTCGCCCCACACGCCAAGATCATCCACCTCGACATCGACCCGGCCGAGCAAGGCAAGGTCCGTCGACCTGACGTCTCGCTGATCGGCGACGCCAAGGACGGCCTCGAGGCTCTCGCGGAGGCTTCGGCGCCGCTCACCCAAGCTGACCGGACCGAGTGGTGGGCCACCATCCACGGTTGGCTCGAGCGCTACCCGCTGACCTATGACGAGGCTGAGCCGGGCAGCCCGCTCAAGCCCCAAGCCGTGATCGAGGCGCTCAACGCCCACAGCCCTGAGGGCACCATCGTCGTCTCAGGCGTCGGCCAGCACCAGATGTGGGCTGCCCAGCACTGGAGCTACGAGGAGCCCCGCACCTGGATCAACTCGGGAGGAGCGGGGACGATGGGCTTCGCCGTCCCGGCGGCGATCGGTGCCAAGGCTGGGCGCCCTGAGCGCACCGTCTGGGCCGTCGATGGCGACGGCTGCTTCCAGATGACGGCCCAAGAGCTCGTCACCGCACGGATCGAGCAGATCCCCATCAAGGTGGCGATCTTGAACAACTCCTACCTCGGCATGGTCCGCCAGTGGCAGGAGATGTTCTACGACGAGCGCTACTCGGAGGTCTACCTGAGCCCGGATCTGCCGGACTACGTCAAGCTCGCCGAGGCCATGGGCTGCGTGGGTCTGCGCGTCGACACCCCCGAAGACGTGATCCCAGCGATCGAGAAGGCCAACGCCATCGACGATCGCCCGGTGGTCATCGACTTCCGCACCGATGCGGCTGAGAAGGTCTTCCCCATGGTGGCGGCCGGATCGACCAACTCTGAGATCCTCGTCCACCCGAGCCAGCAGGGAGACGCCTGATGGCGCCTGAACCCTTCCTCGGCGACGTCGAGCACACCCCGGTCAGGCACCACATCTTGTCGGTGCTGGTCGAGAACAAGGCCGGTGTGCTCAGCCGGGTGGCGGGGCTCTTCTCTCGACGGGGCTTCAACATCTACTCGCTCGCCGTCGCTCCTGCCGATGACGCCGAGCGCTTCAGCCGGCTGACCATCGTGGTCGACGCGGAGCAGGCACCCTTGGAGCAGATCGTCGCCCAGCTCGACAAGCTGGTCAACGTGGTCGAGATCAAGGACCTCCTCTCCCAAGAGGCGGTCGAGCGCGAGCTGCTGCTCGCCACCGTCCACCTGGCCGACATCGACCGCCAGGCCCTGCTCAGCACGGTGGCCGATGCGGGCGCGTCGGTGATCGACTTCCTCCACCAAGAGGTCACCGTGTCGCTCGCCGGGACGCCGCTCGCCATCGACGCCTTCGAGTCCGAGCTGATCGCCAAGTACAAGGCCGTCGACATCCAGAGGACGGGCCGCGTAGCGCTGCCTAGACTCAGTTCCCCGGCGTAAGCGCCTCAGCAACCTGCCCCTTCCTCATCCACACGCGAATCATCACAAGGAGTTCCCCATGGCAACGATGTACTACCGACAAGACGCAGATCCCTCGCTCATCAGCGGGCGCAAGGTGGCGATCTTGGGCTACGGCTCACAGGGCCACGCACATGCCCTCAACCTCGCCGAGTCGGGCATCGACGTGGTCGTCGGGCTCCGTGAGGGCTCGCTCGTCGGTGGCCAAGGCCACCGAGGCTGGCCTTCGGGTGACCTCCGTGGCGGAGGCAGCCGCGTCCGCCGACGTCATCATGATCTTGCTGCCCGACACCGAGCAGAAGGCCATCTACGACGAGCACATCGCCCCGAACCTCCAGGACGGCGACATGCTGATGTTCGCCCACGGGTTCAACATCCGCTACAACCAGATCGTCCCGCCGAGTGGCGTGGACGTGACGATGGTCGCACCGAAGGGACCCGGGCACCTGGTGCGGCGCACCTACACCGAAGGTGGCGGCGTCCCCTCGCTGGTCGCCGTCCACCAGGACGCCTCCGGCAAGGCGCACGCCTTGGCTCTCAGCTACGCCGACGCCATCGGCGCCACCCGTGCCGGTGTGCTCGACACCACCTTCACCGAGGAGACCGAGACCGACCTGTTCGGCGAGCAGGCGGTCCTCTGCGGGGGGATGACCGCACTGGTCACCGCCGGGTTCGAGACCCTGGTGGAGGCGGGCTACCAGCCCGAGAGCGCCTACTTCGAGTGCCTCCACGAGATGAAGCTCATCGTCGACCTCATGTACGAGCAGGGCATCGCGGGGATGCGCTACTCGATCTCTGACACCGCCGAGTACGGCGATCTCACCCGTGGCCCGCGCATCATCAACGACGCTGTGCGTGCCGAGATGCGAGCGATCCTCGACGAGATCCAAGACGGTCGCTTCGCCGAGGAGTGGATCGCCGAGAACCGCAACGGTCGACCCGAGTACCTCCGCCTCCAAGCCGAGGGCAAGGAGCACCAGATCGAGAAGATCGGCGCTGAGCTGCGCGAGATGATGCCCTTCATCACGGCGGGCAAGCAGAGCGTGCAGGACGCCTCAGGCGGCTGAGCTCCCCTCATCTGGTTGCGCGACGCTCTCGGTGCCCTCGGGTCCGGGAGCGTCGTCGCGTCTGGGCGCCGAGCGGGGCGGCTCGCTGCTGACCGGGGTGGGCGGAGAGCTCCTCGCTCAGGCGAGGGCGCCGACCACGTGCGTGATCGCCCCGCAGAGCGTGGCGACGTCGTCAGGGTCGATGGCGGGGAACATGGCGATGCGCAGCTGGTTGCGACCGAGCTTGCGGTAGGGCTCGGTGTCCACGATGCCGTTGGCCCGAAGCACCTTGGCGATCACGGAGGCGTCGATGGCGTCGACGAAGTCGATGGTGCCGATGACGTGGCTGCGCTGGGACTCGATCTCGACGAAAGGTCGAGCAAAGCCGCTCTGCTCGGCCCAGCTGTAGAGGATCTCTGCGGAGCGGTCGGTGCGCTCCGTGGTGAAGGCCAGGCCGCCGTTGGTGTTCATCCACTCGATCTGGTTCGCCAAGAGGTGCAAGGTGGCCAGAGCGGGCGTGTTGTAGGTCTGGTTCAGCCTCGAGTTGTCGACGGCCGTCTTCAGATCCAAGAACGCAGGGATCCAGCGGTCGGTGGCGGCGATCCGCTCGATCCGCTCGATCGCGGCTGGCGAGCAGAGTGCGAGCCATAGGCCGCCGTCAGAGGCGAAGGACTTCTGCGGAGCGAAGTAGTAGCAGTCGAACTCATTCGGGTCGACCCGGAGGCCGCCGGCTCCGGAAGTGGCGTCGACGGCGACGAGCGCCCCGCCGTCAGCGGGGGAGCGAGCACCGACGGGTCGCTTGATCTCCATGGCCACTCCGGTCGAGGTCTCGTTGTGGGTCAGCGCATAGAGATCCACGTCCTCGTTGGCGAGGGGCAGGGGATGGGTGCCCGGATCAGACGAGATGATCTCAGGGTCTTCCAAGAAGGGGGCGGCCTTGGCGGCAGTCCCGAACTTGGAGGAGAACTCGCCGAAGGCCAGATGCTGGCTGCGCCGCTCGATCAGGCCGAAGGTCGCGGCGTCCCAGAAGCAGGTCGTGCCGCCGTTGGAGAGCAGCACCTCATAGCCCTCGGGGAGCGTCGAAGAGCTCGCTGAGCCCATCTCGGACTCGACCAACCATCGATTTCACCGTGTTCTGGCGATGGCTGGTGCCCAGATAGTGAGCAGCATCGGCCGCCAGTGCGCTGACCTGGTCTGCTCGGACCTTGGAAGGCCCGGCGCCGAAACGGCCGTCGCTCGGGAGGAGGGCTGCAGGGATGGTGATGTCGGGGATGTCTGGCACGTATGGAATCATGGCATCCGTGAGCACCCCACACGGAACGGCAGCTGAGCGCCGCGTCTCGGCGCTGCTGGGAGCACTGGAGCCCTCAGCCACCCTGGCGGTTGACGCCCGAGCGAAGGCGCTCAAGGCCGCCGGCGAGAACGTGATCGGCTTTGGTGCCGGTGAGCCCGACTTCCCGACGCCTGCGCTGATCGTCGAGGCGGCCGCCGCAGCGACCCGTGACCCGAAGAACCATCGCTACACCCCCGCCGGCGGTCTGCCTGAGCTCAAAGAGGCGATCGCGCTCAAGACCAAGCGCGACTCCGGCCTGGTCATCGATCCAAGCCAGGTGCTCGTCACCAACGGCGGCAAGCACGCCATCGCCAACGCCTTCGCCGCCCTGCTCGACCCAGGCGACGAGGTCATCATCCCGGCACCGTATTGGACCACCTATCCCGAATCCGCCGCCATCGTGGGCGGGGTGCCGGTGATCGTGCCGACTGACGAGTCGACAGGCTTCTGCGCGACGGTCGAGCAGCTCGAGGCGGCATGGTCGCCCCAGACCAAGGTGCTCGTGTTCTGCTCGCCCTCGAACCCGACGGGAGCGGTGTACTCGGCCGAGCAGATCGACGCCATCGGCGCATGGGCTGCCAAGCGCGGTGTCTGGGTGCTGGCCGACGAGATCTACGAGCACCTGCTCTACGACGGACGCGACCTTGGAGTCGCTCCCGGTGCGCTGCCCGGAGCTCGGCGATCGCTGGGTCGTGACCAACGGCGTGGCGAAGACCTACGCGATGACCGGCTGGCGGGTGGGCTGGCTCATCGGACCGAGCGACGTCATCGCCGCCGCCACCAACCTGCAGTCACAGATCACCTCCAACGTGGCTGACGTCTCCCAGCGGGCCGCGCTGGCAGCGGTCAGTGGCGACCTCTCAGCCGTCTACGAGATGCGTGCTGCCTTCGATCGCCGACGCAAGGTCATGGTGGAGATGCTCAACGCCACCGAAGGGGTCAGCTGCGCCACGCCCTCGGGTGCCTTCTACTGCTTCCCCAACGTCACCGGGCTGCTCGGCAGAGAGATTCGAGGCCGTGTGGCGACCACCAGCGCCGAGCTCGCCGAGCTCGTCATCGACGAGGTCAAGGTCGCCGTCGTGCCCGGCGAGGCGTTCGGCTCGCCCGGGTACTTCCGCCTGTCGTACGCGCTTGGAGACGATGACTTGGTCGAGGGCGTCTCTCGTCTCCAAGCGCTCTTCGCCGACGCTGCAGACGTCGCCTCCTAGACTTCCTGACCGTCCCCTTCCCCCCAAGGAGCCCCTTGTGTCACGTGTCCTCGTCACCGAGAAGATCGCCCAGCCGGGCCTCGACCAGCTGACTGCTGCCGGCCACGACGTGGACGTCCAGCTTGATCTCTCGCCAGAGCAGCTCCTCGACGCGATCAAGGGTGCCCATGCGCTGATCATCCGCTCGGCCACCACGGTGACGCCCGAGGTCCTCGAAGCGGGGACGGATCTCATCGTCGTCGGTCGGGCCGGCATCGGCCTCGACAACGTCGACGTGGCCAAGGCCACCGAGCTCGGCGTCATGGTTGTCAACGCTCCGCAGTCGAACATCCTCTCGGCTGCCGAGCAGGCGATGGCCTTGCTGCTCTCGGTGGCTCGCAACACCCCCCAAGCCCACGCGGCGCTGGTCAACGGCAAGTGGGAGCGAGCGAAGTGGGAGGGTGTCGAGCTGTACTCGAAGACCTTGGGCGTCGTCGGCCTCGGTCGCATCGGTGCGCTTGTCGCGCAGCGAGCGCTGGCCTTCGGCATGCGGCTCGTGGCCTACGACCCCTTCGTCTCGGCCGACCGTGCTCGCACGATGGGCGTCGAGCTCATGAGCTTGGATGACGTCCTCTCGCAGTCTGACTTCATCACCATCCACCTGCCGAAGAACAAGGACACCCTTGGGCTCTTCAACGCCGAGACGCTGGCGAAGTGCAAGCCCGGCCTCCGCATCATCAACACTGCTCGTGGCGGGATCATCGATGAGGACGCGCTGGCCGAAGCCATCGTGTCGGGGCACATCGGTGGCGCAGGCATCGACGTCTTCGCCAAGGAGCCCACGACCGAGTCACCCCTCTTCGGGCTGCCCGAGGTCGTCGTCACCCCGCATCTCGGCGCGTCGACGGTCGAGGCCCAGGACAAGGCCGGCGCCACGATCGCCGAGCAGGTCGAGCTCGCCCTCGCGGGCGACTTCGTGCCCTTCGCGGTGAACGTCTCGGCGGGTGACGTCTCCGAGATGGTCCGCCCCTTCATGGGTTTGGCCGAGGAGCTCGGTCGTTTCTTCGGCTGCCTCCAGGAGTCGAACCTCCAAAAGGTCGAGATCTCCTACCAGGGCGAGCTTGCAGGCACGGGAACGGGGATCCTCACGCTGTCGATCCTCAAGGGGCTCTTCTCGTCGACCTCAGACGACCCGGTGTCCTACGTCAACGCTCCGGCGCTGGCCGAGCTGCGGGGCCTGCAGGTCGAGGAGAGCTCGACGCTGACCAGCCCTGACTACGTGAACCTGATCACGGTGCGCTCGGCCGAGCACAGCGTCTCGGGCACCCTCGCGTCAGTGGGCACCAAGGTCGAGCCCCGGATCGTGAGCGTCGAGGGCCACGGCGTCGAGGTCCCTCCCGCGCCGCACATGCTGGTCGTGCGCAACGACGACCGACCCGGAGTCATCGGTGCCATCGGCACGGTGCTCGGCGAAGCCAAGCTCTCGATCTCCTCGATGGCCGTGGCGCCCGACAAGGTGGCGGGTACGGCGTTGATGGTGCTCTCGACCGACGAGGTCGTGCCCGACGCCATCTTGGACGAGCTGCGAGGCGTCGACGGAGTCTCGGAGATCCACCAGGTCACCCTCTGAGCCTGAGTACGACGAGCGCCGCCGAGCGTGGGCTCAGGCCGTCTGCTTGCGCGGGACGTCGGGCCAGGTGTCGAAGCTCCCGGGCAGCGAGCCCTCGGCATCGAGGCCAGCGGTCGCCTGCCGCGTCGCTCGCAGCTTGACGACCGCCAGCACCACGAGAGCGCCGAGGGCGGCGAGGACCACGAGCTTGACCGTGCGTGTCATGGGCGCAGTGTAGCCAGAGGGCTTGACGTCGGTCAGTGAGCCGCTAGCATTGCTACCAATGACGACCACCATCGTCCTGCTGCTTATCTAGCGGCGAGCACCACACCGTGCTCGTCTGTGAGCCTCCTGCGCCCGAGTGGCCAGGAGGTTTTTTGTTGGGCGGACACGGTTTCGGGGCTCTACTGCTTGGAGACGAGGCGATGAGAAGGGAGCTAGCAAGATGGATGCCACCAAGGCGCAGAACAAGGGGACCATGCCCCATGAGCTCTACAGCCCGGTCTTCCCGCTCAGCCTCTCTGACCGCACGTGGCCCGACCGCCAGCTGACCGCGGCACCTCGGTGGTGCAGCGTTGACCTGCGCGACGGGAACCAGGCGCTCATCGACCCGATGGACCCTGAGCGAAAGATGGCGCTCTTCGAGCTGCTCCTCGAGCTCGGCTTCAAGGAGATCGAGGTGGGTTTCCCGGCAGCATCCAAGACCGATTACGACTTCGTGCGTCAGATCATCGAAGAGGACTTGATCCCCGAGGGCGTCTCGATCCAGGTGCTCACCCAGTGTCGCGAAGACCTGATCCGTCGGACCTATGAGGCGATCGAGGGAGCCAAGAACGTCATCGTCCACTTCTACAACTCGACCTCCACCTTGCAGCGCAAGGTGGTCTTCGATCTCGAGAAGCCTGGCATCGTCGAGATCGCCGTGAACGCAGCCAAGCTGTGCCGTCAGCTTGCAGAGGGCTTGGAGGGCACCGACCGTGGTCTTCGAGTACTCGCCCGAGAGCTTCACGGGGACCGAGCCCGAGTTTGCCGTCGAGATCTGCGAAGCGGTCATGGACGTGATCGAGCCGACGCCAGAGCATCCCTTGATCTTCAACCTGCCAGCCACCGTCGAGCACTACACGCCCAACATCTATGCCGACGTCATCGAGTGGTTCTTGCGGACGGTCAAGAACCGAGCGTCGCTCGTGCTCTCGCTCCACCCGCACAACGACCGCGGCACCGCCGTGGGGGCGGCTGAGCTGGGCCTGCTCGCAGGTGCCGACCGGATCGAGGGCACGCTCTTCGGCAACGGAGAGCGCACCGGCAACGTCGACGTGGTGACGATGTCGCTCAACCTGTTCTCACAGGGTGTCGACCCCGAGCTGGCCTTCAACGACATCACCAAGGTCCGTCGCATCGCCGAGTGGGCCAACCGCCTGCCCGTGCACCCACGGCACCCCTACGCCGGCGACCTCGTCTACACGGCGTTCTCCGGCTCGCACCAGGACGCCATCAAGAAGGGCATGGCGCAGATCGGCGACGAGTACGAGTCGTGGGAGGTCCCGTACCTGCCCATCGACCCCAAGCACACCGGCCGAAGCTACGAAGCCATCATCCGGGTCAACAGCCAGTCGGGCAAGGGCGGCGTGGCCTACCTGCTCGACCAAGAGCATGGCTTGGACCTGCCCAAGCGCCTTCAGGTCGAGTTCGCGAAGACCGTCCAGGCGCTTGCCGAGGACACCGGCACCGAGATCAAGGCTGGAGAGATCTGGGATGCCTTCGAGAGCACCTACCTCGCTGATGATGCCTCGATCAGGCTGCTCTCGAGCGAGGTGACCACAGGATCGGGGCACACCACGGTCTTCGCCCAGCTGCTCGTGGACGGCAAGCACATGACGGTCAAGGGAGAGGGCAACGGTCCGATCGATGCGCTCTGCTCGGGGCTCAAAGATGAGCTCGCCATCTCCTTCGAGGTGCGTGACTACTCCGAGCACGCCTTGACGGGAGGCTCGTCGGCGTCCGCCGTCGCCTACGTCGAAGCGGCCGACGAGCAGGGTGCGACGTGGTGGGGGGTGGGCATGGATTCGTCCATCCTCGACGCCTCGCTCCAAGCGGTCATCTCGGCTGCGAACCGCGCTCGGTGACGACCCTCACGGTCCGAGACGCGACCGAGGCGGATCTCGAGCTCGTCTACCGCCTGGCTCGCGAGCTGGCGATCTTCGAGGAGCTCGAAGCCGAGTTCGTCGCCACGCTCGAGCAGTATGGCGCCGCGCTCTTCGGCCCCACCGCGGTGGCCCGGGTCCTCATCGCTGAGCACGACGACACCGCAGCCGGCTTCGCGCTGTGGTTCCCGACGTTCTCGACCTTTCTGGGCCAGCCGGGCATCTGGCTCGAGGACCTCTACGTCGATCAGGCCTTTCGACGCCGCGGCGTCGCGGCCGCGCTGCTGGGCGAGCTCATCGATCGGTCACAAGGTCGCGTCGAGTGGGAGGTCCTCGAGTGGAACGCGGGCGCCATCGCTCTCTACGAGCAGATGGGAGCCAAGCGCTTCGAGGGCTGGTTCAAGTACCGCATCTCACCTCGTTGAGGCGGCGAGGAGCTCCGCCCGCTAGCGGGTGGTCGGCATGAAGTCGGCTCGAGACGACTCATAGGTCTCGATGGCGTCTTCGTTCCGAAGCGTGAGGCCGATGTCGTCCCAGCCGTTCAAGAAGCGGTCCTTTGTGAAGGTGTCGAGCGGAAAGCTCGCGGTGAAGCCGATGGCAGGCGCCTCGACGGTTCCCTTGGCCACGTCGACGGTGAGCTCGAGGGTGGGATCGGCCACCACGGCTTCGAGCAGCGTGCGCACCTCAGCTTCGCTGAGCTGAGCGGGCAAGAGGCCCTGCTTGGTCGAGTTGTTCCGGAAGATGTCGGCGAAGCGCGGCGAGATGACTGCTTCGAAGCCGTAGTCGAGCAAGGCCCAGACTGCGTGCTCACGCGAGGAGCCCGTGCCGAAGTTCATCCCAGCGATGAGGATCGACGCGCCCGCGTACTCCTCTTGGTTGAGGACGAAGGAGCGGTCGTCTCGCCACTCGGAGAACAGACCGGCCCCGAAGCCCGTGCGCTCAACGCGCTTGAGCCAGTCGGAGGGGATGATCTGGTCGGTGTCGACGTCCGAGCGGTCCAAGGGGACTGCTCGGCCCGTGATGATGGTGACGGGCTTCATCTAGAGGTCCTCCGGGGCGGCGAAGTGGCCAGCGACGGCGGTGGCGGCGGCGACGGCGGGGGAGACCAGGTGCGTCCTGCCCCCTCGACCCTGTCGTCCCTCGAAGTTGCGATTCGACGTCGACGCCGATCGCTCGCCCTCGCTGAGCTTGTCAGGGTTCATGGCCAGACACATCGAGCAGCCTGGCTCTCGCCACTCGAAGCCCGCCGCCACGAAGATCTTGTCGAGGCCCTCGGCCTCAGCCTGGGCTTTGACCCGGTGCGAGCCGGGCACGACCATGGCTCGCATGCCCTTGAACACCTGATGGCCGTCGACCACCGAGGCGGCGAGGCGAAGGTCTTCGATCCGGGCGTTGGTGCACGAGCCGATGAAGACGGTGTCGACGCCGATCTCCTTGATGGGCGTGCCGCCCTCGAGGCCCATGTAGGCCAGGGCCCGGGCCGCCGCCGCGGCGTCAGCAGGGTCATCGATCGCGGCCGGATCGGGGACCCTGCCATCGATGGGACCGACCTGTGCGGGGTTGGTGCCCCAGGTGACGAACGGCTGGAGCGTGCTGGCGTCGAGGGTGACCACCTTGTCGAAGGTGGCGTCCTCGTCGGTGGGCAGCGTCGACCAGTAGGCGACCGCCTCGTCCCAGGCTGCGCCCTGCGGCGCGTGGTCGCGGTCCTTCAGGTACGAGAACGTGGTCTCATCGGGCGCGATCATCCCTGCCCGAGCACCGGCTTCGATGCTCATGTTGCAGACGGTCATGCGCCCCTCCATCGAGAGGGACGTGATGGCCTCGCCGCGGTACTCGATCATGTAGCCGATGCCGCCCCCGGTGCCGAGCTCGCCGACGATGGCCAGCACGATGTCCTTCGCGGTGACGCCTGGCGGGATCGAGCCGTTCACCTCGACCGCCATGGTCTTCGGACGGATCGACGGCAGCGTCTGGGTGGCCAAGACGTGCTCGACCTCGCTGGTGCCGATGCCGAAGGCGAGCGCACCAAAGGCACCGTGAGTGGAGGTGTGGCTGTCACCGCACACGATGGTCATCCCTGGCTGGGTGAGCCCTTGCTCTGGGCCGATGATGTGCACGATGCCCTGGTTGACGTCGCCCATCGGATAGCAGGTGATCCCAAACTCGGCGCAGTTGGCGTCGAGCACGCTGAGCTGCTTGGCCGAGACCGGGTCAGCGACGGGCTTGTCGATGTCGAGCGTTGGCACGTTGTGGTCGGCCGTGGCGATGGTGAGCTCAGGGTGACGCACGGTGCGACCAGCGAGACGGATGCCGTCGAAGGCCTGGGGGGAGGTGACCTCGTGGATCAGGTGGAGATCGATGAAGAGCAGGTCGGGCTCTCCCTCGGCCTCGTGGACGACGTGTGCGTCCCAGAGCTTCTCGGGCAGGGTCCGGCCGCTCATGCGCCGATGCTGACGATCTCGACCCTCAAGGATCCTCCCGGTGCTTGGTACTCGATGACGTCGCCCACGGCCTTGCCCAGGAGGGCTGCGCCAAGGGGGGCTGAGGGCGAGGCCACGGGCAAGTCGCCCTGGCGCTCCTCGATGGAGCCGACGAAGTAGTTCTGGGTGTCGTCCTCGTCGTCGCCCTCGTAGCGGAGGGTCACGGTCGCACCTTCGGCGACGACGCTCGAGTCCGAGCTGCCCTCGACGATCTCGGCGTCCTTCAAGATGCCCTCGAGCTGGCGGATGCGGGCCTCCATCTTGCCTTGCGCATCCTTGGCGGCGTGGTAGTCGCCGTTCTCCGACAGATCACCAAGCGCTCGCGCTGATTCGATGGCCTGAGCGATCTCGATCCGACCTCTGGTGGTCAGGTCCTCGAGCTCTGCTGAGAGCCGGTCATGGGTCTCTTGGGTCAGCTTGGTTGGGTTTTCACTCACGTTGTTGGGTCCTCCTGGCGCCACAAGGCGCAGAGGAAAGGGTACCGCCTCTCTCCAGGGACCCTGCCCAGCGCCCGCTGGTGGTCTTGACCGACGAGAACCGGTGCGAGAGAATGGAGCCCTGTGTTGACCACCTACCCGGTAGCGATTATTTGATCGGCACGCGAGGATGCCTCGCGTGCCGTTGCTGACCGTCCACTTTGTGGGCGGTTTTTCGTTTCTCAGGGGGCCTCCCGCCGTCGGCAGCGCCGGCCCCGCCGCACAGGCAGCCGACGCACACCACCTCTAAGAACAGGAGACAACAGTGGGCACCACCAAGGCGCACAAGATCGCCGTCATCGGCGGCGACGGGATCGGGCCCGAGGTCACCGACGAGGGCCTCAAGGTGCTCCGCGCCGCCGGGCTCGAGCTCGACACCACCACCTTCGACCTCGGCGCCGACCGCTACCTGCGCGACGGCGAGGTCCTCTCTGACCAGACCATGACCGAGCTGCGCGGCTTTGACGCCATCTTGCTCGGCGCCGTGGGCCCCGCCATCGGCGACGACCGGATCCCGGGGGGCACCTTGGAGCGAGGCCTGCTCCTCAAGATGCGCTTCGGCTTCGATCAGTACATCAACCTCCGGCCCTTCTATGGCGTCCCCGGCTCGGTGGCCGACGGATGTGACTTCGTGGTGATTCGTGAGAACACCGAGGGTGCCTACGCCGGCGAGGGTGGCCTGCTGCGGCCCAACACGCCCTATGAGGTGGCGACCCAGGGCTCAGTGAACACCTACGTCGGCGTCGAGCGATGCGTGCGCTTCGCCTTCGAGCTGGCCCGGAGTCGCGAGGCCAAGCACCTGACCTTGGTGCACAAGACCAACGTGCTGACCTACGCCGGCAGCTTGTGGCAGCGGGTCTTCAACGAGGTCCACGCCGAGTTCTCTGACGTCGAGGTGGCCTACAACCACGTGGACGCAGCGTGCATCTACCTGGTCGAGGCTCCCTCTCGCTACGACGTGATCGTGACCGACAACCTCTTCGGAGACATCCTGACGGACCTCGCCGGTGCGGTCACCGGCGGCATCGGCTTCGCAGCGTCAGCCAACCTGAACCCCCAGCACACCGCCCCTTCGATGTTCGAGCCCGTCCACGGGGCGGCCCATGACATCGCCGGCCAGCAGAAGGCCAACCCCTTGGCCGCCATCGCCTCGGCGGGCCTCATGGCCATCGATCTCGGCGAGCCCGAGGTCGGCGAGCGGATCGCGGCCGCAGTGCGCGCCTTCGCCGACGAGAACCCCACCACCACGGCCACCACCGCTGAGATCGGTGACGCCATCGCAGGAAAGGTCTGAGCCATGCCCATCACCCCAACCCGCTTCATCTGGATGGACGGCGAGCTCGTCGAGTGGGACAAGGCTCAGATCCACGTGCTCAGCCACAGCCTGCACTACGGCTCAGGTGCCTTCGAGGGCATCCGTGCCTACAAGACCCCCCAAGGCGTGGCGGTCTTCCGCCTGCGCGAGCACATCGAGCGCCTCTTCCGCTCTGCCAAGGTGTTCTTCATCGACATCCCCTTCTCGGTGGACGACCTCGTCAGTGCGACCAAGGACGTCGTGCGCGAGAACGAGCTCCACGACGGCTGCTACATCCGTCCCCTCGTCTACCTCGGCTACGGCGAGATGGGCCTCAACCCGCTGCCGAGCCCGGTCAACGTGTCGATCGCTGCGTGGCCCTGGGGTGCCTACCTCGGCGACGAAGGCATGGCCAACGGCGTGCGCATGAAGATCAGCTCGTGGCAGCGCCACGATCCCAACGCGGTGCCCACCGCGGCGAAGGGGACGGGGATGTACGTGAACTCCTCGCTGGCCAAGATCGAGGCCCTCAAGGGAGGCTACGACGAGGCCATCCTGCTCGGTCCCGACGGCAAGGTCTCTGAGTGCACCGGCGAGAACCTCTTCATCGTGCGCGACAACGTGCTCATCACCCCGCCCACCTCTGAGGCCGGCGCGCTCGCTGGGATCACCATGGCCTCGGTGATCGAGATCGCTCAGGACCTCGGCTTCGAGGTGCGCCACGAGGCGCTCATCAGGACCGATCTCTACCTTGCTGACGAGGCGTTCCTGACCGGCACGGCCGCCGAGGTCGTGCCGATCTCGTCGGTCGATGACCGTTTGGTGGGCGACGGCTTGCCGGGTCCGGTGGCCAAGAAGATCCAGGAGACCTACCTGGCCACGGTGCGCGGCGAGGTGCCTCGCTACTCGAAGTGGCTCGACCATGTCTGAGCCGACTGGCTCCCATGCCCACGCCGACGGCTCGGTCCACAGCCACGGCGGGGGAGCAGCCGCCCACAGCCATCCCATGGCATCGCACCACTTCGACATGCCCGAGCTGCCGGCGCAGGTCGACATCTTCGACACGCTGTTGCGTGACGGCAGTCAGCAAGAGGGGCTGTCGCTCACCGTCGAGGACAAGATCCGCGTCGCTGAGCAGCTCGACCTCTTGGGTGTGGCGTACATCGAAGGCGGGTGGCCGGGGGCCAATCCCACCGACACCGAGTTCTTCCGTCGCTTCCGCCACGAGCTGACCTTGTCGACGGCGACGCTGGTCGCCTTCGGCTCGACGCGGCGAGCGGGTGCCACGGCCGACGCTGACGAGGTGCTCCGTCACCTCGTCGAGGCCGACACCGAGGTCGTCTGCTTGGTGGCCAAGTCGTGGGATCGTCACGTCGACGAGGCCCTTCGCACCACCCTTGATGAGGCGGTGGCGATGGTGGAGGACTCCGTACAGTTCCTCACCGGCCACGGCAAGCGGGTCTTCCTCGACGCTGAGCACTTCTTCGACGGCTTCCGCAACAACGAGGCCTTCGCCCTTCGGGTGCTCCGCGCGGCTGAGCAGGCTGGCGCGGAGAGCCTCGTGCTCTGTGACACCAACGGCGGCTCGCTGCCAGGTGACATCACCGACGCCGTGGCGCGCGTCCGCCAGGCCATCCCTGAGACCGGTCTCGGCATCCACTGCCACAATGACGCTGGCGTGGCGGTGGCGAACTCGCTGGCCGCCGTCCAAGCGGGCGTGACCCAGCTGCAGGGCTGCATCAACGGTTACGGCGAGCGCTCAGGCAACACGGATCTCTCCGCCGCCATCCCCGATCTCAGCTTGAAGCTGCACGTGCGCACGATCCCCGAAGATCGCCTGGCGCTGCTCACCCCGGTGGCGCACCACATCGCCGAGCTCGTCAACGTCGCTCCCGCACCTCAGCAGCCCTACGTCGGCTCGTCGGTCTTCGCGCACAAGGCCGGGCTCCACGCCTCGGCCATCGCTCGCTCGAAGGACCTCTACGAGCACGTCGATCCGAGCTTGGTCGGCAACGGCACCCGGATGGTCGTCTCGGACAAGGCCGGACGCTCCACGCTGACCATGAAGGCCGATGAGCTGGGCATCGAGCTCGACTCGGCGCTCCTCGGGGGCATCCTGGACGACCTCAAGCGCCTCGAGCACGAGGGCTACCACTTCGAGGTCGCTGATGGCTCGCTCGAGCTGCTGCTGCGGAGGGCCACCGGGTGGTCGCAGAGCTTCTTCGAGGTCGAGTCGTTCCGCGTCATCACCGACCACGCAGGCGACGAGGCGGGTCGGGCGAGCACGGAGGCCACCGTCAAGCTCCACATCGGCTCGGAGCGCTTCGTGGCCACCGCCGAGGGCAACGGGCCCGTCAACGCCCTCGACGCTGCGCTGCGCCAGTGCATCTCGTCCGAGTTCCCAGCGCTCGAGCACATCCACCTCACCGACTATCGGGTGCGTGTCCTCAACACCGGCACGGGCACCGGAGCGGTGACCCGCGTGCTCATCGACTCTGACAACGGCGATCGCTCGTGGACCACCATCGGGGTCTCAGAGAACATCATCGAAGCCAGCTGGCAGGCCCTCTACGACTCCATCGTCTACGGCCTGCTCCACCAGCCCGCTCACTGAGCCCTGAGCACCGAGCAAGTAGGTTGGGCAGATGGCACAGCCCAGCTTCGTCCCGATCACCGAGGCCGATCAGGTCCGCCCGACGGCCGCACAGCCCACCCCGACGTGGTTGGCGGGACGGCCCTCTGAGCAGCGCCAGCCGACGATCCGGGCGGGGAAGGGCTTCGGCTCGACCGGTCCTGACGGCGGCTTCGCCATCAAGCTGGCCGCGAGCTACGCCGACAAGCTGGTGCTCACTCCCGGCGAGGACCACCACGACGTCGAGATCGGCGCCGCGCTCATCGCTTCGAAGCGAGCAGCTCGGCTCGGTCGGGCACCCTCGGTCTACGACGTGCAGGTCGCTCTTGGGATCTTCGGCTTCTTGAGCGAGGCGCCAAGCGATCTGGTCGAGTACCGCAAGGGGCTCTTCCAAGCGGTCGGTCATGCCTGGGAGGCCCAGGGTGCGCTCGTCGACTCAGTGCCTGACGAGGCGCTGGCGCTCACCCCTGAGCAAGCAGCAGCGTCAAGCTCAGCTTGGCGAGACGTCCTCGGCGCCTAGCTCGCTGCTGGCGGCCACGCGGGCGCTGTCCGCGTCGGCATGCTCCTCGCCGTCGTCTGCTCCCTCGGGAAGCGGTGCCTCGGCCGGAGGCGGTGTCCCGTCGGGATGAGCAAGGCACCAAGCGCGATAGCGGCGCACGGAGACGGTGAGCAGGATCGCTCCTCCCACCACCAAGAGCACACCGGCACCTTGGACCAGCAACGATCCCAGGTGGCCGTCCTCGCCCAGCCAGAGCCGCTCGTCGAGCGTGCGCTCGATCCCCCAGAGGATCATGCCGATCGCCGTCACGATGCCCGCAGGGTGCCCGACTCTCGAGACGCCGGTCTTTGGATCGATTGAGGCGACGCTCGGTGAAGATCAAGATCAGGTAGACGGTGAAGTCCTCGGCAGCTTGGATGAGCGGCACCGGGATCCTTGGCCCGACCTGGCCGTCGTAGTACATCCCGAACCACTGGTGCGTGGGGTGACCGCCGCCTGCGACCATCAGCTGGGGTCCGAGCAGCCGCCCCATGGCCCACGCAGCGAGCAGCACCGGCATCACGATGTCGAGACCCTCGAGGACCTTGAGCTCGGGGCACTTCTTGCGCACCACCACGATGGCCACTGGCACAGCCAGGATCAGGCCACCGAAGGAGGAGAGACCTCCCTGCCAGATGGCGATGATCTGGCCGGGGTGGTTCGAGTAGTACCCGAGGTCGGAGAGCACGTGCATCGCACGAGCGCCCACGATGGCGGAGACGAGCACCCAGAGGAAGAAGGTGGAGACCCAGTCGGTCTTGTAGCCACGATCGGCGAGTCGTCGCTCGAAGTAGCGGTACGCGAACCAGAAGGTGATCGCGAGCCCGATCCCGTAGGTGTGGATCTCGAGCGGCCCGATGTGGAACGACGTAGGGATTGGCCTCATGGCCGTCTAACCGTACCCCTCCGAGGAGGAAAAGTTAGAACGGGCGACCGAAGCCGACGAAGCTGCCCCACGACATCATGTCCGCAACGGAGTCGTAGCCGACGTTCGAGCCAGTCTGGGGAGCTTGGATGACCTCGCCGCCCCCGACGTACATGGCGACGTGCTCAGAGCCGCCTGCGCCGAAGAACATCAGGTCGCCCGGCTCGAGGTCAGCTTCAGAGACCGGCGTCGACGCATCGAACTGTGCGCCTGAGTAGTGGGGGAGCTGGACGCCGGCGTGGGCGTACGCCCACATCACGAGGCCCGAGCAGTCAAAGCCAGCAGGGGTGGTGCCACCCCACAGATAGGGGACTCCGACCTCTTGCTCAGCCCAGTAGACAGCCTGTGCTCCGACCGAGGCGTTCGACGGCGGAGGCGGGATGTTCTGGGACACCGACGAGCCCCCACCACCGCCACCACCACTGCTCGTGGTGGTGGGGAGCGGCGTGACGACCTTCGTTGCTGCGGCTTCTGCGGCGGCCTGCGCAGCTTGCTGCTGCTTGACCAGGTCCGAGATCTCACCGTTGACCGAGTTGAGCTTGCTCTGATCGCTCGCCTGGAGGCTGTTGGCCTGGCCGAGCGCGTTCGAGGCAGCGTCGGTGGCGGCCTGGGCCGCGGACTGCTGCGTCTGGAGCTTGGCCTGGACGGTGCCCAAGTAATCCTGCGCCACCGTCAGGTTGTTGACGTTCGAGGAGATCTCGTCGCTGGCGACGTTGCCGTACTCCGACGAGGCGAGAGCGGTCTTCTGGTTGCTCGAGAAGAGCGGGTTGGTCGACTGCTCGGTGCCCGCCGAGATGTAGGCGTTCACCGCGGCGTTGCGCAGGTGGCTCTTGTCCGTGGCCACCTTGCTCTCGGCGGCCGTGATCGCGGCCTTGGTCGTCCCGATCTGCTGGTTGATCGCGTCGAGCTGCGACTTGGCCTGGTCGTACTGCTGGCCAAGCGCGCCGATCTTGGCTTGGTCCGCTGAGAGCTGTGCCTCGAGCGAGGCCGCTTGCGCTTTGGCAGAGGCGATCGAGTCGGCGCCCACGGGGCGCGTGGCGACGAACACAGTGCCGGAGAGGGCAGCTGCGAGGGCCAGGGCGGGTGCGGCAGCTCGGCGGAGGCTTCGAGGCCTCGTGCCAAACCACGGCGTCGGGGGGCGCATTGCGCCTTCGGCGTCGTTCACGATCCGACAAGTTTGGCATGGGCCTATGGGGGGTGCAAGGACACCCCCCGGCTACGAGGGGGTCTGCCTTCGAGCTTCGGGCGGTGAAGACCCTGCTCACAGCGTTGCCGAGCTATCTCTGAGAAGTCTCGCCTTGGAGCACTCTCAGGTAGAGATACACGCTGAGATGCGGCATGAGGCAGGCGACGGCTTTCGGGCAGGCCGAGGGCCGCTGGTAGCATTTGGACCATGTCTGAACGATCTCGCTACCTCCCTCGCCGCTCCTGCCTCTCGACGCCCGGCTCGTCTGAGAAGTTCCTCGCCAAGGCTCCCACGGTCGAGGCGGACATGACCTTCTTGGACCTCGAGGACTCCGTCGCCCCCTTGGAGAAGGTGGCCGCACGGGCCAAGGTGGCTGAAGCAATCCGGACCCAAGAGTGGGGCGAGCGGGTGCTCTGCGTGCGGGTGAACGCGTGGGACACCGAGTGGACCTACGGCGACCTCATCGAGGTGGTGGGGACCGCCGGTGAGCGCCTCGACGAGATCATGCTCCCGAAGGTGCAGTCGGCAGCCGAGGTCGTGGCGGCTGACCTCCTGCTCACCCAGATCGAGAAGAACGTGGGCCTGCCCATCGGCCACGTCGGCATCGAGGCTCAGATCGAGACGACCGGAGGCTTGATCAACGTCGAGGAGATCTGCGCCGCCTCGCCCCGCCTCGAGACGATCATCTTCGGTCCGGCCGACTTCGCTGCCTCGATGGAGATGCCGGTGCTCACCGGCGGCGTGGCCATCGACGAGTACCCGGGCGACCACTTCAACTACGTCTTCTCCAAGATCCTCATGGCCGGCCGAGCCAACGGCCTCCAAGTCATCGACGGCCCCTTCTTGAAGGTCCGCGAGCTCGACGCCCTCCGCGAGTTCTCCCAGCGCACCAAGGTCCTCGGCTACGACGGCAAGTGGGCGCTGACCCCTGACCAGGCCGGTGTGCTCAACGAGGTCTACTCGCCCACCCAAGAGCAGTTCGACAAGGCCTGGGCGATCTTGGATGCTTACAAGCAGGCCACCGAGAACGATCTCAAGGGCGCCGTGATGTTCGGTGACGAGATGATCGACGAGGCCAGCCGCAAGATGGCCATCAAGTTCGTCTCCCGTGGCGAGCGGGCAGGGCTCAAGCGCTCGACCACCTGAGCCGTGAGCTCGCTCAGCTGAGCAGTCGGCGAGCGATCACCTTGAGACAGAGGGTCTCGTCGGCTCCCTCGAAGATCGACAGCACCCGGGCGTCGACGAAGTAGCGGCTCACGGGGTACTCCTCGGCGTAGCCCATGCCCCCGTGGATCTGCATGGCCTCTCGTGTCACCCACTCGGCTGCCCGGCAGACGTAGGCCTTGGCCATCGAGGCCTCGAGCGACCCCTCTCCGACGGCCATGAGCTGGGCGACCTCGAGGGAGTACTGGCGACAGGCCTGGATGATGACCGCCATGCGCGTGAGCTTGGCCTGGGTGAGCTGGAACTCGATGATGGGCGCGCCGAAGACGACCCGCTCGGTGGCGTAGGAGAGCGCCGCCTCGTAGGCGGCTTGCATGATGCCGATGGCCCGGGCAGCGGTCTGGATGCGACCGTTCTCGAAGCCAGCCATCTGCAGGTAGAAGCCTCGACCGATGCCCTGGTCTCCTCCCACGAGGTTCTCGTTGGGGACGAGCCAGCCGTCGAAGGCGATCTCATAGGAGTGCATGCCGCGGTAGCCGATGGTGTCGATCGGGCGACCCTCCATCTTGCCGCCGCCCTCTTGCTCGAAGGAGAACCCATGACCTTCTCCCACCGGCTTCTCAACGACGAAGAGGGAGAGGCCTCGGTGGGCCTTCGACCGATCAGGGTCGGTTCGTGCCAGGAGCATCAGCACGTTGGCCCGAGCACCGAAGGTGCACCAGGTCTTGGTCCCGTTGATGACCCAGCCCGCCTCGGTCTTGGTCGCGCTCGTCGTCAGCCCGGCGACGTCGGAGCCGAAGTCGGGCTCGGTCACGGCGACGGCAGCGAGGATCTCGCCCGTCGCCAGCTTCGGGAGCCATCGCCGCTTCTGATCCTCGGTGCCACCGTTGACCAGCGCACGAGTGAGGATCTCCGGCCGGGTGATGAGCGAGCCACCGATCCCGAGCGAGCCCCAGGTGAGCGCCTCAGTGGCGACCACCATGCCGACGTAGTCCTCTTTGCCGCCCGACGCGAAGCCGCCGTAGGCCTCGGGGACCGAGAGGCCGAGGCCCCCGATCTCGGCCAAGCTCTCGATCAGGTCCTCGGGGATGTCGCCGTTGCGGCGGTGGATGTGCTCCGCCCTGGGGCGGACCTGCTCCTCGGCGAAGCGGTGGAAGGTGTCGGCGACCAGCTCGAAGCTCTCATCGAGGTGGGAGGGTCCCGCTTCGCCAGCCAGGCTGGCCAGGAAGGCTCGGATCGGCGAATCTCGTGACGAAGGCGGCGCTTGGAGCCATCCAAGCCGGCGTCGTGCCGAAGAGCGCCTCGCGTCCCAAGAAGCGCTGCCCGAGGTCTCGGAGCGCGTCGGCGACGAAGGCGCAGGCCAGCAGCGCCTCGATCGGTCCCTTCTCGCCGTAGGTGAGACTGGAGCGAGCGATGGCCACGGCTGAGGCCGCGTGGGCCAGGTCATAGGCGACGACCTGGTTCTCATCGACGCCACCCGCAGCCTTGGCGGCGGCGATGGCACCCTCGATGACGCCTTGGGCGAGTTGCACCGCAGCACCGGCGGCTTCGAGGTCGGGAGCGATCAGGTCTGACATGGGACCGAATGTAGTGCCAGGTCCCGTGGCGCCAGGCTGGATCTGCTGCTCAGCTGGCGCGGCGGGCGAGAACGGTCACCAAGGGGGGAAGCACGATCGACGAGTCCCCGGGATCAGCGTCGGTCAGCTCGGCGAGGTAGTCGCGCACCGGACCGGGGCCAGCCCACGCCGGTGACTCGCTCCACGCGTCGATGAGCTCGAGGCCCTCTGTGACGACCAGCCCTGGCAGCAACGCACCCACGTCGGGGTGCCTGGCGTCGGGCATCGAGAGGGGCTTGCCATCAATTCGCCCTGCTGAGGTGATCGGCTCTTGGACCACCAGCCAGCCGTCCGGGCGGAGGGTGGCGGCCATCGAGCGCAGCGCGATCGACGGGTCGTGGACGTGGAGCAGCAAGAAGCGGCAGTAGGCGAGATCGACCTCCTCGGGCAACAGGAGCTCTTCGACCGCTTGGGTCAGAGCGATCACCTGTGCGAAGGTGGCCGCGCTCTCGGCCACCGCGTCGCGTGCGGCGGGATCGATGTCCACGGCATAGATCCGACCGTCTCTCCCCACTCGGTGGGCCAGCTCGATGGCGACGTCGCCCGCACCTGCGCCGACGTCCGCGCACCGCCAGCCCTCGCCGAGACCCAGTCGCTCGAGGGCAGTCGCCAGGGGACGCCGATAGACGTCATCTCGCAGGTAGCGCAGCTCGCTCAAGGGTTCTGTGCTCACGTGCTCGAGCCTTGCACAAGGAGCGCCGAGTGCCCTCTCCGTCCTTGCTCTCGATGAGCAGGGACCGTAGGGTCGCTCGGGTGAACGTGACGATGCTCCTCGCCGACGCCGCCCAGGTGGCGGACGGCAAGCTCTACATCTTGGGCGGTGGCTGGTCCCTGACGGGACCTGACCCCACGCCCTCCGCCGTCGCCATCAAGATCGAGGTCGGGTGGAACGAGACGGACCAGGAGCATCACTGGGAGCTCTTCTTGGAAGACGCTGATGGGGGACCGGTCATGGTCGAGACACCCGACGGCCTCCAGCCGGTCGAGATCCGAGGCGAGCTGGCGGTCGGCAAGCCCGAGGGCATCTTGGAGGGCACCCCCGTCGACGTGCCCATGGCGATCAACCTCGGTCCGCTCGTGCTGAACCCGGGCACGCGCTACTCGTGGAGGCTGCTCATCGACGGTGAGCACTTTCCTGGCGGCTCGATCTCCTTCTCGACCCGTCCTGCAGCCTGAGCGCTGCGCTGGCGTCTGAGCCTGCGAACCGCGACGATGGTGCGATGACCACCTATGACCGCCCGTTTGGGCGCTACTTCGAGGATTTCGAGCCCGGTGACATCTATCGCCACTGGCCCGGCAAGACCATCACCGAGTTCGACGACCACCTGTTCTGCATGATGACGATGAACCATCATCCGCTCCACACCAACGCCTGGTTCGCCGAGAACGAGTCCCCGCAGAAGCGCAACGTGGTCGTCGGCAACCTTGTGTACTCACTCGTGCTCGGGATGAGCGTGCCTGACGTCTCCGGTGCGGCGATCGCCAACCTGGAGATCGAGACGCTGCTCCACAAGAACCCGACCTTCCACGGCGACACCATCTATGCCGAGACTCGTGTGCTCGGCAAGGTCGCATCCAAGTCGAAGAGCGACCGAGGCGTCGTGACGGTCGAGACCAAGGGCTTCAACCAGGATGGCCTCGAGGTCTGCTACTTCCGGCGCAAGGCCCTCGTGTGGAAGGAAGCCTTCGCCCCGAAGCGAGGGCGTCCCTACGCTGACGACGTCTGGGACTGAGCTCTCGAGCGCGGCGCTGAGCCGGTGGCGCGCCAGGTTCGCCTCCCTCGAGCCCGAGCGAGATCTGCCCTGGCGAGCCACCCGAGATCCTTGGTCGATCTTGGTGGCCGAGACGATGCTCCAGCAGACGCAGGTGGCCCGGGTCATCCCGGCGTGGCTCCGCTTCTTGGCCACCATGGGTACCCCTCGGGCCTGCGCGTCGTCGACGAGAGCCGACGTGGTGCGCGCCTGGGAGGGGCTCGGCTACCACCGACGAGCGGTCAGGCTCCATGAGTCGGCCATCGCCCTGGTGGAGCGCCACGGCGGCGAGGTCCCCGACCAGCTCAGCGAGCTGCTGGCGCTCCCAGGGGTCGGTGCGTACAGCGCGCGAGCGGTGCTGGCCTTCGCCTTCGAGCGAGACGTGGCGGTCGTCGACACCAACGTGGCTCGTGTCCTCTCGCGCGCGGTCGTCGGTGGACCCTTGCCGGCGAAGCAGACCCAGGTGCTCGCCGATCGGCTGGTGACGAAGGGCCGCGGCTGGTCGCACAACCAGGCGATGCTCGATCTTGGAGCCCTCCACTGCCGAGCGAGGCCTCTCTGCGATGGCTGTCCGCTCCGTCGGAGTTGCTCATGGCGGAGAGCGGACTTCACCGAACCAGATCCCGCCCTCTCGACGGCCGGGACCTCGAGGCCGCAAGCGTCGTTTCAGGGATCCGACCGCCAGCTGCGGGGGCTGCTGCTCGCTGCTGCACGCCGTGCGCCGAGCACGACACCCTGGAGAGAGGACCTCACAGACCGCTTCGGCCCAGAGCGCCTCGAACGAGCCCTCGAGGGGCTCGTCGCCGACGGCCTGGTGGTTCGCCGAGGCGACCACCTCGGCCTCGCGTAGCGGGCCCACCACGACGAGCGAGGTGGCCCCCCATTTTCCTTGCGAGCAGCCGTGGGTAAGGTGGCGCTGTGGAGGTCACCTTCTACGGGACGAGGGGATCGTGCCCCTGTGCGGGCGATGCCTACGCACACTTCGGCGGCAACACGTCGTGCGTGCTCATCGACGATGGCGGCGACGAGCCGCTGATCTTGGATGCCGGCACCGGCCTTCGCTCGCTGGGCGCCGATCTGGCGCCAGGGCTCGCCGCCGAGGGGCGCTCGCTGCGAGCAAACCTGCTGCTCACTCACCTGCACTACGACCACCTCTTGGGTCTGCCTTTCTTCTCTCCGCTCCACGACGCCTCCTCGCTCCTTGAGATCTACGGGCCGAGCCAAGGGGAGCGAACGCTCGCTGAGGTCATCAAGGGTGCCGTCGGACCTCCGTTCTTCCCCGTCCAGATGGATGACTTCTACGGTGAGGTTCGCCTGCTGGCGGTGGGCGACGAGCCGTGGAAGCTCGGCCAGGCCGTGGTCAGCGCTGCGCCTGTCGAGCACTCGGGGCCGACACTCGGCTTTCGCGTCGAGATCGGTTCATCGTCGGTCGTCTACATCCCCGATCACCAGGCACCGGTCGACGGTCTGTCGATCCAACCGGAGGTGCTCGAACTCTGCGAGGGAGCCGATCTGCTCATCCACGACGCTCAGTATGACGACGCTGAGTTCGAGCGAAAGAGCGACTGGGGCCACTCCACCATCGCCTACGCCGTGCACGTCGCTGCGACCGCTGGTGTCAAGGCGCTGGCGCTCTTCCACCACGACCCCATGCACGACGACGCCCGCCTGAGCGCGCTCGAGGCGCTGGCGTTGACGCTGCCCGGCGCCGGGGACGTGGACGCGATCTTCTCGGCCTATGAGGGTCTGACCATCTCGCTCCAAGACTGAAGCGAGATGAGCTTCGGTTCCTCGCCGCTTGATCGCGGCCGCTTCCGCGAGGTGCTCGGCCACTTCGCCTCCGGCGTCACGGTGGTCACCGCGCTCGAAGACGGCCAGCCGGTGGGCTTCACCTGTCAGTCGTTCTCCTCGCTCTCGCTTGATCCGCCGCTGATCCTGTTCGCAGCGGCGAAGTCGTCGACGAGCTGGCCGCGCATCTCCGAAGCAGGAGCGTTCTGCGTCAACGTGCTCGAGGCGCACCAAGAGCCCCTGTGCCGGGTCTTCGCGGAGACCGGCGCCGACAAGTTCGCCGGCGTCGGCTGGACGCACGCCTCGTCGGGTTCGCCCATCCTCGAGGGGGTCTTGGCGTGGGTCGACTGCGAGCTCGAGCAGATCGTCGACGCCGGGGATCACGAGCTGGTGGTTGGTCGGGTGCTCGATCTCGGTGCGTCGCCCGGAGCGCCTCTCGTCTTCTATCGCGGCGGCTTCGGCGGCTTCAGCATCTGATCATCCTCTGGACCGGGCGAGCCCACGGCGGGCGATACGGTCTTGGGATGCCTCCGATCTATCACGAGACCCCGATCGCTGACGTCGAGCTCATCGAGCCGACCTCGTTCGGAGATGACCGCGGTCGCTTCGTCGAGACCTACCGGCGCGAGTGGCTACCCAAGGGTCGCGAGATGGTCCAGACCAACCGCTCAGAGAAGGTGGCTGGGTCCCTGGTCGGGCTTCACTACCACCTGCACCAGGCTGACTACTGGTACATGCTGCGAGGCACCGCCCGCGTGGTGCTGGCGGATCTCAGGGTGGGCTCGCCGACCGAGCTGGCCACCTTCGTCGTCGACCTCGATGGCGAGCAGGATCG
Organism: uncultured Acidimicrobiales bacterium; assembly: GCA_963758555.1. Classification (GTDB taxonomy): domain Bacteria; phylum Actinomycetota; class Acidimicrobiia; order Acidimicrobiales; family RAAP-2; genus CAIUMH01. Next base: position 1,282,146 of record CAVWVW010000003.1, on the reverse strand, counting down.
AGGGCTGTTCATCCCGCCTGGCGTAGCCCACGGGTTCGCCTCGCACACCGACATGCTGCTCTGGTATCTGGTCGACGGCTACTACAACCCGAACGACGAGCTCGGCGTCGCCTATGACGACCCGGCGCTCGGCATCGACTGGGGTGTGAGCGACCCGGTGGTCTCTGAGCGAGACAAGGCGAATCCCACGGTCGCCGACATCCCCGAGGGGCGTCGCCCCTACTGGGGTCTTCGAACCTGAGCGACGTGGTCGGCGACAGGTGCGCCGATCAGGTTGAATGGGCGTGATGCGAACCGTCCTCGGCTTGGTGATGATCGGCATCATCGTGATCGTCGTCGGCTTCCTGCTGCTCCGGCGTCGAGGGCGAGACGAGATCCACTCGATCGACAACTATCGCCACGCCCTCGACACCCTCCAAGAGATGCGGGGCCCGATGGGATCGTCCATCCGCATCCTCTCCGACGACGAGGTCACCGAGCTGCGCAAGCCCACCCCGATGCCCGTCATCCGCTCGGACGCGACCACGACCGTGCCGCCTCGGATCCCACCTCCGGCGGACAGCACGGACGGCATGGTCTTCGATGAGCTCGGTGCGCCGCTAGAGCCCCGGGTCGAGAGTGAGGACCACCATCGCGGCCTGCATCATCACGAGGATCCTCACTGGGCGATCAACCGGATGGACAACCGCCGTCCCGTGCAGAACCGGGAGATCAAGGCTGCCGTCGCTGCGCTGGTCGTCCTTGTGATCTTGGTCATCGCCGGCATCGCCATCGGTCGCTCGGGCAACGGGTCCACCTCCACGTCGACGACGACCACCCCCCACCACGTCACCACCACGACCAAGGCCTCGACCCCGACCTCAGCGCCCGCACCGACGAGCTACTCGCCCGAGGCCGGAGCGACGGCCACCGCGGCGACGTACTTGGTCGCCGGCTCGGCGTACACCGTCACGGTGACACCGTCGAACGGCGGGTGCTGGACGATCGCCACGGCGGCCTCGGGCAGCCAGATCTTCGCGGGGACCGTGGCTGCCGGCTCACCCCAAGAGATCAAGGGAGCGAGCGGCCTGTCGATCTCGTTGGGCGCACCGGCTGGGGTCAGCGTCAAGATCAACGGCGTGCCGGTGAACTTCCCGGCCAACTACTCCGTGCCGCTGGTGCTCAGCTTCATCAACCCACCACCGACCACGACGACCACCACGTCGACGACGCCTGCTCCCACCACCACGACCACGAGCCCGCCGACCACCCGCGTTCCTTAGGTCACCTCAGCTCAAGAGCTCGAGCGCACCGATCTTCTCGAGCAGCCACGCCAGCACGAAGGCCTCTTCTCGCCAGGAGTCGTAGCGACCAGACGGCCCACCGTGGCCCACGCCCATCTCCATGCGAAGCAGCACGTCGACCCCCGGGACCCGCTCTCGCAGGCGCGCCACCAGCTTGGCTGGCTCCCAGAAGCCGACTCTGGTGTCGTTGAGCCCACCGGTCAGCAGCATCGGCGGATAGCGACGAGCCGTCGCCGTCGACGTCGAGCGCGGCGACGTTCTCGTAGGGCGCGTAGGCCTTGATGGTGGCGTAGGCCGCCGGATCGTCGGTGGGGTTGCCCCACTCCTCGTACTCGCCGACCGTCAAGGGCAGGGAGGGATCAAGCATGGTGTTGAGGGCGTCGACGAAGGGCACCTCGCCCAAGAGGGCGCCGAAGCGATCGGGAGAGCGATTGGCGATCGCGCCGATGAGGAGGCCTCCGGCGGAGCCGCCGCGGGCGGCGAGTCGATCGGGAGCGGTGACCCCCCGACTGATCAGGTGATCGGCGACGGCCGTGAAGTCGTCGAAGGTGTTGTGCTTGGCGGCGAGGTGACCCTCGTCGTACCAGCGACGGCCCATCTCGCCGCCACCCCTGATGTGAGCGATGGCGAAGACGATGCCTCGATCGAGGAGTACGAGGCGAGTGGCGGAGAAGGTGGGATCGATCGAGATCTCATAGGAGCCGTAGCCGTAGAGCAGGCAGGGTGCAGGGGTGATCGGATCGTCCCCTGCCGTTGCTCCCTCAGCGAGAAGATCGCGTCGATGCACGATTGAGACGGGGACCTTCGTGCCGTCGGGGGCGGTGGCCCAATCGAGATAGGTCACGTAGCGCTCTGGGTCGTAGCCACCAGGGACCTCTTGGCGCTTGAGCACGGAGATCGACCGGGAATCGAGATCGAGCTCAGCGACTGTCGTGGGCGTGACCATCGAGGTCTGTCCGATGCGAAGCACCCGCAGATCGGTCTCCGGGTTGGCACCGAGCCACGTCGATTGCGGACGCTCAGGTGTCGTCACCTCCCAGCTGGCTTCCATCAACGTGGCACCGAGCCCGCTCTCGAGGGAGATTGAGCGGCGTGCGAGATCGATGATGCGAAGCTTGGTCTCCGCATTGGTCCGCTCAGAGACCACGAGCGCCGTCTCGAAGGCATCGAGGCCGTCAAGGCGCACGCCGGGCCGATGGGCGATGAGCGGCGTGAACGACGGTGTCGTGGTCGGGTCGTCGTGGGCGACGTCGATCTTGAAGTCGATCGCACCGTCGGCGTTGGTGACGAGGAGCCAGAAGCGCTCGCCTCGCTCGTTGACGTGGTGCTCGACGCCGTGCTCCACGCCGTCGACCCGCTCGACGAGGACTGTCGGCTCCTCGGTGGGCGACGCCGCTCGGATGACCCTCGTCTCCGACGTGGTCGATGACGAGATCGACACGACGATCCACTCGCCATCACGGGTCTTGCCCACCCCGACGTTGAAGCGGGCGTCGGGCTCCTCGAGGACCAGCACGTCGTCAGCGGGATCCGTGCCGACCTCGTGGCGCCAGAGCTGGTGAGGACGCCATGCGTCGTCGACGCGGGTGTAGAAGACGGTCGAGGAGTTCTCGGCCCATGCGAAGCCGTACGAGACGTTGTCGATCGCCTCGCTGGGGTTCGGGCCGCCGTCGAGGCGTCGGAAGGACAGCGAGTAGCGCTCGTCGCCGACGGTGTCGGTGGACTCCGCCAAGACCAGGTGGTCAGGGCTCGCCGCCAGGATGCCTACCGAGAAGAAGTCGTGACCCTTGGCCTCGAGGTTCTCGTCGTAGAGGACGATCTCCTCGTCGTCTTGCTTGGGGTCGATGGGCGTCGCCTCGCTCTCGAGCGCCCGTCGCCGACAGTGGATCGGGTAGTTGAGGCCCTCCTTGGTGCGCGAGTAGTACCACCAGGGACCCCTGCGCACCGGAACCGAGAGATCGGTCTCGACGATCCGAGAGCGGATCTCGTCGAAGAGCGAGCTGCGCTGGTCCGCCAGGCGCTCGAGCTGCGACTCGGTCCAGGCGTTCTCGGCCCGGAGATGCTCGAGGACGGCCTCGTCGTCGCGACTCCTGAGCCACGCATAGTCGTCGGTCCTCTCATCGCCGTGGATCGTTGTCGTGACAGGTCGCTGCTCGGGCTGTGGGGGCGTGTGCGCGGGGTTCATGGGCTCACAGCCTGCCAGCCTGGACGCGAAGCCCGAGCGGCAGTGCCCCTCGCTCGAGTTGCTACTATCGACGTAGGACTAATCCCCGCTCGGGCAGGAGCGGCAGGCCGGAGGGCCCATGAGCATCCAAGACCTCGACATCGGCAAGTACCAGCTGGGCTGGAGTGACGCTGAAGACTATGTCTTCAAGCCCAAGAAGGGCCTGAGCGAAGAGATCATCCGTGAGATGTCGGCCATCAAGAAAGAGCCGGAGTGGATGCTCAACTTCCGTCTCTCGGCCTACAAGCGCTTCGAGCGTCGTCCGATGGCCAAGTGGTTCGCCGTCAACATGCCCGACCTCGATTTCGAGGACATCTACTACTACATCAAGCCCACGGACAATCAGGTCAAAGAGTGGACCGACCTGCCTGACGCCATCAAGGACACCTACGAGAAGCTGGGCATCCCCGAGGCTGAGCGCAAGTACCTCGCTGGGGTCACCGCCCAGTACGAGTCCGAGGTGGTCTTCCACCGCAACCGTGAGGACCTCGAGCGCCTTGGTGTGCTCTTCACCGACATGGACACCGCGGTGCGCGAGTACCCCGAGCTGGTGCGCAAGTGGTTCGGCACCATCATCCCGCCAAACGACAACAAGTTCGCGGCGCTCAACTCAGCGGTCTGGTCAGGTGGCTCGTTCATCTACGTGCCCCCTGGGGTGAAGGTCGATGCGCCGCTCCAGGCCTACTTCCGGATCAACGCCGAGAACATGGGCCAGTTCGAGAGGACCCTCATCATCGCTGACGAGGGCAGCCAGGTGCACTACGTCGAGGGCTGCTCGGCTCCGGTGTACTCGACCGACTCGCTGCACTCAGCGGTGGTCGAGCTCGTGGCCCTGCCCGGAAGTCGGATCACGTACACGACGATCCAGAACTGGTCGTCGAACGTCTACAACCTCGTGACCAAGCGAGCTCGGGCCGAGGCCGAGGCCCACGTCGAGTGGATCGACGGCAACATCGGGTCGCGGCTCACCATGAAGTACCCGAGCGTCTACCTCATGGGTCCGAAGGCCTCAGGCGAGGTCCTCTCGGTCGCCTACGCGGGAGCGGGTCAGCACCAGGACGCGGGGGCCAAGATGGTCCACTGCGCCCCGGAGACCTCGTCGACCATCGTGAGCAAGTCGATCTCGAAGGACGGCGGCATCACCACCTACCGTGGCCTCGTGCACGTCGATGAGGGTGCAACCGGAGCCAAGTCCTTCGTGCGCTGTGACGCTCTGCTGCTCGATGACCTGTCGGTCTCAGAGACGAAGCCCTACATGGAGGTGGCGGAGCAAGACGCAGCCATCGGTCACGAGGCGACGGTGTCGAAGATCGGTGACGACCAGCTCTTCTACCTGATGAGCCGTGGCCTGACCGAGAGTCAAGCCATGGGCATGATCGTGAACGGCTTCATCGAGCCGGTGACCCGCACGCTCCCGATGGAGTACGCCGTCGAGTGGAGCCGCCTCATCGAGCTCCAGATGGAAGGCTCCATCGGCTGAGCCTGGCACGGGTGCGTCGCACGCCAGGGGCGAGCAGTGGCACGATGGTGCGATGGCGATGCGAGAAGAGTGCAAGAACTTCCAGTCACGAACCTATGACTCCGGCGAGGTCGCGCGCTTCTGCGGGCTCGATCTCGCGCCCGAGGCGCCGTGGCGGTGCCCGGAGAACTGCACCAGCTACGCGCCTCGCCTGGCTGACGTCGGCTGGGTGCACGGCAGCTTGGTCGAGCCCGCCATCGAGCGCGAGCCTGACGCTGCGCCGGAGGACATCGCCTCGGTGCTCGGCTCCGCCGAGGAGATCGTGAACGAGATCGCCCCGGAGGTGCTCTCGGAGGTGACTGAGCAGCGAGCCAAAGAGGCGGCCAAGGCGGGCAAGAAGTGGTGGCGCTTCGGCCGCTGAGCTCTAGCGGCCCTCGAAGCGGCGGGGCGCTTCTCGAGGAAGGACGTCAGCGCCTCGGTGAGGTCGGCCGACGAGAGGTACATCGTGTTCCAGTTGGCCACGTAGTCGAGCGCCTCATCGACGGTTCGCCCGTCGTTGGCCGCCAAGACCGCCTTGGTCCCTTGGACCGCCAGCGGCGAGTTGGCCGCGATCTCTTGGGCGATGGCTCTCGCGCTGGCCCACGTCGCCTCGTGGCTGTCGAGCACGTGGTTCACGAGGCCGATCGTCGCGGCGCGAGCCGCATCGATGTCCTTGCCCGAGAGGGCCAGCTCGGCCACGTGGCCTTGGCCGATGATCTTTGGCAGCCGCTGCAAGCTCCCGAGATCGGCGACGATGGCCATCTTGGCCTCCCGCACCGAGAAGATCGCGTCATGCGCAGCGACGCGCACGTCGCACGCAGCGATGAGGTCGACGCCGCCCCCGATGCAGTAGCCCTGCACGGCGGCGATCACCGGCTTCGGCGAGGCGGCGAGGCTGTTGGCAGCCCTCTGGAGATGCCGGATGTCGCCGGCGACGCGCCTCGAGCGTTCGGCACCCGACGCCGAGCCCTCGCCGGCGCCCAGCAACGCCGGCCCCATCTCCTTGAGGTCGAGTCCGACGCAGAAGTGCGGCCCTCGAGCAGCGAGGACGATGGCTCGCACGCCGTCATCGTCATCGAGCGACGCCATCGCTCGCGGCAAGTCGTCGAAGAACTGACGGCCCATGGCGTTTCGAGCGTCGCTTCGATCGAGCCACAAGGTGGCCACGTGACCGTCGTGATCGATGGTGAGGACCTCTGACTCGAACCTCTCAGGCGCCACGGTGTCTCCTCGTTGCTCAGATGCGCAAGACCTGAGCCTAGGGCTGGCCTCAGCTGCCGGGGAGTGGACGCAGCGTGAGGCTCTGCTGCGCGAAGCCCACCGGTCCCTCGACGTCGTGGAGCACGGTGCTCGTCACCCCGAGACCACCTGGACCCCAAGAGACCGTGGTGTCGAGCCCGGTCCACGCACCGGTGGGCGAGCGGAAGAGGTGGATGCTCAGATCGACGTTGGGGAACATCCACGTCGAGGGGGCTCGCCGCACCGCGATGCCGTTGGCGGTGTCAACGAGCGCCAAGAAGCTCGTCTGCGCGCTCACTGGCTCGCCAGCCACGACGGAGAGGGGAGAGCGGACCCAGCCGCTGGCTCGTCCTGGTTCGGTGGGGCTTGCCATGCGCACCTCGAGCGATCGGATGAAGGCGCCGTTCCACTCCTCTGTCAGGTCTCGGCTCTCGCATCGCTCCGGCGAGGGGAGTTGGGCCACCGTGTGACCTGCCACGTGAGCGGTCTCGCCGGCACCCAGGCGCCAGGCCCGAGCGAGCACGATCGGCCGGCCACCGATGCTCAGCGTTGCCCCCAGCAGCTCGATGGTTCGGCCTGGTCGCAGGGTCGTGACCTCGACGTCGCAGACGTCACGCGGGATCTGGCCGAGGATGTCGAAGCTGAGGCGGCCCAAGAGCATCCCGTCGGGAGGACGGCTGGCGAGATGGCAGTCGAGTGCGTGGGCGATCAGGCCACCCATGGGGCTGAAGTGCTGCTCGTCGTCGCGCCAGGCGCCTCCGACGTGCTCGGTGGGGGCGAAGCGGTGCTCGCCGACTCGCTCGTAGTAGCAGCTCTCCTCGGGCATGGGCTGGCCTCGACCTCCACGGCTGGTGCGCCACAAGACCCGTCCGCGGGGCCTCACGGGGACTCAACGTACCGGGCTGAGGAGCTCGGCGAGACGCCATCGGACCTGGATTGGGGGAGGACCGAAGCGTCGCCACTACACTTCTCCCCGCGCCAATCGGCGCCTGTTCTGTTCATCGCCTCAGAGGGAAGACCTTGCCGCCGCTGCTCACCGACTCCCCGGCTTCACTTGGCGGGCCCTCGTGGCTCCAAGAGCGCCGCGACCACGAGCGAGCACGATTCGACAAGCTTGGTCTGCCCGAGGCCTCCGCTGAGGTGTGGCGCTACTCACCCATCGGCGACCTCGACCTCGGGCGCTTCGGGGAGGCGCGGCCCTCGAGCAAGACGATGACGCTGCCAGGCTCGCTGGTCACGGTCACCGTCGGCGCTGGGCGCCTCACCGAGCTTCCGGAACCGCCCGAAGGCTTCACGCTGAGGGCCCTGAGCGATCACCCCGAGGGCCCGGACCTCGTGGCGTCGGGCCTCGGCGATCCTGATGACGCCATCGTGGCGCTCAACGGGGCGCAGATGGCCGACGCTCTGGTCATCGACGTGGCGAGAGGCGCCCGCGTGGCTGAGCCGCTGCTGATCGTGCACGCCGCAGAGGGCGGTGCATCCTTCCCGAGGACGATCGTCCGCCTGGCCGAGGGTGCGGTGGCCAGCGTCATCGAGGTCTTCGTCGGCGGCGACGCGGACACCTTGAGCGTGCCGGTGAGCGAGCTGCGCGTAGCCGACGGTGCGGTCCTCAACTACGGCTCCATCCAGTCGCTGGCTCGAGGCTCGTGGCACCTCGCCACGGTGGCAGGCTCGGTGGGCCGAGACGCCACCATCTCGCAGCTCACGGCGGGTCTCGGAGCGACCTACGACCGCATCCGCTCCGACGTCGTGCTGGAGGGGCAGGGAGCATCGAGCGTGCTGCGCTCGACGTACCTGGGCTCTGAGGACCAGGTCCATGATCTGCGCACCCTCCAAGACCACGCGGCTCCTCGGACGACCTGCGACCTGTTGTGCAAGGGAGCCGTCGACGATGAGGCTCGGTCGATCTACACCGGTGTCATCCGGGTCCGCCACGGTGCGGTCAAGGCGGACGCCCACCAGACCAACCACAACCTCGTGCTCTCGCCGCACGCCCGAGCTGACAGCGTCCCGAACCTCGAGATCGAGGAGAACGACGTGCGCTGCAGCCACGCCTCGACGGTGGGTCCCCTTGATGAGGACCAGCGCTACTACCTCGAGTCTCGTGGCATCGAGCCAGCGGTGGCTGAGTCCCTCTTGGTCCGCGGGTTCTTCCGCGACCTCCTCGACCGCTCGTCGCTGGCCGGTGCCACCGGCTTCGTGCGCGACGAGATCGAAGAGCGCCTTCGATGACCGCCACGGTCGTGTGCAAGTTCGAAGACCTCATCGACGGTGAGGCCAAGCGCTACGACGTCGACGGCAAGCGCCTCGCCGTGGTGCGCATCGGCGAGCGGGTCTTCTGCATCCAGGATCGCTGCAGCCACGAGGACTTCTCCCTGGCCGAAGGCGAGGTCTTGCCCGAGCTCTTGGAGATCGAGTGTGCCCGACACGGAGCCACCTTCGAGCTCGCCACGGGCCAGCCGTGCTCGCTGCCGGCCACCAAGCCTGTGGCGGTCTACGACGTGTCGGTTCGAGACGGCATCGTGGAGGTAGAGCTCTGATGGCTGAGCACATTCTTCGCGTCGAGGGGCTCTGCGCCACGGTCGCAGACACCGAGGTGCTCCGAGGCGTCGATCTCGAGGTCCCCTCTGGTCAGGTCCACGTCATCATGGGACCGAACGGCTCGGGGAAGTCCACCCTGGCGCATGCCCTGATGGGCCGGCCGGGAACCGAGGTCACGGCGGGCTCGATCACGATCGACGGCGTCGAGCTGGTCGGAGAGCCTGCTTACGTGCGGGCCAAGGCTGGTCTCTTCCTCGCCCTCCAGCAGCCGATCGAGGTCCCAGGTGTCTCGCTGCTCGACGCGCTGGGCGCGGCTGGCGTCCTGAGCGACCTCCAAGGCACGCTCACGAGCGAAGCCGAGGCGGTGGGCCTCCGTGCCGATCTGCTCGAGCGCCCACTCAACGTGGATCTCTCTGGTGGCGAGGCCAAGCGCAACGAGATCGTCCAGCTGGCCGCGCTCCGCCCCTCCTTCGCCGTGCTCGATGAGATCGACTCGGGCCTCGACGTCGATGCTCTGGGTGCGGTGGCTCGACGCCTCGAGCTGGCGACCACCGAGTGGGGCTTGGGCGTGCTGGCGATCACCCACTTCCAGCGCCTGCTCACCGAGCTCCACGCGGACGTGATCCACGTCCTCGTCAAAGGCCGGATCGAGAAGACGGGTGGCCCCGAGCTGGCACTCGAGCTCGAGCACTCTGGCTACGCCGCCTTCGCTTCTTGAGGGGGCGACGACGGGCCTGCTGCGGGCGCGCTGAGGCTCGATCGGGCTGAGGCCGCTGACCGCCTGGCGCTGAGGTGCCATCAGATCGGCGCAACGGCTGAGTAGGTTGGCCGCCGTGGCTGGTGACGACGACACCGGCAGGTCAAAGCGCGGTGGAGGCCGTCGGGGGGAGCTTGACGGCCTGCGCAACCTGGAGAGCCAGATGGCAAGCCCGGGGGCGAAGCGGCGCGTCCCGAACGAAGAGGGTTTGGCGGCCCTGGGCTCGGCCATCGACCAAGGCCAACCTCGTCGGCGCCGCTCGTCTCCCAAGGTTCGACGCCGTAGGATCCTCGTGGGGTCCTTGGCCCTGGTGCTGCTCATCGTGGCGTTCTTCGGCGGCGGATACCTCTACCTGCGCTACCGCTTCGACCAGATCAAGAAGATCGACGTTGCCACCGAGACCGACTACCACGGCGGTCCTCTCAACGTCCTCGTGATCGGCTCTGACTCTCGTGTCGGTCTCACGGGCAGTGCCGAGGCTCAAGCAGGCTCGGCCTCCGAGGTCACAGGCCAGCGCAGCGACGTCGACATGATCTTGCACCTCGACCCGTCGAAGGGGTCGATCACGCTTCTCTCGATCCCGAGAGACACGCTGGTGTCGATGAGCCCGGATCTCTCGGGCCAGTTCGGCACCTTCAACCGCATCAACTCAGCGTTCAACTCGGGACCCGACCAGCTGGTCAAGGTGATCCAAGACAACTTCGGCATCCCGATCAACGACACGGTCGAGGTGGACTTCAGCGGCTTCGTCGGCATGGTCGACGCGCTCGGCGGGGTGAAGATGAACTTCCCCTTCCCGGCTCGAGACGCCTACTCCGGCCTCTCGGTGACCCAGCCAGGCTGTCAGCTGCTCAACGGCGGTCAAGCGCTCTCGGTGGCGCGAAGCCGACACTTCGAATACCAGGTCTACGGCGGTTGGTACAGCGACGGGACCGGAGACTTCGGCCGGATCCAGCGTCAAGACGCTTTCTTGAAGGCGCTGATCGACTCGGCGCACTCCAAGGTCAACCCGCTGACGATCAACGCCTTCTTGGGCTCGATCCCCCAAGGGGTGAAGCTCGACTCGAAGTTCGGCTTCAACACCTTGGCCAGCTTGGCTCTCAAGTATCACAGCTTCAACCCGAACAGCCTGGTCTCGCTCACGCTGCCGACGAAGAGCATCGGGTACGTCTCGCCCTGGGGCGACGTGCTCTTCGTGGACCAACCGGCGGCCCAGCAGATGCTGGTCGACGTCTTCGGCACGGCGCTCAACACCAACCCGTCCACGCCGCCGCCGAACACCTCGCTCGAGTCGGTGCCGCCCCCGACGGTCACGACGACCACCGTGCCCGCAAGCACCTCAAGCGCTGGAGCGGCCAAGGGGACGACGGTGACCACGGCTCCGACGGTCACGACGACCACCGCTCCGAACTACAACCCCGCTCCGTGCTGAGCGAGCTGGTGCGCTAGACGCTGAGCTCGTCGAGGCCCTGGTTCAAGGTGTTCCAGGACAAGGTGGCGCACTTGATGCGCACCGGGAACTTGACGACGCCCTGGAGTGCTGCGAGCTCGCCGAGGCTGCGCAGATCCACCGGCTCAGGCTCGTCGGCAGTCTCAGAGTCTTCGAGCTGGGCTTCGTGGACGCTCATGAGCGTCTTGAAGGTGGCGATCTTGGCACGGACCTCGTCGAGCGAGAGCCCCTTGACCGCAGCCGACATGAGCGAAGCGGAGGACTGGCTGATCGAGCAGCCCTGGCCGCCGATCTTGATGTCCTTGAGCACGCCGTCTTCGACGTCGATGGTCACGACGACCTCGTCACCGCAGAGCGGGTTGAAGCCCTCGGTCCGGTGAGCAGGTGGCGTCGCCAGCTCACCGCGATTGCGAGGCGAGCGGTAGTGATCGAGGATGATCTCGCGATAGAGCTCTTCGAGTTCAGCCATGGTGCACCGTGCTCACGAGAACAACCTAGCGGCCTCTTCGAGCCCTTCGAGGAGGACCTCGACGTCGTCGAGATCGTTGTAGACGCCGAAGGAGGCCCGCGCGGTGGCGGGCACGCCCAAGAAGCGCATGAGGGGCTTGGCGCAGTGGTGACCGGGTCGCACGCAGACGCCGACGGAGTCGAGGATCTGGGCCACGTCGTGAGCGTGGACCCCTTCGAGGGTGAGCGAGAGCACCCCGCCTCGGCCGGGACCCGCCCCAGGTCCCGAGACGCTCACACGACCGTCGAACTGCTCGGAGATCCGGGCAAGCGCGGCCGTCGTCAAGGCCGACTCGTGCTGACGGACCTCGGTCATGCCCAGAGCGGAGAGGTACTCGATGGCTGCAGTGAGCCCGACTGCCTCCGCGATGGGAGGGGTCCCGGCCTCGAAGCGCTGGGGTGAGGCGGCGGGCAAGAAGCGCTCCGTCGAGACGTCGAGAATCATCCCTCCGCCGCCCAAGAAGGGCGCCATGGCCTCTAAGAGCTTCGTACGGCCCCAGAGCACGCCGATGCCGGTGGGCCCGAGGATCTTGTGCCCTGAGAACGAGAGGAAGTCGACGTCCCACTCGACGACGTCAACAGGCAGGTGCCCCACGGCCTGAGCTGCGTCGACGTGGATGAGCGCCCCGGCACGGTGCGCAGCTTCGGCCAGCTCGGTGATGGGGTTGATCGTGCCGAGCACGTTGGACATCGCGGTGACCGAGCAGAGCTTGGCGCCCTCAAGCAAGGTGTCGAGCTCGTCGAGGATGAGCCGACCGTCACCGTCGATCGGGATCCACCGCAGCTCGATGCCTCGCTCGGCGGCCAGCATCTGGAAGGGCACGATGTTGGCGTGGTGCTCCATGATCGAGAGCACCACCACGTCGCCTTCGCCGAGGTTGGCCCGACCCCAGCTGTTGGCCAGCAGGTTGATCGCCTCGGTGGTGTTCTTGGTGAAGACGACCTCTTCGTCGCCGTGGGTCGAGCCCAAGAAGCTCCCCACCACCTTGCGCGTGCGCTCGTAGAGGCGTGTGGCCTCCTCGGCGGTCGCGTACACGCCGCGGTGGACGTTGGCGTGGGTGGTCTCGTAGTACGTGCTCATCGCTGAGACCACGTGGTGTGGCGGCAGCGACGAGGCAGCGGAGTCGAGGTAGACCAGACGACGACCGTGGACCTCGCGCTCGAGGAGCGGGAAGTCCTTCCTCAGCAGGGCGACGTCGAGGCTCATGAGCGCCACCGGTCATAGCCGTGCTCTTCGACGATGGCCGCGAGCTCTGGGCCCCCCGACTCGACGACGCGGCCGTCGAGCAGGAGGTGGACGTGGTCGGGGGAGAGCTGGTCGAGCAGGCGCTGGTAGTGGGTCACGACGAGGACTCCGAGCTCAGGCCGCTGCGAGCGCACGGTGGCGACGCCGTTGGCCACGATGCTCAAGGCATCGATGTCGAGGCCCGAGTCGGTCTCGTCGAGCACGGCCAAGGCCGGTTCCAGCATGGCCATCTGCAGGATCTCGTTGCGCTTGCGCTCGCCGCCGGAGAAGCCCTCGTTCAAGTGGCGCTCAGCAAAGGCGGGGTCCATCTTCAGCCGGTCCATCCACTCGCCCATCTCAAGGCGAACCTCGAGGACGCTCAGATCATCGACCGCTCGACGGGCGGCGACCGCCTGGCGGAGGAACTGGATGACCGAGACGCCACCGATGGCCTCGGGATACTGGAACGCCAAGAAGATGCCGGCCTTCGCCCGCACGTCAGCGGCCCAGCTCGTCACGTCCTCGCCGTTGAAGCGGATGGCCCCCTGGGTCACCTCGTAGGCCGGGCTGCCCATGATCACGTTGGCCAGGGTTGACTTGCCTGCCCCGTTCGGTCCCATCAGGGCGTGGACCTCGCCGTGCTCGACGCGGAGGGTCACGCCCTTGAGGATGTCGACGCCGTCAGCGGCGGCGTGCAGGTCGGTGATCTCGAGAAGGGGAGCGGTCACGGCCCAAATCCTAGCGGTTTGGTCGGGAATTCGATTCCGTTCGGCTACCAGCCCCGCTCGACCCACTCGTCGAGGTGAGGTCGCTCGGTGCCGATGGTGGTCGAGCTCCCATGGCCGGGCAGCACCAAGGTGGCGTCGTCGAAGTGCTGGTAGAGCCGAGCATCGATCGAGGCAATGATCGTCTCGAAGCTGCTGCCCGGAAAGCGCGTCGCTCCGGGACCGCCGGGAAAGAGGGTGTCGCCGCTCAAGAGCACCGGGGTGCCGCGGACGGCAAAGCACATTGACCCGGGCGTGTGGCCCGGCGTGGCGATGGTGGCCAGCTCGAGCCGTCCGACGCTGATCGTGGCGTCATCGTCGAGGGTGAGGTCATAGGAGGGGAGCATGGCGGCGTCCTCCCGGGCGATCGAGACCTCGAGGCCAGCCTCCCTGAAGGCGGGCACCGCCTGGATGTGGTCGTGGTGGCCATGGGTCTCGAGCACGAAGCGGACCCCGAGACGGCTGGCGACCTCCAAGAGGTGATCGTGCTCGTCGGCGGCGTCGATGAGGACCGCCTCCCCTGTTGCTTTGCAGCGCACCACGTAGACGTTGTTCTCCAGCGGGCCGACGACGGTCTGGTGCACCTCGCACGAGGCGTCCTGGTAGACGAGATCCACAGCGATCATGACCCCAAGATTCCCACAACGGCCTCGTCCGGTGCGCAGCGGGTCGTGGAGGTCGCTGTAGTAGAACGTGACGTGGCTCTCCCTGGGCGGCATGCCCACGAGACGGTGCCGTCACGCACGAAAAGGACCTGAGAGATGAACTTCGCCTTTGATGAGGACCAAGAAGAGCTGCGACGCCTGGTGGCTCGCTTCTTAGAGGAGAAGTCGCCTGAGGCTGAGGTCCGGCGGCTCATGGGGACCGAAGAGGGCTACGACCCCGCCGTCTGGAGCCAGATGGCCGACCAGCTCGGTCTCCAGGGCCTCACCATCCCCGAGGCCTACGGGGGCTCTGGCTTCAGCTACGTCGAGCTGATGGTGGTGCTCGAAGAGATGGGCGCAGCGCTGCTGTGCGCGCCGTACTTCTCCACCGTGGCCCTCGGCGCCAACGCTCTGCTGACCACCGACGACGAAGAGGCCAAGAAGGATCTCTTGGGTGCGATCGCCTCAGGCGAAGCCACCGCCACGTTGGCGATCAGCGAAGACGCCGGGCCGCCTCTCCTGGACGCCCTCGCTCTCGAAGCCACCAGGGACGGCGAGATCTGGAGGCTCACCGGGACCAAGCGCTACGTCCTCGATGGGCTGACCGCGTCGCTCGTCCTGGTGGCGGCACGCAGCGAGGCAGGGCTCAGCCTCTTCGCTGTGCAAGGGGATGCTGACGGTCTCGAGCGCACAGCGCTCGCCACCATGGACCAGACCCGCAAGCAGGCTGATCTTCGCTTCTCGAACACGCCGGCGCGGCTCATCGGCACCGACGGCGGGGCAAGAGAGGGCCTCGAGAAGACGCTCCAGCTCGCCGTGGTGGCGCTCGCTGCCGAGCAGGTCGGCGGCGCGCAGCGCTGCTTGGACAGCGCCGTCGAGTACGCGAAGGCGCGCGTCCAGTTCGGGCGTCCGATTGGGAGCTTCCAGGCGATCAAGCACAAGTGCGCCAACCTCCTGCTCGACGTCGAGTCGGCGAAGTCCGCCGCCTACTACGCAGGTTGGGTGGCCGCCGATGACCACGAGGAGCTCGGCCTGGTCTCGTCCATGGCGAAGTCCTCATGCTCGGAGGCCTACTTCCACACGGCCTCTGAGAACATCCAGATCCACGGCGGGATCGGCTTCACCTGGGAGCACCCGGCGCATCTCTACTTCAAGCGTGCGAAGTCCTCTGAGCTGCTCTTCGGCGACCCGGCGTATCACCGCGAGCTCATGGCCCAGAAGCTGGGGATCTGAGCCCGCCCGGCGTCGCGCCATGAGCCTCAAGAGCGTTGCCGTCGAAGGTGATGCTGGTCCGATCGAGACCTCGATCGCCTTCCCGCCCAAGGCCACCGCCACCGGCCGGCTCCTGCTCCTCTGCCACGGGCTGCCCCTCAACACCGGGGGCGGCAAGATCGCCAGCCACCAGCTGCCTGAGCTCGCCGAGCGCTTCAGCGCGGAAAGTGGCTGGTCCGTGGGCGTGGCCTCGCTGCGCGGGGTCGGCCGCTCGCCGGGGACCTTCTCTGCGTCGGGTTGGCGAGATGATCTGACCAGCGTGATCCAGACGTTGGGCAAAGATCACGACGGCATCGTGCTGGCGGGCTTCGGCTTCGGAGGCGCACTCGCCCTTGCCGCTGCGGTCGAGCGAGACGACGTGCGAGGCATCGCCACGCTGGCCACTCCTGCGGACCTGGCGGCGTGGTGTGGACCACCGGTGCAGTTCGCCGAGTCGTGCCATCGTGCTGGCGTGGTGGGCTCGACGCCGCTCCTTGCTCCCGAGGAGCTCGTCGCCGACGTGCTCGCCCTCGATCCGCTGGGCTCGATCGCGGCGTTGAGCCGCCGTCGGCTCATGATCATCCACGGCGCCGAGGACCGGATCGTGCCTCCGAGCGCCGCTCGGACCCTGGTCGAGGCCGCCGACGGCCGTGCGGAGCTGCGGGTCATCCAGGGAGCGGGCCACTGGCTTCGCCCCGACCCTCGGATGGTCGCCACCTTGACGGGCTGGCTCGATCGGATGCGCTAGAGGCCGAGCGCTCCGTCGATGCTCTGGCGAAGCGCTCGCGCAGCCTTGAACGGATCGTCGGCCTCGGTGAGGGCGCGCACGACGACGAAGTGCGTGACGCCGACGCTCGCCAGCTCGGTGATGCTCGAGGTCGTCACCCCACCGGTCACGAAGACCGGCACGGCAGCGGCAGTCACCGCCTCGCTCACGTAGCGCAGACCCGTGCCCGCTCGGCCTGGCTTGGTGGGCGTCGCCTCGACCGGCCCGGCCGAGAGGTACGTGACGTCTTCGAAGAGCGCGTCGGCCAGCTCGGCGCTGGCATGGGTCGAGAGCCCCACGATCGCGTCAGGACCCATGATCCGACGGCACAGAGCGACCGGGGCGTCGTCTTGGCCCACGTGGACGCCATCGGCGCCGACCTCGAGGGCCAGATCAGGTCGATCGTTCATGATGAACGGCACGCCACGGTCAGCGCAGACCGCCTGGCAGCGCGTGGCGGCCTCGAGGAGCGCACGAGCCTCGAGGTCCTTCGCGCGGAGCTGGATGAGGTCCACCCCTCCGTCAATGATCTTGCCCACGAAGCTGGCGAGGTCCGCCCGATCCGGGGTACAGCAGTAGAGGCGGCGCTCAGCGACGCCTCTCACTGAGCCTTGGCAGCCTTCTTCGCCTGCGCCTTGAAGGCACGGACCTCTTTGAGGCTCGTCTCATCGACGATGTCAGCAACGGAGCGGCGGGAGCCCTTCTCGCTGTAAGGAGTCGAGACCGCCTCCCATCCTGTGACCTTGAGCCCGCACTGCTTGCCCAGCAGGGCGATGAAGATCTTGGCTTTCATCTCACCGAAGCCGGGCAGCGATTTGATGCGGCGATAGAGGTCCTTGCCGTCTCGGGCGTCGATCCAGATGCTCTGGGCACGGCCGCCGAACTCCTCGACGATGGTCTCGCACAGCGCTTGGGTTCGCGCCGCCATCGATCCGGGGTAGCGGTGGAGGGCGGGCTTGGTGGAGAACACCTCCGCCAGCTTGTCGGGGTCCATCGCTGCGATCTCGGACGCCGACAGCGGCACGCCGAGACGGCTCTCGAGCTCGTGAGGACCGCGGAAGGCCCACTCGAGGGGGATCTGCTGGTCGAGGACCATGCCGATCAGCAGTGCGAGCGGGTTCGAGGCCAAGAGGGCGTCGGCCGCGTCATCGCCGGTCAGGTGAAGCTGAGAAGTGGGCACCGATCCATTTTGCCGCATGGCTGGTCACCCACCAGCCATGGGCACCGGCGACGTCCCTGAGTCGGGGTGGCGAGGATGGGAGACTCGACCGGATGAGCGTGCGCATCTACACCGATGGATCATGTCTTTCCAACCCCGGACCTGGAGGTTGGGCCTGGGCGGTGCCCGATGGCCCCTTTGCTGCAGGACCTGAGGCGACCACCACCAACCAGCGCATGGAGGTGATGGCCGCCCTGGAGGCGCTTCGGACGATCGACGACGAGATCGTCGAGATCGTGAGCGACTCGACCTACGTGGTCAAGTGCTTCCAGGATCGCTGGTGGGCGGGATGGCAGCGTCGCGGCTGGAAGAACAGCCAGGGCCAGCCCGTGGCCAACCAGGATCTCTGGAGGCCGCTCTTGGACGTGGCGCTTGATGAGCGCCGGAGCATCACCTTCACGTGGGTCAAGGGCCACTCGGGCGACCAGTGGAACGACGTCGTCGACGAGCTGGCCGTGGCAGCGGCCAGAGCGCAGGCTCCACGCAGTGGCACCTTCGCCTGAGCTCGTCCGAGAGCGCCTCGACGCTCGGTAGCATCGACCCCGAAGCCACAGACACCCGCCTCGTTCGAGGCGGAGAGGAAGGACGGTCCTGATGCCAGATGCGCCAACCACCTATGACGTGGTGGTGATCGGAGGCGGACCGGGCGGCTACGCCGCAGCGCTCTACGGGGCAGCAGCGGGCCTGAGCGTGGCCATCGTCGAGCGAGACAAGGTCGGCGGCACCTGCCTCCACCGAGGCTGCGTGCCGGCCAAGGAGTTCTTGGAGACCGCCGCCGTGGCGCGCACCGTGGGTCGAGCCAGCGACTTCGGCATCAACGCCACGTCCGAGCCCATCGACTTCTCGGTCAGCCAGGCTCGGAAGAACAGCGTGGTCGAGACCCTCTTCAAAGGCCTCTCAGGCCTGCTCAAGGGTCGCTCGGTCACGGTGCTCTCAGGGACGGGGCGCCTCCACGCTGACCACGTCGTCGAGGTCGTCGATGGTGACGACGCCGGCACAAGCGTGCACGGCTCGTCGATCGTCTTGGCCTCGGGCTCGGTACCTCGGAGCCTTCCCACGCTCGAGGTCGATGGCTCAGTCATCGTGACCTCGGACGAGTTCCTTGACCTCGCCGAGCTGCCGTCGACAGCGGCCGTGGTGGGTGGGGGAGCGATCGGGTGCGAGTTCGCCTCGCTGCTGGCCGACCTCGGCGTCGCAGTGACGGTCGTCGAGGGTCTGCCGTCCATCCTGGCCGCCTGCGACAGCGACGTGGCCAACGTGGTCGCTCGTTCCTTCAAGAAGCGCAAGATCGAGGTCATCACCGGTGCCGTCGTGACCGGTCACAAGCCGAAGGAAGACGGTTCGGGAACCTCACTCGAGATCGAGGGTCGTGACCCCTTGGAGGTCGACATGGTCGTCGTCTCGGTCGGCCGCCGGCCGAGGACCGAGGGCTTGGTCGACGACGGGCTCGGCGTGACGATCGACGAGCGCGGCTTCGTCGAGACCGACGAGTTCCAGCGCACAAGCCTCGAAGGCGTCTTCGCCGTGGGCGACGTCGTGGCTGCGTCGCCCCAGCTGGCCCACGTGGGCTTCGCCGAGGCGATCGTCACCATCAAGACGATCTTGGGAGAGCCCGTGCTGCCCGTTGACTACAGCGGCGTGCCGTGGGCGATCTACTGCCATCCCGAGGTGGCCTTCGCCGGTCTCACCGAGGCAGAGGCCAAAGCCCAGGGCTTCGACGTGGTGGTCAAGAAGGATCCGTTCGGGGGCAACAGCCGGGCTCGGATCATCGGAGAGACCGAGGGCTTGGTCAAGGTGATCGCGGAGAAGCGACCCGATGGCACCACGGGTAAGATCCTCGGCGTCCACATGGCTGGTCCGTGGGTGACCGAGCAGCTCGGAGCGGGCTATCTGGCGGTGAACTGGGAGGCGACTCCCGAAGAGGTGGCCCAGTTCATCCAACCTCACCCGTCCTTGTCGGAGACCTTTGGCGAGACCGTTCTCGCGCTGACTGGACGAGGGCTGCACGTTGGCTGACGTCGTCCTCCCCGCGCTCGGCGAGTCCATCACCGAGGGCATCATCACCAAGTGGTTCAAGGCCGTCGGCGACGAGGTGGCTCGAGACGAGCCCCTCCTCGAGATCTCAACCGACAAGGTCGACTCGGAGCTTCCCTCGCCGGCCGCCGGCGTCCTCACCCAGATCCTGGCTGAGGAGGGAGACACCGTCCCGGTAGGTGCCACGGTGGCGGTCATCGGTGATGCCGGTGCCGCGGGTCCTCCGGCATCGAGCGGCGAGACCAAGGACCCCGTGGCGACCGAACCGGCGCCGAGCGTCGAGGCACCAGCGGTCGACGCGGCCACCACTGCCTCGAGTGCGACCACTCCACCAGCCACACCACCGAGCGCACCCGGGCGCGCAGCAGGGACGACGAGCTCGCCCATGGTGCGCAAGCTCCTCGCTGACGCAGGCGTCGACGCGAGCGACGTGGCGTCCACGGGCCCAGGCGGTCGGATCACGCCGCGCCGATGCCGAGCAGGCCAAGAGCACCCCGAGGCCGACGGCGGCACCTCGTCCTGTGGCGGCAGATGGCCAGGCGTCGATGGTCACCCAAGGTTTCGTCGCCGTCGAGGCGGACTATGAGGGCGTGGAGCGTGCTCGTCGCTCTGGGGCTGCGAGCACGGCGGAGGCAGACGGCATCGTCTTGGACGACGCCGTCTTCGCCGTGCGCGCCGCGGTGGAGGCGCTCGCTCAGTTCCCCGAGCTCAATGCCTCGATCAGCGGCGCCGGCGTCGAAGCACACCCTGATCGCAACATCGGGGTCGCCATCGACGTTGAGGGCCGACTGCTCGTGCCCGTGATCGCCGGCGCACAAGATCTCAACCTGCGAGGGCTCTCTCGCCGCCTCGGCGAGCTGCTGGGTCGCGCCCAGGCGGGCGAGCTTGCTGTCGATGACCTGCTCGGCGGAACCTTCACGGTGGCAGCGGCACCCTCCGAGCGCGTGCTGGTCTCCATCCCTGGTCTCATCGAGCCGCAGGTGGCGATCTTGAGCGTCGGCGGCGTGCGACCCGACGGGCGGTGGTCCTCACCGATGAGCTGGGCTTCGACTCGATCGCCGTTCGGTCGGTGGGCGTGCTCGGTCTGGGCTTCGACGTACGCGTCATCGACGCCACCGTCGCCACCCGCTTCTTAGAGCGCGTCGCCGAGCTCTTGGGAAGCCAGGATTGGTCGACCGAGCTCTGATGGCTCCGCTCCGCGTCCGCTACGTGGGTCGAGTGCCCTTCGGCGAGGCTCGTGATCTCCAACAAGCCCTCGTTGGCTCAGACCACGACTACGTGCTGATCCTCGAGCACCCCACCACGATCACCTTGGGGCGAAACGCTGATGAGAGCCATGTCCTCAAAGAGCCGGCCTCGATCGGCGCTGAGCTGGTGGTCACGGACCGGGGCGGCGACGTGACCCTCCACGCACCGGGCCAGGTCGTGGCCTACGCACACGTCAGCATCGAGGAGGATCCGAAGGCGATCGTGGGTCACGTGGCGCGTCTCGAAGAGGCGGTCCTCGAGACCGTGAGGTCCTTCCTCGACGACGAAGCGCTCGCTGGCATCGGTCGCCTCGAGGGCTATCCGGGTATCTGGGTCGGCATCAAGAGCGAGACGCCACGCAAGATAGCGGCCATCGGCGTGCGGACCGAAAGGGCTGGAGGACGTCGCAGGACGCTCCACGGCGTCGCGCTCAACGTGAGCACCGATCTCTCGCTCTTCGACGCCATCGTGCCCGTGCGGGATCGCCGAGCACGGCGTGACCTCGCTCGAGGCCTGTGGCGCAGACGCCACCTTCGACGAGGTCGTCGAGCGGTTGGGTGTGGCGTTGGGCGACCAGCTCGCACCGAACGAGGGCATCGACTTCGCCTCCGTGGCCGTGCGTGATCCTGCTGATCTCGAGCAGCTCGGACGAGAGCCGATGGCAAGCAGGCGCCTTCGTGCTGCAGGGGTGGATCCGAACCGGTGGCCTCTCGATCCATGAGCGGAAGCCGCCGTGGCTGCGGGTGCCCGTGACGCTGGGTGAGCGCTATCGCTCGACCAGCTCGGTCATTTCTGACCTCGGTCTGGTCACGGTGTGCGAGGAGGCGGGCTGCCCGAACATCTTCGAGTGCTGGGCCCAGGGCACCGCGACCTTCATGGTCAACGGCGAGCGCTGCACGCGCTCATGCGGCTTCTGCTTGGTTGACACCCGTCTGCCCTCTGGCGCTCGACCCGACGGAGCCCGAGCGGGTGGCGGAGGCGGTCGAGCGCATGGGCTTGGCGCACGCCGTCGTGACCTGCGTGGCGAGAGACGATCTCGCCGACGGCGGTGCGGGCGCGATCGCAGCGACCATCCGAGCGATCCGAGAGCGTCGACCTGCCACCACGGTCGAGGTGCTGATCTCTGACCTCAAGGGACGAGCCGACGACCTTGAGCTGATCGTGGCGGAGCGCCCTGACGTGCTCAACCACAACATCGAGACGGTCGCTCGCCTCCAGCGTGCCGTGCGGCCCCAGGCGGGCTACGCGAGGAGCCTCACCGTCCTGGCCCGAGCAGCAGCAGCTGGGCTCACGGTCAAGTCGGGCTTCATGGTGGGCCTCGGCGAGACCGACGACGAGCTGGTCGCCACCATGGCGGACCTCCAGGCGGTTGGTGTCGTGCTGGTGACGATCGGTCAGTACCTCCGTCCCACCAAGGAGCATCTCCCTGTGGCCCGCTATGGCGAGCCTGAGCTCTTCGACTGGCTTGCCGCGCAGGGTCGTGCGCTTGGTCTTGCCCACGTGCAGTCCTCCCCGCTCACCCGCTCGAGCTACCACGCACGCGAGGCGGCCTCGACCGTGCAGCCGGTGGCCGTGGGACTCGGCGCCAAGCCTTCAGCGACGTAGGGCTGCGACGATCTCGAGGTGCTCGGTCATCTCGAAGAGATCGAGGGCCCGAAGCGAAGCGAGCTCGAAGCCAGCGTCGAGCAGCACCTTGAGGTCTCGGGCGAACGTCGCCGGGTTGCACGAGACGAGCACGATCTTGCTCGAGGGTCGGCTCGTTGATCAGTGCCTCGAGGACGCCCTTGTCCACCCCGGAGCGCGGAGGATCGAGCACAGCGCCCTGAGCGCCCAAGGCGATCTCCTCGAGCGAGGATGGCGTGACGGAGGCCTCGATGACCTGGGCTTGGCGGAAGCCTGCCAGGTTCAGCGTTCGCATCGGCGACGGCGGAGGGGGCCGCCTCGACGGCGACGACGACACCTTCGTCGCCGACGGCTCTGGCCAGAGGCACGCTGAAGAGGCCGACGCCCGCGTAGAGGTCCAAGACGTGCTCGCCCGGCTTCGGATCGAGACCTTCCAGCACGGCGTCGATGAGCACCAGAGGGGCCTGACGGTGGATCTGGAAGAACGAGCCCGCCGAGACTCGGTAGCTGTCCGGTCCCGACCTCGACCCGGACCGCCCCGAGCCCCTCTTCGTCGCTCGGGGTCGAGTGATGCCTCCGTCGGGTCAGGTTCCTCCTCGGTCCACTCGACCAGCGCCACCATCGCCGGCGCTCCGGCGGCGAGCGCCAGGATCTCGACGTCATGGCCTGGGGGATAGGCCTCGTCGTCGAGGGACGCGGTGGCGATCTCTTCGACGCCGAGCGGGCACGAGGCGACCTCGAACAGCTCGGTGCTGGCGCGCTTGGCGCATCCCGAGCGATCCCTTGGCGGTCACGCCGAAGCGAAGTCGGGTCCTGGTGCCGAGCCCCGAGTCGCTGAAGCCCTCGACCACGACGGCTCTGTCGATCTTGGCGACCCGACGCAGCTGCTCTTCGAGGAGCTGGGCCTTGAAGCCCCGCTGAGCTTCGGAGCGTGGCGTGCTGGTAGTCGCACCCTCCACAGCGTCCGCGGCCAGCCGCTCGACAAGGTGGCGCGACTCGATCGGGCGAAGCCTCGAGGATCTCGACGACGTCCGCGCGAGCCCAACGGGCATGGCTCTCGGTCAGCTCGGCGCGGACCCTCTCCCCGGGGAGACCATGGCGCACGAAGATGACACGACCGTCGTCATCGCGGGCGACGAACCCCCCGCCGTTGGCCGGAGCGCCCAGGGTGAGCTCGACGATCTGCGTTGTTTCGTCGAGCTCCGTCAGGCAACGAAGTACTTCGCTTGGGGGTGGTGGCAGATGATCGCATCGGTGGTCTGCTCGGGG
This sequence comes from uncultured Acidimicrobiales bacterium, assembly GCA_963758555.1. Classification (GTDB taxonomy): domain Bacteria; phylum Actinomycetota; class Acidimicrobiia; order Acidimicrobiales; family RAAP-2; genus CAIUMH01. Next base: position 1,258,604 of record CAVWVW010000003.1, on the reverse strand, counting down.
TGGAGCTGGAAGCCCTCTGAGACCTCGACCCCGATGCGCGAGGCCTCGAGGAGCTCGGCGACCTTGGCGTTGTCCATCAGGTCGGGGCACGCCGGATAGCCCCACGAGTAGCGACCGCCGCGGTACTGCTGGCGGAAGAGCCCCGCGACGCTGGGCCCATCCTCTGAGGCGATGTCGAGCTCTTCTCGGATGCGGCGGTGCCACAGCTCGGCCAGCGCCTCGGCCATCTCGACGCCCAAACCGTGGAGGAAGAGGTAGTCCTGGTAGCGGTCGGCCTCGAAGAGCTCGCGACACCGCTCCGAGACCCGGTGACCCATGGTCACGAGCATGTAGCTGGCGTAGTCGTGGCGCTCAGAGCCGAGTGGGGCGAAGAAGTCCGCGATGCACAGCCACGGTTCGACCTTCTGGCGAGGGAAGTGGAACCGCACGAGCTCGGTGGTGCGCTCGTCGTCGGTGAAGAGCACGACGTCTTGGCCGTCGGAGGCAGCCGGCCAGTGACCCCAGACCACTTGGGGGATCAGCAGGTCCTCAGCAACGGCTTCGGCGAGCTGCTCTCTGAAGGTGGCGCTGACGCGCTCTTTGAAGGTGGCGTCGTCCTCGCCTTCGAGCGGTCGGAAGCCCCACTGGTTGCGGAACAGGGCCGTCTGGTTGAGGTACGGCACGATCTCGTCGACCGAGATGCCCTTGGCCACGCGCGAGCCCAAGAAGGGCGGCACAGGGATCGGCACGTCGAGGGCCACGGACGGCGCGCGCGCAGGGCTGGCCCTCGACGGGGGTGTCGTCTTGCTCGCGGAAGCGTCGCTGGACCTTGGAGGTCGAGAGCACGCGGCCGAAGTCGGGATCGTCGACGCCGTCGCGCTTGTTGCTCATGAGCTGGTCCATGGTGCGAAGACCTTCGAAGGCGTCCTTGCCGTAGAAGAGCCGCCCGTCATAGACGGCTCTGAGGTCGCGCTCGACGTAGGTGCGCGTGAGCGCCGCGCCCCCCAGGAGGACCGGGACGCCGGCGAGCTCTCGCTCGTTGAGCGCTTCGAGGTTCTCGCGCATGATCAAGGTGGACTTGACCAAGAGGCCGCTCATCCCGAGGGCGTCAGCGTCGTGGTCTTCGACGGCCGCGATCATCTCGCTCACCCCGACCTTGATGCCGAGGTTGACCACCTCGTAGCCGTTGTTGGTGAAGATGATGTCGACCAGGTTCTTGCCGATGTCGTGGACGTCGCCTTTGACCGTGGCCAGCACGATGGTGCCCCGGCCGCCCTGGTCGGCCTTCTCCATGTGTGGCTCGAGGTGAGCGACGGCTTGCTTCATGGTCTCGGCCGAGCCGAGCACGAAGGGCAGCTGCATCTCGCCGCTGGCGAAGAGCTCGCCCACGGTCTTCATGCCTGCGAGCAAGAAGTCGTTCACGATGGCGAGGGGAGCGTGGCCCGCGGCCATCGCCTCGTCGAGGTCGTCGCTCAGCCCGTTGCGGTTCCCGTCGATGATCCGACGCTCCAGGCGCTCGTCGATCGGCAGGTCGCTCAGGTCCTCTTCTTCCTGCGCGGCGATCTTGACGCCCTCGAAGAGACCCAACAGCTCGGAGAGCGGGTCGTAGCCCTCGTGCCGCCGGTCGTAGACGAGGTCCAAGCAGACCTCGCGGACGCGCTCATCGATCTTGTTGAGGGGCAGGATCTTCGACGCGTGGACGATGGCAGCGTCGAGACCGGCGGCCACGCACTCATGGAGGAAGACGCTGTTGAGCACCTGTCGGGCCGCGGGGTTGAGACCGAACGAGACGTTCGAGAGCCCGAGGACCGTCGAGACGCCGGGCAGCTCGGCCTTGATGCGACGAATCGCCTCGATCGTCTCGATCCCGTCTCGGCGTGACTCCTCCATGCCGGTCGAGAGCGGCAAGGCCAGCGGGTCGATCAGGACGTCCTCGGGCGAGAGCCCGTAGCGCTCGACAGCGAGGTCGACGATGGCCTTGGCGGCGCGGACCTTCCAGTCGGCCGTGCGGGCTTGGCCCTCTTCGTCGATGCAGGTGGCCACCAGCGCCGCCCCGAACTCACGGGCAAGGTTCAAGAACGAGTCCAGCCTGGTGCCCTCGTCCGCGCCCTCTTCCAAGTTGACCGAGTTCAAGATGGCTCGTCCTCCGAGCCAGCGAAGCGCCGTGGCAGCCACCGGCGCCTCGGTGGTGTCGACCATGATCGGCACGCTCGACTGGGTGGCCAAGCGGCTGGTGAGCGCTTCCATGTCGCCGACGCCGTCGGCACCGGTGTAGTCCACGCAGACGTCGATGACGTGGCTGCCCTCTTTGACCTGATCTTTGGCCATGGCCACGCAGGTGTCCCAGTCGGCGTCGAGCATGGCCTCTCGGAAGCGCTTGGACCCGTTGGCGTTCGTGCGCTCGCCGATCACGAGGAACGAGGTGTCCTGGCGGAACGGCACGGTCGAGTAGATCGATGAGGCGCCCGGCTCAGGGTTCACCTTGCGCTCGAGTGGCGCGCTGCCTCCCACTGCTGCGACGACCGCCGCGAGGTGCTCTGGTGTCGTGCCGCAGCAGCCGCCGACGGCGTTCACGCCGAGCTCGTTGACGAACCGGGAGAGGTGCTCAGCCAAGCCGTCCGGCGTGAGGTCGTAGTGCATGGCACCATCGACGACGCTTGGGAGCCCGGCGTTCGGCAGCACGGAGATGGGCAGCGTCGTGCGCTCAGCGAGGTGACGAAGGGGCTCTCCCATCTCGACCGGACCGGTGGCGCAGTTGAGGCCGATCACGTCGATGGCCATGGCCTCAAGGGCGTTGAGCGCTGCCCCGATCTCGGTGCCAGGCAGCATCCGCCCGGTCAGCTCGATGGTGACCTGCACCTGGAGAGGGATCTGGCGACCGACCTCGGCCATCGCCAGGCGAGCGCCGTTGATGGCAGCCTTCGCCCCGAGCAAGTCGAACATCGTCTCGATGATGAACAGGTCCACACCGCCCAGGAGGAGCCCGCGTGCCATCTCGGCGTAGGAGTCGCGCAGGTCGACGTAGGAGATCTGGCCGAGCGTGGGGAACTTGGTGCCGGGGCCCATGGAGCCTGCCACGAAGCGGGGCTTGTCCTGGGTGGTGAAATCATCCGCTACCGCTCGAGCCAGCTCAGCCGAGCGTCGAGAGAGCTCTTCTGCGCGCTGCTCGAGCCCGTATTCGGCGAGCACGACCGAGAACGAGCCAAACGAATCGGTCTCGATGACGTCAGAGCCCACCTCGAGGAAGGAGCGGTGGAGCCGATCGATGGCGTCTGGTCGCGTGTCGACCAGGATCTCGTTGCAGCCCTCGAGTGAAGGGCCTCCGAAGTCATCGGCGCTGAGGTCCATGAGCTGGAGGTTCGTGCCGGTGGCGCCGTCGTAGATCAGGACCCGCTCTTTGAGCGCGGCGAGGTAGGGATCGCTGCTCGCGTCGAGGCGCGCGAGGATCGGAAAGCGCTGTGGCATGGGGACCAAGGCTACCGGGACCCCCGATAACCTTGGGCGGAGATGAAGATCTACACGCGCCACGGCGACGACGGCACCACGGGTCTGCTCTACGGCGGTCGGGTGCGCAAGGACTCGAGCGCCATCGAGCTCAACGGCGCGGTCGACGAGGCTCAGGCGATGCTGGGACTGGCTCGCTCGCACACCCGAGAGCTCGACGTCCTCGACGAGTCGCTCACCCAGATCGAGCGCGAGCTCTACTGCCTCATGGCCGAGGTCGCCACGGCGCCTGAGAACCGCCACAAGCTGATCGAGGGCGTCACCCTGGTCACGGCGCCCATGGTGGCGGCTCTGGAGACGCAGATCGACCGCTTCTCGGCCGAGGTCGAGATGCCCACCGAGTTCGTCATCCCTGGTGAGAACGTGCTCGCCGCCACCTTGGACGTCGCACGTACGATCGTCCGGCGGGCAGAGCGCTTGGCGGTGGGCTGTGAACTGGAGGACTCAGACGTGGTGGCGTATCTCAATCGGCTCTCAGACCTGGTCTGGACGATGGCTCGCTGGGCTGAGGGCGACGCCCACCAGCTGGCGAAGCGCCCGCGCGCCTGATGCCGCTCGCGCTGACAGCTGAGCTGCATGACGCCGCTGCGCTCGACACCTTTGACCTGATCGGGATGGGCGTCCGAAAGACAGACGGGGAGCTCGCCATCGTCGGAGACGTGGGGTCGCTGGGCCTGGCGACGACGCTCGACGCTGCTTCACTCGAGCGCCGGGGCTTCGACGGCGCGTTGGCATCCTCCCTCGTCTACGAGGCCGCTCCCGGAAGGCCCACGATCGTGCTGCTCGGCCTCGGCGGGAGTGACCTCGGCGACGCCGAAGCCTGGCGCAAGGTGGCCGCGACCTGCGTGCGGCTGACGCCCAAGGGCCGGGCGCTGCTCGTCGTCCCCGACGAGCCCGTCGCGATCGAGGCCGCCGTGGTCGGTGGTCTCTTGGCTTCGTATCGCTTCGCCATCAGCGCAAGCGAGCAAGGTGAGGCGGCCACCAGCTTCGTCGTCACCGGCTCAGACCACGAAGCTCTCGCTCGAGGTCAGGCCATCGCCCACGCTGTCGGCTTCGCCCGCGACGTGATCAACGAGCCGCCCTCGAACCTCACACCCGCGATCCTGGCCAAGCGGGTCGCTGAGGAGCTCGCCCAGGCCCCTCGGGTGACCGTCGAGGTGTGGGACGAGGACCGCCTGGTCTCCGAGCGCTTGGGCGCGCTCCTCAAGGTGGCCGCGGGCTCGCACGAGCCCCCACGGCTCGTCAAGGCGGTCTACGAGCCCGACGGTGAGCCCACTCGGCACGTGCTCTTGGTGGGCAAGGGCATCACCTTCGACTCCGGCGGGCTCTCGCTCAAGACGGCCACGGGCATGACGACGATGAAGACGGACATGACGGGCGCGGCCGTGGTCCTCTCGGCGATGACCGCGCTGGCCTCGCTGGGCGTCGACGCCAAGGTCACCGCCCTCGCTCCGATGACGGAGAACATGCCCGGTGGGGCTGCCATGAAGCCCGGTGACGTGCTCATCCCTCGGAGCGGCCCGACCATCGAGGTGCTCAACACGGACGCCGAAGGGCGACTGATCTTGGCTGACGCCCTGAGCCTGGCCATCGAAGAAGAGCCAGATCTGATCGTCGACGTCGCCACGCTGACCGGAGCGGCGGTGGTGGCGCTCGGCAAAGGTGTCGGCGCCCTTCTGAGCAACGACGACGACGCGGCTCAGGCCTTCATCGATGCAGGAGCCGCGACCGGTGAGGCGCTCTGGCGACTCCCGCTCGTCGACGAGTACGAGAGCCACATCGCCTCGGAGGTGGCCGACATCAAGAACACGGGCGCAACCGGAGAGGCCGGCACGATCTCCGCTGGCCTCTTCCTCCAGCGCTACGTCGACGACCGCAGCTGGGTGCACCTCGACATCGCGGGACCAGGCCGATCAGACAAGGACGCGGGCTATCTCACCAAGGGTGGCACGGCGTTCTCGCTCAGGACCATCCTCGAGCTGCTTCGGCCCTAGCCCCTTGGCATGGCGTCCCCAGGAGGGGCGACGCCTGCTTTCTGGCGAGCCCTCCAGAGCTGCTCGCTGATGCGCTGGTACCGGCTGAGCATGTGGGAGCGGAGGTTCGTCGTCACCGGGTCCAAGACCACCTTGACGACCTTCTTGTTCGGACGCTCGGGGGAGGTGCGGCTGAGGGCGAAGTCAACGTCGTAGAGCCGGGTGATGGTCTCCGCGGCAGCGTCGTCCACGAAGCCCTGGGCGGGCAGGCCCAGCCCTTCGTTCACCCTCGTCGTGTCGGCACGCCGCTTCGCTCGCTGTTCGAGCTGGCTGATCAGCTCGCCGAGCTCGGCTGTGGAGGCGATCTGGTCGTAGGGGATCGTCTCAGGACGAGCGAGCTGCGCCTGGGTGCAGAAGTGCGGGTCTCCCATCCAGACCTCGCAGCGACGGTCCAGGTCAGCGATGAAGGCGCGGTACGACGCGCCCACGTCGATGCCCCCTCGGTGCAGGACCAGGGACGGTGGTGTCAGGCGATCCCAGCCGAAGCGACCGATGAGCAGCTTGTCCTCCCAGCCTGAGTAGATCCGCTGGTAGGGGTTGCGCACCACGGTGAGCTTCAGCCAGGCCGGGTCCTCGAGCAGCTCGAGCTGGCGGGTCTCGTCGAGCGTGGAGAGGAGGGGGAGAGGAAAGTTCGCCTGGTTGTGCACGAGCTCAGGCAGGTGCAGGAAGCTCGTGATGTCGTAGCCCTCGAGGTCGGCCAAGATGCGCAGCATGCTGGTCGAGCCAGCCTTCGTCACCGGCACGTAGATGACCTTGGACCGCTCCGCCACGAACGCCGAGATCAGCTGGTCCCGGATGCGTTGGAGCAGCGGGTGCCTCATGGACGCTGACGATACCCCTGCCACGAGTTTGCGCGTGGGCCCTCAGGTGGGTGGCGTGCCGAGACGCCGGACTCGCTGCGCTCTCGAGGGACCAGGTCGCTCGAGGGAAGACGAGCGCCGGTCGTCTTCACCGGCGACGCCGAACAGGACGGTCCCGTAGATGACCTCCGAGGGAGCGAGACCCACCAGCGCGCCGAGCTCGTCGCTCCGGCGGAAGGAACCGAGAAAGCAGGCGGCGATCCCGCGCTCCTGGGCCAGCAGCAGGGCCGCCATGGTGGCGGCCCCGGCGTCGCCGACCCAGTAGGGGACTGGCCACGAGGAAGCCCCAGCACCGAGGCCCGAGGACTGCTTGTCGGGCTCCGCGTACCGCTCGACGTAACGAGCGGGATCCGCCACGCAAACGGCACCAGCCGCTGCTCGCTGGAGCCCGGGTGCCCGCGCGGCGCTCTCTCGCCACGACGCATCGGTCGCCGCGTCGAAGTAGGCAGCGAGGTCGCTCGCCCCCACGAGCGCGATCCAGCGGATCCCTCTGCTGTGACCCGCGGTGGGTGCCCAGAGGGCATCGGTGAGCAGCCCGAGGACGTCCTCTTCCGCCATCAGATGTGGAGCGAAGCTGCGCACCATGCGGCGGGTGGACAGTGCTTCGATGACGTCCATCGGGGCTCCCTCTGCTCGCCCGCGACTGAACGGGAATGTTGACCCAAATGGTAGTGTTTTACAGCAGGTGACACGAAGAACCTGGAGACGCTGATGCCCACACCCCGCGAACTGCTGAACGACGCCAAGACCCAGATCCGAGAGGTCGAGCCCGCCGAGGTCACCGACCAGGTGGGCTCCTCGGTCTTCCTCGACGTGAGAGAGCCCGACGAGTTCGAGCAGGGTGCGGTCCCCGGAGCGATCCACATCCCTCGTGGCCACCTTGAGTTCCAGGTCGAGGCTCGGCTGCTCGACAAGAGCGCCCCCGTGGTCGTCTACTGCGCCGGTGGCGTGCGCTCGGCCTTCGCAGCCAAGACCTTGGGCGACCTCGGTTACACCGACGTGGTCTCGGTCATCGGTGGCTTCAACCGCTGGAAGGACGAGGGACGTCCGTGGGTGACGCCCAAGACACTCACCGCTGAGCAGCGCAACCGCTACCAGCGTCACCTCCTGCTCCCCGAGGTGGGAGAGAAGGGCCAGCAGAAGCTCCTCGAGTCCAAGGTGTTGATGCTCGGCGCCGGTGGCCTGGGCTCACCCGCCGCCCTCTACCTCGCAGCGGCCGGTGTCGGCACGCTCGGGATCATCGACATGGACGTGGTCGATGAGTCGAACCTCCAGCGCCAGATCCTCCACAACCTGGACCGCATCGGTGAGCGCAAGGTCGACTCGGCCAAGAAGACCCTGACGTTGATGAACCCCGACCTCGACGTGGTGACCTATGACACGAGGCTGGGGGCTGACAACATCCTCGAGATCATCGACGGCTACGACCTCATCGTCGACGGCACCGACAACTTCCCGACTCGCTACCTCGTCAACGACGCGGCCCTGCTCAAGAAGATCCCGGTGATCCACGGCTCGATCTTCCGCTTCGAAGGCCAGATCACCGTCTTCGAGCCCTACGTCGGTCCTTGCTATCGCTGCATGATCCCTGAGCCGCCTCCGGCAGAGCTGGCCCCGAGCTGCGCCGAAGCAGGCGTGCTCGGCGTGCTGCCGGGCATCGTGGGCTCCATCCAGGCGCTCGAGGCCATCAAGATGCTCCTCGGGCTGGGTGACTCTCTGGTCGGTCGGCTGCTCGCCTTCGACGCGCTTGAAGAGTCGTTCCGAACCTTCAAGGTCCGTCGGGACCCGGCGTGCCCCGCCTGTGGTGAGAACGCAGGGGAGATCGTCATCGCTGAGTACGACGACCTCTGCATGCCCCACGCCGGCTAGCTCGTTGCGCGCTCGGCGATCGCTGAGCGCTCCCAGAGCGAAGAGACGCCACGGATAGAGTTTCGACCGTGGCAGCTTCGACGATGCCTCTGCGACGTCGTGGGCGGCTGACGCCTCGGTGAGCTCTGCTGCCACCGAGCTCGCCGGGCCGCTGAGCTCGGGAGAGCACCACGCACCGGGGCCGCCACGGCACCGCCGCCACGCCGTCGAGACCCGCCTCGAGCGGTGGATCCTGTGGCTCTTGGCTGCCGTCGAGCTCTGCGTGGTCTTCGTCGCCGCCGATCGCTCCTACTTCTGGTTTGACGACGTCAAATGGCAGGTGGCCCGCGCCCACGGCTTTCCCGGGTACGGCTTCATCACCCAGCCGGTCAACGATCACTTCGTCCCGGGCTGGCTCTTCACCCAGGGCATCGTGCCCTACGTCTTCGGGTCTCACTACTGGGCACAAGCCCTCCTCTTGGCTGTTTTCGCCACCAGCATCTCCGCGCTGAGCTGGCACCTCGGCAAGGAGGTCGGGGTCAGAGAGCCCCTGCTGCTGGTCCTCGTCGCCCTGCTCACCCTCGGTGGCATGACCCGTGAGGCCGTGAGCTGGTGGTCCTCCGCGCTCCACACGCTGCCCCCGGCGGCCGCCTTGCTTGGCGTGGTGCTCGCCTTCCTCCGCGCTCGTCGGCGCCGCTCGTGGTCCCTCGCCGTGCTCGGAGGGATCTTGCTCTTCGTGGCGTCCTGCTTCATCGAGCTCTCCCTGATCTGGGTGCTGCTGATCCCGCTCCTCGACCTCCTGGTCCTCCAGCACGACCGATCGGCGGCCGCCCGGCTCCGGGGGCTGTGGTCACACGCCCGGTTCCACGCAGCGCTGCTCCTCTCCGGCGTGCTCTACCTCGCGTGGTGGCTCGTCTCGACACCCTGGCCGAGGCAGTCGCATCTTGGACCGTTCGCCTTCGCCCAGTTCGCGTGGAACTCGTGGTTCTACGGCTTCTGGCCCATGGTGACCGACGTCCGAGGTTCTGGCTACCTCCCGCTGAGACCGCTGCCGGGATGGCAGCTGTCGCTCTTGGTCGTGGTCCAAGTCATCGTCGTGACCGCCGGAGCCTGGGCCCTGTGGAGGCGACCTCGTTCTCGCGGGATCCTCTGCTGGTTCGTGGTGGCGTTCTTGCTCACGCAATACGCCCTGTCCACGGGGAGGGATCAGTCGCTCATCCAAGGCGCCGTGGCCTCCCGCTACCAGTTTCCGTGTCTCGTCGCCCTCACGATCGTGCTCTTCGTGCTCACGGGGTCGCCAGATCTCGAAGCTCGAGCTGCACCGCCCAACCTCAGACGTGGCCCCCTGCGACGAGCCGATGTCGCGCTGGTCATCGCTTCGATCGCGTTGGGTGCGGTGCTGTTCTCGCTACCGGTGCCCTCGGTGCCCGTGCTGACTCGCATCGCCGCCAGTCAGCGAGTCGGCTTTGCGTCACTGGCGGCCCTTCCTCCTGGAACGACCGTGCTGAACGTCCAGGCGCCGTGGGATGGCAGCGCGCTGATGTACAACACACCAGCGAGCTGGATGTCGATCGTGGCGACCAAACCGGGCGTGCACACCACACTGGTCGGCGAGGGGCCGATGGTCGCACCGACACGAGAGGGACGCTTTGCCCACGTGAACGGCCCATCGCTCAAGGCGACGGAACCCACGTGTGGCGTCACGGGTTCCACCCTTCCGATCGCCGAGAGCATCCACCTCAGCTTCGAGCGACAAGACGCAGAGGCCATCGTCGTCAGAGTGAGTGCGCTTGCTCCCGCCACCCTGCTCGCTCAGGTGCAGCTCCGAGGCAAGGCCGGCCGGTTGGGCCCGTGGGCGCCAGCATCTGGTCTGCCTCAGACGATCAGTGTGCATCGTGGTCTCGAGACCGTGTGGTTCCCCATAGCGACCCGTGATCACGGCACCCTCCACGGAGCCCGCATCGTCGTCGTCGAGGGTGGGCCGATCTGCGTGCAGGCATCGGGGACTGGTCCAGTCTCGTCAGCTGCGGCTGGCGGTTCGCGCTAGCGAGGCAGAGCCAGCATGAGATCTGCCTGCAGAAGGGCAGAGGGCGAGATCGCCGTGGCTGACTTGAGCGCTCGAGGACCGATACGGTGTTGCAACTTCGTTCGGCCCCCACCGAGGCGATCCCGAGCCCTCTGAAAGACCGAGAGATCAATGACCAAGCACAGCGACGTCACGACGGGGCGTCACCTGACCCATCGCCTTGCGGCACGGCTCGCTGTGGTGGCCGTCGTGGGCATGGCATGCCTGACGGTCCTCTCGGGGGGAGGCTCCTCGTCGGCAACGTCTCTTGGCGGCTGGGAGATCGCCTACCAGGGTTCCAACGGTGACCTCTTCGTGGTCAACACGGCGACGGGGTCACCGAGCGATCTCGGTTTCACCATGGCGTCGAGCACCAGCCCTGCGATCTCGTCCGACGGTGCGGGGGGCTACCTGGTGGTCTTCCAGGGCTCCAACCATCACCTTGAGACCTACGACACCCGCACGGGTGGCGCTGCGCTTGACACCCAAGACGTGATGGCGGCAAGCACCAGTCCGGCGGTGACGCTGAACACGGGCGGTTCGCTCAAGATCGTCTTCCACGCGGCGAGCAACGATGCGCTGACCTTCTACACGCCCTCGAACAAGAAGACGAACACGCCGATGCTCTCGGGGTCGTCGTTGGCGATGGCCGCCGGCACCAGCCCGTCGATCGCCCCCAACAACACCGTGGGCTGGAAGGTGGCCTACCAGTCGAGCAGTCGGCGCGCTCTCGCTTCTCTCCTGGCGGGTCAAGGCGCCCGTGTCCCTCGCCAACGCGGTGGTCCGACCCACGATGGCCGCAGGCACCAGCCCCTCGATCGCTCCAAACGTGGGAAGCGGCTTCGAGATCGCCTTCCAATCAGCCTCGCCCGAGAACGATCTGGTGACGTTCCTGACCAAGACCTCTCAGACCGTCAACTCCCAGCAACCGATGGAGAGCGGCACGAGTCCTTCGGTGGTCCTGACCAACGGGGCTGATGAGGTGGCCTTCCAGAGCTCGTCCGGCGACTTTGCCACCTTCGACTCGCGTTACCTGCTGACCGACACCGGTGAGGCGATGGCGCGCAACGTCAGCCCGTCGATCGCCAGTGCTGCAGGTGGTGGGTGGAACGCCGCGTTCCCGAACGGCTCGTCGGATCTCTCGGTCTACGGCGCGGCGACGACTGACCCGCTCGCTCCTCTCTCGAGCCCCTCGATCGCCACCAACGTGTCGTCGCCCACGAGGTCCAACAGCTTCGCGTTCTACGAGCAAGACGCGGTGAAGCAGCGAGAGTGCTCCGCGGTCTCCGGCGACCCCCTGGTGCCGCCCTCGACGTGTCGGAAGTGGAGCGCACCTCCTCAGATCATTCCGCCGGGAGGCTTTGAGTCTCCTGGTGACTTCTGTCTCGACTACGGAGCTGGGGTCAACCAGCTGACCACCCCGAACTCGGCTGATCTCACCAATCAGGTGGGCTTCGCGGCGCCGGCATCCAACCAGATCGAGGACCCGAAGACGGGCACGACCTGCTCGACCAACGGTCCGAGCTCGCTGTGGGGCCTGCTGCTCTCGGGCTCGAAGGCCACGAACTACTGCGTCACCAACTGCGGGCTCCAGCACGTGATCACGTGGTCCTCGACCAACGTTCGGCCGTGGATGGGGAACGGTCAGCTCGCGCTGCGGACGGGCTTCAACGCAGTGTCCGACAACGTGGATCTGATCCAGCAGAGTGTGTGGCACTCGTATCTCTGTCCCTTCATCAGAGACGTGTCCTCTTCGTCGCCCAGCACGCAGGGCTTCGAGCTCTGTGAGGAGCTGTGGCGCTCAGATCACAGCCAGGTGGGCCTCTGCCCCGCCTACGAGGCGGGAGCGAACATCTGCCTGAGCGGTGGCCAGGTGACGACCATCTGCGACGAAGACCCCTCCGGCTTCGACGAATGCCTCTATCCGGACTTCACCAACGGCTACACCATCGCTTGGACGAGACCACAGGCCGGGACCAAATTCTCGACGAGCACGGGTGCGAGCTATCAGAACAACAACGTCTTCGGGAACCATCTCTTCAAGGTCACCGTCACCCAGCCTGACCTGCTCGAGGTGGTCAGGCTCTTCAACCTGGCGCTCTCGATCGACCATGCGAACGGGCTGTTCACCACCAAGACGCCGCTGAGCACGAACCCCTCGGACTACGCGGTCGTGATCATGGAGGACGGCCAAGAGGGCAACGCCATCAACGGCAGCACCTCGGCCACGCTCGGGGCCAACGTCTCAGACCTCGGAGCATCGTCCCAGTTCTAGGTCGTCGCACCCGGCAAGCGACGGTCACGACCCGGTGACCCACGGGCTCCGTCGCCCTGCGGCCCAGGCTCACCAGTGTCTAAGGTCGCTACATGCCACTTGCCATCTCCGACGAGCACCGCGCGCTCGCTGAGAGCTGTCGAAGCCTTCTTGATCCGACACGAGGCACTGCTCGAAGCAAGAGCCTTCCTCGAGCTCGACGACGAACCGCTCTCCAAGCTCTACGGCGAGGTCGCCGAGCTCGGCTGGCTGGGCCTGCACGTGTCTGAGGAGCACGGAGGCTCGGGCTTCAGCCTCGAAGAGCTGGTCGTGGTGCTCGAGCAGCTCGGGCGCTTCCTCGCGCCGGGCCCGTACCTCTCCACGGTGATCGCCAGCTCGCTGCTCGAAGAGAGCGGGCCCTTCGACGAGCAGGTGCGCTACCTGGCCGGGCTCTGCGAGGGGACCATCGTCGCGGGCGTGGGCCTTGCTGGCGAGCTCGAGGTGGCGGACGGGACGATCTCGGGCTCGGCTCCTGCGGTGCTCGGCGCGGCCCTCGCGGGGCTCTTGGTCATCGCCATCAGGCGACGACGTCGCCCTGATCGAGGCTTCCGAGGGAGGCGTGGTGGTCGAGCAACGCTCGAACCTCGATCCATCTCGCCGCGTGGCGTCGGTGCACTTCGACGCATGCCCCGGCGGTGGTCCTCCCAGGTGCTCGAAGCGTCCTCGTCGACCGAGCTCGCCTGCTCGGCGCGGCAGAGGCCGTGGGAGTGGCCATCTCGTGCACCGCCCAGGCCGCCGAGTACGCGAGCGCCCGGCTGCAGTTCGGTCGCCCCATCGGCACCTTCCAGGCCGTCAAGCATCACTGCGCCAACATGCTGGCCGCCACCGAGCTGGCGGTCGGCGCCGTGTGGGACGCCGCTCGGGCAGCGGGCTCCGGCGGCGAGCAGGCGACCTTGGCCGCGGCGATGGCCGCCACGCTGGCGCTCGACGCCGCCGATCGCTGCTCTCAGCTGAACACCCAGGTCCACGGCGGGATCGCCATGACCTGGGAGCATGACGCCCACCTCTTCATCCGCCGGGCCACCGCGCTGCGCTCGCTGCTCGACGTCGAAGCTGCCGCGATCGGCTGTGGCCGAGAGCACCCGGCGAGGGGTCCGCCGTGTCCGATCGGTCGATCTGCCTCCCGAGGCAGAGGCCTTCAGGGAACCCGTCCGGGACTTCCTGGCGGAGATCGCTCGCTCTGGAGAAGTCCGAGCAGAAGGAGCGGCATGATCGAGACGGGCTACGCCGTGCCCAACTGGCCTGCTCCCTGGGGACGAGACGCCAGCGCCATCGAGCAGCTCGTCATCGAGCAGGAGTTCAGCCGCTGCCGGCATTCGGCGGCCGAGCTACGGCATCACCGGATGGGTGATCTTGACCCTGATCCAGCACGGCACCGAGGACCAGGTGGCCCGCTGGGTGCGCAGCGCGCTGACCCATGAGGTGATCTGGTGCCAGCTCTTCAGCGAGCCCGATGCGGGCTCGGACGCGGCCGGGATCAAGACGAGGGCCACGCGGGTCGATGGCGGTTGGGTGATCAACGGCCAGAAGGTCTGGACGAGCGGAGCCCACGTGGCCAAGCGGGGCCTCGCCACGGTGCGGACCGATCCTGACGCCCCCAAGCACCAGGGCATCACCACGATGGTGATCGACATGCATGCCGACGGTGTCGAGGTTCGGCCGATCAAGATGCCGTCGGGCGCGTCGGACTTCAACGAGGTCTTCTTCACCGAGGTCTTCGTGCCCGATGACGACGTCGTGGGCTCCGTCAACGACGGGGTGGACCGTGGCCCGAGCGACCCTCGGCAACGAGAGCGTCAGCATCGGGGGGAGCATGGAGGGGCTGTCCACGCCAGGCGAGCTCCTGCTTGCCGCGCACGACGAGCACCCCGAGCGCCTGCCTGGGGGCGACGCACGCATCGGGCGCTACATCGCGACACACCAGGCGATCAGCGCTCTCAACCTGCGGAGCGCTCACCGGGCGGTCTCAGGCGGCGGACCTGGGCCCGAGGGCAACGTGACCAAGCTGATGCTCTCCGAGATCGGCCACGACGCAGCCGGCATCTGGGCGGCGACGAAGGGCACCGACGGCCTCTACGCCGAAGGTCCGGGTGCGGCGGTGTTTGGCACCGCGCTGGCCAACCGGGCGCTGTCGATCGCCGGGGGCACCTCCGAGATCAAGCGAAACCAGATCGGTGAGCGGATCCTCGGGCTGCCCCGAGACCCGTTGATCTCCTAGAGCGCAGCCAGCACCGCGTCGGCGCCGCTGGCCTCGATGGTCCCGGGTGCGGTCTCGACGTGCAAGGTGGTGACCACGCCGTCGTCGATGATCATGGCGTAGCGCTGCGAGCGCAGCCCGAGCCCGAACGAGCTGCCGTCCATCTCGAGGCCGACCGCCTTGGTGAAGTCGCCGTTGCCGTCAGCCAGCATCACGATGCCGTCACCCACGTGGTGCTCCTCGCCCCAGGCGCCCATGACGAAGGCGTCGTTGACCGAGAGGCACGCGATCGTGTCGACGCCTTTGGCTCGAAGGTCCTCGTTGCGCACGACGAAGCTCGGCAGGTGGTGGTCGGAGCACGTGGGGGTGAAGGCGCCGGGCACGGCGAAGAGCACCACCTTGCCGTGACCGAGGAGCTCGCTGGAGGTCACGGGTGAGGGGCCCTGCTCGGTGAGGGTCATGAGGGTGACGTCGGGAATCGTGTCGCCGGGTGCGATTGCCATGGGATCCTCCTGAGGGGGGGTGGTCGTCGGCGGCGATCCTAGAGCCCTGCGGGCCCCCACGGTCTCGACGCCGGTTCGCCAAGCGCTTGGCTCAGCTGGCTCGGTCCGACGGTGAGGGAGAAGTGCTCGACGACGGGCAGCTCGGCCCAGAACGGGCTCATCGAGCTCTCGCCAGCGGACGAAGAGCTCCGAGCTGCGAAAGCCCTCGGTGTGGGCAGCCACGGTCGTCCACTCGACCTCCAAGAGGTAGGTCGACGGTGACTCGATGCCCCGTCGGATCCGGGCGCCGAGACAGCCGTCCGCCGACGTGATGACCCCGAGCGCCTCGTCGAGCACCCCTTCGAACGTCGCTTCCTGGCCTGGGATCACGTGCATGAGTGCATGCTCTAGGACCATGGTGACGGGCTCCTCGGGGCTCAAGTGGTCCATGGCCGCTCAGCGAGCCAGCAGGCGCTCTCTGAGCGCGGGGGTCGCAGCGGCGTCGAGGGCGGTGAGGCAGAGAGCGACCGCACCATCGAGCAGCACGGCATCGGCCGAGGCGCCCACGCACGCGGCGGTGAACTCTGGTTGGTGGTTCACCGCGCCGTGGGTCTCGAGGCCGAGCAGCGGATGGATGGCGGGTACGACCAGCGAGACGTTGGCCATGTCGGTCGAGTACGTCGGCTGCGGGGTGCCCTCGTCGTCGGCGTCGAAGTGGCGTCCTCGCTCCTCGGCGTGTCGGCGGAAGAGGGCCAAGAGCTCATGGTCCTGAGAGAGGTGGCTGTAGCTCGGACCCATCTCCTCCATTCTGACGCTGCACTCGGCCGCCAGCGCTCCTGCTTCGAAGCAGCGATCGATGCGAGGTCGGAGCTTCTCGAGGCCCTCGGTGGTCCTCGAGCGGCACATGAACCGGCCGACGACGTGGTCAGGGATGATGTTCGCCGCCGCACCTCCTTGGACCACGATGCCGTGGACCTGGTCGCCGGGGGCGAGCTGTTGGCGGAGCTGGCCCGAGAGCGACTTGGGCGATGACCATGGCGTCGGCAGCGTTGCGTCCTTCGAACGGTGCCGCCGACGCGTGGGCGGTCTTGCCGGTGAAGGTGACCTCGAACTGGTCGACAGCCAAGCAAGCCGATTCGAGCCGATCGAAGGACCAGGGATGGACCATGAGGGCGGCGTGGACGTCGTCGAAGACACCGTGGTCGATCATGACCACCTTGCCGCCGCCTGCCTCCTCCGCGGGGGTGCCCAGGACCCTGACGGTCACGTCCAGCTCGTCGGCGACCGCCTTGAGGCCGATCCCCGCACCGACCGCGATCGCCGCGATCAGGTTGTGGCCACAGGCGTGGCCCACCTCGGGCAACGCGTCGTACTCGGCCAAGAAGGCGAGCTGGAGCGCACCGGTGCCGAAGCGCGCTTCGAAGGCGGTGGGCATCTCTGCGATGCCGTGGGCCACCTCGAAGCCATGCGCTGCGAGCAGGTCAGCGACGAGGGCCGAGCTCCGGCGCTCCTCGAAGGAGAGCTCCGGATGGGCGTGGATGTCCTCGGAGAGCGTGACCAGCTGGCCGAGCGCTGCTTCGATCGCGTGGCGTGCTCGCTCGGAGGTGTCGCCCACAGCGCTCAGCTACTCGATGACGACGACGACGTCGTTGCCGGTCACCGAATCGCCCTCGGTCACGCGGACCTCCTTGACGGTGCCGGCGACCGAGGCGTTGACCGCGTTCTCCATCTTCATCGCCTCGAGCACCACGAGGGTCTGGCCGACCTCGACCTCATCACCGACGGCGACGAGCACCTTGACGATGGTCCCCTGCATCGGGACGGCCACCGAGCCCGTGGCAATCGCTGACATCGAGCCGCCTCCACCGCGCCGCTTCGTCTTCGTGCCCTTCGGTGCAACGGCCACGCCCGCCAGGCTCGCCTCATCGAGCCACAGCTTGATGTCGTAGCGACGACCGCCGACCTCGGTGGTGACGCTGCGGAGCACCTTGGTGCCGCCGTCCTCGTCTTCGGGTGCCTCGGTCGTGACCGAGAGGCCGGAGAGATCCAGGGTCTCCTCGACCCACTTGGTCGAGTAGTTGCTCGAGGCGAAGTCGGGGTGCTCCAAGATGGCGACGTCAGCGGGGATGGTGGTCGCCACACCCTCGATCACGGTCTCTTCGAGCGCACGGAGCATACGACGGCGGGCACCCTCGCGATCTTCGTGCCAGACGATGAGCTTGGCGATGAGGTTGTCGTAGTACTGGCTGACGGTGTCGCCCGCTTCGTAGCCGGCATCGAGGCGCACGCCGGGGCCGGAGGGCTGGCTGAACTTGGTCAGCGTGCCGGGCGAGGGGCTGAAGCGACCGCCAGAGGGGTCCTCTGCGTTGATGCGGACCTCGATCGAGTGGCCGTTGCGAGCGATCTGGTCCTGCCCGAAGTCGAGGGCCTCGCCAGAGGCGATCTTGATCTGCCACGCCACCAGGTCGAGTCCCGTGACGTACTCGGTGACAGGGTGCTCGACCTGCAGGCGCGTGTTCATCTCCAAGAAGAAGAACTCGCCATCTTGGTAGAGGAACTCCACGGTGCCAGCGTTGCGATACCCGCAGGCCTCCGAGACCTTGACCGCGGCCTCGCCCATGGCTTGGCGGATCTCATCGGGGAAGTTCGGAGCAGGACTCTCCTCGATGAGCTTCTGGTGCCGGCGCTGGGCCGAGCAGTCGCGCTCGCCGAGCCACAGCGTGTGGCCGTGGTTGTCGGCTAGGACCTGCATCTCGATGTGGCGAGGCCACGTGAGGTAGCGCTCGACGTAGCACTCGTCTCGACCGAAGTACGAGAGTGCCTCGCGCTGGGCGGACTCCAGAGCGTCAGCCGCCTCCGCCGCGCTGTGGACGACCTTCATGCCTCGACCGCCGCCGCCGTGCGCCGCCTTGATGGCCACGGGCCAGCCGACCGCCTCGCCGAACTCTGCGACCTCATCGGAGGACACCAGGATCTGGGAGCGTCCGGGGACGCCGCTCACGCCGGCAGCCTCGGCGGCGAGCCGTGAGCTGATCTTGTCGCCCATGACCTCGATGGCCTCTGGAGGAGGTCCGATGAACGTCACACCTCGAGCGGTGATCGCCCGAGCGAAATCGGTGTTCTCGGAGAAGAAGCCGTAGCCGGGGTGCACCGCGTCGGCCCCCGACTTCTCGATGGCATCCAAGATGGCGTCGGTGTTCAGGTAGCTCTCCGCTGCGCTCTGGCCACCGAGGGCATAGGCCTCATCGGCCAAGCGGACGTGGAGGGCATCTCGATCGAGCTCCGAGTACACCGCGACGGTGCCGATGCCCATCTCCCGACAAGTGCGGATGACGCGGACAGCAATCTCACCGCGGTTCGCAATCAAGACCTTCTGCAGCACTCCTCGACCTTTCACCGTTGGGGGACCCCGGAATCGGGGGTGTGACCTAGGGGGTCATTCTCACACGCCACCTAGGGTGGATGCCATGTCGCAGCGCAAGTGGCGCATCGAGCGGTTTGACACCATCGACTCGACCAACGCCTACCTCATGGAGCAGGCCCGAGCAGGAGCGGCGGGAGATCTCGTCGCCATCGCTGATCACCAATCAGCTGGTCGAGGGCGGCTCGATCGTTCGTGGGAATCTCCAGCGGGTGCGTCGCTGCTCATCTCGGTGCTGGTGCGAGAGCGACTTGCCACGAACGCTGCCCATCTGCTCACCGCAGCGATGGCACTCGCAGGGGCTGTTGCCGCGGAGCGAGTCACGGGGCTTCGCCCCGGCCTCAAGTGGCCCAACGATCTCGTCGTCGAGTCCTCCAAGCTGGCGGGGATCCTGGCTGAAGCCGACGCCAGCGCCCCTGGAGGACCCGCCTGGCACCACTGCTGTCGTGATCGGGATGGGCATGAACCTCTCCTGGGCGGGTCCACCAGAGGCCAACGGTACGAGCCTCGAGGCGGCGTCCGGGCACCTGGTCGATCGAGAGCTGCTGGTCGCGGAGCTGCTCGACGAGCTGGGCGAGCGCCTCGATCTTCTTGAGAGCGAGGCGGGAGGGCTGAGCTCTCCAACGAGCTGACGGCATCCCTGGTCACGCTCGGACAAGACGTGAGCGTCACGACCCCGCAGGGGCTCGATCACGGGTGTCGCCGACCGGCTCAGCCCGCTTGGCCATCTGGTCGTGACGACCGAGGACGGCGACGTCGAGATCGCGATCGGCGACGTCGAGAGGCTCCGGACGACCTAGCGACACCGTTGAGGGACCACCGTGGTTCGCTGAGGTCCGGACCGTTTCTCTCCCTCCCCACCTGGGTATGCCCGCAGGTGCGTGCGCCGCACGCGCCAGCGAGAGCTCGCTGTGGGAGGGGAGGGCACATGTCGACAGACCTCGGAGGATCACGACCGACCGACGAGTCAGACGAAGGCGTGGTCGAGACGCAGGTCCCGGCCCGCCTCGATCGCCTCCCGTGGTCGCGCTGGCACTGGATGGTCCTGGTCGGCCTTGGCACGGTCTGGATCCTGGACGGGCTCGAGGTGACCATCGTCGGCGCCGTTGGCGGGACGATCACCAAGGCGGGCAGCGGCATCTCGATCACGACCGCCCAGATCGGTGACGCCGCCGGCATCTACATCGCGGGAGCCTGTGTCGGGGCGCTGCTCTTCGGGTACCTGACCGATCGCTTTGGTCGACGCCGACTCTTCCTCGTGACATTGGCTGTCTACCTGGCGGCCACGGTGGCGACGGCCTTCTCGCACACAGCCTGGATGTTCTTCGTGTTCCGGTTCTTCACGGGCATGGGGATTGGCGGGGAGTACTCGGCGATCAACTCGGCGATCGATGAGCTGATACCCGCACGAGTGCGCGGCACGGTCGATCTGCTGGTGAACGGTTCGTACTGGCTCGGCACCGCTGCAGGCGCGGCCGTGACGCTGGTCCTCTTGGACCCGAACGTGCTCGCCGTCGACGTGGGGTGGCGGCTCTGCTTCGGGCTCGGAGCGCTCCTTGGTCTGGCGGTGCTCTTCGTGCGCCGCAACATTCCCGAGAGCCCCCGCTGGCAGCTGACCCACGGCCAAGTCGAAGAGGCAGAGGAGACCGTCGACGAGATCGAAGAGGAGGTCGCCTCGTCGGTCGATGAAGAGCTCCCCGAGCCCGAGGGCTCCGTCACGGTCGATCAGCGCACCTCGATCGGCTTCATCACCGTCGGCAAGATCGTCTTCGGCCAGTACCCACGTCGCTCGATCCTCGGGATCTCGCTCTTCGTTGGTCAGGCATTCCTCTACAACGCGGTCTTCTTCACCTATGCCCTGGTCTTGACGACGTTCTACAAGGTGAGCTCGGCGTCGATCGGCTACTACCTGATCGCTTTCGCACTTGGGAACTTCGCAGGCCCCCTCCTGCTCGGTCGTCTCTTCGACGTGGTGGGACGAAGAGTGATGATCTCCCTCTGCTACCTCGGCTCAGGAGCGATGCTGGCGGTCACGGCGTGGCTCTTCGATGCGGGGACCTTGACGGCGATGACCCAGACGATCGCGTGGGTGGTCATCTTCTTCTTCGCCTCGGCGGGAGCGAGTGCGGCGTACCTGACGGTGAGCGAGATCTTCCCTCTCGAGACCCGTGCCCTTGCCATCGCCTTCTTCTACGCCATCGGAACGGGCCTTGGCGGCATCATCGGACCAGTGCTCTTCGGCAACCTCATCGCCACGAAGCGGCCCGCGGACACCGCCCTGGGCTATCTGATCGGGGCCGGCCTCATGATCGCTGCCGGTTTGGTCGAGGTCTTCATCGGGGTCGATGCCGAGCAGAAGAGTCTCGAGGACCTGGCTGAGCCCGTCTCTGCGGTCGACGACAGCGAGGACGGCGCCCGAGCTGCAGGGTTCGTCCTCGCCCGGCGAGACCGTGCCGAGTCGAGACAGTCGCCTCTACGCTCCGCCCTCTGGGACCCACCCGTTCCCGCGTCCGATCACCGCTGGCTCTTGGTCACGTCGAGAGCGCTCGGCCTCCAAGACCCCGAGCTGATCGTTCCGGCTCGCCAGCTTCTCCTCTGCTCCCCTTGGCGCGACGAGAGCCGAGCTCCCTGAGGAGCTCGGCTCTCGATCGGGCGCTGGCGAGGGAGGCGCTAGCGCTGGTGTGAGCGCTGCTCGGCCTCGTGGGCTTGGGCCTTGGAGCGGCTGGCCTGCGCTTGGGCCTCGCTCTTGGCTGCCTGACGCTGCTCGTCGGCTTTGTCCTGCTGGGCCCGGCCCTCTGCGCGCAGATCGTCATCGTCGATCAGCGCGCCAGCGACCTCCTTTGCCTTGCCCTTGACGCCTTCAGCGACGCCTTCAGCTCCAGTGCGAGCGACTGATTCCTTGCTCATCTGTTCTCCTTTGGTTGTCGAGTGATCACTCGCGCCAAGGAGGCGACGAGTGGCAGTGACTCAGTGGGTGCCCGCTCGCTGACCGCGGCTGGTCGCAGCAGCGACGAGGAAGACCACCAAGAACACTGCAGCGAGGATCCAGAGCAGGTGGACTGCGAAGCCCAGTCCTGCGAAGACCACCACGAGCAGCAACGCCAGTAGCAGAAGCATTGTTCGTCCCCCTTGGGATCATCAGGTCCATGTGGGCCTGTTCTGACGATGCCCGGTTCAGAGGGTTCCAAAACGGTCCTGGGCCGAGTGGCGGTTCTCCAGGGGGCTCTGGGGGCGCCGAGTAGGATTGCGGCCCATGCGCATCCTTGTGACTGGCGGCGCCGGCTTCATCGGCTCGGCCTTCATCCGGTACTGGCGAGTCCAGCACCCCGACGACCAGCTCGTGGTCTACGACGCCATGACCTACGCAGCGACGATGGGGAGCTTGACCACGGTCATCGAGGACATCGGCTTCGTCGAAGCCGACATCCGTGACTTCGACGCGGCTGAACGGGCCCTCAAGGAGTACGCGATCGACACCGTCGTGAACTTCGCGGCTGAGTCGCACAACTCGCTCGCTGTGCTCGATCCTGGGCGCTTCTTCTCGACCAACGTCATGGGCACCCAGACGATGCTCGAGGCCGCTCGTCGCAGCGGCGTGTCCCGCTTCCACCACATCTCGACCTGCGAGGTCTACGGCGATCTCGATCTGGACACCGACGAGTCGTTCAACGAAGAGAGCCCGTACCGACCGAGGACGCCCTACAACGCATCAAAGGCGGGCTCTGACCACGCTGTGCGCGCCTACTCGGAGACCTATGAGCTCCCCGTGACGATCACGAACTGCGCCAACAACTACGGGCCCTACCAGTTTCCCGAGAAGGTCATCCCGGTCTTCACCACACGGGCGCTCGCCGACCAGACGCTGCCGCTCTACGCGTCGACTCAGAACAAGCGCGAGTGGCTCCACGTCGACGATCACTGCCGTGCCATCGAGGCGGTCCTGCTCAGGGGCCGCGTCGGTGAGACCTATCACGTCGGCTCGGGGGTCGAGGCGTCGATCGAGGAGATCGCCGACGCCGTCCTCGCGGCGCTCGACAAGCCGGCGTCGCTCAAGACGATCGTGCCGGACCGGCCCGGGCACGACCGGCGCTACCTGCTCGACACCACCAAGATCCGCTCCGAGCTCGGCTGGGCCCCGACCATCGAGTTCGAAGCAGGCATCGCCGAGACGGTGCGCTGGTACCGCGAGAACGAGGCGTGGTGGGCTCCGTTGCTCGAGCGAGCTCCTGTGGTCGAGACCAGCTGGGGCGGAGAGTCGAAGTAGGCGCCTTGCGCGTGCTCATCACCGGAGGCGGAGGACAGGTCGGTCGAGACCTGAGCCTCGTCCTTGCCGGGCAGGTCCCTCCGGCGGGCACCGCCACCGCGCTCTTAGGTCAGCACCCCGTGGCCGACGGCGAGTTCGACGTCTCGAGCTTCGACCGCGCCTCGCTCGACGTCACCAGCGCCTCGTCGGTCCGAGCGGCCTTTGACGCCGTGCGACCTGACGTCGTCGTGCACCTGGCGGCGTACACCGCCGTGGACCGGGCCGAGTCCGACCCCGACGGTGCAGCAAACGTCAACGAGCGCGGCACCAAGCTGGTGGCCGAGGCTGCTTCGGAGCACGGCGCGCACCTTGTCTACGTCTCGACCGACTACGTGTTCTCGGGTCAGGGGCAGCGGCCCCTGGTCGAGTCCGATCCCACCGGCCCGCGCAGCGTCTACGGCAGCACCAAGCTGGCTGGGGAGCACGAGTGCCCACCATCTGCCTCGATCGTGCGCACCTCGTGGGTGGCGGGCGTGTGGAACAGAACGGTGTTCACCTTGGCCGTGGGGGCCGCTGCCGATGCCACGCCACTTCGCTTCGTGGCGGACCAGACCGGGTCGCCGACCTCGTCGGCGGATCTGGCGGCTGGACTCGTGGCCTTCATCAGGGAGCGCCACGCGGGGCTCTTCCACGTGTCGGGCACCGGCGGGGCCAGCTGGCACCAGGTCATCGCCTTCGCCTACGGCCGAGCGGGGGGCGACCCGGGCCTCGTCTCTCCGATCTTGACCCGAGAGCTCGACCCTCCTCAGGCTGCGACTCGACCCACCTTCTCGGTGCTCGCCTCCGAGCGCCTCGGCGAGGCGGGGCTCGTGCCATTGCCGGCGTGGGAGGAGGGGATCGGGCGCTTGGTCGCGGCGATCAAGGCCTCGTGACGAGCCTCGGCGCAGTGGTCGTCGACTACAACGCCGGGTCGATCTTGGCCGACGCGGTGCGCTCGCTCCTCGACGATGGGGCCACACAGCTCGTCGTGGTCGAGAACGGCGACCCCGGCTCAGCGGCCGGTGCCCTCGGTGAGCTGGCGGAGCGGTGCGAGATCGTGCGACCTGGCACCAACGTGGGCTTCGGCGCTGGGGTCAACCGAGGGGTCGCTCGCTTGAGCGAGGCTCACGAGATCCTCGTCGTAGCCAACCCCGACGCCGTGGTCCACCACGGGGCGCTGGGCCTGCTGGTTCGCTCGCTCGAGGATCATCCCGAGTGGGGGATCGTGGGACCCACGGTGCTCACCGAGAGTGGAGCGGTCTACCCGTCCGTGCGACGCTTCCCGAGCCCGCGAGACGCTGCCGGCCACGCGCTCTTCGGTCTGGTGAGCGACGACAACCCCTTCACCCGTCGCTATCGATCAGCGGGGAGCCGCCCCGACGGCGGGGTCGACTGGGTCTCCGGCTCCTTCTTTGCCATCCGGCGGCAAAGCTTCGAAGAGCTCGGCGGCTTCGACGAGGCCTACTTCATGTTCGCCGAGGACATGGATCTCTGCTTCCGGGCGCACGAGCTCGGGATCGGGGTGGGTGTCGCGCCGACCGCCGTGGTCACCCACGTCGAAGGTGTGACCCGTCGGGCGCACCCCTACAAGATGCTCGTCGCCCACCATCGCTCCGCCCTGCGCTTCGCTGTCTCGACCACCAGAGGGCCCGCACGCGTAGCCCTTCCTCTGGCAGCGGCGGTGCTCTGGCTGAGGCTCGTCGGCTCGCTCGCTTCGCTGGCACTGCGTCGGCCCGGCAGCATCTGAGCCACGAGGGCCACTCTGGCGCG
This sequence comes from uncultured Acidimicrobiales bacterium, assembly GCA_963758555.1. Taxonomy (GTDB): domain Bacteria; phylum Actinomycetota; class Acidimicrobiia; order Acidimicrobiales; family RAAP-2; genus CAIUMH01. The sequence goes on along the minus strand of CAVWVW010000003.1, from coordinate 1,233,849 downwards.
CGACGGGGTCGAATGTGCCTCGACGATGAGAGCAGCGGGGTGTCGACCAGTAGAGTGTGGTGTCCATGAGCGTCCTGTCGAAGGTTCTGCGCGCCGGTGAAGGCAAGAAGGTCCGCAGGCTCGCGGAGCTGGTACCCGCGATCAACGACCTCGAGCCGGCGATGGAGGCCCTCTCTGACGAAGAGCTCCAAGCCAAGACGGTCGAGTTCAAGGATCGCTTCGCTTCCGGTGAGAGCCTCGACGACCTCCTGATCGAAGCCTTTGCCGTCGTGCGCGAGGCCGCGTGGCGGGTCCTCGGGCAGCGGCACTTCGACGTCCAGCTGATGGGTGGCATGGCGCTGCACTTCGGGTGGATCGCCGAGATGAAGACCGGCGAGGGCAAGACCTTGGTCTCGACACTGCCCGTGTACCTCAACGCCATCGGCGGTCGAGGGGTGCACGTGGTCACGGTGAACGACTACCTGGCTACCCGAGACTCTGAGTGGATGGGCCGAGTCCACCGCTGGCTCGGGCTCGAGGTCGGCCGCGTGGGACCCGACATCACTGACTTTGACGAGAAGCGTGCCGCCTACGCGGCTGACGTGACCTACGGGACCAACGCCGAGTTCGGCTTCGACTACCTGCGCGACAACATGGCTGGCTCACGGGAGCACATGGTCCAACGGGGCCATGACTTCGCCATCATCGACGAAGTCGACTCGATCCTGATCGATGAGGCCCGCACCCCGCTGATCATCTCCGGACCGGCTGATGAGGCAGCGAGGCTCTACTACCAATTCGCGTCCATCGCTCGCACCATGATCAGCGAGACCGACTACGAGGTCGACGAGGAGAAGAAGCTCGTCGTACCCACCGAGGCCGGTGTGGAGAAGGTCGAGCGAGCCCTCGGCGTCGAGAACCTCTACGACGCCGTCTCGGTGAACTACGTCCACCAGCTCAACCAGGCGCTCCGGGCCAAGGAGCTCTACAAGCGCGACAAGGACTACCTGGTCGACGGCGGCGAGGTGAAGATCGTCGATGAGTTCACCGGCCGCACCTTGGACGGTCGTCGGTGGTCTGACGGCCTTCACCAGGCAGTCGAAGCCAAAGAGCGGGTGCGGATCAAAGAGGAGAACCACACCTGGGCGACCGTGACGCTCCAGAACTTCTTCCGTCTCTACGAGAAGCTCTCGGGCATGACCGGGACGGCAGAGACAGAGGCCGGTGAGTTCGCGTCCACCTACAACCTCGCGGTGGTGCCCATCCCGACCAACCGCGAGCTGATCCGTGTCGACCAGCCCGACCTGATCTTCAAGTCAGAAGAGGCCAAGTTCAATGCCGTGGTCGACGACATCGTCGAGCGCAACGCCCTCGGCCAACCGGTCCTCGTGGGCACCGCCTCGGTGGTCAAGTCCGAGCTGCTGAGCCGCCTGCTGGCCAAGCAGGGGATCCCCCACGAGGTCCTCAACGCCAAGCAGCACTTCCGCGAAGCGGAGATCGTGGCGCAGGCGGGTCGCTTGGGTGCGATCACGGTGGCCACGAACATGGCGGGCCGAGGCGTCGACATCCTCCTTGGCGGCAACGCCTCAGGGCTGGCCCACCGCCAGCTCACCGCCGAGGGCGTCGATCTGGACACCGACGAAGGCAAGGCCAAGCTCGCCGCGCTCGAGCAGCGACTGGCTGATGAGTGCCAGGCGGAGGGAGACAAGGTCCGTGCCGCGGGCGGGCTCTACGTGCTCGGCTCCGAGCGTCACGAGTCCCGCCGCATCGACAACCAGCTCCGAGGCCGCTCGGGCCGGCAGGGCGAGCCTGGTGAGAGCCGCTTCTTCCTCTCGCTCGAAGACGATCTGCTGCGCCTCTTCGCCTCAGGAGCGATGAGCTGGGTCATGGATCGAGCACTCCCTGACGACATGCCGATCGAGGCGAAGATGGTCACGCGAGCCATCGAGAAGGCCCAGAACACCGTGGAGGGCCGCAACGCCGAGACCCGTAAGGACGTCCTCAAGTACGACGAGGTGATGAACCAGCAGCGCAAGGTCGTCTACGCCCGTCGCCTCCAGATCATCGACGGCGAGGACCTCCACGAGCACACGAGTGCCCTGCTGGAGGAGATCCTGACAGGCGTCGTGGTCCAGAGCTGCCCGTCTGACTATCCCGAAGAGTGGGAGCTCGACACTCTGATCGCCGAGCTCCAGCAGTACTACCCGACGAAGTTCTCGAAGCAGGACCTTGCCCAGGCCTCCACCCAGGACCAGGTCGTCGAGTCCGTCGTCACCGAGGCTCTCGAGCACTACGAGCAGCGCTCGGAGGCCTTCCCCGGAGGACCTGAGGCCGCTCGTGAGGTGGAGCGCAGCATCATGCTCCAGATCATGGACCAGCGCTGGCGTGACCACCTCTCCGAGATGGACTACCTGCGTGAGGGCATCAACCTTCGAGCGATGGGCCAACAGGACCCGTTGGTGGCATGGCAGCAAGAGGGCTTCAAGATGTTCGGTGCGCTGATGGAGGGCATCGACGACGACTACCTGCGCTACGTCATGCACGTCGAGGCCATCTCGAACGACGTCCAAGAGGCTGGCTTCGAAGGTGCCGTGTACGAGGCAGCCGAAGATCCGGTGGCTGACGTGGGGAGCGCCCAGGCGGCGCTGGCTGCCGCCGCAGGCGTGCCGCTCGAGCAAAGCACCTCGCAGAGCATCGCTGACCCGAACGAGACCATGGTGCCGATCGTCAAGGACGCCACCCAGAAGGTGGGACGCAACGAGCCTTGCTGGTGCGGGAGCGGGAAGAAGTACAAGTACTGCCATGGCGCCGCCTGAGGCCCCAGAGGCTCCTCGGGACGATGCTGGCGTTCTCGATGAGCTCGAAGGGCGCCTCTCGGAGGCCCGTGGGTACCTGCGCATCGACGAGCTGCGCGAACGCCAAGGGGTCCTTGAGAAGGAGGCTGCCGAGCCCGATCTGTGGGGCGACCAGGATCGAGCCCGCAAGGTCACGACCGAGCTGGGTCGCCTGAGCGACGACCTGGCCAGCTTCGACCAGCTGACCGAGAGCCTGGGGGATGCGCGAGCGCTCCTCGAGATGTTGGCCGAGGCCAAGGCCACAGGCGAGAGCGATGACGGCCTCTTCAGCGAGCTCGGGCACGAGCTGAGCGAGCTCGATCGCGCTGTTGGTCGCCTCGAGCTCCAGAGCCTCTTCCAAGGTGAGTACGACGAGGACGACGCGGTCGCCGAGCTGCACGCGGGCGCCGGTGGGACCGATGCGCAGGACTGGTGCGAGATGATGCTGCGGATGTACTCGCGCTGGGCTGAGCGCCGAGGCTTCGTGGTCGAGGTCGACGAGACGACCGAAGGCCAAGAGGCGGGCTTGCTCTCGGCCACGGTGATCATCAAGGGTCGCTTCGCCTACGGGTTGCTCTCCGCTGAGCGTGGCGTCCACCGCCTCGTGCGCATGAGCCCCTTCGACTCCCAGCACCGGCGTCAGACGAGCTTCGCCTCCCTCGAGGTGACTCCCTTCTTAGAAGACCTCTCCGACGAGGTCGAGGTTGACGAGAAGGAGCTCCGAATCGACACCTACCGCGCCTCGGGGGCTGGGGGTCAGCACATCAACAAGACGGACTCCGCGGTCCGCCTCACGCACCTGCCCACCGGGATCGTGGTCTCGTGCCAGAACGAGCGAAGCCAGCACCAGAACAAGGCGAGGGCCATGCAGATCCTCACCGCCAAGCTGGCTGAGCGAGCGCGGGCCGAGCGGCAAGCCGAGATGAACGCGCTGAGCGGCGATCAGAACGACAACGCCTGGGGAAGCCAGATCCGCAGCTACGTCATGGCCCCGTACCAGCTGGTCAAGGACCTGCGGACCAACGTCGAGACCGGCAACGTCGATGCGGTGCTCGACGGCGATCTCGACGCGTTCATGGAGGCGGAGCTTCGACGGAGGAGAGAACAGGCGAGCTGACCTGGGAATCGAAAGGGCGGCTGCTGTCCGGTGTGCCGCACGTCGGGCATGAACCCAAATCGGTGGTGACCGCCAAGTAGGGTGGGTGTCACGCACAGCGACTCCGCCACTCACGGCAGCCCGGTTGCAGCACCCCTCTTCCAATGATTCGTCTCGATCACGTCACCAAGACCTACAAGAACACCACTGTCGCTCTCCGAGACGTCACCGTCGACATCGACAAGGGCGAGTTCGTGTTCTTGGTGGGCTCTTCAGGTTCGGGCAAGACCACCTTCCTTCGCCTCTTGCTTCGAGAAGAGCTCCCCGACCAGGGCAAGATCATCGAGGCTGGCCGTGACATCGTCTCGCTGCCGAAGTGGCGAGTGCCGTTCCTGCGCCGCAACATCGGCTGCGTCTTCCAGGACTTCCGGCTGCTGCCGAACAAGACCGTCTTTGAGAACGTGGCGTTCGCCCTGGAGGTCATCGGTCGCTCGAAGTCGGTGGTCAAGAGCCAAGTGCCCCAGGTCCTCGACCTCGTCGGCTTGGGTCACAAGCTCGAGAGTCTTCCCACTGAGCTCTCCGGTGGCGAGCAGCAGCGCGTGGCGGTGGCTCGAGCCTTCGTGAACCGGCCGCTGATCCTCCTCGCTGACGAGCCGACAGGGAACCTTGACCCCACCACCTCTGAGGGGATCATGAGCTTGCTCGAGCGGATCAACCGCACGGGCACCACGGTGCTCATGGCCACGCACGACCAGACCCTCGTCGACCGCATGCGTCGGCGCGTCTTGGAGCTCGACCATGGCGTGCTGGTGCGCGACCAGGTTCGAGGCGTCTACGGCATCGAAGGAACCGGAGAGGCGATCTAGTGCCTGTCTTCGCTGAGTACGCCGCTCGAGAGACTGCCTCGAACCTCTGGCGCAACCGCTTGATGACGATCGCCGCGATCCTCACGGTCTCCGTGTCGTTGACCCTGGTCGGCTTCGCCCTGCTGGTCAGGCAGGGCGCGAGCAACGAGACCTCGCTCTGGCAGCGAGAGACCCAGGTCATCGTCTGGATGCAGCACGACGCCACGCCGGGCGAGCACAACGCCGTGTGGTCGCAGCTCAAGGGCCTTGAGCCGACCGTCGTGAACAGCTGCGTGTTCCGCTCGAAGGCCTATGACCTCCAAGAGGCCAAGTCCGTGATCTCTTCGACGCTCTTCGACGTCCTCAACGCCCAGGACATCCCGTCGTCGTTCCGGTGCGTCCCGACGAAGTTCCAAGACGCCCAGGTCGTCATCAACCGCTTCGAGTCCCAGCCGGGCGTCAAGAACGTCGCCGCTCCCCTCCAACAGATCCACACCCTGCAGAACACCGCGAACATCCTCCAGATCGCCCTGTTCATCTTTGCCGTGGTGCTGCTGCTCTCGGCGGTGGTGCTGATCTTGAACACCATCCGCCTGGCCATCTTCGCTCGACGACGGGAGGTCTCCGTCATGAAGCTCGTCGGGGCCACCAACTGGTTCATCCGGATTCCGTTCATGTCGGAGGGGATGATCCAAGGGCTCTTCGGCTCGCTCATCGCAGCGGGCGTGGTCTACGGCGCCCACGTCTGGCTCAACGCCATCAGCAATCCCAACCAACCCACCTCGCTGGTCCGCCAGCTGCAGCTCACCGGCTGGCAGGTCTTCTGGATCGACTTCATCTTGATCATCGTCGGGATCTTCGTCGGCATCTTCGGCTCGTTCACCGCCATCCGCCGCTTCCTCGACGTCTAGCGCCTCACGGCGCTCCCGCCCACCTCACTCACCGCGCTCCCGCTCACCGCGGTGCGCACAGGGGGAGGTCCCTCGACCGTTGTGCCCCGTGCCAGCGATCTTCGCCTGGCGCCGAGCGACCAGGAGGTGGCTGTCGTGACCAACCAGACCGTCTTGTCGGGGAATCTCACCCGGGACCCTGAGATCCGCTACCTCAAAGACGGCACAGCGACGTGCAGCTTCGGCGTCGCCGTGGATCGTCGATGGCAGGACCGGGTCAGCGGGGAGTGGGCAGAGTCCACGTCGTTCTTCGACGTGGTGTGCTGGCGAGAGCTCGCTGAGCACGCTGCGCTCTCGCTCACGAGGGGCGATCGGGTGCTGGTGGCCGGTCGACTCGAGCAGCGCAGCTGGTCAGGCGACGACGGCCGGGTTCGCAGCCGTGTCGAGCTCGTGGCCGACGATGTGGGCTGCTCGTTGCGCTTCGGACCCCTGGATCCAGCCAAGGACGCCAGCGAAGCAGAGCCTGCGTTCTAGTGCTCTTCGGCGGGCTCGAACTCGAGTGACGCCGAGTTGATGCAGTAGCGAAGCCCCGTCGTGGCCGGGCCGTCGTTGAAGAGGTGACCCAGGTGGCCACCGCAGGTCCCGCAGACCACCTCAGTGCGCACCATCCCGTGGCTCGCGTCCTGGCGTTCGACGATCGGTCCGACCGCGCTGTCGAAGCTGGGCCAACCCGAGCCCGAGTCGAACTTGGCGTTGGTGTCGAAGAGCACGGTCCCGCAGCCTGCGCAGCTGAAGCGCCCGTCATCGTCGACGTGGAGGAGCTTGCCCGTGAACGGGCGCTCGGTGGCCGCTTGGCGCAAGATGGCGTAGCGCTCAGGTCCGAGCTGCGACTGCCACTCTTCGTCGGTGCGCTGGATCTCGTAGTCGCTCACGTGGCCTCCTGGAAGCTCGATCTCTGTCTTGACGCTATCGGTCTCGGCGGCAGCGCAGGGCGTCACGGGGGGCTCCCGGCATCGGAGGAGCCGTGGGCTACCATCGCGCCTCGTGCGAGGCATCCTCTTGGCCGGCGGGACCGGCTCTCGACTTCAACGACTCACCAAGATCACCAACAAGCACCTCTTGCCCATCTACGACCGCTCGATGGTCGAGTGGGCGGTCGAGTCCATGGTGGCGGCTGGCATCACCGAGGTCCTCATCGTGGCCGGTGGCGAGCACATCGGCGACTTCCTGCGCATCTTGGGTGACGGGCACAGCTACGGCTTGGAGAACGTGTCCTACACGGTCCAAGAGCGACCAGGCGGCATCGCCGAGGCGCTCGGGCTCGGCGAGCGCTTCGCCAAGGGCGGACCCGTCGTCGTCATGCTGGCCGACAACATCTTCGAGCGGTCCTTCAAGCAGACCATCGATGCCTTCAAGGCTGATCCGAAGGGCTGCCGGCTGGTGCTCTCTGAGATGGAAGACCCCACCCACCTCAGCCACCTCGGCGTACCTGAGCTCGATGCGGACAACCAGATCGTCTCGATCATCGAGAAGCCCAGGGTTCCACCGAGCAGCTTCGCCGTCACCGGGGTCTACTGCTACGGCCCCGATGTCTTCGACGTCGTCAAGACCCTCAAGCCCTCAGGTCGAGGTGAGCTCGAGGTCACCGACCTCAACAACCACTACGTCAACCAGGGCGCGGTGTCCTATGACGTCCAGCCTGGCTTCTGGGGTGACGCCGGCGAGTCGATCGACGCGTACCAAGCGGTGGGGGAGTTCGTGTCTCGAAACGGGGCGAACCGACCGTAGGGGGCTACGCCACCGACGGCGCGTGGGCAGGCTCCGGCTCGCCTCGCACGGTGCGCAGTGCGCTGGCGGCGATGCCGGCGGCGTCGAGACCAAGCTCGGACAAGATGTCGTCGGGTGCCCCGTGGGTCAAGAAGCGCCGAGGCGTGCCGAGGACCCTGACCGTGGGCATCGCGGCACCTGAGCGATCAGCGAGGCCACGGATGGCGTCGATGAGGTGCGTGCCAGCTCCGCCGAGGCGCACCCCGTCTTCGATGCTGAGCACCACCGAGTGAGCGAGCGCGTCGGTGATCATGGCCGGATCGGCTGGGCTGACCACGCGCACGTCGTAGACCGTGGCGTCGATGCCCTCCTCCTCGAGGAGGGCGGCGGCAGCGAAGGCACGCTGGGTCATCTTGCCGACGCCGAGCAAGCAGACCGAGCGATCGCCAGAGCGGAGCAGCCGGGCCTTGAGCCCCTCGCCGACGAGACCGTCGAGCGGGACCGGGGGAGTCTTCGGGAAGCGGATCGTCGCTGGTCCGGGCAGGTCCATCGCGGTCCGCATCATGACGCTCACCTCGTCGGCCGACGAGGGCGCGAAGACCGTCATGTTGGGGATCGAGAGGGACAGCTCGAGGTCGAGGACCCCGTGGTGGCTCGCACCGTCGTCGCCCGTCACCCCGGCACGATCGAGGACGATGGTGACGGGGAGCTGGTGGAGGCCGACGTCGTAGAAGGCCTGGTCGAACGCTCTCGTGAAGAAGGTCGAGTACACGGCGACCACCGGCCGAAGGCCTCCCATCGCCATGCCGGCAGCCGACGTCATCTCATGCTGCTCTGCGATCCCGCAGTCGATGAAGCGCTCTGGGTAGCGCTCTGCGAAGGCCAGGAGGCCGGTGGGACCGGCCATCGCCGCGGTGAGCGCGACCACGCGGTCATCGTGCTTGGCCACGTCGAGCAGCGAGCGGGTGAAGGCGTCGGTGTAGGACGCGGCCTTCACGTCGCTCGCGTCGTCGACGTCGGTGATCGTCGGGCGCCCCACCTTGAAGTCGTGGAGGCGCTGGACGTCGTCTTCCTCGGCGGGGGCGTAGCCGCGGCCCTTCTGGGTGAGCACGTGCACCACGATGGGCCCGTCCCAGGTGGCCGCCTTGGTCAGCGCAGCCTCGACGTCAGCGATGTCGTGACCGTTGATCGGACCGACGTAGCGGACGCCGAGCGCCTCGAAGAACGTGTGCGGGGCCACGAGCTCTCGAAGAGCCGAGGTGACCGAGTGGACGCCCGAATAGGCGACCTCACCGACGCCGGGGAGCTCTTTGAGCCGCGAGCGGAGGCGTTCCCGCGTGGAGACATAGGTCGGGTGCAGGCGGAGGTTGGTGAGCGACTGGCTCAGATGCGAGATGGTGGGCGAGTAGGAGCGGCCGTTGTCGTTGAAGATGATGACGACCCGCTTGCCCGAGTGACCAAGGTTGTTGAGTGCCTCGTAGGCCATGCCTCCGGTCAGGGCACCGTCTCCCACGACGGCGACCACCCGGCGCTCGCCACCGTGGCCAGCGAGCTCACCGTTGAGCTCGAAGGCGGTGGCCAGCCCGTGGGCATAGGAGAGGACGGTCGAGGCGTGGGAGTTCTCGATCCAGTCGTGCTCGGACTCGGAGCGGCTCGGGTAGCCCGAGAGGCCGCCAGCCTTGCGCAGCTCCTTGAAGCCGTAGCGACGACCGGTCAGGAGCTTGTGCACGTAGGCCTGATGGCCGGTGTCCCACAGGATCGCGTCGCGAGGGGAGTCGAAGACTCGGTGGGTGGCGAGGGTGAGCTCGACCACACCGAGGTTGGACCCGAGGTGACCGCCCGTGGAGGTGACCGTCTCGACGATGAAGGTCCTGATCTCTTCGCTGAGCTGCTCCAGCTCCGACTCGCTCAATGAGCGCAGGTCGGCTGGGGTCTCGATGAGCGGAAGGATCATGGTCGCATGTGCCTCGACCAGAGAGTAGCGCCGCTCAGGGCGACCCCGGGCTCGCGCCATGTCGCCGGTCGGTGCCGGTACGCTGCGGATCTGTGCCTGTGACTGAAGAGCTTCTCGCCCCTGACGTGATCGATCGAGTGCTTGCGGAGGCGGTGTCGCGTGGCGGGCAGATGGCCGAGATCTTCTGTGAGGATCGCACGTCACGCTCGGCGCTGCTCGACGACGGCAGGGTCGAAGAGCTCTCATCGGGCCAGGAGCGCGGCGCGGGGATCCGCGTGATCGTGGGGGAGACCACTGGTTTCGCCCACACCGCCGATCTCTCTGAGCCAGGGCTCATGGAGGCAGCGAGGGTGGCCGCCTCGGTAGCCAGCGACGGCGGCGGGACCACCATCGTCGGCCTGGAGCCAAAGCGGACCCACCGAGCGCGGGCAAGCGTCCTGCACGATGAGGTGCCGACTGCCGAGAAGCTCGCGCTCCTCCGCCGAGCCGATGAGGCTGCCCGGAGCGCTTCGGGATCGATCTCACAGGTGCAGGTCTCCTACGGCGAGGGACGGCGTCGAATCCTCGTGGCGTCGACCGAGGGGACCTACGCCTCCGACGATCAGGTGCGCAGCCGCTTCAACGTCGTCGCCGTCGCTCTGGGCGATGCGGGCCTCCAGACGGGGCACGAGTCGCACGCGCGCACAGAGGGCTTCGAGATGTTCGATTCGATCGACGTCGAAGAGCTGGCGAGGACGGCGGCCGGCCGGGCGGTGGCCAAGCTCCTGGCGCGCCCCGCCCCCTCCGGCGAGGTCCCGGTGGTCTTGGCGGGAGGCAGTGGCGGAGTGCTCTTCCACGAGGCCTGTGGCCACGGCCTCGAGGCTGACCACATCGTCAAGGACTCTTCTGTCTATGCGGGCCAGCTTGGAGAGCTGGTGGCCAGCCCGCTGGTCACGCTGGTCGACGACGGGACCGTGGCCGGCGAGTGGGGCGCGTACGCCGTGGACGATGAGGGTCGCCCCGCGCAGCGCAACGTCTTGATCGAGAATGGGGTCCTCACGGAGTACATGTGGGATTGGCTCCGTGCTCGCAAGGAAGGCCGAGCGTCGTCAGGGAACGGACGGCGTGAGACCTATCAGCACCTGCCGATGGTCAGGATGACCAACACCTTCCTCTTGGCCGGTGACGCCGATCCCGATGAGATCGTGGCGCAGACTCCTCACGGGGTCTACGTGGCGAAGCTCGGCGGCGGACAGGTGAACACGGCGACCGGTGACTTCGTCTTCGGCACCAACGAGGCGTACTTGATCGAGGACGGCAAGCTCACCGAGCCACTGCGCGACGCCAACCTCATCGGCAACGGCCCCGAAGTGCTCCGGCGCATCGATGCGATTGCCGATGACTTCGCCATGATGCCGGGCACGTGTGGCAAGGATGGCCAGAGCGTGCCTGTGGGCTGTGGGCAGCCCACCTTGCGGATCACCGGAGTCACCTTCGGCGGCACGGCAGCGTGAGCGAGCTCCTTGAGCTCGCGGAGCGAGTGGTCGACCGAGCTCTGCCCGGCGAGGGGCTCGAGGCCTACGCCGCCAGGGGCATCGAGACCGAGATCCGTGTCTATGAGGGCGAGGTCGAGTCACTGACCTCTGCCTCGTCGGCCGGCATCGGGGTGCGCATCGTCACGGAGGGTGCCGAGGGCTTCCAGGTGGGCTTCGCCTGGGCGGGATCGCTCGACGCTTCGGCCATCGACCGAGCGCTCTCGGAGGCCCGGGCGAACGCTGCGTTCTCGACCCCGGATCCCTCGGTCGGGCTGGCCGAGCCCGATGGGGTGACGCCGGCGACCATCTCGCTGCGGGCTGCCAGCATCGAGGCGACGTCGACAGACGCCAAGATCACGCTGGCCAAGGACCTCGAGCACCAAACCCGCACGGGCGATCCGCGTATCCGCCAGGTGGACTCGGCTGACTACGCCGATCACGTGGTGGAGACCGCCATCGCGTCGACCACTGGCGTCAGGGGACTCTCAGAGCGCTCGAGCGCCTACGTCTCGGTGTCGGCCATCGCCGGAGGTGCCGACGACACCCAGACAGGCAGCGGCTACTGCGTAGGTCGTGGGCCCGATGACCTCTCGATCGAGGAAGCGGCCCAGCAAGCGATCGAACGCTCGGTTCGGATGCTCGGCGCCATCAAGGCACCCTCGGCTCGGCTCACCGCGGTCTTCGACCCCAGAGTCACCTCGACCTTGCTCAGCGTCATCGGCCAAGCCCTCTCGGGCGAGGCGGTGGTGAAGGGCCGCTCGTTCTTCGAGGGCCGACTCGGTGAGCTGGTTGCCCACCCCACGGTGACCTTGGTCGACGACCCGACGGTGCCTGAGGCCTTCACCGCCGCGACCTTCGATGGCGAGGGCCTGGCGTGTCGGCGCAACGTCCTCATCGAAGGGGGCTCGCTCAGAGGCTTTGTCTATGACACCGCAGCCGCTCGTCGGGCAGGCGTCAAGGCAACTGGCTCCGCCATGCGAGGCGGCTACGCAGGTCGTCCGGTCGCGGGCTGTCGAGCGCTGCTGCTGGCGACCGGGTCGCAACGCCCCGAAGAGATCCTCGCCTCGGTCGGAGACGGCCTCTACGTCCAGTCCGTCACCGGCGTCCACTCCGGGGTGAGCCCGGTGAGCGGTGACTTCTCGGTAGGCGTCGACGGCTTGATGATCCGTGGTGGTGAGCTCGCTGAGCCGGTGCGGGAGGTGACCGTCGCCTCGACGCTGCAAGCGATGCTCCTGGCCATCTCGGCGATCGGCTCGGATCTGACCTATCTGCCAGGCGTGGCAGCCGGGATGACGCTGGCCATCAGCGAGATGCAGCTCTCAGGCAGCTAGGCGTCCGAAGAGCTCGACGTCGAGCCCTTCGACTCCGACGGAGCCGTCGGCTTTGGCGTCGAGGGCTCCTTGGGCGCGCTCGACTCCTTGGCGCTCGACTCCTTGGTGCTCGACTCCGACGACGAGGAGCCCTCGGATGCCGGTGGCGTGCTGGCAGAGCTCGCTCCCCGGGTGTCGGTCTTGTAGAAGCCCGACCCCTTGAACACGATGCCGACCGAGCCAAAGACCTTGCGCAGCACACCGCCGCAGCTGGGGCACTCAGTCAAGGCGTCGTCGGTGAACGACTGGACGGTCTCAAAACGGTGGCCGCACTCGGTGCAGGCGTACTCGTAGGTCGGCATGACGCTCCACGCTCGGGTCAGGGTGCTCTGGCACTCGACGTGCTTGAGTGCCAACTCTATCGGTTCGCCGAGGTCCGAGGTCACGGGACGCAAGCCGTAGACTGCGTGGCGTGCCTGACCACCATCTCCTGCGACTCGACCCACTCGCCGGCAGCCTGGTGCGCGAGGTCGCACCTCGGGAGCCGACCGCACGACGAGCGCTCGCTCGCTGCCGGATCTCGATGCTGACCGAGACCACCGAGAAGATCGCGGCCAATGCGCTCACCAAGGGAGACGTGCTGGCCACCGCTCGTGTCGCCGGAGTCCAAGCGGCGAAGCGAACCTCAGATCTGCTGCCCATGTGCCATCCCGTCCTCGTGGGCACGGTGGCGATCAACTTCTCGATCGGCGAGACCTACGTCGAGGTCGAAGCCCACGTTGACACCGTCGATCGCACCGGCGTGGAGATGGAGGCGCTCACCGCCTGCACGGTGGCGGCGCTCACGGTCTACGACATGTGCAAGTCGCTCGATCGAACCATGGTCGTCGAGCAGGTGGCGCTGTGGGAGAAGTCAGGTGGTCGCTCAGGGCCCTGGCGACGACCCGCCAGCGAGGTCGAGCCCGCCTAGTCGTCAGCGTGGTCGGCGATGGCGGTGAGGTTCAGCTCCGCAGTCGCCTCGGTGCCGCACGCTTCACAGCGCTCACGATGCCGCCAGGAGCGAAGCCGGCGAGTCCCGTCCTCGTTCAACCAGACCGTGAAGGCCTCGGAGTCCGTCTCGAGCATGAGCGCGTAGTACTCCTGCCACGGTGTCGGGACACCAGGATCGTTCGGGTTGTCTCGCAGCACGCGGAAGAAGCGATGGCGAGCCTCGTCGAAGTGCCACGTGCTGTGGCATGACTCCAACGTGAAGCTGGCCTCGGTCGACGCACTCATGGCCACAGCCTTGTCGCGAAATCATCTTCTTGCGTCGCGAGATGGTGGCCTTCAGGTGACGAATCGATGAAATGTCGCTCGGGACAGGGCTGAGCGGTGCTTTCGAGGCCTCCTGCGGGCCAGGTGGGGGCACCCCGCTGAGAACGGAGCCGCTGATCGTGACGGCCTATCCTCCAAGTCGTGGCTCGCGACGACCAGAAGATCGAGAGGCTCACGGACCTCATTCTGGTCTTGCTCGAAGCGACTGAGCCGATCCCCCTCAGCATCTTGGCCGAGGAGCTCCCTGGCTACCCTCCCGCCGGCGAAGCGCGCCGCATGGCCTTCGAGCGAGACAAGAAGCTCCTGCGAGACGAAGGCATCGTCGTCGAGGCGGTGAGCATCGAGGGACCCGAGCAGTTCGGCTATCGGATCGACCCTGCGACGTTCTTCCTCCCTGATCTTGCCCTGGAGCCTGACGAGCAGGCGGCGCTGAACCTGGCCGTGGCAGGTGTCCATCTGGCCGACGGGAGCGGAGGTGATGCGCTTCGCAAGCTGGGCTTCGTGGATCTCGCCGACGCCCAGCCCATCGCCAGCCTGGCGACCGCTCCTGGCCTCGACCGGATCTTCCAAGCGCTCTCGGCCTCGGCTGAAGTCCGGTTCAGCTATCGAGGCGAGGAGCGCGTCGTCGCACCTGTGCGGCTCCGCTTCTCGGCGGGCAACTGGTACCTCGTGGGCTGGTCGCGGGAGCGAGAAGCCGCCCGGAGCTTTCGGGTGGACCGGATCGAGGGCACGGTGGCGATCGGCGCGGCTGGTAGCGGCGCACTGAGCGAAGAGCAGATCGAGGGCGTCGATGCGCCTGATGCCCGGGTGGCGGTCAAGCGCGAGTCCGGGACCAACGAGCTGGTCGTGCTGGTCGATCCTCTCTACGCCTGGCGCCTCGTCGCTGAGGTTGGAGAGGAGCACGTGCTCGAGCGCCGAGCCGACGGCTCGGTGGTGGTCGAGGTCTCGGTCGGCTGGGAGGACGGCGCACGTTCGTGGGTCTTGTCCTTCCTCGACCACGTCGAGGTGCTCGAGCCCGCGACGTTTCGCGCCTCGCTGGTCTCGTGGCTCGACGAGATCATCGCCGTGAAGCCGAACGTGACGGAGGCGATCAGCCCGGGGGATCTCTTCCAAGACGGTGTCGATGACGAACCTGAGGTCAGGGGAGCGCCGCCGACGCAGCGGCGTCTTCGGCGACTCCTCGGGATGCTCGAGTGGCTAGCGGGGGCAGGAACGGTTCCCACCAGCGAGGTGGCCGCGCGCTTCGAGATGACTGAGGCAGACGTGGTAGCTGAGCTCGAGCTCGCTGCCTGCTGCGGTCGGCCGCCGTTCAGCCCCGATCAGCTCATGGACATCGTCGTCGATGCAGAAGAGGTGACCGCTCGGCTCCCCGAGATGAGTCGCCCTCGGCAGCTCACGCCGAGCGAGGGTGTGGCGTTGGCCGCGGCAGCGCGCACGATCTTGTCGCTCCCCGGCTCAGATGAAGAGGGACCGCTGGCTCGAGCCCTGACGAAGCTGGATCATGCCTTGGGCGAGCGTCGCTCGATCGAGGTTGCTCTGGATCGCCCACCGTTCCTCGATGAGCTGCTCGAGGCGACCGCCGCATCTCGCCAGCTCGACGTCGAGTACTTGGCCACCTCGACTGACGAGCTGACCAGCCGAGTCATCGATCCGCTCAGGGTGAGCTCGATCGACGGTCGCTGGTACGTCGAGGCCTACTGCCACCGAGCTCAAGCCCTTCGGACGTTCCGCGTCGACTCGTTCAAGTCCGTCGCCGACCATGGGCCTCGCCCGCAGGGAGGCACGCAAACACTGGCAACTCATGGCTCGTTCGTGCCCGATGCGGGTGCTGACGTTGCCGTCGTGCGCGTGGCTGAGCGTGCACTGTGGCTCTCTGACAGCATCCCGTCGATCGCACGTCGACGTGAGCCCGACGGCTCGGTGGTGATGGCTCTCGCCGTGTCTGGGCCGGCCTGGCTGGAGCGAATCTTGCTCCAGGCGGGATCGGGTGCGGTGGTGGTCGCACCGACCGAGATGCTGGACCTCGCGGCTGACGCCGCGGGGCGCGTGAAGCAGAGGTACCGAGCGACCATGTGAGCACGTGGGGAACTGCCCGTGCTGAAGCTGTCGACGATCAGCGACCCAGCGGGCTCGTACTTCCTCGCTGATCCTGCCCACGAGGTCAGCGACCTGTTCGATCGGCGACGTCCCGGCACGTGGTCGGGGGCTGCTGCGGAGCGCTTCGGACTCGGCGGTTCGGTCGAGGAGCAAGACCTTGCCGCCGTCCTGGCGGGGCGCCCCCTCGGTGCGACCCTGTCGCCACATCCCCTTCGACGCCGCGTTGGCTACGACCTGACCTTCGCCGCACCGAAGCCGATCAGCGTCCTGTTCGCCTTCGAGAGTGACGCGGCGGCGAGGCGCATCGTCACCGCACATGAGCACGGGATCGACGTCGCCCTCTCGTACCTCGAAGAGCGAGGCGCGGTGGTGGGCCGATCGTTCGGGGCCGAGCGCGTGGGCCTCAAGGCCGAAGGGCTCACCTGTGCCACGTTCACGCACGGCGTGAGTCGCTCACACGACCCCCATCTGCACAGCCACGTGGTCATCGCAAACCTCGCGCGTGACGAGCACGGTCGCTTCGGGGCGCTCGACGCACGTGTGCTGCGCGCCCACGCACCAACCGCCGAGGCCCTCTATCGAGCGCAGCTGCGCTTCGAGCTCTCTCGAGATCTCGGTGTGGCATGGCAGCGTGGCGCCGATGGCCACGAGCGCATCGAAGGCGTGGGCGACTCGCTCAGCTGGGCCTTGAGCGGGCGCTCGGCTGACGTTCGAGCAGGTGAGCGCTCACGGCCGGCGAAGGAGCAGGTAGCGAGCAGACGAGACCTTCAGGTCCTCTGGCAGGAGCGCCGCCGTGCCGCACCGAGATTCGCTGACCTCGACCGATCCACCATGCACGCATGGGTCGTCGATGAGCACCACTTCGCCTCGATGCTCTATGACCGCGCTCGACCAGCACGAGCGGTGGTCGCAGCGTTTGCCGAGTCAGCAGGAGGAGGGGTGGAGGGCACGCTCGCCCGACGAAACGTGGCGCGGCTCGGCGTCGAGCTCGGCCACGGGCTCGCCGAGCTCCCACTCACGCCACGAGAGGTCATCCCTGGTCAGCGGGCCCTGCAGCTGCTCGGCGCTCGACCGACGAATCGCGGGTCGTTGGAGTCGTGGTGGCGCCGGAACGAGAGCCTGGAGAGGACCCGAGACCCGGCACGGTTCATCGCTCACGAGCGGACAGCTCGCGAGCCGTTCGTTCGATGAGGCTTCGCCACGGTTCGTCTCGAAACGCCACGGTCTGCTCGATCCAGCCCAGGCGATTGGCGGCATCGAGCACCAATGCGTGACCCGGTCGTGTCTTCGCTGCGTCGTCGAGCGAGAGTCGCTCGAGTCGCTGCGTGGTCGTCGAGAGCGCGGCTGATCGTCGACCTCGTGCGTCACGGTTGACCGAGTACGTCGTACGAGCCGGTTCATGATGGCCCGAGAGATCGCGCAACAGCGTCAGCGTGGAGCGATCGGCGATGCCGCCAAGCACCAACGTCGTTGAGAACATCGACATGAAACCGTCGGCCACCGGTCCCCAACGAGCGCGAGCTTGTGAGAGGTCTTGCAAGCATCCGATGGTCAGCACACCTTGTCCGCCACCTTCGCTCACCAGCTGTGGCAGCTCAGGAATGGGCGCGATGTTGGCGAGCTCGTCGAGTGCAAAGAGCACCGGTCTCGTTGACTCGTTTCGCTGCAGCGACGCTTGCTGGAGATCGTCGAGGAGACCGACGACCAAGGGAGCCATGAGCCCTTGCTGTCGGCCCGGCGCACAGACGTAGAGCGTGTTGGCACCCGAGACGAACTCGTGAGGATCGAGCAGCCCTGCGCGTGTCGAGGCGAGGGCGCCGAGCGAGCGGTAGGCGCCAAGGACACCAGAGGCGGTGGACCAGATGCCGGACTGCTCGCGAGCATCAGTGGCGAGCAGGCCCACGAGCAGCGAGGTCGAAGGATGCTCCAGGCCCTGGCGTGCTTCCAGGATCTCGAGCGCTTCGTGGCCCTCGTGGCGATCGACCCATCGCACCAGGTCAGCAACCTCTTTCTCTCCTTGAGAGGCAGCAAAGGAGAGGCTCGCCAGCATGGAGCCGGCTCGTTCAGACCAGTGGTTCGCCGGTCCGCTCTGGACGGAGCGTCGCTGTGACGCTGCAACCATCGCTTGGGCAGTGCCAAGCGCTCCGTCCCACGTGGTGGCTGCACGAAGGGGACTCCATCCAATGAGATCGACCCCAGGAGGTGGCTCCGTCTGGCCTGAGGGATCGAAGAGCAGGCACGAGCCAGCTCGCGAGCGCGCCCGCGCGGTCGCCGATGCGACGTCCTGCTTCGTCGACGTGGCGATGACGGCGTGACGCGCGCTGAGCACGTTCGGCACGATCACTGTCGACGTCTTCCCCGATCGCGTCGGACCGATGACGAGGGTGCTGCGCTCCGCTCCCGACCACACCCACTCGTCGTTCGAACGACCGAGCAACACGCCGCGAGATGAAGGAGTGTGGTCATCGCGCGTCGTCACGATCGCAACCGTCGCAGCGTTGCGCGTGCGCGCATTGCTTGCTTTCGCGTCGACGATGCACTGTCATGGTGTGCAGCCAAGTGCAAGAGGGGGACATGTTGGTTGACATCCGTCGAGGGTTACGCGCGTGCGCGGAGCGAAGCAGCTCTAGCTCGCAGCTCTCGAGAGATCGTCGTCACCTTCGTGTCCCTTCGATCGCGAGGCCGTGCGTCAGATCGTTCCAATCGACAGCGGGAGTGCTGGCGGCTGAGGGGGAGAGATGCGCGCAGCTGTCTCAAGTGGCAGTGCAGTTCGATCGACCATCGAGGTCGATGCTTCCGCTCGCTGCCTGAGACAGATACTGAAACCAGGAGGTGTTCCCAGTGGCTACTGCCGCGAAGAAGAAGGCCCCGGCCAAGAAGGCTGCGGTGAAGAAGGCTCCGGCTCGCAAGACCGCCGCCAAGAAGGCTCCGGCTCGCAAGACGGCGGCAAAGAAGGCTCCGGCTCGCAAGACCGCCGCCAAGAAGGCTCCGGCTCGCAAGACCGCCGCCAAGAAGGCTCCGGCTCGCAAGACGGCGGCCAAGAAGGCTCCGGCTCGCAAGACCGCCGCCAAGAAGGCTCCGGCCAAGAAGGCTGCGGTGAAGAAGGCTCCGGCTCGCAAGACCGCCGCCAAGAAGGCTCCGGCTCGCAAGACGGCGGCAAAGAAGGCTCCGGCTCGCAAGACCGCCGCCAAGAAGGCTCCGGCACGCAAGCGCTAGAGCGTCGCTCTGTTAGGTGTTGACGCGGGGGCCTTCGGGCCCCCGTTGTCGCGCCCATGCGCTCATCTCGATGAGGTCTTCGGGTAGGTCGACGTCGATCGAGAGCTCGTCGTCTTCGAGCACCTCTGTCGTCAGCCCCAACTTGGCTGCCTCTTCGAGGTGACGAGCAAAGGATGCTCGGCCGTACGAGAAGGCGAAGTCGCTCGAGGCGGGGATCCCGAGCACGTTGGTTCCGTCTTGACGCCGGTCGGGAACGAGGAGCACACCATCAACGTCAGGCAAGGAGCGAAGCCGCTCAGGGAACGGCAGATCGGCGTGGACCACGGTGATCCGCTCGTAGCCGAGCGCCGCCAACGCTCTGACACCTTCAGAGACTGCGCCGTTGAGACCTTTGCCTGGTGCCCAGATGACGCTGGCACCCCGCTGTGCTGCCCAGCCGGCAACCTCATCGTCATCGCAGACCACCGCGGTGTTGGCGATCTTCGTCGCTTCGAGAACGCCGCCTGCGAGCTCTTTGGCAAGGGAGCATCGTTGGTCGGGATCGAGCACCGTGGCGAGGCGCTCCTTGGCGTCGACGAACGACTTGATCGGAATCAGGAACGAGCGGCTCGACTCATCGGGTGACGGGCTGCGATCTCGCTGGCCCCTCACGCTGCGGAGTCTACGGGCCGTGCGCTCACGCGCTCTCTGCTCCGCTGCCAGCAAGCGCCGTAGGCTTCTCGGGTGGACGAGACCTTGGTGGTGCTCGGAGGTGGGTCGTGGGGCACGACACTCGCCTCGATCGCCCTGTCTCGACGACCGACGGTCCTGTGGGTTCGATCCGGTGACCTGGCCACCGAGATCAACGAGCAACACGCCAACGCTCGATACCTCCCTGGCATCGAGCTTCCCTCGAGCTTGCGCGCCACCACAGACCTTGAGGGTTGCCTGGCTCAGGCTGGGGCGGTCTTGGTCGCCATGCCCAGTCATGGCATCCGCTCGGTGCTGACGAGCGCGGCGGGTGTCATCGCTCCCGGCACGCCGGTCTTCAGCTTGGCCAAGGGCATTGAAGACGGCACCGCGCTGCGGATGAGCCAGGTGATCTCCTCCGTGGCACCACAGGTGGTCGTAGGAGCCGTCTCTGGTCCCAACCTCGCTCATGAGATTGCCGTCGGTCAACCCGCGGCATGCCTGGTGGCGTGCGACGATCGGGCCAGTGCCGAGTCGATCCAGAGCGCGCTGCACACACCGCGCCTCCGGGCGTACGTGTCGACCGACCTCATCGGTTGTGAGATCGCTGGAGCGTCGAAGAACGTCCTGGCAATCGCCGCCGGCATCGCCGATGGCTTGGGCTTCGGCGAGAACACGCGAGCGTTGCTCATCACACGGGGCCTCGCAGAGATGAGCCGCCTTGGTGCGGCGCTCGGCGGTGAGGCGTCGACGTTCAGCGGTCTTGCAGGCCTCGGTGATCTCGTCGCCACCGCTACGAGCGATCAGAGCCGAAACCGGCGGGTGGGCGTCGAGCTCGGAAGGGGTCGCTCGCTCCAAGAGATCACTGCGTCGTCGTTCATGGTCGCCGAGGGTGTGAAATCAGCCGGACCCTTGCGCATGCTTGCCGAGCGCGCAGGCGTCGAGATGCCGATCTGCGCCGAAGTCGCCGACCTCGTGGTCGGTCGGACGACGCCGCGCGCTGCGCTCGAGATCCTCATGAATCGTCCAGCTCGAGAAGAGCGAGACGAGCCCGGCGTGCGCTTGAGCTGATCGGTGCTCAGGGCTCCGCGCTGAACCGCAGGGTGGCGAACTGCTGGGGACGGAGTGTCAGCTCGCCTTCGAATGGGAGGAGCGGTCGACCTCGAAGGTCGACGCTCCAGCCGGCCCGACCAGGAAGGCTCACTGTGCTCGCTCGGTCGGAGGGATTGAAGAGCCGCACCTCGAGGTGGCCATTACGTCGAGTCACGCTGGAGATCTCCGCGCCGGTCACCTCAAGTGCCGAGCCCACGGTGCCTCGGTTGCCCCCTCCGAGCGAGACGACGACCTCGAGGGGCACGAGCACGTCATCGGCCGCCGCATAGGGATCGAGAACTCCGAGTCCGAGCGCGTAGCGGGCAGTGATCGGGTGGCCCACCAGCTGCAAGCCAGGCACTGGCGTCAGCGGACCGGCTGGCATCGGACGATTCGTCATGCCGAGACGAGAGAGCATCCCCGTCGAGCGGAGCAGCGTCAGCGCGAGGGTGTGGGCGCCGCTCTCGTCGAGGTCAACGAGCTCGTACTCGTGGAGGCCCTCGTGGATCACGGTGAGCTGGCCGGCCTGAACGAAGCGGCGGGAAGGGAAGGTGGGCAGCCCGAGCTCCTCAGGCCGTCCCTCCGCCTCAAGGCCGCGCTCGACGATCGTGAAGGCGCACTCGGCGCGACTCGCCTGGGCGTGCGCTCCCAGGGGGAGATGGAGGCGCACCCTGTGGTCTCTCGCCGGGTTGACGAACGACGTCTTGATGCGTACCAAGGCGTCGTCGGCAAGGACGCAGATTGTGGTCGTCACAGTCACCTCGTGCTCGCCGAGCCTTCGCTGCGAGCGCCCGTCGACGTGGTCGGGCCACAGGTAGATCGCAGTGATCTCCGCGCTCGCCCTCACGGGGCCCTTCTCGAGGAGCGCGACGCTCACGGCGATCGGCTGGTCGACGACGGTGTCGTGAGCGGGGGATGAGTAGTTGTAGCTGTCGCCGAGGTCGCCGACGTCGACGAGGCGACCGAAGCCGGCAAGTCCGTTGAGGGAGAACGACCCGTTGACGGGGTCCACCTCCACTCTGACCAAGCCGTTGTCGAGCACCACCGGGCCGTCGTCGCTGGCCACGGCGGCATGGACGAGCTCGGCGGGCTCGAAGGCACGCCAGCCGAAGCCAGGCACGTCGTTGGCGCGAGCCAGGATGCGCCGAGTGCGAGGCTGGTCGAGCTGGACCAAGACTGGTGCCTCGGGCCGAGCGTTGAGAGCGACGCTCAGCTCCACCTTGGCTGCACCGAGATCAATCTCAGGGTTCTCCTCTGGGCCGATGGTGACCGTGAGATGGACGCCGTCGTCCTCGCTCGAGGATCGCGACGCCCTGGACCCAGGCGTCATCATCGACCTTCGGGCTCTGGAGCATGGCGAGCACGGTCTTGACGGTGGTGGCGTCGAGCACGATGGATCCAGGCAGCCCGAGCCGCTCGGAGAGGACTTGCACGCGGCTCGCGTCGAGATCGTCGCCGACGACCACTGCTTCGACGAGTCCGGACCTCGACTGCGCGACGGGATTGAGGAGATAGATCCCAGCGAGCGCCATCGAGGAGGCGAAGGCCTTCGTCGAGCGTTCGATGATCCCCTCTCCAATCTGGCGAGCCTCGGCGGCTCGCACGAGGACGTGGTCGACCACGTCGTCGACGCTGCACGCGCAGACCGAGTCGTGCGCGGCGTTGAGCACCATCTGACGCCACGCGAGGTTGAAGAAGCGCTCGGGATACGAGCTCTCGGGCAAGAACAGTGCGGCGAGCGGCTCGGCCTGACGTTCGAGGGTTCGTTCCGCGATCGCCACCGCTCGTTTGACGTCCACTCGATTCGACGTCACGCCCATCAAGACGTTGGCGCGCGCGCGCCAGAGCGGAGCTCGCCCACCCAGCGCGTCAGCGCGCCGCGTGGAGCAGTCCTGAGATACGCGGGTAAGGAGCTGATCTCGAGGTGCAGGTCGTCTTGCAGCTCGATTGGCCTCAGTGAGGACTCGTCCGAGCGAGCGCTGGGCCCTCAGGTGGTCGGAGCCGTTCATGAGCAGCAGATCGCCGAGGAGGAAAGCGCCGAGCTCCGTCTCCTGGTCTTGCACCCGGGTGAGGAGGTCCTTGGCGTCCTCGGGGAGCGCCGCACCGTTGCCGTAGCCAAGAGGCAGATACTCAGCGCGCACGGCTGACCCGTCAGGGGCCAACCACTCAAAGCCCGTGTGCTTGATCTCGGAGGGCACCCCTCGCCAGACGACGGCGTCAGCGAAGCCTGCCTGGGCCAGGATCTGGGGCATCTGGGCGATGTGACCAAACATGTCGGGCAGGTACCCGACCTCCATGATCCCCCCGAAGTCCGAACCTCGCTCGATACCCATCTGAAGGTCGCGCACGATGGTCTCAGCTGAGACGAGGAACTCATCCATGAGGATGTACCAGGGTCCGATCGAGAGCCGATCGGTCGCCGCCAACGCCCGAAGTCGACCCTCGTTCTCCGGACGGATGGCCAGGTAGTCATCGATGAGTGCCACCTGGCCGTCGAGCATGAAGTGAGAGAACGACGGGTCGGCCTCCAAGAGGTCGAGCAGCTCGTCGAGCATCTCGACCAAGGCGAGGCGGAAGCGCTGGAAGGGCTCGTACCACTCGCGGTCCCAGTGGGTGTGGGGGACCACGGCGATGCGACGCTCGGCCATGCGCTCAGCCTATGGTCTCGTCGCCCAGCGCGGCTCTAGCATGCGCGTGTGAGCACGACGCCTCCAGCAGCGAGCAGGACGGCTCGAGCGATTCCCGAGCGGTGGTCGCAGCTCTGGGCGCAACGCCCTGAGGCGAGGGCGCTCGCCATCGAAGGCTCGGAAGAGGGTTGGCTTCGGGCTGAGCAGCTCGACGCCCGCACCCGTGGTGCAGCCGACGCGCTGGCGAAGCTTGGCGTCGCTCGAGGCGATCGGGTGTGCTGGCAGGCCGACACCACGATGGCTGCCGTCATCGCGGCACTGGGGGTCTTGCGACTCGGTGCCGTGCTGGTCCCACTGAGTGCTGGACAAAGCGATCGTGAGCGTCGCACCGTCCTCGACGACATCGAGCCATCGTTGCTCCTCGCTCCGAGCGACGCGGCCAGCTCGGGCGACGATGCAGTCGTCGACCCAGCGAGCTTGCGCGGGGACGAGACCTTTGAGGTCGCCGGGGGGCTTCTGGTCGATGAGCTGGCCTTGGTGATCTACACCTCGGGGACGACGGGGCGCCCGAAGGGAGCGATGCTGACCCACGGGAACCTGGCGGCGGGCCTCGACGCACTGATCGAGGGCTGGGAGCTCGACGCCGAAGACCAGCTCGTCAGCGCGCTGCCGCTCTTCCACGTCCATGGCCTGGTGGCTGCGCTCTTCGGGGTGCTGAGCGCAGGTGGAGCGGTCGAGCTCCACGCCCGCTTCGATGTGGACTCGTACCTGGATGCAACGGCTCGGAGGCACGCCACCTTGTCGTTCTGCGTCCCGACGATGCTGCACCGAATGGCCGGCGCTGATCCGAGCAAACTGCGGAGCCTGCGGTTGCTGGTGTCCGGGTCAGCACCTCTCTCGGTCTCGCTCTTCAACGAACTCCAACGGAGCGCGTCCCAGACCATCCTCGAGCGTTACGGCATGACCGAGACGCTCCTGACGACGTCGAACCCGCTGCACGGAGAGCGACGGCCGGGCACCGTGGGCTTCGCCCTGCCAGGGGTGACCCTCGACGCGCCCGGCCGCCTCGAAGAGCCTCGAGAGCTGAAGGTGGCGGGGCCGACGGTCTTTGCCGGTTACTGGAAGCGACCCGAGGCCACCGCGGAGGTCCTCCAGGACGGCTGGATGGCCACAGGTGATCTCGTCACCGTCGACGCCGATGGCTATCTGGTGGTCTGTGGCCGGAGCAAGGAGCTCATCATCTCTGGGGGCTTCAACGTCTACCCCTCCGAGATCGAAGACGCTCTACGCGGTCGCTTCGGGATCACCGACGCTGCGGTGGTGGGCCGACCCTCGGCTGAGTGGGGAGAAGAGGTGGTGGCCTACGTCGTGCTTGACGAGGCCACCTCTCTCGATCAGCCGGCGCTCCGCACGGCTCTCTTGAGTGAGCTCAGCAGCTACAAGGTGCCGCGTCGCTTCGAGGTGGCGACCGAGCTGCCTCGCAATCCACTCGGCAAGCTCCAGCGCCACCTGCTGTGATGGCGGCCATCGATCCTGACTTTCGACATGAAGAAGCTCTCTTCAAGACTGGCGCTCGTCTGGTCGGTGGCATCGATGAGGTCGGCAGGGGTGCGTGGGCCGGACCGGTGCTCGTTGGCGTCGTCACCGTCACGCGTGATCGAGGAGAGCCTCCACACGGCATCCGAGACTCAAAGCTGTTGAGCAGGAAGCGCAGAGTCGAGCTGGCACCTCGGATCGCCTCATGGGCCCATGAGGCCGCTACCGGCAGCGCCAGCGCACGGGAGTGCGACGAGCTCGGCATGCGAGCTGCGGTGGCGCTCGCGGCATCGAGAGCTCTTCATGAGCTCTCAGAGATCCCCGACGCGGTGATCGTCGATGGTCCGCTCGATCTGCTGAGCGCACCCGCAGGTCGTATGGGCACCCTTGTCGAGTCGCATCGCTGGCGCTCCTCGGCGCTTCAGGTCGAGGCGGTCGTGAAAGCCGACCTGCACTGCGTCTCGGTGGCGGCAGCTTCCATCGTCGCAAAGGTGGAGCGAGACGCGCTCATGGCGTCATGGTCTGAGAGCTTTCCTGGCTTCGACTTCGAGCGCAACGTCGGCTATCCAGCACCGAGCCACGTGCGAGCGCTCTCGGGCTACGGGCTGACCTCGGAGCATCGGCGCAGCTGGTCCTTCACTCGAGCGATTCCGTGGATGGTGAGCCCCGTCGAGGAGCCGGCTCGCCCCTCGGCGTGAGCAAGGCTCCGCGACGTGCCACCTCAGGCCAAGAGCGACGAGAGTGCGTCGCCGAGCTCGCCAGACGTGAACTCGAAGCCATCGGCGAGCAGGGCATGGGGCAGCACGCGGGCCGACGACAAGAGTGCCTCGTCGACGAGCTCCGCACCCAAGGCGATCTTGAGGGCGGGGGCGGGCACGGCCATGACGGCCGGCCGATGAAGCGCGTCGGCCAGAGCGTGGGTGAAATCCCGGTTGGTGACGGGCTGGGGGGCGACGAGGTTGACGGGACCGCTCAGCGTTTCGTGATCGAGGATCCAGAGGAGCGCAGCGATCTCATCGTCGAGGCTGATCCAGCTCATCCATTGTTTGCCTGAGCTGAGGCGGCCTCCGACGCCCGCCTTGAAGAGGGGGAGCTGCTTGGCGAGGGCGCCGCCGAGGGGGGAGAGCACGATGCCCGTGCGAGCGACGACCAAGCGGATGCCGTGGGAAGTCACCGAGCGAGCAGCCTCCTCCCAGCGCTCGCAGACCTCTGCGAGGAAGCCCTGGCCCCGCGGGGTGGTCTCGTCGATGGGCTCATCACCGTGGTCGCCGTAGTACCCGATGGCTGACGCCGAGACCAGCACCGCCGGTGGCATAGCCATCGACGAGATCGCGCCGACGAGCGTCGTGGTCGCGTCCAGGCGGCTCGAGAGGATCTCCTCCTTTCGGGCCGTCGACCAGCGCTTGTCGGCGATGCCCGCGCCTGCCAGGTTGACGACCGCGTCGATCGGTCCGAGCGCAGCGACCGCTTCGTCGTCGATCCAGTGAGCGGAGGGGTCCCAGCGGACCGTGAGGCCCTCGGTGGGTGCTGACGAAGGCCTGACCAACGAGATGGATGCGTCACCTCGGGCCGTCAGCGCCTCTTTGAGCGCCGTCCCGATGAGCCCCGAGGCGCCAGAGACCAGGACCTTCATAACGTGTGCCTCTCGAGAGCGGCGCGCAGAGCCATGGCTTCAAGGATCCGCGCGAGGCCATCCGGATGGGTGAGATGGGCTCCGTGTCCAGCGCCTTCGACGACGGCGCGCCGGGCCCGGGGCAGAGCCCGCAAGAGCACAGCGGCCCCCTCGGCGTATCGGGTGTTCTCGGTGAGCGAACCGGTCGCCACCACCACGTCGAGATCCAACGTGCCGAGCTCGTGGACGTCGAAGGGAGCAGCGCCTCGACTCATGCTCAGATCTGCCACCAAAGCTGGCCCGTCGGCGCGCCGCGTGGCGCGCTCGGCGTCACTCAACCGATCCCACGTCTCGTCAGAGGTCATCGATCGGAAGAACAACTCCGCTTGCTCGCCTGGTGTGCGCACTGAGGGCTCTTCGGTCGTCGCTTGAGGTCCGACGAGCCAGCTCAGCGGTGCCTCGAAGACGCAGAGCGAGGCCATGGCGCTGGGGGCGCGGAGCGCCGCGCTCAAGGCGATGAGCCCGCCCAGGCTGTGGCCGAAGACGTTGACTGGCCCTCGGTCGGCGACGAGCTCAATCACCTCGAGCAGGTCGTCGACGTGCTCGTCAAGGTCGGCGACGGGTCCGAGCTGCCGTGACGCGTGGTAGCCCTGCCGGTCATAGGAGATGACGTCGAAGGCGGTGAGGCGACGGGCGACGCGGGCGAACGAGCGAGCCTTGTCCAAGGTGCCGTGGACGCAGATCATGGCGCCCTCGAGCTCACCCTGCGCTGGCTTCTCATAGAGTGCCAGGCCACCAGGATGCCGGAGCACTGAGGGCTCCAAGCCGCTCAGCCGGCGCGGCGTGTGGGTCACGGATGCCAACCTAATTGGCGGTGATGGTCGTCCGGCCACGGCACCGCTCGACGGTAGGGTTGGGGGCATGGCTGACACAGGTGGAGCGCGTCCCGCCGGTGGGAGCGCAGACGGGACGGCAGGACGTTCGAAGGGCTCCTTCGGGCCGAACGCATGGCTCGTCGACGACATGTACGACCGCTATGTCGTCGATCCCACATCTGTGTCGGAGAGCTGGCGGGAGTTCTTCGCCGACTACAAGAGCTCTCCCGTCCCTGCCCCTCCAGCAGCTGCGTCAGCTGCGGCGGTCGTTGAGCCCTCGATCGCCTCCGGTCCGAAGCCTCGGGCACTCAGGGGATCTGCGGCGCGGATCGTCGAGAACATGGAGGCGAGCCTGGCGGTGCCGACGGCGACCTCAGTGCGCACCGTGCCGGCACGGTTGCTCGAGGTGAACCGCCAGCAGCTCAATGACCAGCTGGCGCGCACCACCGGTGCCAAGGTCAGCTTCACCCACCTGATCGGCTTCGCCATCGTTCAGGGCCTGCGTGAGGTCCCTGCCATGAACGCCACGTTCATCGAGTCCATCGATGCGAAGAACACACCGGGAGTCCTCGTGCACGAGCACGTGGGGCTCGGCTTGGCGGTTGACGTCCAGAAGTCCGACGGCTCGAGGACGTTGCTTGTGCCGTGCATCACCGACGCTGATCAGCTGGACTTCCGGGGCTTCGTCACGAGCTACGAAGACCTGGTCCGAAAGGTGCACGGCGGCAACATCGCACCCGAGGACTTCGAGGGCACGACGGTGTCGCTGACGAACCCTGGTGGCCTGGGCACGGTGCAGTCGGCGCCTCGCCTCATGCCAGGCCAGGGCGCGATCATCGGTGTCGGTGCCCTCGGCTATCCGGCTGGCTTCGAAGCCGCCGACCCGCGGATCCTCGCTGATCTCGGCCTCGGCAAGGTGGTCACGCTCACCTCGACCTACGACCATCGGATCATCCAGGGAGCAGAGTCTGGGATCTTCCTGCGCCACGTTGCTGAGTGCCTCACTGGAGAGCACGGCTTCTACGACGAGGTCTTCGCCTCCATGGGCGTGCCCTACGAGCCCTCACGCTGGCGCGCCGATCACAACGCCGTCGACGCCATGGACGACGGCGCGATCGAAGCGATGACCAAACAGGTCAAGGTCCACTCGCTGATCAACATGTACCGAGTGCGAGGTCACCTCAACGCCAACCTCGATCCCTTGGAGGCCGAAGAGCCCCTCTTCCACTCTGAGCTCGATCCGCTCAGCTACGGGCTCACCATCTGGGATCTGCCTCGAGCGTTCGTCACCGATGGGTTGGGCGGTCGGGCGACGGCGACGCTCGACGAGATCCTGCACCTCGTGCGTGAGGCTTACTGCTCCACGCTGGGCATCGAGTACATGCACATCCAAGATCCTGAGCAGAAGCACTGGATCCAAGAGCAGGTCGAAGGCGTGTCGTTCTCTTTGGAGCCCGATGAGCAGCGCCACGTGCTCGACCGGCTCAACGCGGCGGAGGCCTTCGAGCGTTTCCTGCACACCCGCTACGTCGGTCAGAAGCGCTTCGGCCTTGAGGGCGCTGAGTCGACGGTGGTCCTGCTCGACGAGGCGCTCGACGCCGCTGCCAGCGCTGGAGTTGGAGAAGCGGTCCTGGGCATGGCACACCGAGGACGCCTCAACGTCCTCGTCAACATCGTCGGCAAGTCGTACTGGGACATCTTCTCCGAGTTCGAGGGCAACCTCGATCCCGAGAGCGTCCAGGGTTCCGGTGACGTGAAATACCACAAGGGCGCCGAGGGCGTCTTCGTGGGAAGCTCGGGGCTGCCGCTGCCGATCTCGATGGCGTCGAACCCCTCGCACCTCGAGGCGGTGAGCCCGGTGGTCGAGGGCATGGCGCGCGCGAAGCAGGATCGCTTGGTCGCACCCACAGTCGGCACGCCGACGGCGATCGCGTCGCGACTCGGCGGCTTCCCCGTGCTCCCGGTCCTCGTCCATGGCGATGCGGCGTTCGCTGGGCAAGGTGTGGTCGCCGAGACCCTCAACCTCTCTGCGCTCTCTGGGTACCGCACGGGCGGAACGATCCACATCGTGATCAACAACCAGGTGGGCTTCACCACGGCTCCTGCGTCAGCCCGCTCCAGCTTCTATCCGACCGACGTGGCCAAGATGGTCCAAGCTCCTATCTTCCACGTGAACGGTGACGACCCCGAGGCGTGCGTGCGCGCGGCGCGCCTAGCGGTTGGTTTCCGAGAGCGCTTCCACAAAGACGTCGTCATCGATCTGGTCTGCTATCGGCGTCATGGTCACAACGAAGGTGACGACCCGAGCTACACCCAACCGCTGATGTATCAGCGCATCGACGCCAAGCGCTCGGTCCGCAAGCTCTACACCGAGACGCTCGTCCGTCGCGGCGACATCAGCATCGAGCAGGCGGAGCAGGCGCTCGATGACTTCAATGCCAAGCTCCAGGCCGCCCTCGACGAGGTTCGCGAGAAGCACATGCCCACGGTCGATGCGCCGCTCATCACCGAGGTCCCTCTCGATCCGCCCGCCCCTGAGACCGGGATCACCCTGGCGGACCTTGAACGCCTGGCCAAGGTGACGGTGACCGTGCCCGAGGGCTTCACCCTGCATCCGAAGCTGGCCCGGCAGTTCAACCAGCGAGCAGCGCTCGTCGAAGCTGGCTCCGTCGACTGGGCGCTGGCTGAGGCTTTGGCATTCGGGTCGCTGCTCGAAGAGGGGACCTCGGTGCGCATGTCGGGCCAAGACACCCGACGGGGCACGTTCAGCCACCGCCATGCCGCTCTGGTCGACTACGCCACGGGCTACGAGTGGATTCCACTGAGCAACGTCAACGCCTCAGGGGCGTCGTTCACCATTCGAGACTCCTTGCTGAGCGAGTACGCCGTGGTCGGATTCGAATACGGCTACTCGGTTGAGGCGCCTGAGGTCCTGACGATCTGGGAGGCGCAGTTTGGTGACTTCGTCAATGGTGCCGAGATCATCATCGACAACTTCCTCGTCGCCGCAGAGGACAAGTGGGGCCAAGAGAATGGCCTGGTCATGCTGCTTCCCCACGGCTACGAGGGCCAAGGCCCTGAGCACTCGAGTGGTCGACTCGAGCGCTTCTTGACCCTGTGCGCACGCAACAACCTCCGAGTGACGATGCCCTCAACGGCGGCGCAGTACTTCCACTTGCTCAGAGCCCAGACGCGGCGTGGTCGGCTCACCCCGCTGATCGTCATGACGCCGAAGTCGCTCTTGCGCGCCGAGTCCACTCATTCGAGCGTGTCAGCCTTCGAAGCGGGCTCTTTCCAAACCGTGCTCGACGATGACCACGCGAACCCGGGGGAGGCCACGCGTCTCGTCCTGTGCTCAGGCAAGGTCGCCCATGAGGCCATCGCTCGCCGAGAGGAGCTCAAGGCGGGTGGACACAGCGCCGCCCGAGACGTGGCGATCGTCCGCATGGAGCAGCTGTACCCGTGGCCGGACGAAGCCCTCGAGGCAGTCTTGGCCCGCTACGAGAAGGTCACCGAGCTCTGCTGGCTGCAAGAGGAGCCAGAGAACATGGGTGCCTGGCCGTTCGCCCATCACCAGCTCCACCGGGTCATGCGAGATCGGCTCTCACTTCGTCACGTGGCGCGCGCTGAATCGGCAAGTCCGGCGACTGGGAGTGGCCTGGTCCACCAGGCCGAGCAGGCCGATCTGCTCGATCGAGCCATCGGCGCACTTTGAGGTTCCCTCTCCCGACCCCTCGCGGGTGATTGACTGAGCAGGAACATGGCTCCCTCCCACGTCGTTGTTGACGGCTCCAATCTCGCTACTGAAGGGCGCACGCTCCCGAGCTTGTCGCAGCTCGAAGAGGCGATCGCTGGCTACGAAGCAGAGCATCCTGATGCTGAGCTGATCGTGGTCGTCGACGCCACCTTCGAGCACCGCATCGACGAGAGGGACCGCGAGCGCTTCAAGGCCAAAGAGCTCAACGGCGAGCTGACCGCGCCACCCGGCGGGTGCGGTGGGCCGGGGCGACGCGTTCATCTTGCTGATCGCCAAGAAGATGGGCGCCATCGTGCTCTCCAACGACTCGTTCCAAGAGTTCCACGGGGAGCACCCGTGGCTCTTCGACGAGGGTCGGCTCATCGGAGGCAAACCTGTGCCCGGCGTGGGATGGATCTTCACGCCTCGGAACCCCGTACGAGGACCAAAGAGCCGCGCTGCGACCAAGGCGTCAGCCAAGCGAGCCGGTCCGGTCAAGAAGCTCTCCGTGACACGACCTGATGGCACGAGCCCGAAGCTCGGGGACACCTTGACGCCGTCGGCGCCTGTCGCACCGGTGCTCAAGAACATCAGGGTCTACGAGCTCGCCAAGCAGCTCGGCCTCGACAACAAGCAGGTGCTGGCCTTGGCCAAGCAACAGGGGGTCGAAGCCAAGAGCCACTCGTCTTCGATCGATCCCGACGGCGCGGCGAAGATCAGAGCTGCTCATGCCGATCGGAAGATCAAGGCCAGCGAGCTGCTCGACGAGCTGGACCTCGAGCTCAAGGCACTCAAGGAGCTCGCTACCAGCGCGGGCATCAAGGTCGCCTCGCCGGCCACGCCGCTGACCGCCGGCGACGCTGACCGACTCCGGCAAGCAGCACAGAGAGCCTCGGCCAGGGCGGAGACCACGTCACGCGTGCTCGCTCAAGTGGAGGCAGCCGGCACTGACGAAGGCGATGCCCCTACCAAGCGTCGTCGCCGGAGGCGGCGCTCGGGCGCGGGCGACCAGGGTGCAGTCGAGTCACCGACGCCGCCGCTTGAGAAGGCTGCGTCGTCCCTCGCCAACGAACCGCTCGATCTCGTGACGTTCCTCGCCACCCACAGCGTGGGGTCGATCGTCGACGGCGTCGTGTCGTCCTTCACGAGCCACGGCGCCATGGTCGAGGTGCCTCTCAGCTCGGATCGCTCCTTCCACTGCTACGTACGCACCCTTCACCTCGGGAACCCACCGCCGACGAGAGCCCGTGACGCTGTGCGCAAGGGCGAGCGCTATCGCTTTGAGGTCCTGTCGATCGATGCGGCAAGTCGCGTCGCCGAGCTTCGGTTGGTTCTCGACCAGGTGGCGGAGGCTCCTGTGAGCTCGGCCGATGAGCCGACGTCGGCTCCCAAGCGTGCTCGTCGCTCTCGGTCCTCGGCTAGCAAGCGAGCTACCACGACCGTCGAGACCGCCAAGTCGACGCGAGCGACCAAGGCATCGAAGGCACCGGTGCCCACGAAGTCGGCCGTTCCTGCCAAGGCGACGGCGCGCAAGACGGCTCAGTCGTCGAAGGCCGCAAAGTCGACCAAGGCAACGAAGGCCACCCGAGCCACGAAGGCCAGCCAGGTCACGAAGGCAGCGCGGGCCACGCCCAAGATGAAGGCGACCGATGGATCCAACTGAGTACTTGCCGCATCGGCCTCCGTTCCTGCTCGTCGACGAGATCACCGAGCTCGTAGCGGGCGAGAGCGCTCGAGGGGTGTGGCACTTGAGCGGAGACGAGTGGTTCTTCGCCGGGCACTTCCCCGGGCGACCGACACTGCCTGGCGTCCTCATGGTCGAATCCCTGGCCCAGGTGGGGGCGACGGCGGTCTTGGCTGATGAACGCTACCGAGGCAAGCTCCCTCTCTTCGGCGGTGTCGAGCGAGCTCGGTTTCGTCGGCAGGTGATTCCTGGCGACTCCTTGGAGCTCCACCTCGAGGTCACGCAGCTCTCGGCCCGGGCCGGCAAAGGGACTGGCCGCGCCACGGTCGACGGCAAGGTCGCCTGTGAGGCGCAGCTCCTCTTCGTGATCGTCGACGCCGAGGTGGGCTGATGCGCCTCGCCACGTGGAACGTGAACTCGCTCAACGTGCGCCTGCCTCGCGTCACTGAGTGGCTCGGTCTTCATGAGCCCGATGTGCTCTGCCTTCAAGAGACCAAGCAGACCGACGCTGCCTTCGATCATGAGGCCTTCACCGAGCTGGGCTACGAAGCTGCGCATCACGGCGAGGGGCGATGGAACGGCGTGGCCCTGCTCAGCCGCGTGGGCCTTGAGGACGTCCAGGTCGGCTTCGGCTCCGAGGAGGACGAGCTCGGTGCGCGCTTGATCGGTGCCACGTGCGGCGGCACTCGGGTCTTCAGCGCCTACGTGCCCAATGGCCGCTCCTTGGAGTCCGAGCACTACGCGGCCAAGCTGCGCTGGCTCGCCAGGCTGCGAGAGGTGCTCGGTTCACTGGCGACCTCCGGTGACGTCGCCGTCCTCGGGGACTTCAACGTGGCTCCCTTTGATGACGATGTCTGGGACGTCGAGGCGCTCGAGGGCATGACCCACGTGAGCGAGCCCGAGCGTGCAGCGATCAGAGCGCTTGAAGGTGTCGGCTATGAAGACGTCTTTCGCCGCTTCCATCCTGATGGTGGTGTGTTCTCGTGGTGGGACTATCGAGACGGCGCCTTCCACCGAGGGCACGGGATGCGCATCGACCTCGCCCTCGTCTCCGTTCCGCTCGCCGAGCGCGTCACCGGGGCTTTCGTCGACCGAGACGCTCGCAAGGGGACCAAGCCCTCCGATCATGCGCCGGTCGTGGTCGATTTCGCCTGAGGGCGTCGTCACCCCTCGCCGGGTGCTCGGTGCCGTGCCAGGCGTTCTTCGAGCTGGGCTCGTATGGCGCTGACCCGAGAGGTGGCCCGTCTTGAGGAGATCGGCACGCTGGATGCTTGGCGCTCGTCGAGGTGTTCAGTGAAATCGGCCAGGAAGCGTGACCGCTGCCGACGCGGCGCCGCCGAAGGCTCGTCGGCCTCGCGTCGCTCGGCCCAAGTCACCGTCAGGTTCCGTTCGGCTCTGGTGAGAGCGACGTAGAGGAGTCGGCGTTCTTCGTCGAGCGCGTCCTCGTCGGTCGCGCCGACGTGGGGGACGAAGCCCTCACTGGCGCCGATCACGAAGACTGAGGGCCACTCAAGGCCCTTCGCGCGGTGAAAGGTGGCGAGCGCGACGGCGTCTTGGCGCCGGTCGCCCTCAGGGCGTCGAGAACCCGGAGCAGGGCTCGAGCGAGGGTCGCTCACTCGTCCGAAGTCGCCCGCGAGGTGCTCAGAGGGGATGTCCCGAGCGTCAAGCGCTCGAGCGAGGCGATCGAGCTGTGCGTTGGTTCTCGCCAAGATGGCGATCGAGCGCCAGCGTCCCCCTGGCCCCTTCAGCGCCTCGAGCGCTCGAACGACGTACTGGGCTTCGGCCTCGTCGTCGCGCAGCATGACGACCGTCGGCGCAGCACCGCCTTGGCTGGTGGCGCTCGTCGGACGACGATCGACGGGGGGCAGCACCATCACCGCAGCGCTCACGATCTCGGGCGTGGAGCGATGGTTGGTGTCCAGCTCGATGACCCGTGTGCCATCGATGCGAGCCTCGATGGTCCTGAGCAAGCTTGGATCAGCGCCGTTGAAGCCGTAGACGGACTGGTTGGGATCACCGACCACGAAGAGCGAGGTAGCCGGCGTGAGCAGGGCCTCGACCAGCGAGAACTGCGAGGGGCTCACGTCTTGGAACTCGTCGATCATCACGTGGCGGCTCCGCCAGTGGATGGCCTCGGCGAAGGCGGGCTCGTGGAGCGCCTCGGTCGCCGCCATGATCAAGTCGTCGAAGTCGAAGAGGCTCTGGCGGCGCTTGACGGCTTCGTAGCGCTCATAGATCGACGCGGCGAGCTCGACGCCGCCTCGAACACGACGCCGGGAGGAGGTGGCGAGGCGGAGGTACTCCTCCGGGCTGAGCTGGCGGGCCTTGGCCCAGGTGATCTCGGTGTCGATCGAGCCCACGTTGATCGACGGTGCCCCGTTCATCGAGGCCGCCACCCTCTCGAGCGCCCGCCGGCGATCGGTGATGAGCTTGGCCGGGGCCAGCCCCTGCTCGGCTCGACTGACCTCGAGGAGCTCGAGCGCCGTGGCGTGGAACGTGCCAGCCCGCACGCCTTCGACGCCGAGAGACCAGAGGCGCCGACGGAGCTCCTGGGCCGCTTTGCGTGAGAAGGTCACCACGAGAAGGTGCGACGGATCGGCTCCGTCGTCGATCAATCGCAGCGCCCGGAGCGTCAAGACCCTTGTCTTGCCAGCTCCTGCGCCGGCGTAGACGGCGAGACGGCTCTCGGGAGCGAAGACGGCCTCGTGCTGGCGGGGTGTGAGCCGGGCGTATGGGTCGTGCGCTTGAGGCGAGCCGGGCTCCATGGTCGCCACCGTAGCCAGCGACCTCTGGTGGCATCGCCGAGGGTTGGCCGGACCGCTCGGTAGGGTGGCTGCGGTCCCATGCCCAGCCTCTTGACGACACCACTGCCGTGCTGAGCAGCTTCGTGGACGGGACGCTCTTCGGTGAGCGAACCGGTCCACCCCCTCTCAAGGTCCTCGCCTTGCACGGCTGGGGACGGACCCATCGAGACTTCGATCGTGTCCTCATCGACGGCCTGCCAAGCGTGGCGATCGATCTCCCAGGCTTCGGTGCGACCCCAGAGCCGACCACTCGGCTCTCGAGCGACGACTACGCACGCCTCGTCGAGCCGATGCTGGACGAGGCACCTGACGGCGTCGTCCTGGTCGGCCACTCTCACGGCGGGCGAGTGGCGCTGCGCGTAGCGGCTCGTCGCCCAGAGCTCGTCGCTGGCCTGGTGCTCGTCGGAGCGCCTGTCCTTCAGAGACTGGACCGACCGCGTCCTTCTCGTGCGCTCCGATGGCGCAAGGCGCTTCGGCGAGCGGGCCTCATCTCAGCAGCTCGACTCGAGGCCTTTCGCAACGAGCACGGCTCTGCCGACTATCGAGCAGCACACGGCGTCATGAGGGACACCTTGGTGACCGTCATCAACGAGTCCTTCGAAGAAGAGCTCAAAGGGCTTCGATGCCCCGTCCGCCTGGTGTGGGGGAGCGAGGACCATGACGTGCCCGTCTCCATCGCCGAGCGAGCCCTCGAGCTCCTCACCGAGAACCCCGCCCGAGGCGCTCAGAGAGAGGCCGAGCTGATGGTCCTCGGTGGGGTCGGTCACCTCGTGCCCACCCAAGCACCTGACGCCCTCAGGGAAGCAATCGGCGAGCTGGTGCGATGAGCGCTGCGGCCTGGCTCGGTTTCGCTGCAGGGATCGTTGCCTCGATACCCGCGGGGCTGAGGTGGCTCCGCGTCATCCAGCGCGAGCACTACCTCGCCGGCTCAACCACGCGGTTCGCGGTTCGCTGGTGGCGCTCGTCGGCACTGAACGTCCTCCTGGTCGCGGTGGGACTCGCTGCCGCGGTGGTCTCCTTCGTCGAGCCTGCGGCGGCGTGCTTCACCGCGCTGGTGGCGATCTTGGGCCCCGTGGGCTTGACGCTCCGCGGCCGGACCTCACCTTTGGCGTGGACGAGGAGGCTCAAGACCTTGGCGGCGGTCACCGCCGTGCTCGAGCTCATCGCGCTCGGGCTCGGCGCACTCTTCGGTGTGGGCGCCGGGATGGCGGCAGTGGTGGCCCTCGGCTTGCCTGTGGTCATGGATCTTGCCGCTGGCCTCCTCGCACCACTCGAGCACCGCCTTGGCGCCCACTTCATCGATCAGGCTGCGAAGCGGCTTCGCTCGGTCCACCCCACCGTGGTCGGCATCACCGGCTCGTACGGGAAGACCTCGACCAAGAACCACCTCGCGAGCCTCCTCGGCTCCGACCGGACGGTGGTCCCAAGCCCCCGTTCGTTCAACAATCGGGCGGGCCTGGCGAAGGCGATCAACGAGCATCTCGCGCTCGGCACGGAGGTCTTCATCGCCGAGATGGGCACGTACGGTCCTGGTGAGATCGCCGACATGGTCTCGTGGTGCCCGCCCGAGATCGCCGTGCTCACCGCCATCGGTCCCGTGCACCTGGAGCGCTTCGGTTCCCTGGAGGTCACCTTGGCGGCCAAGGCGGAGATCACGACCAGCGCCCGCGTGGTGGTGCTCAACGCTGATGACGAGCGTCTCGCTCGACTGGCCGATGAGCTCGAGGGAGCCCGCCAGGTGGTCCGGGCGTCAGCCACGTCCGCAGCGCTCGACGTCGGCGTCGTGCCCGGAGACGAGGGCTGGCGCATCTTCGTCGGCGGTGAGCACCTCGTCACCGTGGCGGCCCCGTCGGGCGTCCAGCCCACGAACGCTGCTTGCGCCCTCGGAGTGGCGCTTGCTCTCGGTCTCGACCCTCATCGCGCCGCCACTCGTGTGGGCGAGCTGCGGGCGGTCGAGAATCGCCAGAGCATCTTTGTCGCCCCGAGCGGCGTCACGGTCATCGATGACACCTTCAACGCCAACCCGGCCGGCGCGCGAGCAGCGCTGGGCGTGCTCGAGTCGCTCTCGCTCGAGGGTCGTCGTGTCGTCGTCACCCCCGGCATGATCGAGCTGGGCGCTCAGCAAGGCCCGGCGAACGAGGCATTTGCTCGTCAGGCAGCCTCGGTGGCACAGGTCGTCGTGGTGGTGGGCCAGACCAATGCTCGCCCGCTGCTCGCCGGCCTGGAGGGCAGCGCCGCCGAGATCGTCAGGCTGCGAACCAGAGATGAGGCGGTGGCATGGGTGCGTGCGGAGCTGGGTTCGGGCGACGCCGTGCTCTACGAGAACGATCTGCCTGACCACTACTCTTAGGCCTCGACGAGCGGGCACGCCGGGTGCTGCTCAAGGAGCGTGAGCCAAGGTGGGAGACGTCGCTGTCCTCTTCGGTGGACCGTCGCCAGAGCACGACGTCAGCGTGCTCACCGGCCTCCAGGCAGCGCACGAGCTGCTGAGCGCAGGTCGCCGAGTCGTCGCTCTCTACTGGACCAAGCTCGGCACCTTCGTCGAGGTCGAGGCTTCGCTCGAGGCCAGTGCCTTCGTCGAAGGCGCACCCAAAGATGCGACACCAGTCAGCCTGTCGATCGGTGAGCCGAGCGGCTTCATGGTCGAGGGTGGACGACGCAAGGGCCCGAAGGTGCTCGAGATCGACGCGGTCATCCTCTGCACCCACGGCGGACCCGGCGAGGACGGGACCTTGCAAGGTGCGCTCGATCTCGCCTCGATCCCCTACAGCGGACCAACGGTGGCGGGTGCAGTGCTCGGCATGGACAAGATGGCCTTTGGAGCAGCGATGAAGGCAGTCGGCGCGCCGAGTCTCGATCGTCAGCTCCTGACGATGGCGACCACCGAGCTGTCCTTCCCTGGTCCTTATATCGTCAAGCCCCGCTTCGGTGGCTCCTCGATCGGCATCGACGTCGTGGCCGACCTCCCGGTGGCCCTAGCCCGGCTCGGGGCGAACCGGCATCTGAGCGCGGGGGCCGTGGTCGAGCCGTATCGACCCGATCTGGTCGACCTCCAGATCGCCGTCCGAACCTGGCCCCAGCGCCAGCTGAGCGCCGTGGAGCGTCCGCTGCGCTCGACGGGGCCGGGCGGCGAGATACTCGGTTACACCGACAAGTACGTCGGCGGCGAGGGCATGGCGAGCGCGCCGCGTGAGCTGCCGGCCAGCTTGAGCCTCGAGCGACAGCGCCAGATCGAAGCGCTCGCCCACGTGGTGGCCGACGCCATCGGCCTGCGCGGCGTGGCCAGGATCGACTTCTTGGCCAACGATGACGAGCTCTACGTCAACGAGGTCAACACGATCCCCGGCTCGCTCTCGCGCTATCTGTTCATCGATCCGCCCGTGGGATTTCTCACGCTCCTCGATGACCTCGTGGGCGAGGCGACGAACTCGCCCACCCATCGCTACAGCGCGGCGGGTGCCGATGGCTTGGTGCTGCGCGGCGCCGCGTCGATCGCGGCCAAGCTGGCCTGAGGGCGCTCCAAGGGAGCCCGGAGCTCTCGATAACGATCCTCAGCGCTGCCGAGCGGCCAGGTACCGGGCTCGAGCTCCTCGACCAACCGGCCGTAGGCGTCGAAGGCTCGCCGGAGCTGATCAACGTCGCCCAGCGCTCCCGCCACCTCCATCGCCGCCGCTGCCAGGGTCTCTGAGTAGGGCACGGCGCGCTCGAGCTCGAGCGAGGCACTGCGCAGCCAGGGGCGCAAGACCCTCGTCGAGGCAGAGCGAGACCACGAGCTCGCCGGCCCGCTCGATCGCGCCCTCGAGACGCCCTCGGTGACCTTCGGCGACGAACCACTCCCATCCGACCAGCACCGAGGAGAGCGGCTCTGCCTCGATGAGCTCGAGGGCTGCTCGCAGCTCAGCGATGGCGACGTCGTGCGCAAGAGCCGCCTCTGCTCCGGCGAGGTGCTGATAGAAGCTCTCGACGTCACAGCTCACCTGTTCATCGAGGAGGTAGTGGCCTTGGCGACTTGCGGGCGCAAGGAGCGGCGTTCCTGCGTCAGACCTCCCCAGTGAGCGGCGTGCCGCGCTCGCCACGTTGAACAGGGTCTTGGCGGCCGCGTCGGCGTCGCTGGTTCCGAGCACCCTCGTGCGGAGGCGCTCTCCGGTCACCGGATCCGGTCGATGCAGCGCAAGATAGGCGACGAGCTCGACGGCGCGGCGAGCGCGACGGGGTTCTAAGGGCTCAGTGAGCGCGTCGAGACGGGGTTGGGCGCAAAGCAGTCGAACCATCGGAGTGGAGCAGACCTCCGTCGACGCTCGAAGGGACTCGGTCATGTCTCGCTCGCGCGCGAGCTCGCACACGGGTGTCCCGATCTGGACGTCGGGGAGCGCGTCGAAGAGCGTGGACGTCGACGACGAGACTCGCTCTGGCGTGAGGGACAGCTGGAGCTCGAGCAGCTCGGTGCCTTGGTCGCCCACAACGATGGCAGTGGAGCCCTCATCGGTAGCCAGCGCCGCTGCACCTGGCTCCGGCGTTCGAGAGCGAAGGGGGCGCAACGTCCCTGGATCATGCAGCTCGGCGTCGTCGGCTTGGCCGAGGAGAAGATGCCGCCAAACGAACTCGTCCTGGAGGCGAAGCGTGTCGTCGATGAGCTCCGACGCACGAGGACCTCCCAGGAGACCCACGTGCCCGGGTGGCACGAGCAGCGACCAGATGGTGTCGCCCGAGGAGCCGAGTGGGACCACCACACACGGAGCGCGACGGACCTCTGGGGTGGTGAGGAGATCGGACGGCTCGGCTCGCCAGACTGAGCGTCCCTCCTCCCAGAGACGGGCACCGGAGCTGTCGAGCGCCAGCAGTCCAGGGCGGAGCAGGGCGTCGTCGTGGTCGCAGAGCAGCACCGCACGCTCGAGGAGCGTGGTCGTGGGCACGAGGTCGAGGTGCGAGAGCTCGACGTCAGCATCGAGCAAGGGGTCGTCCACCGGGAGGGCGAGGGGCCCCTCCCGACGCCGGCGACGACGCAGCAGTCCGAGCAGGATCGTGCCTGAGCCAAGGGCACCGGCGACCACGATGGCCCGGTCGACGAGCTCAGCAGAGCCGGCTGACGACACGGACTGCCCAGGGCGCCGAGAGCTCCGCGACCTCGTCAGATCATTCGCTCGCTCAGAGAGAGCGGGACGGGTGGACGGGACGGCGGCCGTCGGGCTCGGTGTCGACGTCGATGTCGGTGCAGGTCCGCTGGACGCGGGAGTGGGGTCTGCTGGCGGGGTCGAGACCGTGCCGGGCAGCGTGAGCACCCACCCGGGATAGATCAGCGACGGGTTGGCAAAGAGGCGCCCATCGCTCATGAGGTGACCCAGGTTCGCCTGGGCGATCATCGTCCACTCGTCTCCATCACCGTAGGTCTGCGCAGCGATGCTCCAGAGGCAGTCGCCCGCCTTGACGACGTAGGTCGTGTTGGTCGGGGCAGCCGTGGGTGACGACGCGCTCGGGGCGCCCATCGGGGAAGTGACGCTGATCGGGGATCGCTGTGTCGTCGTCGTCGTCGTGGTCGCGATCACGGGAGCTGCGGTCGCTCTGGTGGAGGCTCCGTTGGCTATCGAGGGAGAGAGCACGCCGATGAGGGCCAGGACCAAGCCTGCGAGGCGTCTCGAGAGGCCGTCGAACGGCCGACCCTCCGAGGTGTGACTGAGGTCTCGGCGGGCGACGCGTGAGATGGTGCCGCGCACCACGCCCACGGCGCACCAGGCCCAGACCAGCCACACGAGATCTGCGGCGAGTCTGATCGGGAGGCTGGGTGCCGCGCCAGACTGGACGGGCGAGCCGGTGGTGAGGAGCAGG
This sequence comes from uncultured Acidimicrobiales bacterium, assembly GCA_963758555.1. Lineage (GTDB taxonomy): Bacteria > Actinomycetota > Acidimicrobiia > Acidimicrobiales > RAAP-2 > CAIUMH01. The sequence goes on along the minus strand of CAVWVW010000003.1, from coordinate 1,192,575 downwards.
ACGGGAGGGATGGCGAGCAGCAGCACCGACGCCAGCGCGCCCTCGAGTCGGTGGACGCGTCTCACGTGCCCCCTAGATCGAGGGAGAAAGCCGTCTCAGGGACGTCAGTGGGGCCCGCGATCATGATCTGGCAGCTCCCGTCGGGAACGGTCAGGACCAGCCCGGAGCTCCCTGCGATCGAGTCAGAGCCAGTCGGACACGAGTAGCTGAACGTGAGGATGGCCGCCGTGTCCCAGGTCGCTCTGATGACGCCACCCGTGGTGGCTGCTCGGGGATACGACGCCGACACGTCCGTTGGCCCGTCGAGCCAGCCCTGGTCGATCTGCTCCGAGATCGGAGAGGTGGTCGTGGTGCTCGCGCTCTGGCCGAGCGTCGTGGTGGTGGTGGGCACCGGGCCGATCGAGAGGGTCTCGCTCGGCGTGGCTCTCGTAGCTTCGTGCGAGGCGGTACCGCCGACCACGGCGCCAGCGGTGGTGTCCGGACTCGAGGCTTGCAACCGAACGGCACGAGGCGTGTTGGTGCGGGTCACCGAAGAATCCGAGCCACGTGGTGTCGCCCTCGAGGGTGACGGCACGGGCTGGGACGAGGCGCTCTCGCCAGCGCGAGCCGCCACCACGACACCGAGGAGGGCCAGGGCGGACGCGAGCAGCACCCACCGTGGCCCGCTGCCAGGGATCCCTCGACCTCCCATGGCGGCACGATACCCGAATCACTCGAAAATTCGCCGGGCCACCGTGCGACTTGCGTCGGCAAGTCGGCGCGGTGAGAGGCCGGTCATCGTGGCGAGCTCTCGATACGACAAGCCCAGCACCTCTCGCCCGTAGAGCGCAGCGGCTCCGATCGGGTCGAGCTCGGCGCGCTGGGCTCGGAGGAGGCCGGCGAGGGACTCGGTCGGATCGTCATCGAAGGCGCTCGGGATCTGGCCCTTCAGATCTGCCACCTCCAAGGGGATCGCCGCGGTGAGCGCATCACACTCGAGTCGTCTCCGCATCCGGCAGCGCACGGCGTTGAGCAGATCAGGGGCGGCGTAGTTCCGACGCTGTCCGCCCCACTCGACGATGACCTCGTACATCGTGGTGATGAGGTCAGCGAGGAAGCTTGCCGCGTCGTCGACCTGAGCGTGGCCGCGTCCCCAGTCGAGTCGCCGAGCGACGGCCACGATCCCGGGCAGCAGCGTCTGGAGCAGAGCGCGTCGAAGCAAGGGGTCACACGGTGCGAGCTCGAGCATGGCCGTGACCACCTGGGCACGCTCGAGCTGGCTCAGACCCGAGCGAGGCTCTAAGAGGTCGACGACGTCACCGAGGTGACGAGGAGCTCTCGAGATCAGTGCCGGGAGGTGGGCGACCAGGTGATCAGCGGACGCTCGAGAGGGGGCTGATCGAGAGATCTGCCGCCACTCCTGGCGCAGGTCGTCGAGCTGGTGGTGATGTGCGGTGATGGTCATGTGCCGAAGGATCGGCGCAGTGGCTCCCCCCATCCCTCCCCACCCCTGGGGGAGCGGGCTCGGGGGAGCCACGCGGTACGCTCGAGCCGTGAACATCGAGGATTTCTACGCAGCAGATGAGCGCCGCCGTGCATCAGCAGAGATCGAGTTCGGCCAGGACTGGCACAACGCCGCCAAGGCGCGCTTCGAGCTCTCGTGGGTGCAGGACACCGGAGAGCTCTACCTGATGGGCGAGCCGACGCCGTCGGTCTACGAAGACCCGATCGGGGACTTTGAGGTCGACTCCATGACGAACGACGAGCTCGTGGTCACCGTCTTGGGTGTCGTGCCCACCCACGACGCGGTCGAAGAGGTGCTCAAGGGCTGGGGTGAGGCGATGGCTCAGCCTGAGGGAGTCGAGTGGCTCACCGAGCGGCTTCGCTCAGCAGGCGTGAGCGCCTAGGGGGCAGCTCCAGGGCGGCTCGGTCGCCAGGAGAGAATCGAGGGTCACCAGTCGGAGACGACGGTGGCGAGGAGGAAGCCCGTGGCAGCTGGGAGCTTCGTCGAGCCCGTCGAGGCTTCGAAGATCGGTTCCCGACGAGTGGACGTGGTCTCGTGAGCTCCCTTAGAGGTCCCACCCTCGTCGACGTCAGCTCCACTCTCGCTCACGACACCCGACCTTGACGCGCCACGCCAAGGAGAGGGCCTCGGCTACCTCCCAAGCCTCGATGGCATCCGAGCACTCGCCGTCCTCGGCGTCATCCTCTATCACGCGGGGATCAGCTGGCTTCCTGCGGGCTTCTTAGGTGTCGACACCTTTTTCGTCCTCTCAGGCTTCCTGATCACGACCCTGCTGCTCCAAGAGGTTCGCCACACGTCGACGATCCGGCTTGTCTCCTTCTGGGCACGACGAGCCCGTCGTCTGCTCCCCGCCCTGCTGGCGATGGTGGCGCTCTGCGCGATCTTCGTCTGGTTCGTCGCGGCCAAGGGCAGCTACCCGACCTTCCGCGACGACGCGGTGGGAGCGATGTTCTACGTGGCCAACTGGCACTTCATCGTGGAGCACGCCAACTACTTCGCTGCCACCTCACCGCCTTCACCGCTCACGCACACCTGGAGTCTGGCGATCGAAGAGCAGTTCTACGTCCTGTGGCCCCTTGTGCTGCTCGGTCTGACCCGTCTTGGTCGAGGAGTGCGCACGGTGGCGTGGCTCTGCGCCGCTGGCGCCGTGGCTTCTTCGATCTGGATGGCCGTGCGCTTCGAGCAGGGAGCGTCGGTCACCCGCCTTTACTACGGGACCGACACCCATGCCCAGTGCATCCTCGTCGGCGCTGGGTTGGCGGCGCTGCTCGCCCATCGCTCGGCCACGAGGACCGCTGCAGGCTTGTTGCCCGCTGGCAGGTCGGCGCAGGGTCTCGGCGGTGACCTGGGCTGGGTGGCCTCGACCAGACGAAGCCGACGGGCACTCACGTGTCTCGGGCTCGGAGGCCTCGCCCTTGGGGCTGTGCTGTGGTCGCAGGTGAGCTTCGACGGGAGGTTCCTGTACGACGGTGGGTTTCTCCTGATGGCCCTGGGTGCGGCGGCGGTGATCGCCTCGGTGGTGATGCACCAGCGAGGCATCCTTGCCCGGGCGCTCTCGGTCGGGCCACTTGTCTTCCTCGGGCGAATCTCCTACGGGCTCTACCTGTGGCACTTCCCTCTCTTCATCTGGTTGGTCCCGGCGCGCACGGGGCTGCACGGCACCGCGCTCTTGGCAGTCCGCCTGCTGGCAGCGTTTGGTGTCTCGGTGGCTTCCTTCTACCTCTTGGAGCGACCGATCAGGAGAGGATCGCTGCTGCATGGCTGGCGGGGTCTCGGAGCGACGCTCGGCGCCCTCGGCGCTACCGCTGCCCTCGTGCTCGGCGCAGCGGGCGCCGGCGTCACCGCGGCCGCGGCGGCGCCACCCACGAAGTCCGGCGAGGTCGTCTCGGCACCGACCTCGGGCGATCCCATCCGGGTCTACGTCACAGGCGACTCGACGGCACTCACCTTGGGCATGGTGATGAACGACCCACGGATGTTGTCGAAGGACCACCTCTCGCTCGAGGCTCACGGTTTCTTGGGCTGTGGCATCGTTCGCTCCGACGTGCTGCTCTCTGGTGATGCTCAGTGGATCACGGCACCTGAGTGCCAGCTGCACCCGGCCCCCGGGGACATCCCAGCCATCATGCAGGTCGCGGCCGAGGAGGCTGCCTTCAAGCCCGACGTGGTCATCATCCTGGCCGGGCGCTGGGAGGTGGCTGACACGGAGAGGAATGGGCAGTGGACCAACATCTTGAGCCCCTCGTTCCAGGTTCTGGTCAAGGAGGGGCTCGAACAAGAGATCGCGGTCGCCAAGGCTCACGGTGCGCGGGTCCTGCTCATGACGCAGCCCTGTGCGGACTCGGGCACGCAACCCGACGGTTCGCCGTGGCCACAGGACAGCCCTCAGCGCCTTGCGATCTACAACAGCATCGTGGCGAAGGTCGCCCACGAGGACCCAGCCTCGGTGAGCGTCTTCGACCTCCATGCTCTGCTGTGTCCTGGGGGCACGTACACCCCGACGATCGATGGGCGCCAGGTGCGAACGTCAGATGGCATCCACCTGGCGGTCAGCGGTGTGCCAGTCATCGATCCTGCGGTCTTCCCCGTGGTGGTCAAGCTCGGCGAGGAGCAGCGAGCGGCACAGGCTCTCACGCCGCACTCGGCGGTCCAGAGCTCGCCTGCTCAGAGTCCGAAGTAGGACGACTTCGACAAGATCTGCTGGCACTGTCTCGTGAGCGAGTCGGTCAGAAGGCCTTCGGGCACACGGTCGGCCTCTTGGATCGTGGTCATCAGCGAGTTGTACGCCCCGTCATCTGAGGTCGCCGACGCGGCGAAGGGCAGCGCCGAGAGCAGCTGCTCTTGCGCCTTCGCGCTCAACGTGGCCGCTGTCGCCGCCGATACCCCTGAGGCGGACGCTGCTCGATAGGTCTTGAGCGAGGTGTCGATCCTCTGGCAGGCCTGGTGTGCGTTGCTGGAGGCGGCGGAGTTCGAGCATGCTCCCAGCCCTAGGGCGGCGAGGACGAGGGTCGTGGCGGCGGCGGCGGAGCGCCAGCTCAGCCGAGCCACTGCTCAGCCGAGTCGAGGAGGAAGTGGCTGACCGCGCCACAGCGGTCGAAGACGTCGCAGAGCAGCTCTTCGCCCTTGAGGACTCGGGCCAGCGACACCGGTCGCCTTGCGATGATCGAAAGCCTGCGCTCCGGTGCGTCGGTGGCTGAGGCGAATGAGTCGATCGCGGAGACCTCGAGGGGCAGCTCGAGCTCACCGATGCCAGCGAGATCGATGGCCAAGCGGAGCAGGTCAGGTCCTTGGGGGAGCGGGGGGAGACCCCAGGTGAAGGTCAGAGGGAAGTGGAAGTCGTCTGCCGGGTCCTCTTCGTCTCCCAGGCCGATCAGGGCGTCTTCGAACCCCAAGAGCACTCGAGGGTCCACGTCGAGGGCGAGGTGGAGGTCGAGGGGACCGCCGCAGCCATCTTCGGGGTGGAGGTCGACCTCCCAGACCTGGCGAAGGGAGTAGGTCTCGACGAAGTGGCGCTCATCGTGGACGTGAAAACCATGGTCGACGGAGTGATCCTTGAGCTCGGCGACGTAGCCGGCGACATCGATGGCAGCCACACGTGCGACCTTAGCGGTGGAGCCGAGTTCGATAGGTTCTGGGGCTGTGGCCCCCGACCCTCTCCAACCCGTGCTTCGCGACGCGGCTCGAGCGGTGCGCGCGGCGCTCGCCACCTTCGAGGGCCACGGTCTCTCGGGTGGTCGACCGACGCAGTACGGCTTGGACCTTGTGGCAGACGCAGCGGCGTGCTCGGTGCTGCTCGCCGCAGGGCTCTCGGTCTTCTCCGAGGAGTCCGGTCGCCAGGGAGAAGGCGAGCTGGTGGCGGTCATCGACCCCGTCGATGGCTCGACGAACGCCGATCGAGGGATCCCCTTCTACTGCGTGAGCATCTGCGTGCTCGATGACCAAGGTCCCCGGGTGTCGATGGTCGAGGGGCTCCCCACCGGCGTCGTCTACGAAGCGGTTCGCGCTGAGGGTGCGACCCGAGACGGTGTGCCGATCTCGACCTCCGGCAAGACGCAAGAGGCAGGGATCATGGTGGGCGTCAACGGGGTCTTGAGCGAGCGCCAGCCGTGGGCGCAGTTCCGTACGATGGGTGCGGCGGCCCTTGAGATGTGCTTGGTCGCCGACGGCGCGCTCGATGGCTACGTCCAAGCCGGGGGAGCGTCTCTGCACCCCTGGGACTACCTGGGAGCCATGCTCATCGTGGAAGAAGCGGGCGGCTACGTCGCCGCCGAGGGTGACGAGCCTCTCGTCGTGATAGTCGACGAGCCCCGTCGGCCCGTGGTCGCTGCGACCAAGGAGCTCGCCGCGCTCCTCTCTGAGCGGGGCCCGTTCTGAATCCCGCTGAGCTGACGCCATTTCGTCGGCGCTCTGGCCTCGCCTCCCCGCTCTCGCTGCCGTCGACCAAGTAGCGTCGGCTGCCATCGATGAAAGCGAGAGCCCCATGGCGAGCACGACAAGGCTTGGTGTCAGTCGAACGGTCCATGCGTCACCCCCTGAGGTCTTCGCTCTCGTCTGCGACCCAGCTGGTCAGGTGACGATCGATGGTTCCGGCATGCTCCAGGCGGCGCCGGATGCCCGCGTGGTCTAGCGCGGTCGGCGACACCTTCGTGATGGAGATGGACCGAGAGCCCCTGGGTGATCTGCCCATGGGTAGGTACACGTCGTTCAACACGGTGACCAGGTTCGAGCCTGACTCGCTGCTCGAGTGGAGCGTGGGGACGCCCGAGCGACCCTCGTGGGGTCACGTGTACGGCTGGGCGATCACAGCCGTGGGCACGTCGGAGAGCGAGGTGACCAACTACTGCGACTGGTCGGGCGTCGGCGAGGAGCGAGCTGTGCACTACCCCGTGGTTCCCGAAGCCATGATGCAGCGTTCGGTGGACAACCTGGCGGCACACTTCGAGCCTGCGTCCGACGAGCCTGCGTGAGTCGAGCGCCCCTCTCGCCACGCGCCACGAGCTTCAGAGAGACGAGGCCGTGCGTCACCCCCGCGGCGAGGTGGCCCACTGGTGCCTGAGGACGCGCCACAGAGCGAGGCGACGACGCAATCGAGAGCAGAGCCCCGATGGCCGATGGCGCTGGCAATCGTCGTGGCGGGCCTGCTGCGTGGCGCGCTGCCCGACGAGCTTCGCAGCGGCGACGCTCGCTGGGTGTTCCCCGCGGTCATCGCTGTGCTGCTGGTGGTCCTCATCATCGGGGATCCCGGGAGGATCGACAAGCAGCAGACGTGGCTTCGCGTGGTCACGCTCGGTCTCATCGGGTTCATCACCGTGGCCAACGCGGCCGCCGCGATCAAGCTGGTCATCGCCATCGTCGACGTCTCGAGCTTCACGAACGACGCCAAGCTCCTCTTGGCCAGTGGCGGCGCGATCTGGCTGACCAACGTGATCGCCTTCGGTCTCTGGTACTGGGACCTCGATCGAGGTGGCTCCGCCGCGCGGGCCCTCGGCAGCACGCGCACGCCCGCTCTCGTCTTTCCAGAGATGGTCCACGAAGACCACGTCCCAGAGGGCTGGACCCCTAAGTTCGTCGACTACTTCCACTTCTCCTTCGCCACCGCCACCGCCTTCAGCCCCACTGACGTCTCAGCGATCAAGCCATGGGCGAAGCTGATGATGATGGCGGAATCGGCGATCTCCCTGGTCGTCGGCCTGCTGGTCATCGCCAGAGCTGTCAACATCCTCAAATAGGGATAGCTGATCGACACAAGGGCCTCGATCTCGTGTGAGGACCGGGTTGTCGGCGCTGGCGTAACCTTGCTCGTTCTCGGGCGCTTAGCTCAGTTGGTCAGAGCACCTGGTTTACAACCAGGCGGTCGGGGGTTCGAGTCCCTCAGCGCCCACGCATCGCTGCCACGGTGAGCCGAGGCGACCCTTTGCTGGGTCGAGGGGGTGCGGGTTCTCTATACGTGCAACCGTGGAACCGAAAGAAGGTGTACGTTCGCTGAGGCGCACGAGATCTCGTGCGCCGAATGACCACGAGAATCGAGGACGCATCATGATGAGACGGAGACCACTCAGGAGAGCTGCGGTCATCGGAGGCGTGGCTGCGGTCGCCCATCACTCGGGGACGAAGTCAGCCAACGCGCAGAACGCTGAGGCGCAGCAGAACCAAGACATCGCTGACCTGCAGGCTCAGCAGGCCGCTGCCGCACCTGCTCCTGCTGCGGCGAGCTCGGCGCCGGGCGGCGCCGACATGGTGACCCAACTCGAGAACCTGAAGAAGCTGCTCGATGATGGGGTGTTGACGCAGGCGGAGTTCGACCTGCAGAAGCAGAAGATCCTCGCGAGCTCCTGAGCGAAAGGCACAGCCATGCAGATGGGTCCAGTACAGATGTTGGTGCTCGGCTTCTCCGAGCCCCAGTTCACAGGGAAGATCGCAGCAGAGCTCGATCGCCTGCGCCAGCACGAGTTCGTCAAGATCGTTGATGCCCTCGTGGTGCAGAAGGATGAGAACGGTGACGTCACCGCGTTGCAGGTCAGTGACCTGACCACCGATGAGGCCACCGAGATGGGAGCGATCGTCGGTGCCCTCGTCGGCTTCGGCTACGGCGACGCCGAGGCGGGAGCGCTGCTCGGTGCGTCGGCGGGGTCAGACGGCCACCTCATCGCAGACGAGGAGACGTGGTACGTCGCCGATGCCATCCCGAACGGCTCGGCCGCAGCGATCATCTTGCTCGAGCACCTGTGGGCCATTCCGCTTCGTGAGGCGATCGTCGATGCCGGCGGTGTCGCACTTGCCGACGAGTGGATTCACGCCAGCGACCTGCTCGAGATCGGGCTCGAAGCAGCTGGCTGACGCCGAGACCGGCGCCAGCTGGTCTCAGGCTCAGGTGGTCCAGCGGCGCAGTGGGCGCGTTGCCTCTCTGAGCGCTCCTGCTTAACCTCCAGCACGTGATCATGAGCACCCTCGTCGGCGTTCGGCCGCGCCGCGGCACCGCGCGTCGATGAGCGAGCCCCCCACGAGGAGCCTCGAGCCTGCACGGCGGCCACTCTGGCTGCTCGCCCTCGTGGTGGCTCTGGGCCTGATCGCGTACCTGACAGCGGTGCTCGCGACGCGCTCGTCGTCTGGCTCCCTCCCGGACCGCACCGGGGGGATCCCGCCGAGCGTGCCCACCGAGCTGGCTGATCAGATGAGCCTGGCGCCGGTCGCGCCATCGGTGGCCAAGGACTTCACGCTCACCGACCAGCGGGGAGCGACGGTCTCGCTGTCGGAGTTCCGGGGCAAGACCGTGGTCCTCCAGTTCATGGATCCGCACTGCGTCGACATCTGTCCGATCGCATCGCACGAGGTCGTCGACGCGTACCACGATCTCGGTGGAAAGGGCCGCGACGTCGTGTTCCTGACGGTCAACGTCAACCAGTACACCACCGCCGTGGCAGACATGGCTGCCTTCACGAACAAAGAGGGTTTGAACGCCGTGCCGACCTGGCACTTCTCCACGGGCACGCCGGCCACCCTGCAAGCGATCTGGCACGACTACGGCGTCGAGGTCGAGGCATCGAGCCCCACCGCTGACGTGAAGCACTCCTCGCAGGTCTACTTCATCGACCCGAGCGGTCACCTCCGCTACCTGGCCACCTCGACCACGGCGTTCAAGCCTGACGGCGCGGCCTACCTGCCGCCAGCGCAACTCTCCGCGTGGGGCAGCGGCATCGCTGCCGTCGCGGCATCGCTCGAGCCCTGATCGGGCCGACGGCACGCTTAGCTGTTGGGCTCCTCGCTGAAGGAGGCGGCTGCACCTTGCGTCATGATCTCGACCGCTTGGCGTCGAGGGAGGGGACCGAAGGGGGACGGGTCCGGAGGGAAGGTCGGCCCGTCAGCGAGGTAGTCGAGCATGTCTCTCGCCACGTCGTCGGGATCGGCCATGCCTTCGACCTCGCGACCCTTGAGGACGCGACGATACGCCGGCGTGTCGGTCTGGCCGAGCACCATCGCCAAGACGTCGACGCCAAGCGGTCCAAGCTCAGCCCAGAGCGATTCGCCAAGCAAGAGGTCGAAGGCCTTCGATGCCCCGTACACGGCGAGGTGAGAGGCGCCCGCCCAGGCGGCACCTGAGGTCACCAGCACGATGCCGCCACGGCCGCGCTCGACCATGGCGCTCGCGAAGTGATGGGTCGTCCCGAGCACGGTGGTGCAGTTGCGCGCCACCATCTCCTGCCAGACGGCGGCTGGCTTGCCCAAGAACGTCGAGGTGTGCGGATCGGCGCCGGCGTTGTAGATCAGGAGGCCTACCTCGAGGTCGGCCGTCGCCGTGGCGAGCTCCTCGCTGGCATCAGGCGTCGAGAGGTCCAAGACGACGATCCTGGTGTCGGTGGCGACGCTCGAGGCCACCTCCTTGAGCTTCTGCTCGTTGCGAGCCACCAAGACGACGTTGACGCCCTTCTCGCCGAGGAGACGAGCTACCGCGGACCCCACCCCCTCCGAGGCGCCTGCGACGACCGCCCATGGTCCGTAGCGCTCAGAGAAGGTCATGCGCCTCATGCTAGGACTGCCGGCACCTGCTCGCTCTGGGGAAGCGACCGGTGCTCTCAGAGTGCCGAGAGGGCCTCTCTGGCAGAGCCGAGCGCAGCCCTAGGTTGGTCGCCATGTGGACGAGTCCTCCCTCGATGGCCTTGGTGGGAGCGGCTTCTGCCTCGAGCGCCGCTCCCGGCTCGGACGTCGAGACCCGGGGCGCGAGCGCCGATCCGCTCTTGGTCGAGTCGGGCCATCACGTGATCGTCGAGACGCACAGCGGTGCGTGGGGGCACGGCACGGCGACCTTTGATGCGCAGCGACGCTATCGCTATCGACTGTCCCGGATCTGGGACGTCACGGGCTCGCGGGTCTGCTTCGTGATGCTCAATCCATCGACCGCCGATGCGGCTCGCCTCGACGCCACCGTGAGGCGTTGTGCCGGCTTTGCCCGGTCGTGGGGCGCGGGAGCGCTCGAGGTGGTCAACCTCTTCGCACTGAGGGCCACTGATCCAAGAGCCCTGCGTGACGCACTCGACCCCATCGGAGTCCACAACGACGAATCCATCGTCGCTGCTGCCGTGGCGGCCGACGTGGTTGTCTGCGGCTGGGGCGTCCATGGCACCTTGGGAGGTCGCCATGAGGTCGTGTTCATGCTCCTCGAGCGGGCCGGCGTTCGACCGATGGTCCTCGGACTCACCAAGGAAGGCCACCCGCGCCACCCTCTCTATCTGCCTGGCGACCTGCTGCCCACGGCACGACCGCTGGGGGCGCGCCCCTTCAACCCGAGACCCAGGCACCCGGTCTGGGCTCGTCCTAGGATCCCACCATGCTCTTTGGCCTTCGCTTCGATTTCAGGAACCCCGCCTTCGCCGGCACGACCATGGCAGATCGCTACGCGGCGGCTCTTGACATGGCCTCGTGGGCCGACGACCTCGGTTGCGTGAACATCTCGATCTCCGAGCACCACAGCTCGGACGACGGATATCTGCCCAGCCCGATCCCGATGCTGGCGGCCATGGCGGCAAGGACCACCCAGGTGCGCTTCGCCATCGCTGCGCTCATCGCCCCCTTCTATGACCCCATCCGCTTGGCTGAGGACATGGTGGTGCTCGACAACCTGAGTCGAGGCAGGGTCGATCTCATCGTGGCGGCTGGCTACGTCCACGAGGAGTTCGCCCTCTACGACGTGGCGATGAACGAGCGTGGCAAGCGAGTTGCCGAGACGGTCACCATGCTCAAGGCTGCCTTCGCCGGCGAGCCGTTCGAGTTTCGTGGCCGGACCATCAAGATCACGCCAGCTCCCGATCGACCAGGTGGACCCAGCGTCTCGATGGGAGGCAGCAGCAAGGCTGCCGCTGTGCGAGCGGCCAGGATCGCTGACGGCTTCATCCCCACTGACGCGGAGATCTGGGCGTTCTATCGAGCAGAGCTGCTCGAGCTCGGCAAGCCTGATCCGGGCGAGAGCCCGATCGGGGCGGTCGAGACGGTGGCACTGGCTAAGGACGTCGAGCTCGGCTGGGAGCAGCTCGGGCCCTATTTCCTGCACGAGACGAACGCCTACGGCGTCTGGCAGGCACAGGACAACATCTCGAGTCCGTATCGGCGCTTCGAGGACATCGACGCGCTGCGTGCCGGCGGGATCTACCGCATCATCACGCCGGAGGAGATGATCGAAGAGCAGAAGGCTGCTGCCTTCGCCTTTGGGATGTTCCACCCCATGTGCGGCGGTATCCCCCCGGCGCTGGCGTGGGAGAGCCTCAAGCTCTTCGAGGACCAGGTCCTCCCAGCGTTCGCCTAGGGACTGCTGCGCACCTGCTCGGGGCGTGAGGGATCACACCGAAGCAGTGGCGTTCCAGAGGCTGAGGCAGGGCTTGCCCAGATGCTCGGTGAGCATCGAGACCGATGCCGTCGAGCTGGCCAGCAGACCCCCCTGCGAGGGAGCCAAGCCAAGGGCAACGGCCGCCAAGATCCTTGAGAAGTGGCCGTGCGTGACGGCGATGACCGGGCGCTGAGCGCCGTCGACGAACTCGTCGAGGAACGCTCGGGCCCGCACGCCGGCTTCCTCTGGCGTCTCTCCCTCTGGACAGCCGTCGGTCCAGATGTCCCAGCCGGGACGCACACGGAGGATCTCCTCAGAGGTCAGGCCTTCGTAGGTGCCGTAGTCGAACTCCGCGATGAGCGATGATTCGACCACGGCCGCGTCGGGGACGGCGAGGTGCGCAGTGTCGAGAGCCCGTTGCCGGGGACTCGAGAGCACGAGAGGCGCTCGGTCGTCGAGGAGGCCCTCGACCACGCTCGCCGCACCTATGGCCTCCTGCTTGCCGTGCTCGGTGAGGGCGAGCTCGGTGGTTCCGGTGTGCTGGCCGGTCAGCGTCCAAGGCGTCTCGCCGTGGCGGATGATGATCAGCTCCATCGTCGAGGGCTCCTCAGGGGGCAGGTAGGTCGCTCACGAGGCCCAAGAGGCCGTGCCCAAGGGTAGTGGGCGCTGCGCTGACCGCTGGGTGCCTCAGGGAGCCGCCCCCAGCTCGAGGCGGCCATGGGCGACGCAGAGGGTGTCGCCCTGGTGGGCCTCAAAGGCGACGGCGCGCTCCGCGGTCGTCGACGCTTCGATCTCGTAGCACCTCACGAGAAGATCTTGGCCGAGGACGACCGGCGCGGCGAGCCGACCTGCGATGCGTCGGATCCGGCGATGATCACCACCTCCCGCGAGGCGAAGGGCTGCTCCGCTGCAGATCGCAAGGCTGCACATGCCTTGGAGGATCATGGAGGGATAGCCCTCTTGCCGGGCGATCTCATCGCTCACGGCGTGACCCGCCCTGTCACCCGAGGCCTCGCCGTAGAGGACGCCGCGGTCGCGACTGAGCGCCACGCGCTCCTCGCCGACATGGTGGGCTCTCGCCGACTCAGGGAACCGATGGTCAGGGACGGGCGGGCCCTGGAGGCAGGTCGTCGAGCCCTTGACCATCATGGTCGACCAGAGGTGCTCGATGAGCAGCGTGCCACGATCGTCTCTGAGCTCAGCGAGAACCGAGAGGAGCACGCCGGCAGGCGTCTGATGCGCCGAGCGCATCGAGGCGTGCCACGAGACTGCCTGCTCGGGAGCGATGGGGTGATGGACGACCAGGTCGTGCTCGGCGTGGACCCCGGGGACCTGGCCACCATCGGGCCCGGTGACCGCACCATTCTCCACCATGGTGTTGAGCACCTCGTTGGCTGCTTCGTGGATCAAGCGGGTCGACGACATCGGAGAGACGAGGAGGTCGGTCTCACCGGCGAGTGGGGGATCGAGGGTGGCCTCCGCGTAGGCCAGCGACTCCTTGGCGCTCATCGATCCCTCGAAGCTGCGCGGCGAGACGTCGAACCGGATCGTCGGCTCGGTGGCGTCGGCAGTCATTCCGTGGCTCCTTCGTGGGCAGGATCGTGGTGGGGCGAGAGAGCAAGCGTAGTGGGGGTGGCGTGGAGCGCTCCCGAGGGCTCCGAGGGGATCTCGATCGCCTGCGGCACCGAATCGCTGCGTGCTAGGCAGAGTCTGTGGTCGCCATCGGGCGCCGTGGAGGTGGTCGCAGTGGAGTACGTGAACCTTGGCCGCAGTGGCCTCAAGGTCTCGAAGATCTGTCTCGGGATGATGAGCTTCGGCACGAAGAGCGAGCAGCGCCCGTGGGTGGTCGATCACGAGGTTGCCTCGACGATCGTCAAGACCGCCGTCGAGGGCGGTGTGACGTTCTTCGACACCGCAGACGTCTACTCCGAGGGCACCAGCGAGGAGACCACAGGCAAGCTGGTCCAGCAGTACCTGAGTCGAGACGAGCTCGTCCTCGCCACCAAGGTCCATGGACCGATGACACCGGGAGCGAATGGGCGCGGTCTGTCGGCCAAGCACATCCACGCTGCCATCGACGCCTCCTTGGCTCGGCTCGGCGTTGACTACGTCGACCTGTACCAGATCCATCGTTTTGACCCGACAGTCCCGATCGCCGAGACGATGGGAGCGCTCCACGAGGTGGTCCGCTCGGGCAAGGCTCGCTACATCGGGGCCAGCTCGATGCATGCATGGCAGTTCGCCAAGATGCAGCACGTAGCCGCACTCGAGGGCCTCACCGCGTTCGTCTCGATGCAGAACCACTACAACCTCGCCTATCGCGAGGAGGAGCGCGAGATGATCCCGCAGTGCGTCGACCAGGGCGTCGGCATCATCCCGTGGAGCCCGTTGGCTCGGGGCCTCTTGGCCGGGAACCGCACCCGCCAAGGCGAGAAGCTGACGTTGCGCGCTCAGAGCGACACCTTCGGCGACGCCCTCTACGGCGAGGCGGACTTCGACGTGGTCGATGCGGTCTCGACTGTGGCCGAGCACCGTCACGTCCCCATGGCACAGGTGGCGATGGCATGGCTCCTCTCGCGTGAGGCGGTCACGGCCCCCATCGTCGGTGCCACCAAGGTCGAGCACCTCTCTGATGCGCTCTCGTCGATGGAGCTCGAGCTGACCGAGGCCGAGCTTGAAGCACTCGAGGCGCCCTACGTGCCTCATCCGGTGCGAGGTCACGTCTGAGGCTTCTCGAGGCCTCCATGCCGAGGTCCTCGGACAGACCCGGAGCTCACCCCGACCTGGACCATCCGTGGTCGCTCTGCGAGGCTTCGCCAGGTGCACAGGGCTCTGACCGCATCGACCCGTCGAGCGTCGTGTCCCTCGGGCCCGCCAGCGTGACCAAGGAGGGGTGGTGACTCGCCTGCGCGACGCTCTGAGCCGGCCGATCCTGGTCGTCACGGTGATCGCCATCGCCGCCGGCTACGGACAGTTTGGAGCGGTGGCGGCCCTGGGTGACGTGGCCACCACCTTCGGCCACGCCGTGCACAACGCGTCGATCACCGAGCAGGCGGGCTTGTCGGGGACCGTCCTCGGCGTTGGGCTCGCCATCTTGCGCTTGGCGTCGCTCGGCGGCTTGCCGCTAGCGGCTCTCGCCGACCGCCTTGGCCGACATCGCACCCTGATCGGGTGGACGGTGCTCGGCCTGCTGGCCACCATCCTCGCCGCCGTGAGCCCGTCGTACTGGTGGTTCGTGGCCATCTTCGCCTTGGGACGGCCCTTCCTCTCGGCGTCAGCGGCGCTGTCTCAGGTGGTCGTGGCCGAGCTCTCGCGACCTGATCGCAGAGCCATGGCGCTCGCCGTGGTGACCGGTGGCTACGGGCTGGGCGCCGGCATCAACGTGTTGGCGCACGCGGCGCTCCGCGGCATCGCCGGCTTCAGGGTCCTCTTCGTGACCGCCGCCATCCCTCTGGCCCTCGTCGTGGTGCTTCGAAAGCAGTTCCCCGAGCCGACGGAGCGGGAGACGCTCGAGCCCGCGACCAAGGTCCGCTTCGGCTCCGTGGGCTCTGAGCACGTGGTGCGCCTCTTAGAGGTGCTCGGTCTGATCTTCGCCACCTCAGCGGTCTCCTCTCCGGCGTCGAGCTTCGTGTACCTCTACGCCGAGAACGTCGTCCACCTGCCCAAGGGGATCGAATCGGCCATGATCACCGTCTCGGCCCTCTTCGGGCTGGGGGGCCTGCTGCTCGGTCGAGTCGTGGCGGATCGCTTCGGACGAAGGCCAGCCGTCGGCATCGGCATCACCGCCGTGGGCCTCGCCGCGCTCGTCGTCTACTCGGGAGGCAAGCCACTGGTGGTGGTGGGCTACTCGGTGGGGATCTTGTCGACCGGTTTCCTCGCACCCGGTGGGACCGCGCTCTCCAACGAGCTCTTCCCGACGGAGATCCGGGCCTCGGTGGCGGGCTGGGGCATCGTGGCCGGGGTGCTCGGTGCCGTGCTCGGCCTCGTGACCTTCGGCGCCTTGGCCGACAGCGCCCACTCCTTCGAGGTCGCGGCCTTGGTCACGTTCCTTCCCACCATCCCGGCATTGATCTTGTTGCTGAGGCTCCCCGAGACCAAGGGGACGATGCTCGAGGGCACGCTTGGAGCCGAGGACCTCACCGGAGCCTGAGGCGAGCGACGACCGCCAGGTGGTCGCTGCCGAGCTCGCCGCTGGCACGATGACCTTCAACGACGAGGCCATGACCGATCAGCAGGTGGTCGATCTGGCTGTGGGGCCTCCACGCGGGCCAGGTCTTCGCCTTCACGGCTCGTCGCCAGCGAGGAAGCTGAAGCGAGACGCCGGGACCCCAGAGGTTCATGTCACCGCCAACGACGGTCGCCGAGCGCCAGCCACCGAGGCGGTCGAGCTCCGCGCGCAGCGCCTTGAAGTGGCGATGAGAGCCGTGAGTGAGATGGCTCATGTGGACGCAGACGACGGTGATCACCTCGTCGCCGAGCTCCAGCTGGGCCTCGAGGACCGTGCGGCGAACGCGGTCTCGTCGCAGACGTGGCAGCTCGAAGACGGCGGTGGATCGGACCGGCAGCTTCGAGACGATGGCCAAGGAGAGTGAGCCGGGCTCAGCGGTGGCAAAGCGCTCAGAAGCGGCGAGGCTTCGCTTGAGCGGCCGCACGGAGTCGAGGAACAGGCCGTGATCCCCGTCGACGCGCGACCAGCGACGGTGCCACGTCGCTGGCGCTCGGGGGTGGGGGAGCGCACGACGACCCTCGCCAAGGATGGTCTCGTGGGCGGAGCCACCGATCGCGGCAGCAATCTGGGGAGCGATCCCGGTGCTTCCTTCGGGCGTCCACGCCTCTTGGAGCAAGAGGACGTCGGCACCCAGGGAGGTCGCTGCGGCGGTGACGTCGAAGGGACGACCCCACGCGTCGACGCCGGCGTGGAGGTTGAAGCTGGCTACCACGAGGTCCCGTGCCATCCAAGCGACCCTAGGTGGCTCGCCGAGGGGCTGTGGCAGGCTCGAGCCATGCAGGTGGCGGGTACCACGGTCAGCGTCGTCGACGTCTTCTGTGGGCCTGACGCGCTCGGCAACCCAGCGGGCGTCGTGCTCGACGAGCGCGGGCTCGATGAGGTGACGATGGCCTCGATCGCCCAGGAGGTCGGCCTGTCCGAGACCGCCTTCGTGAGCGACCTCGCCGCGCAGCCCCGCTTGCGCTGGTTCACCCCGAGCTGTGAAGTCGACCTGTGTGGCCATGCCACGCTGGCGGCGATGGCGGTGCTCTCGGCGAGCACGGGAACCTCGAGCGCCTCGTTCTCGTCCCGGGCGGGGCTGCTCGAGGCTCGAACCGCCGAGGATCGCTCAGCGGTCCTCCTGCCTCGACGGGCGACCAACCCGGTGGAGGCTCCTGCGTGGGCTGAGCGAGCCGGAGCCGTGGGGGCGATGCGGTCCGACGGGGTGCTCCTGGTCGAGGTGGAAGGTCCGAGTGCGCTGAGAGCGCTCCATCCTGAGCTCGCTTCCCTGAGGGCAGATCCGGCCGAGATGGTCATCGTCTGGTCCATGGGGGGCGTGGGTGCTGAGGTGAGCGTGCGCGTCTTCGGACCCCGAATCGGGATCGATGAGGATCCCGTGACCGGGAGCGCGCACTGCTCGCTCGGGCCGCTGGTGGCGCAGCGCCTGGGGGAGCGGCGCTATCGAGTGCACCAGTGCTCGACCCGAGGCGGACGACTCGAGGTGACGATCGAAGACGATGGGGTCATGGTCACAGGTGTGACGAAGCTTCGAGCTGAGGAGGACGCGTGAGCGAGGCGTGGGCGAACGACGAGCGGACCCGGGTGCGTCGACTTCCGGAGCTGGCGAGCTACGAGCGCCAGGTCATCGACGACATCCTCGATGCCACGCCCCTGTGCCACGTCGGTGTGCTCCGAGACGGGGCGCCGCTGGTCCTGCCCACGCTGTTCGTGCGGCGTCACGACACCCTCCTGCTCCACGGATCGGTCTCCTCCCTCTTGCTCAGGAGCGCGGGCCAGAGCGCCGAGCTCTGTGTCAGCGTGACGCTGCTCGACGGCATCATCGTGGCTCGCTCCACGTTCAACTCCTCGATGGCCTACCGCTCCGTCGTCCTCTTCGGTCCTGGTCGGGTCCTCGAGGACCCCGAGGAGGCCGCTGTGGCGCTCGATGATCTGGTCGAGGGCATCTTGCCGGGTCGAGCCGCTGAGGTCCGCCGCTCGAGCGAGAGCGAGCTGCGTCGCACGAAGGTCGTCGAGGTCACGATCGAGCGCGCCTCGGCCAAGATCAGCGAAGGGCCGCCCGAGGACGAGCCTGACGACGTGACTGGCACCGCCTGGGCTGGGACCGTCCCCCTCGTCTCCTCCTTCGTCGCGCCGATCCCCGCGCCCGATGGCGCCGTCGGACGTGGCGAGATTCCCGTGCCCCAGTCCGTAGCGCGCCTCGCCACACCCTCGTGAGCGATCCGAGGCTCCCGGCCCTGCTGCGAGACGTCGGTGCCATCGAGCCCGTCGATGAGCGAGAGGCGTCATCGATCGAGAGGCTCATCGCCGAGGTCGATCGACTGGAGCATCCCTTCGATGAGGACGCCGATCCCGTGCACGTGACGGCGTCGGGCTTCGTGGTCGGGACGAGGGGCACGGTGCTGCACCGGCACCGTCGCCTCGGCATCTGGGTGCAGCCGGGGGGTCACGTCGACACAGACGAGCTGCCCGAGGAGGGAGCGCTCCGAGAGACCACCGAGGAGACCGGGCTGCTCGTCGAGCACCCGCCGAGCGGTCCACTCCTGGTGCACGTCGACTGCCACGCGGGGCCGCGAGGCCACACGCACCTTGATCTTCGCTATGTCGTGCTGGCCCCCGCGCGTGGACCCCTCGCCGCCCTCGGGCGAGAGCCAGGAAGTCAGGTGGTGCTCCTTCCGAGAGGCCCCGGCCCTCGCCGAGGAGGCTCTGGCTCCTGCACTCAGACGACTCGAAGCGATCTGGTTGTCCCACCAGCCTCAGTGGCGTGCCATCGTGGAGCGCATGGAGCAAGGACCGACGTCGTGACCGGACTGCTCGACTCGCTCAACGCGGTGGCGGATCTCGACGTCGAGCTCGTGGCGCTCGAGCGCAGCCGTGGGTCGCTGCCAGCGCGTCGCGCGCTGGGCGAGCTGGGTGAGCACTTCGCCGAGCTCGAGCGGGCGCGCGCGCTGCTCGAGCCAGAGCGGGCGCCCTTGGCAGCGAGCCTTGCGTCGCTCGAGGTGCAAGCCGGACAGCTTGCGGAGCGAAAGGCTCAGGTTGATGCTCGCCTCGCGTCGGCGACGGGCGGCGGTCGCGAGCTCGCTCAGATGCACGATGAGGCCCGCCACCTCGCAGAGCGTCTCGAGGGCCTCGAAGAGCAAGAGCTCGAGCTCATGGAGGCGCTCGAGCCGCTCGAGCTGCGGCTCGAGGCTCTACGCGTCGAGGCGGCGCCGATGCTGGGCGAGCGCGATCGCCTCCTCGGAGAGCTCCAAGCGCAGGAGACAGAGCTCGACACCGTCCTCGACGATCGCCGGGCTGCTCGCCGAGCCGCCGCCGCGGACGTCGAGCCGAGCTTGCTCGCTCGCTACGAGAAGATCGCGGCCCGCGGTGGTGGTGCCGGTGCGGCGCGGCTTGGAGCACCAGACGTGCACAGGGTGCCACCTGGCGCTGTCCGCGGCGGAGAACGACCGGCTCCGCCACCTTCCGCCCGAGGAGATCTCGACGTGCGAGCAGTGCGACCGCATCTTGATCCGGGCCGATCAGCTCTCGAGCTGAGCGGTGCTGATCCTCGTCCGGCACGGTGAGTCGACGTTGAACGCCGCCGGCGCGCTGGCGGGGCGCCTCGATGCTCCCCTCACGACGCTCGGCGCCTCGCAGGCATCGGCCGCCGCCGGGCTCCTCGGACCGCTCACCGAGCTTCGGAGCTCTTCGCTGCTCCGCGCTCGCCAGACGGCGGAGCTGGTGAGCGAGCGCCGACCGATCGTCATCGACGATCGGTTCGTGGAGATCGACTACGGCGAGCTCGACGGCAGGCCGCTCAGCGAGGTGCCGCCTGGGCTCTGGGACCGCTGGACGACCGATGCCGACTTCGCTCCTCCCGGAGGAGAGAGCCTGGTGGCACTGGGAGAGCGGGTGGCGGGAGCCCTCGAGGAGCTCTTCGCGGCGCCAGGCACCGGTGCCCGCGACGACGCCGGCGACGTGGTGGTGGTCAGCCACGTCTCGCCGATCAAGGCGGCGGTGGTGTGGGCTCTCGACGCCGACCCTTTGCTTGCCTGGCGGACCCGCTTGTCGAACGGCTCGGTGACGAGGATCGCCATGGGACCTCGAGGTCCCCAGCTGCTGAGCTTCAATGAGGTGCCGGCCCATCCGCCCGCGCCCTAGTGGTCCGGTGAGGCCGCCACCGGCTTGACTGGCACCATGGATCACACCGAACACTGGGTCTGCGACGACGAGGGCGCTGAGCTGCTGACGACGCGCACCATCACCATGAGCTGCTTCGCCGACGGGGAGAACCTCGAGGTGCGCGGTCGCCTCAGCGACGTGCGAGCGCCTGGGCCGATCTTGGGGGCAGCTGGCCAGGTGCACGACATGGAGCTCTGCTTGAAGGTCGACGCGCAGAGCCTCGTGATCACCGCAGTGCGCGCCACGATGCGTGTCCATCCTCACCTCGAGTGCTCCGACATCGAACCGGCATTCCAGCAGCTGGTCGGCGTCTCGGTGGCCAAGGGCTACACCCGCCGAGTCCAAGAGCTCCTTGGACGGACGAAGGGTTGCACGCATCTCGAGTTCCTCGCTCGAGCGCTCGGGACCGTCGTCATCCAAGGCAAGACGGTCGGCGGGACCTCACCAAAGGGGACCGGCATGCCTGCTGGCGCCCAGGACGGTGGCTGGCTCACCAACACGTGTCACGTGTGGGCAGAAGACGGCGTCGCTCCGGTGAAGCTTCGCATGGGCTGGGTGCCGGGGACGGTCTATCCGGTGCCCCGTCTCGAGACCTACGAGGAAGCAGCCAAGCAGAGAGGCGAGCTCTAGGAGGCGAGAGGCCTTCGATGCGCTTCGTGCCACCTGCCCGGGGCGAAGCCCACGGGCAGGTGGCCGAAACGCCTGGCCCCCCCTGCCATTGGTCTGCACGATAGGGGCGCAAGCGGCGCAACGCAAGGTTGGAAACGACCGATTCGACCGTGCTGACTAGGGCTCGAGCGTGGGGGAGCTCTGCGTGAGGAACGCAGCGCGCGCTGCGTCGTCGAGCTGGTGGAAGTCGCCGTCGTCGAGGAGGAAGATCCGGTCGAATCCCTGGGTCTCTGCGACCCGGTGCGTGCAGAGGATCACCGTGGCCTCCGGGGCCCCCTCGAGCGCCCGACGGAGGACCTCGATGCCGTGGCTCTCGTCGAGTCCGGCGGTGGGCTCATCGAGCAAGAGCACCTCAGGGCGACGCAGCAGCACGCGGGCGAGGGCCAAGCGACGCTGCTGGCCACCTGAGAGCGAGGCGCCACCTTCGGCGAGATCGAGCGAGAGGGCATCGTCGCCCAGCTCGCCGAGGTCGACCCGCTCGAGCATGGCGGTGAGCTGCTCGTCGGTGGCCGCGGGATCGCCGAGGCGAAGCGTGTCGGCGATGGTCCCGCCGAAGAGGACAGGGCTCTGATCGAGCAGGGCGATGCGCTGGCGCAGCTCGAGGGTATCGAGGTCCTCGAACGGCACCGCACCGACCGAGAGCCGTCCAGCTTGGGGGGCGATGAAGCGCAGGAGCAGTGCGCACACGGTCGACTTGCCGGCGCCGGAGGCTCCGAGGAGAGCGAGGCGCTCGCCTGGTCGGATCTCGAGGGAGGCACCGCGGAGGACCGGAGGATGGCCGGGGGCAGGGGCCACGTCGAGGCCGGCGAGCACGATCGATGAGCGCGAGGGCCAGGGCACCGGGTGCTCGGGCTCGTGCACGGTGAGAGGAATCGCTTCGATGCTCGAGAGACGATCAGCAGACGCCGCCACCTCGGGAGCCCGCAAGGAGGCGACGACCATGTTCAGGAGCGGTTCGATGCTGGCGAGGGCGACCAAGCTCAAGCCAGCGGCACCCGCCGCGGTGAGCGAGCCGGCCTGGACCGCATCGGCGGTCAGCAGGACCACACCGAGCACTGCCAGGCCGCTCAGGAGGCTGACGAGGCTCATGCCCATGCCTCGGCGCGCTCCTGATCGCCAGACCATCCCTCGACGGCGCCGCTCCGCTGCGTCGATCTGCTCCAGCACCGCCGACGCGCCGTTGGCCATGGTCAGCTCGGCAAGTCCGACTACCAGATCGACGGTCTTGGCAGTCGTCTCGCCACGCCATCTCGCCTCAGCCACCGCTTCGGGCTCGGCGCCACGAGCCACGAGCACCGAGACGGCGCACCCGAGGACGAAGCCCGCTGCGAGCACCCCGCCCGCGGCGGGGTCGAAGATCACCACCACCACCACGCCGAGGAGACCGGTGACCAGCGCGCTCAGGACGGGGAGCGCGAGGCGAACCCAGAGGTCCTCCAGAGCGTCGACGTCTTCGATGGCTCGATCGAGCAGATCGCCGCTCGACGCAGACGACAGCCCGCCGGGCAGCCGAGCAGCGACCGTGTCGAAGAGCCAGGTTCGCCATCGGACCATCGAGCCGAGCGCCACCGAGTGGGTGATGATCCGCTCTTGATAGCGCAGAGGCGCTCTGAGGAAGGCCACGAGCTCGATGACGACCAAGAGCACGCCGAGAGAGGCCAGGCCGCCACCCCCCGCAGCCTTGCCGATGAGCAGCCCTGAACCGCCCAAGAGGGCGATCGAGGTCACCGCAGCGAGCATCGAGAGCGCTGCTGCCTTGAGCAAGCTCGCCCTGGAGGGCCGAGCCCTCCTGAGCCAGACCAGCAGCGAGGAGGTCATCGGGAGGTCGCCTCGAGGCGAAGCCGGTGGGCACCGACGCCGAGGAGCCCGATCCGGTGGGTGGCCTCCACGACGGTGCGCTCTGCCAGCCAGCCGCCGAGCGCGCTGCGCAGCTGGGCGGTCGTCGCCTCGTCGAGGTGGGCGGTCGGCTCATCGAGGAGCACCAGGGGTCGGTCTTGGACCAGTGCTCGAGCGAGACCGAGGCGCTGGCGCTCGCCGGCGCTGATGCTCAGCCCGCTCTCGGCGAGCTCTCGGTCGAGGCCACCAGCCGACGAGGGCGCCAGGTGCGCCAGGCCCACGCTCTCGAGGGCGTCGCGCAAGCTGGCGTCGTCGAGCTCGAGGCCGAGGGTCAGGTTGTCTCGAACCGATGCAGCAAAGACGTGCGGACGCTGGGGCACCAGGGAGATGAGGTTGCGCAGCGACCCCCACGTGCCCAGATCGGGCGCGTGGCCACCGAAGAGGACGGCTCCGCCATCGGGCGGGACGAAGCCGCAGAGCAGCGAGAGCAGGGTGGTCTTCCCGGCGCCCGAGGGTCCCTCGAGCACCAGGTGCTCGCGCGGGCCCAAGGTGAAGCTCACGGCGGACAGCACCCGATGCTCGCCGTAGCGGACGCTGACGTCGTCGACGTCGAGGGGCGAGATGCGGACCGAGGGGTCGGACGTCTCGTGAGCGTGCGGGACGGCGTCCGCCGAGAGCCCGTCGATCGCCTCAAAGATGCTCGCCGCCGCTGAGCGGCCCTCGGTGCTGGCATGGAACTCGGCGCCAGCTCGGCGCAGCGGGAGGAAGACCTCAGGGGTGATCAAGACGACGGCGAGAGCGGGTATGACCTCGAAGCTGCCGTTGAGGAGCCGAAGCCCCGCCAGCATGGCCACCAGACCAACCCCCACTCCAGCGAGGAACTCGAGTGCGGCAGACGAGAGGAGGGCGGCGCGCAAGGTGGCGTCCACGCTGTCGCTCAGCGCCTCGTTCGCCGCGACGACCTCGGCGCGCCCGCGATCGACCCGTCCGAGGGCGCGTAGCGTCGGGATGCCGCGCAGCAGCTCGAGGTAGCGGCCTGACATCGACGAGAGGCGACGCCACTGCCTGTCGCTCTCGGCGGCAGCTCGACGCCCGAGGCGCACCATGGTGAACGGGATCAGGAGCGCGAGACCCAGCGCGATGAGCGCGGACGGCCAGTCGAGGACGGCCAAGGTGATCAGCGCCACCGGCGGTGCGAGGAGGGCGACCACGATCGCCGGGAGGTAGCGGCCGAAGTACGGCTCAAGCGACCGCAGGCCTCGGGTGGCGGTCAGCGTCACGGCGCCGCTCCGCTCGCCGACGAGGCCCCCGGGGCCTCGTCGGATGAGCGAGGAGAGCAGAGAGCGCCGAAGCTCGGAGGTCACGGTGGCGCCCGCACGCGTCGCCAAGGTCTCGCCAAGCGCCACGGCGACCGAGCGCGCCACCAGGACGACGACGAACGCGAGCACCAGAGCGGTGGGGAAGGGTCCGGGCTTCGAGCTCATCGCCCACCCCAGCAGGTGGGCGAGCAAGAGCATCTGAGCGATGACCGTGAGCGTGATGACGACGCCGACCCCCACGCTGACACCGAGCGCCCGCCGGGCGCTGCGCACCTCAGCGAAGAGTCGCCGGTCGATCGAGGGCTTGTCCCCGAGCGCGCTTGAAGACTCGGATGAGATCGACACGCCCTGACGTTAGCGAGCCTTGCCCGGCACCTCATCGACGAGCGGGAGCAGGCGAGCTGGCCCGTCGAGCCACTCTCTGAGCGCACGAGTGGCGAGCACGTCATCTTCGTTGTATGCGAGCAGCCGGGCTCGCGCTTGCCTCGCTGCCTCGGGGTCATCACCGATGGCTTCGAGGTACCACCCGATGGAGGCCTCGCCGCTCGGGTCTTCATCACGCCAGGTGAAGCCAGCCCTTGTCGCCAGGACCTTGAGACCCTGGCGACCGTCGGTCACCATCTGGCGGCTGACGAGCTCATGGAGGTCAGCCCACTCCTCCGAGCGAAAGAAGTGCTCCAAGGTTCGTGGTGCGGGGACACCCTCACCGCCGATGGCTGCCGCGCGGCGCATCTGGCCTTCTTCGGCGGCTCGCCAGAAGCAGTAGGCACGAAAGGTCTTGCCTTGCGAGCGAACCAAGGCTCGCAGCTCGGAGAACCACGTCCAGAACGAGGCGAAGACCGCAGCCTCGCCGTCATCGTCGAGCGGTTCAAAGGAGACGAACGAGCGATACCCGTCCTCTACGCCCGCCACGTGGGTCCGAGCGGTCACCTGTGCTCCCCAGAGGTAGGCAGCGGTGCCGGAGCTCTCCATGTCGACGTCCACCTCGACGTCTGCTCGTGCTGCGTCAAGCGAGAGCCCCGGGATGCTCAGCAGCACCCCACCAGCGAGCCGAGCCCGTGCTCGACGGACGAGACGGCCGAGATCCCGCACGTGCCCGGCGAGCTCGAGGGTGGCTGGATCGCCGGCGGCGAGGTCAGCGGCCGTCACGATCCGAGCGTGCTCGAGGTGACGTCGAACGCCCAGGCGCCGACCCACCACCTCGTCCATCGGCGTCGAGGCGGGGACCTCTCGAGCGAGCTCCAGGACCTGGGGAAAGCTGAGTGACATCTGGCTCAGGCGCTCAGCCAGGTCGACCAGGTTGAGATCGAGGGCAGCGAGCTGCTGGCGAGTCTCGATGCCAGCGAGGCGGAGGCGAGACAGCGTGGTGGGGCTTGACCACCGCACCAGGCTGACGTCGTCGATCGCCTCGAGCTCCTCGGTGCAGACCGGCTGGTATTCGCAGCGCTCGCACTCCTTGTGGAACCAGGGGACGGCGGCCCGAGGGATGCTTCGATCGACGTTGCGCCTCGAGGTCTGCTCTGCGAGGGCGAGCCGGTGGGCGAAGCGCTCGTCGTAGGCCTCGAGGGGCGTGGGCCCTCGCCCACGCGTCATCCGCCGATCAAGCCACCACAAGGTGGCCGATCGATCGATCACCCCACCGAGCAGCTCGCGCTCGGCGCTGGCCACCCCGAGGCCTTCGAGCATCCTGACGTAGTGCGCCAGCTGGAGCGCATCGTCAAACCAGACGGCGCTCTTGCGCAGGCGTCGGTTGGGATCGGCTACCGCTTCGGTGGGAAACGGAGCATCGAGCGGCGAGGAGCGCACCGAGCCGGTACCTGGCTCGGTCAAGAGGTGACTCTTGATCTCGATGGGGACGTAGCCATCTCCGGTGTGGACCAGGAGATCAGGACGGCCTCGTCGATGGCCCTCGAGGTCGGCAGGGAGCCAGGCCTGTGCGATCACGGGCACCTCGGCAGCCAGAGCCTCGAGGGTCAGACTGCGAGCCTCGGCTCGATCGTCGATGGGTATGGCCACCAAGCGATCTCCGAGCAGCTCGGCGAGCCGAGCGACGACCGCTGCCTCGTGCGCTCTGCCCTCTTGACGTCGACGCTGCCCCGCTTCATCCAGCTCACTGGGATCTGGTGGCGCGATGGCGTCATCGAGGGCGTGCTGGAGCCGGACCTCGCAGCGAATGGCCGCGTAGGCATCGAGCGCGAGGCTCGAGGGCGCTGAGGACTTCACGACCCCATCGTACGGACCCGCCACTCGAGGCTCGTCGAGTGGCGGCGGTGAGTCAGCCTGTAGGCGGGGTTCTGTCCTCCCCCTGGGAATTGGGGGATGGGTAGCCATCCATCTAAGCGGTCCACCTGGGGACTGTCCGGTCTCCCGGACGGGCGAGCAGCCCATGTCCCACGTTCGACCTTGCTCCGAGTGGGGTTTACCTTGCCAGCCGAGTCACCTCGACTGCGGTGCGCTCTTACCGCACCCTTTCACCCTTGCCTGTGCAGGTCTCCCTGCCATCGGCGGTTTGCTTTCTGTGGCACTGTCCTGCAGGTCGCCCTGACTCGCCGTTAGCGAGCACTCTGCCCTGTGGAGCCCCGACCTTCCTCGACCTCGGGCGAACCCGATGCCGCGGCCACCCAGCTGACTCACCGCCACGCTGAGTCTTGCATGGCAGTCGAGCGCGCGAAAGAGGAGAGCTCACAAGCCTGCTCAGTACGCTGGGGGCCATGGCAACCGAAGCCCAGCTCGAGGGTCCCGAAGTTGGCGCCCACTCGATTGGCGAGCTCTACGACGAGATCGAGCGAGCGCTGGCGGACGCGTTCCCTCGGGGCCGAGAGCTCTGGGTGGTGGGGGAGATCCAGAAGATCACCGAAGCCGCCTCTGGTCACGCGTACATCGACGTGGTCGACGCTGACGACAAGGGCGAGCGCAACGCCCCGGTGCTCAAGGCCAAGTGCTGGAAGCAGACCTGGGGACCGCTCAAGGCGCGGCTGCGCCGAGAGGGCGTCGGGCTCGAAGCGGGCATGACGATCGTGGCGCGCGGCACGGTGGGGTTCTATCGAGCTCGCGCCGAGATCGACTTCACGATCGCTGACATCAACTCTGATGCGCTCCTCGGACGGTTGGCTCGTGAACGCCAGGCGCTCATCGACGCGCTGGTGGCGGAAGGCCTCTTCGACGCGCAGCGTCAGCTCGCACCCGTGCTGGTTCCCCTGCGAGTCGGGCTCGTCGGTAGTCCCGGCACGGAGGGCTTCAGAGACTTCCTCGGTCAGCTCGAGGCATCTTGTCTCGCCTTCTCCGTCACCGTGGTCCCGACCGCCGTCCAGGGTCACGCAGCGGCGGCCGCGATCGCTCAGGCGATCGGTGCGCTCGATACCCATGGCGTCGACGTGATCTGTCTGGTTCGAGGCGGCGGCTCGAAGGCGGACCTCGCCGTCTTTGACGCACCCTTGGTCGCCCGAGCCATCGCCACGTGCGCGACGCCCGTGCACACGGGCATCGGGCACACGGGCGATGAGTCGGTGGCTGATCTGGTGGCTCACGAGCGGCACATCACGCCCACCGCCTGCGGCGCGGCGATTGCGGTTCGAGTGGGGACCTACTGGCGCGGGATCCTCGACGCCGCTCGCCTGGTCTCCACCGTCGCCGTCGAGCTCGTCGAGAGCGAGACCCGGGCTCATCAGCAGATGCGAGCGACCCTGGTCGCCCGGGCCCGTGGCTGCGTGCGAGAGCATGACCGGGCCCTCCACTACGCGAGGAGCCGGCTCCAGGTCGCTCCCACGTCGCTCCTCTCGCGTTCGGCTGAGTCGCTCGCACAGCGAGCGACTCGCCTGGTGCCCTCGATCGCCGCCCGACTTGCCACTCGGTCAGCTGAGCTCGACGGTCGCCGGCGGCTCCTCGGCGCCTACGATCCCGCTCGCACGCTGGCGCGTGGGTGGAGCCTGACGACGGACGAGCAGGGACGAATCCTGCGATCAGTCGGTGGGGTTTCGAAGGGTGCAATGATCACCACACGCATGTTTGACGGCGAGCTCCGCTCGACCGTGATCGAAGGAGCGCACGCAGGAGATGATGGTGGCGAAGGTACCTGACCTCTCTGCTCTGAGCTACGCCGAGGCGTCACAAGAGCTCGACGAGATCGTGGCGTTCTTCGAGTCCGCCGACGTCGACGTCGACGAGCTGGTGACCAAGCTCGAGCGAGCCACGGCCCTGGTCGACGAGCTGAGCGGCCGACTGAAGGCCACCAAGCTGCAGGTCGACGAGCTCGCACCTCGACTGGCGGCCGTGCTCGACGACGAGGTGGCGATCGACCCGGACACCGGCGAGGTCCTGGCGTGAGCGAGGACCGTCTCTACTTCCGACAGCTCTTGAGCGGTCGTGACTTCGCAGCCGACGATCCGATGGCCCAGCAGATGGTGAACTTCGCCTACGCGATCGGGGACCGAGTGACCCGAGAGGCGGTGCTCGTCGATCCGGCCTACGCCACCAGCGAGCTGCTCGACGTGCTGGCGGCCGATGACATGAAGCTGACCGGCGTGCTCGCGACCCACTATCACGCTGACCACATCGGCGGAGACATCATGGGCTTCCACATCGAGGGGATCGTCGACCTGCTCGAGCAGGTCGACGTCCCGATCCACGTCCAGCGCCCCGAGATCCCATGGATCGAGCAGACGACCTCGGTGACCTCGCAGCTGATCGGTCACGAGTCAGGTGATCGGGTCGCCGTGGGCGAGGTGGACATCACCCTCATCCACACGCCAGGGCACACGCCGGGCAGCCAGTGCTTCTTCGTCGAGAGCCGTCTCGTCTCGGGCGACACGCTGTTCTTGGACGCCTGCGGGCGGACTGATCTGCCCGGGTCCGATCCGGTGGCGATGTACGAGTCGCTCACCCAGCGACTCTTGCAGGTCCCGGACGAGGCGGTGCTCTTCCCTGGGCATCGCTACTCGGCCGAGTCCAGCCAGTCCATGGGTGTCACCAGGCAGCGAAACTGGGTGCTGGCGCCACGCAGCGTCGAGGAGTGGCTCGCCATCTTTGGCTGAGCCGGCGGAGAGACGAGAGAGAGGATGGACGTGAACGAGCCGCTCCAGAGCGACGGATCAGTGACGATCGTCGGTGCCTCCCTTGCAGGGCTGCGCGCGGCGGAGTCGCTCCGACGCGAAGGCTTCACAGGGTCGATCATCATGGTCGGGGACGAGCCGCACCATCCCTACGACCGCCCTCCGCTGAGCAAGCAGATCCTCTCGGGCACTTGGGAGACGGAGAAGATCACGCTGGCCGGCCCCGACAAGCTCGCGGAGCTCGGCGTGGAGGCTCGCCTGGGCCTGCGTGCGACCGCCCTCGACGTCGAGGCTCGCACGATTACCTTGGCCGACGACTCGACGATCACGAGCGACGCCGTGGTGCTAGCCACCGGGGCCAGCCTCCGGGCTCTGCCCGGAGCGGACGCCTCAGCGCGGGTCCACGGTCTCCGGACGCTGGACGACGCCCTGGGCATCCGCAGCGATCTCGACTCCCTCGATCCTCCCGGCAAGGTGGTCGTCGTCGGCGCTGGCTTCATCGGCCAGGAGGTCGCCACCGAAGCTGTCAACCGGGGCCACAGCGTCACCATCCTCGAGTGGCTCGACGTGCCGCTCTCGCCGATCGTGGGAGTCAGCGTGGGCGAGATGCTCGGCGAGCTCCCAGCGAAGACGGATGTCGAGGTGCGCTGCGGTGTCCGCGTCGCGGGCATCGGACCCCCTCGCCCGGGAGCGAACGCGGGCGTCGTCAACCTTGAAGGTGGCGAGGAGCTGGCGGCCGATCTCATCGTGGTGGGCATCGGCGTCATCCCGGCGACGGGCTGGCTCGAGGGCTCCGGCTTGGCGCTCGACGGCGGCATCGTCTGTGACGAGCGACTCTTCTGTGCGCCGGGGATCGTCGCCGCCGGTGACGTCGCTCGCTTCCACTGGCTCGGCGCAGGACGAGATGAGATGGTCCGCATCGAGCACTGGCAGATGGCAGCGGACCACGGTGCGCACGTGGCCAAGTCGCTCCTCGGCGGCCGCCGTGACGCACCGGTCTTCGAGGCTGTCCCCTACTTCTGGTCAGACCAATGGGGCAAGAAGATCCAGGTGCTCGGCCACCCCTCAGGTGCGGATGAGATCGAGATCGTCGTGGCGCCCGATGACGAGGGTCGCTTCTTGGTCGTCTTCCACGAAGGTGACTACCTCACCGGTGTGCTCGGTGTCTCTCGGCCTCGCCAGCTGATGGCCTTCCGCTCCCTGTTGGCCAAGGGATCAACCTTCGCGGAGGCAACTGCTGTCAGCGTCTAGTGCGTCGTTCGCACACGCTCGGTTGCAGGTCCGTCTAGAACGAGATGCCGGACAGATCGGGCAGCGTCCTCTCCGAGCGACGTCGGGCTTCTAAGAACCGCTCTCGAGCAGCGACGCGCACGGAGCTGTCCTCGTGGGGTTCGAAGATGGCCCGAGGTTGCCACGTTGAGGCGAGGTCCTGCTCGTCGTCCCAGAGCCCGACGGCCATGCCCGCCAGCGCCCCGGCACCCAGCGTCGTGGCCTCGAGCACTGGCGAGATCTCGATAGGCCGATCGACGGCGTCAGCGAGCGCTTGGAGGAAGACGTCGTTGGCGCTCATCCCTCCGTCGACGCGCAGCGAATCGATGGAGCGACCGGCATCTTGCTCGGCGGCTTCCACGAGATCGCGCCCACGCTGGGCAACCCCCTCGAGGACGGCACGGGTGATCTCGGCGCGACCTGAGCCGCGGGTGAGGCCCAGCAGCAGCCCCCGAGCGCCGAAGTCCCAGGTAGGGGTGGCGAGGCCCAGCAAGGCGGGCACGAAGACCACCCCGTCGCTCGACTCGCAGCGCAAGGCGACGTCGGCCGAATCGGCGGCGTCGTCGAAGAACCCCATGTCGTCGCGGAGCCACTCGACGCAGCTGCCCGCCGACAGCATGATCGCCTCTAGCCCCCACGTCGTCGTCCCACCGCGACGCCAGGCGGCGATCGGAAACGTGCCCGCTGCACTTCGCTGTGCAGTGCTTGGCGACTGGGTGCCGGTGACCATGTCGAGCATCCCACCTGTGCCGAAGGTGATCTTGGCGAGACCCTCGACTGTGCAGCCCTGACCGACCAGGGAAGCCTGCTGGTCGCCTGCGATCCCGGTGATCATCGGCGCCCCAGGCAGCGCGGTGGCCTGGGCGAGCTGGCCTGAGGAGTCCACGATGCTCGGCAGCATGCTCTGCGGGGATGCCCAAGATCTCGAGGGCGTGCGGGTCCCACTGCTCGGTGGTGACGTCGAGCAGGCCTGTCACGCCGGCGTTCGTGGCGTCGGTGATGTGGCTCTCGCCCTCCGTGAGCAGCCACGTCACCCAGGTATCGATCGTGCCGAAGCGAAGGTGCTCGGCGCCGGTGCGCTCCGGGTCGAAGGTGTCGAGCAGCCACTTGATCTTGGTGGCCGAGGCGTTGGGCGCCAGGCGCAGGCCCTCGCCTTGGAGGATCAGGCAGTCGATGACGGTGCGAAGGTCCTGCCAGCCGAGTGCCGGGCCGATGGGCCGGCCGTCACGCGCGTCCCAGACGATCGTGGTGGCTCGTTGGTTCGTGATGCCGATGGCATCGACGTCCCCTTCGCTCGCCAAGGTCCTGCGGGCGACGGAGAGCACCGCGTCGCCCATGGCCGCGGCATCGAACTCCACGACGCCAGGTGCTGGCGTGGAGGGCAGCGAGGTGATCTGCTCGACCGTCCTGGCCTGGGCGTTCGCGTCGACGATCCCGGCGCGCACCGACGACGTGCCGACGTCGATCACGAGAACCTTGCCGTAGGTCACCAGACGTCTCCCTCTCCCAGGCCGAGCTTGCCGGGATTGAGGATCCCACGCGGATCGAGGGCTCGCTTGACTCGGCGCAGCACGTCGAGACCCTCACCAAGCGCCTCGGCCATGAAGCGGCTTCGGTTGAGGCCGATGCCGTGGTGGTGGCTGAGCGCTCCGCCGACAGAGAGGATCGCCTCGCTGGCGCGATCCCAGCATGCTCGGTAGTAGGTCTCGTGGGCCACCAGCGTGTCCTCTGGCTGGCCCGCGAAGGTGAAGTAGAGGCAGGCGCCGTCGAGGTAGCTGTGCGACTGGTGGACGGAGGCGACCAGGGTGCCGTCAACCCCGCTGAGCGCCTCGAGCACTCGACGTCGAGCGTCGGGCAGCGCAGACCAGCTGGCGGCCATCTCGATGGTGTCGACCACGATGCCCCCCGCCCAGAGCGGTGCGAGCTGGCTCACGTTGTTGCGGTGCGAGAGCCACGTTCCGACGAGACCGTCGTCGAGCCGGTCACCTGCTGTCGCCTCGTGCTCGAGGATGGTGAAGCACGCGTCGACGAGGAGAGGATCCCCCTCGTCGAGAGCGAGGAGCAGGTTCGTCGTGATCCCGAAGTTCCGCTCGGTCTCGAGCGCGTCGTAGAGGCGCAGCACCGCTGGTGTGGCGCCGCGTTGGAGGGTCCGTCGACAGACCTCCATGGCGTCGTCGAAGGACGCGAACCCCCACGCTGCTCGTCGTTCGTAGTCCGGTGCGTCGTGGATCACCAAGGTCGCTTCGGTGATCACGCCGAAGGTCCCCTCTGAGCCCACGAAGAGCTGGTTGAGGTCCGGGCCCACGGCCGCCCGAGGACCGGAGCTCGCCGTGCGCAGCTCGCTGCCGTCGGCGAGGACCACCCGCAGCGAGCGGACCATGTCCTCGATCTTGCCGTAGCGCGTCGAGAGCTGACCGGCCCCGCGACACGCCAGCCAGCCGCCGACCGTGGAGAGGTCGAACGACTGGGGCCAGTGACCGAGGGTGTAGCCCCCACCGGTCGCTCGCAGCGCCGCTTCGAGCTCTGGTCCGAAGACCCCCGCCCCAGCCGTGACGCAGTGAGAGGTCTCGTCGATCTTGATGATCGAGTCGCAAGGCTGTGAGATCGAGCACCACGCCGCCCTCAAGCGGGATCGCTCCTCCGTTCACGCCGCTTCGCCCCGCTGCCGGCGTGACAGGGATCGAGAAACGGTTGGCGAGACGGAGGACCGCAGCGACCTGCTCGGTCGTCGACGGCGTCACGACGACGGCGGGGAAGGCGCCGACGAGATCTCGGGTGGCCCAGCCGACGCTGATCGGCCACCAGTCCCTGGCGTGGTCTTCGAGGACGCTGGGCTCGAGCGAGATCGCGGCTCCTGTCGCCGCCAGCTCAGCGATGAAGGCCTCGTCGAGCACCGCTCCCGCGGTGCCGAGTCGAGCCGTTGCTGGCTCTCGACCGGCCAGCCGGCTCGGCAAGGTGGGCTCGGTCACGTGGTGACGAGCCCTGCGCTCTCGAGCTCAGTCGCCGACCCTCTGGCTGAAGCGCTCCGCCTCGTGGACGGTCCGCTCGGCAGTCCACCCGAGCTCGTCGGCCAGGACCGAGGCCACCTTCGGAGCGGCCTGGCGAGCGGCACGCGCGTCCTGGAGGGCCAGTCGCATCCTTCTCGACAGCACGTCGTCGACGCAGATCGCCATCTCGTGGCGAGCGGCGTAGCGAATCTCGGCGATCAGATAGGGCAGTCCCTCCACGAGGAGCTCGGCGTTGCCGGGTTCCTCCCGCATGAGGGCTGCGACCGTCGGGGCGTCGGTGCCATAGCGGCTGATCAGGTGCTCGGCGGTTCGCTCGTCGACGCCGGATAAGGAGACCGTGCCCTTGCCGGGCGAGCCGCGGAGCCTCAGTCGCTTGGTCTTCGACCTGGCGATCCCAGGGAGCTGTCGGGCGATCTCGTCGCCTGCGTCTTCAGCCATCTTGCGATAGGTCGTCCACTTCCCACCGGTGATCCTCACGACGCCGTCGGGCGCGGTCTCGACGCGGTGGCGCCTCGAGAGGTCCGCCGTGCGTGTGGAGAGCGCCTCGTCGCTCGACGGCTTGAGGAGGGGTCGGAGGCCAGCCCAGACGCCGGTCACGTCGGCGGGGGAGAGTGACGCGGAGGTGAACGAGTTGACGGCGCTGAGCAGGTAGTCGACGTCGGCAGGCTCGCAGCGAGGATCGTGGAGATCGCCCTCGTAGGCGGTGTCGGTCGTGCCGATGTAGACGAAGGGGGTGTCGGGCCAGGGGACCACGAAGATGCTCCGGTGGTCGCCGGGCACCGGGATGACGGCGGCGACGTCGCAGGGCAGCCGGTCGGCGGCCACCGAGACGTGGACGCCCTTGGCGGGGGTCAGCGTGGCCCGGAAGTCCTCGTTGTCGAGCTCGGTGACCTCGTCGGCGAACACGCCCGCTGCGTTGACGACGACTCGAGCTCGGATCTCGATCGGGGACGCAGCGCTCTCACCTGGCGCCTGAGGGGTGATCACCGCCCCGATGACCCGGCCTGCCCGATCTCTGAGCAGGTCGGTCGCCGGTGCGTAGGTCGCCACCGTGGCCCCGAGGTCGGCGGCGGTGCGAGCCAAGCTGAGCGCCACGCGGGCGTCATCACCCCGTGCGTCGAAGTACAAGAAGCCAGCCGTCAATCGTGAGACGTCGAGGGTGGGGAAGTGCTCGATCACCTCGTCTCGATCGATCTCGCGGTGACGATGGCCGATGCGGAGCCCACCGGTGAGGTCGTAGAGCCACAGGGCGGTCTGGTACGAACGCGTGACCGCCTTCGAGCGCGCGCTGTCGTCACCGAAGAGGGGGATCAGGAAGGGGAGGGGGCGAACCAAGTGTGGTGCGTTGCGCAGCAGTCGCTGGCGCTCGTGGAGGTTCTCGTAGACCAGTCGAAACTCTCGCTGCTCGAGGTAGCGGAGCCCCCCATGGACCATCTTCGACGATCTCGATGACGTGCCAGCTGCGAGGTCGCCGGCGTCTACGAGTGCTACACGAAGGCCCCGTGTCGCCAGGTCGACCGCCGTGCCGCACCCCGTCATCCCGCCGCCGATCACCAGCACGTCAAAGGGGGATTCCCCGAGTGCGAGCAACGATGCGGTGCGGTCGAAGGCGGGCACGATCGAAGCCTCTCACAGCCGATCTTGGTCCGTGGGAGCCCTCGGATGCTCTTTACAAGCGCGGAGGACCGTGAAAAGATAGAGATTCCGTTATTTCCAGGTGCGACGAGGATTTCGGCGCTCTCGGAGGTGACGGAGATCGACCCCCCCGATCGCCACACCGCAAGGAAACTCATTATGAACGCCACCACCTGGCGCAAGCGAGCAGCCTGTACTGGCATTGACTCGGACATCTTCTACCCCTCGAGCGAGGATGAGGCCGACGCCATGGAGGCCAAGGCCATCTGTGCCGTGTGCCCCGTGCAGGTCGCCTGCCTCGAGCACGCGCTCGCGTCTCGTGAGCGCGAGGGGATCTGGGGTGGCACGACTGAGCGTGAGCGTCGTCGGATCCACCGTCAGCGCCGCAAGACCGCCTAAGGACCAGCAGCGATCTGGACCCGGCCACGCCGCCACGAGGTGGTGGGCGCTTTGAACGCTAGGTTCTCTCGGATGCACGGTACCTTGAGCCAACGGCCCAGGAGCTCGACGCACCAGCGCGCCCGGCGAGAAGGTGCGGCGTGGCGCTGAGCGACGCAGAGATCTTCGACCGCCTGGGCGGCTCCACTGGCGTGCTCGAGGCGCTCATGCACGAGCGAGACCTGTCGGTCGACGAGTCCCGGGCGGTCCTCAATCAGGTCTTCGACGCCCAGGTTGATCCGGTGGTCATCGGGGCCCTCCTCATCGCCTGGCGCGCCAAGGGCGAGACGGCCGACGAGCTGACCGGGATGGTGCGAGCCATGCTCGAGCACGCCACCCCAGTGGTGCTCGATGAACCAGCGATGGACATCGTTGGCACAGGGGGCGACGGCAAGCACTCGATCAACATCTCGACGATGACCGCCTTGGTGGTGGCTGGGGCTGGGGTGACCGTCTGCAAGCACGGTGCCAGGGCATCCTCGTCGCTGGTGGGCAGCGCCGACGTGCTCGAGGCGCTGGGGGTGAGCCTGGAGCTCAGCGCCGAGCAAGTGGCGGCTTCCGTACGAGAGGCCGGGATCGGGTTCTGCTACGCACCCGGCCTTCCACCCCGCCATGCGCAACGTGCAGCCCGTCCGCAGGGCGCTGGGCATCAGGACCGCCTTCAACTTCCTCGGGCCTCTGGCCAATCCGTCGAGACCGGCGCGGATGCTGCTCGGCACCGCAGAGCGGGCGTCGATGGAGGACATGGCCTCGGTGCTCGGCGCCAACGGCATCGAGCGAGCGTGGATCGTGCGCTCTGAGGACGGCTTCGACGAGCTCACCTTGTCGGCGCCCTCACGAGTCGTCGAGGTGCTCGGTGACGGGAAGGGTGCCTTCGAGCTGAGCTCGTGGACGCTCGATCCCGCCTCACTCGATCTCGAGCCCGTCTCCGCTGAGCAGATCAGAGGCGGCGATCTGAGCGTCAACACCGCAGCGGTCAGATCGGTCCTCAGCGGCGAGGCGAGCCCAGCCAGGCGGTTGGTGCTGCTCAACGCGGGAGCCGCCCTCGTCGTCGCCGGCAAGGCCGAGGCCATCGCCGAGGGCGTGGCGCTGGCGGTGACCTCGATCGACGCTGGGGCCGCTCAAGGTGCACTGGAGAGCTTGGTCAAGGCGACGTCCTGAGCGACCTGGCATGGAGGGGCAGGGTGACGCCTGCTCTCAAGCGTGGACGCGGCGCAGCCTGCGAGCGAGGAGGGCAGATGGCAGGTCCGCTGAGCGGCATCAAGATCATCGAGCTGGCAGGTATCGGCCCCGCTCCCTATGCGTGCATGCTCCTTGCCGACGCCGGAGCGGAGATCCTCTGCATCGATCGACCGGGTGGCGCGCTCTCGGCGCCCTCGCCGGCTCGGCATCGCAGTCGAGCTGCGCTCTCGCCAGAACGTCGGGGTGAACCTGAAGGATCCTCGTGGCGTCGAGCTGGTGCGTGAGCTCGTCGAGCAGGCGCACGCCTTCATCGACCCCTTCCGTCCGGGTGTGGCCGAGCGGCTCGGCCTCGGACCCACGGAGCTGCTCGAGCGCAACCCTGCGCTGGTCTATGGCCGGATGACAGGGTGGGGCCAAGAGGGGCACCTTGCCGAGCGTGCTGGCCACGACATCAACTACACGGCGCTCTCGGGCGCGCTCTGGGCGATGGGCCGAGCAGACGAGGTGCCCGCTCCGCCGCTCAACCTGGTGGCCGACTTCGGCGGGGGCGGGATGATGCTGGCCTTCGGCATGACCGCAGCGCTGCTTGAGGCTCGTGGATCGGGTCAGGGCCAGGTGGTCGACGCGGCCATGATCGATGGGGTGGCTTCCATGATGCACTTCACCTACGGGATGCGGGCCTCGGGGGCGTGGTCGTCGGAGCGGGGGAGCAACCTGCTCGACTCTGGTGCGCCGTTCTACGACGTCTATGAGACCAGCGACGGGGGCTACATGGCCGTCGGTGCCATCGAACCGCAGTTCTACGCGCTGCTCCTCGAGCGGCTCGGCCTCGATGCCGCTGGGCTGCCCCATCAGTACGACAAGCAGTCGTGGCCAGCGATGAAGGAACGCTTCAAGGCGCTGTTCGAGTCGAAGTCGAGGGCTGCGTGGGAGGAGATCTTCGACGGCTCTGACGCCTGCGTCGTCCCGCTCCTCAGCATCGACGAGGCGCCGCAGCATCTTCTGTTGAGCGAACGGCAGGTCTACGTCGAGGACGAGGGCGTCATCCAGCCGGGACCGGTGCCGCGCTTCAGCCGCACGAAGGCCGTCATCTCGAAGGCGCCGTCCGCTCCGGGCGCAGACACGAGGACGGCGCTCGCCTCCTGGGGCATCGGTGAGTCGGTGATCGACGAGCTCCTCGAAGACGGCGCCCTGTTCAGCGAGAGCTGAGCCTCACTCGACGCGGGCGAGGTGCCAGCCTCGACAGATCTCGCAGCGATAGGCGGCGAGGTCCGCGCCATTGATCGCCCACTGGAGCTGCGCGGCGCTCGTCGCCTCGCTGGCTGAGTCGTAGCGCTTCTTCGGCGCGCCGTCCGCTCGCACGTGCGAGCGCGCGGGCGTCGACGGGGCCGAAGGTGATCGTGGCCGCTGTCGTCGACGAGGCATCTCCCCAGTCTCTCGCGGCGATGGTTGGACACCTGACATCGAAGGTTGCTCCGAGGGGGCAACTAACCTCTCTGGCGTGACCGATCACGCCACCGTCATCGAGCCCGTCGTCACTGACCCGCTGTTGGACGACGGCAATCATGAGCGATTCACCCACATCGTCCTTGAGGGCTACACGCCCAAGGGAAGAGACGAGGTGATCCCCGTCGGCAACTCCGTGGTCGAGGGGATGATCAACGGCACGGCTGTCGAGGCCCTGTGCGGCAAGAAGTGGGTGCCTGGTCGGGACCCCCAGAAGTTCCCCATCTGCCCGAGCTGCGTCGAAGTCGCAGAGTCGATGGGTTGGAAGGTGCCAGGGCGCTGAGCGGCGAGGCCATCCTCCTCCCGGGCGCGGTCGTCAGGGCACAGGAGTGCTGAGGGTGACGAGCCCTCTCTCTTGAGGTCTCAGAGCGCTCGAAGCGCCCTGAGACCACGTGACGACGTGCAGCAGCACCACCTCGCCCGCTTGCTGCCAAGACGACGAGGTGGTGCCGGCAACGACTAGATGGCGCGGACGGCCTTGGCCTCTTCGCCCTTGCGGCCAGCGCCGACCTCGAACTCGACCTCTTGGCCCTCTTCGAGCGAGCGGTAGCCGTCGCCCTCGATGTTCGAGTAGTGGACGAAGACGTCTTCGCCGTCGGTGCGTGAGATGAAGCCGTAGCCCTTCTCGTTGTTAAAGAACTTGACGGTGCCGGTAGGCATAGCTGTGTTTCCTTCTTTCTGTACTTGAATTCCGCGCTCGGTGCTGCGGTTGGGTGCGCGCGCTCCTCAGAGGAAGATCTCGGAGGGAAGCGCTGGCGAAGGTTGGTGCGGTGGTCGTGGGACCAATCTCTGAAGGCGTCGGTGCCCGACGCACTGATGTATCACCCAGAACCGTAGCCGGAAAACCTCAGGTCGTCACAAGCGAATGCGGCGACGAGCTCAGTCGAGGCCGGCGAGCACCGCGTCGACGATGGCCTGGGCGTCGGTGCGGAAGTGGCGACGGAGCGCCTCTCTCGTGTCGGACATCCCGACGCCGTCGGTCCCGAGGATGGTCAGCGGTCGATCGAGGAAGGCGGCGATCTGCGCCGGGACCATGGTCACGTAGTCCGAGACCGCGACCAGTGGCCCGGGAGCGTCGGCCAGGATCGTGGCGACGAGGGGCGTGGCCTTGGGATCAGCCTCGAGGGCGGCGAGCGCCTGCTCTCGCAGAGCCTTGTACGAGGTGGCCGAGTAGAGGGCCACGCCGACGCCGTGGTCGGCCTCCAGGATCTCTGCTGCACGGATGGCCTCGACGGCGGACGCTCCAGAGAAGAGGACGGTGGCGCGACGCTTCTTCGCCTTCTTCTTCATCTTCGGCGCGGGACGGAAGCAGTAGAGCCCGTCGATGATGCCCTGGGTGGCACCTTCGGGCATGGCCGGTTGCGCCAGGTTCTCGTTGTAGAGGGTCAGGTAGTAGACGACGTCCTGAGGGTCCTTGCCGTACATCTCCTCGATGCCGTGGAGCACGAGCGCGGCGACCTCGTAGGCGAACGCCGGGTCGTAGGCCTTGATGTAGGGGTAGGCCGAGGCGAAGAGCAGACTGTGGCCATCTTGGTGCTGGAGCCCCTCGCCGAGCAGCGTGGTGCGACCGGCGGTGGCTCCGCACAGGAAGCCCCGGGCTCGCACGTCACCAAGCTGCCAGAAGGCGTCGCCCGTGCGCTGGAAGCCGAACATGGCGTAGAAGAGGTAGAAGGGGATCATCGGCGTCCCCAGCGTGGCGAAGCTCGTCGCCGCCGCCTGGAAGGCAGCCGTCGCGCCGGCTTCCGAGATGCCCTCCTCCAAGATCTGGCCGTCGGCCTGCTCTTTGTAGGAGAGCATCATCTCTGCGTCGACCGGCGTGTAGCGCTGTCCCTCGGGGGCGTAGATCCCCACCTCTGAGAAGAGCGAGTCCATCCCGAAGGTGCGTCCCTCGTCGGGCACGATCGGCACGATGTGCTTGCCGAGTCCGGGATCGCGAAGCAACAGGCGGATGAGCCGACCATCGCCCCAGTCGTCGAGAACTCGAGGTCTCCGGAACCGGCCTCGAACTCCGCCCCGAACCCGGAGGCGGGGAGGGAGAGCGGCTCATGGCTGACCACGCGCTTGGGCAGGGACCCGCCGAGCTCGGCACGACGCTCGGCGAGGTAGCGGATCTCGTCGGAGTCGGGATCGAGCTTGAGATACGGCGGCTCGTGCCGGTCGATCTCGTCGGGCACCAGGTCGGCGAGCCCGAGGCGGTTCCGCATGAGCACGAGCTCGTCCCAGGACATCTTCTTGATCTGGTGCGTGGCGTTTCGTGACTCGACCTTGGCCCCGAGCGCCCAGCCCTTGACGGTGTGCGCCAAGATCGCGGTGGGTTGCCCCTTGTGCTCGACTGCGGCCTTGTAGGCGGCGTAGATCTTGAAGTGGTCGTGCCCGCCGCGAGGGAGGATCTCGAGATCTTCGTCGCTCAAGTGCGCCACCAAGGCCTCGAGGCGCGGGTCGGTGCCGAAGAACTCCTGGCGGATCTCTGCCCCGGTGGCGGTCGCCAGACGCTGGAAGGTGCCGTCAGGTGTCTTGGTCAGCGCGTCGAGCAGCGCCCCGTCGACGTCACGGGCGAAGAGGTCGTCCCACTGGCGACCCCAGACGACCTTGATCACGTTCCATCCCGCTCCGAGGAAGGTGCCCTCGAGCTCTTGGATGATCTTGCCGTTGCCGCGCACGGGACCGTCGAGGCGCTGGAGGTTGCAGTTCACGACGAAGATCAGGTTGTCGAGATGCTCGCGACCAGCCAGGCCCAGGGCCCCGAGCGACTCGGGCTCGTCGGTTTCGCCGTCACCGAGGTACGCCCACACCTTCGAGTCGGACGGGGCGAGCAGGCCCCGGTGCTCGAGGTAGCGATTGAAGCGCGCCTGGTGGATCGCAGTGATGGGACCCAAGCCCATCGAGACCGTCGGGAACTCCCAGAAGTCAGGCATCAGGCGCGGGTGCGGATAGGAGGAGAGCCCCGGGGTTTCGGTGCCGACGCGCCGGGTCTCGAGGCGGAAGTGCTCGAGGTCGTCTTCGCTGAGCCGTCCCTTCGAGGAACGCCCGAGCGTAGATCCCAGGAGAGGCGTGCCCCTGGAAGAACACCTGGTCGCCAGGCGCTCCCTGGTCCTTGCCCTTGAAGAAGTGGTTGAAGCCGATCTCGTAGAGGGTCGCCGAGGACGCATAGGTGGCCAGGTGTCCGCCGATGCCCGGAGCCTTCTCGTTTGCCCGGAGCACCATGGCGACGGCGTTCCAACGGATCAGTGATCGGATCCGGTGCTCGATCTTCGGGTCTCCGGGGTAGGGAGGCTCGGCTTCTGGATCGATGGTGTTGAGATACGGCGTCGAGATGGTCGAGGGGAATCCGACGTCGAGGGCCCGGCTCCGATCGAGGAGCCGCATGAGCAAGTAGCGAGCTCTCGTCGGTCCATAGGTCTCGACGGCAGCATCGAAGGCGGCGAGCCAACCGTCGGTGGCTCCCGGATCGATGTCGATGAGCTGCTGGGCTGCGCCATCCATGGCGGCCCGGCGGACCGCGTCGGTGCTCGCAGCCTCCGAGACGTCAGCCAAGACCGCTCCAGTCTGTGGTCTCGAGGATCGCCTTGACCTGGGACAAGAAGCGAGCGGCGCCGGCGCCGTCGACCGCTCGGTGGTCCCAGCTCATCGCCAGGTTGCCGATCGGGCGGATCGCCACCGCCTTGGAACCGTCTTGCTCGATCACCACCGCTCGGTCCACCACCTTGTCGGTCGAGAGCACCGCGACCTGGGGCGGGGTGATGATCGGAGCGGTCAGGACGCTGCCCACCGAGCCGTTGTTCGAGATCGAGAAGGTCCCACCCGACATGTCCGCGGGGAGCAGCTTCTTCGCCCGAGCTCGTGTGGCGAGGTCGACGATGGCCTCGGCCATCCCAGTGACAGTGAGCTGATCGGCGTTCTTGACCACTGGGGCCACCAGGCCGTCTTCGGTGTCGATGGCGAATGCCAGGTTGATAGAGCGGTGCAGGACCAGACCCCCGTCTCCGACCGAGGCGTTCAGCCGAGGGTGGTCGCCCAGGGCGCGGGTGATCAGCGACCGCCACGTAGGCGAGGGCAGTCGGTGGGGCACCGGTCCCCCGGGCTTTGATGATCGATCGAGCCGTCATGACCGCGCTGTGGTCGGCCTCGACCACGGAGAGGACGTGCGGGATGGTGACGTTGGCTTCGCTGGTGATGCGACCCGTGACCTTCCTGATCCGAGAGAAGCGCTCGAAGGTGTCGTCCTCTCCCGGGGTTGCCAGCTCGCTCGCCGCCGGCGCTTTCGGCGCTTCGTTGGCGGTGCTCGGCTGCGTGGCGCTGGCAGCGGTCGGTGTGGCTTGACCAGGAGGCATGGGAGGTAGCGGAGGGCTCCCGGGCGATGCCTGTGGTGGCGTGGGCTGCTCAGGCGGCCGCGCCGGCGTGGGACTCACAGGGCTCGCTGGTGCGGCGTGAGCGTCGCGAGGCGGGGCTGGGGTGCTGGCCGGTGGTGCTGCAGGGGCAGGCTCCGCGGCGCTGGTCTCGATCGTGACGACAGCATCACCGACGCTCACCGTCCCGCCCTTCGGGATCAAGATCTCGACCACGGTGCCGCTGAGCGGCGAGGGGATCTCCGAGTCGACCTTCTCGGTGGCGAGCTCGAAGAGTGGATCGCCAGCGGCGATCGAGGCTCCAGGTTCGGTGAACCACGAGGCGATGGTGCCCTCAGAGACTGACTCGCCGACCTCGGGGACGTGCACCGACTCGAGTGCCATGCTGCTCGCCTGCCTCCCTCTCGCCTCACGGCAAAGTCGTCGTGTCGGGTTTGACCCATGCCTACGGTACCGGCTCCTCGAGCGTCGAAGGCACTACCCAGGGGTAACTCTTCGGGCTCCACGAAGAGGCCAGCTCGCCGATCTCCAAGGGCTCAGCCGATATGGTCGGTCGCCGTGTCTTCCGACGTCGTCCTGCTCATCCCGCCCTCGTTGTCGAAGACCCCCGGCGCTCGATCGGGTTCTAGGAGCGATGGGCTTCGGCGCTATCTCGCTCCGGAGCGAGGCGCTCTGCTCGACGCGCTTCGCCACGAGCTCGGCTCGCTCTCGGTGGCCAGGGCCGAGAAGCTCTTCAAGGCCAGCGGGGCTCTGGCCGAGCATGCCCGGGCGACCAACCGTGCCCTCGTCGAGCGGAAGCCACCGCTCATGGCGGCCTGGGCTCGCTACAGCGGCGTGGTCTGGGGGCACCTGGACCCTGGCACCCTCGAGGAGCCGGCGCGTCGCAGGCTCTTCGTTCCCTCGGCCGTCTACGGCGTGAACCTGGCGACCGACGCGATCGCCGATCATCGCTTGTCCTTTCAAGCCACCTTGCAGGGCCTCGGGAACCTCGCCACGTTCTGGCGTCCGGCAGTGACCACGGCGATCGCGCGCGGAGCGCGTGGTCGAGTGGTCATAGACCTGCTCCCTGGCGAGCACGCTGACGCGATCGATCACGT
Source organism: uncultured Acidimicrobiales bacterium (assembly GCA_963758555.1). Classification (GTDB taxonomy): domain Bacteria; phylum Actinomycetota; class Acidimicrobiia; order Acidimicrobiales; family RAAP-2; genus CAIUMH01. Next base: position 1,149,017 of record CAVWVW010000003.1, on the reverse strand, counting down.
CCGTCTCGGGGCCGACGTCGAGCTGCGCCGGGTGCGCTTCCTCGGTCCTGATGGGCAGAAGCCCATCGGTCACGGTGCGAAGGCGGCCAAGGGCAAGCTGGCACGCTGGCTGCTCGAGGAGGGGCTAAAGGGGGCCGACGCCTTCGCCTGGGACGGTTGGCACGCGACGTGGCACGGCGAGACCCTCGAGGTCGTCGCTTCGCCGTTCTCTAAGAAGTGAAGAGACGGGCGATAGATTTCTAGGGACGGCGATCGATCGCCGTGATCGCTGGGCGCGTCGCCGAGGATGGCTGCTCGAGACGAGATGAGGGGTCGACCACGATGGCACAGGGGCTCGTGTCTGAGGAACCTCGCTTCGACGGCTCCGTGCGCGTGGTGACCATCGCGGCGCGCAACTACCTCGCCTCGGTGCTCCTGCTTGCCTCGTCACTTCGGGCGACCATGCCCACCTGGTCGTTCACCGCGGTGCTCATCGACGCCGCCGACGACGAGCTCGAGCAAGACGCGCAGCGCTGGCCAGAGATCGACTTCGTGGGCCTCTCGTCGCTTCCCTTCGAGAAGGACACCGTGGCGAGGATGCAGCTCTACTACGGCCTCACCGAGCTGGCGACGGCGATCAAGCCGACGGTCCTCGCGCATCTCTTGGAGCGAGACGAGATCGTCATCTACGTCGATCCTGACATCGAGATCTTCGCAGCCCTCGATTCGCTGGCCTTCGCGGCGCGCCAGCATGGCTTGGCGCTCACCCCCCACGTCACCTCACCGGGCCCTCGCGACGGGCGTGACACCGCTGAGGAGGCCTACTTGACCACGGGGCAGTTCAACCTCGGCTTCGTGGCAGTGTCCGAGGAGGCCACGAGCTTCCTCGAGTACTGGGCAGAGCGCCTGGAGCGCCATGCGCTCATCGACTTCGCTCGGGGCTACTTCACCGATCAGAAGTGGGTGGATGCTGTCCCGTCTCTCTTCGAGCACCAGATCATCACCGACGTCGGCTGCAACGTCGCCTACTGGAACCTCCACCAGCGGCGTCTCACCACCTCGGCGGACGGCAGCGTGCTGGTCAACGGCACGCCCCTGCGCTTCTTCCACTTCAGCGGCCACGACGCTGATCGCCCGCTGACCTTGTCGAAGTATGCGCCTCGCACGCGTGTCCAGGTTGCCAAGGAGCCCACCTTGCGTCGCCTGCTCACCGAGCGATCGGCACGGATGCGCTCGCTCGAGATGCCGACACCCGCCTATCGATGGGGGAGGCTCCCCGGCGGGGTCGCGCTCAGCGGTGAGCTGCGGCGGGGCTACTGGTGGGCGGTCGATGATGCGCTCAAAGACGGTGCGCCGTTGCCACCTGCACCGTCTTGGTCGTCTCCGTCACCCGCCTTCGACGAGTGGCTCGAGGCTCAGACCCGAAGTGGCTTGCCTCGCTACGCGCTCTTGTTCTGGCGGGGCAGCGAACGAGCCCGGGCCCTCTTCATCGATCCGGAGAAGTTCGAGACTGAGGCGTTTGCGGCCTGGCTGCTGAACCAGGCCTCCTTCTGCGCTGTCGCCCCGAAGGCGGTCCTCGAGGCCCTGACGCTCCAGGAGGGCTCGAGGCCCACGCTGGGTCACGGCGTCAACGTCGTCGGGTACCTGGCCGGCGAGTTCGGCATGGGCCAGCACGGGCGCATGGTCGCCGCTTCGATTCGGGCTGCCGGCTTCCCGGTCTCCGAGGTGGTCCTCGAGGCACCAGGGCAGGCCACACGGCCCACCAAGGCGACGGGCGTCGCTGATCCCTCGATGGGACGCAACGTGGTCGTCGTCAACGCCGACGTGCTCGGCGACAAGCTGGTCAAGACTGAGCTGTGGAGCTCGCTCCAGCCGCGACCCACCGTCGGGGTGTGGGCTTGGGAGCTGGCTTCGATGCCGACCTCGCTGGTGGCGGCGAGTGAGGCGCTCGATGAGCTGTGGTGCGGGTCTCGCTTCGTTGCCGAGGCTCTCCGCTCCTCGGCTGTCTCGTGTCCGGTCCACGTCCATCCGTGGTTGGTCGAGGTGCCCGATCGCACCCACCTCGAGCGAGCTGACCTCGGGCTCGAGGAGGACCGCTTCCTCTTCGGCTTCGCCTTCGACGTGGCGTCGGTGGCCGAGCGCAAGAACCCGCTTGGGGTGCTCAAGGCCTATCTCGAGGCGTTCAGCGAGGCCGACGGTGCAGGGCTGGTGCTCAAGATGATCAACGCCCAAGGCACGAAGATCCTCGACGCGCTCCGGGCGGCGGCAGGAGGCAGAGCTGACGTCCAGCTGGTCGATGGGGCTTGGAGGGCCTCTGAGATGCGAGCGCTCCTGCAGCACCTCGACTGCTACGTCTCGCTGCACCGAAGCGAGGGGACTGGCTTGACGATGCTCGAGGCGATGGCGGCGGGCACGCCGGTGATCGCCACGGGCTACTCGGGCAACCTCGACTTCATGGACGACACCGTGGGCCGGCTCGTTCCCTTTGAGCTGATCGAGGTGGGACCTGACGCCACGCCCTATCCGAGCGAAGCGCTCTGGGCAGACCCTGACCTCGGAGCAGCGTCGAGATTCATGCGAGAGCTGGCGAACGATCGAGGTGTCGCCAGCAAGCTCGGCACGGCTGCCCAGGCTTCGATTGCCGAAGCGCACAGCCGCCAAGCCGTCGCACCCTGGTTTGCTGAGCGCCTCGGCGCCATCGGGCGGCCGTCATGAGCCTCGAGCAGTCCGGGATCACGCCTGAGCACTCCAAGGCGCTCCGCCAAGCCCTCGATGACCTCGACGAGGTCCGTCGGGAGCTCGAAGGCGCGCGTGCTGACCTCAAGGCGATGGCGGGTCGCCTCGCCGCGGGCGACTCGGCCTCGAACTCGAGGGCTACGGATCGAGACGTGGCCAACGTGGCGTTCTTGGCGAAACAGGCCAAGGCGACCGCTCGCCGCCAGCGGGTGCTTGGCGTGCTCGCTCCGGTGAGGGACACCTGGGTCGTCCGACCTCTCGAGCGGGCAGCTCGCAGGATGAGGGCAGCACGGCGCTCGTGAGGGCTCCGCAGCCACCTCCCTCCGATCGGTAAGACTGACTGCCGACCGAGCACCATGAAGGAGAGGGAATTCGTTGGACCCCAGGATCGTCATCACAGGGGGAGCCGGGTTCATCGGGACCACGATCGCCCAGCGCTTCGACGCTGATGCGGCCGAGCTCTTAGCGATCGACTCGCTCCATCCGCAGGTCCACAAAGACCCAGGACGCCCGGCGAGGTTGCCCGAGTCGGTTGAGCTGTGGCCTTTCGACGTGACGACGGCGCAGCCGTGGGACGCCTTGTTCAAGCTGGTGCGCCCGCGGGTGATCATCCACTTGGCGGCAGAGACCGGCACGGGTCAGTCGCTCCACGAGGCCACCCGACACGGTTCGGTCAACGTGGTCGGCACCACCCAGATGCTCGATGCGTTGAGCCGGTCGGGGCACGTGCCCGAGCAGATCATCCTGGCGTCGTCTCGTGCCGTCTATGGGGAGGGAGCCTGGGAGGTCGACGGCGACCGGTACTACCCCTCGGCTCGCAGCCACGACGATCTGGCCGCAGGCCGGTGGGACCCGCGCCGGGCAGACGGCGTGGCCGGCCTCCCGGTGCCCACCGAGGCCTCATGGACGAGGGCAGAGCCCACCAACATCTACGCCGCCACGAAGCTGGCCCAAGAGCACATCTTGAAGGCGTGGACGATCGCCCACGGCTGTGCGCTCTCAGTCCTCAGGTTCCAGAACGTCTACGGGGTGGGCCAGTCCCTCGACAACCCCTACACGGGCGTGCTGTCGATCTTCACCCGCCAGGCGCTCGCCGGCGAGACGATCAACGTCTACGAAGACGGGATCATCACCCGAGACTTCGTCTACGTGACCGACGTCGCTGACGCGGTGCTGGCGGCGATCTCGAAGCCACCGGCGACCAGCCAGACCTTGGACATCGGTTCAGGGAGGTCGACGACCATCCTCGAGGTGGCTCGCTTGATCGCGGAGGCGGCTGGCGCCCCCGAGCCCAAGGTGAGCGGAGCCTTCCGCGACGGCGACGTGCGCGCCGCGAGCTGCCTGATCGCTGAAGCCCGCGCTGCGATCGGCTACGACCCGAGCTGCTCGCTTGAAGATGGGATCACCGCGCTGGTCGAGGGATCTCGAGCCATCCTGGGAGAGGCGTGACGACCGAGCTCGTGGGGCACCCCCGCGACGTCAGAGCCGTTGTCTTCGCCCAGGGGCTGACCGAGTCCTGGATCCCGACCTTGGTCTCGCTGCGCGCCAGCCTGCCTGAGGTGCCCATCATCGTCGGCGCTCCTGGCCACGAGGCACGCCAGGATCTCGCGGCCTACGCCGACGTCCTCGTCGAGGTGGACTCGCTAGCCGCGCTGATCGAGCGGATCTACCTTGAGACCGAAGCGCACCTGCTGGTCGTGGCGGCCCCGTCGATCTTCCCCCCTGGGCTGCTCGAGCGGGCCCGTGGTCTCGTGACCGAGGATCTGCGCTGCTCGAGCGTCTCGTTCCTGTCCAACGTCGGAGATTTTGCGAGCTTCCCCCATCCTGGTGAGGTGTCGATCCACCGGGTCGGGAACCTCGACGAGCACGGGGCGACGAGCCTGCTGCGCCACGAGCCTGAAGGCCTCGAAGCCGTGCCGATCCCGTATCCGGTGGGTCCAGCGGTGCTGCTGAGCTCGCAAGGCCTCTCGATGGTCCGCCCCTTCCCTCACCACGACGGGCGGGTGACCTTGGAGCTGGCGGACTTCGGTGCCTCGGCGAGAAGCCGCGGGATGCTCGATCTCCTGGAGCCCAGCACCTTCGTCACCCGTCCGCTCGACCTCCCGGGCGATCAGCCTGTCCACGCCGGGCTGACGCCAGAAGATCGTCAGTGGCTCGAGGCGCGCCACCGGGGCGTCACCTCGCTGCTCGAGAGCCCACGCGAGGCGCACAGCGCACTCAACGAGGCACTGCTCATGGCTCGCGTCAGCCTGACGGGCATCCGGCTCATCGTCGACGGCACGTGTCTGATGCCCCAGGAGATGGGTCACCAGGTCACCTTCTTGGCCATGCTGACGGCGCTGGCGGAGCGAGAGGACGTCTCATACCTCGGCGTGCTGTTGAACGGTCCTGCGCCGGGCTATGCCCGAGAGGCGCTCAGCCATCCGAAGGTCGACGCCAAGGTGGCGCCGTTCGCCACACTCGAGGGCTTCCCCTCCGTCGACGTCGTGCTCCGGCCCTTCCAGGTGACCGAGGGCGTCGACCTGAGCGGGTGGCGAGCCAAGGGACGCAGGCTCGCGCTCACGATCCACGATGTCATCGCGTTCCAGATCGGGGACTACTTCTCGTCACCGGCCTCCTGGCAAGCGCATCGCGCCGCAACCCGCCAGGGGGCCGCAGCCGTCGACGGGGTGATCGCCATCTCCGAGGACACCAAAGACCAGATCCTCCTCGAGCGCCTCGGTGTCGATGCGTCTCGGATCTTCATCATCCCGAACGGGGTTGGTCACCTGAGCGGCGACGAGCCTGCCGTCGAGCCCGCCGAGCTGCTCTCGAGGGGCTTCTCGGGCGAACCGTTCCTCTTGGTGCTCGGGACCAACTACAGCCACAAGAACCGTGATCTCGCCATCGACGTGACGCGAGAGCTTCGGCGCCGAGGCTTCCAGCTGACCTTGGTGATGGCCGGTGCTCACGTCGGGACTGGCTCTTCGCGGATCGCTGAGGCACGTCGCTGGGAGCCTGACGAGCCGGTCATCATCATCCCTGACGTCTCGTCGCTCGAGCGCAACTGGCTGCTGCGCCACGCCAGTGTCGTGCTCTACCCCACGGGGGCCGAAGGCTTCGGGCTGGTGCCCCACGAGGCTGCAGCCTTCGGCACGCCGACGGTCATGGTCCCTATCCCGGCCCTCGCTGAGCGGCTGGCCTCTCTGCCCGTCTTGGCCAGAGACTGGTCCGTCAACGCCTTCGCAGACGCCACGGCGGCACTGCTCGAAGACCCTGCGCTGGCGGCCCGGACGGTCAAGGAGATCAAGGCCGGCCTGCCGTCCTATGACTGGGATCGCAACGCAGAGCAGCTGATCGGGGCGTTCAAGAACCTCTTGGCCAGACCACCGGTTGCTAGGATCTAGTCACTGCGCACCGAGAGATGGGAGCCCTATGGGCGAGGCAGCAGCGGCCACCACGGGTGCAGGACACCAAGGTGATGCCGTGAACGATGAGAGCCACGTGCGAGAGCTTGAGCGCGAGATGGATCGACTCTCCCTCGAGCAGTCGCTGCGCGACTTCGAGATCGCCAACGCTCGGGTGATCGACCTCACGAGGCGCTTGCTCGAGGCAAATGAGCAGATCTGGGATCTCCAGCGCCAGGTGGAGGCCTCCACCGTGCGCGCCATGGCGCTGACGAGGCCCTTGGCGGTCCTCAAGCAGGGCTCGCTCGGCCGAGTGGCTCGGCGACTGCGCGCTGTGCTTCGCTCGCTCAAGGGCTGAGCATGGCTCGGCCTCGGGTGCTCTTTGCCATCACCGTCTACAACGGCGCTGCGTTCGTCCCCGACTGCCTGCGCTCGGCAGCTGCGATGCGACCCGTCGAGACCGAGATCGACATCCTCGTGCTCGACGACGCCAGCCCAGAGCCAGGCTTCAGCGACATGATCGCCTCGCTGTGCCGTGATCTCGGCATCGACTACTACCGCACGCCCCGCAACCTCGGCATCCCGCGCAACGTCAACATGGGTCTGCTGCGGGCCATGGATGCCGAGTACGACTACGTGGTGATCGCCAACTCCGACGTGTGCTTCGCAGAGCACCTGACCGACACCCTGGTCGCCACCGCGCTCAGCGATCCGCTCATCGGGTCGGTCACCTCGTGGTCCAACAACGTGTCGCTCTACTCGCTGCCCAACAGCGACCCGGATCGCTACTTGGGTGACCAGGACACCGTGAGCTGGTTGGCGCGGCTGCTCGAGGGCACCTTCGGCACCAGGGCCATCGACATCCCGGCGGGCATCTCGTTCGCGATCCTGCTGCCGGTGCCGGTGCTCCGCAAGGTGGGTCTCATGGATCCCGTCTTCGGTCGTGGGTACTGCGAGGAGACCGACTGGTCCCTGCGCAGCCTCGAGATGGGCTTCCGCATCGTGCTGGCACCTGGCGCGTTCACCTACCACCAGGGCGGGGGAGCGAACGTGGCTGCAGGGCTCGTCTCGGCCGGGCACACCACCGTGCCAGAGAACGAGGCGATCATCGACATGCGATGGCCTGCGTTCCGACACCAGGTGGCGACCTTCCAAGACCGAGGCGAGCTCAACGAGGCCCGGGTGACGGCGACGGAGGCCATCATGCGAGATGCCGCCAGGAGACTCGGCTACGTGGTGACCATGGGTGGCTCGGCTGAGGACGTGGAGCTCGACGTGCCCATCGTCGAGCTGCGCTCACGGGCCAAGGGGCTGGTCCCCGTCGCTCACTACCTCGGCTTCACCTGTTCGCTCCACATCGAGGGCGAGATGACCGAGGCGATCACGAGCTGGTTCGGCCGGCCCCCGAGCGAGGTCAGGATCTTCGAGCCCTCAGCGACGATGCACGACCTGGCAGCGAGCTTCGCTGCGCGCGGCTCGATCATCGATCGCCACGTGAGCTACCCCACCAGTGTCTGAGGCGGGCGGCTCGCCCCAGGTCGCCGAGCCCTGGGGGATCGGCCCTCCCGTCCCGCCCGAGGGTCGCGTCTGGTTCCCTGCGATCGAGGTCCTTCGAGGGATCGCGGCCTTGGCGGTCGTGGCCGATCACACCTGGGCGCTCTCGGGCACCGCGGACACCTTCGGCTTCAGCATCGTGCGAGGCCTCGGCACGTGGGGTGTCGACGTCTTCTTCCTGCTCTCGGGCTACCTGCTGGTCGACTACTTCTGGGTGAACCGCGGGGACAAGACCACCCTCGAGTTCTACGTGCGGCGCTTCTTCCGCATCGCCCCGGCGTACTACGCCTGCGTGGCGATCCTCTATCTCTTCTTCGCGCTGCACGATCAGGTCTTCAGCCTTCAGGGCCTCAAGCAGATCTTGGCGAACGCCACCTTCACCCAGCACTACTTCCCCGGCACCGAGTCCAACCTGAACGTCGATGGCTCGCTCTGGACGTTGAGCATCGAGATGACCCTCTACCTCGTCATGCCCTTCTTCGCCTACATCATCGCCAAGAAGCCGGTCCTCGCCACGGGAGCGCTCATCGCCGTCGGCGCGGGTTGGAACACCTTCGTCCAGTACCACGGCGCGGGCCTTCGTGGCTACTACTTCCCCGGCGCCGACCCGTCGAGCTGGGGGCCGCAGTACATCTACATCTCGCGCCAGTTCATCGGGCTGATCCCGATCTTCGCCATCGGCATGGGGCTCAGGTGGGCGGTGCTCCAGGGCTACTTCGACTTCTGGGTCAAGCGGCCGTCGCGGCACCCGAGCGTCTTGGTGCTGCTAGCCCTCCTCATCCCGAGCATGCTGGCGCTGCGCTACCCGGGTGTCTCGTCGCTGTGGAACTACAACATTCGGTTCATCACCTACGACTACCTGCTGGCCATCTTGGCGATCCCCGCGCTGCTCTATGCGGCACGCCCCTCGCCGGTCCACCTCCACGCGGCGATGCGGGCGGGCGTCTGGATGGGGGAGCGCAGCTACGGGCTGTACCTGTGGCACTTCCCGGTGATCTTGAGCGTCTACGGCATGGGGCCAGAGACGATGCCGCCCAACCTGCACCACATCGTGGTCAAGGTGATCCTGATCTTCGCCATCTCGATCGGCCTCGGCTGGGCCAGCTTCTCCTTCATCGAGCGACCCTTCAGGCTCCGAGGCCGAGACCTCGGACGCGCCACGACGGCGTGGCGCCGACGACAGCGAGACCAACCAGGACTCGCTGCCTCGTCTTAGCGGGCCGGCGCAACCCTCTGCGCTACGCCGCTGCCTTGTAGCTGGCGACGATCATCCTGCCGATGGCCTCATAGCCCGGGGTGCGAGCGTGGATGTTGCCGAGCTGGCAGTACCAGGTGAGGGTGCAGACGTTGCTGACGGCCAGCGGGATCGTGCCGTAGGTCGGGTTCTTCACGGTGGTGGTCAGCGGGATGTAGGCGCCGGTCTTCGCCGTCACGTCGACGAAGCTGCCCTGTGCGGTGGCGTACGCCGCCTGGAGCGCCGGGTTGATGAGCGTCTTGAACGCGGTGACCGAGAGCTGGGCCAAGGACAGCTGGGCAGCGGTGGGCGGATGGGTCGGGTACACGTAGGAGCCGAGCAGCACGTCAGGATAGGTCGTTCCGATGATCTGGACGCCGGGGCCGGCGGCGGCGCGCAGCTGGCTGGCGGCGCTCGCCACGTTGGTCGTGATCGAGGCGGTGGCCGCTGCCACGCAGGGCACGGGGCTCGCGTCCTTGGCGCACGCGGTGACGTCGTTGCCGCTGATCGAGACGGTGATCAGCCCGATCTGGCCCTTGTGCGCCTTGATGAACGCCGTGGCCGCCGCGATCTGCGTCGTGGTGGGGTAGGTCTGGACCCCGGCGGTGTTCGGCAGCACGTCAGGACAGCCGATGGTGTTGAGCAGCGACTCGGTCGTCGCCCCCGCGCAGCCGAAGTTGGCCAGCTTCAGGTCGAGGGCCTTGGCCACGTAGCCGGTGTAGCCAGAAGAGGCGTAGCCCGTCTCGGGGTTCGACACGTTGGGCTGGTAGCCGACCGAGTACGAGTCGCCAAGCGAGACGTAGTACTTGCTCGGAGCGGACGTGGTCGTCGTGCTCGTCGAGGACGACGAGCACGCGGCGGCGAGGCACAGCGTCCCCAGGGCGACCGCGCTCAGCATGGCCCTCAATGGCTTGTTCATAGATCCCCTCTCGGTGTCATCCGACGCGCTGGGGCAGCGCTGTGCTCCTGCACGTCTCCGCCATCTGCCCCCCGCACCGGCTCACACCGTACCTGGGTCTCTGAGTCGTTGACGTGGATCGCCCCTTGGCGTTGCGCTGCTGGCAGTCAGTCCCGTACCCGGCGGGTGAAGGTCACCGGCGTCTTCGAGCGATCCGAGGACCACGGCGCGGTCGGCGCGATGGTGAAAGACGCGAGCTCTAAGAGCACGGCGTCGTAGTTGACTCGCCACCCAGCAAACGACTGCCAGGCAGCGTCTTGGTCCTCGACCAAGGGCGCGCCGGCGTCTCGCAGCCGCTCGAAGAGCACGTCGAACTCGGAGCGTGTGATCGAGATCGGATCGTCGGGCGCGGGGTTCGACGGGTTGGGAAGCCCGAAGTAGTCCCCGATCCGCCGAAGCGAGAGGTAGCCCGCTCGGATGCAGAGCTGGGCTTCGGGGTGTCGCTCGCCGCGCACCGAGGAGGCCACGAACGAGGCGGCGTCCAAGATCGTCCCCGCCGCGATCACCCAGGAGCGCTCTGGCTGAGGGGAGCGGAAGAAGGCCAGCGCCGGGATGGAGGTGTGGGTCTCTTCGATGTCGGCGAACCACTCGGCCCACGGTCCCCAGATCTCATCGGTGTCCTCCAGGCGATCGATCAGGGCGAGCCGGTTGAGCAGGGTACCGGCGAAGGGCGGGCTGCCGGCCATGGTCTCGAGCCCGGTGACCTTGACCTCGCGACGGTTGTACCCGCTGTAGATCGTCGGCAGGTAGGAGATCAGCATGGCCACCAGCCCGAGCCCGAGACCGGCCTCGACGGCGATGGCGGCAGCCACAGGCAGCTGGTTGGACCAGATGGAGCCCAGGGTGAAGAGCGAGGAGGCGCTCATGAGGAACGCCTGATGCACCGGGGACACGTTGAGCCCGACGAAGAGCAGCGTGAAGGCGAAGAACATGATCGTCAGCCAGACGATGGGCAGGATCAAGAGGGCGGCGGGCGCGTAGAACGCCATGATCCGATCACGAGCCTCGTAGCTCGACCGGCGCAGCGCGAGGCTCCGGAAGAAGGTGGCGACGAACAAGAACACCCAGCGGGTCAGCCGCACGGGCGTCCCTCGCGGGACGACGAAGGTCACCGCCGCAGAGATCGCGGCCCACAGCACGAGCGCCACGCCGATGACGTCGAAGGCGTAGTGAAGGGCGAGATGCATCGCTCCATCGTCGCAGATCACAGGGCTGCGATGAGGGTGCGGCGTCGGGAGGCAGCTGCCCGCGCTCAGGCGCGGGTCGAAGGGCTCAGTCGAGCTTGAGGAAGGTGTTGGCGTTCGACTCGAGCGCGTGGGTGTGGTCGGACGAGCCGTACTCCCTCGGCGTGGTGTCGAGGTCCGGGGCCAGCAGGCGAAGGGCGCCGACGGTGCTCTCCTCACGGCTCCGATGCTCGAAGGGATCAAACTGATACCAGCGAGCGGCGTTCTCCCAGGTGACCTTGTGGATCTCCTCCTCGCTCAGCTCGGCTGCCTGGAGGGACTTCCACAGCACCTCGGGTGCGGTGGGCCAGGTCGAATCGGAGTGGGGGTAGTCGCACTCCCAAGCGATGTTGTCGACGCCGATGGCGTCACGGAGGCGCAGGCCGGTCAGGTCGTCGATGAAGCAACCCTGCATGTGGTCACGGAAGACCTGGCTGGGCAGCTGGTCACCGAAGTCCTCATGGGTCCAGGCCCGGTGGTGGTCGTAGATGAAGTCTGCCTTCTCCAAGAAGAACGGGATCCATCCGATGCCGCCCTCCGCGAGCGCCATCTTGATGGAGGGGAACTTGCGGAAGATCTTCGACCACAAGAGCTCTCCAGCGAAGATCGCCGTCTGGAACGGCATCGAGTGGGGGATCACCGAGAAGGGTGTCCTCGGCATGAAGTTCGGGAACCCACCGAAGTGGAAGACCATGACGCTGCCGGTCTCCTCGGCTGCTCGCCAGGCGGGGTCCCACTCGTCGCCGTGGTAGTCCGGCATGCCGAAGCGATAGGCGTCAGGGTGACAGGTCACGGCGTGGCAGCCGAGCTCGGCCAAGCGCTTGATCTCTCCGGCCATCCAGTCAGCACCGAGCATGAAGCCGGAGATCCCGAGGGGGATGAAGCGGCCGGGCGCCTGGTTGCACCAGTCCTGGATGTGCCAGTCGTTGTACGTCCGGGTCATGGCCGCGACGTAGTCGTGATCCTCGTTCTGCATGAAGTACTGACCACCCAGGCCGGGCCACGAGGGGAAGTTGATCGACGCCAAGACCCCGTTGGCGTTCATGTCCTCGATGCGAGCCTTCACGTCGTAGGTGCCGGGCCGGACCTCGTCGAAGCTGGCGGGGTCGCTGCCCCAGTTCTCTGCCGGCCGCCCCTGGACGGCGTTGAGCCCGAAGGTGGCGATCTCTTGGCCTTCGATGAGCCAGGCATCGGTGCCGTCGTCGTGGCGGATGACCTTGGGCGCTCGGTCTTTGTACTTGGCGGGCAGGTTCTCCCGGAAGAAGGCTTCGAGCGAGGGCGGCTCGACCACGTGGTCGTCAACGCTGATCAGGATCATGTCTTCGAGGTTCATGCTTGGCATCGTAGGGTCGGAGAAGCCACGTGACAAGGAGTTGTCATCTCCACCGTCACGTTGCGATCTGCGATCGGGCGGCTCGCTCGCAGCACGCCGCGCTCGACGCCAAGATGGGTCCATGGATGAACCACGCACCGAGCCCTCCAGCCTCGAGACCACGCCCCTGCCCACCGACGTCGTCGGGCTCTTGGAGGGCCTGACCACCACCAGGGCTATCCGTCGCTACACCGATGAGCCGGTTCCCGCAGAAGCCCTGCGAGCCATGCTGTTCGCCGCCACGAGAGCTCCGAGCGGCTCGAACCGCCAGCCCTTTCGCTTCGTGGTCCTGACCGATGGGCCCCGTGCTCTCGAGGCCAAGCGGCTGATCGCCGGTGCGATGCAAGAAGGTTGGGGGGCCAAGAGAAAGGCCGACGGCTACGACCAGGGCAGCGGTGTCGACACCAGCTCGCCAAAAGCTCGGATGGCGAGAACGATGGAGCACTTCGCTGAGCACTTCACCGAGGTGCCTGTGCTGATCTTCCCGTGCCTCGTTCGCTACCGGGAGCCCTTTGAAGGAGAGGGTGCCTCGATCTACCCGGCGTGCCAGAACCTTCTGCTGGCTGCTCGAGCGCTCGGCTTCGGAGGCGTCTTCACCGGATGGCAGGGCACCGTCGAGGCAGAGCTGCGCTTGCTGCTCGGGATACCTGACGAGGTCGTCATCTCGGGCACCATCACGATCGGTCGACCCCAAGGCCACCAAGGCACCGTTCGACGCCGACCGCTTCCCGAGCTCGTCTACGGCGAGGGTTGGGAGCAGCCTGTGGCCTGGGCTGTCGATCCGCCTGGCACTCGCTACACCTCGGCGGGGCCTCCTAAGCCGAAGGCATGAGCGACGGGACTACGAGGCGTTGAAGAGGTAGGCGCCGGTTTCGGCGTTCATGGCTTCGACATGGGTGCCGTAGGTGCGAGGGGAGTTATTGAGGTCAGTTGCGGCATTGGCCACCCACAAGATCGGGCCGTAGAGGGCGAAAGCTGAGGGGTGGTCGAACTTGTAGGGGTATCCAGGGGTCGGGGGAGAGGCGTTGGTGTTGCACATCATCCACTTCCAGTTGAGCGTCGGCGAAGAGGGTTGGACGGTAGGAGGGTCGTAGTAGGAGACCATCGGAGCGGTCGTGCCCTGGATGGTGGCGACGTAGACGTCGGTGTCGCTGGTGCCGGAGGCGTGGTTCGCCAGCACCGCCCCTGCGGTCCCGAGGTCATTACTCGAGCTGTCACTGATGATGAAGCTCAAGGTGGCCCGAGCGAGCTGCTCGACTGACGGGCTGATGCCGGTGGTGACAGTGGTGCCCGCATCGGTGCCCGCATTGGTGATCCAGAGGAACTTGCCCGCCACGGCGATCCCAGCAGGGGCGGCGAACGCGTCGCCCGGATTCGTTGCCTCATCGGCCTTGCTGGTGATCGTGTTGGTGACGAGTGAATAGACGACGACGCCATCACTGGCGTTGTTCGTGGTGGTGAAGGTGACGTAGGCGCTGGTGCCCTCGATGGCCAGAGCGGTCGCTTTGGTGAAGGTGCGCTCTGTGGCTTTGATGACGCTGGCCCTGATCGTGGAGCCAAGCGTGAGGTCTGCGGTGTCGATCTCGTTGAGCCGACCGTTGCTGCAGAGCTCGACCACGGTGCTCGTGTTCTCGACGACGAGTGCCGTCGCACTGCCGCAGCCGGTCACGACGAGCTGGCCGAGGTACTGCCCGTTGCCTGAGATCTCGGAGATCGAACCCCCTTGTGCAGCCACGAAGAGCTCGTTGTCGTCGGCCACGATCGCCGTGGGGTTCGCGGCCCTGAGGGTGGCGGCGGGAATCGTGGCGAGGAACGCGCCGGTTCCCGCGTCGACCTCGGTCACCGTGCTGTTGGCGTAGTTGGTGACGAAGAGGTAGGGGCCCACGAGTGCCATCGACGACGGGGCATCAAAGGGAGAGGGGCTCGCGCTGGCCGGCGAGGCGAGCAGCGCGAACGAGCCGCTGACGACGATGACCAGCGCCGCTCCGAGACGAGTGCACCAAGGGGCCAGTGAGCGGTGTCGCATCATCCTCCGTCGCTTGATTCCTTGAGAACGACGGTAGCAGCGGGCGGATTTGCGCCTCTGCCAAGCAGAGGCCGCGCCAACGGAGGAGGACCTCGTCTACTCGGGCTCCTCAAGAGGGGTGTGCGTGACTCTGTTGCGCTGGAGGACGTTCAGAGAGCTCCTCGTACGGTCCGAGCAGGTAGGCCCGATCACCGGGGGCGAAGCGAGTCCCTCGGCGAGGTGGGTGCTCGAAGGTCCCGTCATCGGCTCGGCTGAGCGCGATGACCCTCGTGTTGGAGGAGAGATCCCCCATGGAGAGACCGTGGAGGCCTCCACCAGGCTCGACGATGACTCGACCGACCAAGAAGGGCTCTTGATCGACGTAGAAGGTGCTCAGCACGTCGAGGCCCAGGGCCGCACCGACGAACCATGGTGCAGCGATCGCCGAGGTGCTGCGCACCCGACGGAACCCGAAGTTCCGCTCCATCAAGCGTGCCAGGTCGCGATCGAAGACCCGGAGGGCGACCGGCACCTCTTCCCAGCGATCGCCCAACGACTCTCGGATGGCCAGGCCTGTCTCGATGTTGGTGAGGTCGCCACTGGTCAGCACGGCGACCGACGAGGCATCGGCGAGGTGCACCATGCGGTGCGTCTCTCGCTGGGTGGCATCGGCGATGACGATGGGGACGTCAAGGGCCCGCGCTTGATCGAGGTAGCGGTTGTCGTTGTCTCGTTCGATGACGACGACCCGCTTGCCCTGGTTGACGAGCCCTCGGACGACAGCGATGCCGACCGATCCGAGACCGATGACCACCACGTGGTCCGTCATGCCGCCGACGGCGCTCCGCCCGAGGGAACGTTCGATGCGACGAGACACCAAGAAGTTGGTGAACAGGGCGAAGACCGTCGACGCCAGCGCAAAGCCAAGTGCGATCAGGAAGATGGCGAAGATCTTCATCTCCGGGCTCTGGGTGGCGAAGCTGTAGTCGCCATAGCCGACCGTGGCCACCGTCTCGAAGGTGAAGTAGATCGAGGAGAGCAGGGTGAGGTGGGTCTTCCCGTCGGGCGCCTTCATCCAGAGGCGCAACACGATGGTCGAGATGACGATCAGAGCGATCAGCGCGGCGATCGAGATGGTGAGCCCTCGGTTGTCCCGCTCCCAGAGCGACTCGCATCGGCGAGCGAAGCGGGTGAGCAGGGAGACCTTGGCCTCGGTCCCGACGGTCTGGCGCTCAGCGAGACCGGCGGCTCGCAGGTCGTCCCTGGTCCCGAGCACCGCCACGCGGTCGCCGGGGTCGACTCGGTGATCTCGGCCCGGACACGGCGTCATCTCACTGCCGTCTCCGGGCATCACGGCGACGGGTGCGAGGTCGCCGAAGATGCCCCGGAAGGAGGCTCCCTCCGACATGCTCTCGGTCACGGCGACCTCGACCACCTCGAAATGAGTGCCGGCAAGCTCGATCGAGTGCGAGTTCCGCCGGAGGCAGGCCTCGACGAAGGACGGACCGGCGAGGGTGGCGACGTCAAGGACGGTGCCCGCGCCGGCGACACGCTCGAGGGCCCCTGCGACGGAGGGGTTGGCCAGCTGGACGACCAGGCGGATATCAGGGCGGAGCTCTCTGATGCGCAGCGCCGTCTCAAGAGTGTGGATCTCATTGGACTCCACGCAGATGACGGCGATCGCACCCTCGAGGCCCGCATCGAGCACCGCGTCGCCGAGGTACGAGCTGCGCTTGAGGTGCGCCACGCCCCAGTCTTCAAGAACCCTGACGAATCGCTCGTGAGCAGAGTCGTCGACGACGACGAGGTCCGTCCCGCTCAGATGGAGCTGCTCGACCACGCGGAGGCCGACGCCCTGGAGCCCGCAGACGATGACGTGGCCCGTTCGATCTCGATAGGTGCTCGCCTCGGACTCGGCGCCGACCGAGTGGTCACTCATCGAGGTCGCCTCTGGGCCCGGTGGGCAACGGCGAGGACGAGCGGATCGGGCGCGAAGGGACACGACCCTGCTCTCCTCATCGATCGCACGCCAAGGTCCTCTCGTCGCCTCCTGGCTCGACCGTAGGGTTTGCAGATTGCCAGCACGTTTCCGAACGGTGAACGGCGCGAGCGGCGCGGCCAGATTTAGCGGGTTTTTCCGGGCCGTTAACACCATTGCCAGGCGGAGGAAACGCCCCTGAAACCTGCCCTCCGTACCGTGGGAGCCAAGGCCATCGGATGGCGCGGCTGGTCGCGTCGATTCGGGGGTCTCGCCACGAGTGAGCACGTCCCTCTTGGGGGATCTGGAGGAGAGGAGCGCAATGAGCGAGGGAGTCGCGTCGTCGTCCCCGGTGAGCGAAGCACCGCCGAACGCTGCGTGGGCCAGTGCGTCCGAGGAAGAGCAGCGAGCGCACGATGAGGTCGAGCCGCACGTCATCGTGCTCTTCGGCGGCACGGGTGACCTGGCGCGCCGCAAGCTCCTGCCCGGGCTGTTCCATCTCTCGCGTGCGGGGATGTTCACCGATTGTCGGATCGTGGCCACCTCGCTCGAGGACCACAGCCAAGACGAGTACCACGCGTTCGCTCGCCAGGCCTGTGACGAGTTCGCTCGCGGGGGCGTGACCGACGAGACGTGGGCTCCGTTCGAAGCCCTCATCTCGTACGTGGGAGGCGACGAGGGTGCGAAGGGCCTGGCTGAGGCGGTCGCTCGAGCGGAAGCGCAGCTCGGAGGTGCCCCGCGTCGCCTGCACTACTTGAGCATCCCGCCGGCAGCCGCCGAGACCGTGGTCAAGACCTTGGGAGAGGCTGGCCTGACCGAGCGGGCTCGGATCATCATGGAGAAGCCCTTCGGGACCGACCTGCGCACGGCGCGGGAGCTCAACGCGATCGTCGACGAGGTCTTCTCCGACGAGCAGGTCTTCCGGATCGACCACTTCCTGGGCAAGGAGCCCGCCCAGAACATCTTGGCGTTCCGCTTCGCCAACGGGCTCTTCGAGCCGATCTGGAACCGCCAGCACATCGACCACATCCAGATCGACGTGCCCGAGACGCTCTCGGTGGGCACTCGAGCGTCGTTCTACGAGCACACCGGCGCCTTCAGGGACATGGTGGTCACCCACCTCTTCCAGATCTTGGCCTTCGTCGCCATGGAGCCACCCACCGCCCTCGAGCCGCGCGCGATCAACGACGAGAAGAACAAGGTCTTCCGATCGATGGTGCCGCTCGATCCCGAGCCACGTCGTTCGTGGCCAGTACGAGGGCTATCGCTCGACCGAGGGCGTCTCGCCCGACTCCGACGCGGAGACCTTCGTCGCCTTGCGCTGCGAGATCGACAACTGGCGCTGGGCGGGCGTCCCGTTCTACCTGCGCACCGGCAAGCAGATGGCAGAAGGTCGCCGCATCGTCTCGATCGCCTTCCGAGAGCCGCCGAAATCGATGTTCCCCGATGACTCAGGCGTGGGTGCCCAGGGACCCGATCACCTGACCTTCGACCTGGCGGACCTGTCCAAGGTCTCATTGTCGTTCTACGGCAAGCGGCCGGGGCCAGGGATGAAGCTCGACAAGCTGAGCCTCCAGTTCGCCCTCCACGAGGTCGAGAACGCCGACAGCGCTCTCGAGGCGTATGAACGCCTCATCCACGACGCGATGGCGGGGGACCAGACGCTGTTCACCAACGCAGAGGGCATCGAGCGCCTCTGGGAGATCTCACAGCCTCTGCTGGACAACCCGCCCGAGGCTGAGCTCTACCGCGTCGGCTCGTGGGGCCCGCCGTCGATCCCCGACCTCATCGCTCCTCGCAAGTGGCGCTTGCCCTTCCAGCGCGAGTGGCGCCAGGGCAAAGAGCCTTCGTAGCTAAGCCTCGTCGTCGGCCTCGAGGACCTCTAGGTCCTCTTCGACCACGTGCAGCTCACCGTCCTCGCCGGTGACGGCGATCGTCTCGTCCACGACGACCGTCCCGTCGGCGCCCACGATGGTCACCGTCTCGTCCGTGGCGAGCACGTGACCCTCGCCGTCGACCAAGGCAATCACGTCATCATCGATCAGGTTCCCGTCGTCATCGACGACTTCCACCTCGATCTCGACGATGTCGAGCTCGTCGTCCCCGGGCTTCGTTCCGTTGGTCTCGCTCACCGCGAACCTCCGCTCTTCGTTCAATCGATCGGACCGACGGGATCTTTGCACATCGCTGGGCTTGCACCTCGAGGATCGGGGCTGAGCGAAGGCAACGAGGCCGTCGCTAGATTGACTCTTGTCGAGGGACCCAGGTCCACAGAGGGGGAGAGTCCGATGACCAAGGTCGAGTCTGCGTGGGCCAGCCATCCTGGCTACTGGATCAATCTCGTGCCCATCCAGGGCACCGCTCGGGTGCTCGTCGATGGGGTGCTGCTGGCGGAGTCGACCAAGGCGATCCGCCTCATCGAGAAGGACCACGTCGAGCGCCTCTACATCCCCGAGGGCGACGTGCGCCTCGACCTCTTGGCGACGAACGAGCACCACACCGTCTGCCCCTTCAAGGGCAACGCCGACTACTGGTCCTTCGACGAGACGGCCACGCCGGTCGAGGACGTCTTCTGGACCTATCGGGACCCCTTCGAGCAGGTCGCGGGCATCCAAGGCTTCCTCGGCGTCTACCACGAGAAGGATGGGGTGGAAGCCGAGATCATCTCGACGTGGCCTGAGGACGAGCTGACCTACACCACGCCGTTCCCGGCCTGGGGAGACGAGGATGATCTGCTCGGCTTGATGGACCCCCAGCTCGTCAGTGAGGGCGTGTACGCGGCTCCCGGATACCACGTCCGCACCCGCAACGTCGTCGAGGGTGGGCAGCTGCTGGGCCAGGCCATCGTGGCTGCATCGAAGGCCAACCCCGACCAGCGCGTCGTCTCGGCGTCAGCCACCTTCGCCAAGGCAGCCAACTTCGACGACCCGATCGACCTCAACGTCGAGCTGGTTCGAAAGGGACGGAACTTCTCGAGCGTGACGGTGCGCTCAGAGCAGCGAGGCGCCTTGATCAGCCCGTCGCTGCTCTTGATGGACGTCGGCGCCGAGGATCTCATGCGCAACGAGACACCGATGCCGGACGTCCCTGGACCTGAGGCCTGCCCCTCGTTCGACATGAGCGTCATCGGCCGCGACATCCGAGTGGTCGATGGCGCCTACCCGGGTGACATCGATGAGGTGGGCCCGGCAAACGTCTACGTCTGGATGCGGTTCAGAGACAACCCGCCTACCCAGGCGCTCCGCAGCGCCGCGCTCACCCAGGCGGTCCCGCACTGGACGATCGCCGCGGCGATGCGACCGCATCCCGGCATCAGCCAGTCGCAAGCACACGTCACCTTGTCCACGGGGATCATGGCCCTCGACATGTCGTTCCACGACGACGCACCGCTCGACGAGTGGTTCTTGTACGCGAACCCCGTGGCGTGGTCGGGGAGAGGGCTCACGATCGGCACCGGGACCATCTTCAGCCACACGGGTCTGATGCTGGCCTCCTACGTGGTCCACGGCATGGCGCGCTCGATCACGGCGCGCCCCGATGCCATCGGCAAGGACCCTTCAGACTTCATGTGAGCCTCGTGCGCTGAGCGATCAGCGCGCGGGAGGGGTCCAGGTGGCCGGCGGATCGAGCCGAGGTCACGGTTGTGCCTAGATTGTGAGCCGGAACACTCGGCCCATCATCGACGGGCCACGAACGCAATGGGGGGACGATGAGCCAGGACGCAGAGCACCAGGTTTCGCTTGAGGGCAAGCGTGCGATCGTGGTGGGAGCCACCGCCGGCATCGGTAAGCAGGCTGCGCTCGACATGGTCGCCATGGGTGCCGACGTCGTCTTCGTCGGCCGCAGCGAGACGAAGCTGGCTGCCGCGCTCGAGGAAGCGGGCGGCGGCTTCGGTGTGATCGCCGACATCGCGAAGCCTGAGGACTGCGAGCGGCTCATCGACGAGGCGGTGGGCCACCTCGGTGGGACCATCGATCTCATGCTCAACGTGGTGGGCGTCTCCAAGCTCGGCCTCATCAAGGACGCGACGCCTGAGCTGTGGCGAGAGTGCCTGCTCACCAACGTGATGGGCCCGGCCCTCGTGACCAAGGCGGCGATCCCGCACCTGACCGACAACGCGTTCGTCGGCTACTTCTCGTCCGAGTCCGTCGGCCTGCCGTACCACGGCCTCGTGCCCTACGGCTCGTCGAAGGCGGCGCTCGAAGAGATGGTCCGGGGTGTGCGCGCTGAGCACCCCGAGTTCCGCTTCTCGTGCATCAGGGTGGGAGCCACGGGTGACACCGACTTCGCCCGAGACTTCGACCTCGACGTGACCATGTCGCTCCACAGCCTCTGGGTCGAGCGCGGCAAGATCCCGCAGCGACTCATGGCGGCCCAAGAGCTCGGCCGGGCGATCGCTCGGATCTGTGCGCTCGCCCTCCAGTTCTCAGAGATCGACTACCACGACCTGGTGCTCCGCGCTCCAGGCGGACCGTTCTTCGGCAGCGTCGAAGAGCTCATGGCCCAGATGGCCGAGCAGATGGCAGAGATCCAGGCGCACGAGTAGCGGCCAGCCCTCGCTGGTCAGCCCTCGGACGTGCTCAGCTCGTCGAGGGTCCCTGCGCGACGAACTCGATCCAGTTGCCGTCGGGATCCTGGGCCCGCACGCTCATGGTGGCGGGGCCGAGCAGCGTGGGTGGCCCGACGACGTTGACCCCGGCGCTCACGCAGGCGTCGTAGGCCTCGTCGATGTCGTCGACGGCGATGGTGAGGAAGCGGAGGCCCGTCGCGTCTCGCAGGGCGTCAGGACTGGTGTGGGGAGGCTCCGCCTCCACCGCCAAGAGGCGCAGGATGCTGCGTCCGAACGCGAGGCGCTGAATGGTCCCGATGTCCGGAATGCTGCTCGAGCCGGCGTCCGTGAGACCGAGGGAGTCGACGTAGAAGGCTCTCATGGCCTCGAGGTTGGTGGTCACGATCCCGACGTCGAGGGCGTCTTTGCTCGGTGTGAGGGCCATCTCAGACCAGCATGGCGTTCGAGGGCACTGGGTGGCTCAGCGTGACGCCTTCGGGTCGCCGCTGACGTACTTGTCGAGAAGGTCGATCAGGGTCTTTCGCTCCTCGGGGCTCAAGCCGGCGCTCAGCTGTCGATCGGTCTCGACGGTGTCGGTGAGGCAGGCGAGGAAGATCTTGGTGCCCTCCTCGGTCAGACGAGCGCCGAGGACTCGCCCCTGGGAGGGGTCGGGATGGCGAGTGATGAGCTCTTTGCGCTCAAGGGTCGTCAGCATCAGCTGGACCGCTTGCGGCGTGGTCTTGATCTGTCGGCTGAGCTCCGCACCCGAGATGCCGGGCTGATCGTAGATCCGGCTCAAGACACCCATCTGCGAGCCGGTGATGCCGTGAGAGCGGATGGCGTCGTCCCAGCTCCGCTTGGTGTGGAAGAACGACATCATCACGAGCGGCAGCAAGCCCCGACGGAGCCGCTCGACCCCGACGGCGTGGACGGGGATGGTCCTGGCCTCAGGGCTGCCTTGCTCAAGGGTGCTCATCGGCGAGCCCCAGCAGGCCGGCACCGGAGAGCGATCGGTAGAGCAGAGGTGGTTGCCATGATGTGCGAAAGGCTAGTGGGGTCCGATCGAGGGCACGAAGAGGTCCCTTCTCAAGTGATGTCGGAGGACGCGAGACGGTAGCCTGCAACGGCGGAGCGGCCCTTTGAAGGTACGGCTCCACACTCGCCAGGCCGACGAGGCCCGATGATCAGGGGGATGCAATGAGCAGCGCTCTTCGAGTGGTCCAGTGGGCAACGGGCAACGTGGGGAGCCACTCGCTCCGCGAGATCATCCGCCACCCCGAGCTCGAGCTGGTGGGCGTGCTGACCTACAACCCGGCCAAGGACGGCACCGACGCTGGCGAGCTCTGCGGCGTCGAGGCGACCGGGGTGCTGGCCACCACCGATCGGGCGGCGATCGTCGCCCTGGGCGCCGACTGCGTCCTCTACATGCCCAGCTCCATCGAGCTTGACGACGTTGAGGCGCTGCTCAGCGCAGGCACCAACATCATCACCACGCGCGGCGAGCTCACCAAGGGCGACCCTCGCCTCGGCCCCGAGGGCTGGGCGCGCGTGGAGAAGGCTTGTGAGATCGGCGCCGCCTCGCTCTACACGACAGGGAGCAGCCCTGGCTTCATCTCCGATGCCCTTCCCTTCGCCTTGATCTCACTGCAGCGTCACGTCGAGTCGGTGGCGATCAATGAGTACGCCAACATGTCGCGCCGGGACTCGCCTGAGATGCTCTTCGATCTGATGGGCTTCGGCAAGCCTCTCGAGGCCTTCGCCGACGGAGATGCCTCCTGGATGGTCCATGAGTTCGGCGTGCCGCTGGCCAGCCTTGCTGCCTCTGCGGGCCGCCCGGTGGACGCATGGACCAACCGGGCCGAGGTGGCAGCGGCCAAGGAAGACCTCACGATCGCAGCGGGTCAGATCTCGGCGGGGACGGTGGCCGCCTTCCGCAACTCGCTCGTCGGGCTGAGCGACGGCCAGGAGGTGGTCAGCTTCACCGCCAACTGGTTCTGCACGACGGATCTCGACCCGGCCTGGGAGCTGCTGGCCACGGGGTGGCGGGTGCACGTCAAGGGCGATGCGCCGATGGACGTCGACATCGAGTTCCCGATCGGCTTGGAGGAATTCGCCGCCGTGATGCCGGGGCTCACGGGCAATCGCCCGGTCAACGCCATCCCCTACGTGGTCGAGGCCCCCGCCGGGGTGCTGACGACCGCCGATCTGCCGCCGATCGTGCCGGCAGGCCCAGTCGCCAATCGCTGAGGTCAGGGAAGGGTGGTCCGAGCCCAGTCGTCCAGCATGGGCGCCAGGCGTGGCCACGAGACGAACAGCCCTTCGCCCACCCCGCCGGGCCGAGCCGCCGACCGCTCGTTCCACTCGTTGTCGCCCCACGGCGGATCGACGATCACCGCTTCGGGCAGCAGCTCAGCCAGGCGCTCAGAGGTCTCGCGGGTGTGGTTGGCGTCGCTCTCGCCGCTTCGAAGCACCAGCGCGGGGAGGTGGAAGTCACGGGCTGCCGCGTCGGGAAGCCCAGAGATCAAGGCGCCTTCGCTCGGGCAGTAGGTCAGCATCCAGCGCTCCAAGCCCTCGATGAAGGCTCTCGGCTCGAGATCCAAGAAACGCTGACGATTCCGTGGGTTGCGCTCGAGGACCTCGGACCACTCATCGAGCTCGACCACCGCCTCCATCGAGTTGGTCTTCCACGCGGCGGCGATCGAGCCACCGCAGTAGTGGACGCCGAGCGTCATCTGACCGTAGATGCCCCCGCTGATCCACCACATCGCCACGCCCGCCGCCACCTCGGGATGACGGACGGCTGCCATGAGCGAGACGCGTGCTCCCCCTGAGCCACCGATGATGACGGCCGGGGTGAGCTCGAGGTGGCGCAGGAGACCCGCCAGCGTGTCGGCCTGCATGGCCGACTCAGAGGGTCCGTCGAAGCAGACGTCGGATTCGCCGCAGTTGGGTCGATCCCAGATCACCGCGGTGTTGCCGCGCTCGGCCAAGGCTTGGGCGAGCTCTCGCACGCCGGGGGAGTCCTTCGAGAAGCGACCCCCCGGGGTGATGATCCAAGGTCGACCCTCAGAGCCGAACACCTCGTAGCTGATCTCGAGGTCGTTGATGGTTGCTCGTGCCATGTCGGTGCCCGCTCAGTCTTCGACGACGATGGCCTGCTCGGGGCAGGTCAGCGCAGCGCGGCGGGCGGCGTCGACGATCTCGTCGGTGAGCTCGATGTCGCGCACCGAGGCGTGACCGTCTTCCTCGCGCAGCTCGAAGACCTCAGGTGCTGCCATGAAGCACAGCGTGTGCCCCTGGCACACATCCTCTTGTACGTAGACGCGTGTCATGGATCTCTCTCTCGTAGGTGACGTGGGTTCGTTAAGAAGCGCTCTGGGCGTCCAAGATGGCCTGCCAGCGCTCGATGGCGTCGGCGAGCCCGGGGCCCTGGCGAGTGCCGGGGGGGAAGGTCATCGGCATGTTCTTGTTGCCGTTGATGGTCCCGCAGTCCTCGTAGCGCTCGACGCCCTCGTAGTCGATGGTGTACTCAGGGATCCGGTTGAGCGACTCTTGCATGATGGTCTTGAACTCCATGCGAGCGAGGTTCGACCCGATGCACCGATGGTTGCCGAGGCCGAAGGCGGCGTGTCGGTTCGGGAAGCGATCGATGTGGATCTCGTCGGGGTCCTCGAAGAACTTGGGGTCCCTGTTGGGCATCGAGAACGAGACCAGGGCTCGTTCGCCCTTCTTGAACTCGTAGCCCAGCACCTCGCAGTCCTGGGTGATCGAGCGAGCGGTGCCCTGCGACGGGGAGAAGAACCGGAGGAACTCCTCGGTGGCCGTTCCCCACAGCTCAGGGTCGTCGAGCAGGCGGGCCTTGTCCTCAGGATGCTCGGCGAGGTAGCGCCACACGTTGGAGGTGAACGCCGTGGTGGTGTCGAACCCGCCTCCGATGACGAGGCCCACCGTGCCCATGATGTTGATCTCGGGCAGGGGCTCGCCGTCGATGGTGGCGTCGAGCAGAGCCCGCAGCATGCCCGTCGTGGCCTTCGGGTTCGCCTTGCCCTCCAGGACGTACTGGAAGATCGTGGCGCCCATCTGGGCTGTCAGCTCGTCGACGCGTGGCCGATCGGGGCTGTCGGGCGGGGTGTAGATGCCGGCGTGAGCAGGCTCGTTGAAGATCGACCAGTCAGAGAGGCGGAGGCCGATGAGTCCCATGGTCAAGACGGCGGGAACGACGTTGACGATCTGCTCGACGAAATCGCCCTCGCCGAGCTCGATGATGTCGTCGATGCAGGCGTTCGTCAGATCCCTCGCCATCGGCTCCCAGGAGAGCACCGAGCTCGGTGAGAGGAAGGAGTTCAGGATGCGGCGGTACTCGAGCTGGACGGGCGGGTCCATCTCCAAGAAGCCACCGCCGTACTCAGAGTCGACGAAGGGGATGGAGATCCCCTTGTAGATCGAGTCGGGGTTGCCCAGCTCTCGGGCGGCGGAGAAGAGGTCTGGGCGCTTCTGGAAGGCGCTCGCCTCCTCCAAGCCGGTGACGAACCAGTAGCCGCCATGGGACTCCGTCCATGCGACCGGACACTTCTCACGAGCTTCCGCCGCGATCTCCATGCCCCTCTCGCGATAGGCCTCGGAGTGATGATCGAAATCGACAACAACCTTCTCTGCCATGGTTCCCCCTCCACGCTCGTGCCAAGTTAGCAGCACGGCACTTTGTTTCTACCTTCGAACTACCTCGATCGTGGCGCGTGCGCCACGTTGCGCCCGCGAGGGCCCAGCGATCGGCCATCGCCCCCCGGACGACTCGCCTGCTCACGATGGCGAACCGCTGCCGTCTAGCTGTAACGCGTTGATGAAGATGATGGTCAGGTGCTCGACGCCGTCGTCGAAGTCGCAGTCAAGGCGACCCTCGGTGAGCCACATCTCGGGGAAGCGACCCATCATCGAGCCGAGGATGTCGGAGACGATCTCGGGATTGAGGTTCGGATCGACCATGCCGTGTCGTTGCAGGTCCCCGATCGAGCTCGCCACCAGTGCTCGATCGGCCGCTTGATGCTCCGCTCTGGCTGCCTGGAGCACCGGATCGTGACGAGTCACCTGCTCGATGACGCCCATGATCTTCGCCTCGTCCCGGTAGCGCTCGAGGTAGAGCCGAATGGCGTTGCGAAGCCGATCGCGTGGGACCGCCGTCGACGAGCGATCGAGGATCACCGTGCTCATGGGGGCACCCAGTGCCTCTTCGACCTTGAGGGCCACCTCTCGGAAGATCTCGGGCTTTGACGAGAAGTAGGTGTAGAAGGTGCCATGCGAGAGGTCGGCTCGAGCTGAGATGTCAGAGATGCGCGCGTCGAAGAAGCCGTCTTCTTCGAAGATCTCCTTGGCGGCGTCCAGCAGGCGCTGACGGGTCAGGGCAGCCTTCGGGCTCGGTGGACGGGCGCCGTCCTGAGCGTCTCCCTGCCGGTCGGGATCGACTGACAGGGAGACCTCTCGCTCAGTGGTCTTGAGGCGCTGTGAGCTGCCGTTCATGGATGCTTCCTCACTGAGCCCCGCAAGGCGCTTCGTGGGGGAGGAGGTGCGATTCGCTCAGGCTGCGACGTTCAGCGCTTCGGCGAGGTTGCCACCCATGATCCTCTTGATGTCCTCCTCGGGGAGGGAGTCGAGGTACTTGACGTAGGTGACGGGATCGCCGAGACCCTCAGGGTGCGGGAAGTCGGAGCCGAAGACCACGCGCTCGGTCCCGATGGCCTTGATGAGGTCGATCGGGTTCTCCTCGAAGAACGGGTGGATCCACACGTTGCGGCGGAGCACCTCGACGGGGTCCTCGTCGTAGAGCTTCGGCTGCTTGGCGTAGGAGTGCCCCATCGCCTCAATGAGGGGCAGCACCCAGCTCGAGCCGTTCTCGACGGGCAGGATCCGAAGCTTCGGGTGTCGGCTCAGCATGCCGTGACCGATGGCGGAGGCCATGGCGTCGAAGATGCCTCGGCTCAGGTAGTGCTGGATGTCCTGGAACGCCGACACGTTGGCGAAGGGCAGGTGCTCGTCGTAGTGGCCCTCCCACTGGTTGAAGTAGCGGGTCATGCCGTCGTCGGAGGAGTGCATGCCGACGGTGATGTTGTACTCCTCGACCTTGCTCCAGAAGGGGTCGAACTCGGGCAGCGCGAAGGAGCGGTAACCCCGAAGGCTCGGCACCGGGGCGGGGCGGATCAAGATCAGCTTGGCACCATGCTCGACCAGCCAGTCGAGCTCCTTGATGGCCTCATCGACGATGGGCAGCGTGATGACGGGGGCCGCGTAGATGCGGTCCTCGTAGTTGAAGCTCCACTCTTCGTACATCCACTGGTTGAGGGAGTGCACGATGGCGTGCGTAGCCTCAGGGTCGTCAGAGAGTCGCTCTTCGAGCACGCTGGCGAGCGTCGGCCACATGATGGCGCGGTCCACGCCCTGCTCGTCCATGAGGGCCAGACGAGGCTCGGGGCGGAAGAAGGCCTCAGGAGCGGTGATGGCCTTGCCCAAGATCTCCCGGCGGCTCTTGCCCTCAGGGTTGCCGTTCTTGAAGAAGTCCTCTTGGGCGCCGGGAGCGGCGACCTTCACGAAGGTCGGGTTGGGGATGTACTCGGTGATGCGGCCCTTGATGGCGAGCTTGTCCCGGCCGTTGACCTGGACGTACTGGAGCACGTTCTTGTACTCGTCGGGCAAGTAGCGCGTGAAGGCGTCCTTCTGCTCGTACATGTGGTTGTCGGCATCGAAGACCGGGTAACCCAATCGCTCTGACATGGCTTCCTCCATCGGCTTGGTTGGCGGCGAGTCGAAGGGCAGCACGGGCGCTCAGGGCGCTCGGCGACGTGCCCATCGACGGGCTCAGGTTGCAGAGTAAGTGTAATTGACGCCGGCGTCAATTATCTTGACGGAGCACGTGCAGCTCCTGGCCAGCTAGCCCTTGGCGAGCTGTGCGACCTCGTCGGCCAAGCTGCCCACGCAGCGAACCAGGTTGTGCACCGCGAAGGCGAGCGCATCGAGATCGCACGTGGACGGGGTGCTGGTGGCGATGCCTTCGACGGCAGCGTCGATGGAGTCGAGCTCAGTCTTGATGGAGCCGATGGTCATAGGAAGCCTCTCGTCGTCGTTGTTCTGGACCGTAGCCCTCGCCCCGAGGAAGGCTTGCCGCAAGGGAAACATCGTGGCCAGTAGCCGAACGCTGCTGGGGGCGACGGCGGAGCACAGGTGGAGGTCACGCACCTCGGGACTGGCGCTGGAGCTGAGAGGCCCGTGTGACCGTGGCGAGCCGGTCCTGCCCGTTGATCCAGCAAATGCTGTAAGGCAATCCAAGAGCGCTCGACTCCCTTGCTTCCGTGCTCTCACCTCCAATTAGTAAATAACAACCGTGTAATTACGCTGTGTGGGTACACGCGGCATCTCAGTTTCAGGCTGCTTGTGATGTCCTCAATTAACGGGGACGAACATGGGACGCAAGACTCCTATGTTTCATGGGAATGAACGATTTGGCTCCGGCAAGCCTTGATCTGCGAGGTGTTCGGGCACGAGGTGACAGGCGGGTCGGTGTCTCGAGCGATACCAGTGGTTCATCAGAACGGCCGTGGAAGAAGCAGTGATGACGAAACCCAAGCGTGCCGGCCGATCGTTGGCGGCGCCCCTCTTCAGCTTGGTGGTGGTCGCGATGATCCTCATGGCATTGGTTGAGCTCTTTGTGCCCGGGAAACAGCATCCTTTCTTCACTACTCTTGGCAGTAGTTGCTGAGCACTGCCCTGTTCGTCTTAGGCAAAATTTCTCTTCAGTAGTCGAGCGATCGCCCTCTTGATCGTATAGGGGCCTTTTGGCTCTTGAAAATGAGCGATGGATGACAGATGATGCTGACAGTGGATGCGTGCTTGGCGGAGCGGAGGTAGGGATCAATGATGCCCACGTGTGGCGAATGAATCCCGCGAGCATCGGCTTCGCGCCGTGCTCGTCCTACTACTGAGCAATTCCATTGCATTCTTCCGCCGTTTGGGCCAGCCTTCCTGCCTGTGGTGAGCCTCTCAGCAAGGACGGTCGTGCTGTCGCGCCGGTTGTTGGTCCTCGAGCGATCTCGGTGGGAAGTGCAGCCATCGTCAGCGGCGAGGCCACCTTCTCGAGCTCGGCTCTCTCGGTTGGACCCACGAACATTGGGGCGGTCTATGGGGGGTCCGGCACTGATTTCCTCGGCTCGACCTTCAACATCGCCACCCGGACGGTGACCACCGGCTCGGGTCACTGCGACGAAGACCATCCTGACCACGGCACTCGCCAGGACCACGACATCCGTGGCAGCGAGGGCAGCGATTCGAATCACGTCGGAGACGGGTACAACACCATCCATGAGGACAACGGCAACGACTGGGTCTCCGCGGGCCACAGCTCCAACTCGACCTCGCTGGGCAACGGCGACAGCGTGATCACCGTCCTCGGTGGTGTGCACAACGTGTTCATCGTGGGCAACGAAGACAACACGAACCACCTGGGCGGTGGATCCGCCAACACCTTCAAGGGCGGCAAGGGCAAGAACACCTGCCACGTGCAGCGTTCTGCACCCTCGCTTGATGACGTCATCACCAACCGCACGGTGGTGATCCCGTGACGAAGCGGCACTCCTCTAAGCGTGGAAAAGGCAAGTCGGAAGCACCCCGCGTCTGACAAGGTCAAGAACAAGACCAAGAAGAAGAGGCAGCCCCATGCTGAGGAGGCTGAGCTCGCACTCGGTCCTGAGGACGACCGTGCGACTCAGCATCCTGGTCTGCTCACCGAGTTCCCGCCGAGCAACGCTGCCGGACCCCCCGTGTCGCCAGAGCTCGAAGAGGCGCTGCGGTACCTGAAAGAAGAGGTCCTAGGCAACCTGGATGCCTTCAGGCCCTTACCTGTGCTGCCGCGAAGCACCTACGAGGCGACCTCGTCTGAGCTCGAAGAGACCTTCCGCACCCTCAGAGAGGAGATCCTCTACACATACCCGGGGTTCATCGCTGCTAGCGACCCTGCCCTAGGCGAGACGGGGCCAGCTGCTGAGCTTGAGCCAAGCGTCACGGTGAACGAATCCGTCACTGACGCCGAGTCGGCCGCCCCGATCGAGTTCGATCCCGAGCTCGAGGAGCCCGCTCGAAGTGCTGACGACAGCACGGAGGACGAGACGGAGGTTGACCAGAGCGGCGAAGGTCCTCTCGAGGCCTCTCCTGAGATCACGTCCCTCGACGAGTTCAGGTCCAAGAAGGCTCGCTCGAACACGAAGCGGCATGGCTTGGGGATCGGATTCTTCGTGATGCTCGTTGCCCTGATCTTCAGCGCAGGTGGCGGTGGCGGTGGCGGTGGCGCCTCCTTCTCTCCAGCCGCCCCGGGAGCGGGATCTGCCGCTGTTGCCACCTGATCCGAGGGTCCGAATCGGCATCGAGCGAGCGTCCTTATGGTGGAGGGCACGAAGGAGACGTCAGCACTGAGGGAGATGGTGATGGAAGCGATCTACACGGCACGAGCAACGGCGACCGGCGATGGCCGCAACGGTCACACGGCGAGTGAAGACGGACTCTTGGACGTCGACGTGCGCATCCCGAAGGAGATGGGCGGTCCCGGGGGAGCGACCAACCCAGAAGAGCTCTTCGCCGCGGGCTACGCAGCGTGCTTCCACTCAGCCCTCAAGCTGGTCGGAGGACGAGAGAAGCTCGACGTGACTGGCACGACGGTGACGGCCAGCGTGTCGATCGGCTCTCTCCCCGACGGCGGGTTCGGGCTGGGCGTCGAGCTCAGCGTGAGTGCGCCAGCGCTGGACCACGAGACGGCGCAGGGATTGGTGGAGCAAGCTCACCAGGTGTGCCCGTACTCGAATGCGACGAGGGGCAACATCGACGTGACGCTCACGGTGACGTGATCGACGCACGTCGCCGGACGAGCGCTCACGCGGGGAGCAGGCCGCGTCGAGGCGTCCGGGTCATGGGCCACACCTCCAACAGCGCTCTGGGTCACCCCTGAGCGCTCTTGGAGGTGGCGGGAATCGAACCCGCGTCCGCCAGTACCTCAACAGGTCTTCTCCGAGCGCAGCCAACCGAGAGTTTTCGAGTTCGGGGGTCGGTCGGCAGCCATCCCGTTCCTTAGCTTGCTTTGGTGTTCCTCGCAGCCCACAAGCGCTGCTGCAAGGTAAGTCCCACTTGATGATGCCCAAGATCCGACCCGTGGGACTGAGACCGGTAGGACATCGCTACTTAGTTAAGCAGCGAGCGCGAGCTGAGGCTCGGCGTTTGTTTTTGGTTCCGGCTCTTTAACGTGGCTCCGGAGACCACGGCTCGCTTCTCCTGTCTTGACATCCGACGTCGAGACCAATCACCCCCATGGGAACTCCACTCGACGACTTTCGTCGAGGCTCCAAGGCTACTTGGTGCTGGTCGCGCCCGGACCGCCGCCAGGACTGCCGAGCGCTAGGCCAGACGGGTGATGGTCACGCCGACACCCAGCGATGTCGAGGGCGCACCGTGGTAGATCCCCTTGAGCGGGGCGGCGTCGGTGTAGTCGCGGCCCCGGGCGACGACCACGTGGCGAGGGCCGACGTCGTTGCCTGAGGTCGGGTCCAAGGCGTTCCACTCGCCGGCGAAGTACTCGACCCAGGCGTGACTCTCGCCCCGACCGGTCTGGCCGGGCTCAGCGTCGAGCTCGGGGTGCAGGTAGCCCGAGACGTAGCGAGCGGGGATGCCAAGGCCCCGCAAGAACCCCAAGCAGAGGTGGGTGAAGTCTTGGCACACGCCCTTGCCCACGCTCAGAGCCTCGCTGGCCGTGGTCTGCACGCCGGTGACCCCGGGCATGTAGGTCATCGAGCCGAGCACGGTGTCCATGGCCAAGGCCGCCGCCATGTGGGTGTCGAGGTCGCTCGCTTGGGAGCGCATGTCATCGATGATGCTCTCGTCGATCGACGTCTGGGGTGTCTGGGCCAAGAGCTCGTCCATGAGATCCGCGATCGCCGGCTGCTTGAGCTGCTCTCTCGTGAGATCGCCTCGCCACAGCGGTGCGCCTGAGGTTTCGACGGTCGCTTCAGCGGTCACCTCCATCGAGGTGTGCGGCTCGTCGAGCTGGAAGGCGATCACCCGGTTGCCCCAGTAGTCCTTGTAGGACGAGCGGGCCGCCGTCGGGCGCACCCGGAGCTCAGAGGAGAGCACCGATTGGCTCGCCATCGTGGTCGGCGTGAGTCGCGCCTCGTTGTACGAGCCGCGTGCTTCACCGTCGTAGTTGAAGCCCGTCTCATGCACGATGTGCAGGCGCCACCCTCCGGTGTGCGGTGCCCAGGTCTGGCTCATCCTGCTTCGGCCTCCCATTGGATGGAACGGATGTTCCCGAAGTAGGTCTGGCCCAGAGCGAGCGACGCTCGAGCGCATGACTCTGAGATCGACTCGAGCAAGGGTGCCAGCTCGCTGAGCAGCGTGCTCGACTCGACGTACTCGAGACGGGTGCGCATCTGACCGATGATGCGCATGGCGGGGTCTGCCACGCCGCTTCGCGACTGACCAGAGGTCAGCTCACCCAGGCGCCGCTCCGCCTCCAAGAGCGCATGGAAGGCCGAGCGTGGGAAGAGACGGTCTCGGAGCAAGAACTCGGCGATCCGCTCTGGCTGGTCGGCTCCGCCGTAGGCGCTCAAGAACGCCTCTTCGGCGCCGGCTGCTCGCAGCAGCGTGGGCCAGTTGGGCGCGTGACCACCTGCAGCCACCCGCACCGACATCAACCGGGTGGTCATGTCGACGCGCTCCAAGCTGCGTCCGAGCACCATGAAGCGCCACGCGTCCGAGCGACTCATGGTCGAGTCGGTGAGACCAGCGAAGAGGGCCGCTCGATCTCGCACCCACCGCAAGAAGCTGTGCGCCCCGATCCGCTGGACCTGCACACGGCGGGCAGGGATCTCGAACCACGTGGTGTTCAAGCACTCCCACATCTCTGACGACATCACGTCGCGCGATCCCATGGCGTTCTCGTGGGCCGGCTTGAGCGAGCCGACGATCGCCGAGGTGTTGTCGCTGTCGAAGGCCAGCAGCTCCATGACCGTCTGGGTGGTCGGGTCCTTGTCACCGGTGTCCAAGCCCATGATGGCGAGCAGCGAGCGGCACGCCAGGCTCTCGTCTTCGAAGGGGTCCTCCAAGAAGCGGTGCAGGTAGGCGTCGACGATCCTTGAGGTGTCATCGGCTCGCTCGACGTAGCGCCCGATCCAAAAGAGCGACTCCGCCAACCGAGAGAGCAGGCCCGTCGAGGTCACTGCTGGTCCGTCCGCTCGAGGATGGGCGGGCCACCCTGGCGCTGGCCGAAGGCAAGGGGAGCCAAGGGGATGATGTCTTCGTCGGCGTAGTTGGGGTCCTCCTCGTCGAGCAGCACCCAGGTGTCCTTGGAGCCTCCACCCTGTGACGAGTTGACCACCAGTGCGCCCTCGGGCAGCGCCACGCGGGTCAGACCGCCAGGGAGCACCCAGATGTCGTCGCCGTCGTTGACCGCGAAGGGACGCAGGTCGATGTGGCGAGGGGCCAAGCGCTCCCCGATGAGCGTGGGGTGCGTGGAGAGGGCCACCGGTCGCTGGGCGATGAAGCCCCGTGGGTTCTCGAGCACGGTGGCTCGCAGCTCGGTCAAGGTCTGCTCGTCCGCTTGTGGACCGATGACGATGCCCGCGCCGCCCGCGCCGTCGACGGGCTTGACCACTAGCTGGTCCAAGCGATCGATCACGTCGGCCAGCACGTCGGCGCTGTCGAGCCGGTAGGTCTCGACGTTCGAGATCAGCGGCTCCTCGCCAAGGTAGAAGCGGATGAGGTCCGGCACGTAGGTGTAGATGAGCTTGTCGTCGGCCACGCCGTTGCCCACCGCGTTCGAGATGGTGACCGAGCCGGCCCGTGCCGCGTTGAGCAGACCAGCCACGCCGATGAGCGACGAGGGGCGGCCGTGGAGGGGGTCTAAGAACTCATCGTCGACCCGTCGATAGACGACGTGGACGGGCGTGTCGCCGTGCGTCGTGCGCATCCAGAGCTGGTTGCCTCGACAGAAGAGATCTCGGCCTTCGACGAGCTCGACGCCCATGCGACGCGCCAAGAGGGCGTGCTCGAAGTAGGCGGCGTTGTGGATCCCGGGGGTGAGCACGACCACCACAGGGTCGACCACGCCAGGAGGGGCGGCTGCCTCGAGGGCGGACAAGAGGCGCTGGGGATAGTGGTCGACGGGCAAGATCCGCTCTTCGGCAAAGAGGCTTGGGAACGTCCTCGTCATCGCTCGCCGGTTCTCCATGACGTAGCTGACGCCCGAGGGGATCCTGACGTTGTCCTCCAGCACCCGCAGGGCCCCCACCTCGTCGCGAACGATGTCGATGCCGGCGACCTGGACGCGCACGTCGTTGGGGGAGCGGATCCCGTGGGCCGCCCGATTGAACTCCGCTGACGAGGTGATGAGGCGCTTGGGCACGATGCCCTCCTGGAACACCACGCCATCGCTGTAGGCATCGGAGAGGAACGCCTCCAGGGCCCGCACGCGCTGGCGGACACCACCGGCGAGCAGTCGCCACTCCTCGGCCTCGATGATCCGGGGGATCAGATCGAGGGGGAAGGGACGCTCCTCGCCGCCGTAGGCGAAGGTGACCCCTCGTTCGGTGAAGGTCTTGGCCAGCTGCTCGGCGCGGAATTGGAGATCGGCCGGATCGAGCGGCCGCAGCGCCTCGACGACCCGGTCGTAGACAGCACGAGAGTGGCCGTCGCCCGAGAACATCTCGTCCCACGCCTGGG
This sequence comes from uncultured Acidimicrobiales bacterium, assembly GCA_963758555.1. GTDB lineage: Bacteria > Actinomycetota > Acidimicrobiia > Acidimicrobiales > RAAP-2 > CAIUMH01. The sequence continues at coordinate 1,114,303 of CAVWVW010000003.1, read as the reverse complement.
CGACCTCGTAGGACGAAAGGATGTCGTTCATGCTGTCAGCACGGTAGGCGCTGACTGTTTCTTGCGCATTACGAGACGTGACGATCCTGCAACGAACGCCGCTGCGCTCCTCAACCCCATCGGGTCTGCTCGCGCACGGCTCGCTCCGCTTCTCGCTTGACCTCTCGCTCCATGATGGCGCGACGCTTGTCGTAGAGCTTTCGACCACGAGCCAGGCCCAGCTCGACCTTGGCCTTGCCTTCATGGAAGTAGAGCTTGAGCGGGACCAGCGTGAGCGGCTGGGTCTGGGTCTTGCCCACGAACTCGTCGATCTGGTGCCGGTGGACCAAGAGCTTTCTTCGTCGATCGGGGTCGTGGCCACCGAAGCCCGAGGCGAAGCGCCACGGCGGGATGTGGAGCCCGAAGAGCCACAGCTCGCCACCGTCGACGCGGGCGTAGGCGTCGGCCAGCTGCGCCTTGCCCTCGCGGAGCGATTTGACCTCAGAGCCCTGGAGCACGATGCCGCACTCGGTGGATTCCAAGATGTCGTAGTCGTGGCGTGCTTTGCGGTTGGTGGCCACCGTCCTGTCGCCGGCCGGCTCAGCCTTCTTCGCGTCTCGCTTGGCCTTGGTCTTCTTGGCCTGCGCCATGGTCAGAGGGTACCGGGCCAAGGGGCGGAGGCTGTTCGCTAGCGTGGCCGCCGTGCTGGTCCTCACGCGTTCGTTGGCTGAAGAGATGGTGGCGCACTGCCTCCGCCAGCACCCGTTGGAGGCGTGCGGTCTCCTCGGAGGTGATGCCGAGGCCGAGCGGGTCGACGACCTCTACCTCGCGGACAACCTGGCAGCCTCGGCGATGCTCTACACCTTGGATCCGAAGGCGCACCTGAGAGCCGACCGTGCCGCCGAGGCCAAGGGCAGCTCGCTGCTCGGTGTCTTCCACTCGCACACCCACTCAGAGGCCTATCCCTCGCCGACCGACGTGAGCCAAGCGCCCGATCCGACGTGGCACTACGTGATCGTGTCGCTGCGGGACACCTCGCCGGCCATTCGCAGCTTCCGCATCGTCGACGGCGAGGTGACCGAGGAGCAGCTCGAGCTTCGCTGAGCTATGGAGGGAGAACCACCGCCTCCGCGAGGGGTGCCGGTAGGCTCCGAAGACAGCCAGTCGGCCCTTCTCGAGGAGCACACCTTCCATGGACATCCACTTCAGCTCGCTGGTGGCGATCAACATCTCGCTGCTGGCCATCCGCGTGATGCTCGGCTTCATGATCTTCATGCACGGCTATCGCAAGATCACCGGTGGCGGCAAGATCCCAGGGACGGCCGCGTGGTTCGAGTCGATCGGCGTGCGCCCTGGTGTTCCGAACGCTTGGGCAGCGGCGTTGACTGAGGTGGGCTCCGGCATCTTGCTGATGCTTGGGCTCTTCACGCCGCTGGCCTGCGCCGGGTTGGCGTCCGTCATGATCGTGGCGATCGTGACCGTGCACCGCAAGAACGGCTTCTTCATCTTCAACCCCGGTGAGGGCTACGAGTACTGCCTCACCGTCGCCGTGGTGGCGATCGCTCTTGGAGGCCTGGGCGCGGGAGCCTGGTCGCTCGACCATGCGGTCAAGTTCTGGCACGTCAAGCCCGCGGTCGGGCTGATCATCGCCGCAGTGGCCGGAATTGGCGGCGCGTTCCTGCAGCTGGCCGCGTGCTATCGACCCTCCAAGGTGGCTCAGGGGGACTGAGCGCTCCGGCGGTCTGCTCGCCCGGTAATATCTGACCAGCAAGGTCAGGTTTCGAGCCGGCGAGCGCCCGCTCCTTGAGGAGGTCCCAGCGATGTCTGTGTCAGTTCGGCTGCCCAACGTCCTACGTGCCCACGCGGGAGGCGCTGCCGTCCTCGAGATCGAAGGCTCGACCATCGGCGAGGTGCTCTCGACCGTGGTGGACCAGCACCCTGGCCTCAGCGGTCAGGTCATCAGCGACGAGGGCTCGCTCAACAAGTTCGTGAACATCTACATCAACGACGACGACGTCCGCTACCTCCAGCAGCTCGACACGCCGGTCAAGGACGGTGACGAGATCTCGATCCTCCCTGCCGTCGCCGGTGGAGCTGGCACGGTCATCCTGCGCTCGTGACCCGCTACGCCTCGGTCCTCGAGCTCATCGGATCGACACCCATGGTCGACGTCTCGGCCCTCAGCCCGAACCCCGATGTCCAGATCGTGGCCAAGCTCGAAGGGCGCAACCCCGCAGGCTCGGTCAAGGACCGTGTCGCGCTCAGCCTGGTCGAAGCCGCCGAGGCTGAGGGGATCTTGGTGCCGGGCAAGCCCGACCAGATCCTCATCGAGCCGTCGTCGGGCAACACCGGCATCGCCCTTGCCATGGTCTGTCGGCTGAAGGGCTACCACCTCAAGGTCGTGCTCCCGACCAACGTCTCGATCGAGCGTCGCCAGCTCCTCGAGGTCTTCGGAGCCGAGATCATCGAGTCGCCTGGCTCCGAGGGGTCGAACGGCGCGGTGCGCATGGCCCGCGAGCTGGCCGAGGCCAACCCCGAGTGGGTCTTCCTCTACCAATACGCCAACCCAGCCAACCCGGCGGCGCACTACAAGCACACCGGTCCTGAGATCTGGGCTGACTGCCCGGAGGTCACCCACTTCGTAGCCGGGCTCGGCACCTCAGGCACCCTGCTCGGCGTGGGCCGCTACCTCAAGGAGCAGAACCCTGACATCGAGATCTGGGCCATCGAGCCGCCCACTGGCGAGATGGTCGACGGCCTGCGCAACCTCGATGACGGCTACATCCCACCGATCTTCGCTGATCTCGGTGGTGCCGAGATCCTTGATCGAAAGACCGTGATCCGCCCTCGCGAGTCGATCGAGTGGACGAGACGCATGACCGACCTCGGTCTGTTCGTCGGCATCTCGTCGGGAGCGATCATGGCCGGGGCCGTCCGCTGCGCCAACCAGATCCCTGCAGGCCAGAGCGCCACGATCGTGACCATCGTCTGCGACGATGGCTGGAAGTACCTGTCGACGGGGGCGTGGACCGATGACCTCGACACCGTCGTCGAGCGAGCCAAGCAGGTCATCTACTTCTAGGGCTTCTAGGCTGGCTCGTTCCCGCACCATGGGACCGAGCACCGCCGAGGAGGCACATCGAAGATGAGCGACGCCGAGCAGAGGACGTCACGGGCAGACGGACGCCAGATCGACGAGCTGCGCACCGTGGGCTTCGAGCGGGACTTCACCGTCTTCGCCGCAGGCTCGGTGCTCGTCTCGATGGGCAGGACTCGTGTCCTGTGCACAGCGTCGATCGAGGATCGGATCCCACCGTGGCTTCGCGGCTCGGGTAAAGGCTGGGTCACCGCTGAGTACTCGATGCTGCCGGGGTCGACCCCAGAGCGGGCGAGCCGTGAGGCGGCCAAGGGCAAGCAGTCCGGCCGAACCCAGGAGATCCAGCGCCTCATCGCCCGCTCGTTGCGCGCGGTGACGGACCTCGTCGCCGTCGGCGAGCGTCAGATCACGGTCGACTGCGACGTCCTCCAGGCTGACGGTGGCACGAGGACCGCCGCGATCTGCGGTGCGTACGTCGCGCTTCACGACGCCTGCAGCCGCTTGCTCGCCGAAGGCGAGCTCTCGAGCCACCCTCTCACCGACGCCGTGGCTGCAGTGTCGGTCGGGATCATCGACGGGGTGCCCATGCTTGATCTTCCCTACGAGGAGGACTCGCGCGCCGAAGTCGACATGAACGTGGTGATGACCGGCGCCGGCCGCTTCGTCGAGGTCCAGGGGACCGCCGAGCAGCTGGCCTTCTCTCGCTCGGAGCTCGACTCACTCCTCGGTTTGGCCGAGGGCGGCATCACCACGCTGCTGGCGGCCCAAGCTGATGTCCTGTCCACTGCACCGAAGCCTCGACGTCGATGACCCTCCAGGTGGTGCTCTCGACCAACAACAAGGACAAGGCCGTCGAGATCGCCGCGATCCTCTCGACACGAGGCCAGGTCGAGCTGCTCGATCGCCCGAGCGACGTGGCTGACGTCGAAGAGACGGGAGACACGCTCGAGGCGAACGCTCGCTTGAAGGCGCTGGCGCTCACCGCGGCCACTGGCAAGCCGGCGATCGCTGACGACACCGGTCTCGAGGTGGACGCGCTTGACGGTGCGCCCGGTGTCTACTCGGCCCGCTACGCCGGGGAGTCCGCCACCTACGCCGACAACGTCGACAAGCTCCTTCGGGCGATGGCGGGCAAGACGAATCGTGCCGCACGCTTCTCGACGGTTGCCTACGCCTCGTTCCCCGACGGCACCGAGCTCTTCGCTGCCGGTGAGGTGGCGGGGAGCATCGCCACCGAGCCCCGAGGGACCAACGGCTTTGGCTACGACCCCCTCTTCGTGCCTGACGAGGGAGACGGTCGCACGTTCGCCGAGATGACGCCGGCCGAGAAGCACCAGATCAGCCACCGCGGCCGTGCCTTCCTCGCGCTGGCCGACCGGCTGGCTGAGCTCGGGCGCCTCGACGGCTGAGCTCGCCGTTCGCCATGCTCGTGGTGGACGAAGTCGCTAGCCTTGCCCACGAATCCACACGGAGAGAGGTCCCTCATGGTTGACGAAGCGTTCTTGACCGGCTTGATCGGCCAGAGGACATCGGACACCACGGTGGTGGTCGAGCGCGGACCCGCTTCGACCTTCGCCCGCTCCGTCCTCGACCACAGCCCCGTCTACCGGGAGGTCGCCGCGGCCAAGGAGGCCGGCTTCGACGCCATCCCGGTGGCGCCGACCTTTCCCTTCGTCATGGCTCACTGGGGTGCGTTCCCCGAGATCCAGGCGAGCGCGCGAGGAGCGTGCAGGAACCCTTGAAGGTGGCGTGCAGTCGATCTTGGACACCCTGCTCGAAGACGGCGGGCTCATCTTGCACGGCGAGCAGTCCTTCCACTTCCATCGCCCCGTCGTCGTAGGAGACGTGCTCCACGGGGTGGGCTCGATCGTGAACGTGTACCAGAAGGAATCGAACGGTCGCACGATGTCGTTCATCGTCGAAGAGCAAGCGTGGTCGGACACCACGAACGGCGAGCCCGTCGTCGAGGTCCGGTTCAACGTCATCTACCGCAAGTAGCGCAGTGGCCACGAGAGGCAAGGACGAAGCATGAGCGCACCCTTCATCGATGAGTTCAGCGTGGGTCAGGAGGCACCGGTGCGTCGCCACGTGCTGCGGCGCACCGATCTCGTCCGCTACGCCGGCGCGTCAGGGGACTACAACCCGATGCACCACGACGAGATCCTGGCGAAGGCGGCGGGCCAACCCAGCGTCTTCGGTCACGGGATGTTCTCGATGGGCTTCTTGGCCTCGGCGATCACCGACTTCGTCGGCATCGGTCGCCTCGTGGACTACTCCGTCCGCTTCTCTCGACAGACCTGGCCCGATGAGGAGCTGGTCACCCACGTGGCGGTCACCGCCGTGCGCGAGGAGGGCGGCGTCCACCTCGTCGACCTCGAGGTGAACCTGGCCAACCAAGACGGCGAGGTCAAGGTCCTCGGCACGGCGTCGGCGTCTGTGCCCGAGCGAGGCTGACCGCTTCATCTTTCGGGCAGCTCTTCGATGGTCACCCCTAGCCTGAGCGTGTGAGCACCGAACCGACGATCGTCGCGATGTTCCCGCTCTCCGCGGTGCTCTTCCCCTGTGCCGAGCTGCCGCTGCACGTCTTCGAGCCGCGCTATCGCACGATGATCGATGACGTCACCGCCCAAGACGGGACCTTCGGCACGGTGCTGATCTCGGCCGGCTCTGAGGTGGGCGGGGGAGACCAGCGCTGCAGCACCGGCACCTTGGCAACGATCCAGATGGTGGTGCCGTTCGAAGACGGCCGCTCCCTGCTGGTCTCTCGCGGCGTCGAGCGCTTTCGGGTGGTCGAGTGGCTGCCTGACGACCCCTATCCCATGGCTGCGGTCGAGCTGCTCGAACCTCCTGCTCTGCCCGACCCTGAGCTGCTCACCAAAGCGGCCGCCGGGGTTCGTCGGGTTCGGATGCTCCTCTCAGAGCTGGCCGACGGACCGTGCTGCCCCATCGAGATCGAGCTGTGCGGCGATCCTGCGGTCGATGCCTGGATGGTCTGTGCCTTTGCTCCCCTCGGGCTCTACGACGCCCAGCGCCTCTTGGAGACCGAGGACACCGACGTGCGCCTCAACCGGCTCATCGAGCTGTGCGGTGCCAAGATCACCGATCTCCAGCTGCTGCTCTCCCAACCGAATTCCTAACCAAGCGAGCGTGACGCCAAGGCCTCTCGGACCGACTCCTCCACCAGGTGCTCGGTGTCGGTGAGGGACCGCTCGCCGAAGCGCTCCGAGAGATCGCAGCAGAGCACCGGACCGGGGCGGCCAGCGCGCAGTGCGCTGAGCGCTGCGGCGTCGACGGTGCCGCAGACCAGGAGCACGGGACACCACGGGCTCAGCATCCCGAGCAACGACGAGATGGTCTTGCCCTCCAAGGTGGTCGCATCGAGCGACCCCTCTCCGGTGACCACGAGCTGCGTGGCCGCGGCGATGCGAGCGAGGCCTCGATGCTCGGCGACGAGGTCGAAACCGGAGCGCAGCTCAGCCCCGAGCGCGGCGAGGCCACCGGCGAGCCCGCCTGCGGCACCCGCTCGATCGAGCGCGGTCACGTCGACGCCGAAGGTCTCCTCGTAGAACGCAGCATCGCTGAAGAGACGCCGGCCGAGCAGCTCGACCTGTGGCGGCGTCGCCCCCTTCTGCGGCCCGAAGCGATCAGCGGCGTCGACGAACCTGGTCATCACGTCGGTGGCCGCCACCAGGGCAGTCGCACCGAGGCCCCCTGCGTCCTCGATCGCCGCGACCGCTCCTCGACCACCGTCGGTCGTCGCCGTGCCGCCGCAGCCCACGAGCACCCTGGTGGCGCCGGCCCGGCCGGCTGCCACGATGAGCTCGCCCACGCCTCGGGTGGTGGCGAGCACCACCTGCTCTCCGGTGGGGTGGGGGAGCAGCGCTCGCCCCGCGCCAGCAGCGCTCTCGAGAGAGGCAAGGAAGCCGTCACCGAGGAAGAACGAGGCACGCACGACTTCACCCAACGGCCCGGTGACCGCCACGAAGTGCTCGTGGCCGCCGAAGCAGGCGGCGAAGCCCTCACCGCCGTCGCTCATCGGCGCCTCGGTGACGTCATGACCGAGGGCTCGACCGGCCCGAGCGATGGCGCTCGCGAAGCTGACCGCATCGAGCGTGCCGCGCATCTTGTCGGGCGCAGCGAGGATGCGCACCTGGCTCTAGCGAACCTCGAGGAGGTCGACGACGAAGATGAGCGTCTCGTGCGGCTTGATCACCCCACCGGCGCCAGCGGCGCCGTAGCCGAGGTGCGAGGGGATCGTCAGGCGGCGCCGGCCCCCGACGCGCATGCCCTGGACGCCTTGGTCCCAACCGGCGATGACCTGCCCGGCACCGAGGCCGAAGACGAAGGGATCGCCTCGGTTCCACGACGCATCGAACTCCTCGCCCGTCGACCAGGCGACGCCTGCGTAGTGGACGAGGACCTGGTGGCCCGGTGTGGCCTCCTCGCCCTCGCCGACGATGAGGTCTTCGACGAGCAGCTCTTCAGGGGCATCGCCCTCCGGCGGATCGATCAGGGGTCGTGTGGGAGCCATCGTCGAAGCGTAGGCGATCGCGCTTCGCGGTCGCTCTCAAGTGCGGGCGAGAGGACTCGAACCTCCACCCCCGAAGGGACCGGGACCTAAACCCGACGCGTCTGCCAATTCCGCCACACCCGCAAGCGATGCCCCGACCACCGTGGTGGAGGGCGCGGGACCATCCTAGAGAGGCTCATGGGCCTCTCGGAGGAGCGTTGGCAGGTAGCCTCGACACCATGAACAACTCACTCATCATCCCTTCGCTCGCCGGATCAGGCGACTCGGGCGGCACGCCGTTCGATCTGACCCAGCGCCTCTTGCGCGAGCGCATCATCTTCCTCGGCTCGGTGGTCGACCAGCAGGCCGCGAACGTGATCTGCTCGCAGCTCTTGCTGCTCGAGTCCGAAGATGACGAGAACGACATCTCGCTCTACATCAATTCCCCGGGTGGCTCGGTCACCGACGGGCTCGCCATCTACGACACCATGCAGTACGTCTCGTGCGACGTGCGCACCATCTGCGTCGGCATGGCGGCCTCGATGGGCCAGTTCCTCCTCTGCTCGGGCACGGCGGGCAAGCGCTACGCCCTGCCGAGCTCTCGGATCCTCATGCACCAGCCCCACGCCGGTGGCATCCAGGGTCAGGCCTCTGACATCGCCATCCAGGCTGAGCAGATCGTCTTCATGAAGCGGACCTTGGCCGAGCGGATCGCGTTCCACACCGGCCAAGACGTCGAGCGGATCGAGGCCGACTCTGACCGTGACCGCTGGTTCACCGCCGAAGAGGCCAAGGACTACGGCTTCATCGATGCGGTGATCGATCGCTCGACGGCCCGCGTGGGTGGGAACTAGGCGTGACCGACGACGCCTCGGCGTCGGCGGCGTCCTCAACGAAGCTCAAGGCAGCGGCCGTAGCCCCACCTAAGCAAGTCAGGATCGTCTCGGCGACGAGCTCAGTGCCCACGCGCCTGAGCGAGATCTGGCGTTGCCGAGAGCTGCTGGTGAACCTGGTCTCCACCGAGATCAAGATCAAGTACAAGAACTCCACGCTGGGTCTGCTGTGGTCCATGGTGGCCCCGGCGGCGAACCTGGCGATCTACTGGCTCGTCTTCGGCGTGATCCTGAAGAACGGCGTGCCGAACTTCGTCATCTACCTCTTTGCCGGCACCTTGTTCTGGAACTTCTTCCAGACCGGGGTGCAGACCGCCACAGGGGTGGTGGTCCAGCAGGCCGGCATCGTGAAGAAGGTGGCCTTCCCCCGCGAGATCCTGGCCCTTGCCTCGGTGGGCACTGCCGCGGTCTACATGTTCTTCCAGGCGCTCGTCCTGATCCTCTTCATGGTGATCGTCGGGAACTCGCCAGCGTGGGGCTTGCTCCCGCTGCTCATCCCGGCGCTCATCGCGGTGGCACTGATCTCGGTGGCGATCGGGATCGCGCTCTCCGCGGTCAACGTGTACCTGCGCGACATGCAGCACCTCATCGAGGTCATCATGATGGCTTGGTTCTGGGCCTGCCCGATCGTGTACTCGTTCTGGAACCAGATCCATCCCAAGCTCGATCATCACGGCTTGACCTGGGTGTACCTGCTGAACCCGATGACGCCGATCATCCTGACCTCCCAGCGGGTCATCTACAACCAGCACCTCTACCACTACAACAACAAGCTGGCGCACGTGCTGCCCCCCTGGCCGGCCTCGTCCTACTTCTTCATGGATCTCGCCCTCATCGTCGTCGGGCTGTTCGCCACCTATGGTGCACTGGCAATCTTCGGACGCCTTGAGGGCAACTTCGCTGAGGAGCTGTGATGAACGAGCAGAGCGCGGTGACCGTCGAAGGGGTCTCCAAGCGCTTCCGCCTCTACCACGAGCGGGGCAACAGCCTCAAAGAGCGCTTCGTCAAGCGCGGCCAGGCTCGCTACGAAGACCTCTGGGCTCTCAACGACCTGAACTTCGACGTCAAAGAGGGCGAGACCATCGGGATCCTGGGCCACAACGGCTCCGGCAAGTCCACGTTGCTCAAGTGCATCTGCGGCGTGCTCCAGCCCACCCAGGGTCAGGTCGTCGTCCGCGGGACGCTGGCCGGGCTCCTCGAGCTTGGTGCTGGCTTCCAGCCCGAGCTGAGCGGTCGTGACAACGTCTATCTGAACGGTTCGATGCTTGGTCTCTCCAAACGGGACGTCGAGAAGGTCTTCGACGAGATCGTGGAGTTCGCCGAGCTCGAGCAGTTCATCGACAACCAGGTGAAGTTCTACTCGTCGGGCATGTACGTGCGCCTGGGCTTCGCCGTGGCGGTGAGCGTGAAGCCCGACATCTTGGTGATCGACGAGGTCCTGGCCGTCGGCGACGAGCGCTTCCAGCGCAAGTGCCTCCAGCGCATCCGCGAGTTCAAAGAGCAGGGCAGGACCATCATCGTGGTCACCCACTCGGCTGATCAGGTCAAGTCCATCTGCGATCGTGCGGTGGTGCTCAGCCACGGCAACATGCTCGACATCGGCACGCCTGGCCATGCGGTCCAGATCTTCCGGGACAGCTTGCTGGGCGAGGAGGCCTCGCGTCCCGTCCACGAAGAGGCCCAGACCATCCACAAGGGCGACGTCACCCTCCTTGAGATCAACTGCACCCACCCCGGTGCGGTCGCCTCGCTGCCCTTCCGCAGCGGCGATCCGGTAGAGATCACGCTCGTCTACACCTCGAACGCCCCGGTCAAAGGGGTCGTCTTCGGCATCGAGGTCCACAGCCCCCTCGGCTACCTGGTGCTGGCGACCTCCACGCTCGATCTCGACGAGCACCTCGATCTCGAGACCGGCAAGGGCGAGCTGACCTTCTCCTTCGACAGCTGGCCCTTCGCTGGCGAGGAGATGAAGATCTCCGGCGGGATCCTGAGCAGGCTCGGTGGCGTCGTCTACGCCTGGAAGGAAGACGCCTGTCGGCTCAAGGCCATCTACGAGGGCCGGTCGCCGGGCATCGTGACCCTGCCCGTCAAGGCGTCGCTCAAGGTCGCCACCCCGTAAGGGTCCTCGCTCGTCAGCCGAGCGACGTGCCGCCACCGTGTCGGCGAGCGAAGGGAACTGCGAGAGTCGGCTCAGCATGCCGAGCTTCGCGCAGCTGACGCCGTGATCGGCAGCTCGAAGAAGTCGAAGGTCACCACGGCTGTTGCCGTAGGCCCAGAGCATGGGTGCCTGCTCGGAGGAGCCTAAGAGGCCCTGAGAGCGCATCCACGAGGTCACGCGGGAGAACTTCTCGGACCCACGGCAGTTGCGGCCTTCGTAGCGGCCGGTCAGCTCGTCGTTGGGCCCGACGGCGAGCCGGGTCCCCACCGCGCCGTGGGCGCCGAGGAGGGAGGCAACGGGAGCGACGTACAGCTCAGGCGAGGCGGAGACGAGCACCACGCGGTGTCCCATGGCGACGTGCCAGTCCAGGCGGGCCTTGGTGTCGGTGCGCAGCTTGGACGAGACGTGCGACTCGGCGAAGGCCCTCGAGAGCCGCTCCACCTCGGCGAGGGGCCTGCCTCGAAGGAGGTTGACGAAGAGCTGCTCTTTGGCGTCGTCGGCCGTGGTGCCGCTGCGAAGCGCGGCGAAGGCCAAGGCCGGGGGCGTGCCGGACGGTGGCCGACGCCGTGTCCTTTCGACCCGGCAACCCGTTGGAGCCACTGGAACACTGAGCCTCCCGCGGTCAGCGTCCCGTCGAGGTCGAAGGCGGCGACCACGACCTCTGAACGATCAGGGAAGGCGGCGTTCATGAGAGATCGAGTCTCCCATGGCCCGCCCGAAGGTTCGGTGACCGAGGCCCGCTCGTCGGACCGCTGCGTGAGCTCTGCCAATCTCGATAAATCCGACTCAGGAGGTCGACAATCGCCAGGCAAACCGGTAAGGTGACTGTCTCATCACACGACCGAAGCCTGTCGGAGAGACCGACAGGCCTATGGGGAGGACCACGATCAATGGCTATTCGATTGGGCGACGAAGCCCCTGACTTCACCGCTGACACCACTGAGGGCACCATCAGCTTCCACGAGTACCTCGGCGATGGCTGGGGCATCTTGTTCTCGCACCCGAAGGACTTCACCCCGGTGTGCACCACCGAGCTGGGCGCCTTCTCGGCTCGCAAGGCTGAGTTCGACCAGCGCAACACCAAGCTGCTCGGCCTGTCGGTCGACTCCGTGGAGAGCCACGGCCAGTGGGCTGGCGACATCGAGGAGACCCAGGGCACGGCCCTGGCCTTCCCGCTGATCGGCGACGAGAACCGCAAGGTCGCTGACCTCTACGACATGATCCACCCGAACGCCAACGACACGTTGACCGTTCGCAGCGTCTTCATCGTCGGGCCCGACAAGAAGGTCAAGCTCATCTTGACCTACCCCGCCTCGACGGGTCGCAACGTCGACGAGATCATCCGAGTCCTCGACTCGCTCCAGCTCACGGCCGGCTACTCGGTGGCCACCCCGGCGAACTGGAAGGACGGCGAGGACGTCATCATCGCCCCAGCTGTCTCGGACGAGGACGCCAAGGCGAAGTTCCCCAAGGGCTTCAACGCCGTCAAGCCCTACCTGCGCATCACGCCGCAGCCCAACAAGTAGCTGGGCGACGCGGCGAGCTGCCCGTCACGCACAGCATCGTCACGAGGGGTCGCTCCTGCGAGCGGCCCCTCGTGCGCGTCCCGGTACGCTCCCTCCCACGCGCCAGCCAAGGGGGAACGACATGACCACGCCGATTGATGCTTCTGGGACGTTCAGGTTCAAGGGCACCGAGATCCACCGCCTGGGCTACGGCTCGATGCAGCTGCCTGGTCCGGGCGTCTGGGGGCCCTCTGTCGACCCCGCCAACGCGGTGGCGGTGCTGCGTCGCGCCGTCGAGCTCGGCGTGGACTTCATCGACACGGCTGACTCCTACGGTCCGAGCATCGCTGAAGAGCTGATCGCCGAGGCGCTGCACCCCTACGGCCAGGTGAAGATCGCCACCAAGGCGGGCTTGACGCGCCAAGGGCCGGGCAAGTGGCTGCCGGTGGGGCGACCTGAGTACCTCCGCCAGCAGTGCGAGCTGTCGCTCCGCACGCTCAAGGTCGATGCTCTCGATCTCTTCCAGCTCCACCGGGTCGACGCCAAGGTGCCCGCGGCTGAGCAGTTCGGCCTCCTCGCCGAGCTCTTGGAGGAGGGCAAGGTCAAGGCGGTCGGGCTCTCCGAGGTGGACGTGGCGACGATCGAGGAGGCTCGGGGCATCGTCGAGATCTCGACCGTCCAGAACCTCTACAACCTGTCGAACCGCTCCTCCGAAGACGTGCTCGACTACTGCGAGCAGGAGGGCATCGGGTTCATCCCGTGGTTCCCGGTCGCCTCGGGCAAGCTCGCTGCACCTGGTGGTCTGCTCGATGACCTGGCCCATGACACGGGTGCCACGCACGCCCAGCTGGCGATCGCCTGGCTGCTGGCTCGCTCCGAGGTGATGCTCCCGATCCCGGGGACCTCAAGCCTTGAGCACCTCGCGGAGAACTGCGAGGCGGCCACGATCGAGCTGAGCGACGCCCAGATCACTGCGCTGAGCGACGCTGGCTCCTAGCCCGACTCAGCCGTCGAGCACCTCGTCGCGCAGCGCACGCTTGAGGACCTTGCCCGCCGGGTTCCGGGGGAGCGGCTCGTCTCGGAAGTAGAAGTGCGAGGGGACGTTGTAGGCCGCGAGTCGCTGTCCCACGTGGCGGGCGAGCTCTTCGGCTGAGACGCTGGCACCGGTGCGGAGCACCACCACCGCTCCGACCTCCTCGCCCAAGGTGGGATGCGGCACGCCGATCACCGCGCAGTCGGCGATGGCCGGGTGGTCGAACAAGGCAGCCTCGATCTCGATCGAGTAGATGTTCTCTCCGCCGCGGATGATGACGTCCTTCGAGCGATCGACCACGTAGATGAGGCCCTCGTCGTCGATGCGACCGATGTCACCGGTGTGGACCCAGCCTTTGGTGAAGGTGGCAGCGGTCGCTTCGGGGTTGTTCCAGTAGCCCCGCACCACCTGGGGTCCTTTGATCCAGAGCTCGCCGATCACGTCGGGCCCGGTGGCCCGATCCTCGGGGGGCTCGTCGCCCTCGAAGCCCTCAGGCACGATGGCCGCCTCACCCACGGGGGTGATCGGACCGACGCTGTCGGGATGGGCCACGTAGTCAGCGCCGGTGATCATGGCCGAGGCAGCGGTCGTCTCGGTCATGCCGTAGCCGTTGCCGGGCTGGCCGACGGGGAAGGCGTCTCTGATCCTGCGGACGAGATCGGCTGGCGCCGGGGCGCCACCGTAGGAGATGGAGCGCACGGACGAGAGGTCGTGCTTGGCGAAGCTCGGTGAGTCGAGCACCTGCATGACCATGGTGGGCACGCCGCCGAAGATGGTGATCCGTTCGCGCTCGATCAGCTCCAAGGTCCGCTCGGGGTCGAAGTGGTGCATGATCACGATCTTCCCGGCGGCCGCCGTGTTGACGACCAAGATGGCCTGACACCCGGTGGCGTGGAAGAGCGGCACGCTCAGGAGATAGGCGTTCGGCCCCGACGGCGACGAGCTCTTGTCCTTGCCCAGGCGCAGGGTGGTGCGAGTCGAGAAGAAGAACAGGTTCATCAGGTTGGTGGCGGCGTTGCGGTGGCTGCCCACCGCTCCCTTGGGACGGCCTGTGGTGCCCGAGGTGTAGAAGATCGTGGCGTCGTCGTCTGGCTCGATGGTGGCATCCGGGAGGTCTTCGTCGGGATCGACCGCACCGAGGAAGTCGAAGAACGAGCGCACCGAGACCGCACCGTGCTGCTCGGGCAGCTCGATCGGCACCCCTCGATCCTCTGAGGCCACGACCATCGTGCGGAGCTCGCCGAGCTCGTCGAGCCTCCCCTTGAGGCGACCGAAGCGCTCGAGGTCGACGACGGCGACCGTGCTGCCCGAGTCCGTCAGGCCATAGACCAGCTCATCGGTGGTCCACCAGGCGTTGAGCGGCACGACGATCGCCCCCAGGGCCATCGTTGACCAGAAGGCGATGACCCACTCAGGGAGGTTCCTCATGGCGATCGCCACCCGATCGCCCGGCTGGACGCCGGCCTCCTTGAGCCTCTTGGCGAAGGTGGCAGCCATGGCGAAGTGCTCGGCGTAGGTGATCCGCTCGTCTTCATAGACGAGGAAGTCGCGATCCGCGTGACGCCGAGTGCCGAGCAGCACGTCGCGCAGCGTCCTCGGGGCGTTCTTCCAGACCCGCAGCTCGACGCCGTTGACCGAGGCGCTCGTCATCTCGAACATCGAGCCAGGCTGCGTCATCTGGTCGGTCGCTTCAGCCATGGACATCGCCACGTGCTGCTCAGGCATCGGCGCCCTTGAAGACGTGCAGGCGGTAGTGACGGAGCTCTTCGATCGACTCGAGGATGTCGTCGAGCGCTCGGTGCGTCCCTTGCTTGACCGGAGCGCTCTCGGCGTCGGCAGGGAACCAGCGACGGGCCAGCTCCTTGATGGTCGAGACGTCCACGCAGCGATAGTGCAAAAACTCCTCGACCTCGGGCATCTGGGAGGCCAGGAAGCGACGGTCGGTCCCGATCGAGTTGCCGGCAAGCGGCACGGTGGCTGGCTCTTCGATGTGGCTCTTGAGGAACGCCATGGTCTCGGCCTGGGCCTCAGCCAAGCTCAGCGTCGAGCTGGTGATCCGCTCGGTGAGACCGGAGCGCCCGTGCATGGCGCGCACGAAGTCGTCCATCTGGGCGAGCTCGTCGTCGGTGGCGTGGATGACGAGGTCGGGGCCTTCAGCGATGACGGTGAGCTCGTCATCGGTGAGGACCGATGCGATCTCGACGATGCGGTGGCGAGCAGGGTCGAGCCCCGTCATCTCAAGATCGATCCATGCGAGCATCGTCCGGAAGCGTAGCGACCCGGAGGCGAGGGTCTCGTCCTCGGAGGTACCCTGAGGCTCATGGTCACGGTGCCCATCGAGCTGCTGGATCCCTCCGCTGTGCGACCCAGCTACGCCAACCCCTCTGATGCGGGATGCGATCTGGTGGCACGATCCTCGGCCAGCTTGGCACCGAGAGGGGGCAGAGCGCTGGTGCCCACAGGCATCGCTCTTGCCATCCCTGAGGGCTACGCCGGGTTCGTGCAGCCTCGGAGCGGTCTGGCCCTTCGTCACGGGGTCACGTGCCTCAACACGCCGGGGCTCATCGACGCCGGCTACCGCGGTGAGATCAAGGTGCTGTTGGTCAACACCGATCCCGAGGAGACCTACGTCGTCGAGCAGGGCGATCGCATCGCGCAGCTGGTCGTCCAAGCGATCGAGCACGTCGCCTTCGTCGAGGCCACCCTCGAGGACTCTGCGCGCAGCGTGGCGGGCTTTGGGAGCACGGGTCGATGAACTCTGAGGCGCTCGGTGCGCTCGACAGCGTGTTCGTGACCATGGACGCGGCGAACGCGCCGCTCCACATGGGGGCCGTGGTCGAGCTCGGCGCGCCGGCCGATCCCGACCGAGACGCCCAGGTCCGCTTCGAGGAGATCAGCCAGCGAATCGAGGATCGTCTCAGCACCATCGCCATCTTGCGCCGACGCGTGATCCGGGTACCCTTCGACCTCGGTCAGCCGATCTTGGTCGACGACCCCGAGTTCGACCTCTCCTTCCACGTGGTGCGCAGAGCGGTGCCGTCGCCAGGCTCGGCAGTCGAGCTTGAAGCCCTGGTGGCTCGCATCATGGCGACGCCCTTGGCACCTGATCGGCCCCTGTGGGAGATCAGCGTGGTCGAGGGGCTCGAGGGCGGCAGGACGGCGCTGGTCATCAAGCTGCACCACGCGCTGAGCGACGGCGTCGCGGGCGTGACGGAGTTCGCCGGGCTCTTCGACCTCGAGGCCTCGCCGGGACCAGTCGAGGTGCCTCCCGCACCCGAGCCTGCGGGACCCATCCCTTCGGCCCTCGACATGCTGACGCGCTCGAGCTCTGAGCTGCTTCGCCGACCCGGTGCCATCCTCGAGGCGATCGGCTCAAGCCTCGAGCGTCTCGCCGAGCGCGTCGACGAGGTCATGGGGGCCACCGAGGGATCGGGTGCACCGAGCCATGGCGCGGGCCTGCTCGACGCCCCGCAGACCGCGCTGTCGGGGACGATCAGCCACGCACGACGCTTCGTGAGGCTCCATCTGAGCTTGCCGGCGGTCAAAGAGGCGGCGCGCCGCCACAGCGGGACGGTGACGGACTTCGCCGTCTCGATCACGGGAGGAGCGCTGCGTCGCTTGCTCAGCGAACGTGATCAGGCTCCGGGTCAGGACCTCGTGGCCTTCGTACCCGTGAACATCCGTGTGCCCGGAACGACCGGCGAGCTCGGGAACCGCATCTCGGCTCGTCTGGTGCCCCTCGACTCAGAGGTGCTCGACCCACTTGAGCGGCTGGACGCGGTGGTCAAGAGGAGCGCCTCAGCCAAGGCTTGCGCTGAGCCTGCGAGCGATCCGGTCAACGACATGGCCGAGGCGGCGGGACCAGCGCTGGCTTCGCTGGCCGGCAAGGTGGTCAGCGCTTTCGAGCTCTTCGACCATCTGCCCTCAGGGGCGAACGTGATCATCTCCTCGGTGCCAGGGCCGCCCGTACCGCTCTACTGCGCGGGGGAGAGGATCGAGCGGGTCGCTCCCATCGGACCCCTCATGTTCAACCAGGGGATCAACGTCACGCTGATGAGCTACTGCGACTACCTCGAGCTCGGCGTCCTGGCGTGCGCTCGGCGAGTGCCGGACATCGATCGCTTCAGAGAACTCTTAGAAGAAGAGGCAGCGGCGATCTTGGACATCGATGGCCTCGCCGTCGACGCGGCCCTCGCCACCTGAGCATCCTCGGGTCGTCTCTGTGGTGTGAACCCCACGAGGACTCAGGGTAGGATGTCCTCTCGTCACGCGGACGTGGCTCAGTGGTAGAGCACAACCTTGCCAAGGTTGGGGTCGCGGGTTCGAATCCCGTCGTCCGCTCCAAAGAGATGCGCAACGTGCCCGGCGCGGCCCGTTGGCAGTGCGCTTCGTCAGCTCTGCACGGTGCGGGCAAGGATGCCCAAGGTGGCTCGGAGTGCCGACTCGGGGATGACCGGGAAGACGCCGCTCGCCTTGTACTCCTCGGGGATCCCCGACCAGTCGCAGTACGAGGTCACCAGCGTTGCGTCCTCGACGTCTTCGAGCCGGTACCCGTAGATGTGTCCGATGCGGCGGTCCATGGCGCTGATGGTCCACGCGAGCTCCTCGTCGGGCACGAACGTCGTGATCTCGACGGTGACGTCGTAGAGCCCCAAATCGAAGTCATGGATCGCCTCGCGGTCCATGTGCATGACGAAGGTGTCGCCTACGGCGTTCACCGGCGGGTCGTCGCTGCTCATGAGCGAGCCGGAGGCGTCGATGGCAACCTGGCCCTTCGGATCCCGGATGATCTCGAAGATGGCGTGTCGGGTGGCTCGGATGGGACGGCTGACCTCGATGCGCTGCTCTGTCATGGCCAGGAGTCTTCCACGGCATGGCGCTTGACGCCCGAGCCGTCGTCCATGGATCTCGAGGTGACCAGAGAGGCGAAAGGGGCTGTTCGATCCGAGAGGGTCGATGGGTAGCCTTCGCACGTGCGCTCTCGACGACGCTTCACGACGCCAGCTCGACGTGCCCTGAGCACCGGACGCTAGGGCGGGTGGCCTTCTCGTCGCTGCGCCCGCTCGGTTCTCGGAACTTCGCCCTCGTCTGGTCATCGGCGCTCATCTCCAACGTCGGCTCGTGGATCCAGACCGTGGCGCTCGGGACCCTGGTGACGACCACCACGCACAACACGCTGTGGACCGCGCTGGTCTTGGCCGCCGGCTTTCTCCCCATGGGTGTGCTCGCGCCGATCGGCGGGGTCCTCGCTGACCGCCTTGATCGACGGCGCTGGCTGATCGCCACCACCATCATGGAGGCAGCCTTCGCCACGCTCTTGGCTGTCATGGTGGGTCTCCACGACGATCCCTCGTGGTCACTGGTCCTCCTCTCCTTCGTCGGAGGGGCAGCAGGAGCCCTCGGCTTCCCTGCGTATCAAGCGATGCTCCCCGATCTCGTCGAGCGCGACGATCTCTTGGCGGCGATCTCGCTGTCGTCCGCCCAGTGGAACATGGGCCGGATCCTCGGACCGGCCATGGCCGGGCTGATCTTGGTGCTCTGGTCGCCCGCGGTGGCGTTCTCGATCAACGCCATCTCGTTCACGGCGGTGATCATCGCCCTGCTCTTCGTCACGCTGCCCGCCCGTGAGCGAGTGCAGACCGGCGAGTCCACGCTCGAGCGGCTGCGAGACGGCGCTCGGATCGCGGCCCGAGAGCCTGGCTGCCGCTCGGCGATCATCCTCATAGGGATCGTGGGCTTCTTGGGCTCACCCTTCATCGGGCTGATCCCAGCCCTCGCCATCAACGGGCTCCACGAGAAGGTCGGCGGGCCGGCGATCCTGACCACCGCACAAGGGATCGGTGCCGTGGTCGGCGCCCTGGCGATCGCCCCCTTGGCCAAGCGACGGGGCCAGCACGTCGTCGTCATCGGGTCGCTGTTCGGCTTCTGCGTGGCGATCGTGCTCTACGGCGCCTCGCCGCTGCTGGTGCTGACCGCCCTGTGCCTGTGCCTCGTGGGGGCGATGTACATCGGCATCCTGTCTGGCCTCAACGGCGTCGTCCAGATGCGGGCGCCTGAGGCCTCTCGAGCTCGCGTGCTCAGCCTCTACATGATGGCGCTCGGCACGCTCTATCCCCTCGGGCTCGTCGTCGAAGGCGCGGTGGGCCAGCTGATCGGCGTTCGGCTGGTCACCGTGCTCTCAGGGCTGGCTCTGGCGGCGATCCTTGGCATCCTGGCCCTGGTCCGACCGGCGATCTTCACCGCTTTGCGCGTGCCGCGCTCAGATCGGGTGCTCGACGTGGCGACCCCCGAGGTGCGGGAGATCGATCTCGGCGGCGCTGACCTCGGAGTGGGCTGAGCAGAGGGCTTTTCCGGCCGCTCGTCACGGGGGTCACGTGACGATAGTCTCGTGTCCCTTCGTGGTGTCTCGCTCGTGAGAGCGCCACCCCATCGATCCGAGGAGCAGCCCGAGGTGAAGAAGCTCGCTAGCTGGTGTGTGCGCCATCGCACTGCCACCATCGTCACCTGGGTGCTGGCCCTCCTCGTCGTGACCTTCCTCTCCCAGACGATCGGCTCCGCGTTCAAGAACAACTTCGAGCTGCCCGGCACCCAGTCCTCTGACGCCTACGACATCCTGAAGGCAGCGAGCCCTCAGGTCTCCGGAGACGTTGAGCGGATCGTCTTCGCCGTGCCCGCCGGCCAATCCGTCACCGACCCCTCTGTCAAGGCAGTCATCGAGCCGATGCTTGCCAAGATCGAGTCGTTCCCCAAAGTGGGGCAAGTCTCCTCGCCGTACGAACCAGGTGCGAGCAACCAGATCTCGAAGAACGGTCGCGTGGCCTACGCCACCGTGACGTTCTCGGTCCAAGCAACAGCGATCTCAAACAAGCAAGCCGACAAGTTCGTGGCCATCGCCACCGCCCCTGCGAATCACGACGTCAAGATCGCCGTCTCTGGCCAGCTCGCTGAGCTCTCGTTGCCGCAGAAGTCGAGCGGAGAGCTGCCAGGGATCGTCCTCGCCCTGATCGTGCTGCTGATCGTCTTCGGCTCGATCTTCGCGGCCGGTCTGCCGCTGATCTCAGCCGTGCTGTCACTTGGGACCGCGACAGGAGTCATCGCGCTAGCCAGCCACGCCTTGAACGTGCCGACGTTCGCTGACCAGGTGGTCCTCTTGATCGGGCTCGGCGTCGGCATCGACTACGCCCTCTTCATCGTCACTCGACATCGACAGGGGTTGATGGCCGGTCGGAGCACCGAGGACTCGATCATCACTGCCGTGGACACCTCTGGGCGCGCCGTGCTCTTCGCCGGCGTCATCGTCTGCATCGCCCTCCTCGGAATGCTGGTCCTGCAGGTGGGCTTCCTCGTCGGCCTGGCCGTCGCTGCCTCGATCGGCGTCGCTTTCACGATGCTCGCGGCGCTGACCTTCATCCCGGCACTCTTGGCGTTCATCGGACCCAGGGTGCTCAGCCGTCGCCAGCGCAAGAGCCTGGCGACCGACGGGCCTCGCATCGTCGGAGCCGGGTCCAAGGGCTTCTGGCCGCGCTGGGCTGCTTTCATCCAAAGGCGACCCCTCATCCCGGCGCTCCTGGCCCTGGTGGTCGTGGCGCTGCTCGCCGCTCCCTTCTTCGGTATGCGCTTAGGCAACGCCGACCAGGGCAACGATGCGGCAGGAACGACCACACGGACGGCGTACGACCTCTTGGCCCAGGGCTTCGGCTCAGGGTTCAACGGCCCTCTCCAGCTGGTGGCGGTGACCACCAGCCCCCAAGAGCAAGAGGCTTTCACGCAGGCCGTCGACAAGGTGGCGAGCGCCCCAGGCGTGGCCACGACCACCAAGGCGATCGCGCTGCCAGCCAAGGATGGCAAGACCGTCATGCTGGCGCAGGTCTTCCCGACCACGTCGCCCCAGGCTGCCGCGACGACGACGCTCGTCCAGACGCTGCGCTCGACCACCTTGCCCGCGGCAACAAAGGGGACCGGTGTCTCGGTGCTCGTCGGCGGCATCACGGCGGCGTTCGTCGACTACTCAGACGTGCTCTCGTCCAAGCTGCCGCTGTTCGTCGGGATCGTGGTGCTCTTCTCCTTCCTGCTCTTAGCAGCGGTCTTCCGATCGATCCTGATCCCCTTGACTGCTGCGGCGATGAACCTGCTCTCGATCGGGGCGGCCTACGGCGCGATGACTGCCGTGTTCCAGCACGGGGTCTTAGGTGGGGTCTTCGGTGTGAGCAGACAAGGCCCCATCGAGTTCTTCATCCCGGTGATGATGTTCGCCATCCTCTTCGGGCTCTCCATGGACTACGAGGTCTTCTTGGTCTCCCGCATCCACGAGGAGTACCTGAAGAGCGGCGACAACGCCACGGCAGTTCGAAACGGCTTGGCGGCGACCGGCAAGACCATCACGGCCGCCGCGCTGATCATGATCTTGGTCTTCGGCTCGTTCATCTTCGGTGGCCTGCTGGTCATCAAGGAGTTCGGCGTCGGCCTGGCGGTCGGGGTGGCGGTCGACGCGCTCTTCATCCGGATGGCCATCGTGCCGGCGGTCATGCAGATGCTGGGCAAGGCCAACTGGTGGTACCCGCGCTGGCTCGATCGGATCACGCCCAGGCTCTCGGTGGATCCGAGCGATGACCCCGTCAGCGCGCTGAGTCCCGATCTCGAGGACGTCAGCTCGTAGCGACGGCGTCCTGGCGCTCGTGGCTCTCGAGCAGCTGGTGCTCTTGCTCCTTCCTCGGGACGCTCCTCAACATCCCGAGGCCCCAGTGCATCTTGGGCCCGTAGCGATCGTGATGGCGCCGAGGTAGAGCACGGTGCCAGCCAGCCCCAGCGAGACGCCCAGCCAGCCCCAGCGAGACGCCCAGGCTGACCAGGTTCAAGCCGGTCTGGCTGGCTTGGAACGCCTTGCCGATGTCGGGGAGCGCCACGTTGGCCATCGCCAGGTTCAAGGTGGCGACGGAGGCCACCGCGATCAGCCCAAAGAGCACCCAGCCAGCGCGAGGCGGGGCTTCGTCGGTGTCTCAGGCAGCTGGTGGCAACGATCGACTCCTCACCAGGCGCGTCGAGTGGCCACATCGCGGCACGCGCCCTGAGCTCACGATGGCCTCTCCGCCGGGCCGACCTCGACGACCTAGGCTCGCTGGAAAGGAAAGGGGTGTCGGTGGAGCTCGATCACGAGGTGCAAGAAGCCCTCGACGACTGGCTCCGAAGCGGCGCTCCGGGCGCTCGAGCGACCCCCCTCAGCGAAGCTCGGGCGAGCTACCCGGTCACCACAGGGCTCTTCGATCCACAGCCGCCTGAGGTCGGCTCCACCGAGGAGCTGGTGGTCACCGGTGCGGCGGGGCCACTTCGAGCCCGCCTCTACGTGCCGAGCGCACCCGCACCTCGCTGTGGCCTCGTGCTGTGGCTCCACGGCGGTGGCTGGATCCAAGGAGGCATCGAGTCCCACGACCGGGCGCTGCGACACCTCGTCGAGCTCTCGGGCCAGCGGTTCTTGGCTGTCGAGTATCGCTTGGCCCCCGAGCACCGGTTCCCCGCCGGGCTCGACGACGCCACGGCGGCGCTTCGCTGGACCTTGGAGCACGCCGCAGATCTCGGCGCGTCGAGCGAGCTCGTGGCCATCGGCGGAGACTCGGCGGGCGCGAGCCTGGCGCTCGTTGCCGCGCTCGAGGTCGGTCGGGACCAGCTGGCCCCAGCGCTCCAGATCCTCTGCTATCCGTCTCTTGGACCAGAGCTCGTCACCGAGTCACGGCATGACTTCGATCTTCGCTTCGGGCTCACGAGAGATGACATGGCCTACTACTTCGAGCAGTACCTTGAGCCCGACCAGGACAAGGCCGATCGGCGCCTGTCGCCGCTGCTCTCGGTCGACCTCAAGGCGGCCCCACCGTCGATCGTCACGGTGGCTGGCTTCGATCCCCTTCGCGATGAGGGCTTCGCCCTCGTGGGCCTGCTCCAGGGCTCAGGGGTCAGCGTCGAGCTCCTCGACGAGTCGAGCCTCATCCACGGCTACCTGTGCCTTGGCGGCTTGCAGGCCGGTCACGCGGCGCTCGAGCGACTGGGCAGCGCGATCAAAGTGGCGCTCGCTCCCTGAGCAGAGGGCTCGAGGCGCGCCAGCCAGTCGACGCGGTGCGAGCGGTGCGCTCAACTCGCCCGATGGCCGTCGATCGTGCGAGACTTACCCGAACGTCCAACGAGGAGGAAGCTCATGGAAGGCACCAACCGGAGGACCCTCGGCCGAGCATCGTTGGGTGCGGCGCTCGTCGCCGTCGCCTTGGTGGCGGCTGCGTGCTCGTCTGGTTCTTCGAGCTCGTCGACTTCCACCACCACCACGCTTCCCTCAACCCCCATCCCGACCCAGTCGAAGGTTGCCGCGGTAGCGGAGCTGGTCCCGGCGGCAGTCACCCAGTCAGGCCAGGTCACCTTCGCCATGGACGCCACCTACCCGCCCGATGAGTTCACCGCCCCTGGCTCGACCGACATCATCGGCATGGATGCCGACCTCGGGAAGGCCATCGCTCAGACCATGGGTCTGACGCCGATCCTCAAGAACGTCACCTTCGACGCCATCATCCCGGGACTCCAGGCTGGCAAGTATGACGTCGGTCTCTCGTCCTTCACCGACACCAAAGCTCGCCAAGAGGTCGTCGACTTCGTCGACTACTTCCAGGCTGGTGAGGCCTTCTACGTGAAGTCAGGCTCGTCGACGACGTTCTCCTCGACCGCCTCGCTCTGTGGCCACTCCGTGGCCGTAGAGACCGGCACCGTGGAGGAGACCGATGCCAAGACAGCCGACACCACCTGCCAGAAGGCGGGCAAGTCGGCAGTCTCGGTGCTGAGCTTCCCGACCCAGACCGCGGTCAACCTGGCAGTCAGCTCCGGCCGCGCTGACGTCGGCTTCGCCGACTCGCAGGTCGCGGGCTACGTGGTGGCCCAGTCTGGTGGTGCCTTCGCCCTCTCGGGCGAGGCCTTCAACGTCGCTCCCTACGGCATCGCCACACCGAAGAACAACGGCATGGCTCCCGCGATCGCTGCGGCGGTGAGCCATCTGATGGCCAACGGCGTCTACACGACGATCTTGAAGAAGTGGGGCGTCGAGTCCGGTGCGGTCCAGTCGGTCTCGATCAACGGGGCCACGAGCTGACCTGATCGCTCAATGAGCGACGACATCCCAGCATCGAAGCTCGGCACCCCTTCGACCCACTCGGAGCGGCCAGCTCCGATCAAGGCCGTCCCTGTGCGCCACCCGTGGCGCTGGGTGGCCGGCGTGGTGCTCGTCGTGCTCGGGGCGATGCTGGTCAACACCCTGATCTTCTCGCAGACCCAGCAACCCCACCAGAGTGGGAGCCGCTACGGCTGGGCGACGATACGCGAGTACCTCTTCACCTCGACGGTGCTCCACGGTGTGGTGGTCACCATCGAGCTGACCGTCATCGCCATGATCGCCGGCATCGTGATCGGTGTGCTCCTGGCCGTGATGCGGCTGTCGAAGAGCAGGCTGATCGCTGGTGCCGCCTGGGTCTACGTCTGGTTCTTCCGGGGCACCCCTGTGTTGGTCCAGATCTTCTTCTGGTACTTCATCCAAGCGCTCTATCCGCACATCACCATCGGCGTCCCCTTTGGCCCCGCCTTCTTCACGCTCAACGCCAACGAGGTGTTCACGCCGTTCGTGGCCGCGTGCTTCGCGCTCGAGCTTCAACGAGGGCGCCTACATGGCTGAGATCGTCAGAGCGGGCATCATCTCGGTCGACGAGGGCCAGAGCGAGGCGGCCCAGTCCATCGGGATGAGCCGGTCGAAAACGCTCCGCCTGGTGGTCTTGCCACAAGCCATGCGCCTGATCGTGCCACCGACGGGCAACGAGACCATCTCGATGCTCAAGACGTCGTCGCTGGCCTGGGCCATCACGGTGCCTGAGCTGTACTTCGCCACCAACCAGATCGCCGAGACGACGTACAAGACCATCCCGCTTCTGCTGGTCGCCAGCATCTGGTACTTGGCCCTGACCACCGTCCTCTCGATCGGGCAGTACTACTTGGAGCGCCACTACGCCAAGGGCTCGTCGCGAGCGCTCCCGCCGACGCCCTGGCAGCGGTTGCGGTCGAACCTCTTCACCATCCGTCCAAGGGACCAGAACCCGCCACTGGCACCGCTCACCATCGAGGGAGCCCCTCATGACTAGCGCCACCCCCATGGTCAAGGCCGAGCAGGTCTACAAGTCCTTCGGTGCCAACGAGGTCCTCAAGGGCATCGACCTCGAGGTGGCCCTTGGCGAGGTGCTGTGCCTGATCGGGCCCTCGGGCTCGGGCAAGAGCACCTTCCTGCGCCTGATCAACCACTTGGAGAAGCTCGACGCCGGACGCCTCAGCGTGGACGGCGAGCTGGTCGGCTACCGAGAGCAGCACGACAAGCTCTACGAGCTCAAGGACCGGGAGATCTGCGCCAAGCGAGCCGAGATCGGCATGGTCTTCCAGCGCTTCAACCTCTTCCCGCACCTCTCGGTGCTCGAGAACGTCTCGATCGGACCGATCAAGGTCAAGGGCACCTCGCGCTCGGTCTCTGAGCAGCGTGCGGCCGAGCTGCTGACGAGCGTGGGCTTGGCCGACAAGATCACGGCCTTCCCCTCGCAGCTCTCGGGAGGCCAGCAGCAGCGTGTCGCCATCGCCCGGGCGCTCGCCATGGATCCGAAGCTGATGCTCTTCGACGAGCCGACCTCGGCGCTCGACCCGGAGCTGGTCGGCGACGTCCTCGACGTGATGCGGCGGCTCGCGCTCGACGGGATGACGATGGTGGTGGTCACCCACGAGATGGGCTTCGCTCGCGAGGTCGGCGACTCGGTGGTCTTCATGGACGAGGGCTTGATCCTCGAGTCGGGAGATCCGAAGAAGGTGCTCGTCGAGCCCGAGAACGAGCGCCTTCGCCTCTTCCTCTCCAAGGTGCTCTGATCAAATGGCCCCGCGGGCGGTCAAAGAGGTCCTCGAGATCGACGAGGACCAGCTCACGCCGCTGATCGAGGCGATCGCGTCCTTAGAGGTGGTCGAGGGGTGGGTCAACCTCACCCCGGGGGTCCCTTCGAACACCGTGATCGAGGATCGTTCTCTCGTCTCGTGGTTCGCAGGCTCCCAGAGCGTCGAGGCGCCGCTCGCCACGTGGATGCCGTCGGCGCCAGGCAGCACCGCAAGCGGCACCTTGGGGGTGCTCCATCGTCGCGGCCGGCTCCACCGGGAGGGGCTGGCCGGGATGGCGTCGATTCCCTCGTCGTGGCGCAATCGCCAAGATCATGCGCGCCGGGGCCTGCTCTTCGAGGTGCCCGAGACCACGCCGACCGAGCTGGCCGAGATCATGGTCTCGGTGGTCGAGGAGCTCACCACGGTCACCACCACCGGTCGCTATCTGGTCGAGGTCTTCCGTCGACCTGCCCGCTCGGTCAAGCGTCCCGTTTGACGAAGGCCCAGATGCCGAGCCCGAGCAGCACCGCGGCGTAGAAGGCCAAGAGCAGCGCTGCGGGCCACGGGTGGAGCAGGGAGCCGCCGAAGTCGGTGGCCCGGGCTCGAGTCGAGCTCATGGCGGCCCCGAGGTTGGAGGGCAGCTTGGGTTGGATGGGCTTGGCGATGCTGTTGGGGAGCGCCTGGATGAGCAGCGGCACCACGAAGACGAGCCCCACGATGGCCGAGATGGCCCCAGCGGAGTGGCGGAGCAGCAGCCCGATCGCCAAGGCGATGAGGGCGATGAGGGCGAGGTAGAGCCCGCCACGGAAGATGGCGATCGCCACGCCGGGCTGCGAGATCGAGGCGACCGGGGCGTGGAGCGAGCGCAGCTGGTCGAGCAGGGTGCTGTTCGCCGGCAGCTCCTGGCCGCCGTAGGACTTGAGCACCGCAGTGCCCACGAAGAAGGCGATGAACGAGGTGATCTCAGAGATGATCAAGACCAGGACAAAGATCACGAACGCCTTGGCGGCGATCAAGGTGCTGCGTCGGGGGATGGCAGCCAGGGTGGTGCGGATCGATCCGGTCGAGTACTCCGAGGTGATCGCCAAGGCGCCAAAGACGCCGACGACGAGCTGAGAGAAGATCACGCCGATCTGAGTGGTCGCGACCGGATCGAAGTTCAGCCGGTCGGACGCCTTGCCGGTCGACCAGTGGCTGGCGACCGCTGCCGGAAAGATCCAAGCGAAGAGCACGGTCAAGACGAAGATGAGGAGCAGGCAGATCCACGTGGAGCGAACGCTGCGCAGCTTGGTCCACTCTGAGCGGACCAGCTGAGTGAAGCCAGTCTTCCCGGGAGGGAGGGCGCGAGGTTGAGTGGTCTCAAGGGTGGTCGTCATACGGTCTGGTTCCCTGCGTGGAACTCCGCCGAGTCGGCGGTGAGCTCCATGAAGACGTCTTCGAGGCTGGCGCTCTGCGGGGTGAGCTCGTGGATCGCCGCTCCCGCTCTGAGCGCCAGGTCGCCGATGGCGATGGCGTCGAGCTTGGTCACGAGCATCGAGCCGTCAGGCTGGTCTTGGGTGAGGCCGCCGGCGGCGGCCAAGGCGCTCGCCAGCTCGCTCGCCTGCGGTGAGCGCACGAGGACCGTGGCTTCGGTGTTCGAGGCGATGAAGTCGTCCACCGAGGTGTCCGCGATGAGCTGGCCCCTCCCGATCACGACGAGGTTGGTGGCGGTCTGGGCCATCTCGCTCATGAGATGGCTTGAGAAGAAGATGGTTCGACCGTCGTCGGCCAGGGAGCGGAGCAGGGTCCTGACCCAGAGGATCCCCTCGGGGTCGAGGCCGTTGATGGGCTCGTCAAACAGCAAGACGCCGGGGTCTCCGAGCAGCGCTCCTGCGATGCCGAGCCGCTGGCTCATCCCCAGCGAGAACTTGCCGACCTTCCGCGTGGCGACGGCGCTCAGTCCGACGATCTCGAGGACCTCATCGACGCGCTTGGCGGAGATGGCGTTGGTCTGAGCGAGGGAGAGCAGGTGGTTTCGAGCCGAGCGCCCCGGGTGCACGGCCTTGGCCTCGAGGAGCGCTCCGACCTCTCGAAGGGGCCAGCGCAGGTCCCCGAAGGACTTGCCGTCGATGGTCACCGTGCCACTCGTCGGGCGGTCGAGACCCAAGATCATCCGCAGCGTGGTCGATTTGCCCGCACCGTTCGGACCGAGGAAGCCCGTGACGACGCCAGAATCGACGCTGAAGGACAGATCGTCGACAGCCTTGGTGGACCCGTAGGTCTTCGACAGGCTCCGAGCCTCGATCACGGGGTGGTCCTCGGCGTCGACATCCGGACTCAGGGTAGCAGCGCGCCTCTTGAGCGCCGGGTCACGGTGGTCGCTGGTGGCCACCGCACGAAAGGTCGCGCTCCCTCGACATCGACAGAGTGCACAGGCATAGACAAGATGGACCCGTGAGCGAGCGACCCCCAGATCTTCGACCGCCACATCCTCGCCGCTACATGAACGAGATGGCTCGTCCGTCGTCGATCAGATCGTGGAGCCGCGCTCCCTGGCTGGCGGTCGGCGCAGTCTGCCTCGGAGCGATGATGGCTCAGATCGACTCGAGCATCGTGACGCTGGCGTACCCCACGCTGCAGCGTCACTTCCGCGTGTCGCTGGGAGCAGTCACCTGGGTCGGTCTCGCCTACTTGCTGACCGTGGTGGGCACCCTGGTCGCCTTCGGGCGGTTCTCTGACATGTTCGGGCGCAAGCTGGTCTACGTCTACGGCTTCGTCGTCTTCTTGCTCGGCTCGGTGCTCTGTGGCTTCGCACCCAACCTCTGGCTGCTGGTGGCGAGCCGCGTCGTCCAAGCGCTCGGCGGGGCGATGATCCAAGCCAACAGCGTGGCCATCGTGGTCCTGGTCCTGCCGGTGGCGTCGCGGACCAAGGGCCTCGGCTTCCAAGCGGCCGCACAGGCGCTGGGCCTGGCTATCGGCCCCACGCTTGGCGGGCTCATCTTGGGCGTGGCGTCGTGGCGGTGGCTCTTCTTCGTCAACGTGCCCGTCGGGTTGGTGGCGCTCGGCGGCGGCGGCGCTGTTCATCCCTCGCTCGAGGAACCTGAGCGAGCCGCGTCCGATGGACTGGTCGGGGACCGCTTCGATGATGGTCTCGATCATCGGGCTGTTCATCGCCCTCTCCTTCGCCAGCACCTTTGGATGGCTCTCACCGCTGATCGTGGGCGGCTTCGCCGTGGCCCTCGTCGTCGGTGCGTGGTTCATCCACCACGAGCGGCGAGCGCCCGAGCCCTTGATCTCTCCTGAGCTGCTGCACACTGCGGAAGATCCGCCGCGGCCTCGGTGCGGCCTCGCTCAGCTACCTGGCGCTCTTCGGGCTCTTGTTGACGGTGCCGTTCCTCATCGAGCGCGGGCTGTTCAAGAGCACGCCGGTCGCTGGCCTCGTGCTCCTGGCGCTGCCGTTGACCATCGGCCTGGTGGCGCCGTTCGCCGTCCGGGTGACCCGGCAGGTCGGGCGCGATGCGACGGCGATCGATCGCTGGCTGCTTCGCCGCCGGTGGCACGGGGTTCGTCGCGCTCGGCGCCTCGTCGCTGGTGCTCCTCGCCGTCGGGCTGGCGATTGCTGGCGTGGGCTTCGGTCTGCTCAACACGGTGAACAACGCCACGGTCATGAGTGGCGTGCCGGTCGAGCAAGCGGCGGTCGGCTCGGCGATGCTGAACACCACGAGGGGCATCGGCACCGCCTTCGGGATCGCGGCAGTGGGAGCGGTCTTCACCGCCTTCGGCGGATCGTCGCACCTCGGTCACCAGGTGCATCGTGGCCTTCCGGCTCACCGTCATCCCGCTGGCGATCATCTCGCTGCTCGCCGGCGTGCTCACCGCCAGCGTGGCCCAGCGAAGGCTGCGGAGCGCCGAGCGTGTCCGAGCTAGCTCGGGGTGGCGCAGTCGGCGCAGATGCCGAGCACGGCGAAGTGGTGTGGATCGACGGTGAAGCCGAAGCTGGCCTGCCGCCTGCTCGACGAGCGTGTCGAAGAGCGACGTGGGTGCCTCGATGGTCTTGCCACAGCGCTCGCAGACCAGGTGCCCGTGGGCGTCGTGAGCGAGGTGGTAGCTGGTGGGACCCTTGCCGGCGTGGCTGTGCTCGACCACGCCGATGCGCTCGAGTTCTTCGAGGATGCGGTAGATGGTGGACGGAGCGACGTCGGGGCTGGTTCGCTGGACGAGAGCGGTGATCTGGTCAGCAGTCAGGTGCGTGGGGTTCGACGCCAAGATGCCGAGCAAGGTTCGCTTGGCCGGTGTGACCCGACCTCCGGCCGAGCGGACCGTGGCTAGGGCCTCTTCGACCAGCGATGCGTCCTCGGCGGCTCTCCCCATGGTCCAAAGGCTAGGACCACGCGGCGTGGCTCTGCGGAGAGCAGCCATAGGCTGGATCCAAAAGGGAGGCGCAGATGAGGTTCTCACGGAGTCCCGGGATGGTCGATGAGACCAGGGCCCTGCCAGGTCGGTCTGACCCGCTCGCCGTGCCCAGCGTGCACGCGTCGCTCGGCACCGAGATGTTTCCGCCGTTTCCTGAGGGTCTCGAGGTCGCCTACGTGGCCATGGGCTGCTTCTGGGGAGCGGAACGGACATTCTTCGAGACCCCAGGCGTCTACACGACTGCGGTCGGCTACATGGGTGGCTACACACCGAACCCGACCTACGAAGAGGTTTGCTCGGGTCGCACAGGCCACGCCGAGGCCGTCATGATCGTCTTCGACCCCTCCGTCATCAGCTACGAGGCGATCGTGGCGCTCTTCTACGAGCACCACGATCCGACGCAGGGCTTCCGCCAGGGCAACGACGTGGGCACCCAGTACCGCTCAGGGCTGTGGTGGGCCACACCCGAGCAAGAGGCCACCGCCGGCGCGGTGACCAAGCGCTACGAGGCCATGCTGAGCGCCGCAGGCCTCGGTGCGATCACCACCGAGCTCGGCCCAGCGGGACCGTTCTTCTACGCCGAGGGGCACCATCAGCAGTACCTCTTCAAGAACCCCCACGGCTACTGCGGCCTCGGAGGCACCGGCGTCTCGTGTCCCGTCGGTGTGCTCGGCGACGACGCCGACCGCTGAGCGATGAGGCTCAGCGCCCTTCGTTCCGGCGGGGGAGCACCCAGTTGAGCAAGAGCAAGCCGATCGCGGCGCAGAGCACGGAGGCGCCGACCAGGGCGACCTTGGTGGCGGCGAGCTGCGCGGGCTCTCCCGCAAAGGTGTGCTCGGCGAAGAGCAGCGGCACCGTGAAGCCGATCCCGCAGAGGACGGCGGCTGCACCGAGCTGACGCCACGAGACCGAGCGAGGGAGGCGACCGAGCCCGAGTCGCACGCACAAGGCGCAAGCACCCACGATCCCCAAAGACTTGCCCAGCACGCGAGCAGCGACCAAGGGCCCGATGAGGTCCCCGTGGCCCAACCAGGGCTTGACGCTGAGATCGATGCCGGCGGCCACCAAAGCGAACAGGGGCAAGATCACGAAGCCCGAGAGCGGCGACGCCACCTTCTCGATCGCGAGACCCGCCGCTCTGGGTCGTCCATCACCAGGAGCAAGCACGCCGATGACCACCCCAGCCAAGGTGGGCTCGATCCCCACGTGAGCGAGCAGCCACCAGAGCACCAGGGTCAAGACGATGAAGATCACGGGTCCGCTTCGACGACGCCGGGCAAGCGTGGCGAGGGCCACGACGACCACCACGCCGAGGGCGCTCAGCAGCCTGACGGCTCCCGAGACATCGACGCGCTGGTGGCCGATGAGCGCCAGGACGATCACCGAGCCCACGTCGTCAGCGATGGCCAGTGTCAGCAGGAAGATCCGAAGCGAGGTCGGCGCCCGAGTGCTCATAAGGCTCAGCGCGGCCAAGGTGAAGGCAACGTCGGTGGCCATGGGGATGCCCCAGCCACCCGCCAAGCCGCTCGAACCGCCGAGCCAGACGCCGACCAGATAGACGAGCGCGGCACCAATCATGCCTCCCAAGGCAGCGAGGACGGGGAACAACGCGTCCTTCTTGTGTGAGAGCGCACCTGACGAGCGCTCTCGACCGATCTCGAGTCCGATGGCCAAGAAGAAGGTCGAGCATCAGCCCGTTGGTGACCAGCGTCTCGAGGTCGTGCACGATCGAGGACGGCACGCTCGGAAGCGAGACGTGGGCGGTGATGAACCGCTCGTAGCTCGAGGAGGCGAACGTCGCCCAGCCGATTGCCGCCACCAGGGCTCCGGTCAGCAAGATC
The DNA here is from genome assembly GCA_963758555.1 of uncultured Acidimicrobiales bacterium. Lineage (GTDB taxonomy): Bacteria > Actinomycetota > Acidimicrobiia > Acidimicrobiales > RAAP-2 > CAIUMH01. Next base: position 1,081,974 of record CAVWVW010000003.1, on the reverse strand, counting down.
CCGCTGAGGACCTCTTCTCGAAGGAGCGTGGCCACAAAGCCGTCGGCGGGCTCCGCATCGTCTCGTGGCCTGGGGTTCGTCATCGCTGGCCGATCTTCGCTCTGGCCTCTCGGAACGAGCAAGCCGTGAGAATCGGTCCACCGTAGACTGCCGGGGTGCGGAGTGGTCCCATGGTGAGCGACGCGCACGCTCGCGCCAACGTCGAGAGACCCTCGTCGCCCGATGAGCGTCTCGGCGGCCTCCGCACCACCGGCGCCGATCACCAAGCGCCAGCTCTACCTGGTGATCGCGGCACTCGTGACGGGGATGTTCGTGGCGTCGCTTGACTCGACGGTCGTCACCACCGCCCTGCCGACGATCGTCGGCGACCTCGGCGGCGCGTCGCACATCGGCCTCGTCGTCACGTCCTACCTCTTGGCGCTGACGGTCTCGACGCCGCTGTGGGGGAAGCTCGGCGATCTCTACGGCCGCAAGTCGTTCTTCCAGGGGGCCGTCATCATCTTCCTCTTCGGCTCGATCCTCTGCGGGCTGTCGCAGAACCTGCTCGAGCTGATCATCTTCCGCGCCGTCCAGGGCATCGGCGGGGGAGGGCTCCTGGTGGGGGCGCAGTCGATCTTGGGCGACATCGTCTCGCCTCGAGATCGTGGCCGCTACGCCGGCATCTTCGGCGCCACCTATGGCCTGGCCACCGTGATCGGACCGCTGCTCGGCGGCATCTTCACCCAGTACCTCTCGTGGCGCTGGGTCTTCTACATCAACATCCCCTTTGGCGTGCTCTCCCTCGTCATCACGGCCATCGCCCTGCCTCGCTCCCACGCCCGTCCCGGTCGCTCCATCGACTACCTCGGGGCGCTGCTGATCACCTTGGGCGCCTCAGGGCTCATCTTGTTCACCTCGCTCGGAGGCACGACCTTGGCGTGGTCCTCACCGGCGCTTGTGGCGATGGGGATCCTCGGTGTGCTCTTCACGGTGGGCTTCTTCCTCTACGAGCGGCGGGCCACCGAACCCGTCATCCCGCCGCATCTCTTCCGCGACCGGACCTACTCGCTCACCACGGGCATCGGCTTCATCACGGGCTTCGCCATGTTCGGTGTCATCACCTTCATCTCGCTGTACTTCCAAGACGTCAAAGGCGTCGAGCCTGCCGCTTCGGGGCTGCGGATGCTTCCGATGCTGATGGGTCTGGCCGTGGCGTCGATGGGCTCGGGCTACCTGATCGCGAGGAGCGGCCGCTACAAGATCTTCCCCATCCTTGGCACGGCGCTGACCTCGGTCGGGCTCTTGCTGATGGCGACGATCTCCTACAGCACCTCAGCCTGGGCGATGGGTCTCTACATGCTGTTCTTGGGCCTCGGGCTCGGCATGCTGGTCCAGGTCATCATCGTGGCGGTGCAGAACGCCGTCGCCTACGAGGACCTCGGAGCGGCCACGGCGTCGTCGAACTTCTTCCGCTCGATGGGGACCTGCTTCGGGGTGGCCATCTTCGGTGCCATCTACGCCAACGTCCTGCCCCGCAAGCTCCACTCGATCCTGCACGAGGCAACCTCGAGCTTGAAGCTCAGCTCGATCACGCCGGCGCTGATCAGGACGCTGCCGCACGTCGTCGAGCTTGCGCTGCGGCACGCCATCGCCGACACCGTCCAGGTGATCTTCCTCCTGGCGGCCCCCCTCGGCATCGTCGCCTTCGTCCTCTGCGCTCATGCTCCCTGAGATCGAGCTTCGCAAGGTCGTGGCCACGAACCAGGTTCCGATGGATCTTGGCGGCACGGTGGAAGAGCTCTCGAGCTTTGAAGAGGCGACCCTGGCGATCGAGCGATCGCTCGCTGCCGAGGACAAGCCCGCGGCCTACGCCGACCTGGCGCGAGCGCGCGAGCACGACGATGGACCCAGAGAGCATCTGGGTGCTGCTCCAGCTCTCGGAGCGAGGGCTGCTCGAGGGCCCGGGTCGATCTGCGAAGGAGGGACCGCGTCGCACGGACGGGTCGATCGACGCGCTGGCCGCTGCGGGCTTGCTCGACGCGGGCGAGAGTGAGGTATCGCTCACGCCGAGCGGTCTCGAGCTGGCTCGGCGACTCGGTGACGCTCGACGGGCGCAGCTCTTCGAGCTGGCGGCGCTGTGGTCACCGACGCAGCACCCAGAGCTCGAGACGTTTCTCGACACGGTGGCGATCACGAGCCTCCAGGAGCCAGCTCAGCTCGGTGGTCGCGACCTCGAGTAGCCACGCGGGCGGGATCCCCCTGTGTCCCTCCCCGTATTGTCACGATGGTGAGAGGCAACGAGGAGCGAAGCGATGACTGATGAGATGGAGCGCTCGGAGAAGCGACGGCCACGGCGGGACGCGCGCCTCGTCATCATCACGCTGGCCGGCGCGCTCCTGCTCTGGTTCGTCATCGCCAACACCCAGAAGGTCAAGGTGCACTTCTGGGTGTTCAGCGCCGAGACCTCGCTGATCACCGTCATCGTCATCAGCGCCGGGCTGGGCGCCCTGCTCGCCTTGCTGCTGCGTCGATCGAAGCACCCCCACGACCACCAGCGCTAGACCTCTGTGAGCTAGCTCCCGCCGAGTGGGCGTTGGGGGAGGGCCGGGTCCTTGCTAGGTGGCCTCGGGCGTGGAGTCGTCGGCGGAGCCGTCCCCGGGACCGGCGACGCTCGAGAGCTCCTTCGACGAGCCTCGCTGGAGCGCAGGTTGGGCGCGGACCCAAGGCAACGAGATCACCACCTGGTAGATGGCCAGGAGCACGATCGTCCAGAAGAGCGCACTGACCGTCCTCGCCGTGATCAGGATGAGGGCGGCCACGAAGACGCCGACCCAGCGCATGGGCACCAGGTTGCGCTTGACGAAGTTGTTCGCGGTCTCGAGCACGCCGGTGGCCTTGTCGATGGCCTTGCTCGTCGTCTCGGAGTGATAGGCGTCATCGGCCGTGCTGGCGACCTTCTTCGACGAGCCTCGGATCGTTCGGCGCGTGGCCACCGCCCACGTCGACGGTCCGGCGATCCAGAGGCCGATCGAACCGAGGACGAAGACCCCGAGCACGGCATAGAGCAGACGGTGCAGATAGCGCGTGAGGGTGTCCCAGACCTCTTGGGCTACCTGCGAGGCGTCCTGTGGGACCGCCGAGACGAAGCGACTCCGCACCCAGGTCAGCAGCACGATGAGCACCAAGCAGCCGAGGATGCCTCCAAGGAGGGTCCGCAGGGCAGTTCGACGTCGCTCGACGGCCACCACCACCGCAGCGATGCCGATCAGGGGCGTGAAGATCAGCAAGAAGATCCGAAGGTTGACGGCGAGCCCGAAGTACTTCTGGGCCGTCTGGACCTGCTGGTTCGTGTAGAGGTCGAACGTGAGGGCCTTGTCCGTGTTGAGCTTGCGCTTGATCGGGTCGAAGACCGTGATGCCCTTGGCGTCGAGCTCATCGATCGCCTTGGTCAGCGCCGGGGTGAGGTTGAGGACGATCTTGCGAGCCGTCGTGGTGACCCCGGTGTCCTTGCCGGTGAGGAGGTTTACCGCCTGGGAGTGGGTGAACTCGTTCTCCTTCTGCCAGAGCTCCTGGAACCACGTCGTCGAGAGCAGGCTCTTGACCTGGGCCTGGGTGTAGGTCTCGAGCTGCTGGGTCAGAGGAGCGGCGATCGTATTGCCGCCGAAGGGGACGAGTGCCCCGATGCGACCTTCGACGTTGAGCTGATCGAACAGCGTCGTCGTCGCCTTGGTCGCCACGTAGTCGATGATCACGGGGTTCGACGAGAGCGGCTGGAGCGTCGAGACGTAGCGGTCGGTGTTGGTCACCGTCTTGACCGCCCAGGCCGAAGCGATCGTGACGGGGGTGAGGATCGCGAAGAGCACGACGAGCACCCAGGTGATGATGCGCCGAGCCAGGTGGCGCTTCGGTGGGGCGATCGCCTCGAGCGACGTGCCCTTGGGATCACCTTCTTCAACGAGCTCGGGAGGGGTGGTCACGGCGTCACGCGGGTGTTAGGCATCGGGCTCACGCTATAGCGGTGAGTGTGACAACTGGGGGAATTCTTCACCACCGCGTGACGCCTCCCCTGTTGGCGTCGTAATATCCCAGCAGAGCCCTTCGTGGGCTTCGAACTCGGAGGGGAAGGGAGGAGATCGGTGCCACTGTCAGAGCACGAGCAGCGGATCCTCGCAGAGCTCGAAGAGTCGCTCAGCAAGCAAGACCCCTCCTTTGCCAACCGCGTTGCCAACGAGTCCGTCTACCGGCACGCCGGTCGACAGGCCAAGTGGGCAGCAGTGGTCTTCGTCTTGGGCGTGATCGGCTTGGTGGCGCTCTATCCCGTGTCGGTCTTCCTCGGCCTCTTGGGTGTGGCCATCATGTTCGGTTCCGCGGTGGTCTTCGAGCGAAACCTTCGGCGCATGGGCAAGGCGGGTTGGCATGACGTCACCCGTTCGCTCCACGACGAGGAGCGCTCTGGTGCGCAGAGCAACATCGAGAGCGCCGTCCATGATGCTCGCGACTGGCTTCGCAGCCGCTTCCGTCGACACGAGGACTGATCCGGAAGGGGCGCCGCCCCCATGAGCGCGACAACCTGCCTGGCGATCGACATCGGTGGGACGAAGGTCGCCGTTGGTCTCGTCGACGCTGCAGGAAGGCTGCTTGCGCGCCAGCAAGCGCCGACGATCCCAGGAGCCGACGCCGAGACTTTGTTTGACACGGTGTTGGCGCTGACGGAGCGAGTCTGCGCCAGCGCCGCTGAGCGCCCCGACGTCGTCGGCGTGGGCTGCGGGGGTCCGATGGATCCGCTGGCTGGCACGGTCTCGCCGCTCAACATTCCCGGATGGCAAGGCTTTCCTCTCGTTGAGCGGCTGCACGGGTCCCTGGGCCTGCCCGTCTCGCTCGACAACGACGCCAAGGCGCTGGCCCTCGCCGAGGGGTGGCTGGGGGCGGCAAGCCACACGGGGAGCTTCGTGGCCATGGTGGTCTCGACCGGCGTCGGAGGCGGCATCGTCCTCGACGGCAGACTCCTCGATGGACGTCTGGGCAATGCGGGTCACATCGGCCACCTCGTCGTGGTCCCTGACGGCAGGCTCTGCTCATGCGGTGTGCGCGGCTGCCTGGAGGCAGAGGCGTCTGGCACAGCCATCCACGCCATCACTGGTCGACCGGCCAAGGACGCACCCCTCGCCATCATCGAGCGAACGGGCCTGCTGGTGGGTCGGGCGGTGGCGTCGGTGGTCACGCTCCTCGACCTCGATCTCTGCGTCGTGGCCGGCTCGGTGGCCCTGGGCTTCGGCCAGCCTTTCTTTGACGCGGCGCAGCGAGCGCTCACCGAGCGCACGGGTCTTGCCTTCACGCGAGGAGCTGCCATCGTGCCAGCAGGGCTCGGCGACGAAGGACCGCTCATCGGCGCGGCGGCCGTGGGTTTCGCTCCGAGCCGAGCGATGGAGCGGGCATGAGGGACAACCTGCTCGCCAAGGGAACGATCCCTCGTGTGCTTCGCCAGCCGTGGCGCCTGCCTCGAGCGCTGAGTGCGATCTTCGCCCTGGCGCCCACGGGCTGGTGGCGTCGTCGGCCGTTCCTTCCCTATCCGGATCCGGCCTACTGGCGCTTCCGCATGGAGACCTCCTCGGGGGGCGCAGGCGAAGAGCCGCCCTCTCCGGATGAAGTCATCGAGGTGCTCGATTGGTTCCACCGCATGAAGCACCAGCGGCGGTAGGTTCTCTGGGGATGGCAAGGGTGTTGCTGCTCAACGCGAGTTTCGAGCCCCTCCAGCTCGTGACGGCAAAGCGAGCGGTGCTGCTCGTGCTCGTCGAGCGGGCCGAGGTCGTCGCGGCTCGTGAAGACGCCCCGGTGTTCCACTCTCCCTCCCTCGAGGTGACCGTGCCCTCGATCGTTCGGCTCCGCTCTTACGTCAAGGTGCCCTTCCGTGCCACGCAAGCGCCGCTGTCTCGGCGCGGCGTGCTGATGCGCGATCGAAGCCGCTGCGCCTACTGCGACGGGCACGCCGACACCATCGATCACGTCGTGCCGCGCTCTCGTGGTGGTCGCCACGAGTGGACCAACGTGGTCGCGGCCTGCAAGCGCCACAACCTGCAAAAGGGTGACCGGATGCTGGACGAGATCGGGTGGGAGCTGCTCTTCGAGCCCTACGTGCCCGCTGGCCTGCTCTGGCGCTGGCGACATCTCGGCGAGGTCGACCCCCTCTGGAGCCCGTATCTCGGCGAGGCGCTTCCCGCGGCGTGAGCCGTCCCGAGCGCATCGGGCGGCTGGACGTGAGTCGACTCCGCACCCGCAGCGAACCCGTCGTCATCGAACGAGTGCTCGATGAACCGCTCGTGGTGCTTGGCAGCTCCCAACCCGACGAGCTCATCGCTCGCGACGCAACCATCGACGTCGTGCGACGGCGAGGTGGGGGAGGGGCTGTCTTCGTCGATCCGAAGCAGACCATCTGGATCGATCTGTGGCTTCCGGCGGCCTCCTCACTCGTGCGAGACGTCCGGGGGCTCCTCATCGGGGTCGGCGAGCACCTTCGTTCCGTGCTCGCGTCACGCGGCGTGGACGGTCTTCGCATCGTCGAGCCCACCGGGCAGGTCGCGCAGTCGGTGGCGTGCTTCGCCGCCCTCGGATTCGGCGAGCTGGTCGACTCGACGGGTCGAAAGCTCCTCGGGCTGACCGCCTGGCGCTCTCGAGACGGCGCCCTCGTCCAGAGCGCCGTGTACCGAGCTCGAGACCACCGGCTCCCCGAGATCCTCTCGCTCGACGACACCGAGCGGACGGCGCTGGGGAGGGTGCTCGACGACGAGGTCACCGACCTGCGCTCGCTGGCCCCCCCTCTGGGCGACGATCCTCTGGCTGGCCACCTGATCGCAGCAGATCTCGCCGCGCTGCTCGGCGCAGAGCTCGAGCGCCGAGGCCCCGAACGAGAGAAGGCGGTCAACTAGGCGCGCCGGGAGTGCCGACGATTTGCTATTATGTCATCAAACGATGACATCATCCGATGACATCGGAGCGAGGTTCGCCTGATGACCGAGGCAGCAAGCGACGTGAGGAGCCAGGCTGGCGACCCCCAGGCGTCGCCTCGCTACTTGCTGCCGACGCTGGTCTTCACCTGCACGGTCATCGCCATGGTGAGCAGCCTCGGTGCGCCGCTGATCAAGACCATCTCCTTGACCAACCACGTGTCGATCAGCACAGGCGAGTGGGTCCTCACCGCTGCCCTGCTCACCGGTGCGGTGGCGACGCCGGTGCTCGGTCGCCTGGCCGACGGCGCCCACCAACGCCGCGTGGTCCTGGTCACCCTGGGCGTGGCAGCGGTCGGGTGCGTCTTGTCGGCGGTCTCGAATGACTTCTTGCTGTTGGTGGTGGGTCGTGCGCTCCAGGGCGTCAGCCTTGGTCTGATGCCGGTGACGATGGCGATCGCTCGGCGGACGCTCGATCCGGCATCGGCCAACCGTGGGATCGCCACCTTGTCGGTGAGCAACGCCATCGGTGTGGGCCTGGGCTATCCCGTGACAGGGATCATCGTCACCTTCGCCTCGTACCACGCGGCGTACTGGTTCGGGGCCTTCGTCGTGCTGATGGCGTTGCTCGCGGCGGCGCTCTTCCTGCCCGGTGCGTCCAAGGTGACCTCCAAGCCCTTCGACGTCTCAGGAGCCGTGGCCTTGGGCCTTGCGGTCACAGGCGTCTCGGTGGTGCTCACCGAGGGTGGCTCGTGGGGCTGGAGCTCTCCGATCACCCTGGGGATCTGGGCGGCAGTTGCGGTGCTGCTCATCCTCTGGGTCCGTCGAGAGCTCCGCTTCGCCTATCCGCTGGTCGACCTGCGGCACCTGCGCAACCGGGCGGTGCTCGCCGCCGACGTCGCGGGGATGGTCATGAGCATCGCCATCTACCTGGTGCTCCCTGTCATGGTCACCTTCACGCAGGTGCCTGCGTCCTACGGCTTCGGCTTCGGTGCCACGAGCTTCGTGGCTGGTCTGGCGCTGGTGCCGCTCTCGGTCGGCACCTTCATCGCCAGCCGTCTGCTTGGCGGCTTCGAGCGGCGGTTCGGCACGCGCAACATGGTGCCGCTCGGGGCACTGCTCTTCGCTGCCGCACCCCTCCTCTTCGCCCTCGAGCACGGCGCCCTCTGGGAGGTCTTCGTCGCCCTTGGCATCACGGGGCTCGGGATCGGCTTCTCCTTCGGCGCCATGCCCGGCTTCATCGTTCGAGCGGTGCCGCACCGTGAGACGGGCAGTGCCATGGGCTTCTATCAGGTGCTTCGCAACGTCGGCCTCTCGATCGGCAGCGCGGTGGCCGCTGCCATCCTGCTCACCTTCACGCACCCCGGTCAGCCCTTTCCGTCCGAAGCGGGCTTCCAGGTCGCGCTTTTCACCGCGGTCGCCCTGAGCTTGCTGGCGGCGGTGCTGAGCTACGTGCTGCCTGGCAAAGCGCAGGCCTCGCTCGAGGACCTGGATGAAGGCGAGCGGCGGGCGGTGCTCGAGCTGATGGAGGAAGAATCAGAGCTGGCAGGCTCCAGCGCCATGCGGACCGATGCGCACGAGTTCGATGACGAGCGGAGCGAGGCGCCTTGAGCACCGTCGATGCCACCCAGCCCCGTCGCCGCGACGCGGCGGCGAGCGCTCAGGCGCTCTTCGATGCGGCGACGGAGCTGTTTGGCCAGAAGGGCTTCGACGCCACCACGACCCGAGAGATCGGGGAGCTAGCCGGCGTCGATCCAGCGCTCATCGCTCGGTACTTCGGATCGAAGGCCGATCTCTACATCGCGGTGGTCGCCAGAGAGCCTCTCGATGAAGGCGACCAGGCGAGCTTCGGCGAGGGCGACCAGCCCTTGGCTGACCTCACGGCGGTGGCCGAGCTCGTCCTTCGGCGCTCTGACCTCCGGGGGCCTGGCCCGATCCTCCAGGCCCTGATCCGCCAAGACACCGCGCGCGACGTGCGGGTCGCCGCGCAGGGTCGTCTCATGCGACGCATCGTCGAGCCGCTGACGGAGCAGTTCAGGCTTCAGGGCTTCGACGATCCGGGGCTGCGAGCCACGCTGAGCGCAGCGGCGCTCTTCGGAGTCAGCCTGGCAAGGAGCCTTCACTGGTTCGACGAGCTCGCCGACGTGCCACGAGACGAGCTGGTCGCTTTGGTGGTCGACGTCCTCGGCGCCCCCATGGGGGCGACTGAGGGGTCGGAAGAGAGCTGAGGCGGCGAGCAGGCGACACAGCCAGGGCGTTGAGCGAGAGCCCCTCGAGCAGCAGGTGAAGCGCCGACCTAGTCTCAGGCCATGGCAGCGCTCCACGGCACGCCGTCCGATGAGGCTCCCGCGATTCTTGGCGACCGGGCGGTCCGACGTCACGACCCTCTACACGTCGTTCTCGGCGAGAAGCGTTGACGGCAGCGATGCCGCGTACAACGAGTGGCACACGCTCGACCATCGACCAGAGCAGCAGCGCCTCTCCGAGCTGAGGACGTCATGTCGACTGGTCTCGACGCCGGGGTGTCGAGCCGAGCGGGCCATCGCGCACGAGCGCTATGACGAGACCGACCACATCACGACGTACTTCTTCAGAGATCTGCGTGCCATGGAGGGCTTCTATGCCCTGAGCATGGCCCTCGAGGAGGCAGGGAGGAACCCGGATCCCCTGCCCACCGTGGAGCGAGGGGTCTACTCGGTGCGCGGCAGAGCGGCCGCGGCTCGCGTCAAAGCGGGAGCAGACGTGCTGCCGTGGTGGCCCATGAAGGGCATCTACCTCTTGATCGAGCGAGGCGAATCCCCCACAGCAGCGCTCTGCGACGTCGAGGGTGTCGGCGGCGTGTGGTGGGCAGCCGGGGAACCTCTGGAGCCCCCTCTGGCCACTCGCGACAACGCGGGACTGCAGATCTCCTACTGCTTCCTCGACGAGGACCCGCCCTCCGTGGCGCGGTCACTTCGCCCAGTGCTCGAGGAGCGATGGGAAGCCACGGGCGTGGAGCCGCTCATGGCTGCTCCGTTCTATGGCGTGGTGCCATACGCCTTCGACCGCTATCTGCCCTGAGATCGGACGAAGCGCAGCTCAGGGCGACGGTGAGGCCTGCGGAGCGCGCAGCGGTGCCAGCGTGCTCGAGCTGCCGACCGAGCCCTTCGCGTGGAACCGCGTGTTCGCCTGCACGGTGACTCCGATGATCGCCCCGATGACGATCATCACGATCACCAGGGTACGGGCGCCCTTGATGACGACCCATCGCTCGGGCTTGGAGGCGCCGACGATCCCTGGAGCTTGGTCGTCGACCACCTCGTCGCCGAGGAGACCTGTCCAGGGCTGCGTGGGGGAGAGGAGGTAGAAGTAGGCGTAGAAGCGCATCTGGTAGCGAACGACGAGCGCCATGCCTTGGTGGAACGACCGGTTCTCCTGACCCGTGATCAGACCCCACACCCACATGATCACGGAGATCACGAGTGCTCCGTAGCTCAAGACGCTGCTGATGATCCCTGCAGGGATCGCCAAGATGAGGCGGAAGAAGACCGCAGCCCGATTGAGATCCACGTGATCGACGTCCAGGTCCACCTGATCACTCGGTGCGGGGTTGAAGGGGATACCGGGCCACTCTGGGACCACGAAGAACTGGTAGGCGAGGACGTTCCCGAGGAAGCGCACCACCCCAGCGATGAAGGCTTGGATCCCGTCAGGGACTCGGCCGGTGACGAGCGAGGCAAACCATGCCCCGATGGCGGCGAACAGCCCAGCGAGGGCGATGAAGAAGCCGACGATGTAGAGGGGGATGAGCAAGATCAGGCGGATCAAGATGGTCCACCGGAGCTGCATCGGTGGCTCGAGATCGATGCCCACCCGGACTTGAGCTTCTCGGACGCCGCCGTACTCTGACGCAGCGACCGGTGGAGCGAAGGGGATGGCTGGTGATCCGCCGCTCGTGGCCTTCGTCGTGCCGCAGCTCGGGCAGACGTCCTGGCTGTCATCCATCTGTGTGCCGCAGTTCGAACAGAACGCCATCGGTGCCCCCTCGTCGATCTTCGCCGCCGCCATGCTCCCACACAGGGCCTCGAACCTGGGGTTTGGCGCGCTCGACGCCACCACGCCGGCCAGGAGAGACGCTCTCGTGTACCGCTCAGGAGGGCGCTGGAACGCTCGGCGGAGAGGGATGCTGACGGGCTGCGCGTCGCAGGTCCTCGTGCAAGCCGATCAGGCAGTGGTCCACCGTGCGAGGGAGGTGCCGACCAGCAGCACCGTCGAGGGTGAGGGTGCAGGTCACGTGTTCCTTTCTCCGAGCACCTTGGCTCACTAGGGTGAGCCCAGACCTGGCACGCCTTGCGGGCCCCGAAAGCAAGGAGACCGACGATGGACTTCGCAGTGAAGGGAACGGTGCTGCCCGTCCTCGAGGCGACGCTCGAGCAAGGGGAGGGTCTCATCTCGACCCACGGCGACCTCGGGTGGATGAGCCCGACGATCCAGCTCTCCCAGACCACGGGTGGCAAAGGCTTCATGAAGGCGGCCAAGCGCATGGCAGGCGGTGCAGGTCTCTTCTTGACGCACTACACGTCCGAAGGCGGCCGCGGCACAGTGGTCTTCCCGGCCAAGCTGCCTGGGAACATCATCAACGTCGAGGTGACGCCCGAGAAGTCCTACTTCGTGCACCGTTCGGGGTTCCTCTGCGGCACCGAGGGGATCGAGGCGTCCGTCTCGATGCAGCAGAAGAAGATGGTCGGCGGTTTCTTCGGCGGCATGGGGTTCTTCCTCCAGCACCTCCAAGGCGAAGGCCTCGCCTGGCTCGAGCTCTCAGGTGAGATGTTCGAGTACGACCTGCCCCCAGGGGAGACCTTGCGGGTCCATCCGAGCCACGTCGGCGCGTTCGAAGAGGGCGTGCAGTTCTCAGTCGGGACCATCCCGGGCCTGTCGAACAAGATGTTCGGCGGCAACGGCTTCTTCGTCGCCACGTTGACGGGACCGGGCAAGGTCTGGCTCCAGTCGATGAGCATCACCCAGCTCGCGGTGGAGATCGCTGACCACCTGCCGAGCAACGACTCGTCGTCGAGCACGTCTGCGAGCGTCGGTGGTCTCATCGGTGGCCTCCTCAAGGGCTGAGCACGCCGGTGGCCGACTATGACCTCCGCTGCCCGTTCTGTGGGACACCCACGGTCGACGGCCGATGCCCGAGCTGTGCGCAGGGCCCTGAGCGAGCCACGCCGAGCGGGGTGAGCGCTGATCGGACCTCGGCGCACGTGGAGGTGCCGGCCAGCGAGCGCTCGTCAGGCTCGGTCGATCGCTTGGCCATCTACACCCCAGAGGGAGGCCGACCGAGCACCTTTGCTCGGGTGGCGACCCTCTTGGCAGCGTCGATCTCACTCGCAGCGTTCATCTTGCTCGTGGCGGTCCTGCTGGTCGGTCTCGTCGCGGCGCTCATCGGAGCCGCGGAGACCTCAAGCGGCTGGCTCAGCGCGCTGCTCCTGGTGCTCGTGGTGATCCTGTCGGTGCTCCTTGCGATCTGCGCGACGGGCCTCTCGATCATCTGGAAGCACCGAGGCGACTACGAGGCAGTCCGGAGCAGGACCACGAGCTCATCGTGAGCGCTGCAGCCAGGGGCACGTGGCGGCTACGAACGGGCAGTCCCTCGGTCCAGCCATCCACGACGCTGTCTGTGCCAGCACCTCTACGCACCTTCGGTCCGAGGAGAGAACAGATCAGGACGGCAGTGTCCCCCGATTGTCTTGCCGACTCAGCGTGATGACTAGGCGGTTCAACCTCGGGCGCCGGAGTTCAGTCGTCGACGCTTGCGATAGCTGTAGACGACCGCCCAGAGACTGACCGCCCCCTTGAGCGAGATGATCCGATAGAGCAGCACAGCGGTGATCGCCCAAGGTCCCCTCGCCCCGACAGCAGCCATGGCTGCCACCATGGTGAACTCCACCGCACCGATGCCGGCTGGAGTTGGGCTGATGGTGGCGGCGCCCGCTCCTGCGGCCCACACGAGGAGGATCTTGCCGAGGGAGAGACCATCGATGCCCGAGGCCCAGCAAGCAAAGATCAAGCAGGCCACATCGGCCCACCAGTTGACCGATCCCCAGAGGATCAGCCGAGCCGAGACCATCGGACCCAGCCGAAGTCGCTCCACCGCTGCCAACACTGCCTGCGCGACGACACGCACCTCGCCACTCGGCCGGCGGGCAAGGCGCTTCGAGCTCGCGGACGGCGAAGGCAATCACGCCCAGTAGGCGGGCAGTCCCCTTCGGTGTTCGAAGTGCAACCGCGATGAGCGCGACGGCTGTCACCAAGAGCGCTGCAGCCAGCACTCCGCTGAGAGCTGCTGCCGGATTTCCAGAGAGCACCGCACTCACGCTGAGCACGCTGGCCAGCGTGACGCTAGACACGATCCCCGCCACCGTCAGCGTCAAACTTGCCGCGCCAGCATCGACGCCACCTTCGCGAAATCGCTGGAAGGCCAACCTGCCACCCATGCCTGATCCGATGACGGGCACGGCGATGCTGAGTGCGTTCGCGGTGTAGCTGGCTGCGAGGATCCACGTGAGGCTCAGATGAGCGCCGCTCGCACGCAACAGGTCTCGGTAGAGCATCGCAAGGCCCAGCATCGAAGCGATCTCCACGAAGCTGGCCGCTGCGGCCCAACCCCAGCTCAGGCCCCCGACGTGGTGCAGGCCCATGGCGATGGTCCTCCGCTCCGAGAAGACGGCGGCCAGGACGCCAAGGGCGACCGCCCCGATGAAGGCGCCACGCACCACGTTCCACGACCTGCTCTTCACGACGTCGTCACGGCGCCGAGCGTGCCGTTGTCTCTGGATGCAGTGGAGGTTTCGTTGGCCCTCCGAAACCGATGCTCTGCTGCGTCTCTCGGGCCACTGTTCGGGCTAATTCGAGGGCACCTCGATGGAGGGCGATTCCTCCGAGGCGAGTTTGCTCCCCTCTATGTCGAGGTTCGGCAGGAGTCGGCCGAGCCACTTCGGCAGCCACCAGGCTGCTCCCTTGAAGATGTACATCGTGGCCGGAACGACCGTCATGCGGATCACAAAGGCGTCAATGAGCACGCCGAGAGCGAGAGCGAAACCCAAGGACTTGGTCGTCGGGTCCGGAGACAAGATGAAGCTGGCGAACACCGAGACCATGATGATGGCGGCGGAGCCGACGACTTTGGCACTTCCGCGATACCCGTCGGTGACTGCGGTGACCGCGTCAGTGTGCAACGCCTCCTCCCGCATTCGAGACTCGAGAAAGACCTCATAGTCCATCGCCAGCCCGAAGAGGATCCCGAGCAGGATGATAGGTAGGAAGCTGAGGATCGGACCCGGTCTCGCGATGCCAAAGACGCCGGCCAGGTGCCCTTGCTGGAAGACGAAGGTCACAGCACCAAGGGCCGCCAGGACACTGAGCACGTAGCCGATCACGGCGACAAGGGGCACCAGCAGGGAGCGGAAGACAAGAATCAACAGCAGCAGGCAGAGGATGATGATGATCGCCAGGTAGAGGGGCAGCGCGGAGGAGAGCTTCGACGAGATGTCAACGTTGAGCGCAGTCTGGCCCGTCACGTAAGTGTCGAGCCCGTACTCGGCTTTTCCCTCTGCCACCACTTTCCGGATCCCCTGGATGAGGTTGCTCGTGGCGACGGCGTCGGGTCCAGTCCGAGGCGTTACCTGAACCAAGAAGACGTCCTTGGTCTTGTTCGGGATGGGCTCGCCGATCGCCGCCACGTCAGGAGCAAGGTGCTGCTTCTGGGCGTCGTAGAAGGCAGTGAAGGCCTTCTGCTGTTCGGGAGTCATGCCTCCAGGTGCGTAGATCACGATGAGAAGCGGACCGTTGGCGCCAGGGCCGAACCCCTCACTTATGAGGTCATAGGCGCGTCGCGTTGTCTGGCTGGTCGGCTGAGAGCCGGCGTTTGGTAGGCCGAGCCTCATGTTGAGGAACGGGGCGGCCACGAACAGCAAGAGAATGACCCCAGCCATGACCACCAGGACCGGTGCCTTCTTCAGGGTCATGACGTAGCGCCACGACAGGGGCTCGTACCCAGGCGCCCCTGCCTTCTTGATCTTGCGGCGAGCCCAGCGCGACCAGATGAGTCGCTCACCGGCGAAGCCAAGGAGCGCTGGCATGAGCGTCAACGCCGCTACGACGGCGACCACGACGGCGCCTGCGGCAGAGAGGCCCATCACCGTGAGGAACGGGACGTTCACGACGCTCAGCGCCGCGAGGGCGATGAGCACCGTTAAGCCGGCGAAGCAGACGGCTGAGCCCGACGTCGCCACCGCCCTCCCGACGGATTCGCGCAGCTCCATGCCTTCCGCGACCTGCTGTCGGTGGCGGTTCATGACGAAGAGCGAGTAGTCGATCCCCACCGCCAACCCGATCATCGTGGCCAGCACGGGCGTGGTGCTCGACTCGCTGATCTGCGATGTCAGCGCGAGCAGGGCGAGGTTGGTGAGGCCGACGCCAGCGATCGCCGCAAAGAGCGGCAACAGGCCAGCGATCACCGACCCGAACCCGATGAGCAGCACGATGAAGGCGATCAGGACGCCGATGGCTTCGGTGTCGGTCTTCGTGCTGGCTTGCGCCACCTCTCCACCGAAGTTGACCTGGATGCCTGCGGCCTTCGCTGGTCCACCGGAGTCCAAGAGTGCCGTCTGGGCCTTCGAGGTCACGTCGGAAACGGCGACGGGATAGGCGACCACGGCATAAGCGATCCGACCGTCCTTCGAGATCGTTCCCTCTTGGTAGGGATCTGTGACACCTACCACCTGGGGCAGCTTGCGAAGGTCGTTCAGCGTTGCTTCGACCGCTCGTCGTTCGGTGGCGTCGTTGAGTGACGTCGACGTCGGCACCGAGAAGACGACTTGCGCTTGAGCGCCGCCCGTACCTGGGAACTTCTGGTCGAGAAGGTTGAGCGCCTGTTGAGCTTCGGTGCCCGGAATGGTGACGGCGTTGCTGGTCGGCTGCTTCACGTTCACCGCCACCACAGCCATCACGGCGATGACCACCACCCATGCGGCCACCACGTACCGACGGCGCCGAAAGCACCATTGACCCAACCGATCAGAGAGCAGCACTCATGGATCCTCCTTGGATGTCAACCAAGGCCCACTTTGGACACGATCTCCGCACGGATGCGGATCTTCAGCCGGCGTTGGGCCACCACTCCACTGTGGCGACTCTCTGCCCAAAGGTCCCTAGGGTTTCTCCCTAGTTCTGGAATGAACGGCCAGACACCGGGAGAGCTGTAGGCGTCAAGCTCCCGCTGTTTGTAGCTGACCAGATGGCCTCCGAACCAGACGCCACGCACTGAGTGCGCCCACGACCGACATCACCGCTACCGAGAAGAAGACGGCGGCGTATCCGAGTTTGGAGGCGTTGAATGCCGGGATGAGGAACCGAACCAGGGACTGGTCGAAGTGGTGTGGCTGCAGTCCCGTCTGCTCGGCCGCTTGGAGTGCTTGGCGCAGCTCCTGGCCCTGATGCTCGTTGAGCCCGCTCGCGGTCAGGTGTTGAAGGCGACGGACGTAGACCTCATGGAAGATGGCATAGAGCCCAGCGATCCCAATCGCTCCACCTGCTTGCTCGGCTGTTGCCGACGCACCTGAGACTTGTCCGGCAAGACTCTCATCGACGGAGTCCAAGCTGACTGGATCGCAAGCGGTGAGCACACAAGCCAGCCCTGTCCCGAATACCAGGAGACCCGGCAGCAGGAGCAGGTAATCAGGCGACGCGGGATGGAGCAGATGGACGCCCACGCCAAGGAACAGGCCGGACAGCGCGAGAAGGCCGAAGCCGAGGATCAGAGGCGGTCGACCACCAGATCTGTCGTACCAGCGTCCGACAGAAGTCGAGAGGAGCACCATCGGCACCGTCGTCGGGATCAACGCAAGACCAGCCACCAATGGGCTCATCCCGAGGTCAAGGATCAGCAGCAATGGAAAGATCAGACCGAGACCCATCTCCACGAACCCCGCTAGAGCCTGACTGATCATGGCTCCTAGGTAGTTCGGCGTCCTCAGCACAAGCATCAGGTCCATCAGAGGATTCTTGGCCCGGCGCTCCCAGACCAGAAATCCGATCCCGCTCACGATCGCGAGAGCGAGTGGACCAAGCACCGGGAAGGAAGCGATCGAGGAAACCTGCGCCTCGGTGAGCCCGAAAACGAGCGAGCCGATCGACAAGCACAGGAGCCCCGCGCCGAGCACGTCGACGCGCACGTTCCTGTCAATTCCCCCATCTCTTGGAACTGCCAGCAAGGTGACGACCAAGCAGACGACCGCGAGGGGGACGTTCACCAACAGGACCAAGCGCCAGCTGGCTAATGAGGTGAGTGCGCCGCCGATCGTCGGACCCAGAGCGCCAGCTATGGCCGCCACGCCCCCCATCGTGCCAAGCGCCTTGCCGCGCTCGCCTCTTGAGAATGCGCCGTTGACGATCGCCACGCTGCCCGGCAGCATCAGCGCGCCTGCCGCCCCTTGGACCACCCGAGCGACCAGCAGCAGCACGAAGTCTGGGGCCAAGCCACCCACGGCCGAAGCGGCGCTGAAGCCCACGGCGCCGATCACGAAGACCCGTCGCCGACCAAAGAGGTCCCCCAGGCGGCCGCCGAGAATGAGGAGTCCTGAGAGTGACAGCAAGCTGGCGCTCAGCACCCACTGTGCTTCTTGAGTGCCTACCTCGAACTGCTTCTCGATGGAGGGCAGCGCCAGCGGCACTGCTGTTTGATCGACCAGGATCATGGCGTTGGCGAGGGTCATCGCCACGAGGACTGACCGCCGACTGCCGAACATCGTTATCTGTGGCCCTGGCGCCGCATAGACACGCTACTGATCAACCTCGCATCCCTCTGCAGTCATGACGAGATCGAACGAGGTTACCGAGATGTGACTTGCGCCGGGAATTGACGTGAGGTCAGCAGGCGGTCAATCCGGAGCTCGGTTCGTCACGTAGTCAGAACTTGGCGTCTCTCAGCTCTCGGCGAGAGGTGATGCTCAGCTTTCCGTAGATGTGGGAGAGGTGATACTCAACGGCTTTGCGGGAGATGTAGAGCTCAGCAGCGGTCTCTGAGTTGGAGAAGCCTCTTGCCACCAGAACGGCCACGTTCGCGCTCTCGCTCTGTGAGCTCGAAGATGTCTCGGCCCTTCCCGGATGGGCTTCGAAATCCAACTGCGGCTAGATCGTCCTCGACGAGTCTGAGGAACGGAGCGGCACCGATGTTGGCCAGGAGCTCTTTAGAAGCTCGAAGCCTCTCGACACCAACGCGTTTGGAGCCGATGGCGGTCAAGAACTTGCCCGAGCTCTTGAGAAGCAGAGCGTGGTCGAGGACGGGGTCATCAGGGCCCCACGCACCAAGAGCTTCATCGAAGTACTGAAGCGCCGCCTGGCGTTTTCCTCTCCCCACGGCGAGTCCCCCTTCAGGCCTGCGAGCCGAGCTGTGAGGTTCAATCCCCGAAGGCGAGCGGCGCGGTCAAGTTGCTCGATCTGTTGAGCGGCTTCTTCGAGTCGACCGTCGGCGATCAGCGCTTCGATCAACAGTGGCCAAAAGGCTAGGGCAGCCATCATGGGAGCGATCGCCGGTACATCGATGAGGAGATCGATGACCTTGGTGGACTCTTGTTGGACACGTGCGAGCGATGCAGCTGCGATGCGCGCCATGATCTTCGATTCCAGTCCAGCAGTCTCGACAGCGGACTCGATCTCCTCGAGCAACGGCAGGCAAGCATCGATTGCACCCCGATGCGCATGGATGGTTGCCAGCACGGCGAGGCATTGGTATCTCGTCGACGTTATGTGACTAGTGAAATTGAGCGACGCTCCTGTACTTGCATTGATCGCGGCCTCGTCCCATTCCCCTCGTGTCACGAGCACTGTTGCGAGCTGGAAGTGAGCGCGGGCGATCTGGATAGGGGTCGATCCCTGGCCCGCGATAGCAAGGACCCGTCGAGTGTCAGCCAATGCAGCAGTGGTCTGGCCAGCGTGGACCTCAAGCATCCCTCGGATCACTAGAACGTCCGCGTCGTCGGCGGCGACGTCCTCGGCAGCCACAGGGAGGTACTGCTCGAGCTCAAGAAGACCAGCTGATGCTCCGTGCTCCATTGCTGCTCCGAGTGCTGTGAAGATCCATCCCAAGCGCTCTGATTCCGATCCAGGCTCCGCCAGCTCGAGCGCTCGGCGTGCGAGATCGGCAGCTTCCTCTACCTGACCTCGCGCGAGGAGGATCTCCGCAAGCTCTGCTCGAGCGCGGGCGGCTATCTCTGCTGAGTGGCAGTCGCCTCCGGCTCTTGCGCTCCTCTCAGATGCAGTTCGGCGTCAGAGGTCTTGCCTTGATCCCAGTCGATGAGTCCGAGAACCAAGCTCCGAAGCTGCGATGGACGGCACCCCTCGACATGACGTCGCATGGCAACGGCGCGCTCGATCTGGTTTCCGAACAGGATCGCTCGAACGGCACGCAGGAGGCGCTCTTCTGAGCGAGGAGTGCTGCTCGTTAGCGACGATGCCCACAGGAGGTTTCGAGCGACCAAAGTCGCCGCCTTCCGCTGGCCCTGGAGATGAGCTACAGCATCGTCAAGTTCATCAGCCAGCTCATCGTCCGCCCCATCTGCTGCTGCCACACGATGGGGAAGCGCGGCAGCAGGTGACAGAACGGCCGCTGCTGCAGCATGCAAGTCCCGCCGCTTGGTGGGCGAGAGATCACGGGCAACAGCGACGCGAAAGAGTGGGTGGGCAAAGGAAACCGGACTGCCTGGCTCGTCCGGGGACCAACTCACCAAGCCTGTGGCGAGCAATCGATCGAGGGGCTCCAGAGGAGCTTGAATGCCGGCGATCCTTCCTATCTGAGCCAGGGCCATCGGCTGATTCACGATCGCCATGGCAGCGGCAAGGTGGCGAGCGTCGTGCGGCAGTTCGGCCAAAGTGGCGATGGTGGCAGACGCCAGTGATCGGGGAGCGGGGAGGTCTTCCGCAGACGTCTTGAGCTGCGCTGGCGACAGCTCGCTCAGAAGCATTTGCAGGTGCAATGGCTGACCTGCGGTGTGTCGCTGGAGGCGATCGGCCTCTGAGGTGCTTAGCAAGACACCATGAGCAGCTGCGAGCTCCGTGACCTGTTCGACGTTCAGCTCGTGAAGGATCAGTCGAGTGCAGCGATCTACATCCACGACAAATCGTTCCCATCCGTCGCGTGCTCCGTCGGGCCGAGAGGTGATGAGGAGAAGGACGCGATCGCTGCTCAATCGAGAAGCCGCAGTGCAAAGTGCCTGGCGGGACGCGCTGTCTGCCCAGTGGAGATCTTCGATCAGTACCGCTCGAGGACCATTGTCCTGATCGCGCGACCAGGTCGAGAGAAGGGCCATGCCCATCGCAAATGGCGAGTCTGCCTCGGTGTCTGCCATCCGAGAGACGAGCTCAAGAGGAAGTTCGCCAGCCAACTCATCGCAATTGAACGAGCTGAGGGTGAACTCGTGCGGGAGGGATCGGGCGGCTTGGCGAATGAGTGCAGTCTTGCCAGAACCGGGCGCGCCCTCGATCCAGACGACCTTCGGAACAGCTCTGATGGCCGCAGCAGCCTCTCGATCGATCGCTGCCAACTCGACTTCTCGACCCACGAAAGCGTGTCTGTCACCGGACGGAGAACTGATCTCTCCCACCTCCTCGACGGTAGCGCCGAGGAGGTGGGAATTGAAGAATCATTGGTCCGAAGTCAACTACGAGAAGTTTTGTTTGAGCGCCACTGCCTCGCGTTCGGTGTACAGGTATGCAAGGAACAAGGCGCCGAAGGGAACCACCAATCGCAAGACGAAGGCGCGTGTATCGACCGAGCCGGCGACGATCAGCGACGCCGTGCCGATCAGGAACGCCACACCCCATGCCATGGAGATCCTTCGATTGAACGCGTGGAACCGAGCACTATGCCAGATCGACTCGGGTGCCACAGCGCGGGCATAGGCCTCGGTGAACGGTCGCCCGATCAGGATTGAACCAAACACGAGGATGGTCAGCATGCCGTGTGCCCCAGCTTGGGCGTAGCGACCCCAAGTGTCGAGGTTCGAAGGCTGGAGCAAGGCGAGCAAGATTGCTAGGGCTGAGAAGTAGGTAGCACTGGCGACGTCCAACATGTGGACAGAGTGCCGAGAGATCGCTCGGAGCAGGACCACGGCGGCGACAGCGAGGCCCGCACCGATGCCCACCCACACCGAGATTCTCGAACCGATCAAGAACGCCACCCATGGCGAGAAACTCCAGACCAACTCAGTCATCGCCCGTACCCCTCAGTTCGCCTTCGGATTGATTCCTACCGTCGCTGGTTTCAGGGCGACAGAGACTCTCGATGGCGGCAAGAAATTCCATCGCACCCGAAAAAGCGAGGAGCTTCGATCCACCCGATTTGCTCACCGTGCCGATAAGCCGACCTGTGGCCTCCGCTTCGATGTTCACGACGATCTCCATGCTCTCCACCGTGCGGGTTGTGAGCGAGAACGTCCCTAGGGAAACTCCCTAATCGATGAGGGCGCGTGGTCAAACTCTTCATTTTGTCGTCTTGTTGGAGGAGGAGCGGCGTCCATCCTGCCGGGGCTCCCTGAGGGTGACTCGGAGGTGTCTCGGCCAGCTCAGTCGCCGCCTCGCTCTCATTCAGTTGCGTCTCGATCTCAGAATCCTGCGTTCCGTGCTCATTTCCTGCGACCTGCTCTCGTCTCCGCCGCGGATCCGTCTCATTTCGCCTACGGCGCGAAGGCGCTCCTCGATCAGTCACTCGTGGGCGCAAGGGGTGACGAAGTGGTGGAGATGGTTGCAAAGTGGTGGAAGAGGGCGTAGAGTGGAGCGAAATGGAGGAAAGGGGAGCGTGGCTCCCTTCGGGACCTTGGAGGAGGTGACCTGTGGCTGGTTTCGTTGGACGGTTCGAGCACAGCGTCGATGCCAAGGGCCGCGTCATCCTCCCCGCTCGCTTTCGCAGCTCCTTTGAGCGCGGTGGCTTCCTGACCTCGAACCGCGAGGGGTGCGTGGCTCTCTGGACGCCGGGGGAGTTCGACCGTCAGATGGCCGAGATGCTCGAAGACTCGAAGGCTGATCGAGCAGGTCGCAACCGCGCACGCATCTGGGCGTCGAGCTCCGCGGAGGTCGAGATCGACAAGCAGGGCCGCATGCCCGTGCCGAGCTCCTTGCGGACCTTCGCTGCCCTCAACGCAGAGGTCCTCATCGTTGGCGCGATCGACCGGATCGAGCTGTGGAACCCGAGCCTCTGGGAGGAGCGCGTCCGTCCGGCGGAGGCGTGGTTCCTCGAGGACGACGAGTGATCGCCACCAAGACCAAAGGAGCTCACAGAGCACATCGCCACACACACCTGGCCAGGACCATGCGCAGCCTCTCGACAGGCACGGTGGAAGAGAACACCTCCGCCATCTTCCCCGTCGGACTCGGGAGCCTCCACTACCCGTCACCCACGTCGGTCGAGGGGCTGCGGATGGCCCAGGATTTTCACCACACCCCGGTCCTCTTGGCAGAGGTCACGGCACTCTTCGACCCGGTTCCCGCCGGGGTCATCATTGACGCCACGCTGGGCGGAGCGGGTCATGCGGTCGCCCTCTTGGAGCACCGAGCGGACGTCGCCCTCCTCGGGATCGATCGAGATGCCACGGCCCGAGCGGCCGCCGCTGAGCGACTTGCGCCCTTCGGCCCTCGAGCGGCGGTCCACGCTGGTCGATTCTCTGAGCTCGAAGCGATCGTGACGTCTCGACGATCGCAGCCCGGACTTTGGCCCTCCGTCGAGGGTGTCGACGACCCTGCGCCGGTCGTCGGGATCCTTGCCGATCTGGGGGTGAGCTCACCGCAGCTCGACGAGCCAGAGCGGGGCTTCTCGTTCTCGCGCTCTGGTCCGCTCGACATGCGGATGGACACCTCGAGGGGCGAGCCCGCATCGTCGCTGCTCGATCGGATCGATCTCGATGAGCTGACGAGGCTGCTCCGTGAGAACGGCGAAGGTCGCTACGCCCGTCGCATCGCCCGTGCCATCCTCGCTGCCAGACCCATCACGACCACCTCGCAGCTGGTCGACGTCGTGGATGCGGCCGTGCCGAAGGCCGGCCGCCGTCGGGGCAACGTGGCCTCTCGGGTCTTCCAGGCGCTGCGCGTCGAGGTCAATGCCGAGCTCGATGAGCTCCAGTCGCTGCTCGACCAAGTCCTCGAGGTCCTCGTCCCCGGTGGCCGCCTGACGGTGATCTCGTACCACTCAGGTGAAGACGCCCTGGTCAAGCACACCTTTCGTCGGTGGGCCGACGGCGACTGTGTCTGCCCACCTCACATGCCCTGCGTCTGCGGTGCGACGTCGAAAGGCCGTTTGATCGCTCGGCGATCGGTGCAGGCGTCCGAAGAAGAGGCCACCGAGAACCGTCGCTCGACCAGCGCTCGGCTTCGCTGCTTCGAGGTGGCGTCGTGACGCCGGCCACCGCTGCTGCTCGTCGTGCGCCCGCTGAGCGCCAGCCCTCTCCGAGCCCTTCTCGACCGAGGCGGGCGCGCCTTCGGGTCGTCGGCCAGCGCACTCACCAGCGCTCTCCTCGCCCACTGGCCAAGATCCTGGCCGTGGCGGTGGTCTGCGCCAGCTTGCTCTCCATCGTGGTGGGCCACGCCCTGCTGGCCCAGGGTCAGCTCAAGATGGGTCAGATCGAGACGCAGCTGGCCAAAGAGAAGGCCATCAATCGCTCCAAGGTCCTCGGCGTCTCCATGCTCGAGACCCCTGCTCGGATCTCGCAAGAGGCGGGGGCCTACCACCTCGTCCCCCCGACGACGATCCTGCAGCTCCCCTCGGTCTCGCTCGACCAGGCGCTGCCGCCGCTCAAGATCGCACCGGCCTCCGGCACGTGACCCCGCCCACCATCGCACCACCGAGGCGGCCCGCACCGCCCGGCCGCTCGGCACCGCCGAAGCGACGCCCGACGCCCAAGCGCGCACCGACGTCTCGGGTCGCCCCCACGCGTCCACCGAACCGACGACCTCCCTCGCAGCCCCGCAACCCTCGTCCTGCTCCCAAGCGCACCGCACCCAAGCGGGGACCGATCGTCGACGCCTCTCGCTTCGGCTCTCGGGTGCGCTTCATCCGCCTGCTGATCGTCCTGGCCTTGGTGGCGATGGGCCTGCGAGCCTTCGATCTCGACGTCCTGCGTGCTCACCAGTACCAAAAGGCCGCCTCGCTCCAGCTCCGCTCGACCGTGGCGCTCCCTGCCATCCGCGGTGGCGTCTTCGACCGAAACGGTGCGGTGCTGGCGATGTCGGTGCCGACGAAGGAGATCATCGCCGACGACTTCCAGATAGCGCACCCGGTGACCGAGGCGCTCGCCCTCGCTCCGCTCCTGGGCATCTCGGCGACGGTGCTCGAGCCTCAGCTCCAGCGCCACTCGGGCTACGTCGTGCTCACCCAGCACCTGAGCACCGCTCTGGCGGCGAAGGTCACCAGCGATCACTTTCCCGGCATCACGATGATCGACACCGCCACGAGGACGCAGCCCAACGGAGCGCTCGGGGACTCGGTGCTGGGCGTGACGAACGCTCAGGGGCTGGGCGCCGCCGGTCTTGAATATGAGTACAACGGTCTCTTGGCGGGCAGCGCCGGTTCAGAGACCCTCCTCGAGACGCCTTACGGCGTGTCCCTCCCGCAGGGGGGCCAGGTCAAGGCGACGCCTGCGGTCGCGGGCACCGGCATCGAGACGACCCTTGACCAGCCCTTGCAGTACGTGACCGAGCAGGCCCTGGGCGCTGAGATCCAGTCGTCGGGTTCGCTCTCGGGCACCGCCATCGTCATGGACACGAGGACGGGCCAGATCCTCGCCATGGCCAACGAGATCTCGACCACCAACAAGGACGGCTCGCTGGCGAGCCCCCTCGCGTCCACCGTGCCCACTGGCATCCCCGGGATCGCGCAGGCGCAGAACAACCTGGCGGTCACGCAGACCTATGAGCCGGGGAGCGTCTTCAAGCTGGTGACCTTCGCCGCAGCGCTCTCACAAGGGATCATCTCTCCGGACAAGGTCTTCCAGGTCCCCGGCTCGGTCCAGGTCGACGGCTCGACCTTCCACGATGCCGAGGCACACGGAGCAGAGGCACTGTCGGCGACGCAGATCCTGGCCCAGTCATCGAACATCGGCACCTACGAGATCGCCAACTCGCTCGGTGAGTCGGGTCTTCTGGCCGAGGTCGAGCGCCTCGGCTTCGGACAAGCCACCGGCCTCAACTTCCCGGGCGAGTCCCAAGGCCTGCTCATGAACGCTGCCCACTGGGAGCCGACCGACATGGCCGCGCTCCCGATCGGCCAGGTCGACGCCGCCACGCCGATGCAGGTGCTCGATGCCTACAACGCCGTAGCGAACAACGGCACCTTCATCGACCCGAGCCTGGTCCGCGCCACGGTTGGGGCTGATGGCCAGATGCACGCGCGTGGCGGCCTCGGCCTCACGGCAGGCGATCACCCCCGAGGTCGCCCAGACCCTCAAGACGATGCTCGAAGAGGTGGTCACCTCTGGGACAGGGGCCAAAGCTGCCATCCCGGGCTATCTCATCGCCGGGAAGACCGGTACCGCGGCGATCCCGTCGCCGAGCCAGAACAGCTATCTCGCCGGTGACTACAACGCCTCCTTCGTGGGCTTCGCACCTGCGCAGAACCCTGTGCTCTCGGCCATCGTGGTGCTCCAGCGTCCGCAGCCCGACTTCTACGGCGGTGACATCGCCGCGCCGGTGTTTGCCAAGATCATGAGCTACGCCCTGCACCGCTACGGGATCCCGACGTCTCCGGGAGGCAGCGGAGCCCAGACGGCAGCCGCCGCCCAGAACTCCGTCAAGGAGACAACGTGACGACGGGGCGCTGGTCGGGGAAGATGCACCGATGCGCCTCGGTCAGCTGATGGCTTCGCTCGACGACGTCCTTCTCGTCCACGGCGACCTTGAGATCGACGTGCGAGACCGTTGAGCTCGACAGCCGCCTGGTCCAGCCAGGATCGCTCTTCTGCTGCGTCGTCGGCTCGAGCGATGACGGCCACGAGCACGTCGCCCAGGCAGTCGCACGAGGGGCCGTGGCGATCGTCACCGAGCGTGAGGTCGATGCCGCCAGGAACGTTGCGATCGCTGAGCTGCGGGTGCCGAGCGGCCAGGCTCGGCATGCCTGTGCGGTGTTGAGCTCGGTGATCACGGGACGACCGGCCGAGCGGCTCACGATGATCGGCGTGACGGGCACCAACGGGAAGACCACCGTGGTCTCCATGCTGGCGTCGATCCTTGAGCGCGCTGGCTTCGCCACGACCGTCATCGGAACCCTGACGGGCTCGCGCACCACGCCACCGGCTCCCGTGCTCCATCGCCTCTTGGCCGACGCCGCCAGCTTTGCTCAGTCCCTCAGCCAGCCAGGAGCGGTGGCGATGGAGGTCTCGAGCCACGCGCTTGATCAAGAGCGCGTGGCCGGCGTCCACTTCGCGGTGGCCGTCTTCACGAACCTGAGTCACGATCACCTCGACTACCACGGCACCATGGAGGCCTACTTCGAGGCCAAGGCTCGCCTCTTCGACGATGAGGTGGCTGCGTGCGCGGTGGTGTGGATCGAGACGCCCGAGGGCCGAAGGCTGCTCGACGAGCGTCACGGCACCTCGGTGGCGGTCGGATGGAACGATGCACAGGACCTGGAGGTCGGTCCACGAGGCTCGACCTATCGCTGGCGGGGTCTGTCCGTCGACCTGCCTCTGCTCGGTCGGCCCAACGTGATCGATGCGCTCTTGGCCTCGGAGGCCGCCGTGCGCTTGGGGATCGAGGCGACGACGGTGGTCGAGGCGCTGGGTGAGCTCGAGCCGGTGCCCGGCCGCATGGAGGTCATCCCCGGTGGAGAGGGTGCGCCGCTGGTGCTCGTGGACTACGCACACACGCCCGATGCGCTTGAAGGTGCGTTGCGAGCGGTCCGACCCATGGCGGCTGGCGAGGTCATCGTCGTCTTTGGGTGCGGGGGCGATCGGGACGCAGAGAAGCGCCCCGTGATGGGCCAGGTGGCAAGCGAGCTCGCCGATCGAGTGGTGATCACCACCGACAACCCACGTCACGAGGATCCCGCAGCGATCGCCCAGGCGGTCGTGGCAGGAGCAACGGGGAGCGCACGAGTGCTCGAGATCTCGAGCCGCGATCTCGCCATTCGAGCAGCCATCGAGGACGCGCGGGCAGGCGACGTCGTGCTGATCGCCGGCAAGGGCCACGAGACGACCCAAGACTTCGCTGACGAGTCGCTCCCGTTCGATGACCGGGCTGCCGCGCTCAGCACCCTGTCAGAGCTCGCAAGGAAGCGCTGAGCTCGTGCTGAGCCTGATGGTGGCGGGCGGCATCGCGCTGTGGGTCGCAGCCCTGCTCACCCCAGTGCTGGTCCGCCGTCTCCAGGCGCGCAGCATCGGCCAGCACATCCGTGAAGACGGCCCGGCCCATCACGCCGTCAAGGCGGGCACGCCCACCATGGGTGGCATCGTCATCATCCTCGCGGTGGTGGTGGGCTTCGCCGTCGGTCATCTCGGGACCGAGGTGAACCTGTCGCGCCCGGGCATCCTTGTGATCCTCGCTGTGGTGGCCTTCGGGTTCATCGGCCTGCTGGACGATTTGATCAAGATCCGCAATCGCCGGAGCTTGGGTCTCAACAAGCGAGCCAAGATGGGCCTCCAGCTCGGCTTCTCGCTCGTCTTCGCCGAGCTGGCCGTCCACTGGGCGCACACCTCGACGACGCTCTCGTTCACCCGGTACTCGTTGCCCGGCTGGCAGCTCGGCGAGGTCGGCTGGGTCGTGCTCTGCGTCCTGGTGCTGACGGGCACCTCGAACGCGGTCAACCTCACCGACGGGCTCGACGGCCTGGCGTCGGGGTCGGCGACCTTCTGCTTCGCGGTGCTGGCGATCATGGCCTACTGGATGTTCCGGCACTTCGCCATCTACCACGTCGCCTCGGCCCTCGACCTGGGTCTCTGCGCAGTCGCCCTGGCCGGCGCGTGTCTCGGCTTTCTCTGGTGGAACGCAGCCCCCGCTCGCATCTACATGGGTGACACCGGCTCGCTGTCGATCGGCGCCGGCTTGGCTGCCCTGTGCCTCCTGATGAACCTCGATCTGCTGCTCTTGATCCTCGGTGGCCTCTTCGTCATCGAGACGGCTTCAGTGATCCTCCAGGTGCTGAGCTTTCGGCTCTTCAAGCGACGCATCTTCAAGATGGCGCCGGTCCACCACCACTTCGAGCTGCTCGGCTGGCCCGAGACGACGGTGATCGTGAGGTTCTGGATCCTGGCCGGTCTCTTCTCCGCGCTCGGCCTCGGGATCTTCTACGCCGACTTCCTCAGCGTCAGCAAGGTGGTCTGAGCCATGAGGTTCCCCCACTTGGCCACTGGCGTCGGCAAGGCTGTAGCGATGAGAACGAAGGCTTGTCGGGGCCTTGATGCCTGAACGCGCAGCGAAGACCGCTGGGGTGCGCACCAGGCTGCGGTTCCGAACCTCGACGTGGCTGATCACCTTGGTCGCGATGCTCTGCGTGATCGGCGTCGTGATGGTTGGCTCGGCGTCGTCGGTGATCTCCGTCGGCCTCTACGGTTCCCCGTGGTCGATCTTGATCAAAGACCTCGTCTGGGTCGTCTTGGGCCTCATCTGCTTCGTGGTCGCCCTGCGGATGGACTATCACCGCTGGCGCAAGCTCACCCCGGTGATCCTCATCGTCTCGATGATCTGCTTGGTCATCGTGCTCGCTCCGGGCATCGGCGCTTCCTCAGGAGGAGCAAGTCGTTGGATCGGCGTCGGACAGATCCGCTTCCAGCCCTCTGAGGTCATGAAGCTGGCGCTGGCGCTCTTCGGGGCCGATCTGCTCTGCCGTCGCATCGAGGCGCGCGCGCCGCTCAAGCAGGTTGCCGCGCCACTGCTCTTGGTCACGGGCATCGCTGCACTCTTGGTCGTGGCGCAGCCCGACCTGGGTACGGCCATGGTCCTGATGGTGATCGTCCTGGCCCTGTTCTTCGCCGCCGGGATCCCCGGCAAGGTGATGGCCAAGGGCGTCGGCGTGATGGTCCTCGGGGTGACGCTCCTCGCCTTCGCCATGCCCTATCGCCGGGCACGGCTGCTCAGCTTCATCAACCCGGGAGCCAAAGCCTCGGGCGCGGGCTACCAGGTCGTCCAGTCGCTCATCGGGCTCGGCTCAGGGCATCTCTACGGCTTGGGGCTCGGCAACAGCCGAGAGAAGTGGGGTCTGCTGCCGAACCCCCACACCGACTTCATCTTCTCCATCATCGGCGAGGAGCTGGGCCTCATCGGCGTCGTGGTGGTGCTGGGCCTCCTCGGGATGTTTGCCATGAAGGGCCTTCGGGCCGCAGAAGAGTCACCTGACCTCTACGGCAAGCTCTTGGGTGTGGCGCTGGTGGCGTGGATCTCGGCGGAGGCCATCTTGAACGTCGGCGCCGTCGTCGGCGTGCTGCCGGTCACCGGCATCCCGCTCCCGTTCATCTCCTTTGGTGGTTCCTCGCTGGTCATCACGATGATCGCCGCCGGCATCTTGGTCAACCTCGCTCGCCAAGGAGGGCGCGGTGCGAACGAGGCAGCGGCGCTGCGACGACGGACGGTGCCCAAGGCGTCAGCGTCACGCGCCCGACCTCGGCCCACCTCGGCGAGACCGCGCGCGACCTCACCGAGGTGAGCCGGCCCGTGGTGATCGCCGGTGGTGGCACCGGCGGCCACGTCTTCGTGGCGCGTGCCGTCTCGGAGGCGCTCGAGCGTCGGGGCCTGGCCAAGGACGAGCTTCGCTTCGTCGGCTCGGCGCGCGGCCAGGAGCGAGACCTCCTGGCTGACACCGGCGTCCAGCTCGAGCTCCTGGCCGGACGAGGGATCAAGCGCTCGCTCGCCCCTCGAGCGCTCCTCGACAATCTCGGCGCGCTGGTCGGCATCGTCCAGGCTTCTCTCCGCTCGCTCTCGCTGCTCAGGGCCTGGCGTCCGCGTGCGGTGGTCTCGGTGGGTGGCTTCGCGGCAGCGCCCGTGGGCTTCGCCGCTGTCCTGCGCCGCTGTCCGCTGATCCTGGTCAACATCGATGCCGTCCCCGGTCTGACGCATCGAGCGCTCTCTCGCTTCGCCACCGCCAGCTGCGTGGCGGTGCCGGGCACACCGCTCAAGAACTCCCACGTCACCGGCATCCCCGTGCGCCAGGGCTTCACCGAGCTCGACCGCTCCGACGAGGGCCGCAGAGCGGCCCGCCTGGCCCTCGGCTGCGACCCCGATCGAGCCTTCGTGGCGGTGGTCACCGGCTCGCTGGGCGCTCGATCGGTGAACCAAGCGGTCATGGCACTCGCGGCGGCGTGGCCGTCGTTCTCTGGCACGATCTACCACGTGACGGGTCGACGGGACGCGGCCGAGCTCGAGGGCCTCGCGACGTCGAGCTCCCCAGGGGTCGAGCACCGCCTGGTGGCGTTCGAAGATCGGATGCCCTTGCTCTACCAAGCCTCTGACGTGGCGATCACCCGCGCGGGGGCGCTGACGGTCGGTGAGCTGGCGGTCGCCGGTGTGCCGGCGGTGCTCGTCCCGCTGCCCAGGGCTCCGGGGGACCACCAGACCAAGAACGCCCGAGCGCTCGCCGAGCGAGGGGCGGGGGTCCTCCTCCCCGATGACCAGCTCTCCGCCGCAGCACTTCGAGAGGTGCTCGACCCCCTCGTGGCCGATCCTGTGAAGCGAAGGGCGATGGAAGATGCCGCCCGTGCCCTCGGCCATCCTCAGGCGGCTGACGAGGTCGCCCAGGTGGTGCTCGATCATGTCGCCTGAGCCCACGGTGCTCGACTGCTCGTCGCCCGCCTCAATCCATGTCGTGGGCATCGGCGGCGCGGGCATGAGCGGGCTCGCTCTGGTGCTCGCCCAGATGGGTCACCGCGTCTCGGGCAGCGATCTTCGCCGTGCTCCGGTCTTCGAGCAGCTCGAGCGAGCCGGGGTGAGCCTCACGGTCGGCCATCGCGCCGAGAACCTCGGTGCAGCTGATTGGGTGACCGCTTCACCGGCAGTGCCCGACGCCAACCCTGAGCTGACCGCCGCCCGTGAGCGAGCGATCCCGCTCTTCGCCCGCGCCACCGTGTTGGGCGCCCTGACTCGGATGAAGCCGACGCTGGCGGTGGCGGGCACGCACGGCAAGACGACCACCTCCTCGATGCTGTCGCTGATCGCCCTCGAGGCGGGGGTCGCACCCTCGTTCCTCTTAGGTGCCGAGCTGGCTGACGTCGGGGCGAACGCTCGGTGGAGCAGCGGCGAGCTCCTGGTGATCGAAGCGGACGAGAGCTATGGCAGCTTCACCGAGCTCGAGCCTCACGTGGTGGGCATCACCAACGTCGAGGCGGATCACCTCGATCACTACGGCACACTCGAGCACCTAGAGCAGGCCTTCGCCTCGCTCGTCGCTCGTGCCGCTCACGGCGGGATCGTCTTCGGTGATGACCACGGCGCGGCCCGAGTCGCCGACGCCACCGCCGCTGCCCGCGTGGGCACAGGTCCCG
Source organism: uncultured Acidimicrobiales bacterium (assembly GCA_963758555.1). Taxonomy (GTDB): domain Bacteria; phylum Actinomycetota; class Acidimicrobiia; order Acidimicrobiales; family RAAP-2; genus CAIUMH01. The sequence continues at coordinate 1,050,569 of CAVWVW010000003.1, read as the reverse complement.
ACGCCGATCTCCCGCTCGGCCGGATCGAGCTTGGTCGAGCGCACTCGAGCTTCTCGCTGGGCCTGGCATCGGGGACGGTTGCCCTCCGGGTCGGGGCGGCGGGGCTCCACAACGTGGCCAACGCGGCGATCGCGGCCGCCTTGGCGGACGCCGCTGGGCTCAGCGTCGACGCCATCGTGTCGGGCTTGGGCCGCTTCACCGGCGTGCCTCGCCGCTATGAGTTCCGGGGCGAGGCCGGGGGAGTCACCTTCATCGATGACTATGCGCACCTGCCCGCGGAGGTCGCTGCGACCATGGCCGCAGCTGACGCAGGGGGCTTCGAGCGTATCGTGGCCATCTTCCAGCCTCACCGCTTCACCCGGACGGCCTCGGTCGCCGCGGGCTTCGAAGGTGTCTTCGACCTGGCAGATGAGGTGCTCATCACCGACGTCTACGCCGCGGGGGAGACCCCCATCCCCGGTGTGACGGGTCGCCTCGTGGCCCAGGCGGCTGAGACCGCCACGACACGGGGCCACGTGCGCTACGTCCCGGATCTCGCCGAGCTGCCTCGGCTCCTGTCGGCGATGCTCGAGCCAGGTGATCTGTGCCTGACGATGGGCGCGGGTGATCTCACCGAGGTGCCCGACCTGCTCTTAGGCCGTCTGCGATGACGCCTCGAGCGCCCTTCGGCGCCCGCACCACGCTCAGGGTGGGGGAGAGGCAGACGAGCTCCTCGAGATCGAGTCGATCGAAGCGCTCCGCGAGCTCGCCCGAGGGCTCTCGCCGTCCACTCACCTCTACGTCCTGGGACGGGGCTCGAACACGCTGGTCGCCGATGCCGGCTTCGACGGCCTGGTGCTGCACCTCGGTGACGCCTTCTCCACGATCTCCGTCGAGGGCCTGGTGGTGAGGGCCGGTGGGGCAGCTGACCTGCCGGTGGTGGCCCGACGGAGCGTCGAGGCGGGCCTGACGGGCTTCGAGTGGGCCGTCGGGGTGCCCGGCTCGGTCGGGGGAGCGGTGGCGATGAATGCGGGAGGCCACGGCTCTGACATGGCAGCGTCGCTGGTCTCGGTCACCCTCTTCGACCTCGAGAGCGCTCGCGTCGTCACGCTCGGGGCCGACCAGCTCTCCTTTGGCTATCGCTCGTCCTCCATCGAGGCGCGCCAAGTCGTGCTGGAAGCCACCTTGGAGCTCGAGCAGGGCTCCAAGGAAGCCGGGCAAGAGGCACTTCGAGAGATCGTGCGCTGGCGCCGCGAGCACCAGCCAGGAGGAGCGAACTGCGGGAGCGTCTTCACCAACCCCGAAGGCTCCTCGGCCGGTGCGCTGATCGAGGAGGCTGGGCTCAGAGGAGCCAGGCTGGGCACGGCCATGGTCTCGCCCAAGCACGCCAACTTCATCCAGGCCGACGCCGAGGGCAGTGCTGACGACGTGCTCTCGTTGATGCACCTGATCGCCAAGCGCGTCGTCGAGCAGAGCGGCGTCGAGCTGCGCAGCGAGGTCCGCTTGGTGGGCTTCGATGACGCCGCCGCGGTCGTTGCAGCACGACAGGGGAGCCTGATGGCGACCAAGGCCAAGCACTCCGCAGGCTCGTCTCGCTCCGCGCCGCCGCCGGTCCCGGAGGATCCGAGGATCTCCACTCGACGAAAGAGCGTGGAGCGCTCCAAGCGCCGAAAGTGGCTCTGGATCCTCGGCGGGCTCGTCGTGGTGGCACTCCTCGTCCTCGGCGGCTGGGTGCTGCTGCATCGCTCGTGGTTCTCGGCCAAGACCATCGAGGTGCACGGCACCGACCATGAGAGCCCCGCCGCGGTGGTCGCGGCGGCCGGCTTGGCCTCGCACCCGCCCCTCATCTCCATCTCGCCCGGCAAGGCAGCGGCAGGCGTCGAGCGGCTGGCGTGGGTGAAATCGGCGTCGGTGACCAAGAAGTGGCCGTCGACGGTGAGCATCACGGTCGTCGAGCGCACCCCGGTCGGCACCGTCCACCTTGGCTCGAGCTGGTACCTCGTCGATGGCACCGGGCGCCTGCTCGAGCGCTTCACCGCCCGGCCCTTCGGCCAGCTGCTGATCGTGGTGCCCTCGCCGGCACATCCCCTCGTCGGCGGCTCGACGCCGACCAAGGCTGATGGCGCCCTGGACGTGGCGGCCAGCCTGCCGGTGGCCTTCCGAGGTCAGGTCGCCGCTGTCGTGGCCCACCCTGACGGCACGATCTCGCTGCGGCTGACCTCACCGGTGAAGGTCGAGCTGGGGACGGCAACCGAGCTCACCCAGAAGTACGAGGACGTCGCGGCGGTGATCGCAGGGGCCACCCTCCACGCCGGGGACGTCCTCGACGTCTCGGTGCCCCAGGCCTCGACCATCACAGGTCCCTAGCCGTCATGGTGAGGCTCAAGGTCCGATCAAGGGTCCAGTGATCTCCACCTCTCGCGCAGGTCGAGACACCGCGGTACGCTTGGTGACCCGGCAGATTCCACCACAGAGCGGTCGTCGTCGGGCAGGATGCTCTGTAGCACTGGTTCTCTGAGAGGAAAGACGGCCCATGACGATGTCTTCACAGACCAACTACCTGGCCCTGATCAAGGTCATCGGTGTGGGCGGCGGTGGGATCAACGCGGTCAACCGCATGATCGAGGCGGGCCTGCGCAACGTCGAGTTCATCGCAGCCAACACCGACGCGCAGGCGCTGCTCATGAGCGACGCCGATCTCAAGCTCGATCTCGGCCGTGAGCTGACCCGGGGCCTGGGCGCCGGCTCGGACCCCGACGTCGGCCGCATGGCGGCCGAGGAGCACCGCGGCGAGATCGAAGAGGCGCTCAAGGGTGCTGACATGGTCTTCATCACCGCCGGTGAGGGTGGCGGCACCGGCACCGGAGCGGCTCCTGTGGTCGCGGAGATCGCCAAGGGCCTCGGCGCCCTGACGATCGGCGTGGTGACTCGACCCTTCGCCTTCGAGGGCCGCCGGCGCTCGACCCAGGCGGAGAAGGGCATCCAGACGATGAAGGAGAAGGTCGACACCCTCATCGTCATCCCTAACGATCGCCTGCTGACCGTGTCCAACGAGCACACCTCGATGATGAACGCCTTCACGATGGCCGACGAGGTCCTCTTGCAAGGTGTGCGGGGCATCACCGATCTGATCACCGTGCCCGGGCTCATCAACACCGACTTCGCTGACGTCAAGATGGTGATGACCAACGCGGGGACCGCCATCATGGGCATCGGCAGCTCGACGGGGGAGGGGCGCGCGGTCAACGCCGCACGCTCGGCCATCACGAGCCCGCTGCTCGAGGCGTCCATCGAGGGCGCGCGCGGCATCCTGCTGAACATCGCGGGCGGCTCTGACCTGGGCCTCTTCGAGGTCAACGAGGCAGCCGAGATCATCCACTCGGTGGCCCACCCCGACGCCAACATCATCTTCGGCACCGTGATCGACGACACCCTGGGCGAAGAGGTCCGGGTCACCGTCATCGCAGCCGGCTTCGAGCGCTGGGAGAACCGCACGGGGACCCCGGCGCCATCGGGCGGCCTCGGGCTCTCGGACTCGCCTGAGCCGATCGACATCTTCGCCGACGTCACCGACGACGACGGCGGCTTCGACGGCGGCGACGATGACTTCGACGTCCCGTCGTTCCTTCGCTGATCGACCGTCACCTTGGCGCTGACCCCCGACGAGGTCGGCGCCAACCTCGCTGACGTCCATCGCCGGATCGAGGCTGCCGGGGGCGACCCAGCGCGCGTCGTGGTCGTGGCGGTGTCCAAGACGTTCTCTGCCGACGACGTGGCGGTCGCCCTGGAGGCCGGGCTCACCATCTTCGGTGAGAACTACGCGTCCGAGCTCCTCGCCAAGGCAGCTGCCCTCGACGCCACACCGGCCGCCTGGCACTTCCTCGGGGCGCTCCAGACCAACAAGATCGCGCGGCTCGCCCCGGTGACCGCGTGCTTCCAAGGCCTGAGCCGAGCTCGTGAGGCGACAGAGATCGCCCGGCGAGCACCCGGGGCGAGCGTGATGGTCCAGGTGGACTTCACCCACCGTGACGCTCGAGGGGGCGCAGCCCCCGACGAGGTGGCGGTCCTCGTCGAGCAGGCCCGATCCCTCGAGCTCGACGTGCGCGGGCTCATGACCGTCGCTCCGAGGGACGCCGACGAGGCACGGGAGGCCTTCGCCCGCACGCGCCGCTTGGCCGACTCGCTCGAGCTCCCCGAGCGCTCCATGGGCATGAGCGACGATCTCGAGCTGGCGGTGGCCGAAGGGTCAACCATGGTGCGCATCGGGAGGGCTCTGTTCGGGCCGCGCCAGGTGCGAGCCTGACCCTTGAGCCGAGGTTGGCCTAGAGTAGAGATTCACCTCGCCGCCTCAGGCGGTGCGGCCCTCCTAGCTCCGAGAGAAGAAGACGAGGCGATGGCCGGAACCTTTCACAAGATCATGGCGTACCTGGGCCTGGTTGACGACTACGACGACTATGACGACCTCTCGGACCGTCGTCCTGCTCCGAGCCGTCCCGCCAGCCCTCCTCGTCCCCAGCGCCCCGACGCTCGCGAGCCGGAGTACGACCGCGAGGACGACCGCTACGACAGCTATGACCGTCCGCCGCCGAACAACATGGGAACGGTCTCACGGATCCGCCCGGTCAACCGCGACGGCGCACCCGCCACGGCCCAGCCGGGCGGCCGTCCGAAGGTCGTGCCCATGGCGCCGAGCGAGTCGGCCCGTCCCTACGTCGTCGCTCCGGTGCGGTTCTCTGACGCCAAGGAGATCGGTGACCACATGCGTCAGTCGAACCCGGTGATCGTGAACCTCCAGCAGGCCGATCGCGACCTGCAGCGACGCATGATCGACTTCTGCAGCGGCATCGCCTACGCCCTCAGCTGTGACATGGAGCGTGTGGCTGATCAGGTGTTCTTGCTGACACCGTCGAACGTGACGGTCTCAGCAGAAGAGCGCGCGCGCCTCGAGAGCCGCGGCTTCAACACCGACGCCTGAGCTTGATGCTGCACTTCCTGGGGTTGCTGATCGAGCTGTGGCTGCTCGTGCTCATCGCTCGCGCGCTCCTCAGCTGGTTCCCGCCTGGCAACGAGGGCATCGAGCGGGTCAACCGCGTCCTCGCCATGCTCACCGAGCCGGTGCTCAAGCCGGTCCGCTCGGTGATCCGACCCGTTCGGGTGGGCGGCGCCTATCTCGACCTGTCGATCCTGGTCGTGTTCTTGGTGGTGCAGATCGTGGTGATCCCGCTCTTCCGCTGAGGCTCCAATCGCTCCTCGGGACGACGGAGACGGTTTGGTAGGGTCTGGGCCCATGGACAACCCCGCTGCTCCAAAATCTGTGCTCGAGACCCTCCGCACGGTCGAGTTCCGCCTCGGCTTGCGTGGCTACGACGTCGACGAGGTCGACGACTACCTGGAGAAGGTGGCCGTCGAAGCCGACTCGCTCCAAGAGCAGCTGCGCCAGATGACCGACCGGCTGCGCCAGGCGGCTGATCGCATCGGTCAGCTCGAAGCCCAGAAGGCTGCTCCCGCCCCCGCAGAGGTTGAGGAGCGCCCCGTCGTCGAGGCAGTCCCCGACGCGGCGGCGACGGCGGCTACCACCGCAGAGCTCCAGAGGACCCTTGAGATGGCCCAGCGCTTCGTGGACCAGACCAAGCGTGAGTCCGAGGCCGAGGCGGCTCAGGTCGTCGCAGAGGCCAACCAGAAGGCGCAGAACCTCCAGACCGAGGCGGAGCAGCGCTACAAGGCAGACCTCTCGAGGCTCGAGGGCCTCAAGTCGAAGCTCACTTCGGACGTCGAGGAGATGGCTCGCCAGCTCGAGACCGAGCGGACGCGCCTGCGCAGCTCGCTCTCGGAGATGATCAAGTGGATCGAAGACAACGTGCAGCCCGGCGCGGCCATCATGGCGTTGCGCCAGAGCCCGACGAGCGGTGCGGCTCCCAGCCAGCCCGCGAGCGCACCCCCGACGACGAGCCCGAGCCCGGGTGCGGATGAGGGTGGAGCAGAGGTCCTCGACCTCCGTCAGCCCGGCACCGAGTCCTAGAACACCTCTTCTCAAGGCACCCGAGGACGCGCTGCGTCCTCCATCCCGACTGGTAGGGTGCTGCGCTCACGCGGAGAACTTTTCGCGCTGATCTCGTCCCAGAGGAGGAGCAAATGACCCCCGCCAAGAAGGCACCTGCGAAGAAGGCTGCGCCGGTGAAGAAGGCTGCTCCCGTCAAGAAGGCCACCCCCGCCAAGAAGGCCGTCCCGGTCAAGAAGGCGCCTGCCAAGAAAGCAGCACCTGTGAAGAAGGCCACTCCCGCCAAGAAGGCCGTCTCGGCCAAGAAGGCACCGGCGACGAAGGCGGCTCCCGCCAAGGCGGCGGCTCCCGTCACCAAGGCACCGGCGAAGAAGGCGGCTCCCGCCAAGGCGGCGGCTCCCGTGACCAAGGCACCGGCGAAGAAGGCGGCTCCCGCCAAGGCGGTCGCCCCTGCCCCTCCGAAGGAGAGTCCCTACGCCAAGGACAAGAAGTTCATCGACAAGATCGTGGGGATCATCAACGAGATGAAGCAGGACTTCCTCTCCCAGCGCGAGGAGCTGCTCGCGGAGGCCCAGGAGATCGTGGCGGACGACAACGGGCCCCGCGAGGTGCAGTTCGACGATGAGTCCGGTGAAGGTGCGAACAGCGCGGTCGAGCGTGATCGCGACCTGACCATGGCCAACAACCTGCTTGAGGAAGTCGAGCAGTGCAACGAGGCGCTGGCTCGGATCAAGGCCAAGCGCTACGGCATCTGCGAGCGCTGCCACAAGCCGATCCCGAAGGCCCGCCTCGAGGTCCGTCCCTTCGCCACCATGGACGTGACCTGCTCGACGCCGTCGATCTCGCGCCTTTGAGCGACGTGCCAGCACCTGCGGGGCGTCTGCGCCGCTGGTGGCTGGTCATCGTCATCGCTGCGGCGGTGGTGCTGGTGGACCAGGTGACCAAGGCGATCGCCCTGGCGCACCTCTCTCAGCTGCCTCACCACCTCGTTGGTCCCTTCGGCCTCCAGCTCGAGTTCAACACGGGCTCTGCCTTCTCGCTGTTCCAGTCGTCGACGGTCCTCTTGGTCGTCTTCGACGTGGTGCTGGTGGGCGCGCTCTGCGTGGTGGGCTGGCGCGCCACCACGTTGCCGATCCAGATAGGGATCGGGCTCATCTTGGGGGGTGCGATCGGCAACATCGCGGATCGAGCCTTCCGCAACCTCCACGGGGGGGTGGTCGACTTCATCACCCTCAGCCACTGGCCCACGTTCAACGCCGCCGACAGCGCGATCACCATCGGTGCGATCGTGGTCGTCATCGGATTGCTGCTCGACAGTGCGGGCGGTCGCTCAGGCGACGACCCCATCGCCGAGCAGCCGAACGACGAGCAGCCGAACGACGAGCAGCGAAGCGAGGAGGCGACGTGAGCGAGGGGAGTGCCGGTGAAGACCCGAGATCTTCACGGAGCGACGACCACGACGCCGAGCACCTCTCGGTGACGGTGCCCGCGCTCATGGAGGGGATGAGGGTGGACCGAGCGCTCTCGATGCTGACAGGGTGCTCGAGAGCTGAGGCGTCCCAGATGATCGCCGACGGGGTGGTCAGCGTCGACGAGCGTCAGGTCACCAAGGCGTCGACCTCGCTGAGCGAGGGCTCGCTGCTCGACGCGGTGCTCCCGGTGGTCCATGAGCTGGTCGTCGAGCCGGAGGCGGCCGTCGACGTCGAGGTCGTCGAGGAGGCAGCCTCGTTCATCGTCGTGAACAAGCGCTTCGACCAGGTCGTCCACCCGGGAGCGGGCAACGCCCAGGGGACGCTCATCGCCGGCGTCCTTGCTCGGTACCCTGAGATCGCCGAGCTGCCCTCGCAGGGCTGCGGTGAGGCCAACCGCCCGGGCGTGGTCCACCGACTCGACAAGGGCACCTCAGGGCTCCTCGTGATCGCTCGGACCCCTCAGGGCTTCGCCTCGCTCACCGAGCAGATCGCCGAGCGCTCCATGCGTCGCCGGTACCTCGGCGTCGTCGAGGGACTCCTCGAGAACGAGCAGGGCATCATCGAAGCCCCGATCGGTCGCTCACCGTCGACGCCGACACGCATGACGGTCCGAGCCGATGGCCGTCCTGCCCGCACCGACTACGAGGTCGTCGACCGAGCGAAGTCGAGTGCCCGGACGCTCGTGGCGCTCTCGCTGCACACGGGGCGCACCCACCAGATCCGCGTGCACATGGCGGCCATCGGCCACCCGATCGTCAACGACCCTCGCTACGGGCAGCGCAACGAGCGTGACCTCGGCTCTGATCGCCTGGCCCTCCACGCGGGCAGGTTGGCCTTCGAGGACCCAGCGACGGGCGCTGTGAGGGGCTTCGTGGCTCGGTGGCCAGAGGACCTCGATCCTCTGGGCTTCACCGAGCGAGCCGCCGGGTGGCTCGAAGGCGCTTAGACCTCGGCGTGGATGGAGGCGACCGTCTGGTTCTCCTGGAGCGCTGCGAGACCTTCGGTCTCTGCGCGCCGCACCCGACGCACCCCGATCCCGAGGGCGTCAGCGGTGTCTTGGAGCGAGGCAGGCGTCGTGCCGTCGAGCCCGAAGCGGCGCACCAGGACCTGGCGCTGGATCTTCGGCAGAGCGTCGACCGCCTCGCGAAGCCGCTCGTCGACGAGGTCTTGCTCGACGTCAGCGACCCAGTCGTGGTTGTCCGCCCCGACGAGGTCACCGAGGACGGTGGCTGAGTCAGAGGTCGCCGGCTGGTCCAAGCTGGCGGTCACGCCAGCCAGGCCCTCGAGGTTCTTTCGCTCGGCCCGGGTCATGCCTGTGGCCTCTTCGATCTCGGCGTCGGTGGGACGACGACCCAAGAGCCCGACGAGCTCAGCGGTGGTCGCCTCCAGGCGCTGGAGCTGCTCTCCGACCTCGAGGGGGATGCGGATCGTCCGGCCGTGCTGCTGGACGGCGCGCTGGAGCGCCTGGCGGATCCACCAGGTGGCATAGGTCGAGAACTTGAAGCCTCGCTCCCAATCGAACTTCTCGACGGCCCGCAGCAGCCCGAAGGTGCCCTCTTGGACGAGGTCGACGAGCTCGACGCCGCGGTCTTGATAGCGACGGGCCCAGTGGAGCACGAGGCGGAGGTTGGCCGCCACCATCTGCTTGCGGGCCTCCTCGTCGCCGTCGGCGACGCGCTTGGCCAGCTCGACCTGCTCGTCGTAGTTGGGCATGGGGTAACGGTCAAGGTCCCGCAGCAGGAGGCCGAGGGCGTCAGCTTGGGTGGAGGTCGTACGTCGGGGGCTACTCATCACCACTCCTTCCAGAAAAGCCCGGAATTTCGGGGGGACCGAGGTCCGGAGCTCTCAAGGATCGATATTCAGTCGCTGTGCATAACGCACATGACCGTAGGGATATTCCCAAGAGCGAGAAAGTTATCCCTCAGCTCGCCCGGCCAAGCTCGCCCTCCAGTGCTCAGGTGGCGAGTGCGGCAGAAGCCGTGCCGAGCGAGCGAGCCACCATGTCAGCCAACGAGAGCGCCTCGAGCTGGGTTCGGATCTGCTCGCCGAGCTCAGACCACACTGAGAGCAAGATGCACTGGCCCTCATGGTCGCAGGCTCCGTTCTCGTGGGGCTCTCCGAAGTCTCCGGCCACGATGGGCCCGTCGACGGCCGCCACGATCTGGGCCAGGCTGATCTCGTCGGGTGAGCGGGCGAGCACGTAGCCGCCTCCCACGCCTCGCTTCGAACGGACGAGCCCGGCTCCCTTCAAGGCGAGCAGGATCTGCTCGAGGTAGGGCTGGGGCAGGCCGGTGCGGTCGGCGATGTCCCGCACCGAGGTCGGCTGCGTCGTGGCGCCGTGGAGCGCCAGGCTCAGCAATGCGCGGCTGGCGTAGTCGCCTCGGGTCGACACCTTCATGGATCCCAGACTATCGGGACACCCGCAGTTTCATGGGGCTCATAGGATTGGCCATCGTGCCCCTCGAACCCACCGTGCCCGACTACGACGATCGGGCCATCACCAACGTCATCGAGGCGGTGCGGCAACCGGCCACCCCAGGAGCGCTCAGCGACCTGCGTGAAGCCCTGAGGGGGGCCCGCTGCGTGGTCCTGGTGCTCCTCGACGGCTTGGGCCAGCTCCAGCTCGAGGAGAGAAGAGCCCTCGCCCCGTGGCTGGCCTCCCATCGACTCGATCCGATCACCTCAGTTGCTCCCTCGACCACCGCCTCTGCGCTGACCAGCATCACCACGGGGACTGCTCCGGGGCAGCACGGCTTGGTCGGCTACCGCTTCGATCTCCACGGCGACGTGCTCCAAGCGCTGCGCTGGACGGTGGACGGCAAGGACGCCACCGCGCTGCACCCGCCTGAGGCGGTGCAGCGCCGAGAGCCGAGGCTCGTCCTCGACGGTCGTCCTGTGCCCTACGTGGGCAAGCGCTCTTACGCCACGAGCCCGTTCACCCGCGCACACCTGCGAGGCGCGGCGTACGTCGGCGTCGATGACGAGAGCGCCTGGGTCAGCGAGAGCGCAGCCGCCACCGAGGGCCACCCCCTGGTGCTCGCTTACCACGACGGCATCGACAAGCTTGCTCACGCCGAGGGGCTGGGTGCGGCGTATGGCGCTGCGATCGCCGAAGCAGACGGGCTCGTGACCGAGCTGCGCGCGACGCTGCCCGATGACGTGGCGCTCGTCGTCACCGCCGACCATGGCCAGGTCGACGTGGGTGCGAGCGCCGTGAGTCCGTCGCGTTCGACGCTGGCGCTGGTGGACAAGATGAGCGGAGAGGGCCGGTTCCGGTGGCTGCACGCCCACCCCGGCTCGGCGGCCGAGCTGGCCGAGCGCTCGGCGAGTGAGCTGGGCGAGTCGTGCTGGGTCCGCACCCGCCGCGAGGTCTGCGACGACGGCTGGCTGGGAGAGGTCGACGACGATCACGTGAGCCGCTTGGGTGACGTCGCGCTGGTGCCCTTCGCCGATGCCTACGTGCCTGATCCCACGGAACCGCGTGAGGCGGGCATGAAAGGTCGCCACGGATCGTTGACAGAAGCAGAGATGCTCGTGCCGCTCGTGGTGGGTTAGGACACGACCGATGTGGAAGGTGACATCATCATGGATGTGAGCGACGACGAGACGAGCCCCGCAGAGCTGTTGGCACCCGATGAGGTCTTCTCGCCGGCGGAGGACGCAGGCGAGCAGGCGGCGCTGACCGCAGAGGCCATCGAGCAGCCGGCCAAGGTCATGCGGATCGGCACGATGGTCAAGCAGCTCTTGGACGAAGTGCGTGCCGCGCCGCTCGATGAGGCAGGCCGGACTCGCCTCAAGGAGATCTATGAGACCTCCTTGGTCGAGCTCTCCTCAGGTCTCTCGCCAGATCTGCGCGACGAGCTCGCTCGGATGGCCCCTCCCTTCGAGGGTGACACGCCGTCGAGCTCCGAGCTGCGGATCGCGCAAGCCCAGCTCGTCGGATGGCTCGAAGGGCTCTTCCACGGCATCCAGGCTGCTCTGATGGCCCAGCAGATGGCGGCTCGCGCCCAGCTCGACCAGATGCGAAACCAGAGCCTGCCTGAGGGGGGACCGTCCCCCGTCATGCGACCTGGCACCTACCTCTAGCGTCCCTGACCCCCAGGCAGCAGCGTCACAGGAAGAGCCCGCCTGGGCTTGCTATGTTCGAACTCACACCGCTGTAGTTCGAATCGAGGGGTCCCGGTGTGCCCCGCAGCTCTGCGGAAGAGGATCCAGGCGTTGTCGAAGTCGTTCACCCACCTGCACACCCACACCGAGTACTCGATGCTCGACGGAGCGGCGCGCATCGGCGACCTGGTCGATGCCGCCGTGGCTGACGGAATGCCGGCCCTCGGGATCACCGACCACGGCAACATGTACGGCGCGCTCGACTTCTACAAGCTCTGCCGAGAGGCGGGGATCAACCCCATCCTCGGGACCGAGGCGTACATGGCGGGGGAGTCTCGCCACGAGCGCCCCGTGCGCAGAGGCAAGATCGACGACACCGGCGGCGACACCGAAGGGGGCAACAAGCTCTACTACCACCTGACGTTGATCTCGGAGACCACGCAGGGCTACAAGAACCTGCTCAAGCTCTCCTCGGCTGCGTACCTCGAGGGCTACTACTACAAGCCCCGAGTCGACTGGGAGCTGCTCGAGACGTACCACGAGGGCCTGATCGCCACCACAGGTTGCCTCGGTGGCGTGGTCAACCAGGCCCTCTTGGCGGGCGATGACGCCGAGGCGCTCCGCCGAGCGGGCAGGCTCCAAGACATCTTCGGCGTCGAGAACCTCTTCGTCGAGCTCCAAGACCACGGCCTCGCCGCACAGAAGGCGACCAACCCGAAGCTCATCGAGATCGCCGGGAAGCTCGGCGCACCGCTGCTGGCCACGAACGACAGCCACTACACGCATCGAGCGGATGCCGAGGCACACGACGCGCTCCTGTGCGTCCAGACCGGTGCGCTGCTCGCTGACACGAATCGGTTCCACTTCGAAGGCAACGAGCACTACCTGAAGTCGGCCTCAGAGATGCGCTACCTCTTCCGTGAGGTGGAGACGGCCTGCGACTCGACCCTGCTCATCGCCGAGCGCGCCAACGTCGAGCTCGAGCTGGGCAAGGCCAGCCTGCCCGAGTTCCCGGTCCCCGAGCGGATCACCGGGCTCACCTACGAGGCGCGCTCGGCCGAGTACCTCCGAGAGCTCACCTACGAGGGAGCGCGGGCTCGCTACGGCGAGCAGCTCGACGACGAGGTCCGCGAGCGCATCGACTTCGAGCTCGACGTCATCGGCGACATGGGCTTCGCTGCGTACTTCCTCGTCGTCTGGGACCTGATCCGCTACGCCCGTGAGGCCAAGATCCGCGTCGGTCCAGGACGTGGCTCGGCGGCCGGGTGCTGTGTGGCGTACTGCTTGGGGATCGTCGACCTCGACCCCATCCGCTACGGCCTGCTCTTCGAGCGCTTCTTGAACCCAGGCCGCAAGCAGATGCCTGACATCGACATGGACTTCGACGACCGCTACCGCGGCGAGATGATCAAGTACGCCGCCGATCGCTACGGCTCAGACCACGTGGCCCAGATCATCACGTTCTCGACGATCAAGGCTCGTGCGGCCGTCAGAGACGCTGCTCGGGTCCTCGGGTTCGGCTACCCCGACGGTGACCGGGTGGCCAAGGCCATGCCGCCACTGCTCATGGGGCGCGACACGCCGCTGGCTGCGTGCATGGAGAAGACCCCCGGCTTCGAGGACGGCTTCATCGCTGCCGCAGACCTGCGCGAGATGTACAGCACTGACGAGGTGGCTCATCGGATCATCGACGTGGCCAAGGGGCTCGAAGGCCTTCGTCGCGGCGACGGCATCCACGCCGCGGCGGTCGTCATCACGAGGGACCCACTCACCGAGTACCTGCCGATCCAGCGCAAGCCCGACAGCTCGGGCGACATCGAGAAGGCTCCGATCGTCACGCAGTTCGAGATGCACAACGTCGAAGAGCTGGGCTTGCTCAAGATGGACTTCTTGGGGCTGCGGAACCTCTCGGTGATGGAGGTGTGCCTCGACCTCATTGAGATGCGCACCGGCGAGCGCCCTGACATCGACCACGTCGATCTCGACGACCAGGCGGTCTTCGACCTCTTGGGTCGGGGCGACTCGATCGGGGTCTTCCAGCTGGAAGGCCGACCCATGCGCGCCCTGATGCGCTCGCTGGCCCCGACCAGCTTCGACGACGTGGCTGCGCTCATCGCGCTCTATCGGCCGGGCCCGATGGCGGCCAACATGCACAACGACTACGCCGACAGGAAGAACGGGCGCAAGGCGATCGTCTACGAGCACCCCGACCTCGAGGCGCTGCTCGGTGACACCCAAGGCCTCATGATCTACCAAGAGTCGGTCATGCGAGTGGCCCAGAAGTTCGCGGGCTACTCCCTCGAAGAGGCCGACAACCTGCGCAAGGCCTGCGGCAAGAAGATCCGTGAGCTCATCGCCGCCGAGCGCGAGAAGTTCGTGGCCGGCTGCGAGGCGACCGGCTACGGCGCTGAGCTCGGCACCAAGCTCTTTGACGTGATCGAGCCGTTCGCCGACTACGCCTTCAACAAGTCGCACTCCTACGGCTACGGCCTCGTCTCGTACCAGACGGCCTGGCTCAAGGTGCACTACCCGGTCGAGTACATGGCAGCCCTCCTCACCTCGGTGCGCGACGACAAGGACAAGACGGCGATCTACCTGGGCGAGTGCCGGTCGATGGGCATCGAGGTGACGGTCCCCGACGTGAACACCTCCTTCGCGGACTTCACCCCGCACCTCGACCCGACGAAGCCTCCGGGCATCGTCTTCGGGCTCGCCGCGGTGCGCAACGTCGGCGAGAGCCTCGTCGAGCGCATCGTCTCCGAGCGCGACGCCCACGGGCACTTCCTCGACTTCTACGACTTCTGCCGCCGAGTCGACTCGGTGGTGCTCAACCGTCGCACCATCGAGTCGCTCATCAAGGCGGGCGCCTTCGACTCGATGGGGCACCCTCGCCAAGGGCTCACGCTGGTGGCCGACGACATCATCGAGCGGACCTTGGAGCGTCGCCGAGAGCACGAGATGGGGATCGCCACGCTGTTCGCCGCCGTCGCCGAGGACCAAGGCGACACCCAGGCTCGCTGGGAGGGCACCGCCGCCCCCATCCCCGAGACCGAGTTCGACAAGGCCGCACGCCTCGCCTTCGAGAAGGAGATGCTCGGGCTCTACATCTCTGACCACCCCCTCAAGGGCCTCGAGCGACCGCTCGCTCGCCACTGCGACACCTCGCTGGCTGATCTCAAGGAGCTGGCCGAGGCTCCGGGCGGTCCAGACTCGACGTTCCGCTCGGTGGGAGGGGTCATCACCGAGCTGCGCACGAACTACACCAAGGCGGGCCAGCTCATGGCTCGCTTCATGCTCGAAGACCTCGTGACCTCGATGGAGGTCTTCGTGTTCCCGAAGACCATGGCCGAGGTCGGAGCGCTGCTCGAGAACGACGCCATCATCGTCGTGCGCGGCAAGGTCGACACACGAGATGACACGCCCAAGATCACCGCGATGGGGGTGACCAGACCCAACCTGGTGGTGCGACGGAACCTCGAGCTACGCGTGCAGCTGCCCTTGACGGCGCTGACCGACGCCACCGTGGCCGAGCTCAAGGCGGTCCTCCAAGAGCACCCCGGGGAGTCTCCGGTCTTGCTCCACGTGGGCGAGAAGGTCATCAAACTGCCCGATGAGTACAACGTCGACACCGACCGTGTGGTGGGGGAACTTCGGCGCCTCCTCGGGCCTGACGCCCTGCTCGCATCCGCCGCCTGAGGCCCGCGATTCGGAGTGGGTCGAATCGCGCCGTAGAATGGTCGCCATGCCAATGGAGGTTGTGACCAAGGACACCACCGCCATCTCCGATGGTGAGCTCGCGGAGATGGCCGATCTGTGCGCAGATCGAGAGCCAGGTTTCGGGATCGGCTACCTGTCGAAGGTCCGAGAGGAGTGGGTCCTCGTCTCGATCGTCCGCGAGGGCAACAAGCTGCGGGGCTACTCATTCTCGACCTTGGAGCGGATCGGTGGCACGCCCTGCCTGCTGATCGGCCTTGGGCTCGTCGATCGGAACTCGAAGTCTGAGCAGGCCCTCAAGGCGCTGCTGGCTGACCAGTTCCGTCGAGCGCTGCTGGCCTTCCCAGATGAAGACGTGCTCTTGGGCACGCGGCTGCTCAACCAGGACGGCTTTCGAGCCTTCCAGGGCCTCACCGATGTGGTGCCTCGTCCCGACCACAAGCCCTCGGGCGAGGAGCGGGCCTGGGCTCGCCGGCTGGCCAAGCGCTTCGGGAACGAGAAGGGCTTGGACGACCGGACGTTCATCGTCGCTCCTCAGGGCAGCGACCCGGTCGGCGGCCTCGACGTCGTGGCACCGAAGGCGAAGATCCCCGACGGCGTCGAGATCTTCTTCACCTCGATGTCGTCCGACAAGGGTCACCGCTTGGTGGTCTGCGGTTGGGCGATGGCAGAGGACCTCGCCGCCGGCAAGCTCAGCCGCTGAGCGACGCGCTCGTCGAGCTCAGCCGCGAGGCAGGATGGCGACGCAGGTCTTGTAGCAGTGCCCCTCGTAGGGCTTGCTGAGCGCCGTGAGCAGGTAGTGCGGCTTGAAGCCGAGCGCCGTGGCCATGTCCTTGCCGGCTAGCCGCTCGCCGGCGCGCAGAGACCAGCGACCGGTTGGCGTGGGCGTCTGCGCAGATGAGCCACACGTCGTCGCGCTCCCAGCCGAAGCGGACCCAGGTGGTGCCGTCGTCGTGACGTCGGAAGAGCTGCGGACCTCGGGTGGCGACGATCAAGGCCACCGAGGGGCGATCGCCGGTGAACTCCCAGTAGGGCGCTGAGGGCCCTCGGAACCCCAAGAGCGGCCCGTCGATCGGCGCCTGCAGCCGCTGGAGCATCTTTCGGACGCCGCGTCCGTGGAGCTTGCCGATCTGGCGCGGGAGGCCCCGCACGCTCACCGCCTCAGGCTGGGCGAGGTCGTCGGCGTCGGGGTAGGAGTCGATCGTGGCCTCGACGACGTCGAAGGACGCAAGGTCAGGCGGCTGATCATCGGGCCAAGGCACACGGAGCCGGACGAGCGCTCCGGACGACAGATCGATGCCGGTCGTGTCCTCCGGCGTACAGGCGAGCACCAGCACGTAGAGGGTCTGGTTCGCCGTGAACGACAGCAGTGGCTCGCGGGGCAGCTGGCGCATCAGCTCCTTGGTGGCGGCCGTCGAGGGGTCCTTCGGGGAGAAGCGAGGTGGGCGGTTCGAAGCCATCAGACCCTCAGCCTTGCACGGCGGCTTCAACCGCAGCGATGAGGACCGCCGGATCATCGGTAGGCCGATCGCAGACTCGGTGGCGGCAGAGATAGGCGAGCCCCTCGGACCTGCTCGCCAGCAGCTCGCTGTGCATCGACGCCCCGTGGGCGATGACCGTGAACGGGGCGAAGAGCGAGCGCGCCGCGTCGAGCAGGGCGCCTTGTGGACCCGGGATCGCCAGCTCGAGACCCTCGTCGAGCCAGCCTCGAGCAAGGACCAGATCAGGCACGGCCATCGGATGGCGCTCGAGCAGCGGTCCTAAGAGCGCAGAGGACCGTCGAGCCACCGCCTCGAGGTCGGCGTCGCCGAGCAGGGCGGCGAGGCGGGTGAGCGAGATGGTGATCACGGCGCTCGCGGAGGGAAGGGCGCCGTCGAACACCTCTTTGGAGCGGGTGAGCAGCGCTGGTGCGTCGTGGCCGGTGGTGAAGAAGCCTCGGCCTGACTCGGGCGTCGTCGCGCTCGGTGGCTCCCCGTCGTAGAACAGCTCGATGGTCTCGTCGGCCACCGCGGCGGCGCGACGCAGCCAGTGGTCCTCACCGTCGAGCTCGAAGAGCTGGGTCATCGCTTCGATGAGCCACGCGTGGTCCGCCAGCACAGCGAGGTGCTGGGCTCGGCCCTGGCGCTCAGAGCGGAGCAGCCGGCCGGCGTCGTCCCGGCATCGCTCATCGAGGTGCCGGACGATCTCGGCGGCCTTGGCACCCCAGCGCTCGACACCGAGAGCCGCCGACGCCCGTGCCAGGGCGGCCGCAGCCATGGCGTTCCACTCGACGAGCACCTTGTCGTCGATCCCTGGTGCGGGGCGGTCCCGCCGAGCGGCCAGCAGCGCGAGCCGAGTGCGCTCGAGTGGTTCGTCTCGAGCAAGGGTCGTGCCGGGACTGAGGGCGAGCACGCTCGCTCCCTCTTCGAAGGTGCCGGCTTCGGTGATGTTGTAGCGAGCACACGCCTCACGGGGGCTCAGGGCACCCTCCACGCCGTCAAGGGCCTGAGCCACCTCGTCCGGTGTGAAGACGGCGTGCGAACCCTCGTGGCCTGCTGCGTCAGCGTCGACGCTCGACGCCAAGCCGCCTGAGGCGAGGGCGAGCTCGTCGCAGACCCAGTCGAGGGTCTCGGTGACCACTTGGGCGTAGTCGGCGTTGCCGGTCAGCGTGTAGGCGTCGAGGTAGCAGCGTGCCAAGAGCGCCTGGTCGGTCAGCATCTTCTCGAAGTGGGGCACGAGCCAGTCGACGTCGACGGAGTAGCGAGCGAAGCCGCCGGCGAGGTGGTCGTAGATCCCGCCGGCTGCCATGGCGTCCAAGGTCACCGTGGCCATCGTGAGGCCCGCGGGATCGCCGGTGCGGCGATGGTGGATCAGGCACGCTTGGACGTAGCTCGGTCGAGGGAACTTCGGCGCTCCGCCGAAGCCTCCTCGCTCGAGGTCAAAGCGACCGGCCAGCTCGCTGACGAGCGCATGGAGGTTCTCGGGGAAGGTGGACGAGGAAGCGTCGCTCTCCGCCCCGAGCGTGTCGGCGAAGGTGGCCTCGGTCTCGACGGCGTGGGCCAGCGCATCAGCCTGCTCTTCGACCTCGGACCGCCGCGTCTGCCAAGCGGTCTGGAGTGAGTCGAGCACCCGGGTGAAGCTGGGCTGGCCTCCCCGGTCAACAGGTGGGAAGTACGTGCCGGCGAAGAAGGGGCGCCCGTCAGGAGTGGCGAAGATCGTCATGGGCCACCCACCCTGACCGGTGGCTGCCTGGGTGGCGGCCATGTAGAGCTGGTCGAGGTCAGGACGCTCTTCGCGGTCGACCTTGATGGCGACGAAGCCGTTGTTCACCTGCTCGGCGACCCTCGGGTCCTCGAACGACTCGTGAGCCATGACGTGGCACCAGTGGCAGGACGCGTAGCCGATGGAGATGAACAGGGGGCGATCGAGCCTCTCAGCCAGCGAGAGGGCCTCTGGGCCCCATTCGTGCCAGTCGACGGGGTTCTGCGCATGCTGGAGCAGATAGGGGCTGCTCGCTGCTCCGAGGTGGTTGGGCGACACGGGGCGAAGCGTAATCATCCCCGGACGGGTGACCGACGCCGTCGGTCGCTCACCTCGAGCCTCAGGTGCCCTGGTTGAAGAAGACGACGCGTCGCGCCTCGGAACTCGGCACGGGGTTCCTACGGCTCCGAAGCCTCGAGAACCGAGAGGTGGAGCCGGCCCTGAGGAGGTCTCCTCGGACCACAGGGCCTGCTCGGCCCGGGGTAGGATGCTCTCTCCCGCCATCTCCAAGAAGGGGATCTCATCGTGTCAACCGACTTCCTCGCGCTCGCCGAACGCCAGCTGTCAGGAGAGGCTCTCCGCAGAGAAGACGCCCTGGCGATCCTTGGCTCCTCGGATGAGGAGCTCCTCGACCTCGTTGCCGGGGCAGGCCGTCTCCGGCGCGAGCACTTCGCCAACACCGTCAAGGTGAACTACCTGGTGAACCTGAAGTCTGGCAAGTGCCCTGAAGACTGCTCGTACTGCTCGCAGCGGATCGGGTCAACAGCCGAGATCCTCAAGTACACGTGGCTAGAGGCTGACGAGGCGGTGCGCCAAGCGGCGCTGGGCATCGAGGCCGGAGCCTCTCGCGTCTGTCTCGTGGCCAGTGGGCGTGGCCCGAAGGACCGCGACGTCGAGCGAGTGAACGACATCGTCGGCCAGCTCAAGCAGGAGCATCCAGAGGTGGAGGTCTGTGCCTGCCTCGGCATCTTGCAAGATGGTCAGGCCGAGTCGCTCAAGTCGGCTGGGGTCGACGCGTACAACCACAACCTGAACACGAGCGAGTCGCGCTACGCCGAGATCTGCACGACCCACGACTACGAGGATCGGGTGAGCACGGTGGAGCGAGCGAAGTGCTCAGGCCTCTCCGCGTGCTCCGGTCTGATCGTGGGCATGGGCGAGACTCACGACGAGCTCGTCGACGCCGTCTTTGCGCTCCGCGCCCTCGGGAGCGACTCGATCCCGGTCAACTTCCTGATGCCGTTCGATGGCACCCCGCTCGAGGGGACGTGGCTGCTGACGCCCGCGGACTGCCTTCGGATTCTGGCGATGGTGCGGTTCGCCTGCCCCCAAGCAGAGCTCCGCATGGCAGGGGGCAGAGAGATGCACCTTCGCTCACTCCAGCCGCTCGCCCTGCACGTGGCGAACTCACTGTTCCTCGGCGACTACCTGACGAGCGAGGGCCAGGCGGCGCAAGCCGACCTCGAGATGATCGCTGATGCTGGCTTCCGCATCGTGGGCCACGACGGCGGCCTCCCGGGCATCAGCCACCTCCCGGATGCCGACACCATCGGTCACGTCGCCATCAGGCGGCGTGGCGCGGGCTCGGCAGTTGCTGCGAACACCTGAGCCACCCCTTGCCATGTCGGGGTCCTCGTCGCTGGTCGCGCGAGATCGAGGACTGGTCTGGCACCCCTACGCCTCGCTCGCCGGTCCCGCGCCCTATGCGGTGCGCGCTGCCAGCGGTGTCACCCTTGCCCTCGAGGCTGAGGATGGTGAGGCGTTCGAGGCGATCGATGCGATGAGCTCGTGGTGGTGCATGATCCACGGCTACAGAAACCCTGTCCTCGACGAGGCGCTGCGCGGCCAGATCGAGCAGTTCAGCCACGTCATGTTCGGTGGCCTGACCCACGAGCCTGCGGTCACGCTGGCCGAAGAGCTCCGCCGCCTGAGCCCCGCTCCGCTCGAGCACGTCTTCTTCGCCGACTCAGGATCGGTCTCGGTCGAGGTGGCGCTCAAGCTGGCCGTGCAGTTCCAGGTGGCGAAGGGCCAGCTCGGTCGTCATCGCTTCTTGGCCTGTCGAGGCAGCTACCACGGCGACACCATCGGGGCGATGAGCGTCTGCGATCCGGTCGATGGGATGCACGCCGCCTTCCCCTCGCTCGTCCCTGAGCAAATCTTCGTCCCCCGACCGCCGCCGGCCACGCTCGTCGACGGCGAGCTCGTGGCCGATGAGACGACGGTTGAGGCGTGGATCGCCCACCTCGAAGCGACCGTGGAGCTCCACCAAGCCGAGATCGCCGCCATCATCATCGAGCCAGTCCTCCAAGGGGCGGGCGGCATGTTCGTCTTCGCTCCGGCGTGCCTGAACGCCATGCGACGGCTGGCCGACGCACACGGCATCCTGCTGATCTTCGATGAGATCGCCACCGGGTTCGGCCGGACGGGGAAGTACTTCGCCGCCGAGTGGGCCGACGTCTCGCCCGACGTGATGTGCGTCGGCAAAGCGCTGACTGGTGGCTACCTCAGCCTGGCTGCCGTGCTCTGCAGCGCCGAGGTGGGAGCGGTGATCACCGGCTCGGGCGACGGGTCGTTGCTCCATGGGCCCACGTTCATGGCCAACGCCCTTGCCTGTGCGGTCGCGCTGGCGTCGCTGAGGCTGCTCGACGCTCACTGGTCCACCCAGGTCGGCGAGATCGAAGCGACGCTCAGCGACGCACTCGCGCCGGCCAAGTCGCTCTCGAGCGTCCGCGACGTTCGTGTGCTCGGGGGCGTCGGTGTCATCGAGCTGGACGGACCCGTCGACATCCACGGCGTGACGAGGGCCGCTCTGGAGCGAGGCGTCTGGCTCCGGCCCTTTCGCAACCTCATCTACACGATGCCCCCGTACGTCTGCACCACGACCGACGTGGCCAGCATCGCGTCGGCGATGACCAGCGCGGTCAGGGAGGTCCACGGCTGATGGGCTCGATGCACCAGTGGCTCCTCGCCGAGGCCGAAGCCCGCCAGCGCAGCGGCATCGTCCGTCGTGCCGATCGTCCCGCCCCGAGCAGCGTCGAGCTGTTGGACCTCGCCTCCAACGACTACCTGGGCCTCGCCACCGATCCTCGACTGGCTGCGGCGGCGATCAGCATGATCGAACAGGTCGGCACCAGCGCTCGCGCCTCGAGGGTGGTCACCGGCACCATGGACGCACACGTCGAGCTCGAAGAAGCGCTCTGCTCGCTGACGGCTCAGCCTGCGGCGCTCGTCTTCTCGAGCGGCTACACCGCCAACCTCGCCGTGCTGACCTCGCTGGGGGGACCCGACACGCTGCTCATCACCGATGAGCACATCCACGCGTCGCTGATCGACGCCGCCCGCCTGGCGCGCGGTGACGTCGAGATCGTGCCCCATCGCGACCTGGTTGCCCTCGAGGCAGCACTGGTCGGGCGAACCAGCGAGCGGGCGATCGTCGTCGTCGAGTCGATCTACTCGGTCTTCGGCGATGCGGCGAACCTCGAGGCGACCGCTGCGCTCTGCGAGAAGCACGACGCGCTCTTGGTCGTCGACGAGGCACACGGCATCGGCGTGCTGGGAGCCGGTCGTGGCGGTGTGCACGCCGCCGGCCTGGCCGGAGCGGAGCACGTGATCATCACTGCCACGATGTCCAAGGCGTTGGGTTCGCAAGGCGGCGCCGTTCTCGGCTCCGCGCTGCTGCGAGAGCAGCTGATCAACAGCGCCCGCACCTTCATCTTCGACACAGGTCTCGCTCCCGCTGCCGCGGCAGCCGCGTCGGCAGCGTGCCGGATCATCGAGGCCGAACCCGAGCTCGTGGCCGCCGTCGCCCGTAACGCCGCCATCATCGCTGAGGAGTGCGAGATCGCTCGGGCCGACGGGTCGGTCCAGTCCATCCCCCTCGCTTCGCCAGAGTCCGCGGTGCGCATCACCGCGGCCCTTAGGCAAGAGGGGGTTCTCGTGGGCTGCTTCCGACCTCCGAGCGTGCCTGACGGGATCTCTCGAATCCGCATCACGGCGAGCGCCGCCCTCGACGCGCCGAGAGCACTCGAGGCAGCCAGGCTGGTGGCGACCTGTGTGGCCAAGGACAGGGCCAGCTTTGAGCCGGCCTGAGATCGTCTGAGTCGCCACTCGTGACCGCCTCGATGCTGTTCATCACGGGCACCGACACCGGTGTGGGCAAGACCATCGTCACCGCGGCGCTCGCGGTCGCCCTCGCTCGTCACGCTGAGCAAGGTGCCCCTTTCTCGAGCGTCGCCGTCGACAAGCCCGTCCAGACAGGTGCGGCCACGGGTGAGCCCATGGACACCGACGTCGTACGCCGTCTCGCACCGAGCTGTGCGTGCAGCGAGGGGATCCGGCTGCAGCGGCCGATGGCTCCTGTGCCAGCCGCCCGACTCGAAGAGGTGCGGCTGCCAAGCGTCAACGAGCAGGCCGCTCGGATCAGGTCGACCGCCGAGGGCTTCGACCACCTGCTGGTCGAGGGCGCGGGAGGCCTGCTGGTCCAGCTCGACGACGAAGGGCGCACCCTCGTCGAGCTAGCGGGTGCGCTGGGGGAGCCGTCGTCGTTCGTGGTCGTCTGCCGCAGCGGCCTCGGGACGCTCAACCACACCGAGCTGACGCTCGAGGTGCTCGGTCATCGCGGTCTTCACGTCGCTGGGATCGTCATCGGCTCGTGGCCTGATGAACCTGATGAGATCGATCGAAGCAATCGGCGCCATCTGTCCCGTTTGGGCGTGCGGCTCCTCGGGGCCATTCCTGCCGGCGCCTCGCGACTCGATCCTGTGCTCTTCGGTGAGCGCGCGGCGACGTGGTTCGACGCTCTCCCATGACGCCATGACGAGCGATCTCGTCTCGACGCGCATCGCAGGAGCGCTGCTCGGCGGGGCGCTCGGCGATGCCCTGGTCGACGCTCGGCACACGAGCGACCTCGGTCCTCTGGTCTTCGCTGACCACGACGGGCGAGCACTCCAGAAGCCAAGCGCGCTCGGCGGTGCGGGACGGATCACGGCCTGTACCCAGCTCGTGCTGCTCACCGCCGACGCGCTCGTCCGTGCAGGCGTCGAGCTTGAGCGCACGGGCACCTGCTTGCCGCCCGCGCTCCTCTTCGAGACCTACCGAGGCTGGCTGGAGATCCAAGATGGCCTTGGGCCTCGCCCTCGAGACGGCGACTCGCCAAGCTGGCTTCTGGACGTCGAGCTGCTGGCCCAGGTCAGGCACCCTGATGCCACCAGCCTCGAGGTCCTCGGTGCAGGGCGCGGCGGCCGGTTGTCGATGCGGGTGAATGAGGCCAGCGACGCCGGTGCGCTCCCGAGGGCGGTGCCGGCAGGGTTCCTGGTGCCGGGTCTGACGCCTGGAGCGTCGGCGAAGGAAGCCTGCTACCTGGGCTGCGAGATCGCCGCGGTGACCCATGGAGACGACGCGGCGATCAATGCGAGCGGTGCGCTGGCTGCGATCATCGCTGGTCTGGTGGTCGGCCACGGCTTGGCGGAGGCCACCGACGCGGCGCGGGGAGCTCACCATCCCGGCGGTGGCTGCCGCTCTCGAGCGGGCCCTGACGAGGAGTCATCCTGGTTCCGCCGTGGCGGCGCAGGTCGAGAAGCAGCAAGGCGCGCGCGACGACGCCCTCGAGGTTCTGGAGCTCGCGCTTGGGCTTGCTCGAAGCGACACGCTCGAAGAGGCGATGGCGGTGGTGGTGTCGCTGCCCGGAGACGGTCGCTCGCTGGGCTCGATCTGCGGGGCGCTCATCGGGGCGCGCGACGGCCTCGCGGCGTTGCCCGTCAGGTGGCGAGCCTGGCTCGACGGCCGGTCGGTCGTTGAAGAGGTGGCCGACGACTGCGTCACGTGGCTCCGGTGGCTGGAGGGAGCCCAAGAGGGCGGCGAGCTCGGTGCCGCCTGGCTCGCCCGCTACGGCTGAGTCGCGCACCGGGTGCCGAGCGGCACGGTTCAGCCGTGGCTCTCGAGGTGGGTGTGAGGCAAGCAGCCCTTCGAAAGGGGCCCGCTAGGACCAGGGTGTCAGGAGCGGTGCCGGAGATCGACCGGTGAGCCAGCCGGCGAGGGCGTGGGCGCTCACCCGCTCGGTGAGCGTGGCAACGAGCTCCTCATTGAGCTCAGCGACGAGGTCGTCGGGCCACGCCGCAGGCGTGAAGCTGAGCCCGAGATCGGTGTGGTGGATGACGACCTCCCTGATCCGTCGCTCGAGCACCATGGCTGCCGGCTGCACCATGCCGGTCACGGTCGTGCTCTCCACCTCCCAAGCCTGCGGGGCGAGCCCCTCGGCTGTGGACTCGAGAAGCGCGCAGCTCGTCTTCACGTCGTCGCGCAGCTCGGACCAGGATCGCCTCGCTCCCTCGTCGATCGCAGCCAAGCGACCGTCGAGCCCTCCCTCATACTGGTGAGCGTGCTCGCCTCGACCGGCCGCCTCTAGGCGCCTGGTGACGGAATCGGCGTTTCGCGCCAGGTGCGTCAGGAGGTGACCGACGCTCCACCCGGGCAGCTCGCTCGGGCGAGCGGGGTTGACAGGCTCGTCGAGATCGGAGAGCAGGGCGCTGTGCGCTGCCCTGACGCGGACCAGGGCTCGTTGCGCTCGTTCTTCGTTCGTCACCCGGCTGAGCGTAGCCAGAAGGCACCTGCGGCCGGCTCAGTAGCCTTGCCTCATGGAACTCACGATGCGTGGCAAGGCGGCTTTGGTGACGGGGGCAAGTCGAGGGATCGGCCTGGCCATCGCCCAGCGCCTGGCGGAGGCGGGCGGCTCGGTGCTCTTGGTCTCTCGGAAGCCTGATGGTCTCGAGGAGGCGGCACGCAGCCTCGAAGGCCTGCCGGGCGAGGTCTCGTGGCTCGCCGCCCATGTGGCCCGTGCCGAAGAGGCCGAGGCTGCGGTCGCGGCGTGCCTTGATCGCTATGAGCGCCTTGACGCCCTCGTCAACAACGCGGCGACCAACCCGTACTTCGGCCCGATGCTCGACATCTCGGAATCCCAGATGACCAAGACCTACGAGGTCAACCAAGCGGCTGTCGTGCACTGGACCAAGGCGGCCTGGCACGCCTGGATGGGGGAGCACGGCGGCGCCGTCCTCAACGTGTCATCGGTCGGGGGCCTCGATCCTGAGCCCGGGATCGGTTGGTACAACGTGACCAAGGCAGCGGTCATCCACGTGACTCGCCAGCTCGCCGCTGAGCTGGGCCCGGACGTGCGCGTCAACGCGCTGGCGCCGGGCCTGGTGCGCACCGAGCTTGCTCGCGCCCTGTGGGAGACGGGTGAGGCCGGCTTCGCGAAGCATCTTCCGCTCGGGAGGATCGGAGAGCCCGAAGACGTCGCCAACGCCGCCCTCTTCCTGCTGAGCGACGCCGCCTCGTGGATCACCGGCCAGATCCTCGCCGTCGACGGCGGGACGTCGGTGATGGCGTCAGGCGGCATCAGCTTCAGCTGAGGAGAGCTCGTCGCACCTTCCCGTTGGCGGTCTTCGGCAGCGACGAGACCAGCACCAGCTCCTTGGGCGCGGCGTAGGGAGCCACCTCCTCGCTGACGACGGCGCGGAGCGCCTCCAAGGTCGGCGGGGTCCCGTCGGCGACCACCCAAGCCACGACTCGCTCGCCCCATGTGGGATCGGGCCTCTTCCACACGGCTGCCTCCGCCACGCCGGCCAAGCCGGCGATGACGACCTCGACGTCAGGGGGGTAGACCTTCTCCGCCCCGGTCACGATCACCTCTGACGCTCGACCCTTGACCTCCACGATCCCCTCTGGCCCGATCCGGCCCAGATCACCTGTGGGGAACCAGCCAGGTCTGCCGTCAGGTCCGGTGACGAGGGGTGCTGGTCGATCTCGGTAGCTCCGAAGGAGCATCGGTCCGCGCACGAGGATCTCGCCGAGACCGTCAGCGTCGGGCTGGCTGATCGCCACTTCGACGCCCGTGAGGGCACGACCGTCATAGACGACGCCCGAACCGGTCTCGGTCATCCCGTAGGTGGTCACGACGTTCGCGGTCAGATCCCGAGGAGGTGCCGCGCCTCCGAGCAAGATCAGCTCGAAGAGCCAGGGGTCGATTCGCTGCAGGACGGTGGCCACCAGCGAGACGTGGCTCGCACCGTCAGCGGCGGCGAGGGCGAGGGCCTCGGGTGTCGGTCGCTCGAGCATGCTCAGCGGGGTCTCGGTGACTAACGCGCGCGTCACCACGGAGAGACCTCCGATGTGCGCGCACGGCAGGCAGCCCAGCCACCGGTGGCGAGAGGGATCGACGTCCAGCGCCTCCGAGGTGGCACGCGCCGAGGCGACCACGGCGTCCATGGTGAGCACGGCGGCCTTCGGATCCGCGGTCGAGCCGGAGGTCATGACGCAGAGCGCGTCACCCTCGAAGAGGGTGGCACCTTCCTGGCGCCGTGTCTCGCCTGTGGCGTCGAGCACGATCGTCGGAGCCAGGGCCTTGAGCTCGCGCTCTCGTGCCAGCCCTCGCAAGCGGCGATCGAGGACGCACACAGCGTCGCCCCGCCCCCAGACGCGCTGGATCGCCTCGACCATGGTGTCGTCCTGGGGAAGGTCGATGGCGACCAGCTCGACCACGACGCGAGCCTAGAGGGGACCAGTGGGCTGTCAGAGGCTGGACCCGTGGCGACCGAGGCGCTGGCCGATAGCGTGGGGCGGATGACTGACGCACCTCTCACCACCGTGATCTCTGGTCTGCCGCATGATCCTGTCGACGACTTCAGAGCCTTCGACGCGCCGACGTGGGAGGGACGCGGGGACTACGGCGACATCACCTATGAGGTGGCCGAGGGCATCGCCAAGATCACGATCTGTCGACCCGAGCGGCGCAACGCCTTTCGACCCCAGACCCTCTTCGAGCTCACCGACGCCTTCACCGCGGCCCGCGACGACATCTCGGTCGGTGTCATCGTGCTGACCGGTCAAGGTCCCGACGCGTTCTGCTCGGGCGGAGACCAGACGATCCGAGGCGACGACGGCTACCTCGGTGACGACGAGGTCGCCCATCAGGGCGTCGGCCGACTCAACGTCTTGGACCTGCAGATCCTGATTCGCCGGATCCCGAAGCCCGTCATCGCCATGGTCGCGGGCTACGCCATCGGCGGTGGCCACATCTTGCACCTGGTGTGCGACCTCTCCTTGGCAGCTGACAACGCGCGCTTCGGTCAGACCGGACCCGATGGTGGGAAGCTTCGATGGAGGCTACGGCTCGAGCCTCTTGGCCCGGACCATCGGTCTCAAGCGTGCCAAGGAGGTCTGGTTCCTCTGCCGCCAGTACGACGCGCAGACTGCTTTGTCATGGGGCCTCGTCAACGAGGTGGTCCCGCTCGATGACCTCGAGGCTGAGACCGTGGCGTGGTGCCGTCGGATCCTGACGCTCTCGCCCTTGGCCCTTCGGATGCTCAAGGCGGGGTTCAATGCGGCCGACGACGGCCTGGCTGGTGTCCAGCAGCTCGCCGGCGACGCCACGATGCTCTTCTACATGTCAGAGGAGGGCCAAGAGGGCCGCAACGCGTTCGTCGAGCGCCGACCGCCCGACTTCTCCTCGTTCCCGAAGCGTCCGTGACCTCAGGGACCGCACCGGCTCTCCCCTCGAGCCCGGGCCCGGTGGGTCGGTGGGTCCAAGGGGCACGACCGAGGACGCTGCCGGCTTCGATCGTGCCCGTCGTGGTCGGCACCATGACGGTGCGACCGGCGTCGATCTCGGTGCCTCGCCTGCTGCTGGCGGCGATCGTGGCGCTCGCCCTGCAGATCGGCACCAACTATGCGAACGACTACTCCGATGGCATCCGAGGCACGGATGCTCAGCGCGTGGGGCCCGTCAGGCTCGTCGGTCAGTCGTTGGCGTCTCCTCGCTCGGTCAGGGCGGCCGCCCTGGCGTCCTTCGCGCTGGCCGGTGCAGCCGGGTTGGTGCTCTGCGCGCTCGAGCTCCTGGTGGCTCCTCGTGCCGGGTCTTGCCGCGGTGGCGGCGGGCTGGCTCTACACCGGTGGTCCTCGGCCCTACGGCTACCTCGGGCTCGGCGAGCTCTTCGTCTTCGTGTTCTTCGGGCTCTTCGCCACAGTGGGCTCAGCGTTCGTCCAGCACGGTCAGCTCAGCGCGCTGGCTTGGATCACGGCGGTGGCCGTGGGCCTCTTGGCGACAGCGCTGCTCGAGGCGAACAACCTGCGCGACATCGACGGCGATCAGCTCTCCGGCAAGCGCACCCTTGCTGTGCGGCTGGGCCGACGTCGTGCCGGGTGGCTCTACGTGGGCTCGATGCTGGGGGCGGCAGGTGCCGTGGTGCTCGCCGGTGTCTGGCGACCGACCGCCCTGCTCGCCCTGCTTGGCTTCGTCACGGTGCTGGCCCCTTGTCGCTTGGCGCTGTCGGATGCCTCGGGTAGAGACCTCTTGGCGCTGCTCAAGGCAACCGGTCGAGCGCAGCTGCTCATCGGGCTGCTCTTGGCGATCGGGCTGGTCTTCGTCTTAGCCGTTTAGCCGTCGAGCCAGTCGAGCACCAGGCGAGCAGAGAGCGACGGCTGCTCGAGGTGACACGCGTGGCGGGCGCCTGGGACCAGCGACATCGTGGCATCGCCCAGGGCGTCGACCATGGCCAGGTTGGTGGCGGTGAACCGAGTGTCGCCGATCCCGACGAGCGCCAACGTGGGGGTCTCGATCGTTCCGAGCCGACTCCACGAAGGCTCCTGATTTCCCACGCCGAGGGTGCGAAGGCTCGTGGCCAGGCCGTGGACGGTGTTCGTCTTTCGAGAGTCCAGCGCACCGTTGCTGCGAGCCAGGGTGGCGAACATCGGTTGGCGCAGCCAGCGACCCAAGAAGGCGTCGAGGTCGTCTTCAGCCTCGATCTCGGTGGCAAGAGCGTCGTCGGCCTCCTTGCGCGCCTTTCGAGCCGCTCGCATCAGCGATGCCGGGAGAGGCTCCGATGAGGACCAGCCTGTGAAGCGCAGCAGGCTTTGTCAGCGCCAGGGTCAAGGCGATCCGGGCGCCGAGCGAGTAGCCAAGCAGGTCGAAGGGCTCGCCGTCAGCAACGGCCAGCACGAGCTCGGCGGTCTCCTCGAGCGAGGTCGTGATCGCTGCTGAACGGCCGTGACCAGGGAGATCAACGGCGATGATCCGATGGCGCGTGCCCAGCTGCTCACCGAAGGCCCCCCACGACTGCGCCGTCTGGGTGAAGCCGTGGCATGCAACGATGAGGGATCCTGATCCCCACTGGTCGGTAGCGAGAGAGGACACCGTTGATGAGCGTAGCGATCCCTTCGCGCCAGGCCACGTTCTGCGCCACCTTCGTCGATGAGCTCCTCGCCAGCGGGGTGACGGACGCTGTGCTGTGCCCTGGCTCCCGCTCGACGCCGTTGGCGCTGGCGATCGCGGCGAGCGAGCTGCGCCTCCACGTCCGCCTGGACGAGCGCTCCGCCGGCTTCTTCGCTCAGGGGCTCGCTCGGATCACCACGCGCCCGGTCCTCGTCGTCGTGACCTCTGGCACGGCGGCGGCCGAGCTGCTCGCTTCGGTGGTCGAGGCCTCGCTCGATCGCGTTCCCCTGCTGATCGCCACGGCAGACCGCCCTCCCGAGCTCCATGAGATCGGCGCACCGCAGACCATCCGTCAGCGCGACCTCTACGGAGCGCACGTGAGGCTTGCGCTCGACCCCGGTCCGGTCCACGCTCTCGACGACACCGAGTGGCGACCCCTGGCGAGTCGAGCGGTGCTCGAGGCAGCCGGGGTGCACGGCCGACCGGGACCGGTGCACCTCAACCTGGCGTTCGTCGAGCCGCTCCTCGGCGAGGTCGGCCCTCTGCCTCCACGGCGAGCCGGCGAGCGAGCGTGGTACGACGTCGACGCTCCGCTCCACAGCGCGGAGCCTGCAGGCTCGACGTCGGCTCGTCGCACCGTGGTCGTGGCCGGCGAGGGGATCGGCCGGCCAAGCGTGCTGCTCGACGCGGCGCGCCAGCTCAGCTGGCCGGTGATCGCCGATCCTCGCTCTGGCTGTCGACGGAGCGATGAGGTGGTGATCGCTGCGGCCGACAGCTTCCTCCGTGAGCCCGCCGTGCGTGAGGCGCTCCGAGCCGAGCGGCTCATCCTGGCCGGGGCACCACCAGCTTCCAAGGTCCTCGGTGAGCTCATCGCCGACTCGGCGTCGAGCGGGGCGGAGATCCTCGTGCTGGGCAACGACGGTCCGGCTCGGCACCCACA
The DNA here is from genome assembly GCA_963758555.1 of uncultured Acidimicrobiales bacterium. Taxonomy (GTDB): domain Bacteria; phylum Actinomycetota; class Acidimicrobiia; order Acidimicrobiales; family RAAP-2; genus CAIUMH01. The sequence goes on along the minus strand of CAVWVW010000003.1, from coordinate 1,019,916 downwards.
GCGCACCGCAGCGACCTTCGTCCTCGGAGAGCCAGCTGGCCTGGTGGCCGCCATGGCCTCGAACGAGGCTCCGGCCCCCGCGACGTGGCTCGAGAGCTGGCGGCGAGCCGACCTCGCGGCGCAGGGCGTGCTCGAGCGGGCTCTTGGGACCCCGGTGCTCAGCGAGCCGGCAGTGGCCCGCTTGCTCTCGACGAGCCTCTTGGGGGACGAGGTGCTCGTGTGCTCCTCTTCCATGCCGATTCGCGACCTCGAGTGGTTCGGTGCGATCACCGACGATCCCGCGCTGGTGATCGCCAATCGAGGAGCGAACGGCATCGACGGCGTGGTCTCGACAGCCATGGGAGTGGCCGCCGGCCACACCGGTGCCACCGTGTGCCTGGTCGGCGATCTGGCCTTCCTCCACGACGTCTCGGCGCTGGTCGATCAGGGCAGCGACGCGGTCTCCTTGACCATCGTGGTGCTCGACAACAGCGGCGGAGGCATCTTCTCGTTTCTCCCACAGCACGACGCGGTCGGTCACGAGCGCTTCGAACAGCTCTTCGGCACGCCACCGAGGGTCTCGATCGAAGAGGTTGCCCGGGGCTTCGGCATCGCCACCCGCTCCGCGGCGACGCGACTCGAGCTCGACGACGCCCTCACGCAGAGTCGCACGGCCGGCGGTGTCACCGTGGTCATCGCCACAGTCCCGGACCGAGATGAGAACGTCGAGATCCATGAGGCTCTCCACGCTGGCGTCGGTGCGGCGGCGAGCAGAGCGCTGGCCTAGCGGTACTCCTCAGGGGACAGGAAGAGCCCGCGGATCCCCGTGGGCAGCCGAGTGGGGAGCGTCACCACCGAGGTCGGTCGACCGGAGAAGCCAGTCGCGTCGAGGACGATGAGCTGGCTGGTGTCGTTCGACCGATCGACAGCATGCAGGACCACCCAGCCCTCCTCGTCGCTGTGCCCCTCGGGGTCTCTGATGAACTGCGGCTCATCGACCACCAGGTTCTCGGGGACCGCTCGGCGCTCCGCCGAGCCATCGGACACGTCGTACTTGACCACGAGCGCCCCCTCGTCGCCTGACCTGGTAGCGGTGACGGCGTAGAGGAAGCGCCGATCCTCGGCGTGCACGAGAGCGTCTCCTCCCAGCGAGTCGAGCACGAGGTCGTCGAGGCGGGTCACACCGACGCTGTGCGTCGTGTCATCCATTGCTAGGCGCTCGAGGTAGCCGCGCCCACCGGGAGGCCACCAACTCGCGTCAGCAGCCCGTGGGGGCGAGGAGCGGAGGGCAAAGCTCGTCGGGCCCTCGGGACCTTGCCTCGTGGCGCCGATGCTGACGACGTGGCCAGGCTCCATCGTCGCCCAGCTGACTCCGGCCTCGAGGTCGTCGAGGACCACCGTGCCGAGGCGGGTCGGAGCGGTCGGGTCGAACCGCAAGGCGCCGATGGCGTCGTCGTCGCCTCGAGGGACCGGCGAGGCGATGCTGGATTCGGCGATGACCGCTCGATCATGGAAGAGACCGAGCGCTGGCTCGACGAGCCACGAGGGCATCTCGATCTCGAGGGTGTCGAGCACGATGCCTTGGCGGCTGAGGCGGTGGAGCCGGAGCCACGGAGGCCCCAAGGGATCGACGCCGAGGAACCAGGCGTCTCCCGAGGCCGGGTCGAGGAGCACTTGGGTGCCCATGGGCGTGGTCAGCATGGCGTCGAAGTCCTCGACGCACGCTGTGGTGAGATCGGCGCCGACTCGATAGCCGAGCCCCTCGCCGTCGAGCGCCACGAGGCGCGAGGCCAGCTTGGCCAGCGCGCGAGAGGCCACCGGCCCTGCGGCTTCCAAGGGTCCTGAGGGCGCTCGAGCTCCCAAGAGCTCGACGAGGTGGCGGGTCACGATCAGCCGGCTCCGCTGCTCGACGGGAGACCCGTCGCGGATCTCGATGGCGTGGAGCATGCCGTCGCCGTCGCGCGGGTCGTAGCTCGACGGGTCCGGCACGACGACAGGGTTCGGTCCGAGGAACACCAGGCGTCCCTCGAGACCCGGAGGCAATGCCCCTGCGACGGCGAAGGGGCCAGGCGAGGTGATCTCGGCCCTGATCGGTGCGCGCCAACCGCTCAAGGCGGGGTTCGACGTTGGTGGGAGAGCTGGCAGCTCGAGGTCAGGTGAGGTGCGCGGCACGTGCCAGAGGCTAGCCAGGACGCCCGAAGGCGCCGGGGCGATATGGCAGGCTCTGTGCTGCGATGACGACTACCTCTCAGGACCTCGCCGCTCGCGGCCTCATCCACCAGGTGACCGATGAGGCCGTCTTCGAGCTGCTCGACGCCGGTTCCGTGACCGCCTATGCCGGTTTCGACCCCACCGCCGACAGCCTGCACGTGGGCCATCTGCTCCAGGTCTGCACGTTGCGACGTCTCCAGCGGGGAGGCAACCGGCCGATCGCCCTCTTGGGTGGTGGCACGGGGATGATCGGCGATCCAGGGGGGAAGGCGACCGAGCGCCCCCTGCTCAGCGTCGAGGAGATCCAGGCCAACGTCGGGGGCATCGAGCGCCAGCTGTCGCGCTTCTTGGACTTCGAGCCAAGCGCAGGTTCCTCGCAGGCGCTGCTCTTGGACAACGCGGCGTGGCTGGCCAGCCAGGACCTCCTGGGCTTCCTCAGAGACGTCGGCAAGCACTTCACGGTCAATCAGATGGTGGCCAAGGAGTCAGTCCGCTCGCGCCTCGAGCGACCCGACCAGGGGATCAGCTTCACCGAGTTCTCCTACATGCTGCTCCAGGCCTTTGACTTCGCTCGTCTGAACGAGGACCACGGCTGCACGCTCCAGATCGGCGGTTCCGACCAGTGGGGCAACATCACGCTGGGGGCCGAGCTGGTGCGCAAGCGATCAGGTGACCACGCCTTCGGCTTCACCTCGCCGCTGCTCACGAAGGCTGACGGCACGAAGTTCGGCAAGTCCGAGGCGGGCAACGAGCGCGTGTGGCTCGACGCTGAGCGCACCAGCCCGTACGCCCTCTACCAGTTCTTCTTGACGGCCGAAGATGAGGTGGTGGGCACCTACCTGCGCTATCTGACGTTCTTGAGCCTCGAGGAGATCGACGCCCTCGACGCGCTGACCCTCGAGCGTCCGCACGAGCGCGCTGCGCAACGGGCGCTCGGGGCGTCGGTCGTCGACCTCGTCCACGGCACCGAGGCCCGCCAGCGTGCGGAGGAGGCGTCGGCCGCGCTCTTCGGAGGAAGGGTGGCCTCGTTGGAGGAGGCCACGCTGCTTGACGTGATCGAAGACGTGCCGAGCTCGACCCTCGCACGGGGGCGGCTTGAGAGCGAGCCTCTGCTGATCGATCTGCTTGAGCAGTCGGGACTCGTCTCTTCAAAGGCAGAGGCTCGCCGAACCATCGAGCAGGGCGGGGCGTCGGTCAACGACCAGGTCCGCAGCGGCCTTGATGCCACCGTCGGCCCCGCTGATCTGCTCCACGGTCGCTTCGTGGTGCTCCGTCGGGGCAAGCGCTCGTACCACGTGGTCATCGCCGAGTGAGGCTGCGCGCCGCCGGTGCCTTCGCTCTGGTGGCGTCGGCGCTCTTGACGGGGTGTGCGGGCGCCGACCAGAGCGGTACGCCGGCTGAGCAGATGACCACGTGGGTCAAGGGGACCTCGTTCGGCTTGACCGTTCGAACCATGCAGCAAGACGCAGCCCGAGCCGCCACAGTCGTCAGCAGCGGCACGCCAGCCGAGGTGCGAACGGCGTGCGGCGTCTACCTCGTCGATGTCGAGCAGGCCAACAGCGTGCTGCCGACCCCGGACACCCAGGCGTCTGCGCTCTTGGCCCAGGCCTACGGCTCGCTCGGAGCCGCGGCGCACAGCTGCTACGCCGTCCCCAGCTCGGCGACGGCCCGAGCCACCTTCGCCCACCAGCAGGCTTCTGGCCTCGCGAGCCTGTCAGAGGGAACGGCACGGGTCGAGGCGGTGCTGGGCAGGCCGCTCTCGAAGGTGGGAGGCAACACCGAGGGCGCTTCGAGCGCCGGGGGAGCGACCGGGGCAACGCCCTGAGCGAGCGTGCGAGCGATCAGCGGGGTCCTCAGGACGCCTTTGGTCGCAGATCGATGCGCAAGGTCAAGATGCCATCGGTGAGCTCCGCGGTGGCGTCGGCGAGCATGGCGTAGTCCATGAAGTCCTGCTGGGCTCGCTTGACGAAAGCCTGCCGCTCGGGGCCCTCGATGGGCGGGATGCCACGATCCTTCACAGCCCGAGCCCTTTCGGCGAAACGCTCGATCATGGCTGCTGGCTCGAATGTCTCCGACATGAGGCCTCCTTCGTTGAGCGGATGGTATCGGCTGATCACCACGCCGACCCCGGAGCGTGGCGCCCCGGTAGACTGGTTCGACCGTTCAGACGCGGGGAGCACCGGCAGCGAGGCCGAGCAGCCCCCCACGGGGCAGTGAGGAGTCGGGTGTGAAAAAGGGTCGACACCGCCGGTTCGAAGAGGCGCGCAGCTTGAAGAGGTCCTTTGGCGCGGAGTCGAAGACCTGCCCCGAATGTGGCGCCGAGCCCGACGACACCCACGCATCGTGGTGCCTGGCCGACGAGGACGACTACGACCGCATCCTCGGCGAGACACCGACGACGAGCGACGAGCACGACCCGCTCGATGACGAGCGGGTCTAGGCCTTCTTCTTCATCGCCTTGCGCACCACGGGGTGCTCGAGCCTGACGCCCTGCTCCAAGCGAGCTTGGCGGGCGTCGAGCGCCGCCAGCAGCCTCTCGTAGACCCGAGCGCCCACCATCTCGGTGAGCTCGACCGCCATGGCGTCGACCACTCGCTCGCGTCCGACGAACGCCGCGGGATCTTCGGTGCACCACCAGGCGAACTCGTCGCCACCCTCGCCCCAGTGGCGGCGATCCCACTGACCGATCGAGGTGGTGACGAAGCCGTCGACCCCGACCTCGTCTTCTCGCCGAAGGGGGAGCTGCCAGCAGACCTCGGGCTTCCACGCCACGTAGTGCTCGCCGACGCGCTCGGCAGCCACGTGGAACGCACACCCGGCTCCTCGATCGAAGTCTGGGCGATTGAGGAACACGCAGGCGTCGTCAACGAGGGCAGTGACCAGATCACCCGCCTCGTTCTTGGCGATGAGCGCCTCAGGGGCTTGGTTCGCGAACTGCCAGTCCTCTGGGGTCAGGCGCTCGGCGGCGGCCAGGACCTTCGCTGCATCGTCGTCATCGACGAGGTGAGCGCCGTAGCTGCAGCAGCCTTGGACGAGCTCCGGACTCAGTTCGGTCAGGACTCCCTGGCAACCCGCCCCGAAGATGCACGTCCAACGACTCTCTAGGAAGGTGACGTCGAAACGCCAGGTCCGCTCTTCTCCCTCATCATCGAAGCTGAGCCACTCATGGGTGTCTTTGGGAGCCTTCGCCACGATCGGGACGATAGTGCGTGGCATGCAGCGGGCCACCCGACCGTAGACTGGCGACATGTCGCAGATCACTGAGCAGCTGGTATCCGTCACCGATGAGGCCAAGGGCATCGTGCGCGATGCGCTCGCCAACGAGCCAGGCGGCGAATCGCTGTCGCTCTGGATCGAGGTGCGAGGTGTCGAGGCGGGCAAGTTCACCTACGACCTGTACTTCCAGAGCTCTGCCGATGCCGGCGACGACGATGCCCTGGTGGTCGATGGAGACCTCACCATCGTCGTGCCGTCGACCAGCGTCGCTCGCCTCACGGGCGCCCGCCTCGAGTTCTCCGAGGAGGGTGGCGGCGGCCTCGTCATGATCAACCCGAACAACCCGACGCCCGAGGAGCTTGCTCCAGGCGTACCGGCAGAGGTCCTGGCCCAGGGCCTCGACGGGGAGCTGGCGACAAAGCTGGCTGACGTGCTGGAGCGTGAGGTCAACCCCTCGATCGCCGCTCACGGCGGTCGGGCCGATCTGGTGGCGCTCGACGCCGACGCCGGCGTGGCCTACCTGGCGCTGTCGGGTGGGTGCCAGGGTTGCGCAGGCAGTCGGGCCACGCTCAGCCAAGGCATCGAAGTGATCTTGCTTGAGCAGGTCCCCGAGGTCACGCAGATCGTCGACGTGACCGATCATGCTTCTGGAGCCAACCCCTACTACGCCCAGTAGGCGATTCTGGGGCCCGTGACCCGGCCCCTGGGGACGTAGGCTTGAGCCATGCTGCGCTTCCTGACCGCCGGTGAATCCCACGGCCAAGCCTTGGTCGTCACGATTGAGGGATTGCCCGCCGGTCTGCGCGTGACCGAGAAGCAGATCCAAGATGAGCTGGCCCGCCGGCGGCTTGGGCTTCGGCCGAGGCCCTCGCATGCGCTTCGAGGTCGACGAGATCGTCTTGGTCGCCGGCATCCGCCACGGCCGGACCCTGGGCTCGCCCGTCGCCATCGAGATCAAGAACACCGAGTGGCCGAAGTGGACTGAGCAGATGTCGCCTCACCCTGGCTCTCCCGAGAAGATCCTGACCAAGCCGCGGCCGGGTCATGCCGACCTGGTGGGCATGCAGAAGTACGGCTTTGATGACGCACGCGACGTCCTGGAGCGGGCCTCCGCTCGTGAGACGGCGGCTCGTGTGGCTGCCGGTGCGGTGGCCAAGCTCCTCTTGGCCGAGCTGGGCACCTCGATCCTGAGCCACACCGTCCAGCTCGGCACGGTCAAGACCGACGACGACGCTCGTCCGGTTCCCGGTGATCTTGAGCGGATCGATGGCGACGAGGTTCGCTGCTTCGACGCTTCGACGTCAGCCGAGATGGTGAGCGCCATCAAGGCGGCGGCCAAGGTGGGGGACTCGCTCGGCGGGATCACTGAGGTCCTCGGCTACGGCGTGCCCGTCGGTCTCGGGAGCCACGTGCACTACGACCGCAAGATCGATGGCCTCTTGGCTCAGGCGGTCATGAGCATCCAGGCTGTCAAGGGCGTCGAGCTGGGTCGTGCCTTCGACCAAGCAGCCATGCTGGGCAGCGTCGCCCACGACGCCATCACCTATGACCCCGACGACCAGGCGGCTGGCGGCTTCGTGCGGCAGACCGCACGGGCCGGGGGTATCGAGGGGGGCATGACCACAGGGAGCCTGCTGGCGCTCCGAGCAGCCATGAAGCCCTTGGCTACGTTGAACCGCCCGGTGCTCGAGACGGTCGACGTGGCGACGAAGGAGTCGACGGTCTCCTTCAAGGAGCGAACCGACGTGACCGCCGTGCCGGCCCTCGGGGTCGTGGCCGAGTCGATGGTGGCGCTGGTGCTGGCCAATGAGGCGGTGCGCAAGTTCGGCGGAGACTCGGTCGCCGAGATGGTGCGCAACCACGCCTCGTTCATGGCGCACCTCGACGAGGCTCCCTCCGCCGCTGCACCCGAGTGAGCGCGGCCGCCCGGATCGTGCTCGTGGGATTGCCTGGATCAGGCAAGTCGGCGTTGGCCAAGGGCCTCGCTGAGCGCCTCGGTGGCGTGGCGCTCGACACGGACGCAGAGGTGGAGTCGAACGCGGGCAAGGACGTCTCGACCTTGTTCGCCGAGGAGGGTGAAGCAGCGTTTCGAGACCGGGAGCTCGCCGCGCTCGCAACGGCGCTGGGGCGCACCGAGACGGTCGTCATCGCCACCGGTGGCGGGATCGTCACCACCGAGGCGGCACGAGCGCTGCTGCGAGCGCACCATCCTGTGGTGTTCCTCGACGTGTCAGTCGACGCAGCCGTCGCTCGGGTCGGTGACGCGCGCTCCCGTCCGCTCCTTGGTGGCGACCCCGCTGGTCGCTTGGCGGTGCTGGCGCTCGAGCGTCGACCGCTCTACGAAGAGGTCGCCGACGTGGTGGTCTCCGCAGATGGGCGCAGCGTGCCGAGAGTGCTCGACGCCATTCAAGAGGCGCTGGGGACACGGGCGTGATCCGCGTCAGCGTCCCGCTCGCAGCGCAGCCCTACGAGGTGATCATCGGCGACGGGTCCCGTCATCTGCTTGCCGACGAGCTGGCGCGCGTCGCGCCGGGGGCGACCTCGTGCGTGCTCGTCACCCAGGACTCGCTTCTCGAGGCTGGCTGGCTCGAGGGCCTCGAGACGGGTCTGACCCAGCACCTCCTCACGATCCCTGAAGGTGAAGACGCGAAGTCACTGACCACCGTCGAGCGGCTGGCCAGCGCACTGGTCGATCGAGGGCTCTCGAGGCGAGACGTGCTGGTGGCAGTGGGGGGTGGTCTCGTCAGCGACGTGGTGGGCTTCGTCGCCTCCACCTACCACCGGGGGATCGGCTACGTGACGCTCTCGACGAGCCTCCTCGGTCAGGTTGACGCAGCTATCGGAGGCAAGACGGGCGTCAACCTCCCGGAGGGCAAGAACCTCGTGGGCACCTTCTGGCAGCCGCTGGTGGTGCTGTGCGACACCGAGGTGCTCTCGACGCTGCCCGAAGAGGAGTGGGCCTGCGGTCGTGGTGAGATGGCGAAGTACGCGTTCTTGGGCGATGAGCAGCCCTCGACGGCCCTGCTCAGCGAGCCGCTCGACGTCCAGGTGGCGACGTGTGTGGCGATCAAGGCAGCGGTGGTCGCCGAAGACGAACGCGACGGCGGACGTCGCATGCTCCTCAACTACGGCCACACCTTGGGCCACGGCCTCGAGGCGGTCGGCCTCGAGCGGCGTGCAGCAGGGATCGATGACGAGGTGACTGCCTTGCGCCATGGCCAGGCGGTGGCCATCGGTGTGCTCTACGCCGCGCTGCTGGCGCGCAGGCTCGGTCGCATCGACGACGAGCGCGTGGCGCTGCATCGAGCGATCGTCGAGGGCTTCGAGCTCAAGGCTGATCTGCCAGCGGGGCTTGATGCCCCGGCCCTGCTGGCCGCGATGGGACGAGACAAGAAGGCTGACCATGACCTGACCTTCGTGCTCGACGGACCCCAGGGGGTCGAGGTCGTCACAGGGGTGGGCGAAGCTGAGGTGCTCGCTACGCTGGTCGAGATGGGAGCCCGACCGTGAAGCATCCAAGCGGTGAGGTGCTTCTGCTCTCTGGTCCGAACCTGGACCTGCTCGGGGACCGAGAGCCCGAGATCTACGGTTCCGAGACCCTGGCCGATCACGTCGCCACAGCCCAGAAGGCCGCTGGTCGCTTCGGACTCGGTCTCCAGCACGTCCAGTCCAACCACGAGGGCGATCTGATCGAGGCGATCCATGAGGCACGCGCGAGCTGCGGTGGCCATCGTGGTCAACGCTGGTGCGCTCACGCACACCTCGTGGGCGCTGCACGACGCGCTGAGCGCCTTCGACGGCCCGATCATTGAGCTGCACCTCTCGAACCCCGCGGCCCGAGAGCCGTTCCGGCACGTGTCCACGATCGCACCGGTGGCAAGCGGCGTCGTCGCTGGCTTCGGTGACCTCGGCTACGAGCTGGCGCTCATCGCCGTTGCCCGCTGTCTGTCCCTGGAGGAAGCATGATCGATCTGCCCGTCCCCGCCCTGGCCCCCCTCGAGGTCGCAGGCCGCCTCGATCGACTTCGAGCGCGCTTCGACGCCGCCTCGATCGACGCTCTGCTCATCACGAACCTCACCAACGTGCGCTACCTGACCGGCTTCACGGGCTCGGCGGGGATCCTGGCCGTCACCGAGCGCGGCGCGCTCCTCGTCACCGACGGGCGGTACCGGACCCAGTCCGCAGAGCAGCTCGGAGAGAGCGGCGTGGCCGACGACGTGATGCTCGCCATCGGTGGGGGAGAGGACCAGCACGCCGCGCTGCTCGGCGAGCTCGGCAAGGAGGCCCGGGTGGGCCTCGAAGCCGGGCACGTCACGTGGGCGCAGGCGACCGCTTGGACGGAGCGGATTGAGCGCGATCCGGTGGCGACGACGGGGCTCGTCGAGGGTCTGAGAGAGATCAAGGACGCGGGTGAGATCGACCGCATGCGCTACGCAGCGCTGATCGCGGACACTGCGCTCGGCGAGGTGCTCCCGAGCTTGGCGAAGACGGGCTCGACTCCGATCACCGAAGAGCAGTTCGCCCTCAGCCTCGACGGGACGATGCGAGCGCTTGGCGCCGAGTCCGTCGCCTTCGAGACGATCGTGGCAGCCGGGGAGAACTCCGCCAAGCCGCACCACCACCCCTCGAGTCGAGTGATCCTCGAAGGGGACCCCGTGGTGATCGACTTCGGTGCCACCTTCGAGGGCTATCGCTCCGACATGACGAGGACCTTCGTCGTGGGCGGCGAGCCCACCGGTGGGCTGGCAGAGATCTTCGACGTCGTGCGGCGCTCACAAGCCGCTGGCGTGGCCGCCGTCCGACCAGGCGCCGTCGCCAGCGAGGTGGACGCCACCTGCAGGACCTTGATCACCGATGCTGGCTACGGCGAGCGCTTCGAGCACTCGACGGGCCACGGCGTGGGCCTCGACATCCATGAGGCCCCCTGGGTGGCTGCTCGGGGTGACGCTATCTTGGAGCCCGGCGTCGTCGTGACCGTCGAGCCCGGGGTCTACGTCGCTGGTATCGGTGGCGTGCGGATCGAGGACACCTTGGTGGTCACGCAGCATGGCGCCGAACGACTCACCAACTTCACCAAGGACGTCGCTGCCTGATGGCTGTCTCCACCAATGACCTCAAGAACGGGATGACCCTCGACCTCGGCGACGGCCTGTTCAACGTGGTCGAGTTCCAGCACGTCAAGCCGGGCAAAGGTGGCGCCTTCGTGCGCACCAAGCTCAAGAACGTCCGCACCGGGGCGACCATCGAGCGGACCTTTCGGGCTGACGAGAAGCTCGAACAGGCGATCATCGACAAGAGCGACGCCCAGTTCCTCTATCGCGACGGTGACGACTTCATCTTCATGGACCAGACGACCTTCGAGCAGACCTCGGTGAGCGCCAGCGCGCTCGGAGAGACGGCGGGCTTCTTGAAGGTGGGCAACTCGGTGAACCTCCAGAGCTACGGCGACGAGATCGTGGGCATCGAGCTGCCTGCCAACGTCGAGCTGCTGGTGACCGAGACCGAGCCTGGCCTTCAGGGAGACCGCGTCTCAGGTGCCCGCAAGCCCGCCACCTTGGAGACGGGCGTGGTGGTCCAGGTCCCGCTGTTCGTCAACATCGACGACGTGGTGAAGGTTGACACCCGCACGGGCGACTACCTCACGCGCGCTTGAGCTCTCGATGACCAGCGCCAGTCGGAGCGAGGCCCGAGAGCGCGCCTTGTCACTGCTCTACGAAGCGGCCATGAAGCACGTCGATCCCTTGGAGGTCGTCGATGCCTTGGCGGTGGCCCCTGATTCCTACACCGTCGAGCTGGTGGGCCTGGTCAGTGAGCATCAGGTAGAGGCGCGCCAGCTCATCGAGGCAGCGTCAGCGAACTGGCCGCTCGAGCGCATGGGCGTGCTCGACCGGCTGGTCATGGAGCTGGCCATCTCGGAGCTACGTGGTCCGGACGCGCCGCCCCGAGCGGTGGTGCTCGACGAGGCGGTCGAGCTGGCCAAGACCTTCTCTACGGATGGCTCGGGCTCCTTCGTCAACGGGATCCTCTCCGCGGTCACTGATCCAGCCGCCTGAGCCGACGTGGGCCCGAGGACAGATCGCGGCAGCGGTCTCTGCTGGGGCCAAGGAGGGTTGGGCTCGAGGAAGGGTCTGCGCCCCTGTTCTCAAGCGCCTGAGGTGGTGCCTGACGCTGGCAGCGAAACCAGCGCTTGGTGACGATGACGGGCCGTCTGGTATCTTCGAAGCTGTAGCCGTCAAACGGGTCCCGAGAGGCTCGTACGGCTTGGAGGAGACGTGGCTGATCGCGAGCGGAGACACACACGCCCACTGGGCTCTGTGTTCGTCCCCCACGCTGAGATCCTCTCCGCGGACGACCTGCATCGGGCGCTCACCCGCATGGCCCACGAGATCGTCGAGCGCAACCACGGCATCGACGAGGTGGTCCTGATCGGCCTGCAGACGGGCGGCGTGGCCATCGCCGAGCGCTTGGGCGAGCTCTTGGTCGAGATCGAGGGTGCTGCCCCGCCCGTGGGGTCCCTCGACGTCGCCTTCTACCGTGACGACCTGGGTCTTCGCCCGGTGCTGCCCGAGGCTGTCACCGACGTGCCGGGTGACCTGAGCGGTCGAGTGGTGGTGCTGGTCGACGACGTGCTCTTCACGGGCCGGACCGTCCGCGCAGCGCTCAACGCCCTCGGGGACTTCGGTCGGGCCTCTGAGATCCAGCTTGCCGTCGTCGTCGACCGAGGGCACCGAGAGCTGCCCATCCGACCTGACTACGTGGGCAAGAACCTGCCGACAGCACGAGACGAGCTTGTCGACGTGGCGCTCGACGGGGTGCGACTCGGTCGCCTGGAGCCCAAGTGAGCCTCGGTCTCGCTCAGGGAGCCTCCTCGATGCTCGGAGGCCACCTCCTCTCGATCAGCGACCTCGGACCTGAGGGCCTCGAGGAGATCTTGGAGATGGCCGAGCGCTTCGCTGAGGTCGAGCGACGCAGCGTCCGCAAGGTGCCGACGCTCAAAGGCAAGGTCGTCGCCTCGCTGTTCTTTGAGGAGTCGACCCGAACCCGCCTCAGCTTCGAGACGGCCGCCAAGCGCCTCTCGGCTGACGTGCTGTCCCTGGCCGTCGCCTCGAGCTCGGTCAAGAAGGGCGAGTCGCTGCGCGACACCGTCGCCACGATTGATGCCATGGGGATTGATGCGGTCGTCCTGCGCCACCGCTCCTCCGGCGCGCCGACCCAGGTGGCAGGTTGGTTGCCGACCGCACGTGTGATCAACGCCGGCGACGGCTCTCACGAGCACCCCACCCAAGCGCTGATCGACCTGCTGACCGTTCGCCAGGTGCGCGCCGAGCAGCGCGGCGTCGCGTCGGCGGGGACTGGGCTCTCCCTGCTCGAGGGCCTCGAGGTGCTGATCATCGGGGACGTGCGGCACAGCCGGGTGGCCCGCAGCCAGATCTTGGCCTATCGCCTGGCCGGAGCCACGGTCCGGCTGTCCTCGCCCGGGACGTTGCTGCCTGCCTCCCTCGATGGCTGGGACGTCGACGTGGTCGAGGACCTCGACGACGCCCTCACCCGCGCCGACGTGGTCTCGGTGCTGCGCATCCAAGACGAGCGCGGCTCTGGTTCCTTCGTGCCCTCCATCGGCGAGTTCCACGCCACCTTCGGCATGAGCGTGGCGCGGGCCGCCACCTTGAAGGAGGGCGCGGTCATCACGCACCCCGGACCCATGGTCCGGGGCATCGAGATCGCATCGAAGGTTGCTGATGACCCGCGCTGCCTGGTGCTTCGTCAGGTGACCAACGGGGTGCCGGTCCGCATGGCGGTGCTCTTCTTGGCGCTGTCGAGCTCGGCGGGTCACGATGGCTGAGCCCTTGCTGCTCGCAGGAGGTTCGCTGGTGCGACCCGACGGCACGGTGCGCGCTGACGTGCTCGTGATCGACGGCGTGATCGCGGAGGTCGGCCCTGCGCTCGAGCGGCCGTCGGGCACCAGCGTGCTTGACGCGACGGGGTGCTGGGTCGGTCCAGGACTCGTCGACCTCCACACCCACCTGCGTCAGCCGGGCGGCGAGGAGGCAGAGACCGTCGAGTCGGGGGCGTGGGCTGGCATCGCCGGGGGCTACACCGCTGTGGTGGCCATGCCGAACACCTCGCCAGCCGCCGACAGCACCGCGGTCGTCGCGCAAGTCATGGCGCTAGGGAAGATGACGCCGATCGACGTCGCCCCCGCCGGCGCCATCACGATCGCTCGGGCCGGTGAGCGGCTCGCGCCCATGGCGGCGATGGCAGCGCTTGGCGTCTCGATCTTCACGGACGACGGCACGGGCGTCCAGGACGCCGGGCTCATGCGTCGAGCGATGGAGTACGCCCGAGGGCTGGGTGTGACCTTGGCGGAGCACTGCGAGGACGAGTCGCTCGCTCAGGGTGGGTGCATGAACGAATCTGGCCTCTCGTCTCGCCTGGGGCTCGTCGGACGGCCCGCCTTGGCCGAGGAGGCCATGGTCGCACGAGACCTGCTCTTGGCCGAGGCCACCGGGTGCCAGCTTCACCTGCTGCATCTCTCGACCGCTCGTTCGGTGGCGCTGTGCGTGGCCGCTCGAGCTCGGGGTGTGGCGGTGACTGCAGAGGTCGCACCCCACCACCTGACCCTGACCGAAGAGTGCTGCTCGAGCTACGACACGACTTTCAAGGTCCACCCGCCGCTGCGCGGCGGTGCCGACGTCGCGGCGCTGCGCCGAGCGCTCAGGGCAGGAGAGATCGACGCAGTTGCCACCGATCACGCCCCTCACGCCCCTCAGGCAAAGGATCGGCCGTTCGACGAAGCGTCGCCGGGCATGCTCGGGCTCGAGACGGCGCTCGCGCTCAGCATCGAGGCGCTCGGTGGGAGCGAGGCTGATCCGGTGCAGGTCTTCGAGGTGCTCAGCCGGGCGCCGTCGCGGATCGCCCGGCTGACCTCGAGCGATCGGCGAGTCGGCGGCTACAGCGCTCAGGGGGGCAACCTCGAGGTGGGCGACGACGCCAACCTCTGCGTGGTGGATCCCGAGGCGCGCCCGGTCGTCGAGGCGAGCGAGCTCCAGAGCCGAGCGTCGAACACCCCTTATGACGGTCGGATGTTGCTGGGCGGCGTTCGCCATACGGTGGCCAGAGGCGTGGCGGTCAAGGTCGACGGGGAGGTCCGCCGATGAGGGCGCCCGCGCTGCTCGTCCTCTCCGATGGAGCAGTCTTCGAAGGCGAGGCGGCCGGAGCGCTCGAAGAGCGGGGCGTCGTCACGGGCGAGGCGGTCTTCAACACCGCGCTCAGCGGCTACCAAGAGGTCATCACCGACCCGAGCTACGCCGGGCAGATCGTGGCGTTCACCTATCCCCACATCGGCAGCTATGGCGTCACCCCGCTCGATGATGAGTCCCGGAGGGTCTTCCTCTCGGGCATCATCGTGCGAGATCTGCCGCCCCTGCACTCGAGCTGGCGGGCTTCGGGGTCGCTCGAGGAGCACTTGCGCAGCCACGGCGTCGCCGCCATCACCGGGATCGACACGCGGCGCCTGACCAGGCACCTGCGCGAGCACGGCGCCCTGCCGTGCGCGATGGGAGTGGGCGATCTCGCCGAGCTCACCGCGGCGGCAGCTTCAGCACCGTCGACCGACGGCTGCGATCTGGCGTCGGTGGTGAGCATCGAGCAGCCCTACCGGGTGGGCGACGGTCCCCTCCGGGTGGTGGCCCTCGACCTCGGCATCAAGACGACGATCCTCCAGCACCTGACGCGCTTCGCCACCGTGGAGGTGGTGCCGGCGTCGAGCACGGCGGCCGAGATCTTGAGCCTGGAGCCAGACGGCATCTTCTTGTCCAACGGTCCTGGCGACCCTTCGGCGCTCGGCGCGATCGCCGAGACTGTCTCAGGGTTGCTCGGTCGTCGTCCGATCCTCGGGATCTGCTTGGGCCACCAGGTGCTCGCCGGCGCGCTCGGAGGGAGCACCTACAAGCTCCCCTTCGGTCACCACGGCTCGAACCACCCGGTCAAGCACCTCGCATCGGGAGCGGTCGAGATCACCGCGCAGAACCACAACTACGCCGTGGAGGCGGACTCTGTCCCGGGGGCCGTCGTCACCCACGTGAACCTCAACGACGGGGTCATCGAGGGCATCGCCATCGAGAGCGCTGACGCGGTGAGCGTGCAGCATCACCCCGAAGCAGGGCCCGGTCCTCACGACGCCGCCTACCTCTTCGACGACTTCGCGGCACGCATGGTCGCCGCGGCAGGGAGCTAGCGATGCCTCGTCGAGACGATCTGCACGCCATCTTGGTCATCGGCTCCGGACCGATCATCATCGGCCAAGCCTGCGAGTTCGACTACTCGGGCACCCAGGCGTGTCGCGTCCTTCGCCAAGAGGGCTATCGAGTGATCTTGGCGAACTCGAATCCGGCGACGATCATGACCGACCCCGCCACGGCGGACGCCATCTACGTCGAGCCGCTCGACGTCGACGTGCTCACGGCGATCATCGAGCGTGAGCGACCCGATGCCATCCTGCCCACCCTCGGAGGCCAGACGGCGCTCAACCTCACCATGGAGCTCGTCGAGCGCGGGGTGCCCAAGCGCTTCGGCGTGGAGGTCATCGGGGCGCGCCCCGAAGCCATCGAGACAGCGGAGAACCGCGATCTGTTCAAGTCCGCCATGACCGAGATCGGCTTGGCGGTGCCTGAGTCGGGCTTCGCGCACGATCTCGACGAGGCGATGGCCATCGCCGAGCAGATCGGCTTCCCGATCATGGTCCGTCCCTCGTTCATCCTCGGAGGCCAAGGCACAGGGATCGCTCCGGACGTCTCGACCTTCGCCCAGCTGGCCTCAGAGGGACTGAGCGCCAGCCCGTCGACCGAGATCCTCGTCGAGCGGTCGATCGCCGGCTGGAAGGAGTACGAGCTCGAAGTCATGCGCGACGCGGCTGACAACTGCGTGGTGGTCTGCTCGATCGAGAACGTCGATCCCATGGGCGTGCACACAGGCGACTCGATCACGGTGGCTCCGGCCCAGACGCTCTCTGACGTCGAGTACCAAGCCATGCGAGACGACGCCTTCGCGGTGCTTCGCCGGGTCGGGGTCGAGACCGGAGGCTCGAACGTCCAGTTCGCCGTCAACCCAGAGACCGGCGAGCGCATCGTGATCGAGATGAACCCGCGGGTCTCGCGCTCGAGCGCCCTGGCGTCGAAGGCGACCGGGTTCCCCATCGCCAAGATCGCTGCTCGCCTGGCCGTCGGGTACCGGCTCGACGAGATCACCAACGACATCACGAAGGCCACACCTGCGAGCTTCGAGCCCACCATCGACTACGTCGTGACCAAGATCCCTCGCTGGGCGTTCGAGAAGCTGCCAGGCACCGACGGCGTCTTGGGCACCCGGATGCAGTCGGTCGGCGAGGTCATGGCCATCGGTCGCACCTTCCCAGAGTCGCTCCAGAAGGCCATGCGGTCCCTCGAGCAGGGCCGAAGCGGTCTGGTGGGCCGCGACGAGGAAGAGGGCACCGCGTCGCTCAGCGACGAAGAGCTCTTGGCGCTCTGCGACGTGGCGACGCCGGAGCGGCTCTTCGTGGTCGCCCAAGCGCTCCGTCGCGGCATGAGCGTCGCGCAGATCTATGAAGCCACCATGATCGATCCCTGGTTCCTCTCGCAGATGAGCCTCATCACCGACGAGGCTGAGCGTCTGCTCGGCTTGGGGGCGGTCGGTCTCGAGCGCGCCCACCTGCGGCGGGCTAAGCGGCTCGGCTTCTCCGACCCGCAGCTTGCCGAGCTGCTGGCGGTGGGTGAAGACGAGGTCCTCAGCGCCCGGAAGGCCCAGGGCGTCCTCGCCACGTACAAGACGGTGGACACCTGCGCGGCTGAGTTCGAGGCGTTGACCCCCTATCACTACGGGACCTTCGAAGAGGAAGACGAGGTCCGACCGTCCGCACGAGAGCGGATCATCATCCTGGGCTCGGGTCCCAACCGGATCGGCCAGGGCATCGAGTTCGACTACTGCTGCGTGCATGCGTCGATGACCCTGCGCCAGGCGGGCTTCGAGACGATCATGATCAACTGCAATCCCGAGACCGTCTCGACGGACTACGACACCTCTGACCGGCTGTACTTCGAGCCGCTCACCAAGGAGGACGTGCTCGCCGTGATCGAGGCGGAGCGTCGCCTGAGCGTGGGCGACGGTCGCTTGGTCGGGGTCATCGTGTCGCTCGGCGGCCAGACGCCTCTCAAGCTGGCCCATGACATCCCGCCCGAGCTGGTGCTCGGCACCTCGCCGGCATCGATCGATCTCGCGGAGGATCGCAAGCGCTTCAACGACCTGCTCAACTCGCTCGGGATGGCCCAGCCGCCCGGTGGGACGGTGACGACCACCGAGGAGGCCTTGGCCATGGCGGCCGAGATCGGCTACCCGGTGCTGGTCCGTCCGAGCTACGTGCTCGGGGGACGAGCCATGGAGATCGTCTACGACGACGCCAGCCTGGCTTCGTCGATGGCCTCGCTCTTGGGGGGAGCCCTCGCCCGCGAGGGTGGCGTGAGCGAGGAGCGACCCATCCTGATCGACCGCTTCTTGGAAGAGGCCATCGAGGTCGACGTGGACTCGGTGCGCGACGCCACAGGCGACGCCATCGTTGGAGGGGTGATGGAGCACGTCGAAGAGGCGGGGGTCCACTCTGGCGACTCTGCCTGCGCCCTTCCGCCCCAGACGCTCTCGGACGACGTCGTCGCCACCTTGGAGGCCTGGTCGCTCAGGCTGGCCGAGGCCCTTGACGTGGTCGGACTGCTCAACGTGCAGTTCGCCGTCAAAGACGGCGAGGTCTTCGTGATCGAGGCCAACCCTCGTGCCTCTCGCACGGTGCCCTTCGTTGCCAAGGCCACCGGTGTCCCGCTCGCCGCCCTGGCCGCTCGCATCATGGCGGGTGCCACCCTCGAGCAGCTGCGTGACGAGGGCATGTGCCCTCGTGGCCCGATCCGCCCCGCGCACGTGAGCGTCAAAGAGGCCGTGATGCCCTTCTCGCGGTTCCCGGGCGTCGACACGCTCCTCGGGCCTGAGATGCGCTCGACCGGCGAGGTCATGGGGGTGGATCGGACCTTTGGTCTGGCCTTCGCCAAGAGCCAGCTCGCAGCCGGCGCGCGCCTGCCCATGGAGGGCTGCGTGTTCTTCTCGCTGGCTGATCGCGACAAGATCGCGGGTGCCGAGGTGGCTCGGTCCTTCCAAGCGCTGGGCTTCACCCTGGCCGCCACCCTCGGCACGGCCGGCTTCCTGCGGGATCAAGGCCTCGAGGTCGCTCAGCTCGTCGCCAAGGTAGGGGAGGAGGCGTTCGCCTCCGACGCCGTCGATCTCATCGCCGCAGGCGAGGTCCAGCTGGTCATCAACACGCCGCGCGGCCGTGGGCCCCGCGCCGACGGCGCGCACATCAGGGCAGCCTGCGTGGAGCATGCCGTCCCGTGCCTGACGACCTTGGCGGCTGCTCGAGCGGCCGCCCAAGGGATCGCTGACTGGCGAGAGCTGCCCCTCGAGGTGATCACCCTCCAAGAGCTCCACGCGGCGCAGCCCCCCACATGAGGCGCACCAAGGGCGTGTCGCTCGCCACCACCGTTGGTGACGTTGCGCTCTCAAGCTGCGTGATGACCGCGGCGGGCACGTCGGGTCACGCCGACGAGCTGTCGGCCTACGGACCGCTGGCCAGGCTGGGTGCGGTCGTGGTCAAGTCCCTCAGCGCCGCTCCTTGGCCAGGGAATCCTGCACCGAGGCTCGCACCGCTCGAGGCAGGGATGCTCAACAGCGTGGGCCTGCAGGGCCCAGGGCTCGAAGCGTGGCTGGCCGACGATCTGCCTCGGCTTCGAGCGTCAGGTGCGACGGTGGTGGTGTCGATCTGGGGTCGCTCGCTCGAGGAGTACCGCCAGGCCGGCGCCCTGCTGGCCGGCCGCGACGTCGACGCCGTCGAGATCAACGTCAGCTGCCCGAACCTCGAGGACAGCTCGAGGATGTTCGCCCACTCGGCGCGAGCGACCGCTGAGGTCGTGGCTGCCGTCGAGCTCGAGCTGCCCCGCTGGGTCAAGCTGAGCCCCAACACCCCCGAGCTCACCGATATCGCGAGCGCGGCGATGGAGGCGGGGGCCGATGCCCTGGTGGTGGCGAACACGGTGCTCGGGATGGTGATCGACATCGAGCGGCGCCAGCCAGCGCTCGGGGGCGGGGGCGGGGGGCTGTCGGGCCCGGCGATCCATCCTGTGGCCGTCCGGGCGGTCTTCGAGTGCCGTCGCGCCCTTCCTGGCGCTCCGATCATCGGGGTCGGGGGCGTCCAGTGCGGCGTCGACGCCATCGAGATGCTCCAGGCGGGAGCGAGTGCGGTCCAGGTCGGGACAGCGACCCTGGCTGAGCCTCGGGCTCCGTGGCGCATCATGCGAGAGATCGAGGCGTGGATGGCAGCTCACGACGTGGGCTCAGTCGCCGAGCTGGTGGGGGTGGCGCATGGCTGAGGGCTTCGGTGATCGGCTGACCAGAAGGATCGAGGCGACGAGCCCGTTGTGCGTGGGACTCGACCCCTCGGCAGGTCTGCTCCGGGCGTGGGGACTCGAGGACTCGGCTTCGGGCGTCGCCATGATGGCCGACGCGGTGATCGATGCCGTGGCTCCCGTGGCGGCGGCGATCAAGCCGCAGGTGGCGTACTTCGAGCGACATGGCTCAGCGGGCATTGCGGTGCTCGAAGAGGTGTTGGCCAAGGGCAGGGCAGCCGGACTCCTCATGATCGCTGATGCCAAGCGAGGCGACATCGACGCCACGATGGCCGCCTACGGCGAGGCGTGGCTGGCCGAGGGCAGCTCGCTCGCCGCTGACGCACTCACGGTGACGGGGTATCTCGGCATCGGGGCGATGAAGGACGTCTTGGCGCTGGCGTCGAGCACAGGGCGCGGCGTGTTCTGTGTGGTGGCGAGCTCCAACCCTGAGGGCCGTGCGCTCCAAGAGGCCACGACCGCGCGACGGCCGGTCGGTCGAAGCCATGCTGCTCGACCAGCTCGCCGAAGCCAACGCCCTCGAGCGCGCCAGCGGAGCAGGGATCGGGCCCTTCGGCGCGGTCGTGGGTGCGACCCGCACCGCCGGCTCGCTGGAGCTCGTCGCGCTCGACGGGCCCTACCTGGTGCCTGGCGTCGGAGCGCAGGGGGCGACGCCCGCTGACGTGGGCGCGCTCTTCAGAGACGTGCCGCGAGGCTCGGTGCTCGTCAACGCCTCTCGATCGATCTTGGCGACCGGTCCCGACCGAGCGGCGATCCGCGGCGCAGCGGAGAGCTTGGCGCAAGAGCTGGCCGAGGAGCTCCGCTGAGGAGCGGCCAAGTTGACCGGCATTTTCAGCATCTTCGCTGGTAGAATGAACGTATGCCGACGCCACCGTCGCTGACACCCGAGCAACGAGCAGCTGCGCTTGAGAAGGCAGCTCGCATCCGCAAGGAGCGCGCGGCCTTCAAGCACCAGCTCAAAGACGGCAGCTTGACCCTGGCGGCGGCGCTCGAACTGGCTGAGTCCAACGAGGCGCTGGCCAAGATGCGCGTGCTCACGCTGCTCGAGTCGCTTCCCGCGTTGGGCAAGGTCAAAGCCCGCCGGATCCTGGACCTGGTCGGCATCGCCGAGTCTCGTCGAGTCCAGGGCCTTGGCACCCACCAGCGTGTCGAGCTCCTCCGCGTCACGCAGCGCTGAGCCTCGCCTCATCGTCCTGATCGGTCCCGGAGGGACTGGCAAGGGAACGGTGGCGAGCCGCCTGGTCGAAGAGGATCCCACGCTCTGGCTGTCGAAGAGCTGGACCTCCCGATCGCCGAGAGCGGGGGAGGGTCCTGAGCACTACGTCTTCGTCGACCGAGCGTCCTTTGAGTCCCAGGTCGAGCGCGGGGGGTTCCTCGAGTGGGCCGAGTTCCTCGGGAACCTCTACGGCACACCGGTGCCCGACGTCGATCCAGGTCGTGACGTGCTGCTCGAGATCGAGCTCGAGGGAGCCCGCCAGGTGCTCGCTCTTCGTCCGGACGCCACCGTGATCTTGCTGGTCCCGCCCTCCGAAGAGCACCAGGAGGCTCGCCTGAGAGGTCGCGGCGACAGCTGAGGACCACGTGGCGCGACGCATCGAGAAGGGTCGTGCCGAGCTGGCAGAGGGCCGAGCGCTGGCGCACTTCGAGGTGATCAACGATGACCTTGAGCAGGCGGTGGGCCAGGTCCTCGGTATACTTGCCTCGCTGCGGAAGTCTGCCGCACGCCGTTTCCCCCAAGGAGCACCACCGATGTCCGTCAAGCGCGCCACCCTCATGGACCCTCCGATCGAGGAGTTGCTCGACAAGGTCGACTCGAAGTTCACCCTTGTGACCTTGGGTTCGAAGCGAGCTCGTGAGATCAACGCGTACTACCACGGCCTCGGCGAGGTCCTAGGCCAGGTCATCCCGCCCCAGGTCACGTCGGTCTCGGGCAAGCCCCTCTCGATCGCCTTCGAGGAGGTGGCTGCCTCCAAGGTGACCTACCACCACCCTGACCCCGACGAGCTGGCTGCCGAGGCCGCGGCGGCACAGGACGCCGAAGCGCTGGGCTTCACTGCCGATCCCTTCGCTGTCATCGACGGCGACGCCAGTCTGGTCCAGGACCTGATGGACGTCGTGGGTGCACCTTCGGCGCCCGACGAGGCACCCGACGCCAGCTGAGCCCACCGGCTCAACCGGAGGGGAACATGGCTGAGGCCCGACGTCCCTTCGTGGTCTTAGGGGTCACTGGTGGCATCGCCGCCTACAAGGCGGTCGAGATCTGCCGTCTGCTCGTCGATGCTGGGTGCCACGTCGCTCCGGTCCTGACCCGCGACGCAGTCCGCTTCATCACGCCGCTGACCTTCACCGCCCTGGCCTCAGAGCCAGCGCAGACCGAGCTCTACGACGGCTTGTCGCCGATTCCCCACACGCGCCTCGGCCAAGCAGCCGATCTGATCATGGTCGCGCCGGCCACTGCCCATCTCATCGGTCGCTACACCCATGGTCTGGCCGACGACCTGCTCACCAACACGCTCTTGGCGACCACCGCCCCTGTGCTCCTCGCTCCGGCGATGCACACCGAGATGTGGGAGCAGCCCTCGGTCGCAGCCAACGTCGCGCTGCTTCGTGAGCGTGGCGTCCACCTCGTCGAGCCCGCAGAGGGCCGCTTGGCTGGAGGGGACGTCGGACGAGGGCGCCTCGCCGAGCCCGACGTGATCGTCGCGCGCCGCCCTCGAGATCCTGGCGAGCGGCGGACAGGACCTCGATCTCGCGGGGCGCCGTGTGGTGGTGAGTGCCGGCGGCACCCGAGAGCCGATCGATCCCGTCCGCTACCTCTCGAACCGCTCGTCGGGCAAGCAGGGCCACGCCCTGGCCGAGGCGGCAGCAGCCCGTGGAGCGCACGTGGTGCTGATCACCACGACGAAGCTGGCGGCCCAGGGGGTCGACCAGATCATCGAGGTCGACACGGCGGCCGAGCTCTCCGAGGCGATGGCTTCGGAGGCGCCGAAGGCTGACGTGATCGTCATGGCCGCCGCCGTCGCCGACTTCCGCCCGGTGAGCGTGCGTGAGCAGAAGCTCAAGAAGCGAAACGGCACCCCTGCCATCGAGCTGGAGCCGACGGAGGACATCCTCGCTGGCCTGGTGGCAGCTCGCAGGGACCGGCAGATCATCGTGGGCTTCGCCGCTGAGACCGACAGGGTTCTCGAGCACGCTCGGGAGAAGCTGGCGTCGAAGGGCTGCGACCTCCTGGTGGTCAACGACGTCGCTGATCCGAACGCCGGCTTCGAGCACGACACCAACGAGGTGACCATCTTGGAGCGAGACGGTGAGGAAGTCACGGTCGAGCTCACGACCAAACGGCAGGTCGCTGACGCTGTCTTCGATAGGGTCATAGCGCACCTCGTGAGACTTGGAGACCGAGAGACCCAATGAGCGTCCGCACCACCTTCACCTCAGAATCCGTGACCGAAGGCCATCCCGACAAGATGGCGGATCAGATCTCTGACAGCGTCCTCGACGCTGTCTTGGAGCAGGATCCGGCGTCGCGCGTGGCTTGTGAGACGTTGCTCACCACGGGCATGGTCCTCGTCGCTGGAGAGATCTCGACCGAGGCGGTCGTCGACGTGCCGGCGCTCGTTCGCTCGACGGTCAACGAGATCGGCTACGACGACGATGCCAAGGGCTTCAACGGCTCCACCTGCGCGGTGATGGTGACGCTCGACCGCCAGAGCCCTGACATCGCGGCCGGCGTCGATCGCGCCCTCGAGCTGCGCTCGGGCACCGGCGGCGAGGACGTCCTCAACGGCCAAGGCGCAGGCGACCAGGGCATGATGTTCGGCTTCGCGTGCGACGAGACGCCGGATCTGATGCCCTTGCCGATCTGGCTGAGCCATCGCTTGGCCCAGCGGCTCGCTCAGGTGCGCCGCTCTGGCCAGCTTGGCTACCTCCGCCCTGACGGCAAGACCCAGGTGAGCATCGTCTATGAAGACGGCGTCCCGGTCGGGGTCGACACGGTCCTCATCTCCACGCAGCACGCACCGGGCGTCGATCTCGAGGGCACGCTCACCCCTGACCTGACCGAGCACGTGATCAAGCCGCTGCTGCCCAGCAACCTCGATACGTCGTCCCTGCGAGTTCTCGTGAACCCCACGGGGATCTTCGAGCTGGGCGGTCCCCATGCCGACACCGGACTCACGGGACGCAAGATCATCGTCGACACCTATGGCGGCATGGCCCGGCACGGCGGCGGCGCCTTCTCGGGCAAGGACCCCTCCAAGGTCGACCGCTCTGCTGCCTACGCCGCTCGTTGGGTGGCCAAGCACGTGGTCGCCTCGGGAGCTGCCACACGCTGCGAGGTCCAGGTGGCCTACGCCATCGGCGTGGCTCGTCCGGTCTCGCTGCTCGTCGACACCTTCGGCACCGAGCGCGTCGACCGAGCCAAGATCGAGACTGCCATCACGGAGCTGTTCGATCTCCGGCCGGCTGCGATCGCCGCCCAGCTCGACCTGTACCGGCCGATCTACAAGAAGACCGCTGCCTATGGTCACTTCGGTCGCGACGAGCGGGAGTTCACCTGGGAGCAGACGCCTCGGGCTGACGATCTCCGCCGGGCCCTCGGTCTTTGATCGAGCGGTGAGCGGCGAGAGGCCGCTCCCCGTGGTCGGCGTCCTGACCGAGGTCACAGCGCTCGAGCACCCCTTCGACTACCAGGTGCCCGAGGGCTTCACCGGTCCCCTCGAGGTGGGCAGCCGGGTGCGCGTCCCGCTGCATGGCCGCTCGGTGCGCGGCTGGATCACCGACCGTGCGGGTGACGACCGAGCGCCCTCGACCCTCAAGGACCTTCGAGGGACGCTCGGTCTCGGACCGCCGCCGCGAGTGCTCGAGCTTGCCCGGTGGGCCGCGTGGCGGTGGAACGGCACCTGGGCGCACTTCGCCAAGACCGCCTCGCCTGATCGGATCGTGGCGTCGCTGCCTGCTCGTCCCTCGTCGCCAGTGCTCAGTGCACCCGAGACCTGGCTGGGCACCTTGGGCGCCGAGCACGCTCGAGCCGCAGGATCCGCGGTGCTCGAGCTCGGGCCGTGCACCGACCCCTTCGACCTCGTCCTCGGGTTCTTGGCAGGCCTGAGCGAGGCGGGTCGCCTCGAGGGGCACACGGCGCTGATCCTGGTGCCTGGCGTGGGCTACGCCGGCCGCATGGTCCAGCGCTTGGCCCGCCGCCAGGTCCCGGCGGTGGACGCGGCATCAAGCTGGGAGGCGTCTCGGGCGGGGTGGCCGGTCGTGGTGGGCACCCGAGCTGCAAGCTTCGCGCCCTGCCCGTCGTTGGCCGGTGTGCTGGTCCTCGACGTCGACGACGAGCGATTCCGCTCCGAGGCCGCACCGACGTGGCACGCGGCCGACGTGGCCTTCGAGCGGGCGCGGCGAGAGGACGCCCCTGCGCTCTTCGTGGCCAGCTGCGCCTCGGTGACCGAGGCCCGACTGGGCAAGCGTGTGCTCGTCGCTCCCTCCAGAGAGCGAGAGGGCTGGCCGACCGTGGCGGTGGCCGACCGCCGAGCGGACGACCCGCGTCAGGGGATCTTGTCGTCGCATCTGGTCGAGCTGGCTCGAGAGGCTCTCGCGCTCCAAGAGACGGGTGTGGCGGTGGCGTGCCTCGTGAATCGGACGGGCAGAGCACGGCTCCTGGCCTGTGGCCGCTGCGAGACGCTGCTGCGCTGTGAGCGCTGCGACGCGGCGATGGGTCTCGACGAGGAGCTGACGTGCTCTCGATGCGGTGCCACGCGACCAGCGATCTGCCAGGCCTGTGGTGCCACCAAGCTCAAGCTCCTTCGCTTGGGCACCGCCCAGCTCGCTCCTGAGCTCGAGGTGCTCTTGGGCGTGCGGGTCGCCGAGCTCACGGCGACCGCGTCGCCAGCCTCCTGGCAAGGAGCGCGAGCCGTGGTGGGCACCGAAGCGGTGCTCCATCGCTTGCGCCACTGCCGGCTGGTTGCGTTCTTGGACCTCGATCACCATCTGCTCGCGCCGCGGATGGGGGCTGAGCTGCGCACGCTCGGTCTCATCGGGAGGGCTGGACGTCTCGTCGGAGGCCGTTCCACCCCTGACGCCGGCGTGGTGCTCCTCCAGACACGTCTGGCCGAGCATCCCGTGGTGCTCGCCGCCCAGCGCGGTGACCCTGCGCCGGTGATCGAGGCCGATGACGTGCTTCGGCGCTCGCTCGAGCTGCCGCCGTATCGGGCGCTCGCCAGAGTCAAGGGCCCGGGAGCCGCAGAGCTGCTCGAGCAGCTCTCGACCGACGTGGTCGAGATCGCCGAGCTGAGCGAAGAGACCTTCGCCGTCTTGGCTCCGAGCACCGAGGAGCTGGTCGACGCCCTCGCAGCGCTGGAGCGGCCCAAGAAGCGAGTGGTCGTCTCGGTCGATCCTGAGTCGGTCTGAACTCGCCTCGCTCTAAGATGGCTCCGTGAACACGGACGTCATTCGCACCTACGGGGACCCGGTGCTGAACTCGCGCACCGCAGAGGTCACCGAGATCGACGCCAAGATCGCGACCTTGGTCGAGCGGATGACCGAAGCGATGTACGCCGCTCCTGGGGTGGGCCTCGCAGCCAACCAGATCGGCGTCCAGCGGCGACTCTTCGTCTACGACATCGGCGACGGGCCCGTGGTGGTCATCAACCCTGAGCTGGTCGAGTCGCAGGGCGAGTTCGTCTACGAAGAGGGCTGCCTCTCGGTCCCGGGGCTCAGCTGGGAGATCACGCGACCCGACGCCGTGCACCTGATCGGGCTCGACCTCGATGGCAACGAGATCAGTATCGAGACCGATGAGTTCGAAGGCCGTGTCCTCCAGCACGAGCTCGATCACCTCGACGGGATCCTGCTCATCGAGCGCCTCGATGACGACCAGCGCCGAGCTGCGAAGAAGCTGCTGCGTGAGCGTGCGGTGGACCTCACCCGGGCAGATCCCGACGGTCTCGGCCGACTGACATCGGCCTGAGCCGCAGCGCTCGGTGGCTCGGCTCGGATTCCTCGGCACGCCCGAGCTCGCCGTCACGACCCTCGACGCGCTGGTGGCTGCCGGCCACGACGTCGCACTCGTCATCACCCAGCCAGACCGCAAGCGCGGCAGGGGAGGGGCGCTCGTCAAGAGTCCGGTGAAGCTGGCGGCTGAAGCGCACCACATCGAGGTCAGCGACGAGATGGAGGCGCTCCGCGATGCATCGCTCGAGGCCTGCGTGGTGGTGGCCTACGGGCGGATCATCCCCACGAGCCTGCTCACCGAGGTGCCGATGCTCAACCTGCACTTCTCGCTGCTTCCCCGCTGGCGTGGGGCGGCTCCGGTCGAGCGAGCGATCCTTGCCGGCGACCTCGAGACCGGTGTCTGCGTCATGGAGGTGGCCCCGGCCCTCGACGAGGGTGGGATCTACGCGGCACGGCGGGTCGTGGTAGGCGAGAAGACCCTCGACGAGCTTCGAGCCGAGCTGTGCGAGCTGGGCTCTGAGCTGCTCGTCGAGCTGTTGGCATCGGGTGTGGCCGCCCTGCCCACTCCCGCTCCCCAGGTCGGCGAGGTCAGCTACGCGAAGAAGCTCGAAGCCTCAGAGCTCGAGCTCGACTTCGCACATCCTGCCTTCAAGCTGGCTCGGCTTGTGCGCCTCGGACGAGCCTTCACGTTCCTCGGCTCGAACCGGCTGCGAATCCTGGACGCTCGGGTCGGCCCTTCGGTGGGCGCTGTGCCCGGCACGCTCTCTGGCACCAGCGTGGCGACGGGGGACGGCAGCTTGGAGCTTCTGCAGGTCCAGCCCGAGGGAAAGCGAGCCATGGAGGCCGGTGCCTGGCGGCGAGGGCTCCAGGAGCCCGCAGCCGTGCACCTCGGCCGGAAGGGCGACCTCTAGGCTTCTGCGGGTGACTCTGGCCACCGCCATCGATCCTGGTCCCTTGGGGTCGCTCAAGATAGCGCCGTCGCTCTTGGCGGCTGACTTCGGCGCGCTGGCGGAGGCCGTCGCCGCGGTGGCCCCGGGCAGCGATTGGCTGCACGTCGATGTGATGGATGGCCACTTCGTCCCCAACATCACGCTGGGCCCACCCGTCGTGGCCTCCTTGCGTCGACATACCGATCTCTACCTCGATTGCCACCTGATGATCACCGATCCAGGGGAGTACCTCGAGCCCTTCGCTCGCGCCGGCGCACAGGGCGTCACCGTCCACGCCGAGCTCGGAGATCTCGAGCACGTCATCGCCGAGACCCGTGCGCTCGGCATGCGCATCGGTCTGGCGGCGAACCCCGACACGCCCTTCGAGGCCCTCGATCGGTACCTTGACGCGGTCGATCTGGTCTTGTGCATGACCGTGTTCCCAGGCTTCGGCGGTCAAGCCTTCATGCCTGAGGTGCTGCCCAAAATCGCAGCGGTGCGTCACGCGATCGACGAGCGCGCCCTGAGCTGCGAGCTCGAGGTCGACGGCGGCATCGACGCCACGACCACGCCGCTCGTCGTTGAGGCCGGGGCCACGATCCTTGTGGCCGGCAGCGCGATCTTCGGCGCGAGCGATCCGCTGGCCGCCATCGCTTCGCTGCGCGATGCCGCCGGTGTTCGCTGAGCCACTCGGAGCGGAGAGATGGTGACCCAACCGGAGCTGGAAGACCTCATGGACGTCGCTCGGGGTCAGGCCGATCTCGTGCGGACGACGACCTCGCCGAACCCGTGGGTCGGTGCCGTCGTGGTGACGGGCGACGGGCAGGTCTTCACGGGAGCCACTGAGCCCCCCGGTGGTCGACACGCTGAGATCGTCGCCCTCGAGCATGCCGGCGAGCTCGCTCGAGGAGCGACGCTCGTGGTGACGCTGGAGCCGTGCTCACACACGGGACAGACGGGTCCATGCGTCGACGCCATCGTGAGCGCCGGGATCGCGCGCTGTGCGATCGCTGTGGTGGATCCAGATACCAAGGTGGCGGGGCGTGGCATCGCCGCGCTGCGCGAGGCCGGCGTCGAGGTCATCGAGCGGGTGCGGGCGGTCGAGGTGGCCGAGCAGCTTGGTCCCTATCTCACTCAGCGCAGCACGGGACGCCCTCGCGTCGTCTTGAAGCTGGCAGCCACCCTTGACGGACGCACGTCGGCGGCTGACGGCTCGAGCCAGTGGATCACCTCGCCCGAGGCGCGCCGAGACGTCCATCGGCTCCGGGCCGAGTCAGAGGCGATCTTGGTCGGAGCAGGCACCGTGCGGGCAGACAACCCTGCCCTCACCGCTCGGCTTGAGCCGCTTCCCGAACGACAGCCACGCAGGATCGTGCTCGGCGCCATCCCACCCGGCGCCGCCGTCGAGCCAGCGCTGTCGTGGGATGGACCGCTCGGCGACCTCCTCGACGAGCTCGGCCGAGACGGCGTCCTCCAGCTGCTCGTCGAAGGGGGAGCCTCGGTGGCGCACTCGTTCATCGACGAGGGCCTGGTCGATCGAATCGTCTGCTACCTGGCCCCTGCGGTCATGGGTGGGGACGACGGAGCACCGATGCTCCGAGGCCCAGGAGCGCCGACGATCGAGGCGATCAGCCGTGGGCGATTCGTCTCGGTGGTCCGCTTGGGCGATGATCTACGCATGGAGGTGCAGCTCTGATGGGGCTCTCAACGGTCGAAGAGGCCATCGAAGCGATCCGCAATCTCGAGATCGTCGTGGTCATCGACGATGAGGATCGAGAGAACGAGGGCGACTTGGTGATGGCGGCTGAAGCGGCCACGCCTGAGAACATCGCCTTCTTCCTCGCTCACACCTCCGGCGTGATCTGCGTGCCGCTCGAAGACAGCCGGGCCGACGCCCTCGACCTCCCCCTGATGGTGGTGGCCAACACCGAGGCTCAGCGCACCGCGTTCACGGTGAGCGTGGACTTCCGGCACGGCACCACCACGGGCATCTCGGCGGCCGATCGCTCAGCAACGATTCGTGCGCTCGTCGACCCGACCACCCGAGCGACCGACCTGAACCGACCAGGGCACATCTTCCCCCTTCGCTATCGCGCTGGCGGCGTGCTCAAGCGCGCCGGTCACACCGAGGCCACCGTGGATCTGGCTCGTCTGGCCGGGCTCAGTCCGGCCGGTGTGCTCTGCGAGGTGGTCACCGAGGACAAGTCCTCGATGATGCGCACCGCTGATCTCAAGGCCTTCGCCGATCGGCACGGTCTGCACATGATCTCGATCGCTGACCTGATCCGCTACCGACGCCGTCACGAGAAGCTGGTGCGCAAGGTCGCCGAGGCTCAGATCCCCACCATCGAGGGCGACTTCGAGTCCATCGTCTACGAATCGATGCTCGACGGGGTCCAGCACATCGCCTTCGTCATGGGCGACGTGGCCAACAAGGACGACGTCTTGGTGCGAGTGCACTCTGAGTGCCTGACCGGTGACGTCTTCGGATCTCAGCGCTGTGACTGTGGACCGCAGCTGCGCGGGGCGCTCGAGAAGATCGCCGAGGAGGGCTCGGGTGTCCTCGTCTACCTGCGTGGCCATGAAGGTCGTGGCATCGGGCTCGGCCACAAGATCCGGGCGTACCGGCTCCAGGAGCAGGGATCCGACACCGTCGACGCCAACATCGAGCTGGGCCTCCCTGTGGACAACCGCGAGTACGGGATCGGCGCGCAGATCCTGGTGGACCTCGGCATCACGACGATGCGCCTCATGACCAACAACCCTGTCAAGTACGGCGGCCTCGAGGGCTTCGGGCTCGACATCACCGAGCGCGTGCCGATCGAGAGCACGCCGACTGCGCAGAACATCGGGTATCTGCGAACCAAGCAGCAGCGCATGGGCCACCTCCTGGAAGGTCTCGATGACCACGTCGGATGAGACCCAGCTCGACGAGCTGGCTCTGCGCAAATTCGACGGTCGGGTGGGCAAGAACCTCGAGGGCGCACACGACGGGCGAGGGCTGCGCCTGGGTGTCGCCTGTGCTCGCTTCAACGGCGGGATCACGCTGCGCCTGCTCGAGGGTGCCGTGGTGGCAGCGGCGCAGCTTGGCGTTGATCTCAACGACGTGGTCGTCGCCTGGGTGCCTGGAGCCTTCGAGCTTCCGCTCGCTGCTAAGGCGATGGTCGAGTCGGGTCTCGACGCGGTCATCGCGCTCGGCGCGGTGATCCGGGGCGAGACGGGCCACTACGACTTCGTCGCCGGTGAGTGCGCTCGTGGGCTCCAAGACGTCAGCTTGGCGTCGACGAAGCCTGTGATCTTCGGCGTTCTCACCACCGACACGGTCGACCAAGCGCTTGAGCGCTCGGTCGAAGGGGCCGGCAACAAGGGCGCCGAGGCGCTCGAGACGGCCGTGGAGATGGTGCGATTGCTGCGCAGCGCGCCCCTGTCGTAGCCCAAGCGGCTCACGACTGACCGCGCGCTGGGCCACAATGGTCCGGTGCTGACCATCGTGCTACCGAAGGGGTCCTTGGAGAAGGCGACCCTTGAGCTCTTTGCCGCGGCGGACCTGACGGTCCACCGCTCGAGCGACGTCGACTACCGGGCGACGATCGATGACCCGCGAGTCATCGAGGTCCGGATCCTTCGTCCCCAGGAGATCCCCGTCTACGTGGCCGAAGGTCGCTTCGACGTGGGCATCACGGGTCGCGACTGGATCGAAGAGCGCGGTGTTGAGGTCGAGTCCCTCGGCGAGCTCGGCTACTCGAAGGCGACGTCGAACCCGATCAGAGTCGTGCTGGCCGTCGAGCAGAGCGCGCCCTACGACACCTTGGAGGACCTGAAACGACACGTGGGGGTCTTGCGGGTCTCGACGGAGTATCCAGAGCTGACGGCTCGCTCGCTGGCTGCGGCAGGCGTCGACGCTGAGGTGTCCCTCTCCTACGGCGCCACCGAGGCCAAGGTGCCCGACATCGCCGACTGCGTCGTCGAGATCACCGAGACGGGTCGGGCGCTCAAGGCAGCGGGTCTCAAGATCATCCACACCTTGCTGATCAGTCGCACTGAGGTGATCGCCAACCCGAAGGCAGCGGCCGATCCCGACAAGCGCCACGCCATGGGCCAGCTGATGACGCTGCTCCAAGGAACGCTTGAGGCTCGCGAGAAGGTGCTGGTCAAGCTGAACGTCTCGAGCGAGCAGCTCGACTCGGTGCTCGAGGTCCTGCCCAGCCTGCGCTCACCGACGGTCTCCGAGCTCTCGGGTGGCGCGGGCTATGCGGTCGAGACCGTGGTCGAGAAGGTCCAGATCAACGAGCTGATCCCTGCACTGAAGGACCACGGCGCGAGCGACATCCTTGAGATGGCGCTGGCCAAGATCGTCCACTGAGGTGACAGGAGCCTTGGTCTCAGGCCGCGTCTCGGCGTTCGATCGGGCGGTCGGCCTCGGCGAGGTGGCGCTCGACGACGGTCGAACGCTGGCCTTCCATGCCACCGCCATCGCCGATGGCTCTCGCTCTATCCAGCTCGGGACCGAGGTCACGGGCCAGCTCGGTGCTGACCACGGGGGCCAGGTGATCGTTCGGCTCTTGTCGCCCCGTCAGAGCTGAGCGAGCCGCTCGGCTCGGCGTCGTCGCTAGAGCGGCGGCTCGCCGCTCGAGCTCGCTGAGCTCAGCTGCACCCAAGCCAGCCGGATCTGGGCGAGGGCTTCTACGAGGGGGGCGGAAGCGTCACCCAGGCGAGCCCCGACAGCCTCGCAGAGCCCTGCCAGTGCGTCGATCGCCAGCTGTGCTTCGCTCAGTCGGGGAGGCTGCGTCGAGAGATAGACCGCAGCGAGCTCGAAGAGGCCGTAGGCGTGGTTGGCGATCACCACCGCCGGATCGGTGTCCGCCAGCTGCTGGCGGAGCTCATCCATGGCGGCAGGATCGGGTGCCCGCTCGGCTTCGGAGCCATCATCGACATCGTGGGCGGGGTGAGGAGAGGAGCTCATCGCTGCTAGGGTAATTGCTCGACAGAAAAGCGGGGTGGCCACGCGTCTGAATGACGTCGCCCACCTCCACCCGCCCACGACGGATCCCACTCAGGGCCGGAACCAGTGCGACGGGTCGAGATCCTCGACGCCACGTGGCGGCGCGGCCTCTCCCGCTTACGCACGCCTGGTTCCAAGTGGAGCGAGGCAGGAAGCAAGGGAGTGGCGCGATAGCTGCAGTAGAAGACCACCGGATCAACGATCGGATCCGCGTCCGTGAAGTCAGGCTCGTCGCACCCGACGGCCAGCAACTGGGCATCAAGCCCGTCCCCGAGGCACTGGCGATCGCTCGTGACCTCGACCTCGACCTCGTAGAGGTGGC
This sequence comes from uncultured Acidimicrobiales bacterium, assembly GCA_963758555.1. Classification (GTDB taxonomy): domain Bacteria; phylum Actinomycetota; class Acidimicrobiia; order Acidimicrobiales; family RAAP-2; genus CAIUMH01. Next base: position 986,811 of record CAVWVW010000003.1, on the reverse strand, counting down.
ACCGACGGCGAACCCACCGGTGTGCCGGATCATGGACTACGGGAAGTTCAAGTTCGACGAGGCCCAGAAGGCCAAGGAATCACGGCGCAAGTCAGTCAACGTTGGCGTCAAGGAGATGAAGTACCGCCCGAAGATCGGGCCGGGTGACTTCGACACCAAGACGAGACAGGTCGCCCGCTTCCTGACCGAGGGCCACAAAGTCAAGCTGACGATCATGTTCCGAGGCCGTGAGGTCTTCCACCCCGAGCTGGGCAAGAAGATCCTCGACCAGGTGGCCGAACGCATCGGTGATGGAGCCAAGATCGAAGCGGAGCCGAGGCTCGATGGTCGCAACATGACCATGGTCCTCGCCCCGCAGAAGCGATCGAAGGCGCAAGAGACCAAGGCTGATCGCTCACCAGCGCACGAAGCACCAGCAAGCCAGCAGAAGGCCCCGGCGGAGCCGGCGGCCGACGAGTCGACGACAGGAGATGAGTAGAGATGCCGAAGATGAAGACCCACAAGGGTGCTGCAGCTCGCGTGAAGGTCACCGGGAGCGGCCGTCTGCGTCGCCGCCAGAAGAACCGTGGCCACATCATGGAGAAGAAGGCGTCGAAGAGGACCCGTCGTCTCGCTCGCGAGGTCGAGGTGTCCTCTGCCTCTGAGAAGCGCATCAAGCGCATGCTCGGGATCTAGGCGACCACCACCGTTCGGAAGCTGGCGCACCCCGCCAGCGACACCACAGGAATTGAAGCGAAGGAGAGGAAGATATGGCGAGAGTCAAGCGCTCAGTGAACGCCCGGAAGCACCACAGGGCGGTCCTCGAAGAGGCCAAGGGCTACTACGGCAACAAGAGCCGTTCGTTCCGCGCCGCCAACGAGCAGCTGCTCCACTCGAAGCAGTACGCCTTCCGTGACCGCCGTGCACGCAAGGGTGAGTTCCGCAAGCTCTGGATCCAGCGGATCAACGCAGCGACTCGAGAGAACGGGATGAGCTACTCGAAGTTCATCGCGGGTCTCCACGCCGCTGGCGTCGAGGTCGATCGCAAGATCCTCGCTGATCTGGCTGTCAGCGACCCCGCGTCGTTCTCGGCGCTGGTCAAAGTCGCAGAGGGTGCGCTCAACAGCGAGGCCGCAGCCTCCTGACCGAGGCACGAAGCTCGAAGAGCGGCGCAGCCCAGCAGCTCCGTCGCCTCTTCAGCTCGCGACGACACCGTCGAGACGACGGGCGCTTCGTCATCGAGGGCGTTCAGCTGGTCGAGGCCGCCCTTGCCGGGCGCTGGCCCGTCGAGCTGATCGCGCTCGACGAGGCGTCAAGCCAGGATCCCTCCTTGACAGGGGTGCTCGCGCGCGCCCGGGAGCAGGACATCGACGTGGTGCTCTTGCGCGCGGGCGTGCTCGCACGTCTCGCTGACGCCGTCAACCCACAGCCCATCGTGGCATGCCTGACGGGCCAACCAGGCTCCTTAGAGGAGCTCTCCGACGGTGCAGGCTTCGTCCTGGTCGCCCATCAGATCGCGGATCCCGGCAACCTGGGCGCGCTCATGCGCATCGCGGAGGCCTCCGCTGCCGACGCGGTGGTGGTGACCGGCTCATCGGCTGATCCGTTTGGGCCGAAGGCGCTTCGGGGCTCGGCCGGCTCGGCGCTTCGGCTCACGATCCTCGAGCACCGCGACGGCCTCGAGGCGCTGGCCCTGCTTCGCGCACGAGGCCTCGCGGTGGTCGGGACCTCCCCTCACGAGGGCGAGGACTTCGCCCACCTGACGTGGCCTGCGAAGGTGGCGCTGGTGCTCGGCAACGAAGCCCATGGCCTCGACGACGACCTCCTGCGTGCGGGTGACGTCGCTGTGCGCATCCCGATGGCCTCTGCCGTCGAGTCCCTCAACCTCTCGGTGGCAGCGGGGATCCTCGCCATGTCGTTCCGCCGAGGCTTGAGAGCACCGGGGGAGCCATCCGCTCCCTCTACCATTGACGCCATGCTCCCGTCGGATCCCTCATGAGCGCGCCCCTCGACGCCGCGGCCTTGGCCAGCGTGGTGACCGAAGCCCTCGACGAGATCGAGGCTCAAGAGCACCTCGCGGGGCTCGACGAGCTCGCGTCTCGACTGCGCGGCAAGGACTCACCCTTGATCTTGGCCAGACGCTCGCTCGCCCAGATCGAGGATCTCGATGAGCGAAAAGCCTCCGGAGCCCGCGTCGGGGCAGCTCTCGAGCAGCTCAGCACCGCGGTCGAGGAGCGACGAGCAGCCTTAGAGGTTCTCGAGCGGGCCGCCCAGCTCGAGGCCGATCGCCTCGATCTGACCGAGCTCGTCCGAGGGTCGGTGCGCGTACCGCTCGGGCGGGGCCAGACGCACCTTGTGACCCAGACGCGTCGATCGCTCGAAGAGGTCTTCGTCGCCATGGGCTTCGTGGTCCAAGAGGGGCCTGAGGTCGAGACCGACTGGTACAACTTCGAAGCGCTGAACATCCCGCCGGGCCATCCAGCGCGCGACATGTACGACACGATGTACGTGGAGCTGGGACTTCCCGAGACGGTGCTGCTCCGTACCCACACCTCGCCGACGCAGATCCACCTCCTCGAAGCGGCGGTGGCCCACGGCACCTTGCCGGTGCACGCCGTGATGCCGGGTCGCTGCTATCGGCTCGACACACCCGACGCTCGGCACCTGCCTGTCTTCCACCAGATCGAGGGCCTGGTGGTCGACAAGGGGATCACCTTCGGTGACCTTGCCGGCGTCATCGAGACCTTCACCTCGGCCTACTTCGGGCCTGAGATCCACTCGCGCCTTCGCCCGGCGTACTTCCCCTTCACCGAGCCGTCGGCCGAGTTCGAGATCACCTGCACGATCTGCCACGGCGACGGGTGCCGGACCTGCTCGCGCACCGGTTGGATCGAGCTCGGCGGCTGCGGGATGGTCGACCCCGCCGTGTTCGAGGCTGTCGGGATCGACCCTGCTGAGTACTCGGGCTTCGCCTTCGGCTTTGGCATCGACCGCTGCGCTCAGATGCGCCACGGGATCGCGGACATGCGTGCGCTCATCGAGAACGACCTGCGCTTCGCAAGGCAGCTGTAGCGATGCGTGCTCCTCTGTCATGGCTGAAGGACTTCGCGGCGTTTCCTGACGACGTCGCGCTCCTGCGCGCCACCCTCGACGACCTCGGTCTGGTCGTTGAAGATGTGGAGCTGGTGGGGGAGGGCCTCGACGACGTCGTCATCGCCAAGATCATCGAGATCAGCGCCATCGAGGGCGCGGACAAGATTCGCAAGGTTCTCGTCGACGCGGGTGGCGAGCCGCTCGAGATCGTCTGTGGGGCGACCAACTTCGCTCTCGATGACCTCGTCCCTCTGGCCCCGGTCGGTGCAGTGCTGCCCGGCGACTTCGTCATCACCACGCGCAAGATGCGCGGGGTCACCTCCAACGGGATGTTGTGCTCAGGTCGTGAGCTCGGTGTGGGAGACGACCACGAGGGCCTGCTGATCTTGACGGAGCAGCCCGGAGCGGTTCCGGGGGCGTCATTGGTTGACGTGCTCGGGATCGAGCGTGACGTGATCTTCGACGTGACGGTGGAGGGCAACCGCCCCGATGCTTGGTGCATCTCGGGGATCGCTCGAGACCTGGCCGCTCGGCTCTCCCTTCCCTTCAGCCCACCCAGCAACCCGGTCCCTTGGGGTCACGGTCCTGAGACCGTCACCCTGGCGAGCGGTGAGGTGCTCGATCACGCTCTCTGCCCGAGGCTGGGGATCGGCGTGCTCAACGACGTCGAGGTCGGGCCGTCGCCTTCGTGGCTCCAAGAGCGGCTCCGCATGGCGGGCATGCGGCCGATCAACAACGTGGTCGATGCGTCGAACTACGTCATGCTCGAGCTCGGCCAGCCCACGCATCCCTATGACGTGGCCAAGATCCCGGGGCGCGGGCTGCGGGTTCGCCGAGCGCAGCCAGGCGAGAAGCTCGAGACGCTCGACGGGATCACTCGAGAGCTGGGACGACCTGGGAAGAGGACTCGGCGACACGGGCGACGACTGCGTGATCTGCGACGCGGACGACACCGTCATCGGCATCGCCGGCATCATGGGCGGTGCGACCTCAGAGATCGACCAGCAGACCACCCAGGTGCTCTTGGAGGCGGCGTCGTTCGATCCGATCTCGATCACTCGGACCTCTCGCCGCTTGGCGCTGCGGACCGAGGCTTCGGCTCGCTTCCAGAAGGGAGCAGACCCGGGTGCCATCGAGCCAGCCATCGAGCGCTTCGCTGCGCTCGTGGCTCTCAGCTCGCCTGCAGCCAGCTTGGCGCCGAGTCCCTTGGTGACCCCAGCGTCCTTGCCTGAGCCGGTCGTGCTCGAGGTCCCGCTGGCGCGGGTCAATGCCCTCTTGGGGCTGGACCTCGGGGCGCTGGCGATCATCGATCTGCTCGCCCCGCTCGGCTTCGAGGCCACAGAGGGAGAGGGCGACCTGCTCTCGATCGCGGTGCCGACCAATCGTCCGGACATCCGTTCGACCGACGCCGGCGTGGCCGACGTCATCGAGGAGATCGCCCGGACCTTTGGCTACAGCCGCATCCCCCGACGTTCACCGTCGTGGTCGACGCCGGGCAAGCCGAGTGCGCGCGAGGCGTCGCGCACGGAGCTTCGAGACGTGCTGTGCGGCCTCGGGGCCAGCGAAGCGTGGACGACGTCGCTCGTCGCTCCTGGTGAGCTCGAGCTCCTCGGCATCGACGAGCCTGAGATCGTCATCACCAACCCGCTGACCGAGGACGAGTCGCGCTTGCGGCGCTCCCTGCTGCCTGGCCTGCTGCGCGCCGTGGGGTACAACGCGGAGCGCCGCCAGGAGCTGATCGCGCTCTTCGAGCTCGGAATCGTGTTCATCCACCCCGACGCTGGGCATGGTCGTCGCTTGGCCAGGGCAGGCTCGGCCGGTGGCGAGGAGGTGGCGCTGCCGCTCGAAGCCGAGACTGCGCTGCTGGTCCTCGCCCGAGAGGACGATGACGCCATCGTCGCCGTGGCGCTCGCTCAGGAGATCGCCCACGCCGTGGGCATTCTGGAGCCTCGCCTCGAGCAGGGCGCTCCCCTCAGCGGCATGCACCCGACGCGCTCGGCGAAGCTGCTCGACGCACTCACCGCCGCACCGCTTGGCGTCGTGGGTGAGGTCGACCCCTCGTTGGTAGCGATGCTGGCCCCCGCGGCCGCAGGTCGACGGGTCGCCGTGGTGCAGCTGGATCTCGACGTGCTCTTTGACCCCACTCGGGCGACCCGGAGGGGCGAAGCGGTCACCCTGCCGAGCCGCTTCCCCTCTTCTGACGTCGATCTGGCCTTCGTCGTTGCTGATGGGGTCACTGCGCAGAGCTTGATCGATCAAGTGCGAGCAGCGGCCGGCGAGCTGCTCGAGCAGATCGAGCTCTTCGACGTCTACCGAGGAGACGGCGTCGACGAGCACAGTCGATCCCTGGGCGTTCGCGTGCGACTGTGCGCCGATGACCGCACCCTCTCAGAGGCCGAGCTGGCTGAGGCGCGCCAAGCGATGATCGCCGCGGGCGAGCGGGTCGGCGGCACCCTGCGCTGAGTTCGAGCATGATCCCCGAGAGGGGCTGATTGCATGAATATGCTTTCATCTGTATAGAATTGCGAGATGAAGGTTGGCGTAGCAGGGGCATCGGGCTATGCGGGAGGCGAGCTCCTGCGCCTGCTCAGCGGGCATGGCTCCTTTGAGGTGGCTGTGGCCACGGGGCAGCGCAATGAGGGCGCCTCGATTGCTCAGCACACGCCCTCGCTGGCCGCAACCTATCCCGATCTGGTCTACGCACCCACGAACGCGGCGTCGTTGGAGGGTCTGGACGTGGTGTTCCTCGCCCTGCCGCACGGTGCGTCTCAGTCGATCGTGCCCGAGCTCGTCGGATCGGTCGGCCACGTCGTCGACCTCGGGGCAGACTTCCGCCTTGAACCGGAGACCTATGAGGCCTGGTACGGCGAGCCCCATCAGGCACCAGAGCTCTGCGACCTGGCGGTCTACGGCTTGGTCGAGCGCAACCGCGACCAGCTCATCGGTGCCGAGCTCGTGGCGGTTCCTGGTTGCTACCCCACGGCGACGACCCTCGGGCTTGCTCCGTTCACCGATGCGGGCGCGATCGAGACCTCCGGTCTGATCATCGACGCCGCCTCTGGCGTCTCCGGAGCCGGACGGGGGATCACGGAGAAGCTGCACTTCTCGGAGATCGATGAGAGCTTCAGCGCCTACGGGCTGCTCACCCATCGCCACACCGCCGAGATCGAGGCCAACCTCGGGGTCGAGGCGCTCTTCACGCCGCACCTGGTTCCGATGGTGCGGGGCATGCTGGTGACGGCCTACGCCAGGCCGACCATGGCACTGACCACGGCCTCCGCGCTCGATCTGCTCCACGCTGCCTACGACGATGAGCCGTTCGTCCATGTCCTCGGCGAGCCGCCGTCGACCAAGATGGCGTCGGGATCCAACGCGTGCTTCCTCACGGCCCGGGTCGATGAGCGCACGGGGTGGCTGCTCATCTTGAGCGCACTCGACAACCTGGGCAAGGGCGCGGCCGGTCAGGCGCTCCAGTGCGCCAACCTGGCTGCCGGGGTCGACGAGCAGCAGGGCCTGAGCGCCGTCGGGGTGTTCCCATGAGCATCCTCGGGCCGTCGGGCTTCTCCGCATCGGGTGCAGCGATCGGGATCAAGGGCGCAGGCCGGCTCGACGCAGCCCTGGTCGTCGCGAGCGAGCCGGTGAGCGCGGCTGGGGTCTTCACGCAGAACAAGGCACCTGCGGCCCCCGTCCAGATCTCTCGCCAGCACCTGGCCAGCACCGGGGGAGCGGTGCGCGCTGTGCTGTTGACCTCAGGCAACGCCAATGCGGCGACGGGGGAGACCGGGCTCGGCGCAGCCAGCACGCTGTGCGAGCAGGTTGCTGTCGAGCTTGGGTGCACCGCCGATGAGATCTTGGTCTGCCAGACGGGGCTCATCGGCATCCCCTTCCCGCTGAACGACGCTGTGAGCGGTCTCGGCGAGCTGATCGGAGCGCTCGGCGAGTCCTCCGACGCAGCGCACCAGGCTGCAGAGGCCATCATGACGACGGACACCTTCCCCAAAGAGGTCGTCGTTCAGGGAGAGGGCTTCGTCATCGGCGGCATGGCCAAGGGCGCCGCGATGCTCGCACCCGACATGGCCACGATGCTCGCGGTGTTGACCACAGACGCCGCACTCACCCCTGCGGCGCTCCACGAGGCGCTCTCAAGAGCGGTGGGGCCGTCGTTCAACTCGCTCATCGTCGACGGAGCGACCTCGACCAACGACACCGTGATCATCCTTGCGTCAGGGTCAGCAGGGCCCGTCTCGACTGCCGCCTTCGACGAAGCGCTCAAGCGAGCATGCCTCAAGCTCGCAGAAGACATGGCACTCGACGCCGAAGGTGCGACCAAGGCGGTGCGCGTGGTCGTGAGCGGGGCGACTGATGACGATCAGGCCCACCTCGGAGCCCGCAAGGTCGCCAACTCGCTGCTGGTCAAGTGCTCACTCAACGGTGAGGACCCCTACTGGGGCCGCGTGCTCTCGGAGATCGCCACTGCGGACATCGACTTCGACCCGTTGACCTGCTCGATCGGCTACGGCGGCACGGTGGTGGCCAGGGGATCTGAGGCCTGCGCGCACGACGCCGCCGGCGTGGCGGCTCACCTGAGGGAACGATGGATCAGCATCGAGATCGACCTCGGGTTGGGCCACGGTTCCGGGGCGATCCTGACGACGGATCTTGGCTACGGCTACATCGACGAGAACCGGACGACCTCATGAGCACCACCAAGCGCGACCCGAACGAGACGGCGTCACTCCTCATTGAGGCCTTGCCGTATCTGCAGGAGTTCGCGGGGTCGGTGATCGTGGTCAAGTACGGGGGCAACGCGCTCGAAGGCGGCGATGAGCACTCGGCGCTCAGCTCGTTCGCCGAGGACATCGTGCTCCTCCAAGCGGTGGGCATCCACCCGGTGGTCGTGCACGGCGGAGGACCGCAGATCGCGGAGCTCCTGGCCAAGCTGGGCAAGGAGACCTCCTTCGTCGGCGGTCACCGCGTCACCGACGCCGAGACCCTGGACGTCGCTCGCATGGTCCTCGTCGGCAAGGTGAACTCGGACATCGTCGCGGCGCTGAACGTCCATGGTCCGGTGGCGGTGGGCATCTCGGGTGTTGACGCCAACCTGATCGAAGCCGGGATCCGGCACGTCGATCTCGGCTTCGTCGGTGACGTCGTGGGCGTCAACCCGTCGATCCTCGAACGCCTGGTGGCGGAGGACCTGATCCCGGTGATTGCCACCATCGGCTCCGACGCAGCCGGCCAGTCGTACAACATCAACGCTGACGCCGTCGCTGGCGCTGTCGCAGCTGCCTTGGGAGCGAGGAAGCTGGTCTTCTTGACCGACGTGCCTGGGCTTCGCTCCGACGTCGACGACCCGACGAGCACAATGGCCGAGATCACCCTTCAAGGCGTCGAAGAGATGGTCCGCTCGGGCAGCGTCTCAGGTGGGATGATCCCGAAGGTCGAGGCGTGCGCGCTCGCCGTGCGCGGAGGGGTGGAGCAGGCTCACATCCTCGATGGCCGCACACCACACGCCCTCCTCGTCGAGCTGTTCACTGACGGCGGCATCGGCACCATGGTGACGCCATGACGAGCCGGGACGCGCTCATGCGGACCTACGCCGAGCCGCCTCGGACCTTCGTGCGAGGAGAGGGCAGCTGGCTCTTCGACGCCGAGGGGAACGCCTATCTCGACATGTTGTGCGGCTTGGCGGTGACCTCGCTCGGCCACGCTCGCCCTGAGGTCGTCCAGGCGGTGAGCGAGCAGGTGGCGACGCTCTCGCACCTCTCCAACCTGTTCGGCAACGAGGTGGGGCCCGAGGTGGCATCGCTGCTCGACGAGCTGCTTGCGAGGGCCACGGGTCACCACGGCCGCATCTTCTTCTCCAACTCTGGTGCCGAAGCCAACGAGTGCGCCCTCAAGCTGGCACGCAGGACCACGCCGGGCAAGCACTTGGTCGTGGCCACGCTCGATTCATTCCACGGCCGCACCCTTGCCACCTTGACGGCGACAGGGCAGCCGGCCAAGCATGCGCCCTTTGAGCCGTTGCCCACGGGCTTCACCCACGTGCGCTTCGGTGACCTCGCCCAAGCCGAGGATCTCTTGGCGAGCGGTGAGGTCGCCGCCGTGTTGGTCGAGGTCATCCAGGCCGAAGGGGGGATCAACGAGGCACCCAAGGGCTACCTGCCCGCGCTCGAGGCAGCGTGCCGAGAGGCCGGGGCGCTCTTCATGGTCGATGAGATCCAGACGGGGCTCGGTCGGACAGGCAAGTGGTTCGCCTTCGAGCACGAGGCGCTGACGCCCGACGTGGTGACGATGGCCAAGTCGCTTGGCAACGGCATGCCCGTCGGAGCGTGCTGGGCTCGTACAGAGGTTGCCGATGCCTTCGGGCCTGGTGATCACGGCTCGACCTTCGGTGGCCAGCCCTTGGCGATGGCGGCGGCGCTCGCCACGCTGCGGACCATGCTGAGCATCGACGCACCCCAACGTGCGGCCGAGGCGTCGGAACGGCTGGTGGCTCGCTTGAGCGACCTTGACGGAGTCGTGTCGATTCGGGGCGAGGGCCTCCTCCTGGGCGTCGTCCTCGACGGTCCGCTGGCTGGTGACGTGGTCTCCCGCGCCCTTTCGAACGGTCTGATCGTCAACGCCGTCAAGCCGGACGTGGTGCGGTTCACGCCTCCGATCACGATCAGCGACGACGAGATCAACGAGGCCGTCGTCCGCTTCGGTACCTCGCTCGCCGCGGCTCGTGCCGATGGCGCCTCATGACTCGCCACCTTCTAGATCTTGAGGACGCCGGCATCTCGGGGATCGCCGAGATCCTGTCGCTCTGCTCGCCCGAGCGGAGCCGTGACCTCGCTGGTCTGAGCGCCGCGCTCGTCTTCGAGAAGCCGTCGGCTCGCACCCGAAACGCCACCGAGATGGCTGTCGTTGATCTGGGAGGGCATGCCATCGTCATCAACGACACCGAGGTGGGGATCGATCGTCGCGAGACGGCCGAGGACGTGGCCCGGACTCTCGGTTGCTACCACCAGCTCTTGGCGGCGCGCGTCCACGATCACGCGGTGCTCGAGCGGATGGTCCAAGCGCTCGACGCGCAAGGGTCCGGAGTCTCGGTGATCAACCTGCTGTCTGATCGATCACACCCGTGCCAGGGCCTGGCCGACGCCTTGACGATCCGAGATGCGTTCGGTCAGGACGTGAGCGGACGGAGGGTGGCCTACATCGGCGACGCCAACAACGTCACCCGCTCGCTGGCTCAGGTCAGCCTGGCTCTGGGGATGGACGTGGCTGTGGCTGCCCCCACGGGCTACCAGCTCCCCGAGCGTGCCGTGGACGAGCTCAGCGGCTTCGCGTGCGCTGGCGCCGCGCTCAGCGTGACGTCCGACCCCGTCGAAGCAGCGCGGGGAGCCTCAGTCCTCTACACCGATGTGTGGACCTCGATGGGCCAGGAGGCCGAGCGCGAGCAGCGGCTCCGGGACTTCGCGGGCTACTGCATCGATGAGGACCTCTGCGCGGTGGCGGCTGACGAGGCGGTGGTCCTCCACTGCCTGCCCGCCCACAGGGGAGAAGAGATCTCGGGAGACGTCCTCGAAGGTCCGCGCTCGCGGATCTGGCAGCAAGCAGCACATCGTCGGACTGCCATGCGGGGCGTCTTCCGCTGGGTGAGGAGCAGCTAGCCATGAAGGTGTCGAAGCAGCAGCGACAGCATCGGATCACCCAGCTGTTGGAGGATCAGATCGTCTCAAGTCAGAACCAGCTCGTCGAGCTCTTGGGAGCCGAGGGGATCTCGGCCACCCAGGCCACGGTGAGCCGCGACCTCGAAGAGCTCGGGGCGATCACGGTGAGGATCCCTGGAGGCGAGAAGGCGTTGGCGCTCCCTGAGCTGCCTACCCAGCAGATCGCGCCGGTGGACCATCTTCGTCGGGTGCTCGGGGAGTGGGCAGTCGAAGTCGCACCAGCTGGCCCGCTCGTGGTGATCCGAACGCCTCCCGGCTGTGCGCACGTGGTGGCCTCCGCCATGGACCGAACCGGCCTCGACGGCGTCGTGGGTACGGTGGCCGGCGATGACACGATCATGATCGCGGTCTCCGACGAGGTCGGGGTGGCCAAGGTCACGAGCGACCTGGCCGAGATGGCCGGCATTGAAGTTCGAACCGGTGGTCGCAGAGCGACTGCTTCCACACCAGCAACAAGGAGATGGTGATGTCCAAGAGAGTCGTGCTCGCCTACAGCGGAGGCCTGGACACGTCCGTGGCGGTCAGGTGGCTCATCGAGCACCATGACGCAGAGGTCATCGCCGTGGCCGTCGACGTCGGCCAGTCAGAGGATTCCACGGGAGAGACCTGGGAGCAGATTCGCCAGCGTGCGCTGAGCGCCGGGGCGGTCGACGCCACGGTCATCGACGCCAAGGATGAGATGGCCGAGGAGTACTGCGTCCCCGCCATCCTCGCCAACGCTCGCTACGAGGGGAAGTATCCGCTCGTCTCGGCGCTGTCGCGCCCCGTCATCGTCAAGCACCTGGTGGCCGAGGCACGACGTCACCACGCCGACACCGTGGCCCATGGCTGCACAGGCAAGGGCAACGACCAGGTCCGCTTCGAGGTGGGCACGCATGCCCTCGCCCCCGATCTCGACGTCCTCGCCCCCGCACGGGTGTGGGGCATGACGCGAGAGGAGTCGATCGAGTACGCCGCCAAGTGGGATATCCCGATCGGACAGACAAAGGCGAAGATCTACTCGATCGACGAGAACCTCTGGGGCCGGGCCATCGAGTGCGGTGCGATCGAGGACCCCTGGGCCACGGCTCCCGACGAGCCCTACACGCTGACCCGTCAGACGTCTACGGAGGCCGACACCCTGGTGCTCTCCTTCGTCGAAGGAGTCCCCACGGCTGTCGACGGCCACGCCCTGTCGGTCTTCGACGTCATCGCCGAGGTCAACAAGCGGGCCGGTGCAACCGGCTTTGGTCGCATCGACATGGTCGAGAACCGGCGCGTGGGCATCAAGAGCAGAGAGGTCTACGAGTGTCCTGGTGCGCTGGCCATCATCGCCGCGCACGCTGACCTCGAAGACCTCTGCCTCGAGCGAGACGTGCATCACGAGAAGCTCCGGCTCGAGCCGAGGTGGGCAGAGCTGATCTACGACGGGATGTGGTTCTCACCACTCAAGCAGGCGATCGATGCTTTCGTGTCGAGCACGCAGAAGCACGTGACCGGCGACGTGCGACTCCGCTTCGAGCCCCCTGGGGTCATGCGGATCGAAGGTCGCCGCAGCCCCGTGGCCCTCTATGACCACGGGCTGGCCACGTACGACGCCAGCGACACCTTCCGTCACGAAGATGCGGAGGGCTTCGTCAGGCTCTGGGGCCTCGGGGTCCAGACCTGGGCGGCCAAGCAGGGTGGAGCGACGTGACGCTGTGGCACGGTCGGCTCCAAGGGGGCATGGCCCCGGAGCTCGCGGCGCTCAGCGTCTCGTTGCCTTACGACGCCATCATGGCTGTCGACGACATCCGGGGCAGCCACGCTCATGTGGATGGTCTCGTCCAGGCGGGGGTGCTGAGCGACGAGGAGGCCACCGCCATCCATGCGGCTCTGGTGCAGGTGGAAGCAGAGCTGGCCGACGGCTCCTTCGTGGCCACGGCCGCCGATGAGGACATCCACACCGCTGTCGAGCGCCGGGTGACCGAGATCGCCGGCGAAGCCGGAGGCAAGCTGCACAGCGGGCGTTCTCGCAACGACCAGGTCGCCACCGATCTGAGGCTCTGGTCTCGCCGATCCCTCGGTGCCGTCGCACGGCAGGTCCTCGCCCTCCAGGAGGTCCTGGTGACCCGTGCCCTCGAGTCGGGCGAGATCTACCTGCCGGGCTACACGCACCTCCAACGCGCCCAGCCGGTTCTGCTGGCCCATCATCTCGCCGCGCACGCGTGGGCGCTCGGGCGTGACGTCGATCGACTGGTGGCCACGATCGAGCGGCTCAACGTCTCACCGTTGGGAGCCGGGGCCCTGGCCGGCTCCTCGATTCCGCTCGACCCGGATGCGGTCGCCGATGCTCTCGGCTTCGCGCATCGCTTCGAGAACTCGCTCGACGCCGTGTCGGATCGGGACTTCGTCGCCGAGGCGCTCTTCGACGTCGCCCTGCTCGGCGTGCACCTGTCACGGATGGGGGAGGAGATGGTGCTCTGGACGAGCGACGAGTTCGGCTTCTGCAGGCTCGACGACGCCTTCGCCACCGGGAGCTCGATGCTGCCTCAGAAGAAGAACGCAGACATCGCTGAGCTCGCCCGGGGAAAGGCAGGCCGTTTCATCGGCAACCTGACGGGTCTCCTGGCCACCCTCAAGGGTCTGCCGCTCTCGTACAACCGTGATCTCCAAGAAGATAAAGAGCCGCTCTTCGACTCCGTCGAGCAGGTGGGCCTGATCTTGGAGGCCATGACGGGGATGTACGCCACAGCAGTGTGGAACACCGAAGCCATGCAGCTCGCTGCAGATGGCCCCACCGTCGCCGCAGTTGATCTCGCCGAGCTCTTGGTCAAGCGGGGCGTGCCCTTCCGGAGTGCCCATGCCATCGTCGGTGGTCTGGTCGCCGAGTCGTTGACCTCGGGAAGTTCGTTCGAGGCCCTGGTGCGAGCGCACCCGGACCTGGGCGATGAGGGTGCCGCGCTCCTGGTCTCCGGGGTCGCGGTGACCAATCGTGTCACGCCGGGAGGTGCCGGACCCCAGCAGGTTGCCGAGCAGCTCGACCGACTTCGACGCTGCTTGGACGACGAATCCCAGAAGATCGCTCAATTGCCCAAATAAGCCGGCCCGATGCACCACGGAGCTGTTCTGAGGTGCTAGGTTGGCTCTCCGGCCCACTTCACGGTGTGCCGGGAACCTGGTTTACCTGCGTTGACACCACGTCAGCGGGGGACTAGTGTTTGAAGTCCGCCCGAACGGGGATCTGGCAACAGAAACCGCTCGGACGGCAGGTCAACTCTTCGGAGAAGACCAGGGTCGCGCACCTCTGCCCCTCGAGGGTTCTGTGCGCGGTTGCTCCTTGAAAACGGAAGAGCGAGAGCCAAAAGCCAGTGCGGGCGGCATCTCGGCATTATCTGCCGCGGTGTCGACTGTCAAAAAACACATACACAAAAGGCGGGCATCATCTCTTTGGGATGGTGAACGCTGTCAATGCGGGGGAGCCACCTCGCATTGACTCTCTGATTTTTGGGAAGGCCTTCGGGCTGACCTAGGAGTCTCGATGGAGAGTTTGATCCTGGCTCAGGACGAACGCTGGCGGCGTGCCTAACACATGCAAGTCGAACGAGATCCAGCTGGTGCTTGCACTAGCGAAGATCTAGTGGCGAACGGGTGAGTAGCACGTGAGCAACCTACCCCGAAGACCGGGATAACACCGGGAAACCGGTGCTAATACCGGATATCCCCATCAGATCGCATGGTCAGATGAGGAAATGGATTCCGCTTCGGGAGGGGCTCGCGGCCTATCAGCTTGTTGGTGGGGTAATGGCCTACCAAGGCTTCGACGGGTAGCTGGTCTGAGAGGACGATCAGCCACACTGGGACTGAGACACGGCCCAGACTCCTACGGGAGGCAGCAGTGGGGAATCTTGCACAATGGGCGAAAGCCTGATGCAGCAACGCCGCGTGAGGGACGAATGCTTTCTGAGTTGTAAACCTCTTTCAGCAGGGACGATAATGACGGTACCTGCAGAAGAAGCACCGGCCAACTACGTGCCAGCAGCCGCGGTGATACGTAGGGTGCAAGCGTTGTCCGGATTTATTGGGCGTAAAGAGCTCGTAGGCGGTTTGATAAGTCGGGTGTGAAACCCCCAGGCTCAACCTGGGGACGCCACTCGATACTGTCATGACTAGAGTCTGGTAGGGGATCACGGAATTCCTGGTGTAGCGGTGGAATGCGCAGATATCAGGAGGAACACCAGTAGCGAAGGCGGTGATCTGGGCCAGTACTGACGCTGAGGAGCGAAAGCGTGGGGAGCGAACAGGATTAGATACCCTGGTAGTCCACGCCGTAAACGGTGGGCACTAGGTGTGGGAACTATTCAACGGTTTCCGCGCCGACGCTAACGCATTAAGTGCCCCGCCTGGGGAGTACGGCCGCAAGGCTAAAACTCAAAGGAATTGACGGGGGCCCGCACAAGCGGCGGAGCATGTGGCTTAATTCGAGGCAACGCGAAGAACCTTACCTAGGTTTGACATGTATTGAAAAGCTACAGAGATGTAGTGTCCTTCGGGGCTTTACACAGGTGGTGCATGGCTGTCGTCAGCTCGTGTCGTGAGATGTTGGGTTAAGTCCCGCAACGAGCGCAACCCTTGTCCTATGTTGCCAGCACGTAATGGTGGGGACTCGTAGGAGACTGCCGGGGTCAACTCGGAGGAAGGTGGGGACGACGTCAAGTCATCATGCCCCTTACGCCTAGGGCTGCACACATGCTACAATGGCCGGTACAACGGGCTGCTAATTCGCGAGAAGGAGCTAATCCCCAAAGCCGGCCTCAGTTCGGATCGGAGTCTGCAACTCGACTCCGTGAAGTCGGAGTCGCTAGTAATCCCGGATCAGCAACGCCGGGGTGAATACGTTCCCGGGCCTTGTACACACCGCCCGTCACACCACGAAAGTCGGTAACACCCGAAGCCAGTGGCCCAACCCTTTGGGAGGGAGCTGTCGAAGGTGGGATCGGTGATTGGGGTGAAGTCGTAACAAGGTAGCCGTACCGGAAGGTGCGGCTGGATCACCTCCTTTCTAAGGAGTTTGTGCCACCCAAGTGGGTGGACACTTCTAAGTTGAACACTGGCTAATCGGCATCGGTTTTATACGATCGGATGCTGCTCCCGCTACGCAGAGCCCTCGGGCTCTCCGTACCCGGACAGCACGGCATCGTCCCTGAGATCGCTGTTGGACCTCGCTCTTCCGTTTTGAGGGAGTGGCCTATTGGGCCCTTTCTCTGACCTGGTGATGCTGCCTTTTCGGTAGCCGATCACCCCACACGATCCGCCTTCACAGAACACCGTGCTGGCGTTGAGCGTGTCGCAGCGTCCTTTGAGAATTCTAGAGCGAGCACGAGCATCTTTATATTTTTTAATTAGAGAAATCTCCAAGCTACAAAGAGCCAACGGTGGATGCCTTGGCGCCTAGAGCCGAAGAAGGACGTGGATGACTGCGAAAAGCCACGGGGAGCTGTCTATCAAGCTTCGATCCGTGGATGTCCGAATGGGGAAACCCAGCACCCGTCATGGGGTGTTACTCCGACCTGAATGTATAGGGTCGGTAGAGGGAACCGGGGGAATTGAAACATCTCAGTACCCCGAGGAGAAGAAAACAACAGTGACTCCCTTAGTAGCGGCGAGCGAAAAGGGAAGAGCCTAAACCTGATCAGTGTCAAGCCTGGCGGCGTTGCTGATCGGGGGTTGTGGGATCTGATAGAGGGTACGCCAGTGCCTTCACAGAGTTACAAAACTGATGTCTAGAAGAAGCAGTCAGGAAAGCTGCACCATAGAGGGTAATAGTCCCGTATTCGAAAGGCTGATGTCTCTGATCAGACACCCGAGTAGCGCCGGATCCGGGAAAGCCGGCGTGAATCTGTCAAGACCACTTGATAAGGCTAAGTACTACTAGGCGACCGATAGCGAACTAGTACCGTGAGGGAAAGGTGAAAAGTACCCCGGGAGGGGAGTGAAATAGTACCTGAAACCGTTGGTTTACAATCAGTCAAAGCGTCGTCAGGACTTCGGTCCTGGCCGCGATGGCGTGCCTTTTGAAGAATGAGCCTACGAGTTACGGTGTGTGGCGAGGTTAACCAGTGATGGGTAGCCGAAGCGAAAGCGAGTCTGAACAGGGCGTTCAGTCGCATGCTGTAGACCCGAAGCCGAGTGAGCTTGCCTTGGGCAGGCTGAAGCGGGGGTAAGACCCCGTGGAGGGCCGAACCCACCATGGTTGAAAACATGGGGGATGACCTGAGGTAAGGGGTGAAAGGCCAATCAAACTCGGTGATAGCTGGTTCTCCCCGAAATGTATTTAGGTACAGCGTCAGATGTTCAGCATCGGAGGTAGAGCACTGGATGGGCTAGGGGGCCTACAAGCTTACTGACCCCAACCAAACTCCGAATGCCGATGCTCCAGAGTCTGGCAGTGAGACCACGAGGGATGAGCTTCGTTGGTCGAGAGGGAAACAGCCCAGATCATCAGCTAAGGCCCCTAATTCTGAACTAAGTGGAAAACGATGTGGGAACGCTCAGACAGCCAGAAGGTTGGCTTAGAAGCAGCCATCCTTTAAAGAGTGCGTAATAGCTCACTGGTCGAGTGGTCCTGCGCGGATAATTCAACGGGGCTCAAGTTCAGAGCCGAAGCTATGGATTCACGCTTATGCGTGAGTGGTAGGGGAGCGTCGACTTTGCAGCGAAGCGGCGGTGTGAACCGTCGTGGAGCGAAGTCGAGTGAGAATGTAGGTATGAGTAGCGAGAGAGGGGTGAGAAACCCCTCCGCCGTAAGCCCAAGGGTTCCTGGGGAAGGCTAATCCTCCCAGGGTAAGTCGGGAGCTAAGGCGAGGCCGAGAGGCGTAGTCGATGCACAACTGGTTGATATTCCAGTACCACCGTGTCCGCGTCCATCCCAAGATGGGGGTACTAAGGGGCTGACCTTCGGGTCGAACCGACAGACCCCATGGCGGGAAGCGATGGAGGGACGCAGGAGGGTAGGTGAGCCCGGGCGTTGGTTGTCCCGGGGTAAGCGTGTAGGGAGAGGTCTAGGCAAATCCGGACCTCACAAATCCTGAGACGCGATGCCGAGCCATACCAGGCGAAGTCACTGATCCCATGCTGCCTAGAAAAGCTCCTAGCGAGTTGGCACGGTGCCCGTACCCCAAACCAACACAGGTG
The DNA here is from genome assembly GCA_963758555.1 of uncultured Acidimicrobiales bacterium. Classification (GTDB taxonomy): domain Bacteria; phylum Actinomycetota; class Acidimicrobiia; order Acidimicrobiales; family RAAP-2; genus CAIUMH01. Next base: position 968,869 of record CAVWVW010000003.1, on the reverse strand, counting down.
GGCGGGTAGAGAATACCAAGGCGATCGGGAGAACTGTGGTTAAGGAACTCGGCAAAATTCATCCGTAACTTCGGGAGAAGGATGGCCCCAATAGGGTGAAGGACCTCGCGTCCGGAGCTTGAGGGGGCCGCAGAGAATTGGGGAAAGCGACTGTTTACTAAAAACACAGGAGCGTGCGAAGTCGTAAGACGATGTATACGCTCTGACGCCTGCCCGGTGCTGGAAGGTTACGGGGACGGGTTAGCCTTCGGGCGAAGCTCAGAACCTAAGCCCCAGTAAACGGCGGCCGTAACTATAACGGTCCTAAGGTAGCGAAATTCCTTGTCGGGTAAGTTCCGACCTGCACGAATGGCGTAACGACTTTCCTACTGTCTCAACCACAGACCCGGCGAAATTGAAGTACGAGTAAAGATGCTCGTTAGCTGCATCAGGACGGAAAGACCCCGTGCACCTTTACTACAACTTGATGTTGGGCTTTGGTTCAGTTTGTGTAGGATAGGTGGGAGCCTAGGAAGCAGTGGCGCTAGCCATTGTGGAGGCAACGTTGAAATACCACCCTTTCTGTATTGAATCCCTAACTTCGGTCCATTATCTGGATCAGGAACAGCGTCAGGCGGGTAGTTTGACTGGGGCGGTCGCCTCCTAAAATGTAACGGAGGCGCCCAAAGGTTCCCTCAAGCTGGTTGGCAATCAGCTGTTGAGTGCAATGGCATAAGGGAGCTTAACTGCGAGACCTACAAGTCAAGCAGGTACGAAAGTAGGGCATAGTGATCCGGCGGTTGCTTGTGGAAGCGCCGTCGCTCAACGGATAAAAGGTACGCCGGGGATAACAGGCTCATCTTCCCCAAGAGTCCATATCGACGGGAAGGTTTGGCACCTCGATGTCGGCTCGTCGCATCCTGGGGCTGAAGCCGGTCCCAAGGGTTGGGCTGTTCGCCCATTAAAGCGGTACGCGAGCTGGGTTTAGAACGTCGTGAGACAGTTCGGTCCCTATCCGATGCAGCCGGAGGAAACTTGAGAAAGGCTGTCCCTAGTACGAGAGGACCGGGACGGACGCAGCTCTCGTGTGTCAGTTGTCCTGCCAAGGGCACGGCTGATTTGCGACCTGCGGGTGGGATAAGCGCTGAAAGCATCTAAGTGCGAAGCCCGTTTCAAGATAAGGTTTCCCACTGGGTTAACCAGGTAAGGCCCGTGGCCAGACGACCACGTTGATAGGCCGGAGGTGTAAGTGCGGCAACGCATTCAGCCGACCGGTACTAATCGGCCGAGGGCTTGGAGTTCATGCTCGTGCTCGCTCTAGAACGCTCAGAGGCTGCGATCCGCGGCCTCAGCGATGGCTATTGAGCCGTCGTTGAGCATCATTTTCGGTGACCATAGCGACAGGGTCACACCCGTTCCCATTCCGAACACGGCAGTTAAGCCTGTCAGCGCCGATGGTACTTGGGGGGTAGCTCCCTGGGAGAGTAGGACGTCGCCGGATTTCTAAGAAAAGGCCCTCGCTTCGGCGGGGGCCTTTTCGCATTATTAGACAGTTATTTCAGATTCCATTCCGAGCGAATCACACACTGACCTCAGAAGGGCGCTCTGTTCGGGTCAGCGCGTTGATGTCCTGGTGTCGCCACCTGAGGACCCTTGGCCACCTCGGGCAAGGGACGAGCTCCGGGTCGCTGAATTTTTCTCAGGAATGAGACGTTTTGGGCGCTACCGTGGGGGCAGAACGCTTGGGTGCGCGAGCGCCAGAGATGGCGTCGAAATGGGGGGCGGATCGTGAGTGTCAAGAACAAGGTTCCGACTGACGAGGCCATCTTGGCCTGCACGATCGAGATCATCGAGGAGCATGGTGAGGCGGGTGTTCGGATCGCCGACATCACCGAGCGCACCGGGGTCTCGATCTCGTCGATCTACCACTTCTTCCACGATCGCGAAGGACTCATCGCTGCCGCCCAGGTGGAGCGATACATCGTCAACCTCAACGAGCTGTTTGACATCGTCCTCGAGTGGATCGGGCCTGCCGCCTCGACGCGAGGAGTTCCGAGACTCGCTCATCGGCATGTTCCACTACCTCTTGGTTCCGGAGCGAGCAGGCGTCCGCCTGGCCCGTCTCAACGTGATCGGTGGCGTCGTCGGGCGACCAAAGCTCGCTGCTCGGCTGGCAGAGATCCAAGACGATCTCACCACCAAGATGGCGTCACTGCTTGATGGGCCCATCGCACTCGGCTGGCTGCGGCCCGACACGGATCCGAAGGCCACGGTCACGTGGCTCGTGGGCATCTACATGCAGCGGGCGCTGATCGAGATGGGGCCGACGTCGGTCGACCTCGATGCGTGGAACCGGATCGCGCTTCGCTCGATCTTGGCGACTGTCTTCGATGAGCTCCAGCCGGTGGTCGAGCCAGAGGCGATCAGCAGCGGGCTCTAAGAGGGCGGCGCACTCTCGTGGCGCTCACGGTGCCGGCGATGAGAGGGTCACGCGGGGAGACCGCGTAGGATCGACGGATGGCCACCCCTTCCAAACCACCGTCGCGCCGCGGCTCGTCCGCAGCGAGTGGAGGCGGGCGGAGCTCCTCGAAGGGACAGCCTCCCCGCTCTCGCGGCACGGGCTCAGGGAAGACCACTCGGTCGGCGGGCTCGAAGCCAAGCTCGTCAAGAGACCGCTCAGGAGCGTCCGGGGGCTCAGGCTCCACCTCGGCTCGTGGCGGCTCGTCGGCTCGAGGAGCGTCTCGTGGAGCGTCGGATCCGGCCCGACGAGGCGGCAGCCAAGACCGCAAGCCCTCCTCGTCAGGATCGAAATCGACGAGCAGCAGCGGACCACGACGCTCGTCCTCGGAGCGGTCCTCGTCTCGCGATGAGCGAGCAGGTCGGTTCCGCTCGGAGCCGCCCATGCCCAAGTCCTGGGGATCGGTGGCCCGGCGCGGTGCTCACGTGGTGCGCCAGACGGACTCCAAGGCGAAGGACGAGCCGCCCAAGCCCTCAGCTCCGCCGCCGCCTCAAGACGAGTGGGTGCTCATCGAAGACGAGGTGCTCGTGGCGAGTGAGGCCCCCGCGGAGCCGAAGCGGGCGTCCATCGAGGTGCCAGGTGACGTCGCCGCAGCCATTCGACGCTCTGCGTCTGATGCCACCGCCTATCGACGAGAGAAGCTCGTCGATCAGATGGGTCGCGCAGCCATGGCCTATGACCGCCACCGCTACGAAGAGGCTGCTCGTCTCGCCAGCCGCCTCGCTGACATCGTCCCGGACGTCATCGCGGTCAGGGAGCTCGCAGGCTTGGCCTGCTACCGGGCCGAGATCTGGCGAGGGGCGTATCGACACCTCGAGGCCTATCGCCTCTTCAACGGCGACCCGCAGTACCTACCCCTCGAGATGGACACCGCTCGCGCCTTGGGCAAGAAGCGCAAGATCGAAGAGCTCTTCGAAGAGCTGCGCCAAGCGTCACCTGACCCGGACGTCTTGACCGAGGGTCGCATCGTGCTGGCGGGCAGCCTGGCCGATCGAGGCAAGCTCCAAGACGCGATCAGCCTGCTCGAGACCAACGGCGCCGCCAAGCCGCGGCGCAACCCCGGCGAGCGTCACCTTCGCCAGTGGTACCTGCTCGGTGATCTCTACGATCGCTCGGGCGACGTGCCGCGCGCGAGGAGCTTCTTCACGATGGTCGCCCAAGCCGATCCCGCCGCCTATGACGTCGCCGCACGGCTCAAGGAGCTCGGCCCGGCACGCAGCTCTGCTCGCAGGCGGACGCCACAAAAGAGGTGACCAGCGGAGGGTACGCTTCGAGACATGGATCTCGAAGAACTCCTCGGCGCTGAGGCGGACTCCCTCCTCAACCACAAGGCCACCGCGTTCCCGTCCGACCAGCTCGTGCTGCCTGGACCGGGCTTCCTCGACGAGGTGTTCACCTCGACGGACCGATCGCCCTCGGTGCTGCGATCGCTTGGCTCTCTCTACAGCCATGGCCGCCTGGGAGGAACGGGCTACCTCTCGATCCTCCCTGTCGACCAGGGCATCGAGCACTCAGCAGCGGCCAGCTTCGCCAAGAACCCCGCGTACTTCGATCCGGCCAACATCTGTGAGCTCGCCCTCGCTGGCGAGTGCAGCGCGGTGGCCACCACCCTCGGCGTCCTCGGGGCGGTCTCTCGTCGCTACGTCCACAAGATCCCCTTCATCGTCAAGCTCAACCACAACGACTTCCTCCACTACCCGAACACCTACGACCAGATCTCCTTCGGCACGGTCCAGCAAGCCTCGGACCTCGGCGCGGCGGGTGTCGGCGCAACGATCTACTTCGGCTCGCCGGAGTCGGATCGCCAGCTCGTCGAGGTCTCCCACGCGTTCGCCGAGGCGCATCGCCTCGGCATGTTCACGGTGCTGTGGTGCTACCTGCGCAACCCTGCCTTCAAGCACGACGGCGTCGACTACCACCTGGCGGCGGACCTCACCGGCCAGGCCAACCACCTGGGCGTGACCATCGAGGCTGACATCATCAAGCAGAAGCAGCCAGAGACGAATGGTGGTTACCCAGCGCTCGACTTCGGCAAGTCCGACCCCCGGGTCTACTCCGAGCTCACCACCGACCACCCGATCGATCTCACCCGCTGGCAGGTGGCGAACTGCTACGCCGGGCGCATCGGTCTGATCAACTCCGGTGGCGAATCGAAGGGTGATTCGGACCTTGCCCAGGCGGTTCGCACCGCGGTGATCAACAAGCGAGCGGGCGGCCAGGGCCTCATCGTCGGGCGCAAGGCCTTCCAGCGCCCCATGGATGAGGGATCCGCCCTGATCCGCTCGATCCAAGACGTCTTCTTGGATCCGGCCGTGACCATCGCCTGAGCCTCACTGGCGCCCCGGACTATGACCGGGATGGGGGGTCCTCGGGTCTAAGATGTCCCCCCGGTGACCGCACGGCTGAGCGCGGTCTGAGAAAGGGATCACCTGATGGCGGAGAGTGGGCTGACGACCGAGAAGATCGACCGCGTGGTCGTGCGCTTCGCCGGTGACTCAGGCGATGGCATGCAGCTGACGGGCGATCGGTTCACCGAGGTCTCTGCCGTCCTCGGCAACGACCTCGCCACCTTCCCCGACTTCCCCGCAGAGATCCGTGCCCCTGCCGGCACCTTGGGTGGCGTCTCGGCGTTCCAGGTGCACATCTCTGACCACGACATCTCGACCCACGGCGACAGCCCGAACGTGCTGGTGGCGATGAACCCGGCGGGACTGCGCGCCAACGTCGATGCGCTCGAGCGCGGCACGACGATCATCGTCAACATCGATGCCTTCGACGAGCGCTCGTTCGCCAAGGCCGGCTACGACGGCAACCCGCTCAGTGATGGCTCGCTCAGCGACTTCCTCGTCTACGAGGTGCCGATGACCACCATCACCAAGGAGGTCTGCAAGGACGCCGGCGTCAAGCCGCGCGATGCGGAGCGCTCCAAGAACTTCTTCGCCCTGGGTCTCGTCAGCTGGCTCTTCACCCGACCGATCGAGTCCACCCTCGAGTGGATCGGCACGCGCTTTGCCAAGGTCCCCGCCGTCGCCGAGGCCAACACCCGGGCGTTCCGAGCCGGTTACGACTTCGGCGAGACCGCGGAGCTCTTCCAGGCTCGCTATGAGATCACCGCGGCGCCCTTCAAGAAGGGCGAGTACATCAACATCACCGGGAACACGGCGCTCTCGTGGGGCCTCATCGCCGCCGCCGAGCTCTCAGGGCTGCCGCTCTTCCTCGGCAGCTATCCGATCACCCCTGCGTCCGACGTGCTCCACGAGCTCTCCAAGCGCAAGGAGTTCGGCGTGCGCACGTTCCAGGCCGAAGACGAGATCGCGGCGATCGGTGCGGCGATCGGAGCGGCCTACGGCGGTTCGCTCGCGGTGACCACGACCTCGGGCCCTGGTCTTGACCTCAAGGCTGAGGCCATCGGCCTGGCGGTGAGCCTCGAGATCCCGCTGATCATCGTCGACGTCCAGCGAGCTGGACCGTCAACGGGTCTGCCCACCAAGGTCGAGCAGTCGGACCTGCTCCAGGCGATCCATGGTCGGCACGGAGAGTCGCCCGTGCCGGTGATCGCAGCGAAGACCCCAGGCCAGTGCTTCGACGCTGCCATGGAGGCAGCCCGGATCGCCGTGACCTACCGCACGCCGGTCATCCTGCTCTCGGACGCCTACCTGGCCAACGGCGCGGAGCCGTGGCTGCTGCCAGACGTCGACCTGCTGCCTCGCTTCTCACCGGACTTCGCGGTGGAGCCCAACTACGTCGACCAAGAGGGCAACGAGTCCTTCCGTCCCTACGTGCGCTCAGCCGACACGCTGGTCCGCCCCTGGGCGCCTCCGGGCACGCCTGGTCTCGAGCACCGCATCGGTGGTCTCGAGAAGGCAGACGGCGTGGGCACGATCTCGTATGACGGCGACAACCATCAGCGGATGGTCGAGCTACGCGGTGAGCGCATCGCGGGGATCGCCAGAACGATCGCTCCGACCGAGGTCGACGATCCCTCCGGTGAGGCCTCGCTGTGCGTCATCGGCTGGGGCTCGACTCACGGGTCCATCAACGCCGGTGTCGAGCGAGTGCGCGAGAGGGGTCACCACGTCGCGCACGTCCACCTGACCAGCCTCAACCCCTTCCCCCAGGATCTGGGCGAGGTGCTCAAGCGCTACGACGCCTTCTTGGTGCCCGAGCTGAACCTCGGTCAGCTGGCCAGCTTGCTGCGCGCCGAGTTCCTGATCGACGCCAAGCCGGTCACCAAGGTCAAGGGCTTGCCCTTCCGGGCCGCTGAGATCGAAGCCGTCATCCTCGAGCAGTTGGGAGCACCGCTGTGACCGCCACCGCCGTACCTGTCACCACCCGCAAAGACTGGACCTCGGACCAAGAGGTCCGCTGGTGCCCAGGATGCGGGGACTACTCGATCCTCGCCGCGCTCCAGATGATGATGCCCGAGCTCGACGTGCGACGCGAGTCGACCGTGTTCATCTCTGGCATCGGCTGCGCGAGCCGCTTCCCGTACTACATGAACACCTACGGGCTGCACTCGATCCACGGTCGCGCACCGGCGATCGCCACAGGGCTCGCCACCACCCGACCCGACCTCGACGTCTGGGTCATCGCGGGGGACGGCGACGCGCTGAGCATCGGCGGCAACCACCTCATCCACGCCCTGCGCCGCAACGTGAACCTCAACATCTTGGTCTTCAACAACCAGATCTATGGCCTCACCAAGGGCCAGTACTCGCCGACCTCGGAGGAGGGCAAGGTCACGAAGTCGACGCCGTTCGGCTCCATCGACCACCCCTTCAACCCGATCAGCCTGGCCATCGGAGCCGAAGCCACGTTCGTCGCCCGCACCCACGACATGGATCGCGCCCACATGCAAGAGACCTTCCGGGCCGCCCACGAGCACAAGGGTGCCTCGTTCGTCGAGATCTACCAGAACTGCAACGTGTTCAACGACGGCGCCTTCGCTGCGATCACCAGCCGCGACAACCGGGCCTCGATGCTCATCGACCTCAAAGATGGCGAGCCCATCCGCTTCGGTGCCGATCTCGAGCGTGGGGTCATCCAGCGTCCTGACGGCTCGCTCTCGATCGTCGAGGTCGCTGACGTCGGCGAAGACGCCCTGTTGGTCCACGACGCTGGCCGGGCCGACCCGGGCTTGGCCTTCGCGCTCAGCCGCCTGTCGAACGGCGTCCACGAGCCCACACCGGTCGGGATCTTCAGAGACGTCCAGCGCTCGGAGTACGGCCAGGACATGCTCGACCAGATCGTCTCGGCCCAAGCCACCAAGGGCCAGGGCGATCTCCAGGCGCTGTTCCGCACGGCGTCGACGTGGACGGTCGAGTAGCCACCGAGGCTGACAACACCGGCGCCGAGAGCGCGGTGTTGACGCTGCCGAACCTGGTGACAGCCATCCGGCTGGCACTGATCCCTGTCTATCTCTGGCTGGTCTTCGCCGAACATCGCTACCTGCCGGCTGCCTACCTCTTGGCGGCGCTTGGCTGCACCGACTGGATCGACGGCCAGCTGGCCCGCCGGCTCCACCAGGTCTCGGCGCTTGGCAAGGTCCTCGATCCGGTCGCTGACCGGCTCTTGGTGCTCTCCGCGGTCATCTCGGTGGCGTGGGTGGGAGCCGTGCCGATCTGGTTCGCGGTGGCCACGCTGGCTCGAGAGGTGATCGTCTCGGTCGTCGTCGTGGTGCTGGCCTCGATGGGAGCGAAGCGGATCGACGTGCTGTTCATCGGCAAGATGGGCACCTTTGCCCTGATGATGTCGTATCCCGCCTTCCTCGGCGGCTACGGCACGGCCACCTGGCAGGAGTACATGCGCGGCTTCGCCTGGATCACCGGGATCTTCGGGCTGATCTGCGCCTGGGCAGCCCTGTTCAGCTACGTCGCCCCTGCTCGAGAGGCGCTCAGAGCCGGTCGAGCAGCGCGAGCCGCCAGCTCAACGTCCTGAGTCGATTCCGGTAGGGTCAGGCCATGCAGATCCCAGAGAACCTCCGCTACTCGAACGACCACGAGTGGGCGCTGCTCGAAGGCACCACGGTGCGCGTCGGCATCACCGACTATGCCCAAGACGCCCTCGGCGACGTCGTCTTCGTCGAGCTGCCCGAGGTGGGCTCGACGGTGAGCGTGGGCGGCCCTCTGGGCGAGGTGGAATCCACCAAATCGGTCTCAGAGATCTACGCACCGGTCGCCGGCACGGTGATCGCCGTCAACCAGGGGGCAGCGGACGGGCCCGAGGCGCTCAACGCTGATCCCTACGGCACGGGCTGGTTGGTCGAGATCGAGGTCAGCGGTGAAGACGCCGTCGCTGAGCTCTTGGACGCGGAGGCGTACCGGGCCCTGCTCGAGAGCTGAGCGGGGGGCGTTTCGTCCTCCAGGGACGCCCTGGGTGCGACCCTCGACCTCTCGACTACCTTTAGGGACGTGCTGTGTCCCCGCTGTGGAGCGAAGAACGACGACGACGTGAACTTCTGCTCGTCGTGCGGCGCCTCGCAGGAGCGTGTGGCCACCGAGGACACCCAGAGCATCCCTGAGGTCGGGGGAGAGCGGACGCCGCTCGGCACCCCGGTCGTCGATCCCGCTGCGCCGTCGGACGTCCTGGTGGTCAACTCTGGACCCTCGATCGGTGCTCGCTTCGAGGTGGGTGAGCTGATCGTCTCGGCCGGCCGCTCGGTCTCCTCTGACATCTTCTTGGACGACGTGACGGTCTCGCGGAGCCACGCCCGCTTCATCCGCACCGATTCGGGGCGCCTGGCCGTCCAGGACGCGGGCTCGCTCAACGGCACCTACGTCAACCACGTGCGGGTCGACGAGAAGATCCTCGAATCCGGCGACGAGATCCAGATCGGGAAGTTCAAGCTGATCTTCCTGGCCTCGAGGCCTTGATGACCACACGGACCTACCACTCGATCGGCGACGTCCTCACCCTGCTCAGGGGCGAGTTTCCCGACATCACGATCTCGAAGATCCGCTTCTTGGAGAGCCAGGGGCTCGTCAGCCCCCAGCGCTCGCCGTCTGGGTACCGCAAGTTCTACGACGAGGACATCGAGCGGCTCCGCTACGTGCTGACCCAGCAGCGTGAGCACTTCTTGCCCCTCAAGGTCATCCGAGACCGGCTCAACGGGGTCGTCAGCGACGAGGACACCGGGGCCGGCGATCCCGCCCCGGCGAGCGCTGCGGAGGAGCCTGCAGCCACGAAGACCCCGGCCAGCGCTGCGTCCAAGCACACCCCGACGACGTCCAGCGCCCCAGCTCGCACGGCGGCCGCCAGCACGCCGACGGTGGCCGACGTGGTCGCTGCCCTGCAGGAGACGCCCGCGCCGCGGAGCACGCCGGCGAAGTCACCGGCTCACGCGCCGCGTGCTGAGAAGACCCCGGCATCGGTCGTCACCGAGACGCCGGGGTCCATGACCGAGGCCGAGCTCAGCGCTGAGACGGGCTTGAGCGAGGCTGAGATCCGCTCGCTCGTCGGGTTCGGCATCTTGCGCGAGGCCTCCGTCGCTGGCTTGGCGTGCTTCGACGCCGGCAACGTCGCCGTGGCCCGTCTGGCCACGGGCTTCCTCGCGCAAGGCATCGAGCCGCGCCACCTTCGCCTCTATCGCAACGCCGTCGACCGAGAGATGGGCTTGATCGAGCAGGTGGTGACCCCCCTGCTGCGACAGCGGAACCCCGAAGCGCGGACTCGAGCCGAGACAAGTGCCGACGAGCTCTCGCAGCTCGGCCGTGACCTGCGGATCGCGCTGCTGGCCATCGAGCTCGACCAGCTCCTCGATCGCTGATCTCCGCGCCCTCCGCCGGCGCTACATTTGAATCATGGTGCGGGTCTCCCTCCGAGCGGTCCGGGTTGATCTGCAGACCAACGTGCCCGTGCTCCTCCTCCAGGAGGATCTCGGTGATCGCAGGACGCTGCCGATCTACATCGGCACCCCTGAGGCGACAGCCATCGCTTACGCCGTCCAGGGCGTCGAGGTGCCTCGGCCGCTCACCCACGATCTGCTGGCCAACGTCATCGTCGCCTTGGAGGCGGAGACGACCGAGGTGGTGATCACCGCTCTCGAGGGCTCGACCTACTACGCCGAGCTGCACCTGCAGCGCTCCGACGGCGTGGCCACCGTCTCGGCCCGACCCTCTGACGCAGTCGCGCTCGCCATCAGGACGGGTTCGCCGCTGTTCGTCGACGATGAGCTCATGGAAGCCGAAGGCGTGGTGCTCTCAGAAGACGAGCTCGATGACGAGGACACCGGCGGGATCGAAGATCCCGAGGAGGCAGAGGAGGTGGTCGAGGAGTTCATCGAGTTCCTCGACACCATCCGCCCCGAAGACTTCTCCGGCTGAGGAGCGCTCGTGGCGCCCACGACGAGCGCGCCGTGGGGTCGGTGGCCCTCGCCGCTGAGCTGTGAGCTGGCGGGCTCGCTGGCGCTCTCGTTCTCGTCGGTCCGCGGCTCAGGGCGACACGCTCTACTGGATCGAGGGGAGGCCCGAGCTCGAGGGTCGCCGCGTCGTGCTGTCCCAGGTGAAGGGCCACGCCCCGGAGGTCATCTCGCCGGTCGGCCTCTCGCTCGCCAGCCGGGTCCACGAGTACGGCGGCGGCGAGTTCGCGCTCCGAGGAGACCAGGACGTCCAGATCGTCGGCGTCCGCTCCGACCAGGCTCTGGTCGCCTTCTCCCCGGGGGACAGGGGCGTCTCGGTGCTGCTGGATGCGGGCGAGCGGCTCGCCCGAGGAGACCTTCGCTGCTCGGGTGACGTGGTCACCTTCATTGAAGAGGCAGACCTTGGCGGGGAGGTCGCTCGCTCGATCAGGGCTCTGCGCCTGGGTACGCGAGAGTGCACGGTGCTCGCGCAGGGACGCTCGTTCTATGCCGGAGCACGCTTGAGCAAGGACCGACGCCGTCTGCTCTACGTCTGCTGGGATCATCCGCACATGTCGTGGGAGGCCGCAGAGGTCTGGGTGGCGGAGCTCGATGACGACCTCATCGCCCACCGCCACACGCTGGTCGACGGCGGGCTGGGCAGGGCTGCCACCCACCCGATCTTCCTCGACGACGGCTCGATCGCGCTGCTGGCCGAGGTCGACGGCTGGGCGCGCCCGGTCGTGCACCGCGTGGACGGCGGGCGAGAGGTCCGCGGTGCGGAGGGGCTCGAGCACGGCGGACCGATCTGGGGCTTGGGTGAGGACCTGCTGGTCGAAGCGGACGGTCGGCTCTTCGCCGTGGCCTCGAGTGGCGGCATCGGTGGCGTGGTCGAGATCAAGGGCCACGAGAGCGTGGCCCTTGATCTGCCCGGGACCTCCCGGATCACGCTTGCTGCCCTGGACTCGGCGAGCGACGCTGCGCTCGGCTGGCTTGGCGCCACGCCCACCGCACTCGGGGCGGTCGGACGCCTCAGCCTCAGGGGGGTGGCGAGCGAGACGTTCCCGCTCGGAGCAAAGAGCTCATTGGCTCCGTCCCAGATCTCTCTGGGCGAGCCGCTCGAGGCGGAGGGCAGCGACGGGCGCTCCCTCTTCGGCCTGCTCTACCGGCCGCGCAACGACGAGCTGGTGGGCCCGGTGGGGGAGCTCCCGCCCGTGGTGGTGCTCTGCCACGGCGGTCCGACCGGTCAGGCGTCCGCTCGCTTCGATCCGCTGATCCAGCTGCTGACCACACGTGGCTTCTGCGTGGTGGCCCCCAACTACGCGGGCTCAACGGGCTACGGGGCCGCCTATCGACGCCGGCTCGAGGGCGAGTGGGGGGTCGCTGACGTGGCCGACTGCGTCGAGCTGGTGGCGTGGCTGGGGCGAGAGGGTCTCGTCGACGCGGACCGCGCGGCGATCCGGGGGAGCAGCGCCGGGGGCTTCACAGCACTCCTGGCTGCCACCACAGGAGCCTTCGTGGCCACGGTGTCGTGGTACGGGGTGGCGGACCTCGCCACGATGGTGGCGACCACCCATGACTTCGAAGCGCACTACGTCGACGCTCTCGTGGGCCCGCTCCCACAAGCCGCCTCCCTCTACGCCTCGCGCTCACCGGTCACCCGAGCGAGCGAGATCACCGGGGCGGTCTTGCTGCTCCAAGGCCTGGAGGATCGTGTGGTGCCACCTGCTCAGGCTGAAGCCATGGCGGAGGCGCTCCGCCAGGCGGGCCAAGAGGTCACCTTGCTCACCTTTGAGGGCGAAGGCCACGGCTTTCGTCGTCTCGACACCTTGATCAGCGCGTACCGCGCTGAGCTCGGCTTCTACGAGCGCCATCTGTGCCGCGATCCGAGCGATGCCGCCCTGTAGGGTCATGGCGCTTTGATGATGGACCGAGCTTCAGCGATGGTGGCGTCGTGGTGGCGGTGGGTCACCCGGGGACGCTCCTTCTCGCCGACGGCCTTTGACGCGGTGCTCTTCGGGCTCTCAGCCCTCTTCGCCGCGGTGGTCACCTTCGGCTCGAAGATCCCGCTCTATCGCCAGTGGGGCCAGCTTGCCCTCATCCCGTACCTGCTCGCCGCGATCGCGGCGACGATCCTCGCTGTGGTGGCGAAGAAGCGAAGGGTCCTCGGCGCTCGCATCGTGCTGAGCGCCCTGGTCTTCCTCGGAGCCGTCGTGGTGCCCCTGGCAGGCGAGGTGGCGTGGCGCTTCGAGGTCAGCCCCCAAGCGCTCCACGTCCAGCCCGAGGTCACCGTGGTGGAGCGGGCCGCGGTCAACCTGGCCCACGGCACGAACCCGTACCGCGCCCGCATGGTCGATGGGGCGCTCCACGGCCGGGTGGCTGGCCTCCCGGCCTACGAGGCCTTCTTCCCCTACCTGCCGGCCATGACGATCTTCGGCCTGCCCGCTGCCACGTCGCTGCCGAAAGAGGTGACCGACGCCCGGATCTACTTCGTCGTCGCCACCTTGCTCTGCGTGCTGGCCGCCCTCGGGGCGCTCGGTGGCGACAAGCAGCGTCGCCTCAGAGCGGCTCAGGTGGCGATCGTGCTGCCCTGGGCTGCGCTGGCCATGGCCACAGGTGGCGATGACCTGCCCATCGTCGGCCTGCTCTTGGTCGCGGTGGTCCTCGCCCAGAAGCGACGGCCCGGGTGGGCTGGCATCGTGCTCGGCGTCGCGTCAGCCATGAAGTTCACGGCGTGGCCGCTCGCCCTGCTGCTGCTCTTCGCCGCGCGCGACCGCAAGGGTCGTCGAGCACCGCTGACCATGCTGGCGGGCACCCTGGCGGTCGCCGTGCCCTTGGTGGCGATCTTCGCCTCGTGGAATCCCGGCACGTTCTTCGCCAACGTCGTCTCCTTCCCGCTCGGCCTCTCAGGCGTCCAGTCACCGGCGGGCTCCGCCCTGCCCGGCCACCTCTTCGTCAGCCACTTCCCGGCGCTCCACCACCTCTTCACGGTGGTCGCCGTGGTGCTCGGTGCTGCGGGCCTGGCGTGGTACCTGTGGCGTCGGCCGCCCCGCGACACGGCCAAGGTGTGCCAGGTGGCGGGCACGACGCTGCTCATCGCCATCCTCTTGGCACCGGCCACGAGGATTGGCTACCTGCTCTATCCGCTGAACCTCTTCGTGTGGTCATGGATGCTCACCCCGGCCATGGAGCGAGCAGAGCCCGTGCCCGCCATCGTCAGTCTTGACGCGTGAGCGGGCTCAGGCGTCGTCGGAGGCTTGGTAGAGCCTGACGGAGAAGTGCGTGCTCTGCGTGCCGTCCTTCGAGAAGGTGGTGGGGCTGACGACGACGCCCTGGACCCAGTACCAGCCGTCGGAGCCGGCGCGCTGGCCGAGCACCTCGACGCCGGACGCGTTGGCGGGCTTGCCGGTGGAGAAGACCTTCCAGCCGCGGTTGGTCATCTCGTGGTCGAAGAAGCTGTAGATCGCCTGCTCGGAGGCCGTCGAGGTGAACTCGAGGGTCTGATCGAACGAGGTGGCGCTGCCCGGCGAGAGGGGGTGTGCGCCCTTGGTCACCCCTTCGGGGATCACGAGGCGGCTCAGCACGTCGTTGGGCGGTTCGCCGGCGGCGACCAACGGGACGAAGGGGTTGACGCTCGACGCGGTGAGCCCTGAGACCTGCTCGAGCTTCGGGATCTTCGACGTGGCGGCAGGAGGCTCGGCGGTGGCGATGTTGATCACGATGACGATGAGGAGCATCCCGACCGCCAGGATCGGCACGATGGCGGCCAGCCAGATCTTGGTGGGCTGGATCCCCTTGGGCGGCAGCGGCTTCGTCGGCCGTTGATCATCTAAGAGGAGCTCGTCGTTCACGGCTTGCCAGCCTAGGGGAGTGGTCCCAGTGCCTCCTGCTCACCCCAACCGAGATGGTCGATCGGTCCGTGACCTCGACCGAGCTTCCAAGGGGCGGCCTGCTCGATCGCTCGATGCACGAAGGCCTTTGCCTGCTCGATGGCCAGCGGGGTGGCGAGCCCCCGGGCCAGCCCCGCCGCCGTGGCCGCCGCCAGTGAGCAGCCGGTGCCGTGATCGTTGGTGGTCGCCACCCTGGGGGCGTCGAGCTCGACGACGTGGCCGGGGCCCACCACCACGTCGGGTGCTCGCAGGGCGGTGACCCCGCCTTCGAGCAGGTGGCCGCCCTTGACGATGCAGTAGGTGGCGCCGAGCTCGAGGATCGCTCGACCGGCGTCGGCCATGGCCTCGACCGACGAGAGCGCTTCGACGTCGAGCCCCAAGAGCACGGCTGCTTCGAGCAGGTTGGGGGTGACCACCTCGGCAAAGGGGATCAATGCCTCTCGGTAGGCCTCAGCCCCACCAGCCTCCATGAGGGCGTGCCCGGTCGAGGAGACGAGCACCGGATCGACCACCAGGGGAGGGAGCACGCCGCGCTCGGCCAGAGCACCGACGGCTCTGATCGTGGCAGGGCGGGCCAGCATGCCGGTCTTCGCTCCGTGGACCTCGATGTCGTCGAGCACGGTCAGGATCTGGGTGACCACCATCTCGGCCTCGAGGGGGGCGACGGCGGTGACCGCCACCGTGCTCTGCGCGGTGACCGCCGTGATCGCCACGGTCCCGTGGACCCGGTAGGCGGCAAAGGTGCGCAGGTCGGCCTCGAGACCGGCGCCGCCGCCCGAGTCAGAGCCGGCGATGGTCATGGCGACACGGGGGGTCATGGAGCCCGAGCCTACCGATCAGCCCTCGGGACCCTTCGCTCGGAGCCGTAGGCTCTACACCATGGATGAAGGCCTCCAGATCGCTGGGCGCACGCTCGGCTCCCGGCTGATCATGGGCACGGGTGCGATGAGCACGATGGCCCGGCTGCGCGACGCGCTCGTGGCATCAGGCACGGCGATGGCCACGGTGGCGGTCCGCCGCGTCGACCGCTCCACCCAGGGTGGGCTGCTCGAGACCCTGGAGAGCCTCGGCATCGAGGTGCTGCCCAACACCGCGGGCTGCTACACCGCCACCGAGGCGATCACCACCGCCAAGCTGGCCCGCGAGGCGTTCGAGACCGACTGGGTCAAGCTCGAGGTCATCGGTGACGACCAGAGCCTGCTGCCCGACGCCGTCGAGCTCCTTCGTGCTGCGGAGGCCCTGGTCGACGACGGCTTCGTCGTGCTGGCCTACGCACCCGATGACCCGATCATCGCGCGGCGGCTCGCTGAGGCCGGCTGCGCGGCTGTCATGCCGCTCGGCTCACCCATCGGGAGCGGCCTCGGGATCCGCAACCCTCACGCCATCGCCATGATCACCGAGAGCCTCGAGGTGCCTGTCCTGCTCGACGCTGGGATCGGCACCGCCTCAGACGTCACCCAGGCCATCGAGCTCGGGTGCGATGGGGTGCTCATCGCCTCAGCGATCAACCGAGCCGAGGATCCGGCGATGATGGCCCGCTCGATGGCGCTGGCCCTCGAGGCGGGGCTGCTGGCACGACGGGCCGGTCGCATCCCGACGAGGAGCCACGCCGAGGCCTCGAGCGCCTTCCTCGGCCTCGCCGAGCTGTAGAGGAAGTGGACACGGAATATTAGGGTGCCCTATGTTAGGGCTCCTTAAGTTCGAGGGTTCACGACCGAAGCAGGAGAGGCCATGAAGCTGCGTCGTCACAGGCGGGTCTGGTCAGCAGCGCTGGCGTTCGTGCTGGCACCTGGGCTGCTGGCCGCATGCGGCTCCTCGGGCACGGCATCGAGCTCATCGAAGCCCAGCTTGGTGCTCTACAACGGCCAGCACCTCCAGACGACCAACGCGCTGGTCCAGGCCTTCGAGAAGAAGACCGGCATCAGCGTCTCGGTGCGCAGCGACGACGAGGCCGTGCTCGCCAACCAGATCATCACCGAGGGCAGCCGCTCGCCGGCCGACGTGTTCTACACCGAGAACTCCCCGGCCCTCGAAGAGGTCGAGGCACACGGGCTCTTGTCCAAGATCGACCCGACCACGCTGGCCCAGGTGCCGGCCCAGGACTCAAGCCCCACAGGCCACTGGGTGGGCGTGACGAAGCGGGTGACGGTCATGGCGTACAACACGAGCTCGCTGACCAAGGCGGAGCTCCCTTCGTCCGTCCTCGATCTCGCTGACCCGAAGTGGAAGGGCAAGATCGCCATCGCCCCCTCAGAGACCGACTTCCAGCCCATCGTGACCTCGGTCTACGACAAGGTGGGCAAGGCGGCCACCCTCACCTGGCTCGAGGGGCTCAAGGCCAACGCCGGCAGCCACGTCTATCCCGACAACGAGTCGATGCTCGCCGCGATCAACAGCGGTCAGGTCGAGCTCGGCGTGATCGAGCAGTACTACTGGTATCGCCTCGGCGCTGAGATCGGCCAGGCCAGCATCCACTCGGCCATCGCACCCTTCGCCGTCGGCGATCCGGGCTACCTCTCGGGCATCTCGGGTGCCGGCGTGCTCAAGGCCTCAAAGGAGCAGGCTGCAGCCCAAGAGTTCGTGGCGTTCTTGGTCTCCGAGCAAGGCCAGCGCATCATCGCTGCCTCGGACAGCTTCGAGTACCCGCTCGTCGAGGGCGTCGGCACGCCCAAGGGCGAGCCGCCCTTCTCGGCCTATGACCCCACCCCGCTCGACGTCAAGGCGCTGGGCACCGGTGCGGTCGCTCTGGCCCTCCTCCGAGAAGCCCAGCTCTTGTGAGCCAAGGGGTCCTTGAGCAAGCTTCGAGCGGGCACGACGTCTCGAGCAGCGTCGCACCCCTCAAGGATCCTGGTCGTGGTCGGGTGGCTGATCGCGCTCTGCGCCGTGGCGCCCATCGGGTTCCTGCTCTCGCAGGCGTTCGCCGTCGGGTGGTCGGCGCTCTCGGCGATCCTCTTCCGCCAGCTGACCCTCACGCTCTTGGTCAACACGGTCGAGATGACGGTGCTGACCACCTTCGCTGCCGCCGTGCTGGGCGTGGCCGCAGCGTGGCTGCTCGAGCGCACCGACGTGCCCGCTCGCCGTGTCCTCTTCGTGGTGCTCTTGGTCCCTGCCGCGATCCCTGACTTCATCGAGACCTTCGGGTGGGTCAACGCCGCACCGTGGTTGCGGGGCCTGTGGGGCTCGGTGTTCGTCTTGGCCTTGGCGACCTATCCCTTCGTGATGCTCCCGGTCATCGCTGGGCTCCGTCGCGTCGACCACCGCCGAGAGGAGGTGGCGCGCAGCCTCGGGGCCTCGACCGCTCGGGTCTTCTGGCGGGTCACCTTGCCCGAGATCCGGGTGGCGATCGCTGGTGGCTGCCTGCTCGTCGCCCTCCAGCTCATGGCTGAGTACGGCTCCTTCGAGATGCTGGGCTTTCGGACGTTCACCACGGAGATCTACACCACCTTCCAGGTCGGCTTCGACGCAGCGCTGGCGTGCGCCCTCTCGCTGGTGCTCGTGATCCTGAGCGCCATCGTGGTGCGCACCGAGGCCTCGGTCAGCGAGCGACAGCCCTTCGGTGTCGGCTCCGAGGTCGTCGTGCCCCATCGCCTGGCGCTCGGTGGGCGACGCTGGCTGTGCCTGCTCGGCCTGGTGGGCCTTGCCGTCTTGGCCCTGGGGGTCCCTGTGGGCTCCATCATCTCGCTGCTGCTTGATCCGGGTGGCTCCACGCTTCCCGCGGCATCGCTCTGGGGCGCGATCGGACACCACCCTCGTCTACGCGACGGCCGCTGCGGTGCTGGCCACCGCCGGCGCGGTGGCGCTGGCGCTCTCGAGCTACCGCGCCCGCTCGTGGCTGGCCCGCGTCCCGAGCACCATGGCCCTGGTACCCCTCGCCGTCCCGGGCGTGGTGATCGCCTTCGCCTTCACCTACGCCGCGGAGCACTACCTGCCGAGCCGCTGGTACCAGAGTGCGCCGCTGCTCATCGCCGCCTACACCGTGATGTTCCTGCCGTTGGCCCTCATCGGCGTCCGCTCCTCGCTGGCCCAGGTGCCCCTCTCGCTCACCGAGGCCGCCGCCTCGCTGGGCGCAGGGCGAACCCGCCAGTTCGTGCGCGTGACGCTGCCGCTCATCACGCCAGGCATCGGGGTGGCCTTCGCGCTGGTGTTCTTGGCCGTCTTGACCGAGCTGACGGCGACCTTGATCCTCATCCCCACGGGCTCGACGACCCTGGCCACGCAGTTCTGGGCGTACCAGTCGAGCATCGCCTACGGCCAGGCGGCGCCCTACGCTGCGGCCATGATCCTGCTGGCGGGGATACCGCTCGCCCTCTTGACCGGCCTGGGCGAGCGGGCGCGACGCCGAGCTCGATGACGGCGCTCTCGCTCCAGGGTGTGGCCAAGCGCTTCGGATCGACCGAGGTGCTCCGCTCGATCGACCTCACGGTGGCCAAGGGCAGCTTCTTCGCCCTGCTCGGGGCCTCGGGGAGCGGCAAGACGACGCTGCTTCGCTGCGTGGCCGGCTTTGAGGTCATCGACGACGGGACGATCGAGATCGCCGGGACGCGTGGTCGACGACGCGTCGAGCTTCGTGCCTCCTGAGCGCCGAAGGGTGGGCTACGTCTCTCAGGACGGCAGCCTCTTCCCCCATCTGAGCGTGGAGAAGAACGTGCTCTTCGGGGTCCCGCGAGCCACCCGCTCCCACGAGCTGGCAGAGAGTCTCTTAGAGGGCGTGGGGCTCAGCGGCTTCGGGGCGCGGCGACCCGCAGAGCTCTCCGGCGGCCAGCGCCAACGGGTGGCACTGGCTCGAGCGCTGGCGCTCAACCCAACCCTGGTGCTCCTCGACGAGCCGTTCTCGGCCCTCGACGCCGCCCTTCGCTCCGAGGTGCGCGACCAGGTGGCGGCTGTGCTGCACGCCCACGGGGCGACCACCATCCTCGTGACCCACGACCAAGACGAGGCGCTCTCGATGGCTGATCGGGTCGCCGTGCTGCGTGACGGGACCATCGTCCAAGAAGACGAGCCGGCGAGCATCTACCGCCAGCCGGTCGACGTGGCCACGGCAGCCTTCGTCGGTGAGGCCAACGTGCTCCAGGGCACCAAGCAGGGGAGCGAGGTCGACTACCGTCCTCGGAGCGGTCACGGTGGCCAACGGCGACGACGTCTCCGACGGGGCCGTCGAGGTGGTGCTGCGGCCTGAGCAGCTGTCGCTGGTTGAGGGCCCGGAGGGCTCGTCGCTCACGGTCCTGCGGCGCCGCTACCACGGCCACGAGGCGATGACCCACGTCACGGGTCCAGGGGGTCTCGAGCTGGTCGTCCGCCACGACGGCGCGCTGGTGTTGAGCGAGGGATCACCGGTCTCCGTCCTGGTCAGCGGGGCCGGTTTGGCGTTCGAGAAATCATCGAGAAATACGGTTTCGTAACTACCCCCTTGTGACTCTCGGGCAGTACGCTCGGGAACGACAATGTCGGACGTGTCGGAACAGAGGTTGAGATCGATGACGAGCATGCTCGAGAACGCGGAGCAGTTTCAGTGGTTCAGCGGAACGCAGGTCTGCAAGCTGGTGGGGATCACCTATCGCCAGCTCGACTACTGGGCTCGCACGGGTCTGCTCGTGCCGTCGATCGCCGAAGCGAAGGGCTCAGGCACCAAGCGGCGCTACTCGTATCAGAACGTCGTCGAGCTCAAGGTCATCAAGCAGCTCTTGGACGCCGGGGTCTCGCTGCAGCGGGCTCGCCAGGCCGTGGATTGCCTGCGTGAGAACTTGAACGCCGATCTGGCTTCCGCCAGCCTCATCTTGTCGAGCTCCACCTCGGTCTTGGCCGCCGACTCGGGCGCGATCGTCGACCTTCTTGGCCGGCGGCCAGGGCGTGCTGAACGTGGTGCCCATGGGCGGCCTCGTCTCCGACCTCGACGCCTCGATCATCGAGATCTCCGCCAGCCTCGAGGCGGAGCCAGACACCACTCGAGCCCGGACCGCATGACCGACGCGCCGCTCGACCTCCGCCTCGAGCGGCGCCGTCACCCTGCCGCAGCGCCTGCGGCGCAGACACGCTTCGCCCATCCCTCCGAGCGGATCTTCGCGTCCCTGCTCGATCTCTACGGGATCGCCTGGGACTACGAGCCCGTCGAGTTCACCCTCACCTGGCGTGACGACGGAGCTCGGGCCTCTGGCTTCCGACCTGATTTCTGGCTGCCCGAGCAGCGGTGCTTCGTCGAGCTGACGACGGCCGAGCAGCGCTTGGTGACCCGCAAGAACGCCAAGATCCGTCGCTTCCGAGAGCTCTACCCGGATCTCGCCATCGAGGTCGTCTACCAGCGAGAGTTCTTCGCCCTGGCGGCGCGACACGGCATCGACACAGGAGAGACGAGCGCCGCATGAGCGGCGCTCTCAAGCGCACCGCCCTCTACAGCGCTCATGAGGCACTCGGCGCCAAGCTGGTCGAGTTCGGCGGCTGGGAGATGCCGCTGGCCTACGGCTCGGGCACCGTGGCGGAGCACCGGGCGTGTCGAGCTGACGCGGTGGTCTTCGACGTCAGCCACCTGGGCACCGTGCGGGTGGCCGGCCAAGGGAGCCTCGAGCACCTCCAGTCGACGCTGACCAACGATCTCTCGAAGGTGGCCCCCGGACGCGCGCAGTACACCCATCTGCTGGCCGAGGATGGCTCGGTGCTCGACGACATCATCGTCTGGTGGCGCTCCTCGGAGGTCTTTGACGTGATGCCCAACGCGTCGAACACCGAGCGCGTCGTCTCGGCCCTCGGGGGAGAGGACGTGACCGCTGCTCGAAGCATCCTGGCTGTCCAGGGCCCTGGCGCTCGGGCCAAGCTGGCTGCGCTCGGCGAGGAGATCGCGTCGGTCAAGCGGTTCCACGTCTAAGAGCTCGCCCTCGACGGCACGCCGATCGTGGTGGCCGGCACCGGCTACACCGGTGAGGACGGCGTCGAGCTCTCGGTGCCCAACGCCCTCGCCGAGACGGTCTTCTCCCGCCTGCTCGAGGCCGGCGTCACCCCCGCTGGCCTCGGTGCGCGCGACACCTTGCGCCTCGAGGCTGGCCTGCCGCTCCATGGCCACGAGCTCGGCCCTGGGATCACGCCGCTGCAAGCCGGACTCGGCTGGGTGGTCGGCTGGGACAAGCCGACGTTCCTGCGGTCGAGCGGCGCTCTTGGCCGAGCGCGACCAGGGCCCTGCTCGACGCCTGGTCGCCCTCAAGGGGCTCAACCGCCAGCCCTTCCGTGACGGCGCCAGCGTCATCGTCGACGGGACGTCAGCGGGCGTCACCAGCTCGGGTAACTTCTCGCCCATGTTGGAGGTCGGCATCGCACTGGCGTTCCTCGACGCAGGCGTCGAGGCCCCGGTGGGCCTGGGGGTCGAGATCGACGTCCGAGGCCGCCTGATCCCCGCAGAGGTCACGTCGCTGCCCTTCTGGACGAGGAGCTGACCGAGGGTGCCTGACTACACACCGCACACGCCCGAAGAGCTCGAGGCGATGCTCGGCTTCCTCGGGCTGTCGAGCGAGGCGGAGCTCTTCGACGCCATCCCTGAGGCCCTCAAGGTGGTCGGTGGGCTTGCCCTCGAGGATGGGCAGCCCGAACCTGACGTGGTCGCCGCCATGGAGGGCTACGCCTCGCTGAACGCCGGCACCTCGTCGGCCATCTGCTTCGCCGGGGCGGGGGCCTACGACCACGAGATCCCTCCGGTGGTGCGCTCGCTCAGCTCACGCAGCGAGTTCGTCACCGCCTACACGCCCTATCAGCCGGAGGTAGCCCAAGGCGTGCTCCAGGCCATCTTCGAGTACCAGACCTTGGTGGCGCGCCTCGCGGGGCTGCCGGTGGCCAACGCCTCGCTCTACGACGGCGCCACGTCCCTCGTCGAGGCGATCAACCTCGGTGTGGCCGCCGCTCGCCGCCCTGGGGTCTGGCTCTCTTCGGGTGTCCACCCGCACTGGCGAGCCACCGCTGCCACCTTCGCTCGAGGCACCGGCCATGAGCTGCTGGAGGTCCCCCTGGTCGGGGGTCGGAGCGACTTCGACGCCATGGACGAGTCCTCGGCACCGGGTGTCGTCGTCGTGAGCTGGCCGACGTACCTCGGGACGCTCGAGGATCTCGCTGACGTGCGGCGCCGCTGCGACGAGCTCGGCGCCTTGCTGGTGGTGGCTGCCGATCCGGTCATGGCCTCCGTGCTCAAGACGCCAGGCTCGCTCGGTGCCGACGTGGTGGTGGGGGAGGGCCAGCCCCTGGGCACAGCGCTGAGCTTCGGCGGCCCCTACCTCGGCCTCTTCGCCTGCACCTTGGACCTGGTGCGGAGGCTGCCAGGCCGTCTGGTGGGCGAGACCGTCGATCAGGAGGGCCGTCGGGCCTACGTGACGACCCTGCGAGCCCGCGAGCAGGACATCCGGCGTGAGAAGGCGACGTCGAACGTGTGCTCGAACCAGACCCTGATGGCCGTCACGGCTGCGATCCAGCTCGGGTGGCTGGGCACGCAGGGACTGGCCGAGATCGCGAAGCGCAGCGTGAACGCCACGCGCTACCTGCTCGAGCAGGCGGTCAAGATCGAGGGCGTCGAACCACTCCTCGACGGGGTGCCGACCGCCCGAGACGTGGCGATCACGGTGCCCGCCGATGCTGCCGCGGTCCTCGATCGCCTCGCCCACGAGGGCTTCTTGGGCGGCCTCGCCCTCGAGTCGCTGATCGAAGAAGGCGACCTGTCGGTCGACCCAGCGCTTCGAGCCAGGACGATCTTGGTGGCGGCCACTGAGCGACGGACCCGCCTCGAGATCGACTCGTTCGTCTCCTCTCTGGCCAAGGCGGTGGCCTGATGCCAGAGCGGCTCCACGCCTTGGCCACGCTCGGCGGCGCCGGGTGGACGCGCTCGCTCGGCGCCCCTGATGGGCGACGACACCGAGCCGACGCTCTTCGAGCTCTCGGTCCCCGGTCGCAGCGCCGTCCAGCTGCGCACCACGGGGCTCCCCGAGCGTCCGCTCGACGAGCTCTTGCCCCTCGAGGCGCTCAGCACCGAGCCGCTCGACATCGCCGAGGTCTCCGAGCGCGACCTGGTCGCTCACTTCACCAGGCTGAGCCATCGGCAGTTCTCGGTCGATCTGGGCTCGTACCCCTTCGGGTCGTGCACGATGAAGTACAACCCGAAGGTCTGCGACACCGTCGCGGCCATGCCGGGGCTCAACGACGTGCACCCCGGGGCGCCAGCGTCGCTCACCCAGGGCTGGCTGGGGCTCATGGTGGAGCTCGAAGAGACCCTCTGTGAGATCACAGGCATGGCCCAGGCCACGCTTCAGCCCGCAGCAGGCGCGGCGGGCGAGCTCACGGGCCTGCTGCTGATGCGGGCCTATCACGAGGCCGCCGGCGAGCGCCGCACCCGGGTCCTCATCCCAGACTCCGCTCATGGGACCAACCCCGCGTCCGCCACCCTGGGCGGCTTCGAGGTGACGACCGATCCCCACCGATGCGCGAGGCCTCGTCGATCTCGAGCAGCTCAAGGCTGCGCTCGACACCGACGTGGCAGGGATCATGCTGACGAACCCCAACACGGCGGGTCTCTTCGAAGAGGACATCGCCGCGATCGCCGCTGCGGTCCACGAGGTGGGCGGCCTGCTCTACTACGACGGCGCCAACCTCAACGCCATCTTGGGCGTCGTTCGCCCCGGCGACATGGGCTTCGACATCATCCACATGAACCTGCACAAGACCTTCGCCACCCCTCACGGTGGCGGAGGACCAGGTGCGGGACCGGTGGCGGTCTCCATGCGCGTCGCCCCCTATCCTGCCGGGTCCTCGAGCGACCAGGCTCGAGGACGGCTCCTTCGGGTGGGTGACCCCAGAGCGCTCCATCGGTCGGGTCCACGGCTGGCACGGCAACGCCCTCGTGCTCGCTCGGGCGCTCGCCTACATCAAGGTCCATGGGGGCGATGGCCTGCGCCGTGTCTCTGAGCGGGCGGTGCTCAACGCCAACTGGCTCCGTGCTCGGCTCGACGGCTTCCTGCCCGCGGCCTATGACCGCATGTGCATGCACGAGGTGGTCGTGACCTCGAGCGATCTCAAGCGCGCCACTGGCGTCAAGGCACTCGACATCGCCAAGCGCCTGCTCGAAGAGGGCTTCCACTCGCCGACGGTCTACTTCCCGCTCATCATCGACGAGGCGCTCATGTTCGAGCCCACCGAGACCGAGAGCCTCCAGACCTTGGAAGCCCTGGCCGAGTCGCTCGAGCGCATCGTGGAGGAAGCCAAGGTCTCACCCGCCGACGTCCAGGCGGCACCACGGACGACGCCGGTGCGACGGGTGGATGAGGCGAGGGCTGCTCGGAGCCTGGTGCCCACCGAGGACGCTCGGGCCCCAGGGGACTGAGCTCGACCTTCAACGTCGAGACGCTCGACCCGGAGGAAGGCTCAGGGAGTGCTTCGCCGGCGCCGGATGAGGATCACCATCCAGGCGAGCGTGCCGACCAGCACGAGGATCAAGACGGCGACGATCACGTAGGGCGCGGCTGACGTCGACGCCGACTCGGCAGAGGTGGCGGTCACCACCGTGCTCGGCTGGGTGGGGTCGGCGACCCCGGCGATGACCGTGCCTGGCTTCGAGAACGTCGACTTCGAGCCGATGACCTCGTGGTAGGTGGTGCCGTGCACGACGT
Source organism: uncultured Acidimicrobiales bacterium (assembly GCA_963758555.1). Classification (GTDB taxonomy): domain Bacteria; phylum Actinomycetota; class Acidimicrobiia; order Acidimicrobiales; family RAAP-2; genus CAIUMH01. Next base: position 943,522 of record CAVWVW010000003.1, on the reverse strand, counting down.
AGGTGCCGTGACAGGTGTAGCCGGCGAGGGTGCTGCCAGACCCGCTGAGGTGGCCGAGGCAGTAGCTGACCGTCACCGGCACGTGGATGCCCTGGTTCTTGAGACGAGAGCTGCGCGAGTTGTCGTTCCCAGCCGAGATCAGTGAGACGACGATGCCGAGCACCAAGCAGACGGCGATGACGCCGAGCACCACGATCCCGAGCGTCTTCCCGCTGCCCGGGACGAGAGGTCCGCGAGGCGGCTTGGGCTCCTCCGTCGTCGGCGGGCGATGACTCTGAGAAGCTCGGCGCTGACACGCGAGCCAATCTACTTGGCCACCCGAGCGACAGACGGGGGAGCGGGGGCAGTGCGCTTGAGGGTCCGCCAGATGACCTCGGTGCCAGCTCCAAGGCGATCCTCGAGCGCACTGTCGGGAGCGAGTCGAGGGGCTCAGAAGAGCCGGGAGACAGCGGTCATGCGGTGCGGAGGCCTCGCCGAGCAGCACCCCGACCGTGCCGAAGAGGAGCGCGACGGCCATCGTGCCGACCGCCACCAGGGCGCCGGCGGCAAAGCGCTGTCGTCGGAGCAGCTCGGCCACCTCGAAGGAGAAGGTCGACGCGGTGGTGAAGCCTCCGAGGAGGCCGGTCGAGCAGCAGGGTCTCGGTGGTGCTGGCGATCCCGAGGTGCAGCGAAGCGCCCACCAGGATCCCGCCTAGTCCCGAGCCGATGATGTTGATGCTCATCGTGCCAAAGGGCAGGCTGCGGCCGAAGTGCTGTGCGACGAGGTGGTCGAGCCCGTAGCGGAAGAGGGCGCCGAGACCGCCGAAGAGCGCGACGCCGAGGGCGAGCCCCATCAGGAGGCCCGCCGTGTGAAGAGGGCGCCGAGCACCATGCCGAGCCCCGCGGCAAGGACGGGGAAGATCAGCTCGAAGAGCAGGTTCAGCGCCGAGGCGAGGTGCGAGTCGTGATGGGCCAAGGTCAACGAGCCGGCGATGATCGCCGAATAGGTCGTCCAGCCGCCGAGGAAACCGGTCCCCACCGCAAGGCGAAGACCGACCCACGTGGGGCGGCTGGTGAACAAGGTGGTCCCGAGCACGCCGAGCACGAAGGCGCCTGACACGTTGATGAGCAAGATCGTGGGGTCCCAGCCGTGCTTCGGCGCATGGTGGTAGAAGACCACGGCGTAGCGAGCCAAGGTGCCGAGGAAACCGCCGATGAAGACGAGTGACGCCAACCCGATACGAAGGCTGTCGAGCGGGAGGCGGTTCATCGGGCTCGAGGTCGGGGTCGAGCGTCACCGAGCTTGAGAGATCTCGCATGGCGCCTGCGAGGTCGAAGCGTGTGAACCTCCGACCCTCAGCCATGGCACTGAAGGCTACCGGCCGCCCTCGGACGGGCTCGTGGACCGTCGTGTGCCGATGCCTTCGTCCCTGGTCACGTGAGGGGGCGCCGTCGACCGTCACGTATCATGACGCCTACCGCCCGGCATTGGAGGTGGACGTGGGTATCGACCACGAGTCCATTGATCTGTCTGACCTCGAGTTCTGGATGCGCCCGCTCGGCGAGCGCTACGAGGCCTTCGATCTGCTGCGGGCCGAGCAGCCCATGCCGTTCTTCGCTGAGCCCGAGGTTGACTCGCCTATCCCGCTGCCCGTCGGACCTGGGTACTTCGCCGTTCTCGGCTACGACGACGTCGTCACGGTCAGCCGCACACCTGAGCTCTACTGCTCAGGCAGGGGAGCGATCTCGATCATCGATCTGCCTCCGGAGATGCTTGAGCTCTTCTCAGGCCTGGTCTCGACGGACAAGCCGCGCCACACGCGACTCCGACGCATCGTCAGCCAGGCGTTCAACCCGCGCCGCATCGCCACGATCGAGTCACAGATCGCTGAGGAGGCGAGGTTGACAGTTGCGCGAGCGCGGTCGAAGGGGAGCTGCGACTTCGTGAGCGAAATCGCGGCGCCGCTCCCGTTGGCGGTCATTTGCGACATGATGGGCATTCCGCCGGGGGATCGTTCGATGGTCTTGCGCTGCTCGAAAGTCATCTTGTCGGCGCGAAGATCCCGACTTCTTCGAGGAGGGTCAGCACCCCGTTGAAGCGCTGCTCGCCGCAGGCTTCGAGCTCGGCGGTCTCATGGGTGATCTGGCCGAGTATCGCAAGGTTCACCCTTCCGACGACCTCACCTCAGCCCTGGTCAACGCCACCATCGACGGGGAGTCGTTGACGCACTCCGAGGTGGCCTCGTTCTTCCTCGAGCTGGTGAGCGCCGGGAACGAGACCATTCAGACCGCCATCGCTCACGGGATGCTGGCCCTCAGCGAGCACCCCGACCAGCGAGCTCTGTGGCAGTCCGACGTCGAAGGCCTCAGAACCACTGCCGTTGAGGAGATCGTGCGCTGGGCGTCGCCGGTGAATTGGATGCGACGGACCGTCACCGCAGATACGGCCCTGTGTGGCACGGAGCTTCACGAAGGCGACAAGGTCGTCCTCTTCTACGGGGCTGCGAATCGCGACCCCGCTGTCTTCGCTGATCCCTATCGCTTTGATCTCCGACGTGAGCCGAACGCACATCTCAGCTTTGGCGCACCTGGCCCGCACTACTGCTTGGGAGCGCATCTGGCGCGATGCGAGATCGGTGCGCTGTTTGCGGAGCTGTTCGTCGCGTTGCCAGATCTCGAGGTCTCAGGTCCTGCGATCCCGATGCGATCGAGCTTTGTCAACGGCATCAAGCACCTCCCGTGCTCCTTCACGCCGAGCGGGTGAAGGCAGCTGCCCTTCTCGCGCCGACGCAGGCGTTGCCGCCTTGGCACCTCGAATTGCGTGTCGCCCTCCCGACCCGTGGCCGAACTCGACGGTCCGAAGCGTGGAGCAGCCCTCGGCAAGGGCAAGCCGCCGTTGGCAACGACGCAACGGACCAAAGGGATGGTTCGCTGGCTGATTGACAGGCAGCTCTGAGGGCGGTAACCTACAACCATATGGTTGCAGTAACTGTTGAGGACATGAGCAAGATTGACCGGCTGTTCTTCGCGCTCAGCGATGCGACCCGGCGCGACATCGTGGCTGAGACGCTTGACCGAGAGCGTTCCGTCAGTGAGCTCGGTCGTCTTTACCCGATCAGCCTCACCGCGGTGCAGAAGCACGTCGAGGTTCTGGTGGACGCCGGTCTGGTCTCGAAGCATCGACGCGGGCGAGAGCAGCTCGTTCGTGGTGAGGCTCGACCAGCTTCGTCGAGCACATGAGCTGCTCGATGAGCTGGAGGCGATGTGGCGAGCGCGCCTCGATCGTTTCGAGGACGTCCTGTTCGAGACGACTGAGAGGGCACGAACGTGACGGAGTGGCATGTCGAAAAGAACGCAGAGGATCTGACCATGAGCATCACGGCGGAGTTCAAGGCACCTCTGGACCACGTCTGGCAGCTGTGGGCTGACCCTCGCCTCCTGGAGCGGTGGTGGGGACCACCTGGGTTCCCCGCCACCTTCGAGCGGCACGAGCTCACGCCGGGTGGAACGATCACCTATTTCATGGCCGGACCGGAGGGCGGAGACAGGTTCGAGGGCACCTGGGTCGTGATCGAGGTCGACGCACCTCGCAGACTGGTGCTAGAGGACGCCATCGTCGACGATGACGGCACGCCGAGCGACGGCAACTCCATGACCCGCTTCGAGATCGACTTCGAAGCGGCGGGGGAGGTGACGCGCATGATCCTCACCACTCACTTCGACTCGCTGGAGGGGATGCAGCAAGCGATCGAAACAGGGGTCGTCGAAGGCATGGAGGCGTGCATGGCCCAGATCGACGCCCTGCTCGAAGAGGCGGCCACCTAGAGCCCTGCTCGCCGCAAGGCGCCAGGCACGTCGCGCCGTGCATACTCGAGAGATGGCCAACCTGAATTTCTCAGAGTCGATTCGTGTGTCGTGCTCCGCCGAGGATCTCTATGACATGGTCTCGGACATCACTCGGATGGGGGAGTGGAGCCCAGTGTGCAAAGCGTGCTGGTGGGACGAGGGCAGCTCGCTCGAGGTCGGGTCCTGGTTCTTCGGTCGCAACGAGACGCCCGAACGCACGTGGGAGACCAAGTCGCAGGTGGTCGCCGCCGATCGGGGGCGCGAGTTTGCCTTCATCGTCGGGGGAGATCGCGTGCGGTGGGGCTACAGCTTCAAGACGGTCCAGGGCGGGACTGAGCTGACAGAGTCCTGGGAGTTCCTCCCTGGGGGCGAGGCGTTCTTCAGAGAGATCTTTGGTGACGACGCCCAAGCTCAAGTGGCAGAGAGGGCCCGGGCCGCCGAGGTAGGCATCCCTCACACCATTGCTGCCATCAAGGTTGCCGCCGAGAAGCGCTGAGCCGGGGGAGCCGACGCCCCCAGTCTCGCCAAGCAGCCCCGCGTGGCTTGTGGTCACCCACACGAAGAGCGATCTACGGCGAACCTTCTTCCTTGAGGTTCTGGCGTAGCCACGCCCTCACCTCAGCGGTGTCCTCATGGCCGTGGACGGCTACGGCATGCTGCGTAGCGGCGGCCACCACCTCGTCCTCTTCGCCCGAGATGGTGAGCGTGCAGCCGCTCTCGCTCGGGAAGTCTCTGCAGTCAGCAACTTTGCGTCCCATGTGATTCCTTTCGCTTGTTCCTTCTTTGTTGTGCCCTTGGTTGAGGCTTGGTCGTCAGGGTGACGGAAAGTCACGAGCGCCTCACGAGGCGCCAAGAGCGGCGACGCCGCCGCGCAGGCGAGTTGATTTCCAGGTGCCGACCACTGGCGTTCCCGAACGTGATCGACGGCGAAAGCTCGTCGCTCAGTCGGCCTCTCAACCACCTCGATGGACGACATGGAACACCCCCGCCTGTCACCCTCCTTGGAAACGTAACGATGGGAAGCTCAACTTTCAACCATCGCCTTGGCGGACTTGCTGTCGTCTCGAGCGAACCCGCGTGCTGTCGAGAACCTCCGATTGCTAGGGGCCGGTAGCCAAGAGCCGTCTGGGCTGCGCAGGGGAGCGAGTTGAAGCCTGCACCTCAAGGTCAAGCAGTCCTCTTGGCTGCATCCGTTTCTCCGTTACTTGACATAATGGACATTATCGGCGGAACCCGGAATGGGTAAAGGTCCTCTTCAGTGCTGCTGCTCAGCGCCACAGAAGATGGGCATTTGCCACCTATCTCTACAAAGTTGGTGGTGCGAGGCTGAAACGTCAGTGATTTTGGGTTTTTGCGTGCCAAAGTGAATGGGCAGTTCTGAATGAGATGATGGACTTGGACTCCATCTCCCAATGGGACCCGAGGGATCTCTTATGGGTATCCCCCAGCGGCACATTGTGGACACCCGAAGAGTTGGGCCGCTTCAACGATGGTGACCAGCCAGGCCCGTCTAGCGACGCGTGGCCTTTGCCTCGCGCTTCCCAGCTCGCTGCTCCAACAACCAACTCGGCTCTCTAAACCAATAGCGTTGCTCAACCCTGACGCCACGGCGTTTGCAGATCTGCGTCCATCGAAGTCTGCAGAACGCGAGGAGGGCCAGGAAGACCACGCCAAGAACGATGAAAGTGATTCCTCCCGAAGGAGCTTGTGTCCCAATGGCTATAAAGATGCCGCCCGCAAGGAAGATCAACGGGGTAAGTGAAACACCTAGCGGTCGGGTGCCCATGTATCGCCAGAACTTCTCCGACTTGCTTAGCGGTCCGGGCGGTGCGGCTACCTGGGTCATTCTCACATCCTTCCATCCATGCGGTGAAGGACAGATCTCAATTAGCCAGTGGGTCGGTTGAGATCATCCCCGACCGCCGGATCGGTCGGACACCTCAGGGGGCCGCCTGGAAGCGACCTCTTATTGAGGCTCGCTCTATCGCTCGTAGTGGTAGCGAGCTTGCAAGATGACGAGGTCGTCGCCATCGACGAGGTAGACCAATCGATGCTCCTCATCGATTCGACGTGACCAGCATCCCGCCAGCACGTGGCGAAGCGCTTCGGGCTTGCCGATGCCTGAGAATGGCTCTCGCAGCGTGTCGGCGAGGAGCCGGTTGAGCCGCTTCAAGGTCTGGCGGTCGGTCGACTGCCAGTACTGATAGTCCTCCCAGCCATGTGGCGTGAAGACGATCCTCACTGGTCGAGTTCGTGGACGCTTCTCTCGCCTGCTTGCGCTTGAGCCAGGCTTTCCAGCAAGCGGGTTGCGTTCGCCGGTGCCCTGAGCAGCCACGCCGTCTCAGTCGAGCGCGTCATAGTCGGCGCGTGAGATGAGCACTGCGTCACCTCGCTTAGAGGTGATCTCGACCGGCTGGCGATCGTCGTTCACCTGCTCGATGAGCGGAAACAGGTTCTTGCGAGCTTCACTGGCGGTGATCGCCATCTCGACCTCCTCTAGACTGGTACCATTTATCGTACCACTGAGTAATGACGCGGTCGAGGACGGGATCCAAGTGGGGTGTCCCTAAACGCCGGGTCGGCGGGATGTCGTAAAGAGGCGGAAAGACGCCAAGCAGTCAAGAAGGAGTTGAGGCCCACGATTGAACATCCCAGGCAAGGTTGATCTTGGGAACCCTGACACAGGGCTCCTCTATGATTCAGCCATGGAGTTCACCGCGGCGATCACCCACAAAGGCGACTGGTTCGTCGCTCGTTGCCTTGAGGTCGAGGTGACAAGCCAGGGTGAGTCGGCTGATCTTGCTGTGGAGAACCTCAAGGAGGCGCTTGAGCTCTTCTTCGAGGGTCGCAGTGAGCCTCTCGACTTCGAGCACCCCGTCGTAACAACGTTCCAACTCTCTGCGTAAGCCCTGCGCTTCCTGTTCTCAGCGGATCTGCGGTAGTGAAGGCGCTCGAAGGTAACGGCTTTCCGCAGGTCAGCCAACGCGGGAGTCACGTCAAGCTTCGACAAGATCAGTCGACGGTGATCGTCCCTCTGCACCGAGAGCTCGCAGCCGGTACCTTGCGCTCCATCATTCGGCAATCGAACCTAACGGTGGAAGAGTTCCTCGAATTGCTGTAATCCGGACCTCCGATGCCGAGTGCCCCACAAGGCCGGGTAGGTGTGGAAGTCCGGCACATTCGGGCGTATGGAAAAGTAGTTGACGGGTACCTCATCGCCCGCTCTGAGGAAAGCCAGAGGAGGAGAGCAATTGCAGTTCTTGGTGACAGTCACTATGGACCCACTGGCCACTTCGCCGGCTGAGCTCCAATCCGCAATGACTGATCTGGTTGAGAACGAACTCAGGTCGGGGCGTTTCGCCGTCAGCGGGGGGCTTGCATCAAATGCAGACGGGGTGCGAGTCGAGCTATCCCCGAGCGGCATCATCGAAAGTGAGGCAAGTTTGCCGATCCACGGCTTCGCAGTCGTCGATGCGCCTTCGCTGGAGCAGGCAGCCGAGGTTGCGACCCGCATGTTGCGCCTCCATCAGGAACATGTCCCGGACTGGGGTGGTAGCTGCGAGATTCGGCCCATTGTGACGCACTGCTTGCCTTGAGGTCGCCCAGTGCCTAGACGTCACCTATCGCCGGGAGTGATATGGGTACTGGCGGGAGTCGCCTGCCCTAGCTCGGAATGTCGGCGATACTGCGCCCATGGTTGACCGGAACGTCCTAGGTGGCTCATTGGAGCCGTGTGGCACCGACCCCGTCACGGGCTTCTACCGTGACGGGTGTTGTACGACGGGACCCGAGGATCTCGGGAGCCACACCATCTGCGCCGTGGTCACCGCCGAGTTTCTTGAGCACCAAAGGGCCATCGGCAACGATCTGAGCACTCCGATGCCTCACTACGGGTTCCCGGGTCTGGTTCCCGGCGACCGTTGGTGCGTGACCGCCGCCAACTGGCTCCGTTCCCATCACGACGGCGCGGCGGCATTCGTGGTCCTCGCCTCAACCCACGAGAGAGCGCTCGAGATCGTGCCTCTCGACATTCTTCGTGTGCACGCCGTGGACGTACCCCTCGGGCCAGGCGATCTCCAGGGCTGATCAGGACCGTGCCCCAGAACGCCGGTTCGGCATCACACCTAACTACGTCAGCTTCAGGAACCCGATCCAACTTGGGCCCGCGCTACCTTGAGATGAAACAGAAATCCCCCGAAGGGTGTTCACTTTGGCCAAGCTGATCTATACGTCGCTCTGCTCGCTCGACGGGTACTTCGAGGACACAGCGGGTCGGTTCGACTGGGCGGAGCCAGATGGCGAAGTACATGCCTTCATCAACGATCTCGATCGGAATATCGGCATCTACCTCTACGGGCGAAGAATGTACGAGACGATGGTCTTTTGGGAGACTGCGAGCACCGATGCCGAGGTGCCGGAGGTATACCGGGACTTCGCCGAAGTGTGGCAATCGGCTGAGAAGATTGTCTACTCACGGATGCTCCCATGGCCATCGAGCGCGAGAACGTGTATCGAGCGCGAGTTTGATCCGGAATCGGTCCGGTACCTCAAGAGGTCCTCGAAGACCGACATCGCGATCAGCGGTGGTGACCTTGCAGGTCAGGCACTCGGTGCCGGGTTGCTTGACGAATGCCATCTCTTCGTATTCCCGGTTGCGGTTGGTGGCGGCAAGCCTGCGTTGCCGAAGAACACCCACGCGCAGTTCAGGCTGCTCGACGAGCAACGTTTCGACAGCGGCGTCACTCATCTCCACTACGGCGTTTTGGATCCAAGTCCAGACCTTCCCTGATCACCGCGTCGGTGCGGCAGATCAAGGGCACACCCACTGCCGCCGATATCGTCGAACCATGTGCGGTGCCGAGACGTTTGAGTCGAGATTGGACCTTGTCGACCTGAACCCTGGCGACCCGCGCCTCGAGCAGGACGCGCTGCCTGTCCTGAAGGCGCTGCGCCCGCAGCTCACGTCAGAGTCATTTGCAGAGATTTACTCGCTGGGATTCGATCAAGGTCTGCGATTTTCGGTGGTCTATCTCGATGGACGCTGCGTCGGTGTCTGCGGCTGGCGGGTGGTCCACAACACGTCGTCTCGTCGGAAGCTCTACATCGATGACCTCGTGACGGCCAAAGGCTCTCGGAGCAGCGGCATCGGGAGCTTCGTCTTGGCCCAGATGGCCCTGCGCGCAAGACATGAAGGGTGCCTCGTCCTCGACCTCGACTCGGGAGTACAGCGAGAAGACGCTCATCGCTTCTACCTACGGGAGGGGTTGGCAAAGACCGCGCTCCACTTTGGTCGGGAGATCAGCCACTGAGCCCTAGGAGCTGGTAGCCCATAACAATCACACCTGACTTGAGGGTCCAACTGCCCGTTGAGACAATCGAAACGCTTGAGAACGCCCCCACGGATCTCTAGCTGGCTGGCTTGAGGAACCCGCCGTCAAAGAGTCGAATCAAGAGGATGGCAGAACCGACCCCTCGACCCGGGTCGGAACACTTCTGCCGGATGGTCATCACAGCCGCTTGCTAAACCAGGCGTTCTCGTAGAAGAGACCTCCTAGCTCCTTGAGGTATTCCTCACGGAACTGGTATCCCAGTGCTTCGAAGACCCGCACCGCCGATAGCGACGCATCGACCCAGATCTCGACAGGAGCGTGTGAACGAGCTGCCTCTTCGACGGCGCAGATGAGATCTCGAGCTACTCCTCGACGAGAGAAATCGGGGTCGACGTAAAGCAGATCGAGCTGCGTCCGAGGTCTAGGCATCTCGATGAGTTTGGCAAATCCAGCGATCCGATCAGCTTCTACGGCGACGAAGACCTTGGAGTTGTCCAGAGCCTCATCAATGAGGTCTCCCGAGAGGGCCTTCGCCCACGCCTGCAGCTGGTGCGACGCGTACCAGGGCGACGCCGAGATCCTGATCGCTCGCTGAGCGATCTCCACAAGCGTCGTGCCATCACCTCGAACAGCTAGTCGAACCTCCACCCGACCATTCTGTTGGAAGGAACCTCGGAACATCTGGACGGCCTCTTGATCCAAGTCGACTGGCACTGCCCCACCACGCCGGGAGCGAGGCGACGATCTACAGCGCTGCGGCGAGTGCCTTTGCCTGAGCCTGGGTGATGCCCGAGATCTCACCCTGTCCTTGGAAGCTCGAGAACGTCGACTGACTTGGCTGGATCACGGGTGCGCTGAACACCGTGCCATCGAGCACGAGTGCGATCGCCTTGTGGAAGTTGGCGTTCATGACTGCATCGTTCTTCGATGCCCCTGTCGAGGTCAAGGTGTAGTCGACGACCCATTGCCCCAGAGCATTTCGAGTGGCGCTTGCACTCTTGACCACCGAGGCAGGTGCCAATCGAAGCTCGACGGGACCGAGCAGATAGCGGATCCCTTTGTCGTCACTCAACAGCACCGACTTGTTCGAAGCGATCTCGCTTGTGGGCGTCGAGCGCAGCGAACTGAGCGATGGATCGGCCGACGCGGTGCCGGTTCCGAGATTCCCAGGGAGGAGCTGATTCGGCGCCGCGCAGGCACTGGGGAGATCCGAAGGAGCGGATGCGCTCGATGCCACGTAGGCCGGCACGTAGCAGAGGACGGGACGCATCGTGACCTGCTTGGCAGCGGCGACCACGGTGGCACTCCCGAGCGTTGCGCCCTGTGATCGAGTGCTAGCGCTGTGTGACGAGGTTGCGACGAAGATGGCCGCACCGAGCACCACCAACGCTGCCACTGCTGCCGCGATGACCTTGCCGTAGCGCAGACGCTGCGCTTGGCGGGCCTCTGGGATGAGTGCCTCCGGCTCTGTGGGCTGACGTGTCCGGTCTCGATCGAGGACGCTCATCTCGTTGGTCCCTCCGTGGCTCATGGTGCTAATCTAGCTAGCACAATGATTTCCGTCAACCTTGACCCAACTGACCCCACACCGCTCTTCGAGCAGGTAGCCGGTGAGATTCGCCGTGCCATCGAAGCCGGGGAGGCAGGCCCTGGCGATCGACTCCCTCCAGCAAGGGACCTCGCCACCGTCATGGGCGTCAATGCGAACACGGTCCTTCGCTCACTTCGTCTCCTCAGGGATGAAGGTCTGCTGGAGTTCCGCCAAGGGCGAGGGGTGACCGTCACGGGATCCGCACCCAAGAAGAGCCCTGTGCTGTCGAAGGCGCGAGAGCTCGTGCAGCTCGCCCGCCGGCAGGGCTACAGCGAGGACGAGCTCGTCCAGATCATCAGGCAGCTCACCTGAGAGTCTGATCCCCTCCTGCCGGGAGGTGGAGCGGACCTTCAATCGTCAGGCAGCCGCGCTCTGTCTCTCAGCTGACCTTCACCAGTTGTTGCTCTTGAGCCGCGAACGACGCGGGTGTCATGGCGCCAGGGTGGACGTCTGAGACGATGCCGTCCGCCTGGACGAAGACGACGTAGGGGTCACCGAGGTACCCAAAGGTGTTCGACAAGATGGTCGCGTCCTCGTCCGAGCCCACAGGGAACGTCACGCCGCTTCGAGCGGGCGAAAGCAGCGCCCGCAGCAGGTGTATCTAAGGTGTCGATTCCGAGGACTGCAGAGCTTCGCGAGCTTGCCTCCCTCGTGTCTTTGGACGCTCACCACCTTCGCTATCTGAGGAAGCTCGGTACGGCAGATGGTGCAGGTCGCCGCGAAGAAGACCAGCACCACCGGTTTGCCATCTCCACCCCCATCGATCGGCGTACCGACCGTCGGGCCACCGTTGACGTTGGCCAGCGTGAAGTGCGGCACCGCTGCGCCAGCCGCAATCGGTCCACCGGAGGTCTTCGGAGTGAAGTCGACGTAGAGGTAGAGACCCAAGGCGAGAGCCAGGACCACACCAAGGGCAAGGAAACGGCGACGAGCTCTCGGAGAGCCGAGAGCTGCCTCTTCAGCTGGCTGGTTCCCGTCTGGGCCCGGTTGTGAGAGTTCACCACTGCTCATCGACTCGAATCATACGAGTCGCCCTCTCGAGGCGATTGAGCATGTAGATCACCTGTGAGCCTGAGGGGAAAGCCACCGACCTCACGTGTCGGATGGAGGCTCACGGTTTCAGATGGCTTCCCATTTTCGAGACGGATCGGTGAGGTGCACCTCCCACGAGATCCGGTCTGACCTCCTTCGTGAGCCACTTCGCAGTGATCGGCCGACCGCTCCCCCATCATCCAATGGTGATTCGGGCGCGATCTCGGTGATAGCAACGTCCCATGAAGTTGGTTCGTCCCGACAGCCAGGTGTCGATCGACCACCTTCTCTCAACGAGGACGGAGGCCGCGCCGACCTATCCAGAGATCGGAGCAACGCTCAGGGGAGAGAATCCTGATGGCTACCGACGCGACTTCGCTGAGACCTCGCTCGGCAAAGGGCGAGTGGTCTTCCAGCGATCCGTCGCCGGGCTCAAGGCGTGGAAGAGTCACCACGTCCCTGGCATGAGGGTCTTCCCCCGCGCTGCTCCGATTGAGGTGGGTGCCACGGTCGTGGTCACCGTCGGCACGCCTTGGTTGGCATTGGCGGCTCCGTGTCGCATCGTGGGAGTTCTCGATGACCCCGATCAATGGGGCTTCGCCTACGGGACCCTTCCTGGCCATCCCGAGCGAGGTGAGGAATCGTTTGTGGTTTCGATCACGGGCGACGGTGACGTGACGTTCCGGATCAGGGCGTTCTCTCGACCCGGAGCGCCGCTCGTTCGACTGGCGGGTCTTGTCGCACGGATCGTCCAGCGCGCTGGAACACGCGGGTACTTGGACGCCATGAAGCGAGGTCTCGAGGTTGCCGACTGAGGCTTCCTTGCCTCGCGACGGTGCTCGCTCCCTCGCGGGAATCGCGTTGTCGACGAAGCGTGCCGAACACGATGGTTTGTGGCACGGCACTGAAGATCCCCGTTCCGTTCCGGGGTTCTCACCAGGGGCCTTGGCGGAACGACACGTCTTTCGGCCGCTCCCCAGATGCCTTGCGTTCCAGCTGGCAGATACCGATCCCGGTGCAAACTGGGATCTGAAGGGTTGCCTTGACAAACCTGATGACGCTAATGATAATGGCTTTATGGTCAGCGTGCTGCTTCCCGAGCTTGGTGATCAAGGTGCTGAGGCAGAAGCGCTCATCCGTGAGGCCAAGCGACGAGGTCGTCGCCGACACCTCCTGGCCAGCGGTGGCGCCGTGCTCGCTGTCGCTGTGCTCGCCCTTGGGATCACGTTCGAGGTGTCAGGGCGTGGTGGGTCAGCAACACCGCCGCCTCCGCCACCCGGCTTCGCCTCTGGTCACCTCGGGCAGATCGTCCAAGCGGCCAGCAGCGCCGCAAGGTCGGGGACGGTGACCACGGCGTTGATCTACACGACCACGCGCGAGCAAGCCTTCAAGGCAGGAACGGGGATGGACCCCGTGCCGGGGGGCGAACGCGTCTACGTGGTTGTTCTCGAAGGCCACTTCGTGTGCGGCTCTTGTTCCGTCCCACCCGGAGCTAAGGCGCCGACAGGAAGGGTGATCACGATGACCTTCAACCCTCCCGGCAGAGGGGACGGCGGTACTGCTTTCGGCGTGGTGAACGCACCTCCGGGCCCCGGCATGGGCAGGCCCTACTCCCTGGTGCTGAAGTGACGTGGCCCGCGACAAGAGGCCGCATTCATGACTGACCTCATTGAACGGCCGGCAGGGGGCGACGTCATCGAGCCCGAGCTGCTCTTCCCAGAGGCACAGCAGCGCGCCCGTCGGCGCCACCTCTGGGCTGCTGGCTCTCTTGCGCTCGCGGTGGCACTCGCTGCGGTCGTCGGAGCGATCGTGCTGGCGGGTGGAGGCGGCGGCTCAGGAACGCCACCGAGCACGCCGTCACACGCCAGTCCACCTCCGTCTGCCGGTGGCCACGTCAACCCTCCCTCGAACGCGCCATCAAGCAATCCCTCGCAGACGACTCCCCCGACGCAAGCAGCCACGCCTCCGGACGCTGCTTCGACCACGCCTCCCCCGACGGCACTGTCTTCGGCGTTCGTCGGCAGCTGGGCGATGCATGATGGCTCGATCGCCATCGGTGCCGACGGCGTGGGCCAGCTTGAATGGCCCGGTGTGACCGTGCCGATCGGCGTCACGCAGGTCGCTCAGATCGCCGCCAGCAGCGGAAGCGACTCCCAGGCGACCGTCACGATCACGTCGGGAGAACTGGCCTTCCCGGGCCCGTCCAGCACCAGTCCGGACCAGACCTTTGGTCCTGGCTCGGTCTTCACGCTGAGCCCGACGAGCTTCGGATTCGACCTCTCCTCGAACGGTCAGCACCTGTACTACTTCTGCAGCGTCGCAGAGATGCAGGCCGGCCAAGATCAGCAGTACTGCGGCGCCTGAGCACCCCGCCAGCGCTCGCCTCGGGGGGAGCAGCGTGATCCACGAGCTGGTCGTCTCCCCCCACGCGGATGGAAAGTTGGCGTTGCGTCCTCTGGCAAGCGATGACCCGTACGATTTCGATCGTGGCGAGTGAGCCTCAGGGATCCAGGGAGCCTCATCAGGCCCGGACCATCGCCGAGTCGTTCGGCTCAGACGCTGAGCTCTACGACCGGACACGTCCTCGCTATCCCGATGCGCTGGTGCTACGAATCGTGGCTGCTGGCAACCGCCGGCGGGTGCTCGATGTGGGTTGCGGAACCGGAATCGTTGCCCGCCCGTTCCAGGAGGCTGTTGAACCTCACTGGTCGCCGACCACGACCGTCCACTGTCGGATCACCCACTTCGTGACAAGTCCCTCACGGACGTAGGGGTCAAGGGCGACGAACCCTCTCACGATTGAGTCATCGCCACCCCGGAACACCAGTGCAGCTCCATCTGGAGGGTCGGCGTAGGCACCGGCGAGGACTAACTCGCCTCGCTCTCTCGCCTCTTGTGCCAACGCGAGGTGCTCTGTGCGGAAGGCTTGTCGACGTTTGACGTAGTCATCGACCACTTCATAGAAGAGCAAGAAGTACATGAGGACAGTCTCCTCCGCTCGGACCCGCCCGTGACCACGTTTTCGTGGTGCGGGCGAGTCTCTTCAAAGAAGATCGAGCGAATCTCTCCTCCGCTGACGTCGCGTGGCCGCGGAACGGGCGACAGCCGTGTTCCTCCGCTCAGTCGATCTACCTGACCAGGTGGGCAATTCGCCCACGAGGCACGTGCCTGTTCACCAAGCAGCGAATCGACGTCTCACGTCGGTTCGGTGGGGCGCTTCAACTCCCTCGTTCTGGGGAAGGATAGGCAGCGATGAGCCTTGAGCTGGACGAGCTGCGTCGCCTCCGTCGGGCCCGCGACCAGATGGATCGTGAGTTTGCGCAACCGCTGGACGTCGCGGCGCTCGCTGCTACGGCGCTGATGTCGTCGGCCCACTTCAGCCGTCGCTTCCGCGAGGCGTACGCCGAGACGCCCCATTCGTACCTCATGACACGGCGGATCGAGCGAGCGAAGGAGCTCTTGCGTCGAGGTGAGCTCAGCGTGACCGAGGTCTGCATGGCCGTTGGTTGGGTGAGCCTCGGGTCGTTCTCCGCTCGTTTCGCCGAGCTCGTCGGCGAGCCGCCGTCGAGCTACCGCGCCCGCAGCCACGAGGAGCTTCCCGTCATTGCCCCGTGTCAGCTGATGGTCCTGTCGCGACCACGGAGGGGCCCGAGCTCGACGACCACAAGAGAGCAGTTTCGAAGAAGCGCTGACGAGCTCTTCGATTTATCGTCGAAGCCATGACCGTTTCACTCAGCACCGTGCACATCACCGTTGACGACCCCGAGGCAGCGCTCGCCTTCTATCGGGACGCCCTTGGGCTCACCGTGACCCAAGACGTCTCGAACGGTGGCTTCCGTTGGGTAACGCTGACCTCAGAGACCCAGCCGACGATCGGGATCGTCCTGTCGCAGCCGCACGGAGGTCGATCGCAAGAGGATGGCGACGCGCTCGCCGCGCTGCTCGCCAAAGGTGAGCTCTATCCGGTCCACTTCAGCTGCGAGGACCTCGACGCCAGCTTCGAGAAGATCGCGAGCACGCCTGGCGTCGAAGTCCTGCAAGAACCCGCCACCCAGCCATGGGGTGTCCGCGACGCCGCCGTTCGCGACCCGGCGGGGAATCGGATCCGCGTGGAGCAGGCGTAGCAACCCTCTCTCGTCGATCGCCAGCAGCGAGAAGCCAGCGCACGCCAGCGCAGGGATCTGCCAGAAGTGGCAGAACAGAACCAAAGGGGAAGCGTTGAGCAAGCGCTCGCACCGAAGGCCGCTGGACCGGTACCGGTGAGGAATGCTCGGGCACCCACCTTGGTGCCGCGATCACTGCGGTGTCCCGCCCGCGAATCAGTCCGGCTCAGCCCTCATCCCGCCGCCTCGCTTGGCTCTGGCTGCCGACGTCGGCTCGCGAGGACGGCGACGACGATCCAACCGATGATCACGCACAGCCAGAAGTTGACGAGTCGATAGGTCAGCGCGACGGCGAGAGCCGAAGAGCGCGCCGTGCCGTAGGCAACCAGCACGACGGAGAGGCTGCCTTCGACGATCCCGATACCGCCAGGGATCAATGGGATCGAGCCCACGATCTGCGCCACGCCGAACGCGAGCAGCACCCCGCTCCACGGGATGGGGGCACCGACAGCCTTGAAGGAGCACACGAGGCAGAGAAAGGTGGTCCCCCAGACGGCCAGACCCAGAGCCGCCACGCTCAGCAGCCCGGAGAAGGAGTGCGGGATGTCGTTCATCCTCTCGAGCGCGCCCTCGATGCGCCGAGCGGTTGCCTCCTTCGGGTGCCCGAGACGCCGCGCCATCGACGAGACGATCCTCCGAGCTCCTCTGAGAAGGAGATCGCGCCTCATCAGCAAGGCCATCGAGGCGGCGACGATGCACAGCGCCACCAACGCCGCTCCGGCTCCTGTGATCGAGGAACTCGAGGCCAGCGCGACCAGGACGCCGAGGAGCACCAGCAAGGCCATGCCCATGGCCAGCGAGATGAGGGTGGTGAAGATCGTCCACCCAGCCGAGGCGGCGGAAGCCCCGCGATGTCGATAGAAACGATAGCGATAGGCGCTCGACACGGCTGGCTCACCTGGAACGGTGTTCGAGATGGCGTCGTTGGCGAGCGTCAGGGCGAACAGCGAGGGACGCCCCAGCGGCGTGCGCGCCACGCGCAAGAGGTGGTGCTGGAGCTCAGTGAAGAGCCACAGCGAGCTGGCCTGGACGACCACGGCGGCCAACAACCAGCTCACGTCAGCGTCTCGGACCTGTCGGATCGCTGAGGTGAAGTCACCACGTCTCGTGAAGAGGAGCACCAGCACGAGCACGCCGAACCCGACACCGATGACGTAACGCCACCACGCTCGGCTCTCGAGGTGCCCCTCGATGACCGGCTCGTCTGCCACCGCCCTAACCTACCGACCCCCCTCTCTCCTCCTCCACCTTGAGACGAACATGCTTGGCAAGATGAGTGGCGCTCGGTCGAGCCGCGAGAGGAGAGGGTGATGCCCCAGCGATTCAAAGGCACGATCGGTCGTGACTGGCGGACCTCAGAGCCGTGGTGGCCCGAAGAGCCCGCGGCCCCCGACGCAGCGCCCAACGTCGTGCTGGTCGTGCTCGATGACGTCGGCTTTGCCCAGCTCGGCTGTTACGGCTCCGACATCGAGACACCGATCTTCGATCAGCTGGCAGCCGAAGGCATCCGTCTGGGGAGTTTCCACACGACCTCGCTCTGCTCCCCCACTCGTGCGTGCTTGCTCACCGGTCGCAACCACCATCGAAGCGGCATGGGTCGCGTCGCCGACCTCGCCGTGGGCTTCCCCGGCTACTGGGGCAAGCCGCCGAGAGAAAACGGGTACCTCTCCGAGATCCTCCGCGCCCAAGGATGGGCGTCGTACGCCGTCGGCAAGTGGCACCTCACCCCTGAGGATGAGACCAACATGGCCAGCTCGAGGGCGACGTGGCCCCTGGCTCGAGGCTTCGACCGCTGGTACGGGTTCCACGGGGGCGAGACCCACCAGCTCGTCCCCGCCCTCTTCCATGACAACCATGCTGTTCGACCTCCCCGGACGCCCTCTGACGGCTATCACCTGACTGACGACCTGGCCGATCGAGCGATCGAGTTCCTCGGTGACCTCCGAGCCGTCGATGAGGAGCGACCGTTCCTCCTCTACGTGGCGACGGGTGCCTGCCACTCCCCCCATCAGCCCCCTGAGCGCTGGTTCGATCACTACCGTGGCCACTTCGATGGAGGGTGGGATGCGTGGCGGGAAGCCACCTTCGCTCGGCAGCTCGCCACCGGGGTCATCGCTCAAGGGACCGTGCTCAGCGAACGACCGGCATGGGTCCCGGCGTGGGACGAGCTGAGCGTGGAAGCCAAGCGTGTCGCTGCCCGCTTCATGGAGGTCTACGCGGCCTTCTTGTCGCACGCCGATGAGCAAATCGGGCGGATCCTCTCATTCATCGGCGATCTCGGCGAGCGTGAGAACACCTTGGTCATCGTGGTCTCCGACAACGGGGCGAGCGCGGAGGGAGGAGCCGAGGGCTCGATCAACGACGTGCGCATGATCAACTTCGACCCCGCCTCGACAGCCGAGATGCATGAGCGCCTCGACGAGATAGGGGGTGCCTTCACGCACAACAACTACCCGTGGGGCTGGACGATGGCGGGCAACACCCCTTTCCGTCGTTGGAAGCGCGAGGTGCACCAAGGGGGCGTCGCCGACCCGTGCATCGTCTCGTGGCCACGAGGTGGCTTCGAGCCTGGCGCGATCCGTCACCAGTTCACCCACGCCATCGACGTGCTGCCCACCGTCTTGGAGCTGGTCGGCACCGAGGCTCCCGAGGCGATCGATGACGTCGCGCAGAGCTCACTCGACGGCATCAGCTTCGCCTACCTCCTGCCCGAGGGCGGTGGCGCGGCACCAGAGCGTCACGAGACGCAGTACTTCGAGATGTTCGGCTCTCGTGGCATCTACCACCGAGGGTGGAAGGCGGTCACCTTCCACCCAGTCGGCCCGCTCTACGACGAGCAGAACCCGAATGATCCCTTCGATGACGACGTCTGGGAGCTCTACCACGTGGCCGAGGACGTCTCCGAGACTCGAGATCTGAGCGCAGAGCACCCCGAGTTCCTCGCCGAGCTGATCGCGCTGTGGTGGGAGGAGGCGGCTCGGAACGACGTCCTCCCCCTCGACAACCGGGTGCTCTGGGCGCTCGTGCACCCGAAGCCAGATCGCCGCAGAGCACGCGATCGGTTCCGGTACTTCCCCGGCGGGGCGCCGGTACCAGAGACCGTGGCCGCCAACGTACGGAACCGGTCCCACACCCTTGCCGTTGAGATCGAAGTCCCCGAGAGCGGCGAGACCGACGGCGTGCTCTTGGCGTTGGGCTCAGCGCTCGGTGGCTTCTCGCTCCACGTGCTCGACGGTCGACCTCGCTACGTCCACAACCTCTACGGCGCCGAGCGCCACGTCCTCTCGAGCGAGGAGACCCTGAGCGCCGGCCGCCACGTGGTGAGCTTCCGCTTCGAGAAAGATCAGCTTCTGGGAGGCACGGCAACGCTTTCCATCGACGGCGCGCAGGTCGCGAGCGGAGCGATCGCGCGCTTCACGCCGTCGAGCTTCAGTGGCACCGGTGTCGGTGTGACCTGCGGGTACGAGTGGGGTCCTGCCGTGGGCGAGGGCTACGAGGCGCCGTTCCGGTTTCGAGGCGTGATCCACCATGCGCTGATCGAGGCCTTCGGGCCAATCGTGCGGGATCCGGCCGCCGAGGTCGAGGCGATCTTGTCGGAGCAGTAAGAAACCTCAGAGAGGCCGACACCACACCAGTGATCGGGTCGAGTCCGACCCTCCCCACGTCCCATCTACCGAAGCCCCGACCCGTCGTCATGGGAGCGCACACCCGGTAGCCCTGCCACCCTCACCCGAGGGGAGGCTCTGCAACCTTCTGGCCTCGGCGTGCGTCTAGTGATTATGAGGGGCTCGATCGGACAGGGTGGCCATGACAAGCAGTCGTGGATTCGGTCATGGCTCCCTGCCCTCGCTGTTGGCACCGGCCTGATGTGTGCAGCGTGCTCCACAGGACCGACCACGACACAACCAACGACCACTTCGACGGTGAAGCCAGGGACACCTCTCTCGGTGCAACTCCAGCTCCCTCATGGGGCGTACGTCACCGGTGATCCCATCCACGCTGTCGTCGTGTTCAAGAACGCCAGCGAAGGCCCTGTGAAGATCGCAGAGCACAAGTGCATGGAGGACCCCGGACTGGCGGTGGGCCTCACGAACCGGCACGTCTCGTTCGAGCCTGCCTTCACCGCCGAGGCCTGCGGACCAGATCAGTGGCTCGAACCGGGCCTCACGCGCTTCGACGTCACGATCCAGACCACGTCTTCGAACTGTCTTCCCGTGACTGTCCAGGGAGTCGATCATCCTTCGGCTCCGACGTGTCTCCCCGACGGCAACAACCCAGGCCTCCCTGTTGGCCGCTACCAAACCAAGATCGTCTGGATCGGGGCGCCGCACGGAACGGTCTACCCGCAGCCGGCATCCATCGACCTCCAACCCTTGCCACGCAGCTGATGCTTCTCCGATGAGATCGCTGCAACCCATGAGTGCTCCCACACGTCTAGTTAGCGTGGGGAACGTGGCCATCGACAGCGGCGCCGCGTTCGAAGCGGCCTACCGTGAGCACGCCACGGCTCTCCTTCGCCTGGCCTGGCTGATGACCGGCTCCAAGGAGCAAGCTGAAGACGTCGTCCATGAGGTGTTCGTTCGCTACCAGCGCGTCGACCCTCCGCCGCTCTCGACCTGGTCTTATCTGCGTCGCATGGTGGTCAACCAGATCATCGATGAGAGTCGACGAGCTGCCACCGAGGTGCGCTACCAACCCGAGCCCGTCCTCGAGTTCGACGATCCCGAGCTCGACGAGACCTGGGAGATCGTCTGCTCGCTCCCTGAGCACCAGCGACGCGCCCTCATCCTGCGCTACTACGCCGATCTGCCTCTGGCTGAGATCGCCCTGGTCATGGAGGTCCCAGTCGGGACGGTCAAATCGCACATTCATCGTGGCCTCGGGCGTCTGAAGGAGATGGTCACGTGAGCGATCTCTCCGTCGTCGAAGAGCGCCTCACGCGCGTGTTGTCTCGCGCCGCGGAGCTGGCGGTGCCAGACAGGCCGGTCGGGACGCCCGTCTTCCCGATCCATGCGCAGAGCGAGGTTTCCAGTGCTCCACCTGCCAAGCAACGACACCGACGGCGCGTCCTTGCGCTGTCGTCGTTGGTGGCAGGTCTCGTGGTGATCGGGGTGGTCGCAGCCCTGGTGGTTCCGGGATCTTCCACCCTCGTTCCCCGGACCCAGCTCACAGCCGCTCAGGCGCAGCAGCTGGTCTGCGGTGCTGCGCTGTGCCCGCGGGGTTCAGCTGCTTCAATCACGAGCGGTGGAGCGAACCGGCTGAACGGTGCTCCAAGTGGCACCTTTGGCGGACTCGCCGGACAAGGCGCCGCCTCCCCAAAGTCGGAACCAACCAGCCTCTGGATCTTCGCTCGGCAGGCTCAGTTCCAGAGTGCACAGCAAGGCCAGATCCTCCCTGTCTCGAAGCTCGGAACCCGAGCCAAGGGTGTCCTCTACGTCTCGGCGGATGGAGCTACCTACCGGTTCGTCACACAGGGCCGAGTTGGAGAGCTGAAGGTCACCTCGCATCAGGGAGACACGGTCACCCTCACCGCTGCGTCAGGGGCCCGATACCACCTCAACCTCACTTCTCTCGAGCTCACGGAGGGTTGATCAGGTGAGACGTCGTCGCTCCCTCCACCTCGGCCGCGCTCGGCCGGAACGTCCTGATCGGGGTCGGCCTCGCAACCGCAATCTCAGTGCTCGGCGCGTGCGGAAGCACAGGTTCAACAAGCTCCGCCACGGCAGCCAAGACACCTCTTGCAGTCAAGACCTCAGCGACTCCTCGAGGTTGGACGCCGGTGACCTTCGGCGATGCTCAGTTCTCGATTCCTCGCGACTGGTCCGTCACCCAAAGCGATATCCCATACTGCGGAGACGTAGACGAACACGGCACGGTGTTTCTGGGTGCGCGAACCCTTCGCTTGCCGGACGGGGATGTGTGCCTAGGGGCTTCAAGCAACGAGGTGCTCGTGAGCTCGTTGAGCCCAGGAGTGCCCCATCCGAGCACTGGCTCGATCGAGGTCAACGGCATCGCTGTCGACAAGGTGATCCATCCTCTGTCGAACGGTTCGCTCAACAGCGTCAGCGTCGAGTACCTCGCGCCGAGCCTCGGCGTGGAGATCAAGGGGCGCGGTCCCAAGGCACGGCAGGTTCTTGCAACGCTCACGCACTCGCCTCTCGCCCTCGTCACGTCAACGGCACCGCTCAGTGCGACGCCCAAGGCCTGGAAGAAGGTCAACGCTGGCGGCATCTCCATGGCCGTGCCTCCGAGCTGGACCGTCACCCACGCGGGCTTCTTCTGTGAGGGGATGATGCCCTCGACCGTCTATCTCCTCCACGCAGATGAGACCTACGCCATCAGCTGTCCAGCCATAGGCATCGCCGTCGGGCACCAGGCACTCAGCGTGCCAAGTGCCGCGATCCTCTCTGGACGACAGACCGCAAGCTTTGAAGGCGGGAAGGCCACTCTTTTGATCACGATCAATGGCCTCACGCTCCACGTGCTTCCGAGCAGCGAGATCGGCCACGTCCTCACCACCTCGATCGACGTTCCAGGCCACCCAAGCCCCACGGTGGTGGAGCTCGGTCTCCCTGGCAACGGCGAAGTGGCTCGGACGATCCTCGACTCAATTGAGCTCTCGCGAGCGGAGAGCTAGCAAGGTGCGCGCTCGCTCGAAGGAGAGCCGGTCCCGAGCTCGGAGGACTGCAGCGGTCGCCGCCGCCGTGGTCGCGTTGGTGGCCGCAGCCTGCAACAGCGCTGCCTCAGCGCCACCGACCACGACAGCACGAACGTCTTCTCCGCTCCCGGTTGTTGTCACCTCTGAGAGGCCGGGCTGGGTTCCCGTGCCCTACGGCAACGTCCAAATCGAGGTCCCGCGATCGTGGTCCATCTCAAAAGATGGCGGCTATGCGTGCGGTCCGGCTCATGGCTCTGTCTACTTGGGCAAGACGTCGACCGTTGCCGGTCAGAAGGCCTGTCCGGCCGAGAACGAGGTCTGGTTCGAAGACCTGGCGAAGACCGAGCTCCTCCCCCTCACGAGGACCCAGACGGTCAATGGCATCACGGTTGAGGCCGCGGCAGCCAACGAGCCCGATGATGCGACGTTCTTCGTTCCTGCCAAGGGGTTCGAGCTAGGTGCCCAAGGTCCCCAGGCGCTCCGGGTCTTGGAGACGCTCACGAATTCGCCGCTGGCTGTCGTCACCGCGTCCGCCTCCCCGACACGCGCACCTGCGAGCTGGAGTTCGGTGAGCTTCGGTGGCGTCACCTTTCAGGTCCCTCGCTCATGGACGACCCAGAGAACGCGCAACGTGGGGTTCTGCTGGCTTGCGGTCGACGCGGACGTTTTGTGGCTCTCGAGCGCCCAGACGCGAATCTCTCCGAGCTGTCCGGCCCCCGGCTCTCGAGCATCGGACCTTGCCGCACAGCAGGGACTCGACCTGTTCTCGGGTCGATATTCTGGCGACGCAACGCCTGACCCCACGCTCGCGCGCGGACCTTGACGGTCAATGGCCTGACGCTCCACATCTCCCGATCGAGTCAGACCGGTGGCGTCATGGTGGCAACCCTCAGCGTTCCGGGTGAGGGCCATCCTGTGGTGCTCTGGCTCGGACTCGCTGGCGACGGGCTCGTCCCTCGGGCGATCATCGACTCGATTCGAGTGGCACCTGCGTGAGCCACCACTTCTCAAGGAGTGGCCACAAGGTATCTTGGTGCCACCGCATCAAGCCTATGACCAGCTTGGATGAACGTCGATGGTCCAGGCTCCGCAGCCAAGGCGGCACCACAGCACCGAGACACGGGGCAGATGTCCTCGAATCCTTCGAGCTCTGTTCCCTTGGTCAGAGGGGAGCAGCTCGCTCGTATGGGTTCACTCCTCGATGAGAGCGGCTCGGGCGGCCCGCATCCGGATGGTCGCTGGCAACAGCTCGCCCTTGGCGCGGGCAGCCTCGAGTGCGTGGGACCACCAGGCGAGATCATCGAGGGTGATCTGGAGCGCGATGTCCGTGACCGGGCTCGTCGGCTGATCCTGGTCGTCGAACGCCTCGCTGAGGAACGGGATGATCACTGAGCTGCGGAGCGGCACCATGTCGGCTTCGATGGCGATCTGTGCGAGGTGCTCGATCGCTCTCGTCGCGCCTGAGACCCCGCCGCTGTAGCCCACCGCCGCTAAGGGCTTGTTGCGCAGGGCGAAAGAGAAGAACACGCTGTCGATGGCGTTCTTCAAGACACCTGGGATGGAGTGGTTGTACTCAGGCGTCATGACGAGGTAGGCATCGGCCTCAGCGATCTTCCGGTTCCAGGCCTTCACCATGGGCTCTGAGTAGGTCGGGTCCCTCGGATCGCCGATCGTGCCGAAGTGCTCGGCGAACATCGGAAGCGGCCAGTCGCGCAGATCGAGGACCTCGACGTCGAAGGCTCCGTGCTCTTGAGCTCCGTTGGGTGAGCCAAGGGACGACGTGGTCGGCGGCTCGGGTCTCCCTCGTGCTGCCGATGATGATCTGGAGGTTGCTCATGGCTCTCTGCCTTCCGTGCCAGGACAGACGCCATCTTTATGGGCTGGGCCTGTGCGCCGTGCAGGCCCTTGCCCGAGGAGCCTCAGCACAAGGGCTGTCGACGCTGAGCGCGCGTCACGCCCGTGCGCACGACCATGATGGTCCCGGCGCACGAGCTTTCTCGAGCGCTTCAATCGGACGAGCAGGAGATGAAGCGACGATGGGTGATCGGCTGTTCTACATGGTGTACACCAACCCGTTGGAGGGCCACGAAGAGGCCTACGACGAGTGGTACGAGAAGTTCCACATCCCTGAGATCCTCTCGGTGCCCGGCATGATCTCCGCCCAACGGACCCAGCTCAAGGTCACCGAGACCGGCCGGGCTGGGGGCTTCTCCCCTGAGACGCATCGCTACTGCGTGGTCTACGAGATGGACGGCGACCCCGACGAGGTCATGACCGCCATCCGTGAGAAGTCGATGAGCGGTGAGTTCCACCCTCCTGTCGACGTCGACCAGGCCTCTGTCCAGATGAGCTGGTGGACCCAGGTGGGCGACCGGCAGTTCGCGCCCGAGCGCTGAGGGCCCCGCTCCCCCATCGGACTGAGAGGCAGACCCAGGCTCCCGAGCCGACGCGAGATCGCTAGAGGTTGCCGACCTCGTGCTCGAGGAACTCGGCGTAGCGAGCGCGCGCCTGGTCGCGAAGCTTCGGAAGGTGCTGCGTCGGCCAGAGATCATCGCTTGGCTCGTAGCCTCGGAGGACCTGCTTGGCCACGGTGATCTTGTGCACCTCGGTCGGACCGTCGGCCAGACCCATGACGCCGGCACCCAAGATCATCTTGAAGAAGGGCATCTCGTTGGTCGTGCCCAAGGCGCCATGGACCTGCATGGCTCGCCAGGCAATGTCATGGAGCACGGTGGGCATGACCACCTTGGCCGTGGCGATGTCCTTGCGGACCCGGCGGTAGTCGTTGTACTTGTCGATCGACCACGCCACGTAGAGCACGAAGAGCCGGAACTGGATCAGCTGGGCGTAGGAATCGGCGATGTAGCCCTGGATGAACTGCTTGTCGGCCAGCAGGCTGCCCTGGGTCTCACGGCTGAGCGCTCGCTCGCACATCATGTCGAGGGCCTTCTGGGCGATGCCGATGGTTCGCATGGCGTGGTGGATCCTGCCTCCACCCAGGCGCACCTGAGCAGCGGCGAAGGCCTCGCCCTCGCCTCCGAGCATCGAGTCGAGCGGCACGTGCACGTCTTCGTAGTGGATGAGTGCGTGGGAGCCCTCCTCGTCTCCCTCTGAGGCCAGCGCCGAGTTGCGAACGATGTTGACCCCAGGGGTGTCGGTGGGCACCAGGAACATCGACATGCCCTTGTACGGGCTGATCTCGGGATTGGTCACGGCCATCACGATCAGGAACGAGGCAGTCTTGGCGTTGGAGGAGAAGAACTTCCATCCGTTGATGACCCACTCGTCGCCGTCTCTGACGGCTTGGGTCTTGAACATGGTGGGATCAGCGCCCGCATGCGGCTCGGTCATCGAGTAGCACGAGAACATCTCGCCCTCGAGCAAGGGACGCAGGTACCGCTCCTTCTGGGCGTCGGTGCCGTAGTGGGCGATGATCTCAGCGTTCCCGGTGTCGGGAGCCTGGCAACCGAAGACGATCGGAGCCCATGACGATCGCCCGAGGATCTCGTTCAAGAGCGCGAGTTTCAGCTGACCATGCCCCTCTCCCCCGAGCTCTGGTCCGAGGTGGGTGGCCCAGAGCTTCTGGTCCCGGACTCGCTGCTTGAGCGGATCGATGATCCGGCGACGAACGCCGTCTAAGGGCACGAAGACCTCGTCGGGGAAGAGCAGATCAAGCGGCTCGACCTCGGTGCGAACGAAGTGGTCAGCCCAGTCGAGCTGCGCTTGGTACTCAGGATCGGTCTCGAAGTCCCATGCCATCGGTGTTTCCCCTCTCGTTTCGTGCCAGAATATCATTCTTGTGGAGAAGAACCTAATTCCTGTCCCCTCGGAAGATCTCGCCTCGCGGATCGCCCGTGACGCGCTGGCCAAGCGTGTGCCTGAGCGATCGCTTGAGGTGCGCCGGCTGCTCGACGCGGGTCTCAGCGTGATGCGAGAGCGCGGCACGACGAGCCGTCCGAGGGTGGCTGACATCGTGGCGGCAGCCGGGCTCTCGAACGACGCCTTCTATCGCTACTTCGAGTCGAAGGACGCCTTCGTCTCTGCGATCTTGGATGACGGCATGACGCGGCTCTCGAGCTACCTGGTCCACCAGATGGCCAAGGTCACCGACCCGCGCGCGAAGCTCTCTGCCTGGGTCGAAGGGGTGCTCTCGCAGGCGGCCGACCTGTCGGCGGCGGGCACCACGCTCGCCGTCCTCTACAACGCGGGGTCCATCAACGCTGGCGCCGACACGACACCGCCCTCAGCCAGCTCGGCGCTCGGACACCTCTTGGTCGAGCCTCTGACCGAGCTGGGCTCGTCGTCCCCCACCCTCGATGCCTCGTTCATCGCCCACGCCGTGGTCGGACAGCTCTCGGAGTTCCTCTGGCAGCGTGTGCAGCCGAAGGGATCGCAGATCGCCCGCGTCGTCTCACTCTGCCTGGCGGTCGCTGACGCTTGACAGAGCGCGCTCAGGTGTCCTTCGCGGGGAGCACGTCTCGGCGAGCGTCGATGAGGGCGTGCAGGCGATCGGCCACGCGGGCCTCGCTCTCCTCGTCGGAGTACACGTAGGAGCGATTGGTCCTGATGGCGTCGACGATGTTGTCGGCCACGCCGCTGGCCGGCCTGGTGCCGATGGGCACCATCTTCGATTGGGTCAGCCCGGGCATCACCACGCTGACCCCGATGGGCGCGCCGACCTTGGCGAGGTCGGCGCGGAGCACATCGGAGAGCCCGAGCACCCCGTGCTTGGCGACGGTGTAGGGACCAAGCTTGCTCACCACGTCGACCGCCGCCATCGATGCGACGTTCACGACGTGCCCCTCTTCGCCGCTGGCGATGAGCCGGGGCACGAAGCTCCGCACGCCGTGGATGACCCCCCACAGATCGACGTCGAGGATTCGATGCCAATCGTCGAGCTCGAGCTCCCAGGTGAGACCCCGGTTCACGATGCCAGCGTTGTTGACAGCGACGTGGAGCGCACCGAAGCGCTCGACGGCGGCCACGGCGAGGGCCTCGACGCTTGCCGGGTCCGACACGTCGGCGACCACGCCGTGGACCTCGCCACCCTGTGCTGCGAGGCGTGCCGTCGCCTCGCTGAGTGCGTCGGGATCGATGTCGGAGACGACGACCGCCATCTGCTCGGCCACGAAGGCCTGTGCGGTCGCGAAGCCGATACCGTTGGCTCCGCCCGTGATCACGGCGACCCGTCCTGTGAGCTGCTCCACGGTTCCCTCAGCCCACCAATCGAGCGTGGCGTGACGAGTCTGCCCTGTCGGCCCTGCTCATCAACCGTCGCCTAAGTCGTAGGGGAACCAGGCTGGCTTGCGCTTCTCCATGAACGCGGCCATGCCCTCGCGCGGCTCATGGGAGGTTTCGAGGGAGCCGAACATGGTCTGGTAGTCGATGAGGCCATAGCGCTCGTTGATCATGCGCTTCGTGTGAGCTCGAGCCTCGGGAGCGGTCCTGAGGATCTGCGTGGCGGCCTCGATGGCGGCTTCGCGGAGCTGCTCATGGGGGACGACTCTCGAGATGACGCCGAGACGCAGGGCCTCTGCGGCGTCGAAGCTCCGGGCGGACAAGATGAGGTCTCGAGCCACCGCCACCCCGACGTGGGCGGGCAGCGCGGCCGCGTAGGTCGCATCAGGGATGCCCCGGAGCAGCTCAGGCACCCTGAAGGTCGCCCGGTCACTGACCACAGCGATGTCCGCCATCATGGCGATCAAGAGGCCTCCGGCCTGGCAGATCCCGTTGACGGCGGCGATCACCGGAGCACGGCTGTCTCGAATGGTCAAGAAGGGCAGGATGTCTCGACCGACCCCTTCTGGGACGGCCTCGTCGCCCTCGGATCGCCCGCCGAGGTCGCCGCCGGGGGCGAAGACGTCGCCCACCCCCGTGATGATCAGCGCGCTCAGCTCGGGGTCCTGGTTGACCAGACCCACCGCCCTCTTGATCCCGAAGTACATCTCTGGGGTGAGCGCGTTGCGAGCAGACGGGCGGTCGATGGTGCACCAGGCGAGCGACCCCTCCCGGTCGAAGCGCAGGCTGTTCGTCCCGAGCGAGTCCCCCATGGGGCGAACCCTAACGGAGTCGCACTGGCTCGACCTGATTGAGCACCGAGGCTCGGAGCGATGACCGCCTCCCGGTGCCACGGAGGTAGGTTTCGAGACGATGGGCAAGTACTTCACCCCTCGGTGCATGCGTCTGCACGCGGTGGCCATCGTCTTGGTGCCCACCTTCCTCTGGCTCGGACGATGGCAGCTGAGCGCCGCACTCGACGGCAACGAGCTCAGCTGGACCTACGTCATCGAGTGGCCCGCCTTCGCCGTGATGACGGTCTATCTGTGGTGGAAGCTGATCCACGAGCAAAAGACACCCCTCGATCGGCTCTGGGCGGCCCGCCGCCGAGCAGAGGCCGATGCGTCAGGTGAGGCGCTCTATCAGATTCCCGGCTGGGCGCAGCACAAAGAGCTTCGTGAAGCAGTCAAGGAGCAGAGCGCTGAGCTGGCCCGGCTGCCGACCCTCGCTGATGGTGACCAGGTTCCTGTGCTCGACTCCGAGGCGCACCAGGCGATGCTCGAGCAGCTGGCCCACGACAGGCTCGTCGCCGAGCGGAGCCTCCCGGTGGACGCCAGCGTCCCCGATGACTCCGTGGTCGACGCTCGAGTCCTCGACGAGCGCGTCGAGGTGCACGAGGGCGATGAGGAGCGAGACGCCTACAACGAGTACCTCTTCCGCCTCAGCCGCTATGACGAGGGCTGAGCGACGAGCGACCATGGTGCAGCTCGCCGCCCACTCGGTCGGCACCCGATGACCGCTGAGACGGCTGAGACGGCACGGTACTGCTGTCTGCTGCGGGCGGTGAACGTCGGCGGCCGCAACAAGCTGCCGATGGCAGGGCTCAGGGCCTCGCTGGAGGCTCATGGCTACGACGAGGTCACCACGCTCCTGCAGTCTGGCAACGTGGTCGTGCGGAGCTCGCTCGAGCCAGCGGCACTCGAGAGCGCGATGAGCGCGCTCATCAAGCAGTCCTTCGACCTCGACATCGCGACCTTGGTGCTCTCAGGCGTCGATCTCACGACGATGAACCAGGCCAACACGCTCTGGGGACCGGACAAGGATCCCTCTCGGCTGGTGGCCATCGTGCTCGCAGCTGCGCCAGAGCAGAAGGGCCTCGCTCCCCTGCCGGAGGCCCTCGGAGACACCGTGCTCCATCGAGGGCGCTTCGTCTTCCAATGGTGCCCTGACGGGATCTCGAACGCGCTTCCCCTCACCCCGTGGCTGGAGAGGCACTGGTCGATCAAGGCGACCGCTCGGAACTGGCGGACCATGACGAAGCTCTCGACACTGGTCGTCGACGACCCGTGAGCTCGCCTCCCGACGTCGAGCCGAGCGCTCGGGTCGCTCAGGCGGGCACGAAGACGGGGATGAAGATCGGATCGTGGTCTTCGAAGACCACCGTGACCTCCATGCCGATGGCGACGTCCTCGGGCTGGGACCTCGACGAGGTTGGTGAAGACCCTGCAGGCCCTCTTGCTCTGCCAGCTCGACCAGCGCCACCACGTAGGGAACCGGCACGGCCGGGTTGTAGGGCTGGTGATTGATGGTGAAGGTGAAGACCTGGCCCCGCCCGCTGACGGCCCGAAACTCCACGGGGCCCTCGCACCGCTCACAGCGTCCCTCGGGCGGGTTGGCGAAGCGCTCGCAGCTTGGACAGAACTCGAGATGCAGCAGGCCGTCTCGGCCTCCTTCCCAGAAGGGCCGGTTGATCCTCGTGCATCTGCGGGAGGAGCCGGGTGGTCGCCAGCGCGCTGCTTGAGATCTCGTCGTTCACCGCTCTCAGACCTTAGGTCGGAGCCATAGGATGCGACTCGTGCCAGATCGCTGGGAGGACCAGGTCATCATCTCGGGGATCGGGATCTCCCGCGTGGGTCGCAAGACCGGCATCCCTGATCTCGATCTCACGCTCGAGGCCTCCATGGCCGCGATCGCTGACGCGGGTCTCACACCCGGCGGACATCGATGGCGTCGACCTCGCTCGGCGAGACGCCGATTGCCGCTGCGCGGCCAGGCCCTCGGCATCGACGCCTCCTGGAGCGGCGGGCTCGGATCGATGGGTGGGCTCTTGAGCCCCGTCTTTGGCGCAGGCCAGGCGATCGCCGCGGGTGAGGCTCGACACGTCCTCGTCTACCGGACCGTCCAGATGATGGGTGGCTCGGTGGCGCCCTCCGACGCTCCGCCGCCGATGGATGGCGAGCAGGCCTCCGATCTGCTGCAGGTGATGGGTGACATGCTCGACGCTGCTGACCTATCACGCCTACGGAGCACCGCTCTGGCTCTCGATGCACGCCAGGCGCCACATGGAGCTCTACGGCACGACACGCGAGCAGCTCGGCTGGCTGGCGATCAACAGCCGGAAGAACGCGGCGCTCAACGAGCGCGCCGTGTTCCAAGATCCCCTCACCATGGACGACTACCTGTCGTCTCGACCGTCTCCGAGCCCTTCCACCTGCTCGACTGCGACGTGCCGATCGACGGCTCCATCGCGCATGGTGCTCTCGATCGCCGTCGTACGCAGACGACACGCCGAACCCCGCGGTGCGGATCAACGCCTGTCGGCGGTGCGCCTGGGGTCAAGGGCGGCTGGTGGTATCGCGACGACTACCCCAACCAGGCATCCACCGACGCATCGGCCATGCTCTGGTCCCGCAGCGAGCTCGACCCCTCGTGACGTCGACTTCGCTGAGCTCTACGACGGCTTCACGTTCCTGACCTTCGCCTGGCTTGAGGCGCTGGGCCTCTGCGGCACAGGGGGAAGCCGGACCCGTTCGTCGAAGGGGCGGCAGCGCATCGCCCTCGACGGTCGAGCTGCCGCTCAACACCTACGGCGGTCAGCTCTCCGCAGGCCGCATGCACGGCTACTGGGTGCTCCATGAGGCGTGCCTCCAGCTCCAGGGCAAAGCCGGCGCCCGTCAGATCCCGAAGAGGGTCGAGACGGCAGTGGCCGCCGTGGGCGGTGGCCCGATCGCCGGCTGCATGCTGCTCACCACCTGAGCGCAGCGCGGCTCAACCCAGATCGAAGAAGCGCATCGTGGCGTCGATCGCGCCGAAGTCTGCCGGTGTGGCGAAGTGATCGACCCCCGGCAAGATCACCAAGCGGGCATCGGGCAGTGCGTCAACGAGGGCGGTCGGAGGCGCTTCGTCTCGCTCGCCCACGATGACCAGCACCGGGCACGAGACCGTGGCCACGTCGTCGACGCTCAGCGGAGGGTTGGGCGTCTTCAGGAACTCGACGAGGGCTTCGACGTCATTGCCTGTGGTCTCGGCCAGGCGGCGAAAGACCTGGAGCTGGATGTTGTCGGAATCCTCGGTGGCCTCAAGGCCGGCGATCATCTCGTCGGTGGTCTGCTCGGAGAAGACCCGGTCGCTGATCCCCATGAGCACGATCCGACTGAAGCCCTCGGGATGAGCGACCGCCATGCGCAGCAGCAGCTGGGCGCCCGCTGAGAAGCCGACCGCCCGGAACGGCGGTGCTCCGGGGAGTGAGGCGAAGACGGAGCCGGTGATGTCGTCGAAGTCCTCGGGCTTCCACTGCTCGCCTCGGGTGCCGTGACCCGGCAGGTCCAGCGGAGGGATCTCGACGTTGACGTCAGCGAGGATGTCAGTCCATCCCGACTGGACCCAGCCGTGGTCGTAGCTCGACGCGAAGCCGTGCAGGAAGATGATGGAGCTGGGTGTCTCAGGCACGGCTCGAACCTATCGTCGCTCGAGCGAACGGAGGCCAACGCCGCTCACGTGGCGGGATCCGGCGCCCACGGAGGAGGCTGCTTCGCCTTGAGCGCGGCGATCCCGGCCTTGGCCTCGTCGGTGGCGAAGAGCTCGGCAGAGAGTGCCTCGGCACGAGCGAAGCCCTCCTTCGACGACAGCGTGGGCAGCGCTCGCAAGAGGGCCTTCGTCTCCAGGACAGCCCGAGGCTCTCCCAAGCTGAGCGCGGCCGAGAGCTCGCTGACGACGTTCTCGAGCGCAGCGTCGTCAGCGACCACAGAGACCAGCCCGGCCTCGAGGGCGACTTTGGCATCGAAGACCTCTCCGCTGAGCATGTAGCGGGACACAGCGCGCGGCGCCATCACCCTCGTCGCCACCACCGAGATGATGGCGGGTGAGACGCCAAGGCGCACCTCAGAGAAGGCGAAGGTGGCTTGCGGTGGGGCCACGACGACGTCCACCGCTGCGACGAGCCCGATACCGCCGGCCCGGACGTGCCCGTTGAGCACGACCATGGTCGCCTTCGGGAACTGGGTGAGCATCTCCAGCACGTCGACCAGCGTCACGGGCGCGCTGGCCACCGAACCGGGCGTCGAGAGATCCGCACCCGAGCAGAAGACCGTCCCTGTCCCGGTGAGCACCAGGGCTCGCACGTCGGGGTCGGCTCGAGCGGCCTCGATCCCGGCTCCGAGCTCTTCGAGGAGCTGGTTCGAGAGCGCGTTTCGGTTCGCAGGCGAGTCGAGCGTGAGCGTCGTGATGCCACGTGACGTCTGAGCGTGGACGAGCCCGCTCATCGCGCACGCTCCTCGAGCGGACCGGCCGCTGAGACCCGGCTGGGCATGACCACCGAGAGCTCGCCGGCGAGCCATCGACTGGCCGCCGAGGAGCTCATCGAGCGCAACGCCGGTGTCGATGCCCAGGTCTTCCATGAGCAGCACGAGGTCTTCGGTCGCCAGGTTGCCCCCGGCCCCTGGTGCGAACGGTGAACCACCAAGGCCGCCGAGCGAGGTGTCAAAGCGACGCACACCAGCCTGGAAGCCGGCGTAGGCGTTCACGAGCGCCGTGCCTCGGCTGTCGTGGAGGTGGAGCCCGTGGTCGGTCCCGGTGAGGGCCAGCACCTCGGCAAGCCGGGCAGGCGTGGCTGTCCCCGTGGTGTCGGCCAACGTGCACAGGTCAGCGCCAAGCTCAGTGAGCTGGCGGACCAGCGAGGCGACGTCGCTCGGTCGAATCGGTTCGAACGGTGAGCCGAAGCAGCACGAGATGACGACGTCGAGGATGGCGTCAGGCGCCGTCGTGCGGATCTCGGCGAAGGCTCCGAGCGACTCGGTGATGCTGCGCTGGGTGTTCTTCTCGCTGTAGCCCTCAGAGGCCGACACGGTGACCGTCAGCTGGGACGCTCCGGCCTCGAGCGCCAGCTCGGCGCCTCGACGATTCGGCACCAGCACCCAATAGGCGTCGCTCGGTCCGAGCTCGGCGAGCACCGCTGCCGCCTCCGCCATCGCCGGCACGGCACTCGGAGACACGAAGGAGGCGATCTCGATGCGGCCAAGGCCTGCGCCTTCGAGACGCCGGACGAGCGCTGCTCGCTGCGAGGGCTTGATCGGGTCGAGTGGCTGCAAGCCATCGCGAGGACTGCAGTCGCGGATGATCAGCTCGCTCACAGGCGTCCACCCTACCGATCTATATCAACTTCTTGGTGACCAGGAAGTAAGTTCGAGGCCAATGGTCGCACCACGCTTGATCAGCGCCATCCACCCAGCCTCTGAGGCCGCCCAGGAGAACCGGGCGGCGATGGGCGCGCTGGTCGACGAGCTGCGCACGCAGCTCGGTCGACGCGAGTCCGAGGTCTCGGCCGTCTCGCTCCAACGTCACCGCGAGCGGGGCAAGATGACGGCGCGTGAGCGGCTCGATGCCCTGCTCGATCCCCAGACACCGTTCCTGGAGCTCTCGTCGCTGGCTGGCTTAGGGATGTACGGCGACGAGCCTGGCGGCGCTGGCATCATCACCGGTGTCGGAAGGGTCAGTGGGCGCACCTGCGTCATCGTGGTCAACGACGCACTCGTCAAAGGCGGGACCTATCGCCCGATGACGGTCAAGAAGCACCTCCGCGCCCAAGAGGTGGCCTTCGAGAACCGGCTGCCCTGCATCTACCTCGTCGACTCGGGCGGCGCGTTCTTGCCCATGCAAGATGAGGTCTTCCCCGACAGGGAGCACTTCGGGCGGATCTTCTTCAACCAGGCCCGCATGTCAGCCGCCGGGATCCCCCAGGTGGCAGCCGTCCTCGGCTCGTGCACCGCGGGTGGGGCCTACGTGCCGGCGATGAGCGACGAGGTCGTCATCGTGGCTGGCCAAGGAACCATCTTCCTGGGCGGTCCTCCCCTGGTCAAGGCGGCCACCGGCGAGGTGGTCACCGCCGAGGAGCTCGGTGGCGGCGAGCTGCACACCACCGTCTCGGGTGTGGCTGATCACCTTGCTCGAGACGACGAGCACGCTTTGGAGATCGTGAGGACGATCATCGAGACCACGCCCGCTGACCCCGCACCGCCATGGGCACTCACTGAAGCACAGGAGCCTTCGCTCGACCCTGGAGAGCTCTACGACGTGGTCTCCGCCAACCCACGCGTTCCCTACGACGCTCGAGAGCTTATCGGCCGCTTGGTGGACGACAGCCGCTTCGCTGAGTTCAAGGCTGGCTTTGGCTCCACCTTGGTGACGGGCTTCGCCTCGATCTGGGGTCATCCCGTCGGCATCGTGGCCAACAACGGTGTGCTCTTCTCCGAGTCGGCGCAGAAGGGGGCCCACTTCATCGAGCTGTGCGACCGGCGCAAGATCCCGCTCGTGTTCTTGCAGAACATCAACGGCTTCATGGTGGGGCGCGACTACGAGGCGGGCGGGATCGCCAAGCACGGAGCGAAGATGGTCATGGCGGTGGCGTGCGCGCGGGTGCCCAAGTTCACCGTCGTGGTGGGGGGCTCCTTCGGAGCGGGCAACTACTCGATGTGCGGCCGGGCCTACTCCCCTCGCTTCTTGTGGATGTGGCCGAACGCCCGCATCTCGGTCATGGGGGGCGAGCAGGCAGCCTCGGTCCTCACGACCATCCGTGATGATCAGCTCGCGGCGCAAGGCAGACCTGGGAACCCGGCGAGCGCGAAGCCATGGCCGACGAGCTCAAAGCTTCGTACGAAGCGCAGGGCAACCCCTACTACTCGAGCGCTCGGCTCTGGGACGACGGCGTGATCGACCCGCTCGACACCCGTCGCGTCCTGGGGCTGGGACTGGCCGCCTCTGCGTGTGCCCCGCTGGCTGAGGTCAGCTACGGCGTCTTTCGGATGTGACGCGTGTTCTCCTCGGTCCTCATCGCCAACCGTGGGGAGATCGCTCTTCGTGTCATGCGCACCTTGCGCCGCCTGGAGATCCGCTCGATCGCGATCTACTCCGAGCCCGACGCCGAGTCCCTTCATGCTCTCGCAAGCCGACGAGGCGATCCTGATCGGTCCTGCGGCTCTCCACGAGAGCTACCTGAGCGTCGAGCGGATCATGGCTGCCGCTGAGCGCTCCGGGGCTGAGGCCATCCATCCCGGCTACGGCTTCCTCTCAGAATCGCCGGAGCTCGCTCGAGCCTGCGAGAGCGCCGGCATCGCCTTCATCGGACCGTCGGCCAAGACGATCGAGATGATGGGCGACAAGATCCAGGCGAAGATGATCGCCACCGCCGCCGGCGTGCCGACCGTGCCCGGCCTCTCCGAGCCGAACCTCAGTGACGAACAGCTGCGTCGCTGCCATCGTCGAGGTCGGCTTCCCGGCTCTGCTCAAACCCTCCGCCGGTGGTGGAGGCAAGGGCATGCACCTCCTTGACGGTGACTCGAACGTGGCCGAGGTGATCGCCACGGCCCGGCGCGAGGCGTCGTCGAGCTTCGGGGACGATGCGCTCTTCGTCGAGCGCTACCTGGCCTCCGCCCGGCATCTCGAGGTCCAGATCCTGGCTGATTCGCACGGCCGCGTCATCCACCTCGGCGAGCGCGAGTGCACCCTGCAGCGCCGCCACCAGAAGATCATCGAGGAGGCTCCCTCGACGTTCTTCGATGACGCCCAGCGGGCCCGGCTGGGCGAGCTGGCGGTGATGTTGGCTCGAGCCGGGAGCTACACCAACGCCGGCACCGTCGAGTTCATCGTCAACGCCGAGAACCCCGATGAGGCCTACTTCATGGAGATGAACTCTCGTCTCCAAGTGGAGCACCCCGTCACCGAAGAGGTTTGGGGGATCGATCTCGTCGAGCACCAGCTGAAGATCGCCGGTGGGGAGCCCTTGGCCCCTGAGCTCGAGCACCTGGCCCCGAAGGGACACGCCATTGAGGCTCGCATCTACGCAGAAGACCCCGCCGCAGGGTTCTTGCCGACGGGCGGCACGGTGCTTCGACTCCGCGAGCCTTCTCCCGAGCAAGCCAGGGTCGAATCGGGGCTCTCTGAGGGGACTGAGGTCGGCTCGAGCTTCGACCCGATGCTGTCGAAGATCGTCGTGTGGGCCGCGGATCGACCGAGCGCGCTCGCTCGCCTCGACGCGGCGCTCGGTGCCACGGAGATCCTGGGCGTGGGCACCAACATCGGCTTCCTCCGCCAGCTCTTGGCTGTCGATGAGGTCCGGAGGGGGGCGTTGGACACGGGCCTCGTCGAGCGGGTGGCCCCAAGTCTCGGTTCCAGTGGCCCGAGCTCCCACGAGCTCGCGGCAGCGGCGGTCGTCGATCTCCTCGTGACGTCCAAGCCCCACGGCGTGTGGGACCTGTCCGGTTGGAGGGTCAGCGGCACCGCACGCTCGAGCTACCGAGCGGTGGTCGGCACCGTGCAGGTCGACGCAGAGCTGGAGGCGACCGAGGTCGGCTTCCGCGTGTCCCTGGGCGACAGCGTCCACCACGTGCGAGCGACGCTTCATGGTTCCACTGCCACCGCCACCGTCGAGGTCGATGACGCCACCCTCCACCTCGGCGTGGCGGTCTCCGACGAGGGTCTCTGGCTCGGACGAGAGGGCTCGGCGTGGCTGTTCGCGCCGGTGCCGCGATCCGCCAGAGGAGCGCTCGGCGCTGCTGCCGACCAGGTCAGCTCCCCGATGCCCGGCTCGGTCACCCAGGTAGCCGTGGTCGTCGGCCAAGCGCGTCGCCGACGGCGACGTGCTCGTGGTGGTCGAGGCGATGAAGATGGAGCACGCCTTGCGAGCTCCGCGCGAAGGCATCGTGGCCTTCGTGCACGCCGCCGTCGGTGACCAGGTCCGCTTGGGCCAGATCCTCGCAGAGCTTGAAGGAGCATGAGATGTCCTATGAGCTGAGTGACGAGCACGAGGCGTTTCGAGCTGTGGTGCGTGATTTCGCCGAGAGCGCCATCGCCCCTCACGCCGCGAAGTGGGATGAAGCGCACCGCTTTCCCGAGGACGTCGTCCTCCAGATGGGCGCACTCGGGCTCTTCGGCCTGGTCTTCCCTGAGGAGATCGGCGGCGGGGGCGGCGACTTCGCGTCGCTGTGCGTAGCCATCGAGGAGATCGGACGCGTGGACCAGTCGATGGGGATCACGCTGTCGGCCGGGGTGGGCCTCGGTGCGAACCCGATCTACCGCTTCGGCAGCGACGATCAGAAGCAGACGTGGCTGCCTGACCTCATTGCGGGACGCCGCTTAGGCGCCTTCGGGCTCACCGAGCCTGACTGCGGCAGCGACGCGGGCGGCACCAAGACGCGTGCGGTGGTCGTGGAAGGTGGCTTCAGGATCACGGGCTCCAAGGCCTACATCACCAACTCAGGCAGCTCGCTGACCTCGGTGGTCACGGTGACCGCCCGGGATGATGATGGCGGCATCTCCGCGTTCCTGGTCCCGAGCGGCACGGACGGCTTCTTGGTGGAGCCCCCCTATCGCAAGCTCGGCTGGCACGCCTCGGACACCCATCCGCTGAGCTTCGACGACTGCTTCGTGCCGACCGAGAACCGCCTGGGCGAGGCGGGCTCGGGGTTCCGGAACTTCTTGGCCATCCTCGATGACGGTCGTATCGCCATCTCGGCGCTGGCCATCGGCTGCGCTCGCGCCTGCCTCGAGGCCTCGGTCACGTACGCCCAAGAGCGGACCGCCTTCGGCGGTCCCATCGGGCGCTACCAGGCGATCGCCTTCTCCCTGGCTGATCTCGCCGTCGCCGTCGAGGCGGCGACGGTGATGACCTACAAGGCCGCGTGGCTCAAAGACGAAGGCCGGCCCGTGGCCCAAGCGGCCGCCATGGCCAAGCTCTACTCGACGGAGGCTGCGGTGAGCGCCACGCGGGTGGCCACCCAGGTCTTCGGCGGCGCGGGGTTCATCGAGGACAGCCCGGTGGCTCGCTTCTACCGCGACGCCAAGATCCTCGAGGTCGGAGAGGGCACCAGCGAGATCCAGCGACTCATCATCGCTCGCGGGCTTGGCCTACCCGTCGCCTGAGGCGCTTCTCTCGATGAGCGGCTGGCCAGAGGGTTCCCCACTAACCTGACCGCGCTAGTCAGGATTCGATCCCCCCGGGGAAGGCAGAGAGGTTCGGCACATGCGCATCGCTGAGGACATCACCGAGCTGATCGGGAACACGCCCCTCGTTCGACTCCGCCGGGTGACCGAGGGCCTCCACGCCACGGTCGTGGCCAAGCTCGAGTTCTTCAACCCCGCGGGCAGCGTCAAGGATCGCATCGCCGTGGCCATGATCGATGCAGCTGAAGAGGCTGGCCTCCTCAGCGGTGACGTGACCGTGGTCGAGCCCACCTCGGGCAACACCGGCATCGCCCTCGCCATGGTCTGCGCTGCTCGGGGCTACAAGTGCATCTTCACGATGCCCGAGACCATGAGCGAAGAGCGACGCATGCTGCTTCGTGGCTACGGTGCTGAGCTGGTGCTCACCCCTGGTCCCGACGGCATGGGTGGGGCCATCGCTCGGGCCAAGGAGATCGCCGAGGGACCGGGGCACTTCTTCATGCCCCAGCAGTTCGAGAACCCTGCCAATCCGGCGATCCATCGTCGCACCACCGCCGAGGAGATCTGGAACGACACCGACGGCACCGTCGACGTGGTCGTCGCCGGTGTGGGCACCGGTGGCACCATCTCAGGCGTGGGCGAGGTGCTCAAGGAGCGCAAGCCCGAGATCTCCATCGTGGCGGTGGAGCCCGCTGCCTCACCGGTCCTCTCGGGCGGCGTCAAGGGACCGCACCCCATCCAGGGCATCGGTGCTGGCTTCGTGCCGAAGAACTATGACGCCGCGGTGGTCGACGAGATCGTCCAGGTCAGCAACGAAGACGCCTTCGCCACCGCTCGACGCCTCGCCACCGACGAGGGGTTGCTGGTGGGCATCTCCTCGGGGGCAGCGACCTTCGCCGCGCTTGAGATCGCCAAGCGACCCTCGAGCGCCGGGCTCACCATCGTGGTCATCATCCCCTCCTTCGGCGAGCGCTACCTGAGCACTGCGCTCTTCGAGGGTCTCGGAGACTGAGCGTGCTGGCGGGCATCAGGGAAGACATCGCCACCGTCCGTGGCGAGGATCCCGCCGCTCGGTCATCGCTCGAGACGGCGCTCACCTATCCCGGACTCCACGCCGTGTGGGCTCATCGTCTCTCCCACCGCCTCTGGAGTGGGAACGCCCGTTTCATCGCTCGCGTCGTGGCGGCGCTCGCCCGCCTGCTGACCAACGTCGACATCCATCCGGCTGCGACCATCGGTCGTCGGCTCTTCATCGACCATGCAAGCGGTGTGGTCATCGGCGAGACGGTCTCGATCGGAGACGACGTGACGCTCTACCAAGGGGTGACCCTTGGTGGCACCAGCCTGGAGCCAGGCAAGCGCCACCCGACGATCGGCGACCGGGTGGTCGTCGGCGCGGGAGCCAAGATCCTCGGCGCGGTCACCGTGGAAGCAGACGCTCGCATCGGTGCCAACGCCGTCGTGATCAGGGACGTGCCCGCCGGCGCGGTGGTCGTGGGTGTCCCCGGCCAGGTCATCTCACGCTCTGGTCCGGTCGAGCCCTGGCTGGCCGAGCGCTTGGAACCTCCGGCCTCTGACCCCGTCTCCGCCTCGCTCACCTCGATCATGGCTCGCATCGACCAGCTCGAGCGTCAGATCGACGACGTCGAGCGCGGTTCTCTTGTGGGGCCCCGAGTTGATGGCACCTGGCGGGGCGAGGACTTCTCCATCTAGGAGGAGGCCGATGCGGTGAGGAGCCCCCGAGCGAACCCGCGTCTGTGTCGCGCCCAGGCGACAGGCGCGTCGTGATCGACCAGCGAGGACCGCACGTGTGGCTGGTGACCTGGGGAGCGCTGCTGCGCCCAGGATGGCACTCGACACGCGTTCGCGCCTTTGACGCCGAGGAGGCGATGGTCCTGGCAGCCGAGCTGTTCCCCGAGCGACCGAGGCCGTCTGCGGCCTTCCTGGCTCGTCCGGAGCACCGTGGGGAGACCGATACCATGGGGCTCCCCCCCGCCTAGTGAAGAGAGTCTTATGTCCGACGATGTCGTCGACGTGGTTGTAGAGATCCCAGCTGGAAGCCGGAACAAGTACGAGTTCGACCACGAGAAGAACGTGTTCCGCCTCGACCGTCGCCTGTTCACCGCCACGCGGTACCCGAACGACTACGGCTTCGTGCCGGACACCCTCTCGCTCGACGGTGATCCGCTCGATGCGCTCGTCATCCTCGACGACCCCACCTTCCCTGGCTGCTGGCTGCGTGCCCGCGTCGTCGGCGTCTTCTTCATGGCTGATGAGGCCGGTCCCGATGCCAAGCTGCTCACGGTGCTCGAGAACGATCCCCAGCGCGAGAACATCAAAGAGCTCACCGATCTGCCTGATCACTACCTCGACGAGATCGGCCACTTCTTTGCCATCTACAAGGACCTCGAGCCCGGCAAGAGCTCCGATCCCGGCCACTTCGAAGGCCGCGAGAGCGCGCTGATCGAGATCGCGCAGTGCCGCGAGCGCTTCGTCAAGACGCCCCACGCCTGAGCAGCGCTAGGAAGGCGGCGTGCCGAGCGTCAGGGTCGTGGTGGCGGTCTGCTTCCCGCGCTGATAGGTGACCTGCACCTTGTCGCCGGGCTGATGTGCCTTGGTGAAGGTGATGACCTCATCGGCCGTGGTGATCTTCTTGCCGTCTAAGGCCACGATGACGTCACCGGCCTTGAGCCCGGCTGCTGCCGCAGGGCTGGTGTCCACCACGTTCAAGATGACGGCACCCGAGGTGGGCACCAAGCCGTACTGGCTCCGCAGCGACGGTGTCACCGTGGTGATGTCGACGCCCATGTAGCTGCCCGTGGTCGTCACCTGGGTCCCGCCCTGCTCGAGCTCGGGCAGGAGCGCCTCGATGCGCGAGGCGGGGATGGCGAAGCCGATGTTCTGCGCGCTGGTGCCGGTCGAGCCCGACGCGACCGCCGTGTTCATGCCGATCACGTCGCCCGCGGAGTCGAGGAGCGGACCTCCCGAGTTGCCGGGGTTGATCGCTGCGTCGGTCTGGATCATGTTGTTGAGCGTCTCGGTGCTCTGACCGCTCTCATCGGTGGCGGTGACCGTCCGCCCGAGCGCCGAGATGATGCCCGAGGTGACCGTGGGCGTGCCCGCAGCGAGGCCTAGGGCGTTCCCGATCGCGACGGCTGCGTCGCCGACGACCACCTTGTTCGAGTTCCCGAGCACCACCGGTGCCAGCCCAGAGACGTCTTGGATCTTGATGAGCGCCACGTCGTTGGACGGATCTCGACCGATCAGTGCGGCGCTGAGCGACGAGGTCGAGCCCGACCTGGTGACGGTGATCGATCCGCCCGAGGCAGCCACGGCGATGACGTGGTTGTTGGTGACCACCATCCCATCGCTCGAGATGATCATGCCCGTGCCCTGGTCCTCGCTGCCCGACCCCTTGGCGTCGATGGAGACGATCGAGGGCAGGACGTGATCGACGAGGGTCGGGATGCCGACGCCGTTGGGCAGCACCGCAGCCCCGGGCGTGCCATCTGCCTTCAAGACGGTGACGTCGGCTGTGTTCGACTGGCGGGACACCAGGCCTCCGACCACGCCACCGAGCAGGGCGATGGCGAGCGCCAAGGCAACGATCCCGATCGTCCGCCAGGGACCACGCTTCTTCGGGGCAGTCTCCGCCTCCGTCGCTCGGCCGGGCGCGTCCATCGGAGCGGGCTCCAGCGCGCCGTCCGGCCCGCCCACGGGAGAACCTTCGGGTTCCGTCGACCCGACGGGAGGGACCACGCCCTCAGCCCCGGCGGTCCACGTGAACGCAGGCCCCACCGGCTCCGTCAGCGGCTCGGTGCCCTCAGATCCAGGAGCGGCAGGCTCGAAGGGCTCTTGAGGCACCGGCGGAACAGCAGGCTCCTCGTGCCCCTCTGTGCCGTCTGCGTCCACCGGTCCTCCTCGAAGCGTCTCGTCGGCACGTTCGTGCGCCAGCGCACCGTCCGTCGGGCTGAGATCCTAGGGGAGATGGCTCGAGAGGCGACCTCAGCGGCACCGACCTGACGACCTCGGTTCCTCAAGTAGATTTGATCCCCCATGGCGCAACGCATCGAGATCCAACTAACTGCCCACGTGGCCGATGACCAGTGGTCATGGCGTGCCGCGGGTGCCCGAGAGCCCCGAGGTGTGGTCGCCAACGCGCTCGTTCCTGACGGATCAAAAGAGGGTGACGTCCTCAAGGCCGAGATCGAGCGGAGCCTCGACGGCATCGAGATCACCTCGCTGATCGCCCCCACGGCTGCCAAGGGTGCCGAGAAGCCAGCCTCGACCATCGAGCTGTTGGGCTCGGGGCGCCAGCAGACGGGCGTCTCGTGGAGCCTCGCTCCAAAGGCCAAGCGAAGCGGACCTCGTCGTGATGGCGATCGCCCGTCTCGAGGCCGCGACGGAGAGCGCTCGAAGTCCAGCCGGGGTCCCGAGCGAGGCGAGCGCGGCGGTTCGTCCTCGAGCG
This sequence comes from uncultured Acidimicrobiales bacterium, assembly GCA_963758555.1. Lineage (GTDB taxonomy): Bacteria > Actinomycetota > Acidimicrobiia > Acidimicrobiales > RAAP-2 > CAIUMH01. Next base: position 900,246 of record CAVWVW010000003.1, on the reverse strand, counting down.
GTCGTGGACGTCCGAGCTCGGGAGGGGGCGCTCGTCCTGAGGGGCGTGGACGCCCCCAGGTGCCGGCGCAGTCCACCGAGCACCGCAACGCCCTGCTGGCCAGCCTCGACTCGGCCCAGCTGGCCATCGCCGAGCAGCTCTTCCGTGGGGGCATCCCTGCGGTTCGCCAAGCGATCGACGAGCAGAACGCCCAGGCGCGCTCGGAGGGTCGTCCTCCGGCCTCCACCGAGGCGATCATGGGCATCGCCGAGGGCTTGGTGCCCTTGACCACGCTGGCCGCCTGGAAGGACCGGGCTCACACCGCACAGGTGGCCGGCAAGGAGACCCGACTGCGCGACCTGCGCGCCGTGGTCGCCTCGTCTCGCTCGGTCAACCTCGACGACGAGGGCAAGACCATGGCCAAGGCGCTGCGCGAGTCGCTCGACCAGCGCGTCAAGTCGCTGAGCGACGACTGGGTGGCCCGGATCACGACGGCTCTCGACGAGCACAAGGTCGTTGACGCGCTCAAAGTGGCATCACGCTCGCCTGAGCACTCCACCCGGCTCCCTGCCGAGGTGGCGACCCGTCTGGCCCTCGAGGCCGGTGAGGCGATGACCAAGGAGACGGACCCTCGACTCTGGATGGCCTTGCTCGACGCTGTCATCGACGCACCGGTGCGTCGGATCGTCAAGCCCCAGGGCATCCCGCCCGAGGCGGACGTCGAGATCGCAGCGCGCAACGCGGCTGGTCTCGTCCCTGCGCTGGCCTCGCTGCTGGGGCTTCGCATCCCGCCACCACCGCCGCGTCGGGTCGTCCACCGTCCCTGACGGGAGCGTCAGCCGCCCTCTCGCATGACGAGGAGCCTGGCCTTGTAGCCCATCTTCTCGAGCAGCTGCTTCATCGCGCGATCACCCGGCAGGCTCAGCGAGTCCACAGCCGTGGCTCCGTTCGCCCGGAGCCACCCGGTGACCGCCTCGGCCAAGGACAGGCCGTGCTGGTGTCGCCGAGCGTCAGGGCGCATCCAGAGCACGAACCAGCCCACGTCGTCGTGAAGCCATCCGGAGCCGATCCCGACGAGGTCGCCCTGGTCCTCCGCCACGAAGCTCACCTGGAGATGCGCTGGCGTCTCACGCAGCGCTCCTGCGAGCACGGGATCACCGAGAAGGGCCACGCCACCACGGTGGGCGATCAGATCAGCCCGAGCCTGCTCTGAGAGAGCCTTCAACGCCCCGGCGTCAGAAGGTCCCGCCAGCCGGATGGTGACCATCAGCCGTCGTCAGACGCAGGCTGGAGCTGGTGCACCTTGTTGAGGATCGTGCGGCGACCACGGTGACCGCTCTCGTGAGCCCCGACGGCGTCGAGCCCGGCAGGCTCGAGCTCATCGAGCAGGCGGATCACCTGGGAGGCCGACAGGTCGTCGTAGCCCGGGATGACCGCATCGATCACCGCCGCGGCCTCTGGGTCACTGCGCTCCTTGACTGACGAGCTCTGAGGGTTCGGGGTGCTCGACGGCGCTGGCTGGGTCTTCGTCAGTCCGAGGAACTCGAAGACCTGCTTCTTGACCGTGGCCCCACCGACGCGCACGGTCATCGTGCCGATGGCCTCCGCGTTCTTGAGCTCCTGGGAGACCTTGTGGCACGACGTCGTGGCGAGCGAGCTCAGCTCGTCGAGGAGCATCCCTAGGACCTCGAGCGGATTGAAGCCCTCCGACTGGCTCCTCAGAGGGGTGCTCGTCGCGCTCGCTGGCTCCTCGGCTCCCGGGTCAGGCACAGTCTCGGCAGAGCCCCTTCTTCTTGTCAGCGAGCTGGCTGATGCTCTTGACCAGGAAGCAGCTGTTGCAGACGAACTCGTCGGCCTGCTTGGGCAGCACGCGCTCGGTGCCCTCCCCGCGCTCGTCGACCTCGACCGCCTCATCGTCCTCAGGTTCGTCCTCGACGACGAGGCGCTCCTTCAAGATGACGTCGAGGCTCGCCTCCACGTCATCGGCGTCGGGGATGTCCTCGTCCTCTTCTTCAGCGGGCCGCGCTGCAGCAGCAGGGGCCTCGTCCTCTGCGTCGTCCGCTTCTATCTCGTCGCCCTCGACGGCGTCCTCGTCGACGACATCGTCGTCGGCCAGGTCGTCAACGTCGAGGTCCTCGTCGAGGTCTTCGATTTCCTCGTCCAGCTCGACGACGTCTTCAAGATCTGGTTTCGCCATGGTGTCTTTCTGCTCGGTTCGACGCGGCAGCATAGACGGATCAGAGCGAGAGGTGGTGCACGCCCGAGACCCTGGCGCACCTAGCGGCAGGGCCCGGGGACCTTTGGTGCCGTCGCTCCCGTTCGCGCTCCCCCTAAGGTGAGCACGCCTGGTCTCGACGTTCTCTACTCGGCCGCCCGGGCCACCCTCCGCCACTCACAGCGCCCGTTCGACGGAGGTCCGGCTGAGGTCTCCCCCTGCCTGAGCTCCGCCTTCAGGACGTCCAGAGACTACTCATCTCAGCGCAGCGGTGCAGCCGAGCGTTTCGCAGGTGCCTGCGCCTGGCCTGGAAGGTCACCGAGGTCGCTGCCTGAGCGGCGTCTCAGGCGGTCGGAGCGGCCTTGAGGCGTCGCTGCTCGGCTCTGCGCTCTGCCTCCAGACGCTCGAGGTCGCTGGACTCGTGGTCCACGTGGCTCATGGCCGCAGCGATGGCACGGTGACCTGCGACCTCGGCCAGCGCGGTGTGCATGGCCTGGGCGACTCGTCGGTAGGAGGGGTGGCCCTGCGGTCCTGAGCGCAGCTCGATGAGGTGCATGGCCTCACGAGCGTTGAACTGCATGGCGTAGCGGATCCGATAGGCCAAGCTCACCGCATAGCCGGCCTGCTCGACGTAGTGCTTGCCCAGCTCGTCATAGAGCGCTCGTGAGCGATCCATGCAGTCGGCGAAGGCGACGTCGAGGCCTGACTCGGAGATCACCGCTGGGGTGTCGTAGCCGAGCGAGACACCGAGGGGCTGCCACTCGACCGTCAGGAGCCGGTGACGCTGGAGGTCTCGGAACGCGCCGTAGTCGGTCACGAGCTCGAAGCGGTAGTCGGTGCGCTCGAAGGCGCGTCCCGGACGATGGCGTCGGTTCTGACGATCTCCGACGTACGCGGCGAGCAAGGCCACCTTGTCGTCATGACCCATCAGACGCACTCGACGGAGCGCCTCAGCGTCCGACAGGCTCGTCGAGGCGAAGCAGATGGCGGCGAGGAGCTTGTCCTCGCCCTCAGGGTCGAAGTCCACCAAGACCACCTCAGGCTGGGTCTCTTCGAGGTTCGGGACCAAGGCATCAGGCCACAGCCGCTCGAGGACCTTGGAGGTCTCAGCGCTCGTGGCGTGCAGGTACGACGACCACTCCCCTCCCCGATCGGCGACGTCGACGCGGCGCAAGAACGACGGGATGACCTTGCGGAGCTCGTCGAGCATCATCGCGGCGTAGCTCTGCGCCTCGGGGAGCGGGTGGGCTCGCATCCTGAGCAGCAGGTGCTCGTAGGCCTGGCCGCTGGCGTAGATCCCTACGTTGGACAGCGACGCTGCCGGCAGCAGACCCCGGACGGCGTCGAGCGCCTTGGCGCGGATGGCCTGGCGCCAGATGAAGTCGGAGTCGCCCGGTTGCTGCGGATAGCGCTTGGCCAGCCAGCTCTGGGCTTGCGGCAGCATCCCGGCGTACGCGTCGAAGAGGCGATCCATGTCGCCGACGTAGCGGGCCCCGAGCGGTGAGTCGAGGATCTCGGGTGGTCGGTAGTAGCGGTAGTGGCCGCTGCTGAGACGCTCGTCGTAGCGCAGGTAGCGCGTCGACTGCTCGAGGTACGACATCAGCCGGCCCCACTCCAAGATCTTGGTGAGCACGTTGGAGGCCTGCTCGCACGCCAGGTGCACACCGCCGAGCTGGGCGACCGAGTCGTCCCCGTACTCGAAGAAGACCTTCTCGTAGAGCTCCTCGGCTCGCTTGAGCCCGATGGTGGCGTCGAAGCTCAGATCGCCAGAGAGATCGAGGTCGCCCACGAACTCATCGAGGAAGAGCCGTCGGAGGCTCTTGGGGCTGCGCGAGTAACGAGCGAAGAGCGCACCCTTGACGACCTCAGGCAGGTTGACCAGCGCGAAGACGGGCTGGTCGAGGTTCGTGAAGTAAGGCCGCAAGATGGCCTGCTCATCGGTGGTGAAGGTCTCTTCCACGTACGGGAACATGGTCCTACGACCTTAGAGCGGAGCAGGTCGTGGGCTGGCGGATACCTCAGGACCACCTGCGACCACGCTGCGAACGACCAAGGGGATCACCTCGCGAGCGGCTCGGGCGAGCTCGACGTCGCCACTTGCCATCGAGATCTGCTCCGCCAAGTCGGCGACCTGCTTGACCACGCGGACGAAATCGCCAGGCGCGATCTCGCCGCAGTCCTTTGCTGCCACCGCCAGGACGGTGCCGAGCTCGGCACCGCGAGCCCACGCGGCGACCGCGGTGGCGAGCCCAGGCTCGACAGAGCGGGTACGAGGGACCAGGTGGATCTCTTCGACGCCATGGATGCGCTCAGCGAGCAGGCTCACCGCGCCCAGGCGCTCCTCGAGCTCTCGACGACGCTGCCCGCCCAAGCGGTCGGGCAGAGCTCCCTTTCGGTTCTTTCGCCGCTCGGCGTTGGAGCCTCCGGGCAGGCGCCGGGCACGACGAGGCTCGAAGATGAGCCCTGAGAGGACCCCGGCCAAGATGGCGGGCTCGATGTCATTGACCACGTCGGTCGCCAGCATCTCGGCCATCAGCAGATCGGCCTCGTGGTAGAGCGCTCGGAGCCGATGGCCCTGCTCGGTGAGCGACCAGCCCCTCACGTAGCCCAGCTCCTCCAAGACGGCCATCCGTCGGGCGAAGACCTCGGCGACGAGTCGTCGGCCCGTGCGGTGATGGTGATCGACCTCGAACTGGGCGAACGACTTGGCGAGGAGCTCGAGAGCCTGGGTCCGAGAGAAGCTCTGGACGAGGTTGCAGGCGAGGTTGTAGGTCGGGCGGAACGTGGAGTGCAGGTCGGGAGGCGGTGCGACCGCGACACGCGGCGGCGTCGGCGATGGAGGTCTCGAAGCTGAAGGCGACCACGGCATGGCCCTCGTCATCGAGACCGCGCCGCCCTGCCCTCCCGGTCATCTGTGCGTACTCCCCCGAGGTCAAGGTGGCCCGACCGGCGCCCCCGAACTTCGAGAACCGCTCCAAGACCACGGTGCGAGCGGGCATGTTGATCCCGAGCGAGAGGGTCTCGGTGGCGAAGACCGCGCCGAGGAGCCCTTGGCTGAAGCACACCTCGACGGCTTCGCGGAAGGCAGGCACCAGGCCGGCGTGGTGTGCCGCGACGCCGGCTTCGAGGCCCTCGACCCACTCGGCGTAGCCGAGGGCGTGGAGATCGTCATCGTCGAAGTCGTCCACGTAGTGCTCAGCGATGGCGCGGATCCGCTGCCGCTCCGATCGTCCAACCAGCCGCACGCCGTCTCGGACCACCTGGCGGACGGCGTCGTCGCAGCCCGCTCGGCTGAAGATGAACACGATGCCCGGCAGCATGTCTGCCTCGTCCAGCAGCTCGAGGAGCTCTGAGCGCCGTGGGGCGAGAAAGGGCCGAGGGGGGCCTGGTGCTCGTCCCGAGCCGTAGGAGCTTCGTGGCGGGCGTCTCAACGGACGTCGTCGGGTGGCTTGGTCGATCTTGAGCCCTTCATCGCTGACCCGGTTCCCCTCCAGCAGGTCGAGCAAGCGAGGACGCTCCGCTCCTCGAGGGGTGACCGCCACGTGGTGGCGCAAGGTGATGGGGCGACGGCGCTCAGTGATCACGGTGGTGGTGCCTCGCACCGATTCGATCCACTCGCCGAGCACCGAGGCGTTGGCCACCGTGGCAGACAAGCAGACGAACTGGATCTCGGGAGGGGTCAAGATCAGCACCTCTTCCCAGACTCCTCCTCGATAGGGATCTTGGATGAAGTGCACCTCGTCGAGGATCACGACGCCGAGATCCTCGAGCAGCCCCGAGCTCGTCAGCAGCATGTTGCGGAGCACCTCGGTGGTCATCACCACGATGGGCGCCTGCGGCCTGATGGCGGTGTCCCCGGTGAGCAGACCCACCTGCTCGGCTCCGTGCTCAGCCACCAGCTCGACGAACTTCTGGTTCGAGAGCGCCTTGAGCGGCGTGGTGTAGAAGGTCTTCTCCCCTCGTTCCAGAGCACCGGTGACGGCGTAGGCAGCGACCAAGGTCTTGCCCGAGCCGGTCGGTGCGCTCGACGAGCACGTTGTCGCCCGCGTCGATGACGTCCATGGCCTCGACCTGGAACGCATCGAGCTCGAAGCTCAGGGCCTCGGCAAACGCCCGACGCCGATCGCTGCCGACGAAGGGCAGGCTCATCGTCCCGCCAGCTTCCCGATGCCGATGGACAAGAAGTAGAAGGCGACGAGCGGCACGGCGAGGACCAGCATCGAGAACGGGTCTCCGCTGGGCGTGAAGATCGCCGCAGCCAGCGTGATGCCGATGATGGCCCAGCGCCAGGCGTGCAGCAGCTGGGCGGGCGTGACCACGTGCGCCATCTCCAGCGCCACCAAGATCACCGGGAACTCGAAGGTGAGCCCGAAGATGACCATCATCCACATGATCAAGCTCAGGTACTGGTTCGGGTTGTAGATCTGGTGGAGGCTGGGGCCGCCGATCTCGGCCAGGAAGACCAAGGCGTGCTCGAAGGAGTAGTAGCCCAGCGCCCCACCGGCGAGGAACAGCACGATCGAGGCTGACACGAAGGGCACCGCATAGCGCTTCTCGTTCTTCTTGAGCCCTGGGGTGATGAAGCGCCAGAGCTCGAAGAGCAAGACCGGGCTCGCCAAGATCAGACCCCCGAATGCTGCCACCTTGATCCGAAGTGCCAGCCCGTCGAGCGGACCGGTCACGAAGAGCGTGCAGTCGTTGTGGTTCGCACGGCAGTACGGCTCTCGGAGCCACTCCAAGATGTGGTTGTACCCGAGGAAGGCGATCGTCGCCGCCAAGAGGAAGACGATCGTCGAGATGAAGAGCCGTCGGCGCAGCTCGGCGAGGTGCTGGGCCAAGGTCATGGCGTTCGGAGACGGCGTGGTGCCACCTCGTCGGCGCAACCGTTCTGCCAGGGCCATCGGTCCTTCTCAGTTCATGCTTGGGTCGACACCCGGCGCCGAGCGAGGCGGCGGCGAAGGTCGAGCCGGGGCGTCCTCGCTCGTGGACGGTGCCCCAGGGTCCGGGACGAGCCCTTCGTCATGGGAGACGACCTCGGCCGCACCGGGATCAGGCTTCAAGCCCGGACCCTCGAGATCGGCGAGCTTGTCGAGGAAGCTGATCGGCGAGCGAGCGTACCGAGCGATGTCACCGGTGCTCGGCAGGTCAGGCACGCTCGAGCGGACCTCGGCCTCGATGCGAGATGAGAGCCCTCGCAATGTGCGCCAGCCCGCTCCGAGCTGCTTGGAGATCTGCGGGATGCGGTCAGGACCGACGACCAGGAGGGCGACGATGAGCACGATCAGGAGCTTGATGGGGCTCAGGTTCAACACGCCTCCATCCTACCGATGGACCTTCCGGTCGAACTCCGGCTCAGGGAATGCCGATGCGAGACAGCGGCCAGACCCTGAAGACGACGTGGCCGATGATGTTGCCTCCCGGCAACGTGCCCCACATGCGAGAGTCGCACGAGTTCGAGCGATTGTCGCCCATGACGAAGTACTGATCCTTGGGGATGACCTGGCGCGGGATCGCGGGACCGAGTGGCACTGCGGGAAACCAAGGCTGCGCGAGAGGCTTGCCGTCGATCAGCACCTGGTTGCCCCTCGACGAGATGGTCTCGCCTGGCAGGCCGATGACCCGCTTGACGAGGTCTTTGACCTCAGGATCGGCGCAGACGGTCGACTCCTTCGGCGGTGCGTGGAAGACGATGATGTCGCCGCGGTGCACGGCATGGAACGTGTAGCTGAGCTTCGAGACGATGATGCGATCCCCCACCTGGAGCGTCGGTTCCATCGAGGCGCTCGGGATGAAGAAGGTCTGGACGACGTAGGTCCTGACCACGAAGGCCAGGAGCAGCGCACCGAGGGCCACCGCCACCCACTCGATGATGACCCGTGTGCGCATCTCGCTTTTGGAGCGATGCCTGCCCCGTGGCACCGGGTCGCTGGCTGAAGGGCTCGCGGCGTGCTTCGGGCCCGTGACCTCGGGATTCACCTCCATGGGAGCGGTGTCGTCTCCCTCAGGCATCGACGAACGTTATCGCACCGCTCTCATCGATCCGGTGCGGCTCAGAGCGAGGCGATCAGCCGCTCGACGCGCTCATCGTGGCTGATGAAGGGATCCTTCAAGATCACCGTGCGCTGGGCCTGATCGTTGAGCTTGAGATGGACCCAATCGACCGTGAAGTCTCGACGGCGCTCCTTGGCGCGCTTGACGAAGGCGCCACGGAGTCGAGCACGCGTCGTCTGCGGCGGGTTGAGCTGGGCGGTGGCGATGGCCTCATCGGTGGTGGTCCGCCGGACCTGACCGGTGCGCTCAAGGCGGTAGTAGAGCCCTCGCTCTCGATCGATGTCGTGGTAGAGCAGGTCCAACAGCGCGACCTTCGGGTGGTTGAGCGCGAGGTCTCGGCTGGCGCGGTACTCCTCGACGAGCCGCAGCTTGGCCACCCAGTCGCAGCGGTCGTAGAGCTCGCCGGGGTCGCTCCAGAGCTGATCGATGGTCTCGGCCCACATGTCGAGAGCCAGATCCTCATCAGGTGGCAGCCCACGGCTGTCTCGGTACTTGAGCGCTCGCTCGAGGTACTCGGTCTGGATCTCGAGCGCCGACACCTCGCGTCCGTTGGCCAAGCGGACCTTGGCCTTCAAGGTGACGTCTTGAGAGATCTCGCGGATGGCGCGGATCGGGTTCTCCAAGGTCAGATCGCGCAGGATCTGGCTCTTGTCCTCCAGCAAGGTCAGCAAGATCGAGGTGGCGCCGACCTTCAAGAAGGTGGCGTACTCGTTCATGTTGGAGTCGCCCACGATGACGTGGAGCCTGCGGTAGCGCTCGGCGTCGGCGTGCGGCTCATCGCGGGTGTTGATGATCGGACGAGAGCGTGTGGTCGCCGACGAGACGCCCTCCCAGATGTGCTCGGCGCGCTGGGAGAGGCAGAAGATGGGCCCCTTGGCGGTGTGCAGGATCTTGCCAGCCCCCGCGTAGATCTGGCGGCTGACCAAGAACGGGATCAGGACCTCAGAGTGACGCGCGAAGTCGTCGTCGCGCTCGGCGAGGTAGTTCTCATGGCAGCCATAGGAGTTGCCTGCGGAGTCCGTGTTGTTCTTGAAGAGGTAGATCTCGCCCTTGATCCCCTCTTCGTGGAGACGCTCCTCGGCACCGCGGACGAGGTCGCTGAGCACCCACTCACCGGCCTTGTCGTGAGCGACGAGATCGGAGACCTTGTCGCACTCTGGTGTCGCGTACTCCGGATGGCTCCCGACGTCGAGGTACAGGCGCGCTCCGTTGGCCAGAAAGACGTTCGAAGACCGGCCCCAGGACACCACGCGCCGGAACAGATAGCGAGCCACCTCGTCGGGGCTGAGGCGGCGCTGACCACGGAGCGTGAAGGTGACGCCGTACTCATTCTCGATCCCGAAGATGCGACGCTCCACACCCCGACCGTAGCGGGGCGCACCCCTCGTCGCGGTGCAGTGGTCCTCAGGCGCTCAGAAGCTGTGCGACCACCTCGTCGTCGAGACGGAGGAAGGTCCGCTGACCATGGCCTTCGCTGAGCACCGCTGCTTCGAGCGCGTCGGCGCCGAGCGTCCGCTCTGGTCCGGCCAACGCGGCCGCAGATGCCTTGAGCGCGCTCTCGAGGCTCCAGCCCTCGACGAAGCTGGCAGCGAACTGGGTGCGGATGGCGTCGGCTTCGCCGCCGAGCACGGCGAAGTGATCCTCATCGGTGATGGTGCCTTCGTAGCCGACGTGGAACAGCTGGGTGGGACGCGGTCCCGTGCCCAGCTCGGCCACCAGGATCTCGACCTCGAGGGGCTTCATCTCGTGGGTGAAGACCTGCCCGAGGTGCTGGGCGTAGAGGTTGGCCAGCGAGCGAGCGTCGACGTCGTCACGGCTGAAGGTGAAGCCCTTGGTGTCGGCGTGGCGAACGCCAGCTACGCGCAGCTGGTCGTATTCGTTGTACTTGCCGACGCCGGCGAAGGCGATGCGGTCGTAGATCTCTGAGATCTTGTGGAGCGTGCGCGACGGGTTCTCGGCGACCAGCAGCACGCCGGCGTCGTAGACGCTGGCGATGAGCGAGCGCCCTCGTGCGATGCCCTTCTGGGCGTACTCAGCGCGATCCTTCATCACCTGCTCAGGGGCGACGTAGTACGGCATGCTCATTGGAGCGATCCTCCTGCGTTGCCGCCCAAGGCCCGACGGCGCTCGATCGCCGCGGCGAAGCGCTCAGCGACCTCCTCGGAGGGCACCGCCTGATAGCCCGTCTCGGTGACGGTGGCCACGATCGGGTAGATCCCTCGGACGAGGTCCGGCCCCCCGGTGGCCGAGTCGCTGTCGGCAGCCTCGTAGAGCGCCAAGACGGCGAGCTCGATCGCCTCATCTCGGCTCAGGTCGTCTCGATAGCCGAGCTTGATCGTCTGGCGAGCGTCACGACCGCCGGAGCCTGTGGTCTGGAAGTCGGTCTCCTCGTACCGACCGCCCGCCGCGTCATAGGTGAAGATCCGACCGATGCCCCGAGCGGTGTCGAAGCCGCAGAAGAGCGGCACGACGACGAAGCCCTGCATCGCAAGGGGCAGGTGGCCTCTGACCATCTGGGCCAGCTGGTTCGCCTTGCCCTCCAGGCTCAAGGCGACGCCCTCGACCTTCTCGTAGTGCTCGAGCTGGACCTGGAAGAGCCGGACCATCTCGACGGCCATGCCGGCGGAGCCGGCGATGGCGACCGCCGAGTGGCGATCGGCCGGGAAGACCTTCTCCATCGCGCGGTGCTCGATGGAGTTGCCCGCCGTGGCCCGGCGGTCGCCCGCCATGATGACACCGCCCTCGAAGCGGATGGCGAGCACCGTGGTGCCGTGCGGCACCTCGACTCGATCGGCGCTCGGAGCCATGGTGGTCGTGATCCCCTCTCGATCGAGGAGGGAGCTGAAGCTGGGACCGGGGTCGTCGGCGGCCCGAAAGAGCGGCAGCGCCACTACTCGCCGCCCTTTTGGACGTAGTTGCGGACGAACTCCTCTGCGTTGTCTTCGAGCACCTCGTCGATCTCGTCGAGGAGGCCGTCGAGGTCGCTCTTGAGCTTGTCGGCTCGCTCGGCGGCCGCCTCCGAGGTCTCCACCTCTTCGGTCGTCGTCTCGTCTGACCGACGCTCTGGTGTCTTGCGGATCTGCTCTCGCTCAGCCATCGCCGTCGCCGCTCCTCATTCTGCTCTCTCGAGTCTCTCTACCAGCTCCTTGGCGGAACGCACCTCGTCGAGCAGCTGCCCGGTCCGGTCCGCAGTACCTCGGAGTGGATCCATCATAGGGATGCGCCTGAGGGGGTCGATCCCGAGGTCAAAAACCAAAGAGTCCCAGTTGGCCGTCACCACCTCGTCGGGAAAGCGCTTGAGGCACATCCCTCTGAACCACGCTCTCGTCGTCAACGGCGGATCTTCGACCGATCGGAGCACCTCGGCCTCGGGTACGAGCGTGTCGAGACCCAGGCGATCCGACAGCGAGCGATCTGGACGCAGGTCGTGGTACTGAAGATCCATGGCTCGCAGCTTCGGATCGGTGAGCGAGAGCCCGTGGCGCTCGGCGTAGGCGGTGAGCAAGCGGCGCTTGGCGATCCAGTCGACCGTGGTCGCCAGCGAGTCAGGATCGGAGCCGAGCCCATCGAGCGCCGAGCTCCAGTGCTCGACGACCAGGTTGGCCTCTTCCTCCGACCCGATCGCTACGCCACCGTCTGCGTCGACGTACTTGGTCACGGCCTCGAGGAGCGCGATCTGGATCTCCAAGGGACGAGCTCGTCGACCGTCGGCCAGCTCGACCGTCTCGGTGAGGTCAGGGTCGGCCGAGATGGAGCGCACCGCAGCCACAGGGTCCGCGAGGGTGAGGCCATCGATGACGAGCGCGCCATCCTCGATCATGGCCAGCAAGAGGGCAGTCGTGCCCAGCTTCAAGAAGGTGGCGACCTGGCTCCGGTTGGCGTCTCCCAAGATGAGATGCAGGCGACGGTAGCGAGAGGGGTCGGCGTGTGGCTCGTCTCGAGTGTTCACGAGGGGGCGCTTGAGGGTGGTCTCCAACCCGACCAGCGCCTCGATGAACTCCGCTCGCTGTGAGATCTGGAACGCAGGTGCCACGTCGAAGCTGGCCGTCTCCGCTCCCACCTTGCCTGCGCCGGCGAAGAGCTGGCGGGTCACCAGGTGAGGGAGGATCCCGCGGACGACCTCGGTGAAGGGGATCTCGCGCGCCAAGAGGAAGTTCTCGTGCGTGCCGTACGAGTTGCCCTTGGCGTCTGAGTTGTTCTTGTACACGATGATCTTCGGTGCGTCGGGGTAGCGATCCCACGCCGCACTCATCGCTCGACGGAGCACCTCTTCTCCTGCCGCGTCGTAGCGGACCGCCTCTAAGGGAGTGGAGCACTCGGGCGACGAGTACTCGGGATGGGCGTGGTCGACGTAGAAGCGAGCTCCGTTGGTGAGGACCGCGTTGGCCAGGTGGGTCTCGACCGCAGGGGGCATCGACCCGGGCTTGGCTGCTCCTCGCTGGTCTCGATCGGGAGACTCGTCGTCGAAGTCCCACGAGATGTGGTGGCGAAGACCTGACGCATAGGCGTTCACGAGCAGGGTAGAGAGCGTGATGGGGTCGACGTCGGGAGAGCCCGAGGTGATCCCGTACTCCGTCTCGATGCCCAGCAGCTTCGCGATCGCCATGAACCGAGGCTAACGCCGCTCGATGGCGGCGACGGAGGTTGGGACGATCAGAGGTACTGCCCCGTGCCCACGTGCTCGATGGACCGACCGCCGTGCGCCTCTTCCTGCGTGGTCACCAGCGTGCGGATGTAGACGATGCGCTCGCCCTTCTTACCTGAGATCCGAGCCCAGTCATCGGGATTCGTGGTGTTGGGCAGGTCCTCGTTCTCCTTGAACTCCTGGCGGATCGATTCGACGAGGTCATCGGTCTTGATGCCCTTTGAGGTCCCGGCGATCTCTCGCTTGATGGCGAGCTTCTTGGCCCGCCTCACGATGTTCTCGATCATGGCCCCCGAGGAGAAGTCCTTGAAGAACAAGATCTCCTTCTCACCGTTCTGGTACGTGACCTCCAAGAACCGGTTCTCGTCATCGGTGCGGTACATCTCGACCACGATCTTCTCGATCATCGCCTGGATGGCCTTGGCCGGGTCTCCCCCGCCGAGCAGGGCGACCTCGTTGACGTCGAGCGGCAGCTCAGGGGTCAAGTAGCGATGGAAGATCTGGGCTGCTGCTTCCTCATCGGGCCGCTCGATCTTGATCTTGACGTCCAAGCGCCCTGGGCGCAGGATCGCCGGGTCGATGAGATCCTCCCGGTTCGACGCGCCGATCACGATGACGTCGCGAAGCGCTTCGACGCCATCGATCTCTGCGAGCAGCTGGGGGACCACCGTCGACTCCATGTCGGAGCTGATCCCGCTCCCTCGGGTTCGGAAGAGCGAGTCCATCTCATCGAAGAAGATGATGACGGGCACGCCTTCTTCAGCCTTCTCTCGGGCGCGTTGGAACACCAGGCGGATCTGACGCTCCGTCTCGCCGACGTACTTGTTGAGGAGCTCGGGGCCCTTGATGTTCAAGAAGTAGCTGCGGATGTTGGCGTTGCCGGTCGACTCGGCCACCTTCTTGGCCAGTGAGTTGGCCACGGCCTTGGCGATCAGCGTCTTGCCGCACCCGGGAGGTCCGTAGAGCAAGATGCCCTTCGGGGCCGGGAGGTCATAGGTGGCGAAGAGGTCGCGGTGCAGGTAGGGCAGCTCGACCGCATCAGTGATGGCCTCGATCTGCTCGTCGAGCCCTCCGACGTCCCCGTACGAGACGTCAGGGACCTCTTCGAGCACCAGGTCCTCGACCTCTTGGCGGTCGAGGCGCTCGACCAAGAGACCGGCGCGCAGGTCGAAGAGGAGCGCATCGCCGGCGCGCAGCGTGGTGCCCTGGAGAGCGTCGGCGATCTCGCAGACCCGCTCTTCGTCGGCGCGGCCGTAGACGATCGCTCGCTGACCGCCCTCGAGGATCTCCTTGAGCTTGACGACCTCACCGGAGCGCTCGCCGTCGCGTGCGAGGACGACCGAGAGTGACTCGTTGAGCACGACCTCGTCGCCGCGCTTGAGCAGACCAGGATCGATGTCAGGGCTCAGCGACACGCGCATCTTGCGACCCGAGACCACCACGTCGATGGATCCGTCGTGGTTGAGCGACATGAAGGTGCCGTAGGACGACGGAGGTTGGGTCAGCTTCTCGACCTCATCGCGCAGCTGGGCAAGCTGCTCCTTGGCCTGCTGGAGCGCGAAGCTCAAGCGGTCGTTCTGCGAGCGGCTCTGGCTCAGGAGCCCGTTGACCTCGAGCAGCTTCTCTTCGAGGGCCTCTACCTGGTTCGGGGCTGCAGACGACTCCGTGCGAAGTCGTTGCACCTCGCCTCGAAGCACGTCGAGCTCCTCAGTGAGCTCGTCTGGGGACCTGTCCGTGGGCTCTGTCATGGGCCGCCTCCTCTCGGTCACCCTATAGCCCTCACTCGGGGCCGGTTTGCAGTGGGGTCCGCACGTTTGGCCCTGGGGAGGCACTAGCATCTCGATGTTCGCGAAGTCAGTCGGGCACGGTCGCTCAACACCCTCGGGTGCTGCGCCCGCCCCTCACGAGGAGAAGACAATGAAGGTCTGGATCGATCAGGATCTCTGCACGGGTGATGGTCTCTGTGAAGAGATCGCGCCGGCGGTCTTCACGCTCCTCGATGACGGCCTCGCCTACGTGAAGGAAGGCGACGAGGTCAAGAACGAGCCGGGCGGCTCCGCCGGCATGGCGCAGGTCCCCGCCGACCTCAACGATGCCGTCGTGGAGGCCTCCGAAGAGTGCCCCGGCGAGTGCATCTTCATCGAGAACGACTAGCGACCTTCGCCGTCAGTCGCCGCGCACGACCGAGCGCGCGGTCGTCAAGAAGCCCGTGTGCGCCACCATCCGATGGTCGGGCCGTACGCTCCGATCTTCGATGTGCCACGTCCGCCGGAAGATCTCCATGGTCTCCGCCATGGCGAAGCTCGACTTGTCGAGAGCAGCTCGAAGCTGCCAGGTCTGGTTGATCGTGGGCAGATAAGCCAAGAAGATGCCTCCCGGACGGAGCGCCCCGTGGGCATGGTCGACCACCGCCCAGGGCTCGGGCATGTCGAGCAGCACGCGGTCGAGGTCTCGCTCGTCGATGCCATGGGTCACGTCACGCAGCTCGATGCGATAATCGACGTCAGGCCCGAGCATGGCGCTGACGTTGGTGCGTGCTCGATCGGCGAAGTCCTCACGCAGCTCATAGCCCACGATCGACGCGCCTGCTCTGAGCACCGTCATCGAGAGCGCACCGGAGCCCACGCCTGCCTCAAGGACACGCATGCCGGGCCCGATGTCAGCAGCGAGCAGGATCGCGCCGAGGTCCTTCGGGTAGATGACCTGGGCACCTCGGGGCATCTTGACCACGACGTCGGCGAGGGTTGGTCGGAGGACCAAGAACGTCCTGCCGTTGGCCGCGGTCACGTAGCGACCCTCGTCCTGGCCGATGACCTCGTCGTGATCGATGATGCCAGCGTGGGTGTGGAACTGGGAGCCTTCGACCATCGTGACCAGGTAGCGGCGCTCCTTGGCGTCGACGAAGAGGATCCGCTCGCCGGCCTGGACCGGCTTGCTTGCTGCCATCACCTACGACTCGTGTGAGGTGTCGAGATGTTCCATCGAGACCTCGAGCCGGTCCCCTGGCTTGATCGGCACGTTGATCACCGCGGAGCTTCGTCGCTCTCGATCACGACGGAGCACCACCGCGCCGAGTGCCACCACGTACCATGCCCAGCTTCCCCCGCGAGCTCCGCGTTTGAGGGAGTTGCGATAGATCCATCCGATGATCGCTCCCACGCGTCAGATCCTTCGGATCTGGACCGTGGCTCTGGCTTTCGAGCCTCGGCGCCGCCCGAGGACGTAGGTGACCGCCAGCGCCAAGAACGCGAACGCACCGGCGAAGCCTGCGGCCTTCTTGCCGACGTCAGCCACGGAGCCCTGTCCCTCGTTCAGGATGCTCTGGAACTCCGCTTCGAGATCGGCTCTCGTGATCTTCTCGGTTGGCTCGATCATCAGACCTCCTCCTTCGGCGGCAGACGGCGACGGGCAGGACCGCTCACGATCCTCCAGGCCGCCAGAGCGATCACGAGCACACCAAGGATGGCGACGATCAGGTAGGGGATCCACGAGAGGTTGCCGTGGAACACGCCCGTCTCCTCCTGGAGGGCCCGCAGCACGGCCACGAGACCCAAGATGAGGGCGATGCCCAGGAACATCGAGCCGATCGAGCCGAAGGCGACGAACTGGCCGAGGTCGCGCAGCGGTGTGACGGTCTCCTGCTTGACGTAGGCGATGACCAGGTCAGCGGCACCGCGTCCACGCTCCTTGATCCTGTCAAAGCTCTTGGGAGCTGGTCGCCTAGCCACAGCCCAATCCTACTTGCGGTCTCGGAGCAGGTACGTAGAGGAGATCCTCGCCACCATGCGGTCCTCGTGGTTGGTGACGGTCGCCTCGACGAAGGCCACCCGAGAGCCACCCGAGATCACCTCGGCGACGCAGAGCAGTGGCGTGCCTGGCTGGACGGCAGCGAGGAAGCTGATCTTGAGCTCGGCGTTGGCCACGAAGACCTTGCGTCCTCGTGCGTGGGTGACAGCCGCCGCACCCATGGCCGAATCGGCGAAGGCCGTCAGGAAGCCACCCTGGATGACCCCCGAGGGATTCGTGAACCGCTCATCGGCCGTCATCGACCACACCGAGCGGCCGGGCGTCTCCTTGTCGACGCAGACCATCCCCAAGGTGAGGTCGCAGCTCGGTGGGACCTGGATCCTCGCGGCGCTCATCTGCGGCCACGCTACTGGAGAGCTTCGCTCGGTCGACGGGAGGCTCTTCCAGGATTCTGTAGGGTGACCCCATGACGGCGACACCTGGTGGCATCGACGGCGGAGCGGAGTGGGAGGACCTCGCGGTCCGGGTGATCAGAGGCCTCGCCATGGACGGTCCCCGCAAGGCGAGCTCCGGACACTCGGGCACGGCGATGGCGCTCGCTCCTCTCGCCCACGTGCTCTTCTCGCGCGTCATGCGCTACGACCCCGACGAGCCTGAGTGGGCCGATCGCGATCGCTTCGTGCTCTCGGTGGGTCACGCGTCGATCCTGCTCTACTCGATGCTGCACCTGAACGGTTTCGATCTCAGCATCGAGGACCTCGAGCAGTTCCGTCAGTTCGGCTCACGGACGCCAGGGCATCCCGAGCACGGCATGACCCAAGGTGTCGAGGTGACCACCGGTCCCTTGGGTCAAGGCTTCGCCAACGCCGTCGGGATGGCGATCGCCGAGCGCCACCTGCGTGCCACCCATGGAGCAGCGCTGTGTGATCACCGCATCTGGTGCATCGTCGGTGACGGCTGTCTTGAAGAGGGCGTCAGCCATGAGGCGGCGTCCTTGGCCGGCCACCTCGGCCTCGGTCGGCTCGTGGCGATCTACGACGACAACAAGATCACCATCGACGGGCCCACGTCGCTGGCTTTGAACGACGATCCCGCAGCGCGCTTTCGGGCCTACGGCTGGCACGTCTTGGAGCTCGACGCCGCGGAGAACGACCTCGACGCGCTGGAAGCAGCTCTGCGCGCGGCGGCCGAGGTCACCGATCAGCCGTCGATGATCGTGCTCAAGACGCACATCGGCTGGCCCTCCGAGCGCTACACCGACGACGCCTTCGCCCACGGCAACCCCTTCCCGCCCGAGGAGATCGCCGCCACCAAGGAGCGCATGGGCCTCGATCCGGCGCTGAGCTTCTACGTGCCCGACGAGCTCTACGCGCAGTACCGAGAGGCCCGCGCCGAGAGCCGACACGAGCGCGAGGCCTGGCACGAGCGACTTGGGGCGGCGGGTGAGCAGGGTGTGGCGTACCTCCGCCAGCTCGAAGGAGACGTCACCGCCGCGCTCGCCAGCCCGCTCCCGAGCTTCGAGGAAGGCTCGCAGCTGGCGACGCGACGGGCGTTCGGCGCCTGCATCAACGACAGCGCCGCGCTGCTCCCCCAGCTCATCAGCGGCTCAGCCGACCTGACCGAGAACACCGGGACTGAGATCAAGGGCGCCACCATCCAGAGCGCGGCGTCACCAGAGGGGATCCAGCTCCACTTCGGCATCCGCGAGCACGCCATGGGTGCGGTGATGACCGGCATGGCACTCCACGGCGGCATCTTGCCCGTCGGAGGAACCTTCTTCGTCTTCAGCGACTACATGCGCGGCGCGATCCGCGTCGCTGCAGTCTCCGGAGCGCACGTCATCTACGTCTTCACCCACGACTCGATCGGAGTGGGCGAAGACGGCCCCACCCACCAGCCCGTCGAGCAGCTCGCAGCGCTTCGGGCCATGCCCGAGATCAGCGTGCTGCGACCTGCCGATGCTCACGAGACCGCGGCCGCTTGGCGCGTGGCACTCGAGTCGACCGGTCCGGTGGCGCTCATCTTGAGCCGCCAGAACGTGCCGGTGCTTGAAGAGACCAGGCTCTCAGCCTTAGCCGGGGTCAAGAAGGGCGGCTACGTCATCGCCAAGCGCGGTGAGGGTCCCGCAGAGGTGGTGCTCGTCGCCACCGGCAGCGAGGTCTCCTTGGCGCTCAGAGCGGCTGATCTGCTGGCTGCCAAAGGGCACGCCAGCACCGTCGCCTCGCTCCCGAGCTTCGACCGCTTCGACGAGCTGAGCCCCTCCGACCAGGCGCTCGTGCTGCCTGAGACCCTGCCGATCCTGTCGGTGGAGGCGGGCACCACGTTCGGGTGGGCCAAGTACGCCGATGCCTCCATCGGGATCGATCGCTTTGGTGCCAGCGCGCCGGCCGACGAGATCTTCGCCTCACTCGGCCTGACGCCCGAGCGCGTGGCCGAAGCGGCCCAAGCGCTCATCGGCCAGCCGGTGGGTCCGGCTCGACGCCGCACCCGCCCCGCGTAGGTGCAGCAACGGAGCGCTTCGGTGCCTACGATCAGAGGGATCGTGACGCCATGGCTCCCCGACCTCGCAACAGCTCGCTCGTACCGATGACGCCCGAGCACACCGCTTCGCTGCTCGAAGCCCCGCTCGCCGAGCTCATGGTGGAGGCGGCCAAGGTTCGTGACGCCTTGACGGGCACGAGGATCACTTACTCACCCAAGGTCTTCATCCCTCTCACCATGCTGTGTCGGGATCGCTGCGGCTACTGCACCTTCGCCAAGGCGCCGGCTCGGCTCGACGACCCCTTCCTCGAGATCGACGCCGTCGTCGAGATCGCTCAGCAGGGTGCGGAGCAAGGCTGCGCCGAGGCTCTCTTCACCCTTGGTGAGCGCCCAGAGCTCCGCTACGAGGTGGCCGCCAGCTGGCTGGCCGAGCGTGGCTTCGCCTCGACGGTCGACTACCTCGCCGCTGCCGCTGCCGCTGTGTTGGCCGAGACCGGTCTGCTCCCGCACGCCAACGCCGGGGCGCTCTATCGAGAGGAGCTCGAGCTGCTCCGAGGTGTCTCGGCCAGCCAAGGCATGATGCTCGAGACGATCCGAGAAGATCTCGAGGCGCACCGGCTCGCACCTGACAAGGTTCCTGCTCGCCGCCTCGACACCCTTCGCTTCGCAGGCGAGCTCGACATCCCCTTCACCACGGGCTTGCTGGTGGGCATCGGCGAAGATCGCCTCGACCGGCTCAGGGCGCTTGAGGCGATCGGCGAGCTGGCGGAGCGCTTCGGGCACGTCCAGGAGGTCATCATCCAGAACTTCCTGCCGAAGCCCGGCACCCTGATGGCGATGCACCCTGCTGCTCCCCTCGACGAGCTGCTCTGGACCATCGCCGCAGCGCGACTCGTCTTGCCGGGGAACGTCCACCTCCAGGCGCCGCCGAACCTCGTCGACGACCCGACGGTGCTCTTGGCCGCCGGCATCGACGACCTTGGTGGGATCTCGCCGGTCACGATCGATCACGTCAACCCCGAGCGCGCCTGGCCGGAGGTCGAGCGACTCAGTGAAGCGGTCGAGGACGCCGGGTTCGCCTTGGCGCCTCGCCTCACGCTCTACCCCGAGTACGCCTCGGATCCCGAGAGGTGGCTCGACGAGCGCCTGCGCACCCCGGTGCTCCACCTGAGTGACGCCGAGAGCCTGGCGCGCGACTCTGCATGGCTGAACGGCGGTGAGGCGGAGCCCCCGCCGGTCAAGCGCCACCAGGTCCTTCGTCCCGTCGGAGGCGCCGTCCGAGAGGTCCTCGACGGCGTGGCGCTCGGCCAGCAGGTCGACGAGGCCGAGCTCGTGACCCTCTTCGCTGCCCGTGGCCCCGAGGTCCGGGCCATCGCTGAGGTCGCTGATCAGATGCGCCGGGACGTCAACGGTGACGAGATCACCTACGTGAAGAACCGCAACATCAACTACACCAACGTCTGCACCTTCAAGTGCCGCTTCTGCGCCTTCTCGAAGGGTCCGCTCTCGCTGAACCTCCGAGGAGATCCCTACCTGATGGATCTGAGCGAGGTGACTCGGCGCGTGGAGGAAGCCGCAGAGATGGGCTGCACCGAGGTCTGCATGGTCGGTGGCATCCATCCCTCCTTCGACGGTGACTACTACCTCGATGTCATCGACGCAGCACGTCGGGGCTCGAGCGACATCCACATCCACGCCCTGACCGCGCTTGAGGTCCACGAGGGAGCGAAGCGCTCGGGCCTCGACCTCGCCGAGTACCTGACCGAGCTGATGGCGCGGGGGCTCAAGACGCTGCCCGGCACGGCGGCTGAGATCCTCGATGACCCCGTTCGAGCCATCTTGTGTCCCGACAAGATCAACACCCAGGAGTGGCTCGACGTCCACGAGACCGCCCACGGTGTCGGGCTTCGCTCCAACATCACGATCATGTTCGGGACCGTCGAACAGCCCGTCTCCTGGGCCCGTCACCTGGTCAAGACCCGAGACCTCCAGGCGCGCACCGGTGGCTTCACCGAGTTCGTGCCGCTGCCGTTCGTGCACATGGCGACGCCGATCTTCCTTCGCGGCAACGCTCGTAAGGGACCGACGTTCCGAGAGACCCTGCTGATGCACTCGATCGGGCGCATCGCCTACCAGGGGCTCGTCCCCAACATCCAGGTCAGCTGGGTGAAGGTGGGCGCGGAGGCGTCACGCCAGATCCTCTCCTCGGGTGCCAACGATCTCGGGGGCACGCTGATCGACGAGAACATCTCACGAGCAGCAGGGGCCGCCCACGGTGAGCGCATGTGGGTCGAAGACCTCGAAGCGATCGTCGAGCCCCTTGGCCGACCGCTCGTCCAGCGCACCACCCTCTACGCCCGACCATGACTGAGTCGGCCCGCTGGCGAGAGCTCTTCGACAGCTCCCCGGCGGCAAGCGAGGTCAGCGGCACACGAGCGGACCTCGTCCGCTCGCTCCTGGCCACGGTGGGTGAGCTGGCCTCTCCTGAGGTCGAGATGCTCGATCTCAAGATCGCTGATGCCGCGCTGGCCGAGATGGTCGAGGCGTTTTCGGTCTTCCGACCGTACCGAGACGTGCCCAAGCTGACGATGTTCGGCTCCGCTCGCACGAAGAGCGATGACCCGGTGTACCTCTTGGCCAAGGAGCTGGCGCGCCAGGTGGCCCTCGACGGCTGGATGGTCGTCACCGGGGCCGGTCCAGGGATCATGCAGGCCGGCATCGAAGGAGCCGGTCGAGAGCGCTCCTTCGGCGTCAACATCAGGCTGCCCTTCGAGCAAGGGGCGAACCCGTTCATCGCGCTCGACCCGAAGCTGGTCGAGATGCGCTACTTCTTCACGCGCAAGCTCATGCTGGTCAAGGAGTCTGCGGCCTATGCGGTGCTCCCCGGCGGCTTCGGCACGCTCGACGAGCTCTTCGAGCTCTTGACGCTGCTCCAGACGGGCAAGGCGCTTCCCGCTCCAGTGATCTTGGTTGAGACGGCCGGCGACACCTACTGGCACGGGCTCGAGGGCTTCTTAGAGCAGCAGGCCATGGCACGGGGCTACGTCTCTCCTGAAGATGACGTGCTGTGGAAGGTCGTGAACTCAGCGGAAGAGGCTGTGCGCGTCCTGCGGCACTTCTATCGGGTGTACCACTCGCTGCGGATGGTCGGCGACACGATGGTGCTCCGCCTCAAGCGGATGCCCTCCGCCGCCGAGCTCAAAGAGATCAACGAGCAGTTCTCCGATCTCCTGCTGAGCGGCGACATCCACCCGACCGATCCCCTGGGCCCGGAGGTGTCTTCGAAGGACCTCCTCGACCTGCCGCGCCTAGCCCTGCGCTTCGATCGGTTCTCCTACGCCCGGCTCCACCAGCTGATCTGGGCGCTCGACGACTGCGAAGGTGCCTGAGGCGCCCTAGAGGGCATCGAAGTCGTCGAGCGCGTCGTGCTGATCGAGGCTCCGCAGCAGCGACGACGCACGCTCGACCGCCCGTCGGGCCCTTGTGATCACCTTCTCCTCGCGGGCGGCCGGTGAGGCCTTGGGGTCGGCGTCACCGAGGGCCGCGTGCAAGAGCTCGAGGGCGGTGTCAGCCAGGTGCTCCGCTGCCGCGTCGAGCTCTGAGACGAGCGAGGAGAGCCGCTCAGGCTCCATCTCAGTCGGGTGAGGTCGGTTCGACGGTGATGACGTCGAGCTGACCTTCGGCGTAGAGCGCGCGGAGCGCCTTCTTGTCGAACTTGCCGACCGAGGTCTTCGGGATCGCCTCGACGAAGCTCCAACGCTCCGGCATCCACCACCGAGCGATCCGGTCACCCAAGAAGGCGAGCAGCTCGTCGATGGTGACGTCTTCGCCGGGACGTGGCACCACACAGACGAGAGGGCGCTCCTCCCAACGCGGATCAGGCACCGCGATGACCGCAGCCTCGAAGACCTTGGGGTGCGCCATGACCTCGCCTTCGAGCTCGACTGAGGAGATCCACTCCCCGCCAGACTTGATGACGTCCTTCGTCCGGTCGGAGATCGTCATGAAGCCCTCGGCGTCGAGCGTGCCGACGTCGCCCGTGCGGAGCCAGCCATCATGGAACTTGGCGGGATCGTCATCGAGGTAGTACGACCCGGTGATCCACGAGCCGGTGACCTCGAACTCCCCCACCGCCTCGCCGTCGTTGGGCAAGATCGTCCCGTCGTCGGCCACCACCCGCATCTTGACCCCGGCCACCACACGGCCAGCCTTGGTCCGATAGCTCATCGCCGCTGCCGGATCCGAGCGGCTCGGCGGGATGGCCAAGGCGCCGAGGGGGCTGGTCTCGGTCATCCCCCACCCTTGGATGAGCTCCAAGCCGAAGCGCTCTTCGTAGCCCTCGATCAGCGAGCGGGTCACCGCTGCTCCCCCGGCGAGCACGCCACGCAGCGACGAGGTGTCGACGTCGGTGTCCTTGGCCACCTGGAGCAGGTCGTTCCAGATGGTGGGCACGCCCACGGCGACCGTCGGGCGCAGCTCGGGGATGATCTTGGCCAGCGCCGCGCCCATCAGGTGGTGCTGGGGCATGATCAGATCAGCACCGGTCATCCAGCCCGAATAGGGCGTGCCCCACGCGTTGGCGTGGAACATCGGCACGATGATCAAGATCCGATCCGCTTGGGTGATGCCCACCGAGTTGGCCGAGGTCTGCGCCAGGGTGTGCAGGTAGGTCGAGCGGTGTGAGTAGACCACGCCCTTGGGCCGGCCCGTCGTCCCCGACGTGTAGCACATGGCCGCGGCATCTCGCTCGTCGAGGACAGGCCAGTCATAGGTCGTCGGCCGGCCCTCAAGCAGCGCGTCGTAGGTGATCGGATCGCCGAGGGCCGCCGCGTTGGCCGTCCCGGTGACGATCAGCGTCTTGACGCTGGTCAGCTGGTCGAGCACCGGGGCCAAGAGAGGGACGAGCATGTCATCGACGATGATCACCTCGTCCGCAGCGTGGTTGATGACGTAGACGAGATCCTCTTGGGGGAGCCGGATGTTCAAGGTGTGGAGCACCGCTCCCATCGAGGGGATGGCGAGGTAGGCCTCGAGGTGGGTCTGGTTGTTCCACAAGAAGGTGCCCACTCGGGTGCCGCGTGCCACGCCGAGGCCCTCGAGCCCGTGGGCCAGCTGGGCAGCCCTCGAGGCGACCTCCGCGAAGGTGGCGTGCTGGTAGCCGTCGTCTCCGACCGTGATGACCTCGCTGGTGGCGAAGGTCGTGGCGCCGTAGGTGAGCAGATCGCTGATCAGAAGCGGCGCTTCTTGCATCGTGCTCTTCATGGACCCTCCCCAAGGCGTCGTCGCGGGCGCTGAAGTCGAAGCGTACCCGCGCCGACCGTTGCGGCCATGCGCTTCTCACCGGCTCGTCTGCTCATGGCGGCGGTGGCCGCGCTCTGCTTCGTTCCGCTCCTGGCCATCATGTTGGGCTCGACCGCCGTGATCGCTGATCTCTCGAGCTCGGGGCCAGGAGGGGCTGTGGGCAGCGTCCCAGGAGCGGCCGTTCCCGCCCTCTGGCGCCTCGTCGAGGCAGAGGGCGCCGACCGCTGCCCGGGGCTCTCGTGGGCGACCCTGGGCGCCCTGGGGTTCATCGCCACGGGATCTGGTCGCTGGCCCACTCGGACTCCCCCGTGGTTTCCGTGGGCAGCAGGTCGCTTCGGGGTCGAGGCACCGGGGGCAGCGAGCGTCGGCGCCGACGTGCGACCGCGCGACCAGCGCTCTGTGCGGCGCCATGGCGGCAGAGGGGTCCCTCGACGCAGCCCTGGGCGAGCTGACGGGCAGCCAGGCGTGGGTGAGCACGATCCAGGTGCTCACGACCGCACTGGGAGCTGAGCCCGACGTGGCGGCCGGGCAAGCGCAAGCGGTCTTGTTCAGCGCTGAGGCGATCGGCACCCCCTATCAGTGGGGTGGGAACGGGCCAGCGACCTATGACTGCTCGGGGCTGATGGTCGCCGCCTGGCGCTCAGCTGGGGTGGGGCTCCCCCGCACTGCCCAAGAGCAGTACGACGCGACGACGCGGCGTCATCGGCCGACCCGACCCCGGCGATCTGATCTTCTTCGGCACCTCGGCGTCCTCGGTCGAGCACGTGGGCATCGAGATCGGCGAGGGGCTCATGATCGACGCGCCCTACACGGGGGCGTTCGTGCGCATCGACGGGGACGGCGTCACCGATGCCGTGGGCACCGGGCGCGTGGGTTAGCGGAGGGCGAGCTGACCTGGGACGATGGGCGCAGGCAGGTCGCTCGCACCCATCAGGTACGCATCGACCGCGGACGCAGCCGAGCGACCCTCTGCGATGGCCCAGACGATCAGCGACTGGCCTCTGGTCATGTCGCCGCAGACGAAGACACCGTCGTGCGACGTCGACCAGTTCGCATCGGCCTGCACGTTGCCACGCTCGTCGAGCGCAAGGTCGAGCTCGCCGATGACGCCGCCGCGCTCGGGTCCGGTGAAGCCCATGGCGAGCAAGATCAGATCGGCCGGGAGATCGCGCTCGGTCCCGGGGACCGGCTCCATCGTGGCGCGCCCGTCTGGGCCTGTGACCGACTGGACCTGGTGAATCCGAAGCGAACGGGCCTGCCCCTCTTCTCCCACGATCTCGGAGGAGGAGATCTCATAGAGCCTCTGACCACCTTCCTCGTGGGCGGAGGCCGTCCGCATGATGAGCGGCCAGGTTGGCCACGGGTTCGAGACCAAGCGAACCTCAGGAGGCTGGGGCATGATCTCGAGCTGCGTGACCGAGGCGGCTCCCTGCCGGTGAGCCGTGCCCAGGCAGTCGGCGCCGGTGTCGCCTCCACCGATGATGATGACGTGCTTGCCCTTGGCATCGATGGGTGGCTCGCTGAGGCCGCCGCTCTGGACCATGTTGGCGGGCTTGAGGTAGTCCATGGCGAAGTGCACGCCCTCGAGGTCTCGCCCTGGAACCGTGAGGTCGCGCGGGTTGGTCGAGCCCCCAGCCAGCACGAGGGCGTCGAACTCGGCCATCACCGCGTCGGCAGAGAGGCTCACCGCGTCGGGAGCGGTGGCTGCGCCAAGGTGGTCGCGCTGTCCGGGCTCTGTGGGGTCTGGCGTGGCGCTGATGCCCACGGAGGTCTTGCAGCGGAACTCGACCCCCTCGTCGATGAGCTGCTCTAAGCGGCGATCCAAGATCGCCTTCTCCATCTTGAACTCCGGGATGCCATAGCGGAGCAGACCTCCCGCCTGCTCTGCGCGCTCGAAGACGACGACGACGTGACCGGCCCGAGCGAGCTGCTGTGCTGCAGCGAGACCAGAGGGACCTGAGCCGATGATCGCCACCCGCTTGCCGGTCTTCTCGATGGGCCGCACGGGCGTGACCCAGCCCTCGTCCCAGGCGCGCTCCGCGATCTCGTATTCGATGCGCTCGATGGCGACGGGTTCCTGATTGATCCCGAGGACACACGAGCCCTCGCATGGTGCGGGGCACAGCCGACCAGTGAACTCGGGGAAGTTGTTGGTGGCGTGGAGTCGCTCGATCGCCTCGGCCCAGTCGCCGCGAAAGACCATGTCGTTCCACTCCGGGATGAGGTTGCCGAGGGGGCAGCCTTCATGGCAGAAGGCGATCCCGCAGTCCATGCAGCGGGCTCCCTGGCGCTGGGTCTCCTCCTCGTCGAAGGGCTCGTAGACCTCTTTCCAGTCGCGCAGCCGCACCGGAACCGGGCGCCTGCGGGGCAGGTTCCTCCCGAACTCGATGAAGCCGGTCGGCTTACCCACGGGCCACCGCCATGACCGCCTCGTCGACGGAGCGCCCCTCTTGCTCAGCGAGAGCGGTGGCTTCGAGGACTCGGCGATAGTCGCGGGGCATCACCTTGATGAAGTCGCTCATCGCCAGCGCGAAGCTCTCCAAGATGGCCTTGGCCAGCTCGGAGCCTGTCTCTTCGAGGTGCAGCTCCAAGATCTCGGTGAGCCAGCGAGCATCATCGACGGTCAGCGGCTCGAGCTCCACCAGCTCGGGGTTCACCTTGCTCGCCAACGCCCCTTGAGGATCCCAGACGAAGGCGATGCCGCCCGACATGCCTGCTCCGAAGTTCCGACCCGTCGGCCCGAGCACCACCACACGCCCGCCGGTCATGTACTCACAGCCGTGGTCACCCACGCCCTCGACCACGGCGGTCGCCCCAGAGTTGCGCACGCAGAAGCGCTCTCCCACCTTGCCGCGGAGGAACACCTGGCCAGACGTGGCCCCGTAGAGGATGACGTTGCCCGCGATGATCTGCTCTTCGGCGGCGAAGGGCGCTGCCTCGTCGGGCCGCACGATGATGCGCCCGCCCGAGAGGCCCTTGCCGACGTAGTCGTTGGCGTCGCCGAAGAGCCGCATGGTGATGCCCCGAGGCAAGAAGGCACCCAGGCTCTGGCCGGCGGACCCCCGGAACGTGAGGTCGATGGTGTTGTCCGGCAGCCCTGCCGCACCGTAGCGAGTTGCCAGTGCGTAGCCGATCAACGTGCCGACCGTACGGTCGCGGTTCGAGATCGCCATGTCCAGGCTCACCCGCTCACCGCGCTCGAGTGCGGGCTCGAGATCAGCCAAGAACTGCATGTCGAGCGATTCGCGAAGCCCGTGCACCTGGCCTCTGGTCTGTCGGGTGGGCAGCCCCGATGAGGGCGGTGGCGCCTGGAGGAGCGGCGAGAGGTCGAGCCCACGGGCCTTCCAGTGGTCCATGGCCTCGGTGGCATCGAGCAGATCCGTCCGTCCGATGGCCTCCTCCAAGGAGCGAAGCCCGAGCGAGGCCAAGATCTCTCTGACCTCTTCAGCGATGTACTCGAAGAAGGTCTCGACGAACTCTGGCGTGCCGGCGAAGCGCTCTCGCAGCTCCGGGCGTTGGGTGGCGATGCCCACCGGGCAGGTGTCGAGGTGACAGACCGCGCATCATGATGCAGCCCGAGACCACCAGCGGGGCACTGGCGAAGCCATACTCCTCGGCGCCGAGCAGCGCGCCGATGACCACGTCTCGCCCGGTCTTCATCTGCCCGTCGACCTGGACGACGATGCGGTCTCGCAAACCATTGATCATGAGCGTCTGCTGGGTCTCTGCCAAGCCCAGCTCCCACGGAGCACCGGCGTGCTTGAGCGACGTCAGCGGGGCCGCGCCGGTGCCTCCGTCGTGGCCGGAGATCAGCACGACGTCGGAGTGGGCCTTGGCCACGCCGGCGGCGACCGTCCCCACACCGATCTCAGAGACCAGCTTGACGTGGATGCGGGCCAAGGGGTTCGCCGACTTGAGGTCGTGGATGAGCTGGGCGATGTCCTCGATCGAGTAGATGTCGTGGTGCGGAGGCGGCGAGATGAGCCCGACGCCCGGGGTCGAGTGACGGGTCTTGGCGATCCACGGCGACACCTTGTGCCCGGGGAGCTGCCCACCCTCGCCCGGCTTAGCTCCTTGGGCGATCTTGATCTGGATGTCGTCTGAGTTGGCCAGGTACTCCGCCGTGACACCGAAGCGACCAGACGCCACCTGCTTGATGGCGCTGCGGCGCAGATCGCCGTTGGCGTCCGGCACGAAGCGCTCAGCGTCCTCACCGCCTTCGCCGGTGTTCGAGCGGCCGCCGAGGCGGTTCATGGCGATCGCCAAGGTCTGGTGGGCCTCGGCTGAGATGGAGCCATAGGACATCGCGCCGGTCGAGAAGCGCCTGAGGATGGCCGAGGCGTCTTCGACCTCATCGATCGCCACGTCAGGAGCGCCCTCGGTCTTGAGCTTGAGCAGGCCTCGCAGGGTGTAGCGCTGCGCCGATTGATCGTCGACCAGCGAGGTGTACTCCTTGAAGATGTCGTAGCGCTTGGCTCGCGTGGCGTGCTGCAGCTTGAAGACCGTCTTCGGGTTGAAGAGGTGCAGCTCTCCCTCTCGGCGCCACTTGTACTCGCCTCCGATCTCGAGCTCGCGATGGGCGCGCTCGGTCGGTCGCTCGAGGTAGGCCTCGCGATGGCGGATCAAGACCTCTTCGGCGAGCACGTCGAGATCGACGCCCCCGATCCGACTCACCGTGCCCGTGAAGTACTTGTCGATCACGGCGACGTCGATGCCGATCGCCTCGAAGATCTGGGCTCCGGTGTAGGACGCCACGGTCGAGACACCCATCTTCGACATCACCTTGAGGACGCCCTTGGAGGCGGCGTTGATGAAGTTCTGGTGTGCTTGGCGCGGCGACACACCCGAGAGCTGTCCGGTGGCGATCAGGTCGTCGATCGACTCGAACGCGAGATAGGGGTTGACCGCTGCGGCACCGAAGCCGATCAGCAGCGCGATGTGGTGCACCTCTCGCGCATCGCCTGACTCGACGACGAGCCCCACCTTGGTGCGAGCCTTGGTGCGGATCAGGTGCTGGTGCACGGCTGCGGTCAGCAGCAGCGACGGGATCGGTGCGGTCTCAAGCGTCGAGTTGCGGTCCGAGAGCACGATGATGTTGGCGCCATCGTCGATCGCGACGGAGATAGATTCGAAGATCCCGTCGAGCGCCCGCTCGAGCGCCTCGCCCGGCGACCCGCCCTCAGGCGGGACGCGGAAGAGCCCGTCGACCACGAAGCCCTTGAAGCCGGGCGTCTCCCCGTCCTCGTTGACGTAGAGCAGCTTGGCGAGGTCCCCGCGGTCGATCACCGGCTTCGGGATCATGATCTGGCGGCAGCTCTCGGGCGTGGGCTCGAGCAGGTTGCGCTCTCGGCCCACCGAGCCGCGCAGGGCGGTGACGAGCTCTTCTCTGATGGCGTCGAGTGGCGGGTTCGTGACCTGGCTGAAGAGCTGGGTGAAGTAGTCGTAGAGCAGCCGTGAGTTCGACGACAACGTGGCGATCGGCGTGTCGGAGCCCATCGAGCCGATGGGCTCGGCGCCCGTCGCTGCCATGGGTCCCACGATCATGCGGAGCTCTTCGCTGGTGAAGCCGAAGAGGCGCTGATGCGACACCACGCTGGCGTGCTGAGGGGTCAGCATCCGGCGCTCCGGGAGGTCTTTGATGTCGAGCTGGTTCTCGTCCAGCCACTCCCCATAGGGGTGCTCGGCGGCGAGCTCCTGCTTGATCTCGTCGTCACCCACGATCCGACCCTGCCTGGTGTCGATCAGCAGCATCTTGCCGGGCTCGAGGCGTCCCTTCTCGACGACGGTGGCGGGATCGATGTCCAAGACACCCACCTCGCTGGCGAAGACCACACGGCCATCGTTGACGACCCAGTACCGAGCGGGGCGCAATCCGTTGCGGTCGAGCACGGCGCCGATGATCGAGCCGTCGGTGAAGGCCACGTTGGCCGGCCCGTCCCATGCCTCCATCAGCGAGGCGTGGTAGGCGTAGAACGCTCGACGTTCGGGATCCATCGAGTCGTGGTTCTCCCACGCCTCGGGGATCATCATCAGAATCGCGTGCGGCAGGCTCCGGCCACCGAGGTGGAGCAGCTCGAGGACCTCATCGAAGCTGGCCGAGTCGCTCGCGCCCGGTGTGCAGATCGGGAAGATCCTCTCGAGCGAGCCGGGGATCAGGTCGGTCTGGAGCAGGGCCTCTCTGGTGCGCATCCAGTTGCGGTTGCCCTGGACGGTGTTGATCTCTCCGTTGTGCGCGATGAAGCGATAGGGATGAGCGAGCTCCCATGCCGGGAAGGTGTTGGTGCTGAAGCGAGAGTGGACCAGGCCGATGGCGGTGGCGAAGCGCTCGTCGCGCAGGTCCGTGAAGTACTCGCGCACCTGATGCGAGGTGAGCATGCCCTTGTAGACCATGGTCCTCGACGACAGCGACGGGAAGTAGACGTCTTCGATCTCTCGTGACGAGCGGTTGCGGAGCGCGTAGACCGCTCGGTCGAGATCGACCCCGCTGAGCTCTGCGCCTCGGCCGGCCACGACGACCTGGTGGATGCTCGGCTCGACCGAGCGTGCCGTGGCGCCGAGGCCCTCGCCCTCGACGGGCACCAGCCGCCAGCCGAGGACGTCGAGGTCCTCTTGGGCCGCAAGCGCCTCGATCGCCGCACGGGCCTTCGACGCTTCGGTTCCGTCGGCGGAGAGGAACACCAGTCCTGTGGCGTAGCGGCCCACCTCGGGCAGCTCGAAGTCGAGCACCTGGCGGAGGAAGGCATCGGGGATCTGGATGAGGATCCCCGCTCCGTCGCCGGTGGCCACCTCGGCCCCTGAAGCGCCGCGATGGGCCAGGTTCTCAAGGATGGTCAACGCATCATTGACGACACCATGGCTTGCCCGGCCGTGGAGATCTGCCACGAAACCCACACCACAGGCGTCATGCTCGAAGCGGGGGTCATAGAGACCCCTGCCGTCGCTGATGGCGTCGAGGGGATTCGACATCAACTTCCTTCCGGGCTCACGCTGCGATCCGACGTCTCAGCGGTCGTCTCACTTGAAGGCTGCAGGGGACGACGTTGGCCCGGAAGCAGCACACGCATGGTAGCAGGAGCAAAAGGACCTACTTTGCGGGTCCTACGATGCCGAGATGGCTCCGAACGATCCGTCACACACCGACGTCGCCATCGTCGGCGCGGGAGCGATCGGCCTGTGTGTCGGGCACCTCTTGGCGCGATCGGGGCGTGAGGTCACGCTCGTCGACCCGTCCCCCGGTCGCGGTGCGATCTGGGCGGCCGCGGGCATGCTCGCTCCGGCCTCAGAGGCTCACTTCGGTCACGAGGCACTCGTGCCGCTCTTGGCCAAAGCGGCAGCGCGCTGGCCAGAGTTCGTCACAGAGCTGGCAGGACCGTCAGATGATCTCGGCTTCTCTGAGACGGGCTGTCTCGTCGTCGGTGCCGATGGTGGTGATCGCGAGGAGCTGGCGCGCATCGAGCGGCTGCAACGCTCGTTGGATCTCGAGGTCGAGGACCTCACCCGGGCTCAGCTCGAGGCCCTGGAGCCTGCCCTGGCTCCGCACCTCCGCTTTGGCCTCAAGCTGCCCAGAGATCATCACGTCGATCCGAGGAGAGTGGTGGGCGCGCTGCTCGGCACGCTGGAGGAGGAGGGAGCCAGCTTCGTCGCCGACAAGGTCGTCCGCGTGGAGCGTGAGGGGTCACCCCGCCTCGTGCTCGCCGGGGGCACCACCCTCCGAGCCGCGCAGGTCGTCCTGTGCCCTGGGGCGCACCTTGCGCAGATCGACGGCCTTGACGCGCTGGACCTCCCCTTCATCCGGCCCGTCAAAGGTCACGTCCTGCGCCTCGCCGGGGAGCCCCTGCTGACCCACACCGTCAGAGCGACGGTCCGGGGCCGCTCGGTCTACTTCGTCCCTCGGGAGGATGGCTCGATCGTCATCGGCGCCTCCACCGAAGAGCGCGGCTACGACACCCGAGTGCAGGCTGGGGAGGTCCACCGCCTCCTCGATGACGCTCGTCGAGTGGTCCCCGGCGTCGATGAGCTCGAGCTCGTCGAGGTCTCCGTGGGCCTGCGCCCAGGTTCACCAGATGACGCTCCCACCATCGCTGCCTTCGACGACCACACCGTGGTTGTCGCCCTCGGTCACCACCGAAACGGGGTGCTGCTTGCCCCGCTGAGCTCCGAGGTGGTGGTCGCCCTGCTCGAGGGTCGAGACCATCCCGACCTCAAGCTCTACCAAGACAGCCATCAACCATGAGCGCTCAGGAGGTCGTCATCAACGGCGCGCCACGCAGCTGGCGCCCGGAGGAGTCCCTCGAGAGCCTGGTGTCGTCGATCGTCACGTCCACCCGAGGCATCGCTGTGGCCGTGGACCAGGTGGTGGTGCCGCGCTCGGAGTGGTCCACCACGATGGTCACGCCAGGCGCCGTCATCGAGATCGTCACGGCCGCTGCGGGTGGCTGACACCGGTCTCACAACTCCGCGAGACTGTGACCATGGCTGACCTCCACGAGCTGCTCGACGCCCTCGATCAGCGCATTCTCGAAGCACTCGCCAACAAGGCGACCGGTGACACCATCGTGCGGCTCGCCGAGGCGCGGGCCTGGCTCACCAACCCCGACCAGCCCCACGGTGGGGGCCTGACCGCTTGAGCGATCAGGTGGTCGCTCCCGTCGAGCCTCAGGGGATCGAGGACCGACCGAAGCTGCGCGGCTGGTTCCATGCCGTGGCGTTCTTCGTGTTCCTGGTCATCATCGCTCCGCTCTACTTCGCCACGTCGACGACCTGGTCGGTCATCGCGGTGTCGATCTACGTCGCCTCGATCCTCATGCTCTTTGGGGTCTCCGCGCTCTTCCATCGTGTGAAGTGGGGCGAGGTGGGCAGGCGGCGCATGAGACGCACGGACCACTCCACGATCTTCTTCGCCATCGCCGGCAGCTACACCGCGGTGGGCGGTCTGGTGCTCACCGGTGCGCCTCGCATCGTGATGCTCGTCTTCGTCTGGCTCGGTGCGTTGGCGGGTCTCTTGATCCGACAGCTCTTCTTGGATCTGCCCAAGTGGGTGATCGCCATCCCCTACGTCGTCGTCGGCTGGAGCGCGATCTTCGTGATCGGACCGCTGTTGCACGCGCTCGGCGGTTGGGGCTTCGCGTGGCTGATCGCTGGCGGCGTGGCGTACACCGCGGGAGCCGTCGCCTACATGGCCAAACGCCCGAACCCCGTGCCCGGGGTGCTCGGGTACCACGAGGTGTTCCACGCCGGAACGGTGCTCGGTGCCGGATGCCACTACATCGTGATCTTGTTCTTTGCCCTTCCCATCGCTGCTCGCTTGGCGGGCTGATCTAAAACCTTCGGGTCCAGACAGAGCGCCTAAGGTGTGATCCTTACGGGCTGTGGCGCAGCTTGGTTAGCGCGCTTGTCTGGGGGACAAGAGGTCCCGGGTTCAAATCCCGGCAGCCCGACCAACCACATCGGTTCCCTGGGACCGGTGCGCCCCCGGTGACGTCCCCGGACAGCGAGCGGGGTGGTTAGCGCTCACATCACGACAACGGGTGAGACGGGCGTGCCCACCGCGGCGGTGAACTTCAGCCCGATGCCCGAGAAGAGGAACTCCCACCGGCCTGCTCGGCGACACTCGGCAGCGAGCCCCTCGAGGTTGAACATCTCGCCCAAGGTCATCCCGAGATCTCGGATCAGCACCATGTGCAGCGGCAGCATCGTCCCGGGCTCCTTGGCAGGGAGACACTCGACGGCGAAGTTGTCCACACCGATCGCCGCAACCTCATGATCGTGGAGCCACGTGGCGGTGCTGATCCCGAGACCCGGCTGCTTCCAACCGACGAAGGCCTCGTGATGCCCGGCGAGATACTGCTGGTACCAGCCCGTGCGCACGAGGACGATGTCACCTGACGAGAGGCTCACTCCCTGGGCTGCCGCGGTGGCCTCGAGGTCGTCACCCGAGACCTCGTCGGTGTCGCCGAGGCGTTCGACACCGCGGTATCCAGCGACGTCGAGCAGCACACCGCGCCCGATGAGGTGTGGCACCACGTGGTCGATCGAGTTGCGGAGCGCTCCGTCGCTGGCGGTCACCTCTGAGGCGGGGACGTTGTTGTAGAGCAGCCCGTCGTAGCCCACGTGCGCCAGACCGTCCCACTGGGTCGCGCACTGGAGGGGCATCGTGACCACGTCATCGGCCACGACGAGCCCAGCGTCGGACAGGACGCGGTCTGACGGCAGCATCCTCATCGAGTGGATGGGGTTGAACCTGGCTGAGCCGGACTGGGGTCCGTTCACGCCGAACGCCATGCCGAGATCGAACACGTCACCCGTGCGCACCAACGAAGCGGCAGCTCGTCGAGTCTCAGGCGTGATGAAGTTCACGGTGCCGAGCTGGTCAGCCGCACCCCATCGACCCCAGTTGCTGAGCGCCGCCCCGAGTCGCTTGACCTCGAAACCAGCGGCCTCGCTGCCCATCAGTCCCCCTCCCCGCCATCAATCCCCTTGGTGCGCCTCGACGGCAATCGTCGTCAGTCGAGGCGGTGGAGCTGCTCGTTGAAGAGCTTTGCGTTCTCCACGTAGTGCTTCGCCCCCATGGCGATGCCCTCAGCCGACGAGGCGCCTTCACGGATCTTGGCTGGAATGCCGAGGGCAAGGCCATAGGAGGGGACGACCATGTTGTTGGGCACCACGGCGTTGGCGCCCACCGTGGCAAACGAGCAGATGCGGGCGCTGTGGAGCACCACGGAGCCTGAGCCCACCAGGCTGTCGTCCTCGATGATGCAGCCTTCGAGGTGGACCATGTGCCCGATCACGCAGCGGTCACCCACCGTGGTGGGCGAGGTCTCCGTCGTGTGGACCACGGTCCCGTCCTGGATGGAGGTCTCCTGACCGATGATGATGCGACCGTGATCCCCGCGCAGCACCGCTCCGAACCAGATCGAGGAGCGCGCTCCGATCGTGACGTCCCCGATGACCACAGCCTCAGGGGCGACGAAGGCTTCGGGATGGATCGTGGGGACCTTGTCACCGATGCGGTAGAGAGCCACGGGCCCAGCCTAGGCGTCGCTCTTGGCGGGTCTCAGTGACTGATCCAACCGATGACCTGGTAGGTCCGGTAGCCGAGATAGACCACCGTGGCTGCGATCATGAGCCGGAAGCGCCATGGGAGAGGCGGCCGAGTTGACGCAGAGATGTCGGTCTCGCAGCGAGGGCAGTGGCCGTCGACGACCTCCTCGTCGGCGACGAGGCGATCGCAGGTGTCGCACCAGGGCATGGCTCAGCCCACCCGCACCCGAATCTTCATCGGCGTGGATCCGAAGTCGAAGCGCTCTCGCAAGGATCGCTCGACGTAGCGGAGGTACGTCTGGGGCATCCGGCCGGAGGCGAAGAGCGTGAAGGTGGGCGGCTCGATCGCGCCTTGGACGGCGTAGCGGATCCGCACGCCAGGAGCGGGATGGGCCGCTTGGAGGTCTCTGATCGCTCGGTTGAGCGCCCCCGTAGAGATCCGTTGGGCGTAGGAGTCCGCCGCTTCGAAGATGGCAGGGACGATGCGATGGGCTCCGCGACCCGATGCGGCAGAGATCTTGAGCACCGGCGCAGTGCCCAAGAAGGCCAACCGCTCCCCTACGCCGGCGAGGACGTCCTCGCGATCCTCGGTGGCGATGAGATCCCACTTGTTGAGCACCACGACCGCGGGGCAGCCTGCGGCGGTGATGCGCTCAGCGAGACGCTGGTCCTGGTGCGACGCCCCGATCGTGGCGTCGATCACCAAGAGGGCCAGATCGGCGCGATCGAGCGCATCGAGCGCACGGATCACCGAGTGGCTCTCTGCCCCTCGTTCGGTGCGCGCTCGTCGGCGCATCCCCGCGGTGTCGATGAAGCGGATCGCTCCGAGCTCGGTCTCGACGACCGTGTCGATCGCATCCCTGGTGGTGCCGGGCATGTCGTGGATGATCGAGCGCTCCTCGCCGATCAGCCAGTTGAACAGCGTCGATTTGCCGACGTTGGGTCGACCCACGATCGCCACCCTCGTGGTCGGATCGTCGTCGTCCTCGGCGTCCTGCTCGTCGGCGGCGCTGCCGAGGGCATCGACGATCGCATCCAAGAGATCACCGGTGCCACGACCGTGCAGCGCGCTCAACGCAAGTGGCTCACCGAGGCCCAGCGACATCAGCTCCCAGATCGCAGCCTCGTGGCGCTGATCATCCACCTTGTTGGCGACCAGCAAGACCGGGCGTCCGGTCCGCTTGATCACACGCGCCACGGCCACGTCGTCGTCGGTGGCGCCGATGGTGGCGTCGACCACGCACAGGATCAGATCTGCCTCGCCGAGTGCTCGCTCGGCTTGGTCGGAGACCTTGTCGTCAAGGGCGTCCCCACTGAGCATCCAGCCACCGGTGTCGACGAGATCGAAGCTCACGCCGCTCCACTCGGCCTCGACGCTCTTGCGGTCCCGGGTCACCCCAGGGTGCTCTTCGACCACCGCGATGCGTCGACCGACCAACCGGTTCATCAGTGAGGACTTCCCGACGTTGGGTCGTCCTGCGATCACCACGGTGGGTCGTGTGCTCACGAGAGGCTCGCCGAGAGAGGAGAGCGATCGAGCAGCGCTCTGAGCGCCGCACCGGTGGTGGCGACGACCTCAACGGGCGCGGGCAGCTCGCTCAAGGTCGAGCCATCGAGGAAGCGCCCCTCGTTCAGGCACACGTCAGGGAGCACCCAGCGGCGATCGACGCCCACCTCGGCGATGACCCTGGTCAGGTCTCCACCCGTCAAGAGGCCCGTGACCCCGGTGGTGCCACCGAAGAAGTCGTTGTTCACGGGGACCACCTCGACGTCGGCGCGCCCGAGCTCATGGAGGGCAGCACGAAGGATCGGAGCTCCGAAGGTGCCGGTGAGCAGGGTGGGACGCTCACTCGAACGCGGCGAGTCGAGCGCGCTCCGCTCGGAGCGATAGCCCCAGGGCGGGGCACCGTCGACGGCTTGGAAGAAGCCGCTGTGGCGACCACCGGAGGGGACCCCGGCGCCCGTGGCATCGGAGAGGAACTGGGCGGCCATGCCGATCCCGTTCTCGTACTGATCGATGTCGGCGTAGTACGAGAGGGCCCGAAGCGGTCGCTCGGCCATGAGGTAGTACTCATCGGAGGCGAAGATCGTACGGCGACCCCGGAGTCGAGCACCGGCGTCGGAGACCGCTTCGACGAGCGAGAGGACGTCGCGCGCCTCGTCGAGGCTGTGCGGTCGCATCGCCTCCTCGGTGGAGTGCTTCGACAGCCCGAGGGGCACCACGGCGACACTGGCGAGCGAGCCAAAGCGATCAAGGCAGTCGAGGAGGGTCTGTTCGAGGACCGGGCCGTCGTTGACACCGGGGCAGACCACCACCTGGCCGTGGATCTCGATGCCAGCGTCGAGCAGCACGTCGAGCCAGCGAAGGCTCGTCGCTCCTCGCTGGTTGCGAAGCATCGAGGCCCTGATCTCAGGGTCGGTGGCATGGATCGAGACGTACAGCGGGCTCAGCCGCTCGGTGATGACCCGCTCGGCGTCGAGCTCGGTGAAGCGGGTGAGCGTCGTGAAGTTGCCGTAGAGGAAGGACAGCCGGTAGTCGTCATCTTTGAGATAGAGGCTCTTGCGAAGGCCCTTCGGCAGCTGGTAGATGAAGCAGAACTCGCAGTGGTTGTCGCAGGTGCGGATCCGATCGAAGACCGCCGAGTCGACTCTGATGCCGAAGGGCTCGCCATCGAGCTTCTCGACCGAGACGCGACGATCCAAGAGCGCGTCGGGTCGTCGGATCACGAGCGTGACCAAGGGTCCGTCGACGAGCTGCTGGTATTCGATGACGTCGAGAGGCTCGATGCCGTTCACGCTGACCAGGACGTCACCGACCTTGAGGCCTGCGCGAGAGGCAGGCGAACCTTCGGCGACCTCGCTGATGACGGGGGCCGACACGGGTCGCAGTCTACGTCCGAAGCCGCACTTCCCCAGTCGGCCGCTAGCCTCGGCTTGGTGGCGGTCGATGAGGTGCTCCTAGCCCAGCCCAGAGGGTTTTGCGCCGGCGTGGAGAAGGCGATCAAAGCGCTGGCCTGGATGGTGAAGGTCTTTCCAGCGCCTGTGTACTGCTACCACGAGATCGTCCACAACCAGTTCGTGGTCAACGAGTTCATCAAGCAAGGGGTCATCTTCGTCGATGACGTCGACGAGGTTCCGGCCGGCGCCCCCCTCATGCTGAGTGCGCACGGCTCTGCCCCCGACGTCGTCGACGCAGCTCGCCAGCACGACCGCATCGTCATCGACGCGGTCTGCCCGTTGGTCACCAAGGTGCATCACGAGCTCAAGGTCAGGGCGTCGAAGGGCTACGAGATCCTCTACGTGGGTCACGCCAACCATGAGGAGTCCGTCGGGACCATGGCGGTCGCCCCGCAGGCCGTGCACCTGGTGGAGAACGAAGACGACCTCCAGCGAGCGACGTCGTCGATCGATCCGAGCACCCCTGTGGCGCTCTTGGCCCAGACGACGCTCAGCCACGACGAGTGGTCCGATCTCGTTGCGCTGGCTCGAGAGGAGTTCCCAGAGCTGTGGATGCCCGGTCGCAGCGACCTCTGCTTCGCCACCACCAACCGACAAGCAGCGCTTCGTGAGATCGCCGGTCGAGCCGACGCCGTCGTCGTGCTGGGTTCAGCAAACTCGTCGAACACCGTGGCGCTCACCAAGGTGGCTGCGATCTCGGGCTGCCCGAGGGTCCTTCGCATCAACAGCGCCGACGAGCTGCCCGGCGATCTCCAAGGGGTCGTGGGGGTGACGGCGGGCGCGTCGGCGCCTGACCGGTTGGTCCTTGAGGTCATCGAGCGACTGGCCCCCCGACGTGGGGTGACCACGGTGGTCACGGTCGAAGAAGACGAGTACTTCCCTCCCCCGCCGGAGCTTCGTGAGCTCCTCCGCCAGCTCGACGGAGACGGGTCGTCGGCGAACGCCGATGCCCTGCTCAAGGACCGGACCACGTCTGCCGCTGAAGTCCTCGATGAGCTGGCCAGCAGGCTCTGAGCCCAACCTCCCCAGTGATAAGTGAAAAGATCGTGACGTGACGGTTACACGAGAACCCAAGAGCTTCACCCGGATGGACCAGTCCACCGAGGCAGAGTGGGCCGTCATCATCAACGAGCACGTCGAGCACCAGGGTCGTGTGGCTGAGGGGGTCTTGGACCTGCTGCGCTCGCTGGCGACGATCACCGACGGCTTTGCGGTCGACCAGCTGACGCACTGCCTGCAGACCGCCGCCTATGCGGAGGCCGCTGGCGCTGATGAGGAGCTGATCGTCGCATCGCTGTGCCACGACGTCGGCAAGGCCATCTCGGTGCCGAACCATCCTCGGATCGCGGCCGAGATCCTTCGGCCCTACGTGCGCGAAGAGATCTACCTCATGATCGCCGCCCACCAGGACTTCCAGGGCCGGCACTACTTCGCTCACCTCGGTTTGGATCCTGATGCCCGCGAGCAGTACCGCGGGGCGCCCTGGTTCGATCTCGCCGCCACCTTCGCCGACGAGTGGGACCAGATCGCCTTCGACCCAGAGGGCCCCACGCCGCCCCTCGAGCACTTCGAACCGATGGTGCGCCGTGTGTTCGCCCATCCCCACCAGATCTAAGGAACCTCATGGCCCTGAACGACCTCGAGCACCGTCGACTCGCCACCTTGCGGCGCTACGTCATCGCTGAGGCTCATGACGACTTCAACCAGCGCTACGGGGCTGAGTACAAGTTCCCTCGTGCCGTCGCCCTGATCTGCGCCTTCGAAGAGGAGGGCGCCATCGGCGACGTGCTGGCCAAGATGCCCACCGAGGCCTGCGGCCTGCCCTTGCTCACCGTGGTGGTGGTCGACGGCGGAGATGATGAGACCGCCGAGATCGCCAAGGCCGCCGGAGCGACGACCATCGTCTTCCCAGCCAACCTCGGCCACGGCGTCGCCTTGCAGGTGGGCTACCGGCTCTGCATCGAGCGGGGTGCCGAGTTCTGCGTCACGCTCGATGCCGATGGTCAGAACGACCCCGAAGAGGTCCCCGTCATGCTCCAACCCCTCCTCGACGACGAGGCCGACTTCGTGCTGGCGTCACGCCGATTGGGCACCGACACCACCTCCGACCGCTTCCGCAAGGCAGGCGTGGTGTTCTTCTCCACGATCATGAACAAGATGACCGGCTCGGAGCTGACGGACACGTCGAACGGCTACCGGGCGCTTCGGGTGGCCATGCTCGCCGACGTGGTGGACCGCCTGACCCAGGAGCAGTACCAGACCGCGGAGCTGCTGATCACGTGTCTCAAGCGTGGTTGGCGAGTGACCGAGCGGCCCACGGTGTGGCTCCCGCGCCAAGCCGGGACCACCAAGAAGGGCAAGAACTGGCTCTTCGGGTTTCGCTATGCCCGGGTCGTCTTCGGCACCTGGTGGCGCGAGCGCTAACCCTGCTCAGCGAGCGCCTGGTCGTACGCGGCCTGGATGCCGGCTCGGATGGCCTCGGTGTGCCGGTGGACGGCGGAGCGAGGTACGCGTCCCTTCTCACTTCGCTCTGGTGGCTCGATCAGCTCGCCCAGGACCACGTGGACCTTCCTCGGGCGTGGCAGCCAGGCGCCCTTCGGCATCACCCGATCTGAGCCGGCGATCCCGAGAGGCAGCACGGGGGCTTCGCATCGAGCCGAGAGGAACCCTGCTCCCTCCAAGATGGCCTCGACTCGTGGGCCCTCCCGCCTGGTCCCCTCCGGGAAGAGCACGAGGACCTCTCCGGCTCGCAGCACCGCTTCCGCCAGGACGAGGGCCGAGCGGTCGGCTGACTCGCGATGGACGGGGAACGCCCCGAGGGCGAGGAAGAAGCGTCGAGCCAGGCCCTGCTTGAAGAGGCCGTCCTTCGCCATGAAGAACAGCTTGCGATCGGTGGCGAGGATGGCGAAGGCGAAGTCCACGTTGGAGCGGTGGACTGGCGCGATGAGCACCGCTCCCTCGTCGGGCACGACCCCACGTCCCGAGGTCGATGGCCTCAGCCACGCCATCATGATGAGCCAGACCGCTCGCCGCACGAGCCGATAGAACCAGGTGCGCGAGGGATCGGGTACGAAGACCATCTGGCGCTCCTCAGAGCCCGCCCCCGGCCCGCTCATGAGGCCTCCTCGGCCTCTTTGACGAGCCCCAGGACGAGGTCGATGACCTCTTCGACGCTGCGCTCGGTCGTGTCGATCTGCACAGCACCCTCAGGAACCGTCAGGGGCGAGACCCGTCTCGTCGAGTCCAGGTGATCCCGACGCTCGATCGAGGCCGCCCCCTCCTCTGCCCGCCGCCGCGCCCGCTCCTGGGAGCTCGCCGTCAGGTACAGCTTGACCGTGGCGTTCGGAAAGACCACGGAGCCGATGTCTCGACCTTCGACCACGCCCCCACCATGGGTCGAGACCCACTCTCGCTGCCACGCGACGAGCACCTCTCTGACGCTCTGGTTCGCAGCCACCAGGGAGACGCCGTGGTTGACCTTCTCAGAGCGGATCTCCTCGGTGACGTCGTCGCCGTCGATGATGACCTCGCCCTCGATCGAGAGCGCCATGCCTGAGGCGAGCTCGGCCACGGAGTGCTCGTCGGCCGGATCAAGGCCCTCTCGCAGGGCGGCAGCCGTCACCGCTCGGTAGCATGCCCCGGTGTCGAGGGTCTTGAGCCCGAGCCGCT
Source organism: uncultured Acidimicrobiales bacterium (assembly GCA_963758555.1). Classification (GTDB taxonomy): domain Bacteria; phylum Actinomycetota; class Acidimicrobiia; order Acidimicrobiales; family RAAP-2; genus CAIUMH01. The sequence goes on along the minus strand of CAVWVW010000003.1, from coordinate 858,160 downwards.
CGGCAAGGGCGCGAGCGATCGTCGACTTGCCAGATCCCGCCGGTCCGTCGATGGCGATGACGCGCTCCGCGCTCACGCCAGTGCCGCCAGCTCGTCGAGGAAGCCCGGGTAGCTGGTGGCGACCGACTCGAAATCGGACACGTCGGCTCCCGCTCCTGTCACGCCGGCCACCGCAGCAGCCATGGCCAGTCGGTGATCACCTGCAGCGTCCACGGTGAGCTCGCCGAAGGCTCTCGCCGTGCCCAGACCTTCGATCACGAGGTTGTCCCCGTCGCCGGTGGCCGTGGCGCCAAGCCCCCGAGCGAGGGCCAGGGACGCCTCGAAGCGGTCGGACTCCTTGATGCGCAGCTCGTCCACGTCATGGAAGATCGTGGTCCCAGTCGCCGCACAGGCAGCGACCACGAGGATCGGGACCTCGTCGAGCGAGGGGATCTCGACAGCGTGGACGTCGGTGGCGCTCAATCGAGAGCTGCGAGCGGTGACCTGCACGGTGCCATCGTGCCCCGCGCTCCTCTCCAGCGTGGCGCCCATCCGAACCAGCACGTCGAGGTAGCCGATCCTCGTCGCGTCGCCGTAGAGACCGCTGACCGTCACGTCGCCCTCGGAGGCCAGGAGGCCCGCCACCAGGAAGAAGGCGGCCTGGGAGGGGTCGCCAGGCACCACCCACGCCTGGGGAGCGAGCGCCGAAGGGGCCACAGTGATCTCGCGCACAGCGCCCGCACGCCTGACCGAGATCGTGGCCCCGGCCTGAGCCAGCATCTCCTCGGTGTTCGGCCTGGTGGCGACCGGCTCGACGACGGTGGTCGGCCCGTCGGCATCGAGGCCAGCCAGCAAGACGGCTGACTTCACCTGGGCGCTGGGCACGGGAAGCTCATAGCGGATCCCTCGCAACGGTCGCCCTTCGATCAGCACCGGAGGCCGCTCATGGTCACCCTGACCCTCGATGGCTGCCCCCATGGAGCGCAGTGGCTGAGCCACCCGATCCATGGGTCGTCGTGAGAGCGAGCGATCGCCGACCAGCTCGTGGTGCCCTTCGATGCCGGCGAGGACGCCGACCGCGAGGCGCATGGTGGTCCCCGAGTTGCCGCAGTCGAGCCGTCTGGCCGAGGCGTGGAGCTGCGAGCGACCACCTTTGACCTCGACGCCGTCAGCGAACACCGTCACGGTCGCTCCCAGAGCCTCGATCAGCGATCTCGTCCGGTGGACGTCCTCGCCTTGGGAGAGCCCGACGATGGTCGACGCTCCTTCGCTCAGCGCGGCCAGCAGCAGGCCGCGATGCGAGATGGACTTGTCTCCCGGCACACGCAGCTCTCCGAGCAAGCTCGAGCGCGGATCGATCCGCTGGGCCCCCACCTGCCTCAGAGCTCCTGGGTGGTGCAGATGAACCCTTGGGCGCGAAGGGCCTCTGCATACGGCTCTGCCTGGTCCTCTGCCACCACCACGATCAGACACACCCCGGTCACCCTCGATGCTGTGCGCGATCTCGAGGTCCAGCATGCTGACGCCGAGATCTGACGCCGCTGACGCCACGCGCGCGATGACCCCTGGCTCGTCGGGCACCGGGATCCTCACCTGGGCGAGCTTGCCCGGATCCGTGGCGCCACCAGGCAGCGCTTGGCGGGCCTGGGAGGCGCGCTCGAGCACACGCAGGATGGTCGTCCTGTCGCCGGTGGCCAGCGCCCCCCGCACGTCGCTGAGCTGCTCAGTGAGGGCGTCGAGGGCCTCCAGGATTGCCGCCGCGTTCTCGACGACCACGTCAGGCCAGATGCCGGGTTGGCCAGCGGCGATCCTCGTCATGTCGCGAAAGCCCCCAGCAGCGAGCTGGAGCAGTGCCGTGTCATCCTCGGCCGCGTCCGAAGCCTGGTTCATGAGGCTCGCCGCCACGAGGTGGGGCACGTGGCTCACGTGCGCGACCAACCGGTCATGGTCACTGGCCTCAAGGGCTAGAGGTTGAGCGCCCATGCTCTTCAAGACGCCCGCCAGGCGCGGCGTAGGGGCCTGGGGGTGTCGAGGGTCCAGGCGTGAGCACCCACGAGGCGCCGACGAAGAGGTCTGCCCTGGCTCCGTCGAGGCCTGCCTGCTCGGAGCCTGCCATGGGGTGACCCCCGATGAAGCGGGGGTCGTCGATGCTCGAGCAGATGGCGGCCTTGATGCCAGCGACGTCCGTCACCAGGACACCGTCGTCGCCGTGGCGGCGAAGCAGATCGTGGGCTGTCTCGACCACCGCACCCGCCGGCGTGGCGATCACGAAGAGCGAGGCACGAGGGTCGTCACCGATGGCATCGAGGATGCCCCGGTCGAGGGCCTCATCCAGTCGAGCCTCATCGGGATCAACGCCCGAGACGTGCCAGCCCTGCTCTCGGAGCGCCAGCGCAATCGAGCCGCCGATCAGCCCCACACCCACGACGACCGCATGCGAGCCGGCCCCCTCGTCAAGCGGGGAGGTCATCGCGCAGGCCCTGTGCGTCATGCAGGTAGATGTGGTGGATCTCAGCGGGGTCTGCCGTCGTGGTCACGTGCATCATGAGCCGCACGCACCGGGCCATCGATCCCGGAACAGGGATCTCCTGCGCGCAGATGAGCGGCACGTCACCGAAGCCGGCGTGCCGTGCAGCGGTGGCTGGGAAGGCAGCGATCAGATCACCCGTGGCCGTGAACAGGATCGAGATCACCTGGTCGTGGCTCAGCTCGTTGCGCTCCATGATGGTCGCCAACAGCTCGATGGTCCGCTCTTCGATGGCGGACGCCGAGTCTTCCTCCACCGTGGTCGCACCGCGGATCGCCCGCACGCTGTGGCTTGCCATGATCACGCGATGCTAGTTGGCAGGTCGTGCGAGATCGGGTGCCGTGCTCAGCTCTGCCGCACTGGCCACCACGGCGTTCGCCAACCGGGTGACCTCGGTGAAGGTGAGCTCTCGCCACGTGCCGGGCTTGAGCGTGGCGTCACCCACGCCGCCGATCCGGGTGCGCACCAGTCGCTCCACCGGGTGCCCGACGGCGTCGCACATGCGACGAACCTGGCGATTCCTGCCTTCGTGGATGGTGATGCGCACCAGGCCCTCGCTCACCCGCGCCACCTTGGCGGGAGCGGTGATGCCGTCTTCGAGTGCGACGCCCTCACGCAGCTGACGGATCACGGCCGGGCTCGGATCACCGACCACTTTGGCGAGGTACTCCTTCTCCACGCCCTTGGAGGGGTGCGTGAGGTCGAAGGCCAGCGCGCCGTCGTTCGTCAACAGCAGCAGCCCTTCGGTCATCTTGTCGAGGCGCCCCACAGGAAAGACGCGCGGCGAGGCTGGCACGAGATCGAGGACCGTGCGCCGACCCTCTGGGTCCGAGGCGGTCGTGACGACTCCGGCCGGCTTGTTGAGCAGGTAGTGCACGAGACCAGGAGCCACCGGAGCCAGGGCGCCGTCGACCTCGAGTCGGACCGCTGCGGGGTCCACGCGGTCGCCGATGATCGCCACCTCACCGTCGATGCGCACCCGGCCGGCGATGATCAGGTCCTCGCACACCCGGCGGCTTCCGTAGCCGGCTCGAGCCAGCACCTTCTGCAAGCGCTCTCGAGCTTCGGGCTCGCTCACGTCGGCCCGGCGGTGCCCGCCAGATCCTCGACGAGGCGATCGGTCTCCTCCTCGTCGGGCAGCAGCGCCTCAGGCCGAGGCAGCTGGCTGAGCTCGACGAGACCGAGGCGATCCAAGAACAGCTCGGTGGTCCCATAGAGCACAGGGAGTCCGGGGCCCTCGGCGTGGCCGACGCCCTCGATGTAGCCGCGCTGCTCGAGGAGCCGAACCACCCCATCGACGTTCACCCCGCGGAGCGCGGCGATCTGGGAGCGGGAGACGGGCTGTCGGTAGGCCACGATGGCCAGGGTCTCGAGCGCGGCGGTCGACAGACGGGTCGAGACCTCGCGGACCGCGAAGCGCTGCACGGTCTCTGCGGCGGCCGGGCTCGACTGCAAGCGCCAGCCCGACGCCAGCTCGACGACCACGAAGCCTCGCCCTGTGACTTGAAGATCCTCGGCGATCCGCTCGAGCGACGCACGGACCGTTGCCTCGGGCTCGCCAGTCGTCTCCGCCAGCTCCTTCGTCGACACGGGCTCGAGAGCCACGGTGAGCACCGCTTCGAGTGCACGTTGCAGCTCGTCATCCGTCATAGCTGTCGACCTCCAAGGTGCCAGAGATGATGTCTTCGGGATCAGGCTCGTCACCAATCCATGAGATCTGGAGATCGCCGAACGTGGAGCCCTGCCCGAGCGCGACGCGACCAAGCTTGCACAGCTCCAAGATGGCCAAGAAGTGCACGATGATCTCGAGACGGATCTCGAGCCCTGTCACGAGCGCCCTGAAGGTGACCGTCCCACGGCGCGGCAGGCTTCGAGCCAGCGTGGCCACGGTCTCGGCGACCGTCACCGCATCGATCGTGACGTGGCTGAGATCGACGAGCTCCTCAGGACGCTCCTCGACGGCTCGAAGGTAGGCCTCGGCGATCATCGATCCGGTGACGTCGACCAAGAGATCGGGCGCCGTCACCACGAAGTCGCTCTCAAGCCCAGCCGATCTCGGGATCGAGGCGCTGGCAGCCTCGAGCAAGCCGGCGAACAGATCGGATGCCGCGGCGTAGGCCCGCAGCTCGAGCAAGCGGGCGAGGAGGACGTCACGCTCCTCCCAGCCCACGAGCTCTTCGTCTTCATCGACCTCATCAGGCCCAGGGAGGAGCCGTCGGGACTTGAGCTCCAAGAGGATGGCGGCGACCAGGAGGAACTCGCTCAGCTGCTCGAGCGGCAGCTCTCCTGTGGCGTGGACGACCTCTCGGACGAAGGCATCGACGACCGGGGCCAGCTCGATGTCGAGGATGTCGAGCTCGTGGGTCGTCACCAGACTCAAGAGCAGCTCGAGAGGTCCACTGAACGTCGGCGTCGACACGACGTAGGTCACAGTTGGTCAGCCTACCGAACCACGACGCAGAGCCAGGGAGCGTGGGGATCGGTCGCGAAGGGTCGATCTCGTAGGATGAGCGGCCATGGCCCGCGTCCTCTCTGGCATCCAACCCTCAGGTGATCTGCATCTCGGCAACTACCTCGGTGCGGTGCGCGAGTGGGTGGCCGAGCAAGACCGCTCCGATGCCCTCTACTGCGTGGTCGATCTCCACGCACTGACAGGACCCGTCGAGCCCACCGAGCTTCGACGAAAGACGATCGACGCCGCCTGCCTGCTGCTCGCAGCGGGTCTCGATCCCGAGCGGTGCACCCTGTTCATCCAGAGCCACGTGGCCGCCCATCAGCAGCTCACGTGGCTGCTCGAGTGCACGGCCACGGTGGGCGAGCTGCGCCGCATGACCCAGTTCAAGGAGAAGGGCGCGGGCCAGGAGTCGGTCAAGGCCGGGGTGCTCACCTACCCCGTGTTGATGGCGGCCGACATCCTCCTCTACGACGCCGAGCTGGTCCCCGTCGGCCACGATCAGCGCCAGCACCTCGAGCTCACGCAGAGAGCTCGCCATCCGCTACAACCATCACTACGGGGACGTCTTCACCGTGCCCGAGGCGGCGGTGCCCACGGTGGCGGCCCGCGTCATGGACCTCCAGGAGCCCACGCGCAAGATGTCGAAGTCGGTCTCGTCGCCGCAGGGCACGATCAGCATCCTGGACGACCCGAAAGACATCGAGCGAAAGATCAAGAGGGCGGTGACCGACAACGACAACGAGGTCACCTATGACCGAGAGAAGAAGCCCGGCATAGCGAACCTGCTCGATCTCTTGGCCGCAGCGACCGGCGCGGTCCCCTCCGAGGTGGCGGAGCGCTATGAGCGCTACGGCGAGCTCAAGAGCGACGTCGCTGCCGCAGTGATCGAGATGCTCACCCCGCTCCAAGAGCGCTACGCAACGATCAGCGCCGATCCTGGCGCCGTGCTCGACGTGCTCGGCCTCGGGGCCGCCAAGGCCGCCTCGATCGCCGACGTCACCTATCAGCGCGCCGCAGAGGCCATCGGCCTGCTGGCTCCTCGCTAGCTCAGGCCCAAGACCGAGTCCCAGCGGCCGGTCAGCCAGTTGCTCAGCCCGGTGAGCAGGCCGAGGTGGAGCATGGTGGAGACCAGAACGAACCCGATGACGACGGGAAAGAAGTACGGGCGGATCCGCAGGTAGCGAGGCCACGCCTGGGACGGCAGGAAGCGCTCCAAGACCGCAGAGCCGTCGAGGGGCGGCACGGGGAGCAAGTTGAAGCACGCCAGCCACAGGTTGGTGAGGCCCAGGTAGTAGAAGACCTGCACGATGACGCTGGGCTGAAAGAGGTCTGAGGGCTGGTAGGTCGCCTTGAACCCCACGTAGGCGCCGACCATCAAGAGCACGTTCATCATGGGACCGGCCAGCGAGACCGCCAGGGCGCCGTTGCGACCATGGCGGAGCTTGCGCGTGTCGATGGGCACCGGCTTGGCCCAGCCGATGAAGCCCAGACCACCCAGGATGGTGATCGCAGGCAGGACCAACGTGCCAAGAGGATCCACGTGCTTCGCCGGGTTGAGGCTCAAGCGACCCGCTCGCCGTGCGGTGTTGTCCCCGAGAGCAGCGGCCACCGCACCGTGGGCGATCTCGTGCAGGACGATCGAGGGGATCAGGACAGCGAGGCCGATCAGCATCACCTGGGTGATGTTGCCCGCCGCGATCAGCCAGATCCCGAGCACCACCACGGCTCCGACGAGGAGCACCCGATTCGACGGCCGCGTGAACGACCGTCGCACACCGGTGGGCGACGAGACCATCGAGCTGCTCAGGCCTTAGAGGCGCAGCTGATGCACAGGGCGGCTGCGGGCATGGCTTCAAGCCGATCGGCACCGATGGCCGCCCCGCAGCGCGTGCACAACCCGTAGGTGCCATCGTCGAGGCGGCCAAGGGCCGCCTCGACCTCGCTGAGGGTCTCGAAGAGCTCGCCCGCCAGCGCTTCGGCCTCACCCCGCTCGGCGGTCACCTGCGAGGAGTCAGCGAAGTTGTCGTCGTAGGCCTGCTCACCGTCCGCTTCGAGGCCCAGATCGTGGAGGTCAGTCCTCAGACGTCCTCGCTCGCCTTCAAGCTGGGCGCGCCGTTGCTGTTCGAGGGAGGTGGCCATCTCCCCAGCCTAGAGCCGACCTCTGCTCCTCGGGGTGTCGTCTGACGCCCGGGGGTGGGCGGCTTGGTACGCAGCCTGGAGATGCGTGCTCGACACCCTGGTGTAGAGCTGCGTGGTCGCCACCGAGGCATGGCCCAAGAGCTCTTGGACGATCCGCACGTCTGCTCCGTGGGCGAGCATGTGCGTCGCGCAGGAGTGTCGGAGCACGTGGGGGCTCACCGAACGCTCGATGCCGGCGGCATGGGCGCGGCGCTGCACGATGAGATGGGCTCCCTGACGGGTGAGCCTGCGCCCTCGCTGGTTCACGAAGACGGCTCGAAGCGCGTCCCGATCCTGCCGAGCGCCGGCGAGCAGCTGTGCCCTCCCGCCTTGCTCGAGCCACGACCCGAGGGCGCGCTGGGCGCTGCGCCCGACGGGCACCAAGCGCTCCTTGTCCCCCTTGCCCACCAGGCGCAGGAGGCCCTCGTCGTAGGCCAGGTCCTCGAGGTTGAGCGCGATCAGCTCTGAGACACGAGCTCCGGTGGCGTAGAGGAGCTCGAGCAGCGCTCGGTCGCGCCGAGAGAGCGGGTCGTCGAGGCTGATGCCGTCCAAGAGTCGCTGCACCTCGTCTTCGCCGAGCGCCTTCGGCAGCCGCGCCGGCACGGCGATCGTCCCGATCGTCTCGGTGGGGTCGTGGACAAGGCTCCCCTCGTCGACCAAGAAGCCGTAGAGCCCACGCATCGAGGAGCGAGCCCTCGACACCGTGGCCTCCGAGCGACCGAGCCTGCGCTGATGCTCGAGCGCTGCATCGAGATCACCGGCAGTCGCCTCGCCGAGGCTCACCCCCCGCTCGGCGAGGAAGTGCTCAAGAGCCACGAGATCTCGCCGGTAGCTCTCGAGCGTCCGAGGGGAGCGACCCTTCTCCACCCCGAGGAAGGTCAGGTAGGCCTCGATCTCCTCAGTGGGGTGTCGATCATCCACCTCGCCTCCGAGCGAAGAGCATCAGGCCAAGCGCCGACATGGCATCTCGAATCCTGCCGTCGCCCACCATCTCGAGCGCCTCGTCGGGGCTCATGTGCCAGACGACCATGTCGAGCTCTTCGGGACCAACGGGGCTCCGTCCGACGTGACGCAGCTCGGTGGCCAGGTAGATCGACGTCGCCTGCGTGGAGTAGCCCGGCGAGTTGAGGAAGGTCCCGAGCAGCTCGAACGTGGCGGCGTCGAAGCCAGTCTCCTCGATCAGCTCACGCCGAGCAGCCACCGCGGGGGCTTCCCCTTCGACGTCCAAGGTGCCGGCTGGCAGCTCGAAGATCCGCTCCCCCACCGTGGCCCGAAACTGCTCGAGGACCAGGACCTGCCCCGACTCGCCAACGCCCAGGACCACCACCGCGCCAGGATGGGTGACGACCTCGCGGTCGAACGCCGCACCGTCACCTGTGACGTGGCGCCGCTCGACGCCGAAGACGTGGCCTTCGAAGATCGGCTCGATCGCTCCGAGCGCGAACTCGGTCACGACGAGCTCAGCTCACAGCGTCGAGATCGAGGAGCCTCGGCTCGCGGCCCGAACGACGTGCCATGGAGGCATCGAGGAGGCCTTGGAACAAGGGGTGTGGTCGATCGGGACGCGACTTGAACTCAGGATGCGCCTGCGTGCCCACGAAGAAGGGGTGGTCGTGACGCTCGATGAACTCCACCAAACGACCGTCCGGCGAGGTGCCGGAGCAGACCATGCCCGTCTCCTCCAGGCGCGCCTTGAAGCGAGCGTTGAACTCGAAGCGATGGCGGTGGCGCTCTGAGACGACCTCGGCTCCGTAGAGACGGGCCACCTCGCTGCCTGGCGTCAGCATGGCCGGATAGGCCCCGAGCCTCATGGTGCCTCCGAGGTCGGCGATGTCGATCTGCTCCTCCATGAGGTCGATCACGGGGAAGGCGGTCGCCGGATCGAACTCCGTGGAGTTGGCTCCCTCCATCTCGGCCAGGTGCCGAGCCGCCTCGACCACCATGACCTGCATCCCCAAGCAGATGCCCAGCAGCGGAATCTGTCGCTCTCGTGCAATCTGGGCTGCGGTGATCATCCCCTCGATCCCGCGCTCACCAAAGCCTCCCGGGATGACGATCCCGTCAAGTGTCTCGAGCTGATCGGCGTCGACCTCAGAGGGGACGAGCTCGGCGTCGATCCAGACGAGATCGATCGCAGCGGCGTGGTGGAAGCCTGCGTGGCGGAGCGACTCGACGATGGAGAGGTAGGCGTCGGGCATGTTCACGTACTTGCCGATGATCCCAAGTCGCACCGAGCGGTGCAGCGTCTCGACCCGCTCGACGAGCCCTTCCCAGGCCTGGAGATCGATGGGGTGCTCGTCGATGTCGATGCGCAGCCGCTCCATGACGATCTGATCGAGCCCCTCATCCTGCATGGCGAGGGGGATCTCGTAGATGCTGGGCGCGTCGACCGCAGAGATCACAGCCTCCACCGGGACGTCGCACAACCGAGAGATCTTCATCTTGAGCGCATCGGAGATGGCCTGATCGGAGCGACAGACGATGACGTCGGGTTGGATGCCTCGACTGCGGAGCTCGGTGACCGAGTGCTGGGTCGGCTTCGTCTTCTGCTCACCTGACGTTGCCAGGTAGGGCACGAGCGAGAGGTGGACGTAACAGACGTTGTCGCGCCCCACGTCGGAGCGGAACTGCCTGATGGCCTCGACGAAGGGAACGATCTCGATGTCACCGACGGTCCCGCCGATCTCAACGATGACCACGTCAAGATCCTCCGTGGCCAGACGTCGGATGCGCTCTTTGATCTCGTCGGTCACGTGAGGGATCACCTGGACGGTCTTGCCCAGGTAGTCGCCCCGTCGCTCCTTGGCGATCACCGACGAGTAGATCGACCCCGTCGTGGTGTTCGAGTTGCGATTGAGGCTCTCGTCGATGAAGCGCTCGTAGTGACCGAGATCGAGGTCCGTCTCTCCCCCGTCGTCAGTGACGTAGACCTCACCGTGCTCTCCGGGGTTCATGGTGCCCGGATCGACGTTGATGTAGGGATCGAGCTTGCACATCGTGATGCGCAGGCCACGCTGCTTGAGGAGTCGGCCCAACGACGAGGCTGTGAGGCCTTTGCCGAGCGACGACGAGACGCCACCGGTCACGAAGATGAACTTGCTCATGCCGGCTGCTGTCTGTTGCACGCTTCCACCGGAACCTCAGAGTAGACGAGGGACCGCACCGAAGTGGTGGAAGGTCAACGGCCCAGCAATTCCGAGGCGTGGCGACGGGCACTCGAGGAGTCCGGCTGCCCGGAGAGCATCCTCGCGATCTCCTCCACCCGAGCCTCGCCGTCGAGGACCGAGATCACCGCAGCGGTGCCCTCGCCCACCGAGGCCTTCACCACCCCGAGGTGGTGGTCGGCCAGGGCTGCGACCTGGGCGAGGTGGGTGACGACGAGGACCTGTCGTTCTTGGGCCACCTCGCCGAGGGCCGACGCCAGCGTCAGCGCCGTCGCACCCCCGATGCCGGCGTCGACCTCGTCGAAGACCATCGTCATCGGTCCCTCGGGCATGGTGAGACGCAGCGCCAGCATGAGTCGTGCGAGCTCGCCTCCCGAGGCGACCTTGGCCACCGGCTGTGGCTCAAGGCCTGGATTGGCGCTGAAGAGCAGCTCGACGCGATCGCCCGCCGGTCCCGCCACGGTCACCCTCACGACGGCTCGCTCGAGCGCCAGGGTCGCCAGCCGAGCAGTGATGGCCTCGGCGAACCGTGGGGCCAACGCGGTGCGTTCGGCCTCGAGGGCCTGCTCGTGCGCTGCGACCTGCGACGTCACCCTGGCTACCTGCTCATCGATGACGTCTCGGCGAGCCTGCCCTGCTCGGAGGGCCTCGAGCTCGACGGCCAGGGTCCAGTGCCGCTCGAGGACGTCGTCGAGCGTGGGCCCGTAGCGTCGACACAGCTGGGTGAGCAGCGACAAGCGGACGTTGGCCTCCTCGAGCCGCTCGGGGTCCTCCTCGACACGCTCGGCCACCCGGCGCAGCTCACTGGTCAGCTCACCGAGGAGCACCTCTCCCTCCACCAGGGAGCGATGCACCTCGTCGAGCTCCTGGTACCCCGAGAGCGACTTCGCCAGCCCTGCGATCACCTGGCGGGGCCCGTCGGCCTCCTGGTCAAGCACGTCGAGGCCGTGCTCGATCTCGCGTCGAAGTGTGCTCGCAGACTCCAGCAGCTTGACGGTCTCGAGGAGCCGCTCGATCTCGTCGGCCTCGACGAGACGAGCCGCCTCGATCTCCTGGATCTGGTGCTCGAGCAGCGCCAGCTCTCGTTCGATCGTGGTGGCATCGCCACCGAGCTGGCTCTGCTCTCTCAGCAGGTCTCTGAGCTGCGCTCGAGCATCGTGGAGCGTCTCGGTGTCGAGCGTGCCGAAGGCGTCAAGGGCTCGGCGCACCGAGCCGCCCGCCAAGAGCGAGTGGTGCTCGTGCTGGCCGTAGATGTCACAGAGGCCCACGGCGCGCTCAGCCAGCGCAGGCACCGACGCCATCCTGCCGTCGATCCAGGCTCGAGCTCGACCCTCTGCGGGCAGCTCTCTGGCCAAGATGACCTCGTCACCGCGCGCGTCGGTGAAGACCGCCTCGAGCAGGGCGCTCCGACCACTCGGCACCAGGCCCCGGCGTGCTCGGCCTCCCAAGAGGAGATCGAGGGCGTCGACCACAAGGGTCTTGCCTGCTCCCGTCTCCCCGGTCAGGACCGTGAGGCCCTCATGAAAGGAGAGACGGCACTCGTCGATCACCCCGAGGCCTGCGACGTGGAGCTCGACGAGCACGCCCTACTCGTGTCCTTGCCGGAGGCTCTCTCGAAGTCGGCGGCCCACGCCCCTGTCCGCCAGCACCACGACCTCGAGCCAGCGCTCGTGGCGCCGGGCGCGCACCTGGGTGCCGACCGCCACCGTGGCCACCGAGACGCCGTCGACCACGCAGACCGCTGGTCGATCGCCGATGACCTCCAGGCTGACCACTTGCTCGCCACCGAGCACGACGCTGCGGTCGATCACGAGGTGGGGAGCGACAGGGGTCATCACGAAGGCGTCGAGGTGAGGCGCCAAGACTGGCCCTCCCGCTGAGAGGTTGTACGCCGTCGATCCCGCAGGCGTCGACAAGAGCATCCCGTCCGCCGAGTAGGTCAAGAACAGCTCGCCATCGATCGACGACGTCAGGCGAACCACGTGGCCCGGCACCGTCTTCTCCACCGAGAGCTCGTTGACGGCGAAGAACGAGCGGGTCTGATCGGCCTCGATCAGCGTGATGGCCAAGCCGGCGCGCCGCTCGATCGAAGCCCGCCCGGCCAAGGTCTCGACGATCACGTCATCGAGCTCGGCCGGTGGGAGATCGAGCAGATAGCCCACTCGACCGAAGTTGACGCCGAGGATGGGCGTGCCGCAGCTGTGGGCGAAGCGGGCCGAGCGCAGGAACGTGCCGTCTCCGCCCAGGCTCACGCACAACGAGGGGTTCAGCTCTTCGAAGTGGGCCGAGCCGTCATCGGCCTCGAGCGCCTCAAGCCCGATCCTGGCGACGCTGATGCCCTTCTCGTTGAGATTCGCCTCCGTCTCGTCGGCCAACGCGACCGCATCCTCGCGGCCGTCGTGGACCACCAGGGCGACGTCGACGCTCATGACAGGGCCTCAGCCTGATCGAGGGCGGCTTCGATGGCATCGTCGAGCCCTGGACTGGGGTCTCCCTTCGGGCGCACGTGCAAGCAGAACTCAGCGTTGCCAGCAGGACCGAGGATCGGTGAACTCACCACCCCCATGATGGCGGCTCGAGCCTCGCTCAGCGCGCCACAGAGGCCCACCAGAGCCGCTCGACGATCAGCGCGCTCCTTGACGACACCGTGCCCTCGTGAAGCGATGACCCGACCCACCTCGAACTGGGGCTTGCACAACAGGACGAGATCGGCCTCCTCCTCGACCAGATCGAGCAGCACAGGCACCAACGGGCGAAGCGAGATGAACGAGAGATCTGCCGACAAGAAGGTCGCCAGGGCGCCGTCGAGGTGCCCTCGAAGCTCGGCGGCTGAGAGCTGGCGGATGTTGGTCCGCTCCAGGCTGATCACCCGATCGTCGGAGCGGAGCTTCTCGTGCAGCTGGCCGTAGCCGACGTCGACGGCCACCACGCGGGCCGCCCCTCGCTGGAGCAGGCAGTCGACGAAGCCCCCCGTCGAGCTCCCGGCGTCGAGGGCATCACGACCGGCCACCTGGAGATCGAAGCACTCGAGAGCGTGCTCGAGCTTGAGGCCCCCGCGAGAGACGAAGCGTGCACCACCGTCGGTCACGATGATCGGGTCTTCGGGTGCCACCTGGCGAGAGGCCTTCTCAGCCACCACGCCTGCGACCAAGACGCGATGCTCCTCGATCGCCAAGGAGGCTTCTTGACGTGAGGACACCAGACCGCGAGAGACGAGCACGCGATCGAGGCGCTGGCGCGCCATCGATCTAGCGCTCCACGGCGCTCTCGAGGCGGCCAGCCAGCCTTCGAAAGCGCAAGCCCGTCCCTCGAATCAATGATCCCGTCTTGTAGACCACGGTGCGTCCGACACCGACGACGGCCCGAGGGGTCGCACTCGTGGCGGCGGCCAGCGAATCCTTGGCCGACTGCACGCCGTCGGCCAGATGACCGTTGACCACCGTCGCTGCGACGTGGCCTGCATCGACGTAACGCTCGGGGTGCGGTCGTTCCATTGCTCTGTGACGCTAGTGGAGCCCCTCTGAGCGTTCCGCGATGAGCTCAACGGAGAAACGCACGCACCACCTCGAGCAGGGAGGGTCCCGTCACCGCCGCTTCGCCGGCGTCGAGAGGAGTCGCCTCCGAGAGCACCAGACCGAACGGTGCCTTGAGTCGACGAGCGAAGGCACCATCGGTCGACGGCCTGTCCCCGATGACGAGGGCGATCTCGCTGGCACGGTCCCGCACGAGCGTTGCCATCAGGGGCCCGGGCTTGCCCGCGATCAGGGGCGCTTGCTCGGCTGCTGTCGAGATCGCCGCGACGAGCGCACCGGTCCCGGGCAGCAACCCATCGGGGGTCGGGTGGGTCGGGTCATCGTTGGTGGCCACCAGCGTCGCTCCTTGGCGCACCGCGGTCGCCGCGTTCGCCACCATGGTGAAGTCGAAGCTCCGCTGCCAGCCCACAAGGACGAAGGCAGCGTGACCCTCTAGCCGGAGCCCCCGGGCCTCGCAGGCCTCGAGCAGCCCTGCCTCGCCGACGACCAGGGCGCTCGACCCGGGTGGAGCGGCGAGGGCGGCTGCCTGCGCCGAGGTCACGATCTGCTCAGGGGTGCCCTTGATGTCCGCCCGTTCGAGGCGAGCCACGAGCTCATCGAGGGTCGGCGACGAATTGTTCGTGGCGAAGACCACGCGATGACCCGCCTCTTCTAAGAGGGCGACGCCTTCGGCGGCGCCGGCGAGCGGCTCGCCGGCCAACCACACCACGCCATCGAGATCGACGACCACCGTCGAGGTGGTCGAGCTCACGGGCGTTGCTTGGTGGGGATGACGACGACGGGACACAGAGCGTGATGCACGCAGTGGAGACCCACCGACCCCAGCAGCACGCTGCCGATGTCCCCTCGTCCGCTGCTGCCCACGACCAGCAGGTCAGCACCGCTGCTGGCTCGAACCAAGACGTCTCCCGGGTGACCGAGGCGGGCATCTTTGATGACCTCCACCTGCTCGGGAAGCACGGCGCGGCCCAGGGCTTCGTCGATGGTGGTCATGGTGATGGCCTCGAGGTCAGCGTCGCTCATGGTGGCGGACACCGCACCGCCGAGCGCTTCACCCATGTCCATCCACGCCGAAGGGCTCTGGCCCACGCTGACCACCCGGAGGGTCGCGCCTCTCAGGGCTGCTTCTTGGGCCGCCCACGAGGCGACCTCGGCCGCTGCACTCGAGCCATCCACGCCCACCACGATCTCGCCCATGTGTCCCTCCACGTTGGAGTCGATCGTACCGGTTGGCGTTCGCTGCACCTCTCCTGAGCGAGGACCTCTCCCTCTCCGTGCTCGCCCCACAAGGGCTCACGAGCTCCGAGAGCTCTCAGGAGAAGTCGGTGCCGCCGTCCACGTTCAGCTGCGCACCCGTCATGTACGAGTTCGCCTCTGACGCGCAGAAGTAGATGACCTCCGCCACCTCCGCTGGCGTCCCCAGCCGGTGAAGGTCAGCGTGGTGCCCGTAGAGCTCCTCGAGGACCCGGTAGCCGGCGACGGGATCGCTGCCATCGGCACCACCCGCGCTGAGCGCGGCAGCGAGGGTGTCGGAGAGCACGGCTCCGGGAGCAACAGCGTTGACCAAGATCTGCTCGGGTCCGAGGGCTCGAGCCAGATTCTTCGTCATGCTGGCGAGCGCAGTCTTGGCCGCGGTGTAGGCGATCAGCGGAGGGCTCTGGTGCTTGACCGACGTCGCCGTCACGTTCACGATCCTCGCCCACGGCGCCCTCCGCAGCAGCGGCAGGCTGGCCCGGGTGGTGCGCACGGCCGAGAGCACCCCGGTGTCGAACGCCGCCTCCCAGGCTGCGTCGTCCAAATCCTCGATCCCCCCGGTGCTGCCCGGGCCCACGGCGTTGACCAAGGCGTTCAGGTGACCGAACGACTCGCCCACCTCGGCCACGCAGCGCTCGACGGCGTCGGTGTCGGTGACGTCGCAGACGAGTGCGAGCACGTGGCGCGCCCCTTGCTCCACCACGAGGCGCTCTGCGGCTGCAAGCGATGCCTCGCTTCGCCCGAAGAGGGCGACCGAGGCGCCCTCCCGACCAAAGCGGCATGCCGTCGCGAGGCCCATCCCCGTCGAGCCGCCTGCGATGAGCACCGTCGTCGGCACGCTCGCCCCCTCCCCCATCTCCTGAGCCTGCCACAGCACCCTGCGCCGGGTGGCCCCGGCGATCCCCGACGCTCCGCCCGCCCGATCCTTCCCCGATAGAGTCCCGTGCGAGCACGTCGGTGAAGCGATGCGAGGAGCAGGGATGACCAACGAAGACCAGACACCCGAGGCTTCGTGGCCCACCGCCGTGACGGCGGGCGATGGCCAGCGACCCAAGCCTGGCGACATCATCCTCGACCCGGACCTGGGCGTCGCTCCTGAGCCGCTGGTGGGTGACGCCATCGACAACGCCCTCGCCGAGGACGAGTCAGACACCACGATCCCTGAGGGCCCGCTGCTGGCCATGAAGGACCATCGACACACCCAGTGGCACCTGCTGGCCTCCCACGAGCGCCACGAGCGCGTGCGCGAGTCGATCGCCTCGGGCAGCGACGTGCTCTACGTCATCGACGACGGTCGGACCCACGCCATGATCGGCCGGATCATCGGGAGCTCGCCCTCGTGCACCTACAGCCTGGTGGGGCGAGTGAGCCGGGACGACCTCGCCAACTTGAAGGTGGGCAGCGTCCCCTTCAATGAGGCGTTCTCGACCGCAGAGGAGCTGGCGCTGGTCGGCATGGCGAACGTCGACGAGGTGGCCTCGACCAACGTCTTCGACGTGGGCTACTTCGACAGCCCTGGGGAGATCCCCGTCGACTACCTGCCGGGGAACGACGCGCTGGTCTTGAAGGGCGACCTCGAGATCACCGCTTACTGAGAGCCACGCAGCGCTGGGCTCAGCTTGCTCGCCGCTGGCACGTCGAGGATCCACCGGGTGGCCGACAGCGTGGCGAAGAGCTGAGCCGGTCGGACCACCGGATCGACGTCTCCTTCGAGGACGCTGGCCACCGCGTCAGCTTTGCCCTGCTCCGGCGACCAGGAACACGATCTGCTGTGCCGTGCCGAGCACCGGTGCACCAAGGGTCAACCTCCACGAGCGAGCCACCTCGACGTACTCCGCGACAACCCAGCGGTGTCGCTCCACCGACCAGGTGAGCCCTGGGAAGAGCGACGCGGTGTGGGCGTTCGCGCCCAAGCCCAGCAAGACGAGGTCCACCGGGCGAGTGGGGCCACCTTCGTCGTCGCAGGTGCCACCGAGCAGGCCCGCGAGCAGCTGGCAGTAGCGCGTCGCCTCGCTCTGGGGATCGGCCTCGCCACGAAGCCTGTGAACCTGGTTGGAGGCGATGCCGACCGGATCGAGCAGCGCCGTCTTGGCCATCAGGAAGTTCGACGAAGGGTCATCGGGCGCCACGCAGCGCTCGTCACCGAAGAGGAAGATCACCTTCGACCACTCGATCTCGTCCGTCAGCGGCTCTGATGCGAGGTGCTCGTAGAGGTCCTTGGGCGTGGTCCCCCCAGCGAGCGCGACGACGAAGGAGCCGTGCTGCTCGATCGCCGACTGCGCAGCCGTGGCGAAGACCTGGCCGGCCACCGCCAGCCACGCCTCATGATCGGGCACCACGCTGAGCGAGGCGCTCACGAACGGCCTTGACGGCGTGAGCGGTAAAGCGAGATGGCGCTGTTCGTCGAGGCATCATGCGCGAGCGGTGCGTCTGGATCGGTCAGATCGCCCGCCACCTCCAAAGCCAGCTGCTTGCCGAGCTCGACGCCCCACTGATCGAACGAATCGATGCCCCAGACCGCGCCTTGGGTGAAGACCTCGTGCTCGTAGAGGGCGATCAGGGCGCCGAGGGAGAACGCCGAGAGCTCGTCGAGCAAGAGCAGCGTCGAGGGTCGGTTGCCTGGGAAGGTGCGGAACGGCACCTGGAAGGACTCGACCCCCGCAGCCGCCACCTCCTCGGCTGTCCGGCCGAAGGCCAGCGACGCAGCTTGCGCAAAGAGGTTGGCCATCAAGAGATCGTGGCTGGCGGGGAGGTCCGAGAGGGGCTCGAGCACGCCGATCAGATCGAGCGGCACCAGCCGGGTGCCTTGATGGAGCAGCTGGTAGAAGGAGTGCTGCCCGTCAGTGCCAGGCTCGCCCCAGAAGATCAGACCTGTGTCGTAGCCCACCGGTGCGCCGTCTCGACGGACTCGCTTGCCGTTCGACTCCATCTCGAGCTGCTGGAGGTAGGCGGGCAGCCGGGCAAGATCGGCCGCATAGGGCATCACCCCGATGCTGTCGACCCCCTTGAAGCCCGAGTACCAGACCCTCGAGAGCCCGAGGAGCATGGGAAGGTTCTCGGCGATGGGAGCCGTGCGGAAGTGCTCGTCCATGGCGTGGAAGCCGGCGAGCATCTCGGCGAAGCCGTCAGAGCCCACCAGCAGCATGGTCGAGAGCCCGATGGCAGAGTCCATCGAGTACCGACCACCCACGAAGCTCCAGAAGCCGAACATCGAGTCAGCCCTGATGCCGAAGGCCGCCACCTCCTCGGCGTTGGTCGACACCGCCACGAAGTGGTTGGCCACCGCCTCTTCGCCGAGGCCCGCCACGATCCAGGCACGAGCGATCTGGGCGTTGGTCATGGTCTCGAGCGTGGTGAAGGTCTTCGACGAGATGATGAAGAGCGTCGTCGCCGGGTCGAGCCCTCGCGTGGCGATCTCGAAGTCGGCGCCATCGACGTTGGCGACGAAGCGGGCCTCGAGCGATGAGGACACCGAGCGCCTGAGCGCCTTTGACGCCATCTCCGGCCCGAGGTACGAACCACCGATGCCGATGTTGACGACGTGCGTGATCTGCTCACCCGTCGCACCCCGCCAGGTGCCCTCTCGCACCGCATCGACGAAGACCGCCATCCGATCGAGCACCTCGTGGACGTCGGCGACCACGTCGTGGCCGTCCAGCTCGAGCGTCGCCTCTCGAGGCATCCGGAGCGCGACGTGGAGCACGCTTCGCCGCTCAGAGCTGTTGATGGCCTCTCCACGGAACATCGCATCGCGCTGGGCTTCGACGCCCGTCTCCTCCGCCAGCTGCACGAGGTGCGCGACCACCTCGGTGTCGAGCAGGTTCTTCGACAGATCGGCGTGGATGCCGCAGACCTCGAGGCTGAGGTCGTCCGCCCTCGTCGCCGACGAGGCGAAGAGCTCTCGGAGCTCGACCGCTTCGAGACGAGCGGCGTCTGCTCGAAGCGACGCCCATGCCGCGGTCGCGGTCGGATCCACGGCGCCGCCTTGGCCGCCATCACCGTGCGTGCTCATCGCCACCTCTTCTCCATCGACTGCGAGCTCAGCTCGACAGGTTGACCCGTGGATCGATCCACGGACCGTCTGCACCGATGATCCCCAGCGCCTCAGGAGGGCCCCAGGTGCCTTGGTCATAGTGGTACACAGGTGTGGCGTTCCCCAAGATGGTCTCGACGATCTGCCACTCGGCGTCGACCAGGTCCTCACGGGTGAACAGCTCCGTGGAGCCCCGGAGCGCGTCCTCGATGAGCCTGGCGTAGGGCGGGACTGCCTCGCTCGCCTGCTCCGCCAAGCTGAGCTCGACGTCGTCACCGACCATCCGGTCCCCGGGCTGCTTGACCCGCATGGCGAGCCCGATCGAGATGTCGGGTGAGATCCGGAAGCGGAGGTGCGACGAGTTGCGAGGGACCACCTCTCCGAAGAGATCGACGGGAGGTCGGGTGAACTCGACGGTGATCTCCGTCGCGGTCACCGGGAGGTGCTTGCCCGTTCGGATGAAGATCGGGACGCCGGCCCAGCGCCACGTGTCAATCGTCAGCTTGACGGCCACGAAGGTCTCGACGGCCGAATCAGGGTGGACGCCCGGGTTGTCTCGGTAGCCCTCGTACTGACCCCGGACCAGATCGGTGGGGCGGAGGGGGCGCACCGCCTTGAGCAAGATCGCTCGTGCGTCTCTGACGGCGTCACTGCTCCCGTTCGACGGCGGCTCCATGCAGAGGTTCGACACCACGGCGAGCAGGTGGTTCTGGAGCACGTCGCGGATGGTGCCGACCTGGTCGTAGAACGCACCCCGATCCTCGACGCCGAACTCCTCGGCCATCGTGATCTGCATGGACTTGACGAAGCGACGATTCCAGATCGGCTCGAAGATCGGGTTGGCGAAGCGCGTGTAGACGATGTTCTGAACCGGATCTTTGCCGAGGTAGTGATCGATCCTGAAGATCCGATCCTCGGTGAAGTGCTCGTGCAGCAAGTCGTTGAGCTCGCGAGCGGACGCCAGATCCCGCCCGAAGGGCTTCTCGACCATGATCCGCGCCGTCGAGCAATCGCCCATGGCCGAGAGGCCGCTGATGACGACAGGGAACATCGACGGCGGCACCGCCAGGTAGTGAAGCGGCCTGCTGGCGTCACCGAGGTCCTCTCGGAGGGCGTCGAAGGTGGACGACTGCTTGTAGTCGCCGCTCACGTAGCGAAGGAGGCTGGCCAGCTTGGCGAAGATCGTCTCGTCGATCTTGGTGTGGTCAGCGACGCTGGCATGCGCTCGCTCGCGAAACTCGTCATTGGACATCGGCGACGAGGCGACGCCGATGACCGGTACGTCCAAGATCCCGTGATCGACGAGCCGGTAGAGCGCAGGGAAGATCTGCTTGTAGGCGAGATCGCCGCTCGCTCCGAAGAAGACGAGGGCGTCAGCCTGCTCAGCCATGCTCGCCAGCACCCTTCTCCAGGTGGCCGCCGAAACCGAAGCGCATCGCGCTCAAGACCTTGTCGGCGAACTCTGCGGAGCCTTGTGACGCGAAGCGGCTGGTGAGGGCGGCGGAGAGCACAGGGGTCGGGACACCCTCGTCGATCGCCGCCTGGACCGTCCAGCGACCCTCACCTGAGTCGGACACACGCCCACCGAAGCTCTCGAGCCGTGGGCTCTGGTGCAGCGCCTGAGCGGTGAGGTCGAGCAGCCAGGAGCTCACCACCGAGCCCCGTCGCCACAGCTCAGCGACCTCCGAGAGATCGAGCTGGTAGCGATAGAGATCCGGATCGCGCAGCGGAGCGGTCTCCGCGTCAGAGGCGACCTCCCTGTCGCCGGCGTCTGCCGACGCCAACACCGCGAGCCCCTCGGCGTAGGCCGCCATCAAGCCGTACTCGATCCCGTTGTGGACCATCTTGACGAAGTGACCGGCACCCGGAGGTCCGCAGTGCAAGTAGCCCTCTTCCGCCGTCGAGGGCGTGCCCTCGCGACCAGGTGAGCGCTCCGCGGCGTCGACACCCGGGGCCAGGTCCTTCAAGATGGGCTCCACCAGCGAGAACGAGGCATCTTCGCCTCCGACCATCAGGCAGTACCCGCGCTCGGCACCCCAGATCCCGCCGCTCGTGCCACAGTCCACGTACCCGATCCCTGAAGGAGCGAGCGCCTCAGCCCGTCGCAGGTCGTCGTGGTAGTGCGAGTTGCCTCCGTCGATGATGACGTCGCCCGGCTCCAGCAGAGGGGTGAGCTCGTCGAGCACCGAGTCGACCACACCGGCTGGCACCATCAACCAGATCGCTCGAGGACGGTTCAGTGCACCGACGAGCCCCTTGAGATCTGGAGCGCCTGTCGCGCCTTCACCGACGAGGCGCTCGATCGCTGCAGGGTCGTGGTCGGTGACGACCAGCTCGTGGCCTCGACCCTGCAGGCGAGTCACCATGTTTGCCCCCATGCGGCCAAGGCCGACCATCCCCAACTGCATGTCGTCAGCTCCTCGTCCTCGGTTGAATCACGAGACTATCGAGTGACGCTCCCCCACCTCGCCAGGCACAGGAGCGAGTACCTGAGGCTTGGGGTGCTGTCGTAACCTGAGGCCGTCTCGCTGCCCCCACTCGAGCACGAGATCGATGGAGGACGACACCCGCTCCTGTGAGACGACGAGGAAGGTAGCGATGCCCACATCACGCACCGACTCGGTCATCTCCCAGGTTCGAGGTCTGATCGACGCCATCCGCGACGGCGACGACACCCTGGTCGAAGAGGCGGTGAACAAGCTCAGCGGACGTCGTCGCCTCTACGCGCCGCTCGGCATGGTCGTCGGTGCGTTCACGATGCTCTTCGAAGGCCTCCGCATGTTGGTCACCAACTGGCGCCTGATGCTCATCCAGATCCTCCCGGCGATGTGGATCTGGGCCGCCATGCTCAACCTGAAGGCGCACGTCTTCTACGGCAAATCCTTTCACCCGCTCCATGGCTGGATCCTCGCTCTGGCGATCGTCGTCATCGTGGCGATCACCGCGGCGAGCTCGTTCCTCAACGCCGTCTTCGCCTTCGCTGTGGCCAAGAAGGACAAGATCGAGATCCGCCCCGCCTTCAGCCAGGCTCGCAGCCACGCGCTGGTCGTCCTCGGCTCAGGAGCGATCATCGGCCTCGCCCTCGGCCTCGCTTCGCTCTACGTGATCCGGTGGAGCTACCTGTGGTTCACGGTGTCGCTGAGCATCGTCATCGGTGTGATGATGTTCGCCTACGTCACGGTGCCCGCCCGCCTCATCGGCATGCGCGCGACCTATTCGAAGGCAGACCAGCTCAAGGCCACAGTCGTCGGCGGTGTCATCGGTGCCATCATCTGCTCGCCTCCCTACCTGCTGGCACGCATCGGGATCTTGATGCTCGGCTCACGGGCCCTGCTTGTCCCGGGTGCGATCCTGCTCTTGCTCGGCCTCGCTCTCCAGATCGGTGCGACAAGCTCGGTCAAGGCGATCAAGATGAGCGCCAAGCTGGTGGCGGGAGGCCAGACGAAGACCTCCTAGTAGCCGGCTCCGCCACGTTGGCTCGTGCTGGGCACGGTGGCACCAGTCGAGCCCGCGGTCTTGAGCACGAACCAGGTCCCATCGACCCCTTGACCGTTGGCCTGGCCGGAAGTCGCGTCTTGCGCGTAGTAGTAGAGCGGATGCTGGTCATAGGTGACCTGTGTGGTGCCGTCAGGGCGAGTCAGGGATCCCAAGGAGCCTGTGAGCCCCTGAGCGAGGACCACCTTCGAACCGCTCGACTCCACCAGGGGGGGCCAGAAGGAGGAGCACGCACCACTGCAGGTGCTCTTGGTGGGGGTATCTGAGGTGAGGTAGTAGAGGGTCCTGCCGTTGGGGCCCACCACGACCGTGCCGAGGTGAGAGATGGTGGTGGTCGACAGCTGGGGGCTGGACGGGGTGCTGACTGGGGTGGGGGCGCTCGTCGTCGAGGTCGGTGAGCTCGATGAGGAGCCGCAAGCAGCGGCCACGACGGCGACCGCCGCCATCGAGACCGCAAGAGCGCCTCCGCGCACGCTGAGGCGCATGGTTCGGCGGTGAGCTGGAAGGCTGATGGGGACGCGGTGGTGGTTCATCACCACGTGATACCGAGGTGATGACCCACTCGTTCACCAGCGCCGAAAACATCTTGGGCTGCCCACGATTCTCGGAGGGATCGAGCGAGACCACGGGCGCCGCCGCATGTCGCACGGAAACGTCACCGCTCGAACGAGGTTGCCCCCATCGCTTCGCAGAGTTTGGACCCTGCGAGTTGCCGGCTGGGTGCGTAGGACCACTGGTGCTCACGGTCTGCCTCGCTGATCGAGATCAGCTCGACACGGGTCTCGCTTGCCGCGGCGCGTCGACCCCAGCCTCGACTCAAGGGTTGGACGGCGGGCTCACCCGGACTCCTCCTCGGCTTCCAAGATGGGTTGCTCCGAGAAGAGGTAGCGCTTGAGCTGTCGGTCGAACACCTCGTCGTGCCGACGGAGCCACTCGAGGAGCATCGAGGCGTGCTCGACCTCCTCATCTCTGTTGTGCGTGAGGATCTCCACCAGCTCGTGGTCGCTCGTCACCTCGCGCGCGCTGGCTGTACCAGTCGATCGCCTCAAGCTCCTCCATGAGCGAGACGATCGCTCGATGACGGTCTTTGGTCGCCGCCGAAAGCATCGTGGGGTCCTCGTGGAGACCGTCGCTGCCCTGTGCCATCTCGCAGACTCCTCTTCACTCGTCGTCATGGCAGAGGTCGATCACCTCGCCACCCGGTCTCCTACCCGCACGCTGCAGCCTTGATGCGTGAGCGCACAGAGGCCAGGGTCCGACCAGGTCGTGACCGAGCGCGATGCCGCCGGCGGAGGCGACGACGTGCGGCTGAGAGCGTGCCTCGGCCCGTTCTGAGCAGTTCGAGTTTCAAAGCATCGAGATTGAACGTAGATTGCCCTCTGTCCGGTGAGGGGGAGGAAGAGCGACGTGGCAAACCGATTTGAGGGAAAGAGCATCGTCATCACGGGAGGCGGGGCCGGGTTGGGTCGGCTGTGCGCGCTCCAGTGGAGCGCTGAAGGGGGCAAGATCCTCGTCTCCGATCTGGTGGAGGATCGGGCGCACGCGGTGGCCAAGGAGATCGAGGCCGCCGGGGGTGAGGCCGTCGGCCTCAAGGCAGACGTGCGCGTCGAGGCCGACGTCGCCAACGCGGTGCACGCCGCCGTCGAGCAGTTCGGCAAGCTCGACATCATGTTCGCCAACGCCGGCCGATCCCTGCCTGGGGGGCCTTCGATCGCGGAGACCACCGAAGAGCAGTGGGATGACGTGACCAACACCGTCTTTCGCGGTGTGTTCTTCTCGGGCAAGCACGCGTTCCACCAGATGAAGAAGCAGCGCAGCGGCAACATCGTCGTCACGACCTCCGCAGCGGGCCTCAACGCCTATCCCGTGGGCTTCGGCGCCTACGCGGCGGGCAAAGCCGGAGCGATCGGCCTCGTGCGCTCCATGGCCACCGAGTGGGGTCGATACGGCATCCGCGTGAACGGCTTCGCGCCGACCCACGGCATGTCCATCAACTTCGCCCTCCCCCTCGATGCCCCCGTGCTCAACCAGTCCTACGAGGAGTTTGCGCTCGCGCAATCAGGCGAGCCGTGGCACGACGACAAGTTCGTCGGTCCACTCAAGGTGGGTCGTCCTCCCGGTCTCCAGGACAACGCGGTGGTGGCGACCTTCTTGGCCTCCGATGACTCCGCCTACATGTCTGGGCTGATCATCCCGGCCTGCGACGGGGGCAACTTCGCCATGACGTCGATCCACTTCGAGGACACCTGGACGCTCGAAGACATGACGGCCTCCGCCATCGACGAGCCGACGAGCTGAGGGCTCCGAGCAGCACAGGTCCGCGACAAGCCCAGCAGCCCAGGAGAAGGTGCGCCCAGCTCGGACGGACCTGGTCGAGCCACGACGGGCTCGGGCACGATCATCTCGAGGGCGTGTGAGCGAGATTAGAGTTTTGCTATGAAGCTGGACGCCTACAAGAGCTGCTCGTTCTCCGAGAAGCGCCAGGTCCTCGAGACGTTCTGGCGAGCTCGGCCCGCGGAGTCGACCAAGGTCGCCAGCGCAGCGACGCAGTACGGTCCATGGGCTGTGGTGCTCTTGATCGTCATCGTGCTCGAGCTCGTCGTCGTGCTGGTCGCTTCGGTCTCTCTTGGCTACCTTGCGGGATGGTTTGCGCTCATCCCTGTCGCCCTCGCCGCCTTCGGGCTGGTCAAGGCAGTCGAGCGATCTCGGGCGCTCGGCGCACCGACCCAGCAAGCGGCGTGAGGAACGGCAGCACCTGCCGGCCGAGCAGGCACGCTCGACAGGGACGCTGACCTCAAGACCGGAGCCTCTCGCCAGCACGTCGAGGCTCTGGCGTTGCTCGCCATGCGTTCGCTGACGTCGAGCGGCAGCAGCCGAAGAGACCGAGAGCCCCTGATGCGAGCGAACTCGTCTCAAGAGGGCGACGCATCGCGAACGAGAACCGATGCGCACGCTCGGAGCCCGCAGGGCGGGCGTGCCACGGGATCCCCAACACTGGCGCCTCTACGATGCGACCATGAACCTGCTCTTCGTCTTCGCCGACGAACTGCGCGCCCAAGCGGTGGCGTGCAACGCCAACAGCGACGTCCAGACGCCCGTCCTCGACCGCATGGCAGCCGAAGGGGTCGTCTTCGACCATGCGTACTCGACGACGCCGGTGTGCACGCCCGTGCGAGGTTCACTGCTCACGGGATGCTGGCCCCGGACCCATGGGGCTGCGACCAACGATCTGCCCATCAGACACGACGGTCCCTCGATCGCTCGCTCGCTCAACGACGCCGGCTACCTCTGCGGCTACGTCGGCAAGTGGCACCTCGGTGGGCTCCCGCGCGATCGCTTCACACCGCCTGGCCCGGGTCGCCTGGGGTTCGATGCCTTCTGGGCTTCGTGGGAGTGCAGCCACGCCTACATGAACCCCCGCTGGCACGAAGACACCCCTGAGGTCCATGCGGCACCGGGACGCTACGAGCCAGAGGTCCAGACCGACCTGGCCCTCGGTTGGCTCCACCGCCTCAGGGAGGCTCGCACCACGCAGCCCTTCTGCCTCTTCGTGTCCTACGGGCCTCCCCACGAGCCCTATCTCCCCGCAGCCCCCGGCAGAGAGCACCTCTACGATCCCGCCGCTCTCACGCTGCCTCCCAACGTGCCAGCCGAGCTCGCCGAGGACGAGCGGTCAGATCTGGCGAACTACTACGCCCACACGACGGCGGTCGATGAGCAGTTCGGGCGTCTCGTGGCCTACCTCGAAGAGCACGACCTCCTCGATGACACCCTCGTGGTCTTCAGCTCTGATCACGGCACGATGCTCGGCTCTCATGGCCGTCACGGCAAGCAGGTTCCCTTCGAAGAGTCCATCGCCATCCCTCTCCTGATGCGGGGCGGAGCCGTCCTTGGGCGCGCTGGACAACGCGAGCAGCTCCTCATCGGCATGGTCGATCTCGCTCCCACTCTGCTCGGCCTGCTCGGACAAGAGCCTGACCGACGGATGCAGGGCCGAGAGCTCTCCGGGCACCTCGCTGATCCAGCGCTTCCTGAGCGACCCTCCGCCGTCGGCATCGAGAACGCGTTGGTCGTCGACCGGTCACGTGCCAAGGATCTGCGACCCTGGTGGGGCGTGCGCACTGAGCGCTACACCTACGCTCGGCACCTCGACGAGCCATGGCTCCTCTTCGACAACCATGAGGATCCGCACCAGCTCGTCAACCTCGTCGATGAGCCGCGATTCGCAGCGATCCGACAAGAGCTCGACATCACCGTGTACCGATCCTTCGGGAGAGTCGGCGAGCCGATCGCCCCTGAGGACGAGTACGCGATCCTGTGCGGCGTCGACAGGCTGTGGGAGGAGAAGAAGCGAGCTGCTGGTTGGACGTGAGCCGCTGCTCGCTGCCTCCACGCAGCATGGAGCGGGTCAGGACGATCGTCGTGTCGTCGAAGCGGAGGATCGCCTTCAAGCGACGCTGTCCCTCGACCCAGCGCACCGCTCAACTTTCTTCGACAGAGCAGCGTGCAATAGGCTTCGACGATGCCAGCCGAGATTGTGCTGCTTGAACGGCGTTGGACTGATCTTGACGGTCCCTGGACGAGTCCGGCTGGTCCTCCCATCCTGATCTTCCACGTGGCGCCGCTCGACTCCTCGACGACTCGAGGTGGGGAGCAGACACGAGGCTTCGAGCCGGTAGCGACACCGTGGGCGGTGCTCCCCTCGTATCTCCAGTGTGCAGACTGCGTCGCGGCCAAGCCCCACACCCGACCATCACAGCCCTGACGGACGCTCCGGGGGTCTTCGGCGCCACGGCGTGACTCCACCGCGTGCCCCGGCCACGAGATGAGGGCACCAGCAGCTGGTTCATGGGTGGCTCATCGTTCGACAGCGCGCCTTGGGCGCCGGCGGGTTCGAGGGTGCGATCCTCGTCGAGACGAGGGCTGCGACGACCCCGATGACTCGTCTGGGTTCCCAGAGCGCCACGCCGGTCAGAAGGCGCCGAGCACTCGTGTGCGACGCCAGCGGGCCGAGGCCATCACGAGGTCCTCGGCCCAGATCGGTCAGCTCTCGACGAGCGTCACGAGCGTGTCAGGACGCACGCCGTCGAATCGCATCGCCTTTGCGCCTGCTTCCGATGCCGTGATGGCCTCAAAGGCGGGAACGCCGGGAATCTCTGCCAGCAGTCCCACGTGGTTGGGGTTTCGTGGAGCGACGACCGTCCGCGCCGTGACCCCGAGGGGTCCGATGACCTCATCGCGCTTCGGCGAAGAGAGCCAGAGGTCGACCTCATCCACCTCGTTGAAATCAAGGAGGGTTGCCATAGGTGCCTCTGCCTTCCGCCGCACCCTCGCAGGTCCACCTGGGTGTAAAAGGCGCAGGTGAAGAGGACGATCCTGAGAAGTCGAGCGACCTAGTCTCGTGCACGGGGCCCGGGGATCTTGCGGGCCCCACCTCCCCGACGTCGAGGAGAAGCGTGCCGGATGGTCCTACGATGGAGGCGGTGGGCTCAGATCGACACAGTGGCTTTGATCACGTCACCATCGGCGTCACGGACCTCGACGAGGCGAAAGCCTTCTTTGGTCTGCTCGGCTTCGAGGAGACAGCGTCAACCGTCGTCTCGGGCTTGGCGATGTCGGACTACATGGGCATCCCCGACTGGGAGGCTGATCACGTCACCTTGACCCTCACCGGTGCCGTGACCCACCAGGAGATCCAGCTGCTTCGGTTCCACCATCCGAATCCGCTCGACAACCCCGATGAGCTCAACCTTGCCCGCTTGGGGTTCAATCACCTCTGCTTGGCCGTCGACGACCTCGACGCCACGCTCGAGCGACTCTCAGCAGCGGGGGTGCAGAGGCGGAATGAGGTCATGGAATTCCACGACCGTCGCCTCGTGTTCCTCGTCGGTCCGAGCAACGTGACCATCGAGCTCGCGGAGTGGTCGACCTCGGCCCACGATTGAGTGCCGCCCGGGAGAACGATCGCCGTCACCAGCGAGACCTCAGCATGGGCCATCGACCGACGGGCCGCGGCGCAGTGGTGAGGTGGCGCAGGTATCCCCCGAGCTCGATCCGCCGAGCTCGAGATAGCCCACCTCATCGGGACGATCGAGCACGGCGTGAGGGATCGGACGTGGCGCGGGCGCCCTCTCAGGTGGAGCTTTTGATGAGAGAGTTCTAGGGTGCCGTCATCGCAAAGGAAGCAGCTGGTCGTGCTGGCAGCACTTGCGCTGTGGGCGATCGTGACGCCTCTCATGTGGCGAGACCTCCGTCGCCGGTCTCCCTCCGAGACCAGAGGTCCGAAGTGGATGTGGTGGCTCGCCAGCTCCAACCTGAGCGGGTCCGTGGCCTATTGGTTGATGGGACGCAAGTCCACCGACTGACTCACTCGTGCGAGAGCTCGGAGGAGCGCTTCGCCGTGCCATGCTCCAAAACTGGAGGAAGAGCCCGTCAAGGGCAGCCATTGGCCGTGGGCCCCGGCGGTTGCCAGCTGGGGTTCACGTACCAGCTCCACGAGCCACCCGGGGCTTGAAACGCGCACGTGTTTGCCGTGCCTCCGAAGGTGGTGGCGAGCGTCCAGTGCGGCACGCGTCCCTGCCCGCGAGTGATCACCTCGTCGTGGCGCTGCCAACCCAGTCGACGCAGTGTCGTGTCGATGCCGGCGAGCACCTCGGCAGTCGGGGCCTTGTCGGTGAAGCCCATCGCGACCTCATCCGGGCTCCACCCAGCCTTTCCGCCGGGGACGTCGGGGCAGGGCTGCACCCACGCCCCCGCAACAGCCCGAAACCGGACATCGGTGGCTCCACTGGGAATCACTGCTCTTGTCTTCTCGAGGATCGTGAGGACGTGCTGGCTCGGTCCACTGCTTGGCTGAGAGCAGCCAGCGAGGCCCACAGCAAGCAGCGGAGCCGCAGCCAGCGCTCCCAGTGCTCGTCTCACCAGCGCCACCCTGACGCGGGCGACCCAACGCAGGAGCACGAACGACAGCCGCTCGAGCTGTGTCTCAGAGCCGCCTGCCTGAACGACCCAGCACCCTGGGCTCGCAGCACCGCACCAGAGCGCCGGGCATCAGTCGCGAACAGCCGGTCAGCCAAGACTGGTGACTCGACCGTCGTGACGGTGCTGCTCATCGGTGGTGCGTGCCGAGGAGAACCACGACGGCTAGAACCAGTGCATCCAGGGATGGTTGTGCCGCCAGATCACGGCCGACACCTTTCCGATGATGTTGGCGGCGGGAACGGTTCCCCAGAAGCGGCTGTCGTCTGAGTTCCCACGACAGTCACCCATGACGAAGTACTGCCCAGCCGGGATCGTCGTCTTCGGGACGTCTGCGGATGCCTGAGAGCAGGAGCCAGTCAACGTCGGGAGCCAGGGCTGCGCGAGGGGCTTCCCATCGATCAAGATCGTGTCGCCAACAGACGAAATCGTCTCCCCTGGCAGCCCGATGACGCGCTTGACGAGAATCGGATACTGCGGATCATCGTCTCCGGGCGCACGGTTGAAGACCACGATGTCGCCCCGGTGGATCGTCGACGAGAGCTTGTCGACAGCGATCCGGTCCCCGACCTGGAGCGTCGGCAGCATCGAGCCGGAGGGAACCACGTAGACCTGCACGGCGTAGGCCCTGATGCCGAACGCCAAGACGCCCGCCACGAGGATCGTCAGCAGCAGTGAGAGGGCGCCCTTGAGCGTCGGACGCCGCAGCGCTCTTGACTCGCTTTCGGGTTCTCCTCCGCTCACGAGGACATCGTGGCATAGCGGAAGATCAGGATGCCCTCACTGATCGCTGCTGTCGGCGACCTCAAGAGAACAGTCACGCAGTCTTGCCTGCTGGGAGACGCTCTGGCCGACGCGACCGTGGGAGCGCGGTCAGCGAAGGGCGTCGAGCCCGACAGCCAGGTCGCCATCATCGTGCCCGCGATCGCATCACGCCAGACGAGGCGGTGGTGATCGGGAAGCACGCGGTGAACGAGGAGCACGTCGATGACCACCAGCGGGTTGGACTGCGCTCGGCGATCGCGTCCTCAATCGAACCAGTTGAAAATCAGCGGCAGAGGGGTATTGTTACTCCCTATCCGGTGAAGTGACGATCGTGTTTCTTGGCGGAGACCATCGAATTTTTCAGGATCAGAGCTCACGAACTGGATCAAAGCGGCGGGCCAGAAGGTCTCGAACCAGACGGGTGGGTGGAGCAATGAAGCGCAGGAACCGGATACTCCTCGGAGTGGCTGTGATCATGGGGTTCGTGGCCCCGTTGGGTGCGTTCTCGGGCGGCGCGGCGATGGCTGCACCCAGATCGGCACCGAAGATCTTGACGTGCAGCGGAGGCGATTTCGCCACGCAGACCTTCACCACGATCCCCTCGGGGACCTACGCCAAGATCAAGGTCACCGGCGCGTGCAACGTGGCTCCCAATGCGGTGATCCACGTGCTCGGCAACATCGACGTCACCGCGGGTGCCGCCTTTGACGCGCAGAGCGCTCCGTCAAAGATCACCGTCGACCGCGACGTCAACGCGGGTACGGGCGCCATTCTCGGCCTGGGCTGCCTACCCAATCCGGTCGGCCACACGACGGGACATCCGTGCACGGTCGAGCCGAACCGGCACTCCACCATCTCCATCCATGGGCACCTCACCGGCTTTGACGTCGACACTGTGCTGCTGAACGGCATCAGGGTCCGGGGGAACGTCACATTTATCGGTGGAGGCGGAGCTATTCCCTGGACGATCAAGAACAACAAGATCGGCCGCAGCCTGCTGGTTGCCGGAGTGACGCCTGACTGGCTCGGCGTGCTCCTCAACGAGGTCGGGGGCAACGTGACACTGACCAACATCTCCATTACCGACACGGACCCAAACCCGGCCA
The DNA here is from genome assembly GCA_963758555.1 of uncultured Acidimicrobiales bacterium. Lineage (GTDB taxonomy): Bacteria > Actinomycetota > Acidimicrobiia > Acidimicrobiales > RAAP-2 > CAIUMH01. Next base: position 826,693 of record CAVWVW010000003.1, on the reverse strand, counting down.
TCTTCATCGCGAGCAACAAGGTCGGCCGGAACCTCACGTGCTGGGGACTCGCGCCCGCTGTGTCCGGAGGATTCCCGGGTGAGGTCAACGTCGTCGGTGGTCAGACACTCGGCCAGTGCGTGGACTTGCCAACCGCATCATGATCAGCCCCCTGATGACTCGTTCGAACTCGTGATCTGAGGTCGCCGGGTACCGCGCCGGTCCACCACGCGGTTGCACCGCGGGTTCGCGCAAGATGCCTCAAGTGGGCGGTTCCCCAACCGCGAGCGGGCTCGATGCCGACGCTACGAGGTGGGCGTGGGGGTCGGTGGCCTAGAGGCGCGCCGTCTTGGCGCGATAGTGAACAGCTCTCGTCATGGACCCGTTCATTCGGTGGGACGCGCACGCTGTGGATGAAACGTCTCACCACGAGACAGCATCTCGACCAGTTGGCCGATGCGCTTGCGTCGGGTCGCCGCCTTCTTCGCGGTGGTGACTCGATAGAGGACCGCGTAGCGGTTGGCGCTCGTGAGCTGCTCGAACATCGCTTGAGCCAACGGATTGCCCTTCAGCGCAGCCGCCAGATCTTCGGGGACCGCTGCACTTGCTTGACTTGCATAGGCGGACTCCCAGCGCCCATCGGCCCGAGCCCTGCGGATCTCATCATGACCCGCGGGCTCCATCCGACCCGACGCGATCAAGGCCTCGGCCAGGGCGACGTTCTTCTGCGACCAGGCGCTCCGCGCCGTGCGAGGCGTGAACCGCCTCCGAAAGGTCTCGTCGTCTCTGCGACCAAGCTGTCCATCGATCCACCCGAAGCAGATCGCCTCTGCCAGCGCCTCGTTGTAGGAGAGCGTCGTTGGATGCGCCGTGCCCTTCTTGGCCAGCACAAGCCATATCCCGGGCGAGTCGGCGTGATGGTCGTGCAACCAGGTCCGCCACGCCACATGGTCGACCACGACCAGCTCTGCAAGCTCCACTCCCCCACGGTATCGAGACCGTGCGTTCGGCTTGCTCTGCACGGGTGATCGTGGCGTGTCATCCATTCCTGCGGCCCTACGCGCGAGAGGTCCGGGAGGCCCTTCCACGCAAGAGCACCGACCCACTTAGGCTAGGTGAGCTCTCCACAATCGAGGTCCGGTCGCGACGACACGTCCCCGGAGATCGTCAGTATCAATCACGGCTCCCTTGGCTTGAGTGGCTCGAGCTCAAGAGCTCGACGCCCCCCCGACGCTCGGGAAGCAGGCCAGCCGAGGATGCTCGGCGGTGGACTCGTCATCTGGGCTACTCCGTGAAGCGAACTGCGGCATGGCTGCCGTCGCAGAACGGCTTGTTGGCGGACGCTCCGCAGCGACAGAGCGTGACTCTGTTGCGCACTTCGTAGGTCTCGCCGTCGGCAGACACCACGGGAATGCCCCCCCGGATCCAGAGGGGCCCTGCGACGCCCTGAGCCGGATCGGCGACGATCCCGATCGACGGGGTGAACGCAGGTTCGAGATCCGAGCCCCCCACGTGGTCTCGAGCCACCAGGCGTCCTGAAGGACAGAGCCCTGCCTCTCGAGCCGTGAGCTCGGCGGCGTCGGCACCCTCTTGCTCCACCAGGTTCCACACCTGGCCGGCGACGTCACAGAAGCGAGCGAAGGCACAGAACTCCTGGGCGTCGAGGAGCGTCAGGCTTGGCCCGATCTGCTCGGTCGCCTGGGCGGCATACGGCTCGTTGCTCGCCGACTCAGTCCCGTCGAACTGCACCCGGAGATGGGAACCGTCACAGAAGGGCTTGGTAGCCGACTGGCCGCATCGGCACAGCGCACAGGACTCTCTGGTCTCGAACGTCTCGCCTTCGCTCCAGTCGCGCGAATCGCCTCGAGCGTCGGCAACGATGGTCTGCCTCGCTATGGGCACCGCTCCCTGGACGAGGTAGGGCCCGTCTTTGGAGACGGTGATCTTGACGTCTTCGGCTGCGTTCATGGCGCCCCCATGGTGCTTCTGAAGGAAGGTGCATCCCACGCGCTTTGGAACGGAGAGAGCCCTTCGAGGATCCTAGGCCTCAGTGGACGTGATCGTAGAAGGTCTGCACGACCCCCTCATGGAGCGTCGCGAGCACCTTCTCCAGGTGACCGCTCGCCATGATCAGCTCTCCGAACGCGGCATCGTGCGCCTCGCGCGACGACCAAGTCTGGACGAAGGCAGACGATCGTGGATCCGCTTGATCGAGGAGGAGGGCGAACGCCTCACAACCGTCGACGGCCAGCATGCGCCGGCGCCCTTCAGACTGCAGCTCCAGCAGTGCCGACTCTTGACCCGCTGCGGCATGGAATCGAGTGACGCTCGTAACACTCATGGACGTGCCTCGGTTCGCGAGAAGGGTCTCAGGCGAACCGCACAGGACTCCTGGCGTCGTCACCATCGAAGGTGTGCTCGGCTGGTGGGCGAGCACGTCAAGGGGAAGTCAGCGCCCTCAGCCATGGTTGCGGTGGGCCTCGCTGGCGCCGTCCCTGTGGCGACGGGGACACCCAGCAAGCCGGTGTCGGAGGACGCGCGCAACTGTCCTGGTGCAGACGCCTCACGCGAGAGCCTCCCCACCTCGGCACGCAGGTTCATCCCCCGATAGCGTCCAAGAGCAAGAGCCAGCGGAGGAGGGCGCTCCATGCATGCCAGCGTGATTCACGTCGAGATCTCTGATCTCTCGGAGGCGAAGCAAGGTCTCGACGAGGTCGTGTTGCCCATGATGCGTCAGGCACCCGGGTTTGTCGGTGCGACCTTCGTCGCCAGCGACGGATCGCACGGCGTCTCCATCGGGGTCTTCGAGACTGAAGAGCAAGCCCGATTGTTGCGCCTCCCGTCGGGGCCGAGGCTCCCGGCGTCACGATGCTCAGCGTCGAGTTTGGCGAAGTGATCGGGTCCTTGTGATCGCGCGGCGCAGAACGCGAGGTCAGGCTCCCGTGGATCGTGCTGCTCCTGGTCGCCGCGACGCAGATCACGGGGCAACGAGCTTGACCTCGGTGTCGTCCCCTCCGACTTGGAAGATCTGAGCCGTTGCCCTCGCCACGGAAAGTAGTGGTGCCCGCCCACTGGGTTGGTTTCTACGAGGAGACACACATTCCCGCTGCCGTCAGGGTCGGCGACACGCTTCGTGTGACCGGCCACACCGGTGAGACCGACGATGGTGTCTTCTCGCCCAGCGCCGAGGAGCAGATCCGACAGACGTTTCGCAACCTCGGATTGACTCTTGCCGAGGGCGACGCCAGCTGGAGCGATGTCGTGGAGATCAACTCGTATCATGTCGGCCTGCTGAGCCAGGCCGAAGCCATTCTCGACGTCGCTGGCGAGTTCCTTGAGGAGCCCTACCCTGCGTGGACCGCTGTTGGCGTCACGGAGCTCTTCCTTCCCGAAGCTCTCATTGAGATCAGCTGCGTGGCGGTGGGTCTCCCCCCTCTGCCCGTGGACTGATCACCCGAGTTTCTGGCCCGTGACACGAGCCCCAGAGCGTTGAACCGGGAGTCCCACGAGCCTGCGGCGAGCACTCCCAACAAGGCCGCACCGAGGAGCACGCCGATGGCTGAGTGCTCAGCGGCGCACGAAGCAGCTGAGGTCGACGGCAGCAAAGCCAGCATCTGTTGCGAGCAGCTGGTTGATCTCGATGGACTCGAGCCACCCGCTGGTCGCGGAGGCGAAGATTCCCAACCCGACCACGATCGACGCTAGTGCCTCTGTGTCCCACGCCTCGCCGCCCCGGGCCCCTTCGAGCACTCCCAAAAGCCGTTGCGATGACAGCTTGAGGACAGAGGCGTAAGGGCAAGATGATGACAGAGAGGTGAACGAGGGACGAATCGCATCACCACTGGCACGAAAGCTCCTTCTAGTGCATCCTCTTTTCACGCTGTTTCCTGATTGGAGATGCCATGACCGACCTCATCTGGAGCTTTGCGCCTTGGGTGGCGTTCCTGCTCGGAGTGCGGCTCGGGGACGTCTACTGGGGGGCGGCAGTCGGTGTCGTCGTTGCGGTCGTGGTGCTCTTGAGGGCAATCTCGCGCCACAAAGTCCACCTGTTCGACGTCGTCGGCGTCGTCTACTTCGGAGGGATGCTTTTCCTCCTGGCCATTCTCCATCCCTCAGACATCGCCACCTGGGGCCGATACGCACAGGGCGTAGCCCACGGATCGCTCACCTTGATCGTGTTCGGCTCCATCCTCATCAACCACCCGTTCACCGAGCCCTATGCACGCGAGCAAGTGCCAAAGGAGTTCTGGTCGACCCCCGCCTTTCGGGCGGCGAATCGAAAAATCTCGGCCGTTTGGGGATTGGCCTTCTTGATCGGCACCGTGTCTCTCATCCTCGCCGGGTCAACGGGCGACCGGCAGTTCCTTCTCCGTATCGCCGTTCCTTTCGGTGCGCTCGTTCTCGCTTACGTCTACACACAGAAACAGTCGGCCTCGGCGAAAGGCGACACTGGGCAAGCGGAAGGTTCTGGTCCGACCAATCCTCCTCAGAGGTAGACCCAAAGAGCCCACTTGGTTGGCTGTATCCGGAGTAACGACAATCCCTAACGTGCCGGTCGGGGATAGCCATCAACCGGTGTCGGAGGACCGAGGCAACAGCTCTGCTACCAAGCACTGGCGGCTGCGTGTTTCGGGCGAATGACCCTCTCATTGTCGTGCCCATATCGGGCGGTGAAGGAGGCCAAGTTGGCAGAGACCACCGGGAGCGACCACGCTGTGCCCAGAACCTCGTTGGTGTCATCAACTGGTGGACGCTGGACCCTCGAGAAGAGAGGATCGTCCACATGGATTTCATCGACCGCGGTCCGAGCAAGCTGCCTGAAGGACAAAACCGGTGGAAACTGAACCTTCAGCAGACCCGATTGCTCGTAACCATCATGAAGGTCTACTCCGTCGTCGGTTCGTTCAGTCCCGCCAGGCGAGCGGACTCCACATCATCCCCTAGCTCGTCGACTCCACCGTCGTTCGAGGCCTCGTTCCCAGAGGCTTTATCTGGGGAGTCTTGTGTCTCTCGATCCGACTGCCGCACGTCATCGTCGGCAACTGTCGCCGCGTGTTCCTGGGAGTCGTCCGCGTCGGCCTCGGGCGCTCCTCCTTTCTCGCCTCGCTTTGCCTGCTTCTCCGACGGAGAGGTCACGTCCTCGTTCTTCTGTTGCTCTGACAGGTCACTCACTTCGTTTCCTTTCGTGTGGCCCGCTCAGTTTTGAAATGGCGGGACTCCTTCATGCTCCGGCTCGAGAGTGTCGAAGGTTTTGTACCCGCGGCGACGTGGAAGAAACGACGCCTGCAGCAGGCCAGGCCTGAGTTTTCCGATTGTTCGGCCGAGCCAAACGAATCTCACTGCTGTGACCGTGGTGCCAGCGAGCAACTACGGCGGCGTCGTAGGCCGCTGGACCGTGAACGTCACGTCGTCATCCTCAGGCGCCATCGGCTCCTCAGCGGCGAGCTCAGGGGTGGCGGTCGCTCCGCTCTAAGACGAGTCCGCCACAGTCGACTCGTCGGGGCTCCTCCGGCGATCGACACAGGCGAGGATCACTAGCGTTAACGTCGATCGGTTCGCCCCGAGAACCGAGACCCTCATCACCCAACGCCTTCTTGGCACCGTAAGGTGAACCAAACCGACTTGCCGGTTGAGATCTCAAGACTGCCCCAGTCGTCCGCCAGAGCATCGACGACTTTCATCCCCCGTCCATGCACATCGGAGGGGCCGGCTTGCCGCACGAACGGCAACGTGTTGTCGTGATCCGAGACAGAGGCTCTGAACTGATTGTTTGCCACGAGGCATTCGATGATGATCGCGGTGCTCGCATGCAAGACTGCGTTCGAGACGAGTTCGCTGATGATGAGTTCAGCGGTGGCAATCTTGTCAGCGTCACACTGCGCCATCTCCTGACGCACCATCTCTCTCGCGGCGGCTGGAGCCTCAGCAGTGGGATGGGGCAACGATGTCCTGCTCATGGCTGCCTGATACCCCGTGCCACGCCGATGAACACGGACTCTCGGTCCATCAAGGAGCGAAGACTCGGGCATCCCTACCTCCGTGCGTTCCGACGGGCCCCCGTTTCAGGCCTAGGCGCCGCAATCATCCCCCCTGAGGCTGTCCGTCACTTCCTAAGGGCGAGCTCACGCTTGGCGACCACGTCGGATCCCAGTCAGAGAGAAGGCTCAAGAGTCCCGTGATCTCGAAGATGCGCCTCACGTTCGCCTGAGGTCGGGTGACCACAAAATCCTCACCGAGCTGGTTCTTGGTCAGAATGAACGCCGAGAGCCCGCAACTATCCATGAATGTGAGGTCATGAAGGTCCACCACGACTCGTGACCCCGAGATATCGACCAACCAGTCGGACAGGCCTTCCGCTGTCTCAAGGTCCAACTCTCCCCCAAGAGTGACCAGGTGGACATCTCCCACTTCGCGTACCTGACGATTGAAGATCGTTGGCATTTCTCCCTCCTCGTCTCGCCTTGAAGGCTCACTCCACTTTCCAGCCTTCAATTGTACGCCGACCTACCCAAAAATTTGAGGGTCGAGGTCCCTATATTCAGACGGAGGGAGCTCGATTGAAGGCGGCGCTCCAAAGCAGTGGCGTCAGGAGCCGCTGAGAACGTCGCCGCGTGGATCTTCGGGGCCGGAACATCTCGATGAGGAGGGGCCCTGGAGTGATCCGGTTGGGAAGCATCGAGCTGCTGACCGAGGACGAGCAGTGGCTAAGCGTTGAGGATTTCCGCACAACGCTTAACTCCGGGTCGATTCCGACACCCTCCGAACGGGACGCGGCGAGCTCGAAGCAGCAGCCCGAGTGGATGACGGGACGGAAAGAGTTCTCGCTGAGATCGTATCCCTGCGGCATCCGGAGGAGATCCTCTCGCCCCCGTGATGAAATGACACACGAGGCCCTGAAGGGTTGACCCGCCGGAGACAACGCTTACCAGGGGCCCTACTGACAACGTCCACCGCGGGCCCTCGGTGGAACATTGGTGGAACCGTGGCGGAACCTTCCGGTAAACCGGTCATACCGCAAATCTGTGACCTGCGATTTCAACGGTGTCGGAGGGCCGAAGCTTTCAAACTCCGACTGGCGCATCGAATCATGGGGTGCGAGAACCAAGGACGACTGGAGTTAAAGGACTCCCACCGTGCCCGCAGCACGGGGTTGTCCCGGACCCAGCCCGGCTCGAACGGGCAGCCACCCTCACCGACTGCGGGTTGGGACTCGCCCTTACCGGGTAGGCGAGCCTTGGGTGGGTTCGGTTCAAGACTAGACGAGCCATCGAGCAACTGGCCGAACGTCGGGTGCAAGGGGACGAGGCACTCGACTGGCGTACCGCTCCCTGGACGCCGACGACGGTGGTCAGTCAAGGCCGGCCGTAGGCCGCCCGTAGGGCTTGGCCTTTACGGACCAGCGTCGTCGAAGACACCATGGACCCAGAGCCACCCCCAGGTGGCTCATGGCCGCCGCTCTCTCGACTGACGCAAGCGGAAACGTGAGAACCCGGTACAGTTTGCCCCCTTCCGCACGTCGGGGGCTGTGCCCCTCAGCCTGCGTCGTGAGCATCCTCAACCAACTGCATGATTTCTCCGCAGGCGAGATCAGCTCGGGTCGATCGATGGGTCCACCTAGATAAGTTGGACTTCTGAAGCGCCCACGCAACAGTCGTGCCACGATCTCGAGTTCGGATCTGAAGACCCCAGTAGGTCGGAATGACGGTGTCGATCTCGGCATAGGGAATGAGCTTGGTCGTGCCACGATTCCGGACCTCGACAGTGTCGTCATGAAGGATCACTTTGGGGACGAAGGCCCAGCGCCACGCACCGATGCCTGACACGACTGCCAAGGCGAAGACGATGATCCAAGCACTTCTTTCTTGGTTGGGTCCTGGTCCGAACGCAATCAACATTGACAGCCCAAGAACGAAGACCACGAGTGCGATGGCACCGACCCGGCCTGCGACAGACACTCTCCAAACTCGTTCTCGCATGGACACTCCTGGGTACTAAGAACCTGTGGTCGTCAATCGTCCTGACGATGACGATCCATCGTGGCCTAGATGTGAGTTGAAGTCCATGAGCGGTGAATGAGGCACCGTCGCCACCGGACATCGCAGTACGTCGCAAGAGCAGTGAGGCCTCGGCGGGTGCGCTCCCCGTAACACAGCACCCGCAAACTGCATCGACCTCGCTTCCCTAGTTTTGAGACGGCAGGAGCCTCTGACTGTGACAACTGGAGAATTGGAAATCAGCCATGATGTTTGGCATGGAACTTGGATCAGCCCAACCGATTGGTTTCCAGTTTTTGTCGATCGTGATCGCCGTTGTTGGTGCGTCAGTAGCGCTGCTCGGAGTGTTCAACCCAGGTGACATCTTCGATGGTGCCTATGAGAAGCGGAAGAACTCCAAGCTTGGAATAGCGAGCGTGGCGAACGATGCTGGGTCATATCGTCTGGGCTTCGTCATCTTGGGAGGCTTCTTAGCAATCGTCGGAGTTCTTAGCGCCATCTTCTAAATCGGGTGGTCGTTGCAGAAACATCTTGCTTGATGCCGAAGGGTGAAGCCGATGATAGGGCTTGCCTCCGGGGACCAACCGCACGGGTGCCCACGGGTTGCCCACGGCGGTCGCCGGGGTTAGGCGCTCCAGCGCCGAACCGGCGACCGCCGTGGGTCCGGGGGCTGGGGGCTGGCCCCCAGGGGCGCCATCATTCGTCCCAGATGGCGAGCCGCAGCCGCATCGTGAACCACAGAAGTGACCGCCATGTCGCCTTTCTCCTTCAGCGTCTCATTGTCCACTTGCGCATCGATTGGCTGCCCGAGCTGACTCGGCCCTCGCACACTCGATCCTTGGCGAATCGTCGTTCTTGGCAGGGCGACGTGAATGAGTTACAAGGGTGTGGTTCAATCTGTGTGCGGTTGAGATTGATTGGTTTGAAGAGCAGAGATTGGTGATCCGGTTATGCATCCCGAGCCGCAGGGATCTGAGACGAGCATCGGACACAACTCAAAGGCCGGCCGGTAAAAGGTACGGAGCCACCAGGTCTCGGTGGTGCTGATTCTCCCGAGCAATACCGCCCAGGGGTAAACACCCCCCGAAGGGCAGCCCGACTTCCAGGGAGAAGGGCCGGGCAACCTGCAATCTGGGTTGCTCGGCTTTTTGCGATCCAGAAGGCAGGACCCATTGGTTCCTACCTGGAGATCTGGCAATGCAAAACGAAGGGCTCGAGTCGAAGCGGAGCTTCGACTCTTCACTTGACTTAAGGACACAACTCGGAGTGTCTTCGACTGAGGTCGAACAACGATCTGGTTGGCGATTCACCGCATGGGCTGAGTGCGCTGAAGCAACTCTGGTGTGGGTTGCTCCAGGCAAAGGGGGGCAGCGAAGCCCGAAGCGGAAGTGGTTCCCCATTGAAGATGAAGGTCTTACTGACGTCTACGGTCGCCCCGTAACTCGCTGGGTCGCTGACGACGGTGAAGTCGTCAAGGCACGAAGCGATTGGAGCCTCGAATACGTCGTTGAGTCTCGATGACCTCACAGAGTTCCGTGAGGGGCTCAAATGGCAGCGATCGAATGCCCGAGCAGCTTCGAACTCTCGGCGGTACTTCGTCCGCAATGCCCTTCGCTACATGTGGGTACTGACTTTCGCTGAAGCCCAACTCGATCGACGTACCGCCATGGCGCAAGTCGCCGAGCTCGCCCGACGACTGAGACGAACACGACACGGGAGCAAGTTCCCATGGTGGTACTCGCCGGAGCTTCATCCTGGCGGCCACGGATGGCACGTGAACTTCTTCGTTCCGATGAGGGTGCCCCATGAAGATATGGCTGCGCTGTGGGGCCACGGCTTTGTCTGGGTGACTGATTTCGCCACGTCGCCCCGAGGTCCGCAAGGCGAGCCACTTGGGCTGTGTGCGAACAAGAGGGAGGGTTGGCGCCGAGCGGCTCAGTACGGGTGCAAATACGCACAGAAAGATTGGTCGGTTGAGCAGGTCGGTCGATCGAACCATCGCTACGAGGTTGCACAAGGCTTCACACCCGTCAAAGAGTCCATCTGGATCCACGACCACGCCGAGGCGGAGGGCATCATCGACTCCTTGGCCCGGAGCGCCGAGTCGAGTGCAGTTCAGCGTTGGTCGTCGAACGATTCTGACGGCTGGAACGGCCCACCCGTCAGGACCTGGCGGTGGTGACGATGCACGGGATTCGTCATGGCTGACGGAAGGGATCTCTCACGGGTGGCCGCCGTTCTGGTAGCAATCGAGCAACGACGCCAAGCGAGACAGTCGGAAAGGAGTGGTGACGATGAGTCAGACGATCGCCTACGTACGGGTCTCGACAGAAGACCAGGTCGAGACCTCGCCTGAGGCTCAAGCCAAGCGCTGCCGAGACTTTGCTCGGATGCGAGACCTTGGTGCTGTGCGGATCTTGGCTGACGAAGGTTGGTCGGGAAAGAACCTCGATCGGCCAGCGATGCGTGAATTGTTGGACCTCGTCAAAGCGGACAAGGTGTCAACTCTTGTTGTCTGGCGTTGGGATCGACTGAGTCGTGATCAAGGCGACTTTTCCGTCTTAGCGAAGCTCTTCGAAAAGCACAACGTTGCAGTGCACTCACTCAACGAGGGAGACCTCGACCTCGCTACCGCCACCGGCAAGATGCAGCTGGGCATCCAGGCTGTGTTTGCTCAGTTCACACGTGACCAGATCATCGAGAACGTCGACCTCGGTATGCAGCAAAAGGCTGAGCAGGGTTACTGGCAGAACACGGCCCCCGTGGGTTACAGGATGGTCAACGGAGAGCTAGTGGTCACAGATCGGGCTCCCCTGGTGGAACGCATCTTTGCGCTCAGAGCATCCGGCATGAGCTTTGCTTCCATCGCTGAGGACGTCGCCATGAAGTACGGCACGGTGCGACACGTCTGTGAGAACCGGATCTATCTGGGCGAAGTGAGCTACAAGGGTGAATGGTTCGCAGGTCGCCACACTCCCCTGGTCTCGCTGGAGACCTTCAACGCCTGTACCCGAAGTCACACTCCGGGAGTTCGGCGGAGCAAGGACCTTCTCTCAGGAAAGGTCCGGTGTGGACTGTGCCGCCGAGTCTCGACAGTGAAGTACAACGATCGCAACCAGGCGCTCTACCACTGCAAGCATCGAGGGGAAGGTTGCAAGCAACCTGGTCGCTCCGCCCTGGGGCTCCAAAGGGCGGCGCTCCTAGGGCTCAAGGTGCTGAGAGACGACCAGGACCTCCAGGCGGCCATCAGGAGCGCTCTCGAACCCGATCAGACTCTCGTAGAAGATCGAGCGTTGTCCTTGACGGGCTCGATCGCTTCTCTTCGCCACAAGCTCGATCTCCTCTTCGAGCTCTACTACGACGGAAAGGTCACCAAAGACTCTTTCTCGAAGCAGGAGCAAACGCTGACGAGCCAGATTCAGAGCCTTGAAGATCAGGTAGCTGCAGAGGGCTCTGAGAATGACCGCCGCACGGAACTCAGCCGCCGATTCGAGGAAGTCTCGATAGCCCTCACCGATCTTGACATCGAAGGACTCTGGGACGATGCGACACGGTCTGAACGCCAGATCTTGATTGACGATCTCGTCGATTCGGTGTGGATCTTCCCAGACCAGCTCTCTGTCGAGGTGGTTGGAGCCCCACCGATCCTCGTCGGGTTGGACGAGGTTGGCTTGCGTCTTGGTAGTAGATCAGTTGTGTCGGAGGACCGAGGTACTCGAACTCCGACTGGCGTGTTACTTCCTGGACGACGCTGGTTAGTCAAGGCCGGCCGTAGGCCGCCCGGAGGGCCTGGCCTTTACGGACCATCGTCGTCGGAACACCATGGAACGAGAGCCGCCCCCGGCGGCTCATGGCCGCCTCTCTCTCGACTGACGCAAGCGGAGGTGAATGCCCGGTACGACATATCCCCCAACGGCACTTAGGGGATGACTGCCCATTGACAGGTCTACTGGGCTCGTCGAATGGTGCCGAGAATCTCTGCACCCAGTTTGGTTTTGTTGTCTGCCCATCCTCGAGCTCCGATTCCGAGCTGAGGTGCGATGAGGGTCCACATGCCGGTCCAGATTCCTGCCGTCTTCGTGACATACCCTCGCTCGAACATGGAGTCACCGTTCAGCGTGACCGGCTGGAATCCTGCGTGCTTCAGCGAGGCTCGATCAGTTCCTGTGCCTTGGCCAGCGATTGCTTGATCGCTTGCCACCACAACGATTGATGTGAATGAGAACGAAGGACACGAGGAATAGATACGAGGTATACCAAAGATCACGGTTCCTGGTGCAGAGAAATCTGGACACGAGGCCTTGCGTTCTACCGCCCAGCTAGCGGGAGCGGAGATCGCTGCGCCCCTGTACTTGTAAGTTTTCCAGCCTTGCGGGATGGGATGGTTCCCTTGAATGAGAGAAGGCAGTCCGGTCGGAGTGGTCGACGAGTGCGTCGTCGAGCTGCATCCGGCTCCCATGAGAATCACCGCGCCTAGAACCCAAAGGACAAGGTGTCGTGCTCGATTCACCGACATGGTCAAAAGGCGCATGAAAATGAGCCTCTCATATGCAGGACTCGACTACTCAGGTCCACCAGGAGACGAATCAGTGGTCGTCTCATATCGCCGGTTATGCGGCGGGGTACATCGTTGGGTGCGCTCCCTGTAACACAGCACCCGCAAACTGCATGGTGGGTTGGATCAGTGCGGCAGTCGGCGTAGGGGGTCACCAATTGGGTAGCTCGGGAGATCCTTTCCCTGCCAGATCATCCATGGCGGCAAGCCAAAAACTGGATGACTCTTGCTGGCGGATCATTGTAGAGGCCCGGGAGTCTCACTGATGAAGACGTTCGCCAAATGGGTTTGGGGTTAGTCCGTTGTTCGTGCACCACACGAGGTAGTTCTGCTCCGCAGTGGGAGGCGCATTCCTCCCGGTGGCATCGATGCCGAACTGATTGCCGATGTGGCGATACGCCTTCTGTAGTTGCTTAATAGGAAGTACAACTCCCACGAAGAAGAAGACTCCCACTATGAAAACGCCACTAAGAAGCAGAGGGGCACTGTTCGATGCCGCTCCAAGCACGATGAGGACTACGGATATCGGTAAGAAAAGAAGCGAGCAGAGCGTGTAGACGCTGGCCCGCCACCTGATCTCAGCAGCTTCGACTCCAAAGCGAGGAGTCCAGATCTTGAAGATTCGACGCTTCATTTTACGGATTGAAAAGCGACCAGGTGGAAACTCCGACGTTGGGAAGATTGAGTCCGGGTTCCACTCAATCACCTTGACCCAGTTCGCTCTCGCATTTCAACACCTGCGGGAGGAGGGAAGACTGAGTGGCGCCATGTTCGGTCCGGTTCCGTAGCGTAGAGCTTGGTCGGGTGTAATCTCGCTTCTCGGGACTAGGAGGTCTTGTGTCACCAGATTTTCGCTCTGATCGAATGGATTCCTCTGAGGGTAAAGGAAACGCTCGGAGAGCCTGGGAGGCGTACTCCAAGGCTGCGAACAAGTACGCAGGGCCGGTCATCAAGCCTGTGGTGCAGCCGATCGCCATGAACATGACGGCTGACCTCACGGGGTTCTGGCTGATGTGGCACCTCGAAGGTGGCTTTGAAGGTCTTCTCCGTCTTGGGTTCAGTCGCTCCGCTATCTACCGACGAGTAAAGCGGTTTCGGCAGATTGCCGGTCAGCACCCAGACGAATGGCAGCTTCCTGGTGTCCATCTGGACATTGCCGAATACCAAGAGGCGTCTTCGAGGGGTCATGGAATCCCGGGAGTTGACACTCCAGAAAGCTGAACCTAGAGTGTCGGGTGATGGGATTTCAGAACTCCAGCGGTCTTCTTGTGGAGCTCGCATCAGGCATTGATGCGTTGTACCTCTCGGGCCGTGCCTTGGTGCCGGAAGGTTTGGTTACCTCTCTCGAAGACTCTCGGGTCGAAGCTCGTGAGCTGGCAAGATTCCCTGTCACCGTTGGTTCCGAGGAATTCCACCATTCTGGTTACGGGATCCATCGATTCCGCTATCGACTGGATCACGAGCACGGGGTGGTGGGGATCAGTCCGAGCAAGGCGTTGCCTGCGCTCTGGGTGCAGCCTCGGGCGAAGTTCATACATGCCGTGGGACCCCGGGCCGTGGTGGCGTGGTTCGACAAGGTTCTGGGCAGGGAGTTCGGACCCATCAGGTGGAGTGTGAGCCGCATCGACCTCCACGCCGATTTTCAAGGGTGGGAGTTGACTGGTGATGATCGGAGCCGATTCGTCACCAGAGCCAGCGAGCGGGACACTCACGAGGACGGAGAGGCGCTCAAGGGCTTCGTCTTCGGGCGTCGCACCAGCGGGAGGATCAACGCTCGTATCTACGACAAGACCCGTGAGATTGCCCACAGTGGGTCGCTCTACTGGTTTGAGAAATGGGGCGATGGCTACGACCCTGAACTCCCGGTCACCAGGGTCGAGTTCGAGATCGGGCGTGAGTGCCTCAGCGAGTACGGGCTGCAGTCACCGGACGAGGTCCTCGATGCGGCGGGTGCTCTCTGGACTGCGTGCACGACCTCGTGGTTGCGATACTGCTCCCCCACCAAGGATCAAACTCGCTCACGGTGGCCGTTGGCGCCCGAGTGGGAGAGCGTTCAGCGAGTGCGCTTCGTCGATTCGGAGATTGGCCTAGAGAAGGTCGCCCAAGGTCTGCGTCGGGGTGAACTCGGGACGACCGTGCCGAGTCTCATCGGCTGGCTAGCCCGATTCGGAGCTATCCATGACGAGGAATCGTTGGGTGCTGTCATGACATTGCTGCATTTGGAGGTGCGCCGGTATTCCGAGCAGACGAGGAGGAGCTTCTCCTCTCGAGTTGCAGAGAAGCGTCGGGACATGAGGTACGCCTGATGGTCGGCCCAGATCTCGATAGGGTCGCCAAGATTCTCGTCCGTGTTGCCCTCCGGATCGTGAGCGGGGACGACGACAAACCTGGAGGTGGTCTCGGTGCTAACAGTGGCGTATTGCCGAGTCTCAACCGAAGAGCAAGCCGAAGAGGGGTACTCGATCGAGGGCCAAGCCGACAAGCTCCGGGCCTACTCGGCTCTTCGTGATCTAGGCGACGTCACGGTCATTGCCGACCCCGGGCTGTCAGGCAAGGACACCAGGCGCCCCGGTCTCCAGCAGCTCCTCGCTGCCGTGGACGCCGGTCACGTGAGTCACGTTCTCGTCTGGAGACTTGATCGATTGTCCCGGAATCTTGCAGATCTCTTGCTGCTTGCAGACAGGTTCGGAGAGAACGGTGTGTCACTGCACTCGGTGTCAGAGAACCTTGATCTCTCCTCAGCAGCCGGTCGAATGTTCTACAACATCCTTGGCACCTTCGCTCAGTATTTCCGAGAGCAGCTGAGCGAGAACGTCAAGATGGGTAACGAGCGGGCCGTGAGTGAAGGCCGTTGGATCAATCGGCCACCCCGGGGATACTCGATTGCACAGGGGCTCCTCTCCCCTAACGAAGACGCACCTCGGATTCGTGAGATCTTCCGCCTGCGAGCGGAAGGGCAGAGTCATCGGGCTATCGAGGGACAGGTTGGAATCAAAGCCTCCTCAGTGATGACCGTTCTGAAATCTCGTGCCTATCTCGGCGAGGTTCTGCACAACGGCAATTGGTCGCCTGGGATCCACGAACCGATCCTGACTCAAGAAGAGTTCGAGGCTGCCCAACGTGGGCACGTTCCCGGACGTCGTAGAGGCAAAGATCTTCTCTCCGGACGAGTCTTCTGTGGGCTCTGTGGTCGGAGGATGTCTGTCGAGACAAACGGTGACGGACGTTCGATGTATCGATGCCGGAGTCGAGGCTCAGGTTGCAATCAGCCCCGCCGTACCAATCGAGGTCTCCTTCTAGCGGCGCTCCTGGGGGTAGACGAGGTCTCGTCGAACCGAGCTCTGCAGGCGGCAATTCGGGGGCACCTCGCTGGCCCGGGAGCGACGGACGGGAGCGGCAGCACCCGACGTCGCCCGGACCAGCGACGGTCGGCGGAGGCACTCGCACAGCTTTCGACCAGACGTCGCAAACTTCTGGAGCTGCACTACGCAGGGAACATCTCAGCGGAAGGTTTTGCTGAAGAGGAACGTCGCATCGCTGAACAGATTGAAGCCGCAAGAAACCAGGTGGTGCTGGAGAAGGATTCAAACCTACGCCAGGATGAACTGGCCGAAAGGTTCGAGGCAGTGGTCGCCCTACTCCAGGAGCGTCAAATTTCAGAGATCTGGGAAGCAGCGACGATCTCAGAGCAGAAAGTCATCATTGAAGAACTGATCGAGGGGGTCAGAGTCTTCCCGGACCACCTAGAGGTGGTGGTGGTTGGGGCTCCCCCGCTAAACGTGACGCTGGAGGAGGTGGGTCTCCAGTCGCAGAACAGTGGTGTCGGAGGGGGGACTTGAACCCCCACGCCCTTTCGGGCACTAGCCCCTCAAGCTAGCGCGTCTGCCTATTCCGCCACTCCGACGTGGCCGCTCATGCGGAGACGCCACCCTAGCAAAGGGCCGCGCTGCTGCCTTCTCGCTCAGGAACCTGAGTCAGCGACCTGCCATGTGGGCAACGACGCCAATGAACCAGGCGGATAGGGATTCGACGTGACGCCCGCCACGTCGGAGCTCCAGGCCAGGAGATAGGGCTCCGTGAAGAGGGGAAGGCTCGGCATCTCGCCCCAGAGAGCCTTGTCCAGCTGGCCGTAGCTGAGGGCTGCTGTTGAGCCGTTCATGTTCTCTGACGCACTGGCTGCCAGCTGATCGGTGCCCGTGGTCTCAAAGCCAGCCCAGACGTTTGAGGGTGGTGGCCCCGGGCTCAAGGAGAACGCCGAAGCACTCTGTGCCGTCAACGGGCCTGTGGTGCGAACCACGATGCCGAGCTGGACCTGACCGCTTCGCAGCATCTCGGCCGTCTGGAACGAGCCGGGCGCGTCGATGACCTTGACGCTGACTCCTGCGGTGGTCAGCTGCGCCGCCACGTTCTTCGCGGCGGTGATCGCCCAGCGGTCATCAGTGGGCACGGCAAGGGTGACTGAGAGCTGGTGGCCCGAGCCGTCGAGCCAGTGCCCCTTGACGCGGTGATAGCCCGCGCGTCCCATGAGCGCATAAGAGGCCTGAGCAACCACAGGTGCCGGGGCCACCAGAGGCTCCGGTGCAGCGTTGGCGTCGGTGCTGACTGGGCCGAGCGTCGTGGTCGGAGACGTCAACGCCTTCGGGATCTGTGCGTCAGTCGGGTAGTTCGGCTGTCCCTCGGAATACAAGAAGCTCGTGGCTGGGGTCACCGCCCCGTCGGAGTTGCCGACTGCGTGGTCGACCAAGGTGGTCCGATCGATGAGGCTGGCAAGACCCCTCCGGAGAGCGATGGGCACCGCGGTGGCCTTCCGGGTGGCGAAGTCCAGGAAGACGAGCCGGTTCGAGTAGTCCAGCTTGGACGACGACGCGGGTGACGAGGTGATCGCCGAGAGCGAGTCTGCTGAGAGCCAGTTGAGCTGCGCATAGCCAAACGGTCCGGTGTGAGGGAAATCCTGTGCGTCGATCGTCGTCGAGGCAGTCACCGTCACGGGGTCGAAGGAGCCCTGCGTCCCCCACCAGGTGGGGTTCCGCACCAAGGTGAGCTGGCTCGAGGAGCCCTGCAGGATGACGTAGGGACCGGCAGAGAGATCAACGGTGGCGCGGGGTGTGACGCAGGTTCGAAGTGCTTGCTGGCTCACCGACGCGGGGATGAGCGGGCTGAAGAGCGTCTGCCAGGAGTTCAGGGGCTCTTTGAAGCGCACGACGACGTCCAGAGGATCCTTGGGGCTCGTGATCGAGGCGATCATCCGGTACTGCGCGGCCGCCGGTCCTGTGCCCGACGCGCCGTCATGCCAAGAGGCGACGAAGTCCCTCCTTCGAATCGGGTCGCCGTTCCCCCAGTGAGCCGTGGGCTTGATCTGGTAGTCGACGACCAGCGGGGTGAGGTTCTGGACCTCTGCTTGGACCAAGAAGGAGTCGGCCTGCTCGACGGTGCCCTTGGAGCTCGCGACGTACGCCGTCGGCAGCACCAACGAGAGGACCTGTTGGGTTGAGGACGGCACCGATCGCCCGACCGGGTCGCATCCGACGAGCTGCTGAGGCAGGCGGACGGCCAGCGGTGGGGGGACGGGCACAGCCGTCGTGGTTCCTGATGCCGGCGTGACGACGCCAAGGAGCACGAGGATGATCGCACCGAGCCCTCCCAACGCGCGGAGCGGAGCCCGCCCCGCGACGCCAGAGCGGCTCACTGCAGACGAAGGTCGAGCGTGAGCGTCGTGAAGGCGAAGATCAGGGCCACCGCGATGGTGATGCGGTCGAGGTTCTTCTCGACCACGGTGGATCCCTGGGTGGCAGAGCCCACGGCCCCACCGAACATGTCAGAGAGCCCTCCCCCTCGTCCTGAGTGCATCAAGATGAGGAAGATGAGTGCCAACGCGGTGATGATTTCGATGATGACGTAGATGGCGGTCACCACAAGGGCCTCCTAGGACTTTCCGGCTGCACGACCGTAGCAGCCCGCCGCCGCAGCCACGATGGCGGCGAAGGCCTCAGCCTCGAGGGACGCTCCCCCGACCAGGAGCCCATCCACGTCGGGAAGGCAGACCAGGTCTGCGGCGTTCTCTGGTTTGGCCGAGCCCCCGTAGAGGATGCGCACGTCCGAAGCGATGGCTCCTCGCTGGGCGAGCACGAAGGAGCGGATCGCCTCACAGGCCACCTGTGCGTCCTCTGGCGTCGCCGCCACGCCCGTTCCGATCGCCCAGATGGGCTCGTAGGCGATGACGACCTCGGACTCCTTGCCGGGGGCCACGCCGTCAAGAGCGGCGGTCACCTGGCTCTCGAGCCGAGCGAGGGTGGAGCCCTCGTCGCGCTCCGGACCGGTCTCCCCCACGCAGATCAGGGGCGTGAGCCCCCCGTTGAGCACCGCTCGAGCGGTGGCCGCCACCTGCTCGTCGGTCATGGCGAAGAGCTCTCGACGCTCTGAGTGGCCGACGAGCACCATCGTGACCGAGAGTCGGGCAAGCATCGAGAGGCTGATCTCGCCGGTGTAGGCGCCCTCCTCGAAGGGCGAGCAGTGCTGCGCACCCAAGAGCACAGGGAGCTGGTCGGCGCCAAGGACGCCCTCGACCGAGCGCAGGTCGGTGAACGGCGGGAAGACCGCGACGTCGACCTCGTGGTGCTCGAGCGAGCGGAGCCGCAGGGCGAGGTCTTGGACGAGGCGGATCGCCGCCACGTGATCGAGGTGCATCTTCCAGTTGCCCGCGATCAGCGGACGACGCACCGGCGCCGGTTTGCTCACCGAGCGTGGGGAGCGTTCGAGGCACCCCGCAGCGCCGCCAGCGCAGGCAGGTCTCCGTACTCGAGGAACTCGAGGGATGCGCCGCCTCCCGTCGAGATGAAGTCGATCTGCTCGCAGAGGCCAAGCTCGTCGACTGCCCTCGCGCTGTCACCCCCGCCCACGATGCTCTTGCCCCGACACGAGGCCACGGCCTGTCCGACCACGCGCGTCCCCTCGGCGAAGCGCGCGTCCTCGAAGACGCCCATGGGGCCGTTCCACAGCACCGTGCCCGCCGTGGCGATGGCCTCAGCAAAGAGAGCAGCGCTCTTCGGACCGACGTCGAGGCCGACCCAGCCATCCTCGAGGTCGCCCTCGAAGCTCCGAACCTCGCCGCCGCTCTCGCCCTGGCCGAAGCGCGCGCCCGGCTCCAGGGCCACCACGTCGGTCGGCAGGAGGATCTCAGCCGGGCCTCGCAGGAGCTTCCGGCAGGCATCGAGCTTCGACTCGTCGAGCATCGAGCCGCCGATCGCCCGACCTTGGGCGGCCAGGAACGTGAACGCCATCCCGCCGCCGACGATGATCACGTCCGCCTTGGTGGAGAGCGCATCGAGCACGCCGAGCTTGTCAGCCACCTTGGCCCCGCCCACGATCGCCACGAACGGGCGCTTGGGCTCGGTGAGCATCCCGCCGAGCACCTCGACCTCACGGGCAACGAGACGGCCCGCGGCGCTCGGCAGGAACTTCGGTGGTCCGATCATCGAGGCGTGGCTCCGGTGCGAGGCCCCGAAGGCGTCGTTCACGTAGGCGTCGAAGCCCTCGATCAGCTCGGCGACGAACGTCGGGTCGCCCTCCACCTCGCGTGGATCGAAGCGAAGGTTCTCCATCACCTCGATGCCCGGAGCGAGGGCGGCCAGCCGTTTGGCGACGGGCACCAGGCTCAGGTGCTCGTCGAAGCCATCCTTCGGTCGACCGAGGTGAGAGCAGCACACCACGGTCGCACCGCGCTCTTGGAGCCATCTCAAGGTGGGCAAGGTGGCGGTGATCCGCATGTCGTCGGCGATCCGGCACCCCTTGGGCCCATCGATGATCGGGACGTTGAAGTCCGCTCGGACCAGCACTCGGCGTCCCTCGAGCTCGCCCAGATCCTCAAGGAGGGGCAAGCCGCGCAGCGCCGGGGGCCGAGCAGACATCAGCGGCGTCCGATGATGCCGACGAGATCGACGAGGCGATTGGCGTAGCCCCACTCGTTGTCGTACCAACCGAAGACCTTGACGATGCTGGAGGCACCGTCGATGTCCTGGACCATCGTGAGTCCAGAGTCGAAGGTGCACGAGGCCGGTGTGCCCACGATGTCGGAGCTCACGATCGGCTCGTCGGTGTAGACGAGGACCTGGCTGAGCGGCCCTTCGGTGGCCGCCGCCAGGAAGGCCTCGTTGACCTCGTCGACCGACGGCGCTGCCCGGCACCACCGCGGTGAAGTCGGTGATGGACCCGGTGGGCACGGGCACACGGAGCGCGGTGCCGTCGAGTCGCCCTTGCATGGCCTGGAGGACCAGCCCGGTCGCCCGGGCGGCTCCAGAGGAGGCAGGGACGATGTTGACCGCGGCCGCCCGAGCCCGGCGCAGATCGCTGTGCGCCAGGTCCAAGAGGTTCTGATCGTTGGTGTAGGCGTGCACCGTGGTCATGAGCCCCGACGTCACCCCGAAGGCGTCGTCGAGGACCTTGACCATCGGGACGAAGCAGTTGGTCGTGCACGAGGCGTTCGACACGACGTCGTCGTGCTCAGGGTCGTACTGGTCGTCGTTGACGCCCACCACGAAGGTGGCGTCAGCGCCCGTAGCGGGGGCGGAGATGACGACCTTGCGGGCCCCGGCCGCGAGGTGCAGCGCGGCGTCCTCACGCTTGGTGAACCGACCCGTCGACTCGACGACGACGTCCACGCCGAGCTCGCCCCACGACAGGTCGGCGGGGTCGCGCTCTTGGAGCACGGTGATCTTCTGCCCACCCACCACGAGCACGCCCTGGTCGACCTCGACGTCCACGCCGAGGCGACCCTGCGTCGAGTCGTAGCGGAGCAGATGTGCGTTCGTCTCTGGCGAGGTGAGGTCGTTGACGGCCACCACCTCGAGGTCAGCGTCCTGCGCCAGCGCTGCTCGGATGAAGCCTCTGCCTATCCGGCCGAAGCCGTTGATCCCCACTCGCACCGTCACGCCGCCGCCTCCTGAGTCGCTTGCCCTCACCCGACGAGAGCCTCCAAGCGCCCTCGCCAGCTTGCCTGGTTCGTGAACCAGGCCATTCGATCCTCTCAGATCTACGTCGACCACCGCCATCTCAACGCTGCCAAGCTCCATCGAGCCCTGCGTGTCACAGAGCACCACGTCGGGCACGACGGCGTGCCGAGCCGAGCGCGTCGAGGTGGTCTGCCACGCTGTAACCGCTGGTCTCAGGGGCGTGCGCCTCGAGATTGCAGACGAAGATGGTCGTCGCCTCGGACGTCGAGATCGCCTCCGCCATGCTCGGCACCACGGCGGCGGCCAGCACGCTGGTGTAGAGCGATCCGGGCCCGATCACGATCTGATCGGCCTCGGCCAAGGCGCGAAGCGCCTGGTCAGGGGGCCGTGCGCTCTCCGGCAGGATCGACACCTCGAGGACCGACTCGCTCTGCCCGATGGCCGCCTGCCCGACCATGGAGCCTTGGCGCAGCACCGCTCTGGAGCTCGGTGGGGATGGTGGTGGCAGGGCAGCACGCAGCCCACCGTGCCGAGGAGGACCCCTGCCTCTCTGACCGCCGCCGTGAGGTCACCGGCCTGCTCGATCAGACCAGCCAGCAGCAGGTTGCCCATGGCATGGCCTGCGAGGCCTGCCCTCCAGTAGCGGGTCTCGAGCGACGACGGCGAGCGTCGACTCATCAGCGGCGAGGGCGGCGAGGCACTTGCGGAGGTCGCCCAGCGCCGGCACCCCGAGCAGATCGCGCAGGCGACCGCTCGAGCCACCGTCGTCAGCGGCGGAGACGATGGCCGTGATCTCGCTGGCGTAGCGGCGGACGGCCCGCAGGGTCACGGCGGTGCCGTGGCCGCCGCCGACGGCGACGACCTTGGTGCCGCTCATCGATCGCACGTCGCGGTGGAAGACCGACAGAGGGTGACCGGCGGCGCGGAGGCGACGGCCGATCTCCTCGGCCACCGCCACCGACCGATGGTGCCCGCCCGTGCAGCCGACGCCGATGGTGAGGTAGGACTTGCCCTCTCGCACGAAGTCCGGCAGCAAGGAGACGAGCAGGTCGACCACCTTGTCTGACGAAGGCGTCAGCCTCCTGGTGGGAGAAGACGTAGCTTCGAACGCCCTCGTCGAGGCCGCTCTGCTCTCGGAGCTCGTCGATCCAATGCGGGTTGGGCAGGAAGCGGACGTCGAAGACCATGTCGACGTCGAGAGGCAGCCCGTGCTTGAACCCGAAGGACATCACCGTCGTTCGCATCTTGTCGGGGCCCAGCTGGTCAGAGAAGAGCTCGACGATGCGTGCTCTGAGCTGGTTGATGTTGAGCTCGCCGGTGTCGAGCACGATGTCGGCGCGGTTGAGCAGCGCCTGGAGCGAGGACCGCTCCTCCTGCACCGCCTCTTCGACGCCGCTGCCGGCTCGAGGATGGCGTCGACGAGTGCCCTCGTAGCGACGGATCAAGACCTCGTCGCTGGCGTCGAGGAAGAGCACGCGCACCACGTGCGCCCCCATCTCGAGGCGCTCGACCGCCTCGAGCAGCTCGTCGGCATCGCCTCCCCCACCTCGCCCCGCCACCAGCGCCACGCGCGAGGTGTCAGACCCCGGCCGGCTGACCAGCGTGCCGACGCTCGGGATGATGGCAGGTGGCAGGTTGTCGATGACGAACCAGCCCAGATCCTCGAGCCCCGCCGCCGCCGTCGAGCGCCCGGCGCCCGACATGCCCGTCACCACCAGGAACTCAGCCATGAGAAGAGTCTGCCTCCCGCTCTGCGCCCCGCGGCGCACTCTCGGCTCAGCGAAGGGTGCAGGTGGTCGAAGAGGGCATCTGCCACCGACGCCGGCAGCCACTGCTTCGTCGCGCAGCTCTGCCCTGGTGGCCTGACGCACGGCCTGGACGGTGCCGAAGCGCTCCAGGAGCCGGGCTTGGCGCTGTGCACCCAGGCCGGGGACGCCCTCGAGGGCGCTCTCGACCATGGCTCGGCCTCTCGTGGAGCGGTGGAACCCGATGGCGAAGCGATGCGCCTCGTCTCGGATCCG
This sequence comes from uncultured Acidimicrobiales bacterium, assembly GCA_963758555.1. Taxonomy (GTDB): domain Bacteria; phylum Actinomycetota; class Acidimicrobiia; order Acidimicrobiales; family RAAP-2; genus CAIUMH01. The sequence goes on along the minus strand of CAVWVW010000003.1, from coordinate 803,199 downwards.
CTGGAGCAAGAAGAGCCCCTCGGAGCCCCGGGGCAGCAAGATCGAGCGCTCACGACCAGGGAGGAAGATCTCCTCGAAGCGCTTCGCCATCGAGGCCACGGCCACCTTGTCATGGAGGCCGGCCGCATCGACGGCGGCCACGGCCACCCCGAGCTGCCCTTTCCCGCCGTCGATCAGCAGGAGGTCGGCTGGTGCAGCGAAGCCTCGCCGCCGCTCCTTGGCTGGGGCCTCCTCCCAGCGCTTCAAGCGGCGGCTGAGCACCTCGGCCATCGCCGCGTAGTCGTCGTTGCCAGCGACCGTCCGGACGCTGAAGTGCCGATAGGCGCTCTTGACCGGGACGCCGTCTTCGAAGACCACCATGGAGCCGACGTACGAGGTTCCCTGGAGGTGGCTCATGTCGTAGCACTCGATGCGGAAGGGCGGGCGCTCGAGCCCCAGGGCCTCTTGGATCTCCAAGAGCGCCTTGGAGCGCACGTTGTGATCAGCGGCCCGCCGCAGGCGATCGCGATCCCGGTCCTCCCCCGCGTTGCGCTCGGCCATCTCGATCAGGCGCCGCTTGGGACCCTTGGCGGGCACCCGGAGGCGCACGGGCGCCCCTCGCTGCTCAGCCAGCCACCGCTCCACCACGTCGGCATCGGCGGGTGCGGTGGCCACCGCCACCACCGGTGGGACGCTGGCGGCCGGCTCGCCGTAGAGGTCTCTGAGCACCGCGCCGGTGAGGCCGGCCTCGTCGACCGGCTCGACGAGGTCGGCCACCGAGGAGCTTCGACCCACGATGCGACCGTGTCGGACGTGGAGCACCACCACCGCCAGCTGGAGCTCGTCGTGCGCCACGCCCACGAGGTCAAGGTCGTCTCGATCGCCGAGCACCACCTCTTGGCTCTCCGCTGCCTCCTGGACGGCCGTGATCCCGTCGCGGAGCCGAGCGGCGCGCTCGAAGGCCCGATCGGCCGCTGCCTCCTTCATCTGGCTCTCGAGCGAGGCCAGCAGAGGACCGACCTCGCCGGAGAAGAAGCGGTTGAAGCCATCGAGGTGGGCGGCGTAGGTGTCCTTGTCCACCGCCTCGATGCACGGCCCCGAGCAGCGCTCGATGTCGAAGAGCAGGCAGGGCCGCCCCGAGCGCTGGTGGCGAGCGAGCTTGGCGTCCGAGCACGTCCGCACCGGGAAGAGCGGCAGGAGCAGATCGACCGTGCGTCGGAGCGATCGCACGTGACCGAAGGGGCCGAAGTAGCGGGTGCCTCGGCGGCGTGCCCCTCGGGTCACCACGGGCCTCGGCCACTCGTCGCCCATGGTCAGCGCCAGCCACGGATAGCTCTTGTCGTCCTTCAGACGGACGTTGTAGCGGGGCAGGAACGACTTGATCAGCGAGTTCTCGAGGACGAGGGCTTCGACCTCGGTCGTCGTGACCGTCCACTCGACGCGCTCCGCCGCCTGGACCATCTGGGCTGTGCGGGGGTGGAGCGCGGCCGGATCTTGGAAGTACGAGCTCAGCCGCTGGCGCAGCGAGCGGGCCTTGCCCACGTAGAGGACCCGTCCTTGGGCGTCCAAGAACTGATAGCAACCCGGGCTCTCGGGGATCGAGTCTCGCTCTGGGCGCTGCACCACCCCACCATCGTGTCACCGCATCGACGGTGCGAGGACGGCGCACGCACCCTAAGATGCTCTGCGCAGGCCCGGTGTCCTGCATTCACAGAGTCTCGAGGCCGACATACCCGCGGATGGGCGACCGGGCTGTCCCCGCCGGCTATTCGAGACGATCCCCTTGGGGGCTTACATGATCACGAATCACCACGTCGATGCCACAGGGCTACCGCGATGCGGCTGCCCCGGAGCTCGCCGCGCGGATCGCCGCGGCCAAGGCCACCTTGGGTGAGCGCCTGCTCATCTTGGGTCACCACTACCAGATGGATGAGGTGATGGACTTCGCCGACGTGCGGGGCGACTCCTTCGGGCTCTCCCGGATCGCCGCGGAGCGCACCGACGCCGACCTCATCGTGTTCTGTGGGGTGCACTTCATGGCCGAGTCCGCCGACATCTTGACCGGCGACACCCAGCGGGTGGTGCTGCCTGACCTGAGCGCCGGCTGCTCCATGGCCGACATGGCCGACATCGCCCAGGTGGAGCGGGCCTGGGAGCAGCTCGCGCAGGTCACCGACGTCGAGCGGATCATGCCGATCACCTACATGAACTCCACCGCCGCCATCAAGGCCTTCGTGGGTCGCCACGGCGGCGCGGTGTGCACCTCGTCGAACGCCCATGCGGTGCTTCGCTGGGCCCTGGACGCCGATGCGACCGGCCGCGCTCGAGCCGACAAGGTGATGTTCCTCCCGGACCAGCACCTCGGCCGCAACACCGCGGTCGAGCTGGGCCACGAGCTGGCAGCGATGACCCTCTGGGACCCTGACCTGGCCCTGGGCGGCCTGGACGAGCGGCAGGTCAAGGAGGCCACGTTCCTGCTATGGAAGGGGCACTGCTCGGTGCACCAGCGCTTCGAGGTCTCCCAGATCGACCAGTTCCGCGCCGAGCACCCGAACGGCGTCGTGGTGGTCCACCCCGAGTGCTCCCACGAGGTGGTGCTCGCTGCCGACGCCTCAGGCTCGACCGATGCGATCATCCGCTTCGTCGAGGCCACCGAGCCTGGGACCGCCATCGGCATCGGGACCGAGGTGCACCTGGTCAAGCGACTCGCCGACGAGCACCCTGACCGGGAGATCACCTGTCTCGACAGCGAGGTCTGCCCCTGCGTGACGATGTCCCGGATCGACGCCGCGCACCTCTGCTGGGTCCTCGAAGAGGCGGTCGAGGGCCGCGTCCGGAACCAGATCACGGTCGACCCCGACACCGCTCAGTGGGCGCTGGTCGCCCTCGAGCGGATGCTGACGATCACCTGAGCCAGCTTCGGCCCTAGCGGAGCAGAGGACCGAGGACCTGGCCTGTGGCGCTCTCTGCGATCGCCGCGACCTCTTCGGGCGTGCCCTCGGCGATCACCTTGCCCCCTCGGTAGCCCCCGTCAGGTCCGAGGTCGACGATCCAGTCGGCGGTCTTGATGACGTCGAGGTTGTGCTCGATGACGAGCACGGTGTTGCCGGCGTCGACCAGTCGCTGGAGCACCGAGAGCAGGCGGCTCACGTCTTCGAAGTGGAGCCCCGTCGTCGGCTCGTCGAGCACGTAGAGGGTGTGGCCGGTCGGTCGACGGCTCAGCTCGGTCGAGAGCTTGACGCGCTGGGCCTCGCCGCCTGAGAGCTGCGGAGCAGGCTGGCCGAGCCGCACGTAGCCGAGCCCGACGTCGACCAGGGTCTGGAGATGCCGCTTGATCGGTGGCTGGTGCTCGAAGAACTCGAGGGCTTCGGCCACCGGCATGTCGAGGACCTCTGCGATCGACTTGCCGCGGAAGTGCACCTCGAGGGTCTCTCGGTTGTAGCGGGCGCCGCCGCACACCTCACAGGGCACGTAGACGTCCGGGAGGAAGTGCATCTCGATCTTGAGCGTGCCGTCACCGGCGCAGGCCTCGCAGCGCCCGCCCTTGACGTTGAAGGAGAAGCGACCGGGCTGATAGCCGCGCACCTTGGCCTCTGAGGTCTGGGCGAAGAGCTTGCGGATGTGGTCGAACACGCCGGTGTAGGTGGCCGGGTTGGACCGCGGGGTCCGACCGATGGGCTGCTGATCGACGGCCACGACCTTGTCGACGAACTCGACGCCCTCGATGCCCCGGTGCGTGCCAGGGAGCTCCTTGGCCCGGTGGATCTGGTGGAGCAGCGACTTGAGCAGGATCTCGTTGACCAGGGTCGACTTGCCTGAGCCCGACACGCCGGTGACCGCCACCATGGTGCCCAGCGGGAAGGCCACGTCGATGTTCTGGAGGTTGTGCTCGGTCGCACCCTTGACCACGAGCACCTCCCCCGATCCCTTGCGGCGCTCGTCGGGCACCGGGATCGAGCGCTTGCCTGAGAGGTACTGACCCGTGATCGAGGCCTTGTTGGTCAAGAGTCCTCCGCGCCCGGTGACAGGTCCCGCGTGGACCACCGCACCACCGTGCTCGCCGGCACCGGGACCCACGTCCACGGCGTAGTCAGCGGCCAGGATGGTCTCTTCGTCGTGCTCGACGACGATGACGGTGTTGCCGAGGTCTCGGAGGCGCTCGAGCGTGCCGATGAGGCGACGGTTGTCTCGCTGGTGCAGCCCGATCGACGGCTCGTCGAGGACGTAGAGCACGCCCACGAGGCCGCTGCCGATCTGGCTGGCCAGGCGGATGCGCTGCGCCTCGCCTCCCGAGAGGGTGGAGGCGGCACGGCCGAGCGAGAGGTAGTCGAGGCCCACGTCCAAGAGGAAGCGCATCCGCTCGAGGATCTCCTTGACGACCCGCTCGGCGATCATCGCCTCTCGATCCGAGAGCGAGAGCTCGCTCAAGAAGTCGACGGCGTCGCCGATCGAGAGCTCGCACACCTCAGCGATGGAGCGGTCGCCGATGGTGATCGCCAGGCTCTCTGGCTTGAGGCGCGCTCCGTGGCAGCTCGGACAGGGCACGAGTCGCATGTACTGCTCGATCTGCTCTCGTCCGAAGTCAGAGTCAGCCTCGCCGTGGCGGCGCTGGAGCCAGGGCACCACGCCCTCGAAGGCGGTGGCGTAGTTGCGAGCCCGTCCGAAGCGGTTGCGGTAGCGCAGGTCGATCTTCTTGGACCCGGTGCCGTAGAGGACCAGCTTGCGGTCCTTGACCCGGAGCTTCGACCACGGCGTGTCGACGTCGAAGCCGCCCAAGCTGGCCACGCCGGCGAAGAGCGCTGCGAAGTAGGCGCTCCGAGCGCCCGCCCACGGAGCGACGGCACCGTCGGCCAGGCTGAGCGAGTCGTCGACGATCACGAGCTCGGCGTCGACCTCGAAGCGGGTGCCGAGGCCCGCACAGCTCGTGCAGGCGCCGTAGGGCGAGTTGAACGAGAAGCTCCGTGGCACGGGCTCTTCGAAGCTGGTGCCGCAGAAGGTGCAGGCCAGGTGCTCGGAGAAGGTCAGGGCCTCCCCCTCATCGTCGCCGTCCGTGCCCACCACCTGGATCTCGGCGATCCCACCGGCCAGACCCCGAGCGCCTGCTCCATGGACTCGGTCAGTCGCTGGCGGATCGCCCTCGCGCTGGATGAGCCGATCGACCACCACCTCGATGGTGTGCTGCTCGTAGCGCTCGAGGGTGAGCGAGGAGCGATCGGCCAGCTCGAGAGCCTCGCCATCGACGCGAGCCCTCGCGTAGCCCTCGGCGGCGAGGTCATCGAGCAGCGTCGAGTACTCGCCCTTGCGCCCCCGGACCACGGGAGCCAGCACCAAGAACCGGGTCCCCTCCTCGAGATCGAGCACCCGATCGACGATCTGCTGGGGCGTCTGGCGGACGACCGGCCGACCGCAGGTCGGGCAGTGCGGGCCGGCCCGCGCGGGCGTAGAGCAGCCGGAGGTAGTCGTAGACCTCGGTGATCGTGCCCACCGTCGAGCGAGGGTTCCGCGAGGCCGACTTCTGATCGATCGAGATCGCCGGCGAGAGCCCCTCGATGAAGTCGACGTCGGGCTTGTCCATCTGGCCCAGGAACTGGCGGGCGTAGGCCGAGAGCGACTCGACGTAGCGGCGCTGGCCTTCGGCGTAGATCGTGTCGAAGGCGAGCGACGACTTGCCCGAGCCCGACAGGCCGGTGAAGACGATGAGCTGCTCTCGAGGCAGATCGAGAGAGACGTCCTTCAGGTTGTGCTCTCGAGCACCTTTGATGATGAGACGCTCGGCCACGCCGGGAGGCTAGCGGTCCAGCCCGGAGCTTCTAGCAGCCCCGAGCGACGCTTCGACGGGATCGCTCACCGAGGCGAGCAGCGCGTGGAGCTCGTCGCGGAGCAAGGCCGCCTCCTCGAACTTGAGCTCCTCCGGCAGCGTCCTCCATGGCTCGGGTCGAGCTGGGCGGCCAGGGCCTGGACGTCGTCGGGCGCCACCGACATGGCGCTCGACGGCGTGGCCGAGACAGGACGAGCCTTCGTCGCCGGCGCTGGCCCCTTGGCCGCTCGGGGGTCGCAGGCGCCCCAAGATGTCGGTGACGGCCTTGGTCACCGAGATCGGATCGATGCCGTGCTCCTCGTTGTAGGCCTCCTGGGCGGCTCGTGCGCTGCTGGGTGATGCCGACCGCCGCCTTCATCGAGTCGGTGAGCGAGTCGGCGTAGAGGATCACCCGGCCTTCGGCGTTGCGCGCCGCTCGTCCCATGGTCTGGATGAGGGCGGAGCGAGAGCGCAAGAAGCCCTCCTTGTCGGCGTCCAAGATCACCACCAGGCTGACCTCGGGCAGGTCCAGCCCCTCGCGCAGCAGGTTGATCCCGACCAGGACGTCGAAGCGCCCGAGACGAAGATCTCGGAGGATCTCGATGCGCTCGATGGTGTCGATGTCGGAGTGCAGGTACTCGACGCGGACCCCGGCTTCGGCCAGGTACGTCGTGAGGTCCTCGGCCATCTTCTTGGTCAGCGTGGTGATGAGCACCCGACCGCCGCGCTCGACCTCGTGGCTGATCTCTGAGCGCAGGTCGTCGATCTGGCCTCTTGGTGGGCCGGATCTCGACCAAGGGATCGAGGAGGCCGGTCGGTCTGATGATCTGATAGGCGATCTGGTCGGACACCTCGAGCTCGAAGGGGCCCGGTGTCGCCGAGACGAAGACCGCTTGGGGCACGACCTCCAAGAACTCCTCGATGGTGAGCGGCCGGTTGTCCTTGGCGGAGGGCAGGCGGAAGCCGTGCTCGACCAAGACGTCCTTTCGAGAGCGGTCACCCGCGAACTGCCCTCTGATCTGGGGCACGGCCACGTGGCTCTCGTCGACGACCACCAAGAGGTCCCGAGGGAAGAAGTCGAGCAGCGTGTAGGGCCGCTCCCCTGGCGCACGACCGTCGAAGTGTCGGCTGTAGTTCTCGACGCCTGCGCAGACGCCGGTCTCCGCCAGCATCTCGAGGTCGTGCTCGGTGCGGGTCCGGAGCCGCTGGGCCTCGAGCAGCTTGCCCTCTCGATCGAAGAACGGCCAGCTGCTCGCGCAGCTCATCTTCGATGGACAGGATCGCTCGGCGCATGGCCACGTCGCCCGCCACGTAGTGCGTGGCCGCGAAGACGATGATCTCGTCGAGCGAACCGGTGGCGTCACCGGTGACCGGGATCGAAGGTCGAGATCTTCTCGACGGTGTCACCGAAGAGCTCGATGCGCACACCTTGCTCCTCATAGACCGGGTGGAGCTCGACGGTGTCGCCTCGGGATCGAAAGGTGCCTCTGGTGAGGGCTCAGGTCGTTGCGCGAGTACTGGAGATCGACCAGGCGCCGGAGGAGATCTCGTTGATCCACCTCGTCGCCCACGTGGACGGCGAGCACTCGCGACTCGTACTCGAGGGGGTTGCCGAGGCCGTAGATGCACGACACCGAGGCGACCACGACCACGTCGCGCCTCGTGAGCAGCGAGGAGGTGGCCGAGTGGCGCAGCCGGTCGATCTCGTCGTTGATCGAGGAGTCCTTCTCGATGAAGGTGTCCGTCCTCGGGAGGTAGGCCTCGGGTTGGTAGTAGTCGTAGTACGAGACGAAGAACTCGACGCGGTTCTCAGGCAGCAGCTCTTTGAGCTCGGAGGCCAGCTGCGCGGCGAGCGACTTGTTGGGCTCGATGATCAGCGTCGGTCGCTGGACGGCCTCGATCATCCACGCCACCGTCGCCGTCTTGCCGCTCCCCGTGATGCCCTCGAGCGTCTGGTAGCGAAGCCCGTCTTCGACCCCCTGGGCCAAGGTGGCGATGGCCTCGGGCTGATCCCCGGCCGGGCGAAACGCCGACTGGACCTCGAAGCGACGTTCCTTAGCCACCGTCGGACGCCTCATGAGACAGCGAGCTCCACAGCTCGTCTGCCTTGGTCTCGAGCGAGGCCAGATCCCCGTCGTTCTCGACCACCACGTCGGCGAGCGCTGCTCGCTCCTCTCGAGAGAGCTGTGACGCCACGCGTGCCGACGGCGTCGGCGCGGGAGAACCCCCGCTGATCGACCAGGCGCTCGATCGCCACGTCGATCGGGCAGTCGACGACCACGACCTGACGTCGAGGTCGAGGACCTCGCGATGCCCGGCGGTGAGCAGCGGGATGGCGAAGAGGGCGACGCCCTCACCCTCTCGGACCGCCTCTCGCCGAGCGATCAGCTCCTCGCTGATCGCAGGGTGCACGATGGCGTTGAGCTGGGCCACGCGGTCGGCGTCGGCGAAGGCTACGTCGGCGAGCTTCTGGCGATCCAGGCTGCCGTCTTGGTTGAGGATGGTCGCACCGAAGGCGTCGACGAGCTTGTCCAAGGCCGGCTGCCCCGGCTCGACCACGTCTCGAGCGATCTGATCGGCGTCGATCAGGATCGCACCGCGCGCGACGAGCAGGTCAGCCAGCGCTGACTTGCCAGAACCGATGCCGCCCGTGATCGCCACCGTCAGCACCGCGCTGCCTCCTCTGTCGAGCTCAAGACCTCCACCGTACCGAGCGGGTGTTCAGGTCGGATCGCCCGAGGCTCGCTCAAGTGGCGGTCAGGAGCCGGAACGCCGTCGTCGCCGTGGCCTCCCAGGTCAGCGACCCGGCGTAGCCCAAGGCTCCCTTGCCCAGGCGCTCACGCAGCGCCTCGTCGCTCAGCACCGAGCACAGCGCGGCCACCAGGCCGTCCTCGTCGACCAAGAGGCCCCCTCGATCGTCTTCGACGGCGTCACGGTGTCCGGCGATGTCGGTGGCCACCGACGGGGTCCCACAGGCCGCCGCCTCCGTGAGGGTCATGCCCCAGCCCTCTCGAAGCGAGCTCGACGCCACCACCCAGGCACGACGGTAGGCAGCCAGCTGCTCGTCGTCGGTCACGCGACCAGGCAGCTCGAGCCACGCTGCAGCGCCCAGCTCGGCGCGCAGCGCCTCGAGCGAGCCTCGCTCGTAGCCCTCCCCGATGATCGAAGCCGTGAGCGTCGGGATCTGGCGCTTCACCTCGACCAGGGTCCTGATGAGCAGGTCGTAGCGCTTGACCGGCACCAGGCGGCCGACCGCCACCACGTGGGGGTTCTCCGCTCGCTCGCCCCCCGGGGTGAAGCGCTCCTCGATGCCAGGAGGCACCACGTGGACGCGCGCAGGGTGGAGGTGGAGGCGCTCGACGATCTCCTCCTTGGACGAGGTCGACAAGCGTCATGATGGTCGAGCGGCGGTAGAGCGGTGGGGCGATCACGCGCTCCAAGGTGTCGCCCACGCGGGCGAGACCCTTCGAGAGCACCATGTCCCACATCTCGCCGTGCACGTGGTGGAGGAAGATCAGCCGAGGCGGACGGCGCCAGAGCGGCGAGAAGAAGGGCATGCCGTTCCAGATCTCGACCAGGGCGTCGTCGTGCTTGCGCCGCTGGCGGAGCCCCTCGGTGATCACCTGCGGGAAGACGCCGTAGCGCCCGCCTCGTCGCACCGCTCGGTAGCCGTCCCTCTCCACGATCGCAGGAGCGTTGGCCACCATGGACGTGCGCATCGTCACCGCCAGGCCCGCCTGCGCCCAGACGGCTGCGATCCGATGGGCGTGCAGCTCAGAGCCACCAGCTTCTGGGTCATCGAGGTCACGCCACGCGACCATCCGCACCGAGTCCACCGAGGACGCAGCGACCATCGCCTCAAGCTCGCTGCGATCTACCGGCGTCACGCCGCGCTCCCCTGCTTGGTGTCGGGCGCCGCCCTGACGCCGTTCGACACCCTACTCAGCCGTCTAGCGACGCCAGTGGACTCGGTCGACCATGGGCTCGCTGGTGCGAGAAGGCGAACCCGACGCTGGTCACCACCACCAGGGCGATCTGCACCCACAGGTCGTTCTGTGCGGTGGTCTCGGGCACGCCGTGGGCCATCTCGACCGCCAGGGCGGCAGCGCCGGCGCCGACCGCCAGGACGAAGACGATCCATCGCTCACCGTGGGCCAACAGGTAGAAGGAGAGCAGCACGGTGATCGAGAAGAGGACCATGGCGATCGCCAGCGGCTCGAACGCATCCTGAGCACCGAGGTAGCGAGCGCCGAAGATGAGCTTGATCAGCTGCTCGGGGATGGCGATGGAGGCGGCCACCAAGAGCACGGCGGGGACGGCGAGCATGGCCATCGTGGCGCTCAGCTGGCGGAGGGCGTGCGTGCCCTCGTGGTAGCTGATCGCCGCTTCGGGGAGCAGGTAGCCACCCAAGACGATGGCCACGAAGACAAGTCCCTTGCACATCACCGACACGGCGGCGTAGGCACCTGAGAGCTTGGGGTTCAGCTGGCCGAAGAGGATGACGTCGATGTTCTGCAGCACGGCGATGAGCGCCAGCGCCACCAGGGCGGCGATCAAGTCGACGACGAGGTCTCGCCGGATGCTCGGCGGCGCCACCGCCAAGCCGTCGTCGGTGGCGTGGTGGAGCGCTCGACCCGCAGCGCGCCGGGCGTGCACCGCGGTGAGCAGCTCAGCCACCAAGATGCCGATGGCCGCGCCCGGGAGCTTGCCGATCGCAGCGAAGGCCAGCACGGTCACGGTGCGCACGCCGCCCTCGATGAGCAGGTTGGCCGCCAGCGGCCGGTAGCTGCGCGTGCCCTGGAGGAAGCCACGATCCACGCAGAGCACCACCCAGACGCCCGCTCCGAGCATCATCGCCGCGACCGCCAGCGGGCTGGGCTTGGCCAAGAGGTCGGCGACCGGGATGCAGATGGCAGCGACCACCAAGGCATAGGCCACGAACAGCCACACCATGCGCTCGTGCATCCGGGTAGACCACCGCGCGAGCGCCTGGTGGCTGCCGGTGGTCCGCCACAGCGCCGTGCGTCGCACCACCGCCACGATGATGGCCGAGCCCGGCATCGAGACGATCAAGAACAAGCCGGTCAGCTGGGCGTAGGCACCGTAACCCTGGGTCGTGAGGATCCTGGCCAGCAGGATCGTGACGATGACGTTCGCCCCGTTGGCCAGCATGCCTGCTGTGGCCACCGGCAGCGCCGTGACGACGTTGGTCCGGAACCCTGTAGCTCTCTCGTCGCCGCCCCCGGCGAGGTCGCTGGTGTCGCTCACGTGCCTCGGCTGGTCAGCTGTGCGCCGGGCGATCAGGCAGGACCGGGGCATCGCGACCCGTGCCACCGCCTGGCTTCGCCTCGTGGTAGTCCTCTTCGACGTTGACCTCCCAGATGTCGTGGGAGGCCCCGAAGATGTTCTCGACGGTGAGCATGGCCGTCAGCATCGAGTGGTCCTGGTTGTTGTACTTGTGCATGCCGTTGCGCCCGACGAGGTGCACGTTGGGCGCCGCGCCCTCGAGGTAGCCAGCCACCTTGGCCACGTTCTCCTTGTAGACCGAGTCGTAGTACGGGTAGGCCTTCTTGACCCTCACGACGAAGCCGCGCTCGACCTTGGTGGGATCGACCAACCCGAGCAGCTGGAGCTCGCGCTTGCCTCGCTCGATGAGGTTCTCGTCGGTGTCAGCCCAGAGCTCATCGCCTTCGAAGACGAAGTACTCGAGGCCCAGGCACGTGCGGCCCTCCTTGACCATGAACGGCGACCACGAGCCGTAGTTCTGGATGCGCCCCACCTCGACCTCGGCGGCGTGGATGTAGATCCAGTTGTCCGGGAAGCCCTCTTCCTCGGGAACCACCAGGGCCACCGAGAGGAAGTCGCGGTAGTGCAGGCCCACACCAGAGTGCAGGACGTCGTCGGGCGGCGAGGGCTCGATGGTCCCCACCAGCTCAGCCATGGGCATCGTCGAGATGACGTGGCTGGCCGGATAGACGACCTCGGTGCCGTCGACGGAGCGAGCCGTGACCGAGACCGCCTTGCCGTCGCGGATGGTGATGGTGGAGACCGCGGCTTCCATGATCACGTCACCACCGCCCTTGAGGACGAGGTCTCGGCAGCGCTCCCACATCATCCCAGGGCCGTACTTGGGGTACTGGAACTCCTCGATGAGGCTCGTGATGTCCTTCTGGTTCCTCTTCGGCAGCAGGGCGTTGACGATGGCGTTGCCCAGCGAGAGGCCCTTGACCCGTTGAGCGGCCCAGTCAGCCGGCATCTCCTTGACCGGCACGCCCCACACCTTCTCGGTGTAGGTCTCGAAGAACTTGCGGTAGAGGCGCCAGCCGAAGCGGGCGACCAGCCAGTTCTCGTAGTTGCTCTGATCCTTGGGAGGCCGGATCTGGGCACGGGCGTAGGAGCCCACGCAGAGCACCGCCTCGAGGAAACCCAGGTTTCGCAGCGCGTTGGACGCCTTGAGCGGGTAGTCGTAGTACTTCGAGTCGTAGAAGATCCGACTCATCCGGGGGCGCAGCAGGAAGTCCTCATCGGGAAGGATCTCGTGCCAGAGCGCCTCGACCTCCTCGACCTTGGTGAAGAACCGGTGGCCGCCGATGTCGAAGCGCCAGCCGTCTCGCTCCACCGTCTGAGAGATGCCTCCGACCACGTCTGAGGCCTCCAGGACGATGACCTTCCCGCCACGCTTCACGATCTCGTAGGCCGCCGTGAGCCCTGCGGGCCCTGCGCCGATCACCACCACCGGGGCGTCGGCGGACAGGGGAGGAGAAGCAGAGGTCATGGCAGGAGATTACTTGGCTGCCGAGTGGCCGGGGATGACTCGAACGCCCTGTGAGCAACCAGGCGCGCCGAGCACACCGCGAGCCCTCGTCCACGAGCCACGAGCGCTCACGAGCCCGACGCCTTGGTGGCCGGAGGCACGAAGTACTCGGTGACCTTCATCGACTGGTAGTACTTCTTCGGCTGCCCCTCAAGCCAGACCTTCGACGCGAAGTGCTCACCAAGGGTCGTCCGCAGGGCTTTGCAGATGTCACCGGCCACCTCGTAGCCCGGAGCGGTCACCAGCCAGATCGAATGGCCCTTGGCCAGAGCCCGTGCCTTGGCGATGCCCGCATCCGGGTTCGAGGCGTAGAGCGCCTTGTTGTAGTCGACCCAGTTGATGAAGTGGGGATCGTCGAAGCGCGGATAGCCGTAGGTCTTGAGCCCCGTCCCTGCCGGGAGCACTCGCATGATCGAGGGCCCCAGCTGGTCAGGACAGAAGAGCACGACCGAACCGGCGTTGGCATGGGCCTCAAGGGTGGCCACCGCTTGGCCGGCCTGCGAGCGTTGCGTGTTGTGCTCCTTGATGCCGACGGTCAGCATCCCGCCCACGATCACGAGGACCACCACCACCCGGAGCCACGGCTGGAAGAGCGCCCGCGTGCCCAGCGCCAAGAAGATCACCAGGGGGATGAACGCCACCGAGCCGTAGCGAGGGGCGTAGGCAGCCCCTGAGAAGTGAGAGGCGACCACGCCGACGACCAGGGTGCCGAGCGAGAGCCAGGCGACCAGCCGAGCGCGAGGGGTCGTCGCCCAGCGAAGCGAGAAGCGCCACGGGCCCTTGGCGATGATGAAGAGGGCGAGGCCCATCATCAGGACCATGAGCAGCTCGACGAAGCGCTGGAGCAGAGAGGAGCGGGCGACCTGGACCGCTTGGTTGGCGTTGAAGTGGAGGACGGCGACGATCGCGGTCAGGTAGTTGGGTCGCCCTCCCCAGGGTGTCCCGGTGTGCGCCTGCTGGAAGCTGAACGTGGGATACCACGGCAGGAAGCAGAGCCCGGCGATCACAAGCGCACCGAGACCGAAGCGCGCTGCTCGTCTGGTCTGGTCCGTGGTCGACCAGAAGGCCTTGAGGACCAGCCACAGGCCCATGGTGATGAAGAGGTAGAGGCTCCAGTAGTGCGTGTAGATGAGGGCGGTGCAGACCACGGCCAGCGGCACCATGCGCCGCCAGCTCGGTCGCTCGAAGAGCCACACCAGCGCCCAGCCGCCGAGCGCGCACTCGAGCATGACGAGCGCGTACATCCGTGTCTCGGTGGCGTAGTAGGTGGCAAACGACGACCCGAGGAGCAGTGCGGTGGCGAAGAAGGCCACCTCGCGGCCCCACACCCGGCGGACCAGGAAGAAGACCAGGACGACCGTGAGGCAGCTGAAGAGACCCGACAGGCTCCGCACGGCTGCGTCAGAGCTGCCGAAGAGCATGATCCACAGGTGCAAGACCACGTAGTAGAGCGGAGGTGCGCCATCCTCTTTGAGTGCGCCGTGAAGCTGGCCAAAGGGCAGCTTGGCGATGTTGACGGTCAGCGCCTCGTCAAGCCAGAGCAGCGTCGGCGCAGAGAACCGGAGCCACAGCCCGATGAGCGCCTCGATGCCGAAGAGGACCAGCGCGACCTGTGCCAGTCGCCCTGAGATCGGCGTGACGTCGTCGCGCCACTCCGACCACGCCGAGGCGGGCTGGATCTCGGTCTCGTCGAGCAGGTCGGGTTCAGGCACGCAGCGATGCTAACGGGGAGGCTTCACGCAGTCGGGGAGCCCGCTCAGCGCGCAGCGCGCTGCCTCCGAGCCCGCACTCGCGGGCTGCGTGAGGTCGCACGACGGTGCGGGCTGGCTGCGATCCCCGACGAGCTCAGCCTTCGACGGGAGCGTCCTCAGCGGTCGCTTCGACCGCGCTCTCTTCAGCAGCGCTCGCCTCACCGGCGAGCTCTTCGGCTCCCTCGGGGTCAGCAGCGACCTCGCCGCCGCCGGCCTGGGTGGCCTCCTGGGCGTAGTCAGCCCACGCCGCTTGCGCCTCGGTCTCTGGCGTGAACTCGGCCTCTGAGTAGTCGAAGCCGATGTAGTTGCCCTCGGCGTCGTAGGCGTGCTCGCCGAACGCCTCGCGGTACTCCTCGGAGACCTCGCCACCGTCTGCTGCTTGCTTGATCGACAGGCTGATGCGTCGACGCTGCAGGTCGATCTCGATGATCTTGACCCAGAGCTCTTCACCCGGCGTGACGACCTGCTCGGGCAGATCGACGTGGTGGGCCGCCATCTCCGAGATGTGCACCAGGCCCTCGATGCCATCGCCGACCTGGACGAAGGCGCCGAAGGGGACGAGCTTGGTGATGCGGCCGTAGACGAGCTGGCCTTCCTGGTGCGAGTCAGCGAACTCCTGCCAGGGGTCGACCTGGGTGTTCTTGAGCGACAGGCTGATGCGCTCCTTGTCGAGGTCGACGTCGAGCACCTCGACATCGACCTCATCACCGACGGCGACGACCGAGGAGGGGTGGTCGACGTGCTTCCAGCTCAGCTCGGAGACGTGGATGAGCCCATCCATGCCACCGAGGTCCACGAAGGCACCGAAGTTGACGACGGACGACACGACGCCCTTGCGGCGCTCCCCTGGCTTCAAGTTGGCCAAGAAGTCCCCGCGCTGCTCCTTCTGCGCCTCCTCAAGCCATGCTCGACGGGAGAGGACGACGTTGTTCCTGTTGCGGTCGAGCTCGATGATCTTCGCCTCGATGACTCGGCCGACGTACGGCTGGAGCTCACGGACACGGCGAAGCTCGACGAGCGAGGCGGGCAGGAAGCCGCGCAGACCGATGTCAACGATGAGACCACCCTTGACCACCTCGATGACCGGGCCCTTGACGATGCCCTCGGCATCCTTGATCTTCTCGATGTCGGTCCACGCCCGCTCGTACTGCGCTCGCTTCTTCGACAGGATGAGGCGACCCTCCTTGTCCTCCTTCTGGAGGACGAGGGTCTCGATGTGCTCGCCCAGGGTGACGATCTCTTCGGGGTTGACGTCGTTGCGGATCGAGAGCTCGCGGATCGGGATGACACCCTCGGACTTGTACCCGATGTCGACGAGCACCTCATCGCGATCGATCTTCACGACGGTTCCTTCGACGAGGTCACCGTCGTCGAACTCGACGATGGTCGACACCATGGCCTCATCGAGGTCACTGCCCGTCAGATCGTCAGCGACGATCTGACGAGGGACGTAGTTGCCTTCGGCGTCGAAGCTGCCCATAGCTTCGGGAGAGAGAGCGGTGATGACGTCGGTCATGAGAGATTGCCTTCGCGATGATCGCGCTGGGATCGGGTAGGGAGCAGGGGCCTGGCTTCCAGCGCCAGTCAGGACCCAAGACTTTAGCACTGCCTCTCAGGCGCCCCCAGCGGGGCTGCGCCTCACGCGCTCAACGAGGGACGACCCGTGCCCGACCGCTCGCTCTGAGCCTCCGTTCGGGCCCACCGCCAGCGCCGTCACGAGCGCCGACCTGAGCGCCCTCGTCCGCCGAGCCGGGGAGGGACTCAAGCAGCCTGGTGGCGTCAGGCCTTGGCGTCAGCCCTTGGCGTTTGCCCACGAAGAGCCCCAGCCGATCGTGATCTCGAGGGGAACCCGGAGGGCGGCGGCCTCGCAGAGCGCCTGGCGCGTCGCGAGCTCGACAGCCTCCCTCTCCGCCGGCGGCGCCTCGACCAGCACCTCATCATGGACCTGCAAGACGATCCTCGCCTCGAGGTCCTCCGAGAGGAGCCGTCGATCCAGCCGGACCAGCGCCACCTTGAAGATGTCGGCCGCCAAGCCCTGGATGCCCGCGTTCATCGCCTGGCGCTCGGCGGCCGCCTGCGAGTGGCGGTTGCCGCTGGTCAGCTCGGGCAGGGGGCGGATCCGACCCAGCTCAGTCCTCGTGAACCCCTGGTTGCGAGCCTCGGTCACGGTGTCGTCCATGTACTGCTTCACGTCCGGATACGCAGAGAAGTACCGATCCATGATCTCTCGAGCCTCGCCCACGTCACCCCCGAGCCGTCGGGAGAGGCCGAAGGCCTCCATGCCGTACGCCAAGCCGTAGGAGACCATCTTCGCCCGCTCCCGCTGCTCGTAGGTGACCTCCTCGGGTGCCACGCCGAAGACGTCAGCCGCCACAGCCCTGTGGATGTCGGTCCCCGCCTCGAAGGCTTTGATCAGGCCGGCGTCACCGGCCAGATGGGCGATGATCCGGAGCTCGACCTGGTTGTAGTCGGCGACCAAGAGCTCCCATCCCGGCGACGGGACGAAGGCCTTGCGGAACCGTCGACCCTCCTCGGTGCGGATCGGGATGTTGTGCAGGTTCGGGCTCTCTGAGCTGAGCCGTCCCGTGCGCGCCACCGTCTGGCGGAACGTGGCGTGGATCCGGCCGTCGGGGCTCACCTCCGCCAGGAGGCTCTCGCCGTAGGTGGAGCGGAGCTTCTCGACCTCGCGGTACGCCAGGATCGCCTCGATGATGGGGTGGGTGCCCACCAGCCCCTCGAGCGTGGTGGCGTCGGTCGAGTAGCCCGTCTTGGTCTTGCGACCCTTGGGCAGGTCCAGCTCGACGAAGAGGACCTCTTGGAGCTGCTTGGTCGAGTTCACCGTGAACGGATGGCCCGCGAGCTCTTGGACCCTCGCGTTGAGCACGCCTGCCCTCTCGGTGAGATCGTCAGCGATCTCCCTGAGCACCTCGACGTCGATGGCGATGCCCCGATCTTCCATGCGGGCCAGCACGTGGGTCAGCGGGAGCTCGATCTCTCGATAGAGCGAGTCGAGGCCGTCGTCGACCAAGCGCGGCTCGAAGAGGTCCAAGAGCTGTCGGATGATCTCGAGCTCAGCGGCGAGGTCGTCATCGACCTTCGACTCCCCGATCGCCAGCTGGCCAGCCAGCGACTCGTCGACGCCCGGCAGGGCGGTGCCCGGCAGGTAGCGAGCGACCAGCGAGCCGAGATCGTAGGTGCCGACGGCAGCATCGAGGAGGTAGCCGGCGATCGAGACGTCGCCCGCCGGATCGACGGGGACGGCTCCCTGGGAGAGCGAGCTTCGAAGCACTCGCTTCGCATCGAGCGCGGCCACCGGCTGGCCGCTCGAGAGCAGTCGACGAGCGACGTCGGTCTCGACGTCGACCACCAGAGCGGGTCCGGGGTCGCGCCCGCCGAAGGCCATCGTCGTGCCCGATGCGCTCACGGCGACCACCTGGACGGTCTTCGCCAGCGTGGCGGCCAGCGCCGCCTGCTGCTTGCCCTTGACGACCTCGACCTCCACCGCGGCGAGCGGCTCAGCCGTCGTCTCGGCCACCTCGACGTCGCCGTCGGACTCGCCGAACTGGCCAGCGCTCAAGGCCTCAGAGGTCCTCTTCCAGAGGTTTCGGAGCTCCAGGCGGTCGAAGAACGCCTGCGCCTCGCTGCGGTTCCACCCTCCGAAGTGGAGATCCTGGGGGTCCAGCTCGAGCGGCGTCTCCCGGACCAGCCTCATCACGTCGAGGTTCTTTCGGGCCAGCTCCTCGTTGGCCGCCAGGTTCTCTCGGAGCTTGGGGGTGAGCTCGTCGAGGTGCGAGAAGATCCCGTCGAGATCGCCGTAGGAGGTCAAGAGCTTGGCTGCGGTCTTCTCCCCCACCCCGGGCACGCCGGGCAGGTTGTCCGAGGGATCGCCCCGGAGCGCAGCGAGCATGGGATAGCGAGCAGGCTCGATGCCCGTCCGCTCGATGATGCCTGCCTCGTCGTAGAGCGAGTAGTCGCTGACCCCTCGACGGTTGTAGAGCACCTTGACGAAGGGGTCCTCCACCAGCTGGAAGCAATCCCTGTCCCCTGTGACGACCACCACGGGGCGACCTTCGTCTCGCGCCCGTGTCGCCAGGGTGGCGAGGACGTCATCGGCCTCGTAGTTCTGGACCTCGACGACGGGGAGCCCGAGGACCCGCACGAGCTCTCGGATCAGATCGAACTGGTGGGGCAGCTCTTCGGGGGTCTCCGCCCGGCCACCTTTGTACTCCTCGACCATCTCGTCGCGGAACGTGCCTCCGGGCAGATCAAAGGCCACCGCCATCCCCGAGGGGTCGTGATCGCGCACCAGGCTGAGCACCATGGAGGCGAAGCCGTGCACCGCGTTGGTGACCACGCCGGTTGAGGTGGCCAGGTCGGGAGGGCAGCGCGAAGAACGCCCGAAAGGCCAGTGACATCCCGTCCAAGAGGAACAGGGGCCGCTGCTCGTGCTCTGTCATCACTCCGGTGACAGCGATCCCTCGACGATGGCGGAGGCGACGTCTCGCATGCGAGACCTGGTCTGCATGGCGCGCTGCTGGATGAAGGTGAAGGCCTGGTCCTCCGCCATGGCGTGCTGGCTCATCAGAGAGCTCTTTGGCCTCTTCGACGAGGCGTCGGGTCTCCAGCTTGTCCTCGGCGACCGAGCCGACCTCTTCGTCGACGGCCAAGGCGCGCTCTTCAAAGGCGGACCGCAGCACCTGGGCCACGGCCGGGATCAGCTCGGCCTTGCGGAAGGGCTTGATCAGGTAGGCCGCCACGCCCGCGTCGCGAGCCTCCTCGATGAGGTCGCGCTGGCTGAAGGCGGTGAGCAGGAGCACCGGGATGTCGTGGCGCGAGCCGATCTCACGGGCCGCCGCGATGCCATCGAGGCCGGGCATCTTCACGTCGAGCACGGCGAGATCAGGGCGATGGGCGTCGACGAGCGCCACAGCCTCGTCCCCCCGACCGGTCTCGGCCACGACCACGTAGCCGGCTTCCTCGAGGATCTCCTTGAGGTCGAGGCGGATGATGGCCTCGTCGTCAGCGATGACGACCCGTGAGCCGCCCTCCATCAACCTTGCGCTTCCAGGGTGACTTCACCCAAGAGCTGGTCACGGTCGCTCTCCGAGCGAGCGATCTGCTCGAGGCACTCGCGCAGCGCTCGGTGAGCGAGCTGGGCGTGCTTGGCCGCCTCCGCATGCTCCTTGACCGCCAGAGGCGTCTCCGAGACGACGGCCCTGATCCGAAGGTCCTCCACCTCAGCGTCGATGACCTCGATCTGCTCTCGGAGCACCGCCGCCTCTGCGCGCAAGCTCACCACTCTCGCCTGGAGGTCCTGCACTCTGCGTCGAACGGTCGCCTGTCGCACGGCGCACATCCTAGAGGGCGCAGGCATCCCTCCCCTTTCGGGACGCCTCAGAACCGCCGGGAGAACACGGGGTGCAGCACGCTGCGCCGGGGCCACGGGCCGACTCCTGGACCGTCCCAGAGCGGCTGGAGCCCACCGCTCGGTCCGGCGAGCTCGCAAGGGTCCTCGTCGAGGTACGTCACGGGTGCCGCCACGTCAGAGATGAGCGAGAACTCTGGCCGGGCGGCGAACACAGCGAGGGCAGCTCTGCCGAGCCCGGTCTCGAAGAGCCCGCCGATGAAGGCCGGCACCGACGAGCTGGCGGCGTCGGCCCCGATCCCGAGGACCGTCCGCAGGCCGCCGACCCTTCCCGGCTTGAGGCAGAGGGCCTGCGCGGCTCCGTAGCGGACCGCATCGCGTGCCTGGCGACGCGACGTGATCGCCTCGTCCAAGCACCAGGGCGTCGAGAAGGTGGCCGCCGCACTTGCCATCGCCGCGAGGTCACGGCCCCTCATGGGTTGCTCGATGCAGACCAGACCGAGCTCGTCGAGAGGGCGCAGCAGCTCGATGGATCGGGGATCAAAGGCACCGTTGGCATCGGCATGGAGCGCGACGTCGGGGAAGGCCTCACGGATGGCTCTCACGGGGAGGACAGGGTCGTGCTCGTCGATCTTCACCCGCAGGCGAGTGGCGCCCTCGTCGATCAGCGATGCCGCCCAGCCCACCGAGCTCGCCACGCCTCCCTCCTCGTGGAGCCCGACGAGCCCGCCGAAGCGCACCGCGAGACTCGGCGCCTCGAGGTGCTCCGCCAGCGATCGGCTCACCGATCGAAGCTCGGCGTCGAGGACCGCCATCTCGAGGCTGGCGGCGGTCACGTGGTCAAGCACGCTCGAAGCGCCGAGGAGACCGAGCGCGCTGCTCTCCGGGCATCGACCATCTCGAGCCCTGGCGCTCAGATAGAGCCGCTCGGCCCAGAGCCCCTCGAGCGCCGCTGCCACGCCGGCCAGTGGCGGATCGACGCCCACCGGGGTGGCGAGCGCCCCCACCTCTCCCCAGCCCTCACCGCTCGAGCACACGATGCGCACGTAGTGCTTCTCGAGCACGTCATGGGCGCCGTGGGCTGCTGGTGTGCGCCTCTGGAGCTTCACCTCGGTTCGCCAGAGCTCGACGGCGAGGAGGCTCCCGAGGTCTGCTGCACCGAGCTGTAGCATCAGCGTGCTGCCCGGATGGCGGAATCGGCAGACGCGGGGGCCTCAAAAGCCCCTGTCCTTACGGGCGTGCGGGTTCGAGTCCCGCTCCGGGCACCCATCACCTCTCGGCTGAGAAGCCGAGCCTGCGCAGGGCGAGCAGCGGCATCTCTGTGCGCACGCTGCGCACGAGCGGTGGCTCGAGCACTGCCGAGAGGATGGCCTCTCCGTCGGCGCGGGGCCTCGTCGAGGAGGGCACCTCTCGGGTCGATGATCACGGAGGTGCCGCAGAAGCGGGGGCTCGGCTGCGCGGCTGCCACCACGTACGCCGTGGACTCGATGGCACGAGCCGCGCACAGAACCCGCCACTGGTCGATCTTCCTCGGCCCGTCGTACCAGGCCGCCCCGAGCACCAGCACGTCGGCGCCGGCGTCGACCAGCTGGCGGCTCACCTCAGGGAAGCGGAGATCGAAGCAGGTCTGCACGCCGACCACCAAGCCTCCGAGGGCGAAGGTGACCGTGTTCTCAAGCGAGACAGGGCCCGCCTGGACGTCTCTCGACTCCTGGGCGCCCAGCGCGTCATAGAGGTGCGTCTTGCGATAGGCGCCCAAGAGACCGCCGCCGTCCACGACCACCGTGGTGTTGAACGGCAACGGACCGCCGGCCTCTTCGAACATGCCCGCCACGAGCGTCGCCTCAAGGCGAGCCGCCTGGCGCTGGAGCAGCGCGACGAAGGGTCCGTCCAAGGGCTCCGGCTCGGCGGCGATGGACCCTGCGCCCTCTGCCACCTGGCACTGGGTAGCCTCCGGCAGGACGATCAGATCGCTGCCCACGAGAGCCGGCGACCTCAAGGTCTCCTCGAGCTTCTGGCGAGATTGCGCTGCGCTTGCGAGCGAGCGGAACTGCACGGCTGCGACGTTCACCACCGTGAGGCTATCGGTCGACCTCGAAGCCGCCCGTGGCAAACTGCACTGCTGTTGATCTCGAGGAGAGGAGAGCTGTGTGCTCGTAGCGCTGTTCCCTGGCCAAGGCTCGCTGAGGCCAGGCATGGGCATCCCGTGGAGCGAGCACCCCTCCTCACGCGTTCTCGACGACATCGGAGCGCTGTGCGGGATCGACGTGCGTCGCCTCGTCGAGGCAGCGCCCCTCGAGGAGCTGGTGCGGACTGACAACGCGCAGCTGGCCACCTTCGCGCTCAGCGCGATGATCTCAGACGCCCTTGGCGCCCGCGCAGACCTCGCCATCGGCCACTCCTTGGGTGAGTACAGCGCCCTTCGAGAAGCGGGCATCGTGGACCTGGAAGCCGGCACCCGTCTGGTGATCGCCCGTGGCCAGGCCATGGCCAGGGCGTCGGAGGAGTACCCCGGCTCGATGGTCGCCGTCCTAGGTGCCAGCGAGGAGGTCCTCGAGGCGGCGCTGGCGGAGTTCCCCGACGTGGTGCTGGCCAATGAGAACGCACCCGGACAGGCGGTCCTCGCTGGACCGTGGGCCGCGCTCGACGAGCTTCGCGAGCGAGCACGTGACCTCGGCCTGCGCAAGGTGATCCCCCTTGAGGTCGGAGGCGCCTTCCACTCTCCCCTCATGGCTCCTGCGCTCGACGAGCTCCGCTCCGCTCTCGACGCCACCGAGTTCCACCACGGCAGCGTCCCCGTCGTTGCCAACGTCGACGCCCAGACCTACGACGGCACCGCCGATTGGGTGGAGCTCCTGAGCGCCCAGCTCACGAGCCCTGTGCGCTTCATGACCTCTGTCATGGCGGTGCCTGACGACCAGGCGAGCTTCATCGAGATCGGGCCTGGCGGCGTGCTGGCGGGCTTGATCAAGAGGATCCGGCCCGACGCCACCGTCCACTCCGTGGGCTTGCCTGACGATCTTCCGACCAGCGAAGGAGCGAGTTGATGAGCGACACCCAGCGAGTGGTGGTCGTCACTGGAGCCAGCCGGGGCATCGGTGCCGCCTGTGCAGCAGCCTTCGCTCGCCAGGGCGACCTCGTCATCGGGCTCTCCCGCTCTGGCGGAGCCGACCATGAGGGCATCGAGCACCGTGCTGTCGATCTCACCGATCCGGAGGCCGTCGAGGCGACCTTCGACGCCATCGACGCGGCCCATGGGCGCCTCGACGTCGTCGTGGCGAACGCGGGGATCACCAAGGACCAGCTGTCGGTGCGCATGAGCGACGAGGACTTCACCTCCGTCCTCGACACCAACCTCACCGCCAGCTTTCGTGTCATGAAGCGGGCGCTCAAGAAGATGATCCGCCAGCGGAGCGGTCGGATCGTGGTGGTCTCGTCCATCGGCGCCTACATGGGGCTCCCAGGTCAGGCCAACTACGCAGCGTCCAAGGCGGGCCTGGTCGGCATGTCGCGAGCCATGGCTCGTGAGGTCGCCTCGCGTTCGATCACGATCAACGTGGTCGCTCCGGGGCTCATCGCCACCGACATGACGAGCTCGCTCGGCGAAGAGCGCTTGGCTGAGGCCGCAAGCCAGGTCCCCGCGGGACGGCTGGGCCAACCCGAAGAGGTCGCCGACGTCGTCGCCTTCCTCGCCTCGCCCCAAGCCAGTTACGTCACGGGCGCCGTGATAGCCATCGACGGCGGCCTCGGGATGGGGCTGTAGATTCTCCGGTGGCGCAGAGGGCGCCCCGACGAAAGCGCCAGCAAACGCTCCGAGCTGGCCGAGAGGAGAGTTTGCTGTGTCTGATGCCAATTTTGACAAGTTCAAGACCTGTGCCGTCGAGGTGCTCCAGGTCGATGCGTCCGCCGTCGTCCCTGAGGCCCGCTTCGCCGACGACCTCGACGCCGACAGCCTGGACCTCGTCGAGCTGGTGATGGCGCTCGAAGAGTCCTTCGACATCACTGTCGACGAGAACGAGCTCGAGGGTGTCGAGACCATCGGGCAGGCCTACGAGCTGGTCACCTCGAAGCTCTGATGTTTATCGGCGAGGTTGACGGGCGACCCATTGGCGGCCATCGCGTCGTGATCACGGGCGTCGGTGCCGTGAGCGCCTGCGGTTCGGGTGCTGCAGCCCTCTTCGAGGGCCTGCTCTCCGGCAGCTTCACCGACGACCGATCCGTTCCCGATTTCGATCCTGAGCGGTACTTCAGCGCGAAGGAGGTCCGACGGGTCGACCGCTTCGCCCAGCTCACCGTGGCGGCTGCCGTCGAGGCGTTCGAGGACTCAGGCATCGAGGTGGACGATCCGGATCGCTCGGCCTCGATCTTCGGCACTGGGATCGGCGGCATGACGACCCTCACGGCTCAGACGGCCGTTCTCGCCGATAAGGGTCCCAAGCGGGTCACCCCGTTCCTCGCTCCCATGATGATGCCGAACGCCGGGGGCGCGCAGGTCGCTATGCGCTACGGCCTCCGGGGCCCCGCAGAGACCATCACGACGGCGTGTGCCGCCGGGACTCACGCCATCGGCTACGCCGCTCACCTCGTGGCGTCAGGGCGCGTCTCGGTCGCCCTCACCGGCGGAGGCGAGTCCATCCTCGATCCGGTGGCCTTCGCTGGCTTTGGCAACATGACCGCGCTCTCCTCCACCGGAAAGTCCATGCCCTTCGACGTCGCCCGGGATGGCTTCGTGATGGCTGAAGGAGCGGGGGCTCTGGTGATCGAATCGCTCGACCATGCGGTGGCTCGTGGCGCGCGCATCTACGCCGAGGTCCTCGGTGCGGCCTCCACCGCTGATGCCTTCCACATCACCGCGCCGCGCGAAGACGGCTCAGGCGCGAGGCGCTGCATGGAGCTGGCCATCGCCGACGCTGGCCTCAGCATCTCGGACGTCGGGCACATCAACGCCCACGGCACCTCGACCCCCCTGAACGACCTGGCGGAATCGAAGGCGATCGTCTCGCTCTTCGGCGACGACGCACCTCCAGTCACCTCAGCGAAGGGCGTGACGGGACACAGCCTCGGCGGAGCAGGCGCCTTGGAGGCGGTTGCCTCGGTCCTGACGATCGACCGCGGCGTCATTCCCCCGACCATCGGCCTCGAGCACCTCGATCCCGCTATCAAGCTCGACGTGGTCCAAGGTGAGCCCCGCAAGCTCGAGCAAGCCGTGGTGCTCTCGAACTCCTTCGGCTTTGGCGGGCACAACGGCTGCCTCGTCATCGGCCGCCACCTCTAGCTCGAGAGAGCTCCTCGAAGCGAGGCGACGAAGTCGCCCGCGCCTTGGGGGCCTTCACCAGCCAGCAGGCGCCTGATCAGGGCTGAGCCCACGATCACGCCGTCGGCGACCTTGCCGACCGCCGCGGCCTGCTCCGGCGTCGAGACGCCGACACCCACGCACACCGGCGGACCGTCGGTGTGGCGGATCTTGGCGACCAGCCCGTCGAGGTCCGCAGAGAGCTTCGCTCGCTCACCGGTCACCCCCATGGTGGCCACCGCGTAGATGAAGCCCCTGGCCCGCTTCACGATGGCGTCGGCACGAGCAGCGGGC
This sequence comes from uncultured Acidimicrobiales bacterium, assembly GCA_963758555.1. Classification (GTDB taxonomy): domain Bacteria; phylum Actinomycetota; class Acidimicrobiia; order Acidimicrobiales; family RAAP-2; genus CAIUMH01. The sequence goes on along the minus strand of CAVWVW010000003.1, from coordinate 777,906 downwards.
GTCGACGGAGCCACCAAGAGCACCGGATCGATCTCGTGGGCGAGGGCCACCTGCTCCCACGGGTCGAGCTCTTCGAGGCTGAGATCAGCGATGATGGCGCCGCTGACGCCCGCTTCACGGGCCATCCCGGCGAAGCGGTTGAGCCCGAGGTGCCCGATCACGTTGTAGTAGGTCATCGCCACCAGCGGCACGGCATAGCTCCGCTTGGCGAGCTGGCCGAGGACGCCTTCGGCCGTGGTGCCCCGCGCCAGGCTGAGCCGACCGGCCTCTTGGATGACTGGTCCATCGATGATCGGATCGGAGAAGGGGAGACCGATCTCGACCGCATCCGCGCCTGCGGCGATCACGGCATCGAGGGTCTCGAGCCACTCGTCGTCAAGCCCCGCCATCACGTAGGGGATGAGCACCGTCCGTCCCTCGTGACGAGCTGCCTCAAGTGCGGGGCCCAGTGGTGGTGCCGACATCGCTAGGAGCCCTCTGGGCGGAGGATCTCGCGCACCTGGGCCACGTCCTTGTCGCCTCGTCCGGAGAGGTTGATCAGCACCGACGAGCCGAGCGGGATCTCGCCTCCGGCCTCTCGGACCACCCAGGCGATCGCATGGGCGCTCTCGAGTGCGGGGATGATCCCTTCACGCGAGGCCAGCAGCTCAAGGGCATCGAGGACCTCGTCGTCCCCGGCGCTGACGTAGCGAGCTCGACCGATCGCAGCCAGGTGGGCGTGCTCTGGACCGATCCCCGGATAGTCCAGCCCCGCCGAGATCGAGTGTGCCTCGAGGATCTGACCGTGATCGTCTTGGATGAGCTGGGACATCATGCCGTGCAGCACCCCCGGAGAGCCCGTGGTGACGGCGGCCCCTCCGGCTGCCTCCACGCCGATCAGGCGCGCCGGTGAGTCGACGAAGCCGGAGAAGAGACCGGCGGCGTTGGAGCCGCCGCCGACGCAGGCCACCACGAAGTCAGGCGTGCCGAGCGCTTGGTCCGTGAGCTGCGAGGACGCCTCGTCGCCGATCACGCGCTGGAACTCGCGGACCATCCAGGGGAACGGATGGGGTCCCATCACCGACCCGAGGCAGTAGTGCGTGTCCTCGACCTCCGAGACCCAGGTTCGCATCGCCTCGTTGACGGCGTCTTTGAGGGTGCGTGAGCCCGAGGTGACCGGGACCACCGTGGCGCCCAGGAGCTCCATGCGAAAGACGTTGAGCTCTTGGCGCTGGGTGTCGACCTCGCCCATGAAGACGGTGCACTCGAGCCCCAAGAGCGCGGCCGCCGTGGCGGAGGCGACGCCGTGCTGTCCCGCGCCAGTCTCGGCGATCATCCGAGACTTGCCCATCCGACGCGTCAAGAGCGCCTGGCCCACCACGTTGTTGATCTTGTGAGACCCGGTGTGCGCCAGGTCCTCGCGTTTGAGCAGCACCTCGACGCCCAGCTCCTCAGAGAGCCGATGACAGCGCGTGATGGGCGTCGGTCGACCACCGAAATCCCTCAGGATCGTGTGGAACTCCTCGACGAAGCTCGCATCCGCCCAGGCCTCGCGAAACGCCGCCTCCAGCTCGACGCACGCTGGCATGAGCGGTTCAGGGACGAAGCGGCCACCGAAGGTGCCGAAGCGACCGGTCGCGCCGGGGTCTCCCATCTGGCTTGGCATCAACGGCTCCAGTCAAAGGGACCGTCGCCATCGACGTCCACGGGCTCTTTGCCCGCGGGGATGGCCCGGACAGCGTCGATGAAGGCCCGCATCTTCCGGGGGTCTTTGACGCCGGGGACGACCTCGATGCCGCTGGCGACGTCGACGCCGAAGGGTCGAAGGTGCTCGATGGCGACGTGGACGTTCTGCGCGTTCAAGCCACCAGAGACGATGAGGCGATCGGGGTCGGCAACCCCTTCGGCCAGACGCCAGTCGAAGACCTCACCGCTGCCGGGGCTGGGACCATCGATGAGGAGCAGGTCAGCGTCGGTCTCGGTGAACGACGAGATCTGGGGGCTGGTGGCGGGATAGGCCTTGATCACGGTCTGGACCCGCTCGGCCACGTAGGCCACCTCAGCGGCGGTCTCGTGCCCGTGGAGCTGCACGGCCCGGAGGCCCAGCTGGTCAGCGATCTCGACCACGCGCACCGGTGCCTCGTCGCGGAACACCCCGACGATCGTCGCATCAGGGGGAAGCCTCCTCACGATGTCTCCCGCGGCAGCGACGGAGACCTGACGAGGCGAGGGGGCGAAGATCACACCGAGGGCGTCGACGCCCAAGCCCACCGCCAAGAGGGCGTCTGCCTCATTGGTGATGCCGCAGAACTTGATGAAGGTCATCGCCTGACCGATCCCCGACGGCCGACCTCGTGACCCACGAGCGAGCGCAACGTGCTCTCGAGCGCGGCGGCGGTGACGAGATGCTCACCGACCAAGACGGCGTCGAAGCCCACCGCGGCCAGCCTGGCGGCGTCTGCACCGCTCGAGACCCCTGACTCCGCCACGGCGATGACCTCGGGGGGGAACGACTCGATCATCCGTGCTGCTCGATCGCTGTCGACCTCGAAGGTCTTGAGATCGCGCTGGTTGACGCCCACCAGGGTGGCTCCGACCCGAAGCGCCCTCTCGAGCTCCTGGTCGTCATGGACCTCGACCAGGACGTCGAGGCCGAGATCGAGCGCGGCGCGATGGAACTCGGCCAGCTCCTGGTCTTCCAAGGCAGCCACGATGAGCAGGAGGGCGTCGGCGCCCTGCGCTCGTGCGTCGAAGACGTCGCGAAGCGAGACCGTGAAGTCCTTGCGGAGCACGGGCAGCGACGTCGCTCCCCTGGCGCGGGCGAGGTCGTCGAACGAGCCACCGAAGAAGTCGTGGTCGGTCAGGACGCTGAGGGCGGCCGCACCAGCCTCCTCGTAGCTCGCCGCCAGGTGCACAGGATCGAGATCGAGGGCGAGCGGTCCCTTCGAGGGGCTTCGTCGCTTGATCTCGGCGATCACGCTGAGCCCTGGGGCGCGCAGCGCCTGGGCGAGGCTCCGTGGCGCCGGCGCCGAGCGCGCCGCCTCCTCCAAGCGCGTGAGGTCGCGTTCGTCCTGCTCAGCGGCGTGGCGGTGGGCCACAAGGATCTCGTCGAGGTACGTGGCCACCTCCTCAGCGTAGCGGGGGGTCTCCCAGATCTGAGACCTCCTCAGAGCGGCGAGAGCGCTCCCTCGAGGTCACCCACCGAGCAGATGACCTCCCCTTCGGGGGTCGCCTTGCGCATCACGCGCGCCGTCGCCCAGGAGCGATCGGCCTCGGGGTCGTAGACACCCCGTACCAGCACGCCGATCTCCTGGCCACCGAGGCGGACCTCCGCTTCTTCAAGGGGCCCTTCCACGGTGAGCGCGCAGAGGCGGTGCGGGGCGCTGCCCGCGCGAGCGAGGACTCGAGCGACGAGCTCTTGGCCCGTGTAGCAGCCCTTCGTCTGAGACACGGCGAGCTCGACGCCGCGCGCACCGAGCTCGAAGGGGTTCATCCCCGCTTGGACGTCGGCGCTGGCGAGCTCGTGGTTGACCAGGGACCAGGCCTCGAGCACCGCCACCTCGTCGCGCGCTGCACCGTCCGAGCTCTGGTCCTCAGCCAGGAGGTGCACCGTCATCGCCTGCTCTGGCTTCGAGAGCACGATGCTCCCCGCCTCGGGTGCGCCGACGGCCACCGACCTGTCGGCGAGCGCCAGCGTGGCCTTGACCCGGAGCTTGAAGCGCTGCAACCTCGACAGCACGTGCTCGGCATCGCCCAGCGCACCGACGATGACGAAGCGGCTCTCGGCCTCTCGAGCGACTCGGACCAGGTGCCCGAAGCTGCCATCAGGCTCCAAGAGCAGTGACCACGCAGCCTCGTGCTCCTTGAGCGCCTCGACGTCCGAGGCGAGCTGTCCTTGGAGGAATCCGATTGCCTCGTCGCCCGCGACCTCGACGACCTCCACGCGACCGAGCACCACCGAGGAGGTGGCCGCCTGGAGCGCCTCGCCCCATCGAAGCAGGCCAGGGCGCTGCGAGATCATGCCCCAGCGCCTCGGGACGCAGCGACTGCCGCCAAGACCGCGGCCGCCTTGATCCGGCACTCTCGCTCTTCGCTCGCCGGGTCAGAGTCAGCCACGATGCCGGCCCCGGTCTGGACGGACGCCCGGCCGTCCTTGGTGACGATCATCGTGCGGATGGCGATGGCGGTGTCAAGGTTGCCCGTGAAGTCCAGGTAGCCGACCACCCCGCCGTAGACACCACGGCGAGTGGGCTCGAGATCGTCGATGATCTCCATCGCCCTCACCTTGGGGGCGCCTGAGAGGGTGCCCGCCGGCAACGTGGCGCGCAGCACCTCGACGGCGCCGAGACCGGGCCTGATCGTGCCCGCCACCTGGCTCGTCAGGTGCATGACGTGGCTGTAGCGCTCGACGGTCATGAGCTCTTCGACTACCTCTGAGCCGTACGCAGCGACGCGCCCCACGTCGTTGCGGGCGAGGTCCACCAGCATGATGTGCTCGGCGACCTCTTTGGGATCCTCGCTCAGCTCTCCGGCCAGCCGATCGTCCTCTGCGGCCGTGTCGCCGCGCGGGCGCGACCCGGCGATCGGACGCGAGGTCACGATCCCGTCGCGCAGCCGCACCATCGGCTCAGGCGACGAGCCCACGACGTCGACGCCTTCGGTGCGGAGGAAGTACAGGTAGGGGCTGGGATTTCCCAGACGAAGGGAGCGATAGACGCTGAAGGCATCGACCTCGCCGGCGATGTCGAACCGCTGCGAGAGCACGACCTGGAAGACGTCGCCTGCCCTCACGTGCTCCTTGCCCACCTCCACCATGGCTTGGTACTGCTCGGGCGTGAGAGTCGAGATCGCCTCCGCCAGGTTCCGGTCAGCACCCTCGCCCGGTGCGACGATGGGGCGCTGGGCGATCGGTCGACAGGCGTCCGCCCCCAGCTCGTCGAGTGCCGTGAGGGCCTCGGCGTAGAGCCGATCGATCGTCGCTTCGCTGGCGGCATCAGGCACCAGGACGTTCACGATCAAGGTCAGGCGCTGTCGCCAGTGATCGAAGGCCACCAGCTCACCGATGACCGAGAGGCAGGCATCAGGCACCCCGAGATCGTCCTTCGGCGCGTGCTCGAGGCGCTCGATCTCTCGGACGACGTCGTAGCCCAGATACCCGACGACGCCGCTGTGCAAGGGCGGCAGGCCCTCGAGCACAGGCGTCGTGGTCTGGGCGATCAGCTCACGCAGCGCCTCGAGGATCCCGTCGTCCACAGGAAGGCCCTCGGCGGCCCCGGTGACCCGGACGCCGTCGGCGTCCTTGACGAGGGTCCCGAGTGGCGCCCTGCCGACGAAGGAGTAGCGCCCCCAGCGCTCGCCTCCCTCCACCGACTCGAGCAAGAAGCCCTCCTGCTCACCCACGGCGGCCAAGAAGACGCCCACGGGCGTCAACGTGTCCGCCACCAGCTCCCTGGTCACAGGGATCAGCCGATGGGACGTCGCCAGCGTGGCGAACTCAGCGCGCGATGGATAGGTGCCCGAAGGCACCGAGCTCGACATCAGTGAGAGCCGTCACCTGGCCCCGTGGCCATCGTTCGGTAGAAGCATGAGCGCTCACCGGTGTGACAGGCGCCGCGGCCGTGCTGGTCGACCTTGACCAGCAACGCATCCCCGTCACAGTCGAGATGGACCGAGCGGACGAACTGTCGATCACCTGAGGTCTCGCCCTTCTGCCAGTACTCCTGGCGGCTTCGGGACCAGAACCAGGTCCGACCAGTCTCGAGCGTGCGGCGGAGCGCTTCGTCGTTCATGTACGCCACCATCAGGACGTCGTTCAGCTCCGCGTCCTGGACGATCGCCACGACGAGGCCGTCTCGATCGAAGCGCACGAGGTCGAGCAGCTCGGTGTCGTGCTCCAGGGCGTCGCTCACAGGTACAGCCCCGTGCCGCCGTCATCGTGATCGGACGCCACCGCGTGGACGTCTCGCTCGCGCAAGATGACGTACTCCTCGCCACCGACCTCCACCTCGAAGCGGTCTTCGGGGTTGAAGAGGACCTGATCGCCGATCTTGACCGCTCGGACGTGCGGGCCCACCGCCACCGCCTTAGCCCACATGAGCCGGCGAGCCATCTGCGCGGTGGCGGGGATCAAGATCCCCGAGCGTGATCGCCTCTCGCCCTCGGCTTCACCGAGCTGGACGAGGACGCGATCGAACAGGACCGTGATCGGCTGGCCATCGACGCCAGCGGTGCTCAAGGAATCAGCCACGGCATGACCGTACCGCACCGCTCCGGCGACGATGACGGTGCTCAGACCGGTCGAACGGTCACACCGGCCTCTGTCAAGCGTGCCTTCGCCTGACCGATCGTGAATTCGCCCAGGTGGAAGATCGACGCAGCCAGGACAGCATCCGCTCCCCCGTCGAGCACGCCCTCGACCAGGTGCTCGAGCGTGCCCACACCTCCTGAGGCGATCACCGGGATGCCGACCGCGTCCGTCACCAGACGGGTGAGGTGAAGCTCAAAGCCGTCGCGGGTGCCGTCTCGGTCCATGGAGGTGAGCAGGATCTCCCCTGCCCCCAGCGCTGCGACCTCTCGGGCCCACGACACGGCCTCGAGCGCCGCTGGGACACGGCCCCCATGGGTGACCACCTCGTAGTGATCGTCCTTCCAGCGTGCGTCGATGGCGACCACCACGCACTGCGCCCCGAACTCGTCAGCCAGCTCGCGCACGAGGGCCGGGTTGGCTACTGCTGCGCTGTTGACGCCCACCTTCTCAGCTCCCGCTCGAAGCAGCGCACGGGCGTCGTCCACCGAGCGAACGCCGCCGCCGACAGTCAAGGGGATGAACATCTCATCGGCCGTCCGCTCGACCACGTCGAGCATGGTGTCCCTTCCGTCGGACGAGGCTGAGATGTCAAGGAAGCAGATCTCGTCCGCACCCTCCTCGGCGTAGCGGACGGCCAGCTCCACGGGATCGCCGGCGTCGATGAGATCGACGAACTGGACCCCTTTGACCACTCGTCCGTCATGCACGTCCAGGCACGGGATGATCCTCGTCACGCGCACGCCGCGACCGCCTCGGCAACGGTGAGGCGACCCTCGACCAGGGCCTTCCCCACCACGCAGCCAGCCACCGGGCGCTCCGTGACCGGATCCCGCACGCCCGCCAGGTGCCGAAGATCGTCGGCGTTCCCGACGCCTCCTGAGGCGACCACCGGCACCCTGCTCGTCTCGAGCACCGCGAGCAGGCCCTCGACGTCGGGACCCTCAAGGGTGCCATCGCGATCGATGGCCGTCACGATGAGGGCACAGACGTCATGGACGAGGACCTGGTCGACGGCATCGAGAAGGCTGACGCCGGAGCCCTTCAGCCAGCCTCGGAGCGCCACCTCCAAGGACCCGTCGTCTCGACGGTGGTAGTCGAGGCCGACGGCGACGTGGCCAGGGTGGGCGCTGGTCGCGTGCGCCAGCATGGCTGGGTCTTCGAACGCGGCCGTCCCGATGATGACTCGCTGGACGCCGAGGCCAAGCAGCTCCTCGACGTCGGCCAAGGTGCGCACGCCTCCACCTGTCTCGACGGGCACCGGGCTCCGCTCGACGATCTGCTTGATGATCGAGCGGTTGGCCTGCCCGCCGTCGCGTGCCGCATCGAGATCAACGAGGTGCAGCCAGTCCGTCCCGCCGGCGACGAAGGACTCGGCCAGCTCGAGCGGGTCGCCGTAGCCCGTCTCTTGCCCGTAGTCACCCTTGAGCAGGCGGACGGCACCGCCGCCGCGCAGGTCGATCGCCGCGAGCAGGTCCATCAGCGAGCCTCCGCCAGGTTGGCGAAGCGCCCCAAGAACGCGAGTCCCTCGTCGCCAGACTTCTCGGGGTGGAACTGGCAGCCGAAGACGAGCTCTCGCTCCACCGCCGCGGCGACCTGGCCGCCGTACTCACAGACCGCCGTCGTCTCCTCGCCGATCGGAGGAGCGAAGGAGTGCACGAAGTACATCCACGAGCCCTCGCTGCTGCGTGGGAGCAACTGGCTCTCGGAGCGAAGCTGCAGCTCGTTCCACTGGATCTGAGGAAGCTTCACCCCGGGACCCAGCCGCTCGACCTCACCGGGAAAGACACCGAGGCCCCGGGCACCCGGGCTCTCCTCAGACGACTCATAGAGGAGCTGGAAGCCCACGCAGATCCCCAAGAAGGGCACCCCTGCGCCGATGACCTCACCCAAGGGCTCTCGCCACCCGCCAGCGTCCAACGCCTCCGCGCAGCGACCGAAGGCTCCGACCCCGGGCAGCACGATGCCGCGGGCGCTGCGCAGCTGCGAGGGATCTGAGATCAGCGAGGCTTCCCGACCCACCTTGGCCATGGCCTTGACCGCAGAGCGGAGGTTGCCGATGCCGTAATCGATGACTGCGAGCACGAGATCGCGGTCTACAGGGTGCCCTTGGTCGACGGGAGGGTCTCTCCGTCGACGCGGACCGCGTCTCGCAGGCAGCGCGCCAGGCACTTGAAGGTGGCCTCGACGATGTGGTGCGTGTTGCGACCACTGCGGATGCGGACGTGAATGGTCATGCCCGAGGCCGTGGCCAGCGCCCGGATGAACTCTTCGACCAGCTGCGGGTCGAAGGCGGGCTCACCGAGACCGGGGGTGTCGGGGGCGAAGGGGACGTCATAGAGAAGGAAGGGTCGTCCCGAGAGGTCGAGGGCCACCTCGATCGCCGCCTCATCGAGCGGGATGAGCCTCGAGGCGTAGCGAGCGATGCCGCGCTTGTCTCCGAGAGCCTCCGCCAGGGCCTCTCCGAGCACGATGCCCACGTCTTCGACGGTGTGGTGCGTGTCCACGCTGAGGTCGCCAGCCGCCTTGACCTCCAGGTCGAAGCCGCCGTGACGACCGAGCTGCTCGACCATGTGGTCGAAGAAGGGGATCCCCGTGGTCACAGAGGTCGCGCCCGTGCCGTCGAGGTCCAAGACCACCGAGACCGTCGTCTCCTTCGTCTCTCGACGCCTCGTCGCCGTCCTGGCCGACCCGCTCATGTGCTCTCCTTGAGTGCCTCGAGGAAACGATCGTTCTCCTCGGGCGTACCAATGGTGACACGCAGGCAGCCCTTGAGTGAGCGCCACGACGAGCAGTCCCGGATCAGGATCGAGCGAGCGAGCAGGCGCCTCCAGAGCTCGACGGCGTCGATCCCTCGTGGACGGAACAGGATGAAGTTCGCCTCCGAAGGCCACGTCTCGAGATCCAGGCGAGCCAGCTCGACCAAGAGGCGGTCCCGCTCGGCCGTGATGGTCTTGACGTGTCTGTCCATCTCGTCGCTGTAGCGAAGGACCGAGAGACCCGCCTGCTGGGTGAGCGACGAGAGGTGGTACGGCAGTGCCACCGAGAAGCATGCGGCGACCACCTCGGGATCAGCGACGCAGTAGCCCAGCCGAACACCCGCCAGCGCCCAGGTCTTCGAGAAGGTCCGCACCACGACAAGTCGCTCGCTGCCCTCCTGGCCTCGAAGCGAGGCGGCCGTCGTCGGCGAGAACTGGCCATAGGCCTCGTCCACGACCACCAGCGAGGCAGACGCTCGCAGCGCCGCACGCAGGTTGCTCAGCGGCTCGCTCAGACCTGTGGGGTTGTTGGGAGAGCACAGGAAGACGAGGTCGGGCTCGTGCTGTGCGATGGCGTCGCTGATGGCTTCCGGTGACAGGCGAAAGTCCGCTGCACGAGGCACCGCGCTGACCTGCGTGCCCGTGATCCTGGCGATGTGCTCGTGCAGGGTGTAGCTCGGCTCGAAGACCAGAGCGCTCCTGGTGCTGCCTCCGTAGGCCAACAGCAAGCTCTGAAGCACCTCGTTGGAGCCGTTGGCGCAGAAGATCGAGGAGGCCGGGACGCCTTCAAGCTCGCCCAAGGCTTCGCGCAGTGCCACCGCCTCGCGATCCGGGTAGCGATTGAGCACCAAGCGGCCGACCCCCTCTTCGAGATCGGCGTAGAACGAGCGCGGCGGGACGAAGGGGGACTCGTTGGTGTTGAGGCGGACCGCCGCGTCGACCTGTGCGGAGTGGTAGCCCTCGAGATCGACCAGGTCTGGGCGCTTCTTCGGGATCGTCATCGCCGCATCCGGATCGACTCCGCGTGGGACGCGAGGCCCTCGACGAGCGCCAGGGTCTCGACGGTGTCGGCCAAGGACTCGAAGCCCTGGCGCGTGACCTCGACCACGTGGATGTGCCGGCGGAAGTCGTCGGCGCGCAGCGCCGAGGAGAAGCGAGCGCTGCGATTGGTCGGCAGGATGTGGTTGGGACCCGCTGCGTAGTCGCCCAGGCTCGCCGGCGCGTTGATCCCGCAGAAGACCGCGCCGGCGGCGCGGACGAGCGAGACGAGGGGCTCGAAGTCGTCAACGAGCAGCTCGAGGTGCTCGGGAGCGATGATGTTGGCCACCGCCAAGGCTGCCTCTGGCGAGTCGACGAGACAGCTGACCCCGTTCGAGCCGAGCGTTGCCTCGAGATCGGCTCGGCGGACCGAGCCTGCGACGAGGTCGCTGAGCGTCTCGTCAACCCCCTTGGCCACGGCCTCGTCCCAGGTGATGAGCCACGCCATGCCGTCCGGTCCGTGCTCGGCCTGGACCATGAGGTCGATGGCGGCCAACTGCCAGGGTGTCGTCTCGTCAGCGATCACCGCGATCTCTGACGGTCCCGCGAAGGCGGACGCCACGCCGACGACCCCTGAGAGCTGGCGCTTCGCCTCGGCCACGTAGGCGTTGCCGGGACCGACGATGACGTCGACACGCGGCACTGACGGTGTCCCGAGCGCCATGGCGGCGATGGCTTGCGCCCCGCCCAGCGGATAGATCTCCTCGATGCCGGCCACCGCTGCCGCCCCGAGCGTGGCGTCATCGATCTTGCCGTCGCTCGCCGGAGGGACGCAGAGCGCCAGCTCTCGGACGCCCGCGACCCGCGCTGGTGCAGCGCACATCAGCACCGATGACGGGTACCGTGCTCGACCTCCTGGTGCGTAGCAACCGGCCCGCTCGACGGCGACCTCTCGGTGGACAATGCGAACCCCGTCCGCATCGAAGGCCCCGGGAGGGGTCCCCTCCTCTGCGTGGTACGCCAAGATCCGCTCCCACGCCCTGGTGAGCGCCTCTCTCACCTCGGGCGCCAGGCGTGCCAAGGCTCTCGCACCCTCTGAAGGGTCCAGACGGATCGCCTCGAGCCGGACGCCGTCAAAGGTCTCGGTGAGTCGGCGGAGCGCCTCATCTCCGTGCTGGCGCACGTCTTCGATGATCGCAGCCACCGCCCCCGCGACGTCGTGCCCGGGGGCGCTGGGGGCAGGGAGCAACCCCTCGACCTCGAGGCCACGCCCGCGCAGATCAAGAGTGGTGAGCATCGACCAAGCGTACTGCCGGCCTTCTTGGGCGACGGCCAGCTGGCGAGCCTCGGTGCCGTCGTGCAAGATCGCTGCGTGGACGACGCGATCGAGCTCTCATCGCTCCTGGCCAGCCTCGAGGAGATCAGCCTGCGGATCTCGGCGATCGTCGAGCGCAAGGGAGGCGGCGAGGGCGTCGACGCGGAGCTGGTGTCACTCGAGCGCTCGCTCAGCGCCTCGATCAGACGACTGCGCCGAGCCGCCCGCTCCGCAGAGCGGCGGCTCTGACCGGCTCACCTCGGCGCGTCGGCCACGCCCACCCGAGGACAGAAGTCCCGCAGCTCGCAGATCTCGCAGGAGGGTCGTCGCGCCACGCAGACCGCTCGTCCGTGGAGGATCAGGCGCAGGCTGAACGCACCTCTCCTCACCGGGGCGATGAGCGCGTTGAGCTCGTGCTCGACCTTGACCGGGTCGGTCGCCTCGGTCAGCCCGAGGCGCCGGCTGAGACGCCCGACGTGGGTGTCGACCGGCAGGCCAGGCAGATCGAAGGCCACGGAGCGCAGCACGTTGCCAGTCTTGCGACCAACGCCGGGAAGGGTCACCAGCTCGTCGAGCTCTCGAGGGATCTCGCCGTCGAAGTCACGCATGACGGTGACAGCCATGCCGATCAGGTTCCTGGCCTTCGCGCGGAAGAATCCCGTCGAGCGGATCAGGGCCTCCACGTCGAGCGACGTGGCGCGCGCGAGATCCTCCACCTGCGGATAGCGCTCGAAGAGCGCAGGCGTCGTCATGTTCACGCGGACGTCGGTGCACTGCGCCGACAAGATGGTGGCGGCCAAGAGCTGGTAGGGGCTCTCGAAGCGCAAGGCGCAGAGGTCGCGGGCGGTGCCGGGGAAGGCCCCTTCGAGGCGGAGATCGGTCTCGCGGGCCCGGCCCTTGGGGCTACGAGGCCGTGCCACAGCTCAACCCTAACGGCACCTCGGTAACCTCCTGGGATGACGGAGGCGAGCATCACGGCCGATGAGGACCTTGACCGCGTCGGCCGGCAGAGCGTGCTGGAGCTGTGCCTGAGTCGATCCCTGGAGCTGGGTCGTGAGGCCCTGACCGAGCAGGCTCGCAGAGCCCTGCGAGACGGTGGTCCCTCGCTGTGGCACCTGCGTCGCTTCGACGAGGCCGAGCTCGTCTCGTACGGCCTGGTGACACTCCACCAAGGCACCATGGAGCTCGAGCTGCTGGGCGACGACCGTGATCCCTCGCTCTTGGACGCCGCCCGCTCCCTGAGCGAGGCTCAGGGAGCGCCACTCTCCCTCTGGACCCACGGCTCGCCCAGCCTGCCCGACGCTCCCCTGGCTGGCTATGAGCGCGTCCGGGTCATCGATCGGCTCGAGCGAGCGCTGCCCGCCAACTCCCCGGGTTCGGTCCCAGCCGGGGTGTCCCTGCGCCCCTTCGCGGTCGGGCGCGATGAGGCGACCTTCCTCCACGTCAACGCACGCTCCTTCGCACATCACCCTGACCAGGGGGCCATGTCGCTCGATGACCTCCGCTCCCGAGAGCACGAGCCCTGGTTCGACGCCGCTGGCTTCCTCCTCGCGGAGCGCTCCGAGGAGCTGCTCGGCTTCTGCTGGACCAAGATCCACGACGAGCCCTGGAGCAGCGTGGGCGAGATCTACGTCATCGGCGTCGACCCTTCGGCCGCGGGGCTCGGACTCGGCCGACTCCTGCTCAGAGAGGGCTTGGCCTGGATGCACCGACGCGGTCTCGCCAGCGCCATGCTCTACGTCGAGCACGACAACGAGCCGGCGCAGCACCTCTACCGAGCTGAGGGCTTCTCCCTGGCGTGGCACGACGCTCGGTTCGAACCGTCGAGCTAACTTCCGTCCACTGACGGAGGGCGATCAGGTGGAGCCGGTGCCCACGCCGACTGCTCGGCCCACGCCGAAGGTCACCCCTGCGGCGATGACGGCCACCGCGAGCTGGCGAAGCGCCGAGCGGATCGGAGACCGTCCGGCCAACCGGCCGATGAGGGCGCCGACGACCAGTGCCACGATCGCCGCCAGGAGAATCGAGGCGATCACCGCGCCGGTGCCACTCGCGAACAGCCACGGGATCAGCGGCACGAAGGCGCCAAGGGCGAACGAGCCGAAGGAGAGCAGCGCCGCCTTGACCGGAGAGCCCACCGCCGTCGGGTCGATGCCGAGCTCCTCTCGGGCATGGGTCTCAAGCGCCATCTCAGGGGTCTGCATCATCGTGTCGGCAAGATCGATGGCCATCTCCTCGTCCATCCCCTTGGACTCATAGATGCCGATCAGCTCTTGGCGCTCGAGATCAGGCTCCTCGGCGAGCGCCTGGCGCTCGATGCTGAGCTCTCGCTCGAAGAGCTCTTGCTGGGCCTTCATCGAGAGGTACTCCCCCGACGCCATGGAGAACGCGCCCGCCACCAAGCCCGCAATGCCAGCCAGGCGGACGACACCCGCCGAGGGGTTGGCCCCAGCGAAACCCAAGATCAGCGACACGTTGGTCACGAGCCCATCGCTGATCCCGAAGATCGCTGCCCGCTGCGTCCCCGCGGTGACGTCGCGGTGGTCCTCAGGCTGATGGCGAGCAGGTGGTGTCACGGCCCAAGCGTACTCGCCACCTCCTTCAGGCGAGATGCTGAAAGACTGTCGAGATGGCTTCCCGACGCTGGTTGAACCCCTCGTTGCCGCCCACCTTGCAAGGCGCGGTGCTGTTCTCCTACCTCAACGCCGCACTGTCCCTCTTCGGGATGCTCCTCGGGGGCACCTCGCTCGTGGGACTGGTCCTGCTGCTCGGTGGTGTCGGGGCATACGGGATGGCCAACGAGAAGCGCTGGGGCTATCAGGTCTGCCTCGCGGTGGCCTTCGTCTACCTGGTCCTCCAGCTCTTGTTCTTCCTGTTGTTCCCTGTGGTCTTCTCCGAGCTGCTGGTCTTGCTCTTCTCCGGTGTCCTGGTCGCGCTCCTCCTCCATCCGATGAGTCGCTCGTACCAGCGGATCTACTTCCGCTGAGCCCCTCCAGGGGGCTCACGGGCCACCGCTACGCTGCAGAGCTGTGACGCGCTCGACCGGTCCCCTGCCCAGCGCGGAGGACAAGACCCAGGTCGTCCGCTCCATGTTCGACTCCATCGCGCCGCGCTATGAGCTGGTGAACCGGCTGATGACCTTTGGCTTGGACAGCTCGTGGCGCAAGCGCACGGTGAGCGCACTGGGCCTCGCTCCCGGAAGCGTGGTCCTCGACCTCGCCTGCGGCACCGGTGACCTCAGTCGGACCGCCGCAGCGAACGGCTTGATCCCGATCGGCGCGGACCTCTCCTTCGGCATGCTGGCCGCCTCGCACGGCACCGGCCCTCTGCTCCAAGCAGATGCCACCAACCTCCCCTTGGCCGACTGCTCGGTCGACGGCGTCCTCTGCGGCTACGCGCTTCGGAACTTCACCGATCTCTCGCTGTGCCTCAACGAGATGGGCCGCATCGTGCGGCCCGGCGGGCGCATCAGCTTGCTGGAGGTGGGCACGCCCGGCTCGAGCCTGCTCGGCTTCGGGTACCGACTCTGGTTCGAGCGTGTGGTGCCGCTCATCGGTGGGGTTCTCTCTGATCGGGCCGCCTATCGCTACCTGCCGGCGTCGACGGCGTATCTGCCGGAGACGGCCGAGCTTCGTCGCATGCTGCGCGAGGCGGGCTTCTCCGGGATCAACCACCGAGAGCTCAGCGGCGGTCTGAGCCAGATGGTGACCGCAACCCGTGAGGCCGCCCCTCAGTGAGCCTGGACGCTCGAAGCATCTCGATCCACCCCTCACTGGTGGGCGCCGCTGAACGACTGGCGGCACGCACCGGTGTGCTGCACTCCTCCGCCGAGACGACCTTCGCCGGCTTTGGCACCCTCACCCCGATCCCGCTGCCGTCGCTCAGCGAGCACCGCTCGCCTTCGGCTGCCCACGAGCTCCTCGCGTCGATCGCACCTCACGTCGAGCGGCCCGTCCGCTGCCATCTCGCCTTGCCCTTCGATCCTCGGGTGCCGGGCAGCTGCGTGCTCCCGTCGCTGCAGGTCACCGCAGGACCCGATGAAGCGCTCCTCACAGCGATCGGCGCGCCCGACGAGCTCGAGGACCTGCTCGACACGGCCGTCCACCAGCTCGAACGAGTCGAAGGCGCCGATCGCCGACCGGTGATGGTCGCCTCACTGCGAGAGGTCCCCACCGCTGAGGACTACGCCGCCATGGTGGCCAAGGCCCTCGGCGCCATCGAGGCGCACACGGTGAGCAAGGTCGTGCTCGCTCGCTCGATCGAGCTCCGCGCCGAGCGGCCGCTGGACCCGGCGGCGGTCAGCGAGCGGATGGCGGAGCGAGAGCCAGCGTGCGTCCGCTACGCCGTGCCGCTCGAGGACCACGGTCGACTCGTCGGGGCGTCGCCCGAGCTGCTGTTGTCGATCGCGGGCTCGCTGGCCCGGAGCCACCCATTAGCCGGCACCTTGCCCATCGACGCTGCCGACGACGATCCGGCCAGCTTGCTGCGCTCCTCCAAGGACCTCGACGAGCACCGCCTCATGATCGAGGAGCTCGCTGACTCGATGGGCGCCCTGCTGGTCGACTTAGAGGTGCCCGACGGGCCTTCTGTGGTCACGCTCCGATCGGTGGCCCATCTCGGCACCCTCTTGACCGGTCGCCTACCCCACGGACCGGGCTCGGTCGAACCGCTCGAGCTCCTCGCCGCCATGTTGCCGACCCCTGCAGTCGGCGGCGTCCCCCAGGCCCCGTCGCTCTCCCTGATCGCAGAGCTCGAGGGGGAACGGGGCGACTACTTCGCCGGTTGCCTCGGTTGGTTCGACCAGGCTGGCGACGCCGAGTTCGTCCTCGCCATCAGAGGTGCGGCCCTGCGCGACGCGCAGTCGATCATCAGAGCAGGAGCCGGCATCGTCGCAGACTCCGATCCTCGTTCCGAGGCAGCCGAGACGCGCTCGAAGCTGGCTTCGGTCGTCGAGACGGTGGCACCGGCCAGCAGCTCGATGCTCAGCCGGCCGTGACGACGGGTGGCCTCCAGCTTCGCCCGACGAAGCGCTGAGCGCCCCACTTGGTCACCAACCCGAGTGCCTCGACGATGATGCTCGATGACATCTTCGACTCACCGAACTCTCGGTCGACGAAGGCGATGGGCACCTCAGCGATGGTCTGGCCGGCAAGACGTGACCGATACGTCATCTCGATCTGGAAGCCGTAGCCGTCGGCTCGGACGGTCTCGAAATCGATGGCTCGAAGCGCAGACGCCCGATAGACCCTGAAGCCTGCGGTGGCATCGGCGACCTTCAAGCCGAGCATCATCGAGGCGTACTGGTTCCCGCTCCTCGAGAGCATGTGGCGATGCCACTTCCAGTTGGGGATGGACCCTCCCTCGACGTAGCGCGAGCCGATCACCACGTCCGCACCTCGCTCGGCAGCCTCGATCAGCACGGGCAGCGACGCGGGGTCGTGGGAGAAGTCGGCGTCGATCTCGACAAGCGCTTCGAAGCCGCGCTCGAGGCCCCAGGTGAAGCCTGCTCGATAGGCGCTCCCGAGACCATCTTTCGCTGAGCGCTCGAGGAGTGAGACCTTGCCCAGGCGCTCAGCGGTCTCGGTGACGAGCTTCGCCGTCCCGTCCGGGCTCCCGTCGTCGACCACCAGGACCTCAGCGTCAGGGAGCGCCTCTCGCAGCGACGTGAGCATCCGATCGATGTTGGGTGCCTCGTTGTACGTCGGCACGACGACCAGGACCTTCACGGCCGAAATCCTAGGTCATCGGTCGGCTGCGATTCGTAACACGACCGCAATGTCTTAAGCACTCCTTAGCGACGTGAAAGCATGGGCGACGTGCCGGAGAGCGAGATCCCTGCCGAGCAGCCCGCTCAGAAGCGCAAACGTCGTTGGTTCCGGCCTGAGATCCGCTACACGCTCTCAGCGATCGTCCTGCTCTTCGTCTTCGAGTACCTGCTGCTGCCCGAGTTCGCCTCCGCTCGGCACAACGTCCACGTCTTAGCCGACGCCAACGTCGAGCTGATGATCCTCGCCATCTTCTTGGAGGTGGGGGCGCTCATGGCGTACACCGAGCTGTCTCGCACGGTCTTCGCGCCCGATCCCCCAGGTCACTGGACGATGCTGCGCATCAACATGTCCGGGCTCGCCGTGAGCCACGTGGTGCCTGGTGGCACGGCAGCAGGTGGCGCCGTCGGGTATCGGCTGCTCTCCGAGCAGGGCGTCCCCGGCTCCACGGCCGCCTTCGGCATGGCCACCCAGGGCATCGGCTCCGCCGTGGTCCTCAACATCATCTTCTGGCTGTGCCTGCTGATCTCGATCCCCATCAACGGGGTCAACCGGCTCTACGGCTACGCCGCCATCCTCGGCGTGCTGCTGCTCGCGGCCATCGGCGGCACGCTGGTCCTGCTGACGAGAGGGCAGCGCCAAGCGGACGGCTGGCTCCGCCGCATCGCCCACCACATGCCCTTCCTCACGCCTGATCGGGTGTCGGATCTCTTGGGCCAGGTCGTCGACCGGCTGACCATCATGATCTCGAACCGCAAGCTCCTCGGGTGGGCGCTGTTCTGGGCGGCCGCCAACTGGCTGCTCGACGCAGCGTGCCTCTGGGTCTTCCTGCTCGCCTTCGGGCACACCGTGCCACCCATCGACCTGCTCGTGGCCTACGGGCTCGCCAACATCCTCGCTGCCCTGCCCATCACGCCCGGAGGGCTCGGTGTGGTCGAGTTCTTCCTCTCAGGGGCCCTCGTCGGCTTCGGCGTGCCTGCCTCGATCGCCTACATCGCGGTGATCTCGTGGCGCCTCGTCAACTTCTGGCTGCCGATCCCCCTCGGCGGGCTCTCGTACCTCTCGCTCAGGTTGGCGAATCGTCGTCGCCACCGGATCCCGCGGCATCGACGGGCCCTCACCCTCGAGCTGAGAGCTGTTCAGCGAGCGAGGCGGGACTTCGCCTCGTCGAGCGCCATCTCCTTGAGCTGGTGCTGCATGTTGTTGCCGTTGGTGGCGCTCAGACGCCGCCAGCGCCTGTCAGGCCCCAAGAGCCAGGTGTTGGTGTCATCAGCCAGCACCAAGGAGAGCACCTCGAGCAGCCTCGCCTTGAGCGCCGGGTCGTAGATCGGCGCGCACGCTTCGATGCGCCGATCCAGGTTGCGCTCCATGAGGTCAGCCGACCCGATGTAGATCCTCGGTCCTCTCGGGTCGAGTGCGTGGCCGAAGGAATAGATCCTCGAGTGCTCGAGGAACTCACCGACCACCGAGCGGACCGAGATCGTCTCGGAGAGTCCCGGGATCGCTGGCCGCAGGCAGCACATGCCCCGCACGGCCAGATCGATGGGCACGCCCGCTTGGGAGGCGGCGTAGAGCGAGTCGATCACCTCGGGGTCGGTGAGGCCGTTGGCCTTGAGCACGATGCGCCCTTCGGGGCCTCGCTGGGTCTCCGCCTCGATCTCAGCCACGATGCCGCTGCGCAGCGTGCCGGGCGAGACGAGCAGCTCACGGAACGGCCCCTGTCGAGAGAAGCCTGTGAGGAAGTTGAACAGGTCACCCACGTCAGCCGCGAGGTCGGGGTTCGCCGAGAGGAAGCCGACGTCCTCATAGGTCTTGGCCGTCTTCGAATTGTAGTTCCCGGTCCCCACGTGGCAGTAGCGCCGGATCTCGTCGCCCTCTCGCCGCAGGACCAACGCTGTCTTCGAGTGCGTCTTGAAGCCCACGACGCCGTAGACGACGTGGACGCCGGCGTCCTCAAGTGCCTTGGCCCAGCCGATGTTCGCCTCCTCATCGAAGCGAGCCTTGAGCTCGACGAGCGCGGCGACCTGCTTGCCTGACTCTGCCGCCAAGATCAGCGAGGCGACGATCGGGCTGTCACCCGAGGTCCGATAGAGCGTCTGCTTGATGCCGAGCACGTCAGGATCGCTGGCTGCCTGAGCGATGAACGCCTCGACCGAGGCGCTGAACGACTCATAGGGGTGGTGGACGAGCACGTCGCGCTCTCGCAGCACGGCGAAGATGTCGACGGGCGTGCCCTCCGGGGTGGTCAGATCGAAGGGAGGCACGGGCGTCCACTGCTCCTCGTGGAGCTCGGGGCGATCGAGCCCGTGGAGCGCCCAGAGTCCACCCAGGGCCAACGGGGCCTCGAGCGAGTAGATGTTCTCGGTCGGCACGTCGAGCTCCCGAGCGAGCAGGTCACGGATCTCCGACTGGGTCTCGTGGGTGATCTCAAGACGCACCGCTCGGCCGAAGCGAGAGCGGCGGAGCTCCGCCTCGATGGCGACCAAGAGGTCGTCGGCCTCGTCTTCTTCGAGCTGGAGGTCAACGTTCCTCGTCACCCTGAAGGCCTCGTGATGCCCGATGATCATGCCGGGGAAGAGCTCGCCCAAGTGAGCGGCGATCACCTTCTCGAGCGCGACGAAGCGCTCGCCGTCCGGCATCACGATGAAGCGCGGCAACAAGGCGGGGACCTTGACCCGGGCGATCCGATGCTCATCGGTGCTCGGATCGTTGACCTGGACAGCGAGGTTGAGCGACAGGTTCGAGATGTTGGGGAAGGGGTGGCCTGGATCGACCGCCAGGGGGGTCAGCACCGGGAAGATCTGGCGCTGGAAGACCTGGTCCAAGAAGACCCTGTCGTCGTCGTCGAGATCGACGTAGTCGGAGAAGTAGATCCCCGCATCGGCCAAGGCAGGCACGAGGGAGTCCAAGAAGATGCGGTCCTGGCGCTGGACCAGCTCGAGGACTCGCTCTCGAATCGCCGCGAGCTGCTCTTTGGGGCGCAAGCCGTCCGACGAGCGCGTCCTGATCCCGGCAGCGACCTGGTCCTCGAGGCCGGTCACCCTCACCTGGAAGAACTCATCGAGGAGCTCAGCGAAGATGGCGATGAACTTGACCCGCTCGAGCAGGGCGAGCGAGGGATCTTCGGCCAGATCGAGCAGTCGAGCCCCGAAGTCCAGACGAGAGAGCTCCCGGTTCGAGAAGCGCTGTGGCCCGAACGACGCCACGCTGCCTGGCTGGTCGGGCTCCTCCTCCGTGGCCGAGACGGCCGGTCCAGCGGGGTCTTGAACGCTCATGACTGCTCCTGGCTGGTCGGGCTCCGTGGCTCAGGCTACCTGCAGCGATACCATCGGTCGATGCCTGCTGACGCCGTCGCCTACACGGCTGAGTCGGTCCCTCGACGGAGCTGGGCGCTGCCGTCGTTCCAGCGAATCCCGAAGCCTCGTCGCCGCACCGAGCTGGGCCTGCTCCTCTTCGTCTGGGTGATCGTCACGCTGCTCTATGCCTTGGCGTCGCTCGGGGCCAAGAACAGCCTCCCTCCCCACGCCGCCACGTTCCTCGTCGTGCTCTTGGCCCTGACGCTGGGCGTGCACGTGGCGAACCGCTGGCTGGTCCCCCACGCCAACCCGGTGCTCCTCCCCTTGGCGGCACTGCTCAACGGCATCGGCTACGTCGAGATCGTCCGCTGGAATCCCTACGCCGCCCAGCAGCAGGCCACCTGGACGCTGCTGGGCGCTGCGCTCTACGTCGGCACCTTGCTGGTGGTCCGGCGAACGCGCGATCTCGACCGCTATCGCTACATCCTGCTGTTCATCGCCATCATCTTGATCCTGGCTCCCCTGCTCCCCGGGATCGGCTACAAGGTCGGAGGCGCCCAGCTCTGGGTCAAGGTCGCCAGCATCCAGTTCCAACCGATCGAGATCGCCAAGATCCTGCTCGTGATCTTCTTCGCGTCGTACTTCGCCGACAACAAGGAGCTCTTGTCGATCCCGACCGCCCGAGTGGGCGACCGGCTGGTGTTGGACCCCCGTCCGCTGCTGCCCATCCTCGGTGCGTGGCTCTTCGCCATCGCCGTGCTCGGCATGGAGAACGACGTCGGCTTCGCCATGCTGCTGTTCACCTTGTTCATCGGCATGCTCTGGATCGCCACCGGGCGCTTCCTCTACATCATCATCGGCTTGGTGCTCTTCGCCTTGGGGGCCTTCATCGCCTACAAGTTCTTCAGCCAGGTCCACATCCGCGTCGAGATCTGGCTGGATCCGTGGAGGTACGCGTCGGGCAAGGGCTTCCAGCTGGTCCAGTCGTGGTACTCGCTCGGCAGCGGCGGGGTCGGCGGCACCGGGCTGGGCCTCGGGCAATCCGGGCGCATCCCCGAGCTCACCTCAGACCTCATCTACACCGCCATCGGCGAGGAGCTCGGCTTCATGGGCACCGGGATCTTGGTGATCGCCTTCACCCTCATCGTGGGGGCGGGCTTCCACATCGCCCAGCGCGCTCGCAGCGACTTCGCACGGCTCTGCGCGGCGGGCCTCACCATCATCGTGGGCTTCCAGGCCTTCTTCATCATGGCTGGCATCTTGCGCCTGCTCCCGCTGACAGGGATCACGCTGCCGTTCGCGGCAGCCGGTGGCTCCTCGCTGGTCGCCAACTACATCTTGCTGGCCATCCTGATGCGGATCTCCGACGAGGCGGGTCCGGACTGGATCGATCCCGACGCCATCAGCGAGCGACGAGCGGTCGCCCCCCAGCCCTCGAGCGCCTAGAACAGCCGCTCGTCGAGGAGCAGGGGCGCCGGCACCCGCTGGCGAAGGGCCACGACGAGGCCGTCTGAGGGCCGACAAGCGACCACCTCTCGGCCACGCGCTCCCATCAGGTCGAGCTCGGCGAAGTACACGCCATCCTGCTCATCGATCAGGCGCACCGCGATCACGTCCAGGTTGGCTCGAGCCAGGACCTCGCAGAACAGCTCATGGGTCGAGGGTCGCTGGCCGACCAAGCGCTCGCGCGCGGCGGCGAGCGCCGCGCCCTCGGCCAGGCCGATCGGGATCGAGAGCGTCCGATGTGGCGCTTCGGCCTCTCGCAGGTGCACCACGGCGTGGGTGGCGGGGAGCACGACGTCGACGTTCGTGACCTCGACGACGGCGAAGTGGGCGGCCTCCGGCTCGGTGGTGCTAGCCACCACGTCGGGCCTCGACGGAGAGCACCAGGCCGACCCCGGCAAAGAAGACGAGCGCGGCAGAGCCTCCGTAGCTCAAGAAGGGCAGCGGGATCCCGGTGACCGGCATGATGCCCATGGTCATCCCGGCGTTCTGGAACACCGAGAAGGTGAAGAACGCGAAGACCCCGGCGCAGATGACGCGCCCCAGCATGTCCTTGGCCAGCATCGCTGCTCGCAAGAGCCGGTAGGAGATGAGCCCCATGAGCGCGAGCACCACCGTCGAGCCGATGAAGCCGGTCTGCTCGCCCACCGCGGTGAAGATGAAGTCGGTCTGCTGCTCGGGGACGTAGCCGAGGTTGGTCAGGGCGCCATGGCCGATGCCGGTGCCCCAGATCCCGCCCGAGCCGATCGCCGTCTTGGCCTGTTTGACGTTGTAGACGTACTGCTGGAGGGCAGGGTTGTTCGAGTTCTGGTTGAGGAAGCTCGTGAAGCGGTGGATCTGGTAGCTCGAGAGCACCCCGCCCTCGATGGCCACCACGACCACCACGACCGCACCGATGAGCAGCCAGATCAGGAGCCGTCCCGGCAGACCGGCGACCGTGAGCATCACGAGCAGGGTGACCGAGAGGATGATCACCGTGCCGAGGTCGGGCTGGATCAGGATCAGCGCCATCGGGGCGCCGGCGAGGATCAGCAGACGAGAGACGTCGCGCAGCGTGAGGCCGTCTGGTCTCCGGTTGCAGTAGGTGGCGACGGCCAGGATGATCGCCAGGACGGCGAACTCTGAAGGTTGGATCTGGATGAAGCCCAGCGAGAACCATCGCTGGGCCCCGAGGGCGTTGGACCCGACGCCTGGGGCCAAGACCACCAGCAGGGCGACGAGCAGCCCGATGTAGATCGGGGTGGCGAACTGCTCGAAGCGCCGGTAGTCCAGCCTCCAGAGCAGCAGCATCAGCACGATGCCGCCGAAGACGAAGATGGCTTGTCGCTTGAGGAAGTACGTCGCCGACAGGCCTTGGACGGCCAAACCCGAGCGAGTTGCTGAGTAGACCATCACGAGTCCCACCAGCGCGGCGACCAGCGCGGCGCCCGCCAGCACCCAGTCGGTGGATCCCGTGCTGCGACGGCGCACGGTGCCGAGCCGCGGCGTCATGACCATCAGGCAGCCTCCTCGGCCACAGCAGACCACATCGCGGCCACCGGCGCCGGACGCGAGGTCCATCGCTCGATCTGGAGCGCGGCTTGGTGCACCAACATCCCGAGGCCACCCACGACCGTGGCACCGGCCGCTCCCGCGGCCAGGAGCCAGGCGGTCTCTCGAGGGTGGTAGACGAGATCGACTGCGAGCTGGCCCTGGTGCAGGCGCTCCGGATCGACCAACGAGCGCTCCGCTGCATGCGAGGTCGACGCCATGCCGATCGGCGTCGCCTCGATCACCAGCTCGCACGCCTCGGCGTCGGCAGGGCTGCCCACCCGTCCTGCTCCGTGCGCGAGCGCGGCCACCCGTTCAGCTCTGCCTCGATCGCGAGCGATGACCACGACCTCCGCCGCTCCAGCAGCCCCGAGAGCGCTGGCGACCGCCCGAGCGGCGCCGCCGGAGCCGACGAGGGCCACGTGCGTGTGCGGCGCCTCGAAGCCCGCCGCATGCGAGAGCGACGCCAGCAGACCCTCCCCATCAGTCGAGAGGCCGACCACCTCACCAGCTTCGAGCGAGAGGCAGTTGACCGAGCCGAGCGCCTCGGCCGAGGGCTCGAGCCGATCGACCGCCGCGGCCGCCTCCTCTTTTAGCGGCATGGTCACCGACAGGCCACGGATCCCGAAGGCCTTCATGGCGATGACCACCTCCGCTGCTCGCCCCGCTTCGACCTCGAAGGCCTCCGACCCCCATGCCAGGCCCATCGCCTCGAACGCCGCTCGGTGCAGGAGCGGCGAGAGCGAGTGGTCAACCGGGTGGCCGACCACGCCGACGAGCGTCTGGGCTGCCACGTCTCAGATCCCGTTCTTCGCAGCGATGGCCTCGTTGGCCAGCTGCTCGTCAAAGGTGTCGGAGAAGGCCATGGTCCCGTCCTTCGAGACCAGGGTGAAGAAGAGCCAAGCGCCCTCAGGAGGGTTCATGGTGGCACTCAGCGCTGCGCGCGAGGACGTGCAGATCGGTGTCGGCGGCAGGCCCGCGTGCAGGTACGAGTTGTACGGCGAGTTGTAGTGCTCGTCGGCCGCGGTCACCTGGCCCCCGTCTTGGCCGAGGGCGTAGAGCACGGTCGAGTCCATCTGGAGCGGCATGGCGCGATCGAGCCGGTTCAGGATGACGCGGGCCACCTGGGGCATGTTCTTGTCCAGGTAGCCCTCCTTCTCGACGACGGAGGCAGCCGTGGCCAGCTGGTAGCTGTCGAGGCCTGCGCGACTTGTGCTCGGAACCAGCCCCACCGAGGCGGCCAGGGCCACGAAGCGACGGACCATCGACTCGAGGAGCGCTCTCGGGGTCAGGGAGGGAGGCAGCAGGTAGGTGCCCGGCGCCACGAGCCCTTCCAGGTTGTTCGTGCCGGTGGGTTCGAAGGGTGATCGGACCGCTCCTGAGCGCAAGAGGGCGGCGAACTGGTTGGCGAAGGCGGTGCTCGAGACCGTGCCCAGTCGATCCGCCGTCTCTTGAAGGGTGAAGCCAGCCGGCAGGTCCAGGGCGCTGGTGTTCGGCCCCGCGCTCAAGAGGGCATGGACCGCCCCGAAGGTCGAGTTCTTGGGGGCGGTGTAGAACCCGGGGAGCAGCGAGGGCGAGCCGTGGATCGTTGAGTAGATGCGGAATGCGAAGGCGCTCGAGAGCACCCCTTCGTGAGCAAAGGCGTTGACCGCCGAGGAGTACGACTCGCCCTTGGTCACCTCGATCGTCACGGGCTTGCCCGGACCACCGAAGGGGTGCGAGGAGACCTCGTAGAACGCCACGCCGGCCACCAGCACCAGGGCGATCACGAGCGCCACCCAGCGCACAGCCTTGCTCCGGCGCCGTCGGCGCCGCGGGCGGGGCGTCGGCGCACGAGGCGTCTCGTCGTGCTCGAGCTCGTCGCCCTCGGGCTCAAAGCTCTCGGGCTCAAAGCTCTCGGGCTCCTCGCCTCCAGCGCGCGGCAGCTCGTCGTCGTACGGCTCTGTCATCGGCCAGCCATCCACGACTCCAAGAGGACCGTGGCCGCAGCCGAGTCCACTGAGCCCTTGAGCGAGCGAGCGCTGTGGCCCGCTGCCTTGAGCGCTCGGCTCGCCTGGACCGTGGTCAGTCGCTCATCGTGGACCTCGACGCCGATGCCCAGAGGGGCGAGAGCCTCCGTGAGCGAGGCGGCCAGCGCCCGCGCCAGCGTGGCAGACGTCCCCTCTGCGCCCGAGAGCGATCGAGGCAAGCCCACCACGACCAAGGAGGCCTCCTCCTCGTCGACGAGGGAGACCACGGCCGACACGAGGCTGTCGCCTGCCGCCAGCGCCGGGCGAGGAAACGCCATCGTCCGCGACGTGTCGCTCACCGCGACCCCCACACGCTTGGAGCCTGGATCGAGGGCGAGCACTCGACCGCTGACGGTCATCGTCGCACTCACGACCCTCCGAGGATGACCCCGGCGGCCTGCAGCGCCTCGTCGAGGCCCTCAGGGCGCTTGCCTCCGGCCAGCGCCAGCTCGGGCGAGCCGCCACCGCCGCCCCCGATCATGGGTCCGAGCTGCTTGACGAGCTCCTTGGCGTCTCGGCTGCCGTCGGTGGCCACAGCGATCGACACCTTTCCGCCAGCGATCGAGCCGAGCACCACGGCCTCGAGGGAACCACGACGAAGGACGCTGCTCGTCAGCTGGCGCAGCTCATCGGGGCCACGCTCGAGCACGCTCGAGACGAGGACGACCCCGTCGGCGCCGGCGACCAGCTCGGCCGCCTCGGCCTCGACGCCGGCTTGCCGGAGCGCATCTCGCTCTCGCTCGAGCAGCTTGGTCCGCTCGAGGGAGCGCTCGATGGCCTCCAAGAGGCCGTCAGGCTCCGTCTTGAGCGCAGACGCTGCTTGCTCGACCAAGGTACGAGAGCCGAGCGACCGCTCGAGGCTCTCCATGCCGGTGACCGCCTCGATCCGCCGGGTGTTCGAGCCGATCGAGCCCTCCGAGATGATCTGGAACGAGCCGATCGCGCCCAGCGCGTCGACGTGGGTGCCGCCGCAGAACTCGAGGCTCTGGGCCCCGGCGCGGATGACGCGCACCCGCTCCCCGTACTTGTCGCCGAAGAACGCGATGGCACCGAGCTGCTCTGCCTCGGCCCTCGAGGTCTCGGTCGTCTCGACCGGCTCATCAGAGAGCACCTGGAGGTTGACGAGGCGCGTCACCTCGCCCAGCTCCTCGTCGCTCGGAGCCCCGTGATGGCTGAAGTCGAAGCGAAGCCGATCCGGTGCGACCAGCGAGCCTTGCTGGCGGACGTGGTCGCCCAGCACCTCGCGCAGGGCCCAGTGGAGCAGGTGCGTGGCCGTGTGGTTGCGCCGCAGCGACTCGCGTCGCGGGCCATCGATGGTGGCCAGCGCGTCCTGGCCCACGATGATCTCACCGGTGACCTTGGCCCGATGGGCATGAAGCCCAGGGGTCGGCGCGATCGTCTCGACGATCTCCGCGGAGCCGGTGGCCGTC
The DNA here is from genome assembly GCA_963758555.1 of uncultured Acidimicrobiales bacterium. Taxonomy (GTDB): domain Bacteria; phylum Actinomycetota; class Acidimicrobiia; order Acidimicrobiales; family RAAP-2; genus CAIUMH01. The sequence goes on along the minus strand of CAVWVW010000003.1, from coordinate 751,038 downwards.
TCGATGACGCCGGTGTCACCCACCTGGCCACCACTCTCGGCGTAGAAGGGCGTGCGATCCAAGAAGATCTCCTGGACCCCGTCGCTGCCAGCGAGGACGCCCACCACGCGGGCAGGGACGCTGTAGTCGTCTCTCGTGCGACCGACGAAGACCGTCGGGCCCTCGGCGTCGACGATCGAGCGATAGGCGGCCTCGTCGGCGGCTCTCGGCGCCCTGGCGGCCTTCCGGGCGCGCTCGCGCTGCTCGGCCATGAGTCGGTCGAAGCCCTCTCGGTCGACACCCAGGTGACGCTCGGCCAGCAGCTCTTCGGTGAGCTCGATGGGAAAGCCGTGGGTGTCGTGAAGCCGGAAGGCCACCTCGCCGGGGACCTGCGCCTGCTCGGTGCCCTCGAGGGGTGCGGCGGCCTCGTCAAGCAGGGCCATCCCGGCGCGCAGCGTGGCGAAGAAGCCGCTCTCCTCACGCTCGACGATCGAGCTGATCAGGTCCTGGTCTCGACGGAGCGTCTCATAGGTGTCGCCCAGCGACGCCACCGTGGCCGCCACCAAGCCAGGGGTCACCGCCGAGGAGGCACCCGCCCGCTGGGCGGCGAGGACCGCTCGACGCACCAGGCGCCGCAGCACGTAGCCCCGACCCTCGTTGGAGGGGAGGACACCGTCGGCGACCAGCATCGTCATGGCCCGACCGTGATCAGCCATGATCCGAAGCGCCACGTCGCTGTCGTGCTCGGCGCCGTACGCCACGCCGGTCATCGACTGGGCCGCTTCGAGCAGGCCAGCAAACGAGTCGGTGGCGAACACCGAGTCCGTCCCGTTCAAGATCGGCACGAGTCGCTCGAGGCCGGCCCCGGTGTCGATGTTGGTCTTCGGCAGGGGCGTCAGCGAGCCGTCGATCTCGGCGTTGAACTGCATGAAGACGAGGTTCCAGATCTCGACGAAGCGCTCATCGCCCCCGTGGGCAGGTCCTCCGTCCGCACCGAACTGAGCACCTTTGTCGAAGAAGATCTCTGACGAGGGCCCGCAGGGACCGGTGTCACCCATCCGCCAGAAGTTGTCCTTGCCCAGCCGCTGGATCCGCGAGGGATCGAGACCGACGCTGTCTCGCCAGAGCTCAGCGGCCTCGTCATCGGTCTCGTGGACGGTCACCCAGAGCCGGTCGGCCTCAAGGCCCAAGACCTCGGTGATGAGCTCCCAGGCCATCGTGATGGCTCCGTGCTTGAAGTAGTCACCGAAGCTGAAGTTCCCCAGCATCTCGAAGAACGTGCAGTGCCTCGTCGTCGTGCCGATGAGGTCGATGTCCACCGTGCGGAAGCACTTCTGGACCGAGGTGGCCCGGGGCCAGGGTGCGGGCTCCTCGCCGACGAAGTAGGGCTTGAACGGCACCATGCCGGCGATGGTGAACAGGACGCTCGGATCGTGGGGGATCAGCGACGCGGACGGCACGATCTGGTGGTCGTGGCGCTCGAAGAACTCGAGAAAGGCGCGTCGAAGCTGGGAGGCGTCCATCCGGACAAGCCTACCGGTGGGCTGCCGTGGGCCCCCTGCGCGTCACCCAGGCTCGCTCGAGGACGCCTCTTCGATCCACGAGAGCACCCTCGCCTCTCGGCCGTGGGTCGACGGCAGGTAGTAGCGCCGCTCGCCGAGCTCCTCGGGGAGGTAGCGCTGGGCCACCCAGCCTTCGGGGGTGTCGTGCGGGTAGGCGTAGCCCGCACCGTGGCCCAGCTCGCCCGCTCCCTTGTAGTGCGCGTCACGCAGGTGCGCCGGCACCGAGGTCATGGGCCCTTTGCGGACGTCCTCGAACGCCGCGCCCAAGGCGGCGGTGACCCGGTTGGACTTCGGAGCGGTCGCCAGGTGGACCACCGCCTGGGCCAGGTTCAGCTGCGCTTCAGGCAAGCCGACGTGCTCGACGGCCTGGGCCGCCGCCTCAGCGACCAGCAAGCTCAGCGGATCGGCCATGCCGATGTCCTCCGAGGCCAAGATGACGAGGCGGCGAGCCACGAAGCGAGCGCTCTCCCCAGCCTCGAGCAGCCGCGCCATCCAGTAGAGGCCGGCGTCGGGGTCGGAGCCTCTGATCGACTTGATCATGGCGGAGACCTGGTCGTAGTGCTCATCGGCCCCCTGGTGGAGCACCCGGCCGTCGCGCGCGTCGACGACGTCCTTGGCGCTCAGCGAGCTGGTCCCCGCCTCGCCTCGACGTGCGTCGGCCAGGGCCACCGCCACCTCGAGCGTGGTGAGCAGCGCCCGGGCGTCACCGTCAGCCGAGCTGACCAGCAGCTCGAGGGCCTCGGCGTCGGCCTCCGCTCCCTCCACCGCCAAGCCGCGCCCCGCCAGCGTCCGGAGGTCGTCGGGCGACAGGGGCGCCAGGCGCCACAAGGTCGATCGGCTCAGCAGCGGCGCATTCACCTCGAAGTAGGGGTTCTCGGTGGTGGCTCCGATCAGCACGATCAGGCCCTCTTCGACCGACGGCAGGAGGAGGTCTTGCTGGGCTTTGTTAAAGCGATGGACCTCATCGAGGAAGAGCACGGTGCCTTGACCCTGCTCACCGAGGCGCTGGCGTGCGCCGTCGAGGACCTCCCTGACGTCTTTGACGCCAGAGGAGACCGCCGAGAGAGCGATGAACTCCTTCGTCGAGGCGGCCGCCAGGAGCGACGCCATCGTGGTCTTGCCCGACCCCGGTGGACCCCACAGGATCACCGAGGTCAGCCGGTCCTGCTCGGCCAGCAGCCGGAGCGCGCCGTCAGGACCGACGAGGTGGGCCTGGCCCACGACCTCGTCGAGGCTCTTCGGCCGAAGGCGTGCCGCCAGGGGTCCTCTCGCCGCCAAGCGCTTGGAGGCTTGGGCGGCGAAGAGGTCGTCGCTCACGTCGGGGTGGGTGTCGGCCGAAGTCCGAGATCAGCGAGGGCACGCGGCGCGATCGGGGCTGGAGCACCGGTCATCAGATCAGTGCCCGACTGGGTCTTCGGGAAGGCGATGACCTCTCGGATGTTCTCCTCCCCCACCATGATCGCCACCAGGCGATCGATCCCGAAGGCGAAGCCAGCGTGAGGTGGTGCGCCGTAGCGGAAGGCGCCGAGCAGGAAGCCGAAGCGCTCCTCGGCGTCCTCGTCCGAGATGCCGAGCGCTCGGAACACCCGCCGCTGGATGTCGCCTCGATGGATTCGAACCGAGCCGGAGCCCAGCTCCCAGCCGTTGAGGACCAGGTCATAGGCCTGGCTTCGCACCGACGCTGGATCGGTCTCCAAGAGCTCGAGGTCGTCGAGATGCGGCATGGTGAAGGGGTGGTGCGCCGCGGCAGGGTTGCCCTCGGCATCGGTCCCGTCGAACATCGGGAAGTCGACGACCCAGACGTAGCGCATCGCGCCGTCACCCACGGGAGGTGAGAGGAGCGTCGCTCGCAGCTCACCCAGGATCTCTGAGGCCCGGCGCCACTCATCAGCCACGCACAAGATGAGGTCACCGACCTCGGCTCCTGTGGCGCCGAGGATGCCCCGGCGCTCATCGTCCGACAAGAAGCGATCGAGCGGGGAGTCGAGCCCCAGCTCGTCCTCCGACGCCACGACGCGGAACCACGCCAGGCCTCCTGCGCCCTGGGCCTTGGCTCGAGCGGTCCAGGTGTCGAGCTGGCTGCGAGACGTCCCCGCACCGCCAGGGAGGCGCAGCGCCTTGACCACGGGGGCTGCGAACGCGCGGACCTCGGAGCCCTCGAAGAGGGCCGAGAGGTCGGTGAGCTCGATCTCGACGCGCAGGTCAGGCTTGTCGCTGCCGTAGCGGTCGATCGCCTCGTGCCACGTCATCGATGGGATCGCTCCCGGCCGCACGCCGGTGGCGGCCTCGGCCGCCTCGACGACGGCGGCGGAGACGAAGCGCAAGACGTCATCCTGGGAGACGAACGACGCCTCGAGGTCCAGCTGGGTGAACTCGAACTGGCGGTCGGCGCGCAGATCCTCATCTCGCATGCAGCGAGCGATCTGGTAGTAGCGGTCGACGCCGCCCACCATCAGCACCTGCTTGGCCAGCTGGGGGCTCTGGGGCAAGACGTAGAACGAACCGTGGTGCAGGCGGCTCGGCACGGCGAACTCTCGGGCTCCCTCGGGGGTGGGCGCCCAGAGGATGGGCGTCTCAACCTCGACGAAGCCCTGGGCGTCCATCGACGAGCGGATCGCCCGGTTGACCGCCGCCCGCACCCGCAGGTTGCGCTGGAGCCTCGGTCGCCGCAGATCCAAGAAGCGATAGCGGAGGCGGATCTGCTCGTCGACCTCCGCTCGGTCGTCGAGGCTGAAGGGCGGGGGCTCGGCCGCGGCGAGCACCTCGACCTGGCAGTCGCCGAGCTCGATCTCCCCGGTGACGAGCTTCTCGTTGATGGTGCCCTCGGGCCGGCGTCGCACGGTGCCGGTGACCTGGAGGACGTACTCGGAACGCACGTCGACGCTGCCGTCGATGACGCACTGGATGATCCCGGTGTGGTCGCGCAGGTCGACGAAGGCGAGGTGCTCGCCATGCTCGCGCCGCCTCGAGACCCAGCCGCAGAGCCGGACCGTCCGACCCAGATCGTCGAGGCTCAACGAGGCGCAGAGGCCATCGCGCAGGGCAGTCGCCTCGAGGTTGCCCAAGGCTCCGTCGTCACTGCTCACCACGTGATCTCTCCTGTCGTCTCCACGCCCTCCAGGAGATCCCTGATCGCCAGCGTGGTCTGCGAGCGCTCATCTCGCAGCGCCCGGATGGTAACGGACTCCTGTGCCAGCTCCTCCGAGCCGATGAGGAGCGCCATCTGCGCGCCCGAGCGATCAGCGGCCTTGAACTGGGCCTTGAGCGAGCGATGCCCATAGGAGCGCTCGACGTAGAGACCCAGGCGACGAAGCGCCGCCACGAGGTCCCGAGCGGCCGCTCCCCCGGTCACGTCGATGACGAAGGCCACAGGGCTCGGCTGATCAACGGCAAACTGCGCCTCAGCGTCACACGCCAAGAGCACACGCTCGATCCCGATCCCGAAACCGATCCCCGGGGTCGGCGGTCCGCCCAAGAGCTCGACGAGCCCGTCATAGCGACCACCACCACCGATGGCGTTCTGCGCCCCCTCGAGCGCTTCGGAGGCAAACTCGAAGGTGGTCCTCGTGTAGTAGTCGAACCCCCTGACCAGGCGATCATCGGCGCGAGCGCTGATCCCGTCGGCTGCGAGGCCCTCCAAGACGCGCTGGTGGTGGCTTCGACAGGGCTCGCAGAGCGAGTCGATCAGCATCGGCGCACCCTCGGTGGCCGCCAGGCAGCCGGGCTTCTTGCAGTCGAGGACGCGAAGCGGGTTGTCCTTGTAGCGCTCGGCGTGCTCGTCGCACAGGAGGCTCTGGTGCTCGGCGAGGAATGAGCGCAGCTGGTCGATGTAGGCGGGTCGACACGCCTGGTCCCCCATCGAGTTGACCCGGAGGCTGAAGCGGCTGAGCCCTAAGGACTCAAAGAAGCGCTGAGCGAGCGAGATGACCTCGACGTCGACGTCAGGGTCCTCGGTCCCAAGTGCCTCGACGCCCACCTGGTGATGCTGGCGATAGCGGCCAGCCTGCGGTCGCTCGTAGCGGAACGAAGGCGTGGCGTACCACGCTCGAAACGGGATGGCCGGATGGTGTTGGACGAAGGCTCGCACGATCGAGGCCGTGCCCTCGGGCCGCAGGGCCAGCTGGCGTCCCCCCGGTCGGTGAACTCGTACATCTCCTTGCCCACCACCTCGGAGGTGGCACCGATGCCCCGCTGGAAGACCCGCGCGTCCTCGAACAGCGGCGTGTGGACCATGTGGAAGCCGTAGCGCTCGGCCAGCTCGGCGAAGAGCGCCAAGAGCGCCTCCCAGCGGCTGCTCTCGGGAGGCATGACGTCGTGGGTGCCCGTCGGGGCGCGAGGAGGACCGTGCTCTTCACTCATTGGTTCAGCCTCGCGCACCGGGCAGCTGGCGATAGGCGTCGAAGACGCCATCGAGCCGCTTGAGCGAGCCCAAGAGGCTGTCGAGGTGAGCTGGGTCCGCCAGCTCGATCTCGAAGGTCATGCGGCTGACCCGATCAGCGGTGGTGACCGTGCGGGCCGAGATGATGTTGAGGTGGTGCTCGGAGACCACCTGGGTCACGTCCGCCAACAAGCGCGAGCGATCGAAGGCCATGACCTCGAGCACGGCCCTGAAGACCCCGACGCTGGTGGCGTCCCACTCGACCTCGATCAGGCGCTCCTCTGAGCTGCGGGCCAGGCCCGCGGCGTTCGAGCAATCGGTGCGGTGCACCGAGACCCCTCGTCCCATCGTGACGAACCCGATGATCTCGTCGCCCGGCACCGGCGTGCAGCACCGCGCCAGGTGGACCATGACGTCGTCGAGGCCCTCGACGTAGACGCCGGTCGACTCGCGCCTCGGTGCCCTGGTCGTGCTCGTGGCCGTCGTGGGCAGCTGGTCCTCGTCGCCGCCACGCATCTCTCGCCCGACGCGCTGGACCACCGACTGGGCCGAGATCTGCCCCTCGCCGACCGCAGCGAACAGCGCCTCGAGCCCGTCGAGGTTGAGATCAGAGGCCACCTGGGAGAGCGCCGTCGAGCTGAGGGTGGTCCTGATCGGGATGGCCTCGCGGCGAAGGGCCTTCGAGACCTCCTCTCGGCCCTGCTCGATGGCGTCCTCACGCCGCTCCCGGGTGAACCACTGGCGGATCTTGTTGCGCGCCCGCGACGACGCCACGAAACCCAGCCAGTCTCGCGAGGGCCCGGCTGACTCGGCCTTGGAGGTGAAGATCTCGACGGTGTCCGCGGAGACCAGCTTGGTGTCGAGCGGCACCAGTCGGCCGTTGACCCGAGCCCCGATGCAGCGGTGCCCGATCTCGGTGTGCACGGCGTAGGCGAAGTCGACCGGGGTCGAGCGCGCAGAGAGCGAGATGACCCGGCCCTTCGGGGTGAAGACGTAGACCTCGTCTTGCTCGAGGTCGACCTTGAGCGCCTCAAGGAACTTGACCGGATCGTGGATCTCCGAGTCAGCCTCGGCGATGCGCTCCATCCAGGCCACCTCACGTCGAGGATCGGCGCCTTCCTTGTAGCCCCAGTGCGCGGCGATGCCGAACTCGGCGCGCGCGTGCATCTCCTGGGTGCGGACCTGGACCTCGACGGGTCGGCCCCCTGGACCGATGACCGTCGTGTGGAGCGACTGGTAGAGGTTGAACTTCGGTGTGTTGATGTAGTCCTTGAAGCGCCCTTGGACGGGGTGCCAGAGCGCGTGGATCGCACCGAGGACCGCCCAGCAGTCGCGCTCTTCTGCGACGATCACGCGCAGGCCCACGAGGTCGAAGATCTCGTCGAACTCCTTGCCCCGCACCACCATCTTCTCGTAGATGCTCCAGAGGTGCTTGCCTCGACCTGTCACGTCCGCCTCGAGGTCCAGCTCGACCAAGCGCTCGCGCAGCTGGCTGATGATCTCGGTGACGAGGGCCTCGCGCTCAGGGCTGCGGGCCGCCACCATCTGCTCGATCTCGGCGTAGCGCTTCGGGTGCAAGGTGGCGAAGGTGAGATCCTCAAGCTGCCACTTGACCTGCTCGACGCCGAGCCGATGGGCCAGCGGCGCATAGACGTCCAACGTCTCTTGGGCGGTGCGTCGCTGCTTGGCCTCGGGCATCGCCGCCAGGGTGCGCATGTTGTGCAGCCGGTCGGCCAGCTTGATCAAGAGCACCCGCCAGTCCGACGCCATGGCGATGAGCATCTTGCGGATTGTGGCCGCTTGCTGGGCTTCCTTCGAGTCGAACGCCAGGCGATCGAGCTTGGTGACCCCGTCGACGACCGCGGCCACCTGCTCGCCGAACTCGCTGCTCAGCATCTCGAGGGTCACGCCGGTGTCCTCCACGGCGTCGTGGAGCAGGGCGGCGACCACGGTGGGGGCGTCGAGGCCCAGCTCGGCCACGATCCCGGCGACTGCCATCGGGTGCGAGATGTAGGGCTCACCTGAGCGACGGAGCTGGCCCTCATGGGCCCGGGCTGCGAGGTGGGCGGCCTCGATGATGAGGTCGACGGGCTCGCCGGGACGGGTGCTGCGATAGGACTTGAGGACCGGGGCCAGCAGCTCGTCGACCACCTCGGTGGTGGCATCGCCTTCGCTGAGGACCCGAGCCGGGGTTACCATCCCTCTACGCTACTCGGAGAGGCCCTAGAACTCGGCGTTCCTAGCGCCGCTTTCGCTTCCTCGGACGAGGCGAATCGCCCTGCTGGACGGGTGCTCCCGCTTGGATCCGAGCCGCCGCTGATCCCGGTCGGATCACCCCGGTCGCGGCCGGCACCGCGGCCGACGTGGCGCCGTCAGCGGTCCCCGTCTCCTGTGCCGCCATCGTCGGGGTGAGGACGTCAGCGCGAGCACCTCGAGCCTCCAGGCGCTGTCGGACCGCACGCCAGCGCTGCTCGCGCTCTTTGAGCATGGCCAAGAGGGGCGAGGCGATGAAGATCGACGAGTACGCCCCCGAGAGCAGACCGACGAAGAGGGCCAGGCCGTAGTTGAGCAGCGTCGTGGCACCCAGGATCAGCGCGCCGACCACGAGCACGCTGAGCACCGGCAAGATGGCGACCAGCGAGGTGTTGATCGATCTCGCCAAGGTCTGGTTCATCGAGACGTTGACCATGTCGGAGTAGGTCATTCGCCCGGACGCGCCCAGCGTCTTGGTGTTGTCTCGCACGCGGTCGAAGACCACCACGGTGTCGTAGAGGGAGTAGCCGAGGATGGTCAGGAGAGCCACCACCGTGTCGGGCGTGACCTGGAAGCCAGCGATCGCATAGATGCCCACGGTGATCAAGATGTCGTGGATCATGGCCAAGAACGCCGCCAGGGCCATCTTCGGATCGAAGCGGAAGCTGATGTAGAGGACCACGGCGATGAAGAAGAGGCCCAACGCCCACAGGGCGCGGCTCGTCACCGAGCCGCCCCAGGTCGGGCCCACGTTCGAGGTGGAGACCTGGTTGGCCGTGGTGTGCCCGATCTTCGCCATGGCCAGGGTGATCTTGGCGTTCAGGGCGTTCTGCTGCTTGGTCGTGAGCGAGTTGATGTCCGAGGTCACCTGCAGGGTCCGGTTGCCGAGCACGGTGACCGTCGGCTGGGGCAGACCGAGCGACTCCATAGTGCTCGTCACGTTGGACACGTTGACGTTGCTCGCCTGGACCTCCCAAGAGGAGCCACCCTTGAAGTCGATCCCGAGGTTCAGGCCGCGCACGCCGATGGCGATGATCCCGAGCACGATGATCACCGCGGAGATCGTGAACCAGATGCGGCGCCTCCCGACGAAGTCGAAGTGGGTCTGGCCCCGATAGAGCCGTCGGAAGGCGCTCGGTCGCTTCTCGGTCACCTCGGGGGCGCCCTGGTCCACGCTCATACCTGCTCCAGCTCCCCGTCGGCGTGGTCGGTGTCGTCCAGCGCACCTTCACCGGCGATCGCCTGGCGCTCCTCGTCAGACGTCACCGCCAAGCCCTTGGCGACGCCCAGGTGCTCCGCGCTGCTGGCGCGCTCGGATCGACCGAGCAAGATCACGGCGGGTCGGGTGAAGAAGTACGTCATCACCACATCCAAGATGGTCGAGAGGCCGAGGAAGAAGGCGAAGCCGCGCACGTCGCCGAGGGCGACGAAGTAGAGGATCACGGCGGCCAAGAGGGAGACGAAGTCGGCGGCGAGCACGGTCTTCCAGGCTGACTGGAAGCCTCGATCGACACTGGTCCGCACCGAGCGTCCTGATCTCGTCTCGTCCTTTAATCGCTCGAAGTACACGATGTAGGAGTCCACGGTGATGCCGATGGACACGATGAGACCTGTCACCCCCGCCAGGGTGAAGCTCGGTGCCAAGGTCGTGTGGCCAAGCCCAGAGATGATCGCCCAGAGCACGGCCGCCGTGAGCCCCAGACCCGCCACGACGACCAGTCCGAGGGCTCGGTAGTAGAGGATGATGTAGAGCAGCACCAAGAAGAGGCCCACGAGACCCGCAGCGAGCCCAGCGACCAGCGACGAGTGGCCGAGCGTGGGCGAGACCGTCTCGGTGGTGAGCGGGACGAGGCGCACCGGCAGCGCACCGAACTCCAGCGCCTGGGCAAGGTTCTCAGCGTCCGCCTGGGTCAGGTTGCCGCTGATCTCGCCCTGGCCGTCAAAGGACGAGAACGTCGATTGCGACGGCTGGATGATCGGGGCCGACTGGACGACCCCGTCGAGATCGACGGCGATGGCCAGGTGGAAGTTCTCCTCTGCGACCTTGTCCCACGCCGCCGAGCCCTGCGAGGTCAGGGTGTAGTCGACGACCCACTGGCCCAGCTGGTTCTGCGTCGCCTGGGCAGACTTGACGGCCTTGCCGGAGAGCTCAGAGGGACCGAGCAGGTAGCGAGGGGGTGACGACCCCTTGAGGCCAGGCAGCAGCACGTGATCAGGCCCGTTGTCCTTGATGGGTCGCGTCGAGGGGTACGCAGCCAGCACGGGGTCCTCGCTGGCGGTGTTGTTCGCCAAGTTGGTCGTGTTGAGCACGTACTTGGCCTGACACGTGGTCGGAGCCGGCGTGTTGAGCGGTGCCGCGCCCTTCACCTTGGGCCCGACGTAGTTCGGGGCGTAACAGATCACCGGTCGGAAGAAGAGCTGTGCGGTGTGGCCGATCTGGTGCAGGATCGCTTGGGCGTTCTTGACGCCAGGCACCGTGACCACGATGTTCGAGCCCTGGGTGTTGACCTCTGCTCCCGAGACACCGTAGGAGTCGATCCTGCTGGTCAGGATGGTGACTGACTCATTGAGATCGGCTTGTGAGGGGTGCCCCTGTGGTTGGTAGACGACCGAGAAGCCACCCGCGAGGTCAAGGCCGAGCTTGGGCGACCATCCTGCGGCCAGGCTGATGCCCAGCGAACCAAGGCAGACGGCCACGGTGACCAGCAAGCTGATCCACAGGCCGCGCCTGGCACGACGAGGCGACGTAGAGCGTGCAGCACTCACGACGTTGAGGAGCCACCCTCGTCTTCGCCAGCATCACCAGAGGGGCGCTCCTCGCCGGTGACGTCCGTGGCGTCCTCGACCGGCGCCCCAGGCTCCTCGGGCGGCGCAGGAGGCTTGACCTGCTGACCGATCGCCTTGCGGATGAAGGTGATGTGGGTCACCTCGCCCGCTCCGAGCTCGTCACCGGGCATCTGACCGGTGGCCAAGGTCACCAGCTCGTCATCGAGGGCCACGATCACGCCCCGCACACCGCCGATGGTGATGACCTCATCACCGATGGAGAGCTCGGGCTTGTTGAGACGCTGCGCTTGCGCAGCCTTCTGACGGGGGCGGATGAAGAAGTAGTACGCCAGACCGAACAGGACGATGGGAATGAGGTAGACGAGCGCAGATCCCGAAGACTTCGTCGTGGTGGTTGCGCCCAGCAGAAGTGTGATCGACATGGCTCAAGGGCTCCAGGCATTGCTCGCGGCGGACAGCGCACAGACCCTAGTCGAGGGCCACCACAGGGTTTGAGGCACCTCAGCGGCCTGGTTCGAAGAGTCCTCCCTGGACTCCCAGGTGTCCGAAGGCGGCCTCGGTCGCCTTGCGCCCCCGAGGTGTCCTCGTCACCAGCCCTTGCTGGACGAGGAACGGCTCATAGGCATCTTCGATGGTTCCGGGCTCCTCCCCCACCGCTTGGGCCAGCGTCGAGAGCCCGACAGGTTGGCCGCCGAAGCGGACGCAGAGCACCTCGAGGATCATCCGGTCGACCTTGTCGAGACCGAGCTCATCGACCCCGAAGCGTGCGAGGCCCTCCCCTGCCGCTTGCTCGGTGATGATGCCGTCTTGCCGTACCTCGACGAAGTCACGAACACGTCGAAGCAGCCGGTTGGCGATCCGCGGCGTCCCTCTCGATCGGCCGGCGATCTGGCGAGCGCCGGCCGCGTCGATGGTGACCCCGAGGAGGGCCGCTGATCGCTCGACGATCTCGGTCAGGTCCTCGGTGCCGTAGAGATCGACGCGGCCCACGAAGCCGAAGCGATCGCGCAGGGGCGCGGCGACCAGGCCGATGCGAGTGGTGGCGCCCACCAGCGTGAAGCGAGGCAGATCCAAGCGGATCGCTCGAGCGGCGGGACCCTTGCCGATCACGATGTCGAGCTTGGCGTCTTCCATCGCGGGATAGAGGACCTCTTCAACAGAACGAGACAGCCGGTGGATCTCGTCGATGAAGAGCACGTCGCCCTCGTTCAGATCAGTGAGCAGCGCGGCGAGGTCACCGGGTCGCGCCAGCACGGGCCCCGAGGTCACTCGGAGGCCGACGCCGAGCTCCGTGGCGACGATCCCGGCCAACGAGGTCTTCCCCAGCCCTGGAGGGCCAGCGAACAAGAGGTGGTCGACCGCCTGGCGCCGCTGCTGGGCCGCTTCGAGGACGATCGAGAGGTGCTCGATCAGGTCAGGTTGGCCGACGAACTCGCCGAGGCTCCGCGGTCGAAGCGTCGCGTCCTCCCGGTCCGCGGCGACGTCGAGCAGCGGAGCGATGGCGAGCACCTCGAGCTCCTCGTCGCCTCCCTTGAGGACGTCTCGGCGGCCGCTCATCGGCGACTCAGCTCGCGCAGCGCGACGCGCAGCGCCGTCTCGACCGACTCGGTGCCGTCGAGCGCGCTCACGGCCCGTCGAACCTCGTCGGTTGAGTACCCGAGCGCCACCAGGGCGTCTGCGACCTCTGTCGCCTCGTCGACGGCCTCTGGCACACCAGGCATCGCCAAGGGGACCCCGGTCTCAAAGCCGACCAAGCGACCCTGGAGCTCCAAGCTGAGCCGCGCCGCGGTCTTCTTGCCGACACCCGAGACCGTCTCGAACGCAGCGGCATCTTCTGCAGCCACGGCGTTGATGACGCCCGAGGGACCAAGCGAGCCCAGGATGGCCAGCGCCAACGACGGGCCCACCCCTGGGGTGGTGAGCAAGACCTCGAAGAGATCCCGCTCTGAGGCAGAGGCGAAGCCGTAGAGCACCAGGGCGTCCGCTCGCAGCTGGGTGTGGATCCAGAGCGTGAACGAACCCGGCTCGGCACCGAGGCTCACCCTCGTCGCCGGCGTCACGGTCACGCGATAGCCCACGCCCGCGACGTCGACGACCACTTCGGTCTCACCCGCATGGGCCAAGGTCCCCCGGAGCAGGCCGATCACGGTGCTGCGGCTCCGATCGCCGCCCTCAGCCGATCAGAGGTCAGGTAGCACGCGGCAAGCGCCAAGGCGTCGGCCACGTCGGGCGGCTTCGGTGGCTCTACCAGGCCGCAGAGCCGAGCGATCATGCTCTGGACCTGGGCCTTGCTCGCGCCTCCGTGGCCCACGACTGCTTCCTTCACCTCGTTCGGCGTGTACTGAAAGACCTCGAGGCCGCGACGGGCAGCAGCCGCGATGACCACGCCGGAGACCTGGGCCACCGAGATCGCTGTGCGGACGTTTGACTGGAAGAAGATGCGCTCGACCACCACCACCGCTGGCGAGACCTCGTCGAGGAGTGCGTCGATCTCCGTGGCCACGATCCCGAGGCGGCGAGCCAAGGGCTCCTCAGCCTTCGTCTCGATGACTCCCGCCACCGAAGCCCGATAGGGCACGTCCTTGTTCGACGAGCGCTCGAGGGCCCCGAAGCCACAGCGAGTCAGCCCTGGGTCGATCCCGAGTACGAACATGCGTTCGATGCTATCGCTCGTGCCGGCTGGCGAGGTGGATCAGCCGTCGTAGTTGGCCAACACCTCGTCCGAGACGTCGAAGTTGGCGTGGACGGCTTGCACGTCGTCGAGATCGTCGATGGCGTCGAGCAGGCGGAGGACCTTCTTTGCCTCAGCCTCCTCGGTGACGGGCACCAGCTGGGTGGGCTCCAAGGAGGGCTCCGCTGACTCAGGGGTCAGCCCCGCTGCTTCGAGCGCGTCGCGCACCTCGTGGAGCTCGGTGGGCTCGCAGGTCACCTTCCAGTGGTCGCCCGCGTCAGCGAGATCGTTGGCTCCCGCGTCGAGCGCCGCTTCGAGGAGCGTGTCTTCGTCAAGCGACTTCGGGAAGAGCAAGATCCCTCGTCGCTCGAACTGCCAGCTGACCGAACCCGGCTCGGCCATCGAACCGCCGTTCTTCGAGAAGACGTTTCGCATGTCAGCGCCGGTGCGATTTCGGTTGTCGGTCAGGGCTTCGACGATGACCGCCACGCCTCCAGGCGCGTAGCCCTCGTAGCTGACGCTCTCATAGCGCACCCCTTCGAGCTCGCCCGTCCCGCGCTTGATCGCTTTCTCGATGGTGTCGAGAGGCACCGACGACGAGCGCGCCTTTTGATACATCGTGCGCAAGGTGGCGTTCGAGTTGATGTCGCCCCCGCCCTCGCGAGCGGCCACCTCGACCTGCCGGATCAGCTTGGCGAAGACCTTGGCTCGAGCCTTGTCCTGTGCACCTTTGCGGTGCTTGGTCGTCGCCCACTTCGAGTGACCCGACATCGATGGCTCCCTCCTCAGGCGAGAACAGCTGGTCGCCCTGGCGAAGTTCGATGCTAGCGAGTTCTTCGCGACCTCAGAGGTGCGAGACCAGCCGAGCGTGGAGGCGGTCATCTCCCGCCAGCTCAGGGTGGAAGGCCGCAGCCAAGAGCGCACCGCGCTCGACGAGCACAGCTTCTCCCTCCAGGGTCCCGAGCACCTCGGTGGAGTCGTCCACCTCCACGATCCGCGGCGCCCTGATGAAGATGCCCTCGAGAGGACCCCCGAGCACCGGTGCCTCAACCTTGGCCTCGAAGCTGAAGCGCTGTCGTCCCCAGCCGTTGCGCCTGACGGTGATCCCGAGGCCGCCGAAGCCGACTTGGTCATCTCGGCCGTCGACCACCTCGTCGGCGAGGAGCACCAGTCCGGCACAGGTCCCGAGGGTGGGACGGCCCTGGCCGACCCAGTCGGCCAAGGGCCCTCGCAACCCAGAGGAGTCAAGCAGCATCGAGATCGTCGTCGACTCGCCACCCGGCAAGATCACTGCATCGATCCCCTCGAGATCCTCGGGCGACCGCAGCCGTCGTGCAGACACCCCGAGACGCTCCAGACACGCCTCGTGCTCGCGGACGTCGCCTTGGAGGGCGAGGATCCCGACGCTCACCCCTACCAGCCGCGCTCGGCCAGCCGCGTCTCGAGCTTGTCGATCTCTTGGCCGACCATGGGCTCGCCGAGACCGCGCGAGACCTTGGCGACCAAGGCAGCGTCGTCGAAGTGCGTCGTGGCCTCCACGATGGCCCGAGCTCGGCGCGCCGGGTCCTCGCTCTTGAAGATCCCTGAGCCGACGAACACCGCCTGGGCGCCGAGCTGCATGACGAGCGAGGCATCTGCCGGGGTGGCGATCCCGCCCGCACAGAAGAGCGGCACGGGGAGCTGGCCCGTGGCGGCCACCTCGGCGACGAGGTCGTAGGGAGCCCGCAGCTCCTTGGCCCAGCCGAAGAGCTCCGCCTCGTCGGCCACCGTGAGCTTGCGGACGTCACCCAAGATCGAGCGAAGGTGGCGGACGGCCTCGACGATGTTGCCGGTTCCGGCCTCACCCTTCGACCTGATCATCGACGCACCCTCTGAGATGCGCCGCAGGGCCTCGCCGAGATTGGTGGCCCCGCAGACGAAGGGGACGTCGAAGGCCCACTTGTCGATGTGGTGCGCCTCGTCAGCCGGCGTCAAGACCTCGGATTCGTCGATGTAGTCGACCTCGAGGGCCGCGAGCACCTGAGCCTCAGCGGTGTGGCCGATGCGGGCCTTGGCCATCACCGGCACCGTGACGGCCGCCTGGATGCCCTCGATGAGCTCGGGATCGCTCATCCGAGCGACGCCGCCATCACGGCGGATGTCGGAGGGCACCCGCTCGAGCGCCATGACGGCCACCGCACCTGCGTCTTCCGCGATCTTCGCCTGTGCGGCATCGACCACGTCCATGATGACCCCGCCGCGCAGCATGTCAGCGAGACCGCGCTTGACCCTGAAGGTTCCGGTGGAGCGAGAGGCGGTCTGGTCAGCGGGTTCGGTCACGCCCTGATCTTACCGGGACAGCGAACCAGGACCGCCTAGAGCTCCTCGAGCACGAGCCGCCGCACGGCGGTGGCATCGACGTCCCCGATCGAATCGGACGCGGCACGCCGCCCGATGCTGGGGTCGACGAAGAGCCAGCGCAGCGTGGCGTAGGTCGGCGAGACGAAGAACGAGCCGGGGACCGGCGAGCTCGCCTGCTCCATGATCTTGAGTGCTCCGGCGAGACCCGGCGGATAGCGAACGGCCAGCGCCGCGACCTCGTCGGCCTGGAAGAGACGGTCGCGACCGATCAGCCGACGGGCTCGAGCCTCGCTGCGTCCGAGCGGCCCGAGGAGGAGGGCGATCCCTGCGCCGGCCGTCCCGCGCTCGACCGCATCGAGGCGCTCGTGCGCCAACAGGTGACCGAGGACACCCTCGAGCTGCACCACCGAGAGCACGTCGAGGAGCCCGGTCGTCAGGACCACCGTGGGAGCGCCGTCGACCGAGATGATCGCGGCGTTGGGGACCTCGTCGACGAGCAGGGAGATGAGCGGCGTCGTCACGCCCATCGTCACGCTCAGCCCGCCCAAGATGGCGTCGACGCGAGGCAGCTGTCCAGAGTCGATCATCCTGGCCTTGATCGCCGCACTCACCCGCTTGGGCGCGACTCGCCTGAGCACGACGAAGACCACGACGCCCAGGACCACACCGACGACGGCCCCGACGAGGATCGAGACCACACAGAGGATGCCCCCGATCACCACGCCGCTCAGGATCGCCCAGAGCAGCGAGATCTTGAGGTGCCACCCACGGTTGCGCTGACGCTCGGCGTCGAACGAGGCGGTGGGGCCCAGCTCAGGGCTGGCAGGGCTCGGCGCGCTGATCGGCTCGGCGACACGGGCAGACACCGAGCGCTGCTGCTGGTTCGACGGCCGATTCCGGGCGTGGGGGCGCTGCGAACCGCCCTTGGAGCGCCGTTGGCTCTGGGCGTTGCCGCGCCCTGCGCCCTTGCTCCTGTTCGGCTGGTTGCCCCCCGGGGACGCGTCGCTCACCGCGCTCACGCTAGCGCCCGTCCGCGCGACCCTGGCCCGACGAGGCCAGCTCGTAGCGCTCTTCGTAGGCGTCGACCAGCGCCGCCATCGAGAACTGCTCCGCTCGCTGCTGAGCCTCCGTGGCACTCGAGGGTGCCTCGAGGGCCTCGTTCAGAGCTGCGGCCAGGGCTCTGGGGTCCGAGGGTGCCACCAGAGTGCCAAGGCCCCCGAGGGCCTGGCGGTAGCCGTCGATGTCTGAGCACACGACGTGGCATCCGGCGGCCAACCCCTCGAGCAGCACCATGCCGAAGGACTCACCGCCGAGCGACGGCGCACAGAGCACGTCCGCCGCCCGCAGACGGCGACGCTTCTCCTCGTCGCTGATGACCCCGAGCCACTCGAGCCGCGCGCCCCCTTCTCCGTCCACCTGCTCGCCGTCACCACTCAGCCACACCGTCACGCGTGGGTCGAGCTGGCGGGCGGCCTCGAGCAGGATGGAGCGTCCCTTGCGGGGCTCGTCTCGCCCCAAGAACAAGATGACGGGACCCTCACGGGGCCAGGGCTCGGCCGCACCAAGAGCCGCGAGGTCGATCCCGTTGAAGAGCACGTCAGGGCTCAGCCCGAGCGTCTCATGCACGGTGGTGGCAGCGGCCTCCGAGACGGCCACCGTGACGTCCACCCGGCGTTGGAGGAAAGTGAGCAGCGGGCTCGCAGCTCGATAGAGGCCATCGACGCCCGAGCGATGCACGGTGGCGACGAGGCCACCCTCATGGCGCCGCAGCAAGGACCAGCCGAGCACCGGCGCGCTCGGCTCGTGGAGGTGGGCGACGAAGGGACCGTGGGCCGAGGCCCACCGCCTGAGTCGAGTCGCGGCGCGCAGCGACAAGGTCACCGGTGCCGTCGACCCGTTGGCCGGCAGCTTGGTCACCGGTGCCTTGTCGAAGAGGAGGACGCCAGCGTCGACGAGCTCGTCACGCGGCCAAGTCCCTGGGGCTGCCAGCGCCACTCGCCGGCCCCGGCGACGCCAGCTCGAGAGCCATCCCCGTCGCTTGGCCTTGCACCCCGCCCGGGATCGAGAGGTCATAGGGCGAGACCAGCAGCACGCCGGCCTCGCTCACGAGGCGTGCCCGGCTTCCTCGAAGGGGTCCGAGAAGACGTGCCACTGCTCGGGCGCTCGTCGGATCAGGACCGAGAGCTGGTCCGCGATCTGCTGGGTGAGCGAGGCCACGTCATCGCGCATGCGACCGTGTCGGGTGAGGTCCAGCGGTGCCGACAGCATCGCCGCATGCTGACGGCCGGGCCCTGCGTAGATCACGCCGGCGAGCAGGGTCGCCCCTGTCCGCAAGGCCATCGTCGCCGGACCTGCGGGCATCGTGGTCTTGGCCCCCAAGAGCTCGACCTCGATCCCCGAGCTCTCGATGTCGCGATCGCACAAGAGGCCGACCAGGCCGCCTGCCTTGAGCACACCCATGACCGCTCGACCCGCATCGGGCCCGAGGGGCTCGATCTTGAGCCCCATCTGCTCTCGCTTGGCGACGAACCAGGAGAAGAGCTCAGGGGGGTCTAGCTCCTCCGCGATGGCCGTCATCGGGAAGCCGAAGTGCGCCAGCATCGCTCCGCCCCACTCCCAGCTGCCGATGTGGGGCAGCGCCACGATGCAGCCGGAGCCGGCAGCCATCGCTGCTTCGAGGTGCTGGCGGCCCTCGACGAGGTCGATGCGCTCGAGGATCGTCGCGGCAGACTGGACGGGCAGCGTGGCGCCCTCGGCCCAGTAGCGCCCGTAGCTGGCGAAGCTCCGACGGACCCATCGATCGAGCACCCGCTCGTCGATGGGCGTCTCGGTGCCGTGCTCGGTGATGCGTCGCAGGTTCTCTCTCGCCGCGTCACGTGCCGGAGTGGGGATGAGCGACGCCGCCCACCCCAGGCGCTCAGCCAGGCTCACCGCCACGTCGACGGGCAAGCGCTCGAGGAGCGTGCCCAGCGTGCGCCAGAGCAGGTAGCGGCGCCGATCGGCGGAGTCAGGCACCTCGGGAGGCCGTGCTCAAGGACGAGAGGCAGGGTGGCGGCCGAGACGAGTCGTCCGCCGCGCTCTGCGTGGTCGACCGGGCCGTGACGAGACATGCTCTGCTCGACGAGCGCGCCAGCGAACCACCGGGCTGTCCTCGTTCCAGTCGAAGCCTGAGCGCTCGCGCCACTCGCGGAAGCGAGAGTCTCGGTCAGCGCTGCGGCGAGCGGACACCGCTTCGGGAGAGACCTTGGTGGCTTCGCGCCAGACCTTGACGAAGCGGTTGATCGCCGTGAACGAGGTGAGCACCAGCAGGATCCAGAGCACCGGGATGAGCAGCGCGCTGACCAAGAACCCGACGCCGAGCAGGATCATCCGCTCGGCGCGCTCCATCAGACCGCCACGGGCGTGCAAGCCCAGCGCCTCGGCCTTGGCTCGCTCGTAGGAGACCAGGGCGGTCACACCCAAGATGGCCAGCGGCAGCAGCGCCAGGTGCCCCTTGCCTTGGCTGATGAGATACCACGCCACGCCACCCATCAAGAGGGCATCGGCGACGCGGTCGGTCACCGAGTCGAAGAACGCACCGCGCACAGAGCTGGTCCCCGCGGCCTTGGCCACCGGACCGTCGAAGAGATCGTGAGCGCCGGTGAGGGTGAGGAGGACCACGGCGAGGTAGAAGTACCCGAGCGCCGCCGCGACCGCCGTGGCGGTGGCGGTGACCAGCCCCGTGGCGGTGAGCACGTCAGCGGTGATGCCGTGGTGCTGCAACCAGGTGCCCACAGGCTCCGTCTTGGCATCCACTGCAGCTCCGCCAGCGACCGTCGAACATGCACTCCTCCTGCGTCGGCACGTCGCTGGTGCGCTCTCGCACCTCGTTGGGCTCCGGAGCCACAGGCTCTCATCGGAGGCGACGTTCAACGTTCTGGGGTTGCAGGTTACCACCGGGTCTCGTGGCCCCGAGGGAGCAGTGGCCCCTCAGGACCCCTCAGGCCACGCCGCCGTCACCTTCGCCCAGGTCTCGGCCAGCGACTCGGGGAGCACCCTGGTCTCCGCGATGGAGGTCATGAAGTTGGTGTCTCCCTGCCAACGCGGCAAGACGTGCAGGTGCAGATGGGCAGGGATGCCTGCGCCGGCTGCCTCACCGAGGTTGGCACCCAGGTTCACCCCGTCTGGCTGGTAGGCCTGCTCCACGGACCTGACCGCGTGGCGAGCCAGCGACCACAGAGCCGCTGCCTCCTCGTCAGTCAGCTCGCTCAGGCCCGCCACGTGACGACGGGGCAGCACCAAGAGGTGGCCGCTGCCGTAGGGATAGGCGTTGAGCAGGCAGGCCGCGAGCTCGTCGGCGACGACGAGCCCGCTCTCGGGCGACGGCTCTTCGCGCAGCAGGGCGCAGAACACGCAGCCCGACTCGTGGTCCCGGCCCAAGGTGACGTCGGCGACGTAGGCGCTTCGCCATGACGCCCAGAGCCGATCGAGGCTCACGGTGTTCGATGCGCCTCAGGAGACGATCGAGCCTCGATCTCGGCGAGCAGCGAGGAGACGAAAGCGTCGAGCGACACGTCGCGCTCGGGGGTGTTGGAGCCTCGGCGGTTGACCCCGACGCTGCGGGCGCTCACGTCCGAGTCGCCCACCACCACGATGTACGGGATCTTCTCGAGCTTGGCGCGACGGATCCTCGCGCCGAGGGGCTCTGACGCCGGATCGACGCTGGAGCGCACGACCACCGAGCGAAGCGAGGCGTCGATCTCGTAGGCGTAGTCCTCATGGTCGTCGCGCACAGGCAGCACCCTGACCTGCTCAGGGCTCAGCCAGGTGGGCAGGTTCCCCGCATGGTGCTCGAGCAGGATGGCCATGAACCGCTCGACCGAGCCGAAGAGCGCCCTGTGGATCATGATCGGCTGGTGACGGGCGTTGTCGGCGCCGACGTACTCGATCCCGAAGCGCTGGGGGGTCTGGAAGTCCAGCTGGATCGTCGACATCTGGTGGGTTCGACCGATGGCGTCTCGAGCCTGGACAGAGATCTTCGGGCCGTAGAAGGCGCCCCCTCCCTCGTCGAGGACGAGCTCGAGGCCCGCCTGCTCGGCCACCGAGCGCAAGGTCTCGGTCGCCACCTCCCACTCCTCATCGGTGCCGACCGCCTTGTGCTCGGGTCGGGTGGAGAGCTCGAGGTAGAAGTCGTCGAGACCGAACTCACGCAGCAGATCGAGCACGAAGCCGAGGAGCGAGACCAGCTCATCGGCCATCTGCTCGGTCGCGCAGAAGATGTGCGAGTCGTCTTGGGTCATACCTCTGACCCGCGTCAGGCCCTGGACCACGCCCGACTTCTCATAGCGGTAGACGGTCCCGAACTCGAAGAGGCGCAGCGGCAGCTCTCGGTAGCTGCGCTGGCGGCTGCGGTAGATCAAGACGTGGAAGGGGCAGTTCATCGGCTTGAGGTAGTACTGCTGGCCGTCGTCGAGCTCCATCGGCGGGTACATGCCCTCCGCATACCAGTCGAGGTGCCCTGAGGTCTCGAAGAGCTCAGCCTTGGTCACGTGCGGGGTGTAGACGAACTCGTAGCCCGCCTCGACGTGGCGTTTCCGGGAGTACTCCTCCATGACCCGACGGATCACGCCACCCTTCGGGTGGAAGACGGCGAGGCCGGAGCCCAGCTCGTCGGGGAAGCTGAAGAGGTCGAGCTGCGTGCCGAGCTTGCGGTGGTCGCGCCGCTCTGCCTCCTCCAAGCGGTAGAGGTGCTCTTCGAGCGCCTTGGCCGACTCGAACGCTGTGCCGTAGATGCGCTGGAGCTGCGGGCGCGTCTCGTCGCCCCGCCAGTAGGCACCCGCGACGCGCATGAGCTTGAAGTGGCCGAGCCGGCCGGTCGACGGCACGTGAGGGCCCAGGCACAGATCGGTGAACTCGGCGGTGTTCTGGTACGTCGACACGCTGTCCTGGCCACCGCGCGCATCGACCTCGTCGGCGCCCTGGGCGACCTTCTCGATGATCTCGACCTTGAACGGCTGGTCGGCGAAGAGGGCGATCCCCTCGTCGATCGGGTGCACGGAGCGGATGAAGGGCTGGTCTTCGGCCACGATCTCGCGCATCACCGCTTCGATCCTCTCGAGGTCGTCGTCGCTGAAGTGGGCGCCGTCGGGCAGCTCGAAGTCGTAGTAGAAGCCGTCGTCGATCACCGGGCCGATCGCGTAGTGCGCGCCTGGCCAGAGGCGCAGCACCGCTTGGGCGAGCACGTGGGCGGTGGAGTGCCGGAGGATCTCGCGCCCGGCCGGGGACGACACGGTCAAGATCTCGACCAGGGCGCCTTCCACCAGGGGCTCGGTGAGGTCCCTCTCGTCGCCGTCGCTTCTGATCGCCACGGCGTCCTTGGCCAGCCGGCGGCCGATCGAAGCGGCCAGATCGAGGCCCGTCGAACCCTGGGGAAGCTCCTTGACCGACCCGTCAGGCAGCCTGATCATCACCTCGGCAGCCATGTCAGTCCCTTCGTCACTTCACGCCCCATCAGTCGGCTACAGGGTAATGCCGAGGAGCGCGGCGCCCGCAGCGACGCTCTGGCCGAGCGCCGCTTGCTCGTCGAGCGCACGAAGCGCCCCGACGGTGTCGAGATCGTCATCGAGACGGGCTCGGACGGCCTCAAGCCCTGCTGCCCCGCTGGACAGTTGCGCCCCGCGCCAGCGCGCGAGGCGCTCGACGGCCCGCTCGAGATCCGCGTCGTGCCACTCCCAGTCAGTGCGGTAGTGGTGATCGAGCAGAGCCAGTCGAGCCGCCGCGGGCTCTGCTTGCTTGAGGAGGTCAGCGACGAAGACGAGGTTGCCGAGCGACTTGGACATCTTGACGCCATCGAGGCCGACGAGGCCGTGGTGGAGCCAGTGGCGCACGAACGGCTTGCCTGTGACCGACTCGCTCTGGGCGGTCTCGCACTCATGGTGAGGAAAGACGAGATCACGGCCGCCACCGTGGACGTCGATCGTCTCGCCCAGCTCGCGCAGCGCCAGCGCCGAGCACTCGATGTGCCAACCGGGGCGCCCGGGGCCCCAGCGCGACTCCCACGAGGGCTCATCGGCCAGCGAGGGCTGCCACAAGACGAAGTCGAGCGGGTCGCGCTTGAACGGGTCGTCCACGTTGCCCCCGTGCTCCGCCGCCAGCTCGAGCATGGCGGCTCGGTCCAGATGGCTGACCTCCCCGAACGCCGCGAAGCTGGAGGTGTCGAAGTACACCGCTCCCCCGGCCTCGTAGGCATGGCCTTCCTCCAAGGTGGCCCCGATGAGGGTCAAGATCTCCGAGATGGCCGAGGTGGCTCGGGGCTCGGAGTAGCAGGCCAAGAGCCCCAAGGCGTCCATCTGCGCGTCGAAGACGGCTATCTGCGCGGCGGCAAGGTCCAGGTAGTGGACGCCGAGCTCGCGGGCCTTGCGCAAGATGTCGTCGTCGACGTCGGTCACGTTGCGCACGCAGCGCGTCTCGTGGCCGAGGTCGCGCAGGCGGCGCTGGAGGATGTCGAAGGTCAGATAGACCGCGGCGTGCCCGAGGTGGGCCGAGTCGTACGGGGTGATCCCACAGCTGTAGAGCGTGACGATGGGTCCGGCGTCGATCGGGTAGATCCCGGCGCGCGCAGTGTCATAGAGCCGGACCGGCATCGGCCCTGACGCTCCGCTCAGATGCCGGCGAGGCGCAACGTCGAGTGCGCCTTGTGCCGGATGTTGATCGTGATGCAGACGGCGGTGAACGCCTCGATGGGCGATGCCTGGGCCAGAGAGCCGGCGTCGATGGAGCGCAGGCCGCTCATCGAGTCGATGAGGGCGCCGAGCACCGCTTTGGCCTCGGGGTGGTCGCCGCACACGAGCACGTCAGCTTCGATCCCCGAGTCGAGATCCTCCATGTCGCGCGCCGGGAGGTGATGGAACGCCGCGGCGAGCAGGGAGCCCGGGAGCGAGGCGGCCAGCTGTGCCGCCATCGAGCCGCGCGGCGGATAGAGCGGCAGCATCTCTCGGCCTTCCTTCATCGAGCGCGTTGACCATGGAGACGACGACCTTGCCTGCCAAGGGCTCGGCGAGCGCCTTGGCGGTGGCCACGGCTCCCTCCCAGGGCGTGGCGATCACGACGAGCTCGGCCGAAGCGGCGTCGTCGTTGGCCGCCCCTGAGATGGCCAGGCTGTGCTGCGGGTGTCGACCCACGATCTCCGCGGCGACGTCGGCCGCCCTCTCAGCGTCACGAGACCCGATCACGACCTCATGGCCCGCCAGCGCCGCCCGCACGGCCAGGCCGCGGCCCGCCGGACCCGTTCCTCCGATGATCCCCAGATGCATGCGCAAAGCATCGCACAGCCCGCTCGCTCCCCCTGTGGGCCCTCCGTCGCCGACCCCGGGGGCGATGAGCGTCACCGCCGACGGCTCCTCGGTCTTGGTACCGTGCTCGCATGGCACTTCTCGACGGCAAGACGATCCTGGTCACGGGCATCCTGACGGACCAGTCCCTGGCCTTCTCCATCGCCGAGCGGGCCCAGCGTGAGGGGGCCACGGTCATCGCCACCGGCTTCGGCCGAGGCCTGTCGCTGACCAGGCGTGTGCTGCGCAAGCTCCCCGAGCTGCCCGAGCTCGTCGAGCTCGACGTGACCGACGAGACCCAGCTGGCGGCGGCGGCCGAGCGGGTGGGCGAGCTCACCGACCGCCTCGACGGCTTGGTCCACGCCATCGGCTTCGCACCACCGGACTGCCTCGGCGACGGGATGCTCACCGCCTCGGCGAGCGACGTGGCGCTGGCCTTCCAGATCTCCTCCTACTCGCTCGCCGCCCTGTGCCGGAGCTTCCTGCCGTTGCTGCGCGCCGCGCAGGGGGCCTCGGTGGTGGGCCTCGACTTCGACGCCACGGTCGCCTGGCCCCTCTACGACTGGATGGGCGTGGTCAAGGCCTCGCTCGAGTCGCTCTCGCGCTACTTGGCCCGCGACCTCGGTCCCGACAAGATCCGCTGCAACCTGATCGCCGCCGGCCCGGTGCGAACCATGGCAGCCAAGTCCATCCCGGGCTTCGGGATCTTCGAGGACACGTGGGCCGAGAGCGCTCCGCTCGGCTGGTCGGTCACCGACCCGGCGCCCGTGGCGGCGGCGACCGTGGCGCTGCTGAGCGAGCTCTTCTCCGCCACCACCGGCGAGATCATCCACGTCGACGGCGGCGTCCACGCCTTGGGGGCTGTCGCCCCGCCAGCCGCCTAGCGCCAGCTCGTCGGCTCGTCCCTGCTCAGACGCCCTGCTCGTCTTGGCGTCGGAACTGGGTCTCGTAGAGCTCCGCGTAGAGCCCACCGGCCGCCAGCAGCTCGAGATGGTCGCCTCGCTCCGCGACCACGCCGCCATCGATCACCAAGATCTGATCGGCGTTGCGGATGGTCGAGAGCCGATGCGCGATCACGAGCGACGTCCGACCCTGGAGCGTCTCGGCCAGAGCTCGCTGGACGGCGGCCTCGGACTCCGCGTCGAGGTGGGCGGTGGCCTCGTCGAGGACGACCACCTGCGGCGCCTTGAGCAACAGGCGCGCCAGCGCCACGCGCTGCTTCTCGCCTCCTGAGAGCCGATAGCCGCGCTCTCCGACGACGGTGTCGAGCCCGTTGGGCAGCGACAGGACGAGATCGAGGATCTGCGCCTCTTCGAGCGAGCGGTGCAGCTCAGCTTCGGTGGCCTCGGGTCGGGCGAAGACGAGGTTCGCCCGGAGGGTGTCATGGAAGAGGTGGGCGTCTTGGGTCACCACCCCGATCGTGCGACGGAGCGACTCGTTGGTGGCCTGTCGCAGGTCGACCCCGTTGATGCTGATCGAGCCGCCGTTGACGTCGTAGAGGCGAGAGACCAGCGCCGAGATCGTGGTCTTGCCTGCGCCCGACGGTCCGACGAGCGCCGTGATCGTGCCCGGCTCGATCGAGAACGAGACGCCGTGGAGGATCTCCCCGCTGTCGGCTCGCTCGAGGTTGGCCACCGCCTCGAGCGAGGCGAGCGACACCTCTTGGGCGGTCGGGTAGGCGAAGACCACGTCGTCGAAGACGATCCGAGCCGGGCCCTCGGGGATGTCGACGGCGTCGTCGGCCTCAGCGACGAGCGGCTCGAGGTCCATGACCTCGAAGAACCGCTCGAAGCTGACCAGGGTGGTGGCGACGTCCACCTGCAGGCTCGAGAGCTGGGTCAGCGGTCCGTAGAGGCGACCGAGATAGGCCGTCAGCGCCACCACGGTGCCCAGCTGGATCGTGCCGTGGATCACCGCGATGCCACCGAAGCCATAGGCGAACGCCGTGGCCAGCGCGGCGGTCAAGGTCAGCGCGATGAAGAAGATCCGCATGTAGGTCGCCGTGGCGATGCCGATGTCTCGCACCTTGGCGGCACGGTCTTCGAAGAGGGCGTTCTCCTCCTCGGGCCGGCCGTAGAGCTTCGAGAGCATGGCGCCCGAGACGTTGAAGCGCTCCGACATGACCATGTTCATCTCGGCGTTGATGCTCATCGAGTCACGCGTCATCGTGCCGAGGCGCTGGCCCACGCGCCGAGCCGGGAAGAGGAAGATCGGCAGCAGGATCAGCGCCACCACGGTGATCTGCCAGGAGAGCAGAAACATCGTCACCAGCACGATGACCACGAGGACCAGGTTCCCGACCACGTTGGACAGAAGGTCGGTGAAGGCCTGCTGGGCGCCGATGACGTCGTTGTTGAGCCGGCTGATCAGCGCACCGGTCTGGGTGCGGGTGAAGAAGGCGATGGGCATCTCTTGGATGTGGCGGAAGACCTTCGAGCGCATGTCGTAGATCAGCGCCTCACCGATGACCGCGGACACTCGACGCTCATAGAGCGAGAGGCAGGCGTCGACGACGGCGAGCAGCGCGGCGAGCAGCGCGAGGCCGATGACGACCGACTCGTCCTTGTTCCCGATGCCGTTGTCGATGATGGCCCGGAAGATCAACGGGTTGACGGCGGCGACGACGGCGTCGATGACGACCACGACCATGAAGATCACCAGCACCTTGCGGTACGGACGGGCGAAGCGCCAGCATGCGCTTGGCGGTGCCCTTCTTGACCTCATGATCGAGGACCGAGCGATCTCGGCGAAGCCCCCTCAGCACCGGGAAGCCGCGAGGGCCCATGGCCCCGCCGTGTCCGCCGCCCATGCTCATCGTGACCTCTTCTCCTGCTTCGGCCTCCCATCGTAGGGATCGGCGGCGCTCTCGAAGGCGGGACGAAATCGCCGGTAGCGTCGACGGCGTGGCTGAACCCTCCTCTCGTCCCTTCTGGATCGCCCTGGCCGGCGTCGGGTTGGTCATCGTGCTCGCCATCTGCTTCGAGATCTTCAACCTCGTCGATCACGCCACCCACCACACGCAGACCACCTCCGTCCATGCCAACGTGGCATCCGTCAGGGCGATCGGCGATGACAAGGTCGTGATCTCCGCGTCGCTCACCTCCCTCGAGCCGAAGTCGGTCCAGGTCACGTGCCTGGTGGGGATCGATGCGCCTGGTGAGCCCTTGGCCTACCCGATCCAAGTGACCGAGCAGCTCGCTCCGGGGCAGACCAAGGACGTCGAGATCACGCGCTCGCTGCTCAAACCAGCCGCTCAGGCGGTCGTCTTGAGCGACGTGGCCTTCACCTGCACCTAGTGACCCGGCACCACGTGACCCGGCACCACGTGACCCGGCACCACGTGACCCGGCACCTTCGCCTCGTCATCTCTCGTCGGCGCCTCAGAGCGGCACGTTGAACGAGCTGAAGTGATCCTCGAGCAGGGTCACCAGGTGGCCCCAGACGCCGGTGACCTCGAGCACGCCGACCACGACGAGCATCCCTCCACCGACGCGCATCAAGACGACCGCGTGGCGACGGATGAACCGCGAGAGGGCCGCCACCTTCTCGGTGGCCACCGCTGCCATCACGAACGGGATGCCGAGACCCACGCAGTAGAAGATGGCCAGCGCCGAGCCTCGGGCGGCGGACGCGCCCTTCGACGAGGCGGCCAGGCCCAAGATCGCACCGAGCGTCGGCCCGATGCAGGGTGTCCAGCCGAGGGAGAACAGCACGCCGAGGAGGCCCGCTCCGCCGATGGTGGCTCTCGGCAGCCAGTGGATCCTCACGTCTCGATCGAGCATCGTCATGCCGGGCAGCACGCCGGCGAAGAAGAGCCCGAGCAGCACCGTCACGGTGCCGAAGATGATGGACAGGATCTGCTCGTGGTCACGAAGGGCAGAGCCGAGCCAACCGAAGAGTGCTCCGTCCGAGACGATGATCACCGTGAAGCCGGCCACGAAGGCGAACGACCCGATGACCGTTCGCCCGAGGCGCCGCGCCTTGTGCTCATCCATGGCCTCGGCTCCCACGGAACCGCCGAGGAACGAGACGTAGCCCGGGACCAGCGGCAGCACGCACGGGGAGGCGAACGACACCAGCCCGGCCACGATGGCGATGGGAGCGGCGAGCAGGATCGAACCCTGCCCGACGGTGTTCGACACCGAGGCGATCATCGCTCGCCCCTCCGTTCTCCCGTCGCGGTCACAGCCCACCGAGCGTACTGACAGGCACACGGTGCGCCAGCGTCACGCGCAGCGAGGTCGGTTCAGAACGCTCGGTTCAGACCGCTCGGTTCAGCCCTAGGGTGAGGTCGATCGCCATGGAGCAGTCGGACCGCTATCTCATGTCGAACCGCGACGAGCTCGCGCGAGAGCGCCTCGACGCGCTGCAGCGCGCTGTTCGACCCCGTCTCGCAGCACCGCCTGGTCGAGCTGGGCCTTGGTCAGGGCTGGCGGTGCTGGGAGGTGGGCGCCGGGCGCCGAGGCCTCGTCGACTGGATGGGTGGCGTCGTCGGGGCTCAGGGTCGCGTCGTCGCCACCGACCTTGAGATCAGCGGCCTGAGAGGGCCACGTCCCCCATGGGTCGAGGTGCTCCGAGCCGACGTGGGCAAGGACGAGCCACCGATCGGTCCCTTCGACCTCATCCACGCACGGCTCGTGCTCACCCATGTGCCCGAGCGCGAGCGCGCCCTTGAGACGATGGTGGCGAGCCTCGCTCCTCACGGCACGCTCTTGATCGAAGACGCCGACGTGTCCCTCCAGCCCCTGGCGTCGCTCGATGACACCGAAGAGGGTGCGCTTGCCAACAAGGTCCGGCGAGCCTTCCGCGAGCTGCTCTCTCAGCGAGACGCCGTGCTCTCCGTCGGACGACACCTGCCACGCCAGCTGAGGGAGCTGGGCCTCGCCGACGTGCACGCAGAGGCGTGGTTCCCACTGGTCGACGAGCGCTCGCAGCGCATCGAGGAGCTCACGGTGCTCCTGCTCAGAGACAAGCTCCTCGCTGCAGGGCTGCTCGACGCTCACGAGCTCGACGTGCACCAGGCCAACCTGGCCCACAGCCTCGTCACAGTCGTTCAGCCTCCCCTCGTCGGGTGCTGGGGTCGTCGGAGCTGAACGCGCCGCCTCCTGCTCGTCGAGGATTGAACCGTCGCGCCTTCGGGGTAGAGGGACGCCATGAGACCGAGAGGCCTCTCACGAGCGCAAGCGTCTGGGCTCTCCGTGCTCGGCCTAGCATCGAGGCAGCATCTCTCTGCCGGGGGGCACATGGAGCTGGGGCGCGTACGTGGTGACGACCAGACGATCTGCCGCGGCTCTTGCGCGAGGCGTCGAGAGGCGGACGATGAGGTTCTACACGCTCGCCCTCCTCAACATCGCTTCGAAGAAGGCACGCTCAATCGGCCTGGTGGCAGCCATCGCCTTTGCCGTGATGACGGTCGTCACCCTGGCCATCGTCTCGAGCGGGCTCGAGCAGTCCGCGGCCGCCATCATCACGGTCGGCAAAGCCGACTTCACGGTCGCTCAGAAGGGCGCCTCTGATCTGCTGACGAGCACCATCGATCAGAACCAGCTGCACACGATCCAAGGCACTCATGGTGTGCAGAGTGCGATCGGCGTGCTCGTCGAGACCGAGAACCTTGGCCCTGCCACCCCGGTGTTCATCGAGATCGGCATCCAGCCCTCTGATCTGGCGCCGTTTGGGGTCCACGTGCTGCAGGGGACCGCCTACAGCGCTGACGCGGCGCATGAGGTGATGCTCGGGTGGCGGGCGGCCTCGACCTTGGGACTGCACGTGGGCTCCGCACTGCGCGCCAACGGCACGATCAACCGAGTGGTCGGCATCTTCTCGACGGGCAACAGCTTCGGTGACGCAGGAGCGATGTTCCCCCTCCCTGCGCTCCAGGCGTACAACCGACTGCCGGGCATCGTCAGCCTCGCCTTCGTGAGGGTGGCCCCGGGCACCTCGCACGCCGCCGTCGAGAAGCGCATCAGCTATGCGATGCCTGAGATGACGACCATCGAGACCGCCTCGCAGTTCGGGCGAGCCGACCTCAGCTTCACCTACCTCCAAGCGGCGGTGACCGGGTCGACGATCTTGGCCGTGCTCATCGGAGCCATCATCGTCGGCATCACCATGCTGCTCTCGCTTGTTCGAGCGAACCCGGGAGCTCGGGCTTGCTCAGAGCGGTGGGCTGGACGCGCCGGCGCCTGGTCACGTTGCTCTTGGCCGAGAACCTGACCTTGGCGCTCGTCGGGGCGATCGTGGGCGTGGGCCTGACCTTCGCGGTGGGCCTCGCTGCTCAGAGCACCTCCCCTCGCTGCGCGGCGTGCTCCACCCCAACTACACCCCCGATGCCTACTGGCGAGCGCTCTACACCGCCCTCGGGATGACCTTGCTCGGGAGCCTCTATCCCGCCATCAGGGCGGCCATCCTCACCCCGCTCAAGGCGCTCAGCTATGAGTGAGCTCGCCCAGCCCGATTCCGGCGGCTGCCGTCGAGGTCGAGCGACGTGACCAAGACCTACGAGGGGGGCACCACGGCGCTCGCCGGGGTGGACCTCCGGATCGAGCACGGCGAGTTCGTCTCGCTCGACGGGACCCTCGGGCTGCGGGAAGTCCACGCTTGCTCAACCTCATCGCCGCCTTGGACGAGCCGAGCTCCGGGAGCATCAGCGTCAACGGCATCGAGGTGACCAAGCTGCACAACCTCGCCCGCTTTCGCCGCGAGCAGGTCGGTCTCGTCTTCCAGCTGCACAACCTCATCCCGCAGGTCAGCGTCCGGGCCAACCTCGAGGTGGCGATGTTCTCCACAGGGCGATCCGCCAAGCAGCGCCGCGAGCGAGCCGACGTGCTGATCGAGAAGATGGGCCTGGGTGGTCGTGAGGAGCGCCTCCCCATCCACCTCTCGGGGGGCGAGCGTCAACGGGTGGCGATCGCCCGTGCGCTGGTCAACGAGCCCAAGATGATCCTGGCCGACGAACCGACGGGCAGCCTGGACTCGGCCTCGTTCGAGGATCGTGCTCGACACCTTCCGCGGAGCTGAACAGCCAAGGCGTCGCCATCTTGCTCGTCACCCACGATCTCTCCGTGGCTGACGTGGCCAGCCGACAGCTCTCGATGCTCGATGGGCGGATGGTCGATCGACGAGCCACATCAGCGACGGCCGCGTGCCGCCGGGCGAGGACCCTCGCGGTGAGAGACCGAGGATCCCGCAGCGCCTGAGCGACACCGCCCTCGTCGAGCAGCGTCGCCCCTCAGGAGACTCGAGCACCGAGCGTGCGCGCTCGCTCAGTCGGTCCCCGGCGCGGTGATCCGACCACCAAGGGCGGACAGGCAGAAGTCCCAGAGCCGATCGCCGATCGCCTCGATGATCTCGTCGCTCGAGCGCGAAGGCGTAGTGGTGATAGACGGTCATGACGAGCTGGCCCACCAGCCAGGCGTCGTTCTCAGGGTTACGAGGAGCCAGCATCCCCAAGGCGGTCGCCTCCTCCATCTGTCGAAGCACGAGATCGGTGAAGGGACTCGTGGCTCGCTCCATCTCGGCGGGATAGAGGCTGTAGAGGCGCCAGTGCTCGGTGGTGATGAACTGCGCGCCGACCGACGGTGTCCTCGTTCCCGAGCGAGGTCGCCGCCATGGCCGTCCCGACGAAGTAGCTGCAGCCGCTCGAGCGGATCGTGAAAGCTCCACCGCTCGGAGCTCGAACTCGAGGCACGCCGAGCTGATCAGGTCCTCGATGACGGCCACCAAGAGCTGGTCTTTGCTGCCGAAGTAGCGGTAGAAGGTCTTGAGCGCCACGCCCGCCTCCTTCACCAGCTCTTGGGTGGTGAACGCCGATCCCTTGCAGGGCGATGAGCCGGCGAGCAGCCTCCACGATGACGGTCGCCTGCTCGATGCCACGCTCCACGAGAGCGCTGGACCGCAGGCGAGCGGTCTGCTGCCCGCTCGACCCAGGTCATCGATGCTCCGCTCGGGGGGCCATCGGATCAGTATGGCGTGGCGCTGTAGACCACAGCGCCCCCGAGGTGCGGCGAGGAGTGACAGGCGATGACCGAGGGACGCCTCCGCTCGCTGGCGTGCTCCGGCACGCTGGGCCAGCTGCAAGTAGCACTCGAGCATCTGGGGGATGCCGTGCATCCGTCCGTTGCCCAGCGCCCCACCGCCCGAGAGGGCAGGGAGCGCGCCGGGCTGGTCGCTGTCGAGGCCGCCGTCGAGGGCGAGCTGGTGCGCTTCGCCGGGTCCTACGAAGCCGAGGGACTCGAGCCAGTAGTAGATGAAGGGCGAGAAGCCGTCGTAGACCTGGGGCAGATCCACCTCCTCGGGGAGATCGCGGCGCTCGCATAGAGCCGGCGCGACAGGTCGGCACCCACCTCCATGATGTCATCGAGCGGCCAGTGCAGCGGGAGCCGCCAGGTGCTCGGCGCGCTCAGGGCGAAGCCCGAGACGTAGACGGGCGGGTGAGGCAGATCGCGCGCCCTCTCCGCTGAGGTGAAGAGGAACGAGGCGACGCCATCGACAGGGATGTCGCAGTCGAAGCGGCAGATCGGATCGACGATGAGCGGACGAGGCGAGGTACTCCTCTGCGGTGAGGGGCTGGTCGTGCCAGTACGACCACGGGATGCGAGCGCCGTTCTTGCGGGCTTCGACGAGGACGGCGGCCATGGCCTCACGGGTCGCTCCGTAGCGCTGGAGGTACTCGTTGTAGCTCAGAGCGATCATCGCCAGCGGCCCGAAGAAGCCCTGCGGGGCGGTCCACTGCTGCGATCCGCTGATCTCCGTCATGGCGTTGGCGTGGTAGCTGCCCTCGTGTCGGGTTGTTCAGGGCGCGCTGGACCAAGACGTAGTCCGCCGCGCCGGAAGAGACGGCGTTGACCGCCATGGACACGATGCCTGGGATCTGGCCAAGGCCCTGGAAGCCCGTGACGTAGGTGGCGTGGCCCCCCATGTGCTCGGCCAGCCAGTTGGCGGTGACGAAGTTGACGCCGTCGACGGCCGCATGCGAGCCGGCTGAGGGAAGCAGGCTCGAGGAGACGTAGCCGTCGATCTGCTCAGGTCGAAGACCCGCATCGGCGATGCAGGCCCTCGCGGTCTCGACGGCCAGGGCGCCGAGGGTCTGGTCCGAGTGACGCTCGACCTGCGACTGGCCGTAGCCGACGATCGCCACCTTGTTGCTGGCGAGCAGGCGGCCGCTCACGTGCTGTCCTTGAGCACGAACGCCGGCACGGAGATCTGATCGGTCAGATCCTCGAACGCCACGCGCACCGCCGTGCCGAGCGCCAGCGGCTCGTCGGGCGGGTCGAGGAGGCGACCGATGAGGCGCAGCTCATCTTGGTCGTCCAGCTCGACGTCGACGAGGGTGAAGGGGACCTCGAAGCCCGGGAGGAACGACTGACGCACGATCGTCCATGAGCGCACGATCCCCTGGCCGCTCACGGGCGTGAAGCGGAACTGCGGATCGGTGCTCCCGCAGCGCGGGCAGACCACGTCGGGAGGGTGGACCAGCCGCTGGCAGCGCCCGCACCGAGCGAGCACCAGCTCGTGGCGCGCTGCCGCCTCCCAGAAGGGAGCCGACTGCTCGTCGGGCACCGGCAGGGGCCGGGCCGTCGAGCTCACAAGATCACCTTGCCTTCCTTGAGGGCGCTGATGGCGTCCCACTCGAAGCCGAGGTCCAGCAGGATCGTCTCGGTGTGCTCGCCGTGCTCGGGGGCTCGCCGCAGCTCAGGCCCCTTCCCGTCGAACTGGACCGGACCCGTCGGCAGCCGATAGCGAGGCAGCCCCTCGGCCACCACCTCTCCCACGTAGCCGTTGGCTTCGATCTGAGGGTCATCGAGGACCTCGGCGACGGACTGGACGGGTGCCCAGGGAGCGTCGATGCCCTTGAGCAGCTCCTTCCACTCGGCGAAGGTCCTCGTCGCGAACTCCGCATCCAGGATCGCCACGCAGGCCTCGGCGTTCTCGCGCCGCACGATGATGTCGGCAAAGCGAGGATCGTGAGCCAGCTCAGGTCGACCGATCAGCTCGCAGAACGGCACCCAGTAGCGATCGGCCTCTAAGAACACCAGCTGGATGTGCCGCCCGTCCTTCGTCCGATAGGCCCCCATCACCGGGTTGAAGGCAGGACCTCGACCCGGCGAGGGCTGCGGGTCTCCCCCGTCCAACGCTTGGGTCACGTCGGAGGACAGGGTCCACATCGCCGTGGCCAACAGGGACACGTCGACCACCGAGCCCTTGCCCGTGCGCGAGCGCTCGAGCAGCGCCGCGGCGATGCCGAACGCGAGGGCCATCGCTCCGCTGCGGTCACCGACCGCACCGCGCTGCATGATCGGGTAGTCGCGCTCAGGAGGCGTGAGGACGTGGGCCAGCCCCCCGCGTGCCCAGTAGGCCGACGAGTCGTAGCCCGCATGGTCGGCGTCAGGACCACGAGTGCCGTAGCCCGTCCCCGCTCGCGCAGATGAGCGACGGGTACTTCGCCGAGAGCGTCTCGGCATCAAGACCCAGCCGAGCGAGGGCTCCGGGACGCAGGTTCGTCAAGAAGACGTCTGCTCCCTCCAAGAGCCGGTGGATGATCGCCACGCCCTCGGGCTTCTGCACGTCGAGGGCCAAGGACCGCTTGCCCCGGTTGCCCAAGGCCATCGACAGGTTCACGCCCTCGCGATCGGTGCCGATGCCCTGGGACACAAGCCCGCGATACGGATCGCCCCTCAGGCGCTCGACGTGGATCACGTCCGCACCCCAGTCAGCCAGCAAGCAGCCGGCGACGGGCACGAAGACCCACTCGGCCAGCTCGATGACCTGGATGCCCTCAAAGGCCTTTGCACTCACTGGTTCCCCCTCATCCGCCACGCTCTTCGACCAGACGGCCGCGGCTCACCTTGGTCGCGGCCGAGCGCGGCACCTCGTCAACGATCTCCATGGTCTTGGGCACCTTGTAGGGGGCTAGGCGGCTCTTGGCGTAGGCCACCACCTCCTCGAACGAGGGCGGGTTGGCCAGGTCGCTCGGCTCGATGATGGCGTGCACCCGTCGACCCCACTCGGGATCCTTGAGGCCGATCACCACCACGTCGGCGATGGACGGGTGGTCGATCAGCGCGATCTCGACCTCGGCAGGAAAGACGTTGGCTCCCCCCGTGATGATCAGGTCCACTCGACGGTCGGCCAGGAAGAGGTAGCCCTCCTCATCGAGGTAGCCCACGTCACCTGCGGTCACGAAGCCGTCGTCGGTGCTCGGCAGCCGCTCGGCATCGCCCAGGTAGTCGTAGTCGCCGAAGACCCCGTTGCGCAGGAAGATGTCGCCGATCTCGCCGGGTGCGAGCTCATGGCCCTCCGGATCCAAGATCTTGAGTTCCGTGCCCCGGAAGCCCTTGCCCACGCTGCCTTGGTGGTCCATCCACTCGTCCCCTCGAAGCGCCGTGAGCCCGAGGGCCTCGGTCATCCCGTAGGCCATGATGATCTTGTCGGCGCCGACAAGGTCTGCCCAGCGATGGACGAGGTTGGGCGGCATGGGCGCGGCGCCCTGGATGAAGAACTCGATGCTCGAGAGATCTCGCTCGTCCGCCTCGGGCCGATCCGCCATGCGCTGGAGCATCGTCGGGGTCGCCGTGAAGTTCGTGATCCGGTGGCTCTCGATCAACGAGAGCGCCCTGGCGGCATCGAACTTCTCCAGGACCACCAGGTGATCACCGCCGAGCAGGTTGGTCAGGGTCGTGAAGGCGTTGACGTGATACATCGGGGCCAAGACCAAGATCACCTGAGGCGTCGAGACCGGTCCCCAGATCGCCCCCATGGGTGTGGCCATGATCGGATCGAAGAGGGCGGGAGCGTCGCTCAAGATGACCTTTGGCGTCCCGGTCGAGCCACTGGAGCAGATGCCGCTTCGCTGCGGGGAGACGACGTCAGGCAGCTGCGGGACAGGGTCGTGCGCTGACTCGTCGATCCATTTGAGGTCCTCCTCTCCCAGGTGGAGCACAGGGTCGATCACGTCTCGGACCCGATCGAGCTCCCACTCGGGCAGATCCCAGCGCACCGGCACAGGGACCGCGCCGATCTTCCAGACGCCAAGCGCGCTGAAGGTGAACTGCGGTGAGTTCTTGAGCCCGATGCTCACCCGATCGCCGAAGCGCGCACCACGGGTGAGCAGGCCTGCCGCGATCTGGCTCGAGCGCTGGTCGATCGCCGACCAGCTGAAGGCGAGCTCGTGACCGTCGTGACCGACGTGCCAGTAGACGAGCTCGTCCGGACGCTCGGCGACGAGCCGTCGGAGCGTGCTCGCGCAGCACAGCGCAGCTTCCTCAGCCATCGTCGTCAGCGCCGCTGCTCAGGAGGGATCACTCGGCGTGACACTGGGTCGAAGCACGACCACTGGGATCTTTCGCTCGGTGCGCGTCTGGTACGTCTCGTAGTTCGGCCAGTAGGCGTTCACCAGTCCCCACAGGCGCTCGTGGTCCTCGTCAGAACCTGGCGCACCGGTGACCTCGACGTGCTCAGCTTTGACCTGGATGGTGGCCTTCGGGTCCTCGAGGAGGTTGAGGAACCACTGGGGGTGCGTCGGCGCCCCACCCTGGGAGGCGACGACCAGGTAGTCGTCACCGTCGCGTCCGAAGATCAGCGGCGTGGTTCGAGCCAAGCCGGTCTTCCGACCGGTGGTGGTCAGCAGCAAGATCGGCACGCCGTTCCAGAGGTAGCCCTCGTCACCGTTCGTGGCCTGGTAGCGGCTCACGTGCTCTTGGCCGAGCAAGGTCACGTCAGGAGCCTTGTACGTGTCGGGGTCGGGCATGGTGGTCCTCCTAGTCGAAGAGCACGGGGATCGCGGTGGCCCCCCGCTCATAGAACCCGACGAAGCCGGGCTCCTCGGCGCTCGGATCGATCCGAACGTTCTTCAGGTTGTCGAGGATCGCGTTGACCCCGACGGTCATCTCGGCCTTCGCCACG
This sequence comes from uncultured Acidimicrobiales bacterium, assembly GCA_963758555.1. GTDB lineage: Bacteria > Actinomycetota > Acidimicrobiia > Acidimicrobiales > RAAP-2 > CAIUMH01. Next base: position 713,856 of record CAVWVW010000003.1, on the reverse strand, counting down.
TGCATGCCGAGGCAGATGTGCTGACCGCCGCCGAACCCGAAGGTCGGCTTGAGGGGCCTGGTGATGTCGAACTCCTCGGGATGCTCCCAGCGAGCAGGATCCCGGTTGGCCGCGCCCAAGCACAGGTGGACGACCGCGCCCTTCGGGATCTCGACGCCGGCGAGCTCGGTGTCGGTGGTCACCCAGCGCGAGAACATCGGATCGGTGGGCAGCCACCGGATGGACTCCTCGATGACGTTGCGGATCAAGGAGCGATCCGCCTTGACCTCCTCGAGCAGAGCGGGACGCTGGAGGAGCGTGGTGAGCACGATGCCCATCTGCTTCCAGGTGGTCCCGGAGCCGGCCGCCAGCAGCAGTGCGGTGAACGAGTAGATCTCGAGGTCAGAGAGCCGGTGGGTGGTGCCGTCCTCGTCTTTCATCTCCGCTTCGATCAGCACGCTGATCAGGTCGTCCTTGGGCTCCAAGCGCCGGGCGGCGACGATCGGGGTGATGATCTCGATTAGCAGCATGGGGTTGCGCACCGCGTCACGGATGTCGAGCGCTTGGTCGATCGGGATGCCGAAGCTGCCGGCGATCGTCAAGATGGGGATCGACGCGCAGAACTCCGTGTTGAGCTCGGCGTGGCCGCGACCATGGAGGTACTCGATCAACAGATCGACGGTCTCTTGGATCCAGTTCGTGATCCACCACTGCGCCTTGGCCGGCACGAAGGAGGGCTGGACGAGCGTTCGATAGCGCCGGTGCTGCGCGCCGCCCATCGACAGCATCGAGTTGGTGGGTCCGACGTCACCGTCCTCGAGGTCGACGGCGTCAGGCGACGAGGCGAAGGTCTCGGGGTCTCTGTAGACCTGATCGCACGCGGCGTAGGTGAAGACCGAGAAGTGCGCCCGGTCCTCTTCGGGCAGGCCGTGGAACATGTAGGCCTCGGGGGTGCCGCTCAGCTCGTGGACGGTGCCCGGGTGGACGGCTGCCTGCTCTCGAAGCGCTCGCCAGATCGGGTACGGATCGGTCGAGTAGCCACCACCGGCGCCGGCCACGTAGCTGCCGCGCAGATCGAACATCTCTCGGACGCGGTCCATGTCGAGGATTGAAGATGATGAGGTCATAGGGGTGCGCATCCTCCGTCTCGGAGCACCAGGTCGGTGCTCGCCTTGCCTGGCTACTGCTGCGCCAGCGAGATCGCCCCGGTGGGGCAACCCTCGATGGCGATCTGGATCTCTTCGAGCGAGTTGCCCACGGGATCGAGCACGAACGCTCGCGCCTCGCCGTCTTGATCGAAGGTCTGCGACGCGTAGTTGACGCAGACCCCGCTCCCCATGCAGATCGATCGATCGATCCTGATCTTGAGCGCTTCGGGCATCTCAGCCCTGGAGAGCCAAGACCGGAGGCTCCGCCGGGGTGAAGCGGTAGAGCCGCTCCGCGTTGCCGCGCAGGATCTTGTACTGCACCTCTTCGTCGAGGTGGCTGATGAGGTTCTTGACCACCGTGATGCAGTTCGGCCACGTCGAGTCCGAGTGCGGGTAGTCCGTCTCGCACATGATGTTGTCCTCACCGATCTCATCGATGCTGGCGATGCCGTGGGCGTCATCGATGAAGCAGCCGAAGACGTGCTTCTTGAAGTCGCCCCGGATGTCGAGGTTGTCGAGATCGATCAGGGATCCGGCCGAGCCGTGCTCCATGAAGGTCACGCCCTTCTTGACCCAGTGGCGCTGCTTGTCGAGCACCTGCTCGGCGCGCTCCAAGAAGTAGGGCATCCAGCCGATCTCGCCCTCAGAGAGCGCGATCTTGAGGTTGGGATAGCGCTGGAACTGACCGCTGAAGAGCCAGGACAGCATCGCTCCTGAGGTCCTCGTCGCCCCCCAGGTGAGATTGGCCATGAACGGCGCGTCCGGCGCGATCTGGGGCACCTGCGACGACGAGCCCACGTGCATGCTCACCACCATCTCGAGGTCGTTCGCCGCGGCGAGCACCGGGTCCCAGTAGTTGTTCTTGTCGTGGATGGTCGGCAGACCCAGCGGTGCGGGGTTCTCTGAGAACGCGAACGCGGTCGCACCCTTGTCGGCGCAGCGCTCCATCTCCTTGGCGGCCAGAGCGGGGTCCCACATCGGGATGAGGATCAAGGGGATGTAGCGACCCGGGGCGCCTCCAGCCCACTCATCGATCATCCAGTCGTTGTAGACCTGGATGCAGCGGAAGCCGAAGTCGCGATCGCTGCCCTCCATGAAGAGCTGGCCGCAGAAGCGGGTGATCGTCGGGAAGCACAGCGAGGCCAAGATGCCCGCCTGGTCCATGTCGGCCAAGCGGGCTTGGGAGTCGTAGCAACCCGGTCGCATCTCGGCGTAGGTCACCGGTTCCGGGCTGAACTCCTCTTTCTCCTTGCCTGCCACCGCGCTCAGACCAGAGCTCGGGTAGCGCTTGCCGTCATAGACCCAGAAGTCCATGTCGCCCTCGATCACGAAGTGTGGTGCCTGCTCACGATCCTTGGCCGGCATCCGGTCGGTCCACAGCCCGGGTGGCTCGAGGACGTGGTCGTCCACCGAGATCAGCCAGTCGAGATTGCGTCCTTCTGTCATTGCTCCCCCTTCGTCATGGCGAGCCACCTAGCTCGGCAGCTCGCCGATTGCCATGTGCTTGATCTCTTGGAACGCGCGGATCCCGTCCTCGCCGCGCTCGCGCCCGAGGCCGCTCTGCTTGTAGCCGCCACTCGGTGCGTAGGCGCTGAAGAGCGCCGTGTTGACGTTCACCGCGCCAGTGCGGAGGCGTCGTGCCACGGCGACCGCCGCCGCCACGTCCTTGCCGTAGACCTGCCCGGAGAGCCCATAGCTCGAGTCGTTGGCCATCTCGACCGCGTGGTCGAGATCGCGATAGCCGATCACGCTCAAGACCGGTCCGAAGATCTCCTCTTGTGCGGCGGGGTTGGCGTTGTCGGGCAGATCGAGGACCGTGGGCTCGAAGTAGTAGCCACGCTCGAGCGACGCCGGTCGACCGCCACCGATGACCACCTTCCCGCCGTGCTCCTCCGCAAGCGCCACGTAGCGCTCGCAGCGCTCACGCTGGGCGGCGCTGATGACGGGCCCGAGCATCGACGCCGGATCCGTCGGCTTGCCGACGCTGAGCATGCCGTAGGTCCCCGCCACCGCCTCGAGCACCTCGCCCTTGCTCTCCTCGGGCACGAACATCCTCGTCGCTGCCACGCAGGCCTGCCCCGAGGTCATGGCCACCACCTGTGCGGCGCCCACCGCGGCACGGGCCACGGCGTCGGGCAGGTAGATCTGCGCGGACTTTCCACCCAGCTCGAGGGCCACGCGCTTCACCGTCGGCGCGGCCTGGGCCAAGATCTGCTTCCCGACGCTCGTCGAGCCCGTGAACGACACCATGTCGACCCGAGGATCGGTCGTGAGGAGCGCGGCACCTTCGGCGCCCGCCTCGTTGACCACGCTGAGCACGCCGCCAGGCAAGCCGGCGGCCTCGGCCGCACTGCCAAGCACCAGGGATGACAGCGGGGTCAGCGGGCTCGGCCGCAGGATCACCGAGCAGCCAGCCATCAGCGCGGGGATCAGCTTTTGGATCGCCATGATCATCGTGGCGTTGTACGGCGTGATGGCGGCGACCACGCCGATCGGCTCGTAGCGCCTGACGCTGAGGGCCACACGCCCGCGGACCAGCTCGTCGAGCGGCACCGGGTTCAGCTCTTCGTGCGTGAGCGAGAGGTAGTAGTCGATGGTGCTGCGCCCAAGACCCAAGCTGGAGTCGATCTGGCTCATCTCGGCGAACACCCGAGGCTGGCCGGCTTCGGCGACCATGGTGTTGATCAAGGGCTCGCGAACGGCGTCGATGTGGTCCAAGAACGCACGGAGCACCTTGGCTCGCTCGGTGACGGGCTGTGCCGCCCACACACCCTCATCGAAGCTGCGCCGCGCCTCGCCGATCGCTCGGTCGAACTCGGCGAGCGGGGTGATCGACACCTCGGTGAAGACGGTCTCATCAGCCGGGTTCTCGACCGGCAGGCTCTCGGTCCCCTCGACCCAGCGACCAGCGACGAAGGAGGCTCGCTCGGCGATCAGCGCAGCCTCCGTCATGAATCCCCCCACTGGTAGAGCACGCTTCTACCTAAGCGGACAATCTCCTTCTCGTCAAGTACCTCTCGCGTGGTGACCGCGACGAGGGCTCCGCGCCTGTTCAGCGACGCACGCTCGGAGCCTGGCGGCGGAAATCGACTCTGTTACCCTCGACGCGCGATGCCCCTCCACCTCCAGCACAGCGATGAGCAGCTGCCCGAGACCCGCCACGTCTCGACCGGCGACCTGCCTCCTGAGCTCGAGGTGATCTCGATCATCTCGGCGGCCTACGAGCGCTTCCGCCATCTCGACGAGGGAGCGGTCGCCGACTACATCCCTGCGCTCGCCAAGGCCTCCCCCGAGGCCTTCGGGGTCAGCATCGCGGGCGTGCGAGGCAACATCTTCTCGGTGGGCGATGCCGAGCAGGAGTTCTCCATCCAGAGCGTGTCGAAGCTCTTCGTCTTCGGCCTCGTGTGCCATGCGCTCGGCCACGACGAGGCGCAGAAGAAGCTGGGCGTCAACAGCACCGGGCTGCCCTTCAACTCGGTCCTCGCCATCGAGCTCAACGCCGAGCGGACGATGAACCCGATGGTCAACGCAGGGGCCATGGCCACCACCAGCCTCGTGCCGGGGGCCACGGCGGATGAGAAGTTCGAGACCATCGTCACGGCGCTCTCGAGCTTCGCTGGCCGCCCTCTGGTCATGGATGAGGAGGTCTTCGCCTCCGAGTCAGCCACCAACTATCGCAATCGCGGCATCGCCCAGCTGTTGGACAGCTACGGGCGCATGTACGCCGACCCGGATCTCGTCACGGACGTCTACACGCGCCAGTGCTCGCTGCGCGTCAACGCACGAGACCTCGCCGTGATGGGTGCCACCCTCGCCGACGGCGGGGTCAACCCGATCACCGATGAGCGCGTCATCGACGCCTCGCAGTGCAAGCGCGTGCTGGCGGTGCTGGCGACGGCAGGTCTCTATGAGAACTCGGGCGATTGGCTCTATGAGGTGGGGCTCCCCGGCAAGAGCGGGGTGAGCGGCGGCTTGGTGACGATCGCGCCGGGCAAGGGAGGGCTTGGCACCTTCTCGCCGCCCCTCGATCACGCTGGCAACAGCGTGCGAGGCCAGCACATCACCAAGTACCTCTCCGAAGCATTGGGCCTCAACATGTTCGCCTCCGCGCCCGCCGTCAAAGAGCCACTGGACGCCGAGACGGCCGCTGCGCGTGAGGCGAGCTCCTAGAGAGGGTTGCCCTCTCGATCGAGGTAGTCCTCGACCGCCACGTGCTCGGCGACGAGGTGCGCGTAGGCCTCGTCGCTCATGCCCAGGATCTCCTTGAGCACGTACTCGTTGTCCTGGCCCAAGGCCGGAGCGCCTCGCTCCCATGCCATCGGCACGCCGCGGAACGAGCGACCGAGGTGGTCAAAGGTGCCCACGTCGATGCTCGACAAGGGCTGGATCCACTGGCGGGCGACGATCTGTGGGTCGTGAGCGAACTCGGCCTCATCGAGCTGCGGTGCGGCCGCCACGCCAACGGCTTGCAAGGCGTGGAAGGCCTCGTCTGCGGAGAGCTGCTTCGTCCACGAGACGATCGCCTCGTCGATCTCATCGTGGGCCGCGCGTCGACCCTCAGCGCTGGCGAGGCGCTGGTCGTCGCCGAGCTCCGGTCTGCCCATCAACTTCGTCAGGCCGTGCCACCCGTCTTCGTCGAGCACGGTGAGCGCCAAGAGGCGTCCATCCTCACAGGGGTAGAGCCCCTGGGGGGCGAGGCGCGGGTCACGGTTGCCGAAGCGCTCTGGCTCGATCCCCAGCTGCAGGTTGACGAAGACGTCGCCCATCTGGGAGATCACGTTCTCGCTCTGGGCCAGCTCGATCAGCTGCCCTCGCCCTGTGGCTTCGCGGTAGTGCAGGGCACTGAGCAGCGCGAAGACGCCGGCGGCTCCCGTGACGCTGTCCATGTACTGGGTCGACGGGGTCTCGTAGAGGTCGGTCCCTCGATGCCCGGTGAGCGAGGCGAAGCCGCTGAGCCCATCGAACTGACCTCCGAAGCCCGTGTAGCCAGACCAGTCGCCGCTGAGCCCCGCCGGTGGTGTGCGCAGGATGATCAGGCGCGGGTTGATCTTGAGCAGCTCGGTCTCGTGCAGGCCCATCTGGTGGAGGGTGGAGGCCTTGAGGTTCTCCACGAAGACGTCGGAGACCGCGATGAGCTCGAAGAACAGCGCTCGCTGCTCAGCGGAGCGGACGTCCAAGGTGACCGAGCGCTTCCCTCGAGAGACGGCGTTGTTCATCGAGTGGCGGTTGTACGGGCGATCCGGTCGATCGTCGACGGCCGGTCCGTAGCCACCGACGATGGAGCTGAGCAGCATCGTCGGGTCAGGGCGCGGTGAGTAGCCCTTGGTGCTCGGCGGGAAGACGAGCGGGCTCTCGACCCTGATCACCTCAGCGCCGAGATCGGCGAGCTGCATGGTGAGCAGCGGCCCCGACCACACCGTCGTGATGTCGAGCACCCTCATCCCGCGCAGCGGCGGCGCCGAGGGGTCCTTGGCCGCCACGGCCGGGCCATGAGGCTCCGCCGAGCGTCGCTCGCCGGGAGCTCCTCCCAGCACCGGTGCGCCGTGGTGCAGCTGCCAGCCGCCTTCGGTGAAGCGGTACGGAGCGCCCGGGACGAGCACGTCGCCCGCCTCGCCACCCACCACTGGCATCCAGAACCCCCGCTGGCGCAGGTGGGCCGCATCGAGCACCTCAGCGGGCAGGTGCAGCGGCGCCACCGGCCAGCCGGCCGCTTGGGCGACGTCCGTGATCTCTTGGCGCGTCCGATCGAAGAGCCACGGGTAGAGCACCCCGTCGAGCACCTCTTTGGCCTCGGGCAGCGAGAAGGCACCTGGCTGGGCGAAGAACGAACGCAGCTCATCGGAGTCGATGACGTCGAGCATCTCGCTGAGCTGCTGGGGCGTCATCATCATCGCCACGTACCCGTCCGCACAGGGGAAGGCACCGAGGGGCAGCAGCGTCGAGCTCGAGTCAGCCGTCTGGAGGGCAAGCGGGACGCCTCCTCGGTAGCACCAGCCGAGATGACGGGTCATCCGCATGGGGTTGGTGGCCGCGGCCTCGACGGCTGCGCAGTCGATCAGCGCCCCGTGACCGGTCGCCCGGGCTCTGAGCACCGCGCTCAGCCCCCCGACGGCGGCGGTGTGGCCCAGCGCGCACTCGTTGACCCGCATGGGGAACTTGACTGGCCCTCGCTGGTCAGTGATCAGCGAGCCGGCGAAGGCCTGGGCGACGAGATCAGAGGCGCGGTAGCTGGCGTAGGGCCCATCGAGTCCGAAGCCGCTGATGGCCACGATCGAGAGGCGAGGCAGCTGCCCCATCAGCGAGGAGCGCTCGAGCCCGAACGTCGAGAGCGACCCCGCCTCGGAGCCCTCGATGACGAGGTCTGCCTGCTCGAGCAGCTCGAGGAGCTTCGACGCAGAGGCAGGTGCCTCGTCGAGCACCACGCTGTGCTTGTTGGTGTTCAGGTTGGCGAACGCGCCGAGATCACCACGAAGCGGATCGCCTGAGGGTGGCTCGATCTTGAGCACGTGTGCCCCGAGGTCGGCGAACGCCTTGGCGCACCACGAGCTTGAGAAGCCGCTGCCGAGCTCGACGACGACGACGTCACTGAGTGCTTGGCGCAATGTCCGATCCCCTCGTCTCGACCCCACTGGACCGCCTTGACCCTACAGAGCGCTGGACCTCAAGGGAGAGGTCGGGCGTCTCGGTCGATCACCGGGGTCGATCCTTGGGGGCGAGCAGCAGAGCCGCTCAGAGGATCATGTTGAGCTTCTCGTACCCGCGCACGGTGCTCGTGTGGATGAACTCAGCGCTCTCGAGATCGACGTCCCAGGTCGGGAAGCGCTTGAGCAGCTCTTCGAGCGCGAGGCGCCCTTCGATGCGAGCAAGGGCGGCGCCGAAGCAGAAGTGGACGCCGTAGCCGAAGGTCAGGTGGTGCCCGGCGTTGCGGAACATGTCAAAGGTGTCGGGGTCGTCATAGCGGCGCTCGTCGCGGCCCGCGGCCCCCGTGAGCAAGCCAAGGGTCGACCCTTGGGGGATGGTCACGCCGTGCAGCTCGACGTCCCTGGTGACGTAGCGGCCCTGGATGGGAGAGGGCGCTTCGAAGCGGAGCATCTCTTCGATGGCACTCGGGATGAGCGACGGGTCTGCCACGAGCTGAGCTCGGGCCTCGGGATACTCGGCGAGGACCTTGACCGTCCAACCGATGAGGCGCGCCGTGGTCTCGTTGCCCGCCCCGTTGAGCTGCCCGACGTAGTTCAAGATCTCCTCATCGCTCAGGTGACGCTCCTTGCCGGTCAGCACGTCGGTGAAGGTCGCCTCGATCAGCTCGCTGATGAAGTCGTTCGCCGGGTGCTTGCGGCGGTACTCCAAGAAGGGCCGGTAGGGCTCTCCGATGGTGAGGATGTAGTCGCCGGCGGGCATCTCACCCTCTTCGAGCCGACCCTCGGCATCCATGTCCTCACGGATCTCGAGCTGGAACTCTTCCGGCACGCCGACCAACGCCCCAATGACACGCATGGGCAGGTTGGCGGCGAACGACTGGACGACCTCGAAGCCGTCCGATCCCACGTGCGGGTCGAGGTACTCGGCGCACAGGCCACGGATGCTTCCGTCGAGCTCCTTGACGCGCTTGGGCGTGACGGCGCGGCTCAGGATCTTGCGGTGCATGTCGTGCTCGGGCGGGTCCTCGCCGATGAAGAGGCCATTCATCTTCGGGATCTCGGCTTGGATCATCTCGATCGTCACGCCTTGGGCGGAGCTGAAGGTCTCCCAGTCGACGGAGGCGGCCTCCACGTCAGCGAAGCGAGACAAGGCGTAGAAGTCGTACTTCTCGTTGTAGTAGACGGGCGCCTCGTCTCGGAGACGCTTCCAGGCCGGATAGGGATCTGAATCGATGGCGAAGTCGTACGGGTCGTAGTAGATGTCCGACGTGATGCTCATAAGTAACCCCCCTCTTGCGTCGGCACAGCGCCGACTCCCACCATGTCCGAGAGGCGGTGGCTTCGCCTGCCTCCCTCGCATCCAACCTGACGCTGCCCAACTGACGAAGGCGCCTGTATTTATACGCAGCCTAACACTTTGGCTCCGAACGCGGCAGTCTCCTCAGGTCCAGCGAACGATGCTGGGCAGCGCATCGGGAAGGCAGATGACCTCCTCGCGCGCCAGCTCGGCGATCTGCTCGTCGGTGACGCCGAGATCGCCCAGGATCTCGAGCACCTGGGTGCCCACCGCCCCCGGGTTCTCCCCCACTCGGGGCGGAGTCTCCGAGAGCCAGCGACCGACGCCCGGGCGCGAGACCTCCTCGCCCTCGACACCCGGCTCGAAGTAGACGACGTCTCTCGAGACGAGGTAGTCGACCGCGTCGTCGATCGACGCGGCCTTGGAAGCCGTGATGCCACGGGAAGCGAGCTCGGCCAGCGAGGCAGCCAGCGTCAGTCCCGCGAAGTGCGAGGCGACCGTGGCGCTCAGCTCGCCACCCGGGTCGTTCCAGCTCTCGACCTGCTCCAACGAGGCGCCGACGAGCTCGACGAGCGCATCGAGATCGTCCGGCCGGCCAGCGACGAAGAACCAGCCGTCGCTGGCGGCGTAGAACCGATAGAGCGCGTTCATGCCGTACTCGTTGCGCTGTGCGTCAGGACCACCGTCGCTCGATTGCGCCTCCAGCGTGAGGTGCGCTCCCTGGTGGAGCATCGAGCCTTGCGCGAGAGACGAGGCAACCTTCATGCCGCTGCCACCCTGCGACCTGCCGTAGAGACCGGCGACCACGCCGAAGGCGGCCAAGATCCCCGTGTCGGCGTCGATCACCGGCGTGGGCTGGTAGAGCGTCCACCCGAAGCGGTTCCCGTAGCGGTAGCTCATCCCGGTGCCCGCGTTGCACTGGTTCTCATAGCCTCGGCGTCGCGCCCAGGGCCCGCTCTGGCCGTAAGCGGAGACGGCGCAGTAGATGAGATCGGGGTTGATCTCGTGGGCCCGCTCGTAGCTGAGACCGAAGCGGTCACGAGCATCAACCGTTAGGTTCGTGATGAAGGCGTCTGAGTCGTCGAAGAACTCGCCCATCAGGCGCTGGCCCTCCTCGGAGCCCAGATCCATCAGCATGGTCCGTTTGCCCCGATGGAGCTGGCCGACGATCGAGTCGGTCACCGCCGGGATGGTGCTGCCCACCTTGATCACCTCGGCGCCGTAGTCCGCCAAGAGCCGGGCGGCGGTCGGCGCCGCGACGGCCTGGGAGATGTCAACGATCTTGTAGCCCTCAAGGGGCAGATCGAGCTTCTTCGGCTGCGTGGTGAGCGGGGCCCTGGCGGGACGCGGTTGGCGTAGCTCGTCCAAGATCTGCTCTCGGTCGGCGTCAGGCAGGTGGCGCGGTTCGATCGGGGGGACGTCACCGGTCATCTCGAAGCTGCGCCCGGGGAGCAGGAGCTCTCCCGCTTCAGGATCGTCGAGCTGCACGATCGCTCCGCTGACGGTGGCTTGCTCGGTGGCCAGCCACTCTTCTGGTGAGCGGACCATCGAAACCGGCGAGAGCTGCCTGGTCGCTGCCTCATCCCACCAGCTGGCCGGCCTGGTGGCCACCAGGGCGGTGAAGCGCTCGATGATCTCCTCTCGCCGGGGCAGGTCGAAGGAGCGCTCGGCGACGTTGATGAGCCCCTCCTGCTCCCACTCGTCGGCGACACCGGCTTCCTTGAGCAGTCCGATGATGAACTTGGCGTACGGCGAGAGGTCGATCAGCCCTCCGTCGGAGCACCGATAGGTCAGGTTGCCGACCATGAGACCGTCACCCATCAGGGCGTTGCCCGTGCGATAGACGCGATGGCCGAGCATGGTGCTGTAGGCCTCGGCGTAGGCCTCGGCCAACGGCACCTCGACCCACTGACCCTCGCCGGTTCGTGCTCGAGCCAGCAGGGCGATGACCACCGAGGTCGCACCTAGGAGCCCTCCGAAGTTCGACGCGGTCGTGATCGGCGTGAACAGCGGTGCGCTGGCGTCCTCGACCGTCACGTTGAAGCGACCTGTCGGGTCCCAGTGCTCATCGAGCGAGCGGTAGCCCGCCACCGAGGTCTGGACGATGGCTTCCCAGCCTTGGACGTCTTGGTTCACGTCACCGGCTGCAAAGCCAGGCAGCGAGCAGTAGATGAGCGTGGGGTCCGCAGCCCTCATGGCATCAGGACCAAGACCCAGGCGATCCATCACGCCAGGGCGGAAGTTCTCGATGACCACGTCGGCCCGGCTGATGAGCTCTCGCGCGATGGCCACGTCTTCCGATGCCTTGAGATCAAGGGTGATACGTCGCTTCGAGCGATTGAGCCACGGGTCGAGCGGGTTTGACGCAAGCGTCGTGTCCGGAGCATCGACGTGGATCACGTCCGCTCCGGCCTCCGCCATCAGAAGAGCCGCCAAGGGCCCGGCGATGTAGTGCCCGAAGTCGACGACTCGGACGCCCTCAAGTGGATGTGCCATTGCTCCCCCGCGATGCTCGCCTGACAGCTTCGCTCCTTGCTCGGGGAAAGCCCTCCCCCAAGCCTGAGCCAGCTGCGTTCTTGAACGTGGTCTAAATACTGCCACGGTGTCGAGCGGCTCGCACCCCGCGACACGCGGCCCTGAGAGCTCGAGACGTGGGCGCGGCACCAAAGGACTCGATTGCTTCGATCCTGGAGGGGTGATCGAGAGGTCTCGCTCGCCTCTGGTGACCTTGGTGACCAGTCGCTGAACGTTCCCTCTCCGCGAGATCACGTCGCGATCTTGTGGACCTGACGAGAGGTACTGAGCTGGGTGCGAGGTGACTCGACGCGGCTCGGTGTTGGAGACCTCCTCTGAGTCGATCCATGGCCCCAGACAGTCACGCCGGCTTCACGCTCTCCCGGCTGCTCTCAGGGAGACGTGATGGGGATGCAGTACGTCAGCGTGCTGGTGATGAGTGGGCCTTTTGGATCAAAACCATGGTCCTTCTCTGTTCCGACGTGACATTGCTTGCCGTCGCGCATGAACGTCGACCAGTGCACTTGGTTCGCATGGTCGTTGCGGTGCGCACGGGTCTCCCTCACGAGCTCGGGGTTCAGCTGTCCTGGCTTCAAGGAGACCGGCTGGAGGCTTGACGTCTGGAGCAGTGCGGCGATGCACAGTGCGCTCACGATGGCAAGTGACGCAATGCCTGGAGGAGCCAGCTTGCTGCTGGTGAGTCGCCGGGCGCGAACGGAACACGCGGAACCGAGGAGGTCGAGACCGATATTGATAGAGCTCTCGCCCTCCCCCAGAAGATCGTCAATCAACGACGAGGTCTCTGCGCCGAAGCGCTGCCGCCATCTGCGGGGATGCAGGCGTACGAGCGCGTGGAGCCACCGTTTGGCCAAGGGATCTATCCACCCGACCCAGAGAGCCTGAGCCACCCCGCGGCCGTGATGTCGGACGACTGCTGCAGGGCCGAGCGCAAGACTTTGAATCCCTCGGGGGTGAGGCCATAGGGGCGCCGTCGCTTCTCCTCAGAGAGCGCCTCGATCAAGCCCTCTTCCTCGAGCTGTGCGATGCATCCGTAGAGGGTTCCGGGACCAAGCGAGACGTTCGCGAACGACTCGATGTCCTTGATAAGCGCGTAGCCAGCCTTCGGGCCCCCGGCCAAGCTCGTCAGCACCAGAATGCGGCGATCGAACGATCCGATTGAGCGCGCCTGCTTCACCCTCGGAACACTAGGACGACGCGGTCAGAAAGCAAGGAGCCGCAAGGAGCCTGCGGCGTCAGGTGCCGAGGCTCGAGTTGCCGGGCCGCCTACACGGCGGTCGCAAAGCTCTCAGCTTCCCTGCGCCACCCGCGCGAGATCCTGCGCCTGAGCGCGGGTGTCACGCTTTGTTACGACTTTCGTAGTACCTTCTCGTCGTCGCAGGGCGCGACGTAGATGTGATTCACCACTGCTGTGGATCAACGCAGACGGAGGAAGTCAGTGCGCCAACTGTTCAGGACCATCAAGCGTTCAGCTGTCATCGTGTCGCTGGCTGTCGCAGCAACGGCAAGCTCGACTGCACTCCTCAGCTCTCCGGCGGGGGCTGCCGTTCCGTCGCCAACCGCCGTGTCGGCAGTGACCATGACGCCGGCGAGCAACTATGGCGGGGTCGTTGGCCGATGGACTGTCGACTTCACGTCGTCGGCCTCAGGTGCCTTGGGCTCTGGGAATCAAGGGGTCATCGTCGTGGGCTTTGAAGATCCCTTCGGCGTCGTAGCAAATCCGAGCGCCATTCTCTCCTCCGGCTTCGTCGGCACGTGCAGCAACCCAGAGACGTTCAATGGAGGAGGCTCTGGCGGCACCGACGTCGCCATCTTCCTGCCGTCTGGCTGCTCCTTGGCCGATTCGACACCGGCCACCATCATCCTCAAAGGGATCAGGAACGCACGATTCGCTTCCTATCCGCCTTCGTACTTCTTTGTCTCGACGATTGCCGACCAAGCATTCGTTCCGCCGTCAGCCAGCGTGAACATCATCCAGCGAACCGCTCCCGGCGCGCCCACGGGCGTGGTTGCCACCCCGCTCAACGGCCATGCTCGAATTACGTGGACACCTCCTACCGTCAACGGCGGATCCACGATCACCTCCTACTCAGTCGTTGCTCGAGATGCCTCGAACAAGGTGGCTGGGAAGTGCTCGCAGGTTGGGTCTCCGCCAGCCATCGACGGATGCACCATCTTCGGGCTCACGAGCGGGGTCACTTACACGGTGCGCGTGAAAGCGACCAACGCCATCGGCTCGTCAGCGGCGAGCACAGGGGTGACGGTCACTCCGAGCTAGGGCGCGACGTCAATCAATTGTGGACTGGTCGGGTCCGTTGATGCATCTTGCACTCGTGCGCGTCGAGCAGCTTTCGTGACGCCTTCTTCCTCTCGCAGCTTGTAGTTCGAAGGTCTCGCTTCAAGCACAATTGGCTCTCGCAATCGGAGAAGCGGTTCAGTTACCCTTGCCGGGGGACGGGCCAGTTGTCACGAAGCGGAGGCTGAGATGTCTGCGAAGGTGGGATTCGTCGCAATCGACACGACCGATCCGAGCGGCATCGCGCCATTCTGGTCTGGACTGCTCGGAGTTCAGGTGGGCAGCGAGCTTGGGGAAGGCGATTTCCTCCTCTTGGAGCCGACCGAAGAAGGCCTGATCATCGGATTCCAGCGGGTGCCGGAAGAGAAGGCGGGTAAGAACCGGGTACACCTTGATCTCGTCGTAGAAGACCTCGATGCAGCTACGGCAGAGGTTGAGCAATTGGGAGGACGATGGCTCGAGCCGGGTGTCACCCGAGATCTTGAAGGATTTCAGTGGCGTTGCATGGCCGACCCGGAGGGTAACGAGTTCGATCTCGACGTACTCCCGGCGGAGTGATGTGACCCTTAGCGGCTAGACAAGCCAGGCCGGATCGGCCAGGGCCATCGGCTCGTCGCCGACGAGCTCGGGAGTGACGGCTACGCCGAGCTAGGGCGCGAACGAATCGCCAGAGCCATTCGGCGACCCAGCATCGGCACTCTCGGACGGATTCAGGTCTCAGGCTGCGCTCGAGTTGGAGCGTCCCCGTCCAATGATCGAAGAGAGCGGAATGTCGCGAAGCGAGAAAAGCAGCACTGCCCTAGCCATGGGACTCACATTCCTGATGCTCCCAGAGCTGATGGCGCTTCTCTTCACGTTCAGCGACGGCAGCTACGCCGAATGGATGGAAACGTTGGCGACGGTGTTCGCCGTCCTTGGCGCAGCGGGGTTCGCCGTCGGCCTGATCCGATTCGCCCTCGAAGACGGCTTGACCTTCAGACTGAGAATCGGCTCACTGATCCGACGCCTGCAATCTGATCTCTCTGCGCGAGCTCAGATCTTCTACTCCGGCTGTGCCCTCGGAGGCTGGGTCTTCGGTCTTACGGCTTTTGGTGGCCTGAGCGGTGTACCGACCTACAACACCACGACGCATCAGTACACCTTGAACAGCCACGGAAACGTGACGGTGGTCAGCCAAGCGGACTACTGGCACGCACTGGCTCTCCAAAACCGCCTCTTCCTAGGACTTGGTCTCTTCTTCACGGCAGCTGCTGCTGCCTTCGCCGTCTCGTCGAGGAATCGTCTTGTTCGTCTTCGATAGAGATGAGTCCGATAGAGGGTGCCGAGCACTCGGCTTCGCTCGAGGTCTCGCGCCGCGCCGGCCACACTTCGACCAGCTTCGCTCGGGATCGCTATTGACGTCTCTTCCCCCAAAGCCGATCTCGAAGTTGCCGAGAGACTCGAGGCGATGATGGCTCAAGCGAAACACGCTCAGTAGGGCCCGGAGCCGGTCGTCCGATTTCTCTGACGGACGAAAGATGGACGAAAGACGGACGACGTTTGAGATCGTCACCCCTGGTCGTGTGCGATTCCGCACGTCTTCCCAGGTCACGTGAGTGGGGATAAGAGATAGGCCGCGCAAAACGCCGCACTCGAACCTCTCGACTGGATCATGAGAAATTGCCACCGAGGATCCCTCTGAAGCAGATTGATCAGAGCGGCGAAGGGGGTTGAGCAATCCCTGACTTGTTCTTCACCTTCTCGGTCCAGATAGAACCATCCCACCACCTCAAAAGGTCCGAGCCCTTGGGGTCCGGATACCAGCCAGGTTTGGGTTGCGACTCCTGCGACGTGGTTGACTGCCCAGGCTGAGTGACCTCTTTATTGCGATTGGCGATCTCGACGATGCCCCAGATGAGAATTGCGGCACCACCAACCGCTGCAACGATTCCGCCGTAGTAACGGAGGTTGACCCCTGTGCACGCTGACTGCACCAGAGCCCCCAGAGGGGTGGAACACGCAGCGTGAGTGCCAGAGTTCGCGGAGACAAACAGGATTCCCAGACCCAGGAGGACTCCCCCGAGAATCGCCTTGCCCTTCGAGCTCACCCATTCAAGGTATCGAAAAGGAGGGATTCAGGGCTGGATGAAACCTGAGCAGAGCGAATCGTCCACACTTCGGCTGGTCAATTGGATTGCTCGGCTCGGAATATTGTCCCGTCCCTTGATTGCTTCAACGCTATAAAGGTGGCTGTGAGTGGCCGCTCTCGCTTTGGATCCCGCCTTCCCCTGGCATTCGGATGCGTTGTGTTGGGTCTCGCTCTGGCCTCTTGTTCATCGCAGAGCGCCACGCCTTCCTCAACCAGCTCGACGACCGCCTCGACGACTTCTCAGCCTCCAGCCACGACAACCTCTACTGTCGACAGCAACCGCCAAATCCTCAACCCCGCCACGACTCCGCCCAAAGTGGACGAGTGTTCAGTGCAACTCTCGTACGGGGCTGATGGCAGTTATGGCCCACTCACATGTGCGAACGGGACCGAAGTGAACGTGATTGCCTGGAACGCGGCGATCAGCTCTAGCCCCGCAGTCCTTGCGCTCGGTCCAACTGCATCGCCGTCAGAGGTCGAAGCTGCAATTTGCTCTGACATGGCTCATTCCACGATCCCGATTGAACAAGGCGCTTACCAACTTGCCGCGCTCTACAACGGCTGGAGTTTCGGATACGACCCCTCTCAAGGACTGGTGTCCAACAGCAATATGTGTGGCTGAGCGGTGCCGAAAGTGGTTGGCGAAGTCGTGAAATGTGAGACAGTCTCATAGCCATGCTTCGAAGAGCCGACAATGCCGACCTCCGCTGGAGAAAGAAGTTTCTCAGTTCCAAGGGAATCACAACCTTCTACGTGGGTAAGAAGCCGTACCTCATGCGATCGCGAACATTGGCCGAATTTGAGTTGATGCAGGTCAAACAGCTCGAGGATCCTGTTGGCATCTTCGAAATCTCGGGGAAGAAGTACTGGTACTTCCACGATCGATTCTGGTGGGACAACGATGGACTCGAAGCAATCGAGGTAAAGGCCTTACTCGTCTCGCGGGAGCAAGCGGAACGTCGCAAAGTCGAAAGGGCCAAGGAGAATCTTGTACGAGGAGAGACGGCGCCTGAAAATCTAAGACGCAAGGCCATCGCTGACGACGTCAGAGCGTTGGTTTGGGCACGTGACGAAGGCAAATGTGTTGCATGCGGGAGCACGTCGGAGCTTCAGTATGACCACATCATCCCTGTGGCCTTCGGTGGATCGAGTGACTCAGACAATCTCCAAATTCTCTGTGGGCCCTGCAACCGGAGAAAGGGAGCCGGACTTAGAAACGCATAGTCGACGGCACCTGCCTGATGCCTCAGGAGATGGCTAGTTGTTTGGGAACTGCTGATAGAAGGTTGTTGGTTTGACCGCAGCATCGACAATCGCCCAAATCCAGACCCCCAAGAGGAGCAAGATCCCGATTCCAACGCTGAGCAGGATTACGCCAAGGATATCGAGGACTAGCCCGATCCAAAATTTCACTGAGTCCTTTTTGTACGTGTAACACCAAGTCCAAAAAGCGAGGAACACTGCAAGAAGTACCGCGGCACTCTTATCTTTAGGGCTCCCCGTGGGCGTGCCGCACTGAGGGCAGACCGAGGCCGTCGAGACCAAGGCCGAGCCACACCCTAAGCAATGTCTCCCGGTGGCACCGCCCGGGTAGGCAGCCCCCCTCGGTGCTTGCGCTGAACCTTCGTTCTCCCCGCTGGGCTGCTGAGTCGTTGATTTGCCACAATCAGGGCAAAACTTCGATCCTCCCCCCAGATCCACTCCGCAACCTGTACAAAATGCCACTATTGCTCTCCCGCATCCTCGGAAAGGCTGGACCTTGTTTTTGTCGATCGATCGGAACCAGAAACGTTTGTATCATCACTGTCCCGCAATTAACAATGATTCACGTGTCTCTCGATGTGCAGATGACTATATTTAACCTTCAACCGATCACACAACAAGGGACGACATCTTGACAAATTCCCCACAGAACTCCCCTTCCAGTTCCGGTTCTCAGCCACCTTGGTACATGAAACGACCGGTAGTCATCACTTTCGGTGTTGTTGCCGCCCTTATCCTTCTTGGAATTGTTGTTGGCGCGACGACCAAAAAGTCCCCAAATTCCACAGCTACAACGGTTGAACAGTCCACATCGACGTCATCCAAACCCCAACCCAAAGCGACCACCACAACTGTTGCTCCCACTACAACAACGACAGTTGCTCCAACCACTACCACCGTTCCTCCGACAACATCACCACCTCCGCCTACAACCGCGGCTCCCGTTACGCCCGTGGGTTGCCACCCCCTTTCTGATGAGGGAGGGTGCTACGAGCCGGGCGAATATTGTCGTGATTCAGACCATGGCGCTAGCGGTGTGGCCGGAGACGGAGAGTCCATCACCTGTGAGGACAACGACGGGTGGAGATGGGAGCCTGTCTGACGAGAGATTTTCAATCAGCTCTGGATGAGCCCCTCGAGCGCGGCTGCTTTCTCGCATTGCCGCGAGCGAGTTCGGTAGGATAACGCTTCGCATTGAGCGCCATTTTCGACTCAAGAGCCTCATCCAATGAAATTCCTGTGATGTCTGCAATGCGCAGCAGGTACGCGTAAACGTCAGCGAGTTCTTCTCGTACCGCAGCTGCTTCGTCGGCATTTTCCATGATCAATGCTGACTCTTCAGGAGTAAGCCACTGGAATATTTCGACGAGTTCACTTGCTTCAACAGCGAGGGCCATCGCCAGATTCTTTGGCGTATGGAACTGATCCCACTCGCGCTCTTCGGCGAACGCTCGCAAGGCCTCGATCAGTTCAACTTGGTTCATGACAATGAACCAGCGATTTGGGTCCAGTGAATGTCCTTTGAGGGGATTCTCGGCAAATACCGAGCTTGTTTGATCATGACTCTCTCCTTACAGAGTCTGGTCCGACCCAGAGACGTGGGCGTCCTCCACGAGCGGACGCGAATCCCAGTAGTTGCGGTGACTCTCAAAATGCTCGTCTCGCACCCGATGCGCTTCGGTCTCAATCAAGGTTCCGATTTCGACCTTCAAGATTCGATCGATGATTCGTCGCTCTCTGGAGACCACAATGCCACCAAGGTCGAATAGCACGTGGCAGTTAGAGCAGAGGCAGAGGACGTTGGTCAAGGAATCAGGCCCGTGGTGCGGCGATCCCAAACCTTGAACGTGCGCCCCCTCGGCGTAGGGTCCAGATGCTGTCTCTAACCGAGTTCCACAAAATTGACACCGATAGTCGTGAAGGCGCTTCACTTCTCTCGAAATTGCTGAATTTCGGATGATTCGCTGAACTGTCGAAGTTCGACGACTGGGTAGCTCAGGTGCTTCATCAACGTCATCGTTGTCGTGTCCGGGCGCAGCCAGATCAAGAGCTTCGAGTCGATACCTCCAGATCAGAAATCCGTCTCGTCCTATTTCTTCCCAGAATCGGTCGACGCGGAAGAGGCCGTCGTATCGAAATCCCTCAGAAGGAGAGTACCGAGTATCGCCTTTGCTCCCCCGAATCACTCGTACCGGCAGGCCCTCGGTGCAGCTCTTCGCCAACGCGAGATTGACTCCTTCAAGGACTTGATCCTTGTATTGCTTCTTCGTCTGTGGATCGTTGCCTCCCGCACCCGTGTAAACGATCCACGTGCCGTGATCTTCGTCGTCGACGTAGCCCCCAGACACAACGATCGAATCGGCACCCACCGCTTCGCCACCCGAGATTCCTGCCTGGAGAGGCCGGTGAACCCCGCTCGTAGCCAAATCTCCGCGATCAACAAAGGCCGAACCCACGGGATACTGGCCATACTCACCAAAGGTGCGACTGCCTGCTTGCAAGAAAATTGAGCGCTCGTCGAAGTCGCCGTCCTCCACGGACGGAACTCCTGTTATGAGTTCGCGGAGCACAGAAGCTTGTTCTGTACGCAAACTCGACCAAGCCAGCTGGCTTGACCCCATGCCAGTTTGAGCGTTCTTACCGCCAGGAAAACTCAGATGAATTGGCGGATCGGCTTCATCGAGGACTTCGATCCCATAAATCCAGGCGTAGACCATTCCGTCTGTCCAAGGGGCTGGGTCACTCGCACTCGGTACACGAGTCTCAGTCGTCACTCGGCACCGGGCGAGGAGACCAGCGCCCCCTTGCCAGATATACAACTCGTCGCCCACCTCAACGCCGGGCTCGGCCTCTCTGGTCGTCCCCCACAGGCGATGGACTTTGCTTACTGACCAATTAGCAATGTCTTCAGAACGCAGCGAGCTAATCCAAGAACTAGCCATGACGATGACCCACGTTGCTGCCAGGCTTCGGCCTGTCGATCCCTACGAAGAGCGAAGAGAGTTCGACACCGAGACCTCTGGCCAGGAGAATCAGCGATGTGAAACTGGGGTTTCGCTCTCCCCTCTCGACAGATCCGATGTAGGTCCGATGAAGACCACACCGATTCGCAAGCTGCTCTTGCGTGAGCCCTGCCTCTCGTCTCGCGCTTGCGAGCGATCGACCAAAATCCTTGAGAAGGCCTCTGGGCTCAGAGTCAGGCATGCGCTCAGCTCAGCTGGGCGCTACTCATACGTCTACAGTCAATAGGTAGCATTCCTGGTCTGACATGGACCTACTTTCGGGTCCAGCCTTGGAGGTGACGTCGATGAAGGGATCGATCTACGAACGCAAGACGATCAAGAAGGACGGCACTCCGCAATCACGCTGGTACACGGTAGTTGATCTCCCCCGCCTCAAGAGAGGGAAACGTCAACAGAAGTGGTTTGGTGGTTATTCCTCTCGCGACGAAGCTGAGTTCAAGCGAATTGAGGTGCTCCGCCAACTTGAAGGTGGGGCCCTCAACGATCCAGATCGGATGCTGTTCGACGACTGGGTCAAGCACGAGTGGCTTCCAAATCGAGCCATGCACATCAAACCAAGCACGCTCGGCGTTCTACGAGCGAGTCATTTGGCACTATCTCTCGCCAAGAATCGGCAATCGACCTCTTTGCTCGCTATCTCCAGCGGATCTTTCCAAGCTCTACAGAGATCTCCTTGAGACGGGGGGTGTTCAAGAAGCTCGCCAACAAAGGTTGAGCCCAACCACTGTCAACATGACTCACGCTGTCCTGCACGAGATCTTGAAATCAGCGCAGATGGCAGGTCATCTCCAAAGCAACCCGTGCGATCTCGCCGAAGTGCCACGCAGACGGCGACCTGCGGATCTTGCGTACACCACATGGAATGCACCACAACTGAGACGATTCCTCGACGCCGTCAAGGGCACCCGACTGGAGACCGCATGGTTCCTTGCTGTGATGACCGGCATGCGTCGTGGCGAAATTCTCGGCTTGCGATGGAGCGACGTTGACTTTTCCAATCAAAGGCTTGCCGTTGCTCACACCATCATCGAGGTTGACGGTGTCGTTCAAGCTTCTTCGCCGAAGTCGGCAAGAGCACGCACCATCGATCTCGATCCTCGGACCGTGGAGCAGCTCGCTCTTCACCGTTCGCGACAGACCATCGAGGCTCAGAGCAGCAGCGGTACCTGGACCCACTCCGACCTGGTCTTCACTTCAGAGTCAGGATCTCCAATTCGGCCTCAGACGTTTTCTCGGAAGTTCCAGTCGATCCAAAAGGTTCTTCCTCAGCCTCGGATTCGTCTTCACGATCTTCGCCATACTCACGCAACGCTCAGCCTCGCTGCTGGCGTTCCGGTTCACGTCGTGCAACAACGTCTTGGGCATCACCGAATTGAGATCACTCTCATGATCTACGCCCACGCCCTGCCCGGCATGCAGTCAGACGCGGCGTCTCTCTTTGCGAACTTGGTTTTGGATCCCAATTCCGTCGAGGCGACGCCTTCATCGAAGAACTATCTCGGAGTCACTTCGTCAACCTGGACACGTGGCGTCATGGAGAACAATCGAAGCTTGGCGTGGCCACACGGCGAGGAAGCTCTCGCCGATGAGAACGGTTCCTCTCAAGAATGCTGAATGATCCAGGTCAGCACCCAGCCGAAGGATCAACCGGACCGATGCCGATCTGAGCGCTCTCAATGTTGTTCGGATCGTAGGTGTTGTTCAGATTGGCATCGACGTAGCCCACTTCGACACCAAGCACGCCAGTTGAGTTACCGATCGATGGCACGCTTGCGAAGATCGTGGCCAAGGTTGGACTCGTGATGTTGAACATCCCGCAACTGCCGCTTGAAGAGTTGACAACTTGAACTGGACTCGCCGACACGTTCTTTCGGGAGCCACTGCAAGATCTCTTCCTGCGCCGTAGCCAGAGAGGTGTTGGTCGCAAAAGCCTGGGTGTAGCCATCAACGATTCCACCAGAAATTTGGGCAGCAGTGAATTGGTATTTGTCTTCCTCCGCATTGCTGATGGGCGCTCCGAAGCAATAGGGTCCGGCCGAACATGCACCGTTCTGAATCTGATCTCGACCATGGACGGCAATCATGTGCGTAACGGTGGTTCCAATGCCTGTGAGCTTGGCGGACAGCGCTTGTGCCGGAGTGAGTGGTGTCGTAGTGACCGCCTTCGTCGTCGTGGTGGTCGAACTCTTTGCAGCACTGGTGCTTCCACCACACACGGTCGAAGTCCCAAACCGCCGAGACACCCCAACGCAAGCAGTCGATAAGACCTTCCAGCGTTCATGGCGGGGGTTCTCTTATTAAGTGGGTTCTTGGGCATCACGAGATGGTAATTCATCGCCTCGATGTCGAGTGTCCCTAATAAGCGGTCAAATCAAACGGAAGACCGATCGGCGAGTTCCTTTAATGCTGGCCACGTAGATACATGCGGCTGGTAAATACCCCTGCGCACCTGGGAAGCAAACGCCTTTGAGATGTCAGCTGCAGCCATGATCTCTGTGAGCTTCACACTCGCCAATCCTGGAAGGATCTCTCGACGGAAAACTTCGGTCGTAAGCCACGCCAGGATTCGCCGCTTCCCAGTCCCGTAGCGCCTTCTTTCGAGCAGCGATGGCAGAACCTCGACGTCCTCGCAGTTCCTTTGTCTGTCGAGGATCTCACTCGATGCACTGATCGCATCGGACGTGACGATGGTTAGCCACGGGTCCACCGCAATTTGGGCACGACCACGATGGGCTCGCGGTTGTTGTCTTGGGCCTCTGTTGCCGAGCCTCCGACGTGGCAGCAGAACGAGCAGCCTGCTTTCTCGCCCGAACGAGGACCTGGGCCTGCTTGCTGTTCATCCTCGTCATCGGAGTGCTCGGCACGTACTTCCCAGCCAAAGCTTCTCCCAGGCTGTGTGCCATCGCTTCCGCCAAGGGAGCAACAGCCTTCGACCACCTGGGCAGCGTTTCAGCAAGCTCATGCGTCAGAGGCGCAACCAGGCGGCAGTTGCCGTCAGCGGTCTCTGTGAAATCGCTCTTCTTGAAGGTCCTCGCCTCCAAGAGGTCCAGCACGTAGTCATCAACTAAAGGTCGGACTGGTTCCATCAAGTCCAGGGCAAGGGAGGCCCTTCCTCTCATGTCGCTGTGAAGGAGGCCCAATCCAGCATCGAGTCCGACGATCTGACAGGCAAGGGTGGCCTCAATCTCTAAGAGTGCATAGAGATAGTTGAGGATCGCGTTGACGGGACGCTCGGCTTTTCGGTTGGTGTTGGCAGATCCAAGTACCGAGCGACGCCCTTCGAAACGAGTCCAATGTGGGGGTATGTTCTTCCGCGTCTCCCGATTTGAACCGTGGTTCGCACTCTGGCCGATTCGTCCACGACTGCCAATAGAGAGCAGCTCCAGATCCTTCGATCTGCCGGAGTTGATCGAAATCGAGTTGCGCCCATCGCCGCCTCTGCCAGTTTCAAGACCGCAGCTTCACTCTTCTGATCACCGAATCGTGCACCGATCAAGAAGGCCTGGGCTTCGAGCTTCGCTCTCGTCAAGTTCCGCGCCAGATCCAAACCAATTGGTAGGTCGATTGACCTCGACTGCATCCTCCGGAGCCGAGCGTCGTCCAAACCCTGGAGTGAGGTCGCGACGTTTCGGCATCCCATCAGTCGTGATGACTGTGACGGGTATTCCGAGCTGCTGGCACCACGTCAAAGCATCGAGCGAGAGAGAGCCCGACGATCCCAGGACCACAATCCGAGAGAGTCCGTGCGTTGCTCGATGAAACGTCCGGGTCCGACAACTTCTACCTACCCCATCCCTGGCAACAAGGCGACCGCTGCTAGTCGAAAGGGCTATTCCGTAGCCATCGAGGACGCAGACGGCCGCGTTGTCTGGTCCCTAGCGAAAATCCGATCAAGCGGTGAGCCTGAAGCGATAGTCGTTGGGCTGGTTGCACTACTTTGCTTTCCGTCCATAGAGGGTTCCTCTCTGTGGTCCACGCCCCCGGACCGTGGCAGCGGTCGCGGGGCTTCATAATTCTTCAGGTCATTCTTGAATTGATTGTGAGTCCTCTGATTCTTTACTCAGATCCGAATTAGGAATAAGTCCTCGTTGATACGCATCCCTTAGGAGAGACATAGATAGGAGGATCGCAAATGCACGCGTCGGTGCTGACGCAACTAATTTGGACGCCAGTTCATCCGGGAAAACGTGCAGATCACCATTCTCGGCTAAGAAATCTGACCTCAGTTGGCTTTCCGAATTGAGCATTTGATCTGCGATGTCGCGAGAGATCTCCCAAACTTCCCAGGGAGCCGTCTGGCTTAGCTCTCGTAGTGGACCTATCGGATGTCGATTCCATTCCTCGGCGATCTCATCCTCGTGCGCTTCTCGTAATTCGGGATCCCAGTCGGGTGACGTCAACCCCATGATCGACATCGAGACGGGAACCGCATCGTGCTCCGAATCGCCCATCGATCTGACTTCTTCAATATCCGCTCCCACAAGCAAACCGCAGACCACCATCACGACGTTGTAGAGGTCGATCTCAGACGGAGAGTGCGTCTCTAGATAGTGGAGTCCTTCGGATTGAGTTCGAGACGTCAAAATTCCCTTGGCAAAGCGATCGGCCACATCGAGCGTCTGGTCTCCTTCTCTTCTGGCCTTTCTTATTTCTCGATCGATACCCCGCGAACAAGGCTGCGTACGATTCGCGCAAGCGCTCTAGTTCGACACGCCGACCACTTGTGAAGAGTCCAAGAGTCAGCTCTTCGTCGCTGATCTTCCTCACGCCTCTAATCGTGGCAATGGCTACGGCATCCTCAAAGGCCTCGGGCGGATTGGTCGCCTTCGAGCCCTACCGCGTACCCAGGAAACGTTCGGACGGTCTTTTCGATCAAGCCGATTGATCGGTAATAGCGGACACGTCTGGGCGACAACGTGAGTCCCTGTTGTCCAACGAATTCCGACAACTCCAAATCTGTGCGGGCCTCTGCACGATTCTGTGTCATTACCAGGGAGTCTAGACCCTCCAGTTACTGGGTGAAGGCTGATAAGTACCCCCTGATTGAGTCTCTTCGGGCGCACAGATCGTCGCCCGAAAGAGAACCCGTCGGAGGACCCGATGCAACCAGTAGAAATCCCCATCGAGCAACTTCAAGCGATGCAGGATGCATACCCGAGAGAAGAAGCCAGCGGCGAGCGAGTCGCTCTGTTCCGAGAGATTCTGGAGCAAGGCGACGAACTTCCTCCGATCGACGTGGTGAAGCTCGAAGAGGGTCGTTACCTCATCTCCGACGGCGTTCACCGCTTCTACGCAGCAATGAGAGCCAGACACCGCGCCATCGCAGTAAACCTGATCAAGCCAATAGAGGGTGAAAGCACCCTGGAGTGCGCTTACCGACACGCGGTCGAGACGGCTTCGAAGACCGCCCTCCCTCTTACGTACGCGGAACGACGGAAGGCGGTTGGCCGCCTCTTGGAGACTCGACCCGACCTGAGCCACCGGGCGATCGGGCGGATCATCGGCATCTCTCACGACACCGTCGGCAGATGGTCCAAGGAGATGTCCGACCGGTCGGAGGAAGCTGACGAAGGTCAAGACGAGGTCCAGTCCCTCCCAAGCGCTGCAGAGATCTCGAACCGACTCGTCCGCTACTTGAATCAGCTCGACGAGTCACGCGATCTGTTCGACTACTTCAAGCCCAGCCGCATGGGTCGCCATCTTGCCGACGCCTTCGACGCTTACCACGGTGACTACTCGCTTCGAGAAGCTCGTCGGATGGCCCAATGGGTAGCGAGTGCAGTCTCGTATCTCGAAGGCGCGGGCGACTGAGATGGCGACGAAACGGAACTACAAAGCCGAAGAAGCCAGGCGCAACAAGCTAGCCCGGAGACGAGGATTTAGAACACGGGCAGAAGAGCGTCGATACGTCCGAAACATCAAGAACCGATCTCAGCTCGGCGTTCTTCCGAAGCGGGCGGGTGAAGAGAGAGCCAGATCGCTGAGAGCCCTCTCGGCAATGAGAGAGAACCCGAAATTGACTATTGACGCCGCCGCTCGGCTTGAGGGCACCACCCCAGAGGCGATGACGTGGCATGTCGGCGAGGGTCTCAAGAAGGACAGCGGCAGATGGCGGGCAACTAAAGGTGACCGACTACTTCGGACGATGTATGTGAACTCAGATGGCCGAATCGTCCAGGTCGATGTTCGAGGCAGTCGTAAAGCTTCTGAGATCAGTCGCTATCACGTAGCGGTTCGATGGTTCCTCGATACGGGAGACGAGTCTCTCTTGGTTGCTTTTGCTGGCTTGAGGGTCGGTGGCGTCGAGTATGAGACCGACCTCGACGTCCTGGAAGAGATGGCGAGGCGAGGACAACTCGATATCGAGTCGATCTACGAGGCGGTGGCCTAGTGGATCTCACCTACAAATGTCTTGCTTGCGCAGAACCCGCCGACCACGGTCACCACGTGACGGGTCGTGGTCCAGACCACGACCAATTGGATCCCGATCTGACGGTCCCGCTTTGCCATGAACATCACGTCCTCATGCACCAGGACCTGCGGGCAGCAGATATCGACAATCCAACCAATTCCGCCACCGTGCCTGAACGTCTCTATCGGCGACTCAGTCGAGTTGCTCTCCTCTTGGGTCGCCTGGCTGAATTTCTTCCCTCGGCCTGGATAGCGAATGCTGCAAGAGCCGTGCGGTGTTGGGCAAACGAGCTTGGAGGATTCGTCGCGGCCCTGGACAACTGGAATCTTGGCTGGCGTGACATCGCATGACGACGGAACCCGATGTTCTCAAGGTGGCGACGAGGGCCTACGCCATTCGAGCCAAGACCAAGAAGAAGAAGAAGAAGAAGAAGAATTACGAGCCCTCGCCTCAGGGATCGTTGACCAAGAGAGGTACTACCCCGAAGGCGAAGGTCTCGCTTGTCTTCGATACCGAAACCACAACTGATGTTGGCCAACAGTTGAATTTCGGCTGCTGCCGAATCTTCGTTGACCGTCCTGGAGGCAAACCCGGTTCACGATGCGCGATTGAGGTGTTGTTCTACGCAGACAATCTCCCCTGCAGAGATCCAACCGGCTTTGAGATCCTGAAGCGCTACGTCGAATCCCACTCAGCCCAGGTGGCTCCTGGTTGCTCTCCCGAAATTCTCCTCATGAGTCGTACTCACTTCGTCGAGGAGTTCATCTACAAATACGGATATCGAAATATGGCAACCATCGTCGGGTTCAACCTCCCGTTCGACCTGAGTCGGCTAGCAATCTCAGCTCGTTCGGCCCGTGGGTTTCTACGCGGAGGCAATTCACTCAGGCTGTGGGAGCGAGAGCACTACCGGCCTCGCATCGCCTACAAACCCATCGACTCAAAACGTGCGCTGATTCAATTCACTGAACCAGACGAAGGTTGAAACACCGAGGCCTCTTCTTAGACCTCAAGACTCTGTGTTTTGCCGAGACCGACGTCTCGCACAGTCTGGAGAGTGCGTGTGAGGCATTTGGGATCCCCTTTAAGAAACGATCAGTCGTCCACGGCGAAATCACCGAGGACTACATCACCTACTGCCGAGAGGACGTGGGAGCGACAGCTCTGCTCTACCGCGAAGCCCTCATCGAGTTCAGTCGCCACGAGATTGATTTGCTGCCGACGAGAGCACTCTCTCCGGCGACCATCGGCAAGGCCTACCTCAGCGGAATGTGCGTTACTCCGATCCTCGAACGTCAGCCCGACTTCGAGACAACTCCTGGGGGCTGGGATGAACGCTTACTACGGAGGCCGAGCGGAGTGTCGTATTCGAAAAGTCCCGTTGCCTGTCGTCTACGTAGATTTTCTCTCGATGTACCCGACAGCGAATGCGTTGATGGGAATCTGGGACTTAATCGTGGCCGAGCAAGTCGAAACCCCCGACGTCACGAATCAGGTCCGCAACTTGCTGTCGACGCCAGACTTGCTCGACAAGCTCTGGGACCAAGATTTCTGGCCGCAGCTTCGCTGCTTGGTCCAGATTCAGCCTGACGGAGACATCGTTCCAGTGCGCGCCATGTACGACGAAGCAGCCCAGAATTTTGGTATCGGCATCAACCCCTTCTTTTCTGAAGATCAGTTCTGGTATTCGCTTCCCGATCTGGTCGCTTCCCTCTTACTTGGAGGCCCCATCCCGAACGTTCTTAGAGCGGTCGAGCTGCGTCCCGCTGGGCAGCAAGAAGGTCTCGTACCGATATCGCTTCGCGGCTCGGGAGAAATCGATCCCAGGGAAGGGGATTTCTTCAAGGCGGTCATTGAGCGACGTGCACAAGTTCGAAAAGATGACCAACTCGACGAGGTGGAAAGGGAGCGTTTACAGAAATTCTCTGAAAGTGCTCGCCAACTCCACCAGCTATGGGATCTTGGCCCAGTTCACGAGGATCGATGAGGTATCGGACCGTTGGGGTGGATGTCTACGTTGGCGACGATGAACCCTTCGCCACCAAGACGGACTCACCTGAAGATCCCGGCCCGTATTGCTTCCCTCCGATTGCAGCTCTGATCACCGGCGCTGCTCGACTCAAGCTTGCGCTGCTGGAACACATGGTCGAAGAAGCGGCTGGAACCTACGTATTCTGCGATACGGACTCGATGGCAATCGTTGCTACGGAGACAGGAGGCGAGTTCACTTGTCCGGCTGCTGATGGCGAGACGGTCACGGCACTCTCCTTCGTTGCCGTCGATCAGATCGTCCAGAAGTTCAGCCTGCTCAACCCTTATGACCCCGACATCGTCAAGGGATCGATCTTGGAGATCGAGAAGGAGAACTTCGACGCCGAGGGCAATCGACACCAGCTCTTGTGTTGGTCAATCTCGGCCAAGCGCTACGTCCTGTTCACGAAAGATGAATCTTGTCGACCCAAGTTGGTCAAGGTCTCGGAACATGGGCTCGGCCACCTACTGAACCCTCGTGACCCAGATGACAAATCGACGAGGTGGATCGAAGAACTGTGGCTGTACCTATTGGAGACTGAATACGGTCTCGACGTCAAAGCTCCGGACTGGCTCGATCGCCCAGCGCTAACGAGGATCACGGCATCAGGACCTGGCGTCCTCCGCTGGTTTGAAGGCTTCAACGCTGGAAAGGTCTTCGAGGATCAAGTGAAGCCCGCAAACTTTCTTCTCCTGGCGCATCCTGACCCCCTCGAACCAACCTTGGCTCTGCCAATCGCTGCGTACGAGTCCGACGCGTCGAAATGGTTGGCCTCGGTGTGGATCAACCGGAGGAACGCAGAGAAAGTCAGGATCACGACAGAACCGTTTGATGGTCAACCTCGGCCCGGGTGTCGTCAAGGTTCGGACCTATCGAGACATGCTCAGCGAATACCTCCGGCACCCTGAAGCTAAGTGTCTTGCCCCCAGCGGTGAATCTGTGAGTGGTTCAACGGTCGGGCTACTACAAAGACGATTGCTCAAGGCATCGCCTGTCGTTTCCAGGATTGGAAAGGAGGCCAACAAGATCGAGGATCGAATTTCGGGAATCGCGAATCGACCTGAGGAATATCTCAATCAGTACCTGAATAACGTCGCATGGCGGAGGCATCTTCGAGCGGATCCTCGATAGCAAAACGAAGACGGAGGCGGCGCTTCAGCTAGCGGTGGACAGAGGGACACTGGCGCGGTGGATGTCAGGTAGGACTTGGCCACAGGCCAAGCAGATTCGCCGGATCCTCTCGCTATCAGTCCAGTGAGCAACTGCGGCCCAAAGTCCCCGTAAGGCAGAGGCAGCGGTTAGCGGGGGTTCGAGAGAAGCAGCAGATGCCCGCCGAGCTGCAAGCATCCGCACCTTCGGCAGTTTGCCTTTCCATTAGCGCTACACACCATTTCTGGGGGTTTCCTCTTCTGAATTTGTCGATTGAGTACCCAATCCCTGTTCCTCCGCTGCGCCCGCATTGAGGACCATCGCCTGATCAATCACATGTTCGATCAGACCGTCATCAATTTCCAAATCAAACAATCGAGATGCTCTCTTTAAAATTCTCAGTTGAGCAATTACGCAAGCTGAAGCAATCATCTCCGTCAATGGTCCAGGATCAAGTCGTGTATGAAAGCCAAAATGCCCAGGACTATGTTCAACCACGTGTAGCCCTGCAGTACTGAAAGCTCCGTCTGACGTACCGGTGGCAAGTTGCATCTCCCATTTTAATTCCGAATATATGGCACTTAACGTTGGGTCTTCAAGAGCGTCGGGAATCGTCGCACCTATCAATGCCGCAGCAGCCAAAATCTCGCCACGCCGTTGGTCGACTAATTCAGAATTAAATCCGAGATCATCCAAGGCGTCCAGCGCCATCCGGATAACAATCCCAATCCCGTGGCCACCAGTATCATCAATTTGTTCAAATCGACTAGCGATAATTACGAGCGCTCTGAGAGCCGGAAGTGCTTCTATTGGCAAGCGGTTCTCAATCAGAACTTGCACACTCTCCGAGAGGGCGGCTGCCTGCCCAAAGAGAAAAAAAGCAAGTGTACGGGGCAGGTGCATTTCCGTCCCGTCCCCACCCGCCGTTGCGGCTTCAATGAGAGGTGCCATCGCTCGGAATAGGTCTGCGGACTTGGCCTCGGGAGTCTGCTTGAGAATCTCGGCCACAGGTTGGATATTGATGGGCAATTGCCCTTCTTCAAGACGACCATGGACTTCAAATCTGTCAAGTTGAAACGTCAGATCCGAATTAGCCCGAACGGTCAAATTCTCACGACCCTCAAAGCTGATGGTAGAGTCTTCCCGCTCCATCGAATCGATACCGGAGGTCCAGACGAGCGTGGGGTACATTTCGTCCCCATGAGCCATCTCTTCCGCAGAACCCAAAAATCGGCCTCGCACGACCTTTCGGAGTGACTGGACGTCCTTGGGCTTGATGGCCAAAAGTTTCTCGGCAGAAGATTCTGATAGATCGAGCAGTTCTACAAGAGTCTTACGAACATAATGAAATGTCCTATCAGTACATTTCAGAGCGTGCCTAGCGACCTCATCAAGCCCAAGATAACCATGTTCCAGGCCATCGCTTGCCTTCTTTGCAGTGTTATAAGTATCGCTGTCACTTTGAAAAATGACATGCCTTCGTACTTCTTCGTCGAGAATTTTCTTCCATCTTGGCCGCTCCGGGTCATCCGTAACAAGGCCGAATGTGTGGGCCAGCTCTTCTTCCGAGATGCCTCTTTCGACCAAGGTCTTTCGAATTACAGCTTTAGTGAGCGCTTCGACGGCCATGTAGAGATGACTCAACGCAATCCACTCGCCACCCAGATGCCATTCCCTGACGCGAGTTCGTACTGACGGAACGCTAGGCCAAGGCGTTTGGCATCTTGCTCCAGGGCGAAAAGTGAAAGGCATGATTCAGCCAGCAGAGTTTGGTTGATGACGCGCCCTTCTGTGACTAGCCCAATTTCATCTGGCAAGAAAGTCTCAAGGAATTCACGATCAGTTGCATTGGCGGTGTACTCGTAAGCTAGATGCACCTCAAGCGGACCTACCCTGACATTGGCAACGAACCCAGCGACCGTCGCCAGCGGTAAGGCAATTTGCGTAAATCTCGAAAGTGCGTCGTCAAGAGAATCGGCGGGGCCGCTGACCTCAACTACCAACTCTCGGGGAACTGTGTTTTTGCCGTCAGCGACCCAGCGCGTAAATGTACGAACACGCATCTCGCCTTGTCCCGACTCGGAAGCGTCGATGTTCCACTCCCAGCCTTCCTCAGGCAAGAATCGAGCAGATGATCGGGCACGCATGACCACCCTAAAGACCGATGGCTCTCCCTCGGATGCACCCGCCTCACCACTCTCCACCTTGAAAATGTACAGCCATTACACCCCGCAACTTCATTCGACAATGGAAGAGAACCCGTTGCGCAGCCGAAGCAAGCACGATCGGAAGAAGATTCAGAATTCTTGATTCGTGATCTGGATTCTTCGGTACCGAGGCTCACCCTGAAGGCCAGCGTGTTTCACCAAGCTTGCGGCGTTTCGGCTGCCCTATCTCTTATCCCAGGTCACGTGAGTGGGCGCTGCGGGACTCGAACCCACGACCTCTGCCGTGTGAAGGCAGCGCTCTAACCAGCTGAGCTAAGCGCCCGCGAACGACCAGGTCAGTCGTCCAGGGCCCTCTGAGGATACTCCGTCGCCGTCCCCCAAAAAGTAGGGAGCCATCACTCCAGTAGCCTCAACAAGGTGACAGACGAGACCAGCAACCTCCCGCAAGAGCCCAAGAAGGGCCTCAGCGGCCTCGCCGATCAGTTCCTCAAGCCCAAGAAGACCAAGGACATCATCGACACCTACGGCACCGGGATCATCCCTCCCGAGGACCGCAAGGAGGCGATGGGCTCACTCAACCAAGTCGAGCAGCGCCTGGGCTACTTCGCTGCAGCGATCGCCGTGCTCCTCGGCGGGCTGGCCACGCTCATCTTCCCGAGGAACCGCGTCAAGTCCCAGGCTCCCGTCCACAACAAGTGCCCCGCTGGCTACTCGCTGCACAAGGGGCTCTGCGAGACGATCTACTCAAACAACGTCGTGCTCGTCTCGATCATCGTCATGGTGTTCGCCTTGGCCATCTTCGTCTGCGTGCGGATGCGTCGACGCACCCCGGCGGTCTTCGCCTCCATGATCACGGGGCTCGCCTTCATCTCGTTCACCGCTGCGATCGGCATCCCCTTCATCATCTACGGCGGATGGTTGCTGCTGCGTGCTCGCCGGATCCAGAAGTACGGCACCACCGACGCCAAGGTCACCGCTCGGGCAGCCGGCGAGGAGCGGGCGGCGAGGAAGGCCGGTCAAGCCAGCCCCCAAGCCAAGCGCGACGCATCGACCAACGGAGCCACCGCGACGAAGGCCTCCACGAGCGCTCCCGATCCCTCGGGTCGCTACACGCCCAAGGCACCGACGCGCAAGAAGCCCGCTCCTGCTCCAGAGGAGAAGAAGCCCTCGAAGTGGCGAGCCAGGCTAGAGGGGCTCGATCAGGAGAGCTGAGCGCAGCAGCCCGAGCACGTCGGTTCTTCGACGAACCAGCGAGCGGGCGGTCGGCTCCTCTCCGAGGGCTCGAGAGACCTCGACCTCGGTGACCATGCCGACCACGGTTGAGTAGATGGCGAGCACCAGCAGGTTCGGGTCGCTCCTGCGCATCCGGCCGGCATCCATCTCCGCCTCGAGGAACGATGTCGCCCTCTTGACCAAGGGCGCCAGCTCTTCGGTCATGAGCGTGGCCGCCGGCGGACCGAGACGATTGACCTCGCGCAGGATGCCGAGCAGCGCCGGGCGCCTCGCTCCGACGCGAAAGGCTGCTCGCACCACCGCCTCGACCCTCGACCACCCCTGCCCCGCGCCGTCCAAGGCCACCTGCATGATCGCGGTGATCTCTTGAGCGGTCTTCGCGATCACCGCTGCCATGAGGGCTTCCTTGGAAGGGAACCAGTAGAGGATCGACTGCTTCGAGAGGTCGAGCTGCTGCGCGACGGCGTCGAGCGAGACGGCGTCGTAGCCCCTCGTGCCGAACAGATCGATGGCAGCGTCGAGGATGCGATCCGAGGTCGTGGGTGTCACTTACCAAATGGTAGACAACCGAAGTCGTGAGTGCTAGAACCTTTGCGATGGCAGTTTCTGAGACGCTGCGCGGGCGGCGGTTCTTCATCACGGGGGGCACGGGCTTCCTCGGCACAGCGCTCATCGAGCGGATCCTGCGCGTGATCCCGGACTCCGAGGTCCTGCTGCTGATCCGCCCAGGGAGGCGAACTTCTGCCCTCGACCGCGCCAAGCGTGAGATCATCCGCAACGACTGCTTCGATCGGCTTCGCGGCGAGCTCGGCGAGGCCTTCGACGCCGAGATGGAGCGCCGCGTCTCGGCCGTCGCTGGCGACGTCACGAGCGAGCTGCTCGGCCTCGACTCAGACGGTCTGGCTGATCTGTCACGGTGCGACGTCGTCATCCACTCCGCCGCCGCGGTCTCCTTTGACTCGCCCCTCGACCAAGCGATCGAGATCAACCTGCTCGGCCCCTCACGCGTCGGCGACGCCATGGTCCAGGCACGCGAGCTCGCCCACGTGGAGCACCGCGAAGGACCACAGCACCTGATCGCCGTGTCGACGTGTTACGTCGCCAGCACGTTCCAAGGGGAGGCTCGTGAGCACCTGCTCGGCGACCACCGCTTCGACGTCGACGTGGACTGGCGGACGGAGGTCACCGCGGCGAGACGCTTGCGCGACGACCTCGAAGCCGAGTCACGCCGCTCCCCCGTCCAGGACGAGGTGACCAAGCGAGCTCGCCGCGAGCTCGGGGCTGCCGGCAGCCACGTGGTCGCCATCCGGGCCGAGAAGCTCCGCGATGAGTGGGTGAGCCAGCAGCTCGTCGATGCTGGCACCACGCGCTCGCAAGCACTCGGCTGGCCCGACGCCTATCCCTACACCAAGGCACTCGGAGAACGAGCCTTGGTGGAGGGTCATGGGCCGTCCTCGCCCTCGCCTCTGCCGCTCTCGATCGTGCGACCCTCCA
Source organism: uncultured Acidimicrobiales bacterium (assembly GCA_963758555.1). GTDB lineage: Bacteria > Actinomycetota > Acidimicrobiia > Acidimicrobiales > RAAP-2 > CAIUMH01. The sequence goes on along the minus strand of CAVWVW010000003.1, from coordinate 679,061 downwards.
TCATCGAGTCGGCCCTGGCCGAGCCGGTGCCCGGCTGGATCCGGGGCTTCCGCATGGCGGAGCCCATCATCATCTCCTACGCCCGAGGCCTGCTGCGCGAGTTCCCCGGCGTCCCAGAGGGGATCGTCGACGTGATCCCCGTCGACATGGTCGTCGCCGACATCTTGCTGGTCGCAGCACACGGTCCCGAGGACGACGAAGTCGCCGTCTATCAGGTGGCCTCTGGCGTGCGGAACCCGCTGCGCTACGGCCGCCTCGTCAACCTGGTCGAGGCGTGGTTCACCCAGCGCCCGCTCTACGACGACCAGGGACAGCCCATCTCGGTGCCCGCCTGGTCGTTCCCCGGCCGTGGTCGAGTGCAGCGCCAGCTCAAGAGGGCGACGTCCGGCATCGACGCCGTCGAGAAGGTGCTCCACGCGCTCCCCCTCAGGGGCAAGCGCGCGCAGATCGGCTCCGACCTCGAAGAGCAGAGCCTCCAAGCCAAGCGAGCCCTCGGCTACGTCGAGCTCTACGGCTCGTACACCGAGACCGAGGCCCGCTATCGGATCGACCGGACCTTGTCGCTCTTCACCGAGCTCGACGCCGACGACCAGCAGGCATTCCTCGTGGACCCGGCCCAGATCAGCTGGGACGACTACGTCTCTGACGTCCACCTGCCTTCGGTGGTCAAGCACGCTCGCGTGCGGACCGCGCCCGGCACCCAGGTCATGGCCACTCGATCTGAGCGCGGCAGGAAGGCAGTCCTCGCACCTGAGCGCCAGCTTGCGGTCTTCGACCTCGAGAACACCCTCATGGCCTCGAACGTGGTCGACACCTTCTCGTGGCTGGCCAGCCGACACCTGCCACCGTCCGAGCGCGTCAGCTTCGTGACCAAGCTCCTCCGTGACGCACCCAACCTGCTGGCCCTGGACCGTCGAGACCGAGGTGACTTCCTCCGCACCTTCTACCTTCGCTACGAAGGAGCCTCCGTCGAGCAGCTCCGCGCTCGACTCGTGGGAGCTGTTCTCCGAGCAGCTGCTGCTTCGCTCCTATCCCGAGGGCTTTGCTCGAGTGCGAGAGCACCGGCGCCTCGGACACCGCACGCTGTTGATCACCGGAGCGCTCGACGTCGTGATCGAACCGTTCGCGCCGCTCTTCGACGACGTGATCTGTGCACGCTTGGGCGTCGAAGACGGGCGCTTCACCGGTCGCATGGAAGAGCTCCCGCCGATCGGCGAGGCAAGGGCCAACGTCTTGGAGGACTACGTCGAAGTCCACGGCATCTCTCTGGCTGAATCCGTCGCCTATGCCGACTCGACGTCAGATCTCGCCCTCCTCGAAGCCGTGGGCTTCCCTGTGGCGGTCAACCCTGAAGCCCGACTGGCCTCCATCGCCCGGCGTCGCGGGTGGCTCGTCGAGAACTGGGAGCGCGCCAAGGGTGGCTCCTCGCGCACGGTGCCGCTGGGTCCGCTCGATGCCATCCGTCCCGGCGGTGCCTGGCGACAGCGAGCAGGCGAGCACCGGTGAAGGCTCTCGTCGTGGAGCGCAAGCTCACCAAGTTCGCTGCTGCGCGCGTGGCCTCGGTCTTCGGCTCTGGTCGCGGCGCCGGGCTGGGCCCGCTTCGACTGAGCGAGGTGGACGCACCCACGGTCGCTCGTGATGGCTGGTTTGAGATCACCCCGACGATCTCGGGCATCTGTGGCAGCGATCTGGCGACCGTCGACGGCCGTTCGAGCCAGTACTTCGAGGACGTCGTCAGCTTCCCCTTCGTCTTGGGTCACGAGATGGTGGGCGTGCTCAGCACTGACGCGCGTGACGCTCACGGCGCAGCGTTGGCAAAGGGAACGAGAGTCGTCGTCCAGCCCGTGCTGGGCTGTGCTGCTCGAGGTCTTGCGCTCTGCGACGCCTGCGCAGCGGGGCACGTCGGGCGCTGTCAGCACCTGAGCCACGGGCATCTGAAGGCCGGGCTCCAGACCGGCTTCTGCGCTGACACCGGCGGCGGCTGGTCAGAAGGTCCCGTCGCCGTCCACGAGAGCCAGCTCTTCGCCGTCCCCGAAGGGCTCAGCGACGACGATGCCGTCACCATCGAGCCGATGGCCTGTGCCCTCCATGCCGCACTGCGTGGCCACGTCACCTCATCAGACACGGTGGCGATCGTCGGCGCGGGCACGCTCGGGCTCGGAGTGGTGGCGTCGCTCAGCTTCCTCGTGGCCACCGGTCGGATGCAGCAGCCCCAGCGGATCCTCGTCGGAGCTCGATACTCCTCGCAGCGAGCGATGGCCAGGCTCTTCGGCGCTGATGAGGCCCTTGAGCCCACGCAGCTCCCCCGCGCCGTCCGTGCAGCGACGCGCTCGCTCGTCGCCGGTCCGCCCGAGGGACGACCAGGCCAGCTGACCGGAGGGGCCGAGGTGGTCTTCGACTGCGTGGGCTCAGCCTCGTCACTGACCGAGGCGCTCCAGCTCGCGGCCCCCGGCGGTCGGGTCATCGTCGTCGGGATGCCGGGCAAGCTCAGCGTGGACCTGGCACCCATGTGGCACCGAGAGGTCTCGCTCAGCGGGGCCTATGCCTACGGCACTGAAGCGCTCGATGAAGGCCCACGCTCGACCTTCGAGCTTGCGATGGAGCTCGTCGCCCACCATCACACCGGCCAGCTCGTCTCTGCCCACTATCCCCTCGACCGCTTCGAAGAGGCACTGGCCCACGCTGGCTCGGCGGGCAGCCGAGGGGCCTTCAAGATCGTTTTCGACTCTGGCCCTCGACGGACCAGCGCACCAAGGGAGGACTGAGGTGAGCCCTCGTCCAGGTTTCGTTCTCGAAGTCGACAAGAGCACCCCGCCGACGCTGCTGTGGAAGGGAGAGGGCTTCGGGCTCCAGAAGCTCCCGACCGGCAGCCGCATCGTCTACGCGCCTGAGCCCTTCGACGCCTTGGAGGATCCCGAAGGGGCGATCCGCCACGCCTTGGAGCACCCGACCGGTGACGCCGAGCCGCTCTCGGCCCAGCTGCGCCCCGGGATGTCGCTGACCATCTGCTTCGACGACATCTCGCTCCCGCTGCCTCCCATGGAGGCGCCCGACGTCCGCCAGATGGTCATCGAAGCGGTCCTCGACGCGGCAGCTGCCGCCGGGGTCGACGACGTGGTGCTCATCGCGGCGCTTGCGCTGCATCGCCGCATGACCGAGCCCGAGCTGCGCCACGCGCTCGGCAGCCGTGTCTATGACGCCTTCGCGCCCTCAGGCTCGCTCCTCCAGCACGACGCTGAGGATCCGGCAGCACTGCTGCACCTAGGCAAGACCGAGCACGGCGAGGACGTCGAGATCAACAAGCGAGCAGCCGAGAGCGACCTGCTCGTCTACGTCAACATCAACCTGGTGGCCATGGACGGTGGTCACAAGTCGGTGGCGACCGGGCTCGCCAGCTACAAGAGCCTTCGCCATCACCACAACCCGGCGACCATGCGGCACTCGAAGTCCTTCATGGACGCGCCGGCCTCCGAGCTGCACACCGCCAACTGGCGGATGGGCCGGCTCATCAAGGACGCCGGCGTCAAGGTCTTCCAGATCGAGACGACGCTCAACACCAACACCTTTCCTGAGTCGTTTCAGTTCCTCCAGAAGCGAGAGTGGGAGTGGTCGCTCAGGGACCGGGTGACCTATCAGGCCACGGCCAAGGCGCTCGACAAGGCGCCGACCAAGCTGGCGCGCTCGATCTTCCACTCGATCCGTTCACCGCACGCGCTCCGCAGCGTCTACGCCGGAGAGGTCGAGGCGGTCCACGCCAACATCCTCACCGACGTCTGGGACCAGCAGGGCGTCGCCGTGCAAGGCCAGACCGACATCGTGACGATGGGCCTCCCCTACATCAGCCCCTACAACGTGAACTCGATCCTGAACCCGATCCTGGTGGCCTGCCTTGGCCTGGGCTACTTCTTCAACCTCTACCGCGGCAAACCCGTCGTGCGCGAGGGTGGCGTGGCGATCCTGTTCCACCCCACGCGACCCGAGTTCCACCCCGGTCACCACCCGAGCTACATCGACTTCTTCGAACAGGTCCTGACCGAGACCACCGATCCGGTGGTGATGTCCGAGAGGTTCGAGACCGCCTTCGCCACCGACCCGTGGTACCGACACCTCTACCGCACGGGACACGCGTACCACGGGGTCCACCCCTTCTACATGTGGTATTGGTGCTGCCACACGCTCGAGCACCTGGGCCGCGTGATCATCGTGGGAGGCGATCCGGCCACCGTCCGCCGTCTGGGCTTCCACCCGGCCTCGACGCTCGACGACGCACTCGAGATCGCCGCCGACGTGGTCGGGCCCTCACCGAGCCTCACCCACCTGCACACCCCGCCTCTGTTGATGGCCGACGTGTCGTGACAACCAAGCTGGTCCGCTCGATCACCAAGGCGCGCTTCCCGCTGGCCAAGCCCACCTGGCCGGCCTCGCTCTCGCGACCCGCCCCCAAGCGCCGGGTCGGTCTTGACTACGACACCTCGTGGGCTCGGCGCTACCCGGCCCGACTCGTGCGCGCCGCAGTCACCGACTTCATCTCGAGCCCGCTCACCCAGCTCGTCGCGCCCTCCACGATCGTCGGAGCCAGCTCGCTCGAGCGCCTCGAGGGGCCGTTGATCTTCGCGGCGAACCACAACAGCCACTTCGACACCGCCGTCTTGCTCTCGGCCATCCCCGCCAAGTTCCGCCATCGGCTCATCGTGGCGGCGGCGTCGGACTACTTCTTCGACACCACGGTGAAATCAACGGTGGTCTCCTTGGTCCTCGGGGCGATCCCCATCGAGCGCTCCAAGGTGTCGCGCCGGAGCGCGCACGCGGCGCTCGAGCTCTTAGAAGACGACTGGAGCGTGCTGATCTACCCCGAGGGGGGACGCAGCGCTGACGGCTGGATGCAGGAGTTCAAAGGTGGAGCGGCCTACCTCTCGGTCCGCACCGGCGCGCCGGTCATCCCCATCTGGCTCGAGGGCACGGGGCGGCTGCTGCCCAAGGCACCGACAGCCAAGGGCAGCGCACCGGGTGGCTCAGGCTCCGAGTCGTCGCGGACCGCCACGCTGCGTCGCCGGCCCGTCTCCGTCACCTTCGGCCAGCCTGTGCGCCCAAGCGAGGACGACGATGCTCGCAAGATGGGCGTGCGCATCGAAGACGCGGTGGCCCTCCTCGGTCGAGAGGTCGCCACGGACTACTACCGAGCTCGTCGCGACCCGGACCGTGCGCTGACCTACGGGCCCGAGGCGTCGACGTGGCGGCGGGCTTGGGCCAAGCCTCCGGCCATCAGCGTGGCCGAGCGACACCCCCGCGACTCGTGGCCCGACTGACCTGGGCCATCCGCTCGTGGCGCAGGTCACGAGCGAGCGCATCGTCGAGCGCCTCGAGCTCAGCTCGTCCGGTGGCCCACACCAAGAGCTGATCTGCCAGCTCGGGGTTCCGAGCGAGCACCGGTCCGTGCAGGTAGGTGCCGATGAGGTGATCGACCACCGCTCCTTCGGTGCCGTCGAGGCCGTTGCCCACCCCGCTCAGCACCCTGGCTAGGGGCGCGGTGCCCGGGGCGAGCTCGCTGACGCCGCCGTGGTTCTCGAAGCCCGAGAGCGCACCGAGCCCCAGCCCTCCCTCGCTCGTCGGCACCACCTCCGCGGCCACCTCACCGACCGCTCGAGGGCCCGTTCCCTTGCTCGTCGTCAACCCGAAGAGACCGAGACCCTCATGCGACGAGCCTGTGGCGTCGGGGAAGGTCTCGCCCAAGATCTGATAGCCGGCGCAGACCGCCAGGACCGCGGCACCGTCCTGCACCGAGCGGCTGAGCTGGCCGTCGGCCCTCAGCCGTTCGGCAGCAAGCACCTGCGGGCCGTCCTCGCCCCCACCGAGGCAGTAGAGATCGGCTGGAGGGAGCGGCTCGCTCGACGCCGCCTGCAGCAGCTCGGCGTCGATGCCGCGCCAGCGTGCTCGCATCACCAGGATCTCACCGTTGCCGCCGTCGCCGTAGGTGCCTAGAAGATCTGGGTAGACCACGCAGATCCGAAGAGCGCTCATCGATCGACCAACATCTCACCGAAGGCGGTGTAGTTCCCGATGACGTCGACCACCCCTCCGCTCGAGTCGTGAGCAGCCAGGCGCACCGCCTCTCGACGATCCTCGGTCGCTCGGTGGTCGACGCCGGCGTAGTGCAGGCGCAGCGACAGATCGCGCCAGCGATCACCGGTGGCAACCACCGTCCGGCCTGCCAACCTGGCGAAGGGCACGTCCCAGAGCCAGGAGGGATCGAAGCCATCGGCCACCCGAGCGTTGATGGCCACCACCACGGGAGCGGAAGCATCAGCGACGAGGTCGAGGAGCGCTGACCACCCTGCGGGGTTCTTCGCCAGCATCATGCGCACGGTGGCGCCCGCGAACGTCGTCGTGACGAAGCGTCCTGCCACGTCCCGGACCTCACCGAGCGCCCTCGCAGCCACCGTGAGCTCGATGCCCATCTCGACCGATGCCGCCAGGGCCAAGAGCGCGTTGTCGAGGTTGAACCGACCCGGGAGCGCCAGGTCGAGCGGCACCGAGCCGAAGGGACCGACAGCCACCGATCCCTCGAGGCGCCACGTCGGCTGCGGCCGAGCGAACGCACAGCTGGTGCAGGCCCAGTGCTCCTCGACGAAGGCGATCCGGCTGCCACAGACCGGGCACCCCGTTGCATCGTCCTTCCAGGCCAACCCCGCCGCCACCCAGGTGACGGCGGCAGCGTCGCGAGCGGCGAAGGCGACCAGGGGGTCATCGGCGTTGGCGAGCACGCGGGTGGTGTCGCTCACGAGCGCTCGATGCCAACGCTCCGCCAGCATGCGCACCTCGCTCATGCGATCGAGCTGGTCCCGAGAGAGGTTCAGCAAGACGACCACCTCGGCCTCGGTGTCGTGCAGCACCGCCTCGAGGTAGCCCTCATCGACCTCGAGGACCACTCGCTTCGCACCTCGATCGCCCACCAACGCCGCCACGTGACCCGCCGGCATGTTCGAGCCGGTGGCGTTGGTGGCCACTCGGGCCCCGTCGGCACCGAGGGCCGCCGCCAAGAGCGCCGTGGTGGTGGTCTTGCCGTTGGTGCCGCTGACAAGCGCCACGCGACGACCGTGGGACGTGCTGGCCAAGAGCCTGGGTTCGAGTGCCAGGCCGACGCGACCTCCGGCCACTGTTCCCTTGCCTCGACCCGTGAGCCGGCTCAGCGCGTTGGTGCCTTGCAGGCCCCAGATGGCCAGCGTGGAGCGAACGCCGCTCACCCGCTCACCACCGCGACGGCGCCACGTGCGACGCCGCTCTGTGCATCCCTGGAGCAGGCTTGGGGGTCACCCGGAGGGCATCTTCGTGCGTCTCCACGACATCGTGCCTGGTCAGAGGCATCATCTCGTCGTGATGGTCGGCAGGTGGCGGGGTCTGCGGACATCGGACCCACGCTACAGGCGACCCTCTCGTTCCTCGAGCCACATCGGGCAACACCAGGCCAGAAAAACAGCAAAGGGACCGCCGGGGGGGTGGCGGTCCCTTTGCTTAGATCCGCTGTGTCTAGGAGGGGGGGTTCCTGTCGACGTGCGGTATGAGACAAGTATGCGGGTCTTTGACTCATCTTGCAACCGGTTTTGTGTGATACTTCACATCAGTATTTGAGATGAGGCGCCATGGACCTGAAACAGCTGGAAGCACTGGTCGGCATCGCCGACCATGGCAGCTTCTCAGCGGCCGCTGCCGCGCTGGGCACCGTCCAGTCCAACGTGTCGGGTCGCATCGCCCGTCTCGAGCGGGAGCTCGATGCGACCCTGGTCGAGCGCTCGTCGGGCGAGCTGACCGAAGAGGGAGCCCTCGTCGTCGGTCGGGCGCGCCACGTCTTGGGAGAGCTCGACGCCATCCTGCACGACGTCATCGCCGCTCGCTCCGAGGTCTCAGGGACGGTCCGGGCCGGGATGATCGGTACCACCGGCCGATGGCTGATCCCCCGGCTCTTCGAGACCCTCCGGGAGCGCCACCCCCGCGTCCGCCTCCAGATCACGGAGGGCACGTCGGCCACCCTGGAGCCGCAGCTGCTCCAGGGCCAGCTCGACTTCGCCATCTTGACGACGCCCATCCAGGCGATCGAGCTGGCTGTCGAGCCGTTGTTCGAAGAGGACCTGGTGCTCGTGCTCCCGACGGAGCACCCTCTGGCGCTCGCTCATGCCCGTGGATCGGGCCCTCTTCCCTTGATCGAGCTGAAGGACTTCGAGCTGCTCTTGCCCATGGAAGGCACGGCACTTCGCAGCGAGATCGATCAGGCCTTTGAACCCGTGGGCGCCACACCCTTCCAGACCATCGAGCTCGATGGGTTGCGCACCATCGCATCGCTCGTCTTCGACGGCTACGGCCCGGCGGTCCTACCTGCCACCGCGGTTCCCGACCATCTCCGGGCCCAGTTCCGCCTCTTGGAGCTTGAAGGTCGGCCCCGGCGCCACGTCGGTGTCGTCTCTCGGCGCCATGGTCTCCCCTCGGCTCCCGTGCGAGCGGTCCGTGAGATCCTCCCCGAGATCGTGGTCGCCACCGAGGCTCGTCGAGAGGGCATCCACCAGCCACGTGCCAACGCCTAGCCTCGTCCCGGTGCCCTCCCTCAAGCCCGTCGAGATCGCCGCAGCGCTGCGTGCAGAGGAGCCTCGCCTCGGCGGACTGATCGAGCTGCTCGGACCTCCGCCGAGCCGCCGAGTCCTTCCTGTGGCCAAGCGCTTCGACCAGCTCGCCGTAGCCATCCTCCACCAGCAGCTGGCCGGCAAGGCGGCGGCCACCATCACGGCGCGAGCAAGGGCGGCACTCGGATCGCTCAGCCCTGAGGCCATCTTGGCCGCCGAACCGACCACCCTTCGCTCGTGCGGGGTCTCTGGCGCCAAGCAGGCTGCCCTCGAGGACCTGGCCACCAAGGTGAGCGCCAAGGAGGTCGACCTCGCTGCACTCGGTCGGCGCTCGGACGAAGAGGTCATCGACGCGTTGAGCTCGATACGGGGCATCGGACGGTGGACGGCCGAGATGTTCCTCATGGGACCCCTTGGTCGCCACGACGTCTGGCCCATCGGTGATCTCGGGGTGCGGGCCGGGTGGGCACTCATCGTCGATGAGCCGATTCGCCCACCACGAGAGCTGGCCGAGGTCGTCGAGCACCTTCGACCGTGGCGAAGCTCAGTGGCGTGGTACTGCTGGCAGGCCGTCGACGTCGCCCGGAGCACCGATGGCTCGATCCCCCGGGAGGTCCTCGAACGATGAGCGAGCGCTTTGACCTGATCGAGGCTCGGTTCATGAACGATGCGCTCGACGAGCTGCGCCGCTACGTCGAGATCGAGTGCCTCTCGCCTGATTTCGATCCTGCGTGGTCGGCGCACGGCGAGATCGATCGTGCCATCGACCTCTTGGCCACCTGGGCGCGTCAACGCCACCTCCGCGACGCCGAGATCACCATTCGCACGCTGACAGACCGCACGCCGGCTCTCTTGGTCGAGGTTCCCGCTTTCGGCGGGGGCCAGGGCACCGCCCTGCTCTACGGCCACCTCGACAAGCAGCCTCCCCTCGGTGACTGGTCCGAAGGCCTCGGACCTTTCACGCCCGTCCAGCAAGGGGACCTGCTCTTCGGCCGTGGCACCGCCGATGACGGCTACTCGCTCTTCGCCGCGATCCTGGCGCTCGAGTCGCTCCAGGCGATGGGCACCGCACACCCGCGCTGCGTGATCCTCATTGAGGCCTCCGAGGAGAGCGGCAGCCCCGATCTCGAGGCTCACCTCGACCAGCTCAGTGATCAGCTGGGCGAGGTCGACCTGGTCGTCTGCTTGGACTCAGGTGCCCTGAGCTACGACCGGCTGTGGGTCACCACGTCGCTTCGCGGGTGCGTCATGCTCAGCGTCGAGGTCGAGGTCCTCGACCATGGCGTGCACTCCGGCGAGGCCTCAGGCGTCGTCCCCTCCTCGTTCAGGATCCTTCGCCAGCTGCTCGACCGGCTCGAAGATCCTGAGACAGGCGAGATGCTCGTCCCCGAGCTCGATGCCCACATCCCTTCACACCACTTGGCCGCGGCCTCCCAGCTCTCTGCCGAGCTGGGCGATCCCCTCGCTCACCACTTCCCTGCGGTCAGAGGGCTCGAGCTGATGGGTCGAGACGGCGCGGAGCGACTCATCCGCCAGTCGTGGAGCGCGGCGCTCAGCGTCATCGGGGTCGACGGCATCCCGTCGGTCGCCGAAGGCGGCAACGTCCTACGGGCGTCGACCACCCTCAAGCTCTCCATCCGCACGCCCCCTTCGGTTGACGCACAGCGCGCGCAAGACGCGCTCATCGCCGTGCTGCAGGCAGAGCCCCCCGCCGGAGCCAAGGTCATCGTCACTGCCAACCACCCGGCTCCGGGCTGGGTGGCCCCAACCCCGGCTCGCTGGCTCGGCGACGCCCTCGCGGAGGCTTCCGAGGAGGCCTTCGGGCACTCGCCGAGCTTCGTCGGCGAAGGAGGCTCCATCCCGTTTCTCGCGTCGCTGGGCAAGAGGTTCACCGAGGCGCAGTTCGTCGTCACTGGCGTCCTCGGACCGGGTTCGAACGCCCACGGGCCCGATGAGTCGCTGCACCTGCCGACGGCTGTCGGCGTCTCCACGGCGGTCGCTTCGGTGCTCGCCGCGCTCGGCGCGGCACGCCGCCTCCTAGGGGCGTTCAGCCTTCCAGGGGCGCGAGCATCGAGCGCAAGCGAGCCCTATCGTGGGCTAGATGCCACAGACCATTGAGATCTCGACCGTCGACGGAGCCATGCCTGCGCTGAGCGCAGAGCCCGAGGGCACCCCGGTCGGTGCCCTGATCGTCATCCAGGAGGCCTTCGGCCTCACCGAGCACATCGGCGACGTCGTCGACACCTACGCCGCTCACGGCTTTCGCGCGCTGGCTCCCGCGCTCTTCCACCGACAGGGCTCACCGGTGGCCTCCTATGACGACTTCGAGGCGATCAAGCCTGCGATGGGCGCGCTCGATGCTGCCGGCATCGCCGCCGACCTCGACGCCACGGCGGCTCACCTCAACGAGGAGGGCTTCGGTGAGGCCGGCATCGGCATGGTGGGCTACTGCATGGGAGGCTCCGTGACGCTGTTCGCCGCCACCCGTCCTGGGCTCGGTGCGGCCGCCACGTACTACGGCGGTGGGCTGAGCACGGGTCGCTTCGGCATGCCTCCGCTGCTCGAGATCGCCTCGAGCATCCGGTGTCCATGGATCGGCCACTTCGGAGATCTCGACAAGGGCATCCCCCTTGACGACGTCAACGAGCTGCGCGTCGAAGCTGCCAAGGCGCCTGTGCCGACCGAGGTCTTCGTCTACGAAGGCGCCGACCACGGCTTCAACTGCAACGACCGTCCCGCGGTCTACAACGAGCAGGCAGCGGCGCTCGCCTTCGAGCGCACCTATGAGTTCTTCACGTCGACCTTGACGCACTGAGTGACGCCAGGCGCCAGCTAGCCCATCATGAGCAGCTCGCGCAGCTCTTCCTGCCGGACTTCGAAGTCCTCGAGCGAGAGGCGCCCCTCAGCCAGGTCCTCGTGGATCTTGGCGAGCTCCATGAGCACCTTTGACTCGTCCACGGGTCCCGTGGTGGGAGCCGGAGGTGCCTCTTCGTCCTTGCGAGCCTCGCGACGCTCCTGCTTCTCTCGCGCCTTGTTCCGCTTGTCCTGCTCGCGCTGCATCTTGCCGAAGGTTGATCTGGACTTCGCCATGTGGTGCTCCTCTGTGTGTTGCGTACCGGCCGCGTCCTAGCGGCGGTTCGGTCGGCGGGTGCCTCGCGGTGTCCCCGTGACGACCTTGACGTTGCGGGCCTCGTCGCCTCGGCGACCTTGGCCCACCTCGAAGGTGACTGCTTGCCCTGCCTCGAGCGACTCGGCCGGTCCTCCAGCGAGCGCTGAGGCGTGCACGAACAGGTCGCTTGAGCCTTCACGCTCGACGAAGCCGTAGCCCCGCTCGGTGTCGTAGAACTTGACGGTGCCCGTCGGCCCGCGGTCTGACTGCTGCCGGCGGCGATCGCTCGGGCCGTGGCTCGCCGCACGCGTCGCGGGGCGAGCACCGTTGCGAGCAGAGCTCGACTCGCGCTCATGACGAGCAGGGCCTTGGCGCGCGCTCGTGCGGCTCTCGCGTCGAGCGCTTCCCGAGTTGCCACGGCGCTCACCGTCTCGGCGGTCGCCGTCCCGACGGGGCTGGCCACCAGAGCGGCCCTGGTGCTCGGCGTTCGAGGTCCGCGCAGGCTTCGGTGTCGGCAGGGGCATCTCGGGAGCCACGAGGAACTCGGGCAGCTCGGTGCCGACCGGGAGGTCCAAGCGCTTCTGGAGCACGGCGACCTTCTTGCGCTGATCGTCGAGCACCATGGAGACCACGATGCCATCGAGGCCCGCACGACCGGTGCGACCGGAGCGGTGGGTGTAGTCGGTGTGGTCCGTCGGCGGGTCGAAGTGGATCACCCCGGGGAGCGCCTCGAGGTGGATGCCACGAGCAGCGACGTCCGTGGCGACGAGCGCGATGGCGCCGCCGCCTTCAAAGGTGCGGAGCGCCTTCTCCCGCTGGGCCTGGCTCCGATCGCCGTGGATGGCCACCGAGGACACGCCCGCTGCGGTGAGCTGACGAGCCAAGCGATCGGCGCCGTGGCGCGTCCGACAGAACACGATCGCTCGGCCGAGCTGCGTCACCGCTTGCGCAGTGACCTCGACGCGCTCTTCGCGACCTACCTTCCAGAAGTGGTGCGTGATGTCGCCGGTGGCCTCCATGGACTCAGAGACGTCGTGTCGAACCGGATCGGTCTGGAACTGGCGCACGAGCGACTCGATCTCAGGCCCCATGGTGGCGGAGAACAGCAGCACCTGGCAGTTCGCCGCAGCCGCCTCCAAGAGACGGCGCACAGAAGGCAAGAAGCCCATGTCAGCCATGCGGTCAGCCTCATCGACGACCACGAGCTCGACCTCAGAGAGGTCGACCATGCCCTGCTCGATCAAGTCTTCGAGGCGCCCCGGGCACGCCACCAGCACGTCGACGCCCTTTTGCAGTGCGGTGCGAGCTGGTCCGTAGCTGGTGCCTCCGTAGACAGCGATCACCCGTCGCTCACGACCGGGCATCAAGGCCGCCAGCTCGTCGCGAACCTGGCCTGCCAGCTCCCTGGTGGGCTCGAGGACCAGGCCTCGGGGGCGACGCGGGCTGGCGTCCTTGCAGCGATCTGCGGCGGCGACGCCGAAGGCGATGGTCTTGCCGGAACCAGTTGGCGCCTTGGCGACCACGTCCCGACCAGCCAGCGCATCGGGGATCGAGGCGATCTGGATGGGGAAGGCCTCGAGGATGCCGCGCTCGGCCAGAGAGGCCGTCATGGCGGGATTCACCCCGAGATCGGAAAAGGACACAGGCATAGCGCTCCAAACACGTTGCAGGGGCCAACGAATGCAAGGGTGCAGATGCGAGCCCAGTCACGAAGATCGCGACGGACCACCGAAAACCTCGGTGGGAAGTGACATTTAGGTTACCAGCCCGTGGAGGTCACGTGGCGCACCCCATCGAGCTCGCCCATGAGCGCTCTCGTGCCCTGAGCCCCCTGAACGGGTGGGACCGACCACCACGCACCACAAGAGGCGTCGAGGTACTCTTTTGAGATGAAGGTCGTGATCCTGGGGGCCGGATTCGGCGGCCTTGAGCTGGCCTCTCGCCTGTCGGCAGCCCTGGGAGACGAGGTGGACGTTTCCCTGCTCGACCAAGCCAGTGGCTTCATCTTCGGTTTCTCGAAGCTCGACGTCATGTTCGGCAAAACAAGCCCCGAGCAGGTCTTCCATCCCTACAGCGACCTGGCCAAGCCTGGCGTCCACTTCACCCAGACCACTGTTCGAGCGATCGACCCGTCGGCGAAGACCGTCGCGACCGATGCGGGGACGTTCCGGGCCGACGTCGTGGTCATTGCCTTGGGCGCCGATCTCGAACCTGCGGCGACACCTGGCCTCGTCGAGCACGGACACGACTTCTACACCGTGCCCGGAGCCTTCGCTCTGAGCGAGGTCCTCGAGAGCTTCGAAGGAGGGCGGGTCGTGATCGGGGTGACCTCGACCCCCTTCAAGTGCCCTCCTGCCCCCAGTGAGACGGCGCTGCTCCTCCACGATTTCCTCACCGCCCGTTCGTTGCGCCATCGATCTGAGATCGCCTTGGTGATGCCGCTCGGCGTGCCCATCCCTCCGTCTCCTGGCGCCTCGGCCGCCCTGTTGGAGGCGTTCGCTGAGCGGAGCATCGAGTGGCATCCAGAGCGCCTCGTCACCGAGCTCACTGCAGGGCCGTCGGTGGCACATCTGAGCAACGGCGACGAGATGGCGTTCGACCTGTTCCTGGGCGTGCCCAAGCACAAGGTGCCCGACGTGGTCGAGGAGGCCGGCCTGACCGTCGATGGCTGGATCCCCGTCGACCCGCTGACGATGGAGACGGCCTTTCCCGACGTCTACGCCGTCGGAGACGTCACCAGCGTCGGCACGCCGAAGGCGGGAGTGTTCTCCGAGGGACAGGCGGTCGTGGTGGCCGACGCCATCATCGCCCGAGCTCGAGGAGAGGCACCCTCGACGACCTACGAAGGTCGGGGGCTCTGCTACCTCGAGTTCGGCGACGAGATGGTCGCCACGGTCGACGTCACCTTCTTGAGCGGCAGGGCGCCCGAAGGGCAGATCAGCGGCCCCTCTCGTGAGCTCGCTGCGTCCAAGAAGGAGTTCGGCGTCAGTCGGATCGATCGCTGGTTCGATCGGGCCTGGGACGGCGGCACGCCATCGATCGCCTGACGATCGGCAGCGTGGGCCGCGGTGTCTGAGTCCGGTAGGAACGCGAAGGCACACCCGTCGAGGCTCGTGATCCTTGAGACCACGACCCGCATCGCTCGAACCTCTTGGAGCGACCGTGCCGCCATCGACATCGTCAAGGCTGAACCGGCGCAACCCGGACTCGTCGACGGGTGGACACCGGTGCGCGGACGAACAAGGCTGAGGGGCCACGAGAGCGAACCGAGGGGGCAGAGATGGCTGACGTAGGCGCCGTGGCTGATGAGCTGGCAATCCAGAGGGTGATCTCTGATTACGCCTGGGGGTGCGACAGCGGCGACTGGGCCTTGCTCAAGTCGGTCTTCACCGAAGACGCCACCCTCGACTACTCCTCGACCGATGGCCCGTCGGGCTCTCGAGATGAGATCGTCGCGTGGCTGGAGGCCTCGCTCTCCCAGCTCGACATGATCCAGCACGTCGTGACCAACCACCAGATCGACCTTGAGGGCGATCGTGCCAGCGTGCGGGCGATGTTCTACTGCTCGGTCAAGGTGCCCGGGATGGAGCAGATGATGCTCACCGGGGGGTACTACGACGAGCAGTTCGTGCGAACCGACGAGGGCTGGAAGATCAAGAGCCTCTACGAGGACAACCGGTGGATGAACATGCCCGTCCCGCTGCCACCGAGCTGATCAAAGCCCAGGGGCCCAGGGCAAGGGCACCAGCGAGTCCTTAGCTCAGCCCCTCGCGGTCGCCCAGCCGGTCGTCGAGCCATGCCAGGCGATCCCGAGCGGCTTCGAGCGCCTCGCGAGGCGAAGCGAAGGAGAGCACCGAGAAGTACCCGATGCCGGTCCACCTGCCCCGATCCTCGGGGTCACGACGGAACTCCTCAAACCCGAACGTGTCGTCACCTCGAGCGAAGATGTCGACGCATCGAGAGGCGTCGGTCGTCTCGATGCTCTCGAGAACCGACCAGCTTGGATCGATGCGATCCGACATGCCTCAAGGTTAGGTGGCTGAGGCTTGTCGGGCGCGAGCTCACCGGGGCCCACCGGCGCCACAGAGCGATCTCGACCGAGAGGTCCCCCAGTAGGGTCAGCCACGTGATCAGGTCCGTCATGCTCGACGAAGCGCGCAGAGAGGGACGAGAGGCAGTCCATCGACCACTTGTCTGGCTCCAGAGAGAAGGGCAGCACCGGCTCCGTCGATCGATGGGCGTCCGGCAAGCTCCTCCGCCGCCGTGTGATGACCCCTCGCTCGCCTACGTCGCTCCCGATTCGGTGGTTCGTCAGATCCACGCCGATCTGCCGTCGATGCTCATCGGAGGCCTCGCCTCGCTCTTGCTCCAGACGCTCCACCCGCTCGCCATGGCTGGTGTGGCCGATCACTCCCGCTACCAGGACGATCCCCTCGGGCGCCTAGAGCGCACGGCGATGTTCGTGGGGGTGACGACCTTCGGCTCGCGCCTCGAGGCGCAGGCAGCCATCGAGGGCGTTCGCCGCATCCACCGACCGGTGGTCGGCAGGTTCGAAGGGGTCCCCTACTCAGCCCAAGACCCCGAGCTGCTCACGTGGATCCACGCGGCAGAGGTCTCCAGCTTCCTCGGCGCCTCGAGGCGCTACGGACCTCACCAGCTGAGCGCGGCTCAGTGCGACGCCTACGTGGCTGACATGGCTCCCGTGGCGCTCGATCTCGGAGCCGAGCAGGTGCCGAGGAGCGTCTTGGAGCTCGAGGGCTATCTCGACACCATGAAGCCCCAGCTTCGGGCCACCGACGCAGCGCTCCAGGCGCGATCGTTCATCCTCAAGGGGGTCAGACGACGGCCCCACGAGATGACGACCTACGGCATCCTCGTCGCAGCGGCGCAGGGCATCCTCCCCCCGTGGGCGCGGCGCGAGCTGCGACTCGTGACGATCCCAGGTGCCGAGGCCGTCCTGAGGCCCGCTGCGGTCCTGCTCTGCTCGTCGATGAGGCTGCTCGCCTCACCGCCGACACCGAGCGACGCCTGAGACCTTGCGCACGGGGCCAGACCACGCTCGCTCAGCCGTGATCCCAGCAACGACACGGCGCGACGTCGCCATCTCGAGGGTTCGGCGCAGGAACCTCAGATCGAGGCGTGGGACCACCGCCGCCGCCTTGCAAGGCCTCTCCCCCGCTAAGTGGCGAGGCTGCCGAGAGCAGTCGCAACTGCTGAGGCTCCCCACAGAAGGGCTCGAAGCTCCAAGGCCCGCCAGTCAAGGAGGACCGCGTCGAGCGCGCTCGACGCCCGAGGGTCGGGAGGAACGCCCTCTCGCTCGTCGATCCTCTTGGCCTCAGCTGAGATGAGCGAGCCGTGTGATCAGACGTCGTCGTGACTGAACAGCTCACGTGCGTCTGAGCGCACGTGGTTCGCACGGTCCTCGGTGACCTCGATGCGAGAGCCCTTCGCATCGTGGATCACCACGCAGTTGCGCCCGGCATGCTTGGCCTCGAAGAGCGCTTCATCGGCCCGACCGACCGCAGCGACGAGATCCTCGTTGCTGCCCACCTCGACCACACCACAGCTGACCGTGAAGGCAGGAAGGCCTGCGACGGTGGTGGCAGCTTCGAGGCGCATGCTCATGGCCTCCAGGATCTGGCTCACTCGCTCTGGTGCGCATCCCGGCAGGGCGATCACGAACTCTTCGCCGCCGTAGCGACAGACGAGATCGTGTGCCCGCACACACTCTCGCAAGACCTGCGAGAACAGTCGCAAGGATCGATCACCAGTCTCATGGCCGTACGTGTCGTTGAGGGCCTTGAAGTGATCCAGATCGATCATGGCGATCGAGACCGTCGTCTCCCCCGCTCGCGAAGCGGAGAGCCGCTGCTCGAAGGACCGGCGGTTGAGCAGGCCGGTGAGATTGTCGGTCGATGCTTGCAGCTCGGTCTCTGCGATGACCCGGAGCAGGCCGATGCGGGCACCAGCAAGCTTCGCCAAGATCTCCAGATCTTCGACGGCGTCCTGTGCCAGGTCGGCATCGGCATCGCCCACAGCGTGGATGACGCCGACGGTTCTGCCCATGATCGAAACCGGGACGCAGAGCGCGGAGATCGATCCAGCCGATCGATCTCTGAGCTTTGGGCAGGCGTCGAGCGCTTCGCTGTTCGAGAAGACCTGCACTTGGGCTCGGCGTGCCGCAGGACAATGGTCCGGCGAGTCGACGCAGCAGCCGGGTGGATCGCCCGTCGGTGATGCCGTCGCCATCCGCAGAAGGTGCGCATGGCTGTTGTCAGCCAGCAAGAGCTCGACTGACGACTCGGGAAGGGTGGCTGAGAGCGACCGCTCGATCACGTCGATCACCTCGGGCTCCCCTTCAGCCATCTCGAGAGCGTTCGCCAGCCGGCTCTCAAAGGTCTGCCGCCGGACCAGCACCTCGAGCCGGAAGGCTTCGGAACGAGCAGATTCGATGGCTTCGTTCAGCTGGAGCGCCATGTTCCCGACGACGTCATTGCTCGCTGCTTGATCGCTCGCCACGCGTTCTCGACATCAAGATCGTGCTGGGCACGGCCAGCGCGAGGGTCGCAAGGAGGCCCCACACGTAGCGCATGGCTTCGTTTGAGACCTGTTGGGAGATCACGAGCGCTATCACCACCACCGTGACGGCCAGGCCGATGGAGGCGCCTGCTGAGAGCAGCGTCGTGTGGCGCGCTCTCTCTCGAGCGACACTCCACTCGTCTTCGATCTCGTCGATCTCGACGCTCTCGATTCGATCCGTCATCCGGTCTCCCCACCTCTGGCTACGAGGGTTCCCTTGCGGCTTCGGGGCCCGACGCAGGCATTCAGTCGCTCGCCAAGAGCTGATCGGGCTTTGGTGTTCTCGACTGAACCAACAGCACTGCGAGCGAGCCAGGAACTCCAGAGCCCAGGCTTGGGAACTCTGGTAGATCATGCTTCAGATCGCACGCGGAAAGGGTGGATGCTCGCTCGTGGTCGTCTCAAAGGGAAGACCATCGACGACCAGACGGTCTCGTTGAGCGGAGCCAAGGTCGGCGAGCCCGATCCGGCCTTCCTGCCGAACGGTCTCAAGGACAGATGAGCGTCCCTCCACCGGCGCAGCGTGTTCCCGATCGACGGGATCGCCCACCTCTGTGATCTCGAGATCGCCCAGCCAGATGGCCGGAAAACCGCCTGTTTCTTGGCCTCTCGTGCGTGGCGCGGTCGCGGACCACCGACGTGTCAGTCGCCTGCTCTCCACCTGTTTCGGCGACACCACCAGGCACTCCAGCCGCTCTGGCTGTCTCCCGAAACGCCATCGAACAGAATCTATTTGACAGCGTGCTGTCGGACTGGCATGATTTTCCACCTTAGCGAGAAGGGCAAACCCATCGAGAGGTGGGGACGCAGAGCCACGGGACCCCAATGGGTTAGCCGGGCAACCGAACAAGGACCATGAACGAAACAGTTCACATGCCGTCGGGCATCCACAAAGGAAGCCTCCAGGCAATTTGATCGTGCCATGACTTGCCGCTGAGCAACCAGCCGACCACCACGACGTGCCCGGCGCGCGACAACACATGAGGAGCACCACAATGAAGCATGCAAAGCAGAAGGCCGGATGGACGATGAAGACGAAGGTCGTCAGCGCCGCCCTGGGGGCTGCGTTGGCTGGAGGAGCTGCGTTCGCCGCGACCAACTGGGTCGTCGGGCTGAACTCGGGCTCATCGGCTGAAGGCCAGTCAGCCACCGTGTCGAATCTCACGATCTCGGCTGTGGCCTCGCCGGCCGCCAGCAACCTTCTCTATCCGGGAGGAAGCGGCGACGTCGTGATGACGATCACCAATCCGAACACCTTCCCTGTCACGGTCACCGGTGTGAGCTTGCCGACGAATCTGACCTATGCGTCAGGTTTCACCACGTCGGCGCTGTCTGTGGCTCAGACCGGCTGCTCTTCGACCACAAGCTTCGTGCCCTGGAACTTCGCCACCGGCACCAGCGGCTCGGCCCACACGTTGACGACGCCACTGGTGGTCGCTGCCACTGGGACGCTCACCGTGACACTGACCAATGACGCGAGCATGACCGCCGCTTCGCCTGCGGCTTGTGAGAACACGTACTTCTCCATGCCGTCGCTGACGGCGATCGCGGCTTCGGGTGGATCAGGCACCGCCACCGTGAGCCCGACGACCGACGCCTGGACGAGCTAATCGGACAGCGTCCCGAGAGGTCCCACGTTGCAACCGTCTCTCCGCATCGCGATTCGTGGCGCTCTGTGCTGCGCCGTCGCGTCGTCGCTGACGCTGCTCTCGATCACCAGCTCGGGTGCGACCAACTGGCACGTCGCCGGAACGCCGGCGACGAAGTCAGCGCAAGCGCTCAGCATGACGGCACCTCCGGCCACGACCACACTGACCGCCGCCTGTCTCAGCTCCTCGGCTGAGTCGGCGGTGATCACGTGGTCGGCGGTGGCCCACGCCACCTCGTACCAGGTGTATCAAGCGACCACGGCTAACGGCACGTATTCGGCTTCGCCTACCCAGCCTTCGGGAGCGGTCACCACCGTCAACATCACCTACACCACGACCACCAACCTCTTCTACAAGCTCTACGCCATCATCGGCACCAACTGGAAGGGGGCGATCTCGGCGGGCGCCACCGTGAGCGGGGTGGCCGCCGGGTTCCTCGCGTTCTCAACGTCGACGCCTCGTTGCACGAACAACTGAGCTCGCTGTCACGAGCACCGGCGTCTCATCTCCTTTGACGCCGTAGGTGATCGGTCTTGGGGCGTGGCTCACCGCTCAGGTGCGCCGTGGGACGGTGGACGCAGCTCGTCAGCGGGGACGAAGCAGCACTCTTGGACGCTCCACCGCCGTGACGCGTTTCGCGGGCCCGCGCCCTCAGTGGGGATCGGTGCCGATGAGTCGACGGACAGCTGCGCGCAACGTCGCCGATCGGGCAATTGTCTTCGATCCCTGTGGCGGTGGAGCATCACCCTCTGACGAACGCTCAGGGACTGCGATCCTCGAGAGAGCAACCTCATCTGATGCTCGGTGACGCTCACGCTCGGCCTGAGCCCACTCAAGCGACCTCACCCTCAGCCCCACCAGAAAGAGCTCCTCAGCCTGCTTTGACACCAACTCGCACAGCGGCTCCAAGAGGACCTTCGGTGGAGGTCCGAAGGCCATTGCCTCGCGGTAGGTCTCGACGAGATCACGGGTGTGCTGACGTGCACCATGGTTCCGGCGGACGAGCTCTCGACCGATGCGCCCGAGAGAGGGCTGGTACGTCTCGATCCGCCTCACGAGACCAGCCACTGTGGTCGGTTCTGTATCAAAGGTCGCGAAGGCTCCCGCCTCGAGTCGTGCGTAGCTCTGAGCGTCGACGAAACCACCTATCCCCCGGTCGTCGATCACGAAGCCAGCGCGACCGAGCGCCATCCCCTCGAGGAGGGTCCGACCAACGGCGAAGACGATGTCCACCTCCATCAACATGGGCGTCAGGTCGTCCACAATGCCTTCATGGCCTCCTGCTCGGCTGAGCTCGATGCCCAGCTCTTCGCAGGCCAGCTGCACCAAGTCCGCCACAGGTCCCGTTCGCGGTCCCACCAGGATCGCTCGGCTCGGCCGGGCCGGAAGTGGCGGAAGCTGGGGATCGTCGTGTGGCACCTCGATCGGCTGACAGAGTCGCACCACCCCTCCGACGTCCCCCCAGGCGCTTGCCTGCACGCGGCGACCAACAAGATCGTTGAGGACGACCACCGCTTGAGGGTGAGCCAGGAGGGGAACGTCTTCGATGTCATAGACCGAAGAATGAGAGACGAACACCATGGGGAGATCTGGGAATCGACCTCGGACCCGATAGGCCGTCGTGGCGTGCTGCACGTGGGCGACGTCGGGCTCTATAGAACCGACCAGCGAGTCAAGGACCTCAAATCCCTCTGCTCGAAGTCGCCGAGCCATCGTCCCTAGCGCGGGCGAGTAGACGATCGGCTCGTGGCCCAGCGAACCGAGCTCGCGCACCACGGTGGCCAGATACGTCTCCGAACCCCCAGGCTGGTCAAACGCCCGAGTCGTGAGGAGCACCCGCATTCGAGAAATGATGGCACAGCGGAGGCCGTTTTGAAGTCGTGAGAAGACCGGCTCTCGAGGTGAGCGATTGTCGTCCCGCTAAGTCAAACGGGGGGCTCAGCGACGCGGCGCAGGTGCAGGGTGTCGGACAGGTCTTTCGCCTTCCAACCGAACACTTCCACGCGTTCGCGCTCCCTCGCCTGGACACCTGAGCTCGCAGCGAGACCGCCCAGTGCTGGCGTCACCCGAAGGCCAGACGACCTGGGCCCGTTGGATGCAACTGAAGTCGGGCCCTTGACCGACTCTCGAGGCATGGGTCTGCTGGTCCGAACGAGGTGTCATCGACCATCACCCTTGACACGTGGTGGCCCGAAAGGAGATGGATCCCCCCACCGCCTCCTCGTCACCCCTCGCCCCATCAAGGCCACTTCATCGATGACCAGCGTGCTGACGCACAAGAGCATCGAGAGGGTCGGGAGAGCGTGGACCCACATGGCAACCCTCAGGCGAGCGTCTCTTTGGTGGGCCGTACAGGACTTGAACCTGTGACCCCTTGCGTGTCATCGACACCGGTTCCGTCAGTCCCCGTTTGCCTCCATAAGCGGAGACCAATTGACATCGAGATTCTGAGGGCACCAATGTCAATCAACGTAAGCGCCCGTAAGTGCCCGGTCATCGTCGAATGGCTCACCAATTGGCTCACAGAGAACCGCGTGGCAACCTCCTCAACGAGCTCAAGATCTGTTACAGGGCTCACCTAACATCCGACCCATGCTCAAGAATTTCTTGTATCTCAATGAAGTCAGCCTGGTTTCCTACCTGAGTTCGCTCGAAGGCGGGACCAGGAACGCGAACAGAGCAAAGATCGTCGACCAGCAACCAATTCTCGGGTGGCCTGGATGCGAAATTGGTGAAAGGCGATGCGAGCAGAACTCAGACGGACGAAGTTGCAATAGCGCTCAACGAGACCCCGCAAGCGCAATTTGAACGCCTCGAGGACCTAGCTACGGCAAATAGTGAGCAATCGGGATGGATCGAAGTTCAAGATCCCGATTCAGAACTTCAACATGCTGGTATTGGTGCCATCGTCGACATTGAATGCGAGATCTACGTTCCCGACATGATCAAATCCCTCTCGTCGAAGGGCGGAGCGGGCGAATTTCTAGAGACGTTGGAAGTGCTTCTGCCTGCAGCCGAGATGGCAGGTCTCGATATGGAGGGATTGCCTAGCCAAGAGCAAGCTGCCGCGTACAAAAACTTGATGAGCGCTTTCGGCGGCGACCAAGTTCTCGTCGGCGATCGAGACGACTCTTCATGGAGAATCGCAGGGACACTCCTGGGAGCACATCTCCGGGGTGAAATCGAGGGTTATGCCAGGGTTGTCGGCAAGGTCTCTTCGAAGTGGAGTGCTGGGCATTGGAAGCCCCTCTTGTCGCTCCCGGGTACGAATCTCCTGCCACGAGAACAGCGTCGAGCATTAGAAAAGAAAGGGCCCGAACCGGGTAGTGAAGACAATTGGCTAGAAGGTCCTGGTTTGATGCTCGATCTCCTCGCCGTCTACCGCTGAATTTCTCGGAAGAGGAGGGGTCTTCACGACTTCGACGAGTCATCCCGCCGAGTCGCTGTATCTGCGTCTCCCCGAGATGCGCCCGACCGTTGGGCGTGACTGTTACTTTCAAATCCAAGAACCATGAGGAGCCGAGGCGAGTGAATCCCAACATTCAAGCCATCCGAGATCAACTTGGAAAGCCCTACTTCGAGTCTGAAGACACGCTTCTCTACCGGGGCGACTGTCTCGAACTTATCGGGAGAGCTCAACTCTGAGTCGATCGACCTGGTCGTCACTAGTCCGCCATACAACATCGGCAAGGAATACGAGAAGCCGCTTCCCATCGATGAATACGTAGATTGGTGCGGGAACTGGATGACTCAACTGCACCGACCGGTCAAGCAACGGGGATCGTTTTGGCTCAATCTCGGATACGTCAAGATCGAAGGCGAAGGAAAGGCTGTTCCGCTGCCTTACCTCCTCTGGGATAAAAGTCCCTTCTATCTCGTCCAGGAAGTGATCTGGAACTATGGCGCCGGAGTTGCAGCAAGGCGCTCGTTTTCGCCGCGAAACGAAAAATTGCTCTGGTACGTAAAGGATCAGGACGACTATTTCTTCGATCTCGACTCCGTGCGAGATCCGGATGTGAAGTACCCAAACCAAAAGAAGAATGGTGTTCTTGAATGCAATCCGCTCGGGAAGAATCCAACGGATGTGTGGCAGGTCCCAAAGGTAACTTCCGGAGCCAACAGGTCAAGTGCAGAACGAACTCCACATCCCATTGAGTCTGCTATTGCCCTCATTGACAGAGTGATCAATTCAACAGCTCCTTCGCCGGGATCATCCTCGATTCATTCGTCGGATGGGAACTTCGTGTGTCTCAGCTCGGAGGAACGGTCGAGTGAGTGTTGGAATGGACATTCGACCTGACTATCTTGATCTCGCTATCAGCCGAATCAACGCTTCCACCGTCTTGCCACTCGCCCTTAGGCATAGTAATTCTCACCGCTCATAGATCACGAGGAGCTGGTTGTTGTCGATCACGCTTGAATCAATTCCTTCTGACCAGTTTCCACGCTCTGAGCGATCCAATCCGTATCGTCCAACCAACCAAATCAAATTAGCCGGATCTCGGGTCGTCGACCGCGAACATCGCTCCATTTCTCAAAGTTCACGGCAAGGTAATAGCCATCCTTGGCCTTTTTCCCGCTGCTTGGATTGTCAACGCCGTAACTTCGATTTCCGAAAATTTGATTTGGATGAGAGGAGGTCTTGATTTCAATCGAAAATTTGTCGTCATCCTCTCCAACGAGATCCTTCTCAGAGGAGTTGATATCTGCCCTCCACCCAACCTTGAGACAGCCAACTCAAGTGGAATGAGTGCATGGAGCAGAGAGCCCATTATCTGAGGAGTTGGGAAGATCTCCCTTCCAATGTGAAAGGAACTACCAAGGCGAGACTTGAAGATCGAATCCCAACTTCTTCAAGACCGCGTTGAGTAGACATTGCGAAAGAGGATGTCGTGAGAGAAGGTTCCTAGTGATCGCAATCGATTCGGAAGTGGTACTCCCAAAATACGGTGAGTCCGCCGTCTTGAGTCGAGGCTTGACACGACCTGTTCTTGAGCCGAGTTTGGCATCGTTTACCCAATCTGGATAGTCATCGGCTCCACTCATTGGATTGAAATCGCGGTCCCCGAAAGCTCTTCTGTCGAGCCTAAAAAGTTCAGATTGGACTGTTGATCAGAATTTGAAGGCTTTCCAAACCCAACATTCACTCTTCAACGATTTGATCGAGAGCAACCTCGAACCCACGGCTTCGAAGGTTCTTTGCAGCCCTCCTGAGGTTTACCTTGTGGAGAAAGGCAAGCTTGTGAATTGGTCGCTCGCCCCAAGGTGCAGCAATCGCATAGACAACCTCAAATTCCTGAGCCGCAAACGTCGATCCAGAGAAATGTTCGAAGCCAGTGATTCCATCGGCTGCTTCCACGATCTTCGTTGAAGCCATACTTCTGAAATCAGGGTTCGACTGGAGCAGATGAGCCAAGACCACTCCCTGAGCGAACAAATGGCTGAGATTGCTCGAACTGAAGTGACGTTTCGCATGTTCCAGTTTTTTGTCCCTCGTCAAGAGATCGCAGATTTCGATCGGTGTCGTTCTGGTCGAGACCTTGACATTTTGACGGTCAAGAAGGAGCAGATCAGATGATGATGACGCCACCATGGCGTTGTAGTCACCCTCTTCTTGGCCTCGAGGATTGGGTGGCAGAGAAAGTGAGGAGTTTGGCAATTGATCTACGTAACTGTCGAGGTCCTCCATGTAGTCCTGGTGCACTCGGAAGAATTGTCCTTCGTCCAAGACGAAGGTTTCTCCACCCAAATCGACTGCACCGGTCAGGCGTTTCCAGACACTCCACGAATATGCCTCAGATCCGCTGCCATCTAGAGCAATCACACGTCCGCTCTGCAGCCTCGGGAAGGTCACTCCGTCTTCACCAAACCGGCGGCGAGCCTTTCTCAGGTAATCATCGAGCCGAAGGTCTGGGCTGGTGACTGGAAATCCACCCCTCGGCAACGTTTCGACCGAAAAACGAAAACTCAATCCACGATCCCATTCGAGGATCTCCGGCGGGGCCAAGGTGAGATTTCCCGATTTCACCGTCTGCGATGAGACCAATTACTTCAGCTCTTAGACGTTCGATGGCGTTGGTCTCTGCCACAGGCTGTATGTAGTCGATCCAATCAAACTGCTCCTTGTAATCATCTGCAGAATGCGTCCGTTCGATATCCAGACAGAGCCTTCCAATCTCCCGGAAATCCAACAGCTTCTTAAACAGCGCATCTCCCCCCGAGACTCCACGGCCCCACTTATCCATGTCGGCTGGTACACCATCGGCCTTGTTGACAACATCCACCAAACGGTTGACATCGAAGGTCTCGAACTCGGTTAAGAAACTGGCTTGGGTTTGTCTGCGAACAATGTTCGCTCCGTGTTTCTTTGTGGACACAGCCCTAACTCTCGGAGCCACTTCTGCCGACTTGGGATACAACAGATTAAGCGCTGTCCTCAATCCGTACCCTCGCTCAAAAATTCTTCTCGAAGGAGAAACCGACCCGACGGTCCGAAGCAAAAAACGCGAACATGCAATCTGCTCTGGACGTGCCTCGCCCCTTTCCCTTGATTTTTACAACCAAGAGAGCTGAGGGTGAAGAAGACAAGCCGGCGCGCATCTCGGGAAATCCTTGAAGGAGGAAAGCCTCCACTGGACAGGTCTCGGCGAGACTTGCACGACAAAGCACTTCGCTGAGAATCCATCCCCCTCGAAAGGACCAAATTCAAGAATCTTCATCTCGCCAGGATCAACAACATCGTCGAATTCAGAGATGTCTTCTCCATTGACGGCGGCGCAGATTCTGTAACAGCTTAGAGAGGGCACGAAGATTTCCTTCCCGACTCATTTGAACTCTGAACTTCATTGAGAGGCCCATTCAGCGTACTTTCCAGAGACTTTTCAGTGCTTGGAAAACGCACTGCACGGCCACTGAGGCCCATGCCGATCAAACCAGAATTCAAGATTCTCCGACTGGAATTGAACTGCCCGTGGTTAGTTCGCCTTAAGGACCACCCTTGTAGCTGTAGCCATCGGGGCAGTTGCCTAGCTCGCTTCTGTCCCAGGTGGAGATCCACCACTTCCCAGTGACATGGATCACGCAGACGTCGAGAAGCGTCTTAGAGGGTTGATCGGTGTATTGGATGCCGAGATTGGGCTGTCTCAGACTCGAGTACGTCACGAAGTGGCCTTCGGGTGTGTACGTAGCGCATTCTCGATAGGGAGCGACAACAGGGCCGATTGAACCCGTGTGAATGGTCACGCACGGTGGCGGAGGTTGAACGGTTCCCTTGACGTTTGCTCACGACTTCTCGAGGGTAGTCAGAATCGCTTGAGCTTCTTTGGTGGCAGAGGGCCTGATTCGATAGGTCGCCGCTACCGAGTAGGAAGCGGTCAAGAACGATGAAGCGACGGCGATCACGAGTGTCAGAAGCACCACCTTCAGACTGCGGTCGACAAGCCAGCCGATCAGCGCCACGACTCCCCCAGTCACCAAGACGAGAAATGCTGAGGCATGGTGAGAGACGCTCAACTTGAGCAAGAGCCACCCCAAGAAACCAAGGGCGACAGCAATGACGACCAGATAGGCGACAGTTGCTCGCCCAGGGCACGATTGTATCCAATTCGGTAGATTCGCTCGGCGAGTCGACCTGAAGGGTCACGGACCAAGCGTACGCCTGGAGTTCAAAAGATTGATGCCTCTTGCTCGCTCCAGCTATTCCCTAGTCGCCAAGGTTCGCGAGGTTGAAGTCACCCGATAGGCGGTCTTCGAGTGGGAGCGGCCGAGCGAGTCTCGGTAGCTGAGTTCATTCCCGTCATAGACCCTCAAGCGAAGACCTCTATTGAGAGCGGATCTCACAAGCTCTCTGTCGAGAGATGGGTCACTGCGTCGAGAACGCATTTTTCTGGCCAGTTCCGAGGCTGTGAGATCCGGCCACTTCGTGATCACGTCATGAAGCTTGTTCTCAAACGCGAGGCCAGTGAGCGCCGCTTCTGTGTCCATCACCTCGCACAGATCTAGAAAAACGGGCGAGTCAGTCGGGCTAATCGGCTGCGATCGGTTCTCCCACGCCAAAACACTGCTCGTCGATACTGAGGAGACCGAGGCGATGTGGGCGGAGTTCGACCCGACAGGATCCTCATCCTCTTGAGCCCTTCAGGTGTCGGGGGCTGGAGCGCATCAGCGATCTGTCGAAAGCGACCACGCGGCGGCGATTTCGCGCACCAGCGTCGAATTGTTGATTCCGCAACTTCCAAGCGCTCCCCCAGATCCGCTTTGGACAGGGACTGGGATTTGATAGCGGGCGCGAGATCCTCGCCATTCACCACCCAACCGAACTGTTGAGCAATCGCAGGGTCCCGGTCACGCACGAAGACACCTTGTAGATGAATCGACGACCGAGGCTGTCAGCCCTCACCGCTTCTTCGACACAAGTTGCTCTTCGCTAATGAGAGCATGGAGAGCTTCTCGCTCGACTCGACGCGAAAACGATGTAGTCTGCTCTTGCTCAGGCCCGGAGTTGTTCCAACAACTCCCAAATCCGCTCACGACACGACGGTTGATCAAGGGATGCGCGAGTAGTCGATAACGCTTCTGACTAGGCGACCGCTGCCGATCTTCATAACGTCTCAGAGCCGTGTGCGAGATATCGATGGCCGCCGCTGCGCTTCGCAAGGAGACGCCTCGAGCTTCTCGAAGGGCCCTCAGGTCGCTCACGTTAGACCAGCTGAAGAGGGATCGGAGGTGGGTTCCATTTACTAGCGCTAGGGAACTTGGGGCTCTTCTTCACGGACTGCGGCGGCCACTACAACTCAGGACGTGAACAACGACCGAAGCACTCCTCTCCTGCTGACCGTTGACGAAGCATGCGAGTCCCTTGACATCAGCCGCCCAACTCTCTATGGACTCATCACTGACGGCAGCATCAGATCAAGAATATCGGCAGGGCCCGTCGGATACCACTCGAAGCGTTAGAGCGATTCTCGAGAGCGAGGCGCTCTCTGAAGGCGAAGAGGGTTGGGAATGAGTTCCTCCCAGGGCAATGACTCAAGCAGAATGCTCGGGGTCATCGGACGCCTTCGAAGAAGGCATCCTCAACCTGCCGTGGAGGACCGTCCCTCGCGCAGGCCACCTCGCTCGAAGGCCTTCCTTGATGGTGACCGTCTCGACATCGTGCCAGCAGAAAACGACGCAGTGGCTCTGGAAGGGCTACGTGCCCCTTGGAGCACTGACCTACGTCGATGGAATGCCGGAAGAGGCAAGACAACCGTCAGCCTCGATCTCGCGTCCCGAGATCGAGAGGCTCTTCGATGCCGGACGGCTCATTCTCAGATCTCGAAGGGTCCCGGACGGTCTTGCTTGCTGAGGGCGAAGACGCTCTTGGAGAGACCATCAAGCCTCGTCTTCAAGCTGCGGGCGCAGACATGGCGCGGATCATCTCTCTGACGGAGATCGCTGGAGGACGACGAGGTCCCGAGGCCAGAGAGCCGTGGTCGATCCCAGACCATCTTCGTGAGCTCGAAGAGAGGATTGCCGCGGTAGCCAGCGGCCCTCGTGATCGTCGATCCGCTGATCTCCTTCTTGTCTGCAGGAATCGGCTTTACGAAGGACCAAGACGTTCGTAGAGCCCTTGATCCTCTGGCAGCAATCGCTCAACGGCAGAACTGCGCCATTGTGTCTTCGCCACCCAACCAAAGGAAATGGCTCGAGTGCGGTTTATCGAGGCGCGGGGTCGAGCGCGATCAGTGCCTGTTGTCGATCGGGACTTCTGCTCACATCGTTGCTCTGGGCCCGGCGAAACTATCCAGATTCTCGCGGAGCAAGGGAAACCTTTCTGCCCGACCCCCAGCGATCGAGTACGAATCGAGGCAAGCGACGAATTCAAGTCGTCGACGATCACATGGGGCAAGACAAGAAACGTCACGGCCGACGAGTTGCTTGCCGAACAAGAGAACGTCGAGGACGTCAGCACTCGTGAACAAATTGCCGAACTGCTTCTAGACCTCACTGAGCACCGGCCGATTGAAAAGCGTCTCGCCAGAGAGAACCTGAAAGAGGCCAGCCTCTACAGCAACGACAAGGCCGTCCAACGCGCAGCGAAGGCCGCTGACGTCGTCAGTCTCCGCACGCAGACTTATCCCCCAAAGCACTACTGGGGCCGTCCCGGACAGACCTTGGACGGTGTGGACACCTCTGAAGAAGACGACACCAACGTCGAGACCGGCGTGACCGGTCTGACCAGGGAAAACGCAGATCTTCAATCCGGTCTGGACACAGAGCCAGAACTGTCCAGACCGGGTGAATCCGCTGTCCAAGAAGGAGAGTCAACGTGACTACCCGGCCGAACACCTATCAACTCTGTCCTCTTGATCGTGTAGCTGACGCAATGGGACACGCTGACACTCGATGACTTCTGCTGTGTACCGACACCGCCTGTCTCCTGTTGTGACTGATGCAGTTCATCCAATGGGGCGCATTCTAAATCTTCTTGATTCAGCGGGACCGAAGCTACCGTCCCACTCATAAGGGTGCGTCGGATCGCCCTCTCAATGCTTTCTGAGTTCATATAGAAGATCGACTTCGTAGATCAGGAAGCAGAAGGTCGATTTCGATCCCACCTTCAATATGTTCACGCGTTCTGCTGGCTTGCGAGAAAAGCGGGCTTCGGTCGAATAACACAGGTCTGTCAGATCTTGCCGCACGGGCATCTGTCGAGTTACTCAGGGAGCGACAAGGTTCCTCGAGCCATCGACCATGCACAGGTCCAGAAGAGCCTTCGTCACGCATGGAGCACTGAACTTCTTCTAGCTCTTCCCGGCGCTTGGCCATGGACTATGACGAAGTGATCAGACTTTCCAATGTGTGGGGAGTCGTTCAGGCTTACTACGTCGGATATCACGCAACGCAGGCGCTGACGGTTGCGAAAGGGAATTCACGTCCAACTACACATCCGGCAACTCAGGTGAGATTTGCAGATCTCTGGGTTGACCGATCACTGAACCTTCCCCATGGTCATTTGGCATCGGATCCAAGGGATTCAAAAATCTTCCATCTGGATATTTATCGACGGCGATATCAGCACGTGGTCGGGTTGCACGAGCGATACGTGCTGGAGCCCGCAACTAAAACCATTGAGAGACGACGTGACGACGCCGTAAAGAGATCCATAGACGTAAAACGAGATGAGGGTCAGCGGTTGGGCCGCTCAATGGAAAACAGAGGAAGCAACAAGGCGAGCGGCTGGGGAAGGGCCACGAATCGAACCAAAATTCTCGAGGCCATTGCTCAAGAAATCCGAGAAGATGGCATGTGAGCAAAGGATTCGCTCCTACACGATTCTGGATTATCTTGATCGTTTGAGGATCGGCGCCAACTACGAAGATTCGTCGACCTTCATTGAAGGACCCACGTCAAAGGACGACGCATTTCTCTTTCACAAACGCTTGACGTACCTGACGTCAGCTACCGCATCGGGCTCGAGCATCCGATAGCCGCCCTTGTTGGAACCGCCAGATTCAATAAGTGGGCTGATGACTTTATTAGTACCGGAATGCCTTCCGGCTTGTCGCTTGGGATCAAGGATCGACGCCAATTCTTCTAGACCCGTCGAACACTTCTCTGCGACGAAACTTGCGACTTCACTCACCAAGAATTCACACTCAGTCCTTCCCAAGGGGGTCCATGCAGGAGACTGGCCCCTCTAAGGAAACCTGAGTACTTACTTCACCTCTACAACGGGACGACCGATGACAAGCCACAAGAAGATTGCTGCAGGGGCGTACGACGCACTCATCGAAGCGCTCTCGGTTGTGTTCTGGAACAAGGCCCCTCTTGAGAGATTTCTCAAACTAAACCTACGTGACAGGCCAGAGTCGCTGGGCTTACCTTTTAGTGGACGAAAGCGAGAGACCGTTTCAGATTCCGTCATGAGACTCGTAACGACTGAAACCCTCTACCAAACAACCTCGATCGCCCATGGGTGAGGTGGAAAAAATCGATCGTTTTCCGATTGAACAACAAGTTGACGGAGAGCAACTGGTCGCTAGCGCAGTTGCCGCCTTGAGCGCTTCGGGAGTGGGTCGGTCAGTACGGCGAGTTGGCTGATGCCCAGGAGCGCCTTCGTGCGGACAGAGAAACAGAGGAAAAGAGCCAGTCGTGTGCCCGATCCATGGCGGAATCCTTGTTGAACTTCGGCTATTTTTTCATTGTTTTGCAGACTCCGCCAGATCATCACAAACGGGGGAAGGATTTCGAGGCATTGCTCAATCGGCTCTTCCAAACTATTCGACCTGAATCGACGCCAGAGCTTCTCGATCACTGAGGAGCAAATTGATGGGGCATTCACCTTCCACACAGATGACTACATCATGGAGGCCAAGTGGAAGAAAGATCCAGCCGCCTGCGCCTACGTTGACATACTGGCCCAGAAGGTAGCGTGTAGGGGCAAAAGCACGCTCGGGCTTTTCCTGGCAGTTTCGGGTTTCTCAGAGCCAGCCATCAGTGCTCATACGAATTGCGGTACCGGAATCATCTTCATGGATGGAGCCGACCTCTACAGCGTCCTGGAGGGGCATTTCTCTCTGCTCCAAGTTCTGGAAGCCAAGCGAAGGCATCTCAATGAGACCGGAGAACCGCTCTTTTCTAGTGAGTCGGATCTTGGACCGAGGCGCCGTGGATCCCTATCCGCGAAGGAAATGGCTCACCAAATGGCCCCCAAGGCTAATACGGGGATCTTCCTGAAAGTGTCAGTCAAGAACTTCCCAGGTCAGAGATGGTGGGCCGTACAGGACTTGAACCTGTGACCCCTTGCGTGTCATGCAAGTGCGCTACCAGACTGCGCCAACGGCCCCTAGGGGGTCAGATCGTAGCACCGGGCGCCCTTGCTGAGGCCCGTCGGGCGATCAGAAGAGGGTCTCGAGCGGCGTGGGGATAGGCCACTCGAAGTCTCGATCATCGACGCCCTTGCTGCCCTTGCGCATCAGGTAGTCGTTGAAGCTCCCGATCCAGCGCTTGTGCCAGAGGATCTCCTGTTCGATAGAGCAGCTTGAGCTCGACGTCGCCCACCTCAGGGTGCTCTCGGGCGATGGCGTAGAGAAGCCTGGCTGAGGCGATGGCGTCACCCTGGGCGTCGTGTGCAGCGTCATTGACGATCCCATAGGCCGCGCAGAGATCGCCCAAGGTCCGCTTGGTGTCACGCCAGCGGACGAGCCCACGATCGATCACCAGAGGATCGAGCACCGGGCCAGCCCACCCCCGCTGAAGAAGCCCGGCCTTGAACTGCGCCCGATTGCACGAGTCGATCATGGTCAGGTCGTAGCTGAGGTTGAACCCGGTGACGGGCACCTCTCGCTGCGATGCTGCAACCAGCGCTGAGGTGATCTCCTCGACGGCGTCAGCAAGGGCCATGCCCTCGTCTCGAGCGCGTTCGGTAGAGATGCCGTGGATCTTCGACGCGCCTTCCGGGATGGCTCTTCCAGGATCGACGAGGCTGTAGCGCTGCTCGACGACGTCGCCGCCCTTCATGGTCACGAGAGCGAACGACACCGGGACGTCGGTGAACTTGTCGACTCCCGTCGTCTCAAGGTCGAACGCCAGAACCTCTCCGTCAAGCCATGGTGCGGTCACGGAGCGAAGTTTGCCACGGAGGTGTTCGTCACTCGACGGAACCGCGTCCGGCTGAGCCAGCGTGAGAAGAGCGCTCAACGGACCATCCTTGAGTCGAGACGCACGGCTCCATACGATCAGTGCCGTGCCTAGCTCCGGCTATCTCCCCTCGCCGGAGACACAGACCCGTTCGGCACGTCGTCTTGCCCTTGAGCAGCGCAACCTCGAGCGGCGTCGACGGCGACGTCGACGACTCGTCCCCCTGGTCATCCTTGCCGTCCTCGTCGTGATCGTTGCGGCGGTTTTGGTCGCGCACAAGAGCCCGAAGGGCTCTCCCTCCGCAGTAGCGACGACCACGACCCACGCCTCGACGACCACGACCACCGCTCCGCCCTACGTGCCACCGGCGATCGTCCCTGCGATCACACCGGCCACTGCAGGCGAGGGGCAGTGGACCACCGCAAGATCCGTGGAGCCCAGGGGGGCCATCGGTGATGACGACGAATTGGCGCCCGTACGCGTCCAACCCCTCCATCGTCGCCTTCGCGGCATGGATGCGAACCTCGTCGACGCAGCTGGCACTCTTCCCGGGCTACGAGGGTCCCGGACCAACCAGCTTCGACCGAGGTCCTGAGGAGATCCCTCCCTCCTCGCGCGGGACCCTGCTCGCAGCGTTCAACTCGGGCTTCTATGAGGAAGACGCTGCTGCGGGCTTCTACACCAACGGCACCCTCTACGACCCGATGATCAACGGGCTCGCCACGGTCGTGGCGTACACCAACGGCACCGTCGACGTCGTCGACTGGTCAGGAGGGCCGACGCCCGGGCCCAACGTCGTCATGGCCCGTCAGAACCTCGGCATGCTGGTCGACAACTCACAGCCGACTGCTTCGGTGACGAACGGTCCGGCATGGGGCATCACCTTGGGTGGCGGTCCGGCGGTGCCGCGCACCGGACTCGGGATCGATGCCCACGGCAACCTCATCTACGTGACCGCCGCCGATCAGACCGCCCAGAGCCTCGCTCAGCTGATGGTGCAGGTGGGAGCGGTGAGGGCCATGCAGCTCGACATCAACCCGGCGTGGCCGATCTACGTGACCTACGGCGGACCAGGTGCCGCCAACCCGTCACTCGACGTCGTGAACTATCAGCAATACGGCAACCGCTTCTTGTACTCGAGCACCAAAGACTTCTTCGCGCTCTACATCCGCACACCTGGCGTGGTCCAGCAGCCTTGGTAGCTGAGCGCCAGACTGTGGAGATGAGCCGACTCGCCGCCCTGGTCGCGCTGATGGCTCCCCGGGGCCGGCACGCCTCGCCACAGACCTACCAGCGGCGTCGCCTCGTCGCTGCGCTGACGCTCGTGGTCGTCGTGGCCCTGCTCGCCTTCGGCGTCGTCGCTCTCGTCGGTGGCTCAGGAAAGCAGCAAGCCGCGACGACCACCACCTCCACCCCTCCACGCGACGACCACGACCGCCAAGCCTGCTCAGGCCGTGACGATGTCCTTCGTCGGCGACACGATGCTCGGGAACACCCCCGACCTGCCCCCCGAGCCCGACGACGTACCTCCAACCGGTCGTCGCCTCGTTGGCCGCACCGACGGTGTTCGGCAACCTCGAGGGCACCTTGACGGACTCGGGAGACGACTCGAAGTGTGGAGCGGGCTCGACGGATTGCTATGCCTTCCGCAACCCGACCTCCTACGCCCAAGACGTGTACAAGGCGGCAGGGTTCACGGTGATGAACAGCGCGAACAACCACAGCCACGACTACGGAGCGCAAGGGGTGGCCTCGACCAGCCAAGTCCCTCCAGGGAGCCGGCATCGTCCAAGCGGGGCTGCCCGGCCAGATCGGCATCACCACCCAAGGCGCCACCAAGATCGCCTTCGTCGACTTCGCGCCCTATCCGACCACCAACAACCTGCTCGACCTGCCCGGCGCCAAGGTACTGATCGATCAAGCGAAGAGCGAAGCGAACGTCGTGGTCGTCTACATGCACGCAGGAGCCGAAGGCTCAGATGCCGACCACGTCACGGGCGCCGAGGAGGACTACCTCGGTGAGGACCGCGGGAACGCAGAGGCCTTCGCTCATGCAGCGATCGATGACGGCGCCAACCTGGTGGTGGCGAGCGGTCCCCACGTCCTGCGCGGCATGCAGTGGTACAAGGGCTCGCTGATCGCCTACAGCCTCGGGAACTTCGCCGGCTACCAGAACTTCGCGACCTCGGGCGATCTCGATCTGTCGATGATCTTGCACGTGACCCTGTCGGGTACCGGTGTGTTCCAGAGCGCGCACGTCACCTCGCTGGTCCTCTCCGGAGATGCCGAGCCATCGGTCGACAGCTCTGGACAGGCGGCCAGCTTCGTCAACCAGCTCTCCACGCAAGACTTCGGCATCGGTGCCGCTCACATCGAGGCGAACGGCGACCTGCTCTCCCCTGTGGGCTGAGCCGTCCTCAGCAACCCCCGCCCGGCCCAGGCGCTGCCGGGGCCCGAAGAAGGGAGCGCTACGGTCCCGACGTCTGTGGTTCGCGGGTTGGGCCCGAGGTGGACCACGTACCAGACCCCTCGCCATGAGATGAGCGACGCCACGGCGAACGAGGACGTCATCCCGTTGACCTTGTAGACCAGGCGAACGTTCGGCAGGTGCCAGTAGCCGATCGAGTTCTCACAGGTGCCCGGCGGGATCCACTGGGCCATGGTCGGATCAGCCAGCACCCCGACGAAGGTCGCTGACGTCGGCGAGGGACCCAACGACTGATGATAGGCGGCCAGATCGAGGTTCAAGAAGCCGATCAAGCGCGATTGGTAGTCCGAGCTCGGATCGGGGATCTGCCCCTGCTTGGTGGGGAGATAGGCAGACTCAGGGAAGAAGACCGTCTGAGCTTCGGTCGAGCTGTCCGTGGTGATCGCCGAGAAGAGCGGCGACAGCCTCGCGCTGAGCGATTGGTCATCGCTCGGCGGCTGGGCGCTCGTCTGCGGGAGCAGCCCGGGATCAGTGGTCGTGGTCGTCGCAGGCGGAATCGTCGTCGTGGTGGTCGGGCGCCGTCGAGGGTCTAGTGGTGGTCGTCGAGCTCGAGTGCTTTGCTCCAAGCTCGACGGCCGCGCCAACGAACAAGAAGACGATGACGAGCACGCTGAGCCTACGAAGAGCTGGCGGCGGCGATATTGGGCTCGAGACGGCCCTGCCGTAGCCGCGGCGCTGCGGGCGTCATCGGCCTCGGCTCCGCACGTCACTTGCATGGTCGACAGTGCTAGCACCTCGTCAGCGATGACGAGGGATTCAGGTGCCGGCCTCGGTGCGCCAGAAATACTCTTGTTGACCTCAAGGTTCACCAGAGGCGACGCCGGGATTCGAACCCGGGTACGGGGCTTTGCAGGCCCCTGCCTAAACCACTCGGCCACGTCGCCGCAAGGGACCGACCTTAGTCGTCAGGCAGCGAGCGTCTCGGAGTCATCGAAGCGAGCGGCGCAGCGCCCAGCGGATGGCGAAGAAGAGCACCGCGATGAGGACTGCGAGCTTGATCGCCCACCAGATCGCACCGGTGATGGCGCTGAAGAGCCCGAAGAGGATCGTGATGGCGAAGACAGCGATGACGACGACCGCAAGGATCTCGATCGTGCTCCCCCGCCCTTCGCCTTCATCCGGCATCGCCGTGACCTCCTCTGCCCATCATTCTGGCCTCTGAGGTCGATGGTACGGTCCCCAGATGGCGACGATCTCGCTCAAGGCGCAGCGCGAGGCGCTCATGGAAGACCGCTCCCTGCAAGGAGAGGCCTTCTGTCGGACGCTCTCTGACCTCACCGACGACTGGCTGGCGGCGCTCGCCGACGAGGCCACGGGCTCGTCGAGTCGAAAGGTGGCCCTCCTCGCCATCGGGGGCTATGGACGCCACGATCTCTGTCCCGTACTCCGACCTCGATCTCCTGCTGCTCTACGACGGTCGCCGAGACATCGCCAAGATCGCTGACGCGCTCTGGTACCCGATCTGGGACCAGGGCGTCCACGTCGACCACGCCGTTCGGCGACCCAAAGAGGTGCTCGCCGCTGCGATCGAAGGACCTTCGAGTCGCTCTTGGGCTGCTCGACGCCCGCGTGGTGTGGGGCGACGCGCGCATCGCCGAGCCCCTGATCGAGAAGGTGGGCCACCTCTGGCGAACCCAGCTCGCCCAGGACTTCCTCCCGGCCCTTGAAGAGCAGATGGAGGAGCGCCACCGGAGCGAAGGCGACGTGGCCTTCCTCTTGGAGCCCAACCTCAAGGAGTCGCACGGCGGCCTTCGAGACGTGGCGGTGCTTCGTGCTCTTCCCTCGTGCGCGCCTCGGCTCAGCGACCTGGTCGACCTCGAGATCATCAAGAGCGCGGCGGCCACGCTGACGACCGCCCGCGTCGAGCTGCACCGCAACACGCGTCGAGCGCTCGACACGATGCTGCTCCAAGAGCAAGACGCCATCGCTGACGCGCTCAGCTACAGCGACGCTGACGATCTCTGTCGTGCCGTCTCAGAGGCCGGTCGCTCGATCGCTCGCCTGAGCGACGAGACCTGGCGCCGACGACCGCTGTGGGCGCCCGGCAGCACCCTGCACGACGAGGCGCCCGACGGCTCCCCTTGAGGTGGAGCCCGGCATCGTCGTCGGAGGAGGCGAGGTCAGCCTCACGCCCGCCGCCGAGGTGACCACCGATCCTTCGTTGGCGTGGCGAGTTGGCGCCGGTGGCCGCCGAGCACGACCTGCCCATCAACCTCGGCACGGCTCATCGACTCGCTGATCAAGCGAAGATGCCCGAGGGCACGTGGCCTCCCGAGATGCTCGCCTCGCTCGTCAGGTTCCTCTTGGCGGGACCGAACTTCATCCCGGCGTTCGAGAGCCTCGATCACGTCGGCGTCGTCAGCCGCCTCCTCCCTGAGTGGGCGCACGTCCGCCACCACCACCAGCGAAACGCCTATCACCGCTTCACCGTCGATCGCCATCTTCTCGAGACCGCGGCGAACGCCTCAGAGCTGGTCGACACCGTCGATCGACCGGACCTCTTGGTCATCGGGGCTCTCTTCCACGACATCGGCAAGGGGTCTCCCCGGCGATCACACCGACCTCGGCATCGAGATCTTGGGCACCATGGCACCCTCGCCTGGGCTTTGACGCCACCGACGTCAGCACCCTCCAGTCGCTGGTTCGCAACCACCTGCTGCTCGCCGACACGGCGACGAGACGGGACCTCTCCGATCCCGTGACGATCGAGCGCGTGGTCGAGGCCGTCAAGAACCGCACGACGCTGCATCTCCTCGGGGCGCTGACCAAGGCCGACAGCTTGGCCACCGGACCTGCGGCGTGGGGTCACTGGAAAGAGCAGCTCGTGAGCGAGCTCGTCCGACGCACCGACGCCGCCTTAGTGGGCACCGCCCCGAGCGCACCAGAGGACTCCCACGAGCACGACCACCTCGTCGACGCCGTCAAGATCAGCAGTGAGCCCGAGGTGACGATCGAGGACTCGAGCGTGATCATCGCCGCCCCCGACCGTCCGGGGCTCCTCGCCGACGTGGCTGGCACGCTGGCTCTCAACGGCCTGAGCGTCCACACCGCCAACGTCAGCAGCGTCGGCTCCATCGCGCTCGAGACCTTCACGCGTCGATCCCACCAGCGGTCGCTGGCCCGAGGCGACGCGCTCTCGCAGCGACCTGCTCGCGGTGCTCAACGGCCAGCTCGATCTCGTCGCCGAGCTCGACCGTCGCTCCGAGGCCTATGCCGCCGCCAAGCGGGCGTGGACCGCGCATCCCGTGACCACGTCGATCACGATCGACAACGACGCCTCTGCGGCTTCGACGGTGATCGAGGTGCGCACCACCGATGAGGTTGGGCTGCTCCATCAGCTCACGTCCTGCCTGTTCTCGTGCGGGCTCGACGTCGAGGCCGCACGCGTGGCCACCATCGGCGAAGAGGTGGTCGATGCGTTCTACGTGCGCGGGCCTGACGGGAAGAAGATCCTCGAGGCAGAGGCGCTGGACAAAGTCATCGATCAGATCAGCGCAGTCCTCCCGAGCATGGGTGGTGGCGTAGGAGTCTGAACGGCCGTTGCTACGCTTTCGTACGATGGCACCTCGTCACGCCGCCACGAAGCCGAAGCGATCTTGGTCCAAGAAGGCCGTGATCTTCTCGGTGCTGGGCCTGTGCGTCTGCGTGGCCATCGGTGCCGCCGTCGTGCTCGTCACTCGACCGAGCGCACCTGCCCCGTCGGCGATGCCTGGCTCTCACTGGTGCGACCACGTTCGCCGTGCTCGCCGCCACACCCTCCGACAACGCCACGGTGGCCTCCGATGCGTCGATCCGGGTGGCCTTGACTGACTCGATCGCCTCGACGAGCCCGCTCCCGTCATCACCCCGAGCGTGGCCGGCTCCTGGGAGCGACTCTCGAGCTCGACGTTGGAGTTCGTCCAGCAGTCACCCTTTCAGCCAGGACAGTCCATCACCGTGACCATCCCTGGAGGAAGCCAGGGCATCAAGTCATCCTCCGGCTCCCACCTGGCCAGCACCGTGTCGACGACCTTCCAGATCTCACAGCTGTCCTTGGTGCGCGTCCAGCAGCTCTTGGCCGAAGAGGGCTACCTGCCAGTCACGTTCAACCCCACGACACCGAGCTCCCTCACCGGTCCGCTGACGAGCGACGAGACGGGCAGCTTCGTTCCCCGATGGTCCACCTTGCCTGCCTCTCTCATGTCGCTCTGGGAGCCCGGTGTCGACAACGTGGTGACCCGCGGAGCGATCATGCGGTTCCAAGACGTGCACCACATGCAGACCGATGGTGACATCACCGCCGCCTTCGACTCGGCACTCTTGGCCGATCGCGCCGCCGGCACGACGGATCCGGATCCCTACACCTACGTGAACGTGTCGAAGAGCCTGCCGGAGAGCCTGACGCTCTACTCTGATGGCCAGGTGATCTACACCACAGCGGTGAACACGGGGATCCCCGGACAAGACACCACTGACGGCACCTATCCCGTCTACGCCCGCTACACCACGACGACGATGTCGGGCACCAATCCTGATGGCACGCCCTATCACGACACCGGCATCCCCTGGGTGAGCTACTTCAACGGCGGCGATGCGCTCCACGGCTTCATCCGCTCAAGCTACGGCACCCCGCAGAGCTTGGGCTGCGTCGAGATGCCCTACGCCAACGCGGCGGTGGTCTTCCCGCACACGCCGATCGGCACCCTGGTCTCCGTCGCTTAAGGGCACGATGAGGTCACGCCAAGCTAGGCCGATGACGATCGCCGTCTGCGCCGCCGCCTGTGCCCTCCGCGCACTCGAGCTGCAAAAGTGCGCCGCTCGAGCACAGCGCCTCAAGGTCGCGGGTCGACTCGGCGCCGCGCTCATCGTGGTGGGCTGCCTCGTCTTGGCCTTCGTGCTGTTCGAGATCTTTGGCACCGCCTACCTCCAAGAGCGTCACCAGAGCGCACTTCGAGCCCAGATCGATCCCACGGGGATCTCCTCGCTGCTGCCCAAGGCCCTCCCTCCACCCAAGCCACCCGTGACGGTGCCCACGATCTCCCCTCCGGGATGAAGGAGAGCCTGTCGCCGTGATCCAGATACCGAAGATCGGCCTCAACCAGGTGGTCGTCGAGGGCACCGGCGAAGACGATCTCTCCAAGGGTCCCGGCCACTACCTCGGCACCCCGCTGCCGGGAGAGGAAGGCAACGTCGGCATCGCAGGGCACCGGACGACCTGGGGTCGTCCCTTCTACAACCTCGACTCTGCTCGCCGCGGGCGACAAGATCATCTTGGCCACCGGGCGCGGCACCTTCGTCTACCGGGTCACCCCGAGCCTGATCGTCCAACCAACCGACGTCGAGCGTGCTGAAGCCCACGCCCACGCCCACGCTGACCCTGACGACCTGCAATCCTCGCTTCTCTGCGTCCCAGCGACTCGTGGTGCACGCGGCGCTGACCTCGACGGTCGCCTCGCTCGCCCTCCCGCGGCACAGCGGGCTCCGTGAGCCACGCCACCTTCCAAGACCGCATCGAGCCCGAGCTCCTCGGGGACCGATCTGCTCGGCATCATCGGCTGGGGCGCGCTCTGCGTGGCCATCGCGCTCGGCGCGTGGCTCCTCTCTCGCCGCCTCCGCCGTCGATGGCTCGTGCTCCTGCCCTGCGATCCCGGCCTTCGTGGTAGCGCTCTTCTTCTTCTTCGACGCCCTCTCCTCGAGCCTGCCCGCCGGCTACTGAGATGGCCCACGACCTTGAGAAGGTCGCGATCCGTCGACACTGGGCCGAGCTCCTCGGCGCCGTCGGCACCTGGCACGCACCCGCTCTATGACCAGCTGGCCAAGCAAGCAGCCCACGACGATCGCCTCGTCACCCCTCTGCTCTGCGCTCCCGAGAGCCAGCAGCGGCCCAACCTCTTGCTCGCTGCCGTGCACCGCCTCGTCCTCGACGACCCCTCTTCGCCCTTGGCCTCGTGGTATCCGACGACGACGTGGCTGGCCCGCATCGGTCTCGACGGAGACCCTCTCGAGTCACCTGAGAGCGCTCCGCTCCCAGAAGGCGGCGTGGCGGCATTCCTGGACTTCCTCGCTGAGCACGACGAGGGCGTCGAGTCCCTCGTTCGCTCGAGGACGACCCAGACGAACGAGATCGGGAGGACCGCCCCGCTCGCCTGGGGGCTGAGCCAGATCCACGCG
Source organism: uncultured Acidimicrobiales bacterium (assembly GCA_963758555.1). Taxonomy (GTDB): domain Bacteria; phylum Actinomycetota; class Acidimicrobiia; order Acidimicrobiales; family RAAP-2; genus CAIUMH01. The sequence goes on along the minus strand of CAVWVW010000003.1, from coordinate 636,854 downwards.
CTTCATGACGAGCCTGTTGCGCTGATCGATCTCGGCTGCTCTGCCGGCCTCAACCTGCTGGTCGATCGGATCCACTTGACGATCGGCACGAGCGAGCTGGGAGATCGGGGCGCGCGCGTCCAGGTGGTCAGCGAGCTTCGAGGCGACGCGCAGCACCTCGAGCTGCCTGCGATCAGCTGGCGGCGCGGCCTGGACCGTGCTCCGCTCTCGGCAGCGCTCGATGAGGATGCGCTCTGGCTCCTCGCCTGCCAGTGGCCCGACGACCTTGAGCGGTTCGAGCGGACCAGACGCGCCCTGGCTGCAGCCAGAGCCGAACCCCTCGTCCTTGAGCAAGGCGACGTGATCGAGGCGCTCCGCGCCGTCGTTGACCAAGCCCCCGTCGAGGCGCGCGTGGTCCTCTTCCATTCTTGGGTCGCGGCCTATCTCTCGGTGGGGGACCAAGCCAACCTGCGAGCGGCCATCCGCTCGCTCGCTACTGAGCGAGCGGTGTCGTGGCTGTGGCTCGAGCATCCCCGTGACGTGCCTGGCCTCGAGCCTCCACGGGTCGTGGATCGGATGCCGGGCTCAAGCCTCCTGGTGCTCGAGGAGCCACCCGGTTCGGCCAGAGTCCTCGCCCAATGCCACCCCCACGGCACCTGGCTCGCTCCTCAGCCCTGATCCTCGGCTCGTGGCCCGAAGGGGACGTCACGCTGAGACGGGACGCGAAGTCCCTCGCGCTCGAGTGAGGACGCAGCGCCAAGCGCATGGCGGCCGAAGCGGGCCCTGATCTCATCGATGGCCTCTTCGAGGGCGGCTCGCTCTTGCTGAAGCTGCTCAGCCCTGACGTCTGGCTCGTCGTCGTCGCCAACGTCCAAGAGCAGCTGGATCGGCTCGGTGGCGTCCTCGAGGTTGCTCACCGAGAGGCCGAGCAGGCGGATGCCCTCGGAGACGTCGTGGTCGTCGAGAAGCGCTCGGGCGACCTCAAAGATCGCCACGTGATCGTCGATTGCCAGGCGAAGCGTGTGGGAGCGCGTCCGGACCTTGAACGCCGCGTCCTTCGCTTTGACCGAGATGGTCCGCCCCCGCCGACCCGCGTCATGGAGCGCACCCGAGACTGCGACGGCTTGGCGGCGGAGTCGCTGCTCCAAGACGCCGACGTCGGCCACGTCCTCGGCGAAGGTCTCCTCGTGCCCCATGGACTTGCTCACCTGATCGGGCACCACGGGACGATCGTCCTCGCCTCGCGCCAACGCCACCAACCCGTAGGCCTGGGTGCGACCCAGGTGACGGACCAAGAGCTCAGGATCGAAGCGCGCGAGCTCAGCGACTCGCTCGATGCCGAGCCGCTCGAGCGTGGTGGCCGTAGCTGGACCCACCCCGAAGAGCGCCCGCACGTCGAGCTCATCGAGGAAGGCCCGCACCTCGTCGGGCATGATCACGACCACACCAGGCCCTGGCACAACCTGGCCGTCGATGATCGAGGGCTTCGCCCTCTTCGACGCCAGCTTGGCGACGGTCTTCGACGGACCCACCCCCACGGCGCAATCGAGCGCAAGCTCGGCGTTGATCGTCGCTCGGAGGTCGAGCGCTATCTGGCGAGGGGTGCCCAGGAGCCCGACGGCTCCGGTGACGTCCAAGAACGCCTCGTCGAGGGCCAGCGGCTCGACGAGGGGCGTCACGTCCCGAAAGATCCGATGGATTTGGCGGCTGACCTGGGCGTAGGTGGACAGATCGCCGGGTAGCACCACGGCAGCAGGGCACAGGCGCAGTGCCGTGACCATCGGCATGGCTGAGTGGATCCCGAAGCGCCGAGCCTCATAGCTGCACGACGCCACCACGCCTCGGCGCGCACTCCCGCCGACGAGGACGGGCAGTCCGCGCAAGCTCGGATCGGCGCGAACCTCGACCGAGGCGAAGAACGAGTCCATATCCACGAGCAAGATCGCCGGACGGAGCGCTGCAGAGCGATCGAGACCCGGGAGCGTGTCAGCCATCGAGTTCGAGGTGCCGGAAGCCCTCCGCGTAGCGAACGCCCACCAGCCGACCGTCATCCTCTGCTCGACGCCGGACGGTCTTCGACACCCACTCTGGATCGTCGTCGAGCTGGCTCTGGTGCTCTCGCACGGCGGCGACCTTGGCGTCGATCGAGTCGGTGATGTCGACGAAGGTGTCGGGCTCGAGCGTGCCTGAGAGCAGCACGTGCGAGACCCTGTGAGCGGCGCCTCCGTCGGGGAAGTAGAGGGGCATCGCGCACGCCGGCGCCACCGCATCAAGCAGAGCCCACCCCGCAGCGCGGTGATCGCGATGGTTCACGTAGACGTTCCCGAAGAACACCGCGGTCGGGTCATGGCCGAGCACGACCTGCGGTTTGAGCTCTCGGATCAGCTTGACCAGCGCTTCGAGGAGGTCGGCCTGCTCAGGGACCTCGCCGTCGGGAATCGCCAGATGAACCACGGAAGCCAGTCCCAGCGCCCTCGCAGCCCGCTCTACCTCTGAGAGCCGCGTGGCGGCGAGCTCACCTGGCACGGCGGAGGGATCGGTCGTGCCTTTGCCCCCATCGGTGAGGACGACCAGGTGCGCTGCTGCGCCCTCAGCTGCCCAGCGGGCCAAAGCTCCGCCACAGGCGACGTCAGCATCATCAGGATGGGCGTAGACACCAAGCACGCAGCGCGGTGTCGTGCTGAAGAGTCGAGCGGAGCTCGCGGTCACGATCGACGCTTCGGTTCGGTGGATTTGATGAGGAGCCCCACCTCGCGCTCGAAGTCGCCCGCGTCCTCAAAGCCCTTGTAGACGCTGGCGAAGCGAAGGTAGGCCACGTCATCGAGATGCTTGAGACCCTCAAGCACGGCGACGCCCACGTCTTGCGTCGTGACGATCTCCGTGCGCGAGCGGAGGGTGTCTTCAACCTCCGACGCCAGCTCCTCGATCGCAGCCGCGCTCACAGGGCGGTTCTTGCAGGCGGCCACGATGCCACCGATCACCTTCGCCCTGTCAAAGGGCTCTTTGGCGCCCGAGCGCTTTTCGACCACCAAGGGGAGATCTTCTATCCGCTCGAAGGTGGTGAAGCGCTGCGAACACGAGCTGCACTCTCGGCGACGGCGGATCGCTGCACCTTCCTCCGCCATGCGCGAGTCGACCACCCTGTCATCATCAGCAGCACAGAACGGGCATCGCACAACATCACGATACCGGCTGTCCCCCGGAACTACGGGAGAACGACGTGCTCTCCCGGCACGACCTCATTCGAGCCGACCTCGTGAGCCATCTTCGCCACCAGAGCTCCCTGATCTGCGCCGGGATTGATCCGATGGGCGATCGAGCTGAGCGTGTCGCCCGACTGGACGACGTAGACAGAGCCATCGATCAAGCCAGCAGGAGTCCCGCCAGGGGTCTGCTGACCCGAGACGGTGACGGTGCCGAGAGCCCTGAGCGGCAGTGCGAGCATCACCACGACCACCCCCAGCGCCACACCAGCTGCGAGACGACGGCGCCGGCGCTGGACCAGCGCACGAGCGTGCCTGCGCTCCGTGACGTCCCGACCGGTCTTCCAGGTTCGAGGAGCGGGAGCGAAGGCCTCTGCCTCACGATCTCTGGGGTCAGCGACGATCCTGAGGTGCGGCGTCGGCCAGTTGGTGGTCGCCTCTCGAAACCTCTCAAGCTCTTCTACCTGGGGAAGCGGTGCAATCGCCATAGCTGACCCTTCTCTTCGCCGCCCGGAGCACCTTGTCAACCGAACGTCTGTTCGCTACCATTCAATACCGAACACCTGTTCGAGTCAAGTCCTTTTTCGAACAGATGTTTGCCTTCGGTATTGGTTCTAGGTAAGTTGTACCAAACGGGTGTTCGCCTACTGCGGGTGCCGAGAGAGGGGTCACCATGGCAGAGGTCCTGAGCGACAAACGGCGGGAGATTCTTGAGTTCATCGGAACGTGCCTGCGCGAGCGCGGCTATCCGCCTTCCGTCCGCGAGATCGGCCAAGCGGTGGGCCTCGCCTCGTCGGCCACCGTGCACAGCCACCTCGCCGTGCTCCAGAAGGAGGGGTTCCTGCAGCGAGACCCGACCAAGCCTCGGGCCATGACCGTCAGCTTCGATCCGGCCTCAGGCGCTGCTATCGCCAAGCTCCCGACCCGAACGGTCCCTCTCGTCGGTACGGTCGCGGCGGGCACGGGCGTCCTCGCCCAAGAGAACGTCGAGGACCTCTACTCACTGCCAGAGGAGTTCACCGGCAAGGGTGAGACCTTCATGCTCAAGGTGCGAGGCGACTCGATGATCGGCGCTGGCATCCTCGACGGCGACTACGTCGTGGTGCGGCACCAACCGACGGCAGAAGATGGCGACATCGTGGTGGCCGGCATCCCGGATGAGGAGGCGACCGTCAAGCGGCTCCGTCGCCAAGGGGCCTCGGTCATCTTGATCCCCGCCAATGACTCGATGGCACCTCTTGAGTTCAGCGCAGACGAGGTCACCATCTTCGGCAAGGTGATCTCGGTCCTGCGTCGGCTCTAGGGCGAGCTGGACCTCAGGCTCACTCGACCTCAGACTCGCTGGACCTCGGCGCCGCAGCCGCTGAGGTACCCCACCAGCCGCTCGAGCGCCTCATCGAAGGCGTCGAGGGTCGCATCAAACTGGTACTCGTGTCCGAGGCTCGGTCGGTGGTCGTCAGCGAAGAACAGCGTGTCGGCTTCCACCCCGTGGGCGCCCAGCGCATCGACCAACGCCCGTGAGTGCTCCACCAGCAGATCAGCGTTGCCAACCGAGATGAACGGCCTCGGGAACGCAGCAGTCACCCATCGTGGGACGCAGATCATCTCCGCCGCCGGATGCCCCTCGATCCGATCGGCACCCGAGTAGGCCCACACGATGGTCTTGAGGAACCACGAGCGTCGACCCGTGAACTCGAGGAGCGACACGTCGTAGATCCCGCAGAACAGCACGACCCCTCGGAGCTGGCGTGGCTGGATCGTCGGGTGGATGGCCACGGCGGTGGCGTAGTCGGGAGAAGTGATCATGGCGGTCAGCTGTGCCGCCAGCTGCGCTCCAGCCGAGTCACCGGCCAGCACAAGCCGCTCGGGGTCGACGTGGAGGCTCTCAGCATGAGCCACCACCCAGCTGAGCGCCTCATCGACGTGCTCGACCGGCGAGGGATAGCGAGCAACTGGTGCCAACGGGTAGTTGACGCCGATGACGGTGAAGCCCCGGCTGGCCAAGATCTTGAAGTAGCTCGTGAGCTGCGCCTTGTCACCCGCGATCCAGGCCCCGCCGTGGATCCAGATGACGGTGCCGAGGGATGCACCGGTGCCCTCGACCCACGCTGGGGCGAAGCAGTCGAGCCGGGCATCCGGATGGGACCCGTAGGCCAGATCAAGCTGGCTCGTGACCTCGACAGGCACACGACCTTCAAGGCCACGATTCCTGCCTCGAGCGTTGCGAGAGAAGAACGCCCGAAGCACGCGCACGGTCAAGAGCCGCCGGCGAGTCCACGCCACCACGCTGGCGGTGGCTCCCGCCACACCGAGCCCCGCAACGACGAGGACGAGCGATCTTCTGAGAGAGCCTTGTGATCGCTGGTCAGCCGTCACTCGCACCACCGTGAGCGTAGGGTTCGGTCTCGGTGCCGTCGACCCCCTGGCCCTCGAGGTGCCTAGGGGCCTTCCGACGAGCAGCTGGCGAAGGACGGCCGAGAGCCGCTCGAGCTCGTCGAGCTGGACTCGCTCGTCAGGATGGTGAGCGAGCTTCGGATCGCCGGCGCCAAAGTTGGCGGCGGGCACCCCTCGCTCCGCGAACGTGGCGACGTCCGTCCAGCCGACCTTGGCCGAGACCGGCCGGTCGCTCAGCGCCACCAAGCGCGCCAGCACCGGATGCGTCAGGCCGGGCAGCGCTCCCGGCGCTGCGTCGAGGACCGTGATCGTGTCGTCGTTTCGATCCAAGTGGGGCTCGATCAAGGAGCGGACCCATCTCTCCGCGTCTTCGAGGCTTCGATCTGGTGCGAAGCGGTAGTTGATGACCAGCGACGCCGAGTCGGGCAGCACGTTCGCCCCGCTCCCCCCTTCGATCCCGACCGGCTCAAGCTGCTCGTGATAGGTGACGCCATCGAGCTCAACGATCCTGGGCGTGGCTGAGGCCACTGCCTCGAGGACAGGAGCCAGCCGTCGAACGGCGTTGACGCCCATGAACGGTCGGGCGGTGTGCGCCGCCACCCCACCGAGGTGCACGCTCAGGCGGAGCGACCCCTGGCAGCCGGCTTCGACCGCGGCGCTCGTCGGCTCTCCCAAGAGAGCGACGTCAGCGTCCAGCAGCTCTGGGGCGACGGCTGCCAGCTCGCGCAGACCGCTCTCCGAGCGAGCGATCTCCTCTCTGGCGTAGAAGAGCCAGGTCACCTCGCGCGGGAGCGACGAGAGCTCGAGAGCCAGCGTGATCATCACGGCCAAGGTGCCCTTCATGTCCGCCGCGCCGAGCCCTCTCACCACGCCCTCGCTGATGACGCCAGGACCGTGCTGTCCCGCCACCGTGTCGAGATGCCCGGCGACGATCACTCGCTGCTGGTTCGTACCCGTGGTGCTGGCCACCACGTTGTCGCCGATGCGTCGGACCTCGAGGTGCGCTCCTGCTCGCAAGAGCCGCTCGACGTGGTCAGCAAGGGGACCCTCGGCCCGGCTCGGCGAGCTGATCGAGACCAGCTCTGCAGCCAAGAGGCCGAGGTCGCTCACGTGGCGATCCCGTGATCTCTCAGCACCGCGTTCAGCTGGGCCTTGTCGTGACGCTCACCTTCAGTGAGGTGCTTGAGCACCAGCACGCAGGGCAGGAAGAACTCACCGCCGGGAAACTCCTTGCGGCGAGACGCGCCGACCGCCACGCTCCAGGCCGGCACGTGGCCACGCGAGATCTCCTCACCGCTGTCCGCGTCGATCACCGGGATCGAAGGGTTGAGGATCGTTCCCGCTCCGAGCACCGCTCCCTTGCCGACACCGCGCCCCTTCGACCACCATGCAGCGACTGCCGATGAACGCCTCGTCCTCGATGATCACGGGCACCGCGTTCGGCGGCTCGAGGACGCCGCCGATGCCCACGCCTCCTGCTAGGTGGACGTCCGCTCCGACCTGAGCGCAGCTGCCCACGGTGGCCCAGGTGTCGACCATGCTGCGCTCCCCCACCCGAGCACCGATGTTGACGTAGCTGGGCATCATCACCGCACCGGGCGCCAGGTACGAGCCCCAGCGAGCAGACGCTCCGGGCACCACGCGCACCCCGGCGGCCTTGTGGCCCCGCTTGAGCGGGAGCTTGTCGGCGAACTCAAAGGGGCCCACCTCGATGGTCTCAATCGAGCGAAGGCGGAACAGCAGCAGGATCGCTTGCTTGAGCCACTCGTTGACCACGACCTCATCGGTCGCCTCGTCGACGTACGCGACGCGCTCTTGGCCCGTGTCCAGCAGCTCGATGGCCTGGCTGACCAGGGCGTCAGCCTCGGTGTCCCCGGCTTCGATCGAAGAAGCATCGTCATAGAGCGCGGAGATCTGTGCAGGAAGGTCAGCCATGGCCCAATGGTAGTGGGAGCCCTTCGGGGGCCTCGGGGTTCAGGAGGCGGCCAGGCGATCGAGCGCCAGAGCAAGCCGATCGGTGGGCTGGACGACCGCCAGGCGGGCGAAGCGCTGACCTGCGTCGCCGTAGAGGTCACCGGGGCTCACGAGGAGCCCTGCTCGACGGGCGAGCTCGTCGGCCAGCGCCCAGCCGTCGGCCAGGCGCTCGGGGACCGGGATCCACAGATAGAAGGTGCCCTCAGGGAAGCGCACCGGATAGCCAGCAGCATCCAGTCCGGCGGCGGTGAGCTCGAGCCGCTCGACGTAGCGCTTGCGCTGGAGCTCGACGTGGAGGTCGTCGCCGTAGGCCACCGCCGCGGCCGCCTGCACGGGCCCTGGGATCATGAGCCCCGCGTGCTGGCGCACCACGCGCAGGTACGCCACCAGCGCAGGGTCGCCGGTGTAGAACCCTGCTCGCACGCCGGCGAGGTTGCTGCGCTTCGACAGCGAGTGCACGGCCAAGACCCCGTCGAGCCCGGAGCGCAAGATGGTCGCAGGCTCGCCCGCCCAGGTGAAGTCGGCGTAGCACTCATCGGAGCAGACGATGACGTCGTGCGAGCGACCCCAGCTCGCCGCGGCCTCGAGGTCGTCGAGGGCACCGGTGGGGTTCGACGGCGAGTTCGACCACAAGAGCAGCGCTCGCTCCGCCACGTCGTTCGGGATCGACGCAAGATCGAGGTGGCCCTCGAGCAAGGGAACAGAGACGGGCTCGAGCCCAGCCAGCGTCGCGCCCATGGCGTAGGTGGGATACGAGATGGCCGGGAAGAGCACCACGGTCTTGGTGGGGTCTCGAAGCGAGAGGTAGTGAGCCGTCGAGGCCACCATCTCCTTGGTGCCGACACAGCCTGCGACGTCTGCTTCATTGACCGTCACCCCGAAGCGGCGACCGAGCCAGCCCGCCACTGCAGCCCGGAAGGCCGCAGAGCCTTGCGACGTCGGATACCCGCGCTCGGTCCCCGAGGTGGCCAGGGCCTCGAGCACCTCGGGAGCAGGCGGGTCACAGGGGGTGCCGATGGAGCAGTCGACCATGCCGCCGGGATGGTCTTGCGCCAGTGCCGTGACGCCCCGCAAGCGATCGTAGGGATAGGGCGGCGGGGTGAAGCCAGGGCTCACTTGACCACCTCGAAGTCCAAGAACGCGGCCCGCCCCGCGTCGTCAAGCACGACGTGGAGGATGGTGGCCTCCTCGTCGTGCTGCGTGGCCACCACCTCTCCCTCTCGATGCGCGGCAGCCACGACGTCACCGCGGGCGTGCGGAATGCGGAGCTCGACCACGCGGTCTTGGGCCCGTAGGCGATCCCCGACCGTGCGAAGCAGGTCGTCGATGCCCTCACCGGTGGCTGCGGAGACCACGACAGAGCCCTCGAGCTCTTGCGTGGAGCTCCTTGGCCATCTCGGGGGCGAGGTCAGCCTTGTTGATCACCACGAGGTCGGGTACCTCGTCGGCGCCGATCTCTGACAAGGTCGTGCGCACCGCCGCGATCTGACCCCTCGGATCGGGCGAGGCTGCGTTCACCACGTGGACCAAGAGCCCCGCCAGGCGCACCGAGTCGAGCGTCGAACGGAAGGCTTCCACCAGCTCGTGGGGCAGCTTGGAGACGAATCCGACCGTGTCGGTGAGGAGCACCACCTCCCCACCAGGCAAGGCGAGCTGTCGGGTGCGCGGGTCGAGCGTCTCGAAGAGGCGGTTCGCCGCCGGGACCCCCGCATCGGTCAGGCGGTTGAGCACCGTCGACTTCCCTGCGTTGGTGTAGCCCACGAGGGCCAGCTCTCGACGTCGACCACGAGAGCGCTGAGCGCGCTGGGTGGAGCGAGTCTCGGTCACCTGGCGCAGCTCGGCTTCGAGCTTGTGCATGCGGCGCACCAGACGTCGGCGGTCGACCTCGAGCTGCGTCTCGCCGGGACCACGTGTGCCGATGCCACCCGCTTGCTGGGAGAGCCCTTGGCCCCGTCCACGGAGCCGAGGCAGCCGGTAGCGGAGCAGCGCCAGCTCCACCTGGGCCTTCCCCTCAGGCGAGCGAGCGTTCTGGGCGAAGATGTCGAGGATCACCGCCGTGCGATCGATGGCTGTCCGTCCAAGGGCGCGCTCGAGGTTTCGCTGCTGGGCCGGCGAGAGATCGTGGTCGAACACGACGGTGTCCACGTCGAGCACCAGGCACTGATCGTGCAGCTCGCGGACCTTGCCTGAACCGAGGAAGGTGGCAGGATCGGGAGCGTCACGCCGCTGGATGATCCTGCCCACCACGTCGGCACCGGCGGTCATCACGAGCTCTTGGAGCTCGTCGAGCTCAGCGTCGAGCGCGTCAGGATCGACCCCGGGGAAGACCACGCCCACCAAGATGATGCGCTCTCGAAACGACCGATCGATCAGGGTCGAAGGGAGCGATGCCGTCACGAGGCCCTCGCCAGCGGCACGAGGAGATCAGCGACGACGGTCACCTCCCCTGACAAGGTGGCATCGAAGCCGTCGAGGTGGACGACGAGCGGTCCCCCGGGATTGGCGACGGTCACGTCGTCACCGCAGAGGCCGAGCTCTCGCGCCGCGACCGCCGCCGCCACCGAGCCCGAGCCGCAGGCCAAGGTGATCCCGGCCCCACGCTCGTAGACGGCGAGGTCGAGCCCTTGGGGCGTCACCGCGATCCACTCGACGTTGATGCCGTCCTCGAATCTCTCCTGGAGCACCTTGCCCTCGGCTTCGAGATCGATCCCGTTCAGCGTCTCTCGCACGAGCACCAGATGCGGGTTGCCGACGTCGAGCGTGGCCGACGACGCCTCTCGATCGAGCGAGGTGACCTCCACGGTGCCCATCGACGCCGTCGTCCACGCACGGGCGCCGTCGGGCTCGGTGCAGCTGACGCGGCGCAGGCCTGCACCCGTCAGCACCGAGAACTCGCCGGCGGCCACCACTCCTGCCCGCACGACCTCGTGAGCCACGCAGCGGAGCCCGTTGCCGCTGATCTCCGCCGGTGAGCCATCGTGGTTGCGAAGCTCCATGGTCACCTCGGCGCCCCCTGAGCCCTCGGTCACGGTGATGACGCCGTCGGCACCCACCCCATGGTGGCGATCGGCGAGGTGTCGAACCTCGTCGTCGCTCAACCCCACGCGGGCCTCGAGATCGAGCATGATCAGAAAGTCGTTGCCCGCTCCCTCGTGCTTGCTCATCGCCACGGCGACCACCAGCTCCTCCATCGCTTCAGTCTCGCACCTGAGGGCTCTCGGCCAAGCGGTCGAGGGCAGCGCCAAGCGCTGCTGGCAGCTCGCTGGGCTCGACCCAGCGCACCCTCGGATCCCGCCGAAACCACGAGCGCTGCCGCCGTGCCAGGGCTCGAGTTCGCTGACGGGTGATCTCCAAGGCCTCGTCGAGGTCACGTCCCTCTTCGACGACCCCGAGCAGCTCTCGATAGCCGATCGCCTGGCGTGCGGTGCGGCTCATCCCCCCGGGTCGGCCCGCCAACGAGCGAACCTCGTCCAAGAGGCCCTCATCCATCCACCTTGCCACCCGGTCCTCGATGGCCCGATCAATCGCCTCGAGATCCGCCTCGAGGCCGATCTGGAGGACGGAGGCCTCGGGGTAGGTCTCCAAGCCCGGACCGAACGAGGAGAAGGGCTCACCGGTCCCCTGGGTCACCTCAAGGGCTCGAGCCACTCGCCGAGCGTTGGTGGGCTCGATCCGGCTGGCGGCTGTGGGGTCGAGCGCGACGAGCCTGGCGAAGGCCCGCTCGAGGCCCTCATCGCTCGAGACCTCGTCATCGAGCTGGTTCCGAAGCTCGGGGAACTGCGGTGGGATCGCCAGCTGATCGATGACCGCCCGGTGGTAGAGCCCGGTGCCTCCGACGAGCAGCGGGAGCTTCGACCGCTCGTTGATCGAGTCAATCGCGCGCTCCGCCATCTGGCGAAAGAGTGACACCGAGCACTCCTCGCTTGGATCGAGCACGTCGAGCAGGTGGTGTGGCACCGCTGCCTGCTCGGCCGGAGACGGCTTGGCCGTCGCCAGGTCCATCTCGCGGTAGACCGCCATCGAGTCCACCGAGATGATCTCGACGTCGCCGCGCTGGCGAGCGACCTCGAAGGCGAGGTGCGACTTGCCCGATGCCGTCGCCCCCACCACGGCCACGGCGCGCCAGAGGCGCTCAGCCAGCGCGCAGCACCAGACGTCGGGGCGTCCGTGACGCCGAGCGCAAGGAGAGCATCTCGCCTTCGAGATGATGGGGAGCACCGCGCGTGACCCTCACGTCGACGAGCGCGCCGGGCACCTGCGCCGCATGGTCATCGGCGGTGAAGTGCACCAGCTTGCCCTGACGAGTCCGACCGGTGGTCACGTCGGCATCCCGGCGACTGGGTCCCTCCACCAGCGCCTCCTCGACGCGACCAGCCCGCGCCGCGTGCTTGGTGAGGGCGCTCCGCTCGACCACGGCCTTGAGCCGATCGAAGCGATCGGCGATGACCTCGGGGTCGATGAACTCGCTCCCCATCTCGGCCGCACGCGTCCCTTCTCGTGGCGAGAAGATGAAGGTGTAGCTGCTGTCGAACTGAGCTTCAGCCGCCACGGCCAGGGTGGCGTCGAAGTCCGCTTCGGTCTCGCCGGGAAAGCCCACGATGAGATCGGTGGTCACCGCCAGGTCATCGATGGCCGCTCGTGCGGCGGCAAGGCGCTCGAGGTACCGCTCAGCGGTGTAGCCCCGCCGCATCGCGCTCAGCACGCGGTTCGATCCAGACTGGAGCGGGAGGTGCAGCTGGTTGCAGACCGCCTCGGTCTCCGCCATGGCCGCGATCGTCTCGACCCGGAGGTCCTTCGGGTGCGGACTCGTGAAGCGAACCCTGTCGATGCCGTCGACCGCACCGACCGCACCGAGCAGCTCGGCGAAGAGCGGACGGCGCTTGGTGAGGTCTCGGCCATAGGAGTTCACGTTCTGGCCGAGCAGCGTGATCTCCCTCACGCCCTTCGACGCCAGCTGCGTCGCCTCCCGGACGAGATCGTCGAGGGGGCGAGAGAGCTCACCGCCTCGCACGGACGGCACGATGCAGTAGGCGCAGGAGTTGTCGCACCCGGTCTGGATCGTCATCCACGCCGCCCACGGGACCTCCCGCACGGCGTTGAGCGCCGGGACCATGTCGAGGGCCCCTTCCGGATCTGGAGCGTCCAGGATCTCGAGTTGGGGCCCTTCGGTCAGCGCTCGCCGCAGGAGCACGGGGGTGCGGGCCATGTTGTGGGTGCCGACCACCACGTCGACGTAGCTCGCGCGCTCCTGGATGGTGCCACGGTCTTTCTGCGACAGACAGCCCGTGACGGCGATCTGGAGCTCAGGGCGCTCTTGCTTGAGCGAGGCGAGGTGTCCGAGGTTCCCGTAGAGCTTGTTGTCGGCGTTCTCCCTGATGCAGCACGTGTTGAGCACGACGACGTCGGCCTCGTCGAGCTGATCGGTGGGCTCGAGGCCGTCGGCGACCATCAAGCCGGCCAGCCGCTCAGAATCGTGCTCGTTCATCTGGCACCCGAAGGTGCGGATGAGGAATTTGCGAGGAGCCATGGTCTCGAGTGTACGGGCTCCCCTGCTCCTCGCCGAAGGCTCAGGCCTTGGTCGTGGCCCCTCGGCCTCGGGCCTCTTCCCCGACCACGAGGCCACGGTGATCGGCCTTGAGCGCCTCGACGTGACCTTCGACCCCGTGTTCAGCCATCGCAGCGTGCGCCTGCTTGCGCACCATCTCCCCCGTGCCCGGGGCACACATCGCCAGCAGGGTCGGGCCGGCACCTGACCAGCACGACGCCAAGGCTCCGCCTCCGAGCAGCGCGGCCATGAGTGCCGGAGCCTCTGGAAACATCGGCGCCCGATACGACTGGTGCAGACGGTCCTCGGTGGCTTCCTTGGTCAAGAAGCGGTGATCGGCGAGTCCTGCGAGCAGCATGCCCATCCGGCCCAGGTTGAAGATCGCGTCAGAGCGATCGATCGTCTGCGGCAGGGCTTGGCGGGCACTCTTGGTGGGCAGCGTGCGGTCGGGCACCAGGAGGACGAGCTCCAAGTGCTCATCGAGCGCGAGGCGAACGACGCGCACCTGGCCTCCGATCAGCGCGGCCGACGTCAAGCCACCGACCACCGAGGCAGCGGCGTTGTCCGGGTGGCCATCGATCCGGGCGGCGACGCCCAGCGGATCGGGGGAGCCGGCGGCGGCAGCGGCGGCCACCGCCAGCGCGGCCGACGAGCCCATCCCCCGAGCCACGGGGATCTCCGAGCGCACCGTGATGGCCAGGCGGTCGTGACCGGTGACGTCGACGGCGACCCGAGCGGCCAGGTGGCTGGCGTTGTCGGAGAGCCCCGCACCCTCCCCTTCGCTCCGGACGATGAGGTGTGACGCCGGCTCGATCTCGACCTCGATGTAGCGCTCGAGGGCGAGGCCCAAGGTGTCGAACCCCGGGCCCAGGTTGGCAGAGGAAGCCGGTGCACTCGCGATCACGATCTCACCCTAGGCGCTCGAAGATCCCCGGCTCAGAGAGCTTTTGGGCGGTTGAGAGCGCACCGGCCTCCCCGAAGGAACCACTGCGGACGCTGACGATCCCCACCCGCTGACCAGCAGGCACGGCGCTGGTGATCGGTCGAGCGAGGTGCGACGAGACCGAGACAGCGAGGCCTGGCCACGACGGCACGATGATCGAGCTCCTGGTCACCAAGCCGACTCGATCGGAGGACCATCCCACGCTGGTGGCAGGGCGCTGGGCGCTGACGGCGTGGACCGCCACGATGCCTCCGGCGACGGCCTGGTTGATCGAGAGAGCTGCCGCTCCCGCGGCGGCCAAGCGGTCCGACGCTGAGGTCTGGCCGAGCACGGCACTGAGCACCAACACGTGATGGACGCCCACCGTGCGGATGGTGGCCATCACGTCGCAGCCACCTGCTTGGGTGGTGAGCCCGGATTTGACCCCGATCACCCCGTTGGTGCCCACCAGCGGCGTGTAGCTCCCGACGGTGCCCACCTCTGGGAGCGAGACCGAGGGCATCGAGACCATCTGGGCGAAGGTGGGGATCCCCATCGCGGTGGTCGCCACCACCAGCTGATCTGCCGCGGTCGAGACCGTGCCGGGATCGAAGCCCGATGGATCGGTGTACGTGGTCTGGACCATGCTGAGGAGCCGCGCCGCCGCGTTCATCTTGGCGGTGAAGGCGGTGAGCGAGCCCGCGTCGAACGAGGCCAAGACGTCGGCGAAGTCGTTGGCCGAGTGGATCAGGAGCCCTTCGAGCAGCTGGCGCTCAGTGAGGACCTCACCGGTGACCAGCTTGACGTTGGACTGATCGGTGGCCAGATCGTTGGCGAAGCCTGCGACGTCCTGAGCGGTGATCGTCACGCTGGGCCCGTCCTCGCCGGTGGTCAAGGGGTGGTCGTCAAGCACCACGAGAGCCGTCATCATCTTGGCCAGGCTGCCGATGGGGATCGGGGTCTCTTGGGGCGAGTGAGCTCTGACGCCGAGCGAGGCCACGGCATAGGCCCCTTGCCCCTCCGCGGGCCAGCGCACCGTCGGTGCCGCGCCACTCGTCACGAGCACCCGCTGCTCAGGAGCCAGGGTGGCGGCCTGGAGCGGCTGGGTGAAGACCGCCACCAGCGCACCTGCGGCCAGCACGACGACGAGCCCCACGATCAAGGACACCGTGATGAGGTGCCGGCGGCGTCGCCGCTTCGCACCGCGCTTGGGCGGCGCCGCGTCCTCTGACATTGCTCAGGAGCCGCCGACGCTCTCGTCTTTGCCGATCAGCACCTCGCGTGCCTTCGAGCCCGTGGAGGGACCCACCACACCTTGTTGCTCGAGCAGGTCCATCAAGCGACCGGCTCGGGCGAAGCCCACACGCAGCTTTCGCTGCAGCATCGAGGTCGAGCCGAGCTGTGAGTCGATGACGATCCGACGGGCCTCTTTGAGCAGCTCGTCGTCGTCGTCGCTGGCCCCGCCGGTCAGACCGCCCGAGGCGGGCTCCAGGTCGCTGATGGCGACGACCTGCTCGCTCTGGCCGCCCTGGGCTCGCCAGAAGGAGACCACGCCGCGCACCTCGTCCTCCGAGACCCACGGTGCCTGGATCCGTCGAGCCACGTTCGACGAGGCGGTCAAGAGCAGCATGTCGCCCTTGCCCACCAGGCGCTCAGCGCCGGGCTGATCGAGGATCACGCGGCTGTCAGCCAGCGAGGAGACCGAGAACGCCATCCGGCTCGGCACGTTGGCCTTGATGACGCCGGTGATCACGTCGACAGAGGGTCGCTGCGTGGCGAGGACCAGGTGGATGCCGACGGCTCGGGCCATCTGGGCGATGCGGACCACGGATTCCTCGACGTCACGCGCCGCCACCATCATCAGGTCGTTCAGCTCATCGACGACGACCACGATGAAGGGGAGCGGATCGAGCTCGTCGTCGCTGGCGACCTCGGCGAGCTCAGGCTCGTCGACCTCTTCGGCGTCGAAGGGATCTCTCGCCGCCGCTCGCGCACGGGCTGCGATCGCCGCGATGGCCTTGGTGTCATCGGGTGGTCCCGTCGGTCGGAGCGTGCCGGCGAGGAGCGCCTCGTGATAGCTGGTGATGTCGCGGACGTGGTGGGCGGCCAAGAGGTCGTAGCGGCGGTCCATCTCCTTGACCGCCCAGCTGAGTGCGTTCGCAGCCTTCTTGGGATCCACCACCACAGGGGTGAGCAGGTGGGGCAGGTCGTTGTACTGGCCCAGCTCCACGCGCTTGGGGTCGACCAAGATGAGCTTGACCTGATCCGGCGTCGTCCTCATGAGCAACGAGGTGATCAACGAGTTGATCGCCGAGCTCTTCCCTGCGCCGGTCGCTCCTGAGATCAAGACGTGGGGGAACTCGGCCAGGCTCTGCATCACCGTGCGTCCCGCGATGTCGCGACCCAGCGCCACCGAGAGCGGGTTGCTGTCTTCGGTGGCCTCCGACGAGATCAGCAGGTCGCCCAAGGTCACCAGCTGGCGCTGTCGGTTGGGCACCTCGACGCCGATGGCCTGGCGTCCTGGGATGGGAGCCAAGATCCGCACGTCTGGCGAGGCCATGGCGTAGGCGATGTCCTTGTTGAGGCCGGTGACCCGAGCGACCTTCACGCCTGGGCCGAGCTCGAGCTCGTAGCGCGTGACCGTGGGGCCCACCGTGGAGCCGATGAGGGTGGTGACCACGCCGTGGGCGGCCAAGGCCGCGACGAGGTCCTCACCGGCCTGCTCGACGATGCGCCGATCGGCCTGCAGGGCGCTCGAGGTCTTGAGGAGCTCGGCGGGGGGCAGCTTCCACTCCCCTGCGGCCACCATCACCTTCGCCACCTTCTTGGCGCGCTTGGTCACCGGCGGCGCGTCCGGCTCAGCCAAGGACTCTGCCGCCGATGCCTCCTCTGCCTGCTCGTCGAAGGGCTGGTCACCGGTGACCACGGTGGCCGCCATCTGGTCGACGGGCACGACGGGTGCCGGCGCGTCGGGGGCGGCTGACTGCTCCTCTGGTCCGTGGCGACGAGCGCTCGAGCCTCCCCACCACGCCACCGCCGTGGAACCGGCACGCTTGGCCCCTCGACCCGTCGCCGTCACGACGTCCCTGAGGGGCACCCCCGTCGCCACGATCCCCGCGACGACCAAGACCGCCACCAACAGCACACCGGCACCGATGGTCCCGACCGCTCGAGACAGCGAGTGGCCGATGAGCGCCCCGACGATCCCCCCCGACTGCTGGAGCTCCTTCTCTGGTGCGCTGAGCGCCGGGTTGCCACCGGTCAGCCCGGCGATGCCACAGAGAGCCAAGACGGCGAGGATCCCTCCGACCCACAGCCGCGAGGCCTCGACGTGGTCTCGATGGATCAGCATCAGGGCCACCACGCCCACCAGCAGCACAGGGAGCAGGTAGCGAACCCAGCCAAGGAGGTCACCCAAGAATCGGTTCAGCCCGTGGCCCACCGGTCCGAGCGCGCCGAACCACAGCCCCAGCGCCAGAAGGATGGCCAAGGTCACCAGGCCCACCGCCACCAGATCTGCGCCGTGGGAGGAGACGATGCCGCTCCTCGGGGCCGGAGCTGACGAGCTCGCCCGACGAGCGGGAGGCTTCGAGGCCGCCTGGTGTTTGGGGGCTGGCTTGGAGCGCGAAGATGCCACGGTGCCTCGAAACTACTGCCCGACTGGGGCTGAACGGGGGACACCCGAAGGCCCCGATAGCCTCCAAGCACGACCGGAGGGGCTGGCTCGATCGCCCCGACAGACCACTGAGGAGACGTTGAGATGACACCCGACTTCGCCCCCGACACCTCTGCGCTGCTCGCCCGCCTCGGCGACGCTGTCGCCTTCGAGCTGCGTCTCACCGATCGCCAGCGCCTCTCCTCGGCGTTGGTCGAGCTGCGCCTCAGCGGCGCGCCAGCGAGCTTCGCGTCGAAACCAGGCCAAGACCTCATGCTGGCCGTCCCCGTCGAGGGTGGCGACGGGTCCTTCCGGCGCCGCTACTCCATTCGCAGCCATGATCTCGAGACCGGGGAGATCACCCTCTGGATCGACGTGACCGCAGCTGGTCCGGGAGCTCGCTGGGCGTTGGATGCCCCTCTCGACTCGACGATCGAGGCGATCGGCCCTCGAGGCAAGGTCCTGCTCGACGAGATGGCTGACTGGCATCTGTTCATCGGTGATGCCTCGTTCTTGGCCGCCGCGTACGCCATGGCCGAGAGCATCGACCCGCCGGGCCAAGCGCTCTTCGTCTTCGAGGTCGATCACGAAGATGACTCCGTCACCCCGTCGCTGCCCGAGGGCGTCGGGGTGACGGCATGCTTCCTCGAGCGCGGGGCTCGGGTCTTCACCGATCCGACCGGTCTGCTCACCGGTCTCGAGGCGATCGAGCTGCCCTCAGGCGAGGGGCACGCCTACCTGGGCGGCGAGATGAAGGTGGTCGCCGGCCTGCGTGGCGCGCTCCTCGAGCGAGGCCTGGACGCCCAGGCCATCAACGCCAAGGCCTACTGGCGAGACGGGGTGGCCAACCAGGCGCACGGAGAGCCCGGCCGAGACGCCTGAGGCGGGAGCTCCGTGGCTCCGATCAGGTGGCGACGATGACCGGGACGATCATGGGCCGCTGACGGGTCTTGGACCCAATGAAGCGGCCGAGCGCCTTGCGGGCCACCCGGTTGAGCCCCTCGACGTCGTGGGTGCCCTCGGCCAGGGCTGCCTTGAGAGCCACCTCCACGCTGGCGGCTGCCTCCAGGCTCAAGAGCTCCTCTGAGTACTTGCCCACCCAGCCGCGCGTGAGCACCTCAGGACCGGCGGTGACCGAGCGCTCGTGCAGGTCCACCGAGGCGACGACCATCACCATGCCCTCCGAGGCCAGCACGGTGCGGTCTCGGAGGATCCCGTGGTCGACGTCGGTGGCGGCGCCATCGACGTAGAGGTACCCCGCGGGCACCGTGCCTTCCTTCTTGATGCCCTTCTCGTCTAAGAGCAGGACATCACCGTCTTCGGCGAGGAGCACGTTGTCAGACACCACGCCCATGAGCTCACCCAGCTGGGCGTGATGCAACAGGTGGCGGTACTCACCGTGGACGGGCACGAAGCAGTCGGGAGCGGTCAGGCTCAGCAGCGTCGAGAGCTCACCTCGCCGAGCGTGACCCGAGACGTGGACCGCCTCGTGGGCAGAGTGGATGACCTCGGCGCCGCGGCGGTGGAGCTCATCGATGACTCGACCCACCGACCACTCGTTGCCGGGGATGGGATGGGCCGAGAGGATGACGACGTCTTGAGCACCCAGCTCGACGAACTTCGACTGGCCTGCCGCCATGCGCGAGATGGCCGCCATGGGCTCGCCCTGGGAGCCCGTCGAGAGCACGCAGACCCGATGGGGCTCGAGGCTGTCGATCTCGGTGATGTCGATCATCACCTTGTCAGGGACCTCCAAGATCCCGAGGCGCCGGGCCAGCTCGACGTTGTTCTTCATCGAGCGACCCAAGGTGGCCACGCGGCGGTTGACCGCCACGGCGGCATCGATCACCTGCTGGATGCGGTGGAGGTGGCTGGCGAAGCACCCCACGATCAAGCGCTTGTCGGGTCGCATCACGAAGAGACGGCGCAGCGTCTCACCCACGGTGGTCTCCGACGCGGTGAAGCCGGGCTCCTCCGCGTTGGTCGAGTCAGACAGCAAGAGGCGGATCCCATGGGTCTTGGCGATCTCGCCGATACGCGCCAGATCGGTCCGGCGGCCATCGACGGGCGCCAAGTCGATCTTGAAGTCACCCGAGTGGAGGATCACGCCCTGGGGCGTGTAGAACGCCGTGGCGAAGGCGCTGGGCACCGAGTGGGTCACCGGGATGAACTCGACCTCGCACGGCCCGATCTGGCGACGCTCGCCGTCGAAGACCTCGATGAACTGGGCCTGGTCGGCAAGTCCTGCCTCTCGCACCCGGTGCGCAGCGATCCCGACGGTGAGCGGGGCGCCGTAGATCGGAGCGGAGAGATCGCGCAGGAGGTACGAGAGCCCCCCGACGTGATCTTCGTGGCCGTGGGTCAGGATGATGCCGTCGACGCGCTCGGCGTTCTCGCGCAAGAAGGTCAGATCGGGCAGCACCAGGTCGACGCCCGGCATGTCGGGTTCGGGGAACATGATGCCGACGTCGATGACCAGCAGCCGGCCCTCGATCTCCAAGCACGCACAGTTCCGACCGATCTCGCCGAGACCGCCCGAGGAAGATGACGCGGACCGGGCTCGCCTGCTCAGCCACGTGACACTTCGAGCTCTCGGCACAGCGCCGAAGCGGCGGCATCCAGCTCGGCGTCGGCCGGACCCATGGGCAGTCGGCACTGGCCCACGCGATGTCCCTGGGCCCTGAGCATGGCCTTGGACGGCAGCGGGTTCGGCCAGCGCTCGGAGCTCTCGAAGCGATACGAGCTCGAGCAACCCGGCGTTGAGCCTGATCGCCTCCTCCAGCTCACCGGCGACGAAGGCCTTGAGGCAGGCAGCCAGCTCGTGGCCGATCCAGTGCGCGGCCACCGAGATGACGCCCACCCCACCGATCGCCATGAGCGCCAAGGTGAGGGCGTCGTCGCCGCTGTAGAGCTCGAAGCCGGCCGGCGCCGCGGCGAGCAGCTCCGCGGCTGCCACCACGTCACCGGACGCCTCTTTGACCGCGACGACGTTGGCGTGGGTGCTCGCCAGCTCGAGGGTCGTGGCCGTCGCGATCTTGCGGCCCGTTCGGATCGGGATGTCGTAGAGGATCACGGGGAGCTCCGTCGCCTCGGCGACGGCCCCGAAATGCCCGAGCAGACCGGTCTGTGACGGTCGGTTGTAGTACGGCGTGACCGTCAGGACTGCCGCGGCGCCGAGCGAGGCCGCTTGGCGGGTGAGCCCGACGGAGTGCGCCGTGTCGTTGGTGGTCGTGCCGGCCACCACCGGGATGGTGACCGCCTCGGCGACGGCTGCGATCAGCGAGAGCCGCTCATCATCGGTGAGGACGGGCGCCTCGCCCGTGGTCCCCGCCACGATGAGGGCTTCCGAGCCATGCGACGCCAGGTGCCGAGCCAGAGCCTGGGCCGCGTCGAGGTCCAGCGCACCCTGCTCGTCGAAGGGCGTGACCATGGCGGTCGAGACTCGCCCGAAGCGGGGTGTGGCGGCGGACATCAGGGGTCCAACCTAGCAGCGGGCCCCTCGTCGCCGAGGTGGCCCTGCGCTCAGTCCAGCTGGCGCGAGGCCGGTGAACCGTCAGCGGCCAGATCGAGCTCGGCGAGGGTATCGACGAAGTCCTCGAAGCCGATGACGCCCATCTCGGTGAACTTGACGCGGAGCCACCCGTCGCCGCCATCGAGCAGGCCCAGCTTCTTGCAGTTGGGCACGATCTTCGAGAAGAGCATGGCCTGGAACTCCAAGCGCCCCGGATCCTGCGAGGCCACCAGCGCTGCGTCCTTGGCCGAGACGCCGAGGCGTTCCCAGACCTCCTGGGCGGCGAGGCGGTCTCGCATGCGAAGCGCCGCCTCGAAGGCGAACTCCTGGCGCTCTCGAAGCTCGGCCGCGCTCAACGAGGCGTAGAGCTCCTTGAG
This sequence comes from uncultured Acidimicrobiales bacterium, assembly GCA_963758555.1. Classification (GTDB taxonomy): domain Bacteria; phylum Actinomycetota; class Acidimicrobiia; order Acidimicrobiales; family RAAP-2; genus CAIUMH01. The sequence continues at coordinate 615,294 of CAVWVW010000003.1, read as the reverse complement.
CGAGAGGACGCCGAAGGCCACGTGGCGCGCCTCATCGGCCATCACGTAGCGAAGCAGCTGCTTGAGCAAGGGCTCTTGGGTGAGCTGGTGCAGGTACCCGAAGGCGGCCAGCGCAAGCCCCTCGACCATGATCTGCATCCCGAGGTACGTCATGTCCCAGCGAGCGTCGGTCACGATGTCGTCGAGGAGCAGGCCGAGGTGCCCGTTCATCTGGTAGTGACCGTCGAGCTTCGAGTCGAGGTAGCGGCTGAAGACCTCGACGTGGCGGCGCCTCGTCCATCACCTGGGTGGCAGCGAAGTACTTGGCGTCGATCCACGGGACGGTCTCGACGATCTTGGCAGTGCACAGCAGCGCCCCCTGCTCGCCGTGCATGAACTGGCTGAGCATCCAGTTCTGGTACTCCATGTTGAGGGCCACCCACTCGTTGGGCCCCCATGTGCTCAGCGCCGTGCCCTTGAGATCAGGCGTCACCATGGGGCCGACGGCGCCTGCATCCCACGCGGCGCGAGCGAGGCCCTCTTGGTCGACGTCGGTGTCCCAGGGCAGATCGGTGGACGCGTTCCACTGCGAGCGCTTGGCCTTCTCATAGAGCCGATCGAGCTGCGCGCGCCTGCCCTTCTCGTAGTCCCAGGTGAACTCGGCAGGGCAGCGGTCAGCCACCGCGTGGTGGCCGTCGTCCTCAGAGGCCCCGACCGTCGAGAAGATCACCTCGAGATCATCGATCTCATGGCGACCGATGAGCTCATGGTTGCTCTTGAAGGCCGCCTTCGGATCCAAGGGAGCCCCACCTTCGGGCTGTGAGAGCACGCTCACCGGGCCAAGGCCTCGATGCCGGCGAGCACGTGGGTGCCCACCAGGCGGCGAACGTCGGCCTCGACGTCGAGGCGCGAGCCCGGCTCCTCGTTGACCAGGTAGCTGATCGCCACCCGTGAGACGAACTCTGATGCCCGCTTGGCCGGCTCCTCGCTCATCCACTGGGCGAAGAAGGGCCAGGCGAAGTCGCTTCCCAAGGCCAAGGTCTCCTCGAGGCCGGTGAAGGTGAGCCGAGCGTGCAGGAGCTCAGGGCGCTCTTGGCTCAGGGCGCGCAGCATGACTGAGCCACGCAGCCGCGTGGCCACCCCGGAGAGGAAGGCGATCACCAGCGCCTCAAGGTCCTGCGCCGAGGCGAGCTCCACGCTGAGCGAGGAGAAGAATCGCGCCGTCTCCGTCTCGCCGACCGCCTCTAAGACAGCCTCACGGCCACCAGGGAAGGTTCGATAGAGCGTCGCTCGAGCCATGCCGGCTTCCGAGGCGATCTCCTCGACGGTGGTGGCCCGAAGGCCCCGAGCGGCCACGCAGCGCAGGGCGGCATCGACGATCTTGAGTCGCTTGCTGGTCTCATCGGGCGAGATCAGCGAGCCGAGCGGCATCTCGGCGCGCTCTCGAGTCTCCGACGCGATCGTCACAAGATGAGACAGTAAGCCCACATCTGTCTCATGTCAATGACGTCGAGCAGCGCCCTTCGTCGAAGCCCCCTGCTCGGTGATCCCCGCGAGGAGCTCGGTGCGCACCAAGCGGGAGACCTCGTCGCGGTCCGTGAGGTCCCAACGCCCGGGCGCGCCCATGTAGCTGAGCAGCAGGCGCGAGAGGAACGAGCTCGACGCGGCCACGTCTACGTGGGCCGCGCCCTGCTCTCGCTCCACGTAGGGCTCCAAGAACGAAGCGATCTGCTGCTGGACGGGGGCCAGCTCGCTGAGCAGGACCGTGCTGAGCTCGGTGGGCTCGGTGGCCACGACGAGCTGGAGGACCTCATGGTCCGCGATGGCGCGGTGCGCTTCGAAGAGCGCCCGCTCGAGCACCTCGACCAGGTTCTGCGCGTCGCGCACCGCCTCGTAGAGCTCGAGGAAGAACCGCCGGTGCTCCCAGCTGACGACCTCGGCGATGAGCTCGTCTCGTCCCCCGGGGAAGTGCCGATAGACGGTCGCTCTGACCACGCCGGCTTCACCAGCCACGTCGCCGATCGAGGTCTTGGCGATCCCTTGGCGTGCGATGCACGCATACGCCGCCGCGATGAGCGCCTCTCTTGTCTCGGGCCGACCTGCCACGTCAGTCGTCGAGCAAGGACTCGAGCCCGACCGTGATCCCCGTTCGCTCTGCGACCTGGCGGATGGCCAAGAGGACACCCGACATGAACGAGACCCGGTCGTAGCTGTCATGACGGATCGTCAGGCCTTGGCCGGGGCCGCCGAAGATCACCTCTTCATGGGCCACGAGCCCAGGCAGGCGCACCGAGTGGATCGGGACCTCGCCCTGCGCCTTCGCTCCTCTCGCACCCTCGAGCACCATCGTGGTGGTGGGGTCCACCAGTGCCGCTGAGCCAGCCTCCGCACGAGCGGCCGCGATGGCCTGGGCGGTGGCCAGCGAGGTCCCCGACGGTGCATCGACCTTCTGGTCATGGTGCAGCTCGATGATCTCCACGCCTTCGAAGTAGGGCGCGGCTTGGGCGGCGAAGCGCAGCAAGAGCACCGCGCCGATGGCGAAGTTCGCGGCCACCACGGCGTTCGCTCCCGACTCCGTGGACGCCGCTGCCAGCTCGTCGAGCTCGCTCTCGCCGATGCCCGTCGTGCCCACCACGAGATGGAAGCCCTGCCGGAGCGCGTGGGCGAGGTGCTGGCGAGCGGCGTCCGGCCGGGTGAAGTCGACCAGGACGTCCGCCGAGTCGCGTGCCAGCTCGTCGAGCGAGGTGGCTCGCACCACCGCGTCATCGAGCTCGAGCTCGCCCACCCTGGGGTCGATCGCGCAGCTCAGCGCGAGGTCGTGGGCACCGTCGACGGCGGCGAGGACCTGTCGACCCATCTTGCCCGCTGCACCGACCACGCCAACCCTGATCACGGCTCGAACCCTACCGTGCGCGCTCTCGACGACGTCGTCGATCGCGCACCATGAGCAGCACGACGACCACCGCGAGCACCGCTGCGCTCAGCCCGCTCAGCAGCAGCCCGTGGACGAGCCCGGACGGCCGATAGGCGATGTCGACGCGCCAGAGACCAGCGGGGAGACGGAAGGACTGGACCAGATCGTGGGCCCCGAGCGACACCGTGGTCGACGGTCCGCCCCCGACCGGCGTGAAGGTGGCCTTCCAGCCGCGCGCATAGGCCACGGCGCGCACCACCGTGAGCGGCGAGCGGGCGTCGATGACGTCGGACTCGTCGCCGTTGGCTGCGACCTGGCGGGAGCGCACCGTGGAGCTGGACCGTCCTCCGCGAAGCGAGAGCGCAGGGACCAGCGCCTCGGCGGCGTGGAAGACCTGATAGGTGCCCGTCGTGGTCGTCAGGTTCCACGCCCCGTCGTCGACTGCGTCTTGGAACGCGCCGTCGAGCGAGTAGATGGTCCCGTCGGCCCCGGTGACCTGAGAATCGTCCATGATCTGGTGGACCGGACCGCTGAGCGCCAGGCCAGCGGCGAGGGTCGGACGAGCGAGGTGAACGACCCACCCGGTGCTAAGCGCGGTGATCGTCGAGGCGACCGATCGGGTGCTCCCGTCGTCGTCGAGCACAGAGAGGTGCAGCGAAGCCACCGTCGCCTCGTCGCGCATGACCGCCTCGGAGCGGGCCGCGACGAAGACGCTGGCGACGTCGATGCTCTGGCCGAAGACGAAGCGCCGCACGCCGCCGTGCGCGACCGGTCTCGCTCCCGGGCAGCCGGCCACCGGCTCGAGGGGCAGCACCTGTGCGCCAGGGCCCTTCGTCACGATCACCGGCGCAAGCTGGTCAGCACCGATGCCGAGCGAGGCCAGCTGCAGCTGGCGGAACCGCCCGAGCTCGAGCTGGCAGGCGTCGAGGCTGCCGAGCAGGTGGGTGCTGGTGGCGGTGTTGTAGGTGTTGTTGACCAGCGAGCCGTAGCCCTGGATGGAAGCCAGGCCGGTGAAGACGTTGGTGTTGGGCAGCCCCAGGGCGACGAACTGGTTGTAGGTGGCCAAGGTGTGGTCGACGAGCGCGAAGCGGCCCTCGGTGCCGAGCACGGCCGTAGCCTGCGCCCGCGAGGGCTCGCTCGGAGCGCCGCCGCCGGTGAGGCCTGTCGTGGAGGTCACCAAGAAGAAGGCCACGTCGAGGACGACTACGGCCACGACGAGTCGGCGTCGTCGCTCAGAGCCCAGGGACCGTGCGCCCAAGACCACGAGGAGCGCGAGGGTGCAGAGCACGAGGGTGATCAGAAAGGACGGCCAGAGGCGCCTGCCCTGGTAGACCGACGAGCCGGTCGCCTCCATCCAGCTCTCGAGCTGCGCGGGCCAGCCCAGCGCCACCAGGGCGATGGCCACGGTGGCGAGGATCGGCGCTGCCGTCAGCCATCGGCGCCAGCCGAGCAGGGACGCACCGTCGAGGTCGGCTTCGAGCACCCGGTCGAGGAAGAACGCCAAGAGCACGCAGAGCGCGAGGCACACGAGGGCCATGGAGCGGCTCTGCAGGCGGGTGCGGTCGATGATCGGCAGGTGGTCGATCACGTGGAAGATCGGCGTGTACTCGCCCCACGAGAGGATCAGCCCGACGACCACCATCGCCACGAACAGCCAGAGCCAGCGCGGCGCGCTCTTGCGCCGCCTGCCGAGCAGCTGGCCAATCGCTGCGAACAGCCCGGCCAGCGCCAGGAGCCCGGAGTAGCTGGTCACCTCAGGCAGGTTGTACTGGACGAACCAGCCGGGCTGCCCGAAGAGCCCGTTGCCACCCGAGAGGTCCGGGATCCCGAGCAGCGTCGTCCACCTCGGGTTGAGGGAGCCTGATCCGATGAAGCTCGCCGTGAGGTCCGAGCGCTGTGACGCCGAGATGACGTGCTGGCTCACCAAGAGCTCTGCACCGCACAGCGCGATCCCCCAGCCGACGGCGACGGCGGCCACCACGGCCAGCAGCACGCGGCGGGCCAGGCCCGAGCGAGAGGTGGGCACCACCAGCACGTAGAGCCCGCAGAGCGCACCGACGACCACCAGGTCGGCGATCGCCCGAGGCTCACCGGTGAGCACGACGAGGGCCACCACCAGCACCAGCGCGACGAAGGGCCAGCCGCAGCGGATGAGGTCGGCTCGCCACGATGGCGACGAGCCGTTGGCCCGAAGGCGCTCGGAGAGCACGAGGATCGCCAAGACGACCCACGGCAGGAGCGCCTGGCCCTGGATCACGCCCAGGTGGACCATCTGGCCGATCATCGTGCCGGTGAACGCATAGCTGAGCGCACCGAGCAGGGAGGCCAGCGACCGCAGACCCAGCCACCGGCACAGCAGGTAGAGCCCGATGCCCGCCACGACGTAGCAGCCGATCAAGTTGAGCACCCAGGCCAACATGCTGGGCAAGAAGATGAAGAGCCACGTGCCGGGGAAGTACGAACCTGAGTTGAGCGCACCGAGCAGGGCGGTGCCTGAGAAGGCCAGCGGGTTCCACAGTGGCAAGAAGCCCGCTCGGAGCTGCTGGCCGGTGAGCACCCGCAAGGGGAAGTTCTGGATGAGGTTGTCCCCCGCCAGCGGCGGATGCCCCGCCATCGTGGGGATCGCGAAGAACAGCACCGGCAAGAGCACCAGCACGAACAGGGCGCGACGATCGGCGCGCTCCAACGGGCGCAGGATCAGGGGGCGGTGGCCCTTGGCCACCGCACCTTGGAGCGTCACGGTCATCTCAGCTCAGTCCGCAACCCACGAGAGCCACGATGCCACGAGAACCTTCCCTTGGGCCATCCGGGGCGCTGCTCCCCCGCCACGGGCCCTCTGTGGCGCCCTGCCCCTGACGCGACGGAGCGGACGCCCCAGAGGTGATGCAAGGCACCACCTCTGAGGCGCCCGCTCGGACGCGGTCGCGCTCAGGTCTGAGAGCGCAGCAGGCTCAGGTGCGACGTCCTCGGCTGCGGCCGCGCCGGCCACCACCGTCGTCGTTGGCCACCGGTGCTCCGGGGCCGAGATCGCCGAGCTCAGCGGCGAGCTCGGCTTCGAAGGCGTCTTCGAACGAGGCGGTCGACGTGCTGGCTGCAGCCGGCTTCGCCGAGCGCTCAGGAGCCGGCGCCTTGTCCTCGGAGGGAGCGCTCGGAGCATCCACGGTGAGCGCAAGCGAGACCTTGCCCTGCGGGTCGATGTCTTCGACCCGAACCTCGATGCTCTGGCCGAGGTCCAAGACGTCCTCGACCTGGCCGACACGCTTGCCCCCGGCCAGCGGCGACATCTTCGAGATGTGCAGCAGCCCGTCGCGCCCAGGGAGGATGTTGACGAAGGCGCCGAACTTGGTGGTGTTGACCACCTTGCCCTGGTAGACCTCGCCCACCTCTGCCGTCGGAGGGTCGAGGATCAGGGAGATCCGACGACGAGCCTCCTCGACGGCGTGGCCGTCCTTGGCTCCGATGGTCACGGTGCCGACGACGCCGTCGTCGTCCACCGCGATGTCAGCACCAGTCTCCTGCTGGAGGGTGTTGATGACCTTGCCCTTCGGTCCGATGACCTCGCCGATCTTGTCGATCGGGATCTCGAGCGAGACGATCTTCGGCGCCGAGACGGCCACCTCGGAGCGGGGCTCCGCGATGCAGTCGGTGATCACGCCCAAGATGGCGAGGCGCGCCTCTTTGGCCTGGTGCAGCGCCTTGGCCAAGACGTCAGCCGGCAGACCGTCGATCTTGGTGTCGAGCTGCAGGGCGGTCACGGCATCAGCCGAGCCCGCCACCTTGAAGTCCATGTCGCCGAAGGCATCTTCGGCTCCCAAGATGTCCGTCAGGGTGACGTAGGCGTCGCCCTCGTGGACGAGGCCCATGGCGATGCCCGCGATCGGCGCCTTGATCGGCACGCCAGCGGCCATCAGCGAGAGCGTCGAGCCGCAGACCGACGCCATCGACGTCGAGCCGTTCGAGGCGAGCACGTCAGAGACGAGGCGCAGCGTGTAGGGGAACTCGTCCTGGGTCGGGATGACCGGGAACAGGGCGCGCTCGGCGAGGAGGCCGTGGCCGATCTCGCGACGCTTCGGTCCACGCATGAAGCCCGTCTCACCCGTCGAGAACGGCGGGAAGTTGTAGTGGTGCATGTAGCGCTTGGTCTCGTCAGGGGTGATCGTGTCGATCAGCTGGTTCATCCGGGGCATGCCCAAGGTGGTCACGTTGACGACCTGGGTCTCGCCGCGCTGGAACATCGCTGAGCCGTGCGCCGTCGGGAACAGATCCACCTCCGCGGTGAGGGGGCGGATGTCCGCCACGCCTCGGCCGTCGATGCGGACGCCTTCGTCGACGATGCGCTGGCGGACCAGCTTCTTCGTCAGCGAGCGGATGGCCGCCTTGATCTCACCGGTCTGCTCAGGGAACTTGCCCTCGAGCTCAGCGATGATCTCGGCGCCGGCAGCGTCGAGGGCGGCGTTGCGCTCGGCCTTTGAGGTCTGGACGTTGGCCGAGGTGAGGCGGGCGGTGCCCACCGCTTCGACCGCCGAGAAGACCTCGTCGGAGTAGTCGGCCATGGTCTTGAACGCGATGGCCTCGATGGGCCCACGCTCGGCGACGAAGTCGGCGACCAGCTGGCGCTGGAGGTTGATCGACTCGCGGATCCAGGTCTTCGACTCCTCGAGACCAGCGGCGAGCACCTCTTCGGTGACCTTGGGCGCACCGGCGGCGTACTTGTTGAACGAGCCCTCGGTCCCACCAGCCTCGACCATCATGATGGCGATGTCGGTGTCGGCGTCCTCGGTCAGTGCTCGACCCGCCACGACGAGCTCGAAGGTCGACTCGTCGCCCTCTTGGAAGCTCGGGTGCGGGATCCAGGTGCCGTCGGTGGTGAACGCGATGCGCACCGCGCCGATGGGACCGTCGAAGGGGATGCCCGAGAGCATCAGCGCGGCAGAGGCCGCATTGATGGCGAGGACGTCGTGCGGGTTGACCTGGTCGGCGCCGAAGACGGTGCCCACCACGTGGACCTCGTTGCGGAAGCCCTTCGGGAACGAGGGGCGAAGCGGCCGGTCGATGAGGCGACAGGTCAAGATGGCCTGGTCAGAGGCCTTGCCCTCACGGCGGAAGAACGAGCCGGGGATCTTGCCCGCGGCGTAGGTCCGCTCCTCGATGTCGACCGTCAGCGGGAAGAAGTCGGCTCCCTCGCGCACGTGGCGGGCGGCGGTGGCCGTCGCCAGCAGGATGGTGTCGCCGATGCGAGCCACGACGGCTCCGTCGGCGAGATGGGCGAGCTTGCCTGCTTCAAAGCTCAGGGTGCGATCGGTGCCCGTGATGGGACCGCTCACGCGGATGGCGTCAGCCATAGTGCTCCTTTGGTTGGGGGGCACCCCCACACCGGTTCCCAGTGGTCGGCCTCCGCATGGCTGCAGGAGCCGACCACTGGCAGCCGACGGCGGTCGGTGCCCGTCTGTTCGGTGACGCTCCGGACTCTCCGTTGCGCCCCGTTGCCTTGCTAGCGGCGGATGCCGAGCTTGGCGATGATCGAGCGATAGCGCTCGACGTCGTTCGCCCGCACATAGTCAAGGAGACGACGACGGCGACCGATCAGCTTCATGAGGCCTCGACGGGTGTGATGATCACCCTTGTGCTCTTGAAGGTGCTCTGTCAGATGAGAGATGCGCTCGGTGAGCAGAGCGATCTGCACCTCAGGCGAACCAGTGTCCGTCTCGTGCAGCCGATGCTCGGCGATGGTTTGCTGCTTCTCAGCCATATCGTGTTCGTCTCCGTCGAAAGTGGGCGGGAGGTTCGGAGCGGCAGTGATCTGCCGACCCACAGCGCCAGCGCTCCTCGGAAGGGCCCCAAACGTGCCCCTTCATGGTAGCAGTTGGACCCTGGGCCCCCACCCCACGCCTGGCGCGGGGCGCTGAACGGGTGCGCAGGGCTCGTCTCGAGGCTCACCGAGGGGCGAGTGCAGCGCCGGTCGCGGTCAGCTCGGCGGCCTTGAGGACGTCGAGCTGCATCTGCTCGATCAAGGCCTCCACGCTCTCGAAGCGCTCCTCGCCCCTCAGGCGCTCGAGGAAGGACACCTTCGCGCTGTGCCCGTAGAGGTCGCCGTCAAAGCCGATGACGTGGGCCTCGACGATCGGGTCCGCTCCCTCTAAGAACGTGGGTCTGCGTCCCACCGAGATCGCCGCAGGCGTGGCTCCGAGCGACTCATCGCGATACCAGCCGGCGTAGACCCCATCGCCCGGCAAGGCCAGGCGAGCATCGAGCTCGAGGTTGGCCGTCGGGCAGCCCAGGTCGACGCCGCCGCGACCATCGCCATGGACCACGGGGCCACGCACCTCGTGGACTCGACCGAGCAGGTGGCGAGCCCCCTCGACGTCGCCGTCAGCCAGCAGCGAGCGGATCCTGGTTGACGAGATCACCTCACCACCGTCTTGGCCGAGCGACACGCCTTCGACCGCAAAGCCAAGGCGCCTGCCCTCCTCGCGCAGGAAGGCCACGTCGCCGGTGCGCTTGGCACCGAAGCGGAAGTTCTCGCCCACGATGACCTTGGCGCACCCCAGCTGGTCGACGAGGATCTGCTCGATGAACGCTCGCGGAGGCTGCGCTGCTGCCTGCTCGTCGAAGGCGAGCACGTAGACGGCGTCGACGCCGATCGAGGCGAGCAGCTCCAAGCGCTGGGTGAGGTCGGTCAAGAGCTTCGGCGCCCGCTCGGGTCGGGCGATCTCTGCGGGGTGTCGATCGAAGGTGACGACGATCAACGCTCGATCATCGACGCGGGCCTCGGCGATGGCCTGGCCGATGGTCCGCTGATGGCCTCGGTGGACGCCGTCGAAGAAGCCGATGGTCAGCACGCTGCTCGAGGGATCTCGAGGCGCGGAGCGATCAGAGAGCACGTCCATCCGAGCCGAACCTAGACGGTCTCGGCAAAGGCGCTCATCATCCGGCACCCGCCAGCACGACCTCGGCGGCGAGCTCAGCGTCACCGCGGTGGCGATAGACCCCCAGCAGCGACCCGCCCTCGTCCACCACGGCCACGAGGCCGTTCTCGCTCGACAGCTCCGGGGCGCGGAGGGACGAACCGGTGCGCACTCGAGCGAGGCCTTCGGCGTCGACGACCAACCTCGGCATGCCTCGGAGCATCTCGGCCGGAGACAGGAGCACCGAGGCGAGATCGCCCGCGCCGTCGCTCGCCTCCACCAGAGCCGAGAGGTCGCCCAGCGTGTGCGCGTCCGCGAGTCCGAAGGCACCGACCCCCGTTCGCCTGAGGAGGGCGAGGTGGGCGCCGCCGCCGAGCGAGCGTCCGAGATCATCGACGAGGGATCGCACGTAGGTGCCAGACGAGCAGACCACCTCGAAGCGATAGCGCCCGGGGATCTCGGTGGCAGCGACGTCGAAGCGATCGACCCGCACGGCTCGTGGCTCCCGCTCCACCTCGATGCCCTGGCGAGCCAGCGCGTGGAGTCGCTGGCCGTCGACCTTGAGCGCCGAGACCATGGGTGGCACCTGGAGGAGCTCGCCGGTGAGCTCGCGAGCTCGGGCGAGGACGTCGTCGAGGCGCACGTCGTCCATGTCGAAGCGCTCGAGCACGTCACCGTCGGCGTCGAGCGTCGTCGTCGTCGAGCCCAGCTCCAGCTCGCCCTCGTAGGACTTCGTGGTGTCGGTGAGGAACCGCAGCAACCTCGTCGAGCGCCCGAGGCCCACCAGCAGCACGCCGGTGGCCGACGGGTCGAGCGTGCCCGCGTGGCCGGTTCGCTTCTGGCCCAGCAGGCCTCGGAGCTTGGCCACCACGTCGTGGCTCGTCCAGCCCGCCTCCTTGTCGACGACCACCAGGCCCTGCGGACCCTCAGCGCCGCTTCGGCGAGCCATCAGTCCTCGTCAGCGGAGAGACGACGAAGAGCCTCATCGATCGCCGCACCGTGGGCGATGGCGGGATCAGCCGCGAAGGACAGCTTCGGCGTGCGCTTCATGCGTGCCTGACGGCCCACCGCCGCTTGGAGTGCGACACGACGCTCCTCGAGCGCCTCGACCGCCTCGTCGGGCAACGAGCTCAGGTACACCGTGGCGTGTCGGAGATCGGCGGCCGTGTCGACCTCGGTCACCGTGAGGAAGCGGAGGCGGTCATCAGCGTCCGAGAGCCGCTCGAGCTCGTCGGCCACCACCTCGCGCACGAGCTGGTTGACCCTTCGAGATCGTGGGAAGCCGGCAGCGCCGCCGTAGGAGCGATCGCTCGATCGGGGAGCCATGGTCCGTCAGCTCCGAGGGATCTCTCGCTCCTCGAAGGTCTCGATGATGTCGCCTTCCTTGAGGTCCTGGTAGTCGGTGAGGCCGATGCCGCACTCGAAGCCGGACTGGACCTCGCGAGCGTCTTCCTTGAAGCGGCGCAGCGAGCTGATCGCGCCCTTCCAGATGACAGCCCCGTCTCGCAGGAAGCGGACCTTCGAGCCCCTGGTGATCGTGCCGTCTCGCACGTAGCAACCAGCGATGGCTCCCACCCGGGGGATGCGGAAGATCTCTCGAACCTCCGCCTCACCGGTGACGACCTCTTCGATCTCGGGAGCGAGCATGCCGAGCATGGCCGCCTCGATGTCCTCGATCAGCTTGTAGATGATCTCGTAGGTGCGGATGGCGACGCCGTCGAGCTCGGCAGCCTCGCGGCTGCGCTTGTCGGGGCGCACGTTGAAGCCGATGATCGTGGCGTTCGACGCCTTGGCCAGCTGCACGTCGTTCTCGTTGATCCCACCGACGCCACGGCGGATGAAGGCTAGCTTCACGTCATCGCGCTCGAGCTTCTTCAAGCTCTCGGTGCAGGCTTCGAGCGAGCCTTGGACGTCGGCCTTGAGGACCACGTTGAGCGTGGCGGTCTCGCCGCGCTGGATCTGCTCGAAGAGGTCTTCCAGGCGAGCACCCGCCGCCGAAGGAGCGGGCAGGTGGCCTGAGAGGCGCATGCGCTGGGCCCGAGCCTCAGCCAGGGTCCGTGCGTGGGCCAGGTCGCTGGCGGTGCGCAGCTCGTCGCCGGCGTGAGGGGGCTCCGAGAAGCCCAGCACCTGGACCGGCGTCGAGGGACCAGCCTCCTTGATCTGCTTGCCGTTGTCGTCGATCAACGCCTTGGCCTTGCCCCACGCGGCGCCGGCCACGATGGGGTCTCCGACGCGCAGCGTGCCTCGCTGGACGATGACGGTGGCTACCGGGCCGCGGCCGGTCTCGAGCTCCGCTTCAAGCACAGCGCCTCGAGCGTTGGTCGAGGACTTCGACGCGGTCAGCTCTTCGACCTCGGCGACGAGCACGATCTGCTCGAGCAGGTCGTCGATCCCGAGGCCCTGGAGCGCGGAGGTCTCGACGACGATGGTGTCGCCGCCCCACTTCTCCGGCACGAGCTCGTGCTCGGTCAGCTGCTGGAGGACGCGATCAGGGTTGGCGTTCTCTCGGTCGATCTTGTTCATGGCCACGATGATCGGCACGTCGGCGGCCTTAGCGTGGTCGATGGCCTCGAGGGTCTGGGGCATGACGCCGTCGTCGGCGGCGACGACCAAGATGACGATGTCGGTGACCTCGGCACCTCGGGCGCGCATGGCGGTGAAGGCTTCGTGACCAGGGGTGTCGATGAAGGTCAGAGGATGGCCCTGCCACTCGACCTGGTACGCGCCGATGTGCTGGGTGATCCCACCGGCCTCGCCGGCGACGACGTTGGCGGAGCGGATCTTGTCGAGCAGCAGGGTCTTGCCGTGATCGACGTGGCCCATGACGGTGATCACCGGCGGTCGGGGCTCGGCCTCGCCGTCGTCTTCTTCCTCTTCTTCCTCGAAGAAGCGGGCCATCAGCTGGGCCTCTTGCTCTTCACCCGGGTCGACGAGACGGACCTCAGCGCCCAGCTCGGCGGCGAAGAGCTCGATCATGTCGTCTGAGAGACCTTGGGTCGTCGTGATCATCTCGCCCTGGAGCAAGAGGAAGCGGATGACGTCGCCGGCTGAGCGGTTGAGCTTCGCTCCCACGTCACGTGCCGTCGAGCCGCGCTCGATGATGACCTCACCATCAGGGACCGGTGCCGTGGAGGGCACGTAGGTCGTCATCTGGGTCGGCTCGAGCTCCTCCATGTTCCGACGACGACGCCGTGAGCGCCGCTGCGGTGGACGCTGCCCACGACCGGGCAGCCCGCCGCGCCCACCGGGCGGACCGGAGGGAGGGCCGCCGGGACGTCCGCTGGAAGGACCGGCAGCGCCTGAGAAGCTGCCCGCGCGAGGACCGCCGTAGCCACCACTCGAGCCGCCGCCGGGACGGGGGCCGCCACCGGGACGAGGGCCACCGGGCCCACTCGGTCGACCACCCGAGGGAGCGACAGGGCGACGAGCGCCTGGCGGCGGCGGGATGGGCTTGCCGGACTGGCTCACCGGCGGGCGTCGAGACCCGGGCGGCGGTGGGATGGGCTTGCCCGACTCGCCGATCGGAGGACGCGCTCGGCGTCGGTCGACGTGCAGGATCGCCTGTCGGTGGACGAGAGGGTGCCGAAGGGGCAGACGGGGCGGCCGCCGCGCTCTGGGGCACGGCAGGGGCGCTCGCAGCGGGTGCCTCAGCGGCCGGCTCGCCCTGGGGTCGGACCTGCGGTTCGGGCGCGCTCGGCGTGGCGGTGGTCGTGGGTGCGCCGCCTGAGCGGACGAGGCGTCGGGGCGTGTGGTCCTCGGCGGGCGACACCGGCTGCGGAGCGGGCGCGACGGCTGGCGCGGCAGGCTTGGCAGGCGCCTTCGTCGTCTTGGCGGTGGCCTTGGTGGGCTTGGCCGGCTCTTCAGGTTGGACCGCACGGCGGAGGCCGTCGGCATCCGCCTTGCGGCGTACTCGGTCAGCCTGTGCGTCCTCGATCGAGGAGGAGTGGCTCTTGATGCCGATGCCGAGCGAGACGGACAGGTCGACCGTCTCTTTGTTCGTCATCCCCAGCTCTTTGGCCAGCTCGTAGACGCGGATCTTCTTGGGCAAGATTTCCTCGGTGTTTCACTCACGCCGCCGGCCTGAATCGGCGAACGGCTTCTTATTCTCACACATCTGGACCCTTCTGCGGACCCGAACTGCTCTTTCAGAGCCCCAGCAACCCGACCAGCTGGTCATGGAGTCGGGGGCCCTCAAGACCGAGCGGTCCTCGGAGGGCTCGTTCCAGTGACCGACTCCGCTCTGCCTTGGTCAGACAGCTCAGGCTCGGGCACAGCCACGCTCCTCGTCCAGGAACGCTGCGACCAGCACCCAGTCGACCACGGGCGACCAGGGCGAGGCGGACCATCTCGGTGTCGGGACGTCGCTGGCGGCACCCGACACAGGTCCTCAGAGGCGCTATGCGTCCGCCTCCGGAGCATCGGCGACCGAGTCTGCGGCCGGCACCTCTTCGACCGTGGCCCCGCCCGAGCTCTCCTCGACGAGGTCGAGCGCGGCGTCTTCGACGGATTCGTGCTCGGCGACCCCGACAGCGTGGGCTGCTGCTTCGAGCCCAGCCTCGTAGGTCTCGGACGCATCGGCGGTGGCCGTCTCGCTGCTGGGCGGCACGGCTGCGTCGGCTGCGGGCTCCTTGGTGGCTTTGGTGGACCACTCCTCGGCAGAGAGGCTCTCGCCGCCCTCAGCTGGCTTCCACACCTGGTTGCCCTCGTCGTCGACGATCCACTCGCCCTCGGCCCACTCCTGGCCGTCAACGCCCGCCTCTTCCTCTTCGAGCTGGGTCTCCGACTTGATGTCGATGCGCCACCCGGTGAGCCGTGCGGCGAGCCGAGCGTTCTGGCCCTCCTTGCCGATGGCCAGCGAGAGCTGGTGGTCGTTGACGACCACCGTGGCCGTGCCGGTCACGTCGTCGAGGCGGACCTCGCGGACGCGGGCCGGCGCCAAGGCGTTCTGGATCAGGTCGACGGGATCGTCCGAGTAGGGGATGACGTCGATGCGCTCGCCGCGCAGCTCGTTGGTCACCATGCGGACGCGGCTGCCTCGAGCACCCACGCACGCCCCCACCGGGTCCACGTGGGCGTCGTTGGACCAGACGGCGATCTTGGTCCGGTGTCCGGGCTCCCTGGCGGCGGCGCGGATCTCGACGATGCCCGAGGAGATCTCGGGGACCTCGAGCTCGAAGAGGCGCTTGACGAGGCCAGGGTGCGTGCGGCTGACCACGATCTGAGGGCCCTTGGAGGTCTTGCGGACCTCGACGATGTAGGCCTTGAGCCGGGTGCCGTGGTCGTAGCGCTCATAGGGCACCTGCTCAGCCTGAGGCAGCAGGGCTTCGACGCGACCGAGGTCGAGCAAGGTGTAGCGGTTGTCGGTCTGCTGGACGATGCCGGTGACGATGTCGCCCTCTCGTCCGGCGTACTCGTCGTACTTCATGTCCCGCTCGACCTCGCGGATGCGCTGCATGATGACCTGCTTGGCGGTCTGCGCCGCGATGCGCCCGAAATCCTCAGGGGTGTCGTCCCACTCGCGGACGACCTCGCCGTTCTCGTCGAGCTCTTGGCCGTAGACACGGATCTCACCGATGTCAGGGTCGATGGTCACGACAGCCTCTTCGGCCGAGTCCGGCAGGCGCTTGTAGGCCGCCACCAGGGCGTTGGCCAAGGCGTCGAGCAGGGTCTCGACCGAGATGCCCTTGTCGATGGCGATCTGGCTCAGGGCGTCGAGGAACTCGAAGTTGGTGGTGCTCATGGCGTGATGATCCTCTCTCTGGCGTGCTGGGGGGCGCGTCGCTTGCCGCGTGGGCTGCCGCCGCGCGACGGCGAAGGCTTCGCCGTCGACCCCCACTCGAAGTGGGTCCGTGCCTTCTCGATCTGGTCGTAAGAGAGCGTCACGACGGTGTCCTCTCCGGTTCGGACGCTGATCTCGGTCTCGCCGGCGCTCAGGAGCTCGCCGTCGACCCGGCGCTCCGCGCTCTGCTCAGGCATCGTCTTGATGCGCACCGCCTCGCCGATCGCTCCGGCGAAGTGTGCCGGGGTGCGCAGCTTGCGCTCCACCCCTGGGCTCGTGACCTCCAAGGTGTAGCGAGAGGTGAAGGGGTCGTGCTCGTCGAGGTAGAGCGAGATCGTCTGGTTCGCCGTGGCCAGCTGCTCCAAGGTCACGCCTTGGGTCGTCGTGACGTAGACCCGCAGGATCTGCTTCGAGAGCTCGAGGTCGTAGAGGTCGAGATCCTGGTCAGCCAAGAGAGGGGTGAGCGCGGACGCGAGGGTCGAAGCATCCAGGTCCATCGCGCTCGCCTCCTCGTCCTCTCGTCCAGTGATCACTCCGGTCCACCCTGGTCAGGGCCACAAACACAAGGAGCGCGGGCCCGAGGCCCACGCTCCACCGAATGACTCAACCAAACCGGACTGGCCACCTATTGTAGCACCGGAGCCTCCGGCCTGGCGCTGGGCTACTCGTCTAAGACGCGGTGAATCCGCTCGATGCGCACCGACGCCTGGTTGGCGTCGTCGCCCTTGGCCTCGAGCAGCGCGGCTCGATCGGCGGCAGCCTCTGCCTCGGCTCCCTCGTCGGCCGCCGCCAGCCTGGCTTCGACGCCTTCGGCCACCAGCTTCTCGGCTTCAGCGACCAGAGCTTCGACCATCTCGTCCTCTGGCACCACCCGCACGATCTTGCCCTGGATGAAGAGGTGGCCCTTGTTGCGACCCCCGGCGATGCCGAGATCAGCGTGCTTGGCCTCGCCCGGTCCGTTGACCACGCAGCCCATGACGGCGACCTGGATGGGCAGCGCCTTCGACTCGAGGGCGGCTTGAGCGGCCGCGGCGATGGCGATGACGTCCACCTCTGCTCGCCCGCAGCTGGGACAGGCGATCAGGTCGAGTCCCTTTCGCTCGCGAAGCCCCAGGGCCTCGAGCAGCTGGCGCCCGGCGCGAGCCTCTTCCACGGGGTCGGCGGTGAGCGAGAAGCGGATGGTGTCGCCGATGCCCTCGGCGAGCAGTGTGGCGATCCCGGCGGTGCCCTTGAGCAGGCCTGCTGGTGGTGGTCCGGCCTCGGTCACACCGAGGTGCAGCGGATAGTCGAAGGTCTCCGACGCCAAGCGGTAGGCGGCGATCATCAGCGGCACCGAGGACGCCTTGACCGAGATCTTGACGTCATCGAAGTCGACCTCACGAAAGTAGGCCAGCTCGAGCTCGGCGGACTCGATCAAGGCCTCCGGCGTCGCACCGCCGTGGCGCTTCGAGATCTCAGGGTGGAGCGAGCCCGCGTTCACGCCGATGCGGATGGGCACACCTCGGTCCTTGGCCTCAGCCGCGATGTGCTTGATCTCCTCGGGCTTTCGCAGGTTCCCTGGGTTGAGGCGAAGCCCCTGGACGCCGGCTTCGAGCGCGGCGAAGGCCATCTCCTGGTGGAAGTGGATGTCAGCGATGATCGGCACCGGAGAGCGGGGCACGATGTGCGCCAGACCCTCTGCCGCGGCCTCCTCGTTGCACGTGCAGCGCACGAGGTCGGCACCCGCGGCGGCGAGGTCGTAGATCTGCTCCAACGTGCCTTCCACGTCGGCCGTCTTGGTCGTCGTCATCGATTGGACTGACACAGGTGCGCCACCACCGATGGCCACCGAACCGACGGTGATCTGCCGGGTTGGCTTTCGAGACGACAGCAGCTCGCCAGGGGTGTCCATCAGCCCAGTCTGCCCTGAGCAGCGACGGCGTCGAGCATCACTGGAATGGGTTGGCGATCGGATGCGTCAAGTCGAGATAGACCGAGGTCGACACCAACAGCAGCAGGAACGCCACGAACGCGTAGGCGACGGGCATCATCTTGGCCACGTCTGCCTGGTAGCGAGGGCGTCCTCGACGCGTGCGGATCCACTCATAGGCAGCGATGGCGATGTGGCCACCGTCGAGGGGCAGCATCGGCAGCAGGTTGATCAGCCCGATGAAGATGTTCAAGGCGATCAAGATCTCGATGAAGGCGAGCGCGCCAGCCTGGACCCCCTGGGTGGCGGTCCGGACGGCACCGATGATCGACTCAGGTCGGGAGTTCGCCTCAGACGTGGTTGACGACGAGCCAGAGCTCGTGCTCGCCGTCGAGCTGGACGCCGTGGCCGGGTGGATCACCTCATGGGCGTAGGTGGACAGCCCAGCCGGAGAGAAGAGGTGCGCGATGCCCAGCACCGCGAACTTCGACACCTGGCCCACCAGGGTTGCTGACTGGCCGACGGCCGAGAGCGGAGAGACCTTGGAGGTGCCTTCGCCCAGCGAGATGCCGAGGTACCCCCTCGGCGGTCCCTTCGCATCGGCCAGAGGCTCGCCGTTGACGATGGCCTTTCGGCCGTCGAGCGGCGTGATGGTGAGGGTCTTGTCCACCGAGCCTCGCTCGACCACGACCGTGACCGGCTTGCCCACCGAGTCGTGGACGGTCGAGGTCAGCGCATCAGCCGAGGTGACTGGCGTCCCGTCCACGGAGATGATCCGATCGCCCGGCTTGAGGCCTCCCAGCTGGGCGGGGGTCTTCGCCTCGTTGCTGATCGGGAGGTAGCTGCGGACCAGGACCACCGAGGGCGTCGAGCGTCCGATGAAGACCAGAGCTCCGAAGGCCAAGAGGAAGGCCATGAGGAAGTGCATGGCCGAGCCGGCTGACGCCACGATGATCCGCTTGCCAAAGGGCTGGTTGCGATAGGCCCGGGGTTCGTCGTCGGGCTCGATCTCCTCCAAGCTCGACATGCCGATGATCCGGACGTAGCCGCCGGCGGGGATCGCTTTGACGCCGTACTCGGTCTCACCTTTGCGCACCGACCAGAGGCGAGGGCCAAATCCCACGAAGTACTCGGTCACCTTCATCTTCGCCCACTTGGCCGTGGCGAAGTGCCCGAGCTCGTGCATCATCACCATGAAGATGAGCGCGGCGATGACGAAGAGCAGGTCGCCGAGGCCGAAGGCCAAGAAGACCCCGACGATCACTGCGAGGCCGAGCAGGAGCCTGAGCACCGCGCCGGTCCCGGACGCCGAGCTCGGCTCTGGGCGCGGTTCCTCGCCGAGCTCGAGCGGCAGCGGTGATTCGATGGTGTCGCTCACCGTTACAGTCTCGCGGCCAGCGCCTGCGCTGTGACGTCGCGGGCTCGTCGGTCTGCCTCGAGCACCGCATCGATCGAGTCGAGCGGATCGGCCTCGTAACGCTCGAGGGTGAACGCCACGAGCTCTGCGATCTCGGTCCAGGCGATCGAGCCCTCTAAGAACGCCGCCACGGCGACCTCGTTCGACGCGCTCAGCCACGCCGGTGCTGCTCCACCCAGCCTGCCGGCCTCATAGGCCAGCCCCAAGGCGGGAAAGCGGTCATGGTCGGGTGCTTCGAAGTCGAGGCTGAAGGGCTTGGTGAGATCGAGCGCTCCGTAGCCGGCGGGCAACCGCTCAGGGAAGCCCAGGGCGTAGGCGATGGGAAGGCGCATGTCGGGCTGCGAGAGCTGCGCGATGGTCGAGCCGTCGACGAACTCGACCATGGAGTGGACGATCGACTGCGGGTGGACCACGACATCGATGGCATCGAAGCCGACGCCGAAGAGGGCATGCGCCTCGATGACCTCGAGCCCCTTGTTGAAGAGCGTCGACGAGTCCACGGTGATCTTGGGGCCCATGGACCACGTCGGATGAACGAGCGCGTCTTCGACCCGCACTGCCTTGAGCGCTGACGCGGCGGTGGTCCGAAACGGCCCCCCGGAGGCGGTGAGCACGAGGCGGGCCACGCTCCCAGGCAGGGACGAGGGCGCCGATCCTGCGAGGCACTGGTAGATCGCGCAGTGCTCAGAGTCGACAGGGATGAGCTCTGCTCCGGGTGTCGAGCGGAAGCGCTCGACCAGGGGGGCTGCTGCGATCAACGACTCCTTGTTGGCGAGGGCCAATCTCGAGCCAGCTCGAAGGGTGGCGATCGTCACCGGCAACCCGGCGAAGCCCACCACGGCGTTGAGCGTCACGTCGCCGAGCCCCGCTGCGATCTCGAGGCCCTTCGAGCCGACCACGACCTCAATGGTCGGGTCGATCAGATCCTTGAGCTCGAGGGCGGCGTCCTCGTCCGCGGTGACGACGACCTCAGGTCGGTGTCGAGCGATCTGGCCGACCAGACGCTCAGTGCAGCGTCCGGCACCAAGGGCGATGACCTCGAAGCGCTCGGGGAAGCGCTCGACGACCTCAAGGGTCTGGGTACCGATCGAGCCGGTCGAGCCGAGCAGGCTGAGCTTGGTCGTCGTCATCGCACACCTCGACCAGCAGCCATGGGCTCAGGCTAGGTGGAACGCCCTGACGAGGTAGTACGTGGCGGGCAAGACGAAGAGCAGGCCGTCGACCCGATCGAGCAGGCCACCGTGGCCGGGCAGGATCCGTCCCATGTCCTTGAGCCCAAGGCCGCGCTTGATCATCGACTCGGCCAGGTCGCCGAGGGGGCTCAGGATCGCCACCAAGATGCCCAGGCACAGCGCACTCGACAGCGTCCAGGGGTGCATCAGCGGCACGATGATGACCGCCACGATGATGGTGGCGACCGAAGCGCCGATCAGCCCCTCCCAGGTCTTGTTGGGGCTGATCTCGGGGATGAGCGGATGGCGTCCCATCGAGGTGCCGATGAACAGCGCAGCCACGTCGTAGACGACGACGAGCACGATGGCCGCCAGCAAGAAGGCGAGGCCATGGCGGTTGGGGAAGGCGGTCGGGTCGAGAAGCAGCGCGGCGTAGGAGCCGATGACGCCCACCCAGAGGTAGACGAGCATGGTCGATGAGATGCCGTCGAGGACGTTGGCCTTCTCGACGCCAAAGAGGAACCAGAGCACGGTGAAGATGAACAGCAGGGTCGTCACCAAGCCGAAGGCCTGCGGGCCTCGGTTGTAGCTGCCGATGGTCAGCGCCACCGTGGCGGCCAAGCCGAGCAGCGTGGCCGGGTGGTAGCCCGAGCGTCGGAAGGCGGCGTACGCCTCGGCGGCCGCCAGCGTCACCGCGACCACCACGAGGCACATGGCGAGCACGGTGCCGAGATCGAAGGTCACCAGCACCAAGACCGCGATCAGGACACCGGTAGCGATCGCCACAGGAAGGTTTCGCCCGGTTCGATCGGTCCCGTCGTCGTCACCGTGTCGTGCGCTGCTGGCGCGCTCGGGACGCCGACGAGGTGGTGGTGGCGGTGGTGCGTCCTCGCTGCTCGGTGGCGGCCCTCCTCCGCGCCGACGAGGTGCGGGCGGCGCGGTGGCCGCGACGTCCTCAGGATCGGGTGACCACGAGTCGCTCGGGGGCGCTGGGGGCTCCGGGTTCGAGGAGGCGGCCTCCCCTTGCGGAAGGTCATCGAGGTCGAACTCCCACGGACGGGACTCTTCCTTGGTCTCCTCAGGGTTGAGCGCGCCGCGAGGCTCCTCGTCGGCGCCGAGGATGATCGGGTCGAAGGGTTCCTCGTCGCCTTGCCAGTCGCTCGAGTCCTCGCGCCACACGGGCGAGGTGCCCGTCGATGAGTCGTCTCGCTCCCGGATCAGCGCCGAGGGGATCTGCCCGGTGGGCTCGTCGGTCCAGTGCGGCAGATCCTGGCTCTGGACGTCGCCCTCGTCGAAGTCCCAGTCACCAAGCGGGTCGTCTCCCGCGGGCACCGCTCCGGTGATGCGGACGCCGTCGACCTTGCGGTCCTTGTCCGTGGGCTCGTCGGGAGGCATGGTGTCGTCAGACCTCAAGGAGCTCATGCTCCTTGTGCGTCAACAGCTCTTCGATGGCCTCGATGCTGGTGTGAGTCAACTTCTCGATCTCCTTCGCCAAGCGCTCATGCTCGTCAGATGAGATGTCCGAGTCCTTCTCCAAGAGGTCGAGCTCGTGGCGTGAGCCGCGGCGGTGACCTCTGACTTGGACCTTGCCCTCTTCCGCCTTCTGTCGAACCACTTTGACCAAGTCTCGTCGACGCTCCTCGGTCAGAGGTGGAAATCCCAATCGGATGACGGTGCCATCGTTCGTGGGGGTGATCCCGAGCTCCGACGCGCTGATGGCCTTCTCGATCGCTCCCATGGCCGACTTGTCGAAGGGCGAGATCACCAGCAGCTTCCCGTCAGGCACGGTGAAGCTGGCAAGCGCCTTGAGTGGGGTCGGGGTCCCGTAGTAATCGACGGAGAGCGACTCGACGAGCGCCGGGGTGGCGCGCCCAGTGCGCACCGCTCCGAACTCAGCACGGACGTGCTCGACCGACTTCGCCATCTTCTCGCGCGCATCGTCGACCACGAGCTCGGCCATCTCGTCCATCAGGAGACCAGCGTACCGACAGGCTCGCCCGCCAGGGAGCGACGCAGGTTTGAGGGCGCCATCAGGTCGAACACCCTGATGGGGACCTGGTTGTCTTTGCAGAAGGTGATCGCGGTGAGATCCATCACCCGAAGATCGCGGGCGACGACCTCGTCGAAGGTGATGTGCTCGTAGCGAGTGGCGTCTGGATCGAGCTTCGGATCCGCCGAGTAGACCCCGTCCACGCCGCCATGGGTCCCCTTCAGCAGGATCTCCGCCTCGATCTCGGCGGTGCGGAGCGCAGCGGAGGTGTCCGTGGTGAAGTACGGGTTGCCCATGCCGGCTGCGAAGACGACCACACGACCCTTCTCCAGGTGGCGGATGGCGCGGCGCCGGATGTAGGGCTCAGCGACCTCGGCCATCTGGACAGCGGAGAGCACCCTGGTGGCGAGCCCGCGATGCTCCAGCGCGTCTTGGAGGGCCAGTGCGTTGATCACGGTGCCGAGCATGCCCATGGTGTCGGAGGTCGCTCGGTCCATCCCGGCCATCGCACCCACCGCGCCGCGCCAGATGTTGCCGCCGCCCACCATCACGGCCAGCTCAAGGTCGTTGGCCGCCTTGGCTTCGGCGATCTCGCCGGCGAGTCGCTCGACGGTCACCGCATCGATAGTCTCGTCAGAGGCCGAGGAGGCAAGAGCCTCCCCCGACATCTTCAGCACCACTCGCTTTGCTCCCGCCATCTGGGGGATCCCCCCGTGCTCAGCCAACCAGCACCTGAGCGTAGGCGACGATCTCCGCCCCGTTCAGGAGCTGAGCGATCGTCTGCTTCTCGTCGCGCGCGTAGGGCTGCTCGAGGAGCACCCTCTCTTTGAACCAGCCGTTGAGTCGGCCTTCGACGATCTTCGGCAGCGCCGCATCGGGCTTGCCCTCATTGCGAGAGATGCTCTCGATGGTGGCTCGCTCGGCGTCGACCTCGGCCGCGGGGACCTCGTCGCGACTGATGACCTGGGGCTTGGCAAACGCGATGTGCACGGCGATGTCGTGAGCGAGCTCTTGGTCACCACCGCTCAGCACCACGGCCACCGCGTTCACGCCACGACCCGCCTGCTGGTGGAGGTAGGTGTCGATGACCTGGCCTTCGGTGGCCTCGAGCCTGACGACCTCGCCCACCGAGATGTTCTCCTTGAGCGTCGTGCGCATCGTGTCGATCTCGCTGCTCAGCGTCTCGACGGCATCCACCCCGTCAGTGGCCACTCGAGCAGCCAGCTCGTCGACGATCGAGACGAACTCGGCGGCCTTGGCGACGAAGTCGGTCTCCGAGCGCAGCAGCACGATGGCGGCGGCGTTGCCGTCACGGACGACAGAGACGGCGCCCTCGCTCGCATCGCGATCGGAGCGCTTCGCGGCGCCGGCGAGGCCTTGCTCGCGAAGCCACGTGGCTGCCTTCTCTGTGTCGCCGTCGGTCTCTTCGAGCGCCTTCTTGGCGTCGAGCATGCCCGCGCCGGTGGCCTTGCGGAGCGCTTGGACGTCTTTTGCGGTGAACCCTGCCATCGTGACTCAGGCCTCCGGGGTGCTCGTCGCCGCGGCGACCACGGGCTCCTCGGCTGGAGCCTCGCTCGCGGCGGGAGCCTCCTCAGCGGGAGCCTCGGCGGCCGGCGCAGGAGCTGGTGCCTCGGCAGCCGGTGCAGGAGCGGGAGCAGCCGCCTTCTCAGCAGCCGCCTGAGCCTTCGGGCGGTTCTGGGCGATGTAGCGACCTTCCGCCACGGCGTCTGCCATCACCCGACACAGCAGGGCCACGGACCGGATGGCGTCGTCGTTGCCCGGGATCACGAAGTCGATGACGTCGGGGTCGCAGTTCGAGTCGACGATGGCGACCGCCGGCATGCCGAGCTTGTTGGCCTCGGTCACCGCGATGTGCTCCTTCTTCGTGTCGATGATGAACACGGCGTCGGGGAGCTTCGACAGACCAGAGATACCGCTCAGGTTGCGCTCGAGCTTCTCGAGCTCACGGCTGTGACGAAGGGCCTCACGCTTGGGCATGCCCTCGAAGTCGCCCGCGTTCTGCATGATGCGCAGCTCTTTCATGCGCTCCACGCGACCGGCCACGGTCTGGAAGTTGGTGAGCATGCCGCCCAGCCAGCGCTGGTTGACGTAGGGCATGCCGCAGGCATCGGCGAAGTCGGCCACGGGGCCTTGGGCCTGCTTCTTGGTGCCGACGAACAAGATCGTCCCCCCACCAGCGACGAGGTCTCGCACGAAGGTGTACGAGGTCTCGATCCCCGAGAGGGTCTTGTGCAGGTCGAAGAGGTGGATGCCGCTGCGCTCTCCGAAGATAAAGCGGCGCATCTTGGGGTTCCACCGGCGAGTCTGGTGCCCGAGGTGGACGCCAGAGTCAAGCAACTGGCGCATCGTGACCACAGCCATGGTCGTCTCCTTGTTGGTCTTTCGGTTGGTTTCATGGCCTGCCACCGCACCGCATGCCTTCCGGCATCACGGCGACCGTCAGAACGTGGCAGGTCGCTTCACTAGGGATGCGCTGACCCGTACAGATCAGCCCTCAGACACTAGCCGTCGGATGCACACCCTTCCACCTGGCCCTGCCGCTCCTGAGGGCTCTCGTGGCAACCGCGACCGTCAGGCGCGCGGATGGGTGTCGTCGTAGACGCGCTGGAGCCGCTCTTTTGACACGTGGGTGTAGAGCTGCGTGGTGGCCAAGCTGGCGTGGCCCAGCAGCTCTTGAACCACACGAAGGTCCGCTCCCCCGTCCAGCAGATGGGTGGCGAAGGTGTGGCGAAGGGCGTGGGGGTGGGTGGGCGATGCTGACCACCGGTCGAGCACCCTGCGCACGTCTCGAGGTCCCATGCGATGGCCCCGCCGGTTGAAGAAGACCGCGGCACTTGGGGAGCTCTCGTTCATCAGCGACGCTCTGGCTTCAGAGAGGTAGCGCTCGAGGGCCTGCGCACAGCGCTCGTGGACAGGCACCCGACGCTCCTTCGCGCCCTTGCCGAAGGCGACGAGCATGCCGTGGGCCAGATCGAGGTCGTCGAGGTCGAGCCCGCAGAGCTCGGCGACTCGAAGGCCCGCCGCATAGAGCAGCTCGACGAGCGCTCGATCTCGAAGCCCCACCGGATCGTCTTGGTCCCCGGCGTCGAGCAGCACGGCGAGGTCCGCTTGGCCGAGCACGGCGGGCAGGCGAGAGGACGCCTTCGGCGCGGAGAGCCGGGCCGCTGGATCGACCTCGACGATGCCTCGAGCGGTGAGGAAGGAGAAGTACGAGCGGGCTGCTGCTGCTTTTCGAGCCATGGTCGACTTGGCCAGCCCTCGGCGCTGGAGGGACCCGAGATACCGCCGCAAGACGAGGCGATCGACCTTGGCGGGGGTCGTGATCCCCTCCTCGGCCAACCACGAGACCAGGGCGTCGAGGTCGCTTAGGTACGCCTTGGCCGTGGCCGATGAGCGCCCGCTCAGCCATGAGGCGAAGGCGGCACGCTCGAAGGGGTCGACCACACCAGGCTCGAAGGGCTCCACGACACCCAAGGCTACGGCTCGCACTGCCCCGGTTTGCGGAGGGTGGTCGTCTAGTCTCAGACGAAGCAGGCGATCTTGAGAGGCAGTGGTGGCAGACAGGATCTTGATCGTCGAGGACGATGAGCGCATCCGATCGTCGATGCGACTCTCCCTCGAGGAAGAGGGTTGGGTCGTCGACGAGGCGGGGAGCGGCGAACAAGCTCTCGACCGCTTCGCCGATGCCACCGCCGATCTGGTGCTGGTCGATCTCATGCTGCCGGGCATGGATGGCTTCGAGTGCTGCCGTTCGCTGCGCCGCCACGCCCCCGTCCCGATCATCATGGTGACCGCGCGCAACGACACGCACGACGTCGTCGCAGGTCTCGAGGCCGGTGCGGACGACTACGTGACCAAGCCCTTCGTCCCGAAGGAGCTCGCGGCGAGGATCCGGGCGCTGCTGCGCCGCACGCGCTCCGATGAGACCGAGCCGAGCTCGATCCGCTTCGGCGAGTTCGAGCTGCTGCCTGACGAGGGCGTGCTGCGGCGCTCCAACGGCACCGAGGTGCACTGCACCCGCACCGAGTTTCGCCTCCTCTGCGTGCTTGCTTCCTCACCGAACAAGGTCTTGAGCCGAGAGGCGCTCTTAGAGCGAGTCTGGGGCTACGACTACTTCGGCGACTCGAGACTCGTCGACGTCCACATGCGTCGGCTGCGGACCAAGGTCGAAGACGACCCAGCGATGCCCACACACCTCCAGACCGTGCGGGGCATGGGCTACAAGCTGGTCCCCTGAGCCAGACCGTGGTTGGGGAACCCGCTGGCGAGCGCTCGCCCCGACGGATCGGTCTCAGATTCCGCCTGATGGCGACGTTGGCCGCCGCCGCCTTCACCTTGAGCGTGGTGATGGGAGCGCTGGCCTACTTCACCACCCGCCACTTCCTGCTCTCCGAGCGCCAGAGCACCGCGCTGCGACAGGCCTACGCCAACGCCGCCCTCCTCAGAAGCGCCTTGGCCGCTGACTCGCCCAACATCAGCTCGACGGTGACCGGGCTCGGCACAGGACCGAGCAGCGTGACGGTCCTCGAGGACCAGGGCGTCTGGTACTCGAGCACGCTCGGGATCGGGCGCGCCACGCTGCCGAAGTCGCTGACCGAGACGGTGAACAAGGGCAACGTCGCGGTCCAGACCACCCATGCGCTCGGCGATCCACGGCTCTTCGTCGGCGTGCCGCTGCCCTCGGTCGATGCGTCCACCTACCTCGTCACCGACCTGTCGGACATCGAGCAGACCTTGCGCGTGCTGCTCGCCGCCCTGGCAGCGGCTGCGGCGATCACGGCGCTCCTCGGGGCGGCGGTCGGAGCGGCTGCCTCCCGACGAGTCCTCAAGCCGGTGACCGACGTGTCGACCGCAGCAGTGGCCATCGCCCAGGGCGAGCTCAGCACCCGGCTGCCGGTCGGCGCCGCCGATCCTGACCTGCGAGGGCTGACGCAGTCGTTCAACGACATGGCTGACCGCCTCGAGGAGCGGATCACCCGAGACGCCCGCTTCACCTCGGACGTGAGCCATGAGCTCCGCTCACCACTCACGACCCTGGCCGCCTCGCTCGACGTGCTCGACGCACACCGCGGTGAGCTCGATGCCCGAGGCCAGCAGGCCCTCGACCTCATGACCGGCGACGTCCACCGCTTTCAGCGCCTCGTGGCCGACCTGCTCGAGATCGCCCGCAGCGACGCTGACGTCGGAGCCCTCTCGCTCGACGAGGTCGACGTCACCGAGCTCGTGACCAATTCAGTGAGCGGTGCGGTCCGCGTGGTCGACGGAGCCACGATGCCAACCATCGAGATCGAGCCGAGCGCAGCGCACCTGCGACTCCTGATCGACAAGCGGCGCTTCGGGCGGGTCATGAGCAACCTGATCGAGAACGGCCAGATCTACGCCGGAGGCGTGACCGAGATCGTGGTCAGGAGCGACGAACGACGAGACGGCGTCGTCATCACGCTGACCGACGTGGGGCCTGGCATCGACCCCGCAGACAGGACCAAGGTCTTCGACCGCTTCTACCGCGGCGGCGTCTCAGGCAGGCGGGGCAGCACAGAGGGCTCGGGGCTGGGCCTCGCCATCGTCGACGAGCACGTCCGGCGACATGGGGGCTCGGTCACCGTCGAAGACGGCCACGAGGGTCTCGGCACCTCCTTCGTCGTGCGCCTACCTCTTGACCCTGAGGCGGTCTCGGTGTGAGGCGAGCGCTGCTTGCCCTGGCGTGCGTGGTCACCCTGCTCGCGGCCTGTGGGATCCCCACCTCCGAGCAGGCCAGCGTGGTGGCGAAAAAGGACGTCCCGCTCCGGCTCCTCTCGCCCAAGGTGCCCCCAAGCAGCACCGCGTCCACGCTGCCGACTTCGGGGACTATCCAGCCCATCTACTTCATCGATGATGCCAAGCAGCTCGTCGAGGTGCCGCGCGCCGTCGCTGCACCGGCTGATCTCGAGCTCGTGCTCAACGCCCTGCTGCGAGGTCCAAGCGCCACCCAGACCGCCCTCGGCCTGAGCACGGCGCTCCCAGCCAACCTCCACATCCGCAGCACGACGGCGATCAACGGTGTGATCACCATCAGGTTGAACAAGGCCTTCACCTCGATCTCAGGGGACGATCAGATCCTGGCGGTCGGTCAGCTGGTGCTCACCGCCACCCGGCAGCCCGGCGTGAGGCGGATCTCCTTCGTGGTGGCCGGCGCCGTGGTGCCAGTCCCGATCGACTCAGGCGCGTCGACGACGTCGCCGGTGACCGCCGACGACTACTCGACGCTGCTCGCCCACTGAGGTGCCCCAAGCACCTGGCGAAGCGGCGCTCAGCGCCCGGCTGGCTGCTGCGGGCTGCGTCGCTGCCGACGAGGAGGCGCGTGAGCTCCTCGCTGCCGCTCGCGATCCCGACGAGCTCGAGGCCCTGGTGTGCCGCCGTGAGGACGGTGAGCCGCTGGCCTGGCTGACAGGAGGCGTCAGCTTCTGCGGCCAGTGGATCCACGTGGACGAGGGGGTCTACGTCCCACGCTGGCAGAGCGAGGAGATGGCGCTGGCCGCCGGCCGGAGCCTGTCCCTGCGGGGTCGAGGTGCCCTGGCGGTCGACCTCTGCACCGGTGCGGGAGCGGTGGCACGCCAGCTCTCGCGCGCCTCGCCCTCGTCGCTCGTGCTGGGCGTGGAAGCTCGATCGCCGCGCCGCCAGGTGCGCTGCTCGCAACGGGGTCGTGGTGCTCATCGGCGACCTTGGCGATGCCCTCGACTCGGGCTGCGCTGCGCTCATCACCGCAGTGGCGCCCTACGTGCCGTCGGAGGAGCTCAGCTTCCTGCCCTCGGACGTGCAGCGCTTCGAGCCTCACGTCGCGCTCGACGGCGGCTTCGACGGGCTGGTGGTCATCAGGAGCATCATCGAGAGCGCAGCACGCCTGCTCACCTCCAGCGGGGACCTGTTCCTCGAGCTCGGTGGGGAGCAAGGTGGGTCAGCCCGCGATTCGCTGCGCGAGGCAGGCTTCCACGAGATCGAGCTGCACGCCGATGAAGAGGGCGATCTGCGGTGGCTGCGCGCCACCAAGCGATGAGCGGGTTGCGTCAGCCCTGCTGGACGCGCGCGGCACCGAGGATCGTCGAGGTGGAGACCCTCGGCGTCCCTGACCAGAGGTGCTCGAGGTCGTAGTACTCCCTCGTCTCCTCCAAGAAGACGTGCACCACGACGTCCCCATAGTCCATGAGGACCCAAGTGGCGTCTTTCAGGCCCTCGACGCGCAGCGGGCTGCGGCCGGTGACTCGTCGGGCTGCAGCCTCGACCTCTTCGACCACGGTGGCCACCTGGCGAGAGTTCCGACCTGAGCAGATCACGAAGAAGTCGACCACGCTGAGCATCTCGGCGACGTCCAGCACCACGATCTCCTCAGCCTGCTTGGCGTCGGCGGCTCGCACGGCGGCCGCGACCAGGAGGTCTGCGTCCGCTTTGTCGTCGATGCTCCTCGGGTCCTCGAGGGGAGCGGGAGACGTCGTCAGCGGACCAGCTCCAAGATCGTGATCGCTCCGATGAGTGGGACGAGGAGCGAGATCGCACCGACCAGCATCCAGCGACGGGTCTCGGCTCGGGCGACCGCGTGAGCCGCCCGATGAGCTCGGCGGCTCTCTGCCGGACGATGCGAGCGCACCGAGGAAGGGATCGCAGACGCGCTCCACGGCGCCGTTGCTTCGAGGTGATCCTGAGCGCTACGAACTGCCATCTGTCTCCTCAATGTACAGATTTTTGTCTTCGATGTGGCGCACCACCTCTGGAACGACGAAATCGCCGATCTGCTCGCCTCGAGCCACCCGTGCCCTGATCATCGAGCTCGACACGTCCAGCTCGTCGGACGCCACCGCCACCGAGCGCCAGCCCTTGGGCAGCACCAGAGGGCTCCCCGGGCGAGAGAGCACGGCAATCCGAACGCGAAGGGCCAGGTCACCATGGCGTTCCCAGGTGTCCAAGGTGGTCGACAGATCTGAACCGACGATGACCCACGGGGACCTGATCGCCTCGGTTCGCTCGAGCTCCTCGACCGTATCGATCGTGTAGCTCGCCCCGCCGCGGGCGATCTCGAGGTCGCTGGCCTCGAGGCCAGGGTGGCCAGCCACCGCCGCTTGGACCATGGCGAGCCGGATCGGAGCGGGCGAGACCAGGCGATCGGGAGCCTTCTGCCACGGATCGTTGGCCACCACCAAGAGCACCCGATCAAGCCCGAGAGCGGCTCGACAGCGCTCGGCGGCGGCCACGTGGCCGACGTGGGGCGGGTCGAAGGTGCCTCCGAAGATGCCGACGCTCGCCTCCACAGGCGGTCAGCCTAGGGCGCAGGCGCCACCAACCCCGGCGGCCACGCCGTAGCATTGGCCCATGGCACCGTCGACCACCGAGCCCTGGCACCCTGGCAGCTGGCGCGCCCGTGAGGCCGCCCAGCAGCCGACGTGGCCGGATGAGGCTGCGCTCAAGCAGGTCGAGACCACGCTGGCCGCCCTGCCGCCGCTGGTCTTCGCCGGCGAGGCTCGCCGGTTGCGCGCTCGCCTGGCCGAGGTGGCCGCTGGTCGAGCATTTCTGTTGCAGGCCGGGGACTGTGCAGAGTCCTTCGACGAGGCCAGCGCCGACCAGATCCGGGACAAGCTCAAGGTGATCTTGCAGATGGCGGTCACCCTCACCTACGCCTCGGGTGTGCCGGTGGTGAAGGTCGGACGCATCGCCGGGCAGTTCGGCAAGCCCCGCTCGAGCCCCACCGAGACCCTGGACGGCACCACGCTGCCGTCGTTTCGCGGCCATCTCGTCAACGCCGAGGTCTTCGACGAGGCAGCTCGTCGTCCTGATCCTGCCCGCCTGCTCCAGGCGTACCACCAGTCGACCGCCACGCTGAACCTGCTGCGGGCCTTCACCATGGGTGGCTTCGCCGACCTCACCCAGGTGCACGCCTGGAACCAGGCGTTCGTGGCGTCGTCCTCAGAGGGGCGCCACTACGAAGACATCGCCGCTGAGATCGAGCGGGCGCTCCGCTTCATGTCGGCCTGCGGGATCGACCTCGAGGCGGAGGCCACCCTCCACCAGGTGGACTTCTCGACCAGCCACGAAGCGCTGATCCTGCCCTACGAAGAGGCCCTGACCCGACGCGACTCGCTCACCGGGGACTACTACGACTGCTCGGCGCACATGCTGTGGATCGGCGACCGGACGCGCCAGCTCGACGGCGCGCACGTCGAGTTCCTCTCAGGCGTCGACAACCCCATCGGGGTCAAGGTCGGGCCCTCGGCCGAGCCCGACGAGATCGCAGAGCTCTGCGGCCGCTTGGATCCCTCGATGACGCCGGGCCGCCTGACGTTGATCACCCGCTTCGGTGCCGGCAAGGTCGCCGCGCACCTGGGGGATCTGATCGATGCCGTCGGGCGAGCAGGTCATCCCGTGATCTGGGCGTGTGACCCGATGCACGGCAACACCTTCTCGTCGGCCGAGGGCATCGAAGACGCGGCGCTTCGACGACATCCTCGCCGAGCTCGGCGAGTTCTTCGAGGTCCACCGCTCCATGGGCACGTGGCCCGGAGGCATCCACGTCGAGCTGACCGGCGACGACGTCACCGAGTGCCTCGGCGGCGGCGAATCGGTGGGTGAGGGCGACCTCGGGCTCAACTACACCTCGATCTGCGACCCGAGGCTCAACGCCGGCCAGTCGCTCGATCTCTCGTTCCGGATCGCTGACCTCCTGCGGGCTTAGAGCCCGTTCGGCACCACGTTGTAGCTCCGCAGCTGCCAGCGACCCGCTGCGTGCTCCCACTCGCTCAGCGAGCCGTACGCGGTGCGCAGCCGCAGCCGCGGGTGTGGCGCACCGCAGGGCGAGCCCACCAAGAAGCGCAGCAGCGACGCCTCGATGACCCCGGCGTGCGTCGCGGCCAGCACCAGGCCCCCGGGATGTGCGGCGACGAGGGCTTCGAGACCAGCAGCGGCTCGATCGACGAAGCCTGCCCAGCTCTCACCGCCCGGGCTGAGCGGCACGGTGGGATCGACGTCCCAGTTCGGAGCGCTGAAGCGCGCTCGGTAGGCATCCCAGCTGAGCGCGTCGGCGTCACCAGGGTTGAGCTCGCTGAGCTCGGCGGTCACCGTGACCTCGCTTGAGGCGACGCCGAGGGCGTCAGCGACGATCGCCATCGTCTCGGTCGCCCTGGCCAGGCTCGAGGTGACCAGCGCGCTCGGCGAGCTCAGCGCCGAGGTGCTCGCCACGTACGTGGCCATGACGGCGGCCTGGCTGCGGCCGAGCTCGGTGAGCCCTGTGCACCCGAGCGGTCCGCCGATGATGCCGTCGACGTTGCACGACCCTTGCCCGTGGCGCAGCAGCACCAGCCTGGTCGCACCCGCTGGCGGATCGGAGGTCGTCCGCACCCCCTCAGGGGGCAGCGACGAGGCGCTCACGCCAGCTCGCCGACGAACTTCTCAAGCTGTCGGAGCGTGCGAACCTCGACGACAGAGTCGCAGTGCTCGCCGTACTGGCCGACGATCGAGTCTCCCGAGCCCCAGTAGCTCTCAGGCTCGGGGTTGAGCCAGTAGACGTGCCGGGCGCGGGCTTGCATGTCAGCCACGACCCACGCCTCAGAGGCGTGGTAGTTGTTGCGGGCGTCGCCCAAGATCAGCACCGAGGTGCGCGACGTGATCTCCTCGGCGTAGCGCTCGTGGAAGGCCTTGAAGGCATGGCCGTAGTCGGAGTGGCCGTCGATCCACACCACGTCGGCCTCGGCGTTGATGCGAGCCACCGCGTCCATCGGGTCGTCCGCCTCGTCGAAGAGGTGCGTGACCTCGTCGACCCCGTCGACGAAGACGAAGGCTCGCACCTTCGAGAACTGCGAGCTGATGGCGTAGACGAGGTGCAGGGTGAACCGAGCGAAGGAGGCCACCGAGCCTGAGATGTCGGCGACGACGATGATCTCGGGCTTGGCCGGTCGGGGGTGCTTGTAGCGCACGTCGATGGGGACGCCACCGGTCGAGAGCGAGCGCCGGACGGTGTGTCGGAAGTCGACGGCACCTTTTCGCAGATGGCGGCGCTTCCTCGTCAGGCGCACGGCCAGCTTGCGGCTGAGTGGACGCAGCGCTCGCTCCAACGTGGCCAGCTCCTCGCGCGTGGCGTGCATGACGTCGATGTCCTCGGGCAGTGGCTTGCGCACCGAGCGAGCCAGCGCGTCGGCACCGCGGTCGGCCACCAGTCGGCGACGGATCTCCGCTTCGACAGCCTTCTTGAGCCCGTCGATCCGTGCCCCGATCTCATCTTTGGCCAGCCGATCGTCGAGATGCGACGACTTCGAAGCCCCCTGGCGACGCTCTTCGAGCAAGCGCTCCGCCAGCGGATCGAGCTCCAGATGCCGGAGGGTCCGATAGAGGTAGTAGGTCCCACCGACGGGGCGTCCAGGCTCGATGCCGGCGTAGCGATCGACGGCCTCCCGAGCGACCCGGTTGCGCATCTCGGGATCGCCGTGGCGCATGGCCTCTTCGAGCATCTGGGCGAGCTCTTCCGCCGAGAGGGCCTCGTGCGCTCCTCCGCCGCCTTGGGTGCCGGGCGTCTCGCCGCCGTCGGCATCCTCGCCACCGACGTCGCCGTCGGGACCGTCCTGGTCCTCGGGCAGCGAGCGATCAGCGAAGTAGACCTCGAAGGCGAGGTCGAAGGCGTCGAAGTGGTCCTCGGACTTGACCAGGGTGGCTCGCAAGGCGGCCTTGAAGACCGCCCGCTCTCCGAGGTCGATGTGCGAGATCGCCGCGGCCGCGTCCAGGTGCTCGGTCATCGAGATGGGCAGCCCCGATGCCCTGAGGGCGACGATGAACTCGTTGAGGATCTCGAGCATGGCCTGCGAGCGCCTAGCGACGCTGCCCGGTGAGCTCGGCGCGCGCCTTGTCGATGTCGGTCTGGTACTTGAGCAGCACGTGCAGCGTCTCGACGGCGTCTTCTTCTTCGATGGTCTTGCGGCCCAAGACGACCAAGGTGCGGGCCCAGTCGATGGTCTCTGAGACCGACGGGGCCTTGCGCAGGTCCATCTGGCGGATGGTGCGCACGATCCTCGAGATCTGATCGGCGAGCTCGGTTGAGATCCCGGGCACCCGGGTCTCGACGATCAGGCGCTCGCGCTCGATGTCGGGATAGCCCACGTGGAGGAACAGGCAGCGGCGCTTGAGCGCCTCGGAGAGCTCTCTCGTGTTGTTCGAGGTGAGGAAGACCATGGGGATCTGGCTGGCCTTCACGGTGCCGAGCTGGGGATCGAGACCTGGTACTCAGAGAGCACCTCGAGCATGAGCGCCTCCGTCTCCAGCTCGACGCGGTCAACCTCGTCGATCAGGAGGACCACGGGCTCCTCGGCGCGGATGGCCTCGAGCAGGGGTCGGGTCAAGAGGAAGTCCTCGTCGAAGATGTCCTCTTCGAGCTCGGCCCAGCCTGGGCCCTCCACCGAGCCGACCTGGCTCGCTTGGATGCGGAGGAGCTGCTTGCGGTAGTTCCACTCGTAGAGAGCCTTCGACTCATCGAGACCCTCGTAGCACTGGAGCCTGATCAGCCGAGAGCCGGTGAGCTCGGCGACGGACTTCGCCAGCTGGGTCTTGCCGGTGCCTGCCGGTCCTTCGACCAAGACGGGCTTGCGGAGCCTGTCGGCGAGGAACACCGTCGACGCGATGGCGTCGTCTGCGAGGTAGTCGACGTCACGAAGACGCGTGGAGACCTCGTCAGGGGTCTTGAACCGGTCGGCAGCACTGCCTTCGGTGGTCATGTTCTGATCTGCCCTTCTCCTTCGAGAACCCAGCGCACCGAGGTGAGTGCCTCGAGGCCCATGGGGCCTCGAGCGTGGAGCTTCTGGGTTGAGATTCCGACTTCTGCCCCGAGCCCGAAGCTCCGAGCCGTCGACGAAGCGTGTCGACGCGTTGTGCACGACCGCAGCCGCATCGACCTGTGCCAAGAAGACCGCGGCGGCCTCGGTGTCGGCGGTGATGATCCCCTCGGTGTGCCCGCTGCCGTAGCGAGCGATGTGAGCCATCGCCTCGTCCATGGAGTCGACGACCGCCACCGACGCGGTGAGATCTAAGAACTCGGTGGCGAAGTCCGCCTCGGTGGCGGCCTCGACTGAGGCAGAGAGGCGTTGGGCTCGCTCGTCGCCGACCAGGCGCACCTCGGCCATCACCAGGGCCAGGCGGTTCAGGAGCTCTTCGGCGATATCGACGTGCAGCACCAGGGACTCGACCGCGTTGCACACACCGGGACGCTGGACCTTGGCGTTGACGATGATCGAGGTCGCCATCTCGAGATCAGCGGCCCTGTCCACGTAGAGGTGGCAGTTGCCAGCCCCATCGAGCACGAAGGGCACCGTCGCGTGCTCGAGCATCGAGTTGATCAGCGAGGGCCCGCCACGAGGGATGAGCACGTCGATGAGGCCTCGGAGGCGCATGAACTCGACCGCCACCTCGTGGCTGGTGTCCTCCACCAGCGCGACGGCCTCTGCGGGCAGACCGACTTCAGCGAGGCCCTCTCTGAGGGCGGCCACGATGGCCTGGTTGGAGCCGAGCGCGCTCGACGAGCCTCGCAGGAAGGCCGCGTTGCCCGAGCGCCAGCACAGCCCGGCCACGTCGCTCGTGACGTTCGGTCGGTTCTCGTAGATCACGCCCACCACGCCGAGTGGCACCCGCACCTGTCGGACACGCAGCCCGTTGGGTCGCACCTGCTCGGCCACAACCTGGCCCAACGGATCGGGCAGCGAGGCCACCGTCTCCAGTCCTGAAGCCATGGCCTCCAGGCGAGCCTCGTCGAGCACCAGTCGATCGAGGGCGGTGCGGCTCAGCCCCGCCCGCTCAGCGGCGTCGAGGTCCGTCTCGTTGGCTGCCAAGATCTCGGCTTTGGCTGCTCGAAGCGACGCGGCGGCGCGCTCGATGCCGGCCGCTCGGGTCGCGCTCTCGGCGCGGGCCAGCAGCTTCGATGCGGAGGCGACACGGGCCCCCAGTGCGCGAAGGTCCTGCGTCACCACGGGCGCAATCGTACCAACCGTCAAGAAGCGTCAAGCTGGGAGGTCGAAAGGACCACCATGTCGTCTCGATGGACGACCACGTTGCCCGAAGATTCGCCCCGATCGACCTCCCGGGCCGTGGCGGAGCTTCGCCGGACGAGGCCTTTGGCCACCAGGGCTCCGTGGCCATCGAGGATCTCGACGGCGTCGTCGACCTCAAAGGCACCGGAGACCTCGAGGACGCCGTGTGCCAGCAGCGAGGGACCATCTCGAAGCAGGGCCGCCTTGGCGCCGTTGTCGATGACGAGGTGGCCCTTCGGTGCCAAGGCGAAGGCAATCCAGAGCTTTCGAGCACTCAGCCGGGTCTCCCGGGGCTTGAACCAGGTGCCTGCCGTCCTTTCGCCTCGTGCGATGCCTTGGAGGATCCCGGGCTCTTCCGCGGAGGCGATCACCGCTTCGATGCCCGACCACGCCGCGATCCGCCCGGCCGCCAGCTTGGACGCCATGCCTCCGGAGCCCACGGCACCGGGTCCCCCGGCGACGGCCTCGAGCGACCGATCGATCTCCGAGACCTCTTCGATGAGCGACGCCTCCGCATCGAGGCGAGGATCGGCCGTGAGCAGCCCCGGAGCATCGGTGAGCAGCACCAGACGCTGGGCGTTGACCAGGTGGGCCACCAGGGCGGCGAGCCGGTCGTTGTCCCCAAAGCGGATCTCGTCGTCGGCCACCGCGTCGTTCTCGTTCACGATGGGCACCACACCAAGGCTCAAGAGCTGCTCGAAGGTCTGACGGGCGTGGAGGTACTGGCTGCGATCGGCGAAGTCGTGTGGGGCTAAGAGCACCTGGCCCACCATCTTCGACACTGCGTCGAACGCGTCAGCCCACACCGACATCAAGGAGTGCTGCCCGATGGCCGAGACCGCTTGGAGGACAGCGAGATCGTGAGGCCGCGCTTCGCCCTTGCCGATCGCCGCCCACCCCGCGGCAACCGCTCCCGAGCTGACGACGACCACGTCGAAGCCCTCGGCGTGCAGCTCGGCGACCTCGGCCGCCAAGCGCCCGAGCAGCGTGGCGTCCGGCGCCCCGTCTGACCCGGTGACCGACGACGAGCCGATCTTGACGACGAGCCGGGAGCGCTCGGCGCTCATGGCGTCTCCTTGGCAGCCCGCCTTCGCCGAGGCAGCTCGTCGGGATCGAGGCCCTTGGCGGTCTGATCCCTCCACCAGGTGAACTGGAGCTCTCCGACGACGACCACGTCGCCCTCGTGGATGCCAGCACGCCCGAGCATCTTGTCGACCCCGAGCCGCTCGAGGCGCTTGATGGCCTCATCGAGCGCGCCGTCATCCTCGAGGTCGCTGAAGCGAACCGCCTTCTCGGCGGGCTTGCCCACCACCACGAAGGCGCCGTCGTCGGCACGCTCGACTCGCACCAGCTGCTCAGCCGGTCGGTGGATGACGATCTCGTGGTGCTCGTCGCTGGCCTCGGCGGCTCGAGCGGCGACCACCAGGCCCCCGAGGCGAGCCACCAGGTCGTCGAGACCGGCCCTCGTGATCGACGAGATCTCGACGTCGACGGCGACGTCGAGGGCTTCAGAGGCCATGTCAGAGCGAGAGGCGACGACGAGGCGAGGCCGTTCGAGCAACGAGGGCTGGTAGCGGCCCAGCTCGTCCAAGAGCACCTCGAGCTGCTCCTTCGGGGTGGCCTCGGTCATCGGGGCGGTGTCGAGCAGGACGCAGAGCACGCGGGCGCGCTCGATGTGGCGAAGGAACTGATGGCCGAGTCCCTTGCCCTCGGCCGCTCCCTCGATCAGCCCAGGGATGTCGGCCATGACGAACTCAGCCCGATCGTCGCGGGCACCCACGCGCACCACGCCGAGGTTGGGCACGAGTGTGGTGAAGGGATAGTCGGCGATCTTGGGCTTGGCCGCTGAGATCGAGGCGATGAGCGTGGATTTGCCCACGTTGGGGAAGCCGACCAGCGCCACGTCAGCCACCAGCTTGAGCTCGAGGTTGAACCAGTGCTCATCGCCCTTCATGCCTTGCTCGGCGAACGAGGGGGCTCGGCGGCGGTTCGACAAGAAGCGGGCGTTGCCCATGCCCCCGGTGCCGCCTTCAGCTGCCAGCCACTTGTCGCCGTCATGGCGCAGATCCATGACCTGCTCGCCCTCGAGGGTCATCACGACCGTCCCCACGGGCACCGGCACCTCGATGGAGGCGCCTCGGGAGCCATGGCGCTTCTTGCCCTTGCCGTGGGTGCCCGAGGTCGCCTTGCGGAAGGGGTGATCCCGAAAACCCAGCAACGAGGCCTGGTTGCGGTCTGCGATCACCCAGACGTCCCCGCCGTTGCCGCCGTCGCCACCGTCGGGGCCCCCGCGCTCGACATGCGCCTCTCGGCGGAAGGAGACGGAGCCCGCGCCGCCATCGCCTGCTTTGACGTGCAGCTGGGCGGTGTCGACGAACTCGGCCATGACCGACAGCCTACGAGCGAACCGTCGCTTCCCCGGAGGGCTCGTTGGCGACGAAGCAGTTCGCAGCCGTCTTGGCTCCCAACGTGAGCTGGCCGCGAGGGGTGATGATCTCGACGGTGCCGTCTGCGTTTCGAGCAGCCACGGTCCCCCGATGGCCCGGGATGAAGCCCGCCTCGTCCATGGCGGCCAGCGCGGCGTCGTCATGCTCGACGAGCTCGGTGATCCGCACCAGCTCGAGCTCATCGCCCTCCTCGGCCTCGGTCAGCGAGCGCTCGGCGCGTCGCTGGCCGCCGTGACCGGGGATGGGATTGCCGTGTGGGCAGGTGGCGGGATCATCGAGCAGCGCGATGAGCTTCTCTTCGACGTCGGCGGAGATCACGTGCTCCCAGCGCCCCGCCTCGGCGTGGACCTTGTGCCACTCGAGGCCGATCACGTCGACCAGCAGGCGCTCGGCCAGGCGATGGCGGCGCACCACCGTGGTGGCGAGGTCCTGGCCTCGCTCGGTGAGATGGACCACGCGACCGTGGCGATCGACGTAGCCGTCGTCCTCGAGCCGGTCGAGCATCTCTTTGACCGCAGGAGCCGAGCGACCAAGGCGCTCGGCGATGCGAGCCCCGATGACCTCGGTGCCCTCGTCGTCGAGCGCCTGGATGGTCTCGAGGTACTCCTCGGTCGGAGTGTGATAGCCAGCTTCCACGACGACGACACTAGGCGGAGCGGGCCTTTCAAACAGCGTCGCTCGAGCGCACCGAGGCGCGATTCGGCGCCCTGAGGGGCTTCTCGGCGGGCTCCTCGCCGAACGAGGCCGTGGGTGGCCTCAGGTCCTCGCCAGAGGCCACAGGGCCCACCATCGCCGCTTGCCAAGGCGAAACCGGGCATGATGTTCCCCGGACAGCCCCGCTCCGGAGGGCTGAGGACAAGGAGAACCATTCCGTGAACAAGACCGAGTTGATCGACGCAGTGGCCGCCCACACGGGTCAGGCCAAGAGCAGTGTGGCCGAGATCCTGGGCGGCTTCGAGGACGTTGTCGTGGCCACCGTGAACAAGGGCGAGAAGGTCGCGCTGACCGGCTTCGTGGCCTTCGACCGCGTGGACCGCAAGGCCCGCACCGCTCGCAACCCCCAGACCGGGGCCGAGATCCAGGTTCCCGCTTCCAAGGCACCTCGCGTGTCGGCTGGCGCCTCCTTCAAGAAGGTCATCAAGGGCCAGGCTTCTGCGCCCTCGCTCAAGAGCTGAGCGCACCTGCGGCGTCACGCCGCACCGAGATGAAGAGAACCCCGGGGCTTGTGGGCCCCGGGGTTCTTCTCTTCTGCGTGCTTGGGTGCGCTGAGCCTCTCAGCGGACCGCCTGGCGAGCGGGCTCAGTCAGAGAGCACGTCGACGAGCTTGCGGCCCTTGCGGGAGCCGAACTTGACCGTGCCGTCCTTCAGGGCGAACAAGGTGTCGTCCTTGCCGATCCCGACGTTGTTGCCCGGGTGGAAGCGAGTCCCCCGCTGGCGAACGATGATCGACCCGGAGGTCACCGTCGTGCCATCGAACACCTTGACGCCGAGGCGCTGGGCATTGGAGTCCCGGCCGTTCCTGGTTGAGCCGCCGCCCTTGGTCTTTGACATCTCTCGCGCTCCTCTTGGAACTCAGCCGGCCGTGATGGCCGTGATCTGCACGGTGGTGTAGCGCTGGCGGTGTCCCCAGCGCCTGCGGTTGTTCGACTTGTTCTTGTACGTCATGGCGTCGATCTTCGGACCCTTCTCCTCGCCCACCACCTCCGCGGTGACCGAGGCGGCCTCGAGGGCCGAGGGCGTCGACAAGACGGTGTCACCGTCGACGATCATGACGGGTGCGAACGTGATGGACTGGCCGATTTCCTCGGTGCGCAGGTCGATGCGAAGGCGCTGGCCTTGCTCGACACGCTCTTGGACGGCTCCGGTGCGAATGACGGCGTACATGGGAAGGACATCCTATCCGATCTCGACCGGGTGAGGGAACAGTGGTCGCTAGGGCAGATCGGAGTCGAAGACGATGCCCCGACCGTCGCAGTGCGGACAGATGGCCGAGACCGATTCGATGAGGCCCTCGGAGATCCGCTTGCGCGTCATCTCGACCAAGCCCAGCTCGGAGATGTCGAAGACCTGGGTGCGGGTCTTGTCTCGGGCCAGGGCCTGACGCAGCTGTGAGGCCACCTTCTCTCGATGGTCCTTGCCCTCCATGTCGATGAAGTCGATGACGATGATGCCGCCGATGTCCCGCAGGCGCAGCTGATGGGCCACCTCCTCGGCCGCTTCCAGGTTGTTCTTGAACACCGTCTCTTCGAGGTTCGACTTGCCCACGTTCTTGCCCGTGTTGACGTCGA
Source organism: uncultured Acidimicrobiales bacterium (assembly GCA_963758555.1). Lineage (GTDB taxonomy): Bacteria > Actinomycetota > Acidimicrobiia > Acidimicrobiales > RAAP-2 > CAIUMH01. Next base: position 574,449 of record CAVWVW010000003.1, on the reverse strand, counting down.
TGACCGTCAGCGCCTCGGTGCGCTCGATGATCAGCGAGCCGCCCTGAGGGCAGCCAGACCTTGCGGTCGAGCGCCTTGTGGAGCTGCTCGTGGACGAAGTAGCGCTCGAAGAGCGGGAGCGACTCGGCCTCGGGGTCGTAGAGCTCGACACGGTCAGCCATCTCGGGGCTGACCTGGGAGACGTAGGCGCGCACCTGGGCGTAGAGATCAGGGTCGTCGATGAGCACCCCTCGGTAGTCACCGTTGAGCTCTTCTCGGAGCATCCGGACGGCCAGGTCGAGCTCGCGGTAGAGCAGACCGGGCTTGGAGGAGGCCGCCGCTTCCTTGGAGATGGCCTCCCAGCGTGCGGTGAGCTCGGCGACGTCTCGTCGCAGCTCGTCGCCGGTCGCGCCCTCAGCAGCGGTGCGGACGATCAAGCCGTGGCCCTCGGGGCGGATCTCGTCAAGGATCTTGCGCAGACGCTTTCGCTCCTGGTCGCCCAGTCGCTTCGAGATGCCGATCGTTGACGAGTTGGGCACGAGCACGGCGAAGCGACCCGGGAGCGAGACCTCTTGGGTCAGGCGCGCCCCCTTGGCTCCGATGGGGTTCTTCGTGACCTGGCAGACCATGAGCTGGCCGGCACGGAGCATCTCTTCGATTCGAGCCGACTGGTTCGGCCGCCCTCCTTCGACGTCTTCGACGTCGTAGCGCACGTCACCTCGATAGAGCACGGCGTTCTTCGGGATGCCGATGTCGACGAAGGCGGCCTCCATGCCGGGCAGCACGTTCTGGACCCGACCCAGGTAGAGGTTGCCGTCGATCTGGGTGGTCTCGTCGGTCTCTTTGACCACGTAGTGCTCGACCAAGGAGCGGCCCTCGAGCATGGCGATGTGGGTGGTCTGGCCCTCGACGTGCACGCACATGAGGTAGCGACCCACGGTGCGGGTGGCCTTGCGGTCGCGCCCGCCGCGGCGCCGGCGTCGGCGAGACGAGCTGCCGGAGCCACCGTCTGCGCTGGCGTCGTGATCGGGGCTCGGAGCCTCGACGATGGGCTTGGCCACCACCGGCGTCGGGGTGCGGCCGGGCTGGCGCGTGGGCGTCGTCGAGCTCGGCGTCTCCGCTCCGCCCGGGGCACCAGGTGCGGCAGGCCGGGTGTCGCCGATCCGCGGGGTGGGACGGGTGTCGCCCACCTGCGGCGTCGGTACGGGCGCCTCAGCCTGAGGCGGTCCCTCGGGGACAGTGGTCTCGATTTCCTCGTGCTCCGTCACAGTGCCAGAGCCTCCTCATCGTTCTCATAGGCCACCTGTCGTGGCGGTATCGACGGCTCCCAGGAGCATCCCGTCAGCCGTCAGTGGCTCGTGGCGCTGTCCGTCGTGATCAACAGTCCATTGGGCGACCCGGCATGCTCGAACGAGCCGAAGGGTGGGTGCCATGGCATCGAGGAGCTCGCTGGGACGGACTCCTCGCGGTTTGGTTGCGAGCTCTGCGCTGATCCGAAGCGCCGTCGGGCTCGATCCTGGTCCCTCGTGGTGCAACGAGAGGATCGAGGGTCGCAGATCGTCTGCCACCTTCTTGCCCTTGCGGACCCTCTCGACGGGGACTGTCTCGGCGTCGAGCACGGCGGCGATCCGCTCATCCAGCTCGACTGCGCTCATCCCGGTGACCTCCACGATCCAGGAACATGATGTTACTTGCTCTTGGAGCGACACCTCCGCACCGTCGAGCTCGCCGACGGCGACGACGTCGAGGCCGTCGGGGAGCAGGCCGTCGAGCAGCTTGGCGATCGAGACCCGTTCGTCGAGGGTGGTGACCGCCCCCACCCGGATCCCTGCTGGGGTCTCCGATCTCGGGTCAAAGCGCAGGTCAGCGTACTCAGCGAGCGACTCGCACGCCGTCGGCAGCGCAAGCGAGAAGGCAAGCAGCGGCCGAGGCGAGAAGCCTTCGGAGTAGGCGATGGGCAGGCGGGCTCGACGAAGCGCCCTCTCGAAGGCCCGCGCCACGTCGCGCTGGGAGGTGTAGCGGATCCGGCCGGTCTTCGTGTAGCGCAGCCGCAGAGCGCGACGCCACCAGCTCAGCCATCTGGCGCCCCAGCTGACAGGGTGACCGGCACACGTTCTCCCAGGTCAAGACCCTGTCCGGTGCCTTGGCTCCCACCAGCGGGCGGTCGGTTCGACGCCACCTGATGCTCCAAGCCGTATGAGGTGCACGCGCCGCAGTCGTAGCAGGGGGTCCAGCGACAGTCCTCGAGACCGATCTCGGAGAGCGAGTCGGCGTACTCCCCCACCAAGAAGTCCTTGTGCAGCCCGGCAGAGAGGTGGTCCCAGGGGAGCATCTCGTCGACCTCACGCAGCCTCGTGGTGAACATCTCGACGCTCAGGCCCTCTTCGGCAAGCGCCGCGTCGAAGAGCGAGAGGTCGAAGTGCTCGGACCACTCTTGGAAGACCCCACCGTTGCGCCAGACAGACTCGAGCACCCGGCCCAGCCGGCGATCACCTCGCGAGACGATGCCCTCCGCCGTGGTGGCCGCCGGCTCGTGCCACTTGATCTGAAGGCCCTTGACGCGACGAGCAGCCTCGCGAAGCAGGTTGACCTTGCGCTTGAGCTCGTTGGTCGAGTCCTGGCTGTGCCACTGGAACGGCGTCTGAGGCTTCGGGACGAACCCGCCGACCGAGGCCGAGACGGTGACCGCTTGGTGGTACTGGCGACCGATCTCCACGCAGCGCTTGCCCAGCTCGGCGATGCCGAGCACGTCCTCGTCCTGCTCGGTGGGCAGCCCGATCAAGAAGTAGAGCTTCACTCGCCGCCACCCTTGCGAGAAGGCGGAGTCCACCGCCGAGAAGAGGTCGTCGTCGCTGATGAGCTTGTTGATGACCTTGCGCATCCGCCAGGTGCCGCCCTCAGGAGCGAAGGTCAGCCCGGTGCGCTTGACCTGCTGGATCTTCGCGGCGGTCGCCACCGTGAAGGCGTCGACCCGCAAGCTCGGCAGGGAGACCGAGACTCGACCGCCGTGCTCTGCCTCATCGACGATGTCGGCGACGACGCCCTCGATGCCGGAGAAGTCAGCGGTCGAGAGCGACGTCAGCGCCACCTCGTCGTAGCCGGATTGCTCGAGGCCCCTCGTCACCATCTCGATCACCTGCGCCGCGGGCCGCTCTCGGACGGGGCGCGTGATCATCCCGGCCTGGCAGAAGCGGCACCCGCGGGTGCAGCCTCGGAAGACCTCGACGTTGAGCCGATCGTGGACCACCTCGGTGAGCGGTACCAGCTGGTGCATCGGGTAGGGCCATTCGCCCAGGTCAGCGATGGTTCTCTTCTCAACGACCTCCGGGGCGGCGGGGTCCAGGATCTCAAGGCCCACCTGCCGAGGACCGTCGAAGAGGGGCCGATAGAGGCTCGGGACGTAGACCCCCTCGATGCCGGCCAGCGCCCGATGGAGCTCCAGGCGAGTCCGCTCGGGTCGCGCTCGCCAGGCGCCGATGGCCACCGAGAGCTCGGAGACCACCTCTTCACCGTCACCGAGGACCACGGCATCGAGGAACTCCGCCAGAGGCTCAGGGTTGTACGTGCAGTGCCCACCCGCCAGCACGACCGTGTCGGTGGCGCCCCGCTCGGCGGTGCGAAGCGGGATGCGTCCGAGATCGAGCATGTTGAGGACGTTGGTGTACGTGAGCTCGGCTGAGAGGTTGAAGGCCAAAGCGTCGAAGTCACTGGCCGCCACGTGGTTCTCCACGCTGAAGAGCGGCACCGAGGCTGCTCGCATGGCCGCCTCCATGTCCGTCCATGGCGCATAGGTCCGCTCGGCGAGTGCGTCGTCACGCTCGTTCAAGATCTCATAGAGGATCTGGAGCCCTTGGTTGGGCAGCCCGATCTCGTAGGTGTCGGGGTAGGCCAAGAGCCACGAGGTCACACCCTCGCCGTGGACGGGCGCGGCGCTGCCCCCCTCTCCTCCGACGTAGCGAGCGGGTCGCTCGACGTAGAAGAGCAGCGGTTCGATCTGCTCGAAGAGCGACGTCATCGCCCCAAGCCTACGACCTCGTGACCACCCGCCCGCTGAGGCCGAGACCTAGCCAGCAGGCGTCGTGGTCGTGGTGGTGGTCGACAGGTTCAGACCCGGGGTGATCGCACCGGCCGGGAGGTTGGTGGCAGGCGGGGTGTTGCTCGGAGGGTTGGTCGCCGTCGGGAAGACCACCGGGGTCACGGGGTTGGCCGCCAGGTAGTTGAAGACCTGCGCGACGACCGGCGCCGCAGCCGAGGCGCCGTAGCCACCCTGGTCGATGACGCAGACCACCACGTAGCTCGGGTCGGAGCCGTCGCCAGGACCACCGAAGCCGACGAACCACGAGTTGGGCTCCAACCCCTGCTGGTTCGAGGCCGTTCCGGTCTTGCCCCCGACCGTGAAGCTCGAGCGGTCGTAGTGGGCGTATTGCTGGAAGGTGGTGTACGCCGTGCCCGTGGGATCGTTCACCACACCCATCAGCCCCTCCATGATGGGCTGGGAGATCGATTCGTTGAGGTCGATGTGCCCGACGACCCGGGGCTCGTACTTCTGGATCGTCTGGCCGCTCGAGGTCACCAGGCCCGCTGCGATCTCGGGTGCGTAGCGAGTGCCCCCGTTGAGGAACGTGGAGTAGGCGGTGGCCAGGCCGATCGGCGTGATGGCGGTCGCCCCCTGGCCGAAGGCCATCTCGACGTTGTCGCCGACGTACCACGTGGTGTACGGGAAGCCCGTGGGCGACTCTTGGTGCAGCTTGAGCCGCTCAGCCTTCGAGTCGATCCGTCCGGCCACCTCGCCCGGCAGATCGACACCCGTGGGCGACTCGAGGCCCAGCTGGCTGCCCACGTCTTGGATAGGCGTCTGGCCGTACTTCGACGTCTGGACGGCGAACTCGTAGCCGACGTTGTAGAAGTACCAGTCAGACGATCGGGTCAAGGCCAAGGGGAGGTCAACCTCACCGGTGCCGCCGTTCTCGTCGTCTTTGTAGGTGCAGGTGGTGGCCAGGAACTGGCAGTTCGGCACGATGAACACGCCGTTGTCAGAGAAGTACTCGTTCGCCGGGATCAGGCCGTTCTTGAGCGAGGCGATCGCCGAGACCAGCTTGAACGTGGAGCCTGGCGTGTAGAGCCCCTCGATGGCGTAGTTGTTGAGCGCCCCCGAACCGAGGATCGCGTTGAGGTTCGTCTGGCTGATGCCCCCGACGAACTGGCTGAGGTCGAAGGTCGGATCGCTGGCCATGGCGAGGACGGCACCGGTGTGCGGATCCATGACGATGGCCGCCCCGTTGATGGCCGGCGGGTACTTGTTGTCCTTGGCGTCGAGCGTCTGGCGGTCGGTGAGGATCTGGTTGTGCAGCGCGGTCTGGAGGTACTGCTGGAGACCGAGGTCGAGGTTGGTGACCACCGTGTCACCCGGCACGGCTGCCCTCTCGTGCACCGTGCCGACGACCTCGCCGTTGGCGTTGACCGCAAGGGCCTGCGAGCCGTCGGTGCCCTTCAAGGCCGTCTCGTAGAAGTTCTCGAGCCCGGCTTGTCCGAACTCTGAGGAGATCGCGTAGCCGTCCTTCTTGTGCGAGGCGAGCTCGGCGGCGTTGATGGCACCCACGTAGCCCAAGACGTGGGTCGCGGTCTCACCGCCCTGTGGATAGGTCCGCGTGGTGGAGGTCATCACCGAGACCCCTGGGAACTCATCTTGGTGCTCTTCGAGGTACTGGATGGTGGCCGTCGGGGCGTTGGTCATGATCGGTGCAGGCTGGTAGGGGTCGTACTTGGTGTCAGCGAGGATCGCCTTGACCGCGGCGGGCGTCTGCCCAGTGAGGGCCGCCACCTCGCCGATGACCTTCGGGTGCTGCGCTGCCTCCTGTCGGCTCAGCACGATGTCTTGGGTGCTGTCGTTGCCCACCAAGACGGTGTTGGTTCGTGCCGTGATCAGCCCCCGTGGAGCGGGGAGAGCCACGATGCGCAGCTGGTTGCCGTTGGCTGCCTTGCGAAAGGTCTTCGCGTCCACCACCTGGAGCGTGAAGAGCCGAAGCACCATCACGGCAAAGAGCACGAGCGCGATCGAGCCGATGATGATCAGGCGGAAGTCAGGACGCGACTCTTTCTCATCCGGTGATGGCACCAGGCCTGAGAGCGAGACACCCTTCTTCTCGCGCATCCTCGGCTCACGACGCGTGCGACGGGAGAAGAGGCTCACCAGCTCGCCTCGCCGGTGCGCGAGCGTCGCGCGCCGGTGCGCGAGCCCACCGCCCAGCTCATGGCCAACCACACGGGGATCATCAAGATGGCCCCCACGACGGCGACCACGCCGACGATGACCAAGAGGTTGATCGAGGAGAACTGGTCCTCACCGAGAACGATCCCGAAGGCGTCATAGGCCACCACGCTAAGCGCGCTCAACCCGCCGCCAAGGGCGGGCAGCATCCACCAGACCCCCCCGTCCGCTGCCAGACCGGTGCGCTCCGCGAGCAGACCGATACCGGCTCCCAAGAGGACGCCGACGAAGGCGGTCAGGCCAAAGGGCGTGGGCAAGAGGCTGTCGAGGGCGAGACCTGCGAAGAAGCCCACGGCCGCACCCATCTCTGCACCGCCGAGCAGACCCGCGGCGATGGCGAGCAGCCAGACGAGCTCGGGGTGCGCCCCGTCGATGCGGAGGTTGATCATGATCGACGCCTGGATCACCACCACGGCGATCACCACCAAGATGATCCGAACGACGACCTTGGCGTTCACGGCACCTGGGTCCAGAGGAGCACGTCGACGAAGCCCAGCTGGTCGAGGTTGGCCATCGGGCTGAGCGAGATGGACATCTGGACAGCGTTGGTCGGGGTGGTCGCCGAGAGCACCTTGCCGATCGGCAGACCGGCGGGGTACTGGGCTCCCTGCAGCCCGTTGGTGTAGACGATGGTGCCCTTGGGGATGATCGAGTGCGGGGCCACGTAGCTGACGCTGAGCGGCTTGTTGGCGGCCACACCGTTGACCACGCCGATCAGCGAGTTGGTCGCCGTGCCGAACGACGCGCCGATGTGCGTGCGCCCGTCGGTGATCAGACGCACGGTCGCCGAGTTGCGCGTGGTGGCGACGATCTGGCCGACGAGGCCGCCGGCACCCACCACCGGCATGCCGAGGCCGACGCCCTGGTTGCGGCCCTTCGAGATCTGGATGGTGGAGGCGAAGTTCGACACGTCGAGGGAGGTCATCTGGGCGGTCACCGTCGGGATGCCCGAGGCGAAGGTCAGGTGCTGGAGCTTGGCCAGCTGTGCGAGCTGGCTCCGCTCGAACTGCTCGATCAGGCCCTGCTCTTGGACTCGGCCCAGCTGGGCGCGGAGCTTGGCGTTCTCGTCGCTCACCGAGCCGTAGTTGATGGCTCCAGCGAAGAACTCACCGATGGGCTTGGTGACGGCGTTGACGGCGTCGACGATGGGCGAGAGCACCGCCGAGCCCACCGAGCGCAGCGACGAGGTGATCGACGTGCCGGAGCCCGACTCGCTGAAGGCGACGAGCGCGAGCGCCGTGACGATGAGGAGCCCGATGACCGTGACGGAACGGCGGGAGCGTCGTGTCGCCACAAATCGAGACCTGTGCGCCTCAGCGCGTCGAGGTGGTGATCAGCACGCGCTTGAGGGCGTCGAACTCCTCGAGGCACTGACCCGAGCCGATGGCCACGCAGTTGAGCGGGTCACGGGCGACCACGATGGGCATCCCCGTCTCCTGCTGGATCTTGGCGTCGAGCCCATGGAGGAGCGCGCCTCCGCCGGTGAGCACGATGCCCTGCTCCATGATGTCGGAGCTGAGCTCGGGAGGGGTGCGATCCAAGGTGACCTTGATGGCGTCGATGATGGCCGTGACGGGCTCATCGATGGCCTCGCGGATCTGCTCGGTGGAGATGACCACCGTCTTCGGCAGGCCGCTGACCAGGTCACGGCCACGGATCTCTGCGCGCAGCTCCTCTTCGAGCGGGAAGGCGGAGCCCAAGGCGATCTTGATCTCCTCAGCCGTCCGCTCACCGAGCGCCAGGCTGAACTCCTTCTTCACGAAGGACACGATGGCCTCATCGAGCTCGTCGCCACCGATGCGGATCGACTGGCTCGTCACGATGCCGCCGAGCGAGATGACGGCGACCTCAGTGGTGCCACCGCCGATGTCGACGACCATGTTGCCTGTGGGCTCGTGCACGGGCAGGCCGGCACCGATCGCCGCGGCCATCGGCTCTTCGATGATGAAGGCCTTCCTCGCGCCGGCGTACTCCGCCGCCTCCATGACCGCTCGCTGCTCGACACCGGTGATGCCAGAGGGGACGCAGATGATCATGCGGGGCTTGGCGAAGCGCCGCTGGTGGACGCGATGGATGAAGTAGCGCAGCATCTTCTCGCAGATCTCGAAGTCGGCGATGACGCCGTCTTTGAGCGGACGGATCGCCTGGATGTTGCTTGGCGTCCGGCCGATCATCCGCTTCGCCTCGGCGCCGACGGCGAGCGGTCGACCGTCCTTGACGTCGACGGCCACCACCGAGGGCTCGTTCAGGATGATGCCGCGTCCTCGCACGTAGACCAGGGTGTTCGCCGTACCGAGGTCGACGGCCATGTCTCTGCCTAAGAGAAAGAGGCGATTGTCACTCATTTACACGTCCTCATGCGACTTTTCATCGCTGGCGTCGCGCCGAAGTTGGTACCGATGCCGATTTGACCAGGCTAGGGCCCCGAAGACCCCGACACAAGGCAGTAGGGCTCAGTCGAGATTGGGGAAGAACAGGGCGATCTCACGCTTGGCGGCGTCAGCCGAATCGGAGCCGTGGATCAGGTTCTCCGCCATCACGGTCCCGAGATCGCCTCGGATGGTGCCTGGCGGTGCCTTGGCGGGGTCGGTCGGACCCATCAGGGTGCGCACGATCTGCCAGGTGTCCTCAGGCCCCTCGACCACCATCGGGAACGCCGGTGAGCGCGTGATGAAGGCCACCAGGTCGCCGAAGAAGGGCTTCTCAGCGTGCTCGGCGTAGTGCTGCGTGGCCGTCTCCTCATCGATCAGGCGCAGCTCGGCTGCCACGATGGTGAGCCCTTTGGCCTCGAGGCGGCTGATGATCTCGCCGGAGAGACGGCGTTCGACGCCGTCTGGTTTCACGATGACAAGGGTCCGTTGCACGAGGAGCCAACCTAGCAGCGGCACCTTTCGAGCCCGGCGCGGCGAGCCTTGGGCGTGGCCCGTCTGAGCGCGCTCAGCCCGCCGTGGCCACGAGGTGTTCGCGAGCCGGTCCGACCACGTAGAGCGAGCCGGTCACCAGCAACAGGCCCGCAGGCTCCGCTCGAGAAAAGCCGAGCTCCAGCGCGTCGTCGAGCGAGCTCATCGCCCGAGCCTCGAGGCCGAGCTCCGAGGCCACCTTGGCGATCTCCTCGGCCTCGAGGGCCCGAGGGGTGTCGGGCTCGACGCTCAGCACCACCGAGATACCCGCTTGAGCCAGCGGCGACAAGACGGCGGCCGGGTCTCGTCCGGAGAGCATCCCGACGACCGCGATCATCGGGCCCTCGATCTCGAAGCCCTCCGTCAGGCTCTGGCCGAGCGCCTCTGCCCCGGCGGGGTTGTGCGCCGCGTCGACCATCACCAGCGGCTGGTGACCGAGGACCTCGAGGCGACCAGGGATCGACACTCGGCCGAGGCCCGAGGCGACGACCTCGTTCGACAGCACGCGACCCAAGAAGGCCGTCACCGCCGCGACGGCGACTGATGCGTTGGCCCCTTGATGCCGACCGTGCAGTGGCACGTGGAGGTCGGCGTAGGACCGCTCCCTCACCGTCAGATCGAGGACGCGCCCTTGGAACGCCAAGCGGTTCGTCTCGACGCTGAACTCACGACCAGCTCGCCAGAGCCCCGCTGCCCCCACCGCCTCGCAGCGCTCCTCGACGATGGCCGCCACCGAGGCAGGCACCTCGCCCAGAACCACGAGCGAGCCCGGTTTGATGATGCCCGCCTTGTCGCTCCCGATCTCCTCGACGGTGGTGCCGAGGACCTGAGTGTGGTCGAGCGACACGTTGGTGAGCACGCTCACCTGGGCATCGATGACGTTGGTCGAGTCCCAGGTACCCCCCAGGCCGACCTCGATGACCGCCACGTCCACCGCCACGTCCGAGAAGAACTCGAACGCGGCCACGGTCAGCAGCTCGAAGCGCGTCAGGCGCTCGTCCAACAGAGGTTCGATCGACGCCAAGCGACCGAGCAGCTCACAGAACGCCTCATCGCTGATCGGGGCTTCGTTGTGGGCGATCCGCTCGTTGACCCGATGGAGGTTGGGGCTCGTGTAGGTACCCACGTCCAGACCGAGCTCGACGAGCAAGGAGGTGATCATGGCCGTGGTCGAACCCTTGCCGTTGGTGCCGGTGACGTGGATCGCCGGGTAGGTCTGCTCAGGGTGGCCCAAGAGCTCGAGGGCAGCAGCGACGCCCGAGAGCGTGGGCAAGAGGCGCCGAGTCGGCGCCACGCGCTCGTAGTCGATGTGGTCGTCGAGCCAGCCGAGCGCCTCGCTGAGCGAGGCGAAGGGGCTGGCCACGGCTAGGAAGCCGCGCGACGGGTGCGGGGCGCCTTCTTCTTCTCGATCGGGACGAGCGTCGGGCTGACCCGCTCGAGGACCACAGAGGCATCGACGACGCAGCGCTCGATGTCGCTGCGGCTGGGCAAGTCGTACATGACGTCCAAGAGCACCTCTTCGAGGATCGCGCGGAGGCCTCGAGCCCCGGTGCCCCGCAGCAGCGCTTGGTCGGCAACCGCCTCGAGGGCGTCGGCGGTGAACTCGAGCTCGACCTTGTCCAGGGCAAAGGTGCGCTCGTACTGCTTGATGAGCGAGTTCTTAGGCTCGACCAGGATCTTGACCAGCATCTCTTGATCGAGCGGGCTCACCGCGCTGATCACGGGCAGGCGGCCGATGAACTCAGGGATGAGGCCGAACTTGATGAGGTCCTCGGGCAGCACGTTGCGGAAGACCTCGGCGTCGTCGCGGTTGATCGCGCCGACGTCGGCCCGAAAGCCGATCGACTTGCGCCCGATGCGCTCGGCGATGACCTGGTCAAGGCCAGCGAAGGCGCCACCGCAGATGAACAGGATGTTCGTGGTGTCGATGGTGATGAACTCTTGGTGAGGGTGCTTGCGTCCCCCTTGCGGCGGGACCGATGCCGTCGTGCCCTCCAGGATCTTGAGGAGCGCTTGCTGGACGCCTTCGCCGGAGACGTCTCTCGTGATGGAGGGGTTCTCGCTCTTACGGGCGATCTTGTCGATCTCGTCGATGTAGATGATCCCCCGCTCGGCGCGCGTCACGTCGAAGTCTGCCGCCTGGATCAGCTTGAGCAAGATGTTCTCGACGTCTTCGCCCACGTAGCCCGCCTCCGTCAGCGCGGTGGCGTCGGCGATGGCGAAGGGGACGTTGAGCATCCGGGCCAGGGTCTGGGCGAGGAGCGTCTTGCCGCACCCTGTTGGGCCCAGGAGCAAGATGTTCGACTTCGAGAGCTCGACCATCTCGTCGCCCGCCGGGGCGCCTGCTTGGACTCGCTTGTAGTGGTTGTAGACCGCGACCGACAAGATCTTCTTGGCGTACTCCTGCCCGACCACGTAGTCGTTGAGGAACTCGAAGATCTCGCGAGGCTTCGGGAGCTCCTCGAACGAGACGTCCGTGGTCTCGGCCAGCTCTTCAGCGATGATGTCATTGCACAGATCGATGCACTCATCGCAGATATAGACGCTCGGTCCAGCGATGAGCTTCTTGACCTGCTTCTGCGTCTTCGAGCAGAAGCTGCACTTGACCAGATCGCCGCCTTCGCCAAACTTCGCCACGTCCAACCCTCCGTGCTCCGCCAGGCGACGAGCCGCCTGGCACCACCCTACGCTGCGCCGATGGCCTCAAGAGAGGTTTCGCGCGAGCTGATCACTTCGTCGACCACGCCGTAGTCGACCGCCTCGGCGGCCGTCATGATGAAGTCACGGTCGGTGTCTGACTCGACCCGCTCGACCGACTGGCCGGTGTCCGCGGAGATGATGCCGTTGAGCAGATCGCGGATGCGCAAGATCTCTCGAGCCTGCAGCTCGATGTCCGACGCCTGGCCACCGACGCCGCCCCACGGCTGGTGCATCAGGACGCGGGCGTGCGGCAAGGCGAAGCGCTTGCCCTTCGTGCCCGCCGCGAGCAGCACCGCTGCCGCCGAGGCTGCCTGGCCGAAGCAGAAGGTCGACACGTCGGGTCGGATGAACTTGAGCGTGTCGTAGATCGCCAGCAGCGCCGTGATGTCGCCGCCGGGAGAGTTGATGTAGAGGTGGATGTCCTTGTCGGGGTCCTCGGACTCCAAGAAGAGGAGCTGGGCGCAGACGAGGTTGGCCACGGTGTCGTCGATGGGCGTGCCCAAGAAGATGATCCGCTCTCGAAGCAGGCGCGAGTAGAGGTCATAGGCGCGCTCGCCACGGTTCGACGACTCGACGACGGTCGGGACCAGGTATGCCTTCGGTTCGATGTAGCCAGTGTCCATCTGTCGTCCTCCTAGTGATCGTGATCGTGGTCGTGGTCGTGGTCGTGGTCGTGGCCATCATGATCGTGGCCTTCGTCGTCAAGCTCATCGGCCACGTTGGACTCGAGCAGCGTCCTGTCGACCGCCTCGCCGTCTTCATCAACGACCTCGACGTTCTCGAGCAGCCACGTGGCTGCCTTGGCCTTGACCCGCTCAGCGCGAAGGGAGCCCGTGCGACCTGCCTTGTCGAGCTGGCTCCGCAGCTCCTCGGGCGTGGTGCTCATCTGCTCGGCCATGGTGGCGATCTCTCCGTCGAGCTCCTCATCGGTGATCTCGATGCCCTCGGCCTGAGCCACGGCCCTGAGGCCAAGATCCACCTTCACGGCCCGGAACGCATCGGTGCGCATGCCGGCGATGAGGTCGTCCCCGCTCTGGCCGGTGACTGACAAGAACTGCTCGACCGAGATGTTCTGGCCTTCCAAGCGGTGGCCGAGATCGTGCAGGCGCTCGTTCACCTCAGCGTCCACGAGAGCCTCAGGTACCTCCTCGTCAGCGACGAGCTCAGCCAACGCGCCCAACGAGGCCTCGCGAAGTGCCATCTGGGCTTGGACCACCTTGACGTTGGCCATCCGCTCAGCCAGGTCGTTGCGGAGCTCTTCGACGGTCGTGAACTCGGAGGCTTCAGCCGCCCAGTCGTCCGTCACCTCAGGCAGCTGCTTCTCGCGAACGGCCACGACTCTCACGGCGAAGGTGATCGGCGTCCCACCCGACGGCGTGCCCACGACTTCGACGTCGTCGCCCACCTTCGTGCCAGGCAGCGCGTCATCGAGCTCAGCGACCACGACACCCGAGCCCACCTCGTAGAGGTAGTCGTCGGCCTGCGCCACCTGCTCGCCCTCTTCGTCGGTGCCGGTCAGGTCCAAGGTCACGAAGTCGCCACCCTGCACCGGGCGCTCGACGTCGACGAGCTCTCCGTCGTTGTCCCGGAGTCGATCGATCTGCGCGTCGATGTCTGACTCGCTCACGATCGGCGAGGGCACCGTGGCGCGCAGACCCTGATAGCCGGCCACCGAGACGGTGGGACGGATCTCGACGACGGCGTCGAAGCTCACCGCTCCGACCTCTTCGCCTCCGGTGATGTCGATCTCGGGCTGCGCGATCGGGTCGATCTCGGTCTGGGAGACCGCTCGGGCGTAGAAGTCGGGCAGCGCTTCGCGGAGCGCCTCGGCACGCAGGGCGACGGCGCCGCCCATGCGAGCTTCGAGCACCTTGCGGGGCACCTTGCCTGGTCGGAAGCCCGGAATCCGGGCTTGGCGACCGATCGAGCGAACCACATCGTCGAGCGCCAGCTCGATCTCGGATTCGTCAACTTCGACGCTCAGCTTGACTCGATTGTTCTCAACGACTTCAGAGGTGGCACGCATAAGGAGTCCTCACTCTACCGGTGGAGATCGAGCACCCTGACCGCCTCAGATCATGAGCGCGAGCGCGCCCACGAAGGCCTCGGCGAGCGCCGGATCCCCGCTGATGGCCGTTGCCTCGTCGCTGAGCAGCTGCGCCGTCGAGATTCGACCGCTGAAGCGCAAGAGGTAGTCGAGCGCATCCAGCTCAACCGTCGACGTGGACGTCGCTCCCTCCACCGAGCGGGCCCGGCCCTCGACGATCTCGTAGCGATATCGCCTCGGGAGCGGGCCGTTGAGCACCACGGTGATCGAGGCGCCCTCGGGTGGCCGCACGCCCTTGCCCAGCACTTGGCCCAGGGCCAGCTCGACCCGGTAGAGCGAGACCTCTTCTCCCCTGCCACCCCGACCTCCCGCGCGGCCGAGCGCAAGCCGGAGGTCTTGTTCGTGGATCCAGCAGTCCATCGCCCGCACCTCGAGGAACACGCGCAAGGGCACGTCACCGACCGGGCTCCAGCCGACCCGCTCGAACGCGTCCGCCCCGAGGCTGCGAAGCGATCGACATCGTTCAGCGGCGACCTCGATGAACTCGAGACGCACCTGGGCGCCAGGCACGCCCCTCCTCGAGACCACCCAGCGCTCGTTGGCTTCGCCGATGGGGTTCCTCACGTGCGACGCCGTCGCAACGTCAAGCGGTGGCGTCGGCTCGCCAGCCATCGATCGCTCCGTGCCGATGATGTGGCTGAGGTGGTCTTTCACGTCCCAGCCCGGACAATCGGTCGGGGTCGACCACTGCTCGTCGCTCAGGGACTCGGTGAGCGAGGCGATCGAGCTCCAGATCTCCTCCAGGGTGTCGATGCCTTCTGCTCCGCTCAGCCCCCCCATGCTCTGACCCTATCGAAGGGCACGAGGCACGTCCCAGGTGCCATGATCCCGTCGTGACGCCGTCGCCTCGATCCACACCAGACGGCGTGAGGCCTGCGGAGAGCGGATCGACCCGCTTCGAGAGCTACTGCGTTCGGTGTCGCGAGATGAGGCCCTTCGTCGCCGAGCCCATCGCGCTAGCCCACGGCCACTGGGCAGCCCAGGGTGTCTGCGGTACCTGTGGGACCAAGCTGGCGGTGGTCCTCGAAAAAGAGCCCTGATCAGGCGCAAAACCAAGCAGACTCGCCTGAGGCGCCACCACTGAATAAACACTTTTTGAACTTGGAAGAACACTACGATCCCGTGGATGCTTCGTCGCACCCTCCTTGCCCTCTCTCTTCTCGCGTTCTCAACCGCCGGCATGGTCGCCGCCTCGTCGGGACCAGCAGGAGCTGACAACACCGAGACGGGCCTGATCACCATCGCCCAGACGAACGCCTCGCCGCAGCCGTCGGGGGCCCCATCGACCTACTCGATCGGCGTCTCGTGCCAGGGCGTCGGCGGCATCTCATGCGGTGGCGCGGCCGACGCCATCGTCACCATCCCGCTGCTCGGCACCAACACGGTGCCCGCCGACCTGAGTGGCTGGGCCTACAGCGCGTCGAGCGGAACGACCGGCCTCATCTCGTCAGGACCGACCGTGGTCTCCAACGGCTCGGGTGGCTTCAACCTGGTCATGACCCTCTCGAGCGCGCTCTTCGTGCCCGGCTTCGGCGGCACGATCACCCTCAAGGTGACGCCACCTGATGGCACGACCCCCAACAACACCACCTGGAGCCTTGACCCCGTCCTCTCAGGTGGCAACATCGTCGACGTCGTCGCGCCGACGCCTGCGGCCAGCGCGGCCAGCGCCGAGCCCTTGCCCGTGATCTCGAAGTTCACCGCCGATGGCGGCTCGGTCTATCTCGCCGGCAGCCCGGTGACCTACAACATCAACGCGGCGTGCAACCCTCAGCTCTCGACGGGCAACCTCAACGTCACCTCGAGCAAGCTCGTCGACCCGATCCCCGCCGGGATGACCTACACCAGCTCCACGCCGGCCGGTGGCGTCTACAACGCCTTGACCCGGACCGTGACGTGGACCTTCCCGACCGCAGCCTCGTCACCCGCGGGCTGTGCCCCCAGTGCGGCGGGACCGAGTGCCTTCAGCGTCACCGCCCTCACGCCGACTCCCTCGCCTCCCATCGGCAACCAGCCCCTGAGCAACACCGCCACCTTCAGCGGCACCGGCCCTGATGCGGTCAATGGCTCCATCACCAACTCGACCTCGGCCACCGCCAAGATCAACCTGGTCGACGTGGCCCCCGGCGGAGGCGGGACCTGCAACGGCCTTGGTTGCCCCACCATCACCAAGACGGCTCTCGCTCCGCTGGCCATCGCCCCCGGCCAGTACCAGGCCACCTATCCAGGCAACTGGATCACCCCGAGCTCGACGCCGTCGTATTCGTCCGGAGCGGCCTCCGGCTCGTTCAGCACGACCATCAGCTTCCCGCTCACCCACACCTATGAGACCGACGTGGTCGACCCCGTCCCGTGCCTGACCAACGTCTCGGGCTCGACCTACTCGTCGCTCGACCCCGCCGCTCCGGCGTGCACCGCACCCGCGTTCCACACCCAGGTCGTCGAAGTCTCGGGCCCTGGGCTCGGAGCCGCCGTGGCTGCCGGATGGCACCCTCGCGTCTTCCTGTCCAACGGGTCGGTGGTCGTGCTCAACCCGACAGGGACTGTGCCCGGCGCCGCGAGCAGCGCCTACTACTCGGTCCCAGCTGGTGATGACGTCGCCACCATCGACGTTCCCGCCTCGACCTCCCTCGAAGGCAACGCCATCTCGCTGACGATGTGGGGCTACGGCGATGCGTCCACCGTCAACGGCGACACGCTGGCCAACACCGCGACCGCCTTCCCCGAGCTACCCGGCACGCCTCCGACACCAGTCGGCTCCATCAACGCCAGCGCCACCCTCTACATCTTGTCGACCACCTCGCAGCTCGGCGTGGCCAAGGCCTTCGGCCCCCTCGGGCAGGGCCCGGGGGGCACCACCACGCTCTCGATGGCCGGTTCGGTGAGCGTTCCGTCCGCCCTCGCCCACGACCTCGTCTTCGCCGACCTGCTCCCGTCGGGCATGTCGTGGATCAACGCGCCCGCTGGTGGCTCAGGCACAGCCACCTTCACCCTCACCCAGGGCACGGGTGCCGTGACGACCGCGACCGCGGCGACGACCTACGTCACGAACTACCTGGGCACGGGTCGCAACCTGATCCGTGCCACCATCCCGCAGGGCAACTTCACCACCACCGGTCTCTACACGGTCACCGAGCCCACCAACCTCTTCGAGATCAACACGCCCGACGACGGCAGCACCTACGACAACACAGACCAGCTGTTCCTGAGCGGCCTGGCCCCGAGCCAGCTGCTGGCCTACAACGGCGTGATCACCTGCTCGACGCCGAACCTGGCGGGGAGCTCGACCAGCTCAGTCTTCGAGTCCTACAACCCCAACGACCTGGCCGGTGACGGCAACGTCCAGGAGGACTACTGCCAGAACGGCGCCACCCTCGTCTCGAGCGCCGGCGGCGCGGGATTCAGCCTGAGCAAGACCGTCCAGGGCGACCTTGACGCCAACCCGGTCGGAGCACTCGGCGTCGGCCACGCCTCCGTCGGCGGCACCGGGGTCTATGACCTCACGTGGACCAACGTCGGCGCTGACCCGCTGAGCAACCCGGTGATCTACGACATCCTCCCCTACGTCGGCGACACTGGGATCTCCCAGCAGCAGGCGGGCGTGCCTCGCGGCAGCCAGTTCGCCCCCGTGCTCACCGGCACCGGCGCCCTGCCCTCGGGGGTCACCGCTGAGTACTCCCAGTCGACCAACCCGTGTCGACCCGAGGTCGACACGGCTGCTCCGGGTTGCGTGAACGACTGGACCTCGACGACCCCTTCGACCGCGGGCGAGTGGGCGCAGGTCAAAGCCCTTCGCTTCGTCGGCACCGCCGCCTCGTACCTCGAGGGTTCAACCTTCTCGATCTCGCTCGACGTCGACGTGCCGGCGTCGAGCGTCAACGAGATCGCCTGGAACAGCGCGGTCACCGTGGCGACCGACGCCACCAACCCGAGTCTCAAGCTCCCCCTCTCCGAGCCGCCGAAGGTCGGCATCACCTCGCTGACTGGTGGGCCGGTGCTCAGCAGCGCCACCTCGGCCACCACGCTCCTCGCTCGCTCGACGACGCCCGTCTACGACAACGTGGGCATCATCGGCTCCGACGGCAACTTCGGCTCACTCGACTGGTCGCTGGTCGGTCCCGTCTCGCCCCCGATCGCCAACGACTGCACCTCCGTCACCGCCGGTGACTGGGACGCAGCGACCACCGTGGCCAGCGGTACGCAAGCCACCCCGGCTGCCGACGGCGTGGTGGTCACAGGACCCGCCACCGTCGGCGCCCCTGGGTGCTACAGCTGGGTCGATTCGTACACCAGCGCAGCGGGTTCGAGCTCGCTCCTGGCCGGCTCAGCCAACGAGACGATCCTGGTGACCCCCTACTCCCCGACGATCATCACGGGAGCCTTGCCGAACTCGAACGTCGCCCAAGATGGGGTTGAGGTCAACAACACCGACCTCGGGACCGGAGGCGGTGCTCCGGCGACAGCCACCTTGCACTGGAACCTCTACGGTCCCGCACCGCTGCCGGGCAGCGGCTCGTGCGCCGACGTCGACTGGACGGCCTTCCCCACCCCCTTCGACTCGGGCACCTCACAGGTGGCCAACGGCTACACCCAGACGGGCGACTCGGCCACCTTGACGACACCGGGCTGCTACACGTACACCAACAGCCTCGATGCGACCACGGACACCGAGGCAGTCCCCGAGTCCGCCAAGGGCATCGCCTCAGAGACCTTCCAGCTGGCCAACGGCCCGACGGTCGCTACCACGGCCGGGCAAGCGACCCCATCCGCGAGGACCTCGGTCTCGGACTCGGTGAGCCTCTCGAACACCAACGGCTTCTCCGGCACGATCGCCTGGTCCCTCGTCGGTCCGGTCTCGGGCACCGATGGCACCACCGACTGCTCGACGGTGCCCTCATCGACCTGGTCGGCCACCGCCACCCTGCAGTCAGGCACCCAGGTCTTCACAGGCGATCAGACCCACTTGCAGGTGCCCACGGCACCTGTGGTCTCAGGTGCGCCGGGCTGCTACAGCTGGGCGGAGACCGTCACCGGCCCGAACTTCCTGGCACCCGTGACGGTCGCCGCGGGCTCGTCGGCCACCGAGATCTTCTCGGTCCAGCCCTACCACCCAACGATCGCCACCGTCGGCACCCCGCTCTTCTCGGCGGGCACCAACACCTCAACGGACAAGGTCACCATCTCGGGCACCGACCTCGGTGGTCCGAACGGCGCTCCGAGCTCCGCCGTGCTGACCTGGAAGCTCTACGGGCCCGTCGCTCCCGTCACCGCGGGAACCTGTGCGGGGATCGTGTGGGCGACGGCGCCGCTGCTCACCTCCAACACGATCAACGTCGTCAACGGGTCTCCAGCAGGCAACACCACCCAGGCAGCGACGCTCTCGGGCGTCGGTTGCTACACCTACACCAGCGCGCTGGCGGCGACCACCGACACCCTGGCGGTCCCTGAGTCCGCCCTGGGCGTCGCCGCCGAGACCTTCGAGATCACCCCTCCACTGGGCATCTCGACCACAGCCAAGCAAGCCACCACCAATCCGAGGCTCAGCGTCTCTGACGCCGTCACCATCTCGAACACCAGCGGCAACGCCGGCTCGATCGCCTGGACCCTGGTCGGCCCCGTCACGCCACCCACGCCGAACGACTGCAGCTCGGTGACTGGCTCGGCCTGGACCGCAGCGGCTGCCCTTCCACTCCGCGCGGGCACCCAGGCCTTCACGGGCAACCAGACCAACCTCACGGTTCCGGCCGCCGGCACCACCGTGACGACGCCGGGCTGCTACAGCTGGGCCGAGACCATCACGGGCAACCACTTCCTGGGCCCACAGACCATCGCCGCGGGCTCGTCAGCGACGGAGATCTTCCGGGTCGACCCGTACGTGCCCACCGTGGCCACGTCCGCCTCGACGGTGCTCTCGGGCAACGCCAACACGGCCAAGGACGCGATCACCATCGGCAGCTCAGACCTTGGCACCGGCATCGGTGGACCGGCCACGGCCGTGCTGACCTGGCGGCTCTATGGACCGGCCACCCCAGTGACCCCGGGCTCGTGCAGCGGCATCAGCTGGGCAAGCTTCACGGTGCCGATCGCCACCAGCACGATCAACGTGGCCAACGGCTCGCCAGCCGGCAACACCACACCCTCGACCACCATCACGCAAGGACCAGGTTGCTACACCTACACCAGCCAGCTGGCTGCCACGACCGACACCACAGCCGTGCCGGAGTCCGCCCTGGGCCAGGCCAGCGAGTCCTTCGTCCTCTCGCCAGTGGCGATGACGACGGTGGCCAACCAGACCACCGCCAACCCTCGCTCAGCGGTGACGGACGCCGTCACCATCTCGGGCACCGACGGCAACGCCGGCTCGATCGCGTGGTCGCTGGTCGGACCCGTCGCGCCCCCGGTCGCCAACGACTGCTCCAGCGTGAGCAGTACCACCTGGAGCACCGCTGCGGCAACGCCGCTCCACTCGGGGACACAGCTCTTCACCGGGAACCAGGTGGGACTCGTGGTGCCGACGGCTGGCTCGAGCGTGACCACGCCTGGTTGCTACAGCTGGGCCGAGGCGATCACAGGCAACAACCTGAGCAGCCCGACGACGGTCGCGGCCGGCACCTCTCCCTCCGAGATCTTCCGTGTTGATCCCTTCGTCCCTGCGCTCAGCAGCACGGCGTCGACGGTGCTCTCCGGTACGGCAAACACGTCGAGCGACGCCCTCACCATCTCCAACACCGACCTTGGGGCCGGGGGCGGCGCGCCGGCGTCTGCCGCGCTGACCTGGCGGCTCTACGGACCGGCCACCCCGGTGACCCCTGGGACCTGCGCCGGGATCAGCTGGGCGAGCTTCACCACACCAATCGACTCGGGGACGCTCAACGTCGTCAACGGCTCGCCCGCCGGCAACACCACGCCGGTCTCGACCGTGAACGAAGGTGCAGGCTGCTACACCTACACGAGCCAGATGGCCGCCACCACGGACACCGCGGCGGTGTCGGAGACCACCTTGGGCCTCACCACCGAGTCCTACCTGCTCTCCCCCGTCGCTGCAGTCACCACCTCCACCACGCCATCGCCCAACCCGGCGGTGACCTCAGGACCGTCGAGCGTGTCGGACTCCGTCGTCATCTCGGGCACCGACGGCAACGCCGGCTCCATCGCGTGGTCGCTGGTCGGACCCGTCACGCCCCCGGTGGCCAACGACTGCTCGAGCGTGAGCGGTGCCACCTGGAGCACCGCTGCGGCCACGCCGCTCGCCTCGGGCACCCAGAGCTTCACCGGCGACGGCACGGTGACCGTGCCCACCACGGGCACGACCATCGGCACGCCGGGGTGCTACAGCTGGGCTGAGACCTTCACCGGCAACAACCTGAACAGCCCGACCACGATCGCCGCGGGCACGTCCCCGACCGAGATCGTCGAGCTCGATCCGTACGTGCCCTTGGTCACGACGACGGCCACCAACGTGCTCACGGGCAGTGCGAACACCTCGAGCGACGCCATCAGCATCGCCAACACCGACCTCGGCCTCAGCGGCGGAGCAGCGTCGACCGCCTTGACGTGGCGGCTCTACGGACCGGCCACTCCGGTCAGCCCTGGGACCTGCGCCGGGATCAGCTGGGCCAGCTTCACCACGCCGATCGACTCTGGGACGCTCAACGTCGTCAACGGCTCGCCTGCGGGCAACAGCACGCCGGTCTCGACCGTGAACGAAGGTGCTGGCTGCTACACGTACACCAGCCAGCTGGCCGCCACCGCCCACACCGCAGCAGTCCCCGAGACCGCCCTCGGCCTGCCCAGCGAGTCCTTCGACCTCTCGAACGTCGCCATCGCGACCACGGCCAACCAACCGACGCCGAACCCACGAGCCAGCGTGTCGGACTCCGTCGTCCTCTCGGGCACCGACGGCAACGCCGGCTCCATCGCCTGGTCGCTGGTCGGACCCGTCACGCCCCCGGTGGCCAACGACTGCTCGAGCGTGAGCGGTGCCACCTGGAGCACCGCTGCGGCGACGCCGCTCGCCTCGGGCACCCAGAGCTTCACCGGCGACCAGAGCGGTCTGACCGTCCCGACGGCTGGCACGCACGTGACCACGCCCGGTTGCTACAGCTGGGCCGAGACCATCACCGGTGCGAACCTGAACAGCCCGACGACGATCGCCGCGGGCGCGTCCCCGACCGAGATCTTCGCCACGGAGCCACTCGTCCCCACGCTCGCCACCACCATCAAGACCTCCGTGGCGACCGGCGACGAGACGGCCACCGACTCGATCGTGGTCGCGGGCACCAACCTCGGTGCCGGAGGAGGGGCCCCGAGCACCACGTCGCTCAACTGGACGCTGTTCGGACCCGTGGCACCGATCGCCAACTCGTGCGCCACCGTCAGCTGGGTCGGGGCGCCCACCGCTGACTCGGGCACCATCATGGTGACCGGCAACGGCACCTACTCGACCACCACCTCGCCCGCCCTGCAGCTCGGCAGCTGCTACTCCTACGAGGAGACCCTGGCTGGGACGTCCGACTCGGTGGCCGTCACTGCCCCCGTGGGCGTGGTCTCGGAGACCGCCTCGGTCCCCGCAGCGCCTGAGGTCACCACGCTGACCTCGTCGGCGACGGTCTTCCCACACGCCTCGATCTCCGACGCCGTGTCCATCGAGGGCATGGGGCCCTCCGACTCGGGCACGCTGGCATGGACCCTCGTCGGACCGGTGGCACCGATCGCCAACTCGTGCGCCGCCGTCAGCTGGGCCGGGGCTCCCACCCTCAGCTCAGGTTCGGTCCCGATCACGTCCAACGGCTCCGTGACCACCGGTCCTGTGGTGGTCGATGACCTCGGGTGCTACAGCTGGACCGATCAGCTCTCCGGCACGTTCCCGGGCACCACCACCATCAACGCGGGCGACACGTCCGAGATCACCCTCGTCCAGCCGCACCAGCCGGTGATCACCACGGTCGCTCCCTTCACCGCCCACTCGACCACGTCGAAGTCCACCCGGGACACGATCACGGTGTCGGGATCGGGCATCGGCACAGGTGGCGGCGCTCCCGCCAGCGCCCCGATGACCTGGACGCTGCTCGGACCCATGGCACCCCACGGCTCCTCGTGCGCCACGGTCGACTGGAGCGCGGCACCGACCTTGAGCTCCGGCACCCTCACGGTGACCGGTGACGGCACCTATGAGACTCCTTCGACCGCCTTGTCGGCGGTCGGTTGCTACACCTTCACCGAGACCTTGGCCGCCACCGCCGACAGCCTCTCGCTCACGACGACCCCTGGGATCTCCCAGGAGACCTCGGTGCTCCTCGATCCGGCCACCCTCGTCACCCACGCCTCTGTCTCGTCGACGACGGTCGGCACCGCCATCCACGACAACGTCACGGTCGGTGGCACCGCCGGCCTGCCGGGCACGGTCGCCTGGAGGCTGGTCGGCCCGGTCCCGGTGGCCGCCGACGGGACCTGCAACGGCGTCTCATGGGCAGCGACGAGCACGATGGCCTCCGGGACGATCACGACCTCGGCGGCCGGTACGTATCCGACCCCCGCCGAGACCCTCCCCGCCGCAGGCTGCTACAGCTGGTCTGACGTCTTCACGGGACCGCACTACCTGGGCGCCACCACGCTGAGCTCGGGCATGGCGGGCGAGGTGAGCTTGGCGACCGTGGCACCTGTGGGCCCCGTGGGCCCTGGCGGCGGCTTGGCCTTCACGGGGTTCAATGCGCTGCTCATCGGGAGCGGCGGCGTGCTGGCTGTGATGCTCGGTGCCACGCTCGTGCTCATCGAGCGCCGGCGTCGACGGACCTGATCGGAATCGTGATGCTCGAAGACCAGCACGGCGGCCCGGTAGGCTGAGTCGTCCTCTGGCAGCGACGCGAGTCGCTGCCAGGACCACGGGGAGTGGCGCAGCTTGGTAGCGCGCTGCGTTTGGGACGCAGAGGCCGCGGGTTCAAGTCCCGCCTCCCCGACTGAGAGCACTGCGGAGCTCGGTCTGAGTCGTCTTCGAGCACGCGAGCAACGGCACGCGCTGGGCGCCCCGCCGTGAGCACCCGCTCGTACACTCGACACGTGACGTTGCTCAACTTGGATCCCGACCAGCTGCTCTCAACCACCAGGGCCGTGCGCAAGCGCCTCGACCTCACCCGACCTGTGCCCGATGCGCTCATCCGCGAGTGCGTGGCGCTTGCTCTCCAGGCCCCCTCGGGCTCCAACGTGGTCACCATGCGCTTCGTGGTGATCACCGAGGAGGCGACGCGCCACGCCATCGGTCAGATCTACGCCGAGTGCTACGAGCTCTACAAGAGCTCGCCGCTCTACGCCGGGAGGATCTCGAGCGATGACGCCGCCGAGGAGGCCCAGCAGCGGCGCGTGGCGAGCTCAGCGGACTTCCTCGGGGAGCACCTGGGCGACGCCCCCGTGCTCGTGCTGGCCTGCAACGAGGGCAGCGATCGAGCCTCAGCGACGAGGGCCATGGGCAACGTGCTGCCGGCCACCTGGAGCTTCATGCTCGCGGCGCGTGCCCGCGGGCTCGGCACGGCCTGGACAGCCATGCACCTCTCGCGCGAGCGAGACGTCGCCGACATCGTGGGCATCCCCTACGACACGGTGGCCCAAGCAGTCCTCACCCCGCTGGCCTTCACCAAGGGGACCGAGTTCAAGCCCGCGCTCCGCCCCGAGCCCGACGAGATCATCCACTGGAACACCTGGTAGGGGTCCTCTGAGCTTCACACCCGCGGCACAGCGCGCACGAGAGGGTGCGGCGCCCTGAGGGCGACGAAGCCCCACGGCCTCTCGCTGCTAGGTCTCGTCCCACTCCACGGCGCAGGGACGTCCGTCGATGAAAGCCTCACACGACTGAGGCTGGAAGCCACCGAACCAGCGCTCTCGCGACTTTCGGATCAGCACGTCGTGACGCTCGATCTTCCCGACGCTGAAGGCGTGCTCGTCGGTGGTCTTGAAGCTGAACATCTGGAACTTCTTGACCACCACCTCATCGTCCACCGTGATCACGAGGTTGCCCCACGTCTGGTCGAACGAGAACGTGACCAGGTGCGGCTCGGCGCTCCCGACAGTGAAGTGGAACGACAGGCTCTTGCTCATCGGGGACTCTCCTCGCTCGACGTGGGGCTGACTGGGAAGCTCGCCAGGCGTGGACGCCCGTGCGGCTGGTCTCGTGAGAGTCGAAGCCTCTGGCTCGAGAACCGGCGAGGGAAGGGAGCGATCGCTCTCGACACGACGCTCAGCTTGCTGCTCCTTGGAACACCTCGTCGTGGGGTGAGCCGCCGCTCAAGGAGCGCTCGGGCAGCACCGCCACCGAAGCGTCGGCGGTGGCGAGGCTCTGCTCCCAGCGCGCCTCGATCTTGGCGAACTTCCAGACGGCCAGGGCAACGATCCAGGTGAGCACGAAGACGCCCACGATGATGAAGCCGGCCCGGTTGATGTTGAACGCCTCGATGACGCTCCAGAGGCCGCCCGAGGCGTGCTCTTGGGTGGCGATCAGCCCGGCGATCTCGACCGTCCCGATGAAGAGGGCCACGAAGACGCTCAGCCCGGTGATGGTGAGGTTGTAGTAGATCTTGCGAATCGGCTTGGCGAAGGCCCAGTCATAGGCGAAGTTCATGAAGCAGCCGTCGATCGTGTCGAGCAGGCACATGCCCGCTGCGAACAGGATCGGCAGCGACATCACGGCGTAGAAGGGCAGGCCGCCCACCACCGCGGTGCCGGCCAGCACCAAGAGCCCCACCTCGGTGGCGGTGTCGAAGCCGAGACCGAAGAGCGCCCCGATCGGGTACATCTTCCAGGGCTTGTCCACGCGCTTCGAGAACCCGCCCAGGAGCCGGTTCATGAAGCCTCTCGATGCCAGCTGGCGCTCGAGCTCCTCGTCGTCGTAGCGGCCCTGGCGCATCTCTCGCATGACCTTGATGATCGAGGCGAGCACCACCAGGTTGATGATCCCGATCAGGAAGAGGAAGGTGCCTGAGACCGTCGTGCCGATGATCCCGGTCCACTTGTGCAGCGACGAGGAGCCGTTGGACACCGCCAGGTTCAGCGCTCTGATGCCGAAGTTGAGCAAGAAGGCGAGGACGAAGACGATCGAGGAGTGCCCGAGCGAGAACCAGAAGCCCACGCTGAGAGGGCGCCCTCCGTCCTGGATCAGCTTGCGCGTCGTGTTGTCAATGGCCGCGATGTGGTCGGCGTCGAAGGCGTGGCGCATCCCGAGCGTGTAGGCGAGGATGCCCGTGCCAAAGCCGAAGACCTCATACTTCGAGGTGTGGAAGTGGCCGCTGGCGGCTGCCAGCAACGACCAGCCCACCACGTTGAGGACCACGATGGTCGCTGCCATGGCGGCGACCTTGGTCCACTCAGCCCGGGTGAGCCCGTGTCGGATTGTCGTCAAGCGGCCCCGGAGATCGGCCATCGAGTGAGTCCCTCGTCCCTCGTCAGGTGGCTCTTGCCACCGTACGGCAACTGCAAGGGATTCGCAACAAGCCCGGTACGGCCCGGTTCGCTAGGGCAGCTCGGCGAGCCACCCGTCTTCGATCTCGAAACGACGATCAGCCTGGGCAGCGACTCGGTCGTCGTGGGTGACCACGAGCACGGTGGCTCCCTGCGTGGTCGCCGTACGCCGAAGCAGCTCGACGATCTTCTGGCCCGTCGCCCGATCGAGGCTGCCCGTCGGCTCGTCGGCCAGGATCAACGGCGGCTGCGCGGCGAAGGCCCGCGCGATCGCCACGCGCTGCTGCTCGCCACCAGAGAGCCTCGCTGGTCGGCGCTCGAGCTTGGAGCCGTCGAGGCCCACCAGGTTGAGCATCTCGGTCGCTCGTGCGACCCGCTCGTCCTTCGGCCACTCGGCGTACTCCAAGATGAGCAGCACGTTCTCGAGCGCGCTCAGGTTGGGGATCAGGTTGAACTGCTGGAACACAAAGCCGACTTGGCGAGAGCGAAACTGGGTGCGGAGCGTGGCTGACAGCGAGCCCAGCTCGGTCCCGTCGAGGTCGATGCTGCCCGCGTCAGGGGCGTCCAAGAGCCCGAGCAGCGACAGCAAGGTCGACTTACCCGAACCCGAGGGACCGATGATCGCCACCATCTCTCCGGTGTTGGCCACGAAGGTGACCTTGCGAACCGCGTGGACGTCACCAGCGGGGGTGGTGAAGGTCTTGTCGAGATCTTTGACGTTGAGCATCTACTCACTCCTCAGTACTTCGGCGGGCCTGATTCGGACGATGGTGGACACCGCGACGGTGCTGCCGATGCCGGCGATGATGATGGCGGCGATGAAGGCGAAGACCAAGGTGCCGACACCGGCCGACGTGTGCACCTGGGTCAGGGTGCTCGAGAGGGTGTGACCGAAGTTGCCGGGTCGGAAGCCCCCTCCGCCCGAGGGCGGCGTGAAGGTGTGGGTCCCTCCGAATCTCCCGCCGCCACCCGGAAACCCACCGGCGAAGCCTCCGAAGCGCGAGCCCGTCGAGCTCGTCGACGACGAGTTCGACGAGATCAGAGCATTCGTGATCGGACTGGCCAGCAAGATCCCGAAGATGAGTCCCACCACCGAGCCCAAGACGGTGAAGGTCGTGGACTCGGCGATGAACTGGCCGATCACCGAGCGGCTGGGAGCACCGATCGCCTTGAGCACGCCGATCTCTCGCCGACGCTCACGCACGATCATGAGCATCGAGAGCAGCAAGATCAAGCCAGCTGCGATCACCGCTCCGATCAAGGTGTAGGTCGAGATGGTCTTGACCGAGTTGAGCGGGGCGAGTGCCGCCTCGGTGGTTGACTGCTGGCTGGTGACGCTCGCGGAAGATCCAAGCGCCGTCTCGATCTCCTTGGTCACCGACGACACGTTGTCGATCGAGTCTGCGACCACCGTGATCGTGGAGACTTCTCCGGTCGCAGAGGCCAAGGTCTGTACGGTTGCGAGCGGCATGATCACGCCGTTGTTGGCGAACGTCGTGCCCGCGTCATAGATGCCGACCACCTTGATGGACTTTCCCCAGGCGGTGAACGTCGAGCCGACCTTGAGGTCGTTCTTCGACGCGATGGCCTTGCCCACGATGGCCACGTCGGCCTTGGAGGTGGCGGCGAACGAGGTGCCCGACGTGAGCTTCTCGGTGCCACCACCCACGGCTCCACCGGTCAGCGCGTCGCCAGGGCTGTTCGTCCCGGTGAAGGTGACCGGGAGCGACGAGGTGGTCGCCGTGCCGGTCGTCCCGGTGGTGTTCGAGCTCTGAGCACCGGGGCCGCCGCCGAAGCCGCCTTGGAAGCTGATGCTCGACTGGAGCGAGGTGTCCGAGCTGCTCACCCGCTCCTGGAGCGACGCCTTCACGCTGCTCACGTGATCGAGGTTCTCGACCTTGGCCACGTCGGCGTTGGTCAGCGTCTTGCCGTTGGACTGGAAGCCGAAGGAACCCTGCGGCGTGACCGTGATGGTCGTGCCGGTCGACGCACGGACTGAGGCGATCTTGGTGTTCACGGCGTCTCGAGCGATGAGCATCGAGATGGCCAAGGCGATGGCCACGGCCAAGATCAGCACCACCCCCACAGAGCGAATGGAGTTGCGGAAGGCGTTTCGCACACCGCGTCGCAGAGCGTTCACATCAGTCCTCTCATGGCCTCGGTCTCTCAAGTTGGGTCGCAACCTACGAAGCCAAGGTGAACGCGAGGCAAGGTTGCTCTAAGAAGCAGGTAAGGATCGCCCGACGGCGCAGGCACGACGCCGAGAGAGATCTCCTCTCTCCGCCGACACAGACGATCGGTGGGTCGCTCGGCGGACCTCGAGCAGTGGGGCCACGAATCCCATAGCCTTCGAGCGTGACTCGCGTCGGACTCGGCCTGGTGGCGCTCACCGGGGGACTTGCGCCTGAGCTCGAGCAAGCGAACCTTGCCTGGCACCAGCTCAAGCACGTCCCTGAGCTCTACGGCGCCGACGGCGTCCTCAACGCGCAGCGCTGGGTCTCGACGAAGGCGTGTCGGGAACAGCGGGCCATCGAAGCAGAGCTGCTCACACCAGTCGAGAGCGTGATCTCGTACCTCTTGGGCAAACCAGCCAAGGAGAGCTACGACTCGATGCTCTCCTACAGCCAGAGCCTCCCGAGGGAGGTGGACCGCCCTCCAGGGGGCGAGGTCCTCCTCGACTCCTTCTTCGAACCCCTGGCCACCGCCGTCGCACCACGCGTCGAGCTGAGCGCCGAGGTGCTTCCCTGGCGTCCGAACCGTGGCATCTACCTCATGGTCGACGAGCTCGACGACGATGCCGAGGCCCTCTATCGCTATCGCACAGCGTGGGAGCGTCAGACGGCGGGGATCCTGGCCACCCCTGGGGTCGCCGGCCTGTGGCTCTTCGGCAGCGATCGGGACTTCCCAGGCGTGCTGGCGTCGAAGGGCGAGGGTGACTACGCCATCACGATCGCCTTCCTCGATGACGATCCAGCCAGCGTTGCTGGCGCTCTGGCATCGCTGGCGAACGAGCGGACGAGGGACCTGCCCGCTCAAGCGCTCTTGGCCGCACCCTTTGAGTCGATACCGCTGTGGAACTGGGAGCGATTCGCCTGAGCAACCTGCTCCCGCCTCGTCACGGCGCTCGACGCCCGGAGGCGTCCGTGCCCCCGGCAGGAGTCGAACCCGCAACCTGACGGGTAGAAACCGTCTGCTCTATCCAGTTGAGCTACAGGGGCGCGCACTCAAACTTAGGGCGAGTCGGACTGCTGGCCGTGCTTCTCGGTGGTTGTGGCAATATTGACCCCGCTTGGTGGTCGTAGCTCAGTTGGTTAGAGCGCCGGGATGTGGCCCCGGAGGCCGCGGGTTCGAATCCCGTCGATCACCCCACCGACACGATGCCCGGAGCGACTCTTCGCTCCGGGCATCGGTCATTCTCAGGGAGCCGCCGGGCTGGTGGTCGTGGTCGTCGACGGCAACGTCGTCGTCGTGGTCGTCGTCGACGTCGAGGTGGTCGTGGTCGTGGGGTGACCGGCAGGCCGTGTGGTCGTCGTCGACGTCGAGGTGGTCGTGGTCGTGGTGCCCGAGCTGGTGAAGAGGCCACCAACCGAGGTGGTCGCGTGGTTGTCGCTCTGGCCGATGGCCTTCGAGAGTGACTCGCCGAGGGCGACCTCGATGATCGTCACCGCGGCCAGGGAGATGGCGAAGACCAGCGCGATGGCCGACACGAAGGACCAGCGCCGCGCCTGCAGCGTCGAGCGCGCCCGTGTCGACGGCGCCATGGGCGCCGCCGGTCGAGCCACGGGATCGCCGTCGGTCTGCTCGCTGCGGAGAATCGGACGCTGCCCTCTGAGTTGGCGGCAGGGGTCGGCTGACCATCTCTTGGACCTTCTGATGGCCCGTGTCGATCGACTTGAAGGCCACCGCCGAGCCAATCGTGGCCGCGGCGCTGCCCACGGCGACGCCGACGATGGTGCCAGCCACCCCGAGGTACGACAGGACCACCGCAGCGCCGACGGCGCCGCAGACCGAGGCCACCAGCTGCTTCCAGCTCAAGTGCACTGCCTCGTCCCTACCAACCCATCAGAGGCGTTCGCAGGCTCCCCTGCTGCTCAGGGGCGAGCCGCGGCCGGCGTTCCCACGTCTCTCGACAGCTGTCCGAGCAGAAGAGCACCGTGACCCCGGCGGGGTCCAGGGTGATCGAGTCAGCGACCTCCCGGTTGAGCGGGATCCGACAGACCGGGCAGCTCGCCGTGGTGTTGCCCAGATCGGCGAAACCGAGCGAGACCACCTCCAAGGCTTCCGAGAATCCCTTGATCTCGAGCTTCATCACCTCAGAGGCCGCTGACCACAGCGGTCGGTGCTTGGCCAGCTCGAGCGCCACGTAGACCTCGCCGCCCGGGGCCAGATCGCACAGGCGCGCCGCGATGTTCACCGAGCTGCCGATGTAGTCGTCGCCTTCGTGCAAGATCACGTCACCATCGGTGGCCCCGCAGCGCACCTGGAGCTCGGAGTGCGAGGTGCGCATGGAGCGCTCGACCTCGAGCAGCGTGGCGAGCAGCGGTGTGGGCTCGACCGAGACGAACATCGCGCCATCGCCCAGCCACTTGGCCACGCGCACGCCTCGCCGGGAGCAGATGTCGCGCACGACCGTTCGGAACGAGCTGAGCAGCGACACGGAGCGCTCGTCGCCCTGGCGCGCGGTGTAGGCGGTGAAGCCAGAGAGGTCGATGAAGGCAAAGGAGCGGTGGACGCGCACCGCTCAATGATCCCACGTCACAGCGGGCCAGGAATGCCTGGCGCGGCTAACCCTCGGAACGACCGCGCCGGCTGAGACCTGCCTCCAGGACGCCGAGCGCCTCCTCAGGCGGGCCGACGTGGACGATCCTGCCTCGATCGACCACCGCGGCCACGTCGACGAGGCCGAGCACCCGATTGACCTGCTGCTCGCTGACCAGCAGCGTGACGCCTTGGGCCTTGAGCGCCGCCAGAGACGCGTAGATCTCATCGAGCACGTTTGGTGCGAGACCCAGCGACGGCTCGTCCGCGATCAGGAGTCGAGGAGGTGCGACGAAGGCGGGAGCGAGCGACAAGAGGCGCTGCTGGCCCCCAGAGAGCGTCCCGGCTCGAGCTCGACGGCGCTCCCCCAGCATCTCGAAGCGCTCGTAGACCTCACCGAGGAGCGCCTTGCGCCTCGAGCGCGGCTGGGCGAGAAGCGACACCTTGAGGTTCTCCTCGACCGAGAGGGACGAGAAGACGCCGCGCCCTTCAGGGATGTGCAGCAGGCCTCGGCGACGAGCCTTCTCCGGCGACCAACGCCGAGCCTTCTCGCCGTCGATGACGATGGAGCCCGCCTCGACGGGAACCAGCCCTGAGAGCACCCGAGCGATGGTCGACTTCCCCGCGCCGTTCTGCCCGAGGAGGCCCATGGCTTGGCCCTCCTCGATGACGAGATCGACGCCGTAGAGGGCGCGGAACGGCCCGTAGGACGCGCTCACCTCGTTCATCGAGAGCAGCGGGCTCACCGCGTGGCTCCGAGATAGGCGCGGCGCACCTCTTCGACCGCCATCACCTCGTCGAAGGACCCTTGGGCGATCACCCGACCGAGGTCGAGCACCACGACGCGCTGTGCCACCGCTCGGACGGTGGTGAGGTCGTGCTCGACGAGCACCAAGGTGAGGTGGTCGTCCTGGGTGATCTCGACGAGCAGCGAGGCCAGCGCCTCGGATTCGAAGCTGTCGAGCCCCGAGGAGGGCTCATCGGCCAAGAGCAGCGTGGGTTGCACCACGAGCGCTCGAGCCAGCTCGACCAGCCGACAGGTGCCCAGGCTGAGCGTGCCGACCGCCACGTCCGCCCGCGACGAGAGGCCCACCCGATCGAGCGCCGCGTCAGCCTTGCCCAGGTCCTCATCGGAGGGGCGACCTCGACCCAAGACGTCGGCGATGATGCCGGTCGAGCCCCGGTGGGCGCTGAGCGCCACCAAGAGGTGCTCGCGCACCGTCATCTCAGGGAAGACCTCGAGGCGCTGGTAGGTCCGACCGATCCCACGTCGAGCCCGCCGGTTCGGCGGCATCTTCTCGACTGCCTCGCCATCGAGGAGGATCGACCCCTCGTCGACCTCGAGCTCACCGGCGATGAGGCCGAAGAGCGTCGTCTTGCCGGCGCCGTTCGGACCGATGAGCGCCACACGCTCATCGGCGGCGATCGTCAGGCTGACCGCATCGACCGCCACCAGACCGCCGAAGCGCTTGGAGAGCTCGGTGACGGCGAGGCGCGGTGTGCTCACGTGGCCTCCTGAGCCATGACGACCTCGGGTCGACGGATCCTCGTGAGCTGGCGATCGACCCAAGCGGTCGTGTGCCGACGAGCCTCCTCCACCACGCCTTCTGGGTGCGTGGCAAAGCGGAAGGCGCCAACGGCGAAGGCCAGCGCCAAGATGCTCGACGGCGCCGCTCGGTTCGGGAGGTAGCTGAGCACCTGGGTCAGCACGGCGTAGGCGATCCCAGCCTCGATGGCCCCGGCCACCGAGCGCGCACCGATGGTGACCACGATGACGACGAAGAGCAAGCTCGTCTGGTACGTGAAGTCGAGCGGGCTGACGACCTGGAGCAGAGAGCCGTAGAGACCACCGCCGATGCCAGCGAGCGCCGCGCCGAGAGCGAAGATGGCGAGCTTGCCCTTGACCAGGCTGTAGCCGAGCCCGGCAGTCGCCATCGGAGATTGCTTGGTGGCTTCGAGGTTCCGACCGGACGATCCTTGGAGGATCCGTCGCACGAAGAAGCCGATGACGAGCACGAAGAGCAGCACCAAGAGGAAGAAGGGCCTCGTGGACTCGGTGGCGAAGCTGATGGAGCCGAGGGTCGGTCGAGGCACGGTGAGCCCCGACGTCGGTCCGCCGATGAAGGAGGTCGGGAACACCAAGGCGTCAGCAAGCAGCGCGATCGTCAGCGTCGACAAGGTGAGAGCGAGGCCCCGAAGCCGGAGCGCCGGCAGCACCGCGAGGACACCGGCCACGGCGGCAACCAGCGCGCCGATGAGCGCTCCCGTGATGATGGGCACCCCTCGGTTCGTGGCCAGCTGACCGGCGGTGAACGCTCCCACACCGGCGAAGACTCCTTGGCACAGCGAGATCTGCCCGGCGGCTCCCGTGATGAGCGTGATCGAGTAGAAGACGAGCGTCAGCGCCAAGCCACCCGTGAGCGAGAAGACCCAGACCGCCGGCACCCAGGTCAACACCGAGAGCACGCCGGCCAGGAAGACCGCCACCCCCAAGCCCTTGAGCGAGCGGTCGAGCAGCACCGAGCGCTCAGGGGGCAGGAGCGGAGTAGGAGGCGGATCCACTCCGGCCAAGGGATCGTTGCTCACCTCAAGGTTGCGAAAGCGAGGGTCGAAGGCCAGGACCACGAGCAGCAAGAAGAACGGGATGGCGGCCAGGATCCCGGTGCTCCAGACGCTGCCCGAGGGCGCATAGCCCGTCGAGACCCCGATGGCCACGCCGATGACGATCGAGACACCGGCTGCCACCTCCATGGAGCTCAGTCCAGCGACGGCTGCCGCAGCGATGGCTCCGACCAGCAGGATCGTGTAGTTGTCCACCGAGACCTGCCCGTAGCGAGGAGCGAGCAGGATCCCCGCGAGGCCAGCCAACGCTGACGAGACTGCCCAAGCGCTGGCGGTGACCCGGCCAGACGCCACGCCCTGGAGCCGGAGCATGCGCGGGCTCTCGACGGCCGCTCGCATCGAGAGCCCGAGCGAGGTCTTGCGGAGCATGGTGCTGAGCACCGCCAGAACAAGGAGGGTCACCAGCGTCGTTGAGAGCTGCTCACCGTTGATCGGCGTGCCATCGATGTGGAGCACGACGTTGTTGACGTTGAACAGCAGGCTGGGCGGCGCGTTGCGCGTCGCGGGGCCGAAGATGATCGACGCCAGCGCTGGCAGCCCCACCATCAGCCCGAGCGCCGCCACGGTCTTTGCGGCCACGTTGGCGCTGGCGATCCGAGAGAACACCAGGCGATCGAAGAAGATCCCGAGCAACGGAGAGAGCACCAGGATCACGAAGCCGCCGGCCACGCCCCGGCTGACGCCGTGCTCCGTCATCACCGCATAGATGAGGGCGGCCAGATAGGCCTGGGCGCCGAAGGCGAAGTTGAAGACACCGGTCGATCGATAGGTCAGCACCAGCCCGATGGCGACCAGGGCAAAGGTGCAGCCGAAGGGTATGCCGGGGAGCGCGTAGCCGAGGAGCTGGCTCACGTGCCTGGAACCCCTGCCGGCGTGGGCACCGGATGGCTGATGTCAACCTTCCCCGTGAGCGGGAAGCAGGTCCAGACGTCAGAGCCACGGTTGAAGGCCACCTGGAACTCCTGCTTGCCGTGCGGGCCGGTCACCGTGTGGGAGAACGACGTGCACGACGGCGGCGTGACCGCATGGTGGGCGATCTTCCAGTTCACCGGGAGCATGATGTCGTTGGCGGTCCAGTCAGTCATCTTGTTGATGGCGTCAACCACCGCTTGCTGCGTCGGATGTGGACCCGCTGTGCGCAGACCTTCGACGAAGAGCGCCGCCGAGATCCAGCCCTCCAGCGCCAGCTCGTTGGTGGCCACCGACGGTGCGTAGCGCCTCATGACGGCCAGATACTGCTCGAGGCCGGGGAACGCTCCAGGAAACTCGGTGGTCGCCTCGAACGGCACGTGCTGGACCAAGAAGTAGGTGTTCTTCATCAACGATCCATAGGTAGCCAAGGTCGACGTGTCGTAACCATCGAGCCAGAACTGCTGGACGTTGCCCATGCCGTTCTGCTGGATCGTCCGCGCCAGCTGGAGGTTCCCGTTGACGTCGAAGCACGCCACCACGAAATCAACGTGGGCCTGCTTCATGCGCAGCACGTCAGAGGTCATATCGCCGCCGAAGGGCACGTTGAGATCGGCGTAGCCCACGTGGATCCCAGCTTGCTGGAGCGCCTGCTCTCCCACCTTGCAGCCCTCAGAGGACTGCGCGATGCCGTAGGACATCAGCCCCACTGAGGTGGCATGCGCCTTGTAGGCCGAGTACGCGATGAACGGGCCCCCGGTGGCGAAATCGATGGTCGAGCCATAGGCCGCGAACAAGTTGGGTGGACCTTGCCACTCGCTCTGCGTGGCGTAGCCGAACGTCGGCGTGCCGGTCTGAGCCAGGAACTGAGAAGCCGTGAAGAACGCTGTGGCCACCCCGACCACGGCGAAGACGTGGTCCTGCTGGACCAAGATCCTCGCCTGGGTGAGGTTGTTCGACGGCACCCCACCATCGTCGGCGTTGTGGGCCAGGACGATCTTGCGACCCCAGACGCCTCCCTTGGAGTTGATCCACGAGAAGTAGGCCTTCACACCAGGCACGATCGCCCCGAAGTCCGCGGCGAGCGGTCCCGACTGCGTTGCGAGAGCACCGACGTTGACCTGCGTGGGGGTCACCCCAGGAGCTGCTCCCTTGGCGATCTCCGCCGAGTCGGGGGCATTGGCACACGAGGCCACCAGGAGACCGGCAATCGCCAAGGCCACCAGTCCCGAACCCAGACGTCGCTGACTCCGCACCTACTCCCCTCGCTGCTCCGGAACGATCGCGCGGAGCGTGGACCCTGGCGAGGATACCAGTGGACCTCCCCGATTCCGGCGACCAAGTCCTCACCGCCCCACACCCTGCCAAGGCCCATCAAGACCACCGATCTCGGCCGAGACACCTACGATCAAACGGACATGGCCCGAGTCTTCATCACCCAGCGCCTGGTCCCCGGAGCCCTCGAGCAGCTGTCCTTGGAAGGCCACCAGGTGAGCCACCGCGACGAGCCCGACGCCATCGCGCACGACGAGCTGCTCAGCGCGGTGCACGACGTCGAGGTGCTCGTCTGCCTCCTCAACGATCGGGTCGACGACGCGGTCTTTGCCGCCGCTCCCCGGCTGAAGGTGGTGGCCAACATCGCGGTGGGCTTCGACAACATCGACCTCGCCGCCGCACGTCGGCGGGGCATCAAGGTCGTCAACACCCCTGGTGTGCTCGACGTGTCGACTGCGGACGTCGCCGTGGCTCTGATGCTCGGTGCGCGCCGTCGCACAAGCGACGCCGAGGCCGCACTCAGGGCGGGTCGTTGGACCGGCTGGTCAATCGACGAGCACCTGGGCCTCGACCTGAGCGGTGCCACGCTCGGGCTGGTGGGCTTCGGCCGTATCGCTCGTCGCGTCGCTGAGCGAGCGCGAGGCTTCGAGATGACGGTCTTGCATCACACGCGCCACCCCACCGACGAGGCCGGGTGGACGCCATCGCTCTTGGAGCTCGCTCAAGCCTCTGACGTGCTGAGCATCCACGTGCCACTCACCCAAGAGAGCAGGCTGCTGGTCTCCGCAGAGGTCCTGGCCGCCCTTCGTCCGACCGCGGTGGTGGTCAACACCTCTCGCGGCGCCGTGCTTGACGAGGGAGCGCTTGCCGATGCTCTCGAGGCCGGGCGTCTCTGGGGAGCCGGTCTCGACGTCTATCAAGGTGAGCCCGACATCAACCCTCGCCTGTTGGCTGCTCCCCACACGGTGCTGCTCCCTCACATCGGATCGGCCACAGTCGAGACGCGCCAAGCGATGTGCGCGCTGGCCTTTGCAGGCGCCTTCGAGGCACTTCGAGGCGGCACGCCATCAAATCTCGTCACGAGCAGCTGAGTGCCCACCAGCGGTGAGGCTTCTCAGGAACTGCTCTAGGTGCTGGTCAGCGAACTCGTCTCGGTCCCAGACGCTCTCGCTCACGTGACGCTCGTCGACGACGTAGGCAGAAGCTCCGATTCGTTCGCCTGAAGGCGTCGAAGCCTCGATCTCGACTCGCTCATAGGGCCAGCCCTCATAGGTATCCAGCAGCTCGAGCTCAATGGTCGTGAGCCCTTCGAGCAGCGCGCCGAGCACCGAGTTGGTCGCCGACGTCACCATCCCGGGGTAGGTGGCCTCTCTCATCGTTCGTGCAGCGAAGCCTTCCACCATCGCAGGAGTGGCTGGAGGACGACGTCCAAGCACGTGCTCGACGACTGAGGGGAACAGCAGGGTGCCGTAGACGAAGAGGGCTCGTGCTTGCGGTTGCTCGCCCCTCATCACACCCCTTTCACCAGCGATGGTACCGACGGTCTCGAAGGACCCCAGAGGCGAGATGCTCGCGCGAGGTGACCATCACCATCTACCCATCCCTGGTGGAGTCGACTAATCTCGCTTCGCGCCTCTAGCTCAACGGCAGAGCAACGGACTCTTAATCCGCAGGTTTCGGGTTCGAATCCCGAGGGGCGCACGGGTTTCCGGGGTGTAGTCCCAGAAAATGACTACTCTTCGGCTACAATCGAGAGCGTGAAGGGTTCCAAGACTCAGACCTCTCCGGGCGTGTGGCGACTGCGCGTTTACGTAGGCAGGCGCCCGAATGGCACCCCTATCCAGATCACGAAGGTCGTCCGCGCTCCGGGTAACCACCCGAAGACATTTGCCACCCAGGCCGACCGCTCGACGGGTCCCGGCGTGCGCCTTGCCGAGAGCGAGCTGGCCAAGATGGTCGCCGCGGCTACAACTTCGGCTACACAACGCGAGTCGATCACCGTGGGTCAACTGCTCGATCGATGGCTCGAGCACTCGGAGACGATCGGACGCTCCCCCACCACCATCCGCGAGTACCGCAGGATCGCCGACAAGACGATCAGGCCGGCGCTCGGATCGAAGCGTCTAGCGAAGCTCGACGCCATGGACCTCGATCGGTTGTACGCCACGCTGAACGCCAAGGGCAACAAGCCGACGACCATCCGGCGCGTGCATGCCCTGATGTCAGCCGCTCTCGCTCAAGCGGAAAAGTGGGATCTCGTTGAGCGCAACGTCGCACGGCGCGCTTCCCCACCGCCAGTCGGTAGTCCTGACGTCTCGGCACCGAGCGTGCAGGACGTTCAGACGCTCCTGAGGGCTGCTCAGCCGCGCCGATCCCACACTTGGCACCCTGATCTATCTCGCAGCGATCACAGGTGCGAGAAGAGGCGAGCTCTGCGCGCTGCGCTGGTCCGACCTCGATTGGGAGCGATGCCGACTCCTCATCGCTCGATCGGTCTTCGAGATCAAGGGTGGCGGATGGGGCGAGAAGGACACCAAGAACCACGCGAAGCGATCCGTGGCGATCGATCCAGATTCCTTGGCCGTTCTCCGAGCCCACCGCAACGATGTCGAGCGACTCGCTGCGAGCCTCGAACTACCGCTCGCCGAAGACGCCTTTATGTTCAGCTTGTCGCCTCAGGGCCTCGAGCCGATCCGGCCAGACCTCCTCACCAAGTTCTTCTTGCGCATCTCCGAGCAGGCGGGCATCAAGGCCCACCTCCACTCGCTCCGGCACTTCTCAGTGACCCAGGGGTTCGCTTCGGGCGGGGATCTCGTCACTGTCGCCAAGCGACACGGCCACCGGGACCCCAGCGTCACCGCTCGGATCTACGCCGACGTAGTGGAGCAGCGCGACCAAGAGCTCGCAGCGTCTCTCGGCAGGACGTTGGCGCTACCGAGCTGAGTGCTCATCCCCGCCACTCGCGATCTGACGGCTTCTAGCCGAATTTATC
Source organism: uncultured Acidimicrobiales bacterium (assembly GCA_963758555.1). Taxonomy (GTDB): domain Bacteria; phylum Actinomycetota; class Acidimicrobiia; order Acidimicrobiales; family RAAP-2; genus CAIUMH01. The sequence continues at coordinate 535,495 of CAVWVW010000003.1, read as the reverse complement.
CAGCGACCAACGGAAAAGCCGACGAGACCCACAGAAAACGCAAACATGTACTTAGGCGATTGACCGCCCCCAAAGTTGGGATCTACGCAGACGACCGCCAAGAGGCTGACAAAGAAACCGAGGACAAAGCCACCTGCAACGACGAGAATCCGCCGCGCTTCGCTGTCATCATGCGGCTTCATCTCGACAGCCTCTCACAGCCGTTCAATTGCTTGGAAGTTTTGAGCTCAACCTCGATGCTTAAGGAGTGAGAGTCCCAAGAGAGCGATAGACGCGGCGGCCAAAACGATGTCCAGAACGATGATGAGAGCACTGTTGGGTTGGGTCGGGACAATGTGAACGACCAAATATCCGAAGTGAGTGGCGATCGGATGCGGATGATCTCCAACGATGATGTGGCCGGTGGCGAACTTGAGCATCGGGTCAGCCTAGAGAGGCACTGTCGGTCGCGCTATACGACGAGATCGCGCAGCTTGCGGAGGCTCGGCACGTCGCCGCCCTGGCCGAGTCGGAGCTGGCGCGCTGGGTTCTTCTTAACCACCTCAGCGATACGCAGATAGCCAATGGTCAGACTCTCTGCGGTGAATTGGTAGGTAACCTTCTCGCGGCGACGGGCGCCGCACTTGTGCTCGATCTGGACAATGCCACCTTCATTGAATCCAAGTGGCGTGTCGCCTACAGAGCCGACCCTCAATCCGGGATGGGGTGAATACGAACCTTTCCTCTCTCCGCGGCGCGTCGCCCTCGAGAAGGCCACCACCGTGCAGCCTGGAAATGCCCAAGGTGCCGCAGAGCCGAGTCGTGTCCCGCAGCCGACGCAGGCGAGGTCGATTTGAAGCTGGGGGTCGACGAAGGGCCTCAGGCGCTCCGTGTACGCTCGCCCAACGCAGCGCCATCTCGGATGACCCGAAGCGATCCCAAAATGGGATTTCGGCGCGCCCTCTCGGCTCCAGGGTGGCCGATAGATCGGTGTCGGACAACTCCGCCTCCTCGGGGGCTTGCAATTTCCTGGTAGGTATCTTACAGTGTTGTTGTTACAGACCTGTAAGCACCGAATGGTGCTAGGCACGGAGAGGCCGCCGTAAACCTCCCCACTTCCGATCCCCAGGGATTCGGGTGGAGGAGCCATGCCCCGTAGCCATCCCGTCAAGGTCGCACTTGCGATCGAGGGTTTCACCCAACGTCGCCTCGCTGAAGAGGTCGGCATTTCCGCCGGGACCCTGTCCCACGTTCTCAACGGTCACCAACAAGCGTGGCCCTCGCTGAGGAAACGGATCTCCAAGGCGCTCGATCGCCCCGAGTCCGAGCTTTTCCCCGAACTGGTCTCACGATGACCGCGCTCCCCGATGACGTCGCACCGCTGAGCTGGGCTGCAGAAGCCCTTGGCATCGGGCTGTCAACGGCGTACCGACTTGCCCAGGCCGGAGAAATTCCGGGCGTGTTCCGGGTGGGCCGTCAATACAGATGTTCCAAAATTGCCTTCGCTCGCGAAGTGCATGGGATCAATACCTCTGGCACAGAGCCGGCATCGTGAGCGAACCCAATGTTGAGCAGCGGCTTGCGGCCGCCGAGGACAACATCCTCTATCTCGCTGAGCGCATCGAGGAACTCATCGCGACGAAAGCCTGTCGGCGCTGCTCAGAGGAAGCACCACCCGCTGCTCGTTGGCCAGGAGACCTCTGGGCACGGGACATGCGAGGTCCTCACACTTGCGGTACCACGCGATGACCGAACCTGATTTTGATCCCGACGAGAAGGCTCCGTGGGAGGAGATTGACGGCTCACAGCTTCTCGCTGAGGTCGAGGCTTTCCTGACTCGCTTCGTGGCCTATCCGTCAGAGTCGGCTCGCATTGCTCACGTCTTGTGGATCGCTCACACGCACCGCATGGAGGCGTGGGAGTCAACGCCGCGGATCGCTTTCTTGTCGCCCGAGCCTGGGAGCGGAAAGTCGCGCGCCCTCGAGGTCACTGAGCTCCTCGTCCCGAGACCAGTCCACGCCGTGAACACCACGCCGGCCTACCTCTTTCGCAAGGTCTCCGACGAGGACGGTCTGCCGACGCTCCTCTATGACGAGATCGACACCGTCTTTGGTCCACGGGCTAAGGACAACGAGGACATCCGCGGCATGCTCAACGCCGGCCATCGCAAGGGAGCCTTCGCCGGTCGATGCGTCGTGCGCGGCAAGGCAGTCGAGACCGAGGAACTTCCCGCCTACTGCGCTGTCGCCCTGGCGGGCCTCGACGACATGCCCGACACCCTGATGTCGCGCTCGGTGGTCATTCGCATGAGACGGCGCGGACCCAACGAGGCCGTCGAGCCCTTCCGCCATCGGCTGCACGCTCCGGACGGCCACAAGCTTCGTGAGCGCCTCGAGCGGTGGTCCGACGAGGTTCCGCTGGGTGACTGGCCGGAGATGCCGCCCGGAATCGAAGATCGAGCTGCCGACTGCTGGGAGGCACTGCTCTCCGTCGCTGACGCAGCCGGAGGGGTGTGGCCGAAGCGTGGTCGAGAGGCCGCTGTGACCCTTGTGACCCTTGCTAAGGCAGCCGTACCCAGCATGGGCGTCCGGCTTCTGACCGACCTCAAGATGGTGTTCGATGAAGCCGAGGCTGACCACCTCTTCACCGAGGACATCCTCAACGTGCTCAACACCATGGAGCTCTCGCCATGGGCGGACATCCGCGGCAAGGCCCTTGATGCCAGGAATCTCGGTCGCAGGCTGGGAAAGTACGGCATCCAGTCACGAAGCGTCCGGGTCGGCGACAGGGCCGCTAAGGGCTATTCACGGACCGACCTGGCTGACGACTGGTCTCGATATGTGACCCCTACGGAGGGTGGAGTAGTAGAGAGTTCAAAGAGATATACGACTGATTTGGTCGGGATTCTGGGAGAGCCTGGCTTAGAAGAGGTCACAAGGGTCACAACGTCACAAGTTGCCGACACCTTCGGTGCCGTGGTGGAGGACTTTTGATGACTGACGCCCTTGGTCCGTTCTTCGACTCGATCGCCGGTAAGCGCATCGCCGGCGGTTGTCCTCACTGCGATGCCGAACAGGTTCTCATAGAGGAAATCCGCGGCGTCTGGATCCTCACCGTCGCACATGACGATTCGTGTCCCGCTCATCCGAGAGGCGCGAACTCGTGAACCTTGAGGAGCTCTTCGAGCAGACCGAAGATGTGCCCTTGGGTGGTGGTTGCGAGCGATGCAATGCGCATCGGATTCCATTTCGCCTCCCGGATGGGACATTCGCATTTCAAGTCGTCCACGACGACTGGTGCGAGAACCTCGCTGCGATTCAGTGCGGCGCGATCACACAGACGATGGCGGGGTCCACATGAGTCGAATCTCAGAGCAGCGCGTCACCGGCATGGTGAAGGAAGCCCACGAACTCGCTCGAAGTCTCGATGACGGCTCGCTTGCATCAAACGCGCTGAGACAGAAGGCGGCAACGCTAGCCAGAGCGAACATCTCCGAGGTCGAGCGCGTGAGCAAGATCAAGTCGACGCCGGATGGCTACTCGTCGCCAAGAGCACGCCTGGTCGCTTCTAGCTCGAACACCGCCAATCCCACCCTGTCGACGGTGATACTTCGCGCTCGCCACCAACAGGCAGACGTTCGTCAGCTCGCAGCCGAGTCACTCGAGAACGAGGTGATCGCCGGCTACGAAGCTCTCCGCGCCGCCGATGTTGCCGGCGCCAACATCCACCTTGGCTATGCGGTAGACGCTCTCCAGATCTTCCAAAGCTGTGGTGGAGCTCTGCGCGTCGAGATGCCTCGCACCGGCTGTGATTGCTGTGGGGAGGACTTCGATGAGAAGAACCGTTCGCACGGCAGATACTGCGGGAACTGCGCAAAATCATGGTCAGACTTCAAGGCGAAACGCCGCGCAATCGGTGACACCGAGGACCGCTTGGTGTTCGAGACCGACCGGCGACGCCGCTTGGACAAGAAGCAGCCGAAGACATCGCCCGCCAACCGTAACCAAACGCCCACGACCGGAACCAACACTGCCAAGATTGTGTTGGATCAAGAGTGCGTCCAGATCCTGCACACGTAGCCGATCGCTAGACGTCCTCGCTTCGAAGCGGGAAGGAGTCCCGATGAGCAATTCCGACACCACTATCGAGCGCCGCATGCTCAACACCCACGAGGTCGCAGCTGCACTTGGCATCTCGGAAGGCGCGGTGCGACTCCGGATTCAGGATGGCGAGATCCACTCAACGAAGGTCGGTGGCCGACGACTCATCCCCGTGGCGGAGATCGACCGCATCGTCAGATCGGCCTATCTTGGATGTCACTCGAGCGACCTTGTCGTTCCGCCGAAGACGTCACGAACACGTCGTACAGACCGTTGGTCTACGTGTCGGCCGCACCACGAGTGACCCGTGTCGGCCTGTCACAGACGTCTTGAAGCGCAGACCGTGATGCAGTTGAGCCTCGAGTGTCGACAGACTGGTCTCCACCGAGCAGGCCTGGGACTGCACCTCAGCTCTCTCACGACGCCGATCCCATCGACGTCATCTTGGTTGAGCCAGTCGCTACGCACGTAGCCCGATTGGGCTTTCGCATGCGGGATGACGAGTTCGTTGAGCATCTTCGAGCTGTTCTCACGACTCTCGCCGTCAAAGCTCACTTGCAGGACCACTGCGTAAGGCATGGCGTTCCCTTCGTCCGAGCAACAGAGACGGGGAGCAACGCTCGATTCCCAAAGGACCCTCGCCGCACAAACTCAGGTGAACCTGCGCTAGTTCGGACGGTACTCCTGATCCGCAGTTGATGCGCAGGGCACTGACTTCTCGGGCCGCGGCTGTCTGAAGGCCGCGTCAACCCCTGGGGTAAGGCAGCGCGGCGTGGAGCGATCAGACATCAACCCCGCCTTGGGGATGCGTCCCGCCGTAGCAGCGGCACTCCCGGCAAAGGGGAAGCGGGTTACGCCCAAAAATCGGTTTGCGACGGAAGACCCCGCACGTGGGCCATCGCTTTCTCGGAGGGTTTTCAGGCCATTTTTCAGAGCAGTTTCAAGACCGATTTTGAGCAAGGAGGGCCATGCATGGGCACACGCGGACCAGTCCCAAAGACCAATCGACGCGCTGCACATCTCCGCGCCGTTGTGGCTGAACCACGCAAGGCTCCGAAGGCACCCAAGCACCTCGACGCCGACCGCTCAGCTTGTGGGCGCGTCTCTTCGAGCGTTGCTCGTGGATCGACCCCGACCTCGACGGCGAAGCAGTGATTCGTTACCTGGACGACCTTGTCGGAGCGCGAGGAGATCCTCGAGGAACTTGCAACAGAGGGTCGAACTTCCCGTGGCTCGATGGGACAGGTGGTTACGAACTCCACTCGTCGCGCAGTTGCGACAGTTGAATCACGAGATCGCGCAGCTCGAGAGCGCACTTGGGATCACCTCCGCGGCCCGAACTCGTCAAGGCGTCGAGTTGCCCGATCCCAAGCCCTCGGCACTCAAGGCGATGATGGCCGAGCGCGTGTCCGAAGTGGGAGTTGACCCTCGCGAGAAGAGTCCTCTCGAATCAATTGGACTCAAAGCAGCCCCGTGAGCTCAAGGCTGGACACAGAGGAACCCCCGAGACTCTCGGTGCCGCGGGGTCTGCCCTCTGGAGGCGCGCCTACCGGCTCGCTACATGGCTCTGGCCGATCGACTTCTTCTCACTCGAGCACCTCTGCATGTCAGCAGACACGATCGCCGGCCTGAGAGACGACATCGCAACCCAAGGTCTCTACCGCGACCAGGCGGTCGTCCACGAGGACGGCACAGTTTCAACTGAGCGAGTCCCGCATCCCGGCATAGAGCTCCTCCGAGATTTCCTCGAGCTCTACGACGACCAGGCCAGCGATCTCCTGTTGGGCGACGTCGAGGGGATCTTGGCGCCCGAAGACCGAATCCGAATTGCAGCACTGACCAGACAACGAGAGGAAGAACCCCTATGAGAAGCACCTACAACGCCCAGGAGCACTACGCGGTCGACGCGATGACGGGAGAGAAGCGCCCGATCGACCCCGAGCAGTTCCACCTCGATCAGCTGAACGCTGTCCTCCGTGGCATGAGCACAACCCAGATTGCTGATGCGATTGCCGTCGAGGTGGATGCAGTAGCTAAGAAGGGCGGGGGCTTCAAGACGGAGATCAGCGCCCAGGACCTCTACGCGGCGCGCCAAAGGGCACTGTGGAACCTTGGTGAACGTGAGCTCGAGAAGCGGACGCAAGAGAACGAAGCGCGGCTAGCTGCCCTGGGCACGCCCGATGAGCAGGCTCGGTCCCGAGTCCTTCGGATTCACCAGGCCAAGCTTGACTCGCGCCTATCTCTGATGACCGCAGAGCAGCGCGTGGTCTGGAGCTCAGAGGTTGCCGTGGCCAAGGCCGGCATCGCCTCCGCTGAGGTTCGTGGCGCAACCGAAGAGATCAAGATCTTCTCGGAGCGACTCAACGCTCTCGGTGCACTGCCACCCGCGGAGGACGACCTCGAGGCTCTGCTCGAGCCCGAGACACACGCCTGGGGCATCAACGGCTCTGAGCACTCCGAGGAAGTCGAACGGCTCAAGAAGAAGCACAACCTCGACGACGACCTGAAGCCGCGCTCGACGAAGCGCGCCACTCGCAAGTAAACGATCTGGCCCGGTGGGGCGCGTAGGCACGTTGGAACTTCCCCTCCTTCGCCTCTGACGCCCCGAACGCCCCGCCGCGGCCGCCCCTCGAAACTTCAACCCAAAGGAACCCCCATGCACCAAGCACCCGAGAAGGCCATCTATATCGACCCCGCTCTCGAGCAGCGCAGCCCCGATGAGCTCCAAGCACGGCTGACCTCGCTGCGCGAGACCCGCGAGGCAATTCTCAACGGCCTCGCGGCGAACCAAGCCACCATCGACGCGCTGGCACACGAGATCTCAACGCGACAAGCACTCCTGGTCGACGAGGACTACCTCGCACCGGGACCCGCCTCCGATCAGCACGATCACAAGGTGGCGATCGCTCGTGCAGAGCGCTCCCGCCACGGCGTGTTGCACACCAATAAGGAGCTGCAGCCCGAGCTCGATCAGATCGCTCGCGAGATCACCGAGCTCGAAGCAGCTCTCAGTCGTTTCGAGTCGACCGATGCCTAGCCCAACCCCTCGTCGGACACTGCTCAAAGGCCGCGAAGTCCGCACGTTCAGCACGAAGCTCGAAGCTAGAGACAACGGTGGGATGCAATTCGTCCTTTCTGGCTATGCCTCGATGACGGGTGTCGGGTACGACATGGGCACCTACACCGAAGTCATACAGCCCGGAGCCTTTCGGACCACGCTCTCAAGTGGGGCTGATGTGCAGCTGCTCTTGAACCACGCCGGCCTCCCGCTTGCCAGGAGTACCGTGCCCATGGGCCAGGTTGGAAGTCTTCAGCTCTCTGAGGATTCTCAAGGGCTGCACTTCATTGCCCAGCTCGATCGAGACGACCCCGACGCGCAAGCGGTGATGCGCCGCGTCTCGACCGGCCTCATGGACCAGTGCAGCTTCGGCTTCACCGTCACTCGACAGTCGTGGAGCGATGACCGCTCGAAGCGCTTCATCGAAGAAGTGAACCTCAATCGCGGGGACGTTTCTGTCGTCAACCAGGGTGCCTCACCAACAACGTCCGTAACGGCTCGAGCGGCGGGAAGGCAACGACCCAATCTGGCCTACTACCAAGCAGTCGCGACGTCGCTTCGACTCAAGGCCCACCGATGAGCGCCCTCGGGGAGAACCTCTCGACACTGTGCGAGGACTTGTCGGATCGACTTGAGGCTGGCGAGAAGCCAACGTTTGACGACTACGCGCTGATGGGTTTCGTGCAGTACCGGATCGCGCCTTTGCTCATTGCCAAGCAGCCGCGCCGAGACCGTCTCAGCGAGATCATCGCTGACATGAACTCCCGCGTCGATGCCGGAATGATGCCCACCGAAGAAGAGCTCTTATTCGCTGACGAGCTCGACATGCGAATCAAGTGGGTCGACACTCTCCACGAAGCCGGCTCGATCTTGGAGTCTGTTGGCGTCGCGACCGACGAAACTCCGTAGGAGAAGGTTCCCCGCGACGACGCCCTGAACACTCTCGGCGCACCGTCATGACCTCGAGCCCTCGGTATCCTCTATCGGCACTTTGATGACACGTCCGTGATCTGCAGCGAATGTGTGGCGGCCGCTCAAAATCATTTGCACTTAGCCGCCTTCCTCCTCCACAATGAGGCCGAAGTTGCGCAATCGCTCCCCACGGAAGGACTCGATCATGGACGACCTCTCATCCCTCCCGCAGGCCGACCAGGATGCAATCGGCGTCACCCTCATGGCCCTGCTGAGCGGATTCCAGGAGCGCAATGCCGACAAGCTGGTGGGCGTGTACAGCGCCGACGCCGACTGGGTCAATGCATTCGGGAGCGTCAAGCGGGGAGCGGACGAGATCGTTGAGTATCTCAGGGGCCTATTTGGGGACGACAACTTCAACGCTGGCTCCCTGAAGGCGCCGCCTGACACAACCTTCCGGGTTCTCACCCCCGAGGTTCTCCTGGTAAACGCCCATCTACAGGTCGAGGGCCAGAAGTTGGTCGGCGGGGGTGAGATTGAGGTTCGTGACAACCATTCGCTACGTGTTCTTCAGCGCCAGCCTGATGGCTCGTGGCTCATTGTGTCGGAGATGTACAACGATGCCAACCAGGAGCGCACCTACGAAGGCCATTCGTGAGTGTGTGCCCCTGATCGCCGGGACCGAGGCGGTTATCGACCGGGGTGTGCGTGCCGGTCGATAACCGATCTTGAACGACACTTCCGGGCGAGGCCCGAATCGGCACGAGAGGGGCAGCTGAATGCTTACGAACATTTGGGGGCACTGTCGACCTCGCCCTTTCAGGGTGTTGCCCGAGGATATTGGCGCTCTCCGGTCACGACGAGCGGACGCAGTAGAAGATGGCGTAGTGGCCGCTATCTGCACCCTGCCCCGGTGGTTGCGGCGCGGTCAGGCAGTGTCTGGCGATCCAGACCAGCCGGGGATCGGTGGTCTTTGGTGACTGAAGCACCAGGTGGAAGTCCCCGGCATGCACCATCGACTCGATGGCCGAGACCGTCGGCTCCGGGATGGTTCCTGTGTAGCCACCGATGGGAAGGACCTCCTGGCCGCTGACGTAGATGAAGGGCGCGGCCAAGGCCGAGGTCTGGTCGGCCATCAGGAAAGGCGCCCCATTCCGGTACTTCTCCAAACCTGGGATGAGAGAGGCGGTGTGGCCGGTCACATCGAAGAAGGCCCGCACCCCGTAGGTCACCGCCACTGGTTGGAAGGGGGTATCGAAGGGTCCCAGATGGTTGGAAGCGATCGACAACGAGGCAATGCTTGGAATCAGCACCAGGACAAGGAGCGACCCGGCGAGGCCAGCGGGAAGAAGGCGGGGAAGTGTCGGGCGCCACAGTGCGAGCAGTAGTGCCACCGCAACCAGAGCCCCCAGCGCCAGCAGCACCGGTTCGAGCCACCCAGGAAGGCCCGTTCCCGATGTCGGCAGCAGCCAGGCCTGGTAGGCCACTGTGACCAGTACGACGACTAGGGCACAGACTCTGGCCCAGACAGTTTGCCGATAGGACCACAAGAGGACGGAACCGGACCCGATCAGGCCGGCGATGGGCGGCATCAGTGCGGCCAAGTAGTAGGAGTTGATGCTGGTACTGACGCTGAAGGTGAACCCGAAGGCCACTAGCCAGGTGCCCCAGAGTACGAAGCTGGCCCTGACCAGATCCCGTGGCGGTCTTCGCCAGGTGACGACCAGGCCGGCGACCGCCAGGATGAGAGCAGCCGGCAGCAGCCAGCCGATGTCACGGCCGAGCGATCCGACAGCAGGCGGTTCCAGGCCGGCGGCGGCGGGAGCGGAATACGGAGCCCGATGGAGCTGGCTCAGCTGTTGATTCGGAGACACCTGGTCGAGCCGGCCGAAGCCGTTGTAGACGAACACCTGTTGGAAGAGCGAGTTGTGCTGGCTGCCGTCGACGTAGGGGCGGGAGGCAGCAGGGATCAGCGTGACCACGGTCATCCAGCTCAGCGACACCACGCCGGCGACGACCCCCATCAAACCGACACGAGCGAGCCGCCGCCGCCACGCCACCGGTGGCGGCGACCAGGTAGACGAGCCGCGAGGGCGGGCAGCACGATCCACGCCTCGATCATCTTCGCCTGGAAGGCCAGCCCGACCCAGAACGCCGGCCAGCACGACAAGCGTGCCCAGCGCCCGGTCGATGGCGCGCCGACACGTCGCAGTCGGCGGCCAACAGCAGGAGCAGGATCATCAGGGTGTCGGAGATGTTGCCGCGGTTGAGTGCGACGTTGGCCGGCGACAGCGCCAGGACCCCTGCGGCCACCAGCCCGGCAGCGGGGCCGGACAGACGCCGGACGACCCGGTACATGACGAGTACCGACAGACGCCTTCGACCACCTGGGGCAGCGACGATGCGCCCAGGTGTGCACCCCGAAAACCCGGACAGACAGGGCCTGGACCCAAAACGCACCGGGCAGCTTGTCCAGGGTCACCGTGCCAGCCGGGTCGAAGGCGGCGAAGAAGAAGTTGTGCCAGCTCATCGACATGCTGCGAACGGTGGCGGCATAGTAGAGCTCCAGGTAGGCTGGACCTCCACGTTAGGAGAATCACCGACACGAGAGCCACCACCAGGAGCACTGGGCGGGCCCAACCTGGTTGGTCGTCGGGAGAGCGCCAGAACTCCAAGTGACGCAACCAACTGCGATTGGCGACGCTGGCCGTCACCGCGACGCTGGGACGTCGGGCAGGTCGGCGTCGCCTTCAATGAGCGATGCGAGCGTTGCCAGCGTGTCCGCAAAGGGCCCAGCCCCAACTCGCTGCACGAGTTGGGCATCCACCTGATCGACCGTTGACCTGACCACAGCTGCCGCACTCCGCCCACGTTCGGTCAAGGTGATCGTCAATCGCCGGCGGTCTTCGACATCCACCGCACGATCGAGGTAGCCCCGGGCGACCAGGGTGTCGAGCCGCCCGCCAGCCTGCTTGGAGACACCCATCTGCTTAATCGAGCTCACCTAGTGGGGCCCCGGAACGGGTCACTCCGCCAACCACATAGGCACCATCACGTGGCATATCGTCGAAGCCCATCTCAACAAGGGCTTTTCGGATCGCAGAACGGTAGACGTTCCGCGCCCGCCGAAGCAGTGCCGGGGTTGACCAGTTGTCGTACCAACTACCCGCCTGAGTCATAGATGTACTTTATAAACAAGAACCTGGATAATCAATAATATGTACTAGTTGATACCAAGGCCGGAACGGCCTGCCCCGTAATAACGATTCACCATTCCGCTGGAGGGTGTCACTGAACGCCGGTTTGGGGTCGCGACGATGGCCCGGCCGAACCGGGACCACCTCGCCTACGTGCCTTGTCAGCGCTCGAAGCCTACGTCGAGATTGCGCTCAGGTCATCACCCTCAGAAGCTCCGGGCTTCATCATCGCAAGGAGCTCTTGGAGGCGCTCGATGAGGAGCATGCACTCAGTGGGAGTGAGTCGGATCTCATCCTTGAGCCACTCGCTATAGAGAACGGCGTGGGGCCCAAGATCGTTGACCCGCTGCCACAAGGCCACGTGAAGCTCTGCTGTGTCCTCCTGGTCGGACAAGAGCGCCATCGGCACCTTGACGAATGGACTTGAGTGGTGGCAGTCATCCAGCAAGCGGACAAGCCCCCTCTCGTGATGGTCGTCACACCACGTCGGGCAGGGATCTTTCTTCCACCATCCCTCGAGTGGCTGGGTAGCCGGCGCGGTGGTCATGCTGACACCTGCGCGACCAGTGAGCTCAGACGCTCGATGAGAAGTCCTGTCTCGGCCGGTGTCATGACGAGGTCGTAGGACCCGATGCAGACGTGGATCTCCGGCAGGGGCTGAGACTCGTCCTGCCAGAGGAAGGACTCGAGCGACTCGGCTCGCTCGCGGTAGACACCGAGCGCACCGACCCAGCGACCCATGTGGTGACGATCCACGGGCGCCGCGTCAGCTTCGTGATCGGGATGTCCTTCGCACCAGCCTGGGCACGGATCGAACTCCCACCACTTCTCCTCGGTCTTGATCTCGCTTGCAATTGCCATGACGCCTCCTCGGGCTTGTGTCGTTGCGAGAGATCTCTCGCACTAATCAAGATACGCCTGCGATAGACTTCTCGCAAGTACCAAACCAAAGACCGCCCTAACTAGGTTTGGGCCGTGACTAGGAGGATTCCAGTGGACCAACTCGTTGGAGCTGCTGAGATAGCAGAGCGATTGGGCTCGCAGCGCACGTCTCTTGTGCATGACCTCCGAAGTCGGCACGACGACTTCCCAGAGCCCGTAGCGAAGTTAAAAGCCGGACTCGTCTGGGCGTGGCCCGACGTCGAGAAGTGGGCGAGGGCGACCGGAAGGCTTAAGTAGCAATCGCGGCCTAGCCTTCGACGATGGGTGTGGTGCCGGATCCGATTTCGGCTGTAGAGGCTGCAAGTGCTATCGCTGGCTCAGCTAAGGCTGTAAACGAAATAGCCGCTCAGAGGGTCGCTCACTCGCAGACACGGCGAGGCCCAAGCACTCGAGCTGAACGGCTGGCTGTCTATCGAGAGTTTAACCAAGCCGTGATCTCATTCCTGCTTCTTCAGCAGAACCTTCGAAGCATGGTTCCTGGACTCAAGGGTGGGCTGTGGACCATCCCCGTTCAATTCAGAAGGCTCCGCCATCTGGACGTCACGATGGAGCGGCTAACCAACGCCTTTAGCGACATCCGATTGATCGCAAACGAGGAGCCGAGGAATCGTGCAGAGGAGCTCATACCTGCGATTGGGCAGCTCTCGACTTCGAAGGTCCCCCAGAAGGAATCAGAGATCGCCGCAGCGGTGCAGGAAATGCAGGTGGGAGTCAGGGCCGTCGGTTCGGGTCTGGCCGAATTCAATGAGGCCGCGAGAGAAGATCTCGGTCATGACAAAAAGGACCACTGGTGGAAGAGGCGAGCGACCCGCCGCTAGCGCAGCATCGACCGGGAGGCGCTCTTCTGTGGACCACTCACGGGCGCCGCATCGACCAGCTCGTAAGCGTGACCCTCGCAGGACCACAGCCTGAGCTTCTGTTTGCCAACGCGTCGGGTTCCAACCCACACCACATCTCGAGGACAGTGAATCGGCGATCCGCTCGCCATGCCTCGGTCACTCATCACTGACGCTTGCATGACCATGCGCCAGCACCGTCCGGGCTGAGCGAAGACGACATTGCCGACGTACTTGAGGGGCACGCGAGGAGGGTAGCGCTCGGATGTTCTGCGGCTACTTTTCGGCTACAACTCACGGCTAATTGCCGCTACTCCCGATCAGCAGTGGGAATATAACCGCAGGTCAGGACAATATTGATGAGTATCGAACAGCCCTGGAACCAACCGGGTCGCACTCTTAATCCGCAGGTTTCGGGTTCGAATCCCGAGGGGCGCACCATTGAGCTGTGTTATCGCGGTTCTTTCTTGACACTTCGATGTCCCGACCTCGTCGCCACAGCTTCGCCTGGACCGTGCCGTTCGATCAGGGTTCGCAGGCCACTCCTTCGGACCGACAGCAGAGCCCGAGCGTCAGAGAACCAGGTCAGACCATCGAAGGGAGCGGACGATGAGCGCTGCGGTGATCACGTTGGTCGTTCTGCTGGTCCTTGCTCTGGTCCTGGTGACGATCAACATGATGATGCGACGACAGGGCTACCCAATCCCCGGCAAGACCGTCGTGCGATGCAGCGAAGGTCATGTCTTCCGGACCACTTGGATCGAGGGCGGATCGCTCCGCGCCGTCAGGCTGGGACCAGGCAAGCGCTTTCAGCGTTGTCCGGTTGGGCCGCACTGGGCGATCATCCGTCCGGTCAGAGAGGAAGAGCTGACGGAGCGCGAGCGGCGCTTGCTTTCCGAGACCTAGTGCGACAGCAGCGAGATCGCTCGATCACTCAAGAGCGGCCGCTCTGAGGCGAAGGCCTGGAGGGATGGAAGTCTCCCGATGGCGTCAGTGCCCTCGGAGATGAGAGTCGCCGTCGTGGGACCATCCACCACTCGTGCCCGCCTCTCACCGGCCCTGGGAGTCGCTCCAAGACCTGCTTCGTTGGAGCTCCGGGCTCAAGACCTGTGCCAGATCCAAAATAGATGCCTATCGGCAAACATCTACCACTAAGATGGTGCCATGTCGACACCGGATCCCTCAGATTTCCCCGCTCGTCTCCGCCGCGCTGTAGGTCGTCTGAGCCGGCGACTTCGTCAGACACAAGCCGGGGCTGAGCTCACCCCAAGCCAGTACGAGGTTCTCGTCACGTTGGTGCAGCACTCCCCTCTTCGCCACGCCGAGCTTGCAGCTCTCGAGGGCCTCAACCCCACGATGCTCTCTCGGGTCGTCGGCAAGCTCGAGGAGCGTGGGCTCGCGTCACGCCTCGCCGACGACGCCGACGGCCGTGTCGTCCACGTGGCCGTCACGAAGGCAGGGCGCGACCTCGTCGCTCGTGTGCGCGAGGAGCGCTCTGACGTGCTCCGCTCCGCCCTCGGCACCTTGTCCGAGGTGGACGTCCGGGCGTTGGAGGCTGCGCTGCCGGCCCTCGAGGTCTTGGCTGAGAGCCTGAAGGGCGGGACCAGGTGAACGTCAAGGCCTCGGCACAGAAGACCTTCTCGTCACTGGCGATCCCGAACTATCGACGGTTCTTCGTCGGCCAATCGATCTCGCTGACTGGCACCTGGATGCAGATGACCGCGCAATCCTGGTTGGTGCTGGAGCTGACCAACTCCGCTACGGATCTCGGAATCGTCGTCGCCCTCCAGACGTTGCCGATGCTCCTCCTGGGGCCCTACGGCGGGGTGATCGCCGACCGGGTCAACAAGCGTCACCTCATGGTGTTCCTCCAGTGCTTGATGGCGGTCCAAGCCGTCGTCCTCGGAGTGCTCACCCTGACGCACCACGTGACGTACCTCGACGTGTGCGTCCTGGCGGTGGTGCTCGGACTCAACAACTGCTTTGAGAACCCCGCCCGCCAATCGTTCGTCCTCGAGATGGTCGGACCACATGATCTCCGCAACGCCGTGAGCCTCAACTCCACGATGGTGAACGTGGCACGTGCCGTCGGTCCGGCCGTCGGCGGGGTTCTGATCGCCACGGTGGGCGTGGGCTGGTGCTTCATCGTCAATGCCATCAGCTTCGTCGCTGTCGTCGCCTCCTTGCTCATCATGGAGCGCTCCGAGCTCAAGCCGAGTGTCCCGGCCCTGCGAGGCAAGGGCCAGCTTCGAGAGGGCTTCCGTTACGTGGCTCGCACGCCCGCCCTCGGCATCCCTCTCCTCATGATGGGCCTGGTGGGCATGCTCGCCTATGAGTTTCAGATCACCCTTCCGGTCTTCGCCAAGCACGTCTTCCATGGCGGCGCGGAGACCTTCGGGCTCATGACCGCGGCGATGGGGGTCGGAGCAGTCGTCGGCGGTCTCTTCACTGCCGCCCGTGGTCGAACGGGCCTTCGGGCCATGATCTTCGCCTCCGTGATCTTCGGCGTGGCGATGTCGTTTGCAGCCGTGGCGCCCGTCTTGGCGGTCGCCTTCGTCGCCCTCGCTCTGGTCGGTTACGCCAGTGTCTCGTTCCTCGCCATGGGGAACTCGAGCTTGCAGCTCGAGACCGAGCCGCAGATGCGAGGTCGGGTCATGGCCCTCTGGTCCGTTGCCTTCCAAGGCTCGACGCCAATTGGAGGACCCATCATCGGTTGGATCACGGCTCTCGCTGGCGCTCGAGTGGGACTGGGAGTGGGAGCGATGTCGTGCTTCTTGGCCGCGGGCTTTGGCCTCGTCGCCTACCGCCACCTTCGAGCAGCTCGATCGGGGACGTCGCTCGCCGCCGAGCGTCCGATGATCGGCTCACCGCTCTCCGGCTCGAACCCTTCGCTCAGCCCACCGTCGTAACGGCGCCGTCACCGCAGGCCTCCCCGGCGTCGGAGGACCTCCCCTCGTAAGGGCAAATCCATCCACGACCTCGGATGATCACGTTGCTACCGTTCGATATCGCTGGCTGTGGCCTTGGCACGTGCGGCCTGGGACATCGGTCAGCATCACGTCGAGCCCGGGGGGACCATGACACAGCTACCCATCACTTCACAGCTGCCAGCAGTGCAGTCGAGCGGAAGCATCGCGGGGGTGGTCGCGCTGCTCGGCGTGCTCGTCTCTGTGCTCGAGTTCCTCTCCATTGCCAGCTTCGTCGGCGTCTTGATCATCGCGGTGGTTTCCAACCGAGCAGAACCCGACCCCACAGGACACCGGCCGCAAGCTGTCTACTGCTTCGCGGTCAGCTTCGTCACGATCATCCTCGCCCTCTTCTCGACCACGCTGGTCGTGACCGCCGTCATCTCGATGATCGGCAGCACCGGTTCGGACCGTCCCGCCATTCGGGTGGCCGTGGTCTCAGGCCTCTTCTTGCTCATCTCCCTGGGATTGCTCATCACCCACCTGCGGCGAGGTGTCGAGCTCGCCCTGGAGTCGAGGGAACCGGCCAACCCCTCGAGACGGGTGGCGCAGAGCTACGTGGCGGCCATCTCGTTCATCTCGATCCTGATCGTGCTCATGACCTCGGTGACCGTGGTCTACCTGTTGCTGGCCCTGATCAGCCCCGGTGTCTTCGGTGTGCCCGGAGCCCGCAGCTCCATCCTGCGCATCGTCATCGATCTCGCCGTGCTGGGTGGCGGTGCGTACGCCATCATCGCGACGCACAAGTCCTTGGTGCCGCCCGGCTTCCGGCTCCTTGGCGCACGAGGGTCGTCGACGAGCGCGGGGCAAGGTGATCTTCCGTCCACCCCGTCGAGCTGATCGACGCTCATCGGAGCGTCGTTCGACTCCCCGCCACCCGCAACGCGGCTGAGCATCGAAGCTGAGCAGCCGCGTCGCTCCTCAAGGCGAGAAGTGCCGCCGGTAGGATGAAGCGGTGCGGATCATGATCACCAACGACGATGGCTATGCCGCTCGGGGGATCAGGGTGCTCACGGCCGCGATAGCGCGCTGGGCGGAGCAGTCGTCGTCCAGCTCGCCCCACGAGGTCATCGTGCTCGCCCCCAACACGAACTTCTCGGGAGCCGCCGCCGCGGTCGGAGAGGTCTACTCCCGGACCGGCATCGACTACCAGCGCGTCGAGCTCGACATGGCGCCGCAGGTCGAGGCCTACGCGCTCGACGCCTCACCCGCGCTGTGCACGATGGTCGGTTGCTTGGGCGGCCTGGGCCCTCGTCCAGACCTGATCGTCTCGGGCATCAACCACGGGGTCAACGTCGGTCGCTCGGTGCTCTACTCGGGGACCGTCGGCGCGGTGCTCTCCGGGGGCCAGATGGGGGCCTCTGGCCTGGCCGTCTCGATGCGCTCGCGCAAGGGCGCTCCCCTGGAGGTGGCGGCGTCGATCGCCGTCTCGCTGCTCGACGACCTCTTGGAGGCTCCACCGTCCACCCTGCTCAACCTCAACGTCCCGTCCATCGAGTTCACCGAGCTCAAGGGCATACGGCGCGGCCGGATCTCCCAGGCCGGCATCGTCAAGCAGACCTCCTCGGTCTTCGGAGCGTCCAAAGGTGAGCCCTTGGCGGTCGGCGAGAAGGCCACCTTGTCGATCACCCTCGGCACCGCCGTGCCCAGCTTGGGCGATGTCAGCGACGAGGAGCCTGATGACGACGGCGCCTTGATCGCTGCCGGCTACGCCTCGTTGACGTCGCTCCGAGGGGTGCACGAAGACGCCAGCGCCAGCGCAGACGATCTGTTGCGCACCTTGGTGAGCTCCGCCGAGGCGCACCTGCACGCCCAGCTGCCCTAGCTCGCCGGTACGCTCCGAGCTATGGAGCATCGACACCTCGGGCGCGCCGGTATGACCGTCTCGGCCCTCTCATACGGCAACTGGATCACTCACGGCGGTCAGATCGAGGCGGAGGCGGCGATCGCCTGCGTGCACGCTGCGCTCGAGCTCGGCATCACGACCTTCGACACCGCAGACGTCTACATGCAGGGCGCCGCCGAAGAGGTGCTCGGCCGAGCGCTCAAAGGGGTTCGCCGAGATGGGATCGAGATCTTCACCAAGGTCTTCTGGCCCACGGGGCCCAATCCCAACAACCGCGGGCTGTCGCGCAAGCACATCCTCGAATCGGTCGACGCCTCGCTCAAACGGCTGGGGACCGATCATCTCGACCTCATCCAGGCGCACCGCTTCGACGTCGAGACGCCGCTCGAAGAGACGCTCAGAGCGTTCGACGATCTCGTGCGCCAAGGCAAGGTCCACTACGTGGGCGTCTCGGAGTGGACGGCAGCCCAGATCGCCGATGCGGTGGCGATCGCCAGCGACATGGGCCTTGACCGCCTGGTCTCGAATCAACCGCAGTACTCCCTGCTCTGGCGTGTCATCGAAGCAGAGGTGATCCCGGTCTGCGAGGAGAACGGCATCAGCCAGATCGTGTGGTCGCCTCTTGCCCAAGGTGTGCTCTCAGGCAAGTACGCACCGGGAGAGGCGCCGCCGGCGGGCTCTCGGGCCACCTCCAAAGAAGGTGGCTCCATGATCAGCCGCTGGATGAGCGACGAGACGCTGACCGCCGTCCAGGCCTTCAGCTCGCTGGCGAGAGAGGCTGGCCACAGCCCGGTCTCCGTGGCGCTCGCCTGGGTCCTTCGCAACGCCAACGTGGCTTCAGCGATCGTTGGCGCCACCAGGCCCGAGCAGCTGGGCGAGAACGTCAAGGCCCTTGACGTCGAGCTCGACGATGACTTCGTCGCCGCGATCGAGAGCGTCCTCGAACCTGTGACCTCGACGGATCCCTCGTTGACCGTCTCGCCGCCCCAGCGACCCTGATCGGGCCCTTCTAGTCTGCCCGTGCTCTTGGTGGCGAGAGAGCGAGCCCTCATCTTTGAACGGGGTTGAAATCACCAGGCGGAGCCTCAGGCCTCGCACCGAGCGACGATTACGATGAGGTCGGCTCACCCGCACCCTGTTGCTCGGTGAACCGCACGAAGGAGCGTGACAGCATGCGTCGCATCACTCACTGGGCCTCTGGTGGCCCCCTCGAGTCAACGACCGAGCGATGGGGCACCGTCTACAACCCGGCGACCGGTGCCGCCCAGGCCGAGGTCCCCTTCGCCACGCCGCAAGAGACTGCCTCGATCATCGCATCGGCCACCGAGGCGGCAACAACCTGGGGGGTCTCGTCGATCTCTGCACGAACCGAGATCCTCTTCGCCTTCCGCCATCTCGTCTTCACCCACCGCGACGAGCTGGCGTCGCTGATCACCTCCGAGCACGGCAAGACGCACGACGACGCGCTCGGTGAGGTCTCCCGAGGCTTGGAGAACATCGAGTTCGCCTGCGGACTCGCTGAGCACTTGAAGGGCACCTTCAGCTCGCAGATCTCACGCGGCGTCGACGTGAACTCGCTGCGCCAGCCTGTCGGCGTGGTGGCGGGCATCACCCCGTTCAACTTCCCCATCATGGTGCCGCTCTGGATGACGGCCAACGCCTTGGCCTGTGGCAACGCCATGATCCTGAAACCCTCGGAGAAGGACCCCTCGACCGTGATGCGCGTCGCCGAGCTGCTCGCAGAGGCCGGGCTGCCCGCAGGCGTCTTCTCGGTCCTCCATGGCGACGCCTCGGTCGTCACCACGCTGCTCGACGACCCCCGCGTGAGCGCCATCAGCTTCGTGGGCTCGACGCCCATCGCCAAGTCGATCTACACACGCGGCACCGCCGCGGGCAAGCGGGTCCAGGCGCTCGGCGGGGCGAAGAACCACATGCTCGTGCTGCCCGACGCCGACCTCGGCGTGGCGGCCGACTCGGCGGTCTCCGCTGCGTACGGCTCGGCTGGCGAGCGCTGCATGGCCGTCTCCGTGGTGGTGGCCGTGGGCGAGATCGCCGATCCCCTGGTCGAGGCCATCGCCGAGCGGATGGCCTCGCTGGTCATCGGTCCCGGTGATGAGGAGAAGAGCGAGATGGGACCGCTCATCACCAAGGAGCACCGCGACAAGGTGGCCTCCTACGTCGAAGGAGCCAGCGCCGAAGGTGCCACCGTCCTCGTCGACGGCGCGCGCCTTGAGGTCGATGCCAAGAACGCGGACGGCTTCTTTTTCGGACCCTCGCTGCTCGATCACGTCACCCCTGGGATGAAGGCCTACGACGACGAGATCTTCGGTCCCGTCTTGAGCGTCGTGCGCGTGGACACCTACGCCGAGGCCGTCGAGCTCATCAACGCCAACCCCTATGGCAACGGCGTGGCGATCTTCACCCGTGACGGCGGGGCTGCTCGGCGCTTCACCGCCGAGGTCACCTGCGGCATGGTGGGTGTCAACGTGCCGATCCCCGTCCCCCACGCCAGCTACAGCTTCGGCGGCTGGAAAGACTCGCTCTTCGGCGACACGCACATGTACGGGCCCGAAGGCGTGGACTTCTACACGCGCACCAAGGTCGTCACCACCCGCTGGCCAGACCCCGCGACGTCAAGCGTGGATCTCGGCTTCCCGAAGTCGCGCTGAGCGACTCGTCGCCAGCGAGCCGCCTGGCCCTCACCTCAGCCGACTCGGCTGCCGACAGCCAGGGCTGCAACACAAGAGGGGGAACCATGCGCATCACGGTGCACGTGAAGCCAGGGGCCAGGACGCCCCGCGTGGGGGGCACGGCAGCAGGCAGCCTGCTGGTGCGCGTGCGGCCGACCAACCCCACTGGGCTCGCCAACGAAGCCACCATCGAGGCCGTGGCTCGCTCGTTCGGGCTGGGGTCACACCAGGTGCACGTCGTCATCGGTCGCAACAGCCAGCGCAAGGTGCTGGAGCTCGCCATCGATGACGCCGCGGGCTCGAGGCGACTCGCCGAGCTCAAGGGAGCGGCGGTCGGGAGGAACCCACCGTATTCCTGAGGCCACTGCTATGGTCATTCCCGTCATAAGACCCCTGTGAAAGGACCGCCATGCTCGCAAGTTCGTATCCGCTGTTAGACATCTTCTTTTCGATCTTCTTCTTCTTTATCTTCTTCCTCTGGATCTTCCTGCTGATCCAGATCCTGATCGACATCTTCCGCAGCCATGACATGAACGGCTGGGTCAAGGCGCTTTGGGTGCTCTTCTTGATTATCCTGCCGTTCTTGGGCGTGCTGGTGTACCTCATCGCTCGTGGCGGCAAGATGCAGGAGCGGGCCATCAAGGACCAAAAGGCGCAGCAAGACGCCTTCGCTAGCTACGTGAAGGAGACGGCTGGTACGTCAGGCGACACCACCGCTGACCAGCTGGCCAAGCTTGCTGACCTCAAGTCGAAGGGCGTCATCACTGACGCAGAGTTCGACGCTCAGAAGGCCAAGATCCTGGGCTGAGCCCTCTCGGCTTGGAACGTGTGCGAACCCCGGCCTCATGGGCCGGGGTTCGTCGCGTCTCAGCACCGATGCCCGGTCAAGCCTGGTGGCTCGGGTGTGGGAAGATTGCTCTTCCGCTCTCCCCCAACTGAGCCCCCTCGCGCCCCATGATCTCCGGCAACCACCTCACCATCGAAATCGGCAACCGCGCCCTCGTGCGCGACGCCTCGTTCTTGGTCGCCGATGGCGAGAAGGTGGGCCTGGTCGGACGCAACGGCACCGGCAAGTCCACGCTCATCTCCGTGCTGGTCAACGAGGCTGACAACGAGATCCGCCATCGTGGTGATCTCAAGATCCTCGGCGAGGTCGGCTACCTGCCACAGGTCCCGAACGCCGAAGGTCTCGGGCGCGAGCCTTTGGGCTTCTCGCACGTGCTCAGCGCCAAGGGCCTCGACGTCCTCGACGACGACCTCAAAGAGGCCCGAGAGGCGCTGGCCAGCGATCCGACCTCGGAGGCCATCGATCGGTTCACCTCGCTCGAGGAGGACTATCGAACGCGAGGCGGCTATGAGGCCGAGGGCGTGATGGCTCGCCTGGCCGACGGTCTCGGTCTCCGACAAGAGCTGCTCTTCGAGGACATCGGATCGCTCTCCGGCGGCCAGCGACGCCGCGTCGATCTCGTGCGCCTCCTCTTCGGGCAGCCTTCGATCATGATCTTGGACGAGCCCACGAACCATCTCGACGCCGCAGCCAAGCGCTGGCTGATGGAAGAGCTGGCGTCGTTCAACGGCACCATGCTGGTCATCAGCCACGACCTCGAGCTCCTCGATCGATCCATAGACAAGGTGCTCCACCTCCACGACGGTCGGCTCGTCGAGTACAAGGGCAACTACTCGACCTTCACCAGGAAGCTGGCAGAGAACCAAGCGCTGGCCGCCAAGGCCTCCGCCCAAGAGGAGCGAGAGATCAAGCGGCTGAGCGAGCTCGCGAACTCGATGCGAGGCCAGACCGAGAAGCGGGCCAAGACCGCCAAGGCCATCGACCGACGGGTCGATCGCATCAAGGACAACCGCACCGAGGTGGTGCGAGCGGAGAAGAAGGTGCGCCTGCGGCTCCCGACCCCGACCGCGCTCGGGTGACATCCCGATCTCGGTTGAGTCGCTGGCCGTCACCTACGGCGAGCACGAGGTGCTGCGCAAGATCCGTCTCCACGCCACACGCGGCGACCGCGTGGCGGTCGTCGGGCGCAACGGCGCAGGCAAGTCCAGCTTGCTGCGCTGCTTGGCTGGCGTCCAAGAGCCCACCCGGGGCGTCATCACGCTCGGCACCAACGTGGAGCTCGGCTACTTCGCCCAGGAGCACGAGCAGATCGAGCTCGAGATGAGCTCGCTCGCCAACGTCGACGACTCCGTGCTCACCCAAGAGGCCGAGCGCAGGGCGTTGCTGGGCTCCTTCGGCCTCTCTGGCGCGGCGATGGAGCAGGAGGCCGGGTCGCTCTCCGGTGGCGAGCGAGCCAAGCTCGGACTGGCGATGCTCTCAGCCGGCCTGTCGAACCTGTTGATCTTGGACGAGCCCACCAACAACCTGGACCCCGCCTCGGTCGAAGCGGTGGGCCGCATGTTCAGCCGCTGGGAAGGCACCATCATCGTGGTCAGCCACGAACCGGCCTTCGTCGAGGCGCTCAACCCCACGCACTGCTTGCGCTTGCCCGAGGAGCGCTTCGACTTCTGGCGCGAAGAGGACCTCGACGTCGTCGCCATGCGCTGAGCTGGCCTTCGGCAGGCCCAACTCGGGCGCACCGAAGACCAGCTCGCAGCGACGCTCTTAGGCCTGGTCGTCCTCAGCCAGGATGCCGTAGATCGACCGACGGGCATCGACGAGGATCGCCGTCGCCCTGGCGATCTGGGCCTCAGAGCCCGCCATCACGACCTGTCGAGCTGCCAGCATGACCTGCTTGGCCGTGCCCATCAGCTCGCGGACCGGCTCGCCGGTGCCAGCCTCGGCGCTCTCCCAGGGCTTGCCGAGGGCTTCGCGCTGCTCGCTGACGAGGGCGATGCCTTGCTCGGTGAGCGCGTAGGTGCGACCAGTGCCCTCGGCCGTGGCCGCGACGAGCCCTTCGTCCTCGAGCTGCTGGAGGACCGGGTAGATGGACCCAGGGCTCGGGCGCCACGCCTCGTTGGACCGCTCAGAGAGCTCTTGGATCAGCTGGTAGCCGTTGCGTGGCTCCTCTTCGAGCAGCACCAGCACCGCAGCTCGCACGTCGCCACGACGTTGGCGGCGTCCGCCTCGCCGGGGAGGCATGCCGCGGAAGTGATCCCGGGGGTGGCCATGACCATGACCGCCGCCTCCGCGGATGCGAAGCGCCCTTGACCAGCCAGGTCGCGAGCCTCGGTCGAACTCGCTCCTCTCGTCGAAGAGCTCGTGATGGCGTCCAAAGGGACCGTGGTCCTCGTGGTCGTGGTGGCCGTCGTGCGCTCCGGCCTCATGGTGCTCGTGATGAGCGTCGTGGCCGTGAAGCGCGTCGTGCTCGTGGCGGAGCTGGTGTTCGTTCTTGTGGTTGTGGTTGTGGTTGTGGTTGTGTCATGTGCTGACCTCCGTCAGGTTGGGTTTCGAACTGAATATAACGATATATCGTTAGTGTTCCGTTGTCAACCCCATCTTGACGGTCGCTCCCTTCTGCTCAGCGGTCCACTCGAGCGGCTCAGCTCCCTGCGCCGTCTCGGAGCTCACAGATCACCAGCGGTATCGTTCGCTTGGCCCGACGCTGGTACGAGGCATAGGGGCCGTAGGCGGCGATGGCCTGGGGCCAGAGCTCCGCTCCCTCTTCGGGCGTGGCGATCCGAGCCCTCATCGGCCAGCGAGCACCTCGCCGGGTCACGACGACCTCGGGGTGCTCAAGGAGGTTGCGCAGCCAGTCGGGGTCACGGTCGTCGCCGCCTTTGGAGGCGACGAGCACGACTGCGTCTGATGACGAGATCGGCGAGGTGAGCAGCGTCGTGCGACGCTGGCCGGTCACTCGACCGATGGTCTCGAGCTCGACGACCTCCATGCCCAAGGCGCGCAAGCCCACTCGACCACCGCTCACGCGGATGACGAGGCGATGGGTGGCGTTGAGCACCTTGAAGCCCAGATCGGTGGCCGTGGTGAGGGCTGACACGATCTGCGATCCTGATCGCTCAGGACGAGCGACGAGCGCTCAGGCGTGGACGGGGATGGCGATGGTCTTGCGCTCCAAGAACTCATCGAGGCCGGACGCTCCCATCTCGCGGCCGATCCCTGATTGCTTGTAGCCACCGAACGGGGCGTCAGGGGCGAACCACGAGCCGCCGTTCACGCCGACGGTGCCCGTCCTGATGCGCTTGGCCACCGCGACGGCGCGCTCCTCGTCGGCGCCGTAGACGGCTCCTGAGAGACCGAAGATCGAGTCGTTGGCGATGCGCACCGCGTCGTCGACGTCGTCGTAGGCGATCACCACCAGCACCGGGCCGAAGAGCTCGTCTTGCGCGATCTCGCTGTCCGGATCGACGTTGGTGAGCAGCGTCGGCGCATAGAAGTAGCCGGGATCGATCCGCTCGCCGCCGAGCGCCAGCGTGGCACCGGCTTCCACCGCTCGCTGCACGATGGCGTCGACCTTGTCGCGCTGACGCTCGCTGATCAGCGGGCCCATGTAGACCTCATGGTCCATCGGGTCCCCCACCTTGACGTCCGCCATCATCGCGGCGACCTTCTCGACGAACTCGTCGTGGCGGGCGCGCGGGACCAGCAGGCGCGAGGTGATCGCGCAGCCTTGGCCCGAGTGGGCGCAGACCGTGAAGGCGGCGACCATGGCGACCAGATCCACGTCGGCGTCATCGAGGGCGATGAGCGCCGACTTGCCGCCGAGCTCCAAGAAGACCCGCTTGACCGTGGCGCTGGCCACCTCCATGATCCGCCGCCCTACCGGTGTCGAGCCGGTGAAGGTGATCATGTCGACGTCCTCGTGGGACGTGAGCACCTCTCCCACCGCCACCTCGGAGGACGACAGCACGTTGACGACCCCAGCGGGGATGTCGGTCTCGTTGGCGATCAGCTCTCCGAGCCACAGGGTCTGGATCGGCGTGTCGGGCGCAGCCTTCAAGATGATGGTGCAGCCCGCCGCGAGCGCAGGGGCGAGCTTGACCAAGGCCAGCTGCGTCGGGAAGTTGTACGCCACGATGGCGGAGACCACCCCGGCCGGCTCCTTCTCCACCCAGCGATGGGTCAGCTGACCCATCGACTCGACGTCGTCGAGCTCTTCTCGGAGCGGCGTCGACTCGATCATGTCGGCGTAGTAGCCCACGAGCTCGATCGGCGACTCGAGAGCAGGACCTTGGGTGAGGCTGAAGGTGTGACCCGCCTCGGTCATCGTGATGTGGCGGAGCTCCTCTTTGTGCTTGTCCAGGACCTCGGCGAGCTGACGCATGCAGCGCACGCGCAGCTCCACGTTGGTCGCCCAGTCGGTCTCGTCAAAGGCGCGGCGCGCTGCCTTGACCGCTGCTTCGGCGTGTTCGACGGTGGCGTCGGGCACCGACTCGAGCGCCTCGCCGGTCGACGGGTTGAAGGTCGGATACGTCCGGCCCGGGTCGACGAGGTCTCCATCGATCAACAAGTGCAACACCCAGATCACCGCCTATCTGGAGTCCGAAGAACCCCACTCAACGACACCATGGAGCGGCCACCTCTCACGGATCGTCATGATCCGAGCGCAGAGCTGCCGCTGTGGTGCCTTCCCCCTACGTCGCTGCGCCAAGCGGACCCACGCTAGCCCCCGAGACAATCGTTCGACGCGGCGCTCCTCGTTGTTCGCGCGCCGTACAGATCTCGCATCTGTGAGCTGTTGTCGGGGTTCATCATCTATGTCAGTCTTTCCCCGATCACCAGTGCCGAGTCCGGGGGGACGGCGCCACAGAGCGCGCCAGCGCTTGAGGCCCGGTGCGAGGAGGGGGCGGATCTTGATGGCACGGACGTGGGCACACCAGGCTCTTGGTGGCAGCGAGGCGGGTGCCACGGAGCCTGACCAGCTGACGCGTCGGCCCCGCGGCGCCTGGCGTCGTGCCTTCTTGGTGGGTCTGGCCTTGAGTGCGGTCGGGCTCGTGTTGACCGCATGCTCGAGCACGAGCTCGAGCTCCACGACCACCACGTCGCCGAGCGCCGTCGCCGCCGCGCCGTCTCCAGGGTGCACGTCCAAGGGTGCCGTCGCGATCCCCAACGGTGGGACGCTCACCTACAGCGCCCACGGCATCACGGGCACGTACATCATCGACCTGCCTCCACAGACGAATCAACCGACGCCACTCGTCTTCGACCTGCACGGCTATCTCGAGCCAGCGGCGTTCGAGCACATGGGCACAGGCCTCTCAGCCTTTGGCGACGCTCACGGGTTCATCACCATCACGCCTCAGATCTCCTCCAGCTCGCCACCGGCTTGGGACTACGGACCCCACAGCCAAGACGTCGCCTGGCTGGCCAGCCTGCTGACCTCACTCGAGCAGTCGACGTGCATCGATGAGCGCCGTGTCTACTCTGCTGGACTCTCGATGGGGGCGTTCATGACCTCCTCGGTGGCCTGTCAGCTCTCCGACCGGATCGCAGCGGTCGCACCGGTGGCCGGGCTCCAGGACTACCCGTGGTGCAAGCCCACCAGGCCAGTGCCGGTCGTCGCCTTCCAGGGGACGGCTGACCCCTTCGTCGCCTACAACGGGGGGCCGGGGCCACACGCCAAGGCGCTGCCGGCCACCGACGGCTCAGGCCTCACCGTCGGCCAAGAGCTCAAAGCCGGCAAGATCCCGGCCAGCGCCAGCCCCCTCGAGCGAAGCATCCCCTCGCAGGTCGCCTCGTGGGCCCAGCGCAACGGCTGCTCGTCGCCACCGAGTCGCACCCACATCGGCACGGACGTCGTCCGTTCGATCTACCCGTGTCCCGCGGACGCCTCGGTCGACTTCTACACCGTGCTCGGGGGCGGCCACACGTGGCCAGGCGGCGTGCCGAACGTCTATCCGGTGGCCAGCGTCGGACGCATGACCACCACCATCAGCGCCAACGAGATCATGTGGACGTTCTTCCGGGCGCACCCGCTCACCGGACCCGTGACCGGTCCGGTCGGCTCATGAGAGCGCTCTGCGAGGTCGTCGACCCATGAGCGAGGATCGCCCGGTTCTCCACGTCGAGGCCCGCGACATCCCGGTCCCCACCTCGGTGAGCGCCGAGGCCCAAGCTGTCTTGTCCATGCCGCCGCTGCCGGCCACCGTCTATCCGGCGCTCGATGACCTCGCGGGCTGGAAGGCCTACGTCGCCGCCCAAGACGAAGCCATCGAGGAGCGCCTCGGCGAGCGCATCGCTGAGGCGCCGGTCACGATCACCACGATGGACGTCGAGGGGGTCACGGTCTACGAGATCACACCCGACGGCCTCAGCGAGGATGACGAGCGGGTCTACCTCGACATCCACGGCGGCGCCTTCATCTGCGGTGGCGGTGACGCCTGTCGGATCATCGCTGTGGGGACGGCCCAGAGGAACCAGATGCGTGTGTGGGCCGTCGACTACCGCATGCCGCCCGAGCACCCCTACCCCGCCGGTCTCGATGACTGCCTCAGCGTCTATCGAGCCCTGCTGGCCACGGTGCCCGGCACCTCAGTGATCGTCGGCGGCGCGTCGGCGGGGGGCAACTTCGCCGCGGCGCTGACCCTGCGCGCTCGAGACGAGGGCCTGGCCCTCCCTGCTGGCGTGGTGCTGATGACCCCGGGGGTCGACCTCACCGAGAGCGGTGACTCGGTGCAGACGAACATGGGGCTCGATCCGCTCCTCACCGCGAGCGCGCTCCCGGCCCTCCTGCTCTACGCCGGCGGGCACGACCGCACCGAGCCGTACATCTCTCCGCTCTACGGCGACTTCACGAAGGGCTTCCCACCGACGATCTTGACCACAGGCACGAGGGACCTGCTCTTGTCTGACACCGTCAGGATGCACGCGGCGCTCCGAGCGGCGGGACAGAGCGCCGACCTGCTCGTGACCGAAGCCGGCGGGCACGGCGGCTTCTTCGGCCTCGCACCCGAGGATGCGCTCGTCGCCGAGGAGATCCGGCGGTTCATCGCAGCCCACACCACGATCCGCTGACGCTGAGGCTGGCCGTTCGCGCTAGCGAAGGATCTCGACCAAGAGCACCCAGGCGTTGATCGAAGCCACCACGAAGGCCAGCAAGATCCCCGCCATCAGCCAGTAGAGGCCCCCTCCCCCCGCTGCCATCAGGCTGATCGCACCCACGGCGAGGACCGCACCGGGCAGCGAGCCGATGACGCGGTGCTCGATGCTCCACATGATCGGCTCAGCAGGGTCGCGCTTGCCTCGAGACACCCAGAGCGCCTGGACCACCACCGCGGCACCGATCACCAGCACCTCGGCACCCAAGACGAGCGCACTCTGGCCCGGAGCGAGCCCCAAGCCAGAGACGAGCAGCGCGGCCAGCAGGATCCCGAGCGTCCCCGCTGCTCGCCCGGGGAGATGGCGATACTTCAAGATCTCTTGGAGGTTGATCGAGATGGTCACGAACAGCAGGCCAAGCAGCCCCGCCGAGGCGCCGATGGTCCCCACGAAGAAGTCCTGCCACCCAGCGACGTCGTAGGCGTGCATCGTCGGGGTGCGGTGCCTAGCTGGGCAGCGAGCGCTGCGGTGCGCCAGCCACTTCCCTGCCCGGCACGATGTCGGTGGCGAACTGATCGAGCACACGCGCGAGCTCCGGATAGCTCTCGGGTGCCCAACCGTGGAGGAGCTCTTCGAGCCTGGTCCGCACGGCGTTGATCAGCAGGTCAGCCGTCACGGTGCCGTTGGCGCTGAGCACCGGTTCGCCGGAGGCCGGGGTGACCGCTCGGTCGGTGAGCTCGCCCTCGCTCCCCTGCTCCGGAGGGGCTGCGTCGACGAGGAGACCTCGGTCGTAGAGGTCAGCCACCGCGCCGTCGATCGCCCAGAGAGGGATCTTGTGCTCGATCGCCAGCGCCGTGATGTCCACGTCAGGGTTGCGCCGGAGCTGGACGAGCACCCATCCGTCAGCCACGGGTAGGTCGCTCCCTGCCTCTTGCGCCACGCGCTGCAACCACTGGCGCATCTGCTGGCGACCGACGAGCACGCCCAAGGCACGGATGATCTCGGCCACCGATTCTCCCGAGCGCGGTGCGCCGAAGGCGTCACCCAGGCTCTCGGTGGTCATCGTGGTGCGCATCGGGAGCTCCTTGATGAACCACGACGCGGCGAAGGCGATGATCGAGACGAAGCCGGCGACCATGAAGGCGGTGTCCAGCGAGCTGGTGATGGCCGCCAAGGTCGGCTCGCGGACCGCAGGGGGCAGCGCGGCCAGACCAGCCGCGTTGAAGTGGGCGGTGTTCAGCTGGGAGGCGCTGGCGTGGGGGAACGCGGCGCGCAGGTGACTGGCCAGCTCGGTGGCGAAGATCGTGCCCACGATGGCGGTGCCGATCGAGGCGCCGACGTTGCGGAACAGGGTGTTGCCCGAGGTGGCGACGCCCAGCTCCTGATAGCTCACGGCGTTCTGGACGGCGACCACCAGGACCTGCATGACGAGGCCGATGCCGAAGCCGGTGACGAACATGTAGAGCCCTGCGGTCAGCGTGGAGGTCTCAGGCGAGAGGTTGGAGAGCAAGAAGAGACCCAAGGTCATGATGGCGGTGCCGATGATGGGGAAGATCCGGTAGCGGCCCGTGCGAGAGACGACCTGGCCGCCGACGATCGACGTGAGCAGGAGCCCGCCCATCAAGGGGAGCAGGTCGAGGCCCGAGCCCGTGGGGGTGGCTCCTCTGACGTCCTGGAAGTAGAGCGGGAGGAACGCGATCGTCCCGAACATGGCGAAGCCCACGAAGAGCGCCACCACGCCGGAGGCGGTGAAGACCTGGTTCCGGAAGAGCCGGAGGGGCAGGACCGGTTCGGTGGCACGTCGCTCGGCGAAGACGAAGGCGATCAGCGCCAGCACGGTCACCACCCCGAAGGCGACGATCTCGCTCGACGCCCAGGGATAGGTGGTGCCACCGAGGCTCACCATGAGGACGAGCGACGCCAAGGCGAGGGCCAAGAGCCCGGCGCCGAGATAGTCGATCCGGTGGCTGACCTTGGTGGCCACCTTGGGGAAGACGATCGCCAAGACCACCAGCGCGACGGCACCGATCGGCAGGTTGATGTAGAAGATCCAGCGCCAGGACAGGTTGGTGGTCAAGAACCCGCCGATGAGCGGTCCGATGACCGTGGCGATGCCGAAGACCGCCCCGAAGAGCCCCTGATAGCGACCGCGCTGGCGAGGGGGCACGACGTCACCGATGGCCGCCTGTGCGCTCACCATGAGCCCACCACCGCCGAGACCCTGGAAGGCGCGGAAGGCGATGAGCTCGGGGAAGCTGTGGCTGAGCCCGCACAGGGCCGAGCCGACGAGGAAGATCACGAGGCCGACCTGGAGCACGATGCGCCGGCCGTACTGGTCCCCGAGCTTGCCGTAGAGCGGGGTGACCACGGTCTGGGCCAGCAGATAGGCGGTGGTCACCCACGAGATGTGGTTCAGCCCGCCGAGATCGCCGGCGATCGTCGGCAGCGCCGTGGCGACGATGGTGGCGTCGAGCGCCGCCATCAACATCACGAGCATCAGCCCCGCGAAGATCAGGGCCAGTTTGCGCCCGTGAAGCTCCTGGGGTCCGTCAACCGCGGCCAGCAAGCTCTCCTTTGCTCGTCACCCGCCGTGCGGATGGGTTGCGTGACACCGTCGGAGGCCGAGCCTACCGCCGAGGTCTGCAGCCAGCATGGAGAGCCCGTCGCTGTGGCGTCAAGCTAGGACGTGGCCGAAGAGCGCCCTCAGCTCGTCGTCGTTGCCGACTGCTGACAGCTCTCGGTCTCGACGCCGGGGAGCCCAACCGGCGTCGTGACCGCGCTCGTCCCGGCGAAGCGCTCCGCCATCCACGAGATCATGTCGTTGGTGGACACGGCGATCACACCGTAGTGATCGAGGCCTGGGTAGATCCAGCGCTCCACCGAGGCGTGGAGGCCGCAGACGTGGGCGTAGAGGATCTGGGTGGTGGCGACGGGGATCTGCTCATCTGCGCCACCCTGGATGATCAGGAGCGGTACCGAGGGCACCGTGGCGATGGTGGCCGGGTCGTTCTCCGCCAAGATCGGCGCGAACGAGGGCAAGGTGGTCGGGTTCTCCTTGATCAGCTGTGCGTAGCTGTACTGGTCCAGGGTCTTCTTGAGATAGGAGAAGCACCCCTTCTCGAGCGTCGGGATGAGGCTGATGCCCTTGGGGGTGAGGATCTGGTCGAGCGGCACCGCCTGGCTGCCGTAGGCGGTGTGGAAGCCCACCGTCGCCATGTAGAGGTAGAAGCGATAGGGACTCGACTCCAAGAAGGCGTAGATCGAGGCGAACTGCGTGGGGGAGCTCCGCCACCGTCCCGACCATGGTGAAGCCCTGACGCGCGCCGTAGGTCGAACCGGCGTCCCAGGCGAACATGGCGGTCTGGCCACCTTCCGAGTGCCCCCAGACCACGTAGTGCTTCGAGGTGTGGGCGGCCGCGAGCTGGTGGGCAGCCAAGACGATGTCAATCGTGTTGTCGGCAGAGATCCCTCCGACGAGATAGGGCAGCAACCCAGGCGGCGTCCCCTCACCTTGGTAGTCGCTGGCCGTGACCACCCAGTTCTTGGCGAGGAGGGCGTTGAGGCTGGGCTGCGGGATCGTCGTCAGCTCCTCGTCGGCGAAGTTGGTTGAGGGCGCGCAGAGATCACCCATGCCGTTGGTCCCATGCGACCACGTCACGACATCGTGCCCGCCGCTTGGCGCCGCGGTCGTCGGCACGAAGACCATCCCGGT
Source organism: uncultured Acidimicrobiales bacterium (assembly GCA_963758555.1). GTDB lineage: Bacteria > Actinomycetota > Acidimicrobiia > Acidimicrobiales > RAAP-2 > CAIUMH01. The sequence goes on along the minus strand of CAVWVW010000003.1, from coordinate 503,315 downwards.
CACCGCCACGTCCTTGCCGCCGATGCCCCTCGAGACGTACATGACCCGATAGGCCGTGGCCTTGACGCCTGGGACGGTCGTCTCTTCTGACTTGAGCAACGTGCCGGGTGCCTTCGAGCTGGCGCCGCTCGGAACGACGTAGAAGCTCGGGAGCCCGTGTGGTGCCGTCGTCGACGGCGAGCTGGCGGTGGAGCTGCAGGCCGACGCCACGACCGTGATGCTGAGCAATGCTCCGAGCATCCCTCCCACGTGACGAGCTCGACGGCCTGCCCCCATGTCCGCACCCCCGACCTCGAGCTGTCTCCAGGGGGAGACCCCCAGCTCGGTTCTAGTCCCTCGCACCACGACGTGCATCACGAAGGACGACGGTTCACTGCAGTCAGAGGGGCTGGTGGGCTCGCCCTGGTGTGGGTCCTCTCACCTCCGGGATCCGAGCAGCGGGCACGTGGGCGTGCCGGCGGCGAGCGCTGGGTGCTCAGCTCTCGACGGGAGCCGACCCGCTCGAGGCCGCCCGGCCGAGCGCGTCAAGGTCGAAGGATCTCACGATGACGCCACGGGACGGAGCTGCTCGTGCGGTTAGCGAGGGAGGCGTCAGCATCGACGCTTCGCGCAAGGTGGGCGCGGCACCGAGGACGTAGGTGTCGTAGGCAGCGACCCAGTCCTCGGCGATGGCCCGCTGCGCGGTGGCGAGGGAGAGGGCTCCCGAGCAGAGGAGCGAGTGGAGCCTGTCTTCGAGCACGTCTTTGGTGTTGAAGGTCGATCGTGCACCCGCTCTGTCGTTGGGCTCGACCCACAGGTTGGCGGAGTCATTGGGATCCCCGCCGAGCTCCAAGCTGATGAGGTGGTCGTATTCAGCGGTGTGGAACGACCCCGTGTAGCCGTAGGCGCGCGCGGAGCCGGCCTTCTCGGGACCTGTCACGGACTCGGGAGGGCGGATGCTCGTGCTGTAGCCGCTCCTGCAGATCGTCGTCGCCAGCGTGGCCTGGGTCACTGCGGGGTTGGTGGCACCGGGCGTGCAGTGGGGATCTGGGAGCGGGAACCTCCCCGAGAACGTGTAGTGACAGGCTCCCGCTGCGGATTGTGCCTCGATTTGATAGCGAGCCATCGCTCCCGGTCCGACGAGGATGGCGGCGGCTGGCACCGTGGTCGAGGGCTCGACGGGAGACGTGGTGGTCGACTGGATCGTCGTCGGCGCTGATGGCGCTGCGGATGGCCTTACCGTGGAAGCACTCGTACCGCAGGAGGCACCGAGCAAGCCGGCGCTGGCCAGGACGAGTGAGATCCACGGGCCAGCTCGCCACCCGTTGCACCGCTCGCGTCGCCGCAACGGGTGACCGGCCGCCCGCACAGGTTTGATCCGCTCGAGCTACGCGTCGAGCGAGCTCGAACTCAGCTGCAGCCGCTCGTCGTGCCGCACGAGCTGCACACGTAGCAGCTGCCGGCCCGCTGCATGAGATCGCCGCAGCTGTAGCAGTACGGAGCATCGCGCTGCTCCGGCCGGATCAAGGTTGCCGGAGCGGTGCTCAGCGCGATCGGCTCAGCGGTCGTCGCCATCGGAACGTTCGGCGTGGCCGACTCCTCGACACCCGGCAGCGTGGGCTGCGTGCGCTCAGAGGTCGAGAGCACGCCGAGCTCCTGGCGCTCTTCCAAGGTGAGGTAGTCAAGGGCGAGCCGACGGAAGATGTAGTCCACCAGGCTGGTGGCCAGCCGGAGTTCCTTGTCCTCGGTCAGCCCAGCGGGCTCGAAGCGCATGTTCGAGTACTTGCGCACGTAGGTGGCAAGCGGCACGCCGTGCTGGAGGCCCAGGCTGATCGAGATCGAGAAGGCGTCCATGATCCCGGCCAAGGTCGAACCTTGCTTCGAGACCTTGATGAAGACCTCGCCCAGGCGACCGTCTTCGTACTCACCCGCAGTGACGTAGCCCTCGCAGTCCGCTACGCGGAACGAGAAGGTGTAGGAGCGCCGTCTCGTCGGGAGGCGCTCTCGCACCGCACCGACCACGACGGACTCATGGGCCTTGGCCGCCAGCTGGGCTTCGAGCTCAGCGATCCGGGCGTTGACCACGCTCTCGTCGATGACGGGACCGCTCAGCTCGTCCGCTTCCTTCTTGGTCGTCGACAGCGGCTGGGCAACCTTGCAGTTGTCGCGGTAGATCGCCACTGCCTTGACGCCGATCTGCCAGGCGTCGATGTGGAGCTGCTCGACGTCTTCGACCGTCGCATCTTCAGGCATGTTGACCGTCTTCGAGATCGCCCCCGAGATGAACGGCTGGACGGCGCCCATCATCTTGACGTGGCCGAGGTAGTGGATGGTGTTGTCGCCCATCGAGCAGGCGAAGACCGGGAGGTGCTCCGCCTTGATGTGCGGAGCACCCAAGATCGACATGTTCTCGTTCACGTAGGCCACGATCTCTGAGGCTTCCTGGTCGGAGTAGCCGAGCTTGCCGAGCGCCCTCGTGACCGTCTGGTTGACGATCGACATCGTGCCGCCACCGACGAGCTTCTTGATCTTGACCAGACCGAGGTCAGGCTCGATGCCGGTGGTGTCACAGTCCATCAGCAGGCCGATGGTGCCGGTCGGGGCGAGCACGGAGGCCTGGGCGTTGCGCACGCCGTTGACCTCGGCCAGCTCGACAGCCTCATCCCACGCCTCTTGCGCAGCGCAGAGCAGATCGGTGGGCACCAGCTCCTCGTCGATCGCGCCCGTTGCCGCCTGGTGCTTGCGCAGCACGCGGAGCATCGGCTCGGTGTTCTCGGTGTAGCCCGAGAAGGGTCCGAGACGAGAGGCCATCCTGGCGCTCGTCGCGTAGGCGTGCCCGGTCATCAGCGCGGTGAGCCCTGCGGCCCAGGCGCGTCCCTCGTCGGAGTCGTACGGCAGGCCGTTGGCCATCAGCAGGGCGCCGATGTTGGCGTAGCCGAGGCCGAGCTGGCGGAACTTGAGCGAGTTCTTGGCGATGGGCTCGGTCGGGTAGTCAGCGTTGCCGACCAGGATGTCCTGGGCCGTGAAGACGATCTCGATGGCGGCCCGGTAGGACTCGATGTCGAAGGTGCCGTCATCGTTGAGGTACTTCATCAGGTTCAAGCTGGCGAGGTTGCAGGCCGAGTTGTCGACGTGCATGTACTCACTGCACGGGTTCGAGCCGTTGATGCGAGACGAGTTCGACGCGGTGTGCCAGTCGTTGATGGTGGTGTCGAACTGCATGCCGGGGTCGGCGCACTCCCACGCGGCTTGGGCGAACTGACGGAACAGCTCGCGGGCCTTGAGGGTCTTGACCACGTCGCCACCTGAGCGCGCAGTGAGGTCCCAGTCACCGTCGTCGAGGACGGCCTGCATGAACTCGTCGGTGACGCGCACCGAGTTGTTGGCGTTCTGGTACTGGACGCTCGTGATGTCCGTGCCGTCCAAGCTCATGTCGAAGCCGGCGTCGGCGAGGGCGCGCGCCTTCTTCTCCTCGTGGGCCTTGCACCAGATGAAGAACTCGATGTCTGGGTGGTCGGCGTCCAAGATGACCATCTTGGCGGCGCGCCTCGTCTTGCCACCCGACTTGATCGTCCCCGCTGACGCGTCGGCGCCGCGCATGAAGCTGACGGGGCCCGAGGCGGTGCCGCCGCCCTTGAGCAGCTCGGCTGACGAGCGGATGCGAGAGAGGTTGACCCCGGCACCCGAGCCGCCTTTGAAGATGATGCCCTCTTCGGTGTACCAGTTGAGGATCGAGTCCATGGAGTCCTCGACCGAGAGGATGAAGCACGCGCTCGCCTGCTGCGGCACGCCCTTGACGCCGATGTTGAACCAGACCGGCGAGTTGAACGCCGCCTTCTGGTGGATGATCAGGTGCTTGAGCTCCTCGCGGAAGACCTCAGCCTCCTCGGTGTCGATGAAGTAGCCATCCTTGATGCCCCATGCCGTGATGGTGTCTGCGACGCGGTCGGAGACCTGCTTGAGGGAGTGCTCACGCTCAGGGGTTCCGAGAGAGCCTCGAAAGTACTTCTGGGCGAGGATGTTGGTGGCGTTCACGCTCCAGGTCGAGGGCACCTCGACGCCGAGCTGCTCGAAGGCGACCGTGCCGTCGCGGTAGTTCGAGATGCGCGAGTCGCGCTGCTCCCAGACCACCTCGTCGTAGGGGTGGACCCCTTCGGTGGTGAAGTGGCGTCGGATCCCGATCCCCGTGCGCTGCGGTGCGATAGCCATCTCGTCTGCTTCCCCTCTGTGTGTGATGCACTTTCCTCGACGTACCGAGTCGGTGACGTCGCCCCCAACCCCCTGAACCCGCCTCAAACACAAGATGTAGTGGTTGAACCAGGGTGGGACCCAAGATGCAGTAGTTATTACAGCACTGTAGTTACGGCCCTGTCAACACTTTCTTCCTCACAAACCACCAGGTCAGAGGGGGTTCGCGAAAACTCCCACCCGGGGAGGTGGTCCTGGGCCCCAACGGTCGGTCCCAGGTAGCGTCCGTGTTCGTGGCCCACCTCCTCGCCATCGATGCCGGGACCACCAGCGTACGAGCCCTCGTGCTCGACGAGGCGAGCCACGTGCTCGACGTGAGTGCCCGAGCGCTCCCCCAGCGCTACCCGCGACCTGGCTGGGTCGAGCAGGACCTCGATGAGATCTGGAGCTTGACCCAGCAGTGCCTCCGGGAGGTGTGCGATCGCCACGAGGGCTCCTTTGCGGGGATCGGCATCACCAACCAGCGTGAGACCGTCGCTGCCTGGAATCGACGAGACGGACGGGTCCTCGCCCCGGCGATCGGGTGGCAGGACCAACGCACAGCCTCGCGCTGCGCCGAGCTCCGAGAGCTCGGCGCAGGCGAGCTGGTCCGCCGCCGAACGGGCTTGGTGCTCGATCCCTACTTCAGCGCCACCAAGATGGCGTGGCTCGTGGAGCACGGCGTCGAGACCAAGGACCTCGCGCTCGGCACCGTCGACGCCTGGCTGCTCTGGAACCTCACCGGCGGAGCTCACGGCGGCGTCTTCGCCACCGATGTCACCAACGCCGCTCGCACCAGCCTCTACGACCTCGACGACGGCGACTACGCCGACGAGCTGCTCGAGCTCTTCGGCGTGCCCAGGCACGCGTTGGCAGCCATCCGACCGTCCTGTGGGCGCTTCGGGACCGTCGGCGCCGGAGGGTTGGGAGCGCTCGGGGGCACCCCGATCAGCGCCATCGTGGGCGATCAGCACGCAGCGCTCTTCGGTCAACGCTGCTTCGATCCGGGCATGGTCAAGGTCACCTACGGCACCGGGGCCTTCGTGCTGTCCCAGCAGGGGCCCACACGACCCACCGACCACGAGGGGTTGCTGACCACGATGGCCTGGGACCTCGGTGCGTGCGGTCCGAGGAGCTATGCGCTCGAGGGCTCTGCCTTCATCGCCGGGTCCGCCGTCGGCTGGCTCCAGGACCAGCTCGGCGTCATCGAGCACCCCACCGAGCTCGAATCGCTCGCGAAGGGCGCGCCCGATGCCGGTGGGATGAGCTTCATCCCGGGCTTCGTCGGGCTGGGCAGTCCCTGGTGGGACGACTCCGCCAGCGGTGCGCTCCTCGGGATCACCAGGGGCTCGGGGCGAGCGCAGCTCGCTCAGGCGGTGATCGACGCGCTCTGCTTTGAGGTCAGGGCCATCACCGACGCCATGGGAGCGGGACCAGGCCCCGCGCTCCTCGCGCTGCGCGCCGACGGTGGGGCGGCAGCGATGGACCGCCTCTTAGAGCGCTTGGCCACCCAGTCCGGGGTGCTCGTCGAGCGAGCGGCGAACCTCGAGGCCACCGCCACCGGTGTCGCCTTGATGGCCGGGCTGGCCGAGGGCGTCTTCGACTCGCTCGATCAGCTCAGCACGCGGTGGGAGCCCGAGCGGCGCTTCGAGCCTGCGGGAGAGCGCGCGCCAGCCGATGATGCCTACCACGGGTGGCTGCGGGCTCTCGAGCGCGCCCGCTCGTGGCGCTGAGCGCGCGTCAGCTCAGACCCGGGGCTCCTCCGCGGGCAGCGGTCGGATCTCGACGACGTCGACGCCGTCGACCTCATGGATCTCGGTCAAGAGCAGGCTGACGAGGTCGTCGCCGGGCATGTCGACGACGAACTCGTCGACGGCGTGCTCTCCCCCTCGGGTCACGATGTCGACCGCGATGATGTCGCCTCCGACGGCACCGATGCGGCTTGCCACTGCTCCGAGCGCGCCGGGTCGGTCGGGCAGACGCACCTCAAGTGAGTACCGAGCCATCTCCCCATCGTAGAGAGGTCAGGTTTCGGGGTGATTTCGGCTCTGTGACGAGCCCGACGCGCCGCGTCCGGCCAGGGTGTCCTGGTACGAGAGCCCCGAGAGCGAGGCCAGCTCAGCCATCAGCTGGTCGGTGAAGTCGCGCAGCGCCGCCCGCTCCGAACCGGCTCGCTCCACGTCGCCCTTGAGGAGCCGGCGCGGCTCTCCGAAGCTGATCTCGACGCGCTTGAACGGTCGGAGCCAGCGAGAGCCCACGGGCTGGACCTCCGCGGTGCCCGAGAGCCCGACCGGGATCACCAGCGCCCCGGTCATCAGCGCCAGGCGAGCGGCACCCTTCTGGCCTCGATGGACGAACCCGTCATCAGAGCGCGTCCCCTCCGGATAGAGCGCGATCGCGTCGCCGCGGGCCAGGGCGATCTCTGCGGTCCCGAGGGCGCGGAGGCCCTCGGTGCCCGCCCCTCGACGGATGGGGATCTGCCCCATGCCCCGATAGAACCACGACGTGCGCCAGTCGTCGAAGTACTCAGCCTTGGCCAAGAAGGTGAGGTGTCGCTTGACGCTGAAGGGGAGGAACAGCGAGTCAGAGAACGACTGGTGGTTCGCCGCCAGGATGACCGGACCTCCTCGAGGCACGCGCTCGGCTCCCGTGACCCGGATGCGAAAGAGCACGCGGAACACCGGCGTGAACAGCCCTTTGAGGATCGAGTAGAGCATCGGGAGGAACGCTATCCATGCGCCGGCCTGCGAGCCCGAGGTGGGCGCAAGTGGCTCAGCCGAGCTTCGGCAGAGCCTTCTTCAAGCTGCGCATGGCCTGGGCGATGCGCTGCTCGTTCTCGATGAGGGCGAAGCGCACGTGGCCGTCGCCGCCAGGGCCGAAGCCCATGCCCGGCGACGTGGCCACGTCAGCCTCGGTGATGAGGAACTCGGAGAACTCGAGCGAGCGCATCTCGGCGTAGGCGTCAGGGATCGGCGCCCAGACGAACATCGTCCCCTGGGGTGGCGTGAAGTCCCAGCCCAGGCGCGACAGGCCCGAGCAGAGCGCGTCACGGCGCTGCTCGTAGATGGCGCAGATCTCCTTCGGGTAGTCAGGCGCTTCGTTCATGGCCACGATCGAGGCGATCTGGATGGGCTGGAAGGCCCCGTAGTCGAGGTAGCTCTTGAGCTTGGTGAGCGCGGCGACGATCTCGGCGTTGCCCACCATGAAGGCTGAGCGCCACCCGGCCATCGAGAAGGACTTGGTGAGCGTGTAGAGCTCGACAGCGCACTCCTTGGCCCCCTCGGCCTGCAAGATCGAGGGCGGCTCGTAGCCGTCGAAGCCGATGTCGGCGTAGGCGAAGTCGTGCACGACGATCACTCCGTGCTCCCGGGCGAAGTCGACGAGTCGCTGCATGAACGCCAAGTCCACGCAGGCCGTCGTGGGGTTGTGCGGGAACGAGCAGATGATGACCCTCGGCTTCGGCCAGGCGTTCTCCCACTGCTCCACGAGACCAGCGAAGAACGAGTCGCCGGGGCTCAGGTCGCTCTCGCCCTGGGTGGACGGGTCGACCATGCGGACCTGGTGGACCTGGGCACCGGCGAAGAGCGGCGCGTAGATGTGGATCGGATACGACGGCGAGGGCACGATGGCCGAGTCACCCTCGCCGAGCAGGACCCACATCAGGTGGCTGAGCCCCTCTTTGGCACCGATGGTCGAGACCACCTCGGTCTCGGGATCGAGGCTGACGCCGAACTTGCGCTCGTAGAGATCGGCGGCCGCTTGGCGCAGCTTCGGGATCCCACGCGATGCGGAGTAGCGGTGGTTCCGCGGGTTCTGGGCAGCCTCGGCGAGCTTGGCCACCGCCACCTCGGGCGAGGGCAGATCGGGGTTCCCGAAGCCCATGTCGACCACGTCGCGACCCTCTCGGCGCGCTGGCTGCCTTCAGCTCGTTCATGGCAGCGAACACGTACGGGGGTAGGTCGTTGATGCGGCGGAATTCCATCGACCAAGCGTACCGGCCCCTCAGCTCACCCCTGAGCCGCGTGGATCAAGCGCTCAGGGTCCGTCACCTCACCGAACACGGCCCAGGTGGCACCCGCCTCACGCAGCGCGGCGATGAAGCGCCGGAGCTCGTCGTCGCTCTCGGGTGCCAAGCCCGCCCAGGAGACCTGGGTCGTGTCAGCCTGCGAGGCCACGTCATCGACGGAGCAGCCCCAGAGGTTCACCGTGCAGCCCAGATCCCGAGCGATCGCCACCGTCGCTGGGGCTCCGCCTCCGATCCAGACCTCGGCACCCCGATCCTGCAAGATCCCGGCCACGGAGCGGAGCTCGGCTCGGCGCTCGTCGGCCGGCGCGAAGTCGATCCCGTAGGCGAGGTTCTCGTGTCGGCTCAGATGGTCGCCGGTGCCCATCGCCGCGATGATGCGGCCTTCGGCCAGGAGCGAGAGGGCGGCGAACTGTGAGAGCAGCACGTGATCGGCCACCAGGCCGATCCGAGCGACCAAGGGGCTCACGATGAGGGTGGGGTGACGCTGCGCCACCACGCCCAAAAGCGGGAACGGCGCCAGCGCCGGTCGAGCGGGGTTGCCCATGGGCCAGAGATGGTCGTAGCAGAAGACGCCGTCGAGGCCTGCCTCGGCAGCCTTGGCGGCGAGCTCGAGCGCGTCCTCGGCGCGCCAGGAGAAGCTCGGGAGCATCACGCCGAGCTTCATTGGGCGTCCCGCGCCGCCAGCGCAGCGCCCACGGCTCCCGCGTCGGAGCCGAAGTGAGCGCTCTTGAGCGTGAGTGGCTGCGCGCACCTCCGCCGCCTCGGTCAGCGCACTCAGGTGCCGTTGCGCGGGAGCCAAGAGCAGCTCGGCGGTCTCGGCCATGCCGCCCCCGACGATCACGCAGGTCGGATCCAGGATGCTGATCAGGTTGGCCAGCCCGCGAGCGAGCCACCATCCCACCTCGTCGAAGATCACCAAGGCTTCGGGGTCGCCGGCTCTCGCCGCCGAGGTGACGTCCTCTCCCCGCACCGCCTCGGGGTCACCGCCCACCGAGGCGACGACCGAGGCGAGGCGATCGGCGAGCGCTGCCTCACGCGCGATGCGACCCAGCCCTGATCCCGAGGCGAAGCGCTCCCAGCACCCACGCGAGCCACAGGGACACCACGGCCCATTGACGTCGAGCACCATGTGGCCGACCTCGCCGGCGAAGCCTGCGCCCGTGATCGGCGATCCTCTGGCGATGAGCCCTCCGCCGATCCCGGTGCCCAAGGTGACGAGCAGGACGTCGTCATGACCGACGGCCGCGCCGGCTCGGTGCTCGGCCAAGACCGCAAGATCAGCATCGTTCGCCACGAGCTTCGCCCGACCGGCGAGAGGCACGCCGAGAAGCGAGAGGAGATCCGCGCTGCCAGCGCTCTGGAGGTGCGGTCCGAAGACCAGCGTCGACGAGCCTTCGACGAGTCCTGGCACGCCGATGCCCACCGGGCAGCGTGACGGCACCTCGCGGTCGATCACGCCGACGAGACGGGCGATGGCTTCAGAGAGCGCCAAGCCGAGATCAGGCACCTCCGGGTGGGGGGTGGGCACCTGAGCTCGAGCCAGGATCTCCTCGCCGTCACCGACGAGGAGGCCCAGGATCTTGGTTCCGCCGACGTCGATCCCTATGGCCACCCCATGGGGGGCCGGGTTCACCGCTGTGACTCCGCCCTCGCCTTGAGCTCACGAAGTGCGGTGGCCTGGATGCGACCTTGGGCGCGGGTCTTGATGAACCCTGGGATCGGCACTCGCAGGCCGGCCTCGAGGTGATAGGTGACCTCGGTCCCCTCTTGGGCGGCGGCGAAGGCATAGCTGCCGTCGAGCTGGTTCGTCAGATCACCTTCCACCTGGCGCCACGAGAGCGCCTGGGGGGCGTTGGTGTAGTCATACGCCAAGGTGTAGGTGGTCGAGCGCCCGAAGGCGGCCGCTCGGAAGGTGACGACGAGCGGCCGACCGAGGCCGTCGCGCTCATCGACGCTGACCTCTTTGATGTCGGCGACCCACTCGGGGTAGCGCTCGATGTCCACGGCGACGTCGAAGACAGCAGCAGGCGCGGCCTCGACCAGGATCCGCTCGGTGGTCTGATCCGTCATGGCACCTCCTCTTCGCTGTCGCTCGGGCCGATCGAGATCGGCCACCCGGCCTCAAACGCCTCCGCCAGACTACGGGCGAGAACACCGTAGGCAAAGGATCCCTCTGCCCGCTGACGACCAGCCCGTCCCATCTGCGTAGCCCGCTCTGGCTCTCGGAGCAGCGAATCCAAGGCGTCCGCGAGCTCGCCGGGATCCTTGGCGTCCTTGAGCACGAGCCCTGTGACGCCATCGACGACCGCGTCTGCCGAGCCGCCGCTTGCGCCGGCGACCTGCGGAACGCCTGCGGCGGCTGCCTCTAGGAACACGATGCCGAAGCCCTCTTGCTCCAGGCCACCCCACCGAGAGCGGCAGGCCAGGCAGAAGACGTCGGCCGCGCCGACCACGGCAGGCAGGTCCTCGTCAGCCACCCGACCCAAGAGCTGCACGGGGGCCTTCGTGCGCTTGACCAGGCGCTCAAGGCGATCCCTGTCTCGACCGTTGCCGCCGATCAGGACCGTCACCGCGGGGTGCCGCTCCCCCAAGAGAGCCGCGGCCTTGATCAGGGTGTCCATGCCTTTGCGCGGCACCAAGCGGCTCACGCTGACCACCACGGGGCCATCGGCCGAGAGTCCGAGCTTCGCTCGTGCTCGCTGACGAGCGTCGGCGTCCAAGGGCGCGAAGCGCTCGACGTCGACGCCCGGTGGCAGCTGGAGCACCGCCGGCATCGATGCTCCGGCCACGCGTCGAGCCTCGGCCTCCGGGTACGGGCCCGCAGCGATCGCCCCGGCCGAGGCGCGCAGCGCTCGGCGCAGCATCGTCGCTGAGAACGGGAGCCTCCCGGGGATGGCGACCTCCGCGCCGTGGAGCAGCTGAACTGACGGCAGCGTGAGCTTGCGCGCCAAGGAGCCCAAGGGAAAGGCCGGGTCGAAGACCACGAGCTCGGCGCCCACCTCGCGAGCAGTGCGCTCGATGAGCCGCGCGTTCTTCGGGGTCGGGAAGAACAGGATCGACCGAGGAACTCGTCGGATCTCGAACCCTCGCTCAGCTTGGAGCGCATCGAAGGCTGCCGCAGCCGGATCGGAGCTTGCGGTCAGCACCACGAAGCTCGCAGGATCGAGCCGCCGCCAGAGCTCCCAGAGGTAGCTCTGGATCCCACCGACCTTCGGCGGGAAGTCGTTGGTGACGAGCAGGTGGCGTGGCGCCGTCACCGCGAGCGCCTCTGGGCTCGCTGAGCTAGCTGCCCGTCTGGTCGAAGCGGAGCGGCGGCACCAGGCCGGCGTCCCCCAAGAGGCGCACGGCGCGGGCCTCTTGTGCGTCGATGATGAGGGCATCGCCGGGCTCTCTACCCAGGATGAAGGACACCACGCAGTCACCACAGGCGTTGAGCTCTCTGCCCCGGCAACCGTCGCACTCGATCGTGATCTGCTCATCCATCGCTCTGTCCTCCTCGCGCCCTGACGGGCACGCCGCCCCGACGGCGACAGGCACATGGTGCCCGTGGGCTGTGACAAGTGGCGATCGAGCCCGGCGCTGCTCACGCAGGCGGTCCGTCGAGTCGAACGGCCTCGACCTCCGGTGAGCCAGACGCCGCCTGCTCGACCGCCGAGCGCACTGACGCGGTGCCCCAGGCCACACCTTCGGTGGCCACGGTGGTGAAGCCAGGGTCGAAGAGGACGAAGAACGGGGCGCTGGTCACCTGGAAGAACGCGAACGCCTCCGTCGAGACCAGCCAGCTGGCGCTGGTCGTCCCTGGGATGCCGGGGGCTTCTCGAGGCTGCTCGGCGAGCAGCACGAAGAGCTCGTCGGCACCGCGAAGACCGAACGCTGAGGGCGTGCCGGAGGCATCGAAGAGATCCCGGCAGCCCTCGCAGCTCTCCGACAAGAACAAGAGGAGCTGGCGATGCGAGGTGCTTGGGGTGATGACGATCTCTTCACCGCTCAGACGCCGCGCCGTGAAGGGCTTGACGGCCAGCGGGCTCGCACCCGATGGTCGATCAAGCGGCGTGGCGTTGGCGAGGACCGCGGCTGCTTGGGCGTCGGTCAGGCGACCTCGGCCGCTCACCCCACGCGCTCTCCTGGTGGCGTGTCGTCGAGCTCGTCGGACGACCCGTCGACCACCTCGACGTTCCTGCCGTGACCACACCAGCGACAGCTGACCGAGTCCACAGACTCGGAGAGGACCTCTGCGTCTTGGACGTCGAGATCACCCCCCACGCTGTAGTGGTGATACGCCTTGAGCGTGGTGGTCGTGATCACGTCGAATCGGGTGAGGTTGCCGCAGGCGGCGCATCGGTAGCGGAGAGCAGTCACGGCCGCCACGGTAGCCCGAGCGCGCCCGGCTTCGGGCGAGTGCGCGTGCTCGGGCGGAGGATGACCACCCTCTGAGCGCCGCCGAACAGGCGCCCTCGTCGCTTGGCTCTGTGGCCCTCGAGAGCCCACGACTCCAACCTCCTGCATCGCCCTCCTGGGCGAGATCGACGCCCTGTTCGGTGCGGGCGCAGCCCACGCCCTCTGGGCAGGCGTCGTCCCCAGCGATGGCCTCGCGGTCGCTCTGGTGAGCCGGCGGGGCGCCGTCGCCCGTCAGCGCCCACCGATCACGGGCACGATGGCATGATCGTGTCGTGGAAACGACACTTCGAATCGGTCCGCGTCGATGAGCCCGTCGGTGCCGAGCCCTGAGCGCTTGGCCCAGAAGATCGCCGAGCAGATCGTCAATCGCGTGATCGATGCGCTAGACGTCAACGCCCTCGTGGCCAAGATCGACGTCCAAGACGTCGTCGACCGCATCGACGTGAACAAGGTCGTCGCCTCGGTCGACATCGAAGCGCTGATGGACCGGATCGACGTCGACGCGGTCGTGGCCCGGATCGACGTCGACGCCCTGATGTCTCGCGTGGACGTGAACGCACTGGTCGACAAGATCGACGTCGACTCGCTGATCGAACAGACCGAGCTCGGCTCTCTGATCGCGAAGTCCACCACCGGTGCGCTGACCCAGGGCATGGATCTGCTCCGCAGCCAAGGGGTGGGTCTTGATGACTTCGTCAGCCGGATCGTCAACAAGGCGCTGCGGCGAAAGGGCGACTACCCCGTCGGCCCGCCGCTCCTCGCCAGGAGTGCCGGTGCCTTGTCGGCGGGGCCACCGGTGGCCTCATGAGGCAGAAGGGACCGGAGGGCGTCACCCGCCAAGGTCACTACGCCGGCGCCGTCAGCCGACTCGTGGCGATCGCCTGTGACGTCGGGATCGCCTGGGGGGCTCTGCTCCTCATCCTCGGTGGCATCAACGTGGCCGTCAGCCTCATCATCGGGCACTCGCATCCACTGGGTGCAGTACCGCTGGGTCGGCATCGTCCTCGTGGTGCTCTGGTACCCGCTCTACTTCGCGTACCAGTGGTCCCTCTCAGGCAAGACGCTGGGCATGGCGCTCTTCGGCCTGCGCGTGGTCACCGTCGACGGCGCTGCCATCACGGGTCGCCAGGCGGTCCTGCGGACCTTGACCTTGCCCTTTGCGATCGCCATCTTCGGCCTTGGGCTCTTCGGCATCGTGCTGCGCACCGATCATCGAGGGTGGGCCGACCGGGTGGCGAAGACCTGCGTGGTCTACGACTGGGATGCCCGAGCGGCGCGCATGCGATGGCTTGCCACCCGCCACGACGCGGCGGTGGCTGACCTCCCTGCACCGAACGGCTGAGACTCCCTCAGCGCCTCGGCACGAAGACGCTCAGCGATTGCGCAGCTGGTGGGCGGCCATGTCGAAGTACGCCAGCAGCTCTGAGCGGTCGTCCTCGTCCATCGCCATGGCGTTGACCGCCGCGTTCATGTGCGTGAGCCAGGCGTCGCGCGCCCGCTTGTTGATGACAAAGGGGTCATGGCGCATCCGCAGGCGCGGGTGGCCGCGAGTTGCCTGGTAGGTGGTCGGACCCCCCCAGTACTGGATGAGGAAGAGTGCCAGATGCGCCTTGCCGGGCTCGAGGTCCTCCGGGTACATGGGCCGCAGCTGCTCATCGGGCTCGACGCCCTGGTAGAAGCGCTCGACGAGCTCGACGAAGAACGGCTCCCCGCCGACGCGGCCGAACAGGGTCTGCTCCTCGTCCGTCGTGCCCTCAGACTCCCGACCGTCGCCCACGGGCACGAATGTACCCGGCGGCGAGAATCCTCCCTCCGCTGCTCGCGGACCTAGACTGATCGTTCGTTGCCTGTCCCCTGCAGGCGGCCGACGCGGGTGTAGCTCAATGGCTAGAGCCCCAGCCTTCCAAGCTGGTTATGCGGGTTCGATCCCCGTCACCCGCTCTCTGTGATGTCTCAGGACATCGACATAGCTCCGACCCGCGAACGATGGCCTTCGCGTCGTCGATCACTCTGCTCGCCTGAGTCTTTGACGTCCATGCATCCAGCTCCTCGAACGATGGCCTTCGCGCTCGTCGATCACTCTGCTCGCCTGAGAGGCGACCGCCCAGATGTCCTCGCTCTCGGCCTTCGGCCTCTGAGCCCGAGCCACAGTAGGGACGGGATCAGCGACGCATCGCTGGGCTACGAGCTCGCCGAGCTCGCCGTGGTGTTGAGGTTCACCGAGTGGGGGAACGCTGAGACGAGGCCTTCGAGCCCGCCCTGGCTCGCATCGAAGCCAAGCGCCCAGCGAAGCTGTGCGGTGACCGATTGGACGATGGCCGGCTGGCTCACCGCCACGGGCGTGTCGGTGCTCTGACAGCCGTCGGTGCCCAGCTTGGTGAGCGCCGCAGGGAGGGGCAGCCCCGCCTTCTCAGCGACGCCGACCAGTCCGCCGCTGCCGTGGTCAAGCGTGCAGATGTCAGAGAACACCAGGTGTCCGGCGCCTGCGAGGCCGATGAGCCGCTTGGGCTGCTTGAGGCTGTTGTAGGCGTTGACCATGCTGGCCGGGCTGACGATCTTGTCGTCGTCGCCGAACATGAGCAGACCGGGCTGGTTGGGCACCGTCGAGCCGTCCCCCGAGGACGTCTGGCCGAAGGCCCCGACCGAGGCTCCGGCGAGCCCGACGAAGGTCTTGACCTTCGAGTCGGCAACGGCCAGCTTCTCGACGGCCGAGCCGCCGGCTGAGTGGCCCACCGCACCGATGCGAGCCATGTCGAGGTGCCGGTAGAAGATCGAGGATGAGGTCGTGTCCTTGGTGCCCATCAGCGAGATCGTGTTCTCAAGGTCCGTGACGTCAGCGTTCGAGCTGGCGTTGAAGGCGAGCGAGCTTCCCGAGAGCGCCTGCCTGAGCACCGCGGTCAGGTCGCGGCTCTGGTGGTCAGGGGCGGCGACCACGAAGCCCCAGCTGGCCAGGTGAGCGGTCAAGAAGGTGGACTGGGTGGGGAAGCTTGCGTCACCATGGCTGAAGACGACCAGAGGGAACTCCCCCTCGGCGACGCTGAGCCCGCGGATGCCGCCGGTTGACTGGTTGACGGCCGGCAGGCTCTTGAACAGCGGTTGGAGTGAGGCTGGCAGCAAGCTCTTGAGGTTCACCGTCGACGAGGTCCCGTGGGCCTCGTCGCCGCTGGCGGGGTACCAGACCACGACGGGTGCGCCGTTCGCCAGGTGCAAGGTGGTCTCCCCCACCCCGAACGGCCCGTCGTTCACGAAGCTGGTCGGGGTCGGGTTCGAGACGACCGGCACGGCATCGCCGGTGCCGCCAGCCGTCTCCACGCCCCCGTGTCGGATCGCGAAGAGCGCGGCGAGCAAGCCCAAGAGCGAGAGCACGCCCATGATGGTGAAGGGGATCACGAAGGGCATCCGCGCGTGATCGACGTTGCTCTTGACTTGAGGACGCCCTGGAAGGAGCCCCACCTACGACGCTGCCAGTGCGATCGCCGCCGCGATGATGGCCAGCAGGGTCATCGTGCCCAGGATCGCGTGCGGTATGAAGCGCGGTGAACGCGACTGGTCAATGTTGGTCGGGTGGCGGGCCATGGCTCCTCATCAGCTCAACTCGAAAACTTGAGCGTAGCCAACTCGGAACTCACCTACGCGTTGGTCAGCGTTGCCAACTCCTCTTGGACCTTCTTCTCGTTGGCTTCCACGTCTTCTCGAGCCTTCCTGGGGCTCCACCGGCCCTTGGTCAAGAAGATGAACGGGATGAAGACGACCATTCCGGCGACGTCGATCCAGAACCAGTGCTGCCACTGTGCGGGACCCTTGGCCAGATTGACCTCCAGCGCGGCCAGCTCGGTCTTGTGGGCGCCCACGAAGGCGATCTGGCAGGAGTAGGGGGTCACCAGTGTGGCGATCTGTGACTTGAGCAGGGTCGCCTGGGCCACCGTCTTCGGGCCGAGCACCGTGACAGCAGCCAGCTGTGCTGCGACCGAGGCGTTGGGTGCGGTCGCCGCAGCCACGATCCTGTAGTGAGCAGAGAGGGTCGAGAGCAGCGCTGCGTGCTCGGTGGCGAAGGCAACAGACTTCGGATGCTCAACGCTGAAGGTTGAGGCCGACTGGCCCTCTGGCACCGCCGGTCCGGGCACGGCCGGCAGCACCCGGGTGGCGGGCGCGAGATCGCACGACGGGATCTGGCTGGTGGCGAGGGCCGTGTTGTCGACGATCGGGCTGACCGTCGAGATGACCACGGGAAGGAAGAAGAACGAGATCGCCACCACGATGCGCAGGATCCAACCCCAGAGCGCGAGGCCTGTGCCCACCAGCGCCGGATTCTTGGCCTCGATGGTCTCGGTGTAACCCGCCATCCAGGGCGCATAGGCCAAGGACAAGGAGACCGCGATCAAGCACCCGAGCAACGCCAGCTCGTTTCGGCTGGTGTGAGGATGCGTGGCTTGGAGCAGGAAGATGATGGTGAAGAGGATGCCCAGGGCTGCGCCCGCGAGCATGAAGGGCTTTCGCACGAGCACCTTGTCGGAGATCCAGCCGACGACGATCAGCGAGACGATGTCGGCGCCCCAGAACCACGAGTTCAGCCAGTTGGCATCCGAGGTGGTGAAGGGCAGGCCGCTCGGCTGAACAAAGGTGACGACGTAGTAGATGGTGAAGAACGATGCGGCGACGTAGTAGATGAGCAAGAAGACCGAGATGCCGAACGCTGAGCCTGCTAGCGGCCAGGAGAGGACTTGGCGCCATGGGTGCTCGATGCCCTTTGCGATCTCCTCGTCGCTGATGCCTCGGGCACGAGCTTGGATCAACGCCTTGTCACGTTCAGAGATCATGAGCTGATCGCGAACCCGCGATGAGAGGTCCTTCAGAAACAGCAGCGCAATAACGAAGATCACCAGTGACACGATCCCCGCGATCACGAACTGGTCTTGCCACGCCGTCAGGTGATCGAGGGTGTTGCGCGCCACGATGGCCACGATGAACGCTCCGGCGACCGGCCCCACCGTCCAGAACCCCATGGCAGACGCTCTGCCCATCTGGGGGCTGAAGTCTCGAACAAGCGATGGCGTGGCGACCAGCACCGCTCCTTCGACGATTCCCATGGCGGAGATCGCGATGCCGAAGCTCAGGGCCGTGTGCGTGTTGGGCACCCAGAAGGCGATGATCAACCCGATCAAGAGCAGGCCGTAGATGACCACGTTCGATCGACCGAACTTGTCGGTCTTCGACGCCGGCAGGGAGGCGAACGCTCCGAAGACGTTCGAGATCACCACGATGCCCACGTAGTAGCGGAACGACATGTGGAGCCCTGAGAGGAGCTGAGGCGTCACACCCGTCTGCACGTAGTAGCTGTAGTACAGCGAGATCGTGGCGATGACCGCGATGGCGAGATAGCCGATCCGCTTCGACCCCGTCGGGTACTCATCGATCTCGTGATGGAGCAGGAAACGGACGAGCGGATTCTTGGGGCCGGTGGGCATTACCGTCGGAGCTCCTGCCACCATCTCAGCCATCATTCCCCCTCACTCGGGGCCTCATGCAGAAGCCTCAGGCGAACCTTACCGCCACGCCCTCAATCTTTGGGTGACGTTCCGAGTTAGAAGGGCAGCCTCGGCGCATGCTCCAGCGAGACACCCCGTGCCGACTCACCTGACGCGAAGACCTGGTCCGGGAGAAAGCTCCAGAGCTTGCGATCACCGTTTCGCCCACCTACGACGTCAACCCAGCGTGTGCCGTTGCTTTGGTGTTCGACGTAGGCGACGAAGTAGAAGCGCCCCCGCCGCGCCCTTCGGTCCTTGATCTCGACCTCGTCCCCCGCGCGCAGTCCAGCCCAGGTGTCGTACCGAACGACCTTCGATGCACCGGCCTCATCCATCTCAAACCTGTCTAGTCCAACGACTCGCCAGTGCAAGAATGGCGCTCATGAGCGATGCCGCGAGCGAAGAGCAGCCCACGTTGGATCTCATCGAAGGAGCGCCGGCCTCGCCGCTCGACACCTTGGCTGCTGCGATCTCGACCGTTGCTGACTTCGGCTTGGCGGTCGTGCTCGTCGAGGGCATCGGCGTGCTGCGCAAGCGACGTTCGCCCCTCCAGGCTGCGCTCCGACTGAGCATCGTCGGCTTCAGCGTGCTGGGTCTCAACACGCTGCTCAAACGCACGATCGGCCGAGAGCGACCGGACGCGGCGGCAAGCTCCTCGACCTTCGCTCGGGTGCCGAGCTCGCCGAGCTTCCCCTCCGGGCACACCATGGCCGCCGCCACGGCAGCCGTCGCTATCCCGACCACACCCGTCGGCCTCGGGCTCGGCTTGGCCGGCGCCGGCGCGGTGGGCTGGAGTCGCCTCCGTCTTGGGGCGCACCACACCAGCGACGTCGTCGGGGGGCTCGCGATCGGCATCGCGGTCGGTACGCTCCTTCGAGCGGTGCTTCGCACGCTCGAGCGCCGCAGCTGAATCCGCCTAGCGCCACCCCGGAGCACCTCGTGAGCCATCCACCCTTCGCCCTCCTGTTCGACTACCGCTGCCCGTTCGCTCGCAACGTCCACACCCACGTGCTCGCGGCGCGGGCCGAGGGCCTTGAGCTCGACGTCACCTTCGAGCCCTTCACCCTCAACCAAGGCCACATCGTCGAAGGGGAGCCTGATATCTGGGATGACCCTCGCCACGACGGGACGCTCCTCAGCCTGGAGGTCTCGGTCGCCGTGCGCGACGAGTTCCCTGGCTCCTTCGACGCGCTCCACGGCCTGCTCTTCGACGCACGCCATCTTCGAGGCATCTCGCTCACCCAGCGTGACCAGCTCGCCGAGCTGCTCGGCGAGGTCGACCTCGATCCAGGGGAGGTCTTCGCCCTCGTCGACAGCCTGGGTCCTCGTCGGCACATCGCTGAGCGCTGGCGCCACTACGACAGCATCGGCGTCTTCGGGGTGCCCACCTTCGTGACCGAGGACAAAGACGCCACGTTCGTACGCCTCATGACGGGCGCCGATCCCGCCGATCCCGGAGCGTCGGTCGCTGTGGTCGAGCGGCTGCTCCACCTGGTGCTCCACCAGCTCGAGATCAACGAGCTCAAGCGCTCCTGGCTCGACCGCTAGCGCCGCAGCCGATCGGGCTCACCCTCGGTCGTCCCTGAGCAACGGGTGCCTGCGCCTTCCTCGCGCCCTCGCAAGCCGATCGGCCCGACGCCTGAGCGAGGTTCAGGAAGTTCACCCAAAGTTCAGCCTCCCGGAGACTTCTGTTCACCTTCAGCGGGGTATCTACCAAGCAGTGTTGGGAAGCCGCCAGTTCAGCCATTCCCGACCCTGGAGGCTTCGAGGAGATCACGATGAACGAGAACGAGCAGGTCACGTCCGCCTGTGTCCCAAAGCGCGAACGCTCACAGCGGTCCCGCAGTCACCGACGCTCGGGGAGTTCTCGGTGTCGCTCCCTCTCTTTAGCGAGGCGATCATCGAGACTCGCTCGCTCTCAGTCGGCTTTCTCCTCGACCTTGGTGCTCGACGCCATCACGGTCGAGATCCCTCGCGGTGCGCGTCACGGCGCTTGATCAGGTCCCACCGGATCTGGGAAGTCGACACTGCTTCGGACCTTCAACCGGATGCACGATCGCGTCGTCGGCTTCCAGCACGAAGGCGACGTCTTGATTGGACGACGCGTCCATCTTCGCTCCCGGGGTCGACCTGCTGACCTTGCGCAAGAACGTCGGCATGCTCTTCCAGCGACCCAACCCGTTCCCGATGTCCATCCGAGACAACGTCGTCGCTGGCGTCAAAGCCCATCGCATGGCGAAGAAGAAGCAGTTCGATGCCATCGCCGAAGAGCACCTGACCCGCGTGGGCCTCTTCGATGCCGTCAAGGATCGACTCTCAGGATCCCCCTTCTCCCTCTCGGGCGGACAGCAGCAGCTGCTCTGCTCTGGCTCGAGCGCTCGCCGTCGCACCGACGGTGCTTGCTCCTCGACGAGCCCACCTCCTCGCTCGACCCAGCGACCACCGAGCGCATCGAGTCCCTCATCGAGACCTTGGTCCCCGAGATCACCGTGGTGATCGTCACGCACAACCTGGGCCAAGCCCGGCGAGTCTCGAGCCGCACGATCTTGCTGCAGAGCGGTGCGCTCGTCGAAGAAGGCCCGACGAGCGCGATCTTCGACGCTCCGAGCAGCGAGGTCACCGCTCGCTACGTCTCTGGCCAGTTCGCCTAACGTTACCGCCCACGCACCGCTAGCCGCATCACTCTCCGTTCACCGCTCTCCCCTACCCCCACCAACCATCAAAGGAGCACGTCACGATGACGAGAGATCAGCCAGGAGTCCTTCCACGAGAGAGGCACCGTCCGAGACGCCGAGCTCGCTTTGCCCTGCCCGCGTTGCTCGCAGCAGTCAGCCCTCGTGCTTGCCGCCTGCAGCTCATCGAGCTCGACGCCGACGCACGACCACCACCTCGCAGCCAAGACCACCGGCGTCACGCTCCTGACACCGCCAAGCGCCACCGTGGCGCTGTCCGAGTCGGGTAGCTCACTGTTGTTCCCGCTCTTCAACGCCTGGGGTGCCGCGTACACGCTTCGCTACCCCAACATCACCGTCTCGACCGCGTCGACGGGCTCAGGCACCGGCATCACGGACGCGCTGAGCGGGACCACCGACATCGGCACCTCTGATGCGTACCTGTCACCCGGCCAGGTGCAGGCGACGCCAGGAGCGATGAACATCCCGCTCGCCATCTCTGCTCAGTTCGTGGGCTACAACATCCCTGGCCTCAAGCTGGCCAGCGGGTCGTCGAACCTCGTGCTGAGTGGACCCGTGCTGAGCAACATCTACCAAGGCAAGGTGACGAACTGGGACGACGCGTCGATCAAGTCGCTCAATCCTGGCGCGACGCTGCCCAACCTCCCGATCGTGACGCTGCACCGAGCGGATGGCTCAGGCGACACGTTCTTGTTCTCCCAGTTCCTCTCGAAGACGGACCCCTCGGGCTGGGGCGCCAAGATCCCCTACGGGACGACCATCAACTGGCCGCCAGCACCCTGGCGCCCTGGGTGAGACCGGCAACTCCGGCATGGTCCAGGCGTGCGGCACGACACCCGGCTGCGTCGCTTACATCGGCATCAGCTACGAAGGGAAGTCGACGAGCGCGGGCATCGGCGTGGCAGCGCTCAAGAACGCCGCGGGCAAGGCTGTGACGCCGACCCCGGCCTCGATCAACGCGGCGGCGGCCTCGTTCGCTTCCAAGACGCCGCCCAACGGCACGCTCTCGATGATCGGCACGACGGCACCCACGGGCTACCCGATCATCAACTACGAGTACGCCATCGTGCTGGGCAAGCAGTCGAACGCCACCACGGGCCAAGCGATCAAGGCCCTCCTGAGCTGGATCATCTCGCCGACCTACGGCAACTCGAGCCTCTATCTCGACCCGGTGGGCTTCGTCCCGCTGCAATCGCAGGTGGCCTCCGGCTCCATGGCCCAGATCAACTCGATCTCCTGACCACGCCATGACCGCCCCACCCGTCCCGGCGACCCTCTCCCCTCCGCCGGGACGGGTGGGCGCCCTCACGCAGCGCCTTCGAAGCAGCGAAGGTGCCTTCTGGCGTCGCGGCACGCTGGTCGCCGCCATCTTGCCCTTCGTGGCCCTTGGCTTCGCTCTCATCGTGCTCGCCGTCAAGGGGTGGCCCGCGATCATCGTGAACGGGACGGGCTTCTTCACCAACTCGTCGTGGAATCCCGGGCTCGACCTACGGGGCGACCACCCACATCCACGGCGTCGCTGTCCCCCAGGGCGCCTCGTACGGTGCGTGGCCCCTGATCTTGGGCACGATCCAGTCGTCGGCCATCGCTCTCGTGCTCGCGGTGCCGATCGCCATCGGTGCGGCGCTGGCCCTGACCGAGCGGCTGCCCTCGTGGATCGCCCGACCCGTCACCTTCACCGTCGAGCTGCTCGCGGGCATCCCGAGCGTCCTCTTCGGTCTCTGGGGCATCGTCACGCTCGGCCCGCTCTTGGCCAAGCACGTCTATCCACCGATCGCCGACGCCATGCCTGACGTGCCTGTGCTCCGGTTCTTCAAGGCGCCCACCGGCGGCGGCCAGGGGTTGCTCACCTCTGGGATCGTCCTCGCCGTCATGATCATCCCCATCATCGCCGCGACGACCATCGAGCTCTTCCGCCAGGTCCCCACCCTCAACCAGGACGGTGCGCACGCGCTCGGCATGACCGACGCCGAGGTCACCCGCTCGGTGACGCTGCCTTGGGTCCGCCGAGGGATCATCGGCGCGTCGGTCCTGGGGCTCGGGCGAGCCCTGGGCGAGACGATCGCCCTCGCCATGATCTCCGGGGTGATCCTCGGTCACACGGCCGTGAACATCTACAGCCCGATGACCACGATCGCGGCGACGATCGTGAGCCAGCTCGACTCGTCGTTCACCGACTCGACCGGGTTCGCCACTGCCACCCTGGCCGAGGCCGCCTTGGTCTTGGCCGTGATCTCCGTGGCGGTCAACGCCGGTGCTCGGGTCATCATCCATCGATCCTCTTCCTTCGGCGCCCCGGTCGGGAGGGGTTGAGATGACCGCCACCTCGACCCTGCTCAGCTCGTCGTCGAAGGCCGGACGGCGTCGAGCAGGTCAGTACCTCTTCCGGGGACTGACCATCCTCGCTCTCGTCCTCGTCCTCGTGCCCGCTGTGTGGATCGTGGTGGGCATCTTGTCGCGAGCCCTCCCGCACTGGCACTTCTCCGTGCTGACGAAGACCACGGCCCATGGGGGCCTCTCCAACGCCATCGTGGGAACGCTGATCATCACGATCGGGGTTGGCGTGCTGGCCGGGATCGTCGGCGTCGGCGCTGGCATCCACCTCTCCGAGATGGCGAGCGACCGGTCGTTGGACGACTCGGGCGGACGGCCTGCTGCGTGGAGCGACGGAGGTCCTCTCGGGGTTCCCCTCGATCGTGCTCGGCTTCGTCGGCTACATCGCTCTCGTCGTCGGTCTGCACTGGGGCTTCTCGCTCCTCCCAGCGCTCATCATCTTGTCGATGATGGTGGTGCCCTACATCGCCAAGGCCACCGAGAGCTCGCTCAACCAGGTGCCCACCTCGTATCGCGAGGGCGCCGATGCCCTCGGGATGTCACAGGGCTACAGCCTTCGCCACGTCGTGCTCCGCTCGGGCTTTCCGGGCATCGTCACCGGTCTGCTGGTGGCGCTGGCGATCGCCGTGGGCGAGACCGCCCCGCTGCTCTACACGGCGGGGTGGACCAACCAGATGCCGAGCCTGGCGCTGACCCACAGCCAGGTCCCCTACCTGACCTATCCCGTCTACGCCTACTACAACCAGCCCTCAGACTCGCTCCGCTATCTCTCCTATGACGCGGCGTTCTTGCTCTTGGTCTTGGTGGTGCTGCCTCCTCGTCGGAGCACGCGTCATCGTCGCCCGCACCCAACGAAACGCCGACACCAAGCGCTAAGCACCAGCCTGGCCTTGGAGACGCGCGGTCTACTCGACTCGGTCAGCAGGTCCCGTCTCGTCGGCTACGCCCGGCTCTGGTTCGCCAACGATCCGAGCAGCTCCAAGGTGGCCTCTCGCTCGGCCCTCGTGCCTCCAGGAGCCGCGACGAGCTCGGTGCCGCCCGCTTCCTCGAACCGGCCCAGGCCATCAGCGATCAGCTCGGCTGAGCCGATGAGGCCGATCTCGGACGCGCTCGAAGCCCCTTCCTTGTCCAGCATCGCCTTGTACGACGGCAGCGTCGGATAGATCGCGGAGGCCTTGTCGATCTGCTCGGCTGCTCGACGAGGATCGTCGGTCAGCGAGACCGGCAGCGCCGAGACGATCCGAGGGCTCGGTCGCTCGGCTTCGGCAGCAGCCTCGTTGAGCCTCGGGGCGACGTGCGAGCCGATGGTGGCGATCCCGGTCATCCAGGTCACCGTCCCGTCGGTCCGAGACCCGGCGAGCTTCAACATGGCCGGGGCGAGGGCGGCGACGAGCAGCGACGGAGCCGGAGCGTCGATCTCCAAGGGTCCGTAGGTCTTTGCCGTGAGCACCTCGCCCTCCAGCTCGGCGCGCTCACCGTTGAGCAGGGGGATGAGCGCGTCGAGGTACTCGCGCATGTAGCGCGCCGGTCGGTCGTAGCTCATGCCCCAGAGGCCCTCGACCACCAGCTGGTGCGACAGCCCGATCCCAAGGCTGAGCCGACCCTCGATGGCCGACTGGGTCGTGAGCGCTTGCTGCGCCAGCGCTTGCGGGTGGCGCCCGTAGACGGGGATCACGCCGGTCCCGACATCGAGTGCCGGCACGGCGGCGCCGACGGCCGCCAAGGCCCCGAGCGCGTCGAGACCGAAGATCTGCGACGCATAGCCCGCCTCGATGCCCGCGGCGGCGAAGCGCTTGGCCTGCTCGACCATCCCGTTGACCGAGGGCGAGGCGTCGAACATGGCGCTGATGGTGATCATGTGCGCTCCTAGTCACTCGGCACGAAGGGGCAGGCCACTAGCCTCAGGTCCGTGCGCGCGTGCTCAGAGGCTATCGGTCGAGTGGCGCTCCGATGAGGGTGGGCATCGTCGGCGCCGGCCAGCTGGCGCGCATGCTGCTCGAAGCCGCGAGCGCCCTCGGCATCGAGGTCGTGCTCCTCGCCGAGTCCGACGAAGACGCCGCTGCGCTCAGCGCGCCTCGGGTCCTCTTGGGCGCTGCCAGCGACCCTGAGGCCTTGGGAGCGCTGGCCAAGGAGGTCGACGTCGTGACCTTCGATCACGAGCTGGTGAACCTTGAGGCGCTGAGCGCGCTCGAAGAAGCGGGCCACGTCATCCGGCCTTCCCCTTCGGCCCTCCTCTTCGCTGTCGACAAGGCCGAGATGCGCTCGCTGTGCGCACGAGAGCGCCTGCCCGGGGCTCGCTCGATCGTGCTGGGCCCAGATGAGACCTTCGACCAGGAGGGCGTCCTCGCCGTGCTGGGCCTGCCCCTCGTGATCAAGACAGCGCGTGGAGGCTACGACGGTCGTGGCGTCTTCGTCATCGATGACCCGGCAGTCGCCACCGAGGTGATCGAGAGCATCCAGGCGACAGGCACCGCGGTCGTCTTGGAGGAGCGAGCCTCGATCATCCGCGAGCTCGCCTGCCTCGTGGTCCGGCGACCGAACGGCGAGATGGAGACCTGGGAGGTGGTTGAGACTGCGCAGCTCGCGGGGGTGTGTCGAGAGGTCCTCGTCCCCGGCGCCTTCGACGAGGCGCTGGCCGAAGAGGCCTCCGCGCTGGCTCGCCAGGTGGCTGAGCTGATCGGGCTGGTCGGCATCATGGCTGTCGAGCTCTTCGAGACCCCCGAGGGCCTCGCCATCAACGAGCTGGCCCTTCGACCCCACAACTCGGGCCACTGGACCCAGGACGGCTCGATCACCTCCCAGTTCGAGAACCACCTCCGCGCCGTCCTGGACCTGCCGCTGGGCCAGACCCAGCGAAGCGCGCCGGCGGTGGCGATGGTCAACGTCTTCGGAGGGCCACCGCAAGCTCCCGGTCCCGACGAGCTCTTGGCTCACGCCCTCGAGGTTCCTGGCGCGCACGTCCATCTCTACGCCAAAGCCCCCCGACCAGGGAGGAAACTTGGTCACGTCACCGTGACAGGCGACAATGTGGGAGAGGCGCGTCGCCTCGCCTGGCAAGCCGCCAGCGCCTTGGGCACTCCGGTGCCCGACGAGATCGGAGTGAGACGGCCATGAGCACCGCACGAGTCGGGGTTGTGATGGGTTCGAGCTCTGACGCGGAGATCATGGAGCCAGCCGTCGAGACGCTCGGGCGCTTCGGCATCGGGGCCGAGCTGCACGTCGTCTCCGCCCACCGCACCCCCGAGGCCATGCTCCGCTACGGCCTCGAAGCACGCGAGCGTGGCCTTGAGGTCCTCATCGCCGGTGCCGGGGGGGCAGCTCACCTGCCCGGCATGCTGGCGTCGGTCACCTCGCTGCCGGTCATCGGCGTGCCGGTCGCCCTCGCTCGACTCGACGGGCTCGACTCGCTGCTCTCCATCGTCCAGATGCCTCGCGGCGTGCCCGTCGCCACGGTGGCGGTCAACGGGGCCGAGAACGCGGCGCTCTTGGCCGTGCGGATCTTGGCCACGGGCGACGCTGGCCTGACCCAAGCGCTCGATGAGCATCGAGCAGGCTTGGCCGACGCCGCGGCCGCCCAAGACGCCTCACTCGAGAGAGGCCCCGCCTGATGTCCGAGCTCACGTGGCGACTCGGCCTCGGCGAGACCGCCAAGGCGGTCATCGTCACCGCCGATGATCTGGGCCTGTGCCACGCCGCCAACGCCGGTGTGCGAGAGGCCATGTACCTGGGGGCAGCGACCAGCTCGTCGCTGCTCATCCCCGCACCGTGGTGGCGCGAGGCGGCCGCTCGCTATCGAGGCGAGGACGTCGGGGTGCTGCTGTCGATCACCGCTGAGCACGAGCTGCTGCGCTTCGGACCGGTGACCCACGCCCCCTCGCTGCTCGGAGGCGACGGAGGCTTCGCCGGCGAGGTGACCGACGCCTTGGATCACGCCGATCTCGATGAGGTGCGCCGCGAGTGCCGAGCCCAGCTCGAGCGGGCCATCTTGCTGGGCCTCGCCGTCACGCACCTCGCTGCCCACAAGGGGGCCTTGGTGACGCGACCTGAGTTCTTCGACATCCTCTTGGAGCTCGCCGACGAGTACCGCCTGCCGCTCCGGCTGCCCTCGGGCTCCTTCGAGCGGTCGCTCGGCTTCCCCGCACGCCAGCTTGCCGCTGAAGAGGGCGTCATCGTCCCCGACCGGGTGATCGACACCTCCGCAACAGGGCTTCGAGCGCAGCTGGCCACGCTGCCCGAGAAGCTCGCCGACGGCGTGACCGAGATCGTCGTTCGCCCCGCCGCCGACACCGACGAGCTGCGCGCCTTCGCTGAAGACGCGCCCGCTCGGGTCGATGACCTCCAGCTGTTGACCCGTGAGCCCACTCTTGCGCGCTGTCTTTCGAGACGCGCAAGCCACGCTCATCGGCTGGCGCCCGCTGCTCGATCTCGCTCGACGCAGCCCCTCGGCGATGCTCTGAGCACACCGCATCGAACCGTCGACCACCGATTCGGTAGCGTGCAGCAGCGATGACGACGGCCCTCACGAGGGCCCGCACACGAGGAGAGCTGTGGCCAAGAGCGTGCTGACCCCCCAGGCAGAGGACTTCCCTCGCTGGTACCAAGACGTCTTGGCCAAAGCCGAGCTGGCGGAGAACGGCCCCGTGCGAGGCACCATGGTCATCCGGCCCTGGGGCTACGCCATCTGGGAGGGCATCCAGGCAGCGATCGACGCTCGGATCAAGGCCTGCGGAGCCAAGAACGCCTACTTCCCGCTGTTCATCCCCGAGAGCTACCTCAAGCGCGAGGCCGAGCACGTCGAGGGCTTCAGCCCGGAGCTGGCCGTGGTGACCCACGCCGGCGGCGAGGAGCTGGCGGAGCCCATCGTCGTGCGTCCGACCTCTGAGACCGTGATCGGCGAGTACATGGCCAAGTGGATCCAGAGCTACCGCGACCTCCCGCTGCTCCTCAACCAGTGGGCCAACGTCGTGCGCTGGGAGCTGCGCCCTCGGCTCTTCCTGCGCACCAGCGAGTTCCTCTGGCAAGAGGGTCACACCGCGCACCAGAGCCACGACGACGCAGCCGCCTACGCCACCCGGATCCACCTCGAGGTCTACGACGACTTCCTTCGCCAGGTGATGGCCCTGCCCACCCAGCTCGGGATGAAGACCGATCGCGAGCGCTTCGCAGGCGCGACGAACACCTACACCTGCGAGGGCATGATGGGCGACGGCAAGGCGCTCCAGATGGCCACCAGCCACGAGCTCGGGCAGAACTTCGCCAAGGCCTTCGACATCCGCTACCTCGGCGATGACGGACAGGAGCACCACTGCTGGACCACCTCATGGGGCGCCTCGACGCGACTCGTCGGAGGGCTGATCATGGCCCATGGCGACGACGCCGGCCTGGTGCTCCCCCCTCGTCTGGCCCCCACCCAGGTCGTGGTGCTCTGCATCCGAGACGAGCCCGAGGTCCTCGAGGCTGCGTCGCGGCTCTCGAGCGAGCTCAGCGCACAGGGCGTCCGCGTCGAGGTCGATCGAGGCTCTGCCAGCTTTGGGCGTCGGATCACCGGCTGGGAGCTCAAGGGCGTGCCGATCCGCCTCGAGGTGGGGCCGCGAGACCTGGCCGAGGGGAAGGTGACCGTGGCGCGTCGCGACTCCGGCGAGAAGCTCACCGTGGCGCTCGGGGAAGCCACCAGCGCGATCGCCCCCCTGCTCGAGGAGATCCAAGCTGGGCTCTTCGCCTCGCGTGCAGCCAAGGCTGAGGCGCTCACGGTCGAGGTGAGCAGCCTCGATGAGGCCATCGAGGCTGCAGGCGTCGGCTTCGCCAAGATCCCGTGGGCTCAGCTCGGGGTCGATGGGGAGACGGCCCTCAACAAGCAAGCGATCAGCGTGCGCTGCCTCCAGCGCCAAGACGGGACGCTGCCGGAGTCCTCCGCCGAGGCGGACCTCGTCGCGGTGGTGGCTCGCAGCTACTGAGCGGACGGCGGCGCTAGGGCAGCCGCGTCGACGGAGAGGCCGGCGAAGAGGTCGTCTTCGACCACGTCGATCGCTCCCACACGGCTGATCGCCAGGCGATAGTGCTCGAGCGGGTAGATGGTGTCTCGGATCTCCTCAGGCAGGCCGAACCAGAAGGGTGACTCCGGATCGATCTGGGTCCCGTGGGCCATGAGGGCGAGATCTCTGACCCGGGCGTACTCGGCGATGTCGATCGTGGTCGAGTACGGCTCCTGGGTGGCCATCCGCTTGAGGAAGTCCTCGCTTGAACGGCGACTCCATGCCCCGATCGAGGTACGCCTGGTGCAGCGCAGCCATGCGCTGGCCGCCCCAGACGGTGTAGTACAGCTTGGCTATCTCGTGGGGATCGCCGAGCTCAGGATGGAAGCTGGGGTCGGCTGCGCGCTCGAAGGCCGCGATCGATGATCTCGTGATCGCGCAGATGGTCAGGGTGCGGGTACTCGTTCTGCTCGTCGGGGTAGCAGACGAGCACCTGAGGCCGGTGCGTGCGGATGGCCCCCACCAAGCGAGCCACGGCCTCATCGAGCGGGGCGTTGGCAAAGGCGTCGGGGCGGTGGTTGGCCTCGGAGTCAGGCATCCCCGAGTCTCGATAGCCGAGCCAGATCAGCTCGTCGTAGCCGATGATCGCACAGGCCGCCTCGAGCTCGTGGCGACGCCGCTCGCCCAGGCTCTCGCCCTCGGCCAACGACACCTTCTTGTTGAGGATCTCGCCCTCTTCCCCGCCGGTGCAGCACACCAGCACGGTGTGGACCCCTTGGGCGTGGTACTTGGCGATGGTTGCCGGTCCCTTCGACGACTCGTCATCGGGATGGGCGTGGACGGTCATGATCGAGCGTTGATCGGCCATAGGTCGAATCTAGACGGAGCACCCTGGACCCCAGTCATCCTCTTCGACCTCTAGGCTTAACCGGCGACGACGAGGTCGCTTCAGGGAGGTCGCTGTGGCCGGTGTGTTCAAGCGGATGAGTTCCATCTTCCAGGCGAAAGCCAACAAGGTGCTGGACAAGGCGGAGGATCCACGCGAGACGCTCGACCTCTCCTACGAGAAGCAGCTCGACAACCTGACCAAGGTCCGCAAAGCCGTCGCCGACGTGGCCACCGCCCGCAAGCGCATCGAGCTCCAGGCGACCGAGCTCCAAAAGCAGGCCGACAAGCTCCAGACCCAGGCCAAGGCGGCCTTGGAGCAGGGCAACGAGGACCTCGCGCGCGAGGCGCTGACCCGTCGAGCAGCCCTGGGCGAGCAGCTGGCGGACCTGCAGACCCAGCACGACCAGGTCGCCGAGCAAGAAGCCAAGCTCATCCAGACCTCAGCCAAGCTCCAGCAGCAGGTCGAGGAGTTCAGGACTCGCAAGGAGACCATCAAGGCCAGCTACACCGCGGCAGAGGCCGAGACCAACATCGGCGAAGCGGTCACCGGGATCTCGAACTCCATGGGCGACGCAGGACAAGCGATGGCCCGAGCGCAGGACAAGATCTCCCAGATGCAGGCCCGCGCCGGCGCCATGGACGAGCTCTTGGCCTCTGGCGCGCTGACCGATCTGTCCAAGCCCGTCGACGACATCCAAGCCCAGCTCGACAAGGTCTCGAACGACTCGACCGTCGACAAGGAGCTCGCGGCGCTGAAGGCGCAAGTGGCAGAGCCGACCCCTGAGCTCGGAACGACCTCCTCGGAGGAGCCCACGACCTGATGTCGTACGCGAAGAACATCGCCTCTGACAAGGGGCTGACAGGTCGCATGTTCTTGACGGGCCTGCTCTTGGTCGTCCTGTGGGTGGTGCTGGGCGCCGTCTTGGTCGCCGTCGGGATCAGCTACATCGTGGTCATCTTGATCTTGATCGGCGCGATGTTCGCCCAGTACTGGTTCTCGGACCGCATCGCTCTCTACGGCATGGGCGGCCGCCTGGTCACCGAGGCGGAGGCTCCGAAGCTGCACTCGATGGTGGACCGGCTCTGCTCGATGGCCGACATGCCCAAGCCCAAGGTGGCCATCGCCAACACCGACATCCCGAACGCCTTCGCCACCGGGCGGAGCCCGAAGGCCGCCGTGGTCTGCGTCACGACGGGCATCCAAGGCCGCTTGGAAGACGACGAGCTCGAAGCCGTCTTGGCTCACGAGCTCAGCCACGTCGCCCACCGCGACGTCGCCGTGATGACCATCGCCAGCTCGGTCGGCATGCTGGCCGGGCTGCTCACCCGCATGGCGCTGTGGTCCTCGATGTTCATGGGCGATGACAACAACGGTGGAGGGGCCGTCGCTGAGCTGCTCATCATGCTCGTCTCGATCGTCGTCTACGCCCTCAGCTTCGTGCTCACCCGAGCGCTGTCTCGCTACCGCGAGCTTGCGGCGGATCGCTCTGGTGCCATCCTCATCGGTCGTCCCTCGCTGCTGGCCTCGGCCTTGGTCAAGGTGACCGGTGAGATGTCGCGCATCCCTCAGAAGGACCTGCGCAAAGCCGAGGCCTTCAACGCCTTCTTCTTCACCCCGGCCTTCAACGGCAAGCAGGGCCTCTCCCTGGCCACCCTCTTCGCCACCCACCCCTCGCTCGAGAAGCGCCTCGCCCAGCTCGATGAGCTCTCGCGCGAGATGGGTCAGGCCTGAGCAGCAGTGGGGCTGCTCGACATCCTGCGAGGACGCACCGCTCCGGTCGCACCCAAGCTCGACGCCATCTTCGCTCTGCCCTCCGCGGCGGTCACTCTCGAGACACAGGCCGGCCTCGTCACCTCTGGCCACGCCGGTGTCTGCTGGCGCCCTCCTGCTGGTCAAGCCTCCGACCGAGGTCCAAGACGAGGTGTCGAAGATCCTGGAGCTCGACAGCCAGGATCCGGCGACGCCGGCGCTTCGAGCCATCGAAGATGATCTCGGCTACCGCTGGCTGCTCGTCGACGGCGCGGAGTTCGACGACCTGGCCACCCGCGTCCACCAGGTCAACACCCTGCTGGTCGAGAACGGCTGGGGCCCCCAGCTGCTCTGCAGCGTGTTCGGCCTGGCCCCGGCTCCGGGGGCTGACACGAGTGCGAAGAAGATGTGGCTGGTCTACCTCTTCAAGCGCGGGACCTTCTATCCGTTCTGCCCCGACGGCGAGAGCACGAGGGACAACGAGGCGGAGCTTCGGCTGCGCACCACCCTCGGCGGTGACCTGCCGATCGAGGACGACCTCGGTCGATGGATGGCGCTGTGGGGTCTGCCCGTCGGCTGAGCCGATCGCTAGCATCGCCCTGCACTCCCCTGCCCACCGACGAGAGGATCGAGCTCCCGATGAAGACGGCAGCGAACGTCGCCCGGCCCATCAGCTTCGACGCCCTCGAGGGAGCGGGCTTGGAGCGCGCCTTGTCGCTGGGCGGCGGAGGCCTCTTCTTCATCGCCTGGTTGTCGAGCTACTTGCGAGCGCTCCGAGAGGGCGGCGTCGACCTGGCGCTCGCTGAGCGAGTGGTGGGGACCTCTGCCGGCTCGGTGGTGGGCGCGACGCTGTGCGCGGGTCGGATCGATCGGCTGCACACGAAGATCTCGCTGCTGGGCAAGACCCCTCGATCGCTGTCGGCCCGCCTGCTCAACGCCGAGCAGTCTCCGAGCCAGACCAGAGCGGCCGAGCTCGCCTTTAACGCCACCGACGCTGACGAGGCCACCGTCCACGCCATCGGCTACGCCGCCCTCGGGGTGACCTCCTCCTCGGCGCGGACCATGAAGGCAGGCATGGGCTTCCTGGTGGGGACCCGTCGTTGGCCGTCGAGGGCGCTCGAGACGACCTGCGTCGATGCCTACAGCGCCGAGCGCTGCGTCATCACCGCTGACGACGAAGTCCCCCTCTTAGATGCCGTCGCCGCCAGCTGCTCGGTGCCGGGCTTCGCCGCCCCCCAGCGGATCGGCGATCGGCTCTGCATGGACGGAGGCATGATCGGCACCGGGGTCCACCTCGATCGAGTCGCCGGCGCCGCGCGGGCACTCGTGATCTCCCTCGACGGGGCGCAAGGCCTCCCCGACGCGGGGCTCACCATCGCCTCGGGGGCCTCGGCCACTGAGCGGGCGGCATTGGAGGCATCGGGGACCAAGGTGCTCCACCTCTCGCCGGAGAGGGCCGAGACGGGTTCGCTCATGGCACCGAGCTCGATCCCCGTGGCGCTGGAGATGGGCGCTCGCCAAGGGCGTGCTGAGGTCGGGCGCGTCCGAGCCTTCTGGCGCTGACGGCGACGCCGGGACGCTCGGCGCCCTGGTCACCAGGTCCGAGATGGCTGGGTAGCATCGCCCCCGTGACCGACGCCCTGCCCCCCCTGCCCGCAGATCGCCACATCGCTCTCGAAGGCTCGGTGAACTTCCGAGACCTCGGCGGCTACGAGGGCCTCGACGGGAGGACGACCAAGTGGGGCTACCTGTTCCGAGCAGACGGCCTCTCGCACCTGACCCCGGCGGATCACACGATCCTCCAGGCGCTCAACGTGGCCACCGTCATCGACCTGCGGACCAACGAGGAGATCGAGCGCGATCGCTTCGACGTCGAGGCGACACCAGTGACCTACCACCACGCACCGCTCATCCAGAGGACCAGCAACCCCCGAGACTTCGAAGCCGCCCCCTTCTTGCTGCGTGACACCTACGTGACCATGCTCACGAAGGCCACCAGCCAGATCCGCCTGGCCGTCGAGGTCATCGCCGATCAGGAGAACCACCCCGTGGTCTTCCACTGTGCGGCAGGCAAGGACCGCACCGGTGTCCTGGCCGCGCTCCTGCTCGGGCTGGTCGGCGTCGCACCCGAGACGATCGTCGCCGACTACGCGCTCACCGCTCGGGCCATGGAGCGACTGCGAGAGAAGATCCTCGCCCGCAACCCTGAGCTCAGAGAGCGCATGGGCGAGAACGTGACGGAGGTCATGTCAGCCGCCCCGGAGAACATGGAGCGGTTCTTGGCGGTCGTCGAAGAGCGTCACGGCTCGATCGAGGCCTACGCGAAGAGCATCGGCATCGAGGACCACACCATCGAGGCGCTGCGTGAGGGCTTCTTGGAGGCCCCGGCCCGTTGAGCTCAGCTAGAGCGCGTCGACGGCGCGGGCGAGTGAGAGATCGCGCTCGGAGAGCCCGTTGATCTGATGGGTGGTCACCCGCAAGGTGACCGTGGTCCAGCGAACGTCGATGTCGGGATGGTGGTTCTGGGCTTCGGCCAGCGCCCCCACGGCGGTCACGAAGCCCAGCGCCTCTGGGAAGCTCGGGAAGACCCTGATGAGCTCGAGCTGGTCTCCGTGGCGCACGAAGCTCGAGGCGCCGAGCGCCTCGTCGACCTCTCCGTCGCTGAGCGGCCGTGGAGCCTTCACGGCCGTGTCATCTCGTCGGGCCGGACGGCTGCGTCGAACTCCTCGCCGGACAGGTGCCCGAGGGCGATCGCCGACTCCCGCAAGGTCGTGCCCTCCTTGTGGGC
The DNA here is from genome assembly GCA_963758555.1 of uncultured Acidimicrobiales bacterium. GTDB lineage: Bacteria > Actinomycetota > Acidimicrobiia > Acidimicrobiales > RAAP-2 > CAIUMH01. The sequence goes on along the minus strand of CAVWVW010000003.1, from coordinate 468,734 downwards.
CTTCTTGGCCACCTCAGCTGCCTTGTCGTAGCCGATGTGGGGGTTGAGAGCGGTCACCAGCATCAAGGAGTTCTCCAGGTGCCGGCGAATCTGCTGCAGGTCTGGCTCCAAGCCCTCCACGCAGAACTCGGTGAACCTCGCACAGGCGTCGGCGAGGAGGGCAACCGAGTGGAGGAAGTTGTGGATGATGACCGGCTTGCAGACGTTGAGCTCGAGGTTCCCCCGACTTCCGGCGATCCCGATGGCGGTGTCGTTCCCCATGACCTGGATGCAGACCATGATCATCGCCTCGGACTGGGTCGGGTTCACCTTGCCCGGCATGATCGAGCTGCCCGGCTCGTTCTCGGGCAGCCGCAGCTCGCCGAGTCCCGAGCGAGGCCCGGACCCGAGCCAGCGGAGGTCGTCAGCGATCTTGGTCAGCGACACCGCCAAGGTCTTGAGGGCCCCGGAGGCGAAGACCAGCGCGTCATGCCCCGCGAGGGCAGCGAACTTGTTGGGAGCGGTGACGAAGGGCTCCCCCGTCAGCTCTGCGATCGCCGCAGCGACCCGCTCGCCGAACTCGGGGTGCGTGTTGAGCCCTGTGCCCACCGCGGTGCCGCCCGCCGCCAGCTCATAGAGGCCGCCCAAGATCGAGTCGAGCCGTGCCAGATCGGCGTCGAGCTGGGCCACGTAGCCAGAGAACTCCTGACCCAGGGTCAGCGGGACAGCGTCCATCAGGTGCGTGCGCCCGATCTTGGTGATGGACTCGAAGCGGGCGCGCTTGACCTCCAAGGCGTCGCGCAGCGCGGTGACCGAGGGGATCAGGCGGTCGGTGACCTGGCGAGCCGCGGCGATGTGCATGGCGGTCGGGAAGGTGTCGTTCGAGCTCTGCGACATGTTGACGTCGTCGTTGGGGTGCACCGGGTCCTTCGAGCCGCGCACGCCACCAGCCATCTCGATGGCCCGGTTCGAGATCACCTCGTTGACGTTCATGTTGGTCTGGGTGCCTGAGCCCGTCTGCCAGATGCGCAGCGGGAACTCGTCGTCGAGCACGCCGGTCGAGACCTCACGAGCAGCGGCCACGATCAGGGCCGCCTTCTCCTCGCTCAGCTTGCCGAGATCGCGGTTGACCATGGCCGAGGCTTCCTTGAGCACGCCGAAGGCGTGGATCAGCGACGGCGGCATGGTGTCCGACGCGATGGCGAAGTGGTGCAGCGATCGCTCGGTCTGGGCACCCCAGTAGCGGTCGTCGTCGACCTCGATCGGGCCCATTGAGTCTGTTTCGATGCGGACGCCCACGGTGTGGCTCTCCTTGTGGTTCAGGGGGATACGGGAAGCATTGATCGAGAGTGGTGGTCGGCGCAACACGGCGCGCGACCGGGGATGCTCGAGACGAGACGGCTCAGCTCGGCTCCTCCGGAGCGCTCGGTGCCAGCTCGTCGAGGCGCTGGCGGAGCAGGGCGACCTCTTCAGCCAGGACCTCGGTGCGCTCCTGGAGCCGACCGACCTCCCAGCTCAGCCGCACGCAGACGAGGAGGAGGAACAAGACGCCGAGCACGCTCAGCAGGCTCGGGGGGTCCTTCACGCCCATGGCGTGGGCAAGGCGGTTGAACGCGTCGGGGAAGATGGCGAAGAACGCGATCGGCAAGGTGATCAGCAGCCAGATCACGGCGAAGCGCTCGTGGATGTACCGGCGTCGCACGAGCTCCACGATGACCGTGATGGTGATCAGGGCACTGATGAGCGCGATGAGGTGGACGCCGTTCACGCTCTGCTCCCTCCCGCTAGGCCGCTTGCGGCGGACGTCGGATCAGGGTCAAGCCTAGGACCATGACCACGCGCACCAAGTAGACGGCGGCCTTGAACGACGACTGGCTGGGTCGACCGGTCGTCCTCGGTCGCATCACCGCCGGGCACTGGCGGACCACGCCGCCTGAGCGAGCCAGGATGGCCAGCGACTCGACGGTGTCGGCCAGGTAGTCGGTCGGATAGAGCCGAGCGAAGATCTCGATGGCCTCTCGGTTGTGCGCCCGGAACCCGGAGGTCACGTCTGTCAGCTTCGTCTTCGCCATCCGAGAGAGCGACGCCGCCAACATCCGCATCGCCGCCTTGCGGAGGAGGGGGACCTTGTAGTCGCCCTGGCCAGCGAAGCGGGCACCGATGGACATCTGAGGCACGGCCTCGTCATCGATGAGGGCGAGCAGGCTGGCGATCTCGGCGGGGTCGTGCTGACCGTCGGCGTCGACCTGGACCACCCGGTCGTAGCCTTGCTCGGTCGCGAAGCGGAAGCCTGTTCGCATCGCGCCGCCGACTCCGAGGTTGAACGGCGCTCGGATGACCTTGGCCCCCGCTGCTCGTGCCACCTGGGCCGTGGCGTCGGTGGAGCCGTCGTCGATCACCAGCACGTCGAGGGTCGGCTGCGTCGTCCTGATCTCCGAGACGACGTCGCCCACGGAGGCCTCTTCGTTGTAGGCCGGCATGGCCACCAGCACCCGCATGCGATCGTCAGCTCGCCGCTACGGCGACGGGCTCTGGGGTCGCGGTGCTGGTGGACCGGCGAGCGGTGAGCTTCTCGAAGCCGAAGGCGTAGAGGGCCGAGGACAGCAAGATCAGCGGTACCTCGATCGGCGTTCGATAGCGCGTGTTGCCGAAGGTGATGAGCACCGAGAAGACCACGTTGAGCCCGACCACCCAGAGCGGGAAGACCGGGATCTTGCGCCGCATGAGGACCCAGGTGCCCCCGAGCGCGCTCACGAACAAGACGTAGTACATCCCGAGTCCGAGCAGGGCCCAGTGGTACGGGCGCGTCTCGACGGTCGAGTCGAGCGAGATCTGCTGGAGCGGTCGGAAGAGCCCGAACGCCCGGCCCAGCCGGTCCGCCTCGACCTGGGGCATCTCCCCCAGGTGTGCCCTGATGATCTTGGTGGCATAGGCCTGGGCCTCAGAGCTCTGGACGGATTCATCAGCGTGGTGGTTGAGCGGCGTGGCCACCGCACAGGCGAAGGACCAGTACCCCGCCGAGAAGCCTGAGTAGGTCGCCGGGCAGTTGGCCGAGGCCAGCGTGATGCCAAAGCCGGTGCTGATGAAGACGGGCTTGTCGAAGCGTGAGAGGTTGAAGCCCACCCAGGGCGCGACGCAGAGCACCATGACGAGCGCTCCGATGCCCACGAGCTCGAAGCGCTTCCGCCACGACAGGGCGCGCGCCAGCAAGACCAGGGGCACGAACAGCAAGACCGCCAGCAGGCTGAGCTCGTCTCGACCCAGCATGGTGATCCCAAGGGAGACGGCGAACCAGATGGTGGTGCGCAGCGACGGGCGCCTCCAGAAGCGATAGGCCATCCAGAGCACCCAGGCCACCACGATCGGCGTCATGGTCTCAGACAGCCCGACGTCGATGCTCATCCAGATGTTGGGGTAGATCGCCACCAGCGCGGCTGCGATCAAGCCGAGGCGCCGTCCGCCGATCTCCTTGCCCGCACAGGCCACGAGCACCATGGCCAGCGAGCCGAAGACGCAGAGCCAGAGCCGATCGGCGAGGTAGGAGTGGAACCCGAGCGCCTGGGGCACCGCGGAGATGAAGACGAACAGCGGCGGCCACGAGGCCGTCTGGACGGCATGGTGCGTCGGCAGCGCGTAGAGGGAGGGGTTGATGAACCCCTTCCCCTCGACCAGCAGGCGTGCCGCGTTGAAGTAGTAGGCGCTGTCACCGCCAGGGATCCGATGCTGGTCCCCGAGCACCGAGATCAACCGGATCACGAAGCCGACGAGGGTGATGCCACCGACCCACCACCACCAGCGACGCTGCGTCATCGGGGTGGGGTGAGCGACGACCTCGGGGTCTCGGTCGAGGTCTTCTTCGGGAGCGTCGACGTCGAGCACGGAGGCGTCAGACGGGGCAGGCTCCACGGCGAATCACTCTACTTGACGCTCTTTCGGGGCCCTGGATGGGCACGTCAAGGACGCGTCGTCGCCGGGCGGCGAGCGGTGATTTGGGCATCGTGCGCGAGACTGCACCGATGAGCGACCGGGCCGCCGACGCCTCCCTCGCTGCTGCGTCACCCGAGGAATCGCCTGCTCGTAGCCACCCTGGTGCCTCACCCCCCCGTCGCCGGCGTCACCGCGGCCCCTGGCGCCGGTGGCTCCAGGCATGGCTCAGCTTCGGCGTGCTCTTCGGTGCCCTCGCCGTCATCGTGGAGGTGGCCTTCGGCAAGGCCATGTCGGGAGACACTGCGGGCTATGAGTACTACGCCGGCTGGGCCTTCTTCCACGGGTTCGGGTCCAGCCTCTCGATGCCCGGTCAGCTCCAGACCTACCTCGATCCCCAGATCAACTCCCTCTACTACCTGCTGATCGCCCACACCTCTGCGCTGTTCGAGGGGATCGTGATCGCCCTCTTGGAGTCGCTGTCCTGCTCGCTGCTGGCGACCTGCGTCTTCGTGGTGGCCCGTCGACGAGGGTTCCCGACAGCGCTCTCCTGGGGCCTCGGCCTTCTGGGTGGTGCCGCAGCCTTCTCATCACCGATCTTCCTGAACATCCTCGGCAGCACCCAGAGCGACTCGGTGCTCGTCGCCCCCCTGGTCGTCGCGGCACTCCTGCTCGCCTCGGCCTTGGCCTCAAGGCGTCCTGAGGTCCTCTGGCGCCACGCCCTTCTGGGCGGCGTGGTCCTCGGTGGCACCGTCGTCGCCAAGCTGGCGACCCTCCCCTTCGCGGTGGCCTTGGTGATCGGCTTCTCGTTCTCGCTCCTCGTGGGTCGCCGGGAAGCTGCCCTCACCCTCACGACGCGGCTGGTGGCGATCGGCATCGCCGCGGGCGCCGCGCTCCTCACCGCTCTCGCCCTCTATGCGCCCTTGGGCGTCCTCGTCTGGCAGCGGTACCGGAATCCCTTCTTCCCGTACCTGAACGAGCACGCCCACTCTCCTCTCCAGCAGCCCGGCGACTTCCAAGACCACCTCCACGAGGTCCACGGCCTGAGCGACTGGCTCCACCACCTCGGTGGCCTGCTGATCGGTACGCACGCCCTCGAATCGGGCGGCGCGCTCCAGCGCTCGCCGCTCATCGTGCTCGGCACGGTCCTGATCGGGGGGTTCTTCCTCATCGACGTCTGGCGCCGGCGTCCTCCCTTGGCGCTGTTCTTGGAGTCCTCGGTGCTCGTCGGCTTCGTGGTCTGGTCGAGCACCCTCGTGATCTACCGCTACGCCGCCGTCTTGGAGATGGCCATGGCCAGCGTGCTCTTGATCTTGTGCCTGGAGCGAGCACGACCGACGAAGGCTCTCCTCGCCGGCTCTGGCGCGGCGATCATCCTGTTGTGCGCGCTCTCAGGCGGCGTGAGCACGCAGGGTCGTCAATCGTTCTCGGGCAGCTTCTTCGGCGTCGACCCGCCGAGCTTGATCGCCGCCGCAGGCTCGCACGTGATCTTGGCGGGCAACGCGAACCTCGGGTACCTCGTGACCTACCTGCCCAGCGACACCGAGGTCGTCCGGGTGGGAGGCAATCTCAACCGGGTGATGAGCGCCACCTGGTGGGATCGAGTGGCCAGCACCCTCAAGACCACCCCTGATGCGTGGACGGTCATCCAGCTCGCCGGTCGAGCACAGGTCACCGTCGAGTCGCTCAGGGCGATCGGCGTCGACGCCTCGGTCACCGACTGTCGAGCGCTGGCCACCAAGGCCGCGCCCGCCGAGATCTGTCGCGTCACGATCTCGCCCACCTCACGGGCTCCTTCGGGCTGAACACCGAGCCACGTCGGCCCGGCACGTCGTGCCCTGAGGGCGAGAAGGCCAGCCGGTAGGGTGGATCCTCGGGTGGAGACGGCGTGATGGACACTTTGACAAGCGCTGACGACGCTGCCCCGTCGCTCGAAGAGACCCACGGGGGCATCACACCTCCCACCGGCTGGCGCTACGTGCCCGGGCTCGATGGCATCAGGGCCCTCGCCGTCATCGTCGTCCTGGCCTTCCATGCCGGCATGGGGTGGTTCGGTGGTGGTCTGCTCGGGGTCGATCTCTTCTTCGTCCTGTCCGGCTTCCTGATCACGTCGCTGCTCGTGAGCGAGTTCCGCTCGTCGGGCACGATCCGCTTCACCACCTTCTACGCCCGGCGAGCTCGGCGGCTGCTTCCCGCCCTGGTCGTCACCATGCTCATGGTCGCCGCCTTCGCGCTGCTCGTCGCCGATCCAGGTTCGCGCGCCAACATCCGTGGCGACGCCTTTGCCACCATGGGCTACGTCGCCAACTGGCGCTACGTGCTCACCGGCCAGAACTACTTCGTCTTCTTCGGCGCGCCCTCACCGCTGCTCCACACCTGGTCCCTCGCGGTCGAGGAGCAGTTCTACCTCGTCTGGCCGGCCCTCGCTCTCTTCGTGCTGCGCCGCCGTGGCACCAACGCCCTGTTCGTCACCGCGGTGCTCCTCGCCGTCGCCTCGGCGATCGAGGGCTACGTGCTGCTCCACACGGGCGCGTCGACCACGAGGATGTACTACGGGACGGACCTGCGGGTCCAAGAGGTGATGGTCGGGGCCGCTCTAGCCGCCTGGTGGGGCGGCACACAGGGCACGGCCCACAAGCCCCATCGCTCCGTCGAGCCCAGCGAGCTCACTCACGTCAAGCGAGCCTTCGCCGCCCTGGGCGTCGTCGGCCTGCTCGGGCTCCTGTGGGCCATCCACACCGTCAACGGCCAGAGCGACTTCCTCTATGGCGGTGGCTTCTTCCTCGTCGCCCTCCTCGGCGTCTCGGTCATCGCCTCGGTGGTGAAAGCACCGCGAGGTCCTGTCGGTCGAGTGCTCTCGCTTCGGCCCGTGCGCTACGTCGGGCAGATCTCCTACGGGCTGTACCTCTATCACTTCCCCATCTTCTTGGCCTTCAACGCGAAGTCCCACCTTGAGGGCAACGCGCTGCTGGCGGCGAAGTTCGCCACCACCTTCGTGGTCGCAGCGGCCTCCGCTCGCTTCATCGAGCAACCCGTGCGCCGTGGCCTCCTCGTCACCACCAGGCAGGCTCGGGTCGTCGTGCCCGCCGTGACGCTGGCGCTCATCGGCATCCTCGTGGTCTGCACGCTGCCGAGCATCGGTGCCGAGGCAGCCTTCCCCGAACACGTCACCCCGGCCATGATCAAGCGGCTTCCTCCACCGAACGGCCCGCTGCCAGCCTCAGAGCAGACCAGCACGGTGATGTTCGGCGACTCGATGGCGCTCCTCGTCGCCACGGGTCTCCAGGTCGACTCACGCTCGTGGGGCGTCACGATCTCCAACGAGGCTCGGATCGGCTGCGACCTGCTGCCTCCCACCCTCATCCAGTTCGCCGGCGGCACGCCCTCGCCCTCGCCGACTGGCTGCCTGGGCTGGCAGAAGAGCTGGCCCACGATCATCGCCAAGCAGCGCCCTGACGTCGTGACGATCGCCGTCGGCCGCTGGGAGGTCATCGATCGGCTCATCGATGGTCACTGGCGCACCATCGCCAGCCCAGTCCTCCAGCAGCAGATCTTGACGGCGCTCGACCAGGCCATCACCATCTCGTCGGCCAAGGGAGCCAAGGTCGTGCTCTTCACGCTGCCCTACGTCAAGGGCGTCGTCACCCAGAGCAACGGCGAGCCGCTCGACCTCAACCAGCACTGGAGGACGGACCTCTACAACCATCTGGTGAGGGTGGCGGCCGCTCGGCACCCCGGCGTGGCCACCGTCATCGACGAGAACAAGATGCTCGACCCCAACGGCCAGTTCGTCGACTACCTCGGCGGCATCAGGGTGCGTGACACCGACGAGGAGCACCCGTCCGTCGCCGGCGGGATGTACCTGCGGCCCCAGATCCTGCCGATCCTCCATCTCTTGGGCACCCAAGCCGCCCATGACCGAGCGGCAGCGCGCTCGAGGCCCGCTGGACGCTCGAACCGCTGAGCCACGTGGTCTTCTTGGCCAAGGCCCGGTTGCCAACCTGTAAACCCACGTGCAGGGCTTCGAAGTCATCGGCGGAGCGGACCAGCTGGTTGGCCGCCTCCGCCGTCGTGAAGATCTGCTCGGTGATCACGTGGCTCACGAGCTGCTCATAGAGGCCGTAGACCATGTCTTCTTTGACGAGGACCGTCGGCGTGGTGGATCCCTCCCCGAGGTCGGCGTGCAGATCGCTCAGGAAGCTCTGGAGCGCGCCGAGGTAGTACGGCGCGACGCCGGGAGCTGTGTCGGACTCGCCTTGGTACCAGACGACGCCTCCGACGGTCAGCGAGATGCCCTGCGCCGCCTCGGTCGCCATCAGCGCATGGGTGTCGGCGACGAGGCGCTGGTAGAGCGACCCGGTGCGTGCCGCCCACGGCGCCGGTGCTGCGACCAAGGTCGTCCCCGAGGCCGCCACCTTGAGGACCACGAGGTCGCTGACGCCACCGATGTACAGATCACGTGCGATGCCCAGCTCTGGGCCGAAGTAGACGGCTCCGATCTGGCCGGGCGCGCCCCAGCTGCGCAGCTGGGGCGTTGAGAGCTTGACCGGCCCCGATGAGCTCAGACCCACGGGGTTCGGGTTGGCATCGAAAGGTTGGTCCCACGCGAGCTTGACCGCTCGATCAGCCGAGGTGGCCGTCGAGGTGAGCAGGTTGATGCCGTGGTTGAGTGCCACCGACCCCAGACCCACGGCGTTCGACTGCCCCGCCACGATGACGAGCGATCGATGGGGCACCACGTTCGAGTAGCTCGAGAAGGGGCTCCAGCCGCTGGCGGTCTCGTAGCGGACGGCGAAGCGCCACGCGGTGGCATCTCGGATGCCAGCGAAGGTGCACGTGAGCGCCGTCGTGGTGCAGGTCTTGGTCGCTCGAGGTGACGAGGTCACTTGGTAGCTCTCGACGCCCGTGCCTTCCAATGGTGCGCTCCAGGTCACCACGAGGGACTCGACACCCGGGGTCACCGTGGGCTGGAGGGGCGCCGCAAGGCCCGCTGCGCTCTGGACTCCGCTCGCCGGGCTCAGCGCTGGCGACGAGAGCGATGGCGTGAGGGCGCCGGCTCGCGTCCTGACGCCAGGAGCGACGAGGGCCGCGGCGCCAGCGATCGCTACGACGGCGGCGACCATCTGGTGCGCTCTCATGGGAACGAGAGGCTAGGCCAGCGCTGCGAGGATGAGCTCTGCGCGTCAGGTGGGCAGCGTGCCCACCACCGCGAGCTCGGCGTCTTCCAAGCGCGGCAGCTCTGAGACATCGTCGACGTGGATGACGGTCAGCACCTCACCGGCCAGTGTGTGCGCCACGCCGAGCGTGGTGTCCAAGAGAGCGATCCGCTTGCCGATCCCCTCCGAGGGCGGCGGCAGGTTGGGCGCAGCCACCACGTGCTCGAGCGCACCGCCCGCCGTCACTGGATCTCCGTGGAGCAGGGCACGAGCCACGGCCGCTGCCTCGGCCAGCCGCTCAGTGTCCCCCGCCAGCACCAGCGCGGCGCGCCCGGGGTGCAGATGGTCGACGCAGGTGAGCTCTCGAAGCGCCACCGACGCCGAGCGGCCCGCCCCGAGCCAGCAGACCGTGCCCACGGCGGGGTCGCCAGGCTCGTCGATCTCGTCGCCGAGCGCCGCCGCCAGCATGAAGCCGTCGAGGGCGCCCTCCTCGGCGCTCGCTCGGCCCACGACCACCTGGTCGGCTCGGCGGTCTCCGCTCACGCGAATCAGGTGACGGAGCGGAGCCAAGGCGGCTTCTCCGACCGGTCCCGGTCCGTCGAGCTCGATGGCGCTGAGCAGCACCCAGGCGCCGGCGCCCATGGTCCTAGAGCTCGGCGTCAGGGAGACGTTCGATGTTGACGTCCCGATAGGTCATCACCCGCACCGAGGGCACGAAGCGTGCGGGGCGGTACATGTCCCAGACCCAGGCGTCGGTGAGCTGGAGCTCGATGAGCGGGGGGTTCGACGTCGAGTGCACGGTGACCTCGACCTCGTTGGCCAGATAGAAGCGGCGCTCGGTCTCGACGATATGGCTGAAGAGGCCGATGACGGCCTTGTACTCCTGGACGAGCTGGAGCTCGATGGTTGCCTCGTAGCGCTCGAGATCCTCGTCGCTCATCGGTCGAGCGAACCAGGGGCCACAGGCAGCTCAGCCACGGACGACGCGGCGCTCCTTGACCTTCGCGGCCTTGCCGTGGAGATCGCGCAGGTAGTACAGCTTCGAGCGACGCACGTCGCCATAGCTCTCGACCTCGATCTTGGCCACGCTCGGCGTGTGCAACGGGAAGGTCCGCTCCACGCCCACGCCGAAGCTCGACCTTGCGAACGGTGTAGGTCTCCGACACGCCGCCACCTTGACGGCGGATCACGATGCCCTGGAAGACCTGGATGCGCTCGCGGTTGCCTTCGGTGACTCGGACGTGGACCTTGACGGTGTCGCCTGGGCGAAAGTCAGGGATGTCGTCGCGCAGTGAGTCACGGTCGATCAGCTCGGTGGGGTGCATGGGATTCAGGTCCTTGCTCAGGAAAGAAACGGCGGAAGAACGATGTTAGCCGTTGGGAGGCCCGGTCTCCACCCAGCCCAGCGAGGCGAGCAGCGCTCGATCGTCGTCCGAGAGCCCTTCGAGGTCTTCGAGGAGGTCAGGACGGCGCTCCAAGGTCCTCGACAAGGCGGCGCGCCTCCTCCAGGAGGCCACCTTGGCGTGATCGCCCCCGCGGAGGACCTCCGGCACCTCCATCGAGCGGAAGGAGGCTGGCTTGGTGTACTGGGGATACTCGAGCAGACCGCTCGAGAAGCTCTCGTCGCGCACGGACTCCTCGTTGCCGAGGGCCCCAGGGACCAGGCGCACGGTCGCCTCGAGCACGCACAGTGCTGCCAGCTCGCCACCGGCGAGCACGAAGTCACCCACGCTGAGCTCGTCGTCCACCAGGTCATCGAGGACGCGCTGATCGATCCCCTCGTAGCGCCCACAGAGCAGGCTGAAGCCATCGAGCTCGCTGAGCCGCTCCGCTTCGGCCTGGTCGAACCGTCGACCGCTCGGTGTCAGAGCGATCAAGGGCCCTGGTGCACCAGCGGCGAGCACTCTGGCCTCGACGGCCCGATAGATGGGCTCGGGCTTGAGCACCATCCCCGCTCCCCCGCCGAAGGGCGTGTCGTCGACCGTCCGGCGCTCGTCCTGGGCGCCATCTCGAAGGTCGAGCGCGCTGATCTCGACCACGCCGGCTTGCTGAGCGCGACCGAGGATGGTGCCCGCGCAGTAGTGCTCGATGAGCTCGGGGAACAGCGTGAAGACGTCGATGCGCACGCGCTCAGAGCTCCAAGAGGCCGTCGGGCGGATCGATGACCACCTGCCGGCCGGCCTCGATCGTGGTCACGAAGCGCAGCGGGATGAGGCGACCGTCGTCGAGGACGAGGAGATCGGAGGCGGGGTTGGCCTCAACGGAGGCCACCACTCCGACGGCGGAGCCATCGAGGAGGACCACCTCGGCGCCGATCAGCTCGTGGACCCACAAGGTGCCGGGCACCTCACGTGGCTCGGCTCTGAGCACGAGGCCTTGGAGGCCCTCGGCTGCGGTGCGCTCCACGAAGCCCTCGAAGAAGACGAGGTAGCGATCCTGGTAGGTCCTCGACGACAGCACTGTCAGGCTGCCCTGGTCCGTCGAGAGCTCCGAGCCCGGATCGAGTCGGTCGAGCAGGTCGCTCCAGAGCTGGACGACGACCTCGCCCTTGAGCCCGTGGGCTTTGGTGATGCGGCCGACCTCAAGCAGGTCGGGTGACACCGGTGAGCTCAGTCGTCGACGATGTCGACGCTCGTCGCCACCGAGGTGCGAGCACCCGAGACGGCCACGAGGGCTCGGATGGCCTGGGCGGTGCGACCACGACGGCCGATGACGCGACCCATGTCGCCTTGGCCCACGTGCAGCGAGAGCTTCAGCTTGCCGCCGCGCTCGTCGGCCTCGACGATCACCGCTTCGGGATCCCGAGCCAGCGAGCGGGCCAGGTAGGTGAGCACGCGCTCAGGCTCAGAGCCGACACTTGAGTTCCCGGCGTTGTCATCGACCTCGTCGAGCTCGGCATCGTCAACGTCGGTGTCGTCGAGCTCAGCGTCCTCAAGCTCGGTGTCGTCGAGCTCGACCTCATCGTCGTAGCCATCGGCGTCGTCGATCGTGTTGATGTCACCCTCGACGTAGTCGCTCATCGCGAGGCCTTGAGCTCTTCGAACTGCTCCCAGGCGCCAGACTTCTTGAGCAGGACGGCCACGCGCTCGGTGGGTTGCGCGCCCTCGCTGAGCCACTTGACGGCCTTGTCGTTGTCGATCTTGACCACGGTCTCAGGCTCAGCGGCGGAGATGCCGCGCGGCTCGTAGGTGCCCAAGATCTCGATGAACCGACCGTTGCGGGGGCTCCGGCTGTCGGCCGCCACCACTCGGTAGGTCGGCTGCTTCTTCTTACCCATCCGCACAAGGCGGAGCTTGACTGCCACGAACTCGATCCCTTCGATGGAGAAGTCTGGAATTGCACGAGGTAGGCCACCCGACGCCAGATCGTCGAAGCGGGTCCACCAATGTTAGCGGCCCTTGGGTGGGGTGACCCTCCCACCCTTCTTCTTCTTGTTCTTCGACCCCCCGCGAGGGGTCGGAGCGGCCTTGGTGGCCGACGAGTTCCCGAAGGCAGTCAGCTCTGCGGGGAGCCCCGCTCCCTTCGCCGGTTTGCCCATCGCGGCCTCGAGCTCGCCGAGATCAGGGCCACCCTTCATCATCTGACGAGCCATGCCCAGCCGGCCGCCCTTGGGCATCCCTGGCAGCCCCGCAGTGTTGCCACGGGCTACCTGACCCATCATCTTCTGCATCTGGCGAAACTGGTTGAGCAGCTGGTTGATGTCCTGGACGCTGCGACCAGATCCCTGGGCGATGCGCCGGCGCCGCGAGCCGTCGATCAGCGAGGGGTCTTGGCGCTCCTGCAAGGTCATCGAGTTCACGATCGCCTCGACCCGATCGATCTCCTTGTCATCGATCTGATCGGCCGCCTGGCGCATCTCTTTGTTCATGCCGGGCATGAGCCTCATGAGCCCGCCGAGCGAGCCCATCTTGCGGATCTGGCCGAGCTGCTCGACGAAGTCGTCGAGCCCGAAGGTCCCCGACAGCATCTTGCCGGTCGACTTGGCGACGACGTCGGCGTCCATCGACTTCTCGGCTTGCTCGATCAAGCTCAGGACGTCGCCCATCCCGAGGATCCGATCGGCCATCCGATCGGGGTGGAAGAGCTCGAGGTCCTCGACGCGCTCGCCGGTCGAGGCGAAGGCGATGGGTCGGCCCACGACCTCCTTGACGCTGAGCGCGGCGCCGCCTCGGGCGTCGCCATCGAGCTTGGTCAAGATGACACCGTCAAGGCTCAGGCTCTCGTGGAACGACTTGGCGGTGGCGACCGCGTCCTGACCGATCATGGCGTCGATCACCAAGAACGTGTAGGTCGGCTTGACCCCCGCCGAGATCCGCCGGACCTCATCCATGAGCGCCTCGTCGATGGCCAGGCGACCAGCGGTGTCGACGATCAGCACGTCACGACCGAGTCGCTGAGCTTCAGCCAGACCGGCCTTCGCCACCGAGACGGGGTCTGTGGCCTCTGAGAACACGCTCACGCCGACCTGCTCGCCAAGCACGCGCAGCTGCTCGACGGCCGCGGGCCGTTGGAGGTCGGCGGCCACCAGCATCGGGTTGCGACCCTGCTGCTTGAACCACAGCGCCAGCTTGGCCGCGGCGGTCGTCTTGCCGGCACCCTGGAGGCCCGCCAAGAGGACGACCGTCGGTGGCTTGGAGGCGTAGGTGATCTTGAGGGTCTCGCCACCCAGGATGCGGATGAGCTCGTCGTGGACGGCCTTGATGACCTGCTGGGCCGGTGTGATGGCCTTGCTCAGCGCTTCGCCCGTGAGGCGTGCCCGCACGCCGTCGAGGAACCCCCGGACGACGGAGAGCTCGACGTCAGCCTCCAGCAGCGCCGTGCGGATCTCCTGGAGGGCCTCGTCGAGGTCGGCGTCGGAGAGGCGACCCCGGCTCCTCAGCCGTCCAGCAACCTTCTCCAACCGCTCCGAGAGTGCGTCAAACATCGCTCTGGACGCTACCTGACCTTGCGAGCCGTGCTTCCAGCGCCGCCTTAGGGCTCGAGCAGGGCATCGATGAACGCCTCAGCGTCGAACGCCACCAGATCGGCTGCGCCCTCGCCCAGGCCCACCAGCTTGACGGGGAGCCCGAGCTCGCGCCCGATGGCCACCACCACGCCGCCACGCGCCGTGCCGTCGAGCTTGGTCAAGACCACCCCGGTCGCACCGACCGCTTCTGAGAACTGGCGAGCCTGGACCAGGCCGTTCTGGCCGGTGGTGGCGTCGAGCACCAGCAGGACCTCGACCACCGAGCCCGGCTCTCGGTCGGCCACCCGGCGGACCTTCTTCAGCTCTTCGATCAGGTTGACCTTGGTGTGGAGGCGCCCCGCAGTGTCGGCCAAGACGAGGTCGACCTTGCGGGCCCCGGCGCGCTGGATGGCGTCGAAGACGACGGCGCTCGGGTCGCCACCCTCTTCGCCCTTGACGATCTCGGCTCCAGAGCGCTCGGCCCACATGGCGAGCTGGTCGCCCGCTGCGGCTCGGAAGGTGTCACCCGCTGCCAAGAGGACGCTTCGACCCTCCGCAGCCTCTGCGGTGGCCAGCTTGCCGATGGTGGTGGTCTTCCCCACCCCGTTGACCCCGACGAAGAGCCAGACGGGCACGTGGCCTTGCGGAGCGGTCCGCTCGAGCGAGCGATCCACCGGCGCACCCTCAGCGTCTACGGCCAGCAGCGCAAGCAGCTCGTTGCGCACCGCCCCGAGCAGCCCGCCGACGTCATCGAGCTCACCGCTGGCTGCCTTGGACCGTACGGCGTCCATGACGTGATCGGTCGTGCCCACACCGACGTCGGCGCTGAGCAGCGATGTCTCCAGCTCGTCGAAGACGACCTCATCGACTTTGGCGCTGCCGAGGCGTCCTCGAAGCGAGCTGAACAGCCCTCTCGAGCGGCCCAGCCGCTCACGGTAGGCCGGTGCCTCCTCAAGCGGTGCCTCCTCGACGGGGGCGCCAGAGACGTCCTCTTCGACCTCGAGGGCCGCGGGAGCGTCGAGCAGATCGCTCCCGGGCTCCTCCTCGAGCACGCTGACCGAGCTCGGTGGCGAGTGCTCGTCAAAGAAGCCCTCGCCGCGGCCTTGGTCAGGTGCGCTCGAGCCACCGTCGATCTTCGAGCCTCGCTTCGGACGGAACACCACGAAGCCGAGCGCCACCACGACCAGGACGACGACGAGGATGATCACCCCGGTCATGCGCCCATCCCTGCCGCCTCATCCTTCGACTCAGGGACTCGCTGGGAGACGACCTGGCTCGAGCCCCCAGGCTTCATCGTCACCCCGTAGAGGGCGTCACCGGTCTCCATCGTTCGCTTCTGGTGGCTGACCACGATGAGCTGCGCTTCGTGGCGGAACTCTCTGAGCAGGCCCAAGAAGCGGTGCAGGTTCACGTCATCGAGGGCCGCTTCGACCTCGTCCATGAGATAGAAGGGCGACGGTCGGGAGCGGAAGACGGCAAAGAGGAAGGCCAAGGCGGCCAGCGAGCGCTCACCGCCCGAGAGCAAGGAGACCCGGCGCACGTTTCGTCCCGCAGGGCGAACCTCGATCTCGACCCCCGTACCCAAGAGATCGTCAGGCTCGGTCAGCACCAAGCGGCCTTGACCGCCTGGGAACAGCATGGCCACGAGCGCACTGAAGTGCTCGTTCACGTCAGCGGCGGCCGAAGCGAAGGTCCCCATGATCTCGTCGTCGAGGGCCCGGACCACCTCGTGGAGCTCTCGACGTGCCTCGCGCACGTCGGTCACCTGGGTCTCGAGATCTTGGTGGCGCTCCTCGAGGGCGCTGAGCTCCTCGAGAGCCAGCGGGTTGATGGGGCCGAGGTTGGCGAGATCTGCCTCGAGGGACGCCGCACGCTCTGAGGCGCTCACGCCCTCGGGCAGCACGGGCTCGGAGGCCTCCAGCGCGACGCTTGGGTCGACGCCGAGCTCTCGAGCGATGACGTCGAGCACCTGGGTTCGCTGCACCGCCGTCTCCGCTGCGCCGATCTCGAGCGCCCGCACGCGGCTCTGATGCTGGTCGAGCGCGCTGGCCGCTTCGCTGCGCTCCAAGCGAAGCTGTCCCAAGCGCTCACCGGAGGCACGGACCGCTCGGAGCTCGTCGGCGTAGGCGACACGGCGAGACTCAAGGAGGCTCGCCAAGCGATCGTGCGCCTGCGCGCAGAGCCCATCAAGGCGCTCGATGGCCGTCAAGGTGGACTCGAGGCGCTCTCTGGCTGCCGCAGCGTTCGAGCGCGCTTCGACGTGACCTTCGAGGCGGTGCTCGACCGCTTCGACTCGCTCGACCAAGGTGCGCCGGCGCTCGGTGAGCTCAGCGACGCGCACCTCAAGCTCCTGGCGCATGACCAGCACCTGGTGCTGGTGGGCCTCGACCGTCGCCTTGGCCTGGGCCACCCACGACGCGCGCTCCTCGGCGCGCGACGCCGCCTCTTCGAGCTCAGGCAGCGTGGCGCGCACCATGAGCAGCGCGCCCTCTTCGTCCGTCACCGCCGCTGCGGCGAGAGCGAGCTGGGCGAGCGTCTCTTCGATCTCAGCCGTCAACCGCTCGAGAGCCTCGCTGCCCGGCGCGCACCGCGAGCTGGCGAGCCTCGACGTCGCTGACCGAGCGATCCGCTTCCCGCTGAGCCAGCGCCAAGGCCTCTCCCGCACTCACCGCTGCGTCATCGGCGGCCCGTCGGGCATCGATCTTCTGGGTCGCCGTCGCCCGAGCGTCAGCCGCCTCCAAGGTGGAGCGCTCCACGGCTGCCGCCGTCACGACGCCCGCTCCGGCGCTCACCCGCCAGCCGCTCGACGAGAAGCGGTCGCCTTCGGGAGTGACCACCACGAGCTCAGGTCGATCGAGCGCCAGATCGAGCGCGTCCTCAAGGCTGCCCATGCGGACCGCCGAGCCGAAGAGCCGATCGAGAACACCTTCGGCTGAGCTCGGGGCCCCTGCTCGGAGCGACACGTGTCGGCGCACCGGGTCGGCGCCCCGAGGGAGGCCCTCGAGCGAGACCACGGGCAGATCCGAGGCGGCGATGACCATGCCGCTGGCCCCTTGTCGCCGAAGGCTCTCCAGTGCGCTTCGCGCTGACGCACGCCCGTCGACCACGATGGCCGCCACCGCAGCGCCCGCTGCCGACTCCACCGCGCGCTCCCAACCCGGTGCGACCTCCAAGAGATCGACCAGCGAGCCCACCACGCCGTCGAGCTCCTTGAGCGCTTCGCGCCCCGAGCTGCCTGTCAGCTCGTCAAGGGCGCCAGCGAGCGACTCCGCCCTGGCGGTGGCCCGGGCGGCCGCGGCTTCAGCGGCTCGTGCCTCTTGCTCGGCTCGTCGGAGCGCCTCGAGGGCTTCGGCGTGGTCGTTGATCGCCTGGCGTGCCTCGAGCTTGAGCTCATCGGCTCGGGCGCTGGCGAGCGCGACGGCCTCGACCGATGCCGCTTGGTCGAGGGCGAGCTGCTCGTGGCGCGCAGCCAGGCGCTCACGTCGCTCCTCGAGATCGAGAGCAGCCTGCTGACGCACGCCGAGCGCACGTTCCAGCAGCTCGGTGCGCTCACGGGCTCGAGACAGCGCCTCGACGGCGTCTTCGTCTTGGCCACCGCCCCAGGTGGCGTCGTACTCCTCTTGGGCACGAGCGAGTGACAGCTCTGCCTCACGCAGCGCCTCTCGCTCAGCGCTCAGCCCGGCCGACTCCTCGTCGACCAGGGCGACCTCGCCGGCGAGCCGTGCGCTGTCGGCCTCGAGCGACGCCACCACGTCAGCGTCCGCCGACGCCTCAAGAGCCTGGGAGACCCCGCGGGAGCGCTGGGCCAAGACCGCCCTGAGCCCCCGAGCGCGCTCTAAGAGGCTCTGGACCTGGGCGACCGAGCGAGCAAGGTCCTCTGCCTGGTCATGGGCGAGGGCCGAGGTCATCGTCGAGGCCTCGGCGTCGAGCGCGTCGATCGTCGCTCGCAGCTCGCGCTCGTCACCCTCCGCCTCCTTGAGGGCTGCTGCGGTGGTCGTCGACCGCTCCGTCAGCTCGAAGAGCTCACGTCCGACCAAGAACAGCCTGAGCGCCTCTCGCTCGGCGGCCAGGGTGGTGTGGCTTCGAGCCGCCACCGCCTGGCGCTCCAAGGGGCGCATCTGACGACGCACCTCTCGAACGAGATCACCCAAGCGCTCCAGGTTCTCTTGGGTGGCGGCCAAGCGGCGCTCGGCACGCTCCTTGCGACGGCGGTGCTTGAGCACCCCAGCAGCCTCTTCGATCACCGCCCGCCGCTCTTCGGGCCGTGCGTTGAGCACGGCGTCGAGCTGGCCCTGGCCGATGATCATGTGCTGCTGACGACCGACCCCAGAGTCGCTCAGCAGCTCTTGGACGTCGAGCAGGCGGCATGGGGCGCCGTTGATGGCGTACTCAGAGTCACCTGAGCGAAACAGCGTGCGGCTGATGGTGACCTCAGCCATGTCGACGGGAAGCCTTCCGTCAGCGTTGTCGATGGTGAGGGCCACCTCGGCCCGACCGAGCTGGGGCCGAGAGGCGGTGCCAGCGAAGATGACGTCTTCCATCTTGGCGCTGCGCAGCGCTCGAGGGCCCTGGGCGCCGAGAACCCAGGTGACGGCGTCGACGACGTTGGACTTGCCCGATCCGTTGGGACCGACGACGACGGTGACGCCTGGCTCGAGCTCAAGCGTCGTCGGATCAGCGAAGGACTTGAACCCCTTCATCGTCAAACGCTTCAGGTACATCGAAGCGACCCTAGCAACGCTGGGAGAGCCCTCTCGGGGTCCAACGCACCCCTAGATCTGGCAGTGCTCGCAGAAGAAGGTCGAGCGGCTCTGGTGCTTGACCCGGACGATCGGCCGACGGCACCGACGGCACGGGAGGCCTTCTCGGTCGTAGACCTCGTGGAAGGTCTGGTAGTTCCCCGGCTTGCCGAAGAGGTCGACGAACTGCTCGTCAGACAGGGTCGAGCCCCCGTGCTTGATGGCCTCGGCCAGGGTCTCGACCATCGCTCGCCAGAGGCGGCGCACCTCGGTGGTCGAGAGCGAGTCGGTGGCTCGGTCGTAGCGAAGCCCGGCGGCGAAGAGGGTCTCGTCGGCGTAGATGTTCCCGATCCCCGCCACGATCACCTGGTCGGTCAAGAAGGACTTGACCGGCATCGAGTGGCTGCGCAGCACGATGGCGAAGCGCTCCCAGCTCATGACGTCTTCAACCGGGTCGAAGCCAAGGCCAGCGAGCTCCGGCACGCTGGCGCGGATCACAGCACCTTCGCCGCCCATCGCCACCTGTGCCGAGGCGGACACGACGACCTTGGTACCCTCGGGCGGAGGGTTCGACACGAACATCTCACCGAAGGTCCGGGGATCGACGTAGCGCATCTCGCCGCCTTGGGTGAACTGGATCACCACGTGGGTGTGCTTGGCCTTGGCTTCCTTCGCTGACTTGGCGCGTCGGAGCTGACCGGACATGCCGAGGTGGATCACCAAGCTCGAGCCGTTGTCGAGCCCTAAGACCAGGTACTTGCCCAAGCGGCCGACCGAACGGATGGAGCGGCCCTCCACCTCAGAGCGGAACTCCTTGGCCGAGGGGTGACGGCGGACGACGCGGCCGTTGGTCACCGACACTGCCTTGATCTTCTTGCCGACCACCTCTTTGGATAACTCCTGGCGCACCGTTTCGACTTCAGCCAGTTCAGGCATCGTGGATCTCCCCCCATGCGGCGTGAGCCGCGTGGGCCTCCGCCTGCTTCTTTGATCGGCCCTCGCCGACGCCGAGCACTCGCCCGCCCACCTTCAGGGCAGCGACGTAGCGCGGGTCGTGATCGGGACCGCTGACTGTGATCTCGTAGGTCGGCCGAGCACCCAAGGTGCCTTGGCACCACTCGTAGATGCGGCTCTTGAAGTCCTGTGATCCTGGCTCAGTGGCGGCCAGCTCGATGCGATCGCCGAGCAGGCGGATGATGAGCCGACGAGCCTCATCGAGCCCCGCGGTCAGGTACACGGCTCCGAAGATGGCCTCCATGGCGTCAGCAAGCACCGAATCAAGGTCACGATCGCCCGAGCGATCGGCACCCTTGCCGAGCAACAGGTGCTCGCCCAGCTCAAGATCTCGACCGAGCTGCGCCAAGACCGATTCGTTGACCAGGGCGATGCGAGCCTTTGACATCCCACCTTCGTCGAGGTCCGGATGGGCCACGAAGAGCGCCTCCGCCACCACGAGACCGAGCACAGCGTCACCGAGGAACTCGAGGCGCTGGTTCGACGGCACGTGGTGCTCCGGGGTGTAGCTCGGGTGGACACGCGCCAGATCCAGGAGGCTCAGATCGTCTATCTCGATGCCGAGGCGCGCCGCCAGCAGGCCTGCGGGCTCGGTGGTCACCGCCGGCAGCTCAGCCAGCCTCAAGCTTGGCGGAGACGTAATCGACCGCGTCACGCACGGTCTTGAGGTCCTCGAGGTCCTCATCGTCGATCCGGAAGCCGCTCTGGCGCTCGGAGAGCTCTTCTTCGAGCGCCTCGACCAGCTCAATCAAGGCCAGAGAGTCAGCGTCGAGGTCCTCTTGGAACGAGGAGCCCTCAGAGATGGCCGACGGCTCGATCTCCAAGATGTCGGCCAGCTGCTCCCTGATCAGGTCGAAGACCGCGCCGCGGTCCATGGGTCCCTGGGATGTGTGGGTCTCGGCTGGCACGCAGGCTCCTTCAGAGGGTCTTCGCTCGGGCTGCAGTCTACCGTCCTTCCTTGCTGCCCGTTGACCGATCTGAACCCCGATTTCTCAGGGAAAAGGCCTCCGCACGGGGCCGAGCGCCGCGTCAGTCGACGCTGATGGCGCTGTTGAGCGCCTCGGTGATGCCAGCCGTGGCGAGATCGTGCCCCACCTTGATGGCGTTCTTCATCGCCACAGCCGAGGAGGAGCCGTGGCTGATGATGCAGACGCCGTCGAGCCCGAGGAGCATGGCGCCCCCGAAGGTCTCAGGATCGAGCTCGGTGATGAGCGGTGCGAGATGCGGCAGGAGCACCTTGGCGGCGGCCTTGGTCTCCTCGTCGGTGCCGAAGACGCTGACGATCCGATCCATGATGAAGCGCAGCGAGCCTTCGAGGGTCTTGAGGGCCACGTTCCCCGTGAAGCCGTCGGTGACCACGACGTCGACGGGAGCGTCGAGCAGGTCGCGGCCCTCGACGTTGCCGAAGAACGAGACCCCCGAGGTGGGCTCGGCCAAGAGCGCATGGGTCTCCTTGACCAGGGCGGTGCCCTTGGAGGGCTCTTCGCCGATCGAGAGCAGGCCGACGGTGGGCTCGGCGACGCCAAAGCGGGCCGTGGAGAACGCCGGCAGCCATCTGCGCGAACTGGACGAGCATCGCCGGCGTGCACTCTGAGTTGGCACCTGCGTCGACCAGCACACCCGGCGCCCGACCGGGCTTGGGCAGGGGCGTGGCGATGCAGGGACGATGGACCCCTCTGAGGCGACCCATGCGGAGCAGCGCCGCGCCCATCGTCGCTCCGGTGTTGCCGGCCGAGACCATCGCACAGGCCTGGCCATCTCTGACCAGCTCGGCGGCGCGCACGAGCGAGGAGTCCTTCTTGCGTCGAACGCCCTTAGCCGGGTCCTCGTCCATGCCGATGACCTCGGTGCACGAGATCAGCTCCAAGCCCAACGTGTCGCCCACCAGCTCCGGTGGTCCCATGAGGACCACGTCGATGCCCATCTCGTCGACGGCTTGGCGTGCTCCGGCGACGATCTCGGTGGGGGCCTTGTCACCCCCCATGGCATCGACGACGACCGGGAGCGACCCGATCGCTGTCAACTCAGTCGACCTCGATCGCCTGGCGACCCTTGTACCAACCGCAGTTCGGGCAGACCACGTGCGGGGTCTTGGCGGTCTGGCAGTGCGGGCAGACGCTGCGCGACGGGGCCTCGAGGCGCCAGGCCGAGGCCCGTCGGCTCCGGGTCTTCGCCTTCGACGTCTTGCGCTTGGGAACAGCCATCTCTCTCGTCTCTTCTTCTCAGCCCGGCACCGAAGCACCGCGGGGAATCTGCCAACTTACTCGCTCGACCGACCTTGCGGTCAGGCCGTGGCCTCAGTCGGGCCGGCGAAGAACATCAAGCGTAGCCCACCGCGGATCGGCCGGGGCCTCGCAGTCGCACGGATCGAGGTTGAGATCAGCACCGCACTGCACGCAGAGCCCAAGGCAGTCCTCCTTGCACAGCGGAGCGAGCGGGAGCTCGAGGACCACGGCATCCCTGATCAGGGGGCGAAGATCCAAGAAGTCCCCGTCGAGGACGTAGGCCTCCTCGTCATCGGGACCCACGCCCTCCATGAAGCGCTCGCGCACGAAGGCAGAGACCTCGCCGCCCGTGGCGATCGCACACCTACGGCACACGCCGATCCAGCTCGACGTCACGGTGCCCGAGGCGACGATGCCCTGCGGGATCGACTCCAGCTCACCGTCGAAGCGAGCGAGCCCCTCTGGAGGCACCTCGCTCTCACCGGGTGAGGTGGCGGCTAGCTCGGCGTCGGGGTCGAAGACCGCTTCGACGTCGCATGACGCGGTGGCACCGAGCTGCGTGCGGAGCCGAGCGACGCCGATCACGAAGGGGTCAAGCCCCATCGGTCAGCCCTGGTCCTGATCGAAGAACGACTCCTCGCCCTCTTCGATCTGCTCCTCGAAGCCTTGGAGCGGATCAGCCTCTTCCAACGAGGGCTGCAGGCGCTCTCTGCCCGCCACGACGGTCTTGAGCACGCGGTTGAGCACGATCTCCATGCCGGCAAGCTTCTGGTCGCAGTAGTCCTCCGCCTCGTGGCGCATCCGCCGGGCCTGCTCGTCAGCGTCATCGACGATCTTCTGGGCGGTCAGCTTGGCCTGGCGGACCAGCTCGGTGCGAGAGACCATCCGCTCGGCCTGGGCCTTGACGTCCTCCATGAGCGCGTCGGCTTCGCGCTGGTTCTCCTCACGGAACTGCTCTCGTTCGCGCAGCATCCAGCGCGCTTGGCGGAGCTCCTCGGGCAGTGAGGCCAGCGCTCCTTCGAGCAGGTCGAGCAGCTCTTCGCGGCTGATCAGCACCGAAGCCGAGAGCGGCATGGGCTTGGCCGTGTTGACCACGTCGACCGCCTGACGAAGGAGGTTCTCGGCGTCGGGCTCCTCGATGGCGTCGGGCTCATCGCCTTCGACGAAGCGGTCGAAGTCGTCGTAGTGATCAGTCATCGATCGGTCCTTGCGCGAACTTCGCCTCAAGCGCCTTCTGCACCGGGGCGGGCACGAAGTGCGAGACGTCGCCGCCGTAGCGGGCGACCTCGCGCAGCAGGCGTGAGGCGATGAAGGAGTAGTGCGAGCTCGTGGGGATGAACAGCGTCTCGACGCCCGAGAGCGAACGGTTCATCTGTGCCATCTGGAGCTCGGACTCGAAGTCGGAGACCGCTCTGAGGCCCTTGACGATGGCGGAGGCCTCGACGTCTCGTGCGACGTCGACGAGCAGCGTAGAGACCGAGACGATCGAGACGTTGTCGAGGTGCGCCATCGACTCGGCCATCATCGCCTGGCGCTCTTCGAGGTCGAAGAGGGGCGAGGACTTCTGGGGGTTCCGGATGGCGGCGACGACCACGAAGTCGAAGAGCCGAGCCGCTCGCTCGACGACTTCCAAGTGCCCGTTGTGGAAGGGATCGAACGATCCCGGGACCAAGGCGCGGCTCATGAGACCTCTGCTGGAGCGTGGAGACTGAGCACAGTGACGAGCGTACCGCCATAGCGGCGCTGTCGATGGACCACCCAGCGGTCTCCGATCACCGGTTCTGTCCGTGACTCGAGCACCACGGTGTCGGCCTCGAGGCGCTCGAGCACCTCGTCGACGACGCTGAGGTCGTAGGGCGGGTCCATGAGGACGAGGTCCCCGGCAGGAGGCTGATAGCTCGGCAACGAGGCGCGCACGAGCGTGGTGCGGGCGCCGTCGAGACCGACCGAAGCAAGATTCGCCCGCACCGCGTCGAGCGACTGCTGGTTGGCATCGACGAAGGTGACCTTGGCGGCGCCGCGGCTCAGCGCCTCGATGCCGAGAGCCCCCGAGCCGCAGAAGAGATCCACCACGCTCAAGCCCACCACGCCGCCCATCGAGCCCAGGATGTCGAAGATCGACTCCTTCACTCGGTCGGTGGTCGGTCGAACACCCTTGGGCAGTGGCGCGTTGAGCGAGCGACCCCGAGCTGCACCGCTGACGACCCTCATCGCGCCCAAGGCTAATCAGGAAGGACCGACGCCTCACTCAGCTCTTGAACAGGAACGAGGCGTCCTCTTCGTCCAGCGTGGCAACGAGCTCGTCGGCCAAGAGCCGGTGCTCGACCAAGTCAGGATCGACGAGCGAGAGCTGCTCAGCGAGCTCATGGGCCGCTTCGAGCAGGTCTCGATCCCCGGTGAGCGTGGCCAGGCGGAGATCGCTTCTGCCTTGCTGGCGACTTCCCATGATCGTGCCCTCGCCCCGCAGCGCCAGGTCCACCTCGGCCAAGGCGAAGCCGTCCGTGCTCGCCTCGAGCGCCTCGAGACGAATCGCTGACTCCTTCGTGATCGCCTCGCCCAAGAAGTAGCAGAAGCTCTGCTCGGCTCCTCGTCCCACGCGACCTCGGAGCTGGTGGAGCTGGGCGATGCCAAAGCGAGGGGCGTCCTCGATGAGCATGACCGTGGCGTTCGCCACGTCGACACCGACCTCGATGACGGTGGTGGCGATGAGCACGTCGAGCTCGTGGGCACGAAAGGCCGCCATGACGCGCTCCTTCTCGGCCGAGGGCATCTGACCGTGCAAGAGCCCGAGGCGAAGCCCCGTGAGCTCGCCCGCGCCCAGCCGGTCGAGCTC
This sequence comes from uncultured Acidimicrobiales bacterium, assembly GCA_963758555.1. Taxonomy (GTDB): domain Bacteria; phylum Actinomycetota; class Acidimicrobiia; order Acidimicrobiales; family RAAP-2; genus CAIUMH01. The sequence goes on along the minus strand of CAVWVW010000003.1, from coordinate 443,919 downwards.
GTCGACCGCCGAGGCAGCCACCACGCGCTCGGAGCCCTCGACGAGGGGGCAGACCACGTAGGCCTGGCGGCCGTGGGCCACTTCGGAGCGCACCTTGCCGAAGGCCTCGAGAGCTTCGAGCTCGCTGCGAGCCCACCTGGTGGTCACCGGCGTGCGGCCCGGAGGCAGCTCGTCGAGGATGGACATCTCGAGGTCACCGAAGACGACCATGGCCGCGGTGCGCGGTATGGGGGTGGCGGTCATCACCAAGAGGTCCGGATCCCCTTCGCCTCTGGTGCCTTGGCCCTTGGCGCGCAGCAGCGCTCGCTGCTCGACGCCGAAGCGATGCTGCTCATCGACCACGCAGAGCCCGAGTGACGAGAACTGCACCTCGTCGGTCAACAGCGCCTGGGTCCCGACCACCAGATCGATGGCCCCGGAGCGAAGCTCCTCCAAGATCACCCGACGAGCCCCAGCCCCCACCGAGGAGGTGAGCAGGCGCACCTCGAGCGCTCTCGAGCCGCCGAGGCGCGTCGGATCGGGCACCGCGAGACCCTCGATCATCGTTCGGATCGACGCGAGGTGCTGCTCGGCCAGGACCTCGGTCGGGGCCATGAGCGCTCCTTGGTGGCCACCCTGGACCGCAGCGAGCATGCTGGCCACGGCGACGACGGTCTTGCCCGAGCCCACGTCACCCTGGAGGAGGCGGTGCATGGGCATGGGTCCAGCCAGATCATCGAAGATCGCGTGGAGCACCCGCCGCTGCGCGCCGGTGAGCTCGAAGCGCAGGCCGCCGAGGAAGCGCTCGACCAAGGTCAGCTCCAGGGCCTCGGAGCGGCGAGAGGTCGAATCGGCCTCGACGCTCGAGACGGCGTGACGGATGGCGACGGCGTCAGCCTCCAGCGCTCGGCGTCGAAGCTGCAAGGCGAGCTGGAGACGGAAGAGCTCGTCAAAGGCCAGACGGCGGCGAGCCGGGACCGTCTCGGCCACCTGCTCAGGGGCGTGGATCGATCGCATCGCCGTGGTCCGATCGAGCAGGTCGAGCTCATCGAGCGATGCCTCGTCGAGTGGATCGGCGAGTGCTGGGGCGCGGCGCAGCGCCTCGGCCACGTAAGTGCCGATCTCCCAGCTTGAGAGCCCCGACTTCGACGATTGGGGGTAGACCGGGATGATCCGCCCCGTCTTGGCCGCTCCTTGGATCTGGCCCTCCATCCCGACCAGCACGTCGACGATCGGCGAGGTCATCTGGCGGGTGCCTCGGTAGTCGTCGAGCTTGCCGAAGAAGAGCGCCTCGGTGCCCGCGCTCAGCTGCTTGGCTCGCCACGCCTGGTTGAAGAAGACCACCTTCATCCGCCCTGTGCCGTCGTCGACCTCAAGCTCGACGAGCGAGCGTCGCTGGCGGGTGCGGCGGGACGAGACGGAGGTGACCGTGGCCAAGACCACGGCCTCATCGCCGACGGCGAGATCCTTGAGGTCAGCTTGGCGGGTGCGGTCGATGTAGCGCCTCGGGTAGCACCACAAGAGATCGAGCACCGAGTCGATCCCGATGGAGCGGAGTGCTTCGCACTTCTTCGGCGTCGCCTTGGTCAGGCGTTCGATGGGGATGCTCGCCAGGTAGGCCAGCGAGCGAGGCTCCGTGTCGGCCGGCGCCGAGTGGTGGTTGCCGACGCTCACTCGATCCCGAAGAGATAGGGATAGAGCGGCTGACCCCCGTGGTGCACCTCGACGGCGACGCCGGGTCGCTCTTCGGCCAGCCACTCGGTGATCCGCCTCGTCGAGGCGCCCGAAGCCCCGTCGCCCTCGATGATGGTGACGAGCTCGTGGCTGTCGGTGACCAAGAGGTCGAGCAGGCGTGAGACGGCCACCACCGGTTCATCAGCGATGGCCACGATCCCGTCGCGCGACAGACCGATCCAGTCACCCACCTCGACGACTCCCGCCTCCGTCGTGGTGTCGCGCACCGCTTGGGTGAGCTCAGCGGCGATGACAGCGTCTGCAGACTCGGCCATGGCCTCCGCGTTCTCGAGGGCACCGGCGTCGGGGTCGTAGCTGAGCAGAGCGGCGAACCCCTCGACCATCGAGTGCGTCGGGACCACCACGACGCTGACGCCGCAGAGCTCATCGACCTTCTGGGCAACGGGGACGATGTTCTTGTTGTTGGGCAGGAGCACCACGTTGGCCGCACCCGTCGACTCAACCGCCGCGACGAGATCGGCGGTCGACGGGTTCATGGACTGGCCACCCTTGACCAGGTGGTGCACACCCAGCGAGCGGAAGATGCGACCGAGGCCGTCGCCGGCCACCACCGCGACGACCGCGGTGTTCGGAGGGGGGCCGGCAGGGGCCTCGACCTCTTCGAGCGAGCCCTCGCGCACCCAGCGCTCTTCGACGACCTGCTCGGTCAGATCCGTCACTCGGATCTCGCGAGGACGGCCGATGTCGAGGGCGGCCTCGATGGACGAGCCGATGTCGTCGGTGTGGATGTGACAGTTGTAGAGGCCCTCGCCTCCGACCACCACGATCGAGTCACCGATGCCGGCCCAGACCTCCTTGAAGGCATCGACCGTGTTGTCAGGTGCCTCCAAGAGGTACATGACCTCGTAGCGGAGCTCGCTCACGTCACCGCTCTTCGTGACGACCTCGACGTGGGCCAGCTGGATCGACTCGGCCGGCGGCGCGACGGGCAGCGGTCGCTCGGAGACGACGAAGCAGAGGGCATCGAGCAGGAGCAGGTAGCCCGTACCACCCGAGTCAACGACGCCCGCTTGCTTGAGCGCGGGCAGCAGCTCGGGCGTCGACGCCAGCGCCTCCTCTGCTGAGCGGCGAGCGCCCTCCACGGTTCTGGCCAGGTCGCCGTCGCTCGAGGACTCCGTGGCCCCTTGGCCGGCGGCCTTGGCCACAGTCAGGATCGTCCCCTCGACCGGTCGGACCACTGCCTTGCGGGCGAGGACGTCCGCGTGACAGAAGGCCTCGGCCAAGAGCGCGGCGTCAACGGTCTCGACGTCAGCGAACCGCTCGGCGACCCCTCGAAGCAGCTGCGAGAGGATCACGCCCGAGTTGCCGCGTGCACCCATGAGCGAGCCGTGTGAGATCGCCTTGCAGACCTCGCCCATCGAGGCGGTGCGCTCCAGGCCCTCAAGGCTGGCCACGACCGACTCGATGGTCAGCGCCATGTTGGTGCCCGTGTCGCCGTCCGGAACGGGGTAGACGTTGAGTCGGTTGATGACCTCTTGATGAGCGCGCAGGATGTCCCGATAGCACTCGAGCACCCGGCGGACATCGGCCGGCTCCAACGTCGCGGGAGGCGCCATGGCCAGCGATGCTAACCTTGTTTCCTGTTCTCAACGGGGAGCGAACGTCGTCTTCCCGTCCACCGACTCCTCAAGGGGGTCTGGTGTCCCAGGAGGTCTGTTCGTCAATGGCTGCTGTCTGTGAGCTGTGTGGGAAGAAGCCGAACTTCGGCATGAACCTGAGCCACTCCCACCGTCGCACCAAGCGTCGTTGGGACCCGAACATCCAGCGTGTCCGCGCCCTGGTGAACGGTTCAACCAAGCGTCTCAACGTCTGCACGTCGTGCCTGCGCGCTGGTCGGGTGACCAAGCCGCCACGACGCCAGATCCCTGCAGCCAAGTAGCGCTCTCACACTCGAGCGCGTGGCTCCGGGCGAGCGCGCCTAAGACGTCTCGTGCTGGTAGCCGAGCGGCCCGAGCGGCCGACCCTGGAGGGTCCTGGTCGTCGTGTCTTCAACGACCATGCCGATCTCGCTGAGTCCCTCGACCCCCGCCTGAGCGAAGGCCTGGGGCAACGCTGCGCTCTTCGGAGCGGCGAGCAGGAGCTCGAAGTCCTCTCCCCCGCCCAGAGCCTCCTCTTCTGACGCACCTGGCATGATCGGGACCTCGCGCAAGGCAAAGCCCACCCCGGACGCGTCAGCGAGCCGGTGGAGGTCGCGGCCCAAGCCGTCGGAGAGGTCGATGGCAGCGCTGGCCCCTGCTGCTCGAGCGAGCTCCCCCGCATCGACTCTCGGCGACGGTCGGCGATGCTTGTCCACCAGACGGGCTGCTTCGTCGCTCGGGCTCCCGGGTGCACGCAGGTGTCGCAAGCCCGCCGCCGAGCCACCGAGCGGCCCTGTGACGTAGAGCAGATCGCCTGGCGAAGCCCCGCTTCGAAGCAGCGCCGTCCCCTGAGGCACCAGGCCGAGCGCTGCGACCGCCACCACGGCGGTCGCGCTCGAGGACACGTCGCCGCCGACCACAGGGCAACCGAACCGGGCGGCGGCGTCGATCACACCCTTCATCAGCTCGTCGATCGAGACCTCCCTCGGCGCTGAGGTCGACACCACGAGGTACCACGGCACTGCTCCCATGGCAGCCACGTCCGAGAGGGTGGCGACGGTTGCTCGCCATCCGAGATCCTGTGCCGAGAGCACGGTCAGATCCGCGTGGACGCCGGCCACACCAGCGTCAGTGCAGAAGACCACGTCAAGGCCCTCTTGAGGAGCGGTCAAGACCGCAGCGTCGTCGCCGAGATGGATCTCGCCCACTTTTGGGGCGAAGCCTGCTTGGGTAAGAGAATCTCCGATACGATCAATCGTCGCATCTTCTCGACCGATCGGTCCCCCGTGGGGGGCGGGTTTCCGTGCAGGCGAGGCCACGGCAGATATCTAGCATGGGACCACTCAGGCTCGTGCCGACCAGCTCCACAAGGAGGAGAAATCCGAATGGCTCCCACGAACAACGCTGCGCTCCTCGCATGGGTCGAGAAGGTCGCTGCCCTCACCACCCCTGACGAGATCTACTGGTGTGACGGTTCCGCCGAGGAGTACGACCGCCTCTGTCAGCTCCTCGTCGACAACGGAACGTTCACCAAGCTGTCTGATGCCAAGCGGCCGAACAGCTACTGGGCAGCCTCCGATCCCGGCGACGTCGCTCGCGTCGAGGACCGCACCTACATCTGCTCCGCCGAGGAAGCTGACGCCGGTCCGACCAACAACTGGCGAGACCCCGCAGAGATGCGTGACGTGCTCGATGGTCTCTTCGCTGGCTGCATGAAGGGCCGCACGATGTACGTCGTGCCGTTCTCCATGGGGCCCCTCGGCTCCGACATCGCCCAGATCGGCGTGGAGCTCACGGACTCTCCCTACGTGGCGGTCTCGATGCGGATCATGACGAGGATGGGCTCGGGCGCCCTCGAGGTCCTGGGCGCCGACGGCGCCTTCGTGCCGTGCCTCCACTCCGTCGGCCACCCCTTGGCCGACGGCGAGGCCGACGTGCCGTGGCCGTGCAACGCCGAGAACAAGTACATCGTCCACTTCCCCGAGACCCGCGAGATCGTCTCGTTCGGCTCGGGCTACGGCGGCAACGCGCTGCTCGGCAAGAAGTGCTTCGCCCTCCGGATCGCCAGCGCGATGGCCCGTGACGAGGGCTGGCTGGCCGAGCACATGCTCATCTTGAAGCTCACCTCGCCGGCTGGCGAGACCAAGTACGTCTCGGCCGCCTTCCCCTCGGCGTGCGGCAAGACCAACCTGGCCATGCTCATCCCGTCGCTGCCCGACTGGAAGGTCGAGACGGTCGGCGACGACATCTGCTGGATGAAGTTCGGCGCCGACGGACGCCTCTACGCGATCAACCCCGAAGCCGGGTTCTTCGGAGTGGCTCCGGGCACGTCGATGCAGACCAACCCGAACGCCATGTTGACGATCAGCGGCAACTCGATCTTCACCAACACGGCGAAGACACGCGACGGCGACGTCTGGTGGGAGGGCATGTCGGACGAGGCGCCAGAGGGCCTCACCAACTGGCAGAACCAGCCCTATGACCCCGCCTCAGGCAAGCCAGCCGCTCACCCCAACGCTCGCTTCACCGTGCCCGCCGCCCAAGACCCCGCCATCGCCGAGGAATGGGAAGACGGCGCCGGCGTGCCCATCTCGGCGATCCTCTTCGGCGGTCGACGAGGCTCGGTCGTGCCCCTGGTCTTCGAGTCGCGCGACTGGGACCACGGCGTCTTCCTGGGATCGATCATGGCCTCAGAGACCACCGCGGCTGCAGCCGGCGCCGTCGGCAACCTGCGTCGCGACCCCTTCGCCATGCTGCCCTTCTGCGGTTACAACATGGCCGACTACTTCAGCCACTGGCTCTCGATCGGCGAGAAGGCCGACGCAGCCAAGCTGCCCAAGATCTTCTACGTGAACTGGTTCCGCAAGGACGCCACCGGCAAGTGGCTCTGGCCCGGCTTCGGTGACAACAGCCGCGTGCTCGAGTGGGTCTTCGAGCGGGTCGCTGGTCGAGGCGACGCCGTCGAGACGCCGATCGGGTTCTTGCCGACCAAAGATGCGCTCAACCTCGACGGCCTTGGCGTCACCGAGGAAGACCTCGACGAGCTGCTCAAGGTCGACCCCGAGGAGTGGCGCGCCGAGGTGCCGCTCATCAGAGATCACTTCGCCACCTTCGGCGATCGCCTCCCTGCCAAGCTCACCATGGCTGTCGACGACCTCGAGGCTCGCCTCTCTTAGCCAGCTCGCGAGGGAGCTCGATCTGAAGAAGACCGGCCCGAGCGGCCGGTCTTCTTCGTCTCTGGGCTCGAGAGACGCTCGGATCAGGCGGGCTCCTGCCAACCGAGGTCGTCTCGGTGCCGCTGCTCTCGCACGGCGACCACGCGGGTGCGGCGCCCGATCAGGTAGAAGAGCGCGCCGCCACCTGCGATCACGGCGATGACGATGTCACCCCCGACCAGCGGCAGCGCGATGGCGACGGGGATGAGCGCGCCCAGCACCCACACGAGCTGCTGGCGAGTCGCGAAGCGAGCGAAGGCTCGACCTTGGGCAGCAACCGGCACCAAGCGCTGGGTCATGGCGTCAAAGGACGGCTGGCCGACGGCGCCTGCGACGCCCACCAAGAAGGCCAGGACGATCTGGACCGGCAGGCCTCCGACGTAGGCAGCCCCGATGGCGCCCAGGCAGACCGCCACCAGGGCGACCAAGAGCATCTGGGGCTCTCGCATGTAGCGACGGAGGCGCGGCACCAGCGAGAGGCCGACGAGGGCGCCGATGCCGCTGGCGCCAAGGGCCAAGCCATACCACCAGAGCGCCGCATGGCTCCGGCGCAGACCGAACGCCAGCATGAAGATCAGGAAGCCAGCAATCCCTCTGAGGAGGGAGTTCGCCGTCAGGCCCAAGACGACCTCGGGATGCTGCGCCCCGAGCTCGTGGCCGTCCTGGACGGTCTCTTGGCTCCACTCCCCCTCCGGCGTCATCGTCGCCGACTTGTCGCGTGCGCGACCTTTGGGCAGCTTCAAGCGGAACGCTGCGACCGCACCGCCGGCGAAGACGACGGAAGCGAAGATCAACACACCTGGTGCACCGAAGAGCTTGAGGAGCGCGATGCCCGGGATCGAGATCACGAAGCCGGCCAGGGTGCCGAGCAGGGTCAGCTGCGCGTTCCACCCCGCCAAGCCATGGGGTCGAGCACCCGACGTCTCCTCGGTGCCGAGGTACGCATCGGCGGCGGCGTGTGCGCTCTCGGTCACGTCGTGCTCGGCCTCGGCCGCTGCGATCTCGGTGATCAAGGCGCCTCTCGTGACGAGGTAGAGCTTGGAGAGCACCAAGATCAAGAAGGCCTCAGGGAAGATCCAGAACGTGTGGATGTCGCGCGCCATGAAGGGCGTGAGCACCATGCGACCGACGGCAGAGAAGACCACCATGGCTCGGCGTGCCCCTCGCGAGCGATCGATGAGCGGTCCCAGGAACGGCGAGACGATGGCGAAGGGGGCGATGGTCAAGAGGAGGTAGAGGAGCACCTTGGACTTCGCCTCGGTGGGCGAGATCGAGAAGAACAGCGATCCGGCCAACGAGATCGTGACCAAGGTGTCACCCGCAAGCATCAGGACCTGGGTCATCGCCAGACGCCCGAAGGGCGACTCCTGGTCGAAGAGGTCGCGAAGGGCCTCGCTGGCGAGCGCCCGGAGTCTCACGATCCGAGAGCGGACGGCCATGGACCCATGGTACGGCCACCACCTCAGCGCCTTAGAGAGGGTCCGCTCCGACCCGCTAGCCCTGAGCGCAGCCGTCCTCAGCGGTACTCTTCGTCCGATGGTTGACCCGCTGACCAGCGAGTTCGAGGCGTCAGCCATGGGCGCTTCGCCCGAGGCCGGTCAGTGGACCAAGGTCACCATCGCGGCAGTCATCGCCTGGAATCTGTGGTGGCTTCGCTCCACCGTCACGAAGGTTGCCTACCTCAACGACTCGACCATGCACGAGTCGATGGTGCGCTTCGCCAACCAGGCGCTCGACAGCTTCCACCTGCCGATGACCCAGTGGTACCCCTACCTCAACCTTGGCTCGCCGCAGTTCCTCCACTACCAAGGGCTCGCCGCCACCGTGGCAGGGTTCCTCGGGCTCTTCTTCGGGTCCAACACGGTCTTCGTCTGGTCGCTCTACCTCCTGATCGTCTTCTGGCCGCTTGTCATCTACCGATCGGCCGCTGTCTTCGGCCTGCCACCAGGTGCGTGCCTGGCCGCCGCCGTGCTCTCGCCGTTCCTCATCTCGGTGACCTTCGTCAGCTTCGAGCAGAAGGCCTACATCTGGATCGGTTTCGGCATCTGGGCCCAGCTGTGCGCCTCGTGGCTCCTGCCGCTGGCGTGGGCGTGGACGTGGCGAGCGATGAGCGAGCGCCGCTACGTCTTTCGAGCGGTGCTCTTGGTCGCCCTCACCGCGGCGCTCCACTTCGAGACGGGCTACAGCGCCCTTGGCGCCGTGATCCTGTTTCCCTTCTTGATCCCCTCGAAGCTCGGTGAGCGCCTCAAGAACGCGGCCATCGTGCTGCTCGGCGCGCTGGTCGCCACGTCGTGGATCACCATCCCGCTGCTGGTCAACGCCCGCTGGGCGGCGATCAACTCGGCTCTGATCAAGACGGGCCTGGTGCGTGGCTACGGCGCTCGCCAAGACCTGAGGTGGCTCTTCACCGGACAGCTCTTCGACGACGGTCGCTTCCCAATCGTCTCGTTGGCCCTCGGCGTCGGCGTGATCGCCGCTCTCGTGCTGTGGAGGGCCCACCCCGTCGTCCGCGCCCTCTTGGGCCTCTTCGTCGGGTTCTTCATCGTCTCGTGGGGCCCCACGACCTGGGGCTCATTCGCCTCGATCATCCCGGGCCACGCCGACATCTACTTCCGCCGCTTTCAGGCCAGCGTCTCGCTGGCCGGCATCTACCTTGCCGGCTTGGGCATCGCCTGGCTCGCCGGGTTGGTCGTCGTGGCATGTCGATCGCTGGGTACAACGATGCCGACGGAGACCACCAGCTCGCGCGTGATCAACGCGCTCGGCACCTACGCCACGGTGCTCTTGGCCATCGCTGCCACCCTCATCGCCATCCCGAGGCTCTACTCGATCGACCAGTCCAACGCGAGGGACATCGGCACCCAGCGCCAGGCCGAGAGCACTCAAGGCAAGCAGATCGCTCCGCTCATCAGCTTGGTGCTCAAGGCCCACGACGGGCGGGTCTACGCCGGCTTGCCTTCCAACTGGGGCGAGGCGTTCACCGTCGGCTACGTACCGGTCTTCGAGTACCTGGTGAACAAGGACGTCGACCAGGTGGGCTTCACGCTGAGGACGGCCTCGCTCATGTCGCAGCCGGAGGATCACTTCGATCAGGCGAACGTCTCGGACTACGCCCTCTACGGGATCCGGTACCTGATCCTGCCTGAGGCGATGAAGCCTCCTGTCCCCGCTCGCTCGGTCGAGGCGAGCGGCAAGTACCACCTCTGGGAGATCCCCCAGAACTCCTACTTCTCTCTCGTCGTGCCCTTCGGGGACGATCGATGAGAACAAAGAGACCGCTCGCCAAGCAGTCGAGGGCGATCCAGGACGCTGGCTACTTCGCCGACCACCTCGACTTCAAGGTCATCTATCCGTCCGACCGCCTCACCATCTCCGATCCGACCGCCGTGCTGACGAGAGCCCCGGGCACCATCCTCAACCAGAGCGCCAACCTCCTTCACGGCACGGCGAGCGCCGAGGTGAAGGTGACGCGTGCGTCGAACGTCGTGCTCTCGGCGTCCTTCGACCCAGGCTGGAACGCCACCGTCGACGGCCACGCGGTCGCCACCGAGATGCTGGCGCCAGCCGTGGTCTCGGTGCCCGTCTCGCCCGGCGTGCACACCGTCACCTTCACCTACGAGGGCTTCCAGTGGTACTTGGAGCTCTTCTTCGTCAGCGCGCTGAGCCTCTGTGTGGTCCACCGGATCGCAAGGCGCGCCAAGGCCACTCGACCACCAGACGAGGTGACCTGAAGCATCCAGAGGAGCCGCCCCGACGTGGCGCGGCGGGCCGGGGCAGAGGGCGCACCCGGTGCCGTCACTTCTCTCCAGGGGACCTCACGCCATGAGAGATCGCTCGGGCACCTGGCCGACGTCCTCAGCCTGCGGAGACGTCGATGTGCAAGCGAGCTTCCGAGGCACGATCGACCAGGTCCGGAGGCTCGTTCTCGCGATCAAAAGGCGCCCAGGTTCTGCAGGCGGTAGTGTCCTGTGGTGCCTCCCTTCAGAATCGCTGGTCTCCTCGCAGCGCTCGCCTGTCCCGTTGCCCTCGCCTCGTGCTCTTCGAGCGGTCCGACGGCCGCCCAGATCTTGGCCACCACCAAGACAGCCGTCACCAACGCTTCGGCAGTCCACTACGTCGACGTGACGACCGTGAACGGCACCTCGAGCAGCGAATCGGTCTCAGGATCGCTGAGCGCCACGCAGGCGCTGGCGACCTTGGTCGTCAACAAGACCCCGACGCTCCAGGTGGTCTTGGCTGGCACCACCCTGTACCTCCGACGACGTCGACCGCCGTGCTCGAGAAGAACCTCGGCTTGAGCGCCACCCAGGCGACCTCGGCGCGTCAACACCTGGATCTCGATCGTCCCGAGCGATGCCGCCTACAACACGGTCCTCTCGAGCATCTCGATCGCCTCTGAGGTCTCAGGCTTCTATCCAGATGCCGCCAAGGCCACCATCGGGACCACCCGCACGGTCCACGGCATCTCTGTCATGCCCATCACCTCGGTCGACCACCTCGAGCGGCACGACCCAGGAGACGACGCTGTTCGTGGATCCGAAGACCTCGCTCCCCGTCGGGGGGACGATCGTCGGCACCAGCGGCAAGGTCAAGGAGCAGAAGGTGGGCGCCTTCACGCGCTGGAACAAGTCCTTCTCGGTCACCCCACCGACGGGCGCCGTGACGCTGCTCGTCACTGCTGGCCAGCTGACCTCAAGCCGGGCTAGCCTGCGTCGGCGGGAGCGTCGAGGTGGTGGTCGGGATCGGCGCCATCGGCTGCTGACCGACCGCGATGGTCCCGTGCCAGTGGTTTGAGGTGTTGTACGGGATGTTCCCGGTCCCCGTCACGCTGAGCGAGAAGTGCCCACCTGGCTTGATGGGCGTCGAGTACCCCGGGGTGCCGAACTTGGCGTAGCCGACGATCACGGTCTTGGTGGTCAGGTTCGTCCAGGTGATGGTGGCCGTCACGGGCGTCAGCAGGACCTGAGGGAGCACGCCCTTGTCGGTGATGAGGATCTGACCGCCCTGATCGGTGAGCGACTGGATCGGGCGATCGGGGTTGTACTCCTCGCGTGGCACCGTGAGGGTCACGCCATCGATCGTGATCGTGGTGCCCGATCACCAGCGGCGCGGCAGGCTCCTTGGCGTGCGGGATCGGGAAGGTCGTCGCCGTCGTCGTCGACGGCGTGGAGCTTGACGACGAGCAGCTGAGCCAGGACCAGGACCGAGAGACCAAAGGTCCCGGCGATGAGCAGACGGTCAGTGAGCTTCATCGATGAGATGCCTTCCTTGGCTCGCAGCGAGGTTCCGCGTCGAGGTGCCGCTCCCGATGACGGATGACGGGAGCGAGTCGTCGATCACATGGACGAGGGCAACAGCAGGTAGAGGTTCTGGAACCACCAAAAGGCGATGGCCAAGATGATGGGCGTGGTCAAGATGTAGATCACGAGCGCCTTCGACCGATAGCGGCGATAGGCCACCACGGTGCCGATGAGCGCAGCCACGTAGAGCAGGCCGAGCAAGATCGACGGCAGCACCGCGTTGGGATCGCCAGCCAAGCCGAGCTGGATGGTGGTCGGCTTGTGGTGAGGCTTCGTGGCCACGCCTGGTGCGGTGGTCTGGCGGGCCACGACGAAGTACTGGATGTTGTTCGAGAGCGGCTTGTTCGCGGTGACCAGGGTCAGCTCGGCGTGGTTGACCGGCGACGCCGGGTCGATCTGGCCTGGCTTGGCGTAGCCCGTCTTCGACACCTTGTAGTGGAACTTGCCGAGACCGCTGGCCAAGGTCAGCTTGTCACCGATCTTGAGCTCATGGAGGTTGGCGAAGGGCTTCCCGCCCGTCAGGCTGCGTCCGATGATCACCGCGTTGCCGATCGTCCCTGGCCGAGCGGTCCCGGTCATGAGACCCGGGCCGTTGGCGGTCTGCGCCGGACCAGAGCCCTGGAGCACGATCTGGTTGAGGTGGATCTTCGGGATCGCTGAGCACCGCGGCGGGGGTCCCGTCAGCGGGCAGCTTGCCCGAGAGCGGCACCGCGCCAGCCTTGGTCGTGAAGATGTTGAGCATCTGGCGCTGCGCTCGCTTCTCCTTGAAGCCCGAGAACGAGAGGGCGTAGGCGAAGAAGAGGACCAGCGTCAGGCCGAGCACGGTCAAGATCAAGCCCGGCACCAAGCAGATCGATCTTGCGCCGGGGCTTCTTGGTCAGCTCTCGATCGAGCGGTCCCTCCGACGGCGTCGTCATGGCCAAGCATCTCAGCAGACGCTGGCGTCGGCCTGCAGCTGGTCGTCTCGACGTGATCGTCGGTCACTGTCACGGTTCTACCTCACCGGCTTCTTCGAGACCCTCTCCGGCTCCGCCTCGCACGGCTTCTTCGGTCGCTGCCGCTCCAGCGCCCCCGGCCAAGCGACCGCTGAGCAGGCTGGAGCCGATCATGGCGAGGCCGACCAGCGCGAGCAAGCCGCCCGACGGCGACGATGCCGGGGATGAGCATCCGGGACTCTGAGGCAGTCAAGAAGAACGGACCATAGGTGGGGCTCGACGACGGCGTCGGGCCGTGGCGCCCGAGCCCTTCCGCCCCGTGCCACCAGCCGCACCGCAGGCCGCTGGCGTTCTGCGACGAGCCGAAGGACGAGAACGAGCTTGGAGTAGCCTGACGAGCCAGACGAGCCAGACGTCGAGCTCGCCCCGCTGTGGGGATAGGGAGCCTCGTAGGAGCCGTTGCCGATCCCGTGAGCAGCCTCGTCGTTGGCCATCGCGGCGACGTCCGCCGGCAGGGGGAGCAGTCCGGCCTTGAGCGAGGCGTTCTGGTTCGTGGTCACCGCCAAGATCGACGTGACCGTCTGCTGGAGGGCGTCGACCTCTGCCGCCGGCAGCGTGGCTCGAGGGACCACCGCGTACATCACGGTCGGCATGGCGTAGGCCGCAGCGTCCGAGGTGTTGGTGTAGTTCGGCGTCCACATGCCGTTGGCGTCCCACGAGCCGTCACCGAGTCCCGCCATGATCGACGCAGCGTTCGGCGCGACGAAGGCACCCGACGCGTTCTGCAAGGAGGCATCGGCCATGCCGTAGTACGCCAGCCTCCGACCAGTTGAGGTCGGCGAAGCCAGCCGACGCGCGTGCTGACGCCAGCAGAGGGAACGAACTGAGCGAGCTTCAGCGCCTGCGTGTCCGGCGAGCCGACCTCGGTCCAACCCACTGATGGCGGGATGATGCGAAGGGAAGTGTCGGTGTTGAGGCAACCCGACGGAAGCGCTGCCCGACGAGGCCAGGCCGTTCTTGAACACCTGCTCAGCCGGCTCGGCTTCTGTGGAGGTCCAGGTGGATCGAGCCGAAGTTGAAGGTGTACTGGCCAGCGGCTGGGAGGCGCAGAGCCAGGCCAAGGTCTGGTCCGTGGATCCTGCGTCGCCTGCCCGGACGAAAGCGCCCAGGCTCGTCGGCGGCTGGTAGCCGGTCTCATAGTTGAGGAAGGTGAAGTCAGGACACGTCGACTGCCCGCATGGAGCGAGATCTGCAGTCGGACGACGAGCCGTACGCTCCAGTCGAGGATGCCCGCCACCATGTTGGCCGAGAGCTTGAGCGTGGTCCACGGTTCCACGTTGGCGTCTGGCGTCGTAGCGTTGCGATCGATTGGCGATCACGTTGGCTGAGATCGCCAACGGGATCAGCAGATCATGATCCTCCGTCAGGATCTTCTGCTCCGCTGGCGACTTGCGGATCATCGGTGAAGGCGATCTGCATGGAGCCTCTGTGCATCTGCCTGCACGGCGGCGAGGCCGCTCACGTGCGTGTCGGAAGGCACGTAGGCGTTGGCACCCTTGGCGCTTACACGTCGGCGGGTCGGTGGAGGCGAAGAGGTTGTCAAAGCCGTACTCGCTCTCCGAGACCACGGGTGTGCCGTGGTGCACGCCGTGAGAGGGTGGCGAAGCTCACGGGGATGACCACGGAGTTGTTGGGGTCCGGACTCTGCAGCGGCGTGGCTCTCGAGGCCCGGCTCCGTGATGTCGATCGAGCAGTTGTCGCCGCTCTCATCGCAGAAGAACGGGGCGCCCGGCGGATTGGAGCCTCCCGAGGAGTTCGCCTGACCGCACGGCGCCGACGTCGGCAGCTGTGTCTGACCGGGCACGCAGGTCGGGGATGACACCACAGAACGGATGACCACCCGAGCTGTCGTTTGACGCCACGCCGAAGCTGTAGTCGAGCGTCCCCGCCGCTCGGGATCAGCACGTTGGCATACGGGTTCGGCACGGTCGCCGTCGGGGCGAGTCCATGCACGCGGGTGACGGCGCAGCGACCCCTGTGTCCCGGCAGTACCACATGAAGAGCTTCGGTTCGCTGGTCGAAGCCATAGAAGTTGAGGTACACGTACTGGTAGGCACCGAGACCACTGACCGGACCGGCCTCGACCACACCGCAGTGCCCTGGCGTCGGGCACGGCATGCCCACGCAGTCCCAGCCGTTCGGGCACGCCGGAGCACCGGCTGCAGCCAGCTGATCGACGCTGAGCTGCACCACCGGTGAGACAGCACCGTTCGATGACGCCCCTGCGTTCGACGACGTGTCCGAAGGGCACGAGCATGACCATGGCCAGGCTCAGCATCCCGACGAGCGCTAACAGCTGTCCACGACGTCTCACGAGTGCAGTCCTTCTCGATCGAGCGGTTCCTCACCGAGGGGAGAAGACGCCGCCTCATGGGCCGAGGCCGCGAGCTTCTGGCGCCGTCGCATGGCCAAGATGAGCGGCGGGCACGACGAGCAGGCCAAGAACGCGAGCGTACCAAAGAGGATGCCCGCGGTCGGTCCGGAGAACTTGAGCAACTTGACCACCTCAGCGTCCAGAGCGGTCCCGAACTCCTGACCAGGTGCGGCCTGGCAGCCACCCTTCTTCTTGGCCAAGAGCTTCTGCGACAAGCCTGCTTCTCGTTCGCACTCGCTGCGTTGAGGTTGGGTCGCGTGACAGCGACGGCCTCACGGATGCTCCACCACCGCTCGGCGCCCGATGAGTCCACGATGGGACCCCCGACGTCCAAGCTCGGGTCAGTGAGCTCGGGGTTCGGGCACGTCTGCGCGTTGAGCGGAGGAGGCGTGACGCCGAGACGCGCGACGGCATCAAAGTCGTACTGGATGAGGATCGACGGAATCGGCGAGTAGCCCGAGCTGACCAGCGGAGACCTGGCCGCCGCAGGCGAAGAACTCGATGAACTTGGCCAGGACCTGCGCCTTTCGGGGCTCGATGCCGTGGTCCGGCTCACCAGGTACGAGTACGCCGAGATCGGGTAGGCAGCGCCATCCGGAGCAGAGAACACGCCCGTCAGGTTCTGCTCGAGGTCCGGGAAGAGGCATCGTGCGTCAGCGCGATCGCCTCGTCGTCGAGGACGGCGTGACGAAGGTGCCCGAGGCGTTCTGCACCGCGGCGCATGGCTGGTTGTGCAAGATGGCGTAGGCCGTCTCGACGTAGGTGATCGAGTAGGGCTGCGCACCCACGTAGTTCGAGGCGTTGTCCGAGCCGCTCTGCCCGACGAAGTTGGCCGCTCCGGGGTAGCCAGCAGGTGCGCCGCCTGTCGGCACGCGGCCAGAGGGCCGTGGCCGAGTTGTCGGGGCTGAAGCCGACCGCCGAGGCGAACGCCGTCCACGCCGCCGGCTCCAGCGTGTCGAGGTACTGGGAGAAGATGTAGTTGTCGCCCGACGCGTCAGAGCGGATCACCACCACGATCGGGTGGTTGGGCAGAGCCACGCCAGGGTTGAGCGCGGCGATCTCCGGATAGTTCCACGTGGTGATCTTCCCGCTGAAGATGTCCATCATCACCGCGGAGTTGAGCTGCAGGTTCGAGATGGGCTGCTGGGTCGCCGAGGGCAGCTGGTACATGATGCACTCGCCGCCAGCGACGTCGGGCATGTACTGATAGGGACCAGTTCGGCGTGCTGCTGGCTTGGTTCGACGAGTAGCCGATCTCGGATGCTCCGAAGTCGACCTGGTTGAGGGCGAAGGCGTCGAGGCCGAGCACGGAGGACTGCGTCTGGTAGTTGATGCTGATGCCGTCTGGGTTGGCGACCTGGCCGACCCAGTTGTTGATCGCCACCGCCGCATAGGACGAGCCCGTGCCCGTGACCGTGACGCTGGCCGAGGCTCCCTCGAGGCTGGCGAGCTGGACTCCCACAAGAGACGCCCGATGATACGCCACGAAGGCGACCAGGAGCGGTCATCGGCGACGAGCCGGCGAGGATCATCCGAACCTTCCGTTGACGTAGTCAGCCGTGCGAGGGTCGCTCGGGCTCTCAAAGATCTGCGAGGTGGGACCCGCCTCGACGATGTAGCCGGGGTTTCCGTCTTGGGCCAAGAAGAAGGCCGTCTTGTCCGAGACGCGCAGCGCCTGCTGCATGTTGTGGGTCACGATCACGACCGTCACCTCGTCGGCGATCTCCTTGACGGTCTGCTCGATGCGAAGCGTCGAGCCAGGGTCGAGTGCCGAGCAAGGCTCGTCCATCAACAGGACCGCAGGCTTGACCGCCAGAGCTCGAGCGATGCACAGCCGCTGCTGCTGACCACCCGAGAGCGCTCCTCCGAGGTTCCCGAGACGATCGCGCACCTCGCTCCAGAGCCCCGCCTTGGTGAGGGCCTCTTCCACGATCTCATCCTTGCGGTTCGAGCGGATCCGGTTGAAGCGAAGACCGGCGAGCACGTTGTCCTTCACCGTCATCGCTGGGAAGGGGTTCGGACGTTGGAACACCATGCCGATGTGGCGCCGTACCGTGGCTGCCCGCTGGTTCGGGTCATAGATGTCATCCCCGTCGAGCTACCTGGCCGGCCAGAGACGCCGAGGGCACGATCTCATGCATCCGGTTCAGGATCCGAAGGAACGTTGACTTGCCACAGCCTGAAGGTCCGATGAGCGCGGTGACCCGCGTGCGCTCCATCACCAGGTTGATGTCTTGGAGCACCATGCGCTCGCCGAACCAGGCGTGGACGCCCTTCGCCTCGATCTCGCCGCAGTGACGCCGTCGACCCGAAGCGATTCGCCCACCGAGCTGTCGGTGGAGGTGGCCACCAGCTGTGGTCGTCGCTCTCGATCTGCGTCGTCATCTCGGTTCTCTCTCTCCGGAGTCAGGTGGCAGAGGATCCATCTCCAACTCGAACTCAGTCTCAGGTCCCTGATCTTGCTGCTCCATCGCGGACCCTGGCGTCCAGCGCACGTAGCACAAGATGCTGCGCCGCGTCTTGCCCGACCACCTGCCCTGCCCAGGCCGCTCGAGAGGAGTCGAGCCAAGATGAAGACGGCGAAGACCATGATGAAGAGCACCAGCGCCGAGGTGTAGCCCAGGTCGATCTGCGACTGGATGGGCAGCTTGATCTGCTTGTAGGCGAGGAGCGACAGCGCCGCTTGGGGCTGGCTGAACGGGTTCGTGTTCATCACCTGGCTGCCGAAGATCGTCATGATCAACGGCGCAGTCTCACCGATCGCCACCGCGATGCCCAAGAGGATCGAGGTGATCAGACCCGAACGAGCGGTCGGGAGCACCACCGACCAGACAGTGCGCCACTCGGGAGCCGCCAGGGCCATGGAGGCCTCTCGGAGATCGTTGTGGACGACCTTGAGGACCTCTTCGGTGCCCCTGGTGATGGTGGGCAGCAAGATGATGGCCAGGGCCAGCGCTCCGGCGAAGCCCGAGTAGCCGAAGTGGATGACCCAGAGCGAGTAGATGAAGATACCGGCCACGATGGCAGGCGTCCCGCTCATCGCCGTGACCATGGTTCGAACGCTCTTCGTGAAGCGTCCACCCACCTCGTTGATGAAGATCGCCGTCAGGACCGCTGCGGGGATGCCGATCACCGCGGCGATGAGGACCTGCTCGATCGTGCCCACCAGCGCGTGCTTGACGCCACCGATGTTGTGCGAGCCCGGCGTGTAGACGCACGCCCTGCTGGGTGGAGAACAGTGCGTGCCACGTGAGCTGGGCAAGCCGCGCTGGAACACGAAGATCGTGAGCAAGACCAGCGGCATCATCATCAGGATGGCCCCCATGGTCACGATCGAGCCGATGACCCGGTCGACCGCCACCTGACGGTTGAAGAGCTGGCGGTTGACGAACCAGTACAGACCCAAGAAGACCGGCAACCACATCACCACGAACCCGAGCGGTCCGCTGAGCAGCGTCAGCTGGGTGAAGAGGATCCAGATGATCGAGAAGGAGGACGCAGCCGTGAGCGCCGAGCACGCCGACGTCCGAGGGCTTGAACTCTCGCGGCTTGATGCGCTTGAGCGGACGAGCCACAGGGCTAGGAGCGCCGTCAGCCAAGTCATCGAGGACGTCGTCGAGACCGCTTGGGGTCGCCAGGGGATCGAGCTCGGTGGTCATCGTCGATCCGCCAAGGACTTGTTGACGATCCGCGAGGCGATCATGTTGATGACCAGGGTGAGGACGAAGAGCACCAGACCAGCGGCCGAGAGTGCGCTCGTGCCGAGCGATCCACCGGTACCCCACTGCGTGGCGATCAGCGCAGCGATCGAGTTGCCGCCTTCAGCGAGGATGTGGAACTGAAGGGGGAAGGCCAGCGACAAGATGACGGCCACTGCGATCGCCTCACCGAGCGCACGGCCGAGACCCAGCATGATCGAGCCGATCATCCCGCCCTTGGAGAAGGGGAAGACCACGTCCCGGATGACCCGAGCTCTGCTCGCACCGAGCGACATGGCGCCCTCTCGCTCGCCGTTGGGGGTGAGCGAGAAGACCTCACGGCAGAGTGAGGTGATGATCGGCATGCACATGATGCCGACGATCAAGCCGCAGATGAACAGGCTTGAGGTGTTGGTGTCCGCCGTGTTCTTGAAGATAGGGGATGAAGCCGAAGTAGGACGAGAGCCACGTCTCGAGGCCCGTCGTGTGGGGCATGAGGACGAAGAAGCCCCACATGCCGTAGATGATCGAAGGCACCGCAGCCATGAGGTCAACGGCGGCGGTGAGGAAGTTCTTGATTGGGATGAAACCGAGCACCTTGAGGGGTGCGTACTCGTTGATGAACAGCGCGAGGCGATGGAGACAGGGATGGCCACGATCAGAGCGATCACGGCGATGAGCACCGTGCCGACGAGGGCTGAGAGCACGCCGAACTTGGGGTGGGCGCCTGTGGTCTGCCACCCGGTGTTGGTGAAGAAGGCGAGCCCCTGGGACTTGAAGGCGGGGATGGACTGCCAGATCAGGAAGGCCCCGATCAGGAAGAGGATGACGAAGGTGAGCAGGCCAGCGAGACGCGTCAGCCCACGGAAGGCCCGATCCTCCGTGCTGCGTCGATCACCGATCTTGATCGGCTTGATCTCGGTCGCTGTCACCGTCATCTCTCTACTCTGCTCCGCTCACACTCATCATGCCCCCGTGATCTGCCCCGTCGCGCAGGAATGGGGCCTGGCGTGTTCCAGACCCCACCCCTGTGAAACCGCTGATCGAGGCCCGGCCTCGATCTGTTGCGGCTGACCAATCGACCTCGGGCCCCCGAGCGCTCACGTGCGAGCGCTCGAGGACCCGAGGATCGAGTGAGCGTCGTCAGCTCCCCCAGAGCCCGTGCCGTCGGTCGTCGTGACCGAGCAGAACCCTGTGGGGTCACCGTTACCGGCAGCCACCGGTGTGACGTAGGGACCGTAGGGACCCGAGATCACGCCGGTCATCGCCGCAGGCCGGGTGCAACCGTTCCCCATCCAGGGAGAGAGGTTGATCTGTCCCAACGAGGCACCGGCGGAGATCGGGTAGAACCCAGCGGCCTGGATGTCGGCGTTGATGTCCGCTCGATAGGTCTTGCCGTCGAGCGGGTTGATCTCCGGTCACCGTGCGCGGGCTGCAGAGGAACCCATCCTCAGAGACGTAGGCCAAGGTGGCGGGAGTCGCTGCGGGGATGGCTGGTGACGCCACCGAGTGCCGTTGCTGTAGACGTTGTACACCGACCTCGTCGACGCAAAGGCGCCGGACAAGACTGAACGCTGCGTCGGGAGG
Source organism: uncultured Acidimicrobiales bacterium (assembly GCA_963758555.1). Taxonomy (GTDB): domain Bacteria; phylum Actinomycetota; class Acidimicrobiia; order Acidimicrobiales; family RAAP-2; genus CAIUMH01. Next base: position 423,439 of record CAVWVW010000003.1, on the reverse strand, counting down.
CACTCGTTCGAGGTCACAGCCGGGTTGCTGAAGGCAGGGCATGCGGACTGGGTGAGCGCCGGGAACCCTGTCGCCGTGGGCGTGGGGGTGGCGCCGCCCAGCTGAACCGAGCTGGAAGGTCGTCTTGCCGGTGGCGTCCACGCCGTAGTCCGCGAAGTTGCCTGCAGCGCAGGTGGCCTTCGTGTTCACGCCCGCCGCAGCCACGCACTGGTGGTTGAAGAGGCCCGAGGAGTAGAAGAACACCGCGTCCCCGAGCACCGACACCGACGTTCGGGAACGAAGGGTGTAGTCCTGCGAGTACGTCCCCGCCTGGAGCACCCTTGCACCACTGGTCAGCAGCGCCTGCCTGCAGCCAAGGTACCACTGGCCACAGGCCGCCGGAGCGGGAATGCTCTTGGGCGCCGTTGCAGCAGTGACCGTGACGGTGATCTTCGCACTGCGGCGCGCACCGAAGCCACCTGAGGCAGTCGGCTGTGGTGGGGTTGGTCAACGAGGCGGGAAGCGAGTTGAGGTTGAGCGAACCCGTCTCGTTCTCGAAGATGTCAACCGGACCGGCGCACTGCGTGGCAGGGACCGTCTGGCCGCCGGCGGCGTTGAAGGTGAGCCCCGAGGTGTTGAAGCAGTTCACCAGGTTGGAGAGTTTGGACGGATCAGTGGTCGAGCCGCCGCCGTTGTTCTCCACGTAGCTTCCACGTCGACTGGGTGCCCGAACCCTCTTGGGCTGAGAACACGATGATCGGAGCGTTCTTGCCACCGACCTGATCCCAGTTGGTGATCGCCCCTTCGTAGATCTCGCTGATCTCCGTCGGGGTGAGCAGCGAGTAGGCCGTGTTGCCACCCACGTCAGAGTTCGTGGCGCCGCCGTTGACCGTCGAGAAGTGCGTCCAGTCGACGCCATCCTTGGCGTAGGCCACGAAGTTCAGACCCGTTGTCGTCCGTGCCAGCCGAGAGCGAGCGGGACGAGCGGGCGAAGTTCACGTTGTTGGCCACGTTGACGGTGCCGGTGTCGTAGCTGTACTTCTTCACCACGGCCGCGTCGTTGTTCTCGAGCTGCAAGATGCCGTTCGACGAGCCGACAGGCGACTCCTCAACGACCACGTCGTTGTAGGGGTTGACCACCGACACACCTGACGGTGCACTGATCACGGCACCAGTGGCGGGGTTCACGATCACGGGGTTCGAGGTTGTGACCGTTCTGAGCCTGTGTCTGGGTCAGACAGCTGAAGTCCAGTGGCTGGAGAGCAGTCGACTCCAGCGAAGTCGACCACCGTGGTGCAGCCCGGCGCCTCGTTGTAGAGGGTGTCGAGTGCTTGCATCATCGGATAGGTCGTTGAGGAGCCGGAGCCGACGATGACGTTGTTGGCTTGGCCAATGATCCGTCACCGTTCCCGCTCCCGCAGCAGTGGCGAGACCCACGGATCCGACTACGACAGCTGCTGTCGCGGTGAGACCAAGGGCGCTCCGCACAATGCGTAGGCGCTTCAAGTCGTTCAACATGGGGTGGTTCCCATCCTCTTCTTACCGAAGGCTCTTCGCCTCTGGTCTCAAGCTGTCGTCCGCCCTCCTGAAGATGTCCGCGTGCCAACGGCACGAGGTCGATCCCGGAAGACACCGACAACCTAAGAAGACCGGATGAATGGCTCGTGGAATCCGAGTGACACGGAAATGAACTGTCGGACAACTCTCGATACGAGGCTTCTCCGGTCTCTCAGGCCTACCTTGGCTTCCCAGTCAGATCAGTTCACTTGGAAGACATCTCCAGGACCATCTCGAGGCCTTGGGGCTCGAAAGGCAACGCGCTCGATACTTAAGAACGACGTGATGACGACCAACGTGCACGCGTCGCAAAGGCAAGGAACAGCCAGAAGGACGCACGCAGACGGCCTCGAGATGCTCCTCGCTACACTCGGACTATGCCTGAGACTTGGAAGACCGTGCCCGCTCGAGACCTCAAGGCTGGAGACACCATCCGACTCCACGGTCAGGTGCTTCACCTCGCCCGCATCGAGACATCGTTCTTGGGTCGCGACGGGATGCTCGGTCTCATTGAGGACAACTCCGAGCGGTGGTTCAAGGGAGTTGCTCCCGAAGACGGCGACGTCGAGGTGCTCGAGCCTGGATCCTGATCCAGGCCGACATACCGTCGAGGTCAGCCAACGTCGAGGTCGACGGCGCTCAGCCAGGCAGTCACATTCGATCTTCTGGTATCCGGCTCGAAGACTCGTCTCCTAAGTACCGTGGCTCCATGGACCATCGAGAGCCACGTTGAACAACGAGACTCCAGCGCAGCGCTCCAAGCGTCTAGAGCGAGCACAGGGCCACCTCTTCTGGTCGAAAGATCTGATCAATGGGCTGACGGCCGGTTCGGCCGCAGTGATGCTCTATGTCATCTTTTCGCCCGAGGTCTCTCGGAGTGCGGGAGTGGCTCTTGCCCTCCTCTATCTGGGAATTCTGCTCGGCATCGCAGTCCAGACGCAGTTGCTCATCATCGCTTGGAAGAACCGCGGGACGGGACAGCAAGTGAGAGCGGGCGTCGCCCTGGCCCTCGGATTCGGAATCACCGCCTTCGGGTCCTACTTGTGGCTCGCCGACCAGAGTCGGGGCAAGTGGCCGATGGTGAGTGGCTCTCGAAGCTGGTGGACCTTGGTCATCCTGAGCGCAGCGCTCGCCCTGGGCGGGTTGTCCCTTCGACGGGTTCTCGCTCGATCTCAAGTCGGACTCAGTGAGGAGATGGGGAGCGTCTCAGTCGGTTGACTCTGGGTCAGCGACGAGCTCGGGGGCGACGTTCACCTCGCTCTCGGACTCCGATCTCAGCGCCTTGAGGCTTGATCGGGGGTCGGCAACATCGTCTTCGCAGCGCCGGGTCGGTACTGGCGAATGGTCATCCAGGCCTCGAAGATGAGCGATCCAGCCATGTCGAGCGATGGCCCCCGTTCAGCTGGGGCCATCGTCGCGCCTGTATCGATCTGCGTAATCTGGCTAGTCTTCCTCGACTGCCGACCAGCGTGCAGTGAGTTTCTCTGATGGAGGTAACCCTGTGCATCGTGTCTTCGGTCGTTTCAAGCGGTCAGCGATCGTCCTGTCTGTAGCGGTGGCTGCTTCGGCGGGTTCAGTGGCCCTGATGAGCGAGCCAGCGGGTGCAGCTGGCGCTGGTCAGGTGTCAGCTGTCTCCTTCACTCCAGTGACGACCTATGCCCACGCCACTGGACGATGGACCGTGTCGTTCGAGACCTCGTCGACGGGGGCGCTCGAGGGAGTCCGCGGTGACGCATTCGCCATTCTCTTCCCCGGCTCGTTCGGCATCCCGACAGCGCCAAGCGCAGTCCTCTCGGCCGGCTTCACCGGCACCTGCTCGAGTTCGAAGTTCTTTGGCAGCCCCGGCTTCTTTGAGATGAACCTCCAGAAGGGATGCAACGTCGCCGCCTCAACTGTCGTGACGGTGGTCCTGAAGGGCGTCACCAATCCCGCCGCCAAGGCCTTCCAAGCTTCGCGATTCCAGGTGACCACCGATCGAGATCAGCCGACCATCTCCGGATCTTCGGGGATCACGATCATTCCGCAGACAGTTCCAGGCGCGCCAACCAGCGTCGCTCCATCACCGCTCACGGGAAAAACGAGCGTTGCGTGGGCACCCCCAGCGAGCAACGGTGGCTCAGTCATCACGAGCTATTCGGTCGTCGCACGTGATCCATCGAACGCTGTGGCAGGGAAGTGCACCTCGGTGGGATCACCTCCGGCAGCCAACGCCTGCACGATCAAGGGTCTCACAAGCGGCGTCACCTACACGGTGCGAGTCAAGGCGACGAACGCCATCGGTTCGTCATCGGCAAGCACTGGAGTGACGGTCACGCCGCTCTAGGTCACTCGGGCCATCTAGGCTGAGCAAGCTGACAAGGCACGTAGGCGAGATGGTCCCGGTTCGCCGGGGCCATCCTCGCGATTAGTCGTCATTCTTTCAACACGAACTACGCTCGGCCCGCATGATCGCGGAGATCGTCGGACCCGACATTCTGATTGTTCTGCTCCCCGTTCTGATCATTGCTCTCATCGTCTTCTTGGCAGCGCGGCCGCGCCGGCCCGTCGAGATCAAAGCGCTTGAGATGAAGACGATGTCAGTACCTCGAGCAAACCTAAACGCGATCGAGGCGGACACTGAGCAACCCCTCGAGACGGAACAACCTTCGGATCAGGTTCTTCTTCGGATCCTCGATGAGCTTCTAGCCAGAGGTGAAATAGATCCCGAGGACTACCGCATTCGTCGAGACCTACTTAGCGACCACTGAATTGGCGTCGCAGAGCAGCGAAGCTGGCGCAACACCGGGTCTACTTGCTGCCTTCAGCCTTCGACCTCTTACGAGGTTGCGGCTCCGGATGGTCGCCTTACCGGCAAGTCGGCCAGCGATCGAGTCTCCTTGCTGGAGAGCCCACGATCAGGCTGCCTTCAAGGAAGCTCCCGAGACTCCGGTTGTTGCGTTCCGAGAGCTCGTCGTTGATCGATCGTCGAGGGCAGCTAAACCGCCCTCTTCGTAGCGCGCCAGCCAGGCGTGAGCGCTCTGGCTGCTGACTCCGAACTTCTCGGCGATCTCCGTGACGCTGAAACCGTCTCGAATTACCATGAGTACTGCGTCGGAGCGCTGCTCCTTCTTGCTGATCTCCCTGAGCACTCAGGCCACCTCCTCGACTGTCCCAGTCAAGGTCGGCGGCGGCGAGTGTCACAGGTCAGCCGCTACTCCGTCACGCATCAGGCGTTATTGCGTCTCACATCAGGTGTTATCGAGTTGTCACCTATCAAACATGACAACACACATCACATGGTGGGGCCGGTGGGGATCGAACCCACGACCGAGGGATTATGAGTCCCCTGCTCTGACCACTGAGCTACAGCCCCTCGCCGAGATCTCTCGGAAGCAGCGAGCCTTTCACGTGGTGACACGCAACGTCACGCCCGAGCGCCCGCCAAGGTTCCCTCATCGAGGTCGATAGCGCAGCAGATCTCCAGAGATCTTGGCCACCGTCTCATCGTTGACGCTCGCTTGGCGAGCAGCGTCTGGCCAGCTGTCCACCGCGGCGGCGACCTCAGACAGGACTCGCCCGACGTTCGGGACCTCGAAGCGGTCAGCCATCTCTCGAAGATCATCGAGGCTGATGTCGTTGAACTTGCCGTTCACGCTCATCTGGTGACCTTGCGTCCACTCCCCCGCCCAGTTCGAGTGGGTGACGTCATAGGCCGGTGCCAGCTTCCAGGTGCTGTCGTCATCGTCGAGCATGAACGAGGTGTTCTTCGTGTGATCGTCTCTGTTGACTCCATAGATGTTGAAGGCAATGCGGCGAAAAATCTGTTCCGCGGACTCGGGTCCCAAACCCAACTGGCGAGCGGTGACGAACCAGCTCGCATACGAGTGCGTCTTGGCGAGGTTGAAGTCGAGATGTGCGAGCGCGCAGAGCGACTGGACGTGAAAGCGCTGGTTGCTCGGCCCCCGATCGAAGCGCTTGGTCATGAAGTGAGCGCGAGCGCCCTCGTCGAGAAGCTCGGACGGCTCCATCTCGATGCCAGCGGCTCGCGCCATGAGGAAGTAGGCGTACTCCACGCGGCAGTACTGCTCGGAGGAGACGAGGGCGTCCGCTTGCCCCGACGGATCTCCGACACCATCGAGCTTGAGAAGCCACTGCTCGAAGCCCTCGGGAGCGTCGAGCTGGCCGGAGCGCATCTGTCCCGTCAGCGGGTTGTACGCAATGACCGCTTTTGCTCGGGCGCCTCCCGCGGTCGACCCCACCGTGATCAGCTGGGTCAACGCTTCATGAGCACCGGTCACGTCGAGGGTGCCCGCCAGCTGCGAGCGAGCCGCGGTGACGAGATCGGCGACTTGGACCAAGCTCGGGGTCTCCTCCCTCGGGCTGGCTGGCGGAGCGAAGCTGAGTGCTCCCATCGCCCGATTGCTGGCGTAGGCCAGACGGTCCAGCGCGGTGATCCGTGCAGGGTCGATGCCCTGCTCCGCCATCCAGGCGTTGACCAGCGCACTGCCGAACCGATCAGGCAAGGCGTCGGCCACCATGGCCGGCAAGCCGTAGTACGTCAGCCGGCTGAGCTCGGGGAAGACGAAGACGCCAGGGCGGTTCGGGAGGTGGAGCGGCGAGAGCTCGATGCCGCCCGCCCGCCACACGTCGGCGTACTCGAAGGCGTAGAAACCGGTGGCGGGATCGAGCGCGACGGCACCGACGAGCCGACCCCAGGCCGAGACCTCGATGGCCGGCGCGGTGACATAGGTCACGAGTCCGAGGTGGTCTCTCGACGGTGCCGAACGCGGCGAGGTGGGTTCTCAGCTCGCTGGGCTTCGCGCAGGAGAGCCATCGGGCTGATCGACGCGGTGGGGGGCGCGAGCTCGGCCAGCCACTGGTCTCGGCCTAAGGCTCGAGCGACACGGATCACGGTTGAGAGAGTCGAGCCCAAGCCCGCTTCCAAGCGCTTGAGCGACGTCAACGACACGTTGGCGCGCGCTGCGAGCTCAACCTGGGTGAGCTCGTGGGTGAAGCGGAGTCGTCGTACATCGGCACCGATCCGCTGTTCCCATTCAGTCGTCGTCAGAAACAGTTGATTTTCCATCTTTTATTCTCAAATCTCCCTATTAATAGTTTTAATTTAAACTAAATTATCACTGACCGTTCGCCGATGTACCACTGATAGTTGATTATACAACTAGAAAGCGACGGCCGGTGGCCTGTCTCACCACAGTCAGCCAACGAGGGTGAGATGAGGCCCCACCACTTGGATTGCCACCGCCAAGGGCGCCTCGGACGGAGCAAGCGGAGACGCGATGGCTACGCTGCGTGCCATGTCATCCGAACGCTTCCGCGCCCTGCTCGCCACCCAGACCGACGGTCCCACCGAGCGTGACCTCGTCGAGCTGACGCTCGATGACCTCCCCTCGGACGGCGTCCTGCTCGAGGTCACCTACTCATCGGTGAACTACAAAGACGGGCTCGCCACCACCAAGGACGGGAAGGTTGCTCGCATCTCGCCGCTCATCCCCGGGGTCGACATGGCTGGCGTCGTGCTGGCCGACGGCACCGACGAGTTCCCCGTCGGCACCGAGGTGATCGCGCACGGCTACGACCTCGGCACCGCTCGCTTCGGCGGCTTTGCCCAGCGCGCACGGGTGCCTGGCGAGTGGCTGGTCCCGCTCCCTGCTTCCTTGAGCGCCCATGACGCCATGGCCATCGGCACGGCGGGCTTCACGGCGGCACTCAGCCTGATCACCTTGGAAGAGTTCGGCATCAGCCCCGAGGACGGACCGATGCTGGTGACTGGAGCGACCGGCGGCGTGGGCTCCACCGCGGTGAACATCGCTGCCGCCAAGGGCTTCGACGTGATCGCGTCATCCGGCAAACCAGCCGCCGCAGACTTCCTCACCGAGCTCGGGGCCAACCAGGTGATCGAGCGCTCCGAACTCTCGGAGGAGGGTCGCGTCCTCCAGACGATGGTCTACGGCAGCGCGATCGACTGCGTCGGTGGCACCACCTTGGCCACCGTGCTCGCTCGCCTTCGCTACGGCGGTGCGGTGGCGGCCTCTGGCAACACTGGAGGGGTGGCCGTGCCGACCACGGTGATGCCCTTCATCTTGAGAGGCGTCTCGCTGCTCGGCATCGACTCAGCGGCCACGCCGAGCGCTCGACGCCGGATGGTCTGGGAGCGCTTGGCCACCGACCTGCGGCCATCGTCGTTGGCCTTGATCGGTACCGAGCTCGGGCTCGACGAGCTGCCCGACACTCTCGACGCGATCCTTCGAGGTGAGGCGATCGGTCGCAGCGTGGTCGACCTCAGCCGCTAGTCGGCAACGACGAGAAGGACGCTGCCCACGGGGTCCTCATCGCAGCGAGCGGTCAGTGAGCTCCGGGGGAGAGACTCGAACTCTCAACCACACGATTAACAGTCGCGTGCTCTGCCATTGAGCTACCCCGGAAAGGCGTTGAAGCCGGTCAGACACTAGCAGCACCCTCCTTTGGCCCGGTTCGACCGGAGGGCTACTCTTCGCCGTCGAGGAAGCCTCGCAGCTGCGTCGAGCGCTCAGGCCGTCGGAGCTTGGCCATGGTCTTGACCTCGATCTGGCGCACACGCTCACGCGTGATCCCGAAGGCTCGACCGACCTCATCGAGGGTGGAGACCTTCCCGTCCTCAAGCCCAAAGCGGAGCGTCACCACTTGTCGCTCGCGCTCGTCGAGCTGGCCCAAGACCTCCCTGATTGCTTCGTCCAAGAGGTGCTTCGACGCAGTCGCATCCGGCGAGGCGGTGCCTTGATCGACGATCGTGTCAGAGAGGACGAAGTCGTCCTCGCCCATGGGCTGCTCGAGCGAGATCGTGTCTTGATCGAGACGCAGCAGGTCACGGACCTTCTCGGGAGACAGGTCCAGCTGCCCGGCGATCTCGTCCGCCGTGGCCTCACGGCCAAACTCCTGGGTCATCTGGCGCTGCGTGGCGATGACGCGGTTGATCACCTCGACCAGGTGGACCGGGATACGGATCGTGCGCGCCTGGTCGGCGATCGAGCGGGTGATGGCTTGACGGATCCACCACGTGGCATAGGTCGAGAACTTGAAGCCCTTGTGCGGATCGAACTTCTCGACCGCTCGCATGAGGCCTGAAGTTCCCCTCTTGGATGAGGTCCAAGAAGGGCAGACCGCGGTTGCGATAGCGCTTGGCGATCGAGACGACGAGGCGCAGGTTGGCTTCGATGAGCTCGTCCTTGGCCGCCTCGCCCCTCCGGATTGCCACTCGCAGGTTTCGGACATGGCGGCTTGAGAGCTCGTCAGCCTTGGGCCCCGCCCCCGAGAGAGCGGCCAGGTGGCGCTCGAGGCGCTGGTGAGCGGCGACGCCGGCTTCGAAGGCCGTGGCCAGCTCGAACTCGCTCTCGGCGCTGAGCAGCGGCACGTTGCCGATCTCTGAGAGGTAGACCTGGACGGGATCGGCCGACGAGGTGGCTCTGTGCTCGACCAGGCGGCGATCGACGTCGATGGCCCGGCGCTTGCGGAGCGACGTGGCCCCATCCGTCGCCTCCGTTGCTGGCTCGATCGCCTCATCGAAGCTGAGCCCAGCTGCGTTGATCCGCTCGACGAGCGAGGCGATGAGCGACGCGGAGAGCTCGACGCGAGAGATGGCATCGATGAGCTCTTCTTGGGTGACGATCTCGCCCCGACTCTTGGAGGCGAGCAGCGACGCGAAGGCCACTGCCGCCTCATCGTCAAGATCGTCTGCTCGAGAGCGGTCCAGGGTGCTCATGGCGTCGCCTCGACGCGGTCGGCCAGCCAGTCGAGCAGCTCCTTCTCAGCTTGCGTGGCGTCGTCGGGGTTGTCCAGCTGCTCGACGAGCAGCTGGACCTTCTTGACCTGCTCGCTGCCCTCGGCCAGCGGCATCGTCCCCGAGCGAAGATCGGCCTGGAGCTCAGCGACGGCTTGGCGAACAGCAGCCCGCAGGAGCTGGGCGACGACTGCTCCGACGGGATCGGTCGTTCCCTCGCCCTCGATGGTGGGCTCCTCGACGGCCACGCGCCGCAAGAGCGCGGCGGCGGGCGGCGGGGCCAGCTCGATGGCTGCAGAGAGGTTCGACGACTCGAGCAGCGCGTCGAACGCTGCTCGATGATCCGTGTCCAAGAACAAGAAGGGCTCGAGTCGATCGGCAACGAGCTCAGGGCGGTGGACGGCCAGCCGAAGAGCTTCGAGCCCCGCTCGATCTCGAAGGTTCGCTCGTGGCTCGGCGTCGATGGGATCGAGATCGGTGGGCTCCCTCGGCGGAGGCTCGTCGTCACCGCGTCGCTGGGCCCGCTCGTGGGTCTGGCTCTTCGGGACCGCACCAGCGACGTGCAGCGCCAAGCGCTCCCGCACCAGCTGGGGATCGAGCCGGCAGCGGTCGGCCACCTGGACGACGTACTGATCTCGGACCAAGGGGTTCGGGTGCTCGGCGACCACGCTGAGCGCCGCCTCGGCCGCCCGAGCTCGACCCTCGGCGGTCGTCATCTCCACGCTGGCCAGCGCCCTGTCGACGCGGAAGCTCAAGAAGGGCTTGGCGCTGGCCACCGCGTCGACGAGGGCCTTCGGGTCAGAGCGCGCCAGCTCAGCGGGGTCCATGCCTCTCGGCAGCTCGCAGACCACCACCTCGACCTCGTGCTTGGACTCCCACTCATAGACCCGACCTGTGGCGTTCTGTCCGGCGGCGTCACCGTCATAGGCCAGCACGATCCGCTTGGCGAAGTTGCGCATGAGGCTGAAGTGCTCCTCGCCCAGCGCAGTCCCGCAGGTCGCCACCGCCCGCTCGAGGCCCGCTTGGAAGAAGGCGATCACGTCGGTGTAGCCCTCGCAGACGATGATCTCACCGGAGCTGACGATCTGCTTCTTGGCCCAGTTGAGCCCGTAGAGGGTTCGACGTTTCGAGTAGATCTGCGACTCCGGGGAGTTCTTGTACTTCGGCTGCGGGCGATCGGGCGGCGGATCGTTGGGTCCCGGCGGCAGGATGCGGCCACCCATGGCGATCGGGTGGCCCGAGGGGTCGCAGATGGGAAAGACGATCCTGGCTCGGAGGAAGTCCTGCTGTCGGCCTCGCTTGTTGGTGAAGCCCAACCCGGACGCCTCGAAGACCTTGTCCGAGACCTTCAGGTGCTTGGCCAAGAGGTCCCAGTCATCGGGGGCCCAGCCGAGCCGGAAGGCCCGCACCACCTCGCCGTCGTAGCCCCGAGAGCGAAGGTAGTTGCGCGCCGCCCCGGCGCCAGCCGAGGTGAGCAGCAGCTGGTGGTAGTACTCGACCGCCTTGTCCATGGCCTCTAAGAGCAGGTTCCGCTCTTTGCGGTCCGGTCCAGCATCGTCTTCGTGCAACGTGATGCCCGCTCGATCGGCCAAGAAGCGCACCGCGTCGAGAAAGTCGAGCAGCTGGGTCTCGCGCACGAACGTGATGGCGTCGCCCGACTTCTGGCACCCGAAGCAGTAGTAGAGGCCTTCTTCCGCGTTGACGCTGAACGACGGAGACTTCTCTGTGTGGAAGGGGCACAGTCCGGTCCAGCGATGGCCTTGCTTCTTGAGCGCGACCTGCTCACCGATGAGACCGACGATGTCGGTTGCCCCCCGAACCTGGGCGATCTCCTCCGCTGGGATTGCCACCCCCGAACGGTACCGCGGGAGGACGACTGCTCGTACGGGCGAGTGCTGGCTAGGCTCCGCCGCTTTTCTCAACCAGACGAGCGCGCTGGCTTCTTGGCCACAGCCTTCTTGGCAACGGTCCGCTTGGCGGCGCGCTTCGGAGCAGCTCGCTTCTTGGCCGGGGTCGAAGCACCGGGCCTCGGTCCCTGGGTCAAGACGGCTTGAGCCGCCGCCAGGCGAGCCACGGGCACCCTGAACGGCGAGCAGCTCACGTAGTCGACGCCCGCGGCATAGAAGGTGGCGATCGACTCGGGGTCGCCGCCGTGCTCGCCGCACACGCCCGTCTTGAGGTCAGGGCGCGTGAGGTGCCCCTTCTCGACGCCCATGCGCACCAGCGCGCCCACGCCATCGGCGTCGACGACCTCGAACGGGTTGCGCTTGAGCAACCCCTGCTCGAGATAGGCCCCCATGATCCGACCTTCGATGTCATCGCGGCTGAAGCCGAAGGTCATCTGGGTCAGGTCGTTGGTGCCGAAGGAGAAGAAGTCGGCCTCCTCAGCGATCTGGTCAGCGACCAGCGCCGCTCGAGGCGTCTCGATCATCGTGCCGATGAGCACGTCGAGGGAACCCTTCTTGACCTTCTTCTCTGCCTTGGAGATCACGGCCTCGACGGCTCGCTCGGCCCAACCACGCGCCAGAGCCAGCTCTTCGCGGGTCACCGTCAGCGGGATCATGATCTCGACGATCGGGTGCCCGCCCTTGGAGGCGAGCTCTTCGGCTGCCTCCATGAGAGCGCGAACCTGCATGGCGTAGAGACCGGGCTTGATGACACCCAGGCGCACGCCTCTGGTGCCGAGCATCGGGTTGGCCTCTTCCCAGAGCTGCGCGGCCTCATAGAGCTCCCGCTCGGCCCGCGTCAGGCCCTTGGTCGCCTCCTTGATGCCCAGCTCGTGGGTCGAGGGGAGGAACTCGTGCAGCGGGGGGTCGAGCAAGCGGATCGTCACGGGAAGCCCATCCATGGCTTCGAGGATCTCGAGGAAGTCTTCGCGCTGGACGTCGAGGAGCTCTTCGAGCGCAGCTGCCTCGGCCTTCTCGGTCGAGGCCAAGATCATGCGGCGCACGACAGGGAGGCGATCTTCGCCCAAGAACATGTGCTCCGTGCGACACAGGCCGATGCCCTCAGCCCCGAGGGAACGAGCGTTCGCAGCATCAGGACCGTTGTCGGCGTTGGCGCGGACCTTCAGGTTCCCCTTGCGGATGGTGTCCGCCCACGTGAGCAGGGTGGCGAACTCGTCGGACGGCTTGGCGGGAGCCAGCTCGACCTCGCCGACGACGACGATGCCCGCGGTGCCATCAAGTGAGAGGTAGTCACCCTCGTTGACCGTCACACCGCCGACGGTGAACGTGCGGCCCGAGATGCGGACCTTCTCGGCACCGACGACGGCGGGCTTGCCCCAGCCGCGCGCGACGACCGCCGCATGGCTGACCAGGCCGCCTCGTGCGGTCAGGATGCCCTCGGCGGCCAACATGCCGTGGACGTCCTCAGGCGAGGTCTCTGAGCGAACGAGGATCACGCGCTCGCCGCGCTCGGCAGCAGCTGCGGCATCGTCGGCGGTGAAGTACACCCTGCCGACTGCGGCCCCTGGGGACGCACCGAGGCCCTTGGCAAGGGCCTTGTGGCCTGCGGTGGCGAACTGGGGATGGAGGACCTGGGAGAGATCCTCTTCGGTGATGCGGAGGATCGCCTCTCCTCGGCTGAGCTTGATCTTCGACTCCTTGGTCATCTCGACCGCCATGCGCAGGGCGGCGCGACCCGTGCGCTTGCCCACGCGGGTCTGGAGCATCCAGAGCTTGCCCTGCTCGATCGTGAACTCGGTGTCGCACATGTCGCGGTAGTGGCGCTCCAGGCGATCGAAGATGGCCAAGAGCTCCTTGTGCAGCTTCGGGAACTGCTCCTTGAGCGCGTCGAGGTCCTCGGTGTTGCGGATGCCGGCCACGACGTCTTCGCCCTGCGCGTTGATGAGGAAGTCGCCGTAGGGCTTGTTCTCCCCGGTGGCCGGGTCACGGGTGAAGCCGACGCCGGTGCCTGAGTTGTCGTCTCGGTTGCCGAAGACCATGGCCTGGACGTTGACGGCAGTCCCGAGATCGTGAGGGATCCTCTCGCGGTCGCGATAGGCGAAGGCGCGCGGACCGTTCCACGAGCGGAAGACCGCCTCGACCGCGCCGCGCAGCTGCTCGGTCGGGTCTTGGGGGAAGGGCGCGCCGGTGTGCTTCTTGACCATGGCTTGGTAGGTCTTGACCAGGCTCTTGAGCGCAGCGACGGGCAGCTGCGCGTCAGACGATGCCCCCGAGGTCTCCTTGGCCTTGTCGAAGGCCTCGTCGAAGGGCTCACCGGGCACGTCGAGGACGATGCGGCCATACATGGCGACGAAGCGACGGTACGAGTCATAGGCGAAGCGCTCGTCACCCGTCTGGGCCGCGAGTCCCTCGACCGAGGCGTCGTTGAGCCCCAGGTTGAGCACGGTGTCCATCATCCCGGGCATCGAGAACTTGGCGCCCGAGCGCACCGAGACGAGGAGAGGATCCTTGGCGTCGCCGAGCTCCTTGCCCATGGCGCGCTCCAAGCGGCGGCGAGCGCTGGCGATCTCCTTGTCCAGCGCCTCGGGCCAGCCGGTGGCCATGTAGAGACGGCACGCATCAGTCGAGATGGTGAAACCAGGGGGCACCGGCAGCTCGAGGACCGAGGTCATCTCGGCGAGGTTCGCACCTTTGCCACCGAGGAGGTCCTTGAGCTCCATCGGGGCCTGACGGTGCTTATGGTTGAAGTCGTAGACGAGTGCCATTTGAGGGGTTCTCCGCTTTTTTGGTGTTGCCAGGGAGGTCCAAGCCTACCTGGGTCTCGGTCTCACTCTGGGTGCCCAGCGAGTAACCGAGACCTGCAGAAGCCGTCAGGGGCGATGGCTAACCTCCGAGGATGCCCAACGATCTCGCCGTCATGGCACGAGGCCTCACCAAGACCTATCCCAAGGCCACCGTCAAAGCGCTCGACAACTTCGACCTCGACGTGCCCGTCGGTCAGGTAGTCGGTCTCTTGGGCCCCAACGGCTCTGGCAAGACCACCGCCGTGCGGATCTTGTCCACCACGCTCCAAGCTGACGAAGGCACCGCCACCATCCTCGGACGCGACCTCTCGAAGCGTCCCGACGCGGTGCGTCGCCACATCGGCCTGGCCGGTCAGTACGCCACCGTGGATGAGAACCTCACCGGCAAAGAGAACCTGACGATGGTCGGGCGTCTCTGTCACATGTCGAAGGGCACCGTCGTCGCGCGCGCCACTGAGCTACTCGCCGACTTCGGTCTCTCCGACGCGAGCGATCGACCGGTCAAGACCTACTCAGGCGGCATGCGCCGGCGATTGGATCTGGCTGCAGCGCTGGTGGCCCGCCCGCCCATCTTGTTCTTGGACGAGCCCACGACGGGGCTCGACCCACAGAGCCGTCTCGCGCTCTGGGACGTGATCGAAGCGCTCGTGGCGTCGGGGACCACAGTGCTGCTCACCACCCAGTACCTGGAGGAAGCCGACCGACTGGCCAAGCAGATCGTGGTCATCGATCACGGCAAGGTCATCGCTGACGGAACGCCCGCAGCGCTCAAAGCCGAGCTGGGCGCCACGGTGCTCGAGCTCACAGTGGAGTCACCGAAGGCGGCAGCACGCGTGGCGGCCATCCTGAGCGATCTGACGAGCAAGGAGCCCCACCTCCAAGGCAACCTGGTGGAGCTGACCGTCGAGAACGGCCCTGCCGTCGCCGCCGAGGCGCTCCGTCGCATCGATGCCTCCAGCGACGAGCTGCTGGGCCTCTCCCTTCGTGAGCCCAGTCTCGACGATGTCTTCTTAGAGCTCACCGGAGAGAAGACTGACGTCGACACCGAAGCCGTCGTCTCAGGCTTGACGGAGCGGTCATGACCGATCTCGCGCTCTCCCCCTCGTTCGAGCCGAAGCTGCTCTCTCGCACCAAGTGGGCTGTCTCCGACATCCGCACGGTGACGTGGCGGAACTTGCTGCACATCGTGCGGGTCCCCGAGACGCTCTTCTTCTCGGCGATCCAGCCGATCATGTTCGTGCTGCTCTTCACCTACGTCTTCGGCGGGGCGATCCCTGTGCCGGGAGGCAAGTACATCAACTTCCTCATGCCGGGGATCTTCGTCCAGACCGTGTGCTTCGGTGCAATCTCGACGGCGATCGGCTTGTCAGAGGACCTGCACACTGGGCTCTTGGAGCGCTTTAGAGCGCTGCCGATGTCTCGTTCGGCTGTCCTCGGGGGTCGAACGTCAGCTGACCTGGTGCGCAACGCCTTCGTCCTCGTCATCATGACGGTGATCGGCCTGGCCGTGGGCTTCCGACCACAGCCCAACGTCGCTGACTACGCCTTGGCCTGCGTGGTCATCATGCTCTTCGCCTTCTCGCTCATGTGGGGCTTCGCCATCATCGGGCTCTCCGCGCCGACGGCGGAGGCAGCCCAGCTGATGGCCTTCCCGATCCTCTTCCCCCTGACCTTCTGCTCCTCGGCCTTCGTGCCGATCGCTTCGATGCCGGGCTGGCTCCAGGTCTTCGCCCGTCATCAGCCAGTCACCCAGGCGGTGAACGCCGCTCGATCGCTCATGGTCGGCGGCTTCTATGAGGCGTCGAACGCCATCTGGTACTCGCTGGCGTGGAGCGTCGGGCTTCTCGCGATCTTCGTGCCCTTCGCGATCCGGCGCTACCGCAACCTGGTCTGAGGCGCTGCTCCTCTGGGAGAGCGGCTCAGCGAGGAGTGGTGCGACCGATGAGGTCGGCGACCAGCCCGTCGATCGGCACGCGCACCTGCTCGGTCGAGTCGCGGTCTCGCACGGTCACTGCTCGGTCTTCGATCGATTCGAAGTCCACGGTCACGCACCACGGGGTGCCGACCTCATCTTGTCGGCGGTACCTGCGGCCGATCGACTGGGTCACGTCGTAGTCGCACTGGAAGTGCGGCTGGAGGAGCGAGAGCACCTCGCGAGCGGTGGGCTCGAGCTCCGCCTTCTTCGACAGCGGCAAGATGGCCACCTGGTTGGGAGCCAACCGCCAGTCGAGGCGCATCACCGTGCGGGCTTCACCGCCGATCTCGTCCTCTGAGTAGGCGGCCAGCATGAAGGCCATCATCGTGCGCGTGGCTCCCGCCGCCGGCTCGATGACGAAAGGCGTGTAGCGCTCGTTGGCCGCTTGGTCGAAGTACTCAAGGCGCTCCCCCGAGGCAGCGGCATGGGCCTTCAGGTCGAAGTCCGTCCGATTGGCGATGCCCTCGAGCTCGCCCCAGCCCCAGGGGAACAGGAACTCGATGTCGGTGGTCCCGGCTGAGTAGTGGCTGAGCTCGTCGGGGTCGTGCGGGCGGAGCCGGAGGAGCGCTTCGGGGATACCGAGCTCCACGTACCAGCTGAAGCGCTGCTCGATCCAGTACTCGTACCATCTGGTCGCCTCGTCGGGCGGGACGAAGTACTCCATCTCCATCTGCTCGAACTCACGCGTGCGGAAGACGAAGTTGCCTGGCGTGATCTCATTGCGGAAGGACTTGCCGACCTGGGCGATGCCGAAGGGAGGCTTCTTGCGCGTGGTGGTCGCCACGTTCATGAAGTTGGTGAACATCCCCTGGGCGGTCTCGGGACGGAGGTAGGCCACCGAGCCCTCATCTTCGACCGGACCCGCATGGGTCTTGAACATCAGCTGGAAGTCACGGGCCTCGGTGAGGTCGCGGCTGCCGCAGTTCGGGCACACGTCCTCGATGTGGTCTGCCCGGAAGCGCTCCTTGCAGTTGCGGCAATCGACCATGGGGTCGGTGAAGGTCGACAGGTGGCCAGAGGCTGCCCAGATGGCGGGGGGCGACAGGATCGCGGCGTCCAAGCCCACGACGTCGTCGCGCATCTGGACCATCGAGCGCCACCACTGGTTCTTCACGTTGCGCAGCATCAGCACGCCGAGGGGCCCGTAGTCATAGGTGGAGCGGAAGCCGCCGTAGATCTCAGCCGAGGGGAAGACGAAGCCACGGCGCTTGGCCAGGTTGACGATCTTGTCGGCCAGCGAGGGGTCGGGCGTGGGGTCGGAAGCGTCGCTCATGAGACCTCGAAGGCTACCGCCGTGGTGCCTCGACCCTGGACCTCGCTGCTCAGGCCACCTGGAGGCGTCGCACCAGCTCGTCGGCCATCAGCCGACCCCGCCTCGTGAGCACCAGGCGCTCCCCTCTCGGCTGAAGGAACGCATCGAGGCTCTCCGGATCGAGAAACGACCCCCGCGGGACGCCTTCGGCTGTTCGGAGCTGCAAGGCCAAGCGCTCGAACGCAGCGCTCGAGCCCTCCACGAGCTCTTCGCCAGCAAGGGGCAGCTCGCCGGCCTCGACCTTGGCGAGGTACGCCTCGAGCTTGGCCACGTTCCAGCTCCGACGACCCGAGACGTGCCCGTGGGCGGCTGCTCCGAGGCCCAGGTAGTCGCCTTGGCGCCAGTAGAGCTGGTTGTGCCGGCACGCCGCTCCCCCCTTGGCCCAGTTGGAGATCTCGTACCACGAGAAGCCTCGAGCGCCCAGAAGCTCGTCGACCAGCTCGTAGCGATCGGCCAAGGTCGCCTCCTCGGGGTGACGAGCGTGGTCCCGCCCGAGCGGCGTGCCACGCTCTGGGGTGAGCAGGTAGCAGCTCACGTGGCTCGGTGCACCCTCGCCATCGAGCACGGAGGCGACGGTGGCCTCGACCATCTCGTCAGTCTCGTGGCGCGCGCCCACGATCAGGTCGACCGACCACCGCTCGACCCCGCTGGCAGCCACTGCCTCTCGGAGCGCTTCGATCGAGCCGCCACGGTGCGTCCTGCCGAGCTCTCGGAGGACCAGAGGGCTGGTCGACTGGATGCCGACGCTCACCCGGGTGACGCCTCGAGAGACCAGCGCTCCCAGATACGACGCCGTCGCATCCTCGGGGTTCACCTCGACGGTGATCTCGCACCCCGGCGCGCGTTCGAGGGCCTCGATGATCGAGCCGAGCAGCTCGGGAGCCAAGCGAGACGGCGTGCCGCCTCCGAAGAAGATCGAGGTGGCCGCGGGCACGGGATCATTTCTCCGACGCAGCTCGAGCTCGGCGAGCACGGCGATCACGTAGCGATCATGGAGGTCGTCGACACCCGTGTAGGTCACGAATGCGCAGTAGTCGCAGCGCTCGGCGCAGAAGGGCACGTGGACGTAGACGCCGAAGGGCTCGCTCATGGCTGCTTGGTGCCTCGCAGCTCGGCGAAGCGGGCCAGCGCTTCATCGCGCTCGAGCTGCAGCTCCACGATGGGCTCGGGGTACCCAGGCGGCCGGAGCAGCCCGTGTCCTCCGCCAGGCTCGAAGACCTCGGGAGGGGGCGACCCTCGCAGCTCGGGGACCCAGCGATGGATGTAGGTGGCATCGGGGTCGAAGCGCTTGGCCTGGACGACGGGGTTGAAGATGCGGTGGTAGGGCGCGGCATCGGTGCCCGTGCCCGCGGTCCATTGCCAGCCGTGGGCGTTCGACGCCAGGTCCCCATCGAGGAGCTGGAACATGAACCAGCGAGCTCCCCAGCGCCAGTCGAGGTGCAGGTGCTTGACCAAGAAGCTGGCGGCGAGCATCCTCGCTCGATTGTGCAGCCAGCCGAGCGCCGCGAGCTGTCGCATCGAGGCGTCGATCATGGGCAGTCCTGTGCGGCCCGAGGCCCACGCCGCAAAGCGCTCCTGCGCCAGCGCTCCGGTGTCGACTCGCAGCGCAGCCATCGAGGGCTTGAGGGCCTGGCGCGGCCGAGCTCGGGTGACGGTAGAGGACATCCGCATAGAACTCTCGCCACGCGATCTCGGTGCGAAAGGTCCGCGAGCCCTCGTCAGCCCCGTTGACCTCGGCCAGCACCCGACGCGGATGGAGGGCACCGAAGCGAAGGTGCCAGCTGAGCTGCGACGTGCCCCGCTCGGCGACGAGGTCACGGCGCTCGTGGTACGACGCGGCGTCGTCGTCGACGAAGGCCTCCAAGCGCCTGAGCGCCGCTCGCTCTCCCGCTGCCGGCAGCTCGACAGGGGGGTTCAACCCCACGGCGGCCACAGGAGGCGACAACCGCTTCGCCGAGCGCGGCGCCAGCGCGGTGGTGGCGAGCTCGCTCGAGGCGCGCCGCCAGGTGATGCGTGGCGGGGGCAGGCACACCGGAGGCTCCAGGGCTTCGAAGCGTCGGCGGAAGGCCCCGAAGACCTGGAACCCCTGTCCGTCGTCGTTGCTGATCGATCCCGGGGCGGCCACGTAGTTCGATCCCACGGCCACCAGCTCGCAGCCGACCTCGCGCAATGAGGCGCGCACCACCTCGTCGCGAGCTCTTCCGTAGGGACCGTGGTCGGCGGTGATGAAGACCTGATGAGCCCCGAGCTCGTGCACCACGGAGAGCAGTGCCTCCGCCGGCGGGCCCTCTCGAAGGATGAGGGCACCGCCCATGGCGCGGTCGAGCGCGTCCAAGCACGAGGCGAGGTAGCGCACCCGCGAGGGGCCTGCGGGAGCCAGGAGCTCGTCGTCGGCGATGAAGACGCCAGCGACACCGTCAGGCCCACCGGCACGGTCCGCAGCGAGGAGCGCGGGATGATCGCTCAGCCGCAGATCTCGACGGAACCACATCACCGACGGAGCCACGAGGCGACTCAGAGTCCGGCGACGGAGCGCACCGAGCGCAAACGGCGATCGAGGTGGGCTTCCATCGCCGACGTCGCCAGCTCTGCCACCTCAGCGGCACCCGGCGGCGGCGGGCCGCTCAAGACGCCTCCGAGCTCGCCGCCGAGGATGCGTCGCACCAAGCTGAGGGCCTCGGGCGAGAGGGGACGGCCTCGTCGACAGCTGCGACAGAGCGCACCACCTTCGGAGAGATCGAAGGCCACCAGCTCGACGTCTTCCTCGCCGCACGACGCACAGGCGTCGAGCAGCGGAGCCGCCCCTTCGAGCTCGAGGACGCGCAAGAAGAAGGCCGGAGCGATCAAGGTCGGGTTGACCTCGGTGTTGTCCATGGTTCGAAGCGCCCTGACCAGGGTCTCGAACACCGCTTGGTCTTCATGGTCCTCCTGCGCGACCTGGTCGACGACCTCGAGCATCCCCATCGCTGAGGTGAGTCGATCGAGATCTTCGCGGATGTGCCAGTGGTGCTCGAGCACCTCGACCTGGTTGACCGTCATGAGATCGCTGCGGCCCTGCCACAGCATGAGGGCGACGTGGCTCATGGGCTCGAGACGAGCCCCGAACTTCGAGCCCGTCTTGCGCACCCCCTTGGCCACGGCACGCACCTTGCCGTGCGCTTCGGTCATCACGACCAGGATCCGGTCAGCTTCGCCGAGCTTGTAGGTCCGCAGCACCACACCGTTGTCTCGCAGCTGGCTCACGGCTCGTCGGCCTCATGGTGCTCGAGATCAGGTCGGTTGAACTCCTGGGCCTTGCGCTCGATGCCCATCCAGTTGTTCAGCAGGTTGCCCCCCGCCACGAGGATCAAGAGCGCGGCGACGGCGATCATGGGCGCTCGGAGCGGCGAGCTCCCGAGGGTGGAGGCCAAGATCCCGATGATGAGCAGGATGACCCCACCGACGATGCCGACGATCCTCCACTTCACGACTCGAGGCCCCCGTAGCGGCGCTCACGTCGCTGGAACTCCATCACCGCCTCATAGAGGTGCTCTCGTCGGAAGTCGGGCCACAGGACCTCGGGGAAGACGAGCTCTGAGTACGCGATCTCCCAGAGCAGGTAGTTCGAGATCCGGTGCTCACCAGAGGTGCGCACCACGAGATCGGGGTCGGGCATGTCGGGGTAGTAGAGGTGGCGCCGGATGGCCTTCTCATCGATCTTCTCGGCCTTGACCCCCTCGGCGACGAGGGCGCGCACGGCATCGACGATCTCGGCTCGTCCCCCGTAGTTGAACGCCATCGTCAGCGTGCAGGTGCGGTTGTCCTTGGTGAGCTCGGCCGCCTCATCCATCTGGCGCAGGACGCGGCGAGGGACTCGCCAATCGCGACGTCCGGCGAAGCGGATCCTGACGCCCTTCTTGTTGAGCTCGTCTCGCCGGCGCATCAGCAGCGACTCGTTGAACCCCATGAGATAGCGGACCTCATCGGCGGGGCGTCGCCAGTTCTCCGTCGAGAAGGCGTACATCGTGATCCACTCGATCCCGAGCGCCAGCGCGCCGTCGACGGCGTCGACCAGGGCCTCTTCACCCGCCGCGTGACCCTCGGTGCGAGGCAGGCCGCGCCGCGAGGCCCAGCGACCGTTGCCATCCATGACGCATGCGACGTGCTTGGGGATGTGACCCCAGTCGATGTCGTCAGGGACGGTCGGATCGACCGGGAGGTCCCTCGCTCGTCGACCTCGCGCTGCGCTCACAGCCTCGAACCTATCGCCCGGTCGCACGCAGGTCGGCTCTCGCCTTCGAGAGCGGCGGTAGGTTCGACGCCGTGCCTCCCGCCCCCACCTCGCAACCTGTGGCGCTCGCCTTGGGCTCTGTGCGCGCCCAGCTTCCGGGGGGCGGCGAAGAGCGACCTGGTCAGGTGACCATGGCTGAGGCCGTCGAAGAGGCCTTTGTCGAGCATCGACACCTTCTGGTCGCCGCCGGCACCGGGACGGGCAAGTCGCTGGCGTACTTGGTGCCCAGTGCCCAGCTCGGTCGCCCCGTGGTCGTCGCCACCGCCACCAAGGCCCTCCAAGAGCAGCTGGCCCAACGCGACCTTCCCTTGGTGTCATCGGCCATCGGCGAGGTAGTCGTCGCCGTGCTCAAGGGCCGCAACAACTACCTGTGCCGCCAGCGTGCCTCAGAGCTGAGCGACGGCGGCTTCCAGCCAGAGATGGTCGATCCAGGTGCTGGCGAGCCAGTCGACGACCAACGCCTCGCTACCCAGGTGCGCCGTCTGCTCGCCTTCGAGACCACGTCGGCCACCGGCGATCGAGCAGAGCTCGACGAAGAGGTCTCCGATCGAGCGTGGTCGATGGTCTCGGTGGGACCACGCGAGTGCCCGGGCGCCTTCAACTGCCCCCAAGGCTCCCGCTGCTTCACCGAGATGGCCCGGCACCACGCGGCGGAGGCTGACGTGATCGTGGTCAACCTCCACCTCCTCGGCTCACACCTGGCCTCAGGTGGCCAGGTCTTGCCCGAGCACGACGCGGTCGTGATCGACGAGGTCCACGAGCTCGAGGCGGTGATGACCCAGTCGCTCGGCGTCGAGCTGACCGCCAGCCGGGTGCGAACCCTGGCCAGCCAAGCAAGAGCGCTGCTCGGCACCACCGGTGCGGAGCGCACCAAGCCGCTCGCCGAGGCTGCAGACGGGCTCACCCAGGTCCTCGGAGAGATGGGCGAGGCGATCGAGATCACCTTGGCTGAGCACGAGGAGCTGAGCGAGGTCTTAGAGCGCCTCGATCAGGCCCTCCGGTCCGTCCTGGGCTCGCTGCGCGGGCTCGACGACAACGAAGCGGGCACGGTCCGAGCGGTGTCGAGCGCGACCAGGATGCTCGATGACGTCGGTCGCCTCCGTGGCGTCGACGACGACCAGGTCCTCTGGCTCGACGCCAACCGGACGGCGAAGACCCTGACGCTGTCTCCGATCGACGTGGGGCCCGCCCTGGCGTCAGGGCTCTTCTCACACGCCACCGTGGTGATGACCTCGGCCACGGTCCCACCCGGGCTCGCCCGGAGGCTGGGCCTTGATCCTGAGGAGATCACCGAGCTCGACGTGGGCTCACCCTTCGACTTTCGCTCCCAGGCCATCCTCTACGTGGCCACTGAGGTCGGCGATCGACGAGCAGACGATGCCGAGGTCAAGATCGCCGACGAGCTGGCCACCTTGATCGACGCCGCAGGGGGGCGAACCTTGGCGCTCTTCACCTCTCGGCGAGCGATGCGAGAGGCCGCCGATCGAGTGGCCGATCGAGTGCACCACCCGATCCTGGTCCAAGGCGCCTCCACCAACCGAGCGCTCGTCGAGCGGTTCCGGCAAGAAGAAGACGCCTGCTTGTTCGCGACCATGGGCCTCTGGCAGGGACTTGACGTGCCTGGCCGAAGCCTCTCGCTCGTCACCATCGACCGGCTGCCCTTTGGCCGACCGGACGACCCGCTCTTAGAGGCTCGTCGACGCCGCGCCGGGACCCAGGCGTTCAGCCTGGTCGATCTGCCGCGCGCCGCCACGCTGCTTGCCCAAGGCGTCGGCCGCCTCATCCGTTCGACCACGGATCATGGGGTCGTTGCGGTGCTTGATCAGCGCTTGGCCACCGCCAGCTACCGAGGGACGCTCCTGAGCGCCCTCCCGCCCATGAGGCGTTCGATCGATCAGGCGGAGGTGATCTCGTTCTTGACGCAAATCACCACACGGGAGCACTGAGGTCCTCGAGGCGATCCGACCCCCGGGCCTGGATCGCCGAACGCCGTGCCGCCAACCCTTCTGGGAGCGCTGGTTCGGGTCGACCGTGCGCCAAAGGGTCGCCTCAGAGACCCAGGCGGTCCAGGACCTCGGCTCGGCTCTGCCAGTTCTTCTCAACGCGCACGAACAGCTCGAGGTGCGTGTGCTCAGGCAGCTGCTCTCGAGCTGCGATCCCCACCGCCTTGAGGATCTCGCCACCCTTGCCGATCACGATGCCCTTCTGCGAGTCTCGCTCCACCAAGATCTCGACACGGATCCTGCTGCCCTCCCACTCGGTGACCTGGCAGAAGATCGAGTGCGGCAGCTCGTCTCTCGTCCGAGCCAAGAGCTGCTCTCTGACGAGCTCGGCGATGTGGATGGCCTCGTCTTGATCGCTGATCATCTCTGAGGGGTAATACGGGGGCCCTTCCTCCATGCGGTCGACGACCGCATCGACCAGCGCGCCGACCCCCTTGCCCGTCTTGGCTGAGATGGGGAAGTACTCGGCGCGGTCAACGGCATCCTTGAGCTCGAGGCGCTTGGCTGCCAGCTCGATCAGGGCCTGGTGGACCACCATGAGCTGCTCCGCAGTCTTGGCCGCGCCCGCCGCGTCGATCTTGTTGACGGCGATGAGCACGCTCGGCCCTCCGCGCGACGCCACCTCCAAGCAGCGCGTGAGCACGCCCATGTCGCCAGGTCCCACCGCTTCGTTGGCTTCGACCAGGGGGATGAGGACGTCGACGTCGCTGAAGGCGTCGATGGCGGAGTCGTTGAGCCGCTCGCCCAGCCGCGTCCGTGGTCGATGGAGCCCGGGCGTGTCCACGAAGACGATCTGATAGTCCGCCCTGGTGAGCACGCCTCGGATCTGGTGACGAGTGGTGTTGGTGCGAGACGAGGTGATGGTCACCTTCTCGCCGATGATGGTGTTGACCAGCGTGGACTTGCCCACGTTGGGCCGACCGACGACGGAGGCGAAGCCTGAGCGCATCAGGGCTTCGCCTTAGCCGAGCTGGCGGGGTTCTCGACCGGGGCGAGCCGCACGATCCTGACGCGCTCCACCCGGCGCCCGTCGATCTCCTCGGCGATGAGCCGAAAGCCCTCGACCTCGGCCGCCTCGCCCACCTCGGGCACGCCACCGACGAGATCTAAGAGCAACCCACCGACGGTGTCCCAGCTGCCCTTTGGCAGCTCGGCCTCGAGCAGATCATCGACCTCATCGATGGCCATCCGACCCGCCACGATGGTGGTGGCCGCATCGATCGTCTCGACCGGCTTCTCTTCGTTGTCGAACTCGTCGACGATCTCTCCGACCAGCTCTTCAAGCACGTCCTCCAAGGTGATCAAGCCCGCCGTGCCCCCGTACTCGTCGACGACGATCGCCATGTGGAAGGTGGCCTCTTGCAT
This sequence comes from uncultured Acidimicrobiales bacterium, assembly GCA_963758555.1. GTDB lineage: Bacteria > Actinomycetota > Acidimicrobiia > Acidimicrobiales > RAAP-2 > CAIUMH01. The sequence continues at coordinate 398,514 of CAVWVW010000003.1, read as the reverse complement.
CTCACGCAGCATCGAGGAGACCAGCTTGGTCTCGGGCACGAAGTGGGCTGCCCGCACGTGCTCGCCGACCAGCTCGTCCCCTCGCCCTGCTCGCTCCAGGATCATCAGATCCTTCGTGTACGCGATCCCTGCCACGTCGTCGATGGACTCGGCGTAGACCGGCAGACGAGAGAAGCCCGCCTCGAGCGCCTCGACCAGGGCGTCGGAGACCGAGATGGTCACCTCCACCGCCTCCATGTCGGGCCGCGGGACCATGACCTCTCGCACGACCGTGTCGCCGAAGTCGATGACCGAGTGGATGAACTCGCGCTCTTCAGCGTCGATGACGTCTTCGTCGCGCGCCACGTCCGCCATCGCCAAGAGCTCCGACTCGGTCACCGCCGAGGTGGCGACGGCGTCGCCTCGCTGGCCGATCACGATGTTGGCGAAGCCGATCAAGAAGCCCGAGAGCACCCTGATGGGTGGGAACCTGATCATCCAGTCGACGACGGGCGCGGTGCCCAGGGCAGCCCGCTCAGGGTGATGCACGGCCCAGTTCTTCGGCACGGCTTCGAAGAACACGAAGATCACGACGACCTCGAAGACCGTGCCGAACAGCACGCCCCAGACACCGAACCACGAATCGGCGAGCAGACCGATCAAGGTGGCCGAGACCAGCTGGCAGATCAGGACCAGCAGCAGCACCGGGTTCAAGAACCGCTGCGGGTGCTCGACCAAGCGCACCAGCGAGTGCGAGCCACGGCGCTCGTCATCGGCCAACGAGCGCGCCTTGACGCGGCTCGTGCGGACGAGCGCGGTCTCCGCCGCGGCCAAGCCTCCTGAGCCGAACAGCAAGACCAGCACGACCACGACCAAGATCACCTGCACGCTGAGCGACATCGAGGCGATCACGAGGACGCCTCCGGCTGGTGGAAGCGGCTCAGCAGGTGCCGCTCCCGGGCCTCCATGCGCTCTGCATCAGCATCGACCTGGTGATCCCAGCCCAAGAGGTGCAGCATGCCGTGGACCACCAGCAGGGCGATCTCGTCGTCCAGGCTCGCCCCATGCTCCACCCGGTTGCGCTCGGCGACCGCCGGGCAGACCACGACGTCGCCGAGGAGCGTGAGCGGCGAGGACATCGGCTCGTCGGTCATCCCCGGACCGGGCGTGCCTGAGTCCGGGAAGCGCCCCGAGGGGAGCAGATCATCCTCGATCGGGAAGCTGAGCACGTCAGTCGGGCCTGGTTTGTGCATGAAGCGCTCGTTGAGGGCCGCCATCGAGGCCTCATCGACGAACAGCAGCGAGACCTCAGCCGGGCCGCGCACGCCTTCAGCCTCCAGGGCCTTGGTGGCCAGGCTCACTGCGGCCTCGAGATCGATGGGCTGGTCGTCTTGCTCGTCGGCGCCGAAGACCTCAACGGCCACCAGCGCCGCCGTTCACCTGGTCAACTCGGTCGTAGGCATCGATGATGTCACCCACGATCTTGTGGCGGACGACGTCTTTGCGGTCGAGGTGCACGAAGGAGATGCCGTCGATGCCCTTCAAGATCTCCTCGATCCCCACGAGCCCAGAGCGGCCTCCCTGGACGTCGATCTGGGTGGTGTCACCGGTGACCACGCACTTGGACCCGAAGCCGATTCGGGTCAAGAACATCTTCATCTGCTCAGGGGTGGTGTTCTGCGCCTCGTCCAAGATGATGAACGAGCCGTTGAGCGTGCGGCCTCGCATGAAGGCCAAGGGTGCGACCTCGATGGTTCCCTTCTCGATGAGGCGCTGCGCGCCTTCGGGCTCGAGCATGTCGAAGAGCGCGTCGTAGAGCGGTCGCAGGTAGGGGTCGACCTTGGCCATGAGGTCCCCAGGCAAGAAGCCCAGACGCTCCCCCGCCTCGACGGCGGGGCGCGTGCAGCACGATCCGGGTGACCTGGCGCGCCTGGAGCGCTTGGACGGCCAGGGCCACGGCCAGGTAGCTCTTGCCGGTGCCCGCCGGGCCGATGCCAAACGAGATGGTGTTGGTCGCGATGGTGTCGCAATAGCGCTTCTGGCCCGCGGTGTGAGGCCGGATCATGCGACCCTTCGCGGCGCGCACCACCGTGGCACCGAGCACCTCGGAGGGGCGCAGATCGGCGCGTGCCATGTCGATGGTCCGGCCCACCTTGGCCTCATCGAGCACCTGGCCCGACTCCACCAAGAGGACCAGCTCGTCGAAGAGACCGGTGACTCGCTGCGCCTCGGGTCCCTCAGCAGTGATCTGGTTGCCCTGCACGGTGATCTTGACGTCAGCGAACGCCTTCTCGATCAGGCGGAGGTGGGCGTCGCGCTCGCCGAGCAGCGCGGCCATCAGGTGCGTGTTGGGCACCAAGGTGGACGCAGGCACGTCCGCCGGCAGCTCGGAGGTGGAGATCGGTCCGGTCATCCGGGCGGCCACGTCATCGGTCGTCCTCCCAAAAGGTGCAGGTGGAGATGAGGCACTGAGTTCTGGGCGTCGGGCCCCACGTTGAAGACCAGGCGATAGCCGCGGTCTTCGCCGCCGATGCCCTCCAGATCAGCGACCTCTTGGGCCGCCAGCACCATAGCGCCGAGCGTGGATGCGTCGGGCTCTTCGACGTGCGAGGCGTTGGCGATGTGATCCCGGGGCACGATCAGCACGTGCGTGGGCGCCTGCGGGGCCACGTCACGAAAGGCCACCACAGCCTCGTTGGCGTAGACGATCTGAGCGGGGGTCGATCCAGCCACGATGCCACAGAAGAGGCAATCGTCCTCGACTCTCAACGCCGCTCCTCGCCTCGGTCCACGAGCCCGACCGTACCCGCCCTGCTCGCACCGAGGAGCACGCCCGCGGCCACCGCCGCCGTCTCGGTCCGCAGCACGTTGCCCCCGAGGCCCACCCTGGCGCCTTGGAGGCCAAGCTCAGCCTCACTCCACCCGCCTTCGGGGCCGATCAAGATCGTGGTGATCCCGGCCTTGAGGGGCGGCCCTCCCGGCACGCCGAGCGCCGCTGACTGACCCGTGAGCAGCTCGGCGGGGCCCAGGAGGCCCTCGATCTCTGGCAGCGTGACCCGGCGAGCCTGACACGACGCCTCAAGGGCGACTCGTCGCCAGCGTGCCAGCGCCTTGGTCGTCGCCTCCGCTCCCCAGCGGACAGAGGCGTGCTCCGTCTTGAGTGCCACGATCCGATCGCAGCCGAGCTCGGTGAGCTTGGCCACCGCCCACTCCGAGCGATCCCCCTTGGCGGGGGCGAAGCCGACCGTGAGGGGCGCCGTGGCGGGCACCTCGCTCTCGATCGAGCCGTCGGCCGCCAAGCGGGATGAGGCGACCAGGCAGCGACGCCATGAGCCCTGGCCATCTGAGGCGATGACCACCTCGCCGTCGCGGAGGCGCCGGACTTTGAAGAGGTGGTGGCTGTCGGTGTCGCTGAGCTCCAAGGCATCCAAATCGCCGACGACGACCTGGGCCGCAGCTCGAGCTCGCTCGATCGCCCCTGGCGTGAAGGTCAACTGAACGCGGACTTGATCTTCGACAAGATCCCGTGGTGCTCCTCAGGCGGCTCGAGGTGCTCGCCGCGCAGCTGGGCGAGCTCGCCGAGCAGCTCGACCTCACGGTCGGTCAGCTCGAGCGGCGTGTCGACCTGGACGTGCACGTAGAGATCCCCGTTGCCTCGGCCGCGAAGATGGGGCACGCCTTCGCCTCGGCGACGAAGGATCGCTCCGGCTTGGGTCCCTGGCGAGATCGAGACCTTGACAGACTCCTCGAGGTTCTCGACGTCGAGCACCGTCCCGAGGGCCGCTTGGGCGATCCCGACGTGGACCATCGTGTGCAGATCGTCGCCCTCGCGCTCGAAGCGAGGGTCAGGTGCGACCGCCAGGTGCACGAAGAGCGAGCCCGAGGGACCTCCCCGAGGGCCCGCCGCTCCGCGATCGGTGAGCCGGAGCGTCGTGCCGGACTCGACGCCGTGCGGGACCTCGACGGTGAAGGTCCGCTCCTCGGTCACACGCCCGTCGCCGCGACAGGTCGCGCACGGCGACGCGATCGTCTGGCCCAGACCGTGGCAGCGAGGGCACGGCGTGGCCGTGACCATCTGGCCCATGATCGTCTGGCGCACCCGGCGGACCTCGCCCGCGCCTTGGCACTCTGTGCAGGTCTGCGGCGTGGTCCCGGGCTCTGCACCCGATCCCTCGCACGTCGAGCAGCGCACGGGCAGGCGCAGCGTGACGTCCTTGGCTGCGCCGAACGCGGCTTCGACCAAGGTCAGCTCCAGCGTCGTCTCGATGTCTTGGCCGGCGACGGGTCCCCGGCGCCTCGCTCCCTGCTGACCGCTCATCTGGTTGAAGAGCATGTCGAAGATGTCTCCGAACCCTCCTCCCTCGAACGGCGAGCCCTGACCGGCGGCCATCTGGGGGTCGCCGTAGGCGTCGTAGTTCGCCCGCCGCTCGGGGTCGGAGAGGATCTCGTAGGCCACGGAGACCTTCTTGAAGCGCTCCTCAGCGGCCGGATCCGGGTTGGTGTCAGGGTGCAGCTCTCGAGCCAGCTGTCGATAGGCGCGCTTGATCTCGTCAGACGACGCACCTCGTGACACGCCCAAGATCTCATAGAGGTCGCCGAGGTCAGCCATGCCCATCGCTTTCACTTGGTTCTGGGCCGATCCTCTCAGAGAGCTGTCGGCCAACGGTGTCCGCGGCAGCCATGGCTGCGGGGTAGTCCATCCTGGTCGGACCCAAGATCCCCACCGCACCGGCCTGGCGGCCGTTGATCTCGACCGGCGCGACGACCACCGCACAGCTCGAGAGCGGCTCGTAGCCGTGCTCGGAGCCGATGGCGACCGACAGACCTGACTCCATCACGTCGCGGAGCAACGAGACGACGACCAGCTGCTGCTCCAAGATCCCGAGCACGCCTCGCACCGTCTCGATGGCGTCGAAGGCAGACGCCAGACGCGACGGCCCGCCGACGTAGACCGGCTCGTGCTCGCCGCTGCGAGCCATGGTGACCAGCGCGTCGACGGCGAGAGCGGCGACCTCGTCGACCTCGACCATGCCGGAGGGATTGGCCGAGGTCGACTTGCTCAGGGCTTTGCCTCCGAGCTGGTTCTGCAGATGGGCGCTCGCACCCGCCAGCACGGCGTCGTCGAGCTCGCTCGGCAGCTCGAAGGGTCGGTTGTCCACCGCGCCGTCGGCGAAGACCGTGACCACCAGCGCCCGCCGGCCCCCGAGGCCCACGACCTGGATCGAGCGGACCGAGGCCTGCTCGTGGCTGGGGCCGACGACGACCGCAGCGTACGACGTGAGGTCGCTCAGCAACGACGAGGTCGACTCCAAGATGTCCTCGAGGCCACCTTGGACCTGCCCGAAGAACGACGCCACCTGCTGGCGCTGCTGGGGACCGAGGGTCCCAGGGGTCGTCAGGTGGTCGACGAAGAAGCGATAGCCCTTGTCCGTCGGGATGCGACCCGCAGAGGTGTGGGGCTGGGCGAGATAGCCGTCTCGCTCCAGGGCGACCATCTCTGAGCGGACCGTGGCCGAGGACACGCCGATGCCTGAGGTCTCGGCGATCACGTTGGAGCCCACCGGCATGGCGGTGCCGATGTAGCCCGTGACGATCGCCTCCAAGATGGCGGCCTTGCGAGGGTCGAGCTCGCCGTCGGTCCGATTTTCTGCGTGCTCGCTGCTCATGGTGGGCCTTTCAGCACTCAAGTCTACCGAGTGCCAGCGCGCGCTGGCCTTATAGGCAGCGAGGTCAGTCCCCGAGGCGAAGGGCAGCGACGAAGGCCTCCTGGGGGACCTCGACGCGACCGAGGTTCTTCATCCGCTTCTTGCCCTCCTTCTGCTTCTCCAAGAGCTTGCGCTTCCTCGAGATGTCGCCCCCGTAGCACTTGGCGAGCACGTCCTTGCGACGAGCTCGCACCGTCTCTCGGGCGATCACGCGGCCTCCGACGGCGGCCTGGATGGGCACCTCGAACATCTGCTGGGGGATGAGCTCCTTGAGCCGCTCTGCCATCCTGCGCCCGTAGCTGTCCGCGTTGTCACGATGGACGATCATCGAGAAGGCGTCGACGGGCAGGTGGTTGATCAAGATGTCGACGCGCACCAGGTTGGCCGTCTCGTAGTCGGTCGGCTCGTAGTCGAGGCTGGCGTAGCCCTTGGTGCGTGACTTGAGCTGGTCGAAGAAGTCCATGACCACCTCAGCGAGGGGGATCCGATAGATCAGCTCCACCCGCTCAGGGCTCAGGTACTCCATCTTGGTCATCTCGGCCCGCTTCGACTGGCAGAGGTCCATGATGGCCCCGGTGTACTCCGTCGGGGTGAGGATCGTGATCGACAACATGGGCTCATCGATGTGATCGAGGCGCGACGCGTCGGGCAGCTCGGTCGGGTTGTCGATGATCTGCTCAGTGCCGTCGGTCAAGAACGCTCGGTAGACCACCGAGGGTGCGGTGGCGATGAGCGAGAGGTCGAACTCTCGCTCCAATCGCTCCTTGACGATCTCCATGTGCAGGAGCCCTAAGAACCCACAGCGGAACCCGAAGCCCAGCGCATGGGACGACTCAGGCTCGAAGGTCACCGACGAGTCGTTGAGCTTGAGCTTCTCGAGCGCGTCACGCAGATCCGGGAGATCATCGCCGTCGATGGGGAAGAGCCCGCAGAAGACCATCGGCTTCGGGTCCCGGTAGCCCTCGAGGGGCTCGGCGGCGGGCCTCGTGGCGTCAGTCAGGGTCTCGCCCGAGCGCGCTTCACCCACGTCTTTGATCCCGGCGATGACGTAGCCGACCTCGCCGGGGCCCAGCTCGTCCACAGGAAGCGGGATCGGCGTGCGCACCCCGATCTCCTCGACGTCGTGGTTGGACCCAGCGTGCATGAAGCGAAGGCGCTCGGGGCGCATCGTGCCTTCGACGATGCGCACCGAGGAGATCACACCGCGGTACTGATCGAAGCTCGAGTCGAAGATGAGCCCTCGGAGCGGGGCGTCGCGATCGCCGGTCGGGGCCGGGATCCTCTGGATGATCGCCCGCAGCAGCTCCGCGACCCCTTCGCCGGTCTTCGCCGAGATCGAGAGGATCTCGTCAGCAGCAAGCCCCAAGACCGACTCGATCTCCGCGGCGCACCGTTCGGGGTCAGCGGCGGGGAGATCGATCTTGTTGAGCACAGCGATGATCTCGAGGTCGTTCTCGAGAGCCTGGTAGCAGTTGGCCAGGGTCTGGGCCTGGATGCCCTGCGAGGCGTCGACCAGCAAGACCGCTCCCTCACACGCCGCCAGCGAGCGCGAGACCTCGTAGCCGAAGTCGACGTGACCAGGGGTGTCGATCAGGTGGAGCACGTGGCCTTCGAAGCCGACGCGCACGTTCTGCGCCTTGATGGTGATGCCCCGCTCACGCTCGATGTCCATCGAATCGAGGTACTGCGCTCGCATCTGACGAGGATCGACCGCGCCGGTGATCTCCAAGATCCGGTCTGACAAGGTGGACTTGCCGTGGTCGACGTGGCTGATGATCGAGAAGTTTCGGATGAGGCTGGTCGGGAGAGGGCCCGAGGGCTTCGGCAACGGCACGATCCTTGCAGCGTACCGGCGATGACGAGACGCTCAGGTGGGCCGGCTTCCAAGCACCGCCCCGCTGCTGCTATCGTCTTGAGGCCGGTTCACCGGCATCTTCGAGGCGCTGCTGGCGGGTCCAGTTGGCACCTCCTCCCTTCGAACTCCAGAGGAACTCGTGGCAAACATCAAGAGCCAGATCAAGCGGAACCGCCAGAGCGAGCGTCGTCGCCTTTCCAACAAGGCCGTGCGCTCTGAGCTCAAGACGCGCACCAAGCACGCCGTCACCTCCGCCGAGGCCCAGGCTGAGTCTTCCGTCGAGGACCTTCGTCTCGCCGTCAAGCGGATCGACAAGGCTGCGGCCTCCGGTGTCATCCACAAGAACCAGGCTGCGAACCGCAAGAGCCGCCTGATGCGTCGCATCAACGCGCTCAGCGCCTCGAGCTGAGCACCTCCTTCGGGGGCCAACCTCGAAGGACAACCCCGAGAGCCTTCTCAGACTCGCTTCGTCGCGAGCGCGCGCGTGAGACGCGCCACGAGGATCTCGATCACCACTCGCTCATCGAGACCGCTCTGGCCCTTCAAGTCGAGATCGGCCTGGACCACCAGGCTGAGGGCGTTCGAGAGCGACTCGAGGTCGAGCTGGCGGGCCAGGTTCAGCGACTTCTTGGCCGGATAGGCGTGGATCTTGAGGATGGCCGCCGCATCATCGCCTGAGCGCACGTCAGAGCCCTGGAGCCGAGCGGCTCGAGAGAGGTGGTTGTCGATGGCCGCCAACAGCTCGTGCCCCGAGATCCCTCCCGGACCCATCATCCGATCCACGATGCCGAGCGCCGCTGAGATGCTGCCGCTCTCCAGCGCGTCGGTCAACCCGAAGATCGGGACCGAGCCCTGGGTGCCCAAGAACGGTGCGAGCATCTGATCATCGACGGTCACCCCCTCGCCGTAGGCGGCAGAGAGCGTCTCCAAGATGCCGTCCATCCGGCTGAGCTCGTCGCCGAGGTGCTGATCCAAGTGCTTCTGCGCCACCGGGGAGAGCCGAACCGAGCCATGGCGGAGGTGCTCGGCGACGAAGTCCCGACGTTGCTGGGTCTTGCGCACCGAGACGTCGAAGACCTTGCCGAGATCCTTGGCCTTCTTCACCAAGCTGGCCGGCACCGCCTTCGACCCCTTGACCAAGACCACCGCCGCGCCCGGCGGTGGCGGGTCGAGAGCGGCCAAGAGCCGCTTCGCCCCCGCGGCGTCGAGACGTCCGGCGTCTCGCACCACCACCACGCGGCGATCGATGAGGAAGGGGGGCGTGGTGTACGCGTCGATGATCTTGCCGACGTCGAGCTCCTCGCCTCCGAGGGAAGCCACCTCTTCGACCACCAAGCCTGGATCGCGCTCGCCGACCAGCTCTTCGAGGACGAGGCGCACCTCGCTGGCGATCATCGCATCGTCCTCCCCGGTGACCACCACCACGGGGGTCACCTCGGTGGCTGCCTTGGTCATCATGCGGCGCTCAGGAGCTCATCGAGGGCATCCCTGACCGCCACCGTGCCCGCCACGTGGTGGACGCGCAGCACACGACAGCCCTTCACGATGCCGAGCGCACAGGCCGCCAGGGACACCTCGCGCCGCTGGGTGATGTCGAGGCCCAAGAGCTCACCTAAGAAGCCCTTGTTCGACGCGGAGAGCAGCAGCGGGAAGCCCAGGCCGGCCAGAGCGTCCGATGCTCGCAAGCAGCTCGACGGACTGGGGCGTGGTCTTGCCCAGGTCCAGACCGGCATCGATGATGATCCGCTCTCGTGGGATCCCTGCGGCCAGGGCCCGCTCGGCTCGCTCGACGAGGAAGGCACCGACGTCGGCGACCACGTCGTCATAGATCGGGTTGGGATCCCTCACCCGAGGCTGCAAGCGGATGTGGGTGGCCACCACGCTGGCGCCCGCCTTGGCTGCGACCTCGACGTAGGCAGGGTCGCCGAAACCAGAGATGTCGTTGCCGACGACCGCGCCGGCTGCGTAACACGCCTCTGCCACCGAGGCGCGCCAGGTGTCGATCGAGACGGGCAGGTCGAACCGCTCGACCAACGCCTCGACAGCACCCACCACTCGCTCGAGCTCTTCGGCCTCGGTGACCTCGTCGCCTGGTCCCGCCTTGACCCCGCCCACGTCGAGCAGATCGGCACCGGCTGCCACGTGCTCATCGGCCTTGGTCAAGAAGGCGTCGAAGGCGAAGTTCGCGCCCTTGTCGTAGAAGGAGTCTGGCGTCCGGTTCAAGATCCCCATCACGATCGCCTTGGTCCGCACGTCGTAGACGTGAGGGCCCAGGGCGACGCTCGGGGCCAGGCGCGTTGCGTTGAGCGCCACGGCGATCAGAAGAGCCGAGCGGCGAGCTTCTTGCGGTACTCGAGCGCCACCGTGCTGCCTTGACCCATCGTCTCGAGCAGGTCCAAGTACTCCTGGCGGGCATCCTCATCGGTCTTCACCTTGTCTAGAAGCCCGTCGAGGAGCGGCGCGATCTCCTGGTTCTTCACGTCGATGGCTTGGAGCGCCAGCCGGGCCTCGGCCTCGATCGCTCGGGACTCCGTGGTCGCCGGGATCCTCGCCAAGAGGTCCAAGGCCTCTTGGGCGCGCTCGGAGCCCACCAGGATGGAGGCCAGCGCCACCACCGCCACGGGTTGACCGGGGTTCTCTTGGAGGACCGCTCGCAAGGCGTCTTCGTCGGCGGCCTCGGCGGCCAGATCGGCTTCGCTCGGCGCAGGGTTGAGTCGATCCAAGAACGCCTCGATCTCCCCCGCACCGACGGCACCGACGAAGCCATCGACGACCTGGGCGTCCTTGATGGCGAAGACCGCGGGGATCGATTGGACCTGGAACATCTGAGCGATGGCCGGGTTGGCGTCGACGTCGACTTTGACCAGCTCGATCGCCCCGCCGCGAGCAGCGACCGCTGACTCGAGCATCGGTCCGAGCGTGGTGCACGGACCGCACCACGTGGCCCAGAGGTCCACCACGACGGGGACTGAGCGGGAGCGCTCAAGGACCTCGGCTTCAAACGTTGCATCAGTGACGTCGACCACGTCACGAATGGTACCGGTCGCCTCGGCTCACCAGTCCCTGAGACCCGGTAGCGTCGAGGGATGAGCGAGACCCCTTCGATCAGCGCCTTCGAGCAGTCGAGCATCGAGGCCGCGATCGCCCTCGGGCGCGTCCGATGAGTTTCCGCCCCGACAGCGAGCTCTACACGCTCCTCGACGACGTCGAGCTGCGAGATCCGGTCTTGGTGGTCGCTCTCGAAGGCTGGATCGATGCCGGCCTCGGCGCCTCGGCTGCGATGGCCACCTTGCTCGAGGTCTCGCGCACCGAGCTGCTGGCCACCTTCGACAACGAGGTGCTGATCGACCAGCGCGCCCGGCGCCCCATCGCCCGGATCGTCGACGGCATCACCGAGTCGGTGACCTGGCCTGAGATCGAGCTGCGCGTGGGCACCGATCGAGTGGGCCGTGACGTGCTCTACCTTGTGGGCCCAGAGCCGGACGTGTACTGGACGGCCTTCGTCGACGCCGTCGTGGAGCTGGCCGAGCGCTTCGAGTGCCGCCTGGTCGTCGCCTTGGGAGCCTTTCCCGCCCCCTCACCGCACACTCGCCCTGTGCGGCTCACCGCCACGGCCCCGCTCGAGTCAGCCAGGCTCCTCGAGCAGGTGAACCACGTCACCGGCGAGCTCGAGGTCCCCGCTGGGGTCTCCTCCGCCCTCGAGATGGGCATGGCGCAGAACGACATCGACGTCATCACCCTCTGGGCTCGAGTGCCGCACTACGTGGCAGCGATGTCCTTCCCCCAGGCGGCCATCGCCCTCATCGAGGGCCTAGGTCAGATCGCCGAGCTGTCCTTCGGACTCGGCGAGCTGCCAGAAGCCGCATCGACCGCCCAGCAGCAGATCGACGAGCTGATCAACTCGAACCCCGAGCACACCGCCATGGTCAAGGCGCTCGAGGCAACGCTCGACGCCACCGAGGGCAACGCGCTCGGCATCGAGGAGATCCCGAGCGGCGACGAGCTCGCTGCCGAGCTCGAGCAGTTCCTCCGCGGCGAAGAGTCCTAGGGGGCGCGACGCTCAGAAGAGCGTCGGCAGCTCTGCGTCGACAGCTCGGTGCGGACGGGGACGCCGCTTCGCCTGTGCCGAAGCCTGCTGCTCCGCTCCGACCTCGCTGGCTGATGCCCGCTCCTCGTCGGCGACGTCGAGGCCCAGCTGGTAGCCCTCGAGGTACCTCGTCGCCTCATCCTGGCGAGGGTGCCGATGAGCGAGCTCGGAGAACTCGGTGCCGTGATCCGGGTGTGCGAGATGGGCGAGCTCGTGAACGAGGACGCAGTCGAGCACCCAGTCGGGCGTGGCGCGGAGCCGATCGGAGAGCCTGATCACCCCGGTCTCCGGCGTGCACGACCCCCATCGTCGGCGCTGGTTGGTCACGAAGCGGACCGCCGTGGGCTCGACGTCCAGCAGGTAGCGCTCCGCCAGCGCTCGTGCTCGAGCGAGGAGCTCCGGATCCGAGCGGTGGAGCGACGGGCGTCGTCGAGCAGCTCGCTCGACCAGCCAGGCCACCAGCTCAGAGCGCTCGGGCTCTCGGACGTGGCCCGGCAGCGCCACCACCAAGGTGGCACCCTCCCACCAAGCGGTGGCGGTCTTCTTCCGCCGCGCCGAGCTCCTGATCTCGAGGGCTGGCCACCGCTCGGTGGCGTCTCGCCGCTCGACGGCGGGCACGGAGACGTGACGGCGCCTCGGCATCTCAGAGGACGATGTTCACGAGCTTCGGTGGTCGAGCGATGACCCTGCTCGGCGCTCGACCGTCAAGCTCGGCAGCGATCTTCTCTGAGCCGAGCGCGGCGCTGATGGCCTCATCCTCGGTGATCGAGTGCTCAACCTCAAGACGATCGCGGACCTTGCCGGAGATCTGGACCACCATCGTGGTGGTCTCGGCCACGACGAGCGCCGGATCGAAGGTGGGCCAGGGCTGCTCGTGCACGTGGCTGGCGTGGCGGCGCTCATAGAGCTCGGCGGGCAAGTGGGGTGCCATCGGGGCCAAGAGGAGGAGCAACGAGTCAAGCGCCTCGTCGAGAACCTCTCTGGCGGGAGGCTCGTCGGCGTCGACGTAGTGCCGCACGTGGTTCTGGAGCTCCATGAGCTGCGCGACCGCTGTGTTGTAGCTCCAGCGCTCGAGGTCATCGGAGACCTTCTTGATGGCTCGATGAGTCGCTCGACGCATCGCAAGGTCGGCCTCGGTCGTCGCACCGCCCACTCGGGTGGCGACCTCGGTCGTGCACAGCCGCCAGAGGCGGTCGAGGAAGCGACCGCACCCGTCGATCACCTGATCGGTCTGCGCGGTCCAGTCGACGTCGTCGGCCGGTGGACCGACGAAGAGGTGGAAGAGGCGCAAGCCGTCAGCGCCGACCGACTCGTAGTACGTGGTGGGCGCGACCAGGTTGCCCTTGGACTTCGACATCTTGGAGCCGTCCATGCGGATCATGCCCTGGGTGAAGAGCCGCTTGAAGGGCTCGCGCTCAAGGTCCGGAGCCAGGCCCACGTCGATGATCGCCTTGGTGAAGAACCGGGCGTAGAGCAAGTGGAGGATGGCGTGCTCGATCCCGCCGATGTACTGGTCGACCGGCATCCAGTGGCGAGCGGCCGCTGGCGAGAAGGGCACGCCTTCGGTGAAGGGATCGCAGAAGCGAAGGAAGTACCACGACGAGTCGACGAAGGTGTCCATCGTGTCGGTCTCGCGACGAGCCTCTCCTCCGCAGCGAGGACAGCTGACGTGGACGAAGCCCTCATTGCTGGCCAGCGGCGACTGGCCCGACGGCGTGAACTCGACGTCATCGGGGGCGACCACGGGCAAGTCCTCATAGGGCACCGGGACCACGCCGCAGCGGGCGCAGTTGATGATCGGGATGGGACAGCCCCAGAAGCGCTGACGGCTGACGAGCCAGTCACGAAGGCGATAGTTCACCGTCCCCGAGCCTGCGCCGTGCTCTTCGAGCCATGCGATCGCCGCGGCTTTGGCCGAGGGCACGTCCATCCCGTCGAGGAAGCCGCTGTTCACCTTCACGCCGTCGCCCGTGTAGGCCTCATCGAAGTCATCAGGGAGCCCCTCTTTGGGCTCCGTGGTCCTGACGATGGGCAGACCGTAGGCCTGGGCGAAGGCGAAGTCTCGCTCGTCCTCCGCCGGCACCGCCATGATCGCTCCGGTGCCGTAGCCCATGAGCACGTAGTCAGCGAGGTAGAGCGGGACCGGTGCACCAGTGAAGGGGTTGAGGACGTTGGAGCCGGTGAAGACGCCGCGCTTGGTCAGCGCCGCTCCCCCCTCTGACGAGGTCCGCTCGATGTCGCTCGCCCCGGCGATCCTCGCTCGCAGCTCGGCGACGGCGTCGACTTGGTCCGGGGTGGTCAGCTCATCGACCAGCGGGTGCTCTGGGGCCAAGACGGCGTAAGTCATCCCAAAGCTGGTGTCGGGTCTGGTCGTGAAGACCTGCACGCTCAGATCGTCCCGGCCCTCGACCGGGAGGTCCATGAGCGCACCCTCAGAGCGGCCGATCCAGTTGCGCTGCATGGTCTTGACCCGCTCTGGCCACTCGAGCGCGTCAAGTCCCTCCAAGAGCTCGTCGGCGTAGGCCGTGATTCGAAAGAACCACTGCTCGAGGTCCCGACGCTCGACGAGGTCGCCTGAGCGCTCACACGTCCCGTCGGCCAAGACCTGCTCGTTGGCCAGGACCGTGTTGCAGCCCGGGCACCAGTTGACGGGGGCCAGGGCCTTGTAGACCAGGCCCTCTTCGAAGAGCTTCAGGAAGATCGTCTGGGTCCAGCGCATGTACGCCGGGTCGTGGCTGCGAACCTCTCGACGCCAGTCGTAGACGGCGCCGAGGCGCCGAACCGAGGTGCGCAGCTCTTCGATGCGCTCGTCGGTGAAGATCCTCGGGTGGGTCCCGGTCTTGATGGCCGCGTTCTCGGCGGGCAGACCGAAGGAGTCGAACCCGAAGGGCGAGAGCACGGCATGGCCTTGCATCGTCTGGTAGCGGACGACGAGGTCACCGAAGGTGTAGTTGCGCACGTGGCCCTGGTGAGCGGACCCCGAAGGGTACGGGTACATGCACAGCGCATAGAACTTGGGCCTCGGATCGTCGTTCTCAACCTCGTAGAGGCCAGACTCGAGCCAGCGCTGCTGCCATGACGCCTCGATCTCACCGACTGGGTAGGCCCGTGCCACCTGGCAACTCTACGTGCCGCGCCCGTCATCCTCGGCTGATCCCGAGCAGAAGAAGAGCACCGCTGCCTCGCTGCTAGAGTGGCACTTCCCACGGGGGCGTAGCTCAGCTGGCTAGAGCATCTGTCTGGCAGACAGAAGGTCGAGGGTTCAAGTCCCTTCGCCTCCACCAAAGTGTCGTGGTTCGAACCGAGCACACCTGGTGATCCCGACCTGACCTGATCGATCCCTCAACCTCGAACAGCGTCACCTCGACGAAGCCTTGATCCCACCGACGCACCGATGGCGCCATCGAGTGTCCGGCTTCGTGCGAAACACCAGGTCAGGGCGCTTCACGGTGGGGTACACGCTCTCTAGCGCATCCGCCGTCCGCCTCCGCTCAGATCTCCGCTGTGCCGCCAGCTTCGCTCAGCGGCGCAACCTTCGCCGACGGGTCGTAGAGATAACGACGATGACCAAGCCCGCGAGAAGCAAGCCAGATCCGATCGCGACGAGTGGGAGGACGGTCGCGCCGGTGAAGGCCAACAGAGAAGAGGCACCGGTCGCCGGCGGCGTGGTCGGAGACGCTGCCACCACGGCCGGGCTGCTCGGCGTGCAGCTCGGCCGAGGGACCTCGGTGCCGGCCGCGTCGGTGAGGCACGCGTCGACGCCGGCGGTGGGCGCGCTCAAGATGGTGCCCCCGTGGGCGACGGCCCACGTGTAGGGGTTGTTCAAGAAGGTGTGGTCGGCCAGGTTGACCCAGAGGTTGTTGTAGAGGACGGGCTGGAGTTGCCCGGGGCCGGGCACAGGTGGGCCGCCCCCGCCACCATTGCCCTGACAAGGACGAGAGGCAGTACCGAAGAACGGGACGAAGATCACCGCGACACTGAAGCCGGCAGGCAGCCCCGACATGCTCCAGTTGCCGTGAGCGTCCGTCAAGGCCAGGCTGCCGTTGCCGCTGGCATCGACGGCGAACACGCAGACGTTGGCCAGCGGTGCGGGACCGTTCGTGTCGACGTGTCCCGACAAGTCCACCGCGGGCACGGCGCAAGCCCCCGTCGGGAGAGCAGTTGCACCGAGGCAGGCGACCACACCTGAGCTGCCGGCGGCCACCGCCGTGGCCCCGACTGGTGGCGTGATGACGTGCTCATCGGTCCCGGTCAGGGGCTGGTTAACGTACCAGGAGGGCACGGGTGTCGGCAGGATCGGTTGGCTGCAGTCACCGTTGGCCGTGGTGTAGAAGGCCAGGTTGAACGGGCCGGTCTCGGCTGTGGTGAACGACCATGAGCCGTCGCCCCCCACGCTGTCGTAGTTCGTCCGGCCCGGGAAGGCGGCCGGCGAGAACACGACGCAGCTGTTGGGGATCGAGGCGCCGGTCACGGCGTCGCGCAGGACCCCTGACGTCGTCGTCGTCACCGGGACGGGATAGGTGATGGTGACCGAGCCGTCGCCGGCGTTGGTCGAGGTGGACACCACGGTGGCGCTCGGGTCGTTGTAGCCCGATCCGCCACCGCCAGCTCCCGACAAGACGCCAGCAGGATCGTTGACGCCGCCGCCGCCGCCCCCGAAGTAGCCCCCACCTCCGCCGCCGCCCGAGCTCACAGAGGGCAACGACGACGTACCGCCACTGCCGCCGCTGCCTGGGTTGCCGGGTGCCGTGGCCGGGCCGCCACCGGCCGAGCCTTTGGATGACGGGCCCTGGTCGCCGGATCCGCCTGCACCTCCGGTCACCAGCGTGCCGCCGTGGCCGACCACGGTGCCATCGACGTTGCTGGTGGTCGCATCTGTACCTGGGCCGTCGCTTCCGCCGACACCGGCGACCTCGCTGGCGTTGCCCCCTGCTCCCCCACCGCCGCCGACGGCGAGCAGCAGCGTTGAAGATGGATTGGTCTCGAACACGAAGGATCCGCCGCCACCCCAGCCTCCGCTTGACCCCGGTCCCCCTCCCTTCCCCGGCGCGCCTCCGCCGCCGAAGTCGCCGCTCCCTGAGGGCGAAGCGCCTTGGAGGACTCGAGAGATTCTCGCCCCAGGAGACCGGGACCGTGGCTACCATCTGACCGCCCGCTCCGCCGAAGCCTCCTGCCGACGAGGAGCCTCCTGAGGCGCCAGCCACCGCCACGGTGATCGTCGACACCCCGGCGGGAACGGACCAGTTCTGGGTCGTGCCAGCCGTCCCGAAGCTGACCGTGCAGGTCGTCGCGTCACACGTGGGCGTAGGGTCAGCGGCTGCTACCGCGGGGTGGAGAGCACCGCTCGCCAGGACGCCCGTCGCTGCGGTGGCGACCAAGAGAGCAAGCGCGCCTCGACTGATCCTGCGAGCGGGAACGACGTGCACCTTGGGCTCCCTTCGGCCAGCGGCCCATCAGGCATCCCTGAAGTGGCGCTCACGCTACGGCCGCCTGGGATCGAAGCGGTGGATGCCTGCGTCGTCTGACCTTGACGAGGCCTGAGAAGATCCGACGATCACCGGCCACTTCTGAGCACGTCGCCCGGGTGGGAGCCGGCCGCTCCCTCGGCCCTTCACCCTCGGTCTCACACTTCGGCGCGAGCGCGAGTCCCTGCCCGCTGTCTCGTCACTGCCACGCACGACGAGAGGCGACGCTCTAGGACGAGAACGAACTGCTCACAACGCTGAAGGCCCCCGTCGCCTTGATCGTGTACGTCCCCGAGGAGCCACCCGTGATCTTGCAGCCGGCGAAGGTGGCCACGCCACCGGTCATAGCCAACGGGTTGGTGGTGCAGCTCAGCGCGGCACCGAAACCAGGCTGGGTGTTGATGGCCAACGTCACGCTGGCGGTCGATGTCACCGTGTTGCCACCAGAGTCTTGGAGCGCGACGACGGGCTGGGTGGCCCACGTGGCTCCGTGCGAGCCACCGACCGGCTGTGTGGTGAAGGCGAGCTGCGTGGCCGTCCCCACGGTGATCGTGAGAGCGCTCGACGTGGCGCTCGTCAGGCCAGAGGAAGCGGCGGTCAAGGTGTAGCTGCCGATCTTGCCAACGATGTTGCACCCGGCGAAGGTGGCGACACCAGCGGTGGTGGCCAGAGGGTTGGCCGTGCAGGCGAGTGTGGCGCCTGAGCCCGGCTGCGTAGCGATCGAGAGCGTGATCGATGCGCTGCTCCCTGTGAGGACGTTGCCGCCTGAGTCCTCGATGGCTGCGACGGGCTGCGTGAGCCAGGCGGCGGCGTTCGCCCCGCCACCGGGCTGCGTGGTCAAGACCACCTTGGCAGCGATGCCCGTGGTGATGCTGAAGGAACCTGAGACGGCGGGCGTGAGGCCTGTCGCTGCGGCCTGGATGGTGTAGCTACCGACTTGGCCCACGATCTTGCAGCCGGCGAAGGTGGCCGTGCCGGCGGCGGCAGCCTTGGGGTTGGACGTGCAGGTGAGGGTGGCACCTGAGCCTGGCTGCGTAGCGATCGAGAGCGTGACCGACGCCGAGCTTGAGGTGTTGGTGTTGCCCGCCGAGTCCTCCACGGTGACCAAGGGTTGCGTCGTCCACGCTGAGTTGTTCGCTCCCCCGCCCGGTTGGGTCGTGAAGACCAGCTGCGTCGCGGCGCCGAAGGTGAGGGTGAGGGTGTTCGAGGTGGCGCTGGTGAGCCCGCTCGAGGTCGCCGACAAGGAGTAGGTCCCGATCTGGCCGACGATCTTGCAGCCCGCGAAGGTGGCCGTGCCCGCGGTGGCGACGAGCGGGTTCGACGTGCACGAGATCGCGGCACCCGAGCCAGGTTGTGTGGCGATCGAGAGGCTGACCGTCGCGGTGCTGGTGGTCACGTTGCCGCTCACGTCCTCGATCTTGACGACCGGCTGAGCAGCCAGCGACGCATTGCTCGCTCCACCGCCCGGTTGGGTCGTGAAGGCCAGCTGCGTGGCTGCTCCGGCGCTCAACGCGATGTTGCCCGACGTCACCGCGTTGGTGGTGAGCCCAGTGGTCGTTGCGCTGATCGTGTGCGTCCCGGCGAGGCCGGTGATCGCACAGCCCGTGAAGGGGGCGACCCCGGCGTTGGTCGTGACGGGGTTCGCCGAGCAACCCGTGATCGAGCCGGTGCCAGTGACGTTGGCAAGCGTGACGCTGTACGTGCTTCCCGAGGTGACGATGATGCCGGCGGAGTCCTCGATGGCTGCAACAGGTGTCGTTGTGAACGCCACGGTGTTGGTGGCCGTCGACGGTGCAGAGGTCGAAAAGGCGATCTTGGTGGCCACGCCCGAGATGGAGAACGTGGCGCTGGTCGCGCTGGTTGCCGAGGTGCTCGTGGCGACCAAGGACCAGCCAGCGGACGCCACGGAGCCGTGACAGCCAGCGAAGGTGGCGACGCCGCTGGTCGGAGCGATAGTGGTCGAGGTGCACGTCAGCGTGCCCGAACCCGTTGCCCTGGCGAGCCCCACGTTGGAGGACCAGGCGGTGGCCACGTTGCCGTAGGTGTCGAGCACCGTCACCGCCGGCTGGGTGGTCCACACCGTGGTCGCCGTGGCGCTTGCCACGCCAGTCGTCTGAGTGGTGAAGGAGAGCGTGTGCCCCGAGGTGGCGTTGGCGGTCGGGCTCACGCTGAAGGCGCTTGAGGTGCCCGTGAGGGCTCCTTGGGCCACGGTGAGCGAGGTCGGTGCAGCGTTCGTGAGCACGACGCCGGACACTGACGCCACGCCGCTCGAGAAGGTGCCTGAGGTCGGGAGCGTAGGTGCGGTGCTGTTGGGGCTGTTCGTCGCGCCGGTGATGGTGAGGCTCTGAGTGCCGGTGAAGCTGGTGGCGGTGTTGGCGTAGGTGTCGAGGGCGGTCAACCCAAGGGAGAACGACGTGCCGGCGACCTGACTGCCCGGGTTGGCCACGGAGAAGCTCGTGGCGACGCCTGCATTCACGGTGAAGGCTCCTGAGGCGCCAGCGATCGATCCCTGCGCCACCGTCAGGTTGGTGGAGACCGCGTTGGTCAGCACGATGCCGGACACGGTGGCCCCACCACTCACGAAGCTTGCCGAGGTCGGGAGCGTCGGTGCGGTGCTGTTGGGGCTGTTCGTCGCGCCGGTGATGGTGAGGCTCTGTGTGCCGGTGAAGCTGATGGCGGTGTTGCCGTAGGTGTCGAGGGCGGTCACCCCGAGCGCGAATGACGTACCCACCGTCTGGGTGCTCGGGTTGATCACGGCGAACGAGGTGGCCGCACTGGGGAGGGCACTGAAGATCCCTGAAGTGCCCGCTATCGATCCTTGCGTCACCGTCAGGTTGGTGGAGACCGCGTTGGTCAGCACGACGCCGGACACGGTGGCCCCACCACTCACGAAGCTTGCCGAGGTCGGGAGCGTCGGTGCGGTGCTGTTGGGGCTGTTCGTCGCACCGGTGATGGCCACGCTCTGCGTCCCGGTGAAGCTCGTCGCGGTGTTGCCATAGGTGTCGAGGGCGGTCACCCCAAGTGAGAACGGCGTACCCACCGTCTGGGTGCCCGGGTTGTCGACCGTGAAGTCCGTCGCAACGCCGCCATTGACGTTGAAGGAGCCTGAGGAGCCGGTGATCGAGCCCTGCGTCACCGTCAGGTTGGTGGAGACAGCGTTGGTCAGCACGACGCCGGACACCGAGGCCACGCCGTTCGAGAAGCTGGCCGAGGTGGGCAGGGTGGGCGCGGTGGTGTCCGGTGCGTTGGTCGCACCGGTGATGGTGAGGCTCTGTGTGCCTGTGAAGCTGGTGGCGGTGTTGCCGTAGGTGTCCTGGGCGGTGACGACCAGCGCGAACGACGTGCCGGCGGTTTGGACGCTGGGGTTGGCCACAGCGAAGGAGGTGGCGGAAGCCCCACTCACCGTGAAGCTCGACGAGACGGCCGCGGTGTACGGGTGCCCCCCGCCGGCTCCCGTGGTGTCCGAGGCAGCCAGGGTGTGCACACCGGCTGACGTGGTGGTCACGGCTGCAAACGTGCTCACGCCACTGCTCACGGTGGTCTGCGCGCCGCCCACGAGCGTCCCTCCGCCCGAAGCCATGGCCAAGGTGATCTTGGTCGTGTTGTCGCTCGTCACCACGTTGTTGAAGGCGTCTTCCACCGAGACGCTCACCGCAGGCGCGATGGTGACGCCCGCCACCACCGCACTCGGCTGGACCGAGAAGGCCAGGTGCGTGGCGGTGCCCACCGACACGGTGATGGAAGCCGAGCCGAGGCTGCCGAGCGAACCGATGGCATAGATGGTGTGCGCCCCCACAGCGACACCGGCCGGGAGCGCAAGACCAGCCGTGGTGACGGTGCCTCCTGTGGCGGGGACGTTTGCCGTGCCAAGGGTGCTGCCCGCCGGACACGAGCTCGACGCATCGAGGCAGTACGTGACCGACTCATTGTCGAAGTAGCTGGCGGCCGTGGCGCTCGTCGTACCTCCGGCGGTCGTGAAGCTGGAGGTTCCGAGCGTCAGCGACGGAGCCGGGACGTTCACCTGCGCGCTCGAGGCGCTGGTGGCGCCAAGCCAGCTGTAGCGACTGGGTGTGTCGGTGTAGGTCCAGTGCGTCGCCACGGAGCCGTTCTCTGGGACACCCACGTCGTTGCACGAGGTGGTCGAGATGGTCCCCGTACAGGTGCCACCGATCAGCGTGCTGAGGCTCTGGGGGGCGACGTTCGACCGGGCTGTCGTGTAGCCGTTGGCGTTGGTCGCCCCGGTCCAGCTCAGCGTGACGTCACGACCAGAGACAATGGTGGTCGGGAGCTGTCCTGCGCTCACGCTCCCGGCGAGGGCGTAGCTGGGATTCGAGGCGTCGGTCGAGATCCAGTAGCCAAGCGCCGCCCCTCCTGCGAGGACGATGAAGCCCAACGCCGCCCAGAGGGCCACGAGCCCCAAACGCATGCCACGCGTCTGAAGGAGTGCGTCGCCGTGTGCCGCTCGACCTGAGCGAGCGAGCGATCCTCGACGGCCCCGCCGAGAGATCGATCTGCCTCGAAGGCGAGCGTGCGCGGGAGGGCGCCTCACGGCACCTGCGCGGTGATCGAGATCGGGAAGCTGAAGGACGCGTTCTGACAACCCGAGCTCGATGAGGTTGCCATCGAGGCGGCTCCGGGGAGGTCGACCGTGTAGTTCGTGACGCTGGCGGGAATCGTGATGCTGAGACCCACCTGGTTGACGAAGCTCACACCGGCGTTGGCGGCGGAGCAGCCCGTGCCTCCGCTCACTGCGAGCGAACCGGAGGCTGTGGCGCTGACCAGCCTCATGGCGACAGCGTTGGGGTTGTTCACCTTGAAGGTCACGTCGCCAGCGCTTCCTGGCAGGAGGGCGGTGCTTGGCGTGGCAGCCGACGCCGAGATCGTGAGTGACTGGAAGGTCGCGGTGCTCACGCGGGCTGCCGATGAGCCAGATCCGGCCGAGGAGAAGTAGCCATAGGCCACGCCTGAGGTGACGCCCAAGGAGGCGAGGAGCACCAAGAGAACGAAGAGGCGCCTCATCCTTGTGCGATGCCCCCGTAGCTCAGGGTGAGCGTCGCCCCCTTGCAGACGTCTTGGTCGAAGGAGGTGTCGAGCATCTCGATCCTCGGCCACGCAGATTGGGAGACCGAGAGGCTGGAGAGCGACCGGCTCTGCTCCGCCGGGATCGTGACCGACGCCGTGAGCCCTTGGACGACCGCGAAGTTCTCAGACGCAGGGCACGCAGGGACGTCTGACGTGATCAAGGTCGAGATCCCGCCTGGACCGATGGTGATCGGGACGTCGAAGGGATTGGTGATGATGAGATTGATGCTCTGCGTCACCCCAGGTGAGAAGGGGATGGAGAGATCACCGGCGATCGAGAAGTGGCCGCTCGGAGCCGAGGTCGTGGTCGTGGATGCGGGGGCGTTGGCGGCGTGGGCGGGGAGGTTGGTGACGAGAAACCTCACGATGAGGCCAGGTCCGCCACTGCCGATGGTGGCGAAGACGCTGTAGGTGCCAGGCACGCCGTTCGCCGTGAAGGCCGATGACGTGGCGACACCGCTCCGACTCGAAGCCGTCACGCAGCTCGAAGCGAGCTGGGATTCCCTCCGTCACATCTCGCAAAGGTGCCTGAGGGCAACGCCGACGTCATCAGGCCCGGCGCCGAGGCCATCGAGAGCGGCGCTCCTGGTGGGCGCTCCTGTGAGGCCAGCGAGCTCACCAGCACGTCGTGGGGTCCGTGCGCCGCTCCTCGCGATGTCACCGAGGGGGTCGACGCTCCTGGGAGGGGGGCCCGAGCCGAGAAGGCAACGCGAATCCCAGGGACTGGCGTCCCCGAAGCGTCGAGGACGCGGAGGGAGAACCGCTCGCCGAAGGCCGAGTTCACCACGGTGGACTGAGCCGATCCGGCCACGACTTTGAGCGTCTCTGGGGGGCCAGCGATCGTCCAGCAGTACGCAGTGGTCGGTGACTCTCCGAGGATCGAGGAGGAGTAGACGAAGAAGCAGTGGCGTCCTCGAGCGAGACCCTCGTAGGTCGCGGCTCCCCGAGGGAGACTCGCCGAGGCTGATCTCGAGCAGATCGCGGCATCTTGAACGTCAAGACGACAGTGGAAGGTGGCCTCGGGCAGCGTCGTGCCGAAGATGAATGATGCGCTTGTCGAGATCGTCGGATCCGCCGGTCGTTGCAAGAGGCGCGGCGCGTCGAGTCCATAGGGAACCTTGACCGTGCGGTGCGTTGAGCCGTCCGTCGATGACAGCCAGACGATCGTCCCTGCCAGTCCGACCAGGAGGATCGCCACGACCAGCGCGAGCAGCGCACGAGAGGCGGCGAAACCCCGTCGCTGGCCCTTCTCTCCTTGGCCACTCCACTCGCCCATGGCTCTGCTTTCCCGATCAATCGCGCGACCACCTCCCGCTCAGCGAGGGAGCGCTAGACCTCTCAGTTCAGATCGACCGAGGAGACAGGGCACCATGAGTGCGCCTGAC
Source organism: uncultured Acidimicrobiales bacterium (assembly GCA_963758555.1). GTDB lineage: Bacteria > Actinomycetota > Acidimicrobiia > Acidimicrobiales > RAAP-2 > CAIUMH01. The sequence goes on along the minus strand of CAVWVW010000003.1, from coordinate 374,956 downwards.
TCTCGCCCAGCAGGCTCCCGAGCGAGATCACATCCCCAGCCGATGCGGGGCTGATCCGGACGGCGGAGCACCTGCTCCACCGTCCGGACCACCCACGAAGGGCGCCGTGTGGTCGCTCCACATCGAGGCGAGACCACCGACCGCGCCGCGTCGCTCGCTTGGCTCGCCTAGCTCGAGGTGAACGCGAGGTCGATGGACTTACCAGCGCAGCTGTTCTGGCTGGCTGCAGCATTGGTCATCGAGACAGCGATCGTGCTGGGCACGGTCGTCGCGTTGCCGACGTCGATCGTGCCCGCTCCGGCCAGGTCAGTGTTGACAGGCACCGCAGCGCCGGTGACGGTGAACCACGACGCCAGGCATCCCACCACGGGAGTGCCGCCCGAGGTGACGTTCCCGCCGGAGGAGTTCACGGTCGCGGTCACGGTACCGACGTACTGGTGACCGACGCCGTTGTTGGTCACGGTGAAGCCCACGCTCTGACTCCCCGAACCGGGGTAGAGCGTCACCGCCGTGAACTTCGGAGCCGAAGCGCCGTAGGCATCTTGCGTGATGGTGACCGTGCCGGGGCTACCCACGGTGATCGTGGCGCTCCCGGTCCCTGAGCCCGAGGCACTGAAGTACGCAAAGGCGGCAACGCCTGAGCCCAGCACCACGGCACCTGCCGTCGCAAGGATGGCGATTTTCTTCCGACTAAAAAAATCCTTCACAGATTCTCCTTTGAGTTTGCCGTGCCACCTCTGATGGCGACGCGAACGTCGTCGCACTGAAAAAGGTTTTTTCAATGCGGTGTCGAAGGTACAAGTCACCCGACCCGAATTGGGGGATCCCCCTGGGGTTCTGCTGTAAAAAGGAGTCGGCGCGGAGCTCTCGTTAGGTGGTTGCTCGAACGCCAGTCGACCGAGATGATGGGCTGCGAGGCACCCTGCAGGGGCTCCTCCATTGGAAGTTCGCTCCATCTCGGTAGGGAGATCTTCACCCCCGCCTCGCTCGCCGCGCTCCGACCAATCCCGACATGGCGACTCTCGACGCGCTGAGGCCGTTCTGCGAGCCCAAGACCGCGCACCTGCCTCGATGCTCCCCTGCCGAGCGGCAGACCGGTGGCGCTCGGCTCCCTAACGGATGACCGATCGCCGCACATCTGCCGACGTCTCCTGAGCGTTGCGTCCGCCGCCACCGCGCAGGATCGAGGGCATCAGGTTTCCGGCGAGGTCGGTGCGCTGCGCCATGGTGAGCACCTGGCGGGCGGGAAGCAACCGCACCGACGGCTCCGGATGACAGACTGAGCCGAGACGCCTTGCAGGGGCGGCACCGCGCGTCGTCCAGGAGGGATCAGTGACAGGGGCCATTGGCGAGCACCACCTCTTGAATCCCCTCCCCGGCTCCCATGAGGCAGGCCAAGAGATCAACCCTGGGCCTGAGAGCGCCACGCCGAAGCGTCCGCCGCGCTTCCCTTCGTTCGACGGGCTCCGTGCCATCGCCGCGATCACCGTGGTGGGGGTCCACACCGCCTTCGTCTCGGGGCTCACCCCGAAGCACCGTCATGGCATCGGGCTCTACACGGCTCGCCTCGAGATCGGCGTGGCGGTGTTCTTCCTCATCTCAGGCTTCTTGCTGTACCGACCCTTCGTGGTCGCTCATCTGTCGAAGGCACCTCGACCAGGGACGAGGTCCTTCTGGGTGAGGCGGATCTTGCGGATCGTGCCGGCCTACTGGGTCGCCCTGTTCTTTGCCACCACCGTGTTCAGCGCAGGGCCAGGGATCGGACCAGGAGGGTGGAAGGCCTACGTCATCCACTACCTCTTCTTGCAGATCTACTTCCAGCACCAGAACCTCACAGGCATCTCAGCGGCCTGGTCGCTCTGCGTCGAGATGAGCTTCTACCTCTTCATCCCGCTCTATGCCTGGTGGATCGGGCGGAAGCGCGAGCTCTGGTCTGCCACCAAGATGCTCACCTACGAGCTCGGGGGCGTCGTCGTCCTGATCGCCATCAGCTTCATCTACCGGATCATCCTGCTCCAGGTGATCGGGCAGCACGGCATCTACGCCCGCCTGGCCATGGTGTGGCTGCCCGCCAACCTCGATCTCTTCGGTCTCGGGATGGCGCTGGCCATCGTGTCCGCCTGGTTCCACCACCAGGACTTCGAGCCGAAGATCTTCTCCCATCGCGCCTTCCCCTGGGTGAGCTGGATCCTGTCGATGGGCTGCTTCGTGGCGGTCGCCAACATCGGGCTCCCGACGCTGCCGATCTACATCCCGTCGACGATCGAGCTCCTGCGCCAAACCCTCTACGGGGGCTTCGCCTTCTTCTTGCTCCTGCCTGCGGTCTTCGGACCTCCGCACAGGGGCCTCATCAGACGAGGCCTCCAGCTCTGGCCCGTGGCCGCGTTGGGGGTGATCTCCTACGGCATCTACCTCTGGCACGAGATCTGGATCTACGAGGTCCTCCACTGGGGGGGCTACCAGCTCTTCGACATCGAGTTCTTCTGGTTCTTCTTCGCCGTCCTGGCCTTGACGATCGCTTCGGCCTCGATCAGCTACTTCGGGCTGGAGAAGCCCATGCTGCGGCTCAAGCGGTACTTCTCGTGGTTCGACTCACCCCGGACGAAGTCGAAGACCTGAGCACCGCCGCGGGGTTGCCCTCGCCGTGGTTTCCAAGGGCTCGCTGGTAGTCTCAGCGACGCTGTTGCTATGAGCGAGGCGACCTCCCCCATCCGAAGCGAGTCCCCTCGCTCATCGGACACCGCACACGAGCGACAGCACGAGGGCCTCCTGTGGTCGCTGCTGGCGCTCGCCGTCGTGCCTGCGCTCTTCTTGACCCAAGCGGGGTGGATCGCTGCGGACACCAAGGTCTACCTCTACGTCGATCCCGGTCGGCTCATCAAGAGCGCGCAGTCGATGTGGAACCCGAACATGGGTCTCGGCACGGTCACCCACCAGAACATCGGCTACCTGTTCCCGATGGGTCCGTACTACTGGCTGATCCAAGAGCTCCACATCCCGATGTGGGTGGGCCAGAGGATGTACCTGAGCGCCTTGTTCTTAGCCGCCGGGGGCGGCGTGCTCTTCGTCGGGCGCCTGCTCAAGCTCTCCCCCGCTGGACGCTTCGCCGGGGCGATGCTCTACATGCTCAGCCCCTTCGTCCTCGACTACATCAGTCGATCCACCGCACTGCTGCTCCCCTGGGCAGGCCTCGGGTGGATGCTGGGCTTCACGATCTTGGCGCTGCGGACCCGGCAGTGGCGATGGGCGGCGGCCTTCGCCATCGTGACCTGCGCGGTGGGCGGGGTGAACGCCACGGCGATCTTGTTCGTCGGTGTCGCTCCGGTGCTCTGGATCCTCTACGTCGCCTTCTTGCGCGAGGTCACCTGGCGCACAGCCGGAGAGACGGCGTTCCGCATCGGGCTGCTCAGCGGGATCGTCTCGCTCTGGTGGGCCAGCGGGCTCTGGGCCGAGGGCGCCTATGGCCTCAACGTCCTCAAGTACACCGAGACGATCCCCACGGTCACGGCCACCTCCTCCTCAGCGGAGGTCTGGCGAGGACTCGGGTACTGGTACTTCTACGGCTGGGACAAGATCGAGCCCTGGACGCTGACCGCCAGCAACTACATCGCCCACGCAGGTCCCATCCTGCTCAGCTTCGCCCTCCCGGTCCTGGCCATCGTGATCGGGTTCCTGGCTCGCTGGCGCTACCGAGCCTTCGCGGTGATCTTGATCGCCGCCGGCGTCATCTTCGCCGTGAGCGCCTTCCCCTTCGACCACCCCTCTCCCTTCGGTGCGCTGCTCAAGGCGGCAGCAGACAAGTCGACGATCGGGCTGGCGATGCGTTCGACGAACCGCGTCATCCCGCTGGTGGTCCTGGGTCTGGCGTTGCTCGTGGCCTCGGGCATCACCGCGATCAGAGAGGTCAGACCGGCCTACGGCACCGCCCTCGCCGTCATCGTCGCCGTGCTGGCTGCTGCCAACCTGGCGCCTCTCTACCAAGGCACGTTGATCGCCAAGAACCTCGAGTTCCCGAACACGCTGCCGCGCTACGTGACCAACGCCGCCAGCTACCTCAACAAGACCGGCACCAATCGGGTGCTCGGCATCCCTGGTGAGGACTTCGGCTACTACCGCTGGGGCGTGACCATGGATCCGATCTGGCCCGGGCTGCTCACTCGTCCCTGGGTGAGCCGAGGCTCAGTCCCCGTTGGCGAGCCGGCCAGCGCGAACCTCGTCCGAGCGCTCGACACCTCGATCGAAGACGGCGTCTTCAACCCCGAGACCCTGGCCCCGTTCGCACAGCTCATGAGCGCCGGCGACGTCCTCGTCCAGAACGACCAGCAGTACCCCCGCTTCGCCAACGCCCATCCCCAGGCGCTCAGCCAAGAGCTCACCCCCACGCCCAGCGGCTTTGGCTTCCCTGTCTCGTTTGGACCACCGGTGTCATCGAACACGCTGGTCGGTCCCATCGATGACGAGGTCCAGCTCGGCGTGCCGACCGGCACCAAAGAGCCGCGCTCGCTCGTCGTCTACAAGGTGGCGCATCCGAGGGCGCTGGCCCGCACGGAGGCCACGACCGCGCCGGTGCTGCTCGCCGGCGACGGCGAGGGGCTCTTGGCGGCAGCGGGCTTCAACCTCTTCTCCAACGACACCCCGCTGTTCTACTCAGCGTCGCTGAGCTCGTCGTCCTCGTTCAAGCAGGCCAACGCACCGGGCTCGACCTACGTGGTCACCGACACCAACGCCAAGCGCCTCGACTCGTTCGGGACCCTGTCGGACACCTATGGCTACGTCCAGACCGCCAACGACACGTCGCTCACCCCCGATCCCTCAGAGCAGGTCCTCGGGCTGTTCCCCGCCACCGACTCGAACGCCACCAAGACCATCGCCCTGCTCTCGGGGGCCAAGTCCATCGCAGCGACCTCCTACGGCTACCCGACCGCCAACTTCCCCGAGTACCAGCCCTTCAACGCCTTCGATGGCAACCCCAACACGGCCTGGGAGGCAGGAGGGGTCACCAACCCGCTCAACGAGGCGATCCAGATCACGCTCAACCACGCGGTGACCACCAACCACGTCACCTTGCTCCAGCCCCAGTTCCGTCCGAAGAACCGCCACATCACCCAAGTCACCCTCACCTTCGACGGGGGCTCGCCCGTGAACGTGACGCTCAACGGCACCTCGCTGACCAAGCCGGGCCAGCTGGTCACCTTCCCTGCTCGTCACTTCACGACGCTGCGGGTGACGATCAAGGGCGTGACGGGCTCGGCGATCTTCCAGCGCAGCTTGAGCGCCGTGGGCTTCGCCTCGATCGACATCGGAGGGGTGGCTCCCGGCCTCAGAATCGCTGAGACTCCCGACCGACCTCCTGACCAAGGCGGGCGCCTCCTCGCTCAGCCACCCGCTGGCGATCCTCACGCACCGGCTGCGATCCAACAACATCTTCCCCCGCTTGGACCCCGAGCTCTCGATGAACCGCACCGTCGACCTGCCGGTGAACCGGACGTTCTCCGTCTTGGGTCAGGTCCGCATCGCCGACTCGATCTCAGATGCCCTCCTCAACGACGTGCTCGGTCGCACCTCCTCGACGACCTACCCCTCAGGGAGCGCTGGGCTTGATCCTGTCATCCAGACCGACTCGTCGAGTCGCCTGGCCGGTGACCTGAGCGCCTCGTCGTGGTCCGCCAACGATGACAACCCGAAGACGGCCTGGACGCCCTCCTTCGTCAATCCAGTCGGCCAATGGCTCTCGACCACCGTGGCTCGACCCCTGCAAGTCGACAAGCTGAACCTCGAGATCGTGAACGATGGCGCTCACGCCGTGCCGACCCAGGTGGCCATCAGCGCAGACGGGGTGTCCCGGACCGTGACCTTGCCGAAGCTGCCCCTCGGCACAGGACGACCGCAAGGCGCGACGACCTTGGTGCCGATCTCGTTCCCGGCACTCGAGGGCACGACGTTCCGCCTCACCATCACCGGCGCCCAAGGCCTCGCCCCAAGCATCGTCGGCTCGAGCAACGGTCAGCCGACGCCCGTGTCGATCGCCGAGCTCGGCCTGCCTGGCGTCGTCGAGCCCTTGACGCCCACCGAGCTGCCGCAGACCTGCACGACCAACCTGCTGAGCATCGACGGCAAGCAGGTCTCGTTCGCCCCGATCAGGCACCACCGCCCAAGCCCTCAACCCTTCGAGCTCGCTCGGGATGGCCTCCTGCGCTCCAGGCCCAGCGCCGTCAGCTTCGATGCACGCCGGTGCCAACACGATCACCACCGCCGAGGGCCTCTCGACCGGGTGGAGCGTCGACGAGCTCGAACCTCGAATCTGCAGCCGGCGGCGGCCCTGGCTTGACGGACCAGCTCACCCACGCCACGACCGCCAGCGTCCACCCGACCGCGCAGGCCGTCTCGATCACGCACGCCAGCTCGTGGTCGGCATCGGGCACCGTGAAGGGCACGGGAGCCGCCTCGTGGCTGGTCTTCGGCCAGAGCCTGTCTTCGGGGTGGCACGCCTCGCTCAACGGCAAGGACCTCGGGCCTCCACAGCTCATCGACGGCTACGCCAACGGCTGGAAGATCCCGGCGATCCCGGTGGGCTCGACCGCCGCGGTGTCGTTCGTCTGGGCACCCCAGCACCTGATCAATCTCGCCGAGCTCCTCTCGCTCTTGGGCCTGCTGGCCTGCATCGTGATCGCCGCCTGGCGTCCTCGACGACACCGCAAGGTGGGTGCGCTCGAGTGGACAGCTCCGACGCTCGACAACCCCCTTCGCTACGAAGGCGATGAGAAGCGCTGGTCGAAGATCGTGGTCCCGTCGTTGCTCTTCGGGGCTCGCTGCCGGGCTCTTCACGTCACCCCTAGGCGGCGTCGGCGCACTGCTCATCGCCCTCATCGGGCTGCGCTACCGCCGAAGCCGGGCGCTCTTCTTCTTGGGCGCCGCCGGATCGCTGACCCTTGCGGCGCTCTACACGGTGGCCCTCCAGCACCGTCACGACTTCCCCTGGGAGATCGACTGGCCCCAGCACTTCCCGTGGGCCAACACCCTCGGGTGGGCGGCGCTCACCTTCTTGGTCGTCGACACGGCGATCGAGACCCTTCGGATCCGCCTGCGCCGCTCTAAGGAAGACCTCGCCGCCAGCGAGGCTGCGGCGGTGGGATCGACTGAGCCGACTCAGAACGAGGTCCCGCTCAGCGACGGTGGCCCGGCGTAGCTCAGCGCACCTCGGCGGCCCACGCAGCCAAGAGCTCGAGGGACGGCACCACGTAGCGCGCCGAGCTCGCCGGTGTCGTGAAGCTGAGCAGACCGTCTCGGTGGCCATCGTCACCGCCCAGCATCCGGAGGAGCATCTCGTCGAAGAGCCCTGGCTGATTGGAGAACGCTACGAAGAAGAGCCCGCACACGGCGTGGTCTCCGTAGGGAGCCGATCGCCGATAGATCTGCTGCTCGACGCCGTCTCGCTCGATCACGACCCGCGAGACGTGGCTCGTCACAGGCAGCTCGGCCAGCTCGACGCTCTCGAGCCTTGGTTCGTCCGAACAGCGCTTCTTGCTCTGGCTCCGAGAGCGCACGAAGCGCGGCGAGATCGTGCACCCAGCGCTGGACCAGGACCACCGAGGAGCCCTCGAGCAGGCCATCACCGAAGAGTGCGACCGCCGGCGCCTCGGTGGGCGACGGGTTCTCCGTGCCGTCCATGAAGCCGGAGAGATCTCGATCCTCCCTGCGGCGGAAGCAGACGCGCTCGCGCTCGACGAGGCCGACGCCGTCTAAGAGAGCGAGGACGTCGAGCTCTCGGTCGTAGACCCGATCGGCTTCGACGCCGTGCAGCCAGATCCATGCATCGGCGGGCGTGTGCGGGACACCCGCATGCTCCATCGCCCCGGGCAGCTCGAGACCGAAGGAAGCGGCGTGCTCGCTGCCGAGGCCGACGACCACGGAGACCGCCTCGTCCCGGAGTGCCTCGACGTCGGCGAGGCGGCGGACGAGCGCCTCGATCACGCCGTTGCAGCGGAGCTCGAGGTGGCGGTGATGGAGGGATCGCTCGTCGAAGATGCCTGCCTGTGCTGTGGCCATGGTGCTCCTCATCCGCCTGCTGGCCAGACCAATCTAGGAGGCCTCTCGTGGGCTCCACGCCGCCAGGCCCAGCCCCTCGGGCAGCGATCCTCCCAGACTCGAGCTCGGCGTCGAGCACGCGTGCTGGTGAATCCCCACTTTTGAGCCGTGGCTCCGTACACTTGAGCGCGGCGCGCTGGCGCTGGCATCACCCACGATCGGAGACCCCAATGGAAGCAGGCAGGAAGTATCTGGCGGAATTCTTAGGCACGGCAGTCCTCGTCTTCTTCGCCTGCGGTGTGGCCACCTTGATGTTCGGCTTCGGCTTCGACGGCGGCAGCGTGGCGGCAGGCATCGTGGCGACCGCGTTCACCTTCGGTCTGGTGCTGATGGGGCTCATCTACACGATCGGTTCGATCTCGGGCTGCCACGTCAACCCGGCGGTCACCATCGGCGCGCTCGTCGCCCGACGCATCTCACCGATCGAGGCAGTCGGCTACTGGCTCGCCCAGTTCGCGGGCGGCATCGCCGGCGCGCTCGGTGCTCTGGGCTGTCTTCTCGGGCTCTCCCGCCTACAGCCGGACGAAGACCGGCCTCGGCGCCGATGGCTGGGGCTCGGCCTCGTTGACCCACATCAACGGGGGCACGGCCTTCTTGGTGGAGGTCATCATGACGGCGATCTTCATCTTCGTGATCCTGGCCGCCACCTCCCACTTCAACCACGCCGCAGTCGCCGGCCTGGTCATCGGTCTCACCTTGGCCTTCATCCACCTCTTCGGCATCGCGCTGACCGGCACCTCGGTCAACCCGGCGCGCAGCCTCGGCCCCGCCCTGATCGTCGGCGGCACCGCGCTCAAGCAGGTGTGGCTGTTCATCGTCGCACCACTGGTCGGCGGCATCCTCGGGGCAGGCGTGTTCCTCGGGCTCCACGGCGCCAACGCCGTGGCCCCAGAGAACCTCTCGGTCGACCTCTAAAGGCGCGAGCCCCCGTGGTCACGGGGCCGGTCACGAGGCCGACGCCGTGAACACGGGCCACAACGACAAGGATCTCTACCTATGAGCCAACGCCTCGCTGACGTCGACCTCGAGAGCTCGATGACCAAGCTCGAGTCGCTCGGACGCATCGAGGTCGCGCAGAGACGACTCCTCCAGCTTCGGCTCACGACGGCGGGTCTGATCGGGAGCCGCGGGCTCGGCCCTGGGATCTTGGTGCTCTTGGAGGGAGCAGACGCCTCGGGCAAGGGCGGTGCGATCAAGCGGTTGGTCGCGCCCATCGATCCGCGCCACGTCACAGTCGCCCCCTTCGCAGCGCCGACGGAGCGAGAGTTCCGGCATCACTTCTTGTGGCGCTTCGTTCCCTCCATCCCGGGCCTGGGAGGGATGTCGATCTTCGACCGCACCTGGTATGGCAGAGTCCTGGTCGAGCGGGTCGAGCAGATCACTCCCGAGGCGGCGTGGCGGCGCGGCTACAAGGAGATCAACGACTTCGAAGCTTCGCTCACCGCCGAAGGCGTGATCATCATCAAGCTCTTCTTGCAGATCTCGGCAGAAGAGCAGCTGCGCCGCTTCGAGCAGCGAAAGGTCGATCCGCTGAAGAGCTGGAAGCTCACCGACGAAGATTGGCGCAACCGCGAGAAGCTGCCGGCCTACGAAGAGGCCATCGATGAGATGTTCGCCGAGACCGACACCGACTGGGCCCCCTGGCACGTCATCGGAGCCGAGTCGAAGCACCTGGCGCGCGTCCTGGTCCTCGAGGCGGTCAACAAGCAGATCGAGGTCGGGATGCGCCGCTTCGGCATGGAGCCCCCGGCACATGACGAGATCGAGATCGCTCGTTAGCTCTGTGCCAGTGCTCGCCGACCCCTTGGCTCGGCGCGAGCGGTCCTCCTAGGCTCTCTGTGACCGAGCAGAGGAGCTTCCTTGGACTTCCGCACTGAATCGCTGGCCTCGCTCGCCAGCCAGGTCAGAACCGGTGAGGTCGGTGCGGTGGAGCTGACCACCCACGCCCTGAGCGTCATCGATCGCCACAACAGCACCCTCAACGCCTTCGTCGCGGTCGACGAGGCTCACGCGCTCGAGCAAGCTCGGGCGGTTGACCAGATGGTGTCCTCTGGCGTCGACCCGGGTCCCCTCGCCGGCCTGCCGCTGGCCGTCAAAGACCTCGAGGATGCGACCGGCTTTCGCACCACCCTCGGCTCGGTGCTCTTCGCCGACGCTCCCCCCGCCTCCTCGGACTCGCTCTTGGTCGCACGCCTCCGCCAGGCCGGCTGTGTGGTGGTCGGCAAGACGAACACCCCCGAGTTCGGGTGGACCTCTCACACCGAGAACGCCCTCTTCGGCCTCACCCGCAACCCGTGGAACCCCGAGCACACCGCGGGAGGCTCCTCGGGAGGCTCCGCCGCTGCCTTGGCGGCAGGCATGGTGCCGCTCGCCACCGGCTCCGACGGCGGAGGATCCTTGCGGATCCCGTCAGCGGCCTGCGGCTTGAGCGGGTTCAAGCCCTCCTTCGGCCGCGTGCCCGATGGCGGTCCGAGGCCCCCCGGATGGCTCTCGCTCAGCTCGAAGGGACCGATGGCCACGAACGTGACCGATCTCGTCACCGCGCTTGACGTCGTGGTGGGGCCTGATCCCTCTGACCTCGCCTCCTTGCCGAGACCCGAGGCCTCATGGCTCGACGCCCTCTTCGAACCGCACCTGCCCGCTCGTGTGGCGTGGTGTCCGACCCTGGGCTTCGCACCGCTCGATCGGGAGGTCCGTGACGCCTGCGAGCTCGCGCTCGGGCGGTCTCGAGGAGCTCGGCGTCGAGGTGGTCGAGCTCGACGGACCCTTCGGCGAGGACTGCGTCGACCAGTGGCTGACCATCGTCGGTGCCTGTCTGGCCCGCTCTGTCGGTCACCTCGTCGAGCACCCTCGCTACGAGGAGACCGACCCAGTCCTTCGCCTCCTCATCGAAGGGGGCCTGCAGCAGAGCGCGGTCGATCTCGTCCACGCCCTCGACGTCGCCCACGAGCTCAACCTCTCGCTCATCGAGCTCTTTCACGACGTGCGCCTGCTCCTGAGCCCGACCACCGCAGGCGTGGCACCAAGGAACGATCTCGGGGGTCTGGGGCTGATCAACGGGGAAGAGGAGATCAACTGGGTCCGCAACACCTATCCGTTCAACCTCACCCGCTCCCCAGCGGGCACCGTGTGCGTGGGCTTGTCGACGACGGGCGTTCCCATCGGCCTCCAAGTCGTCGGACCCCAGCACGCCGACCAGGTCGTCTTGCGCGCCATGGCCGCGCTCGAAGAGGTGATCGGCTTCGACCAGCAGGCGGCGCTCTCGTGAGCGGCTCGTCGAACGTCCCTCTCGACGAGGCTGGTAGAAGAGAGTGCACAGAGCCAGCCAAGGAGGCAGCGTGATCACCATCGGTGTCATCGACACGATGTTCGCCCGCTACGACATGGGCGGTGCCGCGCTCAAAGAGCTCGAGAGCTGCCCCGGCTATGGCGACGAGTTCACGGTGCTCCGCCGGACCGTGCCGGGCTTCAAGGATCTCGCCGTCGCCGCCAAGGTGATGATCGAGCGGGACGGCGCCAAGATCGTCGTGGCCTGTGGCATGCCGGGATCAGCGGAGATCGACAAGCAGTGCGCCCACGAGGCGAGCCAGGGGATCATGCAGGCCCAGCTCATGACGTCGACGCCCATCCTCGAGGTCTTCGTGCACGAAGACGAGGCTGACGACCCCGAGGTGCTGGCCCAGGTCTTCGAGAACCGGACGACGGACCACGCGCGAAACGCCTACTGGCTGCTCTTCGAGCCCGAGCAGCTCGTCGCCCGAGCCGGCCACGGGATCCGCCAGGGGTTCGGCGACGCTGGCCCGCTCAACGAGGCGACCACGCCCTCCTGACTCGCTGAGCAGGGTCAGAGTGGCGGCCCGACGGCACCTGGTCCACCGAGGGAGCGACCACGCCCGCTGCACCCCAGCGAAGCCTCGCGAACCGGTAGCGTGTCCTGAACATGTCGTCCCTGGAGCCCTCAACCAGCGGACCGCCTGCACCTCGCAGCGGACCGCGCCACGCCGCCCAGCCTCGCCGAAAGCTCAGGCTCTGGCCGAAGAAGCGCTGGGCCAGGGTCACCGCCACGGTCAGCATCGTCGTCGTGCTCCTCTTAGGAGCGGCGGCCGGCTACGTGTACTACGAGGCCAACCGGGTCAAGCACATCCACGTCGACAACCTGGCGGCGGCGAGCGACTCGAAGCAGGGCACCGAGAACATCTTGATGGTCGGCTCCACCGACCGCTGTGCGCTCAAGGTCCAGAACCCGGCCTACGGGCTCTGCTCCCAGGGCGTCACGGGCGTCAACTCCGACGTGATCATGATCTTGCACCTCGACTGGAACACGACCCAGGTCTCCCTGCTCTCGATTCCTCGAGACACCTTCATCCCCAACGCCCACACCACAGGCGCCAACAAGATCGACGCCGCTCTGGCCGAGGGCCCGAGCCAGCTCGTCGCCGCCATCGAGCAGGACTTCGCCATCCCGATCCAGCACTTCGTGGAGCTGAACTTCGACACCTTCGCCAACGTCGTCGACGCCCTCGGTGGCGTCAAGATGTACTTCCCCATGCCTGTCTACGACGCCTACTCGGGCCTCAACCAGACCACCAAGGGCTGCGTGCAGCTCAACGGCACCGAAGCGCTCCAGGTGGTGCGGGCCCGCCACCTCCAGTACCAGTCGAGCCCTTCTCTCGGATCGAACCCCGCCAACTGGCCCCAGGAGAACCTGAGCGACATCGCGCGGATCCGCCGAGACCACGAGTTCCTCCGGGTGCTCTCGACGGCGGTCAACAAGCAGGGGCTCGGCAACCCGATCACCGACGCGCACCTCCTCTCGGCCGTGGCCCCCGACCTCGAGGTCGACCAAGGGTTCTCCACCCAGGACCTGCTGAACATCGCTCTCCAGTTCAAGGGCGTCAACGCCAACTCGGCTCCCCAGTACACGCTGCCGGTGATGACCTCAGACTCGTACAACTACATCTACCAAGGCGGCGACTACGGCAACGTCACCTTCCCGATCAACCAGCCTGACCTCTCGACGATCCAGGCCTTCTTGGGCGTGCCCGCGTACTTCGACACCATGCAGTACAAGGTGCTGCCCTCGTTCGACAAGGTGACCGTCAGCGTGATGAACGGCTCGGGCACCGCCAACCAAGCACAAGACACCGCCAACGCCCTGCACGCGCTCGGCTTCCAGGTCGGCAACATCGGCGACGCGACGCCCGTCGGCAACCCGGCCGAGACCGTCGTCGCGTACAACTCGCTGAGCCCCTCGGTGGTCGCGGAAGCCCAGGCCGTCTGGCACACCATGACCGGCCAGACCATCCTGGCCTACGAGCCCACCAACACCAACCCCGTCACGGTGGTCACCGGGACCACCTTTGCGGTCAACACCCCGACGCCGCCGGTGACCACCACCACGAAGGGTGCGACGACGACGACCAAGGGAGGCGCAGGGTCGACCACCACGACCACGACGGTGCCGAGCATCGCCGGCTTCCAAGCTCCCAACGCCTCGACCTCGACGCTGCAGCCCTGGGACCCCCGCTCGTGCACGCCCAGCGGCGGCGAGGGCCCGTAGACCTCAAGGAAGTACGGGCGGACGGGTGACGCCGGGACTACGTCGAGCTGGAACGAGGTCCGGTGATCACGGCGTCGGCCTTGGCCTCATCGAGGGCGGTGAACTCCGCCTCGTCGAGATGGCGTGCCTCGCTCTCGAGCAAGACCGGGATCGAGTCGACGACGTCGTAGGCGCACTTGGTCCTCGGGTTGTAGAGCAGGTCGCGCCCCTCGAAGTACCAGAGCTCTTGTTTGTCATCAGGATCGACGACGTGGTCGATCAACAGGGGGTCTAGGGCCATGGTCCTCCTCGGCTCGGCCGTCGTCAGCGACGCGACGAGATCGAGGACCTCGACCACTCGCTCTTTGCATGCGTCCTCGTCCGCTGCCTCGACGTTGAGGCGCAGCAGCGGCTCGGTGTTCGAGGGACGCAGGTTGTACCACCACGAGCCGTGATCCACCGTGAGGCCGTCGAGTCGGTCGGCGGTGCCACCCGTCGCTTCGACGTGCGAGGCCACCGCTTCGACCGCGGCGACCGGGTCCTCGACCTCGCTGTTGATCTCTCCCGAATCGACGTAGCGCTTGAAGGGGCGCAGCATCTCCGAGAGCGGCTGGCCTGAGCGCGACATCAGCTCAAGGACGAGCAAGGCGGTGATGATGCCGGAATCAGCCCGATAGTTGTCTCGGTAGTAGTAGTGGCCACTGTGCTCGCCACCGAAGACGGCACCGGTCTCTGCCATCACCTGCTTGATGAAGCTGTGGCCCACCCTCGTCCGCACACCGAGACCACCTTTCTCGGCGATCACCTCGGGCACGACACGCGAGCAGATGAGGTTGTAGAGGACCGTGGCGCCGGGGTGCTTGTCCAGCATCGAGGAGGCCACCAGGGCGGTCGTGAGCGAGCCCGAGACGGGCTCGGCCTTCTCATCGATCAGAAAGACACGGTCGGCGTCGCCGTCGAACGCCAGACCGATGTCGGCACCTCGGTCCAGCACGGCAGCTTGGAGGTCGCGGAGGTTCTCGGGCTGGAGCGGGTTGGCCTCATGGTTCGGAAACGTCCCGTCGAGCTCTTCGAAGAGGATCTCGACGTCAAAGGGAAGAGGGTCGAAGACCACCGGAGCGATGAGGCCACCCATGCCGTTCGCCGTGTCACAGAGGACCTTGAGGGGCTTGAGCGAGCCCACCTCGACAAAGGAGCGCACGTGGTCGGCGAAGGCATCGAGCAGCTCGGTGGTCTCGATCGATCCCTCGCCCCCCTTGGCCGGCTCCCTGAGGTAGGCCTCGGTGAGCGCCTCGATCTCTTCGAGGCCGCTGTCTCTCCCGATGGGCTTGGCACCGGCCAAGCACAGCTTGATGCCGTTGTACTCCGCAGGGTTGTGCGAGGCGGTGAACATCACCCCGGGGGCATCGAGGTGGCCGGAGGCGAAGTAGAGCAGGTCCGTCGAGGCCAGCCCCAGATCGACGATCGAGGCGCCGGCGTTGATCGCTCCCTCGGCAAAGGCGCGCGAGAGCGCGATGCCTGACGGCCGCATGTCGCGAGCCATCGCCAGGCGCGGTGCGCGGGTGAAGGAGGCCACCGCAGAGCCGATCGCGGTGCAGAGCGCCTCGTCGATCTGGTCGGGATAGGTGCCGCGGATGTCGTAGGCCTTGAAGACGAGAGAAGGTGAAGCCATCGCATCGAGCCTAGGTCACCGCCCCTCCGCCCTCATCTCGAGGCCTGGCCACCTGTGGGCTCCCGGGGCGGTTATCGTGACACCCCGTGACTCCCCGCACCCTCCCTCTTGTCGGCCTTGTCGCGCTCGGCCTTCTCGCCGCTGCGTGCTCGTCTGACTCCACGCCGACGCACGCCCAAGCCCTCAAGGTCCTCACCAAATCCGAGTCGGCGATCGAGAAGCAGACCAGCCTCCGCTTCGTCGACGTGACCCGCATCAAGAAGCAGTCCGAGACGGTCAACGGCCAGTTCGGGGCTTCGTCGGCGGAAGAGGTCATCAGCACCTCGAACCACAACAACCTCGACATCCGCCTGGTCGACACCACCATCTACCTGAAGACGAACTCCACCAACTTCCTCATGAGCTCGTTCTCGATGACCGCCGCCCAGGCGGCGACGGCCAAGAATCAGTGGATCATGATCTCTTCGACCGACTCGACGTACTCGAGCATCGCTCAGTCGCTCACCATCACGCAGGCCGTCGGCATCTACTACCCGACGAAGGCCAAGGCCACCCTGGGGAACCAGGTCACCATCAACGGCGTCGCGGCCTCTCCCCTCTCAGGGGTCACCCATCCCGCCAAGAACGCCACCCAGACCACCACGGTCAACGTCGCCGTCTCGACGAGCCTGCCCCTCACGGCCAAGCTCACCGCAGAGGAGACGGGCAAGCCGACCGAGACGAAGGAAGCCACCTTCTCGAAGTGGGGCGGCGCCGTGAGCGTCGTGGCACCGAGCTCCTCGACCCCGCTCGCCACGTTCACCTCCTAGCGAGCGGACGCTCGTCCATGAGAAGGCGCTCAGCCCTCTCGTGCCCCTCTTCGTCGCCGGTAGCCGATGACGGCCATGGTCATCAGGGCGAGCACGGCCAGCGACGTGATGGCGATACCGACCACCTGCGTGGGGTCGGTGCCGTAGCTCAGCGTGACGTCATGGGAGGTCGGGACGACCACCATCAGGTTGGGGCTGATCCGATAGGGCCCGTCTGCTCCCGTGGCGTGCCACCGAGGGAAGTAGGACGTCTTGACCTCGACAGGCACCCCCAGACGATCGACGCGGAACGAGATCGACGACAGGCCCGTGACGACGTGCGTCACCTTCACGGGGGGCACCCGCGGTGAGCTCGCTGTCGTGTCCGATCCTCGAGGCCAGCTCGTCGGCCCGCTGGCGGCCAAGGGCACGGCCCAGCGCTTCGGGTTGAGGAACCACGCCACGTTGGCGTCCTGCCAGGACTTGACCGAGGCGTCGAGCCCCGGGACCACCACCGGGAGATGCGTGAGCCCGACCACCGTCGGTGACGCCTTGATCAGGTAGATCGACCACGTGGTCGACGTCACGCCGCTGCCCTCGCCGGGAAACGGCCCGATGGAGGTCAGCTTGGTGAGGCCCGCGAGGTGATCGGCGCGCTGGGTCACCGAGGGCGACGACGTCATCAGGTAGCGCACGCCGAGCATCCTGAGGTGTGCCACCCCCTGCTTGACGTTGAGGCCCGGATAGGCGAGCCCGGTCTGTGGTTCGGACGGCGTGACGGAGACCTCAGACTGGATCAAGAAGTGGAACGGCACCGTCGGGGATGACTCGAAGAAGAGCCCTTCTTGCGACCCGATGCAGTTGTTCGTCCAGTACGGGAGCAGCATCAGCGCCTCGGGCGTCCCGAAGCGATTCAGCGAAGGGTTGTACTCCCACATCGCTCGGCCGCAGCCGTCCTTGGCCCCGATGGCCGCCATGGTGGTCATGAGCTGGTGGTACTCGGGCCACGCTGGCTTGGCCTGGTAGCCCGAGTAGTTCCAGTTGGCCCAGGCGCTGACCTGGTTTGGCCCCGGTTGGATGCCGATGTCGTTGAGCCAGCTGACCGGCACGACCTGCGGTGCCATCGGCGGGAGCACCGCGACGAGGGCCAGCACCAAGATCAGGAGCGGGCCTCCCACCGCAGCCGGCAGCCACCGAGGGCTGCGGGGACGGAACACGAGCTCGCCGCTGTGGGCTCGGTCCAGCAACCTCACCAGACGCTGGCGACGGAAGTGTCGTGCGATCTCACCGGTGAGGACACCGACGCCGTAGCCAGCGAGGAGATAGAGCGAGACGTACCAAAGGGGCAGGATCCGCTCGTTCCAGAGGCTCCCCTGTGGCTCGAAGCGAAACACGAGGCCCCAAACGATCGCCTGGGCGGTGAAGACGATCCCGAAGCGACTGGCCCTCCTGATCGCCCGAACCGCGCCGAAGACAGCCAGCGCCAGGATCCAAAGATCCGCACGGGGGAAGAGCTTCTCGATGAAGTGGGTGTCGTTCACGTAGCCCATCGAGTTCGTGTAGCGCTGGCCGAAGCCGAACGGGATCAACCACCACGCCGACAGGGCAAACCCGAGCAACGCCGTGCGCGCCGCCCAGAAGAGCGCCGCCTTCCTCGAGAGCAGACCGCTGCCGAGCAAGCCACTCGCGCTCCCCTGGGCGTCATCGCCGCGCAGGTAGCGCCTCGGCAGCATGGCGAGAAGCGTGACGGCGGCGATCCCGACAAGCGCAAAGAGGTAGGGCACGAGGTGCGAGGCGAGGCACGCCGCCATCACCAGCGGGGTGATGAGGGCGAAGGATCCCTCCTGGACGCCTCGGGCGAAGAGGCCGATGACCAAGAAGCTCAGCGCCAGCGAGAGGCTGAAGGCGTACTCACCGGCCAGGGTGGAGAAGAGGTTGCCGCCGTCGATCGTGAAGGTGCTGTCAAAGAGGAAGGGCAGCATGGCGATGGCCAACGCGGCAGGGATGGGGTCACGAAGCCGGAAGAGGCGCCCGAGCCCGTAGGCGCAGATCGGCATGAGCAGCGAGCCCAAGATGGTGGCCAGCTTGAACGCCACTGCGTAGGAGATCACGTAGGACAGCAGCGCGGCGATGAGATCCGGCAACACGAAGTAGTAGGTGTAGAGCGGAAAGCCGTTGAACCATCCTGGGTACCAACCGGTCAGCTGGCCGTGTGGGAGCAGGGACTCTCGCAAGAACCACGGCGTCGCCACGTGAGCCCCTGTGTCACCGCCCGTCGTGAGGCTGCCCGAGACCAGCAGGCTCGGATGGAGCTGGATGATCGTGACCACGATCACGCCGAGCACACCGACGGCTGCAGCCACCAATGGCCATCGCTCGCCGGGCCTTCTGCGCCAGAGAGCGACTCGATCGATCAGTGGAGCCACAAGATGAGGCCCGAGGACGAGGCATAGCTGGCGACGGCCACCGCGTTGAACGACATGTGGGTCACCATCGAGGTGCCGAGCCGACCCGTCCTCAAGAACAGCAGCGACAGCACGACGCCCACGAGTGCGAGGCCCGGGAGCTGCGCCATCTCACCGTGGGACAACCCGAACAGCAGCCCGTCGAGCAGCACGGCGATGACGAGACCCCATCGGCGGGTCGCCGCACCCTTGGCGGTGGTGAACAGCCCGACCAGCGAGCGAAGGAGCAGCCCACGAAAGAAGATCTCCTCAGCCGCCGGAGCGAAGAACACCGTCAAGACGATGATGGCGAAGTACCCCCCACCGTGGCTCGACCCCGTCAGCTTGGTGATCGGAGCATCAAAGTGGCGCAAGTGGCTCCGAAACGGCTCGTAGAGGAGACCCACGACCAGCTGGAGCCCGATGCCCACGACCACACCCAGCAGGTCGAGAGGACGGAACGACACGCCAAGATGGCGACGAAGTGGCCCTCCCCAGCGGATGGCGACCAACGGCGCCCCCAAGAAACCCACCCAGAGGCCCACGAGCCCGCTGATCACGTACCACTCGGGAGGGCTTGACGAACGGATGATGCTCGAGAGCTCGGCCGAGTTCCCGGTGAGATTGGCAGTCACCAGCACCGTGACGGTGCTGACGATCTCCCCGACCACGAAGCCGCTGATGGCGAGCAGCAGCCACCGAACAGCCTCAGAACGCTCCAGGTGTTCAGCGAACACGCCCTGATCGACCAACGGACCGGTCAGCGCGAGAGTCGGCTCTTCGGTCACGCTGCGCCACCCTAGTGAACGGCGCTCGCCCCCCGGGGTCGATACCGAGGGACGGAGCAGGGCGCCTAGCATGGACCCGTGCCGGTTCCGAAGCAGGCTAATGAGTCCTCACCCCCCAAGAGTGGTCCGCCCACAGCGAAGAACCCTCGCTGGAAGTGGCTGATCTACGCCGGGGCAGCGCTGATCGTCTTGGTCATCCTGATCCCGACGTTCTTCCCCCACTCGAAGGCGACGTCGATCTCCTACAGCCAGTTCCTGACGGATGCCGGCAACAAGCAGATCAAGACGGCCACCTTCGACAACTCCTCTGGCTCCATCTCCGGGACGATGGCGAACGGGACGAAATACACCTCGATGGGCCTCAGCCCACCGGCCCAGAGCGTCGTCAACGAGCTGCACCACGACGGCGTCACCGTCAACGTGGTCACCCCATCGAACACGCTGTCGACCTGGTTGCCCTACATCTTCTTCATCGCCATCTTCGCCGGCATGATGATCTTCGTCGGCCGCCAGGCGCGCGGTCAGATGAACGGGATCATGTCTGTGGGACGCTCGAAGGCGAAGCTCTTCTCCGAGGAGCATCCCTCGACCACGTTTGCCGACGTGGCGGGCTACCAGGGCGTCAAGCAAGAGATCTCGGAGGTCGTCGACTTCCTCAAGACCCCTGGTCGCTTCAAGGAGATCGGGGCCACCATCCCGAAGGGCATCTTGCTGGTAGGACCCCCTGGCACGGGCAAGACCCTCCTCGCTCGGGCTGTCGCTGGTGAGGCCGGGGTGCCCTTCTTGTCCGTCTCGGGCTCCGACTTCATGGAGATGTTCGTGGGGGTGGGTGCCAGCCGAGTGCGCGACCTGTTCCAGAACGCGCGCAAGCAGGCGCCAGCGATCATCTTCGTCGACGAGATCGACTCGATCGGGCGCAAGCGCGGAGCTGGGCTCGGCGGCGGGCACGATGAGCGCGAGCAGACGCTCAACCAGATGCTCTCCGAGATGGACGGCTTCGACCCCGCCGAGGGCGTCGTGATGATCGGCGCCACCAACCGTCCTGACATCTTGGACGCGGCCCTCCTGCGCCCTGGGCGCTTCGACCGCCAGATCGTCGTGCCGCTGCCCGACCTTGATGAGCGCCTCCCGATCCTGCAGGTTCACTGCCGCAACAAGAAGATGGACGGAAGCGTCGACCTCGAGCTGGTCGCCCGCGGCACGCCGGGGATGAGCGGTGCAGATCTCGCCAACCTCGTCAACGAAGCGGCGCTCCATGCTGTGCGTCGCGGCTCGATCACCATCGCCATGGACGACTTCGAGTCCGCCCGAGACCGGGTGCTCATGGGGCAGCGCCGCGACAGCCTCGTGCTCTCGGATGAGGAGAAGGAGCGGGTGGCCTACCACGAGGGAGGTCACGCCGTCTTGGCCTACGTCCTCGATGACGCAGACCCCGTGCACAAGGTGACGATCCTGCCGACAGGCATGGCGCTCGGCGTCACGATGCAGATGCCCATGGAAGAGCGGCACATCCACCCTCGCGTCCAGATCGAAGACTCCCTCTGCGTGCGCATGGGAGGCCGTGTGGCGGAGCTCGTCGTCTACGGCGACCTCTCGACCGGGGCGGCCAACGACCTCGTCGGCAACACCGAGCTGGCTCGACGCATGGTGCGCGAGTGGGGCATGAGCGACAAGATCGGCCCGATGGCATGGGGCTCGCAGGGCCAGGTCTTCCTCGGCGAGGACCTCATGCACTCACGTGACTACTCCGAGGACACCAGTCGGATCATCGATGACGAAGTCGAGCGGATCTTGCGCGAGCAGGAGACCAGGGCCATCGAGCTGCTCACCCGCTATCGAGGGGGCCTCGACAACGTGGCGAAGGCGCTGCTCGAAGACGAGACCATCGACGGAGCCAGGGTCTCAGCCCTGGTGGACGAGGCGAACGGGGGGCCCGTCCACAAGAGCGGTCCGAAGGCGGTCGTGCCCACGCTCAACGGAGCAGCCAGGACTGAGCCGTCACCGTCACCGTCACCGTCACCGAGCGTGACACCGGCTGGCTTCGATGAACCGATCGCCGAGCAGAACTGGGCTCCTCCCGCCTGGCCCGGCGACGACCTCACGGCCTAGGAGACTCACCACCCCATCCAGCGTCGAAGGGGGGTTCCTCGCTCAGCTGCGGAAGGGGACGGCAGCCAGCGTGGCGGCCCCTGGTGCGGCGCCTCCGGGGAGATCCTCGCCGATCGCCAGCGGGCCCGTCGCTTGGATGACCAAGGGGTGTCGTCCCAGCGAGGCGAGCTGACCTGGGTCCAACGAGAGGACCTTGCCCGCCCCGATCGACACGTTGGTCAAGGTGGCGATCGCCGTCAGCCCCTTCTTCGACAGCGTTGAGATCGTGACGGTCACGGCGGCCTGCGGCGCGAAGAGCGACAGCCCGATCGCCGGTGCCTCGAGTGAGCCTGGGACCAGCCATCGTCCCGCGGCGGTCGCTCCCGGCAAGGTGAGGGGAACCAGCCCGAGCGCGTTCGCCGTCGACGCTGGATCCAGCGTCTGTTGCGTCACCGCCACACCTGGTCCGCTGGCGGTCACGGTGGTGGCGAAGACGTCCGTGACCGGCACGTGAGCCGCCGGGGCCATAGGCACGCTGACCACGCTGCGCGCTGCGACGGGGACGCTGAAGGCTGGCAAGGTCCCGGTCGGGACCGTCACGCGGATCGTCACGCTCTGAGCTGTGGCGGTGGGGTTGTCGATCAGCAGCGAGCTCTGGACCTGCGGCGTGGCGACCGCCCTCGCCTCGTACCAGGTGCTCGACAGCGAGGGAGCTCCGAGCCACATCGCCGTGCCCGAGGGAACGGCGATCTGCTGGGTGGCATAGGCCACGACAGAGCCCTGCGAGGCCGTGACGGTCGCCGCCAGAATCTGGCGGTGAGGGAGGATCTGGTTGGTCTGGAGGACGATCACGCCGCCAGGGGGCACCACCAGGCCTTGGGACGCCTGAGGTTGGATCAGGTGTCCCGAGGCCGAGAAGGAGACGTTGACCACCGCAGGCGTTGCTGAGGGGTTGATGAGCGAGTAGTCGAGTGCCGCGAACTCGGGCGTGGTGCCCCCCACCAGGTACCACGACCTCGACGTCGACGAGGCGCACGGAGCACTGGCGCTGCCCGAGCTCAACGTGCGCTCGCTCACGGCCACGCCGCCACCCTCGACGATGACGTCAGCAGCCACCATGGTGCCCCCGCTCAAACGGTCGGAGATGGGCACGGCGGTGGTCGAGCTGGCCAGCGCCTGCGAGGCCACGAGCTGTACGTGGCCCGCGTCGTCGAAGACCTTGATCTTGACGGGGATGACGCTCGACGTGGAGTTGCTCAGCAGGATCTCGCCGCGCACGCCGCTCGATGGGCCTTCCGAGAACCCGCCACAGGTGAACGCGGATGATTCCGCCCCTGGCGGGGCAACCGAGATCGCACCGAGACTCGCAGGCACGCTCTGTGCCGTGTTGCTTGAGAGTGCGCTCAGCGCGACCAGGACACCAAGGGCCGCTGCCAGCGCGACGATCACGAGCCCGCGTTGCACCGTGCGTCCCCGGCGCGCGGATCGATCCGGGCTCATACGGTGGCCTCTTCGTTGGCAGCCTGCGCACGGTCAGGGGCGGGACGACGAGACCGACGCCACCACCAGTCGAGCCAGCGGTGCCGCCCGAGCAGGGCGAGCGCCACGCCGAACCAGGCGGCCAGCATGACCAGGTTGACCAGGCCGCTGAAGGGCAAGACGTCGAGGCTCACGGAGACCTTGGCGGCGTGGGTGGTCGCCCCGGTCGCCCAGCCGAAGGCGGACGTTGCCCCCGTTGCCCCCGTGATCGAGAAGTCACTAGCCGGAGCCAGGCCGACGAAGAGACCTTTGGAGCCAGCCGGGACCGATCCCGTCAGCGGGTTCGCCAGCGACAAGGGGGTCCAGCCGGCGACGGTCGCCGTCTTCGACGGGGAGGACGCGGCTCCCAAGGGCAGCGCTCGGGTGGCGACCTGGCTCATCGCCAGCCGGCTCTCGAAGACCACAGCGCCGGACCCGCCGGGGATCTCCACCAGGTCGCGCTGCTGGGCGAGCGAGGTGAGCACGCTCACCGGAGGTGGCGTGAGCTGCGGGCTCTGGGTGCCGGGCAGGTACGGCGAGATCGAGATCGGCACCACGATGGCTGCGATCCCCGCCGGGGCGAGCAGCTGGCCGAGCCGGTTCGTCTGCCCGTTGATCGCCTCTGCGACCGCCTGGGTGATCTCGCCGGACGCAGGGACCGAGGGCGGGCTGAAGAGGTCTGCCACGTTGGGGAGCTGGCCGGTGGACGTCGACCACGCGAGGCCAGGTGCGAGCGACCACGACGAGCCAGGGATGGCGCGCGGATCACCCAACCACAAGATCCGTTGACCGACGAGCTGCGGCGTGGCCAAGAAGCTGAGCGTGTCGCCGTAGCCGGTGCTGGCGAGCTTCCAGCGGCCATCGCCCACCGAGCCGACAGCAGGGAGCAACCCGAGAAGGGCAGCCAGGACGCCGACCGTCCCCAGGAGCTGTCGCCAGCCGAAGTGCGCCCGCACGACGTCGGTCTCGAGGGCTGCCAAGCCCAGGCCGACCATCACGGCGATCGCCGTCGCCAGAGGCGCCAAGACCACCATGAGGTTGGGGGCGAACGCACCCCACCCGCCGCGTGAGACCCAGAGCCCAAGTCCGAGCGAGGTCACGGCGACACCCGCCATGCGAGCGCTGAGGGCGAGGCGGAGATCCCGGGCGATGAGGAGAGGAACCAGCGCTGCGAGGGGAAGGAGCCAGGCGAGCACGCCCCCTCCGTTGGGCCCGACTGAGAAGCGCAGCAGGCCACCAAGGCCGGGGCTCGACCAGGGTCCTTGCGCGGCGCCGAAGATCGAGAGGCCCGTAGTGCCGCTGAGCAGCGACGTGATGACGAGCGGAGCGAGCAGCGCCAGGGCCACGAGGACGCTCAGGGCCACGAGACGCTGGCCCTGCAGTGGTCGCGTCCCTCGCTCGAAGGCTCCGACCGCGCTGATGCCGATCGCTGCAGCGACGGCGGTCACCAGCACCGCTGGGGCGAGCGAGCTCACGATGGCCAAGAGCAGTCCCAGGGACACCACCTGACCCTGGGCCGTGCGTCGCCAGCCCCGAGTGGCAAAGGGCACGGGGGGTTCGAAGGGCTGGTTGAACGGTGCGACCTGGCTGAGAGAGAGCAGGCGCTTGAGGATGAAGGGAGCCGCACCGAGGGCGACGAGGCCGCTCACCGAGCCCGCCGCGATGTCGTTCACCCCGAGAGCGAGTCCGCCGAAAGCGAGGGCTGCGAGCATCCGCGCTCGGTTCGATGCCACAGGGTGCAAGATCCGGAAGACGCCCACCGCTCCGACCGGCACAGCGAAGATCAGGATCAACCGGATGAGCGCGCCCATCTGGCCGAACGTCACCACACCGAAGAGGCCGAGGGTGGCGTAGCCCGGATGCCCCGGTGCCCCGCTCCCGAGCCCGTTGGGCAGCCAGCTGGCGACCACCTGGTGCCAGACGCTGCCCCAGGAGCCCAGAGGGACGAGCTGGCCCACCATGGGCAGGCGGGCTCCGATGAGATCACGAGAGCCGATCAGGAAGATGAAGACCGCCACGAGGGCGACGACACTGAGTGAGCGAGCCGAGGACAGCCGCCTGCGAGACCCCCGATGGCGTCGGACTCGGTTGCCCAGATCATCGAGCTCGTCGAAGCCCTCGTCATCGCTGAAAGCGCCGCCGAAGCCCACGAGATCAGAGGACGAGTCGACGATGAGCGCCTCACTCTCGCCTTGGCCATCCTCGTCGATGGTCAGCGCTCCTCGGGCCGCGTCGAAGCCCTGGTGCAAGAACGTGGTGGCAAAGGTCCGAAGGCGCGTGGCCCCGGGGCTCTGCATGGCGCGGATCGCTCGATCCGAGGCGGTTCTCGACTCTTCGATCGCCTTGCGCACCTTTCGGTTCTCGTGGCGGTCGCGGACCGCCTGGCGCCAGGATTCACGGATGTCGACCGCTCGCTCGTGATCACCCCCTGTCACTGCGACGATGACCTCAGCTGCGTTCAAGAGAGCCAAGGTGAAGAGATACAGCAAGCGACGAGGGAGTCGCCAGCAGGTCACCATCAGGCGGATCTCGTTGCGACGACGCAGGCGCCCAAGGGTCGGAGGGACCTCGTCGCCAGGAGGTGCGGGGATCTGGCGCTCGGAAGCCGCGAGCCGCTCGGCGTGGCTCACGACCGCATCGGGAGCGCAGACGATCCTCGCCCCCGCGATCCTCGCCCTCCAGGACAGCTCGATGTCGTCGCCCATCGCCACGTAGCGCTCATCGAGGCCACCGAGCGAGCGCAACAGGTCATCGCGCACCAAGGTCACCCCACCAGGAGCAACGAAGACGTCTCTGACGGCGTCGTGCTGGCCTTGGTCGATCTCTCCAGGGAGCACGCGCTCGACGATGTTGCCGTAGCGATCCATGCCCTGGCCAGCGTGCAGGAGCACCGAGCGGTCAGCCTCGGTGACGACCTTGGGTGTCACGATCCCCGCGTTCGACCGGAAGCTCTCCTCCACCAGCAGGTGCACGGCGTCCGAAGCCAGGCTCACGTCGTCGTGGCAGAGGAGCAAGAACGCGGAGCCCTCGATGAGCTCGAGCGCTCGATTGATCGCCGCACCGAAGCCTCGATCCTCGTCGAGGCGAGCGATCAGGATCCCCGGAGAGACTCGAGCCACCCTCGACGCCACGTCGTCGCTGGCCTGGCCCACCATCACCAGGATCTGGAGTGCCTCATAATCCTGAGCCAGCAGCGAGGTCAGGGTCTCTTCGAGCCGGTGATCGGGCTGCGACGTGACGACGACGGCGACCACCGCAGGTGCGTTCAACTCCATCAGAACGTCGAGGCTACTTCGCCGAGCCTCTCGCTCTGGGTGCTTGCAACTGTTATGCAACACCTATACACTGGTATCGCTACCGAGAACCACAGATCGGCAGCGACGACCCAAGAAGGGGTACCCATGGAAGAGAACACTGACGGCGTGAAGAAGTCCGCCACCGACGGAGCAAAGGACGCAGCTGACAAGGCAAGGGCCGCCGCGACCAAGGCCAAGGCGAAGGCCGCCGCTGCAGCGCCGACGAGCGCCAAGGATGCGGCCCAGAAGGCGAAGACCGCGGCCTACACGGTCGTCGGCTTGGGTGTCCTCGGCCTCAACAAGGCACAGGCCGGCGCGCGCCAGGCGAAGGAGGCAGTGACCTCGAAGGACCTGAGCGAACACGTCACCACGCTCAAGGGCCACGTCTCGACGGTGGCCAAGGCCACCACCGAGACGGCGTCAAAGGCAGACCAGCACGTCGAGTCCGCCATCGGGAAGGTCGAAGAGAAGATCAAGCCCTTCGAGGAGAAGCTGCCCGCTCAGGCGAGAGATCTCGTGCAGAAAGCCCACGACACCGGCCGCGAGACTCGCGAGAAGGTCAGGACCAAGGTCTTCAGCAGTTAACAGCGTCGCAGGAGCCGCCTCACCAGCGACACGTGCACTGACAGCGTCAGCGTCGAGGGGCCGCCAGGCCCCTCGACTCGCGTCAGATCGAGGTCGCCTCAAGCACGTCGGTCAAGGTTCGCTCGAACGAGATGCTCGGCTCCCACCCGGTGACCGCTCGAAGCTTTGACGCGTCCCCCCGGAGCACCGGGATGTCGGAGGGTCGAAGCAGGGCCTCATCGAGCACGTGCTCGAGCTCGACGCCGGCGATCGCTTCGAGCTCGGCGACGACCTCCGCCATGGAGCGATCGATCCCCGACGCCACGTTGAAGATCTCGCCGAAGCTCGCAGAGCCGACGATGGCCCGGTAGGCGGCCACCACGTCGCGCACGTCGGTGAAGTCTCGGCGCGTCGTGAGATTGCCCACCACCAGCTCACGGGTGCCGGAGGCCTTCGCCGCCATGATCCGCTGGGCGAAGGCGGGCACAGCGAAGGTGACGGCTTGACCAGGCCCGATGTGGTTGAAGGGTCGGACCACGCTGGCGCGCTGGCCATAGCCGTGGGCTGCCTGCAGGACGACCTGCTCTGCTGCGGCCTTGCTCGCCGCGTAGGGGGTGACCGGTGCAACCTCTTGACGCTCCGTGATCGGCAGCTCGTCGGGCGAGATGATGCCGTAGACCTCCGCCGAGCTGACGACGAGGACGCCGATCTCGGGATCCGCCTCTCTCGCTGCTTGGAGGACGTTCGAGGTCCCGATCACGTTGACCTCCAGGTAGCGACCTGGATTGGACCAGGACTCCCCCACGTGGGCCAAGGCGGCAAGGTGGTAGATCGCGTCTGGCTTGGATCTGGCCACCGACGCTCGCAGCGCGTCGAGGCTGGTGACGTCGCAGTCGAGGTCCACGACGACCACCTCGTCACCGCACTCGAGGAGATGCCGCTCGAGGTGACGCCCAACGAAGCCGCTGCCCCCCGTGATCAGCGCTCGCATGCCTCGAACCCTACTTCGCCGTACCCGCGCGCCCTCGGCTCGAAGCGAGTGCATAGGCCTCGAGGTGCCGCTCAGCGGTGAGCGACCACGAGAACGACTGCGCACGCGCGAGGCCTAGTGCTCGTCGGCGCTCGAGCTCGTCTCGTGGCGCACCGAGGGCTCGCCCGAGACCGACCTTCAACGAGCCTGGGTCTCCTGGAGCTACCAGCCAGGGAGCTTCTCCACAGAGCTCTGCCATCACCGAGCCGAGCGTCGTCACCAAGGGCGCTCCACATGCCAGCGCCTCAAGCGCCGGGAGCCCGAAGCCCTCGTCGACCGATGGATACGCCACCACCGACGCGCTCCGCAGCAGCGGTGGGATCACCTCATCGGAGACGTATCCAAGGACGTGGATCCGAGAGCGAGCCGGCGAGGCCGCCAACCGACGATCGAACCCCTCGAGGCCCCACCCGCGCTGGCCGGCCAGGACCAGCTCGAGCTGAGGCAGCTCCACGGCAAGCTGGTCGAAGGCCTCGAGCAGCTCGAGGAGGCCCTTCCGGGGCTCAAGGGTCCCGACGCAGACGATGCGGGGCGCGTCGTGGTCGAGCCCCACGGTCGCCAAGAGGTGCGGGTCGTCGGTGTCGTCACCAGCTGCTCTCTCGACGAAGCGCGTGTGGTCGATGCCGTGCGGTGCGACCACCACAGGCGCCCGGACCTCCACGAGCTCGTGGAGGCGGGCGCTCGTTCGCTCGGACACGCTGACCAGCACGCTCGCCTCACTGGCCGCCCGCTTGATCGCCCGGGTGAAGAACGCCACTTTCGAGCGCTCGTGGAGCTCTGGAGCGTCGAAGAACGTCAGGTCATGGATCGTGACGACGACCGGCACCGAGACGCGGCCAGGCATCGTGTAGTGCGGCCCGTGGTGCACGTCGACGCCGAGGCTGTTGATCTTCCTCGGGAGGGCCACTCGCTCATAGGCCAGACGAGCAGGTCGCGACGTGGGAACAAGGCTCAAGACGTCGGCGTTCGGCGCCAGCTCGACCCATCGCGCCGCATCACCCTTTCGGCTCACGAGCGCGAGGTTCGGAGCTCCAAGGGCTGCCAGGGCCCTCACGAGCTCCACGACGTAGCGGCCGGCCCCTGCTGGCTGCGTGGGGATGGCGCTCACGTCGATGCTCACCTTGTCGAGCGTCACGAGAGCTGCTCCCAGAGCGCCTGATGCTCCTCGGCGACGGCTCGCCAGCGATGCAGCGCTGCGAACGCTCGCGCTCGGGCTCGCTGCTCGTCGCTCACCGGGTCACGCATCGCCACTGCCAAGGCCCCTGCGAGCCCTTCGGTGTCGTGAGGATCGACGAGGACGACGTCGGGCGCGTTCCGCACGCTCGGCACGGTGCTGCTGGCGATCACCGAGGCCCCGTGGGCCAGCGCCTCGAGCGGTGGCAAGCCAAAGCCCTCCGAGATCGGAACGTAGACAAAGGCTGCGCACCGCTCATAGAGCGCCGCGAGGATAGGACCGCTCTGTGCTCCCACCAGCACCGCACCAGGAGGGGCAACGACGTCTGGCCCCCAGCCCGCCGGACCGACGATGACCAACGGGATCGCTCCGCCCGCGCTCGCTGCCTCATGGGCCTCGACCAGTCGCCCCAGGTTCTTCCGAGGTTCCAAGGTCGACACGGTGAGCACGAACGAGGCCGCCACCTGGTGTTCATCGAGCAGCGCCGTGGCCGCCTCGTGATCGGGGCTCGGGAGATGATCAGATCCTTCGCCGATCACCACCACCCGCTCGGCAGCGATGCCATCATCGAGGAGCATCGCTGCGACCTCGTCCGACGGGGTGATGAGGGCGTGCGCTGCCTGTTTGGCTCGTTTGAGGCCCGCCTCGTGCCAGCGGGCCCCTCGACTCGTCGTCAGCTCTGGATGGGTGCGCCACGCCAGGTCGTGGACCATCACGGTCGTCACCGGACCGCGAGTGGGCAGCGGACCAGCCATCGAGGTCAGATGCAGCACGTCGTACGAACCACGAGGGATTGCGAGGCCCCAGTCCCAGAGCTTCACCACGGCGCGATGACCGAGCGGTGAGGCGACCACCTCAACGCCGAGTCGGACCAAGGGGTCGTCGCCAGGTGCTCGGCTCGTGATCGCCACGACGTCGAGAGCGTCATCGTCCAGCTCCATGAGGCCTCGAAGCAGACCGGTCGTGTAGGTGCCGATGCCACCCGGGATCCGCTGGCGAAGCTGCTCGGCGACGATGCCGACCCTCATCGACGCTGCGTCATCCGCTCGTAGAGCGCGAGCAGCGCGTCGGCCGTCTTGTCCCAGGTGAAATCGAGCGCCCTCGTCTGCCCAGCGGTGATCAGCACGGAACGCTGCGCTTCATCAGCGACGGTCACCTCCAGCGCTGACGCCAGGTCGTCGACGTCGCCTGGCTCCACCATGAGCGTGGCACCGCCGACGACTTCGCTGAGCGAACCAACTCGGGTGGTCACCACGGGCACCCCAGCGGCCATCGCCTGCAGCGGTGGGAAGCCGAAGCCCTCGTACAGCGACGGATAGGCCAAGGTCCGCGCCCGTCGCAGCAGCGCCGAGAGCACCCCGTTCGAGACGTAGCCCACCCGATGGATCCGCTCTCGTGCCGTCGACGATGAGATCGCTGCGCTCAGCGCAGCCTCTCCCCATCCGGGCGGCCCGGCCAGCACCAGCTGGACGTCATCATGTCGCTTGGCCAGCAGGTCGAAGGCCGACACGAGGCTGGGGAGGTCTTTGCGGGGCTCCGCCGTGCCGATGCTCAAGACGTAGGGTCGCTCGAGATCGAGCAGCGCTGAGGCTCCCTCGTCATCAGGTTCCCCGAGATCGGGAATGCCGAGGGGCACGACCGCCACCTGCTCGCGTCTGGCGCCGAAGTGACGACGAACCTCGTCGGCGATCGATTGGGCCGGCGTGTGGACGACCGCTCCTGAGCGAACGGCTCGAGCGATGAGTCCCTCGAAGCGCAACGTTGCTGGTTCGCAGAGCTCTGGATGACGAACAAAGGTCAGATCCCACACCGAGACCATCCGAGCGGCCCGGCGCGAGGGAGGCACCACGAAGTTGGTGCCGTGGACCACGTCGACGTCGTCGATGAAGCGCTCAAGGCGAGGATGGCTCCCATGGGCCCAAGCCCACGTCAGCGGTCGCGCCGCCATCGGGCGCTGATGGGTGCCCACCCCGTCAGGTACCACCGAGCCCAGCGCCCCTCGGTGGCGGAGGCTCACCGCGAAGGCTGAGAGCTCCACCTCGGGCCGCTTGGCCAGGGCGGCCATGATCTCGGCGGTGGCCACGCCGATGCCAGTCCTGGTGCCGAGCAGCGGCGTTCCGTCGAGTGCCACACGGAGTCGGCCGGATCGTTTCGACGACACGGCCATCAGGTGAGCATCGCACAGTGAGCTGGGGCGGCCTGGCCTCGTCGCGCGCTTCGCTTGGTCATCTCGACGCCGCCGCCTCGCGTGCAGCGGCGTCTAAGAACGCTGGCCACGCCGTCGCTGCCCACGGGCCAAAGGGAGCGTCACCGAGACTGACCGCACCGAGATCTCTTGTCCCGGTGGTCACCAAGAAGCCTCCCGCCTGTCCGAAATGCCCGACGCTGCCCGGGTCCCAGAGGCTCCCGGTCCAATGAGGCTCCTTGGTCCCCTTGACCTCGAGGCTGAGGCCCCAGGGACAGGGGTCGAATCGGCCAAAGCCGGGCAGGACACCGGCCAAGGCGGGATACTGGATCGTCCGCATCTCGGCCGCCAGCGAGGTGGAGACCAGGGTCGGCTCCATGACCTCGATCAGCAAGGCGACAAGGTCACGGAGCGGTCCCACCATCCCTGCTGCAGCACCGCCCGAGAGGGTGGTCCGCTCCATGCCCAAGGGATCGAGCACCTCGTGGCGCACGTAGTCGTCGAGCGGCCGCCCGCTCCTCCGAGCGAGGTGCTCACCGAGGAGGTCGAAGCCGGCGTTTGAGTAGATCCGATTCCTCTCTGGTGCGTTGAGTGCCACCTCACGGTCGGGACCCAACCCTGACGCATGCGAGAGCAGATGGCGCACGGTCGAGCCTGGAGGACCCAGGTCGTCGTCGAGTGCGATGAGCCCCTCGTCAACGGCGATCAGCACCCCAAGACCGACAGCCACCTTGGTCACCGACGCCCAGGCGTGTGGAGTGTCGAGCTCGCCGAGGGGTCGAAGCTCGAAGTCGCCCTCTGGGTCTCGCAGGACGATCACCGCGCCTCGGGACGCGCCTGGCCACTCAGCGAGCAGATCAGACGCAGCCACGGCACGCAGCCTACTTATCGGGACCCACGTAGCATCGAGCAATGATCACGGTTCTCTGCGGCGGCGTCGGCGCTGCTCGGATGCTCCTGGCCCTCCGCGAGGTAGCAGAGCCGTCGTCGATCACGGGCGTCGTCAACACGGGCGACGACCTCACGCTCCATGGCTTGCGCATCTGCCCTGATCTCGACACGATCAGCTACACGCTGGCTGGACTCAACAACGAGACCACCGGCTGGGGTCTCAAGGGCGAGACCTGGAGGGTCATGGAGGAGCTCGAGCAGCTCGGCGGCGAGTCCTGGTTCCGCCTGGGCGATCGAGATCTCGCCACGCACCTCTATCGCTCCCAGCGCCTTGCTGACGGGGCGACCCTGCGGCAGGTGACCGCCGAGCTCGGCGCTTCCCTCGGCGTCGACGTCTCGCTCCTGCCCATGAGCGAAGACCCGGTGGCGACCGCGTTCGAGTCCGTCGAGCACGGGCGACTCAGCTTCCAGGACTACTTCGTTCGGTACCGACACGACGTGACGATCACCCAGATCACCTTTGACGGTGCCGCGGCAGCATCGCCGGCTCCTGGGGTGCTCGAAGCGCTCGAAGAAGCAGAGCGGATCGTGATCAGCCCCTCCAACCCGCTCATCTCGATCGCTCCGATCTTGGCGGTCCCCGGCGTTCGTCGCGTGCTTGAACGGCGGCGAGCAGAGGTGGTCGCCGTCTCGCCGCTGATCCGAGGCAAGGCCCTCAAAGGCCCCGCCGATCGGCTGCTCCTCGAGCTCGGGCACGATCCGAGCCCCCTCGGGATCGCCCGGCTCTATCGGGACGTCGCAGGAACGCTCGTCATCGATGAGCTCGACAGAGCCTCCGCCCCTCTCGTGCGCGCCGAAGGTCTCTCGTGCCTGGTGACGAACACGATCATGAGCGATCCCGGTGCAGCGCCTCACCTCGCCAAGGTGGTCCTCGATGGCTGAGACGCCCAGCTTGTCCATCTTTGCCATCGAGGGCATTGCTGAGGTGACACCAGAGACGGACCTCGCCCAGTGCCTAGCCGACGCCCTAGGTCCCTCGGCAGGCGATCGAGCTCTCCGCGACGGCGACGTGCTGGTGGTCACCCAGAAGGTCGTCTCCAAGGCCGAGGGTCGCTTGGTCAGCCTCGATCACGCCGATGAAGCGGCAAAGGTGGCCCTGATCGAGGCGGAGTCGGT
This sequence comes from uncultured Acidimicrobiales bacterium, assembly GCA_963758555.1. GTDB lineage: Bacteria > Actinomycetota > Acidimicrobiia > Acidimicrobiales > RAAP-2 > CAIUMH01. The sequence goes on along the minus strand of CAVWVW010000003.1, from coordinate 341,718 downwards.
GCGGGTGCTCCGCCGTCGAGGATCCCTCCTGATTACCGAGACCTCCCATGGCTTCGTCTGTGCGAACGCCGGGATCGACCTGTCGAACGTCGAGGACGGCGTCGCCGCGCTCTTGCCTCTCGAACCCGATCGCTCGGCACGCAGGCTTCGGGCCGATCTCAAGCGCTCCCTCGGCGTCGAGGTGGCGGTCGTGATCTCCGACACCTTTGGTCGGACGTGGCGCGAGGGCGTCACCGACGTGGCGATCGGAGCCGCTGGGCTCACGCCGATCCTCGATCTGCGAGGAACGCCCGATGCGATGGGGCGGACCATGCAAGCCACACAGATCTGCGTGGCTGACGAGCTCGCCGGGGCTGCTGATCTGGTGATGGGCAAGGCCGCTCGGGCCCCGGCAGCGATCGTCCGAGGCTGTCCCGACGAGTGGTTCGGCGTCGGGTCAGTCCTTGACTCGATCGTGCGCCGAGCTGACGACGACCTGTTCCGCTAGCCCTCGCCGAGCTGTGCAGCGACAGAGGCCAACGTGGCACGAGCGCCATCGGCGAACGTGGTCCACGACGACCACCCCAGCTGCATCTTGGCCCGATCGACGTCAAGGCACGAGCGAAACAGCTCCCCGGATCGAGCCTCGGCGTGGAGCGGCGCCTCCGTCGAACCCGCCGCCTCGGCCATGGTGGCGTAGAGGTCATTGACCGAGAGCTCTTCTCCGGTTCCGATGTTGATGACGAGCCCACCGCTTCGAGTCGAGGCGCGCACGAAGGCGTCGACGACGTCGTCGACGTAGACGAAGTCTCGCGTCTGCTCCCCCGTTCCAAAGATGGTCACGGGTGCCTCCGTCAGGAGGCGCTCGGCGAAGATGGCGACCACGCCCGCCTCACCGTGGGGATCTTGGCGCGGCCCGTAGACGTTGCCGAGAGCGAGCGCGACGAACTCGATGCCGTGGAGCTCTCGATACGCGACGAGGTAGTCGATCATCGCCTTCTTCGACACGCCGTAGGGCGAGAGCGGTCGATGGGCCACCGACTCCATGGTGGGAATGTCAGCAGCGTCAGGCTCGCCATAGAGTGTGCCGCCCGAGGCAGCAGCCACGATCCGAGCAGTCCCGGCTTGCCGAGCTCCTTCGAGGACGTTGATCGAGCCGAGCACGTTGACCGAGGCGTCGAAGCCTGGATCAGCGACCGAGACCCGCACGTCTGCCTGTGCGGCGAGATGGAAGATGACCTCAGGCTGGCGCCGAGCCAGCAGGGTGACCACGTCATCGCTTCGGATGTCGAGCTGGTGGAAGCTCAGCCGACCGGTGGCTCGAGCATCAGTCAGGTTGGACAGGCGACCGGAGGAGAGGTTGTCGACGACGTCAATCTCGTGGCCCTCCGAGAGCAGACGATCGACGAGCGTTGAGCCAATGAAACCAGCGCCACCGGTGACCAAGCAGCGCATCAGGCCTCGACCCGTCCGTCGATGATCTCGCTGTGGGGTGCCACGCGAGCCGAGGCGCCGAGCACAGTGGTGGGTCGAAGCACCGCGCCGGCACCCACCGACGAGCCTGGACCGAGGATCGAGCCGATCACGACGGCCCCCTCCTCGACGACGGCTCCGGGAAGCAGCACCGAGTCCTCGACGAGCGCCCCAGACGAGACGCGACATCCCACGTCGACCATGGTCCCTGACACCTTGGCGCCAACCTCGACGGTGGAGCCAGTCGCCAAGCAGTTCCCGCCACGGACGGGGTACGGCACGAAGCTGGGGCTGCGCTGGCCCGTCAAGATGTCTTGGTGGGCCTGGAGGAAGGCCTCAGGCGTACCAGTGTCGAGCCAGTAGCGATCATCCGCAAGGGCGAAGAGGCTGCCGTCCGCGACCATCTCGGGGAAGGTTACCCGCTCGAGGGAGACGCGCTCGCCGAGTGGGACGCGCTCGATGAAGGACGGTTCGAAGACATAGGTCCCCGCATTGATGAGGTTGGTCGGCGCCTCGTCGCGTGGAGGCTTCTCCACGAAGGCGAGCACCCGGCCGTCCCCATCGGTCGGGACCACGCCGAAGCGAGAAGGGTCATCGACGGGGTGGAGGGCGATGGTGCCCTCAGCACCGTGGCGCTTGTGAAACCCCACGAGTGCCGTCACGTCGAGGTCGGTGAGCACGTCGCCATTCGCCACGAGGAAGGTGCCTTGGAGCTCGAGCTCTTCGAGCGCGAAGCGAACCGCTCCGGCCGTGTCGAGGGGGGTGGGCTCGACGGCGTAGTGAAGACGGACGCCGGCGCAACGGCCGTCTGGGTACGCCTCCAAGAAGCGATCCGGGAGGTAGCCGAGGGAGAGGACCGCCTCGTCCACGCCGTGAAGCGCGAGCTGGCCCAAGACACCCTCGAGCATCGCCACGCCCATGATCGGCAGCATCTGCTTCGGTGCGCTGAGCGTGAGCGGTCGCAGCCTGGTTCCCTCGCCGCCGACAAGGACCACTGCCTGCACGTCGTTACTTGCCCGTCGTCGTGGTGGCAGCTGACGTGGTGGTCGTCACAGGAACCGTCGTCGTCGTGCCGGTCGTGCCGGCGGTCGTCGGCGTCGTGGATCCCGATTGCGCTGCCGTGAGCATGGCGTTGATCGTGGTCTGCGACGGTTTCTGCGGCTTGGAGCCAGAGGGCAGGAAAGCCAAGGTCACCAGTGAGTTCTCCGTCAGGCGGACCGCAGCCGGGTTGCTCGTCAGCGTCGGGCTCTTTGACGCGAAGTTGGACCAGTAGCTGACCACGACGACGCCCTTCTGGCCAGCGTCGCGCGTGCCTGATGGGCAAGCGTCACCGTTCTTGAGATCGACGGCGCTCGACGTGGTGGTCGCTGGCACCTTGAGCGTGCTCGACGTCGCCTCCATGCCGGTGTAGCCAGCGGCCATCGCCTGCGCGTTGGCGTGGATGCCCGCCTCGGCCTTGGTCGTCGGTGCGACCTTGACCACGCCCTCTGCGCCGATCAGCAGCGCTCCTGTCGTCTTCGTCGTGGCTGGAAGCGAAGGCTGCAGCGTGCCGCAGACGTCGATGCCGAGTCCCGAGAACACCGTGGTGCCCGCCACCGGGGGCAGGTTGGTTGACGCGGCAGCGGTTCCAGAGTTGCGGTACTCATAGCGAGCCCAGACGATGGAACCCAAGCCCAGCACCACGATGAGGGCGATGACCCCGTAGAAGTTCATGGGACGGCGCGATCGATAGTTCTTGCCGCCACCGGTCGAGCCGACGCTGCTTACCCACTTGCCAGATTGGCTCTGTGCCACGGGCGACAAACCTAGTTGCTGGCGAGCACCCGGTCGGGCGCAGTCGACCGGCCGAGGGCTGCCAACCACCGGAGCGAACTGTGACTCTGAGCTGGTGGTGGGGGCGGAGGGACTCGAACCCTCACTGTGGGCGTTTTAAGCGCCCTGCCTCTGCCGTTGGGCTACGCCCCCGAGCGAACGCTACGAAGCACCGTAGTCACGGTCAACCAGCGCCGGGCTCACCTGGACCTGCATGAGGTCCCCAGGTGAGTCGTGAGAGAGTGTCCAGCGTGCCTCGCCACGAGACCACCTTTCTGATCCCGGCCTTCGACGAGGCCGACCGCCTGGCGGCGGGCGTCGAGCGACTTCGGACCGCCAGCGACGAAGGTCGCATCGATCTGGAGCGCACAGAGATCCTCTTCATCGATGACGGGAGCACTGACGCCACGGCGGAGGTCGCCGAGAAGCTGGCGGGTGACCTTCCTCATGGAGCGGTCCTGCGACTCGGTTGCAACCTCGGCAAGGGAGCGGCGATCCGCGCTGGCGTTCGAGCTGCCCGTACGGCCTCAGTCCTCTTCACTGACGCAGACTTCGCCATCGACCCCCGTCAGGCGCCAGCGCTCCTCGAGGCGCTCGAGCGCGCACCGGTCGCTGTCGGCACCAGGGCCATCGGAGGTCACATCGATTACGGCTCGACCATCCGCACGAGAGCAGGCAGGACCTTCAACGCCTTGGTGCGCTCCCTCTCGAGGATCGAGATGCGAGACACCCAGTGCGGCTTCAAAGCGGCTCGCACCGCGCACGCCAAGATCCTCTTTCACTTCGCCACGATCAACGGGTTCGCCTTCGACGTCGAGATGCTCTCCAACGCTGGGAGCCTCGGATGGCAGGTGGCCGAGGTGCCTGTCTCCTGGCGCGACGTGGCTGGCAGCCACGTTGACGTGGCGCGCCACTCCGCCGCCATGCTCCGCGACCTTGGAGGAGCGCGTCTTCGAGCCTCGAAGCGGCCTGCGCTGCTCGGCTTGACGCTTGAACCTGGGGCCGACGAGGGACTCGGCGCTGGGTGCGCCGACAGCTCACTCGAAGCAGCGCCCGTGGTGACGACTGCAGACGGGCGGATCATCGTGCTTGCCACGCTCCACGTTCCCGCAGAGGCGTCGCCCGCGCTCCAGCGCCTCCGCACCGTCCTCGGTGGAGGGGTCGTGCGGCCCGTGAGCTACGACGAAGTCGCCGGAGCGCGCCGCATCGTCCCCGCACTTCGCTGAGCGCCGTCGTCGGTCAGTCCGGCTCGAGCCACGCTTCCCTGAGCTCGTCGCGCCGGATGACCCACTCTTCGGAGGTGATGGCGTAACGGGTGTGATCTTCCCAGACGCCGTCGATCTGGAGATAGCGCTGGGCGACCCCTTCCTTGCGGATGCCCAGCTTCTCGACGACGCGATGCGAGCGATCGTTGCGAGGGATGATCGAGATCTCGATCCGGTGGAGCTCAAGGTCATCGAAGGCGAAGGCGAGAGCAACGGCCACCGCTTCGGGGACGTAGCCTCGACCCGCTTGGGCTTGATCCACCCAATAACCGATGTAGGCACACTGGAACGGTCCTCGCTGAACCGACGACAAGGTGAGCTCGCCGACCAGGCGACCGCCAGCGAAAATGCCGAAACCAAAGCCCGTCCCGAGCTGACGCTCTCGCTCCCGGAGCGAACAGCGAGCCACAAAGCTGTTGCGATCCTCAGGCGGGAAGGGTGCGCCCGCCGGGCGTGGCTCCCACTTGAGCAGCCAATCTCGGCAGCGCTCCCTGATCTCGATCCACTCGGCGTAGTCGCTCGCCGTGAGGGTCCTGAGCATCACCCGCCGGCCGTGCCGAACCAGCGTGCCAGTCGAGGGCTGTCGGGTCGATCGCATCAGGAACCTGCTCTCTCTGCCCACACTGCTGAATGCTGACAGGGTTGCACGACGCGCGCCAGAACTCCGCCTAGCGCCGCTGCGAGGAGATGAGGCCGTCGAGGATATCCGCCTCTGAGCTCAAGCAGCCGTCGAGTCCCAAGCGCTCCAACGTGGCGACCAGCACCACCAGGCCACCGACGATGACGTCCTCTCGTCCAGGCACCATGCCTGGCCTGCGCGCTCGAGCAGCCGCCGGCTCAGCCGCGAGCACGTCGAGCCAGTGGCGAATCGCGTCGAGCGTCAGCCAGTGGTGGTGCACCAGGCTTCGGTCGTAGACGCTGAGCGTGCGGTCGACCATCACCAGCGTGGCGACCGTCCCCGCGAGCCCGATCAGCCGGCTCGCTGCTTGGAGCCCCTCGAGCGCGGGGATGGCCACGAAAGCGCCATCGAGGGCCTCGTCAACCATCACTCGAGCAGTCTCAAGCTCAGCACGGAGTGGAGGATCGCTCAGCAGGACGCGCTCGGTCACCCGCACGCAGCCCACCTGCATCGAGTGAGCGAAGAGCGTGTCTCCTCTGCGCAGCACCAGCTCGGTCGACCCCCCGCCGATGTCAAGCACCACGTCATCGCCGATCGCCGGCTCAAGATCGGCTGTTGCCCCGTTGTAGGAGAGCTCGCCCTCCTCGTCTCCGGAGAGGATCTCGGCAGCGACGCCCGTCGTCGTCGATGCCTCGGCCAGGAACGAGGGTCCGTTCGCCGCATCACGTGCAGCGGAGGTCGCCACAAGGCGCCCCTCGGTCACTCCAGCCTCATCCATGAGCGCCCGGAAGCTGCGGAGCACGCCGAGCGTCCGCTCGACGGCCTCATCAGCCAGACGACCCGTGGCATCGACACCTTGACCAAGGCGCGTGATGCGCATCTCTCGAGCGAGAACCTCGCCCCCCTCGGTCTCGATGAGCAGTCGGGTGGAGTTGGTGCCGCAGTCCAGGGCAGCCAAGACAGCGTCAGGCACGACCTTCAGCCTTCCACAGCGGCCGGTGGCGCTGGGAGGAGGGTACCGAGCTCGATCTCTGTGCTCACGGCTCGTCCTACCGCGTCGTCCATGCCTGCGAGGTAGGCAGCCAGATGGGCGTGCAGACACTTGAGACCGGTCCGCGTGCCGCCCACGCCCCCCGATGGTTGCGGCAGGTCAGCATGCTCGACGAGGGCGTCACGACGGGCGGCGTAGGCCACGTGGGCGGCCTCGATGAGCTCCGGGTCAAGCGAGGCTTCCAGTCGCTTGACGCCCCCGTGGGATTCGATCCGACTGACCTGCTCTCGCAGGGACGGATCGACCAGCCAGAAGAGCGTCGGCATCGGGGTGCCGTCATCGAGGTGCGGTGCGTTCTCGATGACCGCCGGTGCACCACCAGGTCGACGAACCACGATGCGAAAGCGCCCCGCGGGTGGTCGACCGAGGAGCACGGCCACCTGGTCGATCTCGTCGGCCGAGGGGACCTCCGAGGTCATCGCCGCCAGAAGGCGAGCGTGTCGACGATCCTCGAGACGATCCCAGGAGCGGCGTGCGTTGACGTGGCCTTCGTCGGCGCGGCGGTCGAGCTCTTGGACGTCGTGGTGGTGGTCGGCAGCAGCGCGATGGCCGAGGGCGCGACCGGCTTCGTCAGACCGGGGTCGCCCGGATAGGGCGCTTGACCCGCGCCGGACTGGCTCGGGGTGCCCGAGGGTGGCAGCACCTGGACGAGGCGCTGGCCGGGCTCGACGAGCTGGTACTGCTCCCGGGCCAGGCGCTCGATGTCGCTCTGCGCGCTCAGGATCGACTGCTGATGCCCGAGCGCTTGGTCCTGCGCGCTGATCGAGGCGAGCTTGGCGTTGGCCGCGCTCAGGTGCCGGTGCTGTGAGAGCAGCGACGAGAAGGGGAACCACGCGGCGAGCATCAAGGCAGAGACCAGCACTGAGCAACCGAGCATGACCCGGCCTCGTCGCTGGGCCTGGCGCTGTCGCTCGGTCCGCTTCGCCGGACCGCTGCGCTCAGCGCGTGCCATCTGACCCCTTTCGAAGGACCGCTCGGCCGCCCAAGAAGCGGGCCTCGTCACCCAGCTCCTCCTCGATGCGCAGGAGCTGGTTGTACTTCGCCACTCGATCCGAGCGACAGGGAGCACCCGTCTTGATCTGTCCCGCGTTGGTCGCCACGGCGAGGTCCGCGATCGTGACGTCCTCGGTCTCCCCTGAGCGGTGCGAGATCACCGAGCGGTACGAGCTCTCGGTGGCGAGCGCCACGGTGTCGAGCGTCTCGGTCAAGGTGCCGATCTGGTTCAGCTTGACCAAGATCGCGTTGGCGACTCCACGCTCGATGCCCTCTGAGAGGCGCTCGACGTTCGTGACGAACAGGTCGTCACCGACCAGCTGGACTCGATCGCCCAGCTGGTCGGTGAGCGCCTTCCACCCCTCCCAATCTTCCTCATCCATCCCGTCTTCAATCGAGACGATGGGATACCGATCGCACAGATCCACCCAGTACGCCGCCATCTCGATCGGCGTGAGGGAGCGACCTTCGCCAGCGAGCACGTAGCGGCCGTCGACGAAGAGCTCTGAGGTCGCCGGGTCGAGGGCGATCGCTATCTCGGAGCCGGGCGTGCGACCCGCTGCCTCGATCGCCTCCAACAGGACCTTGACGGCCTCTTCGTTGTTCGGCAGATCGGGCGCGAACCCGCCTTCGTCTCCCACGGCGGTTGAGAGCCCTCGGGCCGCCAAGACGCCCTTCAGGGCGTGATAGCACTCAGTCCCCCATCGCAGGGCCTCGCTGAAGGAGGCCGCCCCGACGGGCATGAACATGTACTCCTGGAAATCGATGGAGTTCAGCGCGTGCGCTCCACCGTTGATGACGTTGAGCATGGGCACGGGCAGCACGTGCGCGTTGGCACCGCCGATCGCCCGATAGAGCGGCAGGTCGAGCTCTTGAGCCGCAGCCTTGGCACTCGCCAGGGAGACGGCCAGCATCGCGTTGGCCCCGAGTCGCGCCTTGTTGGCGGTGGCATCAGCGTCGATCATGGCTCGATCGACGGAGCGCTGGTCGATGGCATCGAAGCCCTCGAGGAGAGCGCAGATCTCACCGTTCACGTTGGCGACAGCGTGAGCGACGCCCTTGCCGCCCCACTCCTTCTCGCCGTCTCGGAGCTCCACTGCCTCATGGGCTCCCGTGGATGCTCCCGAGGGAGCGATCGCCCGCCCTCGGGCTCCAGAGTCCAAGAAGACCTCAGCTTCGACGGTGGGGTTCCCTCGGGAATCGAGGACCTGGCGGCCAACGACCATCTCGATTGCACTCATCTGAGCTCCCACACGCCGACAAAGGGACGTCTTCACGCTACTTCGGACCCGCGCGGTGCTCGCGGCACCTCACGAATTCGTGTCGGCGACGCCCTCGCTGGCGATGATGGCTGCCTTGAGGCCGTCGGTGTGGCGGCGCAGCGCCAGCTCAGGATCGACGCCGCGAAGCCATGCCATCTCTGCGATCGAGGCCAGCGCCGCGGCGACGGCCTGAGCGGCGGGGCCCTCCGTTGAGCTGACCGCGTCATCGATCGCTGCGGGTTCCAGCCGCTCAAGTTCGTCGAGCTGCGAGCGCACGAGCGCTGCCAGCTCATCGGGAGAGGCACCTTCGAGCCCGATCGCCGTTGCCTTGCGCTGGAGCTTGACGTAGCGAACGAGGGCAGGGAGCGCATCGGGGATGCCGTCGGTGACCGAGGCGCGTCCCTTCTCGGCCCGCTTGAGGACCTCCCAGTTCGCCGCCACCGCGTCGGGGGTCTCAGCGACCACGTCACCGAAGACGTGGGGGTGCCGACCGATGAGCTTGATGCGAACCCCGTCGAGGACCGCCGTGAGATCGAAGCGACCCTCCTCGGCGGCCAGATGGGCGTGGAACACCGCTTGGAAGACGAGATCCCCGAGCTCCTCCTCGGCGTGGGCGTAGGCCTCATCGAGGCCCTGACCGCTCTCGATCGCCTGGGCGAGATCCTCGAGCGCGTCGAGCGCCTCATAGGCCTCTTCTAAGAGGTGTCGGGTGAGCGAGCCGTGCGTCTGCTTCTGATCCCACGGGCAGTCGGCTCGCAGGCGAGCCATGAGATCGACGAGGTCTTCTGCGGCAGGTCCCACCGTTCGCAGCTCAGGGAGATAGATGCTCGTGAGGTGATCGACGTCTTTCACGTGGTCGAGCGCGTCGAGCGCGAGCTCCTCGACGCGCTCGTCGTCCAAGCCAAGGTGATGGAGGAGGAGCACCTTGACGGGCTGCGAGAGGAGGTCCTCGTCGACCGACAGCTTGATGGCCGAGAGCACGGCCGTCGAGTGGCACTGCGTCAGCAAGATCGGGCCCGGACCTCGCAGGCGCCCGTCGAGCGCGGTGGCGTCGACCAGCCTGATCTCGGTGCGCAAGGGATCGATGCCCAGCGCCGCCCACGCCAGATCCACGAACGAGAGCGCCGGGATGATCTCGAGGACGACGTCGTCCCGCTCACGGAGCAGCTCGACGGTCCGCTCGGCGACCAGAGGAGAGCCTGGGACGCCGTAGACGACCTCGCCATGCTGCTGAGCCAACTGAGCGAGCTCGTCGACGATGCTGGTGTAGACCTCGTCGAAGGAGGTCGCCTGGTCATAGAGGCGATCGAAGGTCCCGAGCTCGCCGAGCTCCTCCGCCGCCGGATGCCGTGAGGTTCGCAAGCGGACCGGCGACGAGCCTCGGAGGTGATCGAGAGCGCTCTGGGTCAGGAAGCTGGCGTCAGCAGGTCCGAGGCCAACGACCAGGACGCGACCTTGCTTCACCCGCTCAGGAGCCGGTGGCGCCAGGCTGGATCGCCGCTGCGTTGAGCAAGCTCGAGGGCGGAGGCGAGACAGGGATGGCCACGCCGACCGCGGCCTTCGACCTGGTCCACGTGCCGTAGCGGGGGTTCACGCTGACCGATGAGGAACGCACCAGAGCGGTGGCTCGAGCAGTGGCCTTGGAGGCATCGTTCGCCAAGATGGTGCGACGAACCACGTCGGCCACCTGAGAGAAGGGCGTCGCCGTGCGTGAGTCGACGTGGAAGATCGCGTCGGTCGAGCCCACCGTCTCGAGGCCAGTGGTCCCTCCTGCCGCCAGCGAGCCGACGAGCGACGTGAGACTCGAGTAGCTCGTTGACGATGGCGGGAAGCAACCGAGGGAGCCGCCCGAGGCAGCATTGGACGCGCCGGAGTACTGCTTGGCGAGGTCCGCGAAGGAGGTGCCGGCAGCCAGGCCGGCGGTCACCTTCGGGTACACGCTTGAGTCCGTGGTCTCGATGGCCGAGACGCAGATCGTGTCGAACGCCGACGTGTGTGCGTTGTAGTAGTCGGCCACCGATGATTCATCGATTGGCATGCCGCCCTCCTTGACCAGGAAGGCTTCCGTCAGGGCGTGAGCCTTGACCAGATCGTTGACGAAGGACGCGGGCAACGCAGCGAAGATCTGAGCCGCGGTGAGCTTGCAGTCGTACGCAGTGTTCGTTGCTTGGCTGAGGTCATCATCCATCGCGCTGAGCAGGTCCTCCTTGGCCGTCGCCAGCGCAGTGGCGCTCGGCTGGGGCAGGCCCAGCTTGGCCGCAGCCTGGGCGGTCAGGGTGTTGGTGACCTCCTGGTTGAGCCACGAGGCGACCCACTCAGCCGAGTAGTTCGCGGACGTCGCTCCGACGGGCGTGACCTTGGCGGCCGCCACGCTCTGCGTCCGGATGATGTTGGCGATCTTCAAGTAGCACGTGTACCCAGGGCTGGCGCTGATCGCCGCAAGCTGCGAATCGACGGTCGAGGTCGAGATGGTCTGGCCGTTGACGGTCATCGCCGTCGACGACGTGACGCCGCCGAGGAGCACGCCGAGGGCCAAGGCGATCACGATGACCGCGGTGATGGGGATGAGGATGCGTCGCACGGTGCCCCGATGCTAGCGATTCGGCCTAGGCCCCTCCGATCAGGAGCCTTCGAGCGGGACCAGCTCTTCGAGGAGCGCACGGAGCTCGGCGGGAGCGCTGCGCCCCACGGTCAGCTCCACCTTGAGCATCTGGGCCACCTCGTCGTACGCACCGTCACCGAGCAGTCGGCGAGCTCGGATCTGCGCCGAGGCTGGCAACGTGAGAGGCGAGAGCTTGGCCAGCGGCACTCGGCGTCCACCTGGGCGTGCCGGCAAGACGCTCAGCTCGCGGATCCCCGTCCGCAGGCACGTCACCCGCAGAAGCGCCAGCTCGATGAGACCAGAGGCTGCCGCAGGCAACGGTCCGTAGCGATCGAGCCACTCTGCGGCCACGTCGGTGACCTCCTCCGTGCTCGTCGCTGCGGCAAGGCGTCGATACGCCTCCAAGCGCGCATCTTCTTCGACCACGTAGCTCGCCGGAAGGTGCGCGTCGCCTGGCACGTCGATGGAGACCGAGACCATCTCAGGCGGGACCTCTCCTCGGGCTTCGGCCACCGCTTCAGCAACCAGCTGGACGTAGAGGTCGTAGCCGACGGCAGCGACGTGACCGGATTGATCACGACCGAGCAGGTTGCCTGCCCCTCTGATCTCAAGGTCTCGCATGGCGATCTTGAAGCCCGAGCCGAGGTCAGTGTTCTCGCCGATCGTGCGGAGCCGCTCGTACGCCTGCTCGCTGAGCACCTTCTCGATCGGGTGGAAGAGGTAGGCGTACGCGCGCTGCCCGCTTCGGCCCACTCGCCCTCTGAGCTGGTGGAGCTGGCCGAGTCCCAGCAGGTCAGCACGACCAACCACCAGCGTGTTCACGCTCGGCATGTCGATGCCCGACTCCACGATGGTGGTGCAGACCAGCACGTCGGCTTGGCGCTCTGAGAAATCGAGGACCACCTGCTCCAAGGAGCCCTCGTCCATCTGGCCATGAGCCACCGCCACGCGGGCCTCTGGCACGAGGGTCCGGATCTGGCGCGCCCTGTCATCGATGTCCATGACCCGGTTGTGGACGTAGAACACCTGGCCCTCTCGAAGCAGCTCTCGGCGGATGGCTTCAGCCACCGCCCGCTCGTCGCTCTCCCCCACGTAGGTCAAGATCGGCCGCCGGTCCACCGGCGGCGTCGTCACCATCGACAGATCGCGGATCCCGGTCAGAGCCATCTCCAGCGTCCTCGGGATCGGACTTGCCGTGAGCGTCAGGACGTCGACGCCTTGCGCGAGCCGCTTGACCGCCTCTTTGTGCGTGACGCCGAAGCGCTGCTCCTCGTCGACGACCAAGAGACCAAGGTCCTTGAACGAGATATCAGCCGACAAGAGCCGGTGGGTTCCCACCACCACGTCGATGGTGCCCTCGGCGAGTCCCGCGACGACCCGCGTCGCCTCTGCGTCAGAGAGGAACCGGCTGAGGAGCGCCACCCTGATGGGGTAGCCGCCGAAGCGCTCTGTGATGGTCTGGTGATGCTGCGAGGCCAGCAGCGTGGTCGGGACCAGCAGAGCGACCTGCTTGCCGTCCTGGATGGCCTTGAACGCGGCGCGCACCGCCACCTCGGTCTTGCCGAAACCGACGTCGGCGCACACCAGCCGATCCATGGGGCGAGGTGCCTCCATGTCGGCTTTGACCTCAGCGATGGCCCTGCGCTGATCGGGCGTCTCGACGTAGGGAAACGCCGCCTCCATCTCAGCTTGCCACGGCGTGTCGGGACTGAAGGCATGACCGGTGGCGACCAAGCGCGCTCGATAGAGCGCCACGAGCTCGTCAGCGACCTCGGAAGCCGCCACCTTTGCCCTGGCCCGGGTGCGCTGCCAATCGGAACCACCCATCTTCGAGAGCGACGGAGACTCGCCGCCGGTGTAGGGCGTGATCGCCTCGATCTGGTCGACAGGCAGGTAGAGGCGATCATCCCCACGGAACTCGAGGATCAGGAAATCGCGCGTCGCTCCGGCCAAGGTCCTCGTCGTCACGCCGGCGAAGCGTGCGACCCCATGTTGGCGATGGACCACGTAGCTCCCCACCGCCAGATCGTCGAAGAACCCGTCGGTGACCCGCTGCTGGGGACGAGCCGCCCGGTGGGGCGCTCGACGCCCGGTGATGTCCGATTCGGCCAGGATGGCCAGGCCCTGCTCAGCCAAGAGCACACCACGATGGAGCGGCGCTGTGGCGATGACCACGCCTGGCTCGGTGGGGATCGTCGAGACGACCGGCGCCTCGAGACCTTCCGCCGCCAGCACCTCAGCCAATCGCCGAGCGCTCTGCTCGGTGGCGCCCAGGGCGACCACCGTCAGGTTCTTGGCGACCAGAGCGTTGAGGTGAGCGGCGAGTCGCTCAGGATCACCCACCACTTGCTCGAAGCTGCCCACGACGAGCTGCGGCTCGTCGGGCGACCCCGCCGTGGCGGGAAGGGCGAGCACTGGAGCTGAGCTCTTGGCTAGCAATCGATCGAAGTTGACGTGCAGACCGGCTGAGAGGTCCTCGACCGAGCTCGTCCCGTCGGAGCGCGTGGCCACCAGGGTCTCGACCAAGGCACGCTCCTCGGTGAGCAGATCGATCGCTCGATCTCGGATCCTCCGAGGCTCGACCAGCACCACGCCGGCAAAGGCCGCCTCATCGAGGAGGACGGCCTCACCTGGCACCAGCATGCCCAGCCAACCCTCCATCCCGTCGAAGAGGTCACCGTCGGCGATGCGACGCATGGGCGACGACGCCCATGAGAGCGCGCCTGCCAAGGCCTCGGCGCGGCGACGAATCTCCTCGTCGGGGATGAACTCTCTGCACGGGAAGAGCCAGACCTCGTCGAGCTCAGTGGTGGTGCGCTGGTCAGCCACGTCGAAGGTGCCGAGGCGATCGACCTCGTCGCCGAAGAGGTCGAGGCGAACGGGCATCTCGAGGGTGGAGCCGAACACGTCGACGATCCCGCCTCGAACCGAGAACTCTCCTCGGTGCTCGACCTGGTGCTCTCTGCGGTACCCCGCCGCCGTCAGTCGGAGAGCAAGGTCCCCCAGGTCCAGCTGCTCACCGCGTCGCACCACGATCGGTTGAGCGACCAGGGGGGTGAGGCGCTGGAGCAACGCTCGGACAGGGGCGACGACGACGTCGGGGGCGTGGCCATGGGCCATGCGCCAGCGAAGCGCAGCGCGAGCACCCATGGTCGAGATCTCAGGGCTGACCCGCTCGAGAGGCAGCGTGTCCCACGCCCCGTAGAGCACGACGCGCTCGTCGGGGGCTCCCGCGCTCGGCACCGAGCGCTTGGGTGTCGAGGAAGCAGGCGAGATCATCGCTCAACGCGAGGGCGTCTGCTTGCGAGGCCGCGACCACCAGCAACGGACCGTCGCTCTCTTCGGCCAGTGCGGCCACGGCCAGGGCCTGACCAGCCGATCCCACCGCCAACGTCGCCCCGTCGACGCCGACGACGCGCCGGATCGCCTCTGCGACACCCAGTCGCTTTCCCAACCCACCAAGCGGTTCAGGCACGGGTGTTGAGCGCCACCATCGCTCGATCCACGCCCTCTTGAGCGAGCAGGGCGATTCCGTCAGCCGCCCTCTCCAGAGCGACGCCGAGAGCGATCGCGTCGTCACCTCGCGCTCGGCTGAGCACCCAGTTCGCTCCAGCCTGCTTCGAAGGAGGCTTGCCGACCCCGATGCGCAGGCGCAGGAAGTCGCCGCTGCCGAGCACCGAGGAGATCGAGCGCAGCCCGTTGTGACCAGCGTTGCCTCCTCCGACCTTCAGCTGGAGTCGACCCGGTTCGAGATCGAGCTCGTCGTGGACCACGAGGACGCCCGAGAGCTCCTCGACCCCGGTGCGCTCGAGGAGCGAGGGCAGCGCATCCCCGGACTCGTTCATGTACGTGGTCGGGACGGCGAGGCCGACGCGCGTGGAGCCGATCGTGATCTCGCAGAGCTCAGCCCGCTGGCGTGGCTCGACCTTGAGTCGAGCGTGCGATCGCTCGGCGAGGACGCGCACGGCATCGCCACCGACGTTGTGGCGAGTTCCTTGATACTCCACTCCGGGGTTGGCCAAGCCGACGACCAGGAGGTCGACCGGGGTGCCACGGCGACGTGCTGCGCCCTTGCGGCGCCAGGTCACCGCTCGACTCAGGACTCTGAGGCTTCGTCGCCCTCTTCGGGGGCGGCCTCGGCCTCGTCCTCGGTGACCTCTTCGTCGACGAGGGCCGCGCGACCCACGTGGGCAAGTGCGATGGCCGACTCCGCATCGGTCTCAGCCACGACGCCCTCAGGAAGATCGAGATCGGCCACTCGCAAGATGTCGCCGATGACCATCTCGGAGATGTCGAGCTCGAGCTGGGTCGGGATCGAACCAGGGCGGGCGCTCACCGAGATGCTGAAGAGCTGCTGGTCGACCGTGCCGTCAGCGTGCCGGATCTCGACCGCGTCACCGATGAGCACGACCGAGACGTCGACCGTGACCGTCTCGTCCCGTCCCGTGATCTGGAAGTCGACGTGCTGGAGGGTGCCGCGCACCGGGTGGCGCTGCAAGGACTTAGCCAGGACGAGGTACTTCTGGCCGTCGGCGTCGAGCTCGATGAGCTGGTTGGTGCCCGACTCGCCGTTGAGGGCGATGCGCAGGGCCTTCCCATCGACGGCGACGCTGACGGCATCCATGCCGTGGCCGTAGACGACCGCAGGGATCTTGCCTTCGCGACGAAGCCGACGAGTGTCGCTCGAGCCGGCTGTTCGTCCCAGCTCGGCAGTCAGGGTGATCTCGGGCATGACGGACATTCTCCTCGGGAAGGACGGATGGAAGGATGCTCTGGACCTGGCCCCGAGCAGGACGACCATTGTATCCGCGTTGCGAGCCCCCTCGGGCCAACAGGCGGTGTGTCAGGGACGGGCGAGACCCCACGAAGGGCCCGCTCGTAGCGAAGCAGACCGCTGGCGACCCTCCCCGTCGGCGCTCTGAGGGCTCTTGGCCGCCCGGATCCCAGTCGTGTCGAGCCCGCAGCCCACTTCAGAGGGGCGTTCTTCTCTACGAGAGCGAACCGCCTTTGCACCACAGCGAGTCAGGCACGCCCTGGCACGGATTCGGCATCGTGGCGAGCTGCTTCGGCAGTGGGTGCATCACCACCTGGGTCACCCGCGGGTAGCTCGTCCCGGCAGGACAGCTGCTGAAGCCCGTGTTGCAGAGCGCCTGGCTGAGCAGGTCGGCCGGAGCGTCGGGGGCGACTCGCTTGACGCCGCAGGTCGGGTACTTGGTCTCGAGGTTCGCCGGCGTGATCGCACTGGTGGTGTGGTTGCCCGAGAAGCAGTTTGACGGCTCGTTGGCGTTCAGCACCAGCTGGCCGAAGTCGCCGTTGGTGGGGTTGCCGAAGCTTCCGTTCGCACGGAAGGTGTTGTTGGCCAGCTTGTCGCTCTTCGGGTCGAAGACGCAGCCGAGCCCTGGTGTCTCGACCCCACCTGCCCCGGCGCAGGTCTGGTTGAGTGACGGCGGATCGGAGTCCGGATAGGGGACCATGAGGAAGCCCCAGGCGTCATTGTTCTCGAAGACGTTGTTCATCACGGTGTCGTTGGTGCCACCCGAGAGCGTCATCCCGGTGCCCACCGGGCCATAGGAGGCGTCACCGCTCTGCGGCACGTTCGGGTTGTTGTTGTTGGCGAAGACGTTGTGGCGAAGCACCCAGCAGCTGTGGGTGTGGGTGATCGGCGAGATCCCATTGTTTGGGCATGCGCCGTTCTGAGGAGCGGGCGGGTCCGAGCCGATCTGCGAGTTGGTGTCGAAGCCATCTTTGTTGTGGGCGAAGAGGGAGTCCTCGACGACGACGGCGCCCCCTGAGTTGGTCCCCGAGTACCCAAGAGCCGAGTACTCCATGTCGACGTGGTCGATGGTGATGGCGCAGAGCTGATGGCAGGCCCCCACGTACATGCCCGAGTCGTTCATGTTCGACGCATACATCTGGCTCCAGCGGGCGCCGTCACCCGCCGCGTTCGACGAGAAGATGCCATAGGTCGCCGCTGTCGTCTCGTCGCCGTAGTAGGTCGAGGTGGCGGACAGGTACGAGCCCGTGTAGCCCTCCAAGCCGATCGTGCCTGAGTCGGCGCCACCGTTCCACCACACCTGGTTGCCGGAGTCTGCGCTGCCGGCCAGGAAGTTGCAGACGGTGAGGTTGTCGATGCTCACGTGGTTCGCCTTGTAGACCACGATGCCGTTTCTGCCGATGGCCTTGCCGCCTTGGACGTCTCCGTACTGCTGGTCAGACGGGTTGGAGGAGCACGCCGGGGTGCCCTGCTTCGTACCATCGACGATCACCCCGGAGCGAGACAGGCCCCGGATGTGGATCCCTGAGGTGGTGACGAGGACACCGCCGAAGCCGCCTCGGTCCACGTGGGTGGGTGTCGTGGTCAGGTCGTCGGTCTCCTTGTAGTCGCCAGGAGCGACGAGCACCCAGTCGCCTGGCTTGGCGGCGTTGACCGCCGCCTGGATGGTGCTGAACTGCCCCTTGACGCCCTTGTAGGTCCCGACCGTCAGCACCGCTCCGGTCGATCCGCTCGACGATGAAGACGACGAACAGGCCGTCAGCATCGTCATCGAGAGCAAGGCGACCACCGAACAGACCCCCACGTGCTTGATCAGTCCGCGTGCGCGCATGGCCCCCCCTCTCTCGTGCTTCGGAACCTATCGAATCGATCAGGTCGTCGCCGAGTGGCTCAGGCGAGGTTCTCTCCGCCGAAGATCTCTGAGACCGAGGTGTCCTCGAAGACGGCGTCGATGGCGTCGCCGATGGTTGCCGCGACGTTGAGCACCTCGAGGCCGTCGAAGAAGCGCTCAGGCTTGATGGGCAGCGTGTTGGTCACCACCACACGGGCGAAGGGCGAGTTGCGCAGTCGCTCGGTCGCCGGATCGGACAGCAGCGCGTGGGTGGCCATCGCCCAGATCTCGTTGGCCCCGTTGGCCTTCAGGAGCTCTGCTCCGGCGCAGATGGTGCCTGCCGTGTCGATCATGTCGTCGATCAGCACGCAGTGGCGACCCTCGACGTCACCGACGACGTGCAGCGCTTCGACGTGGTTGACCGTGCCGCGCGGGCGCGTCTTGTGCACGAGAGCGAGATCCGCTCCGAGGTGCTGGGCGTAGCGCTCGGCCACCTTGACTCGGCCGGCGTCGGGAGCCACCACCACGATGTCGCTCGGGGCGTTCGCCTTCAGGTAGTCCTCAAGGACGGGTGCGGCCGTCAGGTGATCAAAGGGGGTGTCGAAGAAGCCTTGGATCTGCCCGGAGTGCAGATCCACCGACACGACGCGGTCGGCACCCGCCGCGGTGAGCATGTCGGCGACCAGCTTGGCGGTGATCGGCTCGCGGCCGGTGGCTTTGCGATCTTGGCGCGAGTAGCCGTAGTACGGGATGACCGCTGTGATGCGCTTGGCCGAGGCGCGCTTTGCCGCGTCGATCATGATGAGCTGCTCCATCAAGGAGTCGTTCACCGGTCCGCTGTGGGTCTGGATGATGAAGACGTCTGAGCCCCGCAGCGACGCCTCGTAGCGACAGTGGATCTCACCGTTGGCGAACTCGCGCAGGTTGGCGCCAACGAGCTCGATGCCCAGGTGGCTCGCGATGTCTTGGCTCAGCGCAGGGTGCGAGCGGCCAGAGACCAGCAGCAGCTTCCGCTTGGGGATGACCTCCACGCCACGCACGCTACCAAGTCCCGCAGAGAGCGAGCGGTGAGCTCAGCCCTGGCGTGCGCTCGAGGGAGCCAAGCGTTCTCCGCTGGCGACGACGGCACCGGGTCCGAGGACCGAGAACGACTCGACCAGGGCCTCGACACCGACCGACGCTCTCGTTGCCCTCACGGTTTCGACCACAGCGCCCTCGGCGACCACGGTGTCCTCCAAGAAGGCGTTCGGGCCGATCCTCGCGCCCTCACCGATCCGGCACGTCCCTCGCAGCACGGTGCCCGGCAGCAAGGTCACGTCACCAGCGAGATCCACGGACGCATCGACGTAGGTCCGCTCCGGGTCCCACATCGTCACGCCTCGCCTCATCCACCGCTCGTTGATCCGATCACGAAGCTCTGCCTCGGCGAGTGGCCAGCTGGGCTCGATCGTTGACCCCGGCGGCCTCCATGGCGTCAAGCGCGGTGAGCGAGTGCGTGGGGTAGCCCGCGTCATGCAGCACGGCCACCACGTCGGTGAGGTAGAGCTCGCCTTGCTGGTTCTGCGGGGTGAGCCTCCGAAGACCGGGGCCGAGCAACGAGCGGCTGAAGCAGTAGATCGAGGTGTTCACCTCGGTGATCGACAGCTCGTCAGCGGACGCGTCGACCTGCTCGACCACCGCGGCCACGCGGCCGTCCTTGCTCCGGACGATGCGGCCGTAGCCCGTGGGGTCCATCGCTTCCGCCGTCAGCAGCGTCACGCCGGCTGCGCGAGTCCGGTGGGTGTGCACGAGCTCCGCGAGCGTGGTGGGGCGAAGCAGCGGTGTGTCCCCTGGCAGCACGACGACGTCCTCATCGTCGTCAACGCCACCGCGAAGTGCCGCGAGACCGACGGCGGTGGCGTCTCCCGTGCCGCGCTGGTGCGCTTGTTCGGCGAAGACCACCTCGAGGCCCGCCGGAGCCAGCTCGGTCACGGTCTTGATCACCTGATCGCCGCCGTGGCCGACCACCACCACCACCTGCTCGACGTCGAGCTCCGCCAGCGCATCGATGACGTGGAGCACCATCGGTCGGCCGCACAGGCGGTGAAGCGGCTTGGGCAGCGTCGAGCGCATGCGCGTGCCGCCTCCGGCAGCGAGGACGATGGCACTCAGCGAACCGCTCACGACTCCCTTCCTAGCAGTCGAGCCCCCACTGCGATCGATCGCGGCGACGACAGGGCTGGCGGGGGAGGGATCGAACCTCCAACCTCCGGATTCAAAGTCCGGCGTTCTGCCGATTGAACTACCCGCCACTACGTCGCTCTTGATTAGCAGATCACAGCCGGAGCCGAGGCACCACGCCATTCTTCACCTCTCCTTATGGCGCTCTTGGTGGCCCCTTAGGCGCCCGAAGCACCATGGATCCGTCAACGAGCAAGGAGCCATGGTGACGAAGAGCAGCGCAGACGAGACCACGCACGCCACACGAGCTCGGGATCAAGCGTTCCGCCGACTCGGTCGCGCCACGTTCGGCACGGGGCTCATCGCCACCGTGGGCGTCGTGGGCCTGGTGGGCGTCATGGGCTCTTCGTCAGCCACAGGATCGAAGACCAGCACCACGACCACCACGACACCTGCGGCCACCTCGACCTCCACCGCCACGAGTGGCACGACGAGCGGCACAGCAGGCAGCACGACGACGACGACCACTCCAAGCTCTTCGTCAGGCAGCTCGTCGTCGGTGAGCTCATCGAGCTCGTCGGCGCAGGTCAGCTCCGGAGGCTCATGACCATCGCCCCCTCGGGGCCAAGACACCTCGGTAGGCTCGATCCGACCAACCCACCCTCAACGGAGGAAACCGTGCGCATCTTGGTAGTGGACGACGACCAAGCTGTCCGCAACTCGCTGCGACGAGCGCTCGTGCTCGAGGGCTACGAGGTCGAGCTCGCAGCAGATGGCGTCTCTGCTCTTCGCTCCCTCACCCATGCCGCGCCCGATGCGGTCGTGCTCGACCTCCAGCTTCCCGATGTCGACGGCCTCGAGATCTGCCGACGCCTCCGTGCGTCAGGCGACTCGACGCCGGTGCTCATGCTGACGGCGAGAGATGCCGTCGGTGATCGGGTTGAGGGCCTCGATGCCGGTGCTGACGACTACCTCGTCAAGCCCTTCGACCTCACCGAGCTCTTCGCCCGCCTGAGAGCACTCCTGCGCCGGCGTGCCCCCACCGACGACGCCGAGCTGCTCCGCTTCGAGGATCTGAGCTTGGACCTCAACACTCGCGTGGCGACCAGAGGAGAGCGCTCCTTCACCCTGACCAAGATCGAGTTCGATCTCCTCGAGATGTTCCTTCGCCATCCTCGGCAGGTCCTGACCAGGGAGCTGATCTTGGATCAGGTCTGGGGCTACGACTTTGACTCAGGCACGAACTCACTTGCGGTCTACGTCGGCTACCTGCGCCGAAAGACCGAGGAGGAAGGCGACCAGCGCGTCATACAGACGGTGCGGGGCGTCGGGTACGCGCTCAGACTCTCATGACCTTCCGCTCTCGCCTGGTCATCGCGGCCACGCTGGCCGTGGCCATCGCTGTGCTCACCGCCAGCTCAGTGGCCTGGGTGGTCGCACGAAACGCCCTCGTCAGCTCCGTGGACGACACGCTGTCGCAATCCGCCAGCGCTGTGCTCTCCCCCGGCGGCCTCAATCCCGATGCGACCAACGGTGCCGTCACCCAGCTCTCGAGCAGCGAGGGTCAGGTTCTCATCCCCTCTCGCTTCGGCAAGCTCCCGGTCGACGCCCGTGTGATCGCCGTCGCCAAGGGCGACGAGGGCCCGACCTTCGAGACCATCGTGGTGAGCAGGATCGCTCTTCGAGAGCTGATCTACCCCGTCCCCGCTGGAGCGCAGTACGAGATCGGTGGACAGCTCTACCAAACCGGTCAGACCACAGCGCTCCAGGTCGCCGTCCCTCTCGTCGGCGTGAACCAGCAGCTTCGCCACCTTGAGCTCTGGCTCTTCTTGGTGGCGGTGCTCGGCGTGCTCCTCGCCGTCGCGCTCGGCTTCTTGGTCGCTCGCACCGCCATCCGACCACTCGACCAGGTCACTGAGGAGATCGAAGAGGTTGCCGAGTCGACCGACCTCACGAGGCGCCTCGACGAAGGGGGGCGAGATGAGCTCGGTCGACTTCGCCGAACGTTCAACCGGATGCTCGGAGCGCTCCACCGATCGCAAGAACAACAGCTCCAGCTCGTCCTCGATGCGTCACACGAGCTCCGCACCCCCTTGACGAGCCTCAAGACCAACACCCAGGTGCTTCGCCGCGTCGATGAGCTCGACCCCGAGACACGAGGTCAGCTCCTCGATGACGTCGTCACCCAGCTCGACGAGCTGACCACGCTGATCGGAGACCTGACCGAGCTGGCGCGAGGCGAGCGACACACCGCCCCGCCAGAGCGCTTCCGCCTCGACCAGCTCGTCGACGATCTGGTGTCGATCGGGGCGACCCATGGTCGGGTCCGCGGCCTCGAGATCGAGGCGCACCTGAATGAGTGCCTGGTCTTCGCTCGTCCTGAGCGTGTTGGCTTGGCGTTGGGGAACCTGATCAACAACGCGATCAAGTGGAGCCCCGAGAACGGCGTGATCGAGGTGAGCTGCTCCGAGGGCGTGGTCGTGGTCAGAGATCACGGCCAAGGCATCAGCGACGAAGACCTCCCCAAGATCTTTGACCGCTTCTATCGCTCTCGAGAAGCTCGTGCGATGCCTGGCTCGGGCCTCGGGCTCGCCATCGTGGCACAAGTGGCCGCGGAGGAGGGTGGCTCGGTCAGCGCCTCGAACGCCGTCGATGGCGGTGCCGTGCTGCGCTTCGAGCTGCCCACGCTCTAGCCCACACCCTGCGGTTCTTCACGAGTTCTTATCCCCTGAGAGCAGGACTCTTAGGCCCGCTTGGCACGATGGTGCTTCAAGCGATCCCGAACGAGGACGAATGAACCGCCGACACAGCAAACAGCTACGAGAGACGGGGCAGCGTCAGATCAGGCGGCTCACGCAGCTCGCCGTCGGCGCGGCCGTCTTCGCCCTGGGCTCCCTGGCCGCGTTCGTCGCTCACGAGTCGCATGCGAAAGCGAGCTCTCCGACCACCACGAGCCCGTCTGTCGGCACCTCGACCAGCGGCTCAACGGGCAGCACCGGGTTCACAGGTTCGGGCGATGACTCGACGTCGCAGGCAACGGGCAGCACCGGTAGCCAGGTGCAGCAAGCTCCCACTCCCTCGCAGGGGCCCCAAGCCAGCTCGGGCGGCTCATGACGATGACCACTTCCCCACGAGCTGTCGGCGAGCCCCGCTTCGATCGGTTCTCCCTCTGGGGCACCTCCGGAGTGCTCGGCGTCACCGATCCCACGGCCCTCGTGCCGGCGCGACGGCGCCTCGATGCGCTGCTCGCAGAGATCGAGGAGGCAGCCAGCCGCTTCAGGCCCGGCACTGAGATCCTCCGGCTCAACGAAGCAGCCGGAACAGGGCCTCTTCGCGTCTCTGCGACCCTCCTCGACCTGGTCTGCGTGGCGCTCGACTCGTCGAGCGCCACCGACGGCGCATGCGACCCCACCGTGGCCGACTCGCTGATCGAGCTCGGCTACGACCGGGACTTCGACCACCTCGAGGAAGGCGACCATGAGCTCGCTCCCGTGACCGTGCATCCTGCCCCGGGCGTCTCGTCCATCGAGGTCGATCGAGAGGCGTCGACGGTGAGCCTGCCTCACGGCGTCCACCTCGACCTGGGTGCCACCGCGAAAGCCCGCGCCGCCGATCGTGGCGCCGAGCTGCTGGCTCACGAGTTCCAGACTGGCGTCCTGGTCGACCTCGGCGGGGATCTCCGCGTGGCGGGTGCGCCACCAGAGAGCGGCTGGCAGATCGGGATCGTCGCCTCCGCACGGACCCATGAGCTCGACGACGTCCAAGAGGTGGTCTCGATCCGCTCAGGCGCGGTTGCCTCATCGTCGACAGCGATCCGTCGTTGGCGGCGCGGCGACACCGAGTTCCATCACATCGTCGACCCCGCCACCGGATCCTCAGCGAGCACCACCTTCTCGCTGGTGACCGTCGTCGCCCCCACGTGCTCCGAGGCCAACGCCTTGGCGACGGCTGGAGTCGTCTGGGGCGAAGACGCGCTCTTCGAGCTGCCCCAGCGAGCGATCGCGGCGCGCCTCGTCAGAAGCAACGGCGAGGTCGAGCGGCTCGGTGCGTGGCCCAGCGCCGAGGAGGCGACGTGATGATCGCCGTCAGCTCCCCCGTCCTTTGGTATCTGTCTCGAGCCTCGGGCATCGTGTCGCTGCTCTTGTTCACCTGCGTCATGGCACTCGGGATCATGACGGCGACCCGCGTGGGCGGCCGCCCCCTCCCTCGCTTCGCCGTCGCCGAGCTCCATCGGCGCTTGGCCCTCCTGGCGGTCGTCTTCTTAGGCCTCCACGTCGGGACCACCGTCCTCGACAGCTTCGTCAACATCAGCGTGCTGGCGGTCGTCATCCCCGGGGCCTCCTCCTACAAGACGCTCTACGTCGCGCTCGGTGCCGTTGCCATCGACCTCCTGCTCGCCGTGGTGGTCACGAGCCTGCTGCGCCAGCGCATCAGTGCCACGTCGTGGCGCCTGGTCCACTGGATTGCGTATCTCTCGTGGCCAATCGCGCTGCTCCACGCCTTCCTCATCGGCACCGACACGAAGTTCGGCTGGATGGATCTGCTGCTGATCGGTTGCGTGACGGTCGTCCTCGCTTCGGTGGCGTGGAGGATCTGGGCTCGACCCCATCCGGCAGGTGCGCTGACCGCCGTGCCGAGGTCAGCGCGCCAAACAGGGTCGCCCGTGGCGCCAAAGGCGCCGCTCGGGCACTCCGGACGGCCACAGGGAGGGCGCGAGCGGCCAGCTCGACCCGTTGCCAGCTCTCGGAGAGTTCGATGAGCTCGTCGACTCGGCTCCTCGCCGGCACGGCGCACGCTCATCGAGCCGACCTGGCCACCCACCTCTCGCTCCATGGACCGCTCGCGCTCCCAGAACGACGCAACGTCGATGCGTGGTCAGCGCAGCTCTTGGATGAGATTCGCCTCGCCGGCCTCACTGGTCGAGGTGGGGGAGGCTTCCCCACGGCGACCAAGCTCGCCTCGATCCCCGCTCTCGTCGTGCCACCCATCTCGTGATCAACGTCATGGAGGGCGAGCCAGCCGCTCAGAAGGACTCCGTGCTCGCGGCCTACGCGCCCGCACCTCATCGTGGACGGCGCCGAGGTGCTCGCCCACCTCATCCATGCCGGCTCGGTCACCGTGGCCGTGGCTCGCGACAACCCGCACGCCGCTCGGTCCCTCACCGACGCAATTCTCGAGCGACAATCCACGGGGTCCACCAGCGTGCCGATCTCCGTCGAGCAGCTGCCCAGCCGCTACGTCGGGGGCGAAGAAGCTGGCCTGGTCCGATGGCTGGACGGTGGACCCGCCATGCCGACGTTCCGAGCTTCCAAGCCTGCTCGGCTCGAGATCAGAGGGCGCACCAGCGTCGTGGACAACGCGGAGACCGCGGCTTCGATCGCATTGATCGCACGCCACGGAGGAGCGTGGTTTGCCAACGTCGGTGTCGGGGGTGTCGGCGGCACAAAGCTCGTCACGCTCTCAGGGTCCGTCGCCGATCCCGGTGTCTTCGAGGTCGCCCTCGGTACCCGCCTCGGCGACATCGTGGCTCTGGCCACGCCCACCTCACAGGTCCAAGCAGTGCTCTTGGGCGGCTACGGCGGCACCTTCGTGCCCGCGCAGGCGCTCGACGCTCCCTACTCAGCCGACGGGCTCAAGGCCTTCGGCTCGAGCGTCGGTGCCGGCGTGGTGCTCGTCTTCGGCTCCGAGTGCTGCGGCATCGCAGAGACCGCTCGCATCGCACGATGGATGGCCAATGAGAGCGCCGGACAGTGCGGGCCGTGCGCCTTCGGGCTTCCGGCGCTCGCCGACGACCTCGAGGCGCTTGCCCCAGGACGCCCCGACCGAAACCTCGAGCGCCGCCTTCGAGAGCGGCTGGCGTGTGATTCGAGGTCGAGGCGCCTGCGGCCACCCTGACGGCGTGGTGCGCATGATCGCCTCTGCCCTCGAGGTCTTCCACGATGACGTCAGGGCCCACCTCGGGGGCCGGCCCTGCGCCCACGTGTCGAAGCCCACCATGTTGTCGCTCCCGAACCAGGACGGGCCGCTCGAATGGCGGTGATCTTGAGGGTGGATCCCATCCGTTGCGATGGTTTCGGCCACTGCGCTGAGCTGGCCCCCGAGCTCATCGAGCTCGACGAGTGGGGTTATCCCGTCATCACCCACGACGAGCTTGATCCTCGGGGACGAGCGCTCGCACAGGGAGCGATCCTCCAGTGCCCCCGAAAGGCTCTCTTCTTCGAGCAGCTCGAGCACAGCGTGGCTCGATCTCGCTCGCGGCGATGAGCTCCGCCTGACGCTTCGCTCGCCCGCAGAGCGTCAGCCACGGACCCGAAGGTGTGAGAACGACCACCTGGCAGCGGCGAGCTCGCTGTGTAGCGCCCCTCGGCCGTGGACCTGTAGCCTTGTCCACCTCATGGGTTCCCTCATCAAGAAGCGCCGCAAGCGCATGCGTAAGAAGAAGCACAAGAAGATGCTGAAGGCCACTCGCTGGCAGCGGAGAGCTGCAGGCAAGTAAGCGGGCTCGGAGCCACCCTCCGAGCGCACCTCAGGGAACAGATCCTTCGCCCCGGTGGGCACTGATCGTCGACGCCTCGAGCACGTGTGCTCGCAAGCCGTCGACGACGAGCTCGTCCATCTCCTCCAGGCCGAGCGAGGCCTTCGTGCCCTCGACGAACAGCGTCGAGCCACTGCCCGCCAGGATCGGCGCCGTGCCCGTCAGGCCACCCAGCGCGTCGCTGAAGCGAGCCAGAGGGCTCGAGAGCACCGCAGCCGCCTCTGTCAGGTCGTTGCGGTCATGGCGGCCACGTCCTTCGAGACGCAGCTCATCGAGGACCGCGTAGGCCCGGGCGGTGTCGATGCCGAAGGGTGGGAGCACCAGGACGACGGAGCGCTCGACGTGCGCGAGCGGTTCGATCACCTCGCCGATCCCGCGGACGAGCGCCCGGCCGCCGCTCAGGCAGAAGGGCACGTCGCCGCCGAGCGTGGCCGCTTGGTGGAGATCGCTCACGCCGGCCCAGCGCAAGATGGCGGCTGCGTCGCTCGAGCCGCCTCCCAGCCCACCCCCGAGCGGGATGCGCTTGGTGAGCGACACCGAGGCGTGCCGCCCGACCATCGCCAGGGCCCGAGCGACCAGGTTCGAGCTTCCGAGGTCGAGCCCCTCAGCACGGGCCCACGGCTCAGCCGCCACCGAGATCCCCTCCCCCGGCTCGGTGATCTCGAGCTCGTCGGCCAGATCGAGCGAGACCATCTCCGCCACGAGGTCGTGCAGTCCGTCCGCTCGACGATCGCCGACGGCCAGGCTCCAGGTGAGCTTGGCCGGGGCCACCTCGTGCCAGGTGCTCATCGGGCCGCTCGAGCAAGGGCAGCGAACGCGTGGACGTCGAGCTCCTCGGGCCGTTGGGTCGACGCCACGCCGGCGTCCGAGAAGGCCTGCTCATCGACCACACCGGCCAACGATCGTCGCAGCATCTTGCGCCGCTGCCCGAAGGCCAGGCGCACCAGAGCGAAGATCTCGTCCTCCGTGGCGACCTGGGGATCCACCGCCACGCTGCCTCGACGCTCGATGGCCACCAGCGCCGATTCAACTCTCGGGCGAGGGAAGAAGACGCTCGGTGGCACCTTGCCCACGATGGAGGCCTCGGCGTGGAAGGCCACCCGCACAGAGACACCGCCGTACGCCTCATCTCCTGGGCTCGCGACCAGTCGGTCGGCGACCTCAGCCTGGACCATGACCAGCAGACGGGCGATCGACGGCACGTCTTCGAGGATTCGCAGCACCAGCGGGGTCGCCACGTTGTAGGGAAGGTTGGCCACGCACGCCCACGGGCCGCGATCGAGGGGGGTCAGCGCCGCGAGGTCGACCACAAGCGCGTCGCCCTGGACGATCTGGACGCCTTCGAGCTCTCTGCGCTGCGCCAAGATCCCGACCAAGGCCTCATCGATCTCAAGAGCGGTCACCTGGCAACCGACGCCGAGCAGGGCTTCGGTCAGCGCACCGAGGCCGGGACCGATCTCCAAGACCCGGTCGCCTCGGGCGAGGCCAGCGAGTCGAGCGATCTTGGCAGTGATGTTGTCGTCGACGACGAAGTTCTGGCCGAACTTGCGCTTAGGCGAGAGGCCGGCTTCTTCGAGCAGCCGAGTGGTGACCGCTCGGGTCGGGCTCACCAGGTGACGGTGACCTCGAGCGTCCCGGCGCTGAGGCCCTGCGGCCCTGCGATGGCCTCGAACACCGAGGTGTCAAGGTCGATCACGTGAGCGCCTCCGGCAGCCTCGGTGTCGGTCACGGTGCAGCTCGTCGTCTCGCCGTTCTCATCATTGGTCACCTGCACCACGGTCCCATGCGGCAGCGTCGGGCTGGCGCATTGCCCGGGGTTCCAGTCGTACCACGTGGCGATGCCCGTCTCCGAGTTGCTCGGCGCCGGCGGTGCGGCGGTCGTGGTGGTGGTCGGAGCCACGTAGAGCGGTGCGATGGGTGTCGCGGCGACCACCTGCGGGGCCGCCGTGGTGGTCGTGGTCGGAGCCACCGTGGTGGTCGTGGTCGATGCAGCGATCGTGTTGTTGGCCAGCGCGATGTCGTGCAGCGAGGTCGCAGGGGTCGCCGACTTGGACCCAGGGCTCTCAGGCCCGTGGGAGGTCGATCCCTGCGCAGAGACAACGCTGCCGCCGCCGAGGAGAACCAAGGGGGCTGCGATGAAACTGATTCCTGCCGCCAACGCCACGGCGTGGCGCCCGAATCCAGTCTTCTGGGGGCTCAGAGCTCCACCCTTCTCCGCCAATAAGGACCGCCCACCCGAAGCCTCCACTCCGAAGGGGCGTCCCAGTACGCTAGGCAGAGGCAGCTCCAAGCGCAAATGGAGCGCGGCGATCAGGCACACTTCACCCTGGTCAAAGGCAGTTTCTCACGCAGAAATCCCAGAATAGTGGGGATCGCGATAGAAGAGCCCAGGTCACAGGGGCTTTCTCAGGTGCCCAGAACGAGCTCGAAGAGCCCTGCGGCGTTCCGTGCGGTCGCTCTGGCCACCTCGTCGAGAGCCCAACCTCCCGCGTCGGCGACGGCCTCACCGACGAGCCCAACCCACGACGGCTCGTTCTGTGCGCCGCGGTGAGGCACGGGTGCCAAGAAGGGGCTGTCCGTCTCGATCAAGAGGTGCTCGAGCGGCACCTCTTGGACGGCCTCCCGCACGTCGTGAGCGTTCTTGAAGGTGGTGATCCCCGAGAACGACACGGCAAGGCGCCGCTCGACGCAGCGCGCCGCCTCGGCGGGCCCTCCCGTGAAGCAGTGGAGCACGCAGCGAGGCGGGACACCGTCGGCGTCGAGGATGTCGAAGAGGTCATCCCAAGCGTCTCGGGCATGGATCACGAGGGTGAGGTCGTGTTCGTGGGCGAGGGCGATCTGGCGCGAGAAGCTCGCTCGCTGCTCGGCTCGAGGAGCGTGATCGTAGTGATAGTCGAGTCCACATTCTCCCAGGCCAACGACATGATCAGGCACGTCAGCCACCAACGCCTCGAGCCAAGACAGCGACGAAGACGCCTCATGGGGGTGCACGCCCACCGCAGCGCTCACGGCGGGAGCTGAGGTCCCAAGGCGCCCGCGCCGACCACCTGGGCAAGCTCGATCGCTTGGCGAGAGGTCACCTCGTCGGTGCCGACCACCACCACGCCGACGACGCCTGCATCCCACGCTCGACGCAGCGCAGCGAGGGCAGTGGCCTCGGGATCCTCAGGCAGGTAGTGCTCTTGGAGATGGCAGTGCGAGTCCACCCACCGGGGCGTCACGCCTCAACCTTCCTCCGTGGGAAGAGGGGCTCGCCCTTGCTCACTTGCAGGCCGCCCGGGTAGCCGCCCCAAGCAGCGGCGGCGGGAAGGATCTGCTCGCTGGGGCTCCCCGGAAGGCCCAGGCGGCGCCAGATCTCCTCGGCGGTGCCGGGCATCGCAGGGCTGATCAGAAGGGCCACGATCCTCAGCGTCTCGAGAGCGCTCCCGAGGACGAGATCTACCGTTCCCGGCTCTGCCTTCCAGGGCTCCGTCGCCTCGAGCTCGGCGTTGGCGGCCCCGATCAGCCTCCACGTCGCCTCGAGCGCCTCGTGAGGAGCGAAGCGCTCCCAAGCATTGGCAGCCTCGGCCACGGCGATGGTCGCCGCCTTGGCCAGGGGGCTGGCTGGATCGGGGGCGGGGCCGATGCCCTCGCACTTCGAGCCGACGACGGTGGCCACTCGTGCGGTCAGGTTCCCCAGGTTGTTGGCGAGATCGGCGTTGTAGCGAGCGGTCATCGACTCGAGCGAGAACTCGCCGTCCGTGCCGAGCGGGGTCTCGCGAAGCAGGTGGTAGCGAACAGCGTCGACCCCGAAGTCTTGGGTCAGCGACGCCGGCGTGATGTCGGTGAGCTTGACAGGGGCATCGACGTCGCCGGCCATCGACTTGCTGAGCTTCTGGCCCCCGACGAGCAGCCAGCCGTGGACGAAGATGCTCGCCGGCGGGTCGATGCCCGCGGCCATGCACATCGCGGGCCACCACACGCAGTGGAAGCGGATGATCTCCTTGCCGATGAGGTGGTGGACGTTCGGCCACCACTTGGCGACCCGCTCGGGGTCATCGTTGTAGCCGAGGGCGGTCAGATAGTTGATGAGCGCGTCGTACCAGACGTAGAAGACGTGCTTCTCGTCCCACGGCACCGGCACCCCCCACGAGAGGCTGGTGCGCGTGATGGAGACGTCCTTCAGCCCACCTTTGATGAAGCTCAGCGCCTCGTTGCGCTTCGAGCTCGGGCGCACCGCCTCGGGGAACTGCTCGTACCACTCGAGCAAGCGGTCCTCGAAGGCGCTCAGGCGGAAGAAGTAGTTGTCCTCCTCCATCTGGATCACCTCGCGCCCGTGGACAGGGCACTTGCCATCGATGAGCTGCTCGGGCGTGTAGTAGTCCTCGCAGGCCACGCAATAAGGACCGACGTAGGTGTCCTTGACGATGTAGCCGTTGTCGTAGATCTTCTGCAGGAACTCTTGGACGGTCTTGTGATGACGAGGCTCGGTGGTTCGGATGAAGTCGTCGTTCGAGATGGCGAGGCCCTCCCAGGCCTCCTTGAACCGCGCCGAGGTCCGATCCGTCCACTCTTGAGGTGAGACACCATGGGCATGAGCGGACTCGGCCACCTTGGCCCCATGCTCGTCGGTCCCGGTGAGGAACAGCGTCTCTTCGCCGAGCGCGCGATGCCACCGCGCCAGGGCATCAGCGTTGACGGTGCAGTAGGCGTGACCCAGGTGGGGCACGTCGTTGACGTAGTAGATCGGGGTGGTGACGTAGAAGCGGTCCACGTGCTCAGCGTACCGGCCTTGTCTCGTCACCTCTTCGGCCCAGGCGCTCCTATGGCCAGGTCATAGACCCTTCGTCGCTGTACGCCGAGCTGCTCGGCCACCTCAGCGGCAGCGTCGCGGGTGCTCAACCCGTCGGCCCGAGCTTGTGCGAGGGCTGCCACGATCTCCTCTTCGGTGGTCTCACGCTCCGGCTCCGCGTTTCCCCCGAGCACCAGGACCACCTCGCCCCGAAGCTCGGTACCGGCGAAGTGCTCGGCACCCTCGGCCACGCTGCCGCGCCAGATCTCCTCGTGGAGCTTCGTGAGCTCTCGAGCGACGACGAGAGGGCGCTCTCCCTCGAGGAGCGCGGCGAGCTCAGCGATGGTGGCCCCGACGCGGCGTGGCGACTCGTAGAGCACCACCGTGCGGCGCTCAGCCTTGAGCTCGGAGAGCCGCCGTTGGCGGAGGGAGCCTCGTCGAGGCAAGAAGCCCTCCATCACGAAGCGGTCCGTCGGCAGGCCGCTGATGACGAGCGCGGCCAAGAGGGCTGAGGGGCCGGGGATCGAGCCCACCTCGATCCCTGCGGTCACCGCAGCGGCCACGAGGCGCGATCCCGGGTCGGAGATCCCGGGCGTGCCCGCGTCACAGACGAGAGCGATGCGCTCGCCCGCTTCGAGCCGTTCGAGGACACGTGGGGTCTTCTGGTCTTCGTTGTGCTCATGGAAGGCTTCAAGGCGCCCTCCCGCTGGCAGCGAGCTCGCGCTCAAGAGGCTCCTCGTGCGACGAGTGTCCTCGCACAAGATGCGGTCTGCCCCTGCCAGGGTCTCGATGGCTCGAGGGGAGAGGTCACCCAGGTTCCCGATTGGCGTGGCGACGAGATCGAGGCGGCCGGTCATGGGGCCGCTCGGAACTCGAGCGGGTGACCTGCGACGAGCCCCAGGCGCTCCACGGCGTCTGAGGGGAGCACCGCTGCCATGGTGGTGGTCCGGGGCACAGTGGCCAGACGCCACGGGCGGAGCGGGCGGATCTCCTTGATCTCGTGGCGAGCGTCGACGCAGAGCAAGCTCACCCTGCCCCTGACCCCGGCGATCAGGACGACCCCTCGCGGATGGAGCACCGAGGCAGCATCGGGCGCTCGCTTGGTGTGGGCTGGGAAGAGTGCGGCCAGCGGTGAGGTGAGCTCGATCGCCGACGCCACCACCTCGCCCTCGCTCAGCAGCCATCCCTCTCGCACGGAGCCTCCTCCTCGCTGCTCGGGTGCACAGAGCCCCGTGGGGAACCTAGCCCTGGTGGGCTAGGCTCTTCAGTCCTATGTCGAAGCGAACTGTCAAGCGCAAGCTCCGGGCCAAGAAGAAGGCCAACCACGGCAAGAAGCCGAACTGCGGTCGGGGCTAGCCAACCCTTCTCATGCCAGGCGAGGCGTCCACGCCCGCTCTCCCAGCAGCGCTGTCACCAAGCTCGGTCGATCTGACATCACGCCGTCGACCCCCACCTCGAGCATCCGGGCAATCGCCTCGCGCTCGTTGAGCGTCCAGACGTGCACGGCGATGCCCGAGCCGTGCGCGGCCTCGATGAACCGCTCGTCGACCACCGTCACCCCTGCGAAGGCTTCAGGCACCTGGAAGGCCACGACCGGCAGCGCCGGTGGCGGCTCGGCGTTGAGCAGCGCCTGCACGAAGGATGCCGTCTCAAGCGTGGCTGCAGAGGTCGGGGTCGTCGGGCTGAGCTGACGGAACGCGTTGATCGCCACGTCCGAGAACGAAGCGACGATGACGTCATCGGTTCGCCGGTGTGCGCTGAGCACGTCGACGACAAGGTGCTCATAGGGGACCACCGCAGGCCCGGTCTGCTTGATGTCGAGGTTGAGCACGACGCCGGGGAAGCTGGCGAGGACCTCGTCCAAGGTGGCGATCCGGAGCGAGGCGTCCGCAGGCGCCTTGCCTCGCAGCAGATAGGCGTCAGGCTCTTGGTCGTGATCGACGTCGGTCCCCTCGACGAACCAGAAGGCGTTGTCGAGCCCCTGGAGCTCCTCCAAGGTCATCTCTGCGATCGCGCCGTGGGCGCCAGTGGTCCGGTCCACCGTGGCGTCGTGGCAGACCACCACTTGACGATCCTTGGTGGCATGGACGTCAAGCTCGATGCCGGTCGCTCCCACCCCTAGCGCGTGCTCGATCGCAGCCAGGGTGGACGAGGGCGCCTCGAAGGAACCTCCCTGGTGGGCGTAGTTCAGGACCCGTCGCTCAAGCCACTCGTTGGCCGGCACGGCTAGGTCCCCTTCGGCGCAACCGGTTGGTGCTCGAGGTCGGCGACGGTCTTGCGCTCCACGAAGAACGCCATGAACGGGATCATCCCCGAGAGGATCATGAGCACCAGGCGTTTCACCGACGGCCGGTAGGCCAGATAGACCATCACGACGGTGACCAGATAGATCATGTACAAGATCCCGTGGATCTGGGCGACCACCATCTCGGCACTCGCCCCGATCCCGAAGCCATGGCGCAAGATGATGAAGACGCAGAAGATCAGCAGCATGGTGCCGACCACGATGGACATCACCTGATAGCGCCGAAGCGTGGGGTTCACGTCAGCCGCTCTCTCGAGCAGGCGGGTTCTCGCTCGTGAGCTCCTTCGTCGCTTGCTGCTCGAGACCTCGGTCTCGCTGCGGCTCCCCTGCGAGCCGCTTGGCCCGCTGCGCTGCCTCAAAGGCCTTGCGCTCCTCACGCTCCTCTGGGGTCACCGGTGCGGTGTGCAGCAGGAGCCACCAGATGACCACGCCAGCCAGGGCGAAGATCGGCCACTCGATGGCGTAGAGGTAGCTGAGGCCGTTGCCGTCCATGGCTCTCGATGCCTGCCACCACCCGGCCGCCAGGCAGCCAGCGAACCAGAGCACCATCGCCACGCTGAGCGCGATCACCCGCAGTGGTCTGGACGAGGAGCGCACGGAGCCAAGCCTACCGAGCCGCCGGAGGCCCGACCAAAGCCACAGGTAGATTTGAAGAGGTGCTTCTAGCCGCGGCGATGCAGATGCGAATGGGCGACGGGATGGCGATGCCCCCGCCGTTCAGCTGGACCCATCTCTACGCAACCCGCATGTCCTGGTCGATCAACCTGGCGCTGCTCGCCGCCGTGGCGGCGTACGTCCTCGGCGTGCGGGCGTGGAACCGCCACCATGCGGGCACCTGGTCCACCAAGCGCTCCGTGGCGTTTGGTGCAGCCGTCGTGGTCATCGCCGTCGCCACCGAAGCGATCCCGGGTGTCTACGACATGACGCTCTTCAGCGCCCACATGGTCCAGCACCTGCTGCTCATCATGGTGGCTGCCGGCCTCCTCGCCATGGCCGCCCCCTTGGAGCTGGCACTCGCCACGATGCCAGGAGCACTCGGTCGGAGTTTCACCAAGGTGGTGGACTCGAAGCTCGGCGAGGTCGTCGGTCATCCCGTCTTCGGGTTCCTGGCCTATGCGATCTTCATCCCATCCACCCACCTCACCAGCCTGTTCAACCAGATGCTGCTCCACATGTGGGTGCATCGCCTCGAGCAGGTGGCGTTCTTGGTGATCGGTTACCTCTTCTGGCGACCTGTGGTCGGCATCGAGCCCAGCCGCCACCCCTTGGCCCCAGGGCTGCGGTTGGTCTACCTGGCCTTGGCGGTGCCCATCGACACCTTCACCGGCCTGGCGCTCGTGATGTCAGGCCACATCGAGTTCAGTGCCTACGCCGCCCAGGGCCGCACCTGGGGGCCCTCGATCTTGAGCGATATCAAGACCGGTGGCGCGCTCATGTGGATCGGAGGCGACCTCTTGATGCTGGGCGCCATGATCCCGGTGGCCTACCTCTGGATGAAGGACGAGGAGTCGAAGACGGCTGCCCTCGATGCTCAGCTCGACGCCGAGCGAGAGGCTCAGGCGATCGAGGACGCCGCAGGCACCGCGTCAGTCGAGCAGCCCGGCATCACGAGCGAGCTCGCGTAGATCAGCCTGGGGTCGAGCACCGAGGTGAGAGATCACCTCAGCGGCGCACAGCGAGCCCAGCTGAGCACTCTGTTCAGGGTCCAAGCCGTTCGTCATCCCGAAGAGGAAGCCGGCAGCGAAGAGGTCTCCCGCTCCGTTCGTGTCCACCACGGCTTCGGTCGGCGCCGCTGCCACCTCGAGTCGTCCCGCCGGGGTGATCACCGTGCAGCCAGCCGGTCCCCGGGTGACCACGGCGAGCACGCCGGTCTCCTCCAAGGCATCGAGAGCGGGTGCCAGGCTCGTCACGTTGAACAGCGCCTTTGCCTCGTCCTCGTTGGCGAAGAGGAGATCGAGCTGATCGGTGAGCAGCGCCAAGAAGTCCTTGCGGTGGCGCTCCACGCAGAACGAGTCCGAGAGCGACAGCGCGACCGCTCCGTCGGCACCATGGGTGGTGGCGATGGCCTCGCGCATGGCTTCCTTCGCCGGATCCAAGTCGAACAGGTAGCCCTCGAGGTAGGTGATCTTGGTCCGTTCCAAGAGCTCGCCGTCGACGTCGCCGGGAGCGAAGGTGTTGGCGACCCCGAGGTGCGTGGCCATCGTCCGTTGCGCATCGGTGGTGACCAGGACCAAGCAGCGACCTGTTCCCTGGCTTCGGCCATTGGCCACCGCTGCCTCGAAGTCCACGCCAGCGGCAGTGATGTCGTGGGTGAAGACGTCGCCCATCGCGTCGGAGGCCACCTTGCCGATGAAGCCTGCTCGCCCGCCCAACGCGGCGACGCCCACCGCGGTGTTCGCAGCCGAGCCACCTGAGATCTCGATGCTGGCAGGCATCGAGGCGTAGATGGCCTCGGCTTGGTGCAAATCGACCAGGGTCATCGAACCCTTGGGCAGCTCCAAGCGCTCCAAGAGCGCGTCGTCGGTCCGAGCGACCACGTCGACGAGCGGTGAGCCGATGCCCACGACGTCCAGCAGCTCAACGGGAGGCTTGGGAAGAAGGGAGATGGGGACGGAGGAGTCGCTCACGCTCCAAGGCTAGGTGGTCACGCCGGTAGCCTCGAGCCATGCCAGCCTCCACCTCCAACCCGTACCGCCTCGCCGATGACGTCCTGCCCAGGGCGTACCGCCTGATCCTCGAGCCCGACCTCGAAGCCGCGATCTTCGCCGGCTCGGTCGACGTCGATCTCGACGTCACCGAGGACGTCGAGGACATCGTGATGAACGCCGTCGAGCTCGAGATCTCCTCGGCCACCTTGACCAAGCCCGATGGCTCCGAGGTCGAGTGCTCGATCGCCCTCGACGCTGAAGCCGAGCGCGTGACCCTCACCCCGCCGGGCGGCGTGCCGGCCGGCAGCGCCACGGTGTCGATGACGTTCACCGGCATCCTCAACGATCTGCTGGTGGGCTTCTACCGCTCGACCTTCGTCGATCCCGACGGCGTGACCCGGACGATCGCCACCACCCAGATGGAGGCGACCGACGCTCGCCGGGCGTTCCCCTGCTTCGACGAGCCGGCCAAGAAGGCGACCTTCGAGATCTCCTTGGTTGTCCCCTCCGGCCTGGCCGCCTACTCGAACAGCCCGGTGACCTCGGTCACCGAGCTCGACGGGGGACGGCACTTCGTCCGCTTTGCACCCACGATGATCATGTCGACCTATCTGGTGGCCTTCGTCGTCGGCCCGTTCGAAGCCACCGACCCTGTCGACGTCGGCGGCGTGCCGGTGCGCGTCGTGTATCCCCCTGGCAAGGCAGCGCTCGCTCCCTTCGCGCTGGAGATCGCGGCGTTCAGCCTTCGCTACTTCACCGACTACTTCGGCATCCCGTATCCCGGCGACAAGGTGGACCTCGTTGCCATCCCCGACTTCGCCTTCGGAGCGATGGAGAACCTGGGCTGCGTGACCTTCCGTGAGACAGCGCTCCTGGTCGATCCGACCAGCGCCTCGCGCAACGAGGTTGAGCGCGTCGTCGACGTCGTGGCCCACGAGCTCGCGCACATGTGGTTCGGCGACCTCGTGACCATGGGCTGGTGGGAGGGCATCTGGCTCAACGAGGCCTTCGCCACCTTCATGGAGATCAAGGCCTCCGACGCCTTCCGCCCCCAGTGGCACCGCTGGGACAGCTTCGGCGTCGAGCGCGAGGCAGCGATGGCCGTCGATGGGCTGCACTCGACGCGCCCGATCGAGTTCGAGGTCGTCTCCCCCAACGACGCCCGGGGCATGTTCGACGTGCTCACGTACCAAAAGGGCGGCAGCGTGCTGCGCATGCTCGAGCAATACCTCGGCGAAGAGACCTTCCGAGACGGGATCAGGCTCTATCTGACCAAGCACGCCTACGCCAACACCGTCACCGAGGACCTCTGGGTGGCGCTCGGCGAAGCGTCGGGCAAGCCGGTCGACGAGATCATGAACACCTGGATCCTCCAGGGGGGACACCCCTTGGTGCGCGTCGAGGACGGCACCCTCACCCAGCAGCCCTTCGCCTACGGAGCCCCGACCGGTGCCTCAGCCATCGGTTCGGACTGGCAGATCCCCTTGCTCACGAGGCCGTTGGGCGCCAGCGACGTGACCAGGGAGATCCTCGGCTCAGGAGCGGTGCCGCTGGCTCCGGACACCTTGGTCAACGCCGGGGGCTGGGGCACGTACCGCACGGCCTACGGCGCTACCGAGCTCGAGGCCATCGCCTCGTCGCTGAGCACCTTGGCACCGCTCGAGCGCTTCACCCTCCTCGCTGACACCTGGGCAGCCGTCTTGGCCGGTCAGAGCGAACTGTCCGGGTATCTCACCCTCATCGAGAGTCTGGGCACTGCCGTGGAGCCACCGGTGTGGCAAGCGATCCACGCTGCGCTGGCTGCACTCGCTCGAGTGATCAGCGACGAAGCTCGGCCGACGCTCGCCACCCTCGCCCGCCAGCTCGCCACGCCACTCTTCAACGAGCTCGGTTGGGATGCGGCCGACGGCGAGGACGAGAACGCACCCACCCTCCGGGCGACCGTGCTCACCCTCCTCGGCGTCATCGGGGCCGATGAGGGCGTCCGGGCCGAGGCCGTGCGTCGCTTCGAGGCCGACACCATGGCGGGCGACATCGCCACCTCGGTGCTCAGCATCGTGGGATCGGTGAATCGGCCAGAGCACTTCGCCACCATGCTTGAGCGCCTCCGCGCCACCGACAACCCGCAGGTCCGCGATCGCTACCACGTCGGCATCGCCAGCTTCGCCAGCCCTGAGCTGGGCGTTCAAGCCTTCGAGCTGTGCCGAGATGAGCTGCGCACCCAAGACGCCCCCTACGTCGTGCGTCAGCTGCTCGCCAACAGGACACAAGGACCCGCTGTCTTCGACGCGCTGTGCGCCTCATGGGACGACGTGCTCCAGCGCTTCCCCGAGAACTCCCACAGCCGCATGCTCTCGGGCATCGCCTTGCTCTACTCCTCACCGGCCGTGGCGGAGAACGTCACTGCGTTCCTGCGGAGCCACCCGATCGCCACCGGTCAGCGCAGCGTCGAGCAAGATCTCGAGCGCCTCTCCATCGGCGTCGCCCTCGGCGAGCGGTTGGCGCCCACGCTGGCCACGACGCTCGAGGATGCCGCCACACGGTGAACGTTGGCCTCTTCTTCACCGTCTTTGGGGTGATGTTCGTCGCGGAGCTCCCCGACAAGACGATGATCGCCACGGTGGTCATGGGCAGCCGCGCCCGGGCGTCGGCGGTGTGGATCGGAGCGTCCTGTGCCTTCCTGATCCACATGGCCTTGGCATCCCTTGCCGGCCACTTCCTCTCCCTCCTCCCTCAGCGCGCCGTCGAGGCGGTGGTGACCGTGCTGTTCTTGGCGGGAGCCGCCTTCTTGCTGTTCGTGCCCGAGAAGGAGCAAGAGGAGAAGGGCGAAGCGGAAGGCCAGGGCGAGCAGCCGGGCAGCTACCTCAAGATGGCTGCCACCGCCTTTGGGGTCATCCTGATCGGCGAGTTCGGTGACCTCACCCAGATCTTGGCAGCGAACTTCGTTGCTCGCTCTCACGAGGTCCTCACGGTCTTCGTCGCCGGCTCCTTGGCCCTGATCAGCGTGGCCGCCCTCGGATCGTTTGGCGGTCGAGCCCTGCTCAAGGTGCTGCCCGTCGCCAAGATCCGTCGAGCAGGCGGCATCATCCTCTTGTTCTTCGCCGCCTACGAGATCTACTCGATCGTCAAGTGAGCACCTCACGTCGCCACGAGCTGCTGGCTCTCGCCCAACGTGCGCGCGGGTTCATGCCCGATGACGAGGGCCTCGCCCTCTTTGAGGCAGCGCTCGAGGCCGGCGAGACCTTCTCCCACGGGACGTGGCTCGAGGTGGGCGCCTGGTGCGGCAAGTCGGCCGTCTACCTCGGCGCCGCCGCCGAGGAGACGAGCTCCGTCCTCTTCAGCCTTGATCACCACCGGGGCTCTGAGGAGAACCAGGCTGGCTGGGAGCACTTCGACGCTGATCTCCTCGACCCCGCCGACGGCCGGCTCAACACGCTGCCGCACTGGCAGCGAACGATCGCCGACGCTCGGCTCGAGAGCTCGGTCGTCGGTCTCGTCGGCGACTCGCCCACGGTCGCCACGCACTGGGCTCGGCCGCTGAGCTTCTTGTTCATCGACGGCGGTCATGGCGAGGAGCCCGCATGGGCCGACTTCAACGGGTGGACACCGTGGCTCCGAGTCGGCGGCTTGCTCGCCATCCACGACGTCTTCGAGAACCCCGCTGAGGGCGGACGACCGCCCTTTGAGCTCTACCGTGAGGCGCTCGGCTCAGGAGCCTTCCGCGAGCGCCACGCCCAGGGCTCGCTCCGTGTGCTCGAGCGGACCGAGCCCGCAGCGACCCTCGACTAGCGAGCCGTGCACGAGGTCGAGCCGCGCGCTTCGCAGCGCGGACCGGCCAGGTCGATGGTGCCGGCCAGCCCTTCGCCACGGAAGAGCCCGGCCGCCGGCGTCGCAGAGCTCAGCGCATCCGCGGCGAGCACGATGGCCGCCGCCGTGTACGACGTCGTCTCGTCGTCGGGGAACGTGGCCAGCTCGGGATAGGCGATGCCTGTGAAGTACGAGCCGTCGGGTCGGCGGTGACCCTGTGCGATGGCGAAGAGCTCGAGCGCCTCGGCGCCCATGCCGAGTGCGTCGAGTGCGAGGACGCACTCGGCGGTCTCCGCGGCGGTCACCCAATCCGACGTCGAGACGCATCGCACCCCGAGTCCAGGCATCACGAAGCGGTCCCAGTGGCTCTTGATGCGCGCCACTGCCGCCTCGCCGGTGAGCGCACCTGAGAGCATCGGGTAGTACCAGTCCATGGCGAACTCGTTCTTCGGGGCGAACGCGCCCGGGTGGTGGGCGACTGCGTGGCCCAGCCGACCAGCAGCCAGCTCCCAATCGAGGCGATGGACGTCAAGGCGCTCCGCGATCGAGATCGCGCAGCGCAGCGAGTGGTAGATCGACGACGATCCGGTGAGCAGGGCGTAGGTCTCGAGGTGCCCCTCGGCGCTGATCGACCAGCTGATGGAGCCATCAGGGAGCTGGCAGCGCAGGACGAACTCGAGGGCACGCTCGACGACCGGGTAGAGCTCGACCAAGACGTCGACGTCGTTCGAGATCAGATGGTGGTGCCAGAGGCCCGCAGCCAGGTAGGCACAGACGTTGGTGTCGAGCCGGGGATGCTCGACCGAGTGCTCGAGGTAGTAGTTGAACCAGCTGCCGTCGCCGAGCTGCGTGGCCGCCAGCCATCGATAGGCCGCCACCGCCTCGTCGAAGTGCCCAGTGGCTGAGAGCGCCATGGCGGCTTCCACGTGGTTCCAGGCATCACAGTGCCCACCTGGGAACCACGGGATCATCCCGTTGGGCCGCTGCAGCTCAACGAGGCTGTGGGCCGTGAGCTCGATCTCTGCCGCGCTCGAGGATCCCTGGGACCTCAGGGATCACGTCGAGCGAGCGGCTCACGCAGCCACGCTCTGCGCCACGGGGAGCTTCCGCAGGTAGACGACGAAGCTCTTGCCGATGAGCGGGGCCAGGACCTTCTCAGCCAGCTTGGTCGACCTTGGTCCCGAGACGATGTCCCAGACCAAGAGCCGGTGGTACGCCTTGACGGCAGGGTGCTCGTCGTTCTTCGGACCAACGGCGCACTTGAGCCACCAGTAGGGGCTGTGGAGGCCATGGGCGTGGTGGCTTCCGTAGGGCGCCAACCCGACGCCTGCCAAGCGCTCGAGGAGGGTGGAGCGCCGATAGATCCGCACGTGGCCACCAGGCACGTCGTGGTACTCGTCGGAGAGCGCCCAGTTGATGAGCTCAGGTCCGAAGCGAGGCACGGTCACCGCCATGGTGCCCTCGTCGCTGAGCACCCGAGACAGCTCGGCCATCGCAGCGGTGTCGTCGAGGAGGTGCTCGAGGACCTCCGAGCAGACCACCCGGTCGAAGGTCCCATCCTGGAAGGGGAGGTGGAGGGCGTCTCCTTGCACGGCGCCGATGCGCGACGTCTCGAGGTCGATCTCGCCCGCTTCGCTCATGGCCCCGAACGTGGCGCGGACCTGGGTCACCTCGTCTCGTCCGGCGTCGACAGCGATGATGGACGCGCCGCGACGAGCGAACTCGTAGGCGTGGCGGCCGAAGCCGCACCCGAGGTCCAAGACGAGATCGCCGGGCGAGGCACCCAGTGTGTCGAAGTTGACGGTGAGCACTACGAGAAGCTCACAGCTTCGGGCATGGGCTCGCCGGCCAGGACTGCTCGATAGCACGCGGCCGTCCCTTGAGCCGTGATCTGCCAGCTGAAACGCGAGACCGCTCGCTCTCGTCCCGCCGCGCCGAGCGATGCTCGAAGCTCGGGGTCGTCGAGCAGTCTGCGGATGGCGACGACGAGGGCTTCGGGGTCATCGGGGGTGACCAGCAGGCCGGTCTCCCCACTCGTGCCGACCACCTCGGGCAACGCCCCGCCGGTCGTCGCCACGACGGGGACACCACAGCTCATCGCTTCGATGGCTGGAAGCGAGAAGCCCTCGTAGAGCGAGGGGACCACCGCAACCTCGGCTTCACCGTAGAGGCGAGCCAGCTCTTCATCGCTGACGCCGCTGACCGTCGAGACGATGTCGTTGAGCCCAAGGCGATCAAGGGTCTTGGCCACCCTCCCCCCGCCTGCGGCTTGCCGATCACCACCAGCTCGACCTCGCGCTCGGTGCGCAGCTTGGCGATCGCCTCGAGCAACGGCACCAGGCCCTTCATCGGCACGTCGGACGAGGTGGTCACCATGATGCGGCCCTTGACCTTGACCGTGTCGGTGTAGGGCTTGAAGACCTCAGGGTCCACCCCGACCGGCACCACGGTCATCCGCTCGAGCGGAACGCCCATCTGGGCGTTGATGTCGACAGCGGAGTTCGACGACACCGTCACGATGGCGGGCAGCTGCGTAGCCACGCGGACCTGCATGCCCAAGAACCCAAACCATCGCTTGGTGGTGAAGCGGCGCCACGGGCTTGACGCATGGTCGAGGGCGATCGAGCGGTCGACGGTGATGGGATGGTGCAGCGTCTCGAGCAGCGGCCAGCCGTCCTCGACGAGTCCCAAGATCCCCGTGCCCAAGCACTGGTTGTCGTGGACGATGTCAAAGTCGTCACGCCGAGCGTTGAGCAGCGGACGGATCCTCGTCGAGTACGCCAGCGGCTCACCGAAGCCCGCGGTCATCATCACGGCCAGCTCTTGGGCGTCGGCGCGACTCGAGACCTCGCTCGGGTGCGGGATCCGGAAGGGATCGGGGTCTCGGTAGAGGTCGAGACCGGCCACCGGGGTGAAGCCCACGCCTTCGTCGAGCTCAGGCCACGGAGGGCCAGCAAAGACCTCCACGCTGTGGCCGAGGGCCACCAGCTCTCTGGTGAGGTGGCGGGTGTAGACACCCTGGCCTCCGCAACGAGGGTTGCCTCGATAGATGAGGAAGGCGATCCGCAGCCCGCCGGGCTCGACAGGGCGAGGCTCGATGCGCTCAGGTACCTCGATCGAGCGCGTCCTCTCCCAGGATTCCTTGGTCTCGCGGTAGAGCTTGGCGGGGGACTTGGGCACCGAGGCGGCCTCCAGGGGGGCTAGGAGTGGCACCCATCGTCTCGTCTCTGAACCCTGGGCGCAAGAAGGGGGCGCATCGCCTGTGCCTGACTACGATCACCACATGGACCTGGACTACCCCGCAGACGCAGAGGCCTTTCGCGTCGAGATCCGCGCCTGGCTCGTCGAGCATCTCCCCGACGGCTGGTTCGACGATGACTTCTCCATGACCCCTGAGGAGCGCAAGGCGTTCAACGCCGCCTGGGTGCCGCAGCTCTACGAAGGGGGCTGGATCTGCGCCAGCTGGCCGAAGGAGTACGGCGGCAAGGGGCTCTCGCTGCTCGAGCAGGTGGTGCTCACCGAGGAGTTCGCCCGAGCCAGCGCGCCGCTCCGAGCGGATTTCTTCGGTGACACCCTGGTCGGCCCGACCATCTTGCAGTGGGGCACCGAGGAGCAGAAGCAGACGTTCATCCCTCGGATCCTTCGCGGCCAGATGGCGTGGTGCCAGGGCTTCTCAGAACCGGACGCAGGCAGCGATCTGGCCTCGCTCAAGACCCGTGCGGAGCTCGACGGTGATGAGTGGGTCATCAACGGACAGAAGGTCTGGACCTCGCTCGCGCAGCACGCTGACTACATCTTCCTGCTGGCTCGCACCGATCCCGACGCTGCCAAGCACGCGGGCATCAGCTATCTGCTCGTCCCCATGGACCAGCCAGGCATCGAGATCCGACCGATCCAGCAGGTGGATGGCACCGCCGAGTTCAACGAGGTCTTCTTGGACAACGCCCGCTGCCCGAAGGACAACGTGGTCGGCGGCGTCAACAACGGCTGGAAGGTGGCGATGACCACCCTCGGCTTCGAGCGAGGCTCGTCGGCGACCACAGGCTTCCGGCGGTTCTTGAAGGAGTGGGATCGCATCCTCGAGCAGGCACAGGCGAACGGGGCCAGCCGCGATGCCCTCGTCCGCCAGGACCTCATCCGCTCGTGGATCGACATCAAGGTCATGCAGATCAACGGCTACCGCTCGCTGACCGACGTCCTCAACGGCACCAAGCACACGGCCAAGCTGAGCGCGTGCAACAAGATGTTCTGGTCCGAGTCACATCGCCGCACCATGGAGCTGGCCATCGACATCTTGGGCATGGAGGGCCAGATCCTCACCGGCGAGGCGGGCGACCCGAACGTGCCGGGCCAGCGAGGGCGCCCCGACTATCCGGTCTCTGAGCTCCAAGCGTCGTTCTTCTTCTCTCGCTCGGAAACCATCTGGGGCGGTGCCGCAGAGATCCAGCGCAACATCATCGCCGAGCGCGCGCTCGGGCTCCCGAAGGAACCCAAGGTCGCAGCTCCCTGAGCAGCAGCGCTGTCTCAATGGAGCGATCAGAGATCGCTTCCCTCTGAGGCTGCCTTAGAGGTCGTCGCGGGGAACCCAGCCGCCGGCACCGACCGGTGCGGCCTCGGGGTCGACGTCGTCAACGTCACCGATGACCTCGGTCACCCAGTCGAGCCGACCGAGCAAGATCCGCTCGACGCCGCCCTTGAGCGTGCTGGCCGAGACTGCACAGCTCGAGCAGGCTCCCTGGAGCTGCACCTCGACCACGCCATGGTCCACGTCCGCGTTGATGAGCACGAGGTCACCCCCGTCTTGCTGGACGGCAGGCCGCATGAGCTCGATCAACGCCACCAGCTCTGCAAGGCGCAGCGGCGCGCTGGTCATCGTCAAGTACCTCAACTGGCTGGTTGTCGCCCTCAGGCATGGGACTCCTCTGTCACGCTCGCGGCAGCATCGCCGTCCCTACAGTCTGCCGTGAGATCCACCGGGATCGTGCACCGTGGGCCCAGGCAGCGTCCGTCGACCTCAGAGGTCGCTCGGTAGGGTGGGACCGTG
This sequence comes from uncultured Acidimicrobiales bacterium, assembly GCA_963758555.1. Lineage (GTDB taxonomy): Bacteria > Actinomycetota > Acidimicrobiia > Acidimicrobiales > RAAP-2 > CAIUMH01. The sequence continues at coordinate 296,787 of CAVWVW010000003.1, read as the reverse complement.
GCCACCCTGGCGATCTCCGACGCTGCCAGCCGCGCCTGGCTGCTCGTGGGTGCCTGCCCCCAGGCACGCTCATGACCTGGCCTCCCTCATGGCTCCAGCGGATCATGGATGCGCTCGATCGCGCGCAGCGTCGCCTCAGTCCCACCGCCTTCGCCGTGGCGGTCCAGAAGCGCTACAGCGACGACCGCGGCGGGATGTACTCGGCGCTGATCACCTTCTATGGCCTGTTGTCGGTCTTTCCCTTGCTCTTGCTCTTCATCACCGTGGCATCCCGGATCTTGGGCCCCAACTCGAAGGCCACCAAGAGCCTCATCCACTCGGCCCTGGCCCAGTTCCCGATCATCGGCACGGATCTGTCCCAGCAGATCCACGCCCTCAACCGAGGCCACGGCCTCGCCACGATCGCCTCGGCGCTCTTCCTGCTCTGGGGTTCGCTGGGGGTGACCTCGGCGCTGCAGGCCGCCAGCGGCGAGGCATGGCGCCGACCTCGCCATCGCGAGCCCAACCTGTGGATCCGCACTGGTCGCGGCTTGCTCCTGCTCGGGGTCATCGCCACCTCGGTGATCCTCACCACCGTCTCGGCATCGATCGCAGCCTCCGGCTATCTCGCCCAGTTCTCGCGCCTGCTCGCCCCCGCCCTCATCGTGATGGGCGGCATCGTCAACGTTGCCAGCTACCTCTTGGCGCTCAAGATCCTCTCCCCCCAGGGCACCCGCTTTCGAGCCCTGGTCCCAGGAGCGCTGGTGGGAGGTGTCGGCTGGACGATCCTCCAGCAGGTCGGCGGCTACCTCGTGAGCCACCAGCTGCAGCGGACCGCCGTCATCTACGGCTTCTTCGCCACCGTGCTGGGCTTGATCTTCTGGCTCAACCTCGGCGCGCGCCTCTTCCTCTACGCCAACGAGATCACGATCGTGCGCTCGCTGCACGAGTGGCCCCGAGGCCTCTTCGAGCCGTCGGAGGCCGTCAAGGCGTCGTTGGCCGCGGAGCAGGCGATTCAGCTCGAGGCGGAGAACTGATCGAAGGCCTCCAAGGCCCTCGGACCCCACACCGTTCCCGGTCCGCCGTTCATCGAGATCGCGACGCCGATCATCTCAGCTACCTCCGATCGGCTCGCTCCCCGTCGAGCGGCTCCCTTGGCGTGGGCCGCGATGCAGCCGTCGCACTCACGCGTGATCGAGATGGCGAGAGCGATGAGCTCTTTGGTCTTCTGATCGAGTGAGCCCTCCGCCATGGCGGCTCGTGAGAGCTGCGCGTGGGCGCTCAACACCTCGGGGATGGCCCGTCGAAGCTCATCAAAGGGCTCGCGCAGGTCGTCTTGGACGTGCTGGTGATCCATGTCGTCTTCCCCTCCGTCTCGCTCGATCAGGCCTCAACGTGCTCTTTGAGCCAGGCGCCGAGCGCCCACGACGAGTGGCGGACCGAGGCGCTCCAGCTGACGGCCGCTCGTGCGTCGGCCCGATCGCTCACGTGCTTGACCACGCTGACCGGCATGCCCAGGCGCAACGCTGTCGACGGCCACGGCGTACCCCTCCATGTCACAGAGATCAGCCCGTGCTGCCAAGCGAGCTCGGTCGTCGGGGTGCTGGATGAAGCTGTCGCCGGACGCCAGCACCAGACCCTCGCCAAGCTGGATCTCCGGCGACGGGTTGACCCCCGTGATCTTCTCGATGGCAAGCGCCGTCGAGGTCGTGCTGCAGGACCGTGCCGATCTCGAAGATGCCCTCGTGATGATCATGCAAGGCGCCAGCCGTGCCGAGGTTGAGCACCCTGGTCGGGCGCTCCGCGGCCGAGAGCGCGCCCAAGGCCTCGCAGAGCGATGCCACTGCGGCGATCTTGCCGACGCCGACGATCAGCACCGGCAGCCGCGTCGAGAGCTGCGCCGCCTCCGCATCCACGGCGACGACGACGAGCGGCCTGGTCGATGAGATCTCGCCCCGAAGCTCCACGCAAGGCACCCTACCGAGATCAGCCAGGGTGTAAACCCACGGTGCGGCTGGCTAGGGTCGACCTCCAAAGGAGGACCATGGAACCGATCCGCGACGCACTTGAGCACAACGCCGTCTACGCCAACCAGCACGGCCGAGGTCACCTGCCGACCGAGCCCCAGCAGCGCTTGGCCATCGTGACGTGCATGGACTCCCGGCTCGATCTCTTCGGCGCTCTCGGCCTCGATCTCGGCCAGGCGCACATCATCCGCAACGCGGGTGGCATCGCCACCGACGACGTGGTCCGCTCCCTCGTGCTCTCGCAGCGCAAGCTCGGCACCAACCGCATCATGCTCATCCATCACACCCACTGTGGGCTCCACGGCCTCGACGAAGACGAGCTGCGAGCCGAGATCTCTGCCGAGACCGGCAACGAGAGCCAGCTGGTCTTTGGCGCGTTCGCCGACCCGGCGTCATCCATCCGAGAGACGGCCAAGCGCTTGGCCGCCGAGCCAGCGCTGACCACCGTCGAGCTGCGGGGCTTCCTCTTCGACGTCGACACCGGTCTGCTCGACGAGGTGGCCCTCGACGTAGCCTAGGTGCCTCGTTCAATCCTCGTCGGCAGCACCCGCGGCCATGAGGCCGTTGATCATCTGGACGACCGCCGGGTCGGTGAGCGTGGTGACGTCGCCGAGCTCGCGGTTCTCGGCGACGTCGCGCAGCAACCTCCGCATGATCTTGCCCGAGCGGGTCTTCGGCAGATCGGGGGTGAGGATGATCTGTCGCGGCCGCGCGATCGGGCTGATGGCTTCCGCCACGTGAGCACGGATCGAGGGGATGACGTCGCCCTCGTGGCCGGGTGCGACCTCGCTCGACGTCTTGAGCGTGACGAAGGCCACGATGGCCTGGCCGGTCACGTCGTCGCTCGCGCCCACCACGGCCGCTTCGGCCACCGCGGGGTGCCCGACGAGAGCGTGCTCGATCTCGGCCGTCGAGAGTCGGTGACCTGAGACGTTCATGACGTCATCGACCCGACCCAGGAGCCACAGATCGCCGTCTTGGTCGCGCTTCGCTCCGTCGCCAGCGAAGTAGCGATCTTCGAACTTCGACCAATAGGTCTCTTGGTAGCGCTCGGGGTCGCCCCAGATGCCACGCAACATCCCCGGCCACGGTCGATCGATCACCAAGAGCCCGGCGTGGCCGTCAGGGACGCTCTTGCCGTCGTTGTCGACGACGTCCGCGCTGATGCCTGGGAAGGGCCTCATGGCTGCGCCGGGCTTGGTCGTGCTGAGACCGGGCAGCGGCGTGATCATGATGCCGCCTGTCTCGGTCTGCCACCAGGTGTCGACCACCGGACAGCGACCGCCGCCGATGTGCTCTCGGTACCACATCCACGCTTCGGGGTTGATGGGCTCGCCCACCGAGCCGAGGAGTCGAAGGGACGAGAGATCGTGGCGCGCGGGCAGCTCCTCGCCCCACTTCATGAAGGTCCGGATCGCCGTCGGCGCACAGTAGAGGATCGTCACCCCGAACTCCTCGACGATCCGCCACCAGCGGTCTTGACCGCCGGCGTCGAGCGTGCCCTCGTAGAGGACCTGGGTGACCCCGTTGGCGAGCGGGCCGTAGACGATGTAGCTGTGCCCCGTCACCCAGCCGATGTCTGCCGCGGTCCAGCAGACGTCAGTCTCAGGCTTGACGTCAAAGACGTAGCGGTGCGTTGCCGAGGTGTGCGTGAGATACCCGCCGGTGGTGTGGAAGATCCCCTTCGGCTTGGCGGTCGTCCCCGAGGTGTACATCACGTAGAGCGGGTGCTCGGCGAGGAACGAAGGAGCCTCGTGCACCGGCGACTGGGGGTCGACGACCTCGTGCCACCAGTGGTCGCGACCCTCGTGCCAGGAGACCTCTTGGCCAGTTCGGCGCACCACCAAGACGCTGTCGACGTTGGGGCAGTGCTCCAGCGCCTCGTCGATGTGGACCTTGAGCCCTGATTTCGTCCCCTTGCGAAAGCCGCCGTCGGCGGTGATGACCATCCTGCAGTCGGCGTCCAGGATCCTGTCCGCCAGGGCATCGGCAGAGAAGCCGCCGAAGATCACCGAGTGCGGCGCCCCGATGCGCGCGCAGGCCAGCATGGCGACGACCGCCTCGGGGATCATGGGCATGTAGATCGCCACCCGATCGCCGGCGATCACACCCAAGCCTTCGAGGGCGTTCGCAGCCCGAGAGACCCGCTCCAAGAGGTCGGCGTAGCTGATCGTGACCCGGTCGTCCTCGGGCTCGCCCACCCAGTGGATGGCCACCTTGTCGCCACGACCAGCAGCCACGTGGCGATCCACGCAGTTGACCGAGGCGTTCAGCGTGCCGTCGGCGAACCAGGTGGCGAACGGCGGCTCCCACTCGAGACCCTGGGTGAAGGGCGTGGACCACTCGAGCTTGCGAGCCTCCTCGATCCAGAACGCCTCGGGATCGGCTTGGGCTCGAGCCACCATCTCTTCGGTGGCGTTGGCTTGGGCCGTGAACAGAGGATCAGGAGGGAAGCGGCGCTCCTCTGAGTGGATGGCCTCGAAGGCCTCGTTGTCACTGGACGCACTCATCGCTCTCCCCCTCACCAGCTCGTTCGAATCCTAGGGCGTGCGTCGACGCGTGCTCAGGCCTCGCGCTGGGCGAAGTGCGCCGCTCGGCGCAGCACGGGACGAGGGGTGAGGCGTGGCATGAACGCACCGATCTTGTTGAGGGTGCCCGGGACCGAGACCACCTTCTTGTGATCGAGCGCGAGGAGCGCTGCCTCCGCCATCTCCTCTGAGCTCGGCAGCTTGCGATCCTTGAAGAGCTTCGAGCTCCCGCTCCCAGCCGCGTCTTGGAACCCCGAGCTGAACGCACCCGGGCAGAAGGCGGTGACGGTGACCCCGGTACCGCGGACCTCTTCGGCGATCGCCTCAGAGAACGACAGCACGAAGGCCTTCGTCGCGCAGTAGACCGCCATCTCCGGACCAGCCAGGAACGCGGCGGTGGAGGCGACGTTGAGGATCTGGCCGGCGTGGCGCTCGACCATCGAGGGCAGGTACACCCGGGTCAGCTCGGTGAGCGCCGCGCAGTTCAGCTCGACCATGCCGCGAAGGCGTGCGCGCTCGGCCTTGACGAACGGCCCGTAGTCACCGAAGCCCGCGTTGTTCACCAGAAGGTCGACACGCTCGACGGCTTCGACCACCGCGTCGACGCCTTCGGGCTGGCTCAAATCGGCCACCACGACCTGGGCGCCGCCGAGCTCCGCCGCGAGCTCTTCGAGTGCGCCCGCTGAGCGGGCGGTGATGACGACCTCGTTGCCACGACGATGCAAGTGCCGAGCCATCTCACGCCCCACACCGCTCGACGCCCCTGTAATCAACGCCACGCCCATGATGCTGCCCTCCCGGCGCTCGAAGACTCTTACTCTGGTCTTATCACCTGCTCATTGGCGGCTTAGGACCCGGGCGTTGAATGGGATCACTTCACAGACACAGCCTTAGAACAAGGAGCCAGGATCGATGGACGATCAGCACGAGCAGCCGAGCCTTCCCTCAGGCCAAGACGCCGTTGACTGGGACTTTGCCGCCCACTCAAGCGAGCCCACCACAGAGCGCTACACGCTCCCTCTTGCGGGAGAACCTTCGAGCGACGCAACCAGCGGCGCAGCGAGCTCCACGTCTCACCAGATCGGACGCAAGACCGTGGCCGTCGCCGCAGCCCTCGCCCTGATCGCTGGCGTGGCCGGAGCGGGTGCGAGCCACCTGATCTGGCCAGGTGGCTCGTCGGGGACGTCCACGCCGAGCGCCCTGCCCTCCTCGGGCAACGGCGGCTTCTTCAACGGCGGCTCAGGAGCCTTCGGTGGCTCTGGCGCCTCGGGCACCTCGGGCAGCTCCGGCTCCAGCACGTCGAGCTCCGCTGCCGTCCAGAAGGTCGCCTCCCAGGTCAGCCCCGCCCTCGTCGACATCAACACGACCATCTCAGAGGGAACCGAGACCGGCCGGGCAGCTGGCACCGGCGTGGTGCTGACCTCAGACGGCTACGTGCTCACCAACAACCACGTCATCACCGGCGAGACGGCCATCACGGCCACGGACATCGGGAACGGCCAGACCTACAAGGCAACGGTGGTCGGCTACGACCGCACCCACGACATCGCCGTCATCAAGCTGACGGACGCCAGCGGCCTCAAGGTCGCCTCCTTCGGGAACTCTCAGGCCGCCTCCGTTGGAGCGTCGGTCATCGGCATCGGCAACGCCGGTGGTGTGGGTGGCACCCCGAGCGCCGTCTCTGGTTCGATCACCGCGCTCGATCAGTCCATCACGGCCTCTGACGAGTCCTCGGGCACCTCAGAGAAGCTCGAAGGGCTGATCCAGACGAACGCTGACATCCAGCCTGGAGACTCGGGCGGTCCCCTCGTGACCCTCGACGGCAAGATCATCGGCATCGACACCGCGGCCTCTTCGGGCTTCAGCTTCTCCAACAGCTCGAACCAGGGCTTCGCCATCCCCATCGGAACGGCGCTGAGCCTCGCCCACTCGATCATCAAGGGCGAGTCGAGCTCGACGATTCACCTGGGCGAGACCGGCTTGCTGGGCATCGAGGTCTCGGCTGGCTCGTCGAGCAGCTCCAACCCCTTCAGCGGCACCTCGGGTGCCTCCGGGACCACCGGGTCCGGTGCGGCTGACGGCGTGAGCATCCAAGCAGCGCTCTCGGGCTCTCCTGCAGCCGACGCTGGTCTCGGCGCCGGTGACTCGATCACGGCGATCGACGGCACCTCGGTGACGACGCCTGAGCAGCTCACCGAGATCCTCGGCAAGTTCCACCCCGGCGACTCAGTCAAGGTCACCTGGACCGACACCAGCGGCACGAGCCACGTGAGCTCGATCACCTTGGAGCAAGGCCCCGCGGCATAGGTCTCCCTGGTCGCGGCGCACAGCAGCACGCCACACCCGAGCCCGGCCCCCCGGCGGGAATCGTGGGTGCTGACGTGCGCCGCGACCATCTGCGAGACTTGGGTTGTGCACATACCCGCCAAGATCGAGTACGGCTTCCGTGCGCTGTTCCAACTGGCGGAACAAGGGGTGCCCTGCACGGCTGAGTCGCTCGCCGAAGCACAGGGGCTCCCGCCCAAGTTTCTCGGAGCGATCCTGAACGATCTCCGTCGCTCAGGCATCGTGGCCTCCCAGCGCGGCGCAGAGGGCGGTTATCGCCTCTCCCGGCCCGCCAAGGACATCTCGCTCGCCGACGTCATGCGAGCGCTCGACGGCCCGCTCTTCGAGGTGCGAGGTCTTCGCTCTGAGCAGACGAGCTACCACGGAGCAGCCGCCCACCTCCAAGAGGTGTGGGTGGCGGTGCGGGCAGCCCTGCGGGCTGTCCTCGAGCGAGTCAGCCTCGAAGACGTGGTCAAGGGGAACTTCACCCCAGAGATGCGCACCATGATCACCGATCCAGAGTCATGGATCGCCCACGTGCCCCACTGAGGCGCTCAGAGGTCAGGCAGCTGGAAGTCCAAGGTGGGGACGTCCCCGCCTCCGTCGACTTCGAGCACCTTGCCGGTGAGATAGCTCCCGGCGGCTGACGCCAGATAGAGCACCGCAGCGGCGACGTCTTCGACCTCGCCGATGCGACCGAGCGGCGTCGCCGCTTCCATCTCGGCCTTGAGCTCAGGGGTTGACGTCACGATCTCGAGGGCGGAGGTGGCCGTCGAGCCCACCGCGATGGCGTTGGCCCGGATCCGAGGGGCGAGATCCTTGGCGATGAGGCGCGTGTAGTGCGCCATCGCCGCTTTGGCCGTCCCGTAGGCAGCGAAGCCGCGGCCCGAGATGCGACCCATCGATGACGAGATGTTGACGATCGAGCCGCCATGGGTTTCGAGCATCAGGGGCACCGACGCCGTGATCAAGGCGTGGGCGGTCGCCACGTTGAAGTGGAACGCCTCTTCGAGGTAGTCGCTCGTCGTGTCGAGGAGCGGGAGCGGGATGGTGCCTCCGACGTTGTTGACCAGGACGTCGAGCCGACCGAGCTGCTCATGAGCCGTCGTGGCCAGTGACGCCACGGCCTCGAGGTCCATCAGGTCAGCCACCACAGGGACCGCCCGGCGACCCACCGCTTCGATCTGTGCGGCGACGTCGGCCAGCTGGCCCTCGGTTCGCGAGGCGATCACGACGTCAGCACCGCACTCGGCCAAGGCCAACGCGCTGGCCGCCCCGATCCCTCGACCGGCACCCGTGACGATCGCCACCTGGCCGTCCAACCTGAACCTGTCGAGAATCACTGGTGTCTCTCCTCAGTCTCGCTACCTTCGGAGCGAGGCTAGCGGCCAGGTCGCCGGGCACCCTGAACAGCGTGATGGGTGCAACCACAGCGATACGCTCCTGTCATCAGCGAGCACTGGAGCGTGTAGCTATGCCCACCGTCACCGCCTTTGGCGTCACCCAGCCTCACGGAAGCTTCGAGAAGCTCGGGCTCGTCCGCCGAGACCTCGACCCCCACGACGTCCTGATCAAGATCGCCTTCGCCGGCATCTGCCACTCCGACATCCACACCGTGCGAGGCGAGTGGGGCTCGATCACCTATCCCATGATCCCCGGTCACGAGATCGCGGGCGTCGTCGAGGCGGTGGGCTCAGCGGTCACCTCGTTCAAGGTCGGCGATCGGGCCGGCGTGGGGTGCTTTGTCGACGCCTGCGGCGAGTGCGAGAACTGCCTGCTCGGGGCCAACAACTACTGCCTTGGAGGGAGCACGGCGACCTACAACGGTGTCGACAAGTACGGCATCCCGACCGCCGGCGGCTACTCGTCACACATCGTGGTCGATGAGCACTTCACCCTCTCGATCCCCGACGCCCTCGACCTGGCCGAGGCCGCTCCTCTCTTGTGCGCTGGCATCACCATGTACTCGCCGCTGCGCCTCTGGAACGCAGGACCCGACAAGAAGGTCAGCATCGTCGGGCTTGGTGGCCTCGGTCACATGGGCGTCAAGATCGCGAGCGCCATGGGGGCGGAGGTCTCGGTGATCACTCGCTCAAACGCCAAGCGGGCGGATGCTGCTCGTCTGGGCGCCGCACACTTCATCGCCAGCGAAGAAGAGGGCTCGCTCACGGCGCTTCGCAACACCCAAGACGTGATCATCAACACCATCTCCGCTGGTGTTGACGCCGAGACCTTCCTCTCGCTGCTCCGGCTCCATGGCACGCTCGTCAACGTCGGCGTGTCTCCGGAGCCCTACTCGGTGGGCTTCGGTGCGCTGATCAGTCGGAACCTCTCCGCCTCAGGCATCGGTTCGATCAATGAGACCCAAGAGATGCTCAACTTCTGTGCCGAACACGCCCTAGGAGCCGACATCGAGGTCATCGGGGCGACGGAGATCGACGCGGCCTACGACAGGGTGGTGGCGAGCGACGTTCGCTATCGCTTCGTCATCGACACCTCGACCTTCTGACCAGCAGCGACAGGCACGTGATTCCGAGACCGTGACGGTCGCGTGAGGCGTCAGCGCTGCCGCCTGACCGTCGAGACCCTCCCGTCGACCACGGTGACGAGAACCTTCGGGAAGTGCCCCCCCTGCTGCAGCTCCAAGCCCGTGTACGTCTCGGTCAGGGGGCCTACGCCCGGCGACCACCCGTCGACCAGCAAGCGGTAGGCAATGGCCTCAGAGAGGTTGTTGCCGAGGATCACGTTCTGGGGGAACGCTGCGCTCGCCTCAACGTCGAGACGGACAGGTCCCTTCGGGACCAGCCGCTCGATGGCTGCGGTCGCCCGGTCAGTGACCGAGGCCTCCGCGTGGTTCCAATTGACGTCCTTGGGGCTGTTCGAGACCGACCGAAGTCCTGCGAAGGCCACGAGGCCCAGCAGGCCGACGAGCCCGATGGCGAGCACTGGTTCGCTCAGCGACCACTGGAGGGGACGAGCTCCGGCGAGCCGCCACAGGTCGCTGAGGATCACACTTAGAGCCCAGAGCAACACTGACCACTCGAGGATGTTGACGATCCAGATGATGTTGATCAGATAGCCCAGGCTGAAGAGGTTCTTTCGTGGATAGGCAGCAAAGGTGACCACGACGCTGAGAGTGGCGATCGTGGCGATGACAGCGAGCGTGCCAAGCGCCTTTCGACCCTTGAGCAATGCGGCGATCGAGGTGAGGACCAGCAGGCAGAGCGCGAGAGCTCCCTGCCAGACCTGAGGCCTGGCGAAGAGGCCGAAGAGGCCGGCCGCGCTCGAGGGCAGCCGAGTCGCCCACAGCGGTCGTCCGGAGAAGATCTGCCCTGCTTGACGAAGACCCGCTCGCCATCCGAGGGTGGGGAGCCCTCGTGACGCACCGAGGGCGGAGAGGTTGCCGTTCGATCCAGTCTCTTGGATGAGCGGCGCAGCCCAACAGAACCCTCCCACGGCGAACCCGACGAGGACCCACCTCCAACGACGCCACGCGCCGCTCGCGACGTGTTTTCCCCCGTCCCGGGCGTCGGACCCGTCGACCTCGGCACGCCACGTGGCAAAGCCACCGAGGACCAGAGCCGTCCCGGTGAGGGCTGCAGCCGGAGCCACGAAGAGCAGCTGGCTCTGGGCGGCGAGTGAGGCGATGACGACGAGCACGGGCCACCAGCCCGTTCGACCCAGTGCCACCGCCCAGGCGAGAAGCACGATGGAAGGCAACAACAGCAGCGGCAAGAAGGCGTTCCACGGGAGGCTCTCGAACACCGAGGGCATCAACCACCACAGGTCGAGGACCGCCAAAGCCATGATCGCTCCGCCTACCCACTGACCCGTCGACCAGGCAGATTCAATCGCCAACGAAAGCGCGATCCCGATGATGACCATGGCCCCGATCAGGAGTCCGTACGTAGGACTGACGTGGACGGGCAAGGCGAGAGAATAGAAGAGCAGGGGGCCTGGGTCATAGATGACGTGCCCGGATCCAGTTGCGGCGGACGACGCCAGCCCCACCAAGGGTGGATGAAGAGACAGCGACTGCAGCGCCTTGATGGCGATCGCTGCGTTGTCCTCCAGAGGTCGCCAACCCGCGGCGAGCTCTTCGATCGTTGAGGCGATGACCGCCAGCCACACCGCACAGTGGCTGGCGATTCGCACCACCAGGCGGGCTCGGGGCGTCTGCACCGGAGGTGAGGCTACGAGATTTAGGGGGGACACGAGGCTATGGCCAGGCCGTGGCGAGCAGCGTCCCACAGTGTTCGAGCAAAGGCGAGGACAGACGCGACCCCTGACCTTGGATCCGACGAGGGACTACCAACCCATGGCTTGACAACAGCCACGTCTCTACGATGACTTGACACAGCTGTCTCCGATGTCTCGCGAGCTCAATTAGTGCCCCCGGCAGGATTCGAACCTGCGACGCACGGTTTAGGAAACCGACGCTCTATCCCCTGAGCTACGGGAGCATTTAGTGCTCTGAACTGGGATGATCGATCAAGTTGACGGACGGCATGGGGGCTAGTGGGATGCTGATCCCGCCCCCATCCCGCAATGAACCGATCGAACACTCTCCAAACCGAAGCACGCTGGCCATCCTACGTCTGGCTGGTTGCCGCACGAAGATGTTGGAGACTTGGCCGAAGGTGCGAAAGGCAACCCCTCCACAAACCTCTCTGGACAGACTGTTGCTGTCGCTAGGAAGAGAGGAGGGAGAGATGCGACTGCAACAAGTCCGGAGCATTCTCCCGACTTCCTTGAAGCCAACCGAGATAGTGCTTCACTAACACCTCAGCTGAGTTTCCCAAATGCTGGGCTATGACGCCAAGTGCGACACCGGCTTCCATGAGGAGCGTTGCGTTCGTGTGGCGAAGGCCATAGGGAGCGACTTCTCGTACTCTCGCTTTGGCACACGCAATCTTGAGTGACCTGCCCCAGGTGGCGGGCACATCAATGGCGTCAAGACCGACAATCGGCCCGAGAACTTGGATCTCTGGGTGACAAGCCAGCCGTCAGGCCAGCGACCGAAGGACCTCGTGACTTGGGCCAGGGTGATTCTCCATCGCTATGGGGATTTGGTCGAGGAATAGGCGGAACCTCTAACCCGAAACTGCTCCTGGAGCGGTAACTGGCGCGCCAGGTCGGACTGGACCGGACCGGGGTCGTTCGCTTGAAGTTCAGCGGCTGGGCCACCAAATTGGATTCTTGCGTCGTACAGACCTGCGTCTGGCGGGTCAGTATTTGTAGAGACAAATGCAGCGACCCATCGGTGGAGAGTTCCGTTCCTTCTTCTTGGAGGTAGAGCCCGGCCTTCGTCGCGCCCTGGTCGCGGCACTCGGACCTCAGGTCGGACGTGACGTAACGATGGATGCCTTGGCATGGGCGTGGGAGAACTGGTCGAAGATCCAAGGTCTCGACAACCCAACGGGCTACCTCTTCAGGGTCGGGCAGAGCAAAGCCCGGACGCGAAAAGTGCCGACAATCGTCCCCGATGAGACGTGGCAAGACCCCTTGGTAGAGCCGGGGCTGCCTTCTGCACTGGGGCGGTTAACCGAGGCGCAACGACTTGCCGTCGTCCTCGTCCACGCCTTCGGGTGGACTCTCCGTGAGGTGGCAGAGCTGTCGGAAACCTCCGCCTCGTCCGTGCAGACGCATCTTGAACGGGGCCTGTCAAAGTTGCGCAGTTCACTTGGAGTAGAGGAGACGCATGCCTGAGTTCGAGTCGCAGATCAGAGAGCTCGTCGATGGGTCCGCACTGTCGATCAGCTACGAGGAGTTTAAGTTATTCGTTCGCCCACAGACCGACCCTGTCCTGAGGGTTCTGCCCCAAAGTCATCGACCTCGCCGTTTGGCGATGGTGACAGTGGCAGCAGCCCTCGTCCTCGCCCCGATCGGCATGATTCTGCTCTGGTCGGCCAGGACAACTACATCTGCAGCAGCGGCCACGCTCGATCGGGTTTCGAGCGTGGCGGCAGCGCTTCCGTCTGCCGATCCGCCTGCGCCGGGTCAGTACCTCTACTACTCGACCACCGAGGGTGACGTCGCGGCCACTGGTCCAGTGGGCCAGCGCATGTTTCCAATGCAGCGAGTGACGAGTCTCGAGACGTGGGTGGCACCGGACGGAAGTGGGCGCCAGATCGTCTCATACGGTCCTTGGCAGCTGCTGAACGAGTCCGACCGAGACGCGTGGGAGGCAGCGGGCTCGCCCCAGTCCTCCCAGAGCCCTTCCTCCGATACGACGTTTCCGTCAGCCAGCTCATCCGTACAAGGTGGGCCGATCTATGTCGGCTCTGACGGCCGTGCTCGGCTCGCCTACCCGGTGCCATCAGACATCCCGACGGACCCGAGTGCGATGGGTCCATACCTGACCGAACACTTCAAGATCACCGGCGGTCCCACCACCGAGTTCCTCGTGGCAGGAACGCTCCTCCAAGAGGGAACGTCCCCAGCGGTTCGATCCGCCTCTTCGAGTTCATCAAAACCATCCCCGGCATCACGCTCGTCGAACATGCCGTCGATCAGGCGGGAGACCAAGGAGTGGGAGTCGCACGCATAAGCGGGGGGAATCGGACGACCTTGGTATTCGACGCCCAGACGTCACGGGTACTCGGCACGACAACCGTTACCGAAGCCCCGACGACACAACTCGGCGAGACGATCCCGGCGGGGACTCTGATCAGTTTTATGAACTTCGGCCCGTCGGCGGTCGTCAGCTCGACAGCGGCGCTGCCGGTCGCCTAGCCATCACGCAGAAACCGCCGCTCAACTGGTTTCACCGTGACCCTTCTTGCTTCGGCGAAGTGATGCCGTCGCAATCGACAGCAGTGACCCTCGAAGATCATGATGGGCATGTGAACAAAGTCCTGCCCAAGGTGGCGGCATTGGCGGTGGTCGTCCTACTGACGGGTTGCAGTAGTGGATCGGCGTCGCCTACAAGAAGTGCACCACTCAACGTTCGCCTCGTGCTTCCGACCCATCAAGCAGTGGCAGGTTCCACGGTTCACGCTGATCTCGTGGTGACGAATACCACCTCACACCCGGTGCTCACCCCCAAGTGCGCCCTGACGTTTCGTTATGTGGGACTCCGGAGAAAAGGAGTGAACCCTGGAAGTCCTGGTCGACTCATAGGTCTTTGCCCGCCTCCATTTCGCATCGTTCCAGGTATCACGCACTTTCCGGTGGAGATCCAGACGACCTACACCGAGTGCATTGAACCAGGTGGTTCCAGTCTCAATGCCACGATCCGTGCTTGCGACGAGAGCGGTAGTGCCCCAGCACTTCCAACCGGTCGGTACCAGGCTGTCGCCAACTTCAAAGGGCTCCCCAAGGAGACCACCCATGCCAAGCCGCCTTGGATCACGCTTGTTGGGGCTCAACCGGAATCCTGACCGCACCCACCTGCTGTCACGTCCGGCGCTATTTGGGACAAGACAACGGGACAGGAGCAGGGCACGCCTTGCACAACACAAGATCGGCTTCCCCCTATGCCTGCGGGACGCTCCAAGACCCAGATCGACCTGTCGGGACTCCCAAGAACGGCACAGTTGCCACCGTTAATCCCAGTGACGCTCTTGGCTTCGGCATGAATGTGAAAGCCAACGTCCTAGATCAATCCTGAATCGTTGCGGAGAACGGCACTGCCCGCACAACGCTGATCGCTTCAATCGCTCTCGGTATCCGGCGATACGTCAGTCGGATTCTTGTAGCCGTAATGCGCCCCGAGCACCTGACCTTTGATTCCCCTGCGCCTCCCGATTTCTTGCAGCGCCTCATAGTCAGCCCCGTGACGCTCAGGAGAAAAGGTCGCCTGGAGGATCTCTGCGCATTCCTCACAGATTGGGATGTAGCCAACTTCAAGCGGATTCTTCGCCCGATCATCGAGACAGCAATACGCACATGGCCGTGATGGAGGTCTGGCAGCCTCCGGAAGATCTTCGATCCGACGAATCCCGTTCCGGAAGCAATTGCCACAAGTCGCTCCGGCCATTGCACCGGACAGAGGGAGAATCTCCCTGGTGTCCGTTCCTGGGATGAGGAGACGGGGACCTCCGCAGAATGAGCACATCAGGTCCATGCGGTCAATCTTGGCACTCAGTCCTCCAGCGCCCCCCGGAGTGCGACAATACGTGCCAACCACGGCTCGATCAGGTTCCAACTGAATCCCGTTGGGGGTACGTGACGTGATTCCCGATCCACGGCTTCTGATCCCGAACCAGTCCCGCAACTACGCGGACATCGAGCACTCGTCGAGAAAGTCCGCGAAGTCGAAGCGAAGTGTGAATACACCGAACCTGGTTCTCACCATGAATGGTTCATCTGAGATCTGCTCAGAGATGAGCTCGGTATCGTCGATTGGGAGGAACGCGACACGGAACCGTCTGCGGTCCCAGTTAGTGGCGGCTCGTTGGTGCGGTCCTAGAAGCGCCCGTCGCATCAGGCCCGTGGTACTTCTCGAGGACCGCATCACCGAATTGTTCTCGGCGGTAGGGTCCTGTCGTGCTCGCCCATCGAGTGATCGCAGTCCGCAAGAGGCGCACAATGCGGATCTCTGGTCGCCTTGGAGTAGCAGTAGCCGCAGCCGTCATAGCGCTCGTAGGTGCACTCGTCCCCAATGCTGGTGGCGCCACCTCAGCCCCCAATGCGACGGCCAGGGTCCTCGGACTGGAAAGCTTCAAACTCCGAGCCAAGTAGTCACCGACGCGAACCACGTTTGCTCATCGACGGAGGTCGGAGCGTTCTTGAGATTGATCGAGCCACGAACGCCTTTGTCGCCACCTATTCCCTCGGTGCATTGAGCTTGCCGAATTCTGATCTCAGCTCGATCCTTGATAACGGTTCACACGTGTGGATCCAAAGCAAATAGGGACTCCATCACCGAATTTAGTGCGTGATGGCAACCAGGTGACGGTGCGCAATGCGGCTGCATCCAGAGCGACCCGCTGGCGAGACCCCTAGCGATAGCAGTCGATGTGACGTACTACTGAGTCTTAGACGGCAAGAGCTAGCTGCGCGAGTTCTCCAAATCGACAGAGCTCCAGGTAAGGAAGCTGAGCGTGCTGGAGGAAAAGCTGCCCCCGAGACAAAGTAGTCTCGAACGGAACCAACGTCTTTCTCTTGGGAACCTCGCTTCAAACGATCAACGTTGCCACCAACCAGAGAAAGCTAGTCCCCTCCTGAAGCCAGTCGGTAGCGAGATCCCGCAGCCATCAGTCTCGATGCGCGAAGCAAACTCTGAGTCGTGAGCCGCACGAAAACCGAAACGCAGGTCAACGGATCGTTTGAGCAGTTCGATAGCGATACCGGAGCGCCAATTATGGGGGGAACGCAACCGAGCCTAGCGCAAGCCACAGCAATCGTCCCGACGCCCTCAGGGGTGTGGGTGCTCGAAAGCACCAACGCTCGCGAGTTCGACACCATTGGAACACGCTAACCACCATCACACCGCCCGCCCACGTCACCTACACCGCTGTCGCAAACGATAGCCTCAACTTGTGGATCACCTCTCGTAGCTCGAACGAGCTCATCGAGCTGTCCGACGACCGAGTAACCGCTGAGGATGTCATCTACTCATCTCCCGAAAACGTCTCCTACCCCTCTGCGATCTAACGAACAAGAACGACGTGTGAGTCTCTGAGGCCGGAGCCAACGCTGTCACCGAGTTCAGCGCCGTCACGAGAGCGTTCGTCCGTGCCATCGAGAGCCTTGATTACCAGTTCAGTGTCCCCGGTCCTCAACTTCCAACGGAACAAACGTCTTCGTGTCTTCGTACGTGTCGTCTAGCAACAAACTCATCACGAAATCGACGCCTCGTCGAGAGCATTTGTGAAAACGATAGTCGTGAGCGGTCCCGTCGAGAACGTAACCGTCGACGATCGAAAGATCTCTAGATCCAGAGGAAAAAAAAAAAAAAAAAAAAAAAAAAAAAAAAAAAAAAAAAAAAAAAAAAAAAAAAAAAAAAAAAAAAAAAAAAAAAAAAAAAAAAAAAAAAAAAAAAAAAAAAAAAAAAAAAAAAAAAAAAAAAAAAAAAAAAAAAAAAAAAAAAAAAAAAAAAAAAAAAAAAAAAAAAAAAAAAAAAAAAAAAAAAAAAAAAAAAAAAAAAAAAAAAAAAAAAAAAAAAAAAAAAAAAAAAAAAAAAAAAAAAAAAAAAAAAAAAAAAAAAAAAAAAAAAAAAAAAAAAAAAAAAAAAAAAAAAAAAAAAAAAAAAAAAAAAAAAAAAAAAAAAAAAAAAAAAAAAAAAAAAAAAAAAAAAAAAAAAAAAAAAAAAAAAAAAAAAAAAAAAAAAAAAAAAAAAAAAAAAAAAAAAAAAAAAAAAAAAAAAAAAAAAAAAAAAAAAAAAAAAAAAAAAAAAAAAAAAAAAAAAAAAAAAAAAAAAAAAAAAAAAAAAAAAAAAAAAAAAAAAAAAAAAAAAAAAAAAAAAAAAAAAAAAAAAAAAAAAAAAAAAAAAAAAAAAAAAAAAAAAAAAAAAAAAAAAAAAAAAAAAAAAAAAAAAAAAAAAAAAAAAAAAAAAAAAAAAAAAAAAAAAAAAAAAAAAAAAAAAAAAAAAAAAAAAAAAAAAAAAAAAAAAAAAAAAAAAAAAAAAAAAAAAAAAAAAAAAAAAAAAAAAAAAAAAAAAAAAAAAAAAAAAAAAAAAAAAAAAAAAAAAAAAAAAAAAAAAAAAAAAAAAAAAAAAAAAAAAAAAAAAAAAAAAAAAAAAAAAAAAAAAAAAAAAAAAAAAAAAAAAAAAAAAAAAAAAAAAAAAAAAAAAAAAAAAAAAAAAAAAAAAAAAAAAAAAAAAAAAAAAAAAAAAAAAAAAAAAAAAAAAAAAAAAAAAAAAAAAAAAAAAAAAAAAAAAAAAAAAAAAAAAAAAAAAAAAAAAAAAAAAAAAAAAAAAAAAAAAAAAAAAAAAAAAAAAAAAAAAAAAAAAAAAAAAAAAAAAAAAAAAAAAAAAAAAAAAAAAAAAAAAAAAAAAAAAAAAAAAAAAAAAAAAAAAAAAAAAAAAAAAAAAAAAAAAAAAAAAAAAAAAAAAAAAAAAAAAAAAAAAAAAAAAAAAAAAAAAAAAAAAAAAAAAAAAAAAAAAAAAAAAAAAAAAAAAAAAAAAAAAAAAAAAAAAAAAAAAAAAAAAAAAAAAAAAAAAAAAAAAAAAAAAAAAAAAAAAAAAAAAAAAAAAAAAAAAAAAAAAAAAAAAAAAAAAAAAAAAAAAAAAAAAAAAAAAAAAAAAAAAAAAAAAAAAAAAAAAAAAAAAAAAAAAAAAAAAAAAAAAAAAAAAAAAAAAAAAAAAAAAAAAAAAAAAAAAAAAAAAAAAAAAAAAATAGACATCCATCACAACATTTTGATGGAAAAAAAAAAAAAAAAAAAAAAAAAAAAAAAAAAAAAAAAAAAAAAAAAAAAAAAAAAAAAAAAAAAAAAAAAAAAAAAAAAAAAAAAAAAAAAAAAAAAAAAAAAAAAAAAAAAAAAAAAAAAAAAAAAAAAAAAAAAAAAAAAAAAAAAAAAAAAAAAAAAAAAAAAAAAAAAAAAAAAAAAAAAAAAAAAAAAAAAAAAAAAAAAAAAAAAAAAAAAAAAAAAAAAAAAAAAAAAAAAAAAAAAAAAAAAAAAAAAAAAAAAAAAAAAAAAAAAAAAAAAAAAAAAAAAAAAAAAAAAAAAAAAAAAAAAAAAAAAAAAAAAAAAAAAAAAAAAAAAAAAAAAAAAAAAAAAAAAAAAAAAAAAAAAAAAAAAAAAAAAAAAAAAAAAAAAAAAAAAAAAAAAAAAAAAAAAAAAAAAAAAAAAAAAAAAAAAAAAAAAAAAAAAAAAAAAAAAAAAAAAAAAAAAAAAAAAAAAAAAAAAAAAAAAAAAAAAAAAAAAAAAAAAAAAAAAAAAAAAAAAAAAAAAAAAAAAAAAAAAAAAAAAAAAAAAAAAAAAAAAAAAAAAAAAAAAAAAAAAAAAAAAAAAAAAAAAAAAAAAAAAAAAAAAAAAAAAAAAAAAAAAAAAAAAAAAAAAAAAAAAAAAAAAAAAAAAAAAAAAAAAAAAAAAAAAAAAAAAAAAAAAAAAAAAAAAAAAAAAAAAAAAAAAAAAAAAAAAAAAAAAAAAAAAAAAAAAAAAAAAAAAAAAAAAAAAAAAAAAAAAAAAAAAAAAAAAAAAAAAAAAAAAAAAAAAAAAAAAAAAAAAAAAAAAAAAAAAAAAAAAAAAAAAAAAAAAAAAAAAAAAAAAAAAAAAAAAAAAAAAAAAAAAAAAAAAAAAAAAAAAAAAAAAAAAAAAAAAAAAAAAAAAAAAAAAAAAAAAAAAAAAAAAAAAAAAAAAAAAAAAAAAAAAAAAAAAAAAAAAAAAAAAAAAAAAAAAAAAAAAAAAAAAAAAAAAAAAAAAAAAAAAAAAAAAAAAAAAAAAAAAAAAAAAAAAAAAAAAAAAAAAAAAAAAAAAAAAAAAAAAAAAAAAAAAAAAAAAAAAAAAAAAAAAAAAAAAAAAAAAAAAAAAAAAAAAAAAAAAAAAAAAAAAAAAAAAAAAAAAAAAAAAAAAAAAAAAAAAAAAAAAAAAAAAAAAAAAAAAAAAAAAAAAAAAAAAAAAAAAAAAAAAAAAAAAAAAAAAAAAAAAAAAAAAAAAAAAAAAAAAAAAAAAAAAAAAAAAAAAAAAAAAAAAAAAAAAAAAAAAAAAAAAAAAAAAAAAAAAAAAAAAAAAAAAAAAAAAAAAAAAAAAAAAAAAAAAAAAAAAAAAAAAAAAAAAAAAAAAAAAAAAAAAAAAAAAAAAAAAAAAAAAAAAAAAAAAAAAAAAAAAAAAAAAAAAAAAAAAAAAAAAAAAAAAAAAAAAAAAAAAAAAAAAAAAAAAAAAAAAAAAAAAAAAAAAAAAAAAAAAAAAAAAAAAAAAAAAAAAAAAAAAAAAAAAAAAAAAAAAAAAAAAAAAAAAAAAAAAAAAAAAAAAAAAAAAAAAAAAAAAAAAAAAAAAAAAAAAAAAAAAAAAAAAAAAAAAAAAAAAAAAAAAAAAAAAAAAAAAAAAAAAAAAAAAAAAAAAAAAAAAAAAAAAAAAAAAAAAAAAAAAAAAAAAAAAAAAAAAAAAAAAAAAAAAAAAAAAAAAAAAAAAAAAAAAAAAAAAAAAAAAAAAAAAAAAAAAAAAAAAAAAAAAAAAAAAAAAAAAAAAAAAAAAAAAAAAAAAAAAAAAAAAAAAAAAAAAAAAAAAAAAAAAAAAAAAAAAAAAAAAAAAAAAAAAAAAAAAAAAAAAAAAAAAAAAAAAAAAAAAAAAAAAAAAAAAAAAAAAAAAAAAAAAAAAAAAAAAAAAAAAAAAAAAAAAAAAAAAAAAAAAAAAAAAAAAAAAAAAAAAAAA
This sequence comes from uncultured Acidimicrobiales bacterium, assembly GCA_963758555.1. Taxonomy (GTDB): domain Bacteria; phylum Actinomycetota; class Acidimicrobiia; order Acidimicrobiales; family RAAP-2; genus CAIUMH01. Next base: position 276,671 of record CAVWVW010000003.1, on the reverse strand, counting down.
AAAACAACCATAACGGTGACGAAAAGCTGAAAAAAAAAAAAAAAAAAAAAAAAAAAAAAAAAAAAAAAAAAAAAAAAAAAAAAAAAAAAAAAAAAAAAAAAAAAAAAAAAAAAAAAAAAAAAAAAAAAAAAAAAAAAAAAAAAAAAAAAAAAAAAAAAAAAAAAAAAAAAAAAAAAAAAAAAAAAAAAAAAAAAAAAAAAAAAAAAAAAAAAAAAAAAAAAAAAAAAAAAAAAAAAAAAAAAAAAAAAAAAAAAAAAAAAAAAAAAAAAAAAAAAAAAAAAAAAAAAAAAAAAAAAAAAAAAAAAAAAAAAAAAAAAAAAAAAAAAAAAAAAAAAAAAAAAAAAAAAAAAAAAAAAAAAAAAAAAAAAAAAAAAAAAAAAAAAAAAAAAAAAAAAAAAAAAAAAAAAAAAAAAAAAAAAAAAAAAAAAAAAAAAAAAAAAAAAAAAAAAAAAAAAAAAAAAAAAAAAAAAAAAAAAAAAAAAAAAAAAAAAAAAAAAAAAAAAAAAAAAAAAAAAAAAAAAAAAAAAAAAAAAAAAAAAAAAAAAAAAAAAAAAAAAAAAAAAAAAAAAAAAAAAAAAAAAAAAAAAAAAAAAAAAAAAAAAAAAAAAAAAAAAAAAAAAAAAAAAAAAAAAAAAAAAAAAAAAAAAAAAAAAAAAAAAAAAAAAAAAAAAAAAAAAAAAAAAAAAAAAAAAAAAAAAAAAAAAAAAAAAAAAAAAAAAAAAAAAAAAAAAAAAAAAAAAAAAAAAAAAAAAAAAAAAAAAAAAAAAAAAAAAAAAAAAAAAAAAAAAAAAAAAAAAAAAAAAAAAAAAAAAAAAAAAAAAAAAAAAAAAAAAAAAAAAAAAAAAAAAAAAAAAAAAAAAAAAAAAAAAAAAAAAAAAAAAAAAAAAAAAAAAAAAAAAAAAAAAAAAAAAAAAAAAAAAAAAAAAAAAAAAAAAAAAAAAAAAAAAAAAAAAAAAAAAAAAAAAAAAAAAAAAAAAAAAAAAAAAAAAAAAAAAAAAAAAAAAAAAAAAAAAAAAAAAAAAAAAAAAAAAAAAAAAAAAAAAAAAAAAAAAAAAAAAAAAAAAAAAAAAAAAAAAAAAAAAAAAAAAAAAAAAAAAAAAAAAAAAAAAAAAAAAAAAAAAAAAAAAAAAAAAAAAAAAAAAAAAAAAAAAAAAAAAAAAAAAAAAAAAAAAAAAAAAAAAAAAAAAAAAAAAAAAAAAAAAAAAAAAAAAAAAAAAAAAAAAAAAAAAAAAAAAAAAAAAAAAAAAAAAAAAAAAAAAAAAAAAAAAAAAAAAAAAAAAAAAAAAAAAAAAAAAAAAAAAAAAAAAAAAAAAAAAAAAAAAAAAAAAAAAAAAAAAAAAAAAAAAAAAAAAAAAAAAAAAAAAAAAAAAAAAAAAAAAAAAAAAAAAAAAAAAAAAAAAAAAAAAAAAAAAAAAAAAAAAAAAAAAAAAAAAAAAAAAAAAAAAAAAAAAAAAAAAAAAAAAAAAAAAAAAAAAAAAAAAAAAAAAAAAAAAAAAAAAAAAAAAAAAAAAAAAAAAAAAAAAAAAAAAAAAGAAACACCGTGGACTTGAGATTCGAGCCCGTTGTCCCCTAGCCGAGCGAGCAGTCGAGCTTGCGCCACGCTGCTGTTCTCCCGATGCGACGTGATGCTTCCCGATGTCGTATGGCCTGGTGTGATGGGGGGCCGCTCAGTCTCTCGCCAGTTGATGACATGTGAGCGGGTGATCGTCTCGGCTGAATCTATCGAGCAGAAATCTTCCAACCTCACGAACCTCCTGCCTGTGTGCAGAGCTATCCACGGATCAACTCGAAGCAGTAGCCGAACCAGGCATGCGAGCCCGGATCATCGCCCCTGCTGCTCGGTAAGACAAGGGTCCTGACAGAGAGAGCCCGGCTCCTTTGCCAATCCGGCGTTCCCACGGAAGCACTGCTCTTGGTCGCGTTCAACAAGCACGCCCAAGAAGAGATGGTCGATCGAACACACCACTTGCCGGGTCTTCGGGTTCAGACCCTCAACGCCCTTGGGCTTGCGATTTCAACGGTTCCCGCGGCTTCATGGAAGGCGGTGCATTCCGTCAAGGTATCAATGAAGGAGAAGTCAGACGGCTCATCCAGGAACTAGTCGACGTACCTCGCGTCTGGAATGCTGATCCCACCGCGTCCTGGGTAGATGCACTCTCAAGCGTGCGGCTCGGTCTACGAGATCCTAAGGAGGTCGAGGACTCTTACAACGGCGATCTCGATGGCTTCGCCTCGTTTTTCCCTCGGTACAGAGCCGAGCTCGCTGCTCGCCACCTCATCGACTTCCACGAGATGATCTACCTAGCGATCGAACTCATGGTGATGAACCCAGAGCTGAGAGCCCACAACCAAAAGTTCGCAAGAGTGGTGCTTGCGGACGAGTTCCAAGACCTAAACCCCGCACACATTTTGCTCCTGCGGCTTCTCTCGGCACCAGGCCATGGAGTGTTCGGCGTCGGTGATGACGACCAAACCATCTTCGGCTTCTCTGCGCCTCTCCTGAATGGCTCGTCAATTTTGACCGCTACGTTCCCTGGGGCCAAACACCACGCCCTCACGACCAACTATCGCTGCCCTGCTGATGTGGTTCGCGCTGCTTCGAACTTGCTGACGAGGAACAGGATCCGAGTCGCCAAGACGATCCAACCGAGTTCGAACAACGCGATGGGGTCCGACAAGCTTTCCATCGTCAGCGCTCCCTACGCGGTTCAACCGACCATTTCGGCCGTCCAACGTCATCTGAACGACGGCGCCTTGGCGGAGGACATCGTTGTTCTGACGCGGGTGAATTCACTGCAGTTGCCAGTCGCCATCGGTTTGAGGGACATCGGTATCCCAGTCAACGCTGAGATAGGAAGCCACTTCTTGGATGGCAGCGGCGTCAAAGCTGCTCTTGCCTGGTTCTCCCTCGGGGCAACTGGGGAGCCGTTCCGTAGCCGTGATCTCGAGATCGCCCTCGGGAGGCCGTCGCGGGGAGTTTCTCCGAAGATGCGTCGGTGATCGTGGAACAGAAGACAACCGCAGATCTCAGTGAACTTGTTGGGAGCATCGACGACGCAAAGACGAACAAGAAGATCGAGTCCTTCATCCAAGACATCACCAGTCTTCAAGCCCTGTCCAAAAGCTCAACGGCTCAGTTGATGATCAAACACATCCGCTCTGAAATCGGCCTCGATTCATCTCTGTCCGCTCTCGACAAGTCCCGCGAGGGTAAGAACAAGAACGGTCACCTCGACGATCTCAGAGCACTTGAAGAGCTTTCGTCGATCCATCCTCAGCCGAGCTCCTTCCTCGGTTGGCTCAATGATGCTGTTCGCGGCTCCGAGCGAACTAACCCGGAGTGACGCTCTCAACAATCCACAAGGTGAAGGGACTGGAATGGCCCCATGTCATCGTGCACGACGTATCCGTGGGGATCATCCCTCATCGCCTAAGCATCGACATCGAGGAGGAACGTCGTGTCTTCCATGTAGCCATCACCCGGGCCAAAGAGACACTCACGATCACCTCGGAGGAGCGAGCGCTATCGCCCTTCGTCGAAGAGATGAAGAATCCGGGTTCCCCTTCTCAAGCTCGCCCACGATTCGAGATCATCGAGGACCCAGGACCTGGCAATGTCAATGGCGGAGCAAGGAAGCGGTCAAAGAAGAGGTCGCGTACTGATCCTCACGGACTCAGGATCGTCTTGAATGTGGGAGACGAGTTCACGAGGGGTGGCGCAGACCACAAGGTCATCGAGACCCTCGACAGCGGAGTCAAGGCATCAGTCGGCCGACTGACCACGTTGGTCGAGTTTGGCTCGACGATCACGGTGAGCGGTGTCTCAGGAACACTCGTAGCCCCGCGACAGTGGACGCCGAGTGAGTCGGTGTCTGGGTCCTCCTCCACGCCGGAGCCACCCAGCACCGAGTACGAGCTCGTGCTAGCCAGCCTCAAGAACTGGAGGCTAGATCGATCACAACGTGACAGAGTGCCGCCTTTTGTTGTCGCTCACGACGCGACGCTTGACGAGATCGCCGTGCGGATGCCCGTCGACGAAGATGCACTTTCGGAGGTGCCGGGCATTGGAGAGAGACGGCTTGAGCTCTACGGAGACGAGATACTGGCAACGCTCGACGAGTTCCGCAGTTAGTGGATCTCGAAAGAGGTCCCCACACACGCGATCCGCAGAATGTGACTCCATACCAAGTGCGAACCCAGCGCCCCTTCTGAACAAGTCGGCGATACCAAGAGCTGTCTCTCCAAACACTTAGGAGACCCTGGGTTGGTATTCGCTTGCAGTCTTCGCAAGACCCGTTCCAAGGCAAGGGGGTCTATGCGATCCTGAGCAACTTAGGAGTCCAGGTCAGACCTAAGGCGCGGACGTCCCACAGGAGCAGCGCCCTGTGACTCGCCTTGCCAGCCGACCGCCACGCGGCCCCTGACTCTACAGCCCATGTCCCGCGAGGCGACGTTGGGGAACCACGAAGAATCGTCCGAGTGGGCTTTGCCTGCGCGGTGATCGGTACTGTAAGCAAGGAGCATCCAAGCTCTTCGATCCGTCTTTTGAGTCAGAGGTGGTCCAGATGGACAGGAAAACCGACGTGAAAGCAACGCCCTCACGCCACCGACGCCGAGCGGGCTCATCGACCTCATCGATCTGCTGGTCCGGAGCACAAGGTTCGACTCTCCTCGGTGAAGGTTCTTGAACCCCGAATCACCCCTCCGGTTGGCTGGTGAGTTTCCCTCGCCCACCGAAGAACAGTGGCGCGCGGGCGTCAACCGCGTCCTCGCCAAGGGCAAGACAGACCTCACCACAGAGGAGCTCGAAGCACGTTTCGCGCGTGAGCTCACCTCCACCCTCTACGACGAGATCGAGATCCAACCTCTCTACACCGCCGACTCGCCTCAAGGAGGCTCAGAGCTCGGTCTCCCTGGTCTGTTCCCCTTCATCCGCGGTGGGTCACTCCTCGGCGGATCGCAAGCGGGATGGGACGTCCGCCAACCTGTGACCGTCCGTGCCCATGACCTCGAATCGACGAATCGCGAGATTCTTCTGCAGCTCGAACGAGGGGCAACCTCCCTGTTGCTGCGCTCCGAAGAGGACGCTCGTTCCCTCGATACCGCCTCGCTCAAGCGCATCCTGCAGGGTGTCCATCTGGAGCTCATCTCGATCTCACTCGATCCGGTGCTCGGGCCAGAGACGGCTTCAAACCTCCTCGAGCTGTGGGAGGACGCTGGCCTCGACCGCTCGACGGCACGGGTCGTCTTGGGACTCGACCCACTTGGTCAGCTGGCGTCAGGAGCAGAGGACATCAGTCCATACGACGAGGCCGCCCCTGTGCTGGCCCTGCGATGCGTCAAGGACTTCCCCTCATCAAGGGCACTGGTCGTCGATGTGGCTCGCTACCACGATGCAGGTTGCTCCGAGATCGAGGAGCTCGCCATCGCGACGGCTACGGGCGTGGCGTACCTGCGCCTCCTCACCGACGCCGGGCTGAGCCTGACGGAGGCCCTGTCGCAGATCGAGTTCCGCTTCGTTGCCACCACCGATCAGTTCTTGACCATCGCCAAGCTCCGTGCCGCTCGTCTCCTGTGGGCTCGAGTGGCAGAGGCTTGTGGAGCCGAACAGCACCTCGCACAGCGCCAGCACGTCGTGACCTCGAGGGCGATGATGAGCCGCTACGACCCCTGGGTCAACCTCTTGCGCGGGACGATCGCCACCTTTGCCGCGGGCGCGGGCGGTGCGGATGCCATCACCGTCGAGTCCTATGACCTCGTGGTCGAGCCCAACGAGCACAGCGAGCTTGGTCGACGCATGGCCCGCAACACCCAAATCATCCTCATGGAGGAGGCACATCTCGCCAAGGTCATCGATCCGGCGGGGGGCTCGTGGTACGTCGAGTCGCTCACCCAGGCAGTCGCTCGCTCGAGCTGGGAGCTGTTCCAGCTGCTCGAAGCACAGGGCGGGATCGAGGACGCGATTCGGAGCGGCTGGATCGCCGAGCACATCGAAGAGACCTGGGACGGTCGCTTGAGCCGCTTGCGCACTCGCCGAGACACCATCACCGGCGTGAGCGACTTCCCGAACGCAGCTGAGGTCATCCCAGAGCTGTTCGACCAAGGGTCCAGACCGACGGTCGGCTTGCCACGTCGGCGCTATGCGGAGCCATTCGAGGAGCTGCGAGCGCGCTCCGACGCGTTCACGCGCCGCACTGGCGCACGGCCATCGGTGCTCCTCGTCAACCTTGGCGGCTCGTCAGATTTCTCTGCACGCTCCACCTACGCCAAGTCCTTCTTCGAGACCGGCGGACTTGCAACCGAGCAGCTGGAGGTCGGTGACGACCTCTCGGTGCTCTCGTCCTCAGGGGCCGCGAAGGACGTCACCATCGCCTGTCTCTGCTCGTCCGATGACCGTTACGTCGAGCTCGGTCCAGCGGCGGCACGGACGCTCTCCGAGCATGGCGTGAAGCACATCTATCTCGCCGGACGCCGCTCAGAGAAGCTCTCGGCCGTCGAACAAGCCGGTGTCGAGGAGTTCATCGGAGTCGGAGGCGACGTCTTGACGCTCCTCGAAAAGGTTCTCGAGCTCTTGGGGGTTGACTGATGCCAGAGACCTCGATCCCCAACTTCGCTGACGTCCCACTCAGCAGCGACGAGACCGACGTCGCGCCGCTCGCCGAGTGGACGAGCCGCGTCGAGCACGAGAGCGGCGCCACGCTCGAGGAGCTCTCGTGGGAGTCACCCGAAGGCTTCGTCCTGCCCCCGGTGCTGACTGAAGATTCCCGAGAGGGCCTCGACTTCCTCGACGGCTTCCCGGGTGTGGTGCCGTTCCTCCGAGGTCCGTACCCCACCATGTACGTGAACCAACCGTGGACCATCCGTCAGTACGCAGGCTTCTCGACCGCCGAGGAGTCAAACGCCTTCTATCGCCGGAACCTGGCCGCCGGGCAGAAGGGGCTCTCCGTCGCCTTCGACCTCGCGACGCACCGCGGCTACGACAGCGATCACCCCCGAGTGGCCGGTGACGTCGGCATGGCGGGCGTGGCCATCGACTCGATCCTGGACATGCGCCAGCTCTTCGACGGCATCCCCCTCGACCAGATGTCGGTCTCGATGACGATGAACGGCGCTGTGCTCCCCATCCTCGCCCTCTACATCTTGGCGGCCGAGGAGCAAGGCGTCTCCCCGTCGCAGCTGGCGGGGACCATCCAGAACGACGTGCTCAAAGAGTTCATGGTCCGCAACACCTACATCTACCCGCCCGCCCACTCCATGCGGATCATCTCGGACATCTTCGCCTACACCTCGACCGAGATGCCGAAGTTCAACTCGATCTCGATCTCGGGCTACCACATGCAGGAAGCGGGAGCGTCCGCAGATCTCGAGCTCGCCTACACCCTGGCTGACGGCGTCGAGTACATCCGCGCAGGCTTAGACGCTGGCCTCGACATCGATGCCTTCGCTCCGCGCCTGTCGTTCTTCTGGGCCATCGGGATGAACTTCTTCACCGAGGTGGCCAAGATGCGCGCCGCTCGCCTGCTGTGGGCCAAGCTGGTCAAGCAGTTCGAGCCCACCAGCGACAAGTCGCTCTCTCTCAGGACGCACTGTCAGACCTCAGGGTGGTCGCTCACCGCGCAAGACGTCTACAACAACGTCATGCGAACCTGCGTCGAGGCGATGGCCGCCACGCAGGGCCACACCCAGTCGCTGCACACCAACGCTCTCGACGAGGCCCTGGGCCTCCCGACAGACTTCAGCGCCCGGATCGCCCGAAACACGCAGCTGTTCTTGCAGTTCGAGTCAGGCACCACGCGCACCATCGATCCCTGGGGTGGCAGCTACTACGTCGAACGGTTGACCTACGAGCTGGCGGCCAAGGCGTGGGCACACATCGAAGAGGTCGAGGCGGCAGGGGGGATGACCAAGGCCATCGAAGCGGGGCTCCCGAAGCTTCGGATCGAGGAGGTGGCAGCTCGCACGCAGGCTCGCATCGACTCCGGTCGTCAAGTCGTCGTGGGGGTGAACAAGTACCAGCTCGAAGCCGACGAGATGATCGACGTGCTCAAGGTCAACAACTCGAGCGTGCGCGCCCAGCAGATCGCCAAGCTTGAGCGCCTCCGCGCCGAGCGAGATGAGCAAGCCTGCCAAGACGCCTTGGACCGCCTGACGGCCGCTGCCGGCGCTGCCGCCGAGGGCACCCGTCCTGCGGGACTTGAGCAGAACATGCTCAAGCTGGCGGTCGACGCGGCTCGAGCCCAGGCTTCAGTCGGCGAGATCAGCGACGCCTTGGAGAAGGTCTACGGACGCCACGTGGCATCGATCCGTATGATCTCAGGCGTGTACCGCGCCGAGGTCGGCAACTCTCCCGCCGCTGCCGAGGCGCGTGCCGCCGTCGAGGCCTTCGCCAAGCGCTACGGGCGCCAGCCGAGGATCTTGGTGGCCAAGATGGGCCAAGACGGCCATGACCGCGGCCAGAAGGTCATCGCCACGGGCTTCGCTGACCTGGGCTTCGACGTCGACGTCGGCCCCCTCTTCCAGACGCCCGCCGAGGTCGCTCGCCAAGCAGTCGAAGCTGACGTGCACGCCATCGGTGCGTCGTCACTTGCCGCAGGGCACCTGACCTTGATCCCCGAGCTGCGCCACGAGCTCGAGCAGCTGGGCCGTGGCGACATCCTCGTCACCGTGGGTGGTGTGATCCCGCCGCAGGACTTCGACGAGCTCCGCGCCGGCGGCGCCGCGGCGATCTACCCCTCAGGGACGATCATCGCCGACGCAGCCGTCGATCTGCTCACCAAGATCGAGGGCCGACTCGCCCAGCGCGGCTCGGGTTGACGCCAAGCGTGTCGGCACCGATCGACGTCGATGAGTGCGTGGCCGGCGTCCTCAGCGGAGACCGCACTCAGGTAGCCAAGGCCATCACCCTCGTTGAATCCACGCTCCCTGAGCACGCGGCTCAAGCCCAAGAGCTGCTCGCCCAGCTGATGCCGAAGACAGGCGGATCGCAGCGCATCGGCATCACCGGCGTGCCGGGAGCTGGCAAGTCGACGCTCATCGACAAGTTCGGCTCGTATCTCACCGGGGAGGGCCATCGGGTGGCGGTCCTCGCCATCGATCCCTCCTCGTCTCGTCGAGGAGGCAGCATCCTCGGTGACAAGACGAGGATGCAGTCGCTCGCCAACGACCCGGCCTCGTTCATCAGACCCTCCCCCTCGTCGGGGTCGCTCGGGGGCGTCGCCCGCTCCACGCGAGAGGCCCTCTTCATCGTTGAGGCAGCAGGCTACGACGTCGTGATCGTCGAGACGGTAGGTGTCGGACAGTCTGAGTCGACCGTGGCCAGCATGGTCGACTGCTTCGTCATGCTCATGGTGCCCGGCACCGGTGACTCGCTCCAAGGCATCAAGCGAGGCGTCCTTGAGCTCGCCGAGATCATCATGGTCAACAAGGCAGACGGCGATCGCGCACACGAGGCTCAGCACGTCGCTCGCGAGCTGGCCGAGGCCCTCCACCTCTTCGGGGCGTCGAGCCCGTCGTGGGAGCCACCGGTGCTCACGTGCAGCGCGCTCGAGGGGACGGGCATCGATCGGCTGTGGTCAGAGATCGAGCGCCACCGAGAGGCGCTCATCCGCTCAGGTGAGTTCGATGCCAAGCGTGAAACACAGCTCACCGATTGGATGTGGTCGCTGGTCGAGGATCGCGTGATCAGCCATCTGCGCTCTGATCCCGGCGTCAAGGCCTCGGCCCCAGAGATCGAACAGCAGCTTCGAGCCCGCTCGATCACCCCCGTCCAGGGGGCGCAGCTCATCTTGGATGAGCTGTACACCTCAGGTGCGACCGAGGGGACCCTGCTGCTCTAGATGATGGGCGACCTCCGAGAGTGAGGGTGGCGTGCCTCCACCAGTCGACGCACGCTCCAGGGAGCGAGATGGCGCCATGAAGGCGACCGTGGACCCGTTGCCACCTGGGGCAGCGAGCGCTGGAAGCAGCGCACCCCACCCCTGGCGAGGTGAGATGCGCTGCTTCCCGCCACCGCACTCAGGCGGCACGCTCTCCTGAGCTAGCCCAGAGGACCCTGTGACAGCACAGGTGCCGCGACAGCCAGCAACGTGGTCGGTGACGGTGCACCGAGGGTGTTGGTGACGGAGGCAACGGGTGCGCTGATCTCAAGGAGCGCAGGCGCCACGGTGGCGACTGGGCTGGCTCCGACAGGAGCTTCCTTGCTCAGCACAGGTGCGTTGACGTTGATCAGCGATCCCACCACCGACGAGCCCTGACCGGACCCGATGGGGGCGTTGACGTTGATCAGCGTGGCAGCACCGTGGCCCGAGGAGCCAGAGGACCCCGAGCCGCTCGAACCAGTGAGCCCGTTGCTCAGCACGGGCAGGTTCACGTTGATCAGCGATCCCACCACCGACGAGCCCTGACCGGACCCGATGGGGGCGTTGACGTTGATCAACGGCACGACCGTGCGGCCGCCACCTTTCGAACCAGGCGTGCTGCCGGTCGAGGTGGTGGTGGCCACCGCCGTGGTGGATGCTCCCGGCGTCGAGGACCCCGTTGCCGAGGAGCTCTGTGTCGAGGCGGACCCGATCGAGGTGCCGCAGGAGCTGCCGAACGCAGGGGTGTGTCCGGTGAGTACTGCAGCTCCAGCGAGCCCGACCATTGCGAGCACCAGAGCGACCAGCAAGGTCGCGGAGGCGCGCTTCGTAGAGGTAATCATGGTATTTCTCCTTCAAAAGTTAGGTTGTTGTTCTCCACTTGCAGCCCGACGAGCGGGCTGCGTCTCAGTGCAAGAACGCCCTAACCAGGAGGAGCGGATCGCAGATCGAGGAGCAGCCGCGGTCGTCGGCGCAAAGCGAGGACGAGACCGCTGGCGAGCAGGAAGAGTGCGAGATACCTCGTCGAGACCAAGAGGCCGTGTGCGATGGAGCTCGCCGTCGGTGCCAGACCTGGGACCGGGCTGCTGGGAGGAGCAGGTGCTCGGGGCCCCGAGGGAGTCCCACGGGGGAGACCGGCGGTGGCCTGTGTCGACGCGCCGACGCCGATCAGGGGGTTCGCCAGCTCGCTGGTGCCAGCGAGCAGGCCGCTGGCAGGGCGCACGATCGACGCTGAGGTACGGGCGGCTGGCGTGAGCCCCTCGCTCAGCCCAGCCCCCTTGGTGAGCCCGCCCAGTGCTGGCGGGAGCGTCGTGGCCACTCGAGAGAGCAGCGGGGCGATCGGCTTGAGCAAGGGGCGAGAGAGCGGGGCCACTGCGTGCGTGACGGACGGAACAACGCGGGACGCGCTAGGCGTCAGAGAAGTGCTCGGGAGGGCGGGCAGTGAGGGGAGGCTTCCAGCTGGAGCGGACGTCGTGATCGCGACAGGCGACGCCGGGCCTCCGACGCGCAACTCCGCGGCACCCGCCGGGTGCGAGAACAGGGACATCACGACGAGGAGGGCGAGTGAGAGACCCGCACTGGCGAGGAGGGCCCACACCACACGTCGCGCGCTGCGGCCCCCGATCCTCGGAGGACCGTCGCACGCAAGAGCGATCACGTCGTGACTCATCTGCTTAAAAGTGTAAAGAGAGTTGCTCTCCGTGTGGAGAATTCGCCACTGCCTGGGTCGACGGCTGTTTGCAAGCCGCCGGTTGCGCTGCGATGCGCTCGGGGCTCCGATGAGACGGCGACGTGAACGCTTTGGAGCTGACGGCTGGCGGCGCTGCTCTCTAGGGCCAGAAGCGACGAGCAGCGTCGTGGGCACGATGGGCGAAGGTGGCCACGGGCAGCTCTCGGAGCTCCGCGTTCAGGACCTCGAGGCTCACGAGCCCGTTCCAGCCTCGCTCGAGCAACGTCGACGAGAACCGATCGAGCTGCAAGGTGCCCTCCCCCGGCATGGCTCGGCGGTGCATGGTCTCTCGAGCCAGGCTGGCGGAGGGGGAGGGAAGGGCGTCCGCGAACTGCACGTAGGCGATCGCCTCGAGGGGCACCGCGGCCAAGTCCTCCCACGTGCTCTCCCCCACGCTGAAGTGCCAGCTGTCGATCATGAGGCCTGATCGCTCGATCCCGACCGCCTCGACGACGTCCAGGCCCTCCCTGATCGTCCCGACGGCGCCCAAGGGGCTGAACTCGACGGCCATCTTGGCCCCGCGCTCGGAGAAGATCTGGCCGCACGCTCTGAGGGTGGAGGCCGTGGTGCTGTCGAGACCCGCCTGGAAGACCGTGAGGATCCACTCCGCACCGACCTCGTCGGCGCGCTGGGCGAGGGACGATGCCGCGCCGAGCACCTGGTCTTCGTCGGCCGTGAAGACCAAGGCCAAGAGCTCATGGCATCGGATCCCTGCTGCCTGAAGGGCCGTCTGCGCCTGTGCGTCGGCCCGCTCCGCGCTCAGCCCGAGAGCGGAGAAGCCGGCTTCCGCCGCCGTCGAGATGAGGGCGTTGGTCTCTATCTGCCAGCGACCATCGGGGGTGAGGCCGAGCTCGATGCTCATGGTGTCTTGGTGTGCTCGCTCATGTGGTCGCGGCCACTGGGGCTGGCGGCCATGGCTGGTCCGAGAGCGACGCCAAGGCGTGGACGAGCGTCTGAGTGCCCTCGCCTCCTCGTCCTTGGGCTTGGAGGGCGAGGTAGAGCTTCTCGGCGAGCGTGAGCCCTGGGAGCTCGAGATCGGCCCCGGCTGCTTCGTCAAGGGCGATGCCGAGGTCTTTGACGAGGTGATCGACCAAGAAGCCGGGAGCGAAGTCGCCCGCCACGATCCGCGGAGCAAGGTTCGAAAGCGCCCAGCTGCCTGCGGCCCCGGTCGAGACCGAGGCGAGCACCTTGTCGACATCGAGACCCTGTCGATAGGCGTAGAGCAGGGCTTCGCTGAGAGCGACCATCGTCGAGGCGATGAGGATCTGGTTCACCAGCTTGGCGTGCTGGCCAGCGCCGTGATCCCCGTGGCGCACGATCGTCGTGCCCATGACCTCGAAGCACGGCATCACACGATCGACCACGCTCTGGGGTCCCCCGATCATGATCGACAGCGCTGCATTCCTCGCCCCCACGTCCCCGCCGGAGACGGGAGCGTCAAGCACGGCGACGGCGCGCTGCGACGCTTGGCGGGCGATCTCCCGCGCCAAGGAGGGCTCGCTCGTGGTCATGTCGATCATGATCGCCCCTCGCCTCGCTCCTTGCAGAGCGCCCGCTTCGCCAAGGAGCACCTCACGCACGTCCGAAGGCAGGCTGACCATCGAGAAGATGAGATCGCTCGTCTCGGCGACGTCACGGGGCGTCGCCGCCCAGCGAGCACCGAGATCCAGCAGCCCCTTCGCCTTCGCCGGGGTGCGATTGGTCACGGTGACCTCGTAGCCCTGAGCCACCAGGTGCCCGCACATCGCTGAGCCCATCACCCCGGTGCCGATCCACCCCAGGCGTGTCGCTCCGGGGGTCGCCGAGCCCTGAGGCTTCGGAGCGACGACCTCACCGCTCCCGTTGGACGTCACCACGTCGACCTCACGACAGCGCGGATCAGGTGCACTCGAGCGCACGGTGGCCTCACCCGTCGGGGATCCCACCCAGGTTGGGCCCGCCGTCGACCGCCAGCGTCTGGCCCGTGATGAAGGACGCCGCGTCGCTGGCGAAGAAGAGGATGGCCTGAGCCACCTCGTCGGGCCGCCCCGTCCGTCCGAGTGGCACGTGCTTCGCCATCGACGCTTCGTCGATCTGCGCCACCTTCCAGGCGGCCTGCGCTCGCTCAGAGGCAACGGCGCCCACCGCGATGCAGTTCGCACGGATGCCGTAACGACCCCATTCAGCTGCGGTCACGGTGGTGAACATCTGGAGGGCAGCTTTGGACGACGCGTAGTGCGCCCCTCCCTTGACGCCATGGATGCCAGCGTCTGAGGAGATGTTGACGATCGCCCCTGAGCCCTGCTCGATCATGTGGCGTCCGGCCTCTCGAGTGCAGAAGTACGCTGAGCGCACGTTGAGATCAAAGCTGGCGTCCCAGCCCTTCGTCGGGAGCGAGGCCAACGGCCCCATCCGCGTGCCTCCAGCGTTGTTCACGAGGATGTCCACTCGGCCGAGCTCGGCGATCGTCTGGTCGACGAGGGCGACGTCTTGGTCTTCGATCTTGACGTCGGTCGGGACGATGAGGCACCGCCGGTCAGTCTCACGAGTGATGGTGGCTTTGGTCCGCTCGAGATCGTCGAGGGTGCGCGCGGCGAGGACCACGTCCGCCCCCTGCTGGGCGAACAGCAGCGCCGTAGCCGCGCCGATACCCGTTCCTCCCCCAGTGACGATGGCGACCTTGCCGCTGAGGTCACAGATCGAGTTCACGCTCGCCTTCCTAGCACCGAGCGTCTGTTCCGGCACTCCTCGCCGATCGAGCGGTGCCACGGCGAGCTCAGCCGTGGGTTCAGGAGGGCGAGGACGCCTCCTGGGCGGTCTGCGCCCGCACTTCCTTGAAGACCATCTGGAGGGCGCCCGCCACGGGAATGGCCACGATCGCCCCGGTGAGCGCACCGAGACCTGAGCCGAACGCGCCACCCAGGTTGGCGCCGATCAGCACCGCGATCAAGACCCACAGCGGGTTCATCCCGACGGTCTTCGACATCACCACGGGATAGAGGAAGTGGTTCTCGAAGAGCTGGAAGCCCACGAAGATCGCCAGGGTGATGACGCCTGCCACGGGCGAGTGCAGCAGCGCGATCACCACGGCGGGCACACCGGCGATCAGGCCGCCCACCAGAGGGATGAGCGCGACGAGCGCCACCCAGACCCCGAGGAGGATGGCGAAGGGCACGCCCAAGATCGCCAGGGTGATGAAGACCACCACCCCGAAGAGCAAGGAGAGGCCCATCGTGCCAAGGACGTAGGAGGTGACCGACTGGGAGACTCGATGGGCGACGCCTTCGACCGAGTCTCGGTGATCGGCCGGGATCGCCCCCAAGGCGCCCTTCCTGAGCAGCGGTGCCTCGAGAAGCATGAAGAGGGCCAAGAACGCGATCGTCGTCAGGGCCACGATGGTGCCCACCACCGCCTTGCCGACTCCAAGCGCGGGTTTGCTCAGGTTCTGAGCCGCCTGCTGGAGCTTGGGAGCGTTCTTCTGCACCCAGGTCAAGAGGTGGAAGTGCTGGAGCAAGCGTGCCAGCGAGCCGTGGCCCTTCTCGACTTGGTGGACCATGTTCGGGAGCCGACCGCTCAGACGGGTCAGCGAGTTGACCAGCGGATAGCCGAACAGGAACGCCAGACCCAAGAAGACCAGCACGGCAGCGGTGAAGACCACGCCGATCGCCACCGAGCGCCGAAAGCGGTGACGCTGGAGGAAGCCGACGATCGGGTTGAGGACCAGGGCAATGAACGCAGCGATCAAGATCCACAGGATCAGCTCTCTCAGGCGGCCCAACAGCCGATAGGCCACCCACGTCAGGATGACGACGACATCGATGACGAGGATCGTGCGAATAGGCACCCGGCGATCATCGAGGGCCTTGAAGGCCCGGCTTCGACGAGTGCCAGTCGACGGCACCACGTCGGTCGGCGCGCCCGGCAGATCGGGAGCGTCATCAACCATGTCCCCAGCATGGCAGGTCGCCTGACGCACACCGCGGAGCCAACGGCTCGAATTCGCTCGCTTGCAGGAGGTCGAGTGCTGGCTCGCCCCACGACCGATCAGTGCGTCGGTGGCCCTTGCGGGACAGGGGCGAGCTTGTAGGCCTGCTCGGCGGCGTACGCCTCGGCTCCCCCGAAGCGCCACGCACCAGAGGAGTACTGATCACAGGTCACGAAGCCTGAAGGATTGCAGAAGTGGATGCCGTCGACGGCCCGAACGATGTTGTTCTCGACACCATTGATGACCGGACCATCGCAGTCGTGAGCGAAGGTCTCGAGTGGCGTGCAGACCCTGAAGAAGGTGAAGCCTCCCGTGGTCGGATCATCGACCCACGAGCCAGCGTTGTAGAACGAGACGCGCGAATCTCCAAGATCAGAGACTGTCTGGCCAAGCCCTCGCCGCACCTGAGACCATGCCGGGATCAAGGTCTGACCAGGCATGAGCGACGGATCGGCGATGACGATGACGTGCGACGACCCATGGTCGAGGAAGAGCTTGATCGCAGCCAGCATGTCGACTTGGTACTGGGCGACCGTCGTCGCCACACCGCTGGCACCAGCTCCGGTGATGCACGAGGTGAAGGTGTTCCCGACGAACTCCAAGATGGCGACGTTGGGATGCAGCCCCGACGCCACGCTCTGCATCTCGCTCGTCCAATCGCACGGCGCGGTACCCGGGAAGGCATCGGCCGTCGAGTAGATGACGGGTGCGCTGTACTCAGCCAGATCGGCGGTGAAGTACTGCTCGGCTTGTGCGGAGAGCGAATCGCCGAAGAGGGCGACGTCGATGGACTGGGCGCTGTGGGCCACCGGCCCGCTCGTCGACGACCAGAGCATCCCGCTGGGTCCGAAGACCTCAAGGGCTCCTCGATTGCTCAGCTGGACGTGATCACCGGTGGTCCCACCCGTGGTCGACGACCAGACCACGGCCCCGCTCTTGTCAAGCACCTCGAAGCTCCCGTCGGCTCGGAACTTCACTGACGTACCAGGATCCTTGGTCGCTGGGGTGGTCCAGAGCATCGAGGTCCCCTTCGAGACGGCGAATTGGCCGTTCGCCGTCATCGCCGCTTGGAACAACCCGTTTGGCGAGGAGAGCACCTGGCCGCCGGTCAGCGACTCTCCCGGGAAGAGGCGAAGTCTCTGCGTCGCCACCGCACCGAAGAGTGACGACCAGACGACCTTGCCGCTGGTGAGCACCAGGTCGACCGACGCGTTGTCCTGCACCTCAAGCGCGAGGGGACTCGAACTGTTCTCGTCCACTGAGAAGAGCACGTCATTCGACGGTGACGTGATCGCGAAGGACCCGTCGCTCTCAATGGTCGCCGAGCTCCCGCTCACGTGGGTGTTCGTCGACCACAGCACGTTGCCAGCCACCGTCGACAGGACGAAGTTCCCCGTCTGCCTCATGGTCGCCTTGAACAGTCCGTCGGGCGAGGGCAGCGACGATCCGGGCTGCAGCGTCACGCCTTGGGTCAAGGTTGACGATGCTCCCGCCCGCTCGGGTTGCGTCCCCACGATGGCAAACGTCGTTGCACCGCCGACGAGCACGACGACCGCCAGCAGCGCCACGCGGCGGGCGATGCGCGACAACCCTGGCCCTCGCCGTCTCTGATGCTCAGGGTTCTTGGTCATCGCCGATCTCCCGCTCGACAGCCTTGCAGGGGATCACCATGCTGGCAGGTGTGGCAGAGCTGTGGCTATCGACGACGTCGCAAGAGCTAGCCGCCCAGGGCGAGCGTGAAGCCCTCGGGCACCAAGACGTCGGTTCGGCTGAGCTCATCGAGCGATGCCCGGCCCAAGCCGAGCATGGACGCTTCGATGCCGCCACGCAGGACATCGAGGACGTTCTCAACGCCCGCCTGCCCGTTCGCAGCCAGACCCCACAGATAGGCGCGCCCAATCATGGTTGCCTTCGCCCCCAGAGCGACTGCCTTGACGACGTCACTGCCGCGCCGGATGCCGCCGTCGAGGACGACTTCGATCTGGTCACCGACCGCGTCAGCCACCGCGGAGAGCACCCTGATGGGAGCAGGCGTTCCGTCAAGGTTGTTGCCGCCGTGGTTCGACACCGACAGTGCCGTCGCCCCCGCGTCCACGACCCGCTTGGCGTCGTCGACCCTGCAGACGCCCTTGACCATGAAAGGACCGTCCCACTGACTTCTCAGCCATGCCAAGTCATCCCAGGTGGGCACGTCGGTCTGCATCCACTCGTAGTAGGCACCGAAGAAGGTGGGTGGTTCGGTGCCAGGTGGCGCCATGTTCGGCGTCTTGAGGTCAGGCAGCTTGCCCCGACGCAAGAAGGAATAGAGCCAGCCTGGGCGGCTCAGACCTTGGGGAGCCATCTTGATGAGCGCCTTGAGATCCATCTTCTCGGGGATCCAGGGGCTTCCCCAGTCACGCCCGTTCCCGAACGTCCAGTCCAACGTGACGATGATGCCTTTTGCCCCGGCCGCCTTGGCCCTCTCGAGGCGGCCAAGCATCGCGTCTCGATCGCCCGCCCAATAGAGCTGGAACAGCACCTGGGAGCTCGCTTCACAGATCTCCTCGACTGCCTTCGAGGCAAACGAGCTCAAGCCCATGGGGATGCCCCGATTCGTCGCGGCGCGCGCCACCGCCAGCTCACCGTCGGGATGGACCGCCTGGACCCCTGTCGGCGAGATGATGACCGGCATGGACAGATCGAGACCCATCACCTTGGTCGAGAGATCCCTGCTCCGGGGCAGATCGGCGATGTGAGGGGCGAAGCCAAGCTGGTCGAAGGCAGTGATGTTACCAAAGAGCGTCACGCCCTTCTCGGATCCCGCCACCAACGCGCTGTAGACCGATTTAGGGAGCCGCTTCTTCGCGCGCTCCTGGGCGATTCCGACCGTCTCAAACCATTTGCTGCTCACGATAGGTATCGTACTCGGGGGATTTCCGGGGCTTGGTTGAGCGCTCACGCGCCCTCACAGGACCCGTGATCACGTCGGCAGAGGACCTGCATCGGCGAACAGGAGCAGCAGTGAGCCAGCACAACGCAGACATCGCCGCCGGCTCTCAGAGCACCCTGTCGAGAGAGCCTTGGGGCCTCGCTTCGGCGAGCTCCTCGTCGCAGCCGACAGCCCGAGCGCTTGCCTCGATGCTCGGTTCCGCTGCCAGCAGACACGCCACATGACGAGCTCGGACTCCCCTGCCGGCGCGGCGAAGGCGAGCGACGAGACCCACGCGGTGCATCGATCCGGCTTCGGTGCCCTCGGTCCCGTCTGGCGCCTTGGAGGCGCCTTCGTGCTCGTGGCGGTGCTGCTCGGCTCAGCAGCGCTGGCCAACGAGCTCACCCCAGCTCCAGCCCAAGCGACGATCAAAGGTCTGCACCACGTCGGTCGGCCTCTCAGGGTGCTCGTGGTCGGTGACTCGCTGGCTGGCACCCTCGAAGTCGGGCTTGCCCGCGCGGCACCCGCGGCGCACGTCCAGCTCGCTCAGGCCGCGCAAGGTGGCTGCAGCGTGGCCATCGCGTGGAACCAAGCGTGGGCGTCGACGGTCGCGACACCCAGTCCACCGACCTATCCATGCCAATCCCGAGCACAGCTGAGCTCGTACTGGCTGGCGGCGCTGAAGCAGGATCGACCTGACGTGGTCATCTACGCGAGCCACATGGACACCATCGACCAAGACGTCTCGCCAGGTTCTGATGAGACGATCTCTGTCGCAGACCCCGCCTTCGCCGCACAGCTCACCGAGGCGATCGAAGAGGCGGTCGACGTGCTCAGCTCGACGGGAGCGAAGGTGATCCTGGCCAACTCGGCGCCCACCCTGACCAATCTCGTCGGCAACCAGAATGATGCCCCCGCAAACCTCGCGGCCTATCTCGGAGTCATCGACGAGGCAGCAGCACGATCAGGTGGCAGGGCGATCGTCTTCGATCTCGCCCGAGCACTTGGCGGACCAGGGAACCCGCCTTCGTTCACCTTGAGCTCTCCATCAGGCGTCCAATGGCGGTGCTCCGATGGGATCCACATCAGCCCGAACGGCGGTGTCTTGGTCGCACCAAGCCTCTTCAAGCTCGCGTGGTCGGTCTCCGAGCACCGCCTCAGCACCGTGCCCACCCCGCCACCCCTTCCTCCGACCGCGCTTGATCAGCCCTGGCCGCCGTTTGCCACCGAGCGCCAGATCCTGGGCTGTCCACCCAGCTGAGATGACCACCACCGCTGCCGGGCTTCCTCAATCGGCTCCAGATGCCACCGATGAGCCGGTCACAGGGCACTCCACGCTCCATCGGCTCAACGGTCTCGATGGCTACCGAGCCATGGCCGTCCTGGTCGTCGTGCTCTACCACTTCAAGGTGCGCTTCTTCTCAGGAGGATGGATCGGTCCCGAGCTGTTCTTCGTCCTCTCCGGCTACTTGATCACCACGCTGCTCATCGACCGCTACGCAGGTGCGTCGCGCCCTCGGCTGCTCGGTACCTTCTGGGTTCGGCGGATCAAGAGGCTGTACCCAGCGATCCTGTTCCTGATCGCTGCGCTGATCGGTGTGGTTGCGATCTTGGTGGCTGCGGGCGACGCCACCGCACAACGCCTCGAGCCCTCGTCGCTGACCTCGGAGTCGTGGTCGGTCCTCGGCTACTACGCCAACTGGCATCTGATCTCCGAGCACGTGGGGTACTTCGGCCAGTCGACCTCCTTGCTCAAGCACACCTGGAGCTTGGCCATCGAAGAGCAGTTCTACCTGGTCTTCCCGCTGATCTTCCTCTTGATCATGGCCTCAAAGAAACGGTGGAGGGCTGTCGGGCTGCTCACTGCAACCGCAGGAGCGGTCGCCTCGATCGTGTGGACGGCAACCCAGGCGTCGACCGCCACGATCAACACCGTCTACTACTCGACCCCGACCAACGCCTACCACCTGCTGATCGGGGTGGCGCTGGCCTTCTGCGTGCACAGCTGGCAGCCGAGCGATCGAATCAAGCGCCTCCTCGGTCCCCTGGCTCTCGGAGCGCTCGCGATCGTGGTGGTCTTCGTCGAGACGGCGTCAGGTCCTCGAGGGGCGCCACGGCTCTGGATGTTCCAGGGTGGTGGCGCGCTGCTCGACGTGGTGGCGGCCGCTCTCCTCGTGGCGCTCGTCTACGGACGGACCAGCACGACAGCGTCACGAGCATTCAACTGGAGGCCGCTCGTCTGGATCGGTTCGGTGAGCTACGGCATCTATCTCTGGCACTACCCGATTGCCGTGCTTGCGACCCCGTCCAACACGCACGCAGGCCAATGGGGCCTCCTGGCCATCCAGCTGGCCTTGACCATGACGATGACGGTGATCTCCTACTACCTCGTCGAAGTCGTGGTGAGAGAGACGATGATCGCTCAAGCCAGAGTCCGCTGGACGCTCTACGCCGTTGGTCTGGTCTTGGTCGTCTGCTTGTTGCTGGCCACGCCGTGGCTGCTCAACACGCTGTCTACATGACTGCTCAAAGCCTCGAAGGCGAGCTCTCTCCTCAGTCGTCGAAGTGGTGCCGGCGGTTCTCGAGCTTCTTCGATCGATGAGCCTTGGCCGTGAGGCGGCGTTCCTTCGACGCCTTGGTGGCGCGAGTTGCCACCCGGGGCCGCTCGACAGCGATGGCGGCATCGATGAGCTCAAGTGCTCGAGCGATCGCCTGGGAGCGATTTCGCCACTGCGAGCGAGAGTCACTGGCCGAGGCCCGGACATGATCGCCGTAGCGTGCCCGGAGGCGCGCTTCTTCTCGCTCGGGTAGAGCGCACAACGACACGTCGACGCTGATCTGGACCCTGGTGGCCGAGGTGTTCACGTGCTGGCCCCCGGGACCGCCCGAGCGCGAGAACGTCACCTGGATCGCCTCGTCCGGGATCAAGCGACCCTGGGGCGTTCGCTGTGCAGCCATGCCACCATCGTGCCAGGGAGGATGTCCGGCGTGGTCGACCGAGCGGCGTCCGAGCGCTCGCCCGTGACTTCTCAGGCGCGCTCGGAACGAGCGCGCTCCCGGCTCAGCCGCCTGGCCAGGCCACGATCTTGGTCTCGAGGTACATGTTGAAGCCCTCGATCCCGTTCTGTCGGCCGACGCCTGAGTCCTTGTAGCCGCCGTAGGGCATGTCAGCGCCGTACCAGACGCCACCGTTGATGCTGATCGAACCGGTGCGCAACCGGTGGGCCAGGTTCGTGGCCCGAGGCTCGGAGCCGAAGACGCCACCCGAGAGGCCGTAGCTCGAGTCGTTGGCGATGCGCACGGCATCGTCGTCGTCCTCGTAGGGGATGACGCACATGACAGGCCCGAAGATCTCCTCTTGGGCGATCGTCATCTTGTTGTTGACGTCGGCGAAGACCGTCGGCTCGATGAAGTACCCCTTCGGGAGGTGCTCAGGGTGGTGACCGCCGAGGACCAGGCGAGCGCCCTCGTCTTGTCCGATCTTGATGTAGTTGAGGATCTTGTCGTGCTGCGCCTTCGAGATCACGGGTCCCATGATGTTGCCTGGATCGTTGGGATCGCCGTAGGGCACGGCAGCCATGCCGGCCACGATCAGCTCGAGGCCCTCCTCGTAGCGGCTCCTCGGCAGGAGCACCCGGGTCTGCATCGCACAGCCCTGACCGGCGTGCATGCAGGTGCCGAACGCTGTCATCGGCACCACGGCCTCGAAGTCAGCGTCGTCCAGGATGATCGCAGCGGACTTGCCGCCCAGCTCCAAGAAGACTCGCTTCATCGTCGCTGCGCCCTTCTCCATGATGCGCTTGCCGGTCCTGGTCGAGCCGGTGAACGAGATCATGTCGACCTGAGGGCTCAAGGTCAGCTCTTCGCCGACGAGGTGGTCTGACGAGGTGACCACGTTGAACACGCCGGCGGGGATGTCCGTCTTCTCGGCTACCACGCGGCCGATGCGCGTGGCATTCCACGGCGTGTCCGGTGCGGGCTTCAAGATGGTCGTGTTGCCCGTCGCCAAGATCTGAGCGATCTTCTGGACGGCGACCTCGAAGGGGTAGTTCCACGGCACGATGGCGCCGACGACGCCCATGGGCTCCTTCCAGATGGCTCGCTTCGACGGCATGCCCATGGCCATGCCGTCGCCCATGTCTTGCTCCCACTCAAACGTGTCGATCATGTTGGCTGGCCACATGATCCCGTCTTCGAGCGGCCCTTCGAGCTGGGCCAAGCCGGTGACCATGATCGGCGTGCCAACCTCGGCGATGAGCTCGAGGCGGAGCTCTTCTTTTTCAGCGAGCAGAGCGTCCTGGAGCTGGGTCAAGCAGCGCTTGCGCAGCTCGCGGTTGGTAGACCAATCGGTCTCATCGAAGGCACGTCGGGCGGCTTGGATGGCGCGACGCATGTCGGCGACGCTGCCATCGGCGACCTGGCCCAAGACCTCTTCGGTGGCTGGGTTGATGTTGTCGAAGGTCTTGCCGCTCTCGGCATGCACCAGCTCTCCATCGATGAGCATGCGCTGCTCCGGCGTGAATCCAAGCGACTCGGTCATTGCCCACTCCCCTCCGAGCACCATCCGGAGCCCGACGATCTCACACGGCCACGGTCAGTGCGCAGCGTCGCCTCTCGTCCCCCTCAAGCCGAGGTCGGCGCTGCCTTCCAGCGCCACCTGCACAGGTTCGAAGCGCTCGAACCCCGCCCGAGATGACTGCGGCTCCCCCACATCACTGTCCCGACGCCGTGACGGTATCACCGGAAACTGACGTGCGCATCAATTTTGACGACGCCTGATTCTCATAGTTGGAGCGCGTCTAACTTCTGTGCATCACGAGGTCGGCTCCGTCGGGACCGGTCTCGGCCCGTCGGTGACCTCCCAGGGTTCTAGGTGGACGCTGCGCCGTGCGGAGCGCCGAAGGGCGGCGAGGATCGGGCCGCCCACCGCGATGAGCAGCACGCCGTTGAGCACGGCTCGAGGCAGGTCGAAGCCGAGAGAGGTCGTGAGGTCGAAGACGATGAAATGGACCAGGTTGGTCCCAAAGCCAGCTCCTGGGACGAAGGACACCGACGTGGAGGCGCCCGCCCCGAAGGGCCAGAACCACAGGTTCATCACCGCTCCGTAGAGGAGGCAGACGACGAAGGTGTAGCCAGCCAGCATCCAGCGCTCGAGTGCGCCGCGGACGGGCGGGACGAAGGCGACCCCTGCACCCACCCACCCTGCAGCGAGCATCTGGAACGGCAGCCACGGCCCCACACCACCAGTGACGAGGGCCGAGATGAAGAGGGTGAGCCCACCAAGCGCGAAGCCGAAGGACGGGCCGTAGACCCGACCAGCCACGACCAAGAGGAAGAAGACGGGCTCAAGGCCCGCCACCCCTGGGCTCGGGATCCGCAACGCTGTGCCGCAGGCGGCCAAGATCCCGAGGACGGCGATGGCTCGAGCATCCAAGCGACCTCGAGCGAGCTCCGAGGCGCACATCGCCAGCAGCAGGGGAACCATGGCGAGCAGGATCCATGGTGCGTCCGTCGTGTGGGCCAAGCCAGTCGCCTCGTGCGCAGCCACGAAGAACGGCCAGAACAAGGACGCGAGACCGACCAGCGACGTGAGGACGAGCAGGCCCGTGCTCCGCGCCGAGCTGTCGCGCTCGTGCGTGCTGCGCAGGCGAGCGCTCATAGCGCCGCTCGCACCTCGTCGACGGTCAGGAACAGGAGCGGTTGGAGGATCTTCGCCACCTGTGGAGCGAAGGCGGGCGTCTGGGAGACCACCTCGCGCGCCTCGCCGTCGGCGATCAGCTCGCCTTGCGCCAACACGAGGGCTCGATCGGCGACCGAGGCCACCAGCTCGACGTCATGGGTCGCGACGACGATCGAGATGCCGTCATCTCGCAGGTCTCTGAGCATCGCGACCAGCCGGCGCTTCGCTTCATAGTCGAGACCTCGGGTCGGCTCGTCGAGCAAGAGCAGCTTCGGGCGTGGAGCCAGCACGAGCCCGAGGACCAACGAGAGCCGCTGGCCCTCCGAGAGATCATGGGGATGCAGCGTCGTGTCCTCGAGTGCCGCCAGCTCTCTGACCACCTCGGCGGTGGTGCCCGGAGCCAAGCCGTGCTCGACGTCAGCCGTCGAGCACTCTTCAGCCACGCTCTGGGCGTAGAGGAGGTCCCCGGGCTCCTGGGGAACGTAGCCCACCAGACGGATGCGCTCACTCGGGGACAGGCGCATCGGTTCGTGACCGCCGACCTCGACCGCGCCACGAGTGGGCTTCCGGCTGCCCGCCAGCAGGCTGAGCAAGGTGGACTTGCCCGAGCCGTTGCGACCCATGAGGGCCGTGATGGTGGCCGCATGGAGCTCAACGCTGACCTCGTCGAGGGCTCGAAGCGCCCCGAACTCGACGTCGACGCGAGCGAGCGAAGCGCACGCCGGACCTTCGTGGCGCACGGACAGCGTCGGCTCGTGCGCCCGGAGCTTCTCGATGAGCTCGGGCGCGCTGCGCCGAGCGTCGCGCACCGAGATGGGCAGCGGCGTCCAGCCCGCCAGACGACCGAGCTCGACGATAGGAGGGGCCAAGGAAGAGCTCGCCATGATCGCAGCGGGCTGACCGACGCTCACCTCGCCGTCGGTCGAAAGCGCCAGCACCCGGTCTGCGAACGGCAGGACGCGCTCGAGCCGGTGCTCGGCTAAGACCACCGTCATGCCCAGGTCGTGGACGAGCCTCGTCAGGGCGTGCAGCACCTCTTCGGCTGCGCCGGGATCAAGAGCCGAGGTGGGCTCGTCGAGCACCAAGAGGGCGGGAGCAGCCGCGAGGACCGAGGCGATGGCCACTCGCTGCTGCTGGCCCCCGGACAAGGTGGCGAGCGGCTGATCTCGCAGGTCGTGGAGGTTCAAGAGGTCGAGAGCGTCTTCGACTCGGCGGCGCATGGCCACCGGCTCGATCCCAAGGTTCTCCATGGCGTACGCGATCTCGTCTTCGACTCGGTCGGTCACGAAGCCGGCCTGGGGGTCCTGGCCCACGTAACCCACCAGCGCAGCCAGCTCCGAGGGCGCCGTGGACAGCGTGCTCTGCCCTCCCACCAGGACCTCTCCAGCGATCTGCCCACCGGACAGGTGCGGGACGAGGCCGTTGACCATCGCCAGCACGGTCGACTTGCCCGACCCGGTCGGCCCGACCACCACCACCAGCTCACCCTCATCGATGACCAGGTCCAGATGACGTACCACCCAAGGTGATGACTCGGAGTAGCGAAACGAGACGTCGTCGAAGCTGATCATGCCCTCACCGGCTCTCGACGAGCTCTCGCTTGGCGTCGCACCGTGGGCGTCGACTGGTCGACGAGCACGAGGGGTGCTGCGGCGAGGAGGATGCCGACCAGCGCCACCACCGGCACGCCTGGCCAGGTCAGCGGATAGGGCGACCACGAGATCGCGCGCGAGCCCGAGGCCGTCACGAGGGCAAACGAGATCACCGGCAGCCAGCCACTGGACGCGGTCGCCCAGGAGCGGAGACCAAAGGGCTGGGGGCGATAGCGCGTCCGCATCGATCGACGGTGCCCGGCGGCCAGGCCCGCCCAGAGGAGCACCGCGCCCAGCACGCACAGCACGCCCGGCAGCGGCACAGAGCGCCCTCCGGCCAGGATCCCGTAGGTGCCGACGATCACCCCGATGACTCCGCAGACCGAACAGACCAGCCCGGACCTCCTGATCCAAGGAGCCCGAGGAACCCCCGCTCGGCCGAAACCTCGTGCGCCCATCGACGCTGCCAGCTGGCCTGAGCGCTCGAGCGCGTCCTCGAGCACCGGCACCGCCGTGCCGCGCCAGCCGGCGAGCCCGCTGGTCGGCCGGCCTCGAAGCCGACGTGCTTCACGGACCCGCGCCATGGCGTTCATCACCTCGGGCACGAAGCAGAACCCCACCGTGATGGCCACTGCCACCTCGTGAAGCATGGCGGGCAGCGAGCGGAGCAGCTCTCGAGGACTGGCCACTGCGTTGACGGTGCCAAAGGCGACCAGGACGACCGCCAGCCTCAGGCCTCCAACCAGGGCGGTGAGGATGGCCTCGACCGTGACAGGACCGCCGATGCTGACGCCCGCAGCCCAGCTCGGCAGCGGCACGGAGGGCAGTGTGAACAGCACGTGACCGGGGAGGCGCTCGCCGAAGACCAGCTGCAGGAGGACCCGGAGCGCGATGACGATGAGTCCCAGTCGCAAGAACACACCGACGGAGCGACCCCACGGCGCAGGCGATCGACACGCCCACCCCACCAGCAGCGCGATCGTGCCAAGTCCCACCAGCAAGATCGGGTTGGTCGTCCGAAGCGCGGCGGTGGCTAATCCGATGCCCCAGAGCCACCAGGCCAGAGCATGCGGTCGGCGATCACGCCGCACGGCGCCTCCTCACGAAGTACGCGGTCCCGCCGGCGACGAGGGCGAAGGAACCAAGAGCGATGACGGTCGGCACCGCCGAGCCACCCGAGCCTTCGCTGCCCGACGAAGGGTGCAGGAGCGCGACTGCCGTCGAGTGCTGTGCGGGAGCGGTCTTGTGCGCGCTGTCGCTCTCTCTCGAGCCCTTCGTCGGGACCTCGCTGGTCGTGGTCGTGGCGCCGCGCGGGGCAGCCACGCCGCCTCCCTCTTGGGTCGTCTGCGTCGTCGAGCCAGCGATCGGTGGTGCGCTCGGAGCGGTCGTCGGTGGCACCGTGGCCGCTACAGGACACTGTGCGGCGGGGTCGGCCATCTCCGAGGGAGCGGTGGCGCCGCCGGCTGGCTCGTACCGCCAACCGATCGTGGTCTGCGGCGTGGCGAGCTGAAACGCAGGACCGCTGTTGGAGTACGACCAGCCCGAGCTCGTGCCGTTGAAGAACGCCCAGTAGGCAAGATCACTCGAGTTCGAGCAGAGGTCGATGCCCGAGGCGGGATAGCTGTTGAGCGAGTAGACGAGGCCGTTGGGGCACAGACCTGCTGGCTCGCCGCCGGCGTCACTGAGCGCTTCGTTCACCACGGTCAGATCGGTCACTTGGCCTTGACCAGCGACGTTGACGCACTTGACGAGCGGCGCCGGACCTCCGGGGCCGTAGTCGATCACCACGGCCACGAGCTGCGAGGCGGCCGCGGCCGCTGGCGCGGCTCCCGGAAGCGCAGCGACGATCGCTGCTGCGCCCAGGAGCCCGGCCAGGGGGCGAAGCCCTCGGATCACAACGGGACCGGCACCCCTGAGAGCGCGAGCGACACCTGGGCCGTCGACAGCGGGTCTGGCAACGAGCCCGGCTGATAGAAGAAGCCGCCGAAGTTGCTGCCCTTCGTGGTGTCTTGGAACGCGAGCAGCGACTGGAGCGGCCAAGCGCCACCGGGCTTGACCCAGCGACCTTGGCTGAGGTGCTGACCCTCAGCTGTCAGAGCGACCGACACGATGGCCGTGGAGTTCGAGTCGGGCTTGTTGCCGGGGTAGAAGGGAAACGAGCCCTTCTTGGTCTCGAGCGATGCCAGCCACTTGATGGCATGAGCGCTCGGCGAACCTGCTCCCGTGGGCTGCTGCCAGGCGGCCAGCGCCAAGAGCGCTTGAGCGGTGGTGTTGGTGTCCGCGCCTTGGAACGAGCTCGGCGATGCGCTGCAGGGGCTGAGCGCGGCGTCGGGCGAGAACCCACCCGAGGGGCACTGCTGCGCCTTGATCCATGCGAGGCCTGCCGTGACGGGGAACGACGTCGCTGAGACGTTCAACGCCTTGAGCGCCTGGAGCGCC
Organism: uncultured Acidimicrobiales bacterium; assembly: GCA_963758555.1. Lineage (GTDB taxonomy): Bacteria > Actinomycetota > Acidimicrobiia > Acidimicrobiales > RAAP-2 > CAIUMH01. The sequence goes on along the minus strand of CAVWVW010000003.1, from coordinate 248,502 downwards.
AGCGCGGTGCGGAAGACTCCGTCGTAGGTCGCGTCGTTGGCGCCGAAGAGACCAGTGTTGGGTCCCGTCTGCTGCAAGGTCTGCTGCAGCGCCACCGAGAGCCCGCCGTCGCCGAACTGCTGACCGGTGCCGGTCGCCTCAGCGACGAGGATCAAGAGTGCCGTGTGCCCGGCGTCGACGTAGGCCGGCGTGCTGCCAGACGCGGGCACGTCCATGTACGCCGACTCGTTCGCTTCGAGGTACTTGAGCAGCAGCGGGAGCTTCGCGGTTCGTCCCGTGGCCTCCATGGCCAGGGCCGCCTGGGCGGTGATGCCCAGGTTCGCTGAGCCGAAGTAGGGCACGTAGCCCGCTGGTGATCCAGACACGGTGGTGGCGACCACCTGGGTGTTGAGCCAGGTGGCGCCCTGGTTCGCCTGCAGGCACGCCGTGAGCAGCACTGCTGCAAGTCCGGTGGCCGCGAGCGCTCCGAGGCTTCGGCGACGATGGGTCTTCATGGTTCCTCCATCTGCTTGGGAGGAACCCGGAACCCCGTCCTTGGAGCGCTTGGGCTCCTGCCCGCGTGTCTCGACGCTGCAGGAAGTTCAGGCAACTCAGAGGTATCCCGACTCGCATGACGATGAGGTCTCCCTCCTCGCCACACCTACGGTTGCGGACCAGTGCCGGAGTTTGACCGGCTTCCCCTCGTCGCTGCGATTGGTGTTAGTGGCCGAAATCTACCATGGCGTCTTCACGCGCACACCGTGGCTTGTCGCCGCTCAAGCGTCTCGCGCCACCAGCTCATGGCGCATCTCGCCCACCGACTCGACCCAGGTGGTCAGCACCTGGCCTGCCTTCAGGTAGCGGGGCGGATGATGTCCCATCCCCGCCCCTGCCGGCGAACCGGTGAAGAGCACGTCGCCGGGCTCGAGCGTGATGATGGCCGAGAGTGCCACCAAGAGCTCCGGGACCGAGAAGGCCATGTCAGAGCTGCGAGCGTCTTGGACCACCACGCCGTCGAGGGCGCAGCCGAGGCCCACGTCGTTGGGGTCGGCCAGCTCATCGATCGAGGTCATCCATGGACCGATGGAGGCGAACCTCGGATAGGACTTGCCCAGCGAGAACTGACGACCCGCTGCCATCTGGACCACTCGCTCAGAGAGGTCTTGGCCCGCGGTGATGCCAGCGACATGACTCCACGCCGACTCGAGGGTCACCTCGTGGGTCGTCTTCGAGATGATGAGGACGATCTCGACCTCGTGGTCGACCGAGGCAGAGGGCAGCTCGATCGTGCCCGTCGGGCCGCCGAGGGCCGAGCGGAACTTGGCGAACGCCGCAGGGATCGAGGGCAATTCAAGGCCCATCTCGAGGGCATGGCTGTGATAGTTCATCCCGATAGCGATGATCTGGCCCGGTCGCGGTGAAGGCGGACCCAACAAGGATCGATCGAGTGGCGTTCGCCGACCGTCGAGCGAGGGCGCCAGTGAGGCGAGCTCGTCGGCTCGCGTGATCGCCTCGACCGGGTCAGCGCTGAAGGAGCCACCTGTCGCCTCTTCGACGTCGATGATCGACTCGTCGACCACCAGCGAAGCGCGCCCCGCCACGTTCGCCAATCGCATTCGAGTCGCTCCTGTCCCGCGTCGAGATCTCGGAGAGCCTAGGTCGCGACGAGGCGGTAGCCCGCGCCACGAACGGTCTGGATGAGGGAGTCGTCACCCTGCTCATCGAGCTTGCGCCGCAGGTAGCCCACGTAGACGTCCACCACGTTGGAGCCTGGATCGAACGAGTAGTCCCACACCGCAGAGAGGATCTGGCTCCGAGAGAGCACCTGGCCGGGATGGCGGAGGAACAGCTCGAGCAGCGTCCACTCTCGAGGCGAGAGCTCGATGGTCCGTCCCTTCCTGGTGGCGATCTTCGACAAGAGATCGAAGCGAAGATCGCCGTGCACGAGCTCGGTCGAGCTCGGTTGCGCCGCGGTGCGCAGCACGGCGCGAATCCTGGCTAAGAGCTCGTCGAAGGCAAAGGGTTTGGGTAGATAGTCGTTGGCTCCGGCGTTGAGCCCGTCGATCCGTTCCGCCACCTCGCCACGCGCCGACAAGACGATGACGGGGGTGGTGTCGCCCTCAAGGCGGAGCTCTCGCAAGGAGCTCCGTCCCGTCGGCGTCAGGAAGGCCGCGATCAAGCAGCACCACGTCAAAGGCGACGTCACCGGCGCGCCATGCCAAACGGGCGTCTGCGACGGTGGTGGCGATCACGGCCTGGTAGCCCTCAGCTCGGAGGCCCTTTCCGAGGAACGAGGAGATTCCGGGGTCGTCTTCGACGATGAGCACCTTCACGAGACACCCTGCTCGATCTCAACGCTGGCCCGGACCTCGGAGATCACGACGCTCGGAGGCAGGAGCACCCGAGCAGACAAGCCACCCCACCGTGACGTGCCGAGCTCGAGCGTCCCTCCGTGCGCCGCCGCCACCGCCTCGACGATGGCGAGACCCAGACCCGTCCCCTCTCGCGTCTCGTGGTCCGGCCGACCGAAGCGAGAGAGCACCTGCTCCCGCTCGGCCGGAGCGATGCCCGGACCGGCGTCGTCAACGTCGATCGACACCGCACCGGAGGGCCCGCGCTCGACCGAGAGCTCGATCACGTCACCTACGTCAGTGGCCTTGACCGCGTTGTCGAGCAGGTTCAACATCGCGCCGCGCAGCTTGGGTTCGTCCACGAGCAACAAGAGGTCGTCCATGGTGCCGGCCTGGAACTGTCGGTCGCCGAGCACCTCCGCGGACGCGAGCAGGTCACCCGCGAACGCTCGGGCGTCCACGGGAGCGACGACGATGAAATCGGCTTCGAGAGAGTGACCGAGCAGCAAGAGCTGTTCGGTCAGCAGCCGCATGTGCTCGATCTCGGCGATCACCAGGTCGACCGTGACGCGGATCTCACTCGGGTCGTCGAGCGTTGATCGAGCCATCACCTCAAGGTGGCCCCGGATCACGGTCAAGGGCGTCTTGAGCTGGTGCGAGACGTCAGCGAGGAGCTGGCGCTGCAAGCCCATCACCTCGTCGAGGCGATCAAGCATGGCGTCGAAGGTGGCAGCGAGCTCTCCGACCTCGTCATCGGTCCCCTGGTCTCCGAGACGACGGTCGAGCTCTCCTTCTTCGATGATCTGTGCGGTCTTCGTGATCCGACCGACCGTGCCGAGCAATCGTCGGAGCAGGAGGTAGGAGCCCAGGACGGCGGCGACCAGCGCGATCGTCGCCTCGATCACCGCGAGCTCGAGCACTCGGCGCTGATCGCTCAGCGCGGGCCCGAGGTCATAGGTCGAGACCACCGAGCCGACCACCACTCCCCCCTGACGGATCGGCGTGACCAGCACGTCGAGCGTCTGGTGCTGGATTTGAAGGGTGCGAAGGCTCGTCGACGAAGGAGGGCTCTTGACCATGTCGTGGAGCTGGGGGCTCGCGAGGAGCATCGAGGCGTTGGTCGAGCCGTAGCGCCGTCCTCCCGGCAAGCTCACCACCAGCTGCTCGCCGCGCGGGAGCACGGTGGCCGACAGGTAGCGGACCGTGGCGGCATCGACTCGATCAGCAGGGACGCCGGCAACCGAGCGGTTGTACGCCTGAACCGTGGCCGTCAGATCCGTCGTCGCCTCAGCACGTGTGCGATTGGAGAACGAGGCCCAGGTCGCCCAGGTCGACGCGGCGAGGACGATCAGGAGCAGGATGCCCAACAAGGCGCTGAAGCGAACCGCGGTGCCCACTCGACGACGGCGAGGCGCTCGCTGTCGTTCGGTCACTGCCGTGCGCTGTTGTCGTGCCCGTCGCTGCCCGAGTCGTCGGTCGTCGGCGTGGACCGCATGGTCGTCGTGGTGGTCGAAGGGAGGACCGGTACGGTCGTCGCCGTTGAACCGTCGACCTGCGTGACCACGGGACGGTTGGTCGGGACGACACTCGAGGACACCGGAGGACCGCTCGAAGATCCGTCCCCGCTCGTCGTGGTCTGCGGGCTCGTCGTGGTGGTGGTCGACCCCGTCGATTGCTGCAGCGTGACCTGCGCGGGAAGCGGGGCATGCGTCGTTGAGCCATCCACCGCAGAGATCGAGAAGCTCACCGCGGCCAAGATGAGCGCCACGGCACCAACCAGCCACAGGGGGATGCGCTTGACGTCGCCCCCCCATCCTGCCCGGCCAGCCATGTCACCATCGTGCACCACGGGGGCCCTCAACGCGAGATCGAGACGCCGTCTGAGCCCACGACGTCCAGCGCTCCATGGGGGCACGCCCTCGAGGCCCGAAGGGCGCGCCGTTGAAGCCCGCCCCCTATGAGCTCGTCGAGAACGATGGGGAAACCGAAGCGATCGAGCTCGAGGCCATCCTCGAAGATGAGGACACACATCCCACTGCCACGGCACTTCGTCATGTCGACGGTGAGTCGCAATCCGCTCATCGCTGCCTCCCCACGGACAGCACTGGCGTGCCGTGGTGATCGGCGCACACCCTCCCGCCAAGGTGTCGATCGACCTCGTCGGCGAGCATCGACAAAGCCGAGCGAACCATGGAGATGGTCGCATCGGGATGGGCACACGCTCCCCGACCGCGCAGCTCCTCCGCTATCGCTTCAAAGCGACGAAGGTGACGCCTCCGAGCGGAACCCTGCGCCAGCTTCTCGATGATGACGGCGATCTCCGGCAACCCTCCGACGCAGGGCCCGCACTGGCCCGCGCTCTCCGAAGCGAGGTACCTCGTGATGTGGTTGACCTCCGCGAGCGCACAGCGACCAGGTGGGATCACGGCGATCACGCCGCAGCCCAGCGTGGCTCCGAAAGGCTCGAGCTCCTGGTCGCTGACTTCGAGACCCATCAGGGTCTCACCAGCAAACCAGGTGCCCGCGAATCCGCCGACCAGCACAGCGTTGGGCGTGGCGTGGACGCCTTGGGATCCCAAGAGCTCGGCAAAGCTCGTCGAACCCGTCAGCTCGACCACAGCACCAGGCGAGCTCACTGCCCCGGCAAGGCTCAAGAGGCGTGTGCCCGCGGAATCCTGCGGCCCTGCACCTCGCCAGTCGGCAAGCTCCATGGAGCAAAGGAGTCCGACGTGAGCCGCTGTCTCGGCGTTGAGGACGATGGTGGGTCGGCCGCTTGGTCCCTTGAGGGCGAGTGGCACCGTCTTGTGCAAAGGCAGCCCGCGACCGCCCGCCACCGCCGACGCCACGGCCGAACTCTCACCGGCGACGTAGCGACGTGGGCCACGCGAGACAGCGACACGAGGGAAGTCCGAACCGCGCTCGTTGATCGCTGCTCGGAGCGAGGACTCGAGTGCTCGTGCTCCATGATGAACGCGGATCGCCACCTCGCGGCCCCCGATGCTCTGCGCCACTGCCTCGGCGCCATCGAGGACCAGGTGCGGTCGCCATCGACACAATGCGGCATCTTTGCGGCTCGCTGGCTCTGACTCTGAGGCGTTGATGATGATGATCGGCTCGACGCCCTCACGACGAGCCGTGGCGAGCTTGACGGCCAGCGGGAAGCCGGCACCGCCTCGACCGAGCAAGCCGCTGTGCTCGATGAGCTCGACGGCTCGGCTGGTTCGCGCGCCTTGTCGTCCCCGAACACAGAGCGGTGCGCTGCGAGGTCATGGCGAGCAGCACCACCTCGAAAGAGGACGGCACCCTCGGGATCAGGCCACGCCATGACGGATGCCGCGCTGAGGGCAGTGGAGGTCACGCCAGCGCCTCTTCGCTCTGATGGTGCCTGGCCCACCCACGCGTGACCCCGATTGCCAGAACGAAGGCTCCTGTCAGCAGGTAGATCAGGCGCAATCGAGCGGTGTCGCTGCCAGCAGTGACCCCGTGGAGCCAGGCGGCCACAAACGAGAGCCACGCGAAGCGATGGATGGTGAGCCAGTGACGACCTCCCACGACTCCCGCCAAGCCGGCTGACGCACCGACCAAGAGCATCATCCAGAGCGCCGAGGTCCCGAGTGCTACCGGCGTGGTCCGATAGGCCGAGTGCCACGGCACGAGCGCACCAACCCAACCAACGTGGGCGTAGCGGTCGAGGGCGATAGCAGTGAGGTGCGCCGCGATGAGCGTGATGGTGGTCGCCGCGAGCGCTGCGTGCATCCGGAGCCAGGTCTCAGGCCGAACCGTCCTGATCGATGCCTTCCAAGGGTGGTGCAGCCAGAGACCGAGCCCAGTCAGCGCCGTCAACGACAGCAGCGCAGCCAGTCCCAGCCCTCGGCTCAGGATCCACGGCAGCATCTTCGAGTGCAGCGCCGGAGCGCTGAGCTCCGCCAGGAAGTGACCGGCGACGAGGGCACCCGCCAACACCACGATGATGAGGGATCGGCGTGAGCCTCGGGGTGCTGCTCGCATCGACGACGGCCTCGTAGGGAGCGACGGCGCAGGCGCTGTCTTCATGAGCCTCCCGTCGCCACCGGCGGCGGTGTGGTGGTCGGAGGTGCTGTCACCGGGACCGTCGTCGGTGGGGCGCTCGGCGGTGATGAAGAGGATGGCGCGGCCACCGGCGCTTGCGAGGGCGACGTGCTCGTGCTCGGTCCGCTGGGAGCAGTCGATCCCGGGACGCCGGGGCTCGTGCTCGGAGACGTGGGCACCGAGGTCGCGCCCTGGGTGGTCGTCGTTGCAGCAGCCAGCGCGGCTCGGTCAGCCGCGATCTTGGCCTTCTCGGCCGCCACCATGAAAGCCAACGATGACGACGTGGTGGGCGGGGTCGACGACGTGGCCACACCGTGCGACGCCCAGGTGAGCGAGGCCGCCGTCACCCCTACGGTGAAGGCTGCGACGCCGAGCAGAGAGACCGGCCGACGCCTGCTCCTTCGAGCGTCAGTCATCGTGGCCGTGGGAGCCGGTGCCGGGACCGCCGTCGTCGTCGCCGCCGCCGTCATCGCTCGTGGCGGGCGACGTGGTGGTGGTGGTGGTCGACGGGACCGTCGTGGTCGAGGGGACCGTCGTCGTCGACGGGACCGTGGTGGTCGACGGTTCGCTCTCCTCCATGGGCGAGGCGAGCGATCTGCTCGATGAGGTGCCTGCAGCGCTCGAGGAGGTCTGAGTCACACCCGCCGAGTGCTGGATCGAGGTGGTGGTCGTTGAGCGCACCTTCTCGTCGAGCCGAGCGCTCTGAGCTTCGAGACGAGCCAGGCGAGCGCGCTGCGAGCTCGACGAGCCAACCGGGTTGCTCGGCGTCGCGCTGGCGGCCACGGAGATCGCGCCAGCCGTGAGGCTCGCAGCAGCGGTGATGCCAAGCGTCCAGGAGAGAAGGGGGTTCATGACGCTCCTTGAAGGTCGACACGGTTCATGGACCTCATCTTCTCGAGAGACCCTGAAGACTCCATGAAGTGAGGATGAGAGATCTCTCATGTCTTCTCAGCCACCTGCACTCGCCAGTGGGCTTGATGACCTCCCGTAACCTCTGTCCCGGACCGCTGGCAGACAAGGAGCAACCGTGGGGCTTTCAATCGGGATCGTGGGGCTGCCCAACGTCGGGAAGTCAACCTTGTTCAATGCGCTGACCCACAACGAGGTCTTGGCCGCGAACTACCCCTTCGCCACCATCGAGCCCAACGTGGGCGTGGTCGACGTACCAGATCCTCGCTTGGAGGTCCTGGCCGAGATCTTCGGTTCCGAGCGCATCTTGCCGGCGGCCGTCACCTTCGTCGACATCGCCGGCATCGTGCGCGGTGCGTCAGAGGGCGAAGGCCTCGGGAACCAGTTCCTTGCCGCCATCCGCGAGGCCGATGCCATCTGTCAGGTCGTCAGGGTCTTCGAGGACGAAGACGTCATCCACGTCGAGGGCAAGGTGGACCCTCTCGCCGACATCGAAACGATCAACACCGAGCTGATCTTGGCCGACCTCCAGACGCTCGACGCCCGCATCCCGAAGCTCGAGCGAGAGGCCAGACGGCTGCCTGAGGCTGCCGAGCAGCTCAGCGCGGTGGTCGCCGCTCGCACCCAGCTCGATGGAGGCCACACCGTCTTCTCAGTGGCCGACCAGCTCGATCTCGACGCACTCGCTGACCTCCACCTGCTCACCGCCAAGCCCTTCTTGTACGTCTTCAACGTCGATGAGGCCAGCCTCGATGATGGCGCCCGACACGCAGAGCTCGCCGCCTTGGTGGCACCGGCCGCGGCGATCGTCGTGTGCGCGCAGCTCGAGGCCGAGCTGGCAGGTCTCGCCGGCGATGACCTCGCCGAGATGCTCGACTCGTACGGGTTGAGCGAGCCCGGCCTCCATCGTCTGGTCAAGATCGGCTTCGAGACCCTGGGCCTCCAGACGTATCTGACAGCGGGCCCGAAAGAGTCGAGAGCCTGGACCATCCACGCGGGTGACACCGCGCCTCGAGCGGCTGGCGTGATCCACACCGACTTCGAGCGGGGCTTCATCAAGGCAGAGATCATCGGCTTCGAAGACCTCGTGGCCGCCGGATCGGTCGCAGCTGCTCGCTCGGCGGGCAAGATGCGGCTCGAGGGGAAGGACTACGTGATGGCCGACGGCGACGTCGTGGAGTTCCGCTTCAACGTCTGAGGCTGCCCGAGGGCGGATCGCTCACGGCGAGAGCAACAGCGAGTCGGCGATGGCGATGCCTCGGGCCTGTTCGAGAGCCGCATCATCGACCAGCAGCGTCTGAGCCGTCACCATGGCATCCACGGCTTGCTCCCAGGGCTCAAGGAAGCGCCTGCGATCTGGGTAGAGCACCCGAAGTGCGTCCTGATCCATGGCCTGGAAGCCTCCGAAGAGCGGCCCCGAGGCCGTCTTGACCGACATGCCCTGAAAGGTGCCGATCGGCACCTCGAGATCCGGGAGGCGGACTCCCCCGCGCGCGTTGCCGAACTCGTCGCGCAGCAGCCAACCGCGCTCGTCGGTCTCGATCCGGGGCTGAGCGGGTGGTACGACGCCGCGCGCCAGCCAATGATCCATCAGGCGGATCGCCGCCTGGTGGACGAGATCCCAGCGAAGCGGGTTGGTCTGCCAGCCGGAAGCGGCTGCGGCTGCCTGCGTCCTTCGTGTGCCGTGAGGCGTTCCCGCCACCTCCCAGACGCGGAGGTGCTCATGGTCCGGCTGGTGCGAGGTGGCGCCCGCCTCGGCTTCGAACTCGCTGTTGACCACGAAGATGGGGACGTCAAGGTCGTCGCGGAGCACCGTGCGCAGCCCAAGGGGCATGGGGCCCTCGGGGAGGCGTGGGGCTCGTCCCTCCCACACGGTCAGCACGAAGCCGTCGATCGCCTGGTGCAGCAGGTGGACGCCGTTGAGGTAGGCAGCGAGGCGCATGGCGGACTGCGAGCCGCCCAGCGCTACGACACGCTCCACCTCGAGGCCCCCGAGCGGATCGGGTTCGAGGCTGCGCGTCGGCCCCACGGCCTGGGCAGCCTGGCCGAAGATGTCAAACGAGCCCGCATCGCCAGGGTGGCTGAGCGAGCCGTAGCGCTCCGGATCGAGGTCGAGCAGGGCCTCTCGGGGCAGCACGCCCCGGACCCCCATGCCCAGTGGCGAGCCGTAGAGGCTGATCTCCTGGGCGCTCACCCCCACCCAGGCGTGGCCGCGGTAGATCTCGTCGTCTTCAGGCCTCGTGATCTCCGCCCCCGCCGAGACGTTCTGCCAGTTGAGCAGGACCGTGCCGTTGAACGCGGTCGGATCGCCCGGTCGCACCACCAAGAGGCGGGTTCGATAGGGACCCTCACCGAAGACCTCCGGCTCCCAGCGGCCGTCGCTCGAAGGTGGCTCGTCGCCGCGGTGCTGGTAGGCCTCCGCGGTGCCCTCCAAGAAGTACTCCTCGCAGACGTAGCCGACGGCCGCCAAGTCGCGCCGAGGGCTCCCCGCAGGTGGGTTCGCTCCCTCGATCGGACCACTCAGCGTTGCGGCGTACATCAGGTGCTGGTCTCCAGTGCGCTCGTGGGCGACGGCGTCTGCCCGTCACCGCCCTAACATCGAGGGAGGCGTTTCTCAGACAGAGGTCGGCGCCGCTCATTGCTAGTCCACTGCGCGCCTGCGCGCCGCATCACCAGGAGAGCCACTGTGACCCAGACCGCCGCAGACTTCAAAGTTGCTGACCTCAGCCTCGCCGCCTTCGGGCGCAAGGAGATCCGTCTCGCCGAGCACGAGATGCCCGGACTCATGGCGATGCGCTCCGAATACGGCGACGACAAGCCGCTTGCGGGCGCCCGGATCACCGGCAGCCTCCACATGACGATCCAGACCGCCGTGCTCATCGAGACGCTGGTCGCCCTTGGCGCTGATGTTCGCTGGGCTAGCTGCAACATCTTCTCCACCCAAGATCACGCAGCGGCGGCGATCGCGGTGGGACCCGAGGGCACGCCCGACGACCCCCAGGGCGTCCCCGTGTTCGCCTGGAAGGGTGAGACGCTCGAAGAGTACTGGTGGTGCACCGACCAGGCCCTGCGCTGGCCCGGCCAAGACGGTCCCACCGCCATCTTGGATGACGGCGGCGACGCCACCTTGCTCGTGCACCACGGGGTCGAGTTCGAGAAGACCGGCGAGGTCCCTGCTCCCACCGATGCCGACTCAGAGGAGTACCGCGTCGTGCTCGCCCTGCTCGCTCAGCTCCAGGCCGAGAGCCCGACGCGCTTCACGGCGATGGCCAACGGCATCAAGGGGGTCAGTGAGGAGACCACCACGGGCGTGCACCGCCTCTATGAGATGCAGCGCTCGGGCGAGCTCCTCTTCCCCGCCATCAACGTCAACGACGCCGTGACCAAGTCGAAGTTCGACAACAAGTACGGCTGCCGCCACAGCTTGGTCGACGGCATCAATCGGGCGACCGACGTGCTGATCGGCGGCAAGGTCGCGGTGGTCTGTGGCTACGGCGACGTGGGCAAGGGCTGCTCTGAGTCGCTCCGGGGCCAAGGTGCCCGCGTCATCGTCACCGAGATCGATCCGATCTGCGCGCTCCAGGCCGCCATGGACGGCTTCGAGGTGGCGACCCTGGAGCACGCGCTCAGCCGTGCCGACATCATCGTCAGCGCCACGGGCAACCGTGACGTGGTGCGCCTCGAGCACATGGAGAAGATGAAGCACCAGGCCATCGTCGGGAACATCGGTCACTTCGACAACGAGATCGAGATGGACGCGCTCCTGGCCGCTCCTGGCGTCACGCGAGTGACGATCAAGCCCCAGGTCGATGAGTTCACCTTCCCTGATGGGCACTCGGTGCTCATCCTCTCGGAAGGTCGCCTCCTCAACCTGGGCAACGCCACCGGGCACCCGAGCTTCGTGATGAGCGCGTCGTTCACCAACCAGGTCCTCGCCCAGATCGAGCTGCACGTGAACACCCACGTCTATCCGACAGGCGTCTACGTGCTGCCGAAGGAGCTCGATGAGAAGGTGGCGCGGCTGCACCTCGACGCGCTGAGCATCGAGCTCACCGAGCTCACCGATGAGCAGGCCAGCTACCTGGGGCTCCCGAAGGACGGGCCCTACAAGCCCGACACCTATCGCTACTGAGCCTCAGCTGCTGAGGGCGAAGCGGGTGCCTGCAAGCAGGTCATCTTCGAGACCGACCTGTCCGGTGGGGTCAGCCACTCGCTGGTAGGCCTCGCGCCCGAGGAAGGTCGCGAAGAGCTCGTCGGACATGGTCAGGAAGAAGCTGCCCGTCGTCTGCGACGCATGGGCGGCGAGAGCCGCCCGCTTCTGTCCGATCCACGGCGAGATGTCGAGCACGGCGCCGATGAGCTCATCGGGCACGCCGACAGGACCCCCCTCGGCGTTGTCCTCGCCCTCCTCGGGGAGCTCCTCACCGGCTTGGATCATCGCTTCGCGCATCGAGGCGAAGGCGGACTCGGGGATGGCTGGGTAGTAGAGCTTGGCCTGGGCCGTCGATTGCTGGAGTGCCGCCAGCGTGATCCGGTTGGCCTGGATGTGATCAGGATGGCCGTAGAACCCGTTCTCGTCGTAGGTGATGACGACCTCAGGTTGCTCTTCGTCGAGGATCGCCGCCAGGCGGCTCGCGGCTTCCTCGACTGGTGTCGACCAGAAGGATCCAGGTTCGTCGTTCTGAGGCCAGCCCATCATCCCTGAGTCGTGGTAGCCAAGCAGCTCGAGTCGCTCGATCCCGAGGATCTCGCACGAGGCGGCCAGCTCGCCGCGACGAAAGGCCACCACCTCGTCGACGTCGTGGCGGTCGTCGCCCGGGACCGCGCCCGTGGACGAATCGCCGAGCTCACCGTTGGTGCAGGTCACGAGGACCACGCGCGCTCCCTCGCCTGCGTACTTGGCGATGGTCCCGCCCGTGGTTGAGGCTTCGTCGTCGGGGTGGGCGTGGACCAGGACGATGGTGGGGGTCTGCTCGGACATGCCTTGGATCCTACGAGCGGCGTTGCCGCCGCCTGTCACGAGCCCGGTGGGACCTTCTCTGCGTCGAGCAGCGTGACGTAGCGCTCATGGCCGAAGACACCAGCGAACAGCTCCGGATCGAGGTCGATGAGCACCTGGTTGTCGATCTGAGAGCGGTGCGCCGCCAGCGCCGCGTGCTTGATGCTCGCCAGCTCCGGTGCCTCGAGCACCTTGGTCACCTCGGAGGCGGGGGTGAGGGTGATCAGGCGCTGGCCGAGCCACTCCGGCAGGAGCTCGCCGACCTCGTGAGCTCGGGCCACCGCCTGCTCGACGTCGCCTTCGGTCATGACCACGGCTTCAACGCTTCTGACGGTGTCGACGAGCGCCGCTGCCGACAACGAAGCGCGTGCGGTGGCGACGTGGTCGGGGTGACCGTAGAAGCCGGTGTGGTCATAGGTCACGACCCTGCACGGACCCTCGAGCCTCAGGATCTCTGCCACGCGAGCGGCGACGATCGATCGGTCTTGGCGTGCGAACGAGCCCGGCTCAGCTGCGCTCGCCCATCCGGCCATCCCTGAGTCGCGAAAGCCCAGCTCGACCACGTGGTCAAAGCCCAAGAGCGCTGCCGCGTCGTGGAGCTCGTGGCTTCGTACCTGCGCCGTGGCCGCTCGATCGTGGCGTGGATCGTCTGGAGTGCGGCCTTCGGGGTCGATGCCAAGCGAGCCATCGGTCATCGTCACGAGCACCTGGCGCGTCCCCTCTCGTGCCTCGAGCACGGTGCGCAGGCCCGTGAAGAGCGATTCGTCGTCGGGGTGGGCGTGGAGGTAGACGGTCGTGATCGACGGTGTCACGTCAGCCCACCTGGAAGGCCTTGACGATGAGCAAGACGACCGAGAGGACCAAGTACCCCGCCAGGCTGATCAGCACCCCACGACGCCACCCAGCGAGATCAGGGCGGCTGAGCAGGTTCAGCGACGGCATGCGCCACTCGGCTCGGACCTCGGAGGCGACCTTCTCTGGTGCGGGCGAGCGACGGACCAACCAGATCACCCCTCCGATGCCCAGAGCCCCGATGAGGATGCCACCGAGGACCTCGCAGAGAACCACCACGTTGACGTGCGGGAACACGGTGGTCGTCATCAAGATCAGCGAGAGCACCACCAGCACCGAGATGATCACGGTGGCGACGGCGTTCAGCCACGGGCGGTTGACCCACGGGCCCAAGACGTCAGGATCGTTGCAGAGCAGCAACAAGAACACCGTGGCCAGTGGCAGCAGGAGCCCAGCCAGCGCCTGGACCGTCGTCGTGATGAGCCCGAGCGGCGCGCCAGGGATCAGGACCAAGGTGGCGGCCAGGATCACCAGCGCGCTGAAGCCGCCGTAGAAGCCCTTGGCGTCGCGCCAGCTCTTGTCGAGGGACAGGTGCGTGCGCGCTACGTCACCAAAGGCATAGGTCGTCGCCAGGGTGACCGCGGCCGCGCCGATCAGCGACGCGTTGAGCAGCAAGATGGCGAAGAAGGCTCCCGCCCATGGACCCACGTAGGTCTCGAGTCCTCGCGCGACACCGAGGGCACCGGTCGTCACGGAGTAGTTGCCATGCAGGCTCGTGCCAGCGAACGCCGCAGCCACGACGGCGATGAGCAAGGTGGCCACGGCGACGGTGACCACCGAGCCGATGGCGGTGTCGGCTCGCTCGTAGTTGATCCAGCGCGGCGTGATCTTCTTGTCGATGATGTTCGATTGCTGGAAGAACAGCTGCCACGGGGCGACGGTGGTCCCCACGATGGCGATGATCAGCAGCACGGCATCGGAAGAGACCCCTCCTTGCACACCAGGCACGACCAGATGGTGCGCGATGGCCCCTGCGCTCGGGTGCGACAAGATCGCCAAGAGGGATCACCAGCAGGTTGGCGAAGACGAACACGAACATGAACCGCTCCCAGCGACGGAAGCTGCCTGAGGTGGTCATCACGATCAGCGACAGGCCAGCCAGCGGGACCGAGACGTACGCGCTGACGTGGAAGTACGCCAGCGCAAGGCTGACGCCGATGAACTCGGTGGCGATGGTGGCGAAGTTGAGGACGAACAGGTCACCGACAGCGATCGCACCCCAGAGCTTGCCGAAGCGCTCCCTGATGAGCCGACCGTGGCCGACGCCGGTCACGGCCCCCAAGCGCACCACCATCTCTTGGTTGACGATGAGCACCGGGATCAGCAACGGCAGGGTCCAGAGCAGCGAGAGGCCGATAGTTCTGCCCGGCCTGGGCGTAGGTCGAGACGCCGCCCGCGTCGTTGTCGCCGACCATCACGATGATCCCCGGACCCAAGATGGCGAGCAGGGTGAGGATTCGGACCTTCATGCCGCGGTTGCGGGCCTGGTCGTCGTGGTGGATCGTCCCGAAGGCGCCCGTGATGGACGCCTCGCCACTCTCGGCAGAATTCGTCGCGGCTGGCATTGCTCACCTCCTCTCAGGGTCTCGCTTCGTTTGCTGGTTCACGCACCGACGCGTCGACTGAGAGGGAGCTACGACGGCGGCCCGCCACCTCCCGCGACACGCGGAGCCACGTCGGCTTGGCGCCGACGTGTCGTACTTGGGGGTTTCAGAGGGACCTCCAACGATCGAGGGTCAGCTCGACGACCACGGCGCTCACTCCTCCGCCTTGGTCTGACCGAACTCCTTGCGCCATCCATGGGGCAGGAGCTGTTCGAGCAAGTCGTCGACCGTCACCACACCGACGAGCGAGTCGTGCTCGGGGGTCACCACGGGAGCCACGGTGAGGTTGAAGTCGGACATCTGACGGGCGGTGCGAGAGAGGTCCCAGCTCGGGTGCACGTGGGTCGGCTCCTCGCGAGCCACGTCGGTCACCGCGGCGTGAGGCAGTGCGCGCACCAGGGAGGCGATCGGCGCAGAGCCGACGAGCGCGCCCTTCTCGTCGACGACGTAGACGACGTTGAGCGCCTCAGCCGGGGCCGAGGAGTGCCGAACGGCGTCAAGCGCGTCCGTGGCAGACGCCGTGCGCGGGACGGCGACGAAGTCAGGGCTCATGATCCCGCCGGCGGTCTCGGGGTTGTAGCTCAGGAGCTTTCGCACCTTGGTCTGCTGCGGTTCCGAGAGGTTCACCAAGATCGCCATTCGACGCTCTTGCTCGACCTCGGTGATCAGGTCAGCCGCCTCATCGGGTGCCATGCGGTCCACCAGCCGAGCGGCCTGGGCATCCGAGCGAGACTCCAAGAACTCGACTTGGTGCTCGAGGTCGAGCTCCTCGAAGACGTCGGCTTCGAGCTCGACGTTCTCGGCCACCGCCTCGATGATCTCCTCGCCTTCTTCATGACTCGCCGCCTCGACGAGGTCAGCGATCTGGGCAGGGTGCAGCTTGGCCAGCTTGCGGTACGGGATCCGCAGCTTGGCGGTGGGCACGTGGCTCACGAAGGGCTGGATCGAGGCGAAGTCGACCACACCTGTTCGAGAGATGCCCGCTCTCCCGCGGTGCCCGAAGAGCGAGCGCAGCAGCGGCTTGCGTCCCGGATCGACGCCGATGACCTCGCAGACGTCGTCGACCTGGGCCAAGACGATGTCGTTGCCCTTGATCAGGCGCCCACCGACGAAGTTGATGAGATGTCGGGCCAAGAGATCCTTGGCCAGCAGCATCTCGCCCTCGCGGCGTTCGAAGCGTCGAAGGTCCACACGGAGACCCTTGAACTGGATGGGTCGCTCGGCGAACGAGGCGATCTTCCGGGCCGGAACGAACAGGTCGCGACCACCGATGCGCACGACCAGGCCCACGATCGGAGGATGTGGCTGGTCGCCGAAGCGAACGACCAGGTCCTCGATCCGACCAATCCTGTCCCGAGCGTCGTCCACGAGAGGTCGTCTGACGATCTCAGAGAGGTTGACCATGTCGAAGCTCACAACATGCCCTCCCTCGGAGCGCAACGATCAGGGACTGGAATCCAGAGCCTACCGGCCCACTTCCGCCCTGTTCGACGAGCATTCTCCCTGGTGAACTCGCCGCGACGCTTGTGTGAACGCCGCTTGCAGTCCTCAGGTCTGGAGATCGCCCACCGCGTCGCCCAAGGCCGCGAGCTCTTCGTCCCACGACGCCACCGGTCCCAAGGGACGGAGCACGAACTTCGAGAAGCCGACGTCGACGAAGTCCTCAAGGAGCTGACGGAGGGCTGGCAGTCCGATCGGGAGGACGGCATCGAGATCATCACGCTTGGCTCGCCGGCCGTATGCCTCAAGCAGGTGGGCGGGAGGTGCCGTGGTGGCGTAGGCGATGCTGACACCGAAGTGCTCCGCGTCGATGACGCGACCGTGGGCGTCTGCGACACGCTCGATCGCCACGCGACCTTGAGCGGCTTCCGGAGGGCTCAGCAGGGAGGGGAGCCAACCGTCACCGATCCGTCCGCATCGTTCGAGAGCGCTCGGCAGCGACCCTCCGAGCCACAGATCGAGGGGCTGTTGCCGAGCGGCGGGGTCCAGCTGGACGCTGGGCACGATGCCCGAGGGACCCGGCACGTCGACCGCCTCGCCCGCCAGGAGTCGCTTGAGCAGCGGCAGCGCCTCGTCGATCACCGCTCCACGCTCTTTGGGGGCAACGCCCACCGCCACGGCCTCGGCCCCTTGAGCGAGACCAGGGACCCCGACGAGGAGCAGTCGACCACCGCTCAGCTGATCGAGACCGGCCAGCTGACGAGCCAGTCGAAGCAGGTTCCAGCCAGGTACCAGGAACGTCGTACCGATCTTGAGCTTCGGGAGGCGACCTGAGAGCCACGCCAGACCGACGAAGGGATCGACGCCGGGCCTCGTGAGCACGTCAGAGAGCCAGATCGAATCGAAGCCCCGCTCGAGCAACGACGCGCAGAGCACTTCGAGCTCGGCGCGGCCGAGATCGCCACCGGTGGCGCCGATCCCGATGCGCACCTTCACGGCGCGGCCTTGAGCGCCTGTGCGACCTCGTCCACGGCGTGGTCGTCGATGCCCGCATGCACGGCGAGGCGCACGACGCCGGGTGCGATGGTCCCTGCCCCGATCCCCTCCTCGCCGAGGTGCTCGAGCAGCGTCGGCCGGATCCTCATGACCGAAGACCACCAGATTGGTGGGCTGGTGCTCGAGCTCAGAAGCCTGCTGCGGCCATCGGTCAGCCACCGCCTCGGCGATCCGACGAGCTCGTGCGATGATCGTCCTGCAGGCGCTCGACCATGACCTCTAGCGCGATCAGGCCGCACGCCGCGAGCACTCCCGCTTGTCGCATCGCTCCCCCGAGGCGTTTGCGCTCGACGATCCCCTGCTCGATGAGGTCGGTGGGGCCGGCCAGCAGAGAACCCACCGGCGCGCAGAGCCCTTTGGAGAGGCAGCACATCACGGTCGTCGAGCTGGCAGCCATGGCGGCAGCCGTCATGCCGCTCGCCACCTCCGCATTGAAGAGTCGTGCGCCATCGAGGTGGATCGGTCGCCCGAGGGTCAGGTCTCGAAGCTCGTCCAGCTCGGCCAGCGACCAGTACCGGCCGCCTGATGCCATGTGCGTGCTCTCGATGAAGACCGCGCCCACGCCGTGGAAGGTGGTGGCGAGGGCCCTCGAACACAATCCCCACCTCATCGAGAGCAAGGCTCCCTCTGTCGTCATCGACCGTCTCGAACTGGATCCCGGCGTTGCGCCCGGCAGCTCCCAGCTCGTAGGCCACGACGTGCTGGCGACGTCCCGCGATCACGAGATCGCCTGGCGAGGTGAGCAACCTCAGCGCGATCTGGTTGGCCATGACCCCCGAGGGAACGAACAGCGCCGCCTCCTTGCCCAGTCGCTCGGCGAAGCGCTCCTCTAAGCGCCGGACCGTCGGATCTTCGCCGTAGCCGTCGTCGCCGACGTCGGCCTCGGCCATGGCGGTGCGCATCTGCTCCGTCGGCTGGGTGACGGTGTCACTCCGCAGATCGATCCGAGGAGGCTGCATCGTGGTGATGCTACCGGGGTGTCTTGGAAGGACCCCGCGTAGGATCGCTCCATGAGCAAGGACTTTGAAGTGATGGCCGAGGCAGTCGAGTCCTCCGGCGTGCAAGCGACCTTGGGCATCAAGGTCATCGAGGTCTCCGCGGAGCGCGTGGTCCTCACCCTGCCGGTAGGGCCTCCCGTCCACCAGCCGGCAGGTCTCCTCCACGGAGGAGTGTCGGCGCTTCTGGCCGAGACGGCAGCCTCCATCGGGTCAGGCGCTGCTGCGCCAGAGGGCAAGATCATCGTGGGCATCGAGCTCAGTGCCAGCCATCTGCGTGGCATGACCGAAGGCGTCCTCACTGCGGTCGCGACACCGATCAGGCTCGGCCGCTCTGTCCACGTCTGGCACATCGCTCTCTCAGACCAAGACGGCCGCCTGATCTGCGATTCGAAGTGCACGGTGGCCGTGATGGATCGCCCCGCCGGCTGAGTGAGCACTTACCGAGGAGTCAGCCCTGCACCTCGTATGCTTGCCACGGTGAGCATCGCTGCCTTCAGAGATCAGCCGTGACGAGGGGCTTTCGCGTCGTCGGCTGGGGTACCTCCGTGCCGGACAAGATCGTCACGAACGCCGATCTCGAAAAGACGCTCGACACCAACGACGAGTGGATCGTCGACCGCACCGGCATCAAAGAGCGCCGTGTCGGCGACTCCACCGCGACCCTGGCGATCGAGGCGGGACGCAGAGCGCTCGCGTGCGCTGGCCTCACGGGCGACGACGTCGACCACGTGATCTTGGCCACCACCTCGCCCGATCAGACGGTCCCCGCCACCGCGACCACCGTCCAGGCCGGCCTGGGCATCGTCGGAGGAGCCTTTGACGTCAACGCGGCGTGCTCAGGCTTCGTCTATGGGCTCGTGATCGCCAACGGCCTCATCCTCTCAGGCGTCCACAGGGTGCTCCTCATCGGCGCGGAGACCTTGTCTCGCATCACCGACTGGGACGATCGCGAGACCGCCGTGCTCTTCGGTGATGGGGCCGGCGCCCTGCTCCTCGAAGCCACAGATGATGGCAGTGGCCTGCTCAGCTGGGATCTCGGATCGGACGGCTCGCTCAACCACATCTTGAACTGCGAGATTGGCGGCTTCATCCGGATGGACGGCAAAGAGGTGTTCCGCCGCGCCGTGCGCATCGTGGTCGACTCGGCGACCAAGGTCATCGAGGAATCAGGGCTGGGCGTCGATGAGATCGACCTGATCGTGCCCCACCAGGCGAACATCCGCATCATCCAAGCCATCTGCCAGCGATTGAAGATCGACGAGGAGAAGGCGGCCGTCGTGATCGAGCGCT
This sequence comes from uncultured Acidimicrobiales bacterium, assembly GCA_963758555.1. Classification (GTDB taxonomy): domain Bacteria; phylum Actinomycetota; class Acidimicrobiia; order Acidimicrobiales; family RAAP-2; genus CAIUMH01. Next base: position 228,956 of record CAVWVW010000003.1, on the reverse strand, counting down.
ACGGGAACACGTCGTCGGCGTCCATCCCGCTTGCCCTGATCGACGCCTTGGAGCACGGTCGAGTGAACGAGGGCAGCACCCTGCTGCTCACTGGCTTCGGCGGTGGCATGACCTGGGCCAGCGCCATCCTGCGCTGGTCGACATGACTGGCCCCTCACTCCTCGTCCTTGCTGCTGGTAGAGCCCGTCGATTTGGCGGGATCAAGCCCTTGGCTGCCGTTGGCCCGAACGGAGAGGCGATCATCGATCTTCTCGTCTCTGACGCCGTGGCGGCGGGGTTCTCTGCCATCACGGTCGTCATCAATCCCGATTCCGGCCAGCTGATCAAGGATCACGTGGCTGAGGCGTGGCCCGCCGAGCTCGACGTCACCTTCGCCGTCCAAGCGATACCGCGCGGCACCGTCCATGCGGTGGAGGCAGCCCGTGAGGTGATCGACGCCTCGCGGCCCTTCGCCGTCGTCAACGCCGATGATCTCTACGGTGTCGAAGCACTGCGCCTCTGCTCCGAAGCGCTCGTTCGCTCTGACGCCCACGTGCTGGTCGGCTATCGACTCCGCAACGCCATCGTCGGTGCCGATCCAGTCACCAGGGGGGTCTGCACCGTCATCGATGCCACGCTCGCCTCGATCGACGAGCGTCGCTCGGTCGTCGCCAACGAAGGCGTCTTCGAGTCGCACGACGGCAAGGAGCCCGCCCTCGTGGATCCCGACGCCGTGGTCTCGATGAACCTCTGGGGGTTCGCACCCGAGATCTGGCAGGTCTTCGACCAAGCGATGGCGCGAGCCGATGAGGCCCTCTCGTCGGGTGAGGCGTCGGCGAAGGACGAGGTCCTGCTCCCTGAGACGGTGGGCCAGATGCTCGAAGGAGCATTTGACGTCCCTGATGAGGCGCGCACCGTGCACGTCATCGTGACCGAGACGCGCTGCGTCGGCGTCACCCATCCTGATGACCTCGACGCCGTCCGCTCCGATCTGATCCAACAGGTCGCTGACGGCTTGCGCCCGAAGGCTCTCTTTGGCCAGGAGGCCGCAGAGACGCAATGACGCGAACCGCTCGACTCGGCGGTTCGCTCGTGATCAACGTCGTGCTCACCGTCGGCCTGCTGGTGGCGGGCCACTTCGCCCACTCCACCGGGTTGCTCGCGGACGCAGGCCACAACCTCACCGATGCGATGGCCATCGCCTTGGCCCTGGTGGCGATCGCCTTCGCGGCCCGTCCGGCGACGGAGCGACGCTCTTTCGGCAACAGCCGCATGACCATCCTGGCGGCGCTGCTCAACGGCGTGGTGCTCGTGGGCGTCACCGTCACCATCTGCGTGCTCGCCGTCGAGCGACTGATCCATCCCCAAGCCATCCACGGTGCCGTCGTCTTGGTCGTGGCCTCGCTCTCGGCTGCCGCCAACATGCTCGTCGTCCTGCTGCTCTCAGAGGACCGCCACGACCTGAACGTCCGAAGCGCTGCCGTCCACGCGCTGGGTGATGCGCTCAGCGCCCTCGTGGTGGCGACGGCAGGGCTCATCGCCCTGCTGGCTTCGGGACCAATCGCTGAACGAGTCGACCCGATCGCCTCGCTGATCGTCGCCGCGTTCATCGTCGTCGAGGGGATCAAGGTGACGGGGGCAAGCCTCCACGTGCTCTTAGAGGGTGTGCCCTCCGACATCGATCTCGCCGACGTCCGCCAGGCGCTGTGCTCCGTAGAGGGGATCGAAGAGGTGCACGATCTGCACGTCTGGAGCCTCGACTCCGAGCACCGTGCGCTGAGCGCTCACCTCGTCGTGCTCGGTGACCCCTCGCTCGGGGCGACCGCTCCGCTCTTGACGGAGGTGCGCGCCCTGCTCGATGAGCGCTTCCGGATCGAGCACGCCACCGTGGAGCTCGAGACCAGCGACGCCGACGGTGACGACGTTCGCCATCACCGCTGAGATCTAGAGAGGACCCCAGACGCGGCGAAGCCCCGAGTGACTGGTCGGCCGAAGCCTTCCCGCCTCTCGGGGCGTCCGCCACGATGGCCCTCACCGTTGGCCGAGCCGTGTCGGACGACTCGTCCCGGCGCACCCGAGCCCTTCCCCGAAGGGAGAACGCCCGGATGGACGGACCACCTACCAGGCTCCCGGCCGCTCGTGGCCCCCGGCCCTCTCGGGCCGGACGCTCACCCCGCTTCCTGCTCCCGAAGGAGCCCCGCTGCGGGGCCGCTCCCCGACCGCCTGACGGCTGCCGGGACTCGTCGAGCAAGTTCCGTGAACTTGATCTGGGGACAGTGTGCGCCCGGGGAGATCACTCGGTCAACGAAGTCCCGTGAAATCCTCTGCTTTCCCACCGGATTTCTCGTGCCCTCCACATGAGCGAACTTCTGACCCCCACATGCTCCACAACCTGGAGGTCGCTTTCCCACAACACGCGGCACTCGGGCGGCCTCGACGCCTGTTGGACACCTCGAGCACCCAGCCGTTAGGTTCCACCAGACAGAACGCGCCAGCGCCATCGCGCCGCGCCATCACAGGGGGGGCCATGGCCACGAAGCCAATGCAGGGCGTCAAGATCCTCGAGGTCGCACAGTTCACGTTCACGCCCAGCGCCGGGGCCGTCCTGGCGGACTGGGGAGCAGACGTCATCAAGGTCGAGCACGCGGTCACGGGTGACGCGCAGCGTGGGCTGCAGCTCGGCGTGGGCGGCGCAGCAGCCGGCTCGTTCCAACCGCTCATGGAGCACCCCAACCGGGGCAAGCGCAGCATCGGCCTCTCACTCGAGAGCCCAGAGGCTCGCGAGGTGCTCTACGCGCTGGCCAAGGAGGCTGACGTGATGCTCGTCAACTTCCTCCCCGCAGCCCGCCAGAAGCTCAAGATCGACGTCGAGCACATCCGTGCCGTGAACCCCGACATCATCTACGCACGAGGCAGCGCACTCGGCAACAAGGGCCAGGAGCGAGAGAACGGCGGCTACGACATGACCGCCTTCTGGACCCGAACAGGCAGCGCGTGGGGATGCACGCCCCCCGACGCTCCGAAGATGATCGGGCCTCCGGCAGGCGCCTACGGGGACTCGATCGGCGGCATGACGATCGCGGGAGGCATCGCCGCTGCGCTGTTCGCCCGCGAGCGGACCGGCGAGACCTCGGAGATCGACGTCTCCCTGCTCTCCGTGGGTGCGTGGTCCACCGCGCTGTCCGTCAGCAACGCACTGGCGCTCGGTGTGGTCCAAGAGCCCCAGCGCTTCGACGCCATCTCTGCGACCTTCAACCCCTTGGTCGGCACCTTCGAGACGAAAGACGGTCGAGCGATCAACTTCACCATGCTCCAGGCCGGTCGCTACTGGGCGGACACCTGTCGGCACCTCGAGCTCGACGAGCTCATCGACGATCCTCGGTTTGCCAAGGTCGAGTCGCTCATGGACCCAGAGAACACAGCAGCGGCGGCGGCCCTCATCCGGGACAAGATGCTGACCAAGCCCTTCGACGAGTGGGTCGAGAGGTTCCGGACCCTCGAAGGGCAGTGGGCCGCTGTCCAGAACCCCCTGGAGGTGGGTAACGATCCCCAGCTCCGGGCCAATGGCTACATCCAGACCGTGCTCGACGCCGACGGCATCGAGCGCGAGCTGGTCGCCAACCCCGTGCAGTTCGACAACACCCCGCCCGAGCTGACCCGTGGTCCGCAGTTCGCGGAGCACACCGATGAGATCCTCATGGAGCTCGGCATGGACATGGACAAGATCCTTGAGCTCAAGCTGGGTGGCTCAGTCACCTGAGAGCGCACCCGTCGACGAGGCTGATGGCGAGCTTGCCTCAGTCCTCTTCGATGGTGATGGCTTGCTTGGGACAGAGGCGAACGGCCTCTTCCACGCGCTCACGAAGGGCTTCGGAGGGCGTCTCGTCGAGGACGTAGAGGAAGTCGTCCTCCCGGACCTCGAACACCTCTGGTGCCACTCCAGCGCACAGTGCATTGCTCTCGCAGAGATCGAAGTCGACGACGACCTTCATTGCTCCCCCTCGTGGTGTAGTTCCGAAGGACCCGATCGTAGCCCGTTGATCTCGGACGGTGACGTGACCTGGGTCGTCGCTGGAGGATGACGCAAGAGCCCGTGTCGCACGGCTCACCACAGCGCCACGCCGACCCTTGGACTCGCTCCTCGTCCTCAGCCCGATTTCGGCCTAGGTTGTCGGGATGCGAAGCCACGTTTGGGCACCGTCGTCGACCCCGATGCGCAGCTCGTCAAACGTCTCGGTAGCGACGTCATGACCGACGCCTCAGCGCTGCCCACCGACCCGAAGGCACTGCTCCAGACGAGGCGCTATCGCGTGCTCCTCGTGATGGCAGCGGTCATCGGCGTCATCGTCTCGCTCGCCTCCTGGGCCTTCCTGCAGTTCGTCTACGAGCTCGAGCACTGGGTCTACCAAGACCTCCCGGGCCAGCTGGGCTTCTCAACGGTCCCCTCGTGGTGGCCGCTGCCCATCATGGCCATCGCGGGCGTGACGACCGCTCTCGCCATCGTCAGGCTGCCGGGGACCGCCGGGCATCTGCCCGCCAACGGGCTCGGCGTCGGCTCTCCTCCCACAGGACTCGAGCTGCCGAGTCTCGTCCTCGCGGCGGTGGCGTCCATCAGCCTCGGCCTGGTCCTTGGCCCCGAAGCCCCACTGATCGGCATCGGCACCGGCCTGGCCGTCTTCTCCGTCAAAGCCCTGCGCCGGCCCGTGCCTGACCAAGGCCTCGCCCTCTTGGGGGCAGCCGGGGCTTTCGCCGCGGTGTCGTCGCTCTTCGGCGGACCAGTGGTCGGTGCGGTGATCATCATCGAGGCCACGGGACTCGGCGGGGCGATGCTCCCGGTGATCCTGCTGCCTGGGCTCCTGGCCGCAGGCATCGGATCCCTGGTGTTCATCGGCATGGGCTCGATCACAGGGCTCAGCTCGAAGGCCTACGCCATCGACCCCATCACGCTGCCCACGTACAACAAGCCCACCCTGGCTGCGTTCGCGTGGATGATCCTCCTGGCGGCCGCTATGGCGGTCGTGATCTTCTGCATCTTCTACATCGGCAAGGCGGTGGCCAGGGCCGTCACCAAGCACCCGTACGTCGTGATCATCGCCTCGTTCCTCGTCGTGGCGGTGATCGGTATCGTCTTCGCCCAGATCTCACACGTGTCGTCGAGCTACGTGCTCTTCTCGGGCGAGGAGTCGATGACACCGCTCGTCGACCACGCCGCCACCTTCTCCCTCGCCACGCTGTTCTTGATCCTGGCGTTCAAAGGGGTGGCCTACGGGATCTCGCTGGGGAGCGGCCGCGGCGGTCCCACGTTCCCAGGCATGTACCTCGGTGTCGTGGCCGGGATCATCGTGGCTCACCTCCCTGGCTTCGCCGAGGCGCCGGCGGTCGCCGGCCTGATGGCTGCCGCAGTCGCCTCGGTGCTTCGCCTGCCGCTCTCGGCCGTCTTGATCGCCGTGGTGCTCTGCCACGGTGGGATCGGTACCGAGCCCCTGGTCGTCGTTGCCGCGGTGGTGGCCTACCTGGCGTCCGAGGCCCTCACCGCTCGCTTCACGCCTGCCACGACCGCACCGGATCCCGGGCCGCAACAACCCGCACCTGCGGGGACCTGAGACCCTCAGCGAGCGAGGTGTCAGCCCTCTGGGGGTTGGCGATCCTTCATCACGTTGGACTTCGCCACCACGACGAAGACGTAGACCATCGTGTAGAACACCACGACGAGCACGGTGATCGAGAGCTTGGAGTAGGTCACCACCGCCACGAGGAGCAGCACCACGTAGAGAGCCGTCGCGAGCTTCCCCTGCCAGGTCAGGGGGCCAAAGCCCAGCCCTCCCTCCTTCTTGCCGAACCACAGGACGGGCTCATCCTCCGCCATCGCGTGCGTCACCTCCTCTGAGAGTCATCCCCACGAGCCACCGTGCTGACCCTCCCGCCGCGTCGTTCGTGGTCAGTCCTCAGTGCTTGATCAGCACGTCGAGTGCCATGGCGACAAAGAGGATCGTCAGGTACGTGATCGAGTAGCTGAACAGCTGCATCGCGGATTTGGGCGTCTTCTGGGCCAGCAGGCGCACTGCCATGGCCACGAAGAGAAGGCCACTGATCAGAGCGACGAGCACGTAGAGCAGGCCCAGATGCCCCACGACGGCCAGTGCCAGCGAGGTGCCGAGCAACACGACGCTGTAGAGCAGGATCTCGGTGGCCGTGCGGCGGAACGTGGCGACCGCAGGGAGCATCGGCACGTCCGCCGCCCGGTAGTCATCTTGATACTTGACGGCCAGGGCCCAGAAGTGGGGCGGGGTCCAGACGAAGATGATGGCGAACATCACCAGCGGCGTCCACGACAAGCTGTCGGTCACGGCGGCCCAGCCCACCAGCACCGGCACCGCTCCGGCTGCTCCGCCGATCACGATGTTCTGGCTGCTCGTGCGCTTGAGCCAGAGCGTGTAGACGAACACGTAGAAGAGCGTGGCCGACACGGCCAAGACGGCCGAGAGCAGGTTGACCAGCCACCAGAGCTCGCCGAAGGCCACCACCTCGAGCGTGATGGCGAAGATGAGGGCGTCGCGGGGCGCGATGGCCCCGGTCACCAGCGGGCGCTTGCGCGTGCGGTGCATCTTCTGGTCGATGTCGCGATCGACGTACATGTTGATGGCGTTGGCTCCCCCTGCAGCGAGAGCACCCCCGAGCAGGGTGGCAGCCATCAAGCCCACCGACGGGATCCCCCGCTGCGCCACGATCATCGTCGGCAGGGTGGTGACCAGCAGCAGCTCGATGATGCGGGGTTTGGTGAGCGCGACGTAGCCAGCCAGGCGTGTGGGAACCGAGACTCTCTGCGGCAACCCGATGGCGGGGAGCGCCATCAGGCGAGCAGCGAGCTGACAGCCGTGAGGATCACTGCCGAGATGGCAATCCAGACGGTGAAGATCCGGAAGAGTCGAACGTGGTGCCACTGGCCGTTGTCGTACTTGCCGATCCGCGCTCGATTCCAGAAGCCGATCCCGAGGAAGGTCAACAGGATCAGGTGCCCAAGCGTCGAGCCCATGAAGAAGAGGTACGTCGAGGCGTAGGTCCCCTGGATGGTCGTGAACGGGACCTTGCCGAACTGGTAGCACTGCAAGGCGACCGCGGCGAGCAGCACCAGCGCCGCCAGCCCAGCGAGACCCGAGACGATGCTCCGCTTCTCAGAGGTTCGCGCCGCACGCTCGACTGCCCAGATCAGGAGCGCCGAGACGACGACCAGAGCGGCGATGCCGACCGAGTACCACGGGTCGGCCTTCGGGATGCTGTGGGTCAGCGGGTTCCCCAAGCCGTCGGTGCAGGCATTCGCCTTCGAGCAGTCCACCCCTCGCCAGAGACCGTTGGTGTTCAAGGCCCGCAGGTAGAACCAGAAGAACAGCTCCATCACGAGGAACAGCGCGTCGCCCGTGATGAAGAGCCAGAGGGCGAACCGCTCCTTGAAGTCGCGGCTCTCTCGGGTCTCGTGGTGCCCTGCGACCGCCTCGATGTTGCGACCGTCCTCCTGGGGGCCTTCGTGCCCTGTGGTGGTGACCGACATCAGCTCTCTCCTCCCGAGGTGGGATGATCGCTCGAGAGGGTCGGGACCAGCTCGTGCTCAGGATCACCGATGCCTGGCTGCGGGGCTGCGACCTCCGGATCAGCCTCCCCGTAGCCGTAGGGGTCCGAGGTGACGACAGGATCGACCAGGAAGTTGACCAGCGGCACGGGCGTTGGGACCATCCACTCGAGCGACTTCGCATGCCACGGGTTCGCCGGAGCCACCTTGCCGCTTCGGATCGAGTGGATCATGGCGTAGAGGAACAGCAGCCAGCCAGCCATCAGCAGATAGCCACCCACGCTGGTCATCTGGTTGGCGTGCAGGAAGATCGGGTCGTAGTACGCCACTCGACGGGGCATCCCTTGGAAGCCTTCCCAGAACTGACCGAAGTAGGTGATCTGAATCGCGATCGCGATGATCCAGAAGGCCACCTTGCCGATGCGCTCATCGAGCATCTTGCCGGTGATCTTCGGGAACCAGTAGCACAGAGCAGCCGTGGCCGCGATCATGGCTCCGCCAAGCAGGGTGTAGTGGAAGTGCGCCGTGACGAACATGTCGCCGTGGAAGTACTGGTCCGCTGGCACGTCGGAGAGATAGATGCCCGTGATCCCACCGATGATGAAGTTCCACAAGAAGAGATAGACGAAGTACATCGGTAGTCGGGTCCAGATCCGCCCCTTCCACAGCGTGCCGATGACGCAGAGGAAGATGATGCCGGTCGGTATCGAGATCAGCTCGGTCGTCAGCATGAACGGTCCTGCGAGATCAGGTGCCCAGCCCGTGGTGAACATGTGGTGCGCCCACACCATCAAGGAGAGGATCGAGATGGCGGCAAAGCCGGCGACGATCACCTTGTAGCCGAAGACGGGCTTTCGGGCGAACGTGCTTGCCACCTCCAACATGGCGGCGACCGGAGGAATCAGGATGATGTAGACCTCAGGGTGGCCGAAGATCCAGAAGATGTTCTCCCACAGCCACCCTGTGCCCCCGACCGAGGCCACGTAGAACGAGGTGCCTGTCACCCGGTCGGTGATCATCCCGGTGAAGCCGAGCAGCAGGGCAGGCATGGCGTAGATGCTGAGCGCAGAGCCCACGACGGTGCCCCAGGTGAAGATGGGCAGCCGGGTGAGCGACATGCCCTTCGCTCGCATGGTGAAGACCGTGACGATGGTGTTGACACCGGCGATCGTGACCGAGAGCACGAAGGTGATCATGGTCATCGAGAAGGCGTCCATGGCCGCAGGAGCCTGCACGGACAACGGTGCGTAGGTGGTCCAACCAGCGTCAACGCCGCCGAGGAAGAAGGTGGCGATCATCGGCGGGATCGCCGACGCGATGAGCCAGAAGCTCAAGGCGTTCAGACGAGGGAACGCCATGTCCTTGGCGCCGATCATGATCGGCATGATGAAGTTGGCGAAGGGGCCGGACACCATGATGATGGTGGCGATGATCATCACCATGCCGTGCACGGACACGATGGCGTTGTAGGTGTTCGGCGACAGGAAGCTCGAGTGCGGCGTGAGGAGCTGGGTCCGCATCATCATCGCCAAGGTGCCACCGACGCCGAAGAGGAGCATCACCAAGACGAGGTACTGCGTGCCCACGACCTTGTGGTCGGTGCAGAACTTCCAGTAGCGAGCCTTGCCCTGCTCGACGCCCGCGGCATAGAGCTCATCGTCGTAGCTCTGGTCGTGGCCGAGAAGCCATCGGATCGGAGCGTTGAGGCTCCCCATCCCGATGTTGAAGCCGAGGACCCAGCCCACCATCGTGACGGTGACGACCATGTCGGTGCCCCAGTTGGAGCCCTGGAGGAATTGGTGCGAAAGGACCCATCCGATGAAACCCAAGAGGATGCCGAATCCGAGTCCGGTGAAGATGTTCTGGTGGCGATAGAGCCCCCCGGCTCGTGGGCCGAGCTTCGTATCCTCCAGCAACGCTGGTGCCTCAGCTGTCGTCACGTACTACCCCCTCATCGCATCCGCCTGCTGGTGAGCCGATCGCGGTCAACCTCATGAGCTGGCCACCCGAGCAACCTGGTCGGCAGTGGTCGGCGTGGCACCTTCGGACTGGAGCCACGAGGCGAACTGGGCCGACGAGACCACCGATCCTGGTGCGTACATGAAGGAGTGATAGAGCCCGCAGAGCTGGCTGCAACGGACCGTGAAGGTGCCAAGGCTGTTCGGCGTCGCCCGGATCACCGTGGTCGTGTTGGGGTTGGCGTCGACCTGCACCCCGAGGGCTGCGGGCCAGAACCCATGGGTGACGTCCACGGAGGTCACGTTGAACTCGACAGGTCGGTTCAACGGCAGCACCAGGGACCTCGACTCGACCCCCGTGCCCGGATAGCTGAAGGTCCAGAGCCACTGCTGGCCCGTCACGTCGACCTGAAGCGTGTTCGGGTGCGAGATCTGCTGCGCCGACCAGACGCTCAGTCCCCAGACGAGGAGCACCACCACCAGCACCGTCGAGGTCACGAGCCAGATGATCGAGACTGGCCCGTTCCCGCGCAGCGGGGGACCATCTTCGGGTGGCTCTTCCTGGTTCCCTTTGTGGCGCCAGGCGATCAAGCTGTAGAAGGCGATGCCGTAGACCAGCGCAGCGACCGGTGCCGCCAGCACTGTGAAGAACACCATGGTCGCCCAGACGTCTGAGCCTTCGCCCGAGTGGAGCGTCGTGAGGAGATGGTGAGGGGCGTAGACACCGATGAGGACCCCCACGGCCGTCATGCCGAGCCAGATCAGGAAGATCTTGCCTGCCGGACGAGAGAAGAAGGGCTTGCCGCTGAAGACAGCTTCTTCGATGTCTTTGGCTTCTTGCTCCATGGACTCGTGCTCAGACGACATGGATGAACCCCGACATGAATCCGAACGCACTCATAGGACCTCCGAAGCCCGCCAGCATCACGCCACAGGGGAATTCGCAGTTCCAGGCGTAGAGCCCTTTGCTCCCCGAGACGAAGCTGAACACCACCGTGTGGTACTGGCCGTTGTCCGCCTGATTGTCGCCACCCACGGCCGGAAGTGGAACGTTGAGGAAGAACCCTGGATCCGTGCCCGGTGATCCTCGCACGGTGAAGGTGTGGCCGACGTTGTTCGGGTCGATGGACTTGACCACCTTGCCGTCCACCGTCGCCGTGCCGCCCACCGTGCCGCGGACGGTGGCGAACCATGGGTTGTTGAGGGTGCCTCCCGAGTCGTACTGACGAACGTCGACCGTGACGAGCGCGTGGGCGGGCACCTGGAACTGGTTGGTCATCCCGTAGGCCGGCCAGCTCGGGTTGCCACCGGGGTGGATCGGCACACCGTTCACGCTCCCCGTGGAGTCCGGATAGGTCTGGAACTGGAGGGTCACGTGCGGCATGGTCACGCCGTTCACGACGCTCGTGCCCACGGACTTGCCCACCTCGGTCCCCGACGGCGACGAATAGGTCTCCGAGTAGAAGAAGGCCCCGACGCCGACGAAGACGATCAGCGCCACCCCGAGCGTGATGATGATGCCCAGTGCCCGCGGACGCGTCGAGCGTGCGTCGACGTTGGTTCCGTTGAGTCCCTCGCTCGGTTCCACAACCCGTACCCCCCCTCACTGCTCGGCACGACATCGACCATTGGCGACGCAATGGCGATCAGCCCGTCGTGCTCAGTCCGCAATGTAACAACTTTGAAGGTCGAAAGCACCAATCATTTTTTTCCACTCGCTTGCGCCTTGCCGCGACGCACGACCGATTGCAAGGACGGCGGTTGTTAGGGTCCGTGACGTGGCTGAGATCCCACCTGATCTTCCAGGCCCGACCGAAGGCGGGCGACCCGGCCGGCTCAGAGGGGCTGCTGCGATCAAGCTCCACGCCACGCTGATCCTCGGTCTGTGCCTCTGCGTGGGTGCGTTCGTCTTCGAGGTGTTGCGTGCTCTCGGGGGGAACAAGCTCAGCTGGACCTACGTGTTCGAGTGGCCCCTCCTGGCAGGCTTCGCCCTCTACCTCTGGTGGCACCTCTTCAACGGCACGGACCAGCGTCGCCCGGCACCTCCCAGCTCCCCCGCAACGTCTCTCGAGACGGTCGAGGAGCCAGACCCTGAGCTCGAGGCTTGGAATCAGTACTTGCGCACGCTCGATGCAGGCGACGCGGAGCTCGAGGCAGGCGACGCAGAGCTCGAGGTGCCTGAGGACGGCAGCTGATCCTCGCGCTGGTCAAGCGCACGCTCGAGCGAGCCCAACACGCCCCCCTCGCGGTTTGAGAGGCGATAGAGCACGAGGACCAGTGCCGGCACCACCCAGAAGTCACCGCAGACCCACAAGATCCCTGCGGCGAACCGCTGATCTCGCAGCGCAGCCGCACTGCCATCCATGACGACGTTCATCGAGTACCAGGGGTCCTTGGTGAAGATCGCCATCGCCATCGCGAGGACCAGCATCACGAAAGCCGTGGTGACGATGGCCATGAGCTGCACTCGCGTCGAGCCTCGTGGAGGAGCCGGGTGCGAGCCCAGGAACACCCGCCAGAACAGGTAGCCCACCACCAAGAAGCTTGGTGTCATCAGCCAGCCCATCGACCAGTCGTGCCACGCTGCCCAGTCGTACACGGCGGGCAGATGCCAGAAGATCATGACGCCGTTGAAGGCGACGATGGCGAAGATGGGGTTCGTGAACAGTGCCGAGAGGGACCGGAGCCAGCGCAGCGAGCGAGAGCGATAGTAGGCGCTGAGGAGTCGACGCCGCCGCTCGACGGAAAGAGCGAAGAGGAGAGGCACCCATGCTGCTCCGACGATCAGCAGCGGCGGGAGATAGAACATCTCGACGACGTGGAGGATCATGTGGATGCTCAACCACGGCATCGCCCAGCGTTCCAAGGGGCTCGAGGCGACGAGAGCCGCTCCCAGCATCCCGACGTAGAACACGATGCTTCGCCTTCTGGTGCGGCGTCGGTGGTCATCGGTCTGCCTGAGAGCGAGCGAGCGAACCCCGAACTCGTACGTGACGCACAGCGCGACCGCCACCACAGCGAGCGGTGTGATCTGCCAGGGCGCCGGAAGCGGCATACCAGCATCCTCTCACCCATCTCTCGTCGTGTCGCTCGCGTCGAGGACGCCGGCTCGAAGGTGCCTACGCAGTCTGGGGCCGCAGCGAGTCGAGATCAGCTCGAAGAGCCGTACTGCAGCGGCACGACGACGCCCTCAGCCTTGTTCCACGCGGTTGCCTCAGGACTGAGGGTCCAGATGGTCAGCCGGGCGCCGTCCACGACGAAGGCGTCGATCTCTTGGCCGGGCGTGGCCACCGCCTCGGTGCCCAAAGGTGGGGAAGGCAGCTCGCTCCACGTCTTGCTCGCTTGATCGACCACCCAGATCTGGCGGCGTCTCCCCGAGCGGAGCAGCACCGCGACGCGCTGCCCTTCGGTGCTCGAGGCGATAGCCGTAGCCATGATCGTCCAGCCCGCCTGCAGTGTCATGGGCCGAGAGTCTTCCCAGCCCGTCGCAGCGCTGTTGCCCCAGAAGGCGCTGAGCGCGGTGGCCCCGGCACTCTTGGTCGTCGTCGCAAGTCCGATGAGCCCAAGACTCCCCTCTTGGAGCCGAACCACGGCCGTCGCGCCGCGCTGTGTCGTCGCGAGTTGAGGACCCACGAGGCGCCAGGAGGGACTCGCCGTCCCGGCGTTGGCCTCGGTGACGATCCCCACCAGCTGTCCGCGCGCGCACGAGAGCCCGAGCACCGGCTCGTCGTCGACGCCGAGCGCCACCGCCGTGATCGAGGTGAGGGAGCACGCCTTCGTCGAGTGGGCGAGCGAGCGTCCCGTGACCAGCCTCGTCCAACGGCTCAGGTTGCCCGTGCTCATGAACACGCTGCCGCCTTGCCCGGCACCTAGGGCAAGTGACGTCCCGTCTGTGCTGGCGACGCCGCTGGGTGCGACGGCAAGGCCGGTCGGAAGCTGTCCAGCCGCCCACGTCAGTCCACTCGTGGCGCTCTGAGCTAATGGAGAGAACGTGAGATTGACAGAGGGAACGAAGCCGGCGGTCAGCGCGCCATCAGCCGAGAGTCCGATGACGAGGCCACCGTTGCTGGCCACCCCTGGCGGAGTTCGCAGCTGCCAGTTGCCGGTGGTGGAGTCGGCTGAGCTGGGGACACCTTGGACGAACAGCTCCCAGAACGTGTTGGTGGGGTCGTCGAAGTGGCCCATGGGCACGGTCACCGAGCTCCCATTTGACAGACTCGTTGACGACGCCAACGACGAGGAAGTCGCTGACGAAGAGCTGTCAGTCGATCCTTGAGACGTCCAAGGTCGCTCGAGCACCACGACCAGACCAACCACCACCACAGTGATCAAGAGCGCCCAGTGGAGCGTTCGACCTCTCACGAAGACATAACTTGCGAGATCTCCTGGGCCAAGAGGCTCGAGAAGGACTGGTGGTCAGCCAGACCATCACCCGGATCGGCGGTCAGGGCTCGGCGAGTGACCCCGTGGGAGTCGATGACGTAGATGATGTCGGCGTGGACGGCCATGCTCCCCGCTGGCGCGTTCGACACCTCTTCTCCATAGGCGCGCCAGACGCTTCGCAGGGTGGCCGTCGAACCAGTCAGGTAGAGCCAGTTCCCCATAGCGTCGAGACCTTCTTGCTGGTCGAAGGCGTCCACCGTCGAGACTGAGTTGTAGGTCGGATTCGCCACGACGGCGACGAAGCGAACCTTGGGAGACTCGCTGCCCAGGAGCTGATTGGTCGCCCGCATCTCTTGAGCAATGACCGGGCAATCGGTGGTGCAGACAGGATCGAGAAAGGTGAGCACCACCGTGTAGCCGAGCAGGTCTCGGAGCGACACCGGCTTACCGGTCTGATCGACCAGGCGGAAGCTCGGCGCAACGCCCGTCGCAACCGCAGGCGCGCCGTTGACTGACTCGATGAGAAGGGGATCGGTACTCGAGTTGGCCGAAGCAGCGACCATCGGAGCTGTACCGACGAGGATGATGACGGCGGCTCCGAGCGTCGCGGCGAGCCGACCCGAGTACCGGGGGCTGAGCTGCCTCCACCTCCTGGTCCACGGCGCACCCTCCCCCTGCTCCTCGGCGACGACGTCGGAGGTCGGTGCGGGGCTTTCGGCGGTAGCGGTCGCGGGTCGAAGAGCAAGGTAGCCCCCGATGACGAAGAACAACATCGGCAGCATCGAGTTCGGGTCGGTTCCCGTCCCGCCCCAGAAGCCGAAGTCCTGGACGAAAACCCAATCGAGGAGTGCGAAGCCAGCAAAGACGTAGAGCCCCGGTCGCAGATACCGGCCGCCCACGAGCAAGGCAAGGCCCACACCGATAAGGAGCACCACCAGGGCGAAATTGAGAAGCCAGCCGTGTGCTTGGGCAAGCGAACCGAACCAGGAGACAAGGGACGCAGAGGCATGGGGCTGAGAGGTCGTGGACATCGTCTGTGCCATGGCGACGACCGATCCTGGCTGGCTGGTGGTGCCGCCGTGCCAGAACCCTCGACCGGGCCACGCCTGGACCACACCCATGGCGATCAGGAACAGGCCCATGCCCCCCGTGACGATCTCGCCCAGCCTTCTTCCCACCCAGGCCTTGTCGGGCAGCGCGATGAGGCCTCCAGCCAGCGCGTAGAACAGCGCTGCACCAGGTGCGCCGAAGAGAATCGTGAGGCCAGGTGCGAAGATCCCCCCAAACGCCTCGGCAGGTATCCAGACGACCAATCCCCACACGAGACCTGCGACCCCGGCGAGTCGCGACCAACGACCCCGCGGAGCCACCAGCAGGAGCACGCCGATGCCGAGCTGGATCCACACCGCTGCTGCTGCAGCCTGCGTCGGATGACGCGTCCATGTGGTGACAGCAAAGTTTGTGATGGACTGCACCCAGCCGGGCGAGGTCGCCGCAGCAGGCTGGAGGACGTTGCTGGGCAGGCCCAAAGGCATGTTCTGCTGGAGCTGCAAGAGGCCGTCGAGGATCCACAGCATCCCGAACGAGATTCTGAGGAAGCGGCGCGCAGCAGGCTCCGCGACGAACACCGTTGGTGTCCGTGGCAACGGCGATCCCGTCGAGCGAGCTTGCCGGTACTGCCAAGAGCAGTAGAGGTTCCATGCGACGAAGAGCATGATGAGCACTGCGAAGATGAGAGCGCCTTGGCGAAGAAGCGCCGTGTGGAACGCCGAGATGACCGGCGAGGCGTTGGTCCCGGTCGAGCCGCCCATCCCTGGCATCAGCTGCTGCCCTGCTCGATCACCGATCGGACGTTACTTCTCCCGCCACACCACTCCAAGTCACGGTGCGCAGCACTCGAGGGGATCTGAAGCGACGCGACGCGAGAGCCAGGATGGCACCGACTGGCTCAGACCAAGCTCACCGTGCCGGTCTTGGCGATGGGCTCATCGGGTGGAGGTGATGGGATTTGAACCCACGGCCTCTACATTGCGAACGTAGCGCTCTGCCAGCTGAGCTACACCCCCGAAGAGGGCAAAGTGTAGTCGCTCTGCCAGCGACCTCAGCGAGCGGCGACCCGACGCGGCTGATCCCACCAGCCGTCGTCCGCGCCGTCAACGAAGGCAGCGTCTCGATCGTCGTAACCCGCAGGAGCGTCCGACCAGCGGCCCGCAGCCGGAGACTCGTAGGGCGGTATGACGGCTCGAGCAACGTGACGCTGCGAGCCCGAGGCGCGTGACGAAGAGCCCAGCGTGATCGTGCCCCTCGTCGCCGCCCACGCCATCAGGCCGACGTACCCGGCAAGGAGCAGCGCGCAGGCGACCGTCAGGTACCACAGCATCGAGAAGGCGAAACCACCAAGAGCAGTCACGACCAGCGCTCCGATCAGGCAGAACAGGATGTTTCGTCGGCGAAGCGCAGCTTCTCGGCGCGCGTACGGGTCTGCCGGATAGCTGTGGTCATAACGATCGTCCGAGCGGTCGTAGTCGTCGTACGGACGCGTTGTCGATGGCGTAGTCATCGAAGTAGGCGTCATGGGTCGGATCGCCATAGCCGTGATCCTCTTGCTCCTCGTAGTCATAGCGATCGTTCATGGTTGCTACTCCTCCCTGGCCGTCAGGCCGGAGCAAGACGAGGTGCGGATGGGGTTTGACCGACGTGCTCGGCGCGAGGGGGACAAGGACCGGAACATCGAGTCGCCCGGTGTCCTCGCCAGAGAGTCGGTACGCGGGGAGCACGACGCGAGGTGCTGCAGACTCGAGGAGGTCGAGTGAGTGGTGGAAGGAGGAGATGGATCGTTCACTGTTCGACGCCCTGATCTTTCGGATGATCCCGGGTGCGAGGATGACTCCCCATGCGATGACGAGCACCATGATGATGACCATCGATTCGCACCCCGCCTTCCCCACTCGGCTGGGAGTAAACGGTATCTAAGGGCCCTTGAGATGTGGTGGATGGGCGAGGCGTGGCGAGCCCTCGCGCGCTCAGCGCGCTGCGGGGCGCGCTCGTGCGCTGAAGCGTCCATCATCGTGACGGATGACCTCGACGGGGAGGTTGAAGGCCTCTGAGACGTTCTCACTGGTCAAGACGTTCAACGCCCTCCCGAGCGCGACAGGCGTCCCGCCTCGGAGGAGCAGGGCGTGGGTGATGCCGCGCGGGAGCTCTTCGAGGTGGTGCGTGACCAGCACCACTGGTGCGCGGTGCGCTCGATCGAACAGCTCGCCCAGCAGCGCCAGCAGCTCCTCTCGCGCACCGAGATCGAGGCCCGCTGCCGGTTCGTCTAGGCAGACCAGCTCTGGCTCGGCGATCAGGACCGCGTGCCAACAGCACCCTGCCTCGCTCTCCCTCGCTCAAGACCTCGAGCGCCATGGCGCTCAGCCGTCCCACCCCGAGGAGGGCCAAGAGCTCATCGGCTCGCTGATGGGCAGCTTGGTCATAGGTTGCCCACCAGGGCTCCAGCGCTCCGTCGACGCCGGTGACGACGGCGTCGTGCGCCGAGAGCCCGCCGCGGAGCTGCCTGGTGAGGGTGGCGCTCATCAAGCCGAGCCGCTGGCGCAGATCCCTGAGATCGACAGCGCCGATCGTCTCGCCGAGCAACGTCACCTTCCCGCTCGTCGGCCAGAGCCTTCCGGAGAGCACGGCGAGCAGCGTCGACTTGCCCGAGCCGTTGGGACCAAGCAGCGCCCAGCGTTCCCCGGGCCCGATGACGAGATCCTCGACCGAGAGGATCACACGCCCGTCTCGCACCACAGTCAGCCCCTCGACCGCAGCGACCTCGGAGCCCTCGTCGCGGCGATCCGCCTCAGGCGAGCTCACGGCTGGGCGATCATGACCACGCTGGCCGCAACCACCAGGAGCACGATGAGGTCGACGCCGTGCGCGATGGCGGTGGCGTCACGTCGCCACAGGTCATCGCTCGGTGCGTCAGCGGTCGACCCGACGAGCGTTCGCAGTCGATCTCCTGACCTGAAGACTGCAAGCTCTGCCGTCGCCGCCACCAGTGCCCAGAGGACGAGGCCGACGATGACGAAGGCATCATGGAACGTGATCGCCCGGTGGCTGAGGCCAATCAGTGCCACGCCGCTCAGCGGGATGAGGTAGAGCAGCCGGCCCACGACGTCGGGCCCGGGAGAGAAGTAGCGAGCGCCAGCTTGAGGCCAGGGCTGACCAGCAGGCGTCTTTCGGAGGCTTCGGGCAGCGACGCTCGCGGCGACCATGCTGATCAGCGCAATGAGCGCGACACCGATGTGCACGAGGAGCATGAGGTCGTAGACCGTGGACCTCGGCGGCTCGATCCCCACGAGTGGCATCCCCTCATTCTGGCCGCACGCGACGGGGCGGACCTCTCGAGGTGAACCCTGAGTATCTCCGAGGTGAACTGCGGCTGAACTCTTCGGCCGACTGGTCGTTTCCCTGTGTCACGGTCTCCGGTGTGGTCTAGAAATTGGCGTGCACCAGACGCCGTTGCTTCTCGTCGTCGTCGGGACGGCTCTCGCCTTCGACTTCACCAACGGCTTCCACGACACGGCGAACGCCATGGCGACCTCCATCGCTACCGGAGCGCTCAAGCCGCGCGTCGCGGTGGCCCTCTCCTCGGTGCTGAACCTGGTGGGAGCCTTCATCTCGCTGTCGGTCGCTGCGGTGATCGCCAAGGGCATCGTCGATCAGGGTGCCGTGACCCTGGACGTCATCTTCGCTGGACTCGTCGGAGCGATCCTCTGGAACCTTGTCACCTGGCTCTTCGGCATCCCGTCGAGCTCGAGCCATGCGCTCATCGGTGGCGTGGTCGGAGCCACCATGGTCCACGCGGGGAGCGGCGCCGTCGAGTGGAACGGCGTCTTCGGCAAAGTCCTCATCCCCGCCGTGCTCTCGCCCTTCATCGCAGGGGCGATCGCCGCCTTCGCCACCTGGTTCGCGCTTCGGCTGACTCGGAACGCTCAAGCCAACGCCAAGCAGCAGGGATTCCGGTGGGCTCAGATCGGCTCGGCCTCGATGGTCTCGCTCGCCCATGGCACGAACGACGCACAAAAGACGATGGGCGTGATCACGCTCGCACTCGTCGCGAACGGTTCGCTCTCCGGCTCCGCGTCGACGCCCACCTGGGTGGTGTTGCTCTGTGGGCTGGCCATCGGCCTCGGCACCTACCTCGGCGGCTGGCGCATCATCCGCACCGTCGGCAAGGGGATCACCGAGCTCGACACACCCCAGGGCTTCGCCGCCGAGACCTCTTCAGCAGCGGTCCTGCTGGCGTCGACTCACATGGGCATCCCGCTCTCGACCACGCAGGTCTGCACGGGTTCGGTGGTGGGCTCGGGCGTGGGGCGTTGGATCCCCGTCCGCTGGAGCGTCTTTGGCGAGATGCTCGTGGCGTGGGGCCTGACCATGCCCGCTGCCGCGCTCGTCGGAGCCGGCGCCTTTTCGCTGGAGAGCGCCATCGGCGGCAATGCCGGCGTCATCGTGCTCGGCGTCCTGCTCGCCGCGGCGGCCGCCGGCATCTACGCCCGCAGCCGCCAGGCACCCGTCAACCCCGAGAACGTCAACGATCCGTGGGACCCGGAGACCGCCATCGTCACCCCGGCCACGCTGGCGGCATGAGGGAGATCTCGTCATGATCGGCGCCGCCTCGACCACCTCCCCGCTCGTGGACTGGGTGGGGATCTTGAAGGTCATCGGGCTCAGCGTCGTCTTCGGAGGCGGCGCCGTCCTGCTCGTCTCGCTCGGCGTCCTGTGCTTCGCCCACTCAGAGACCGCTCAGGGTTCTCGCCGAACCCAGCTTCGAGCCGGTGCCGGCCTCTGCGCCGTCTTCGTCCTCGGCCTCATCGGGTTCGGCCTCGCCGTGATGATGTCGAAGTCGTGACCGAGAGTCCGAGTGCCTGAGGGGTCGACCCGGCGCTCGCTCTAGGAGCGATACGCTTGGTTACGGATCGATGAAGAACGACTACCACCCGGAGTGCAGATGACCGAGATGCGGCTTGACCCCCTCTCGGGGCGATGGGTCGTCATCTCCGAGGCACGCGCCAAGCGTCCTGATGCGTTCGTCCTGCATGCCGAGCGGCTCGAGCACGAGCCGCTCAAGCCCTGCCCCTTCTGTCCGGGTCACGAAGAGGCGACGCCACCGGCTCTCGAGACCTATGACGACGATGGGAAGTGGCAGGTTCGGGTCATCCCCAACAAGTACCCCGCCTTCGAAGGCGACGAGCCCTTCGTGGTTGAGAACCGAGGACCCGTCTTCACTGTGGGCTCCGCCGGCGGGATCCATGAGGTCTTCGTCCTCTCCCCCGACCACAAGGCGGCGTGGCCCGATCTGACCGACGAGCACGCGGGGCTCATCATGAAGGCCGTGCGAGATCGCATGGCGATGCACGCCGCAGCGCCGAACCTTCGCTACAGCCAAGCGATCGTGAACGCCGGTCGAGAAGCCGGCGCGTCGCTCGAGCACCCCCACGGCCAGCTCATGGGGATGAGCTTCGTGCCGCGAGAGCTGGCTGAGGAGCAGGCCCGCTTCGCTCGCTTCACCGCTCGCTGCCTGCTGTGCACCACCATCGAGGCTGAGGAGTCCGTCGGCTTGCGGATCGTCTACCGCGACGACGACGTCTTGGTGGTCTGCCCCTACTGGTCAAGCGTTCCCTACGAGATGCTCATCCTGCCTCGCCAGCACGATCCGCACCTGCACACCGCTAGTGACGACGTCGTCACCGCAGTGGGCCGGAGCATCCGCATCGCGCTCAAGGCCCTCACCGGCTCAGTCGGGGACGTCGCGTACAACCTGGTCTTCCACTCCGCCCCGTTCCGCGTGGGTGAGCCCTTCCACTGGCACGTCCACCTCGTCCCCAAGGCCACGACCAGGGCCGGGTTCGAGATGGGCACCGGCGTGGCGATCAACATCGTGCCCCCCGAGCTGGCCTGCGAGGAGCTGGCTGCCCAGCTGATCAGCTGAGCAGCAGCTCCGCAGACGAGTAGGGGTCGGTCTTCCCCGCCACCAGCGCGGCCACCTGATCGGTGAAGGCAGCACCTTCTGCGAGGTGCTCCACTCGCTCGGCCAAGCGCGCCGAGAGCACCCGACGGAGCTCGCCTGCCAAGCGATCACGTCGTCGAGGCTCGAGCTCGCCGGTCGAGATGAGGTGAGCTCGATGCTCGCCAAGCGTGGACCACAGCTCGTCGATGCCAGCTCCCTCCGCGGCGGACGTCTCGATGATCGGAGGTCGCCAGCTTCCCAAGCGAGAGAGATCGAGCATCTGGTTGAGATCTCGCCTCGCCTCGGAGGCCCCACCGCGATCCGCCTTGTTGATCACGAAGACGTCGGCCACCTCGAGGAGGCCCGCCTTGTTGGCCTGCATCGAGTCGCCCCACCCAGGGTTGACCACCACCACCGTCGTGTCCGTCGCCGACGCCACGTCCACCTCCATCTGGCCGACACCGACGGTCTCAACCAGCACGAAGGGCATCCCAGCGGCGCCCAGCAGGCGCACGGCATCGGGCACAGCCAGGGACAGACCCCCCAAGCGACCACGCGTGGCCATCGATCGGATGAACACGTCGGGATCGGTGGCGTGCTGGTGCATGCGGATGCGATCACCCAAGATCGCGCCTCCGGTGAAGGGCGAGGACGGGTCGACCGCCACCACGGCGAGCTGAGCGATGGGCTCGGGCTCACCCGTCGCCCCTCCGGGCCAGCCGCCCTTCGAGGCGGTGATGAGGCGGTCGGTCAGCGTCGACTTCCCCGCTCCCGGTGCGCCCGTCAGGCCGACGGAGTAGGGGGGCGGCGAGGCGTAGCTCAGAGCGGCCACGCGCTTGGCGTCGTCACCACCGCTCTCCACCATGGTGATCAAGCGCGCCAGCGCCGCGCGGTGCCCGAGGAGCGCGTGGTCGAGGAGCTCGCTCGGCTCACGGCTCAACGTGGCAGTCACCGCCACGTGACGCCGGCACCGAGCGACTGGAGCGTGCCGACCAGATCGTCGTAGCCCCGCTCGATGTGCTCGACCCCGCTGATGATGGTCTCGCCATCAGCCACCAACCCGGCGAGGACGAGGGCTGCTCCCGCTCTGATGTCGGGCGCCTTGACCGGCGCGCCTGAGAGGCGCTCGACGCCGCGCACGACTGCGTGATGGCCTTCGGTGCGGATGTCAGCCCCCATCCTGCGGAGCTCGTCGACGTAGCGGAACCGGCCCTCGAAGAGGTTCTCCGAGACGATGCTGACGCCCTCGGCCACCGAGAGGGCGGTGACCAAGAAGGGCTTGTAGTCAGTGGCCACCCCGGGATAGGGCAACGTCGCCACGTCGACAGCCTTGAGGCGCCCCGGGGACGTGGCGGTCAGCCCGCTGGGACCAAAGCTGACGTCCATGCCCATCGAGCGCAGCTTGGCCAGGAGCATCTCCATGTGCTCGGGCCGACCGTCGACCACCGTGACCGACCCCCCTGCGAGCGCAGGCGCCAAGAGGTACGTGGCCGTCACCACCCGGTCAGAGATCACTCGATGGCGAACGGGCGTGAGTCGCTCGGCACCGTCGATCACGATCCTCGAGGTGCCAGCGCCTCGGACGCTGGCACCCATGGCGATGAGCATCGCCGCCAGATCAGCCACCTCAGGCTCACGGGCGGCGTTGTCGATGACGGTCGTCCCCTTGGCCAGGGCCGCGGCCATCAGCAGGTTGTCGGTGGCGGTGTGGCTCGGGTACTCGAGCACGAGGTGCGCGCCCACGAGCCGTCCGGTGGCGTCGGTGGCTTCTCCCTCGACGTAGCCATGCGTTGTGCCGAAGGTCACCCCCATCGAGGTCAGCCCCGCGATGTGGATGTCGATGGGTCGACTGCCGAAGTCGTCGCCTCCGGGCATCGACACCCGAGCGGTGCCGCACCGAGCGAGGAGGGGGCCGAGCACCACGATCGACGCCCGCATCTTCTCAACCAGCTCGTAGGGAGCGACGGGGATGAGCTGGTCGGTCGCAGGGGTGTCGACGATCAGCTGGCGCTCAGCGGTGCGCTCGACGCTGCAGCCGAGCGCGCGCAGCACGTCGGCCATGATGTCGACGTCGGTGATCCGCGGCACGTTCTCCAAGACGTGGGTGCCCTCCGCCAAGAGGCACGCAGCCATGAGCTTCAGCACGGAGTTCTTGGCCCCGCCGGCCTCGACCGAGCCCGACAGGGGCGGACCGGGCTGCACGAGGATGTGAGTCACGGCTTCGATTATGGCCGCTCAGCATCAGCTCGGGGGCGAGGCTCGGGGGGACTCGACCGATGAACCCTCTGACCAGGCTGCTGTAGGGTCTGGCGGGTGGAATCCGCACCGCAGAACCCAGATCGCAACCTTGCTCTCGAGCTCGTCCGTGTGACGGAGGCGGCAGCGCTGGCCACCGGTCGCTTCATGGGCAGAGGCGACAAGAACGGCGCCGATGGTGCTGCGGTCGAGGCGATGCGCGTCGTGCTCTCGAGCATCCAGATGGACGGCGTCGTCGTCATCGGCGAGGGCGAGAAGGACGAAGCCCCGATGCTCTACAACGGCGAGAAGATCGGCGACGGGTCTCCCCCGGCGTGCGACATCGCCGTGGACCCCATCGACGGGACCACGCTCACCGCGACCGGCCGAGGCGGAGCGCTCAGCGTCATCGCCGTCTCCGAGCGCGGCACCATGTTCGATCCAGGTCCCTGTGTGTACATGGAGAAGATCACGGTGGGGCCGCGAGGCAAGGGCTCGATCGACATCACCAAGTCGGCCACCGAGAACCTCCAGAGCCTGGGCAAGCAGCTCGGACAGCCCGTGCGTGACCTGACGGCGGTGATCTTGGATCGCGAACGGCACGTCGATCTCATCGCCGAGGTCCGCGAGGCGGGTGCTCGGATCCGCATGATCACCGACGGCGACGTGGCCGGCGCCATCGCTACCGGATGGCCGAACTCGGGAGCCGACATCCTCTTCGGCATCGGTGGCACGCCAGAGGGCGTGATCGGCGCTGCGGCGCTCAAGTGCCTCGGCGGCGAGATGCAGGGTCGCCTGTGGCCCCGCAACGAGACCGAGCGCCAGGGTGCGCTCGACGCTGGCTACGACCTCGACAAGGTCCTGACCACCAACGACCTGGTCTCTGGGGACAACTGCTTCTTCTCCGCCACGGGCATCACCGACGGGGCGCTGCTCCAAGGCGTGCGCTTCCACGACTCTGGCGCGACGACCCAATCGCTCGTGATGCGATCGCGCTCGGGGACCCGTCGCAAGATCGACGCGGTCCACCGTCTCGAGAAGCTCTCAGAGTTCTCCGCCATCCAGTTCTGATCCCCCTCCACTGCACCGAAGCAGCGGAGGCTGAGGAGGATCGGAGCCTCAGTGCAGGCCCAGCGGGCTGGCGCTTGAGAGGCGAAGCTCTGCTCGAGCGAGCTCCGCCTCGGCGACGGCCAGCTCCACGAAGTGCTCGCTCGCCTCTTCGTGCTCGCCGCCCGTGGCACTCGCGCTGCGACCACCCTGCGCTCGAAGCTCGGCCAGCCGAGCCTCTGCCGCGGTCTTGGCCAGCTCGGCTCGGGTGATGTCGATCTCGGTGGCGAACTCTGCGATGCCAGCCAGGATGGTCGCCCTCGTCGTGCGCTCGGTCTCCGTCACGCCCTCGACCAGGCCCATCGCGGCACCAGGGCCCGTGGTGACCTGCAGGAAGCCGCCGTGCACGGCGATCGAGAGGGTCTCACCATCTGGCGTCTCGATGCGCACGACCCCCGGGGCCACGTCACCAATCATCTCCGCGTGGTCGGCCATGATCGTCAGATCACCGAGCGTGGTCGCGGTCAGCAGCGCCGTGGCCTGGCCAGCGAAGAGCGCCTCTTCCGGGGTGACGATCTCGACACCGAGGGTGTGTTCGGCCATCAGGCGTCCTTCTCCATCTGGTGCGCCTTGGCCAGCACGGACTCAGCGCCACCGACGTTCAAGAACGCCTGCTCGGGCACGTTGTCCAGCTCACCCTTGACGAGCGCCTCGAACGACTCGACCGTCTCGTCGATGGGGGTGAACACACCCGGCAGACCGGTGAAGACCTCGGCCACGAAGAACGGCTGCGACAAGAACCGCTGGATCTTGCGTGCGCGAGAGACGATGACGCGGTCTTCCTCGGAGAGCTCGTCGAGACCCAGGATGGCGATGATGTCTTGGAGCTCCCGGAAGCGCTGGAGCACCTCTTGGACCTGGCGGGCCACGTTGTAGTGGCGGTCGCCCACGATCTCGGGAGCCAAGATGTTCGACGTCGAGGCCAGCGGGTCGACGGCCGGGTAGATGCCCAGAGCGGCGATCTGGCGAGACAGCTCGGTGGTGGCGTCGAGGTGAGTGAAGGTCGTGAACGGAGCAGGGTCGGTGTAGTCGTCCGCAGGCACGTAGACGGCCTGGAGCGAGGTGATCGACTTGCCTCTGGTCGAGGTGATCCGCTCTTGGAGCTCGCCCATCTCGTCCGCGAGGGTCGGCTGGTAGCCCACCGCGGAGGGCATGCGGCCGAGCAGCGTCGAGACCTCTGAGCCAGCCTGGACGAAGCGGAAGATGTTGTCGACGAACAACAGCACGTCCTGGTTCTGGACGTCACGGAAGTACTCGGCCATCGTCAGCGCGGCGAGCGCGACGCGCAGGCGCACGCCCGGGGGCTCGTCCATCTGGCCGTAGACGAGGGCTGCCTTCTCGATGACGCCAGACTCCTGCATCTCGATCCACAGGTCGGTGCCCTCACGGGTCCGCTCGCCGACGCCGGCGAAGACCGACACCCCACCGTGCTGGGTGGCCACTCGGTTGATCATCTCCTGGATGAGCACCGTCTTGCCCACGCCTGCGCCCCCGAAGAGGCCGATCTTGCCTCCCTGCACGTAGGGCTCGAGGAGGTCGATGACCTTGATGCCGGTCTCGAACATGGTGGCCCGGGACTCGAGCTGGTCGAAGGTCGGGGCGTCGCGGTGGATGTCCCAGCGCTCGGTCACCTCGCCGATGTCGTCGGTGTCGAGCGGCTCGCCGAGCACGTTGAAGACGTGGCCCAAGACGACGTCGCCGACGGGCACGGAGATCCCACGGCCGGTGTTGCGCACCGGTGCGCCCCGCACGAGGCCGTCGGTCGGCTGCATGCAGACGCAGCGAACACGGCCCTCGCCGATCTGCTGGGCGACCTCGGCGGTCACCGTGACGGTCTTGCCATCGAGGTCCAGGTCCACCTGGACGGCGTAGTTGATCTCGGGCAGCGCGTGGGGAGGGAACTCCACGTCGATGACGGGACCGGCGATAGCGACGACCCGTCCCTCTTGCAGCTTGTCAGGGGCGACAGTCATTCATGCTCCTTTTTCTTCGCGCGAGCGCCTCGGCGCCGCCGACGATTTCCATGATCTCGGTGGTGATGGCGTCCTGGCGGGCGCGGTTCATGATGCGAGAGAGGGTCTGGCTCAGGTCATCAGCGTTGTCGGTGGCAGCCGCCATCGCTCGCTGCTGGGAGGTGTGGAACGCAGCCGCCCCCTCGAGCAGCGCGGTGA
This sequence comes from uncultured Acidimicrobiales bacterium, assembly GCA_963758555.1. GTDB lineage: Bacteria > Actinomycetota > Acidimicrobiia > Acidimicrobiales > RAAP-2 > CAIUMH01. Next base: position 202,565 of record CAVWVW010000003.1, on the reverse strand, counting down.
AGATCTCGCTCTCGAGAGCTCGCGGGGCCAAGGCGACCAGCAGGTCGCTGGCGTCGGGCTCGAACTCGGTGTAGCCCTCAAGCGTGCCCGAGGTGGTGTCCTCGTCGTCTGCTTCGTCGGTCACCTCGTCGAGCGGGAGGAGCTGGCGGGTCTCGACCGACTGGCTTCCCGCCGAGAAGAAGCGGGTCGAGACCAAGAGCACCTGATCGACCTCGCCGGCGAGGAACGGCGCCGCGCTCTGGAAGGCGACCTGGCGAGCGTCTTCGAAGGTGGGCTTGTCGGCGAAGCCCTGGAACGACGACTCGACGTCCTGGCCGCGGAAGCGGAAGTACGGGCCGCCCTTCTTGCCGACCACGATCAAGCGGACCGACGCCCCCGCAGCGGTCAGCTCGACGATCTTGCGCTCGGTCGCCCTGAGCACCGACGAGTTGTAGGCACCCGAGAGGCCGCGGTCACCGACGATGACGACGAGCAGGACGCTCTCAACCTTCTCAGGCGTGCCCAGCATCTTGCCCGCCGCGGTGGGGTCACCCTTGGCCGTCTCGATGATGATCCGGCGCATGCCGTCGCGGTAGGGGCGGTTCGCCGCGATGCGCCCCTGGGCGCGCATGATCTGCGAGGCAGCGATGAGCTCCATGGCCTTCGTGATCTTCCTGGTCGCCTGGACGCTCTTGATGCGTCGGCGCAGGACTCGTTCCTGTCCACCTGCCATGTCGCTACACCTCCTCTCGTTGGGCTTGGATCGCTCGGGCGCTCACGTAGGTCAGCTGGCCGATCCGGTGTCGAACCCGGCCAGGAACGCCTCGAGGCCTGCGTCGATCGAGGCCTCCTCGGGGAGCTTGCCGGTGGTGCGGATCTCCTCGAGGATCGAGGCGTAGTTCGCTCGGAAGTAGGCCCGCAGCTCCGCCTCGAAGCGGATCACCTCGGGCACCGGGACCGTGTCGGCCCACCCGCGCGTCCCGGCGTAGATGACGATGACCTGCTCTTCGACCGGCACCGGCGCGTTGAGCGGCTGCTTGAGCAGCTCGGTGAGCCGGTAGCCGCGGTCGAGCTGAGACTGGGATGACTTGTCGAGCTCAGAGCCGAAGGTGGCGAAGCTCTCGAGGTCGCGGAACTGAGCCAGGTCGATCTTGAGCGTTCCCGCCACGGCCTTCATGGCCTTGATCTGGGCGGCGCTGCCCACACGGGACACCGAGTTGCCCACGTTGATGGCGGGTCGCACGCCGGAGTAGAAGAGGTCGGACTCCAAGAAGACCTGGCCGTCGGTGATCGAGATCACGTTGGTCGGGATGTAGGCCGAGATGTCACCCGCCTTGGTCTCGATGATGGGCAGCGCCGTCAGCGAACCGCCGCCGAGGGCGTCAGAGAGCTTGGCGGCGCGCTCGAGGAGCCGGCTGTGCAGGTAGAAGACGTCACCGGGGTAGGCCTCGCGACCCGGCGGGCGACGAAGCAGCAGTGACAGCTGGCGGTACGCCTCAGCCTGCTTCGAGAGGTCGTCGTAGATGACGAGGGCGTGCTCGCCGTGCTCCATCCAGTGCTGGCCAAGCGCACAGCCGGCGTAGGGGGCAAGGAACTTGAACGGTGCAGGGTCGCCGGCTGAGGCCACCACGACGACCGTGTACTCGAGCGCGCCTGCGTCCTCGAGGAGCTTGACCGTCTGGGCGACCGAGGAGTTCTTCTGGCCGATCGCGACGTAGATGCACTTCACGCCCTGGCCCTTCTGGTTCAGGATCGTGTCGATGGCCACGGTGGTCTTGCCGGTCTTGCGGTCACCGATGATGAGCTCGCGCTGGCCCCGACCGATGGGCGTCATGGCGTCGATGGCCTTGATGCCGGTCTGGAGCGGCTCTTCGACTGGCTGGCGGCCGACGATGCCGGGCGCCTGGATCTCCATGCGACGTGTCTCGGTGGCACCGAGTGGTCCCTTGCCATCGATGGGCTCGCCGAGGGCGTTGATCACTCGGCCGAGCACGCCATCGCCACAGGGGACCGACAGGATCCGACCAGTCGCTCGGACGACCTGGTCCTCTTCGAGGGACTCGACGTGGCCGAGCACCACGGCGCCCACGGTGTCCTCGTCGAGGTTCATGGCGAGACCGAGCGTCCCGTCCTCGAACTCGAGCAGCTCGTTGACCGCAGCGCCCGGGAGACCCGAGACGCGAGCGATGCCGTCGGCGACCTCCACGATGCGGCCAACCTGCTCGGCGCCGACCTCGGGGGTGTAGTCGGTCACGTGGCGCTGGAGCGCCTCGGTGATCTCAGTGGCGCTGATCGTCAGCTCAGTCATATCTGTTCCTCTCGTGGTGCTTCGAAAACTCAGTCGTGCGTGATGAATGCTTGGTGATCGGCCTCGAGGTGCTCTCGGAGCTGCACCAGTCGAGCCTTGGCCGTGGCGTCGACCAGGAGGTCTCCGACCTCGATCCGGATCCCGCCGAGCAAGGTGGGGTCCTCGGTGATCTGGAGCTCGACCGGGTTGCCCGCCATCTCGGCCAGGGAAGAGCGCAGGGAATCGGCTTGGGCCTCTGCCAGAGGCTGCGCCGTGCGGATCTTGGCCACACGCCACCCACGCGCCCGAGCGGTCTTGTCCACCAGCCAGTCGAGGGTGCCGACGAAGTCGCGCGAGCGCCCTCCGGCAATCACGTAGCGCAGGAGGCCAAGGGCGGGCGCGGAGGCCTTGCCTTCGATGAGCGATGACACGATGGCCTGTCGGCGCTGGACCGGCATGTCCCGGTTCGTCAGCGCGGTGCGCAAGGACGGGTTGGACTCGACGATGCGAGCGAACCGGAAGAGCTCGTCTTCGATCTCCTCGAGGTCGGAGACCCCCAGGGTCTCGAAGAGCGCATCGGCGAACCCGCCGACCCGAGCGCGAGCGCCGCTCACGCTCAGCATGGGCTCGACCACCACGTCACCTGAGACAGCTTGGCGGGACCGGAGGGCCAGGTAGCTCGAGCGCGGCGGGCACGTCTTGTGCCTGGGTCACGAGTGCGGCGTTGGCGGCCAAGCGCTCGGTGGGCGCAGAGACCTTCCCCGAGAGCAGCTCGCTGAGCACCGCGCGTCGCTGGCTGCCCGGGACCGAGGTATCGGTCATCGCGGCGCGCAGGTCGTGGTTGGCGGCGATGGCTTCGTTGAGGCTGGCCAGCTCGTCGGCGACCGTCGAGGCGGTCGCATCATCGAGCGTGGAGAGGACGAAGGCGGCGTAGCCCTGGAGGGAGGAGTTCATCGGCCCACTCCGGCTCGCTCGCCCTCAGAGGTCGCAGCGAGCGCCTCCATGGCCTGGTTGACCAGGCCTGCGTGCACCTGGGCGTCGGCCTCGCGGTCGATGACCTTGGTCACCACGTCCATCACGACGTCGCCAAGGAGGGCAGCAGCGTCGTCGACAGCTCGCTGGCGAGCCAGCTGCACCTCGGTCTGCGCGTTGGCGATGATCCGCTCTTGCTCGGCGGCGGTGCGAACAGCCGCCTCGGAGGCCACCTGCTCGGCGTTGCGCCGCGCCTGAGCCACGATCTCGGCCGCTTGGGCACGGCCCTCTTCGAGCGACCTGGCGCGCTCGACCTCCGCCGAGGCGGCATCGTGGCGCGCCTCTTCCGCCGAAGAGAGCGCATGGCCGATCTCCTCTTGGCGAGCGGTCATCATCTCGTTGAGCTTCGGCCACAGGTAGCGATAGATCAGCCAGAAGATGATCAGCATCACCAAGAGGCCGACGATGAAGGTGGTCACGTCGTCACCTCTGAGGTCGCATCGCTGGCCCGATGGCGGAGCTCGGCAGCTCCCTCATCGATCAGGTCTTGGTGCGCGCTCGGGTTGACCTCGCGCCCGATCACGCGCTCGACGACCCCCATCACGATGGTCCCGAGCTGTGGTGTGGCGCTGTCGATCGCGTCGGTCTTGGCTTGCGCCACCTCTGCGGCAGCAGCCGAGACGATCCTGTCGTACTCGCCCTGCGCCGAGGCCAGCGCCTGGCTGCGAGCCTGCTCGGCAGCCGCCTGGGCCTGGGAGAGGATCTCTCGTGCCTCGACTCGTCCCTGCTCGATCACCGCGCGGCGCTCCTCGTCTGCCTCGGCGGCCTCGGCGCGCGCGCTCTCTGCAGCTTCGATCGAGCTGCGCACATCCGCGTCGCGCTCATCCATCGCCTTGGTCAGCGGCGGCAGGATGAACTTCGACGTGATGTAGAGCAGAACGAAGACGATCAGCAGTTCAACGAAGAACGTCCCGTTCGGCAGTAGGAAAACCCCTGCGGTCAGCATGGATGGCGGCTCCCGAGCATGTGGGTAGCGGACAGGTCAGTGGGGCACGTGATCAACGGCACGTCCCCGGCGTTGGAGGACTACTGCTTGGAGAAGACGTAGACGAACACGACCATGAACAGCAGGTTGATGAAGTACATGGCCTCGGCGAGGCCAACCGTCAGGAAGAAGTAGGTCCGAGCCTTGTTCTCGATCTCAGGCTGGCGAGCGATCGCCGAGATGGTCGAGCTGCCGGCCAGGCCGTCACCGATGGCAGCACCGATGGCGCCACCGCCGAGAGCGAGTCCGCCACCGACCAGCGCACCCGCGGCGCGCACTGCGTGCTGCATGTCATTCGTTGCCATTGCTTTCCTCCTGTGTGATGGAACTTGTGATTCGACTGGTTGCTACGTCGCCCTCGACGTCCTCAGTGCTCTTCCTTGGCCATTGCCATGCCGAAGTAGAGGATGGTGAGGAGGGCGAAGATGAAGGCCTGAATGACGCCGATGCCGAGGTCGAACGGCTTCCAGAGCATCTGGCCGAAGAACGAGGCGTAGAAGGGCAGCAACGTCGCCATGACGACGACCATGAGGCTCCCAGAGAAGATGTTGCCGAAGAGTCGGAAGGTCAGCGTGATGGGCTTGGTGATCTCTTCGATGACGTTGATCGGGATCATCGCCTTGTAGGGCTGGGCGTAGTGGCGCAGGTAGCCACGCATGCCGCGGGCCTTGACGGACTCGACGTGCACCCAGACGATCACCAGCAGCGCCATCGCCAAGGGGAGGTTGACGTCACCGGTCGGGGTGGGCAGGAAGTTCTTGCCCGTGTTCGGCAGGATCTCGAACATGTTGCAGATCAAGATGAAGAGGAACAGCGTGATGGCCAAGGGCACGAAGCGACGGCCCTCAGTGCCGATCGACGAGTCAGCCACCTCTCGGATCTGCTCGACGATCGTCTCGTAGGCCAGCTGGAGCTTGCCGGGCACGCCCTTGGTGGCCTTGCGTCGAACGGCAAAGCCGAGCGCCAGCACGATCGCTGCGGCCAGCAGCGACGACCAGACGATCTCGGGATTGATCGTCAGGGGGCCGAGCTTGACGGGGCTGACCGGAGGATGGCCAACGGTGATCTTGCCGGTTGCCATCAACATGCTCACAGCGCCCCTCCTTGGACGAAGATGATCCGCGCCACGGCGATCACGAAGAGAACCTGGAAGACGACGAGGCCGATCACGATGCCGATCGCCAGCGGCGCGCACAGGAACAAGGTCACGATGACGAGGGTGGTGATGACCGCCAGACGCCAGGCGGTCTTCGTGCGGAGCATGCGCCGCACCACCTTGCCCGAGCCCTCGCCGGTGCCCTCGACCTTGGCGACGCCGGCATCGAGGAAGCGGAGGTTGATGATCGCCAAGCCGAGGCCGACCACGATGCCCACGGCACCGAGAGGCGAGCCGAAGAGCAGGGCACAGAAGACGAGCGCGCCGCCCACGAGGAGCGAGAGCAGCATCGTGCGCCGCATGAGCCGCTGCAGCACGGGTCCCTCGAGGTGCTCGATCTGCTCAAACATCGTTCAACTTCAGAGTGAGCGCTTGACCATGCTGACCAAGGCCAGCACGGCCACACCGCAACCCAGGATCAGACCGCCGAAGAGGCACAGCGGAGAGGTGTGGAGCAGGGAGTCGAGCCAGATCCCCAAGAGAAGGCCTCCCGCCACGCAGGCAGCCAGGGTAAGGCCCATCGAGACGAAGGTGGTCCACGTGCGCCGAGACCCCTCTTCGGGGGCCGGTGAAGGGGCGTCGTCGGACTCTGTCACGCGCTGGTCTCATGGGGTTGCAAAGGTACACGGAGGGGCCTCGAATTCACGCAGTCTTAAAAGAAGAAACAGCCCGTCAGCACGGGGGGAATCATTGCACGTCCAGACCGCACTCGCCAAAGCGCCGGCGGCGTCAGCGAGGGCCGGTCTCGGCGCCCTGCTCATCGGCCACTTCCGTCTCAGGTTGCTCGCCGCTGGCGTTCTTCCGGAGGCCGGGGTGGAACCAGGTGTAGAGGCCCACGCCGAAGGCCAGCGCGGCGAAGGGCACCAGGGGGTTGGCGCGAGGGTTGAAGAGCGGGTAGAGGACGAAGCCGCACAGCAGCGCCGTCCAGGCCCACAGAATCACGACGGTGCGGCGGTGGCCATGCCCCAAGCGCAGCAGACGGTGGTGGATGTGATCCTTGTCGGGCGCGTCGAAGCCCTGTCCTCGTGCGGTTCTCCGGATGAAGGCAAAGCCGGCGTCGACGAGCGGTACCCCAAGGATGAAGAAGGGGATGAGCAGAGGCGCAAAGAAGAAGAAGGTCGTCCCCGATGACTGCGGAGCTCGCCCTCCGATCACCATGGTCGAGGCGCTCATCAACAGACCCAGGAGCAGCGAGCCCGCATCACCCATGAAGATCCTGGCTGGATGGAAGTTGAACGCCAAGAACCCGAGGCACACGCCGCACGTCACGACGGCGACCATGGGTCCGATGTTCTGGGTGGGGAGGATGCCGAGGCGCTGGAGCTGGATGCCGTAGATCGCGAGCGAGCCGGCTCCGATGGCGACAACGCCCGCGGCCAAGCCGTCGAGGCCATCGATGAGGTTGATGGCGTTGGCGAGAGCGACCACCCAGATCGCGGTGATCAGCGGGATCACGCCGGGGCTGAGGACGGTGAAGCCGGCGAAGGGGACCTTGAGCTGGTACATCGTCACGCCGGCGAAGTAGAGGATCGACGCCGCCAGCACCTGCCCGGCGATCTTCGCCGGCGCGGACATCGAACGAACGTCGTCGATCAGGCCCACCACGAACATCGCCGCGGAGGCGAGCAGCACGCCGAGCATCTCGTCGCTGCCTTGGAAGTAGGGGCGCAGCGCAGGGATGGCCGCGGCGACGCCGAAGGCGATGCAGACACCGATGAACATCGCCGCACCCCCTCCGTAGGGGGTCACGCTCGTGTGCATCTTGCGATCGCCTGGCTGATCGATGTAGCCGACGCGGATCGCCACCCGCCGGGCGGGGGTGACGCACAGCGCCGTGGTGCCCGCCGCGACCGCCAAGATCACGGCGTACCACCACAACGATGGCACGAGACTCGGCTACCCCTGATCGACGAGCGCTGCGTAAGGGTCGAAGCGCGAGCAGAGCTCGGCGACCTGTCCGCGCACCGCGTCGACGGTGGCCTCGTCGCGCTGGCGGAGCACGGCTCCCATGAAGGCAGCGATGGTTCGCATCTCCTCTGGTCCCATCCCGGCAGTGGTCTCCGCGGCCGAGCCCAGTCGGACACCCGAGGCGACGAAGGGGCTCCGGGGGTCATTGGGGATGGTGTTGAAGTTGGCGGTGATCCCGGCTCGGTCCATCACTGCGGAGGCTTCCTTCCCCGTCAGCTCGGCGTCGAAGGTACGGAGGTCGACGAGCACCAGGTGGTTGTCGGTGCCGTTCGAGACGAGTCGGAAGCCTTCTGCCTCGAGGGCAGCGGCCAGGGCCTGCGCGTTGGTGACCACCTGGTGGGCGTAGGTCGTGAAGCTCGGATCGAGCGCCTCTTTGAACGCCACGGCCTTCGCCGCGATGACGTGCTCGAGCGGCCCACCTTGGAGCCCAGGGAAGATAGCCGAGTCGATCTTCTTCGCCAGCTCGGCGCTGGTGAGGATCGCACCGCCGCGCGGACCTCTCAGCGTCTTGTGGGTGGTGAAGGTGACCACGTCGGCGATCCCGACGGGGCTCGGGTGCGCACCGCCAGCGATCAGGCCCGCTGTGTGAGCGCAGTCGAACATCAAGAGCGCACCGACCTCATCGGCGATGGCCCGGTAGTCCTTGGCGTCGATCGTCCTCGGATAGGCGGTCGCTCCCGCCACGATCAGCTTGGGCCGATGCTCGAGGGCGAGGTCGCGCACCTGGTCGAGGTCGATGATCTCGCCTGGCACAGACGAATCGTCGCTGGCTTCGGTGAGCCCGTAGGAGACGAAGCGCCAGAACTTGGACGTGAGCGAGGCAGGTGAGCCATGAGTGAGGTGACCACCCTGGTCGAGGCGCATCGCCAGGATCGTGTCACCCGGATCCAGGAGTGCGAGATAGGCCGCCACGTTGGCGTTGGCGCCCGAGTGAGGCTGCACGTTGGCGTGCTCAGCTCCGAAGAGCTGCTTCAAGCGCTCGCGTGCGAGGTCTTCAACCTCATCCACCACGAGGTTCCCGCCGTAGTAGCGACGGCCCGGGTAGCCCTCGGCGTACTTGTTGGTGAGCACCGAGCCGGTGGCAGCCAAGACTGCGGGGGAGGTGAAGTTCTCACTGGCAATCAGCTGGAGCGTCGTGCGCTGGCGGGTCAGCTCGTCGCCCAAGAGCGCCGCCAGCTCTGGATCTCCTGACAGCCAGGTCTCGAGGTGGTTCTCGGCAGCCATCAGCTCAGCGCTCCTCGATCTCGGGTGGCAGCGACGCGGCGTCATCGAGCGCAGCCAGCTTGTCGATCCGACGGAGGTGCCGGCCCTCGGCTGGCGTGGCCGCCAGGTAGGCGTCGATGGCCTCGAGCGCCGTGCTGGCGCCCGTGACCCGCTCTCCGAGGCAGATGACGTTGGCGTGGTTGTGCTCTCGAGCGAGATGGCCTGTGGTGACGTCCCAGATCACGGCGGCTCTCACGCCGGCGATCTTGTTGGCTGCCATGGCGATGCCGATCCCTGAGCCGCAGAGCGCGATGCCGAGGTCAGCCGAGCCGGTGGCGACCGCCCGTCCGACGGCTGCGCCGTAGTCGGGGTAGTCGACCGACACCGTGGGGTCGTCGGTGCCCAGATCTCGGATCTCGTAGCCTCGACCGTCGAGGTGCTCGAGCACCTGGGATTTCAGCGTGACGGCCGCGTGGTCGGAGGCAAGGGCGATGCGCATCGCGCCCATGCTACCGAGGACGCCTCGCACCAAGGGCGAGCGACCTTTCAGCTGAGGACGGCTCGAAGCTCGTCCTCACTGAGCGCGCCGTGCCGCAAGATCTCGATTGACGTCCCCCGAACGGCGACCACCGTGGACGCCACACGTGTCGAGACTCCCCCGTCGAGCACCCCGCTCGGTCGGGGGGGGCGAGCAAAGCAGCGCCTGACCTCCTCGGCCGACGTGCACGGTGCGTCACCATGGCGGTTCGCGCTCGTCACGGCCAACGGTCCCGAGCGCGCCAGGAGCTGTCGAGTCAGCTCGAGGTCCGGCACGCGCAGCCCCACCGTGGCGCTCTCTGAGCGGACCTGGTGAGCCAAGCGCTCTGGCGCTTCGACGACGAGCGTCACCGGACCGGGCCAGAAGGCGTGCGCGAGCTCACGGGCGGCAACAGGCAGCGTGCCGACCAGGGCGATCGCATCGTCGAGCGAAGCCGCCAGGATCGGCAGCGCGAGCGAGGCCGGACGACCCTTCATCCGAAAGATGGCTTCGACGCCACGAACATCATCGGGTCGGGCGCCGAGGCCGTAGACGGTGTCGGTGGGCAAGGCGACCACCTGGCCGACGTCAAGGGCCCTGGCCACCTCGGCGAGGTCATCGGCACCAAAGGTCCTCACGGGATGCTGGCCACCACGCCGCGGGGCTTCGCTGCGAGGTCGCAGAAGCCCACCACGTCGATGAAGCCCAGCTCCCAGGCGAGCTCGACAGCCACCTCGACCTGTCCCTCCCCCATCTCGAGCACGAGGATGCCTCCAGGTGCCAGCCATCCCGGCGCGCCGCACAGCACGGACTCCACGTCTGAGAAGCCGGGCGTGCCCTGCGATCCTCGGGGTGCGTACAGCGCCTCCGGTGGCTCGTGGGCCACGACCGGGTCCAAGCTGCCAGCCAGCTCGATCGGGACGTAGGGCGGATTGGCCATTAGGAGGTGGACACCGCCAGCGAGGGCTTCATCGAGGGCAGCGAACCACGATCCCTCTCCGAAGCTCGCCTTGATCTCGAGCCGCGCCGCGTTCCGGCGAGCCAGATCGAGCGCGGCACCTGAGCGATCAGTGAGCCACAGCCTGACTGGGGTCTCGCTGGCCAGCTCGTGGGCCACGCTCAGCCCGATCGCGCCTGATCCAGTGCCGAGATCGACGAGCACGACGTCACCTTGGCCGGGCCGCTGCTCTCGCCATCGACCCAAGGCGATCTCGACCACCTGCTCGGTCTCGGGTCGTGGCACCAGTGCCTCGGGGCCGACCTCGAGCTCAAGGGTTCGAAACGGCCACGTGCCCAAGACGTACTGGAGGGGTTCGCCTTGGGCTCGTCGCTTGGCGAGTCCTCGGGCGCGCTCGGTCACGCCCTCAGAACCCTGGGTGACCGCGTGCTCGTAGATCCAGGTGGCCTCTCGCCGACCGACGAGCGCCGTCAGCTCTGCGACGATCTCGTCAGGCACCTGGATCGGTGAGCTGCTTGGTCCGCTTGGCCGCCATGAGCGCATCGACGATCTCGTCGAGGTCGCCAGCCAAGACGGCATCGAGCTTGTAGAGGGTCAGGTTGATCCGGTGGTCGGTCACCCGAGACTCTTTGAAGTTGTACGTCCGGATCTTCTCGCCGCGTCCACCGCTGCCGACCTGTGAGCGCCGGAGGTCACCGAGCTCGGCGGCCGCTTCGTCCTGCGCAGCTTTGAGCAGACGGGAGCGGAGCACGATCATGGCCTTGGCCCGGTTCTGGATCTGAGACTTCTCGTCCTGCATGGCCACGACGATGCCGGTCGGCATGTGGGTGATGCGCACGGCCGAGTCGGTGGTGTTCACGCTCTGGCCCCCCGGACCACTCGAGCGGTACACGTCGATCTTGAGGTCATTCGGATCGATCTGGACGTCGACTTCTTCAGCTTCGGGCAGCACGGTCACGGTGGCCGCCGAGGTGTGGATGCGACCCTTGGCCTCCGTCGTGGGCACGCGCTGGACGCGGTGCGTGCCTCCTTCGTGCTCGAGGTGGCTCCAGGTGTCATCTCCCTTCACCACGAAGACCACCTCATCAAGGCCACCTTGCTCGGAGGCTGCCTCCTCGAGGACCTCGAGCTTCCAGCCCCGGCGGGACGCGTAGTGCTGGTACATGTCGAAGAGGTCGCGGGCGAACAGGTTGGCTTCCTCGCCCCCCTCCGCTCCCCGGATCTCGACGATGACGTTGCGCCCGTCGTTGGGGTCCTTCGGCAAGAGCAGGACTTGGAGCTCGTCTTCAGCAGCCGCCGTGTCGGCGGTGGCTCGCTCGAACTCGGCTCGGAGCTCGTCGCGCTCGCCACCCTCAGCCACCTCGAGCAGCTGGGTCGCTGTGGCCGCGTCGTCACGCGAGGCGCGCAGACGTCGGTAGACCTCGACGATCGCCGAGAGCTCCTTGTGACGACGCGACAGGTCGCGCAGCAGCGTCGGGTTCGACGAGATCTCAGGCGACGAGAGTCGCGCTTCTACCTCGGTGAACTCGGCCTCGATCGCATCGAGACGGTCATCAAGCATGGCTGCTCACCCCCAGCGCCCCACCAAGGGGCGAAGGTGGCTCAGGACTTGGCGGACTTGGTCTTGCGGTTCCCGTAGCGACGGTTGAACCGATCGACGCGACCACCGGAGTCCACCAGCTTCTGCTTGCCGGTGTAGAAGGGGTGGCACTCGTTGCACAGCTCAGAGCGCAGCTCGGCCTTGGTCGAGCGGGTCGTGAAGGTGTTGCCGCACGAGCAGTGGACGGTCGCCTCGACGTAGGTGGGGTGAATGTCAGTCTTCATGTGCGTACTCCTTACACGTACTGCGGATGTAACAGTCTAGGGGCTCAGACCACCCAAGGATCACCCTCCGGGTTGACCCTTGGCGATCTCGGCGAGGAACTCATCGTTCGACTCGGTGGTCTTGATCTTGTCCATCAGAAGCTCGAGACCTGCAGCGCCCGTTCCCTCGGAGGCCAGCGCGTTGAGGACTCGACGCAGCTTCCAGACCTGCTGGAGCTGACCTCGCTCGAACAAGAGCTCCTCATGACGGGTCGAGCTGGCGTTCACGTCGATCGACGGGTAGAGCCTGCGCTCCGCCAAGCGGCGATCCAAGCGGAGCTCCATGTTGCCGGTGCCCTTGAACTCCTCGAAGATCACCTCGTCCATCTTCGAGCCCGTCTCGACCAACGCCGTGGCCAAGATGGTGAGCGAGCCGCCCTCTTCGATGTTGCGCGCCGCACCGAAGAACTTCTTCGGCGGGTACAGCGCCGCCGAGTCCACGCCGCCGGACATGATCCGCCCGGAGGCCGGAGCCGAGATGTTGTAGGCACGGGCCAAGCGGGTGATCCCGTCAAGGATGATGACCACGTCCTTGCCCAGCTCGACGAGGCGCTTCGCTCGCTCGATGGCGAGCTCAGCGACGTGGGTGTGCTCGTCGGAAGGTCGGTCGAACGTCGAGGCGATGACCTCACCTTGGACGGAGCGACGCATGTCGGTGACCTCTTCGGGGCGTTCGTCGACCAAGAGGACCATGAGGTGGACGTCGGGGTTGTTGGCCTCGATGGAGTGGGCGATCTGCTTCATCACCGTGGTCTTGCCCGCCTTGGGTGGCGACACGATCAGGCCTCGCTGGCCCTTGCCGATGGGGCTGATGAGGTCCACGATGCGGGCCGTCAGGTTCTCTGACGTGCCCGGCTGCTCCAAGGTGAGCTTCTCGTCGGGGAACAGTGGGGTCAGGTCCTCGAAGCGACGACGCTCGCGAGCCTTCTCGGGGTCCATGCCCGCGATGGTGTCGATCCGGATGAGGGCCGGGTACTTCTCGTTGCTCCCCGCCGGGCGGAAGGCGCCTTCGATGGCGTCGCCCTTGCGGAGCGCGAACTTGCGAGCCTGGCTGATCGAGACGTAGACGTCCTTGTTCGACGGGAGATAGCCCTCGCTGCGCAGGAAGCCGTAGCCCTCGTCTCGAAGGTCAAGGAGGCCACGGCATTCGATGAGGTCGCCCTGGTACGGCGTGTCTGCGCCGCTCTGCAGATCGCGCTCGCCCCGCTCGCCTCGCTCACGACCACGGCGGTTGCGGCGGTTGCGGCGGTTCCCGGGCTCAGCATTCTGGTTGCCCTGGTTGTTCTGGTTGCTCTGGCCGCCCTGACGCGAGCCGCTCTGGTTGCCCTGGCCACCTTGACGGGCAGGACGCTCGGTGCGCGGCTCCTCGCTGGTCGTCTCGGTGACGGTAGCGGTGGCCACAGCGCCGGGCTCGGCGGCTGCCTCGGTCACCAAAGCGCCCTCTCGAGGCTCTTCGGCCGGGGTCTCAGGAGCCTTGGCTCGAGCGGGTCGCCCCGAGGTCGCTCCGCTTGGAGCGGTGTTGGTCTCGACGGAGGCAGGGGCCTCTGCGCCCACACCGGCGGCGGTCAGGATCTCAGCGATGAGATCGGCCTTCTTCATGCGGCTGGTCGTCTTGACGCTCAGCTGCTCTGCGATGGCCTGAAGCTCGGTGCGCTCCTTGGATTCAAGGACCGAACGGCCGAGCTGGGTATCGGAAGTCATGTGCTTCCTCTCGCTTTCTCTCTTCCGAGCACACGTGGTTTGCGCGTGCATTCGGGGAAGATCAGGAATGGGCTCGAGCAGAGGTGCTCGCTCCCGGAGGTGCGTTCTCCGCGGTTGGCCCTGCGATGCAATCTGCAGGAGCGCCCTCGCCGTGGTGTCACGGGACCGGAGGGGAACATCTCCACCCTAGCGATCCTGATGGGGCCTTGCAACGCAAGGGCGGCTTCAAGGCGAATTCGTGGCTCCAGACAGCTCTGGCCCCTCCCTGGCCTCCTCGTTCACTCGGCGCCGGCGCCGGCGGTCGAACCCGATCCACCCTCCGAGAGCAAGCAAGGTGCCCGTGGCCAGGACCACTCCCCAGGAGAAGGAGGCAGGCTGATAGCTCAACGCCACGAGATGGCGACCCTTCGGCAGCGTGATCTTGAACATCACCCCGTCGTAGCGGGCGAACGGAACTGGTTTGCCGTCGACGGAGACGTGCCAGCCGGCAGACGCCTCCTCGTGGACGTAGAGCGTCGAGGTCTCCGCGACTCGAGCATTGACGAGCAGCTTGGAATACGAGGGAAACGTCACCGGCAGCACCTGGGCGCTCGCCTGATCGGGAGCCGCTCCCTGGGCGCTGAGGGTGGCCAGGCCCGCGCCAGGGACCTTGAAGAGCCCCTCGCCTGCGATGGTCTCGTCGTAGGTCGTCCCCGGTGGGCCGGGCGCGCCAGGCGGCTCGAGGACGAAGGCGACACCGAAGTGCCGTGCCACCCGGGCTGAGGTGATCGACGGGCAGATCGCACCCTTCTTCTTCTTGTCGCGGTCCACGGCGCCGCTCGCTCGCTCGTAGGACTCGAAGAGCGCCTTGGTGATGATCGGGTCGTAAGCCGCGAACTCCGAGACGCCGTAGGCGATGTTCGAGTCCACGAGGATGCCCGTCCCAGGCACGTTGCCGTGCAGGAGCTCACAGCCCCCGAGGCCGATCCGCGCGCCATGCGTCGCTCGCTCGAGCGAGGCCACCGCGGGGGTGGTGGCGAAGAACTTCGACGAGCTCGACCACAGGTGAGGAGCGGTGAGCAAGCAGGTCAGCAGACCGAGGGCTACCAAGGAGACGACCCCGAGCGATCCAGGCGATCGCGTGGGCGACCGTCGATGGGTGGCTCTGGCGTGCGTGCGGCTGGTGCAAACGAAGACGACGAGCACCACTGAGGCGACGAGCACGCCCAGCAGCGGCCAGAGCAGAGAGCGAGCTTGCTCAGCACCCAGCGATCCAGCGAGCCGGTGGTGAAGATGCGACAGCCACAGTCCGAGCAGACCGAGTCCGGTCAACGTGATGGATGCTCCGAACGCGATCTGGACGCGAGGTGTCCGCCACCCCTTCCGGAGCACGTCGACTCCCCAACCGGCGAGCACCGAGCAGAAGAGGGCCAGCGGCATCGTGATCAGCGCCCAGTGCAGCCGTGAGCTGATGGGGACGTCGGTGACGAGGCGAGCGAACGGTTCGAAGAACAAGAAGGCCAGGCAGAAGAGGCCAAGGCCCCCGAAGAGGATGGTGAGTCGGCGCCGGGTCGCTCCAAACGCCGCCGTGAGGCCAAAGATCACGGCGACCGCCCCGACGGAGATGCCCGCGTGGGTGTAGTTGATCGGCGCGGTGTAGGTGCCCCTGGTGATGGGGAAGCCATGGAAGCCCGGGAGCAAGAGGCCACCGAGGTAGCTGAGCGGCAAAGCCCGATGCGAACCCCCGCCGGTGCCGTTGCGCACCGAAGCCTGCAAGACCCGGATCCCGGGGAGCAAAAGCGGGGCGGCGAGCAAGAGGCCACCGGCGAGACCGAGGAGCGCGGCGCCGGCTCGACCGAGGCCCTCTCGCCAGCGAACGCCGTCTCCGCGGCGTCGCCCGGTGGCGAAGTCGATCGTGATGAACAGGCCGACGAAGAGCAGGGTGAACCCGAGGTTCATCAGCAGCGTCTCGGGATGGCCAGCGAACGCGCAGAGCGCCGTGGCGACCGCCAAGGCAGCGACCGAGACCGAACGGCGACGTGCCTCGAGGATGCAGTACGTGGCGGCCAGCATCCACGGCAACCAGGCGACTGCTCCCGCTTGGGACCAGCCCAGCCACGCGAGGAAGGCCGCGCTGAGCTCGAAGGCAGTCGCCGCGAAGACAGAGGCAAGGGTGGAGAGCTTCAGGCAGCGACCGAGGACCAAGACGCCTAGGCCCGCCGTGAGCGACTTCATGATGGTCTCGACCAGGTAGGCCTGCTTGAGCGGCCCTACGTACGCCACCAGCGAGCTCAGAGAGAACGGAGCCGACTGGAAGTTGAACGCCAGCGGTGTGCCCAGCGCGTTGAACGGGTTCCACAGCGGCAGCTGGCCATGGTGCACCGCCTGCCAGCTCAGCCAGGTCCAGGGGATGCTCTGGGTGATCTGATCGACGTTGAGGTAGTGCTGGACGGTGGTGCCCGGGATCGTCGTCAGCCCGTGGCTGTAGAGCAGGTCAAAGGGTCCGAGCGTCTCTCCTCGAAGGATGACGGGCAGCAGCGGCGCCACGGCGATGAAGGCCACCCAGCAGACTGCGGCGATCGACGCCCCGCTCCACGGTCGACCCGCCCTGAGGCGAGCGCTCGGAGGGACTCGCGCCATCGCGGGAGGCTACCTGGCACCTCGCAGCCGCACGAGGACGCTGACTCTCCTCAGCTCAGACCTCGAGAGCGCTCAGGATCTCCTCCATGGTGGCCTCGACGGCCTTGGGCACCTCGATCTGGCTGATCGCACGGTCTGGATCCTTGAGGCCGTTGCCCGTCAGCACGCAGACCACGGTCGATCCCTCTGGGACGCCGACTTTGAGCAACCCAGCGACGGAGGCGGCCGATGCCGGTTCGCAGAACACCGATTCCTCAGTGGCGAGGTAGCGGTACGCCTCCAAGATCTCCTCGTCGGTGACCAAGTCGATCGCGCCGTCCGACTCAGCGGCAGCTTCGACGGCCGACGACCAGCTCGCTGGATTGCCGATGCGGATGGCGGTGGCGATGGTCTCAGGGTTCTCGACGGGGTGACCGAGCACGATGGGCGCAGCGCCTGCGGCTTGGAAGCCCATCATCTTCGGCACCGTCGGGCTGTGACCCGCTGCTCGGTACTCCTGGTACCCACGCCAGTACGCAGTGATGTTCCCCGCGTTGCCGACGGGGATGAAGTGGAAGTCGGGTGCGGCGCCCAGAGCGTCGACGATCTCGAAGGCCCCTGTCTTCTGGCCTTCGATCCGAAACGGGTTGATCGAGTTGACCACCGTGATCGGCGTGTGGTTCGGCAGGTCGCGCACGATCTCGAGGGCCTGATCGAAGTTGCCCCTGATCTGGAGCACCGTGGCCCCGTGAATGAGGGCTTGGGCTAGCTTGCCGAGCGCGATCGCACCATCAGGGATGAGCACCGCACAGGTCATGCCCGCGCGCGCGGCGTAGGCCGCGGCCGACGCCGAGGTGTTGCCCGTCGAGGCGCAGACGACTGCCTTGGCGCCCTCTTCGGCCGCCTTGGTGATCGCCATGGTCATGCCACGGTCCTTGAACGACCCCGTGGGGTTCGCTCCTTCGACCTTGAGCAAGACCCGGGCCCCCACCCGTGCTGAGAGCCGTGGGGCGTCAAGCAGAGGTGTGTCGCCCTCGAGCAGCGAGACGACAGGCGTCGACTCGCTCACCGGCAGGTACGAGCGATACTCCTCGATGATCCCGCGCCAGGCCATCAGCTCTCCGCTCCCTCATCCTCGATGACTCGCAGGACACCGCCGACCGCCTCGACGGACGGCAACGCTGAGAGCGCCTTGATGGTCGCGGCCATGTCTGCTTCGGCAGCCTCATGGGTGACGAAGACGAGCCGGGCCTCGTCACCGAGCCCTTGCTGCTCCATCGAGCGGATCGACACGCGGTGCTCGCCGAACACCGAGGCCACCGCGGCGAGCACACCGGGTCGATCAAAGGCGTCGAGCGAGAGGTAGAAGGCGCTGCGGAGCGCATCCATCGACGTCGCAGCAACCGGCAGCGAGCGAATCGGCGCCGGGGCGCTGGTCTCGGCTCGCAGGTGCCGGGCTGCGTCGATGAGATCACCGAGCACCGCTGAGGCGGTCGGAGCACCCCCGGCGCCTTGGCCGTAGAGCATCAGCGAGCCGGCACCCGCGCTCTCGACGAACACGGCGTTGTGGGCCCCCGCCACCTGCGCCAGCGGGTGCGTGAGCGGGACCATCGCCGGATGCACCCGCACCGAGATCGAGCTGGGGCCCACTCGCTCCGCGATGGCGAGGAGCTTGACTGCGAAGCCCAGGCGCCCGGCGAAGGCGACGTCGATCGAGCGGACCGAGGTGATGCCCTCTCGATGCACCGCGGCGAGCGGCACCTCGCAACCGAAGGCGAGCCCCGCCATGATCGAGGCCTTGGCCGCAGCGTCGTAGCCTTCGACGTCGGCCGTCGGATCACGCTCAGCGAGACCCAGGCTCTGCGCCTCTGCCAGGACGTCCTCGTAGGGCCTCGACTCAGAGGTCATCTTCGACAAGATGTAGTTCGTCGTCCCGTTGACGATGCCCATGACGCGCACGACGTCTTCGCCGGCCAGAGACTCTCGCAAGGTGCGGACGATCGGGATCGCGCCGGCGACCGCCGCCTCGAAGTTCAGATCCACTCCCACCGACGCTGCCAGTGCCGAGAGATACGGACCGCGCTCGGCCAGCAACGCCTTGTTGGCGGTGATCACCGGCTTGCCCGCTCGCAGCGCCGCCTCGATCAAGCTGGCTGCGGGCTCGATCCCTCCCATGAGCTCGACGACGAGGTCGACGTCACCTCTAGTGACGACCGACGCCGGGTCGTCGGTGAGCAGCGCCTCGGGGAACCACGAAGCGCGAGAGCGCTCCTTGCTCAGGTCTGCCACCGCAATGGCAGCGAGCTCAAAGCCCACTCCTGCTCGAGCTGCGACGCGCCTCGCGCTCGAGGGCTCAGCGAGGAGCTCGACCAGAGCAGAGCCCACGTTGCCACAGCCCAACAGGGCGATGCGCAGGGGTTTCATGGGGCTCGCCGTCACAGAACAACGCTACTCCGAGGAGCCCTGAGGGCCCGGCGGCTCAGACGTCGAGCGCGCTCAGGTCCTCGAAGCGCTCCCGCCGGATGACCAGGTGGGCGTCGCCGTCGTTGACGAACAGCACAGGAGGCCTCGGTACCTTGTTGTAGGTCGAGGCCATCGAGTAGCCATACGCGCCGGTCACCGGCGTGGCGATGAGGTCGCCGACCCCGAAGCCGTCGGGCAGGCGTGCGTCAGGGACGATCACGTCACCCGACTCACAGTGCTTGCCCACGATCCGGACCGCTTGGGGCCGCCTCGCTGCGACGCGTGCGGGGTCGAAGGCCTCATAGCCTGAGCCGTAGAGCACGGGGCGAGGGTTGTCGCTCATCCCTCCGTCGACCGCCACGTAGGTCCGGATGCCCTCGAGCGCCTTGATGGTCCCGATGCGATAGAGCGTCACCGCCGCTTGCGCCGCGATCGAACGACCTGGCTCGGCCGTCACCCTCACCTCGTCGGGCACGCCCGCAGCCCGCAGCGCCACCAACACCGCGTCGGCCCACTCGGTGATGGACGGCGCAGCTTCGCCTGCCACGTACGCCACCCCAAGGCCTCCGCCGACGCAGAGCTCTTCAAGATCCAAGGGCACGAAGAAGCCCGCGAGGATCTCCGCGGCCTTGGCGAACGAGGACACGTCGAAGACTTGGCTGCCGATGTGAGCGTGGATCCCCACCAGCTCGATGCCAGCAAGGCCCGCCATCCGCTCGATCGCGCGGGTGGCGGCGCCTGAGGCGATCGACAGGCCGAACTTCGAGTCCTCCTGTCCGGTGCGGACGAACTCATGGGTGTGCGCCTCGACCCCAGGGGTCACCCGCAGCATCACGTTGATGGGGCCGGCGTGGGCCAGCGAGGACAGCCTCGTGATCTCGTCGTCGGAGTCCACGACGATCCGGCGAACACCGACGTCGATGGCTCGTGCGAGCTCGTCGTCGGACTTGTTGTTGCCGTGCAGCACGATCCGCTCGCCGCTGGCCCCGGCTCGCAGTGCGACGTCGAGCTCGCCGCCAGTGGCCACGTCGAGGCACAGCCCCTCTTCTAAGGCCAGCTTGGCCATCGCCGTGCACAAGAAGGCCTTGGTGGCGTAGGCCACGCCGTCGCCGAAGGCCTCGACGGCCTCTTGGCACCGAGCCCGCAGGTGCGCCTCGTCGTAGATGAAGACCGGTGTCCCGTGCTCAAGGGCAAGAGAGACCACGTCACAGCCGCCAACGGCCAGGTGGCCGTTGGCCAGGATCGTCGAGGTCATCGGGAGCAAGGACGGCGCGACAGGCGCGGTGGGTTCGATCGGCGAGCTCTGCGACATGGAACACAAGCGTAGGGCTGTCCTCGATCAGCAAGCGTCGAAGAGGGGTACGACTACGCTTGAACGGCTACGCCTCTGTAGCTCAGTGGATAGAGCACCGGCCTCCGGAGCCGGGAGCGCAGGTTCGAGTCCTGCCAGGGGCACCAACGAGCGTGCGGCGAGCGACACCATGGTGGCCTCGTTGCGAGCTGGGTGCACCACGACGGAGCCGATCCAACCCATCGACGGGCGACCGCACCCTCGTCTCGTCAAGACCTCCGAGTCCGAACAGGCGCTGACAGCATCGGAGAGACGAGCACCTAGGTTGGAACGAGGAACGCCGCTTCAAGTGAAGTGACCTCCGCTTGCTGTCTGCCCCAGGGTCCCTTCCCTCCGAGATCCATCCGGAACGCCATCCATGTTCAGCTCTCGCATCAACCCGAAGGTCACCGTCAGCGTGGTCTTCGTCGCCGCCATGTTCATGAACATCATGGACATCACCATCGTCAACGTGGCGCTGCCCTCCATCGGACAGCAGTTCCACGTGACCGAGGCAGCCCTCGACTCCGTCGCTGTCGGGTACCTCGTCAGCCTGGCCGTGTTCATCCCGGCGGCCGGTTGGATCGGTGACCGCTTCGGGTCGAAGCGGATCCTGCTGCTCGCCATCGCGATCTTCACGACTGCTTCCGTCCTCTGTGGCCTGGCGGACAGCCTCTCCGAGCTGGTCTTGTTCCGTGTGCTCCAAGGCGTTGGCGGCGGCATGCTGACGCCGGTCGGCATGGCCTTGCTCTTCCGGACCTTTCCCCCCGAGGAGCGAGTGCGGGCGTCATCGATCCTGATCTTGCCGACAGCCTTGGCCCCCGCGCTGGGACCCGTCCTGGGCGGGCTGCTGGTCACCAACTTCTCGTGGCGATGGGTGTTCTTCGTGAACCTGCCCATCGGGGTGGTGGCGTTCACGTTCGGCTTGCTCTTCCTGGCAGAGTCGCGCGAGGCACACCCCGGGCGCTTCGACCTTCCCGGCTTCGTGCTCTCGGGCCTCGGCTTCGCACTCGTGATGTTCGGCATCACCGAAGGACCGAACCGCGGCTGGGGCAGCACGCAGATCGTGAGCAGCATCGCCGCCGGGGTGATCCTGCTCTCTGCGATGGTGTGGGTCGAGCTGCGCACCGATGCCCCGCTCCTCCACCTCCGCCTGTTCGGCAACCGACTCTTCCGCTCCACCTCGGTGGTGATCTCCTTGGCGTTCGCCGCCTTGCTCGGCGTGCTGTTCGTCGCTCCGCTGTTCTTTCAGATCGCCCTCGGGCTCTCCGCCCTCCAGTCAGGACTCAACACCTTCCCTGAAGCCATCGGCGTCATGGTCGGCTCCCAGCTGGCCAGCCGCCTCCTCTATCGGCGGGTCGGTCCTCGCCGGCTGATCTCAGGTGGCTTGGTCTGGGTCGCGATCTGCGTGGCGCTGATGTCGCTCATCGGGCTCGAGACGGACCTGTGGTGGATGCGGCTCTTGGTCTTCGCCATGGGAGTCGGGATGGGCCACGTGATGATGTCCACCCAGGCTGCGTCGTTCGCCACGATCTCCGGCCCTGACACCGGCTCCGCCTCGTCGCTGTTCAACAGTGGACGCCAGCTCGGAGGCGCGGTGGGCGTGGCGCTCGCCGCCACGGTGCTCGCCGCCGTCGGCACGACGCACACGGTGGCTGGTCACGTCGAGCCCAACGTGGCTGCCTACCACGCGGCCTTCTTGGTCGGGGCAGTCGTCGCCCTCTTGGGGTCCTTCATGGCGCTGACCATCGTTGACACCGACGCGGCAGCCACCATGGTCCCGCAAGGGACCAAGCCCGCTTCGCACCAGACCGACGAGGCCCAGAGCTCGCTCGAGCTCGACTCGACGACCTAGCCAACGGGCACCGCAGCACCTCGGGAGATGACCCCGAGCATGGGTCCGCCCGCGCACTTCTGCTCGAGTCGCCATCCCCTGTGGCGACCGAACCTCCCCTTAGGCTTGCGCCATGGACCGTCGCTTGCTCTCACTCGCCATCATCCCTGTGGCACTCCTCGCTGCCTCGTGCAGCTCGAACGCCAGCTCCAACGCGACCACGACGACCACCTCCCACGCCAGCACCACGACGACCACCACCTCTCGCGCCAGCACCACGACGACGACCACGGCTCCTTCGGGGACACCACAGTGCTCCTCGACCAACCTCGCCATCTCGCTGGGCCAGGGCAGCGGCGCTGCGGGTCACATCATCGCCCCGCTGGTGCTCAAGAACACCTCCAGCGCAAGCTGCGTCACCGGGGGCTTCCCTGGCGTGGCCGGCACCAACGCCGCCGGCACCCAGATCATCCAGGCCGCTCGACAGGGTCCCTCGGGGCACACGATCACGCTGGCTCCTGGTGCCGCAGCCTCCTCGCTGGTGAGCGGTGTGGACGTCCCGACCGGCACCGCCACCTCGTGCCCGAACCTGGCGGGCCTCGTCGTGACACCACCGAACACCACGGTCTCGGTTCACCTCGCCACCACCTTGCCGAGCTGCCCGGGGCTGAGCGTCACGACCTTGGTACCCGGCTCCTCCGGTCAGTAGGGCCTCGCAGCCGGTCGCTCCTCAGAGCGGCCCTTAGGCGATCGACATGCCCCCGTCGACAGGGAACGCCACGCCCGTGATGGCACTTGCCATCGGCGAGGCCAAGAAGCAGATGGCGGCCGCGACCTCCTCGGGCTTGATCAGCCGCCCGATGGGCTGCTGGGCAGCGAAGCTCGCAGGGTCGTCGAGGTCGTAGAGCGCCGCGGACGCAGCCAAGATCGCCGTGTCCGTCGATCCCGGGCAGACCGCGTTGACCGTCACGTGCTTCCTGCCCAGATCCTGAGCGAGACCTCGCACCAGACCCAAGACGGCGTGCTTGGCAGCGACGTAGTCAGCGAGGTGGAAGAAGCCTTGCGTCCCTGCCGTCGACGAGACCGCCACGAGACGACCGTCGGACTCGGATGAAGCGAGCACCTGGGGGATGGCAGCGACGAAGAGGTTCCTCGCTCCGTGGTAGCAGACGTCGAACACGGCGTCTGCGGCCTCGTCGGGCATCTCCCAGAGCGGTACGCCACCGGCGATGACCCCCGCCGCCGCCACGACGACGTCGAGGCTCCCGAAGTGCTCGACCGCCGTCTCGACCGCAAGCTCCATGTCCGAGGGGCGACGAACGTCGCCGACGAGGCCGAGCGCCCGCTCTCCATGACGATCGACGACGTGATCGAGCTCGGCTTGTGTGCCCAATCGATACGCGACCCCCGGCACATCACGACAGACGTCGACCGCCACGACGTTCACACCTTGGGCCACCAAGGCGTCGACGGTGGCCGCACCGATGCCTCGCGCCGCGCCCGTCACGATCGCCGTGCGGCTCACTGGGGATACGTCCCTTCGAGGACGCCGAGCGCCGAGGTGACCATGGCGGCCACGCGCTCGTGGCCCTCGCTGGAGGTCGAACCCGTGGGATCTCCCAGCACCCCGTTCGGACTCACTGCTCGGACACCCCCGGCCGTGAGCTCGTCGATGATCTCGCCCAGTCCCCTCGTCTCCCCCGCCACCATCTCAGTCTGTCGCACCATTGCCGGAGCCACCGCCAAGAGCACCGAGGTCTCCGCTCGCCCCGCGTGAGCGTCAGCGCCGGGCGAGGAGGCCGTGACCACGCAGACGGTGTCGCCTTCTGCTTCGATCACCTTGACGGCCTGGGCCACCGCCGTGGCGTTGCCACCGTGAGCCAGCACGAAGCAGAGACCCTTCGACCAGCTGCGCGCCGAACGGGCGAGCTCGATGAGCGCGAGGGCGAGCACCTCGGTGCCGAGCGAGAGCACACCAGGAAACCCCTGGTGCTCGCCGCTCGCCCCGAAGGCGAGGCACGGGGCCACGAGCAGATCGCCGCGACGAGCCGCCATGCCCTCGGCGAGCGTGACGGCGATCAGAGCATCGGTCGAGAGGGGCAGATGCGGCCCGTGCTGCTCGGTCGAGCCGAGCGGCAGGAGCACCACAGGTGGCTCGCTCGCTGCGAGGTCGGTCCAGCTGCGATCCGCCAGCACCTGGTCGGTGCGGACCATGCTCAGCCTCGTGAGGACAGGGAGACCGGCGTTCGAGCCGAGTGATCCACGCTGGGCATCGGCCGAAGTGCCACCGACACGGCGTTGAGCGCCGCCTCCCCGTGGCCGAGCACGCACTCGGGATCAGGACCATCGAGGGGGAGGCCGGTGAAGAACTTGGCCGCCATGCAACCACCTTGGCAGGCGTCGTACGACCCGCACGAGGCGCAGGCACCCGCACTCTCGGGCTCTCGCAAGCCCACGAAGAGGTCGGACTCACGCCAGATGTGGGCGAAGCCGCCAGCCTCGCGCACGTTGCCAGCCAGGAAGTCCTCGTGGATGACGAAGGGACAGGCGTAGACGTCGCCGACAGGGTCGATCAGGCACACGACTCGTCCCGCGCCACACAGGTTCAGACCGTCGAGCGAGTCGCCGAGCGCCGAGAGGTGGAAGAAGGAGTCTCCGGTGAGCACGTTCGGGTGCTCGAGGAGCCAACGGTAGAGCGTCTTTTGCTGCTCGGCTGTCGGGTGGAGCTGATCCCAGGTGTCCGCTCCGCGGCCTGCTGGGCGAAGCCGCGTGAGCCGGAGCTGCGCACCAAACCGATCGGCGAGCGCCTGGAACTGCTCGATCTGCGGGATGTTCTGGCGGGTCATGACCACCGAGATCTTGAACTCGCCGAAGTTTGCCGTCGCCAGGTTCTCCATGGCCCGAAGCGCACCGTCAAAGGAGCCTTCACCACGCACCGCGTCATTGGTCGCCGCGTCTGCCCCATCGATCGAGATCTGGACGTCGATGTAGTCGCTCGCGGCCAGCCGCTCGGCCTTTGCCTGATCGAGCCGGATGCCGTTGGTCGAGAACTTCACCCCGACGCCGCTCTCGACCGCATGGTCGACGATCTCGAAGAAGTCCGAGCGGATGAGCGGTTCGCCCCCGCCGATGTTCACGTAGAAGATCTGCATCGCCGCCATCTCATCGACGACCCCGAGAGCCTCCGCCGTGGTGAGCTCTCTCGGGTCGCGTCGCCCCGAGCTCGAGAGGCAGTGGATGCACGCCAGGTTGCAGGCGTAGGTCAGCTCCCACGTCAGGCAGATGGGTGCGTCGAGACCGCGCTTGAAGCGGTCACGGAGGGCAAGGGCTTCAGGCGGCATGGATGATCTCCGAGGCTGCGAGACGGGACAGCGCCGCCTCATAGGTGGTCACCTCGCTCGGGTCGACCACCGCAGCGATGGCTGCGGAAGCGGTCGAGGCGCTGTCAAGGCCTCTGACGACGTCGACGAGGTGTCGTGACTTCAAGAACACCAACCGACGGGTGCCGTAGTGGTAGGCGAGGGCGCCGAACGCCTCATCTCGGAGCGCGACTTGGGGGTCGAGCTTCCACGGGCGTTGGGCGTCGAACGACCTGGCCCCACTCTCAGCTTCGTCGGTCACGGACCTAGTAGACCCCGCACATCCCGTCGATCGAGACCTCTTCGACGAGCAGATCGTCGACGACGACAGCCTCCTCATCGGTCTCGGTCGTCTCCAACGCCCTGGTCTGCTCACTCATCGAAGCACTCCTCTGTGTCTCGTCGAACGACTCCCCCCACCTTGGCATGTCTCCGGCCCTCCTGCGAGTCTGGTGCCAGGGCGACGTGGAGTGCCCGTGGGTTTGTCATGATGCCTCGATGGACGTCGCGCCCACGAGGGAACGGGTCAAGGGTCGCGTAAGACTCGATCCGACCTATCGACGTGTCGCGGACGACGTGGTGCTCGGGGGGACGCCCCTTCGGCTGCTCCGTGTCTCGCTTGCTGGTTCGAGAGCCCTTGACCTCTTAGAGGCGGGCGAGACGGGCGGCTCTCGCTCCGCTGAGCTCCTTGCCGCGCGTCTCGTGGCGCGGGGCCTGGCCCATCCTCAGCCCGCGCTGTGCGACGACGATGCAGCGCGGGCGCTGCTCAGCGTCGTGATCCCCGTCCACGATCGAGTCGATCTGCTCGAAGGGCTCTTAGGCGACCTCGCGGGGTTCCGCGTCATCATCGTCGACGACGCCAGCGACGACCAGCTCAAGGTGGGAGGGCTGGCGGGGGCCTTCGGCGCGCAGCTGATCAGGCTCGAGCGGCAGGCAGGCCCCGGGGGTGCCCGCAACGCCGGGGCCCGAGCAGCGCGCACCGAGCTCGTCTGCTTCCTCGATGCCGACGTGCGCGTGCCCCGGGGCAGCTTCGCTCCCCTGCTAGGGCACTTCGACGACCCAAGCGTCGCCGCAGTGGCTCCCCGCCTCCGGGGACCAGTCGGGGCAAGCCTGCGTGAGCGCTTCGAGCTCGATGCGTCGCCCCTCGACATGGGAGCCAGCCCAGGTCTCGTCCGCCCCGCCACTCGGCTCAGCTACGTGCCGAGCGCGGCACTGGTCGTCCGGCGCTCGCTCGCCGACGACCTCTTCGACGAGAGGCTGAGCATCGGCGAGGACGTCGACGCCATCTGGAGGCTCGCCGAGGCCCACTGGGACGTCCGCTTCGAGCCCACCGCCACCGTTGAGCATCCCGCTCGCCCTTCGTGGCGACGTTGGCTGCTGCAGCGCTTTCGCTACGGCACCTCCGCAGCTGAGCTTGCGGATCGCCATGGGGCCGCGGTGGCGCCGCTTCGCGGCTCGGCGTGGTTTCTCGGTGGCTGGGCGTTGGTCGTCGCCGGTCGACCGCTGGCCGGTCTCGGCCTGCTCCTCAACGGTGCCCCCGAGCTGGCGCAAACCCTCGAGGGCCTCGTCGAGAACCCTGGGACGCTTGCCGGCAGCATCGCCTTCGAGCACACGGTCACGACGGCGCCGATGATCGCCCGTCAGCTGCTGCGCTCGTACGCGCCACTCATGGGTGTCGCCGCTCTGGCTTCCAGGCGAATGCGACGAGCGTCGATCGGCATCGTCGTGCTGGCGGGGCTCGGCCGGTGGCTTCACTCAGAGCGCCATCTCGACCCGGTGCGATTCGTCGTGCTCTCGACGGCTGACGATCTGAGCTACTGCGCGGGCCTCTGGGCGGGGGTTCGACAGGCTCGAAGCCTCGAGGCGCTGCGCCCCGACGTGATCAGGAGAACGACCTGAAAGAGGCCCGCCCCGCAGGCACCGGGCGCCGTGGACCCTCTCTGAGTCTCGTGGTAGACCACGGTGCACGCCGCCTGTCGAAGGGCAGGCCCGAAGCACCACAGGCTGTGACATGACCAAGAGGCACCATCACTGGATCGGCGGCAAGGCAGTAGAGCCGGTGTCCGGCTCCTACCTGACCACCCTCAACCCTTCGACTCGTGAGCCCGGAGCAGAGATCGCCGCCGGCACGGCTGCCGAGGTCGAGCAAGCCGTCCATGCCGCCTCTGGCGCTCAGCCGGCGTGGGCCAGGCTCTCAGGCGCCGAGCGTTCCGAGGCGCTGCACCAGGTGGCCTCGGCCATCGAGGCGGGCGCCGACGACCTGATGGAGCTCGAGCACCTGAGCACCGGGAAGGTCGACTCCCAGCTGCACATGGAGATCGACATGTGCTCGGCCTACTTCCGCTACTACGCCGGCGTCGTCCGCTCGCTCGGTGGCCGCACCATCGACCAAGGCGCCAACCTGCACACCTACACACGACTCGAGCCCTACGGCGTGGTCGCCATCATCACGCCCTGGAACTTCCCCATCAACCAGGCCTGTCGGGGCATGGCTCCCGCTCTCGCTGCGGGCAATGCGGTGGTGGGCAAGCCCTCCGAGTTCACCTCACCCTCGACGGTGCACCTCGCCAAGCTGGCGACGGAAGCCGGGTTGCCCGATGGTCTGATCAACATCGTCACGGGCACCGGCGTCGACGTCGGTGCGCCGCTGGCGGCACATCCTGCCGTCCGGCGCATCGCCTTCACCGGCTCGGTGGCCACCGGTCGTCGCCTGGCCCAGGACGCGGGCGCTCGCTTGATCCCGATGACCTTGGAGCTCGGTGGGAAGTCACCCGTCGTGGTCTTCGCCGACGCCGACCTGGATCGGGCCGTGGCCGCCGCCACCTCGGCGATGGCGATGAACGCCGGCCAGACCTGCACGGCGACGACCCGCTTGCTCGTCGAGGCGTCCCTCCACGATGCGTTCACGGCTCGCGTCGTTGACGCTGCCTCGAAGCTGCGACCAGGCGTGGACTTCGGACCCATGATCACCGAGGCCCAGTTCGACAAGGTGCTCGCTCACTTCGCCGAAGCCGCCCAGGCTGGGGTGCAGCCGGCCGTCGGAGGGGCGGCCTACAGCGACGGTGCCGCGGCTCAGGGCATGTTCATCCAGCCCACGGTGTACACCGGCATCGATCCCGCGTTGGCGATCGCCCGTGAGGAGGTCTTTGGCCCCGTGCTCGTGACCATGGCGTTCAGCGATGAAGCCGAGGCGCTCGCCATGGCCAACGACACCGAGTACGGGCTCTTCGCCAGCGTCTGGAGCGGTGACGTGAGTCGCGGGCTGCGCATGGCCGAGCAGTTCCAAGCGGGACAGGTATCCGTCAACGGCGGCGCGCTCGAGCATCGAGACACCTCTCGGCGGGTACAAGAACAGCGGGTACGGCCGGGAGAAGGGCCTCGAGGCGCTGCACGACTACGCCCAGGTCAAGTGCGTGAGCCTGACGCTCTGAGCCGCTGCTGACGCTCGTCGTGGTCCTCGTTGACCGTGCCACGAAGAGCGCCGAAGCCTCCCTCGTCCTCGAGAGCCTCGCTTATCATCGCTTGGCGACCCGAGGAGGAGCACCATGGAACACTCAGAGCAGCTCGAGGCGGCCTACGCCGTGCGGCGAGCGATGCTCGGCGACGAGTACGTCGACCACCAGGTGGCAGCCACCGATCAGGCCTCTCAGGAGTTCCAAGACTTCGTCACTGCCACGGCATGGGGCGTCTGGGCAAGAGGAGGCGCACTCTCGACTCGGGACCGAAGCCTCATCGTCATGGCCATGACCGCGGCGCTCGGCCGCATGGAGGAGTTCAAGACCCATGCCTCGTCGAACGCCCAGACAGGCGTGTCCGATGAGGAGATCGACGAGCTGCTGTTCCAGATCGCGGCCTACTGCGGTGTCCCAGCAGGCGTCTCCGCCAAGCGCGAGGTCCGTGCGATCCGCGCTGCACGGCCATGACAGGTCCCGCGGAGAGCGTCGGCTTCATCGGGCTCGGCAACATGGGCAGCGCGCTCTGCGCCAACCTGGCTGAAGCCGGGCTCGACGTCTGGTGCTTCGACCCGGCAGGACCAGCTCGAGCACCGGCGTCCGCTCGGTTCGTCGAGAGCGTCGGCGAGGTCGCCTCGAACGCAGAGGTGGTGGTCCTCAGCCTGCCTGATGGCGCTGTGTCGACCTCGGTGGCGGCTGAGATCTGCGAGGCCGCGGGTTCCGTGGTCACCCACGTGATCGACACCTCGACCATCGGCCCCCAAGCCGCCCTCGAGGTCGAGAGGCTGCTCGGCGTCGGCGGCATCGACTTCATCGATGCGCCGGTCTCTGGGGGGCCAGCCGGCGCACGGGCCCGGACCTTGGCTGTCATGTACGGCGGCAGCGATGCCGCGTGCGAGCGCACGGCGGTCGTCATGGCGGGACTCAGCGATCAGCTCCACCGAGTGGCCACTCGACCGGGACCCGCCCAGGCGATGAAGCTGGCCAACAACTTCCTCTCTGCGACCGCGCTCGGCGGCCACCAGCGAGGCCATCGCCTTCGGCCTGGCCTCAGGCCTCGAGATGGGCACGATGCTCGAGGTCTTGAACGGAGCGAGCGGCCGCAGCTCAGCGACCAGCGACAAGTTCCCAACCCACGTGCTGACCGGCCGCTACGCCTCGGGGTTCTCCAACTCGCTGATGGCCAAGGACCTGCGGCTCTACCTGAGCTCCGTACGGGCCATCGACGCGCCTGAGGCCCTCGGGCCGACGTCCGCCTCGCTCTGGGAGGCGTTCTCTGAGAGCGAGCCCGGGGTCGACTTCACGCGCATCTTCCCCTACGTGGAGGGCCTGTGACCGAGGCGTCCAGCGGACCGCTCGCGGGCCTGCGCGTGCTCGAGGTCGGGCACATCTTGGCGGGCCCCTTCGCCGGCATGCTGCTGGCCGACCTCGGAGCCGACGTGATCAAGATCGAGCCGATCGGCGGGGACCTCTCCCGGCAGGTCGGCTTCGACTACGTCGGAGAGCACAACGTCTACTTCGCCAGCATCAACCGCAACAAGCGCAGTGTGCACATCGATCTCGCCACCGAGGAGGGCCAAGCGGAGCTGCACGCCCTCGCAGCGACCGCCGACGCCTTGGTCGTCAACATGCGGCCGTCGGCGATCCGCAACCTCGGGCTCGACTACGACTCGCTCTGCCGCGGCCAACCCGAGGATCGTGTGCGTCGCCCTCACCGGCTTTGGCCTCGACGGGCCAGCAACCGACTGGCCCGCCTTCGACTACATCATCCAAGCGGGCACCGGCGTCGCTGCGATGACCGGTGAGCCCGACGGCCCGCCCACCCTCGCTGGGTACAGCGCGGTCGACAACTCCTCGGGCATCATGGCCGCCCTTGGGCTGCTGGCGAAGGTCTACGAGGGCCACGGTGGTCAGGTCGACGTCTCGCTGCACGACGTGATGCTCTCGCAGCTCAACTACAAGGCGTCCGCCTACCTCAACGCGGGCAGGCGACCAGGTCGCTACGCCATGGGCGCCCACAACTTCTACGTGCCCGCCCAGCTGTTCGAGACCGCCGACGGCTACCTCGCCCTCTTCGTCAGCCACGACGACTTCTGGCGGAGGATCTGCGTCGAGATCGGCAGACCGGCCTGGGCCGACGACCCTCGCTACGCCACCATGCACGATCGCTTCGAGCACCGCTCCGAGCTGCTCGACGCGCTGGGCGAGCGCCTGCGTGAGACCACCACACAGGAGTGGCTGGATCGCTTCCGGCCCCTCGGCATC
This sequence comes from uncultured Acidimicrobiales bacterium, assembly GCA_963758555.1. Classification (GTDB taxonomy): domain Bacteria; phylum Actinomycetota; class Acidimicrobiia; order Acidimicrobiales; family RAAP-2; genus CAIUMH01. The sequence continues at coordinate 171,615 of CAVWVW010000003.1, read as the reverse complement.
CCGGTGGGCCCCGTCATCGATCTCGGTGTGGCCCTCGACTCCGAGCTCGTCGAGGCCCGCTCCATGGTGGCGACGATCGAGACCGACGAAGGCCCCATCCGAGTCGTCGCCAACCCCATCAAGACAGGTGACGCTCCTCAGCACTACGCAGCACCGCCCCGACTCCACGAGCACACCCGTGAGATCTTCGACTCGTTCGCGCGACTCCGAGCCTGAGGCTCCCTGAGCACGAGGGTCCCTGAAGGCTCAGGCGGAGGTCGGCGTGACCAGTGCGCGCACGTCCTCGACCAGCTGGTCGAGAGGTGTGCCTGTCGGGAACACCGCAGCCGCGCCGAGATCGAGGAGCGCCTGGACGTCCACCGGTGGCACCGTGCCACCCACGACGACCTTGATGTCGGTCGCTCCCGCCTCGGCGAGCGCTTCGATGGTCTTCTTGGTCAAGCCCATGTGGGCCCCCGACAGGATCGAGAGCCCGATGAGGTCGACGTCTTCTTGCACCGCGATCGAGGCGATGACCTCTGGCTTCTGACGGATGCCGGTGTAGATGACCTCGAAGCCGGCGTCGCGGAGCGAGCGAGCGACCAGCTTGGCGCCGCGGTCGTGGCCATCGAGGCCCGGCTTGGCGACCAAGGACGCGGGCAGGCGTGCTCATCAGAACACCAGGGGCTGCTGGTACTCGCCCCACACGTCTTTGAGCTCCTTGGTGATCTCACCGACGGTGCAATACTCCTCCACGCACTCGATCAGGTGTGGCATCAGGTTCGCCTCGCCCTGCGCGGCGTGGCGCAGATCCTTCAGCGCACCGAGCGCCGCTCGGGTGTTGCGCGTCCGTTTGACCTCGGCCAGGCGATCGAGCTGGTGCTGGCGAGCAGCCTCGTCCATCGCGGGTGGCACGAGGGCCGACGCGTCTTCGTGGCTCTGGTACTTGTTCACGCCGACGATGACACGCTCGCCGCTGTCGATCTTTCGCTGCACCGCCGCTGACTCGTCAGCGATCAAGCCTTGGACGTAGCCGTCCTCGATGGCCTGGACCATGCCACCGTGCGCCTCGAGGTCAGCCATGATCGTGATGAGCTGCGCCTCCATCTCGTCGGTGAGCGCCTCGACGAAGTACGAGCCTCCGAGGGGATCAACGGTGCGGGTCACACCCGTCTCGTGCGCCAGGATCTGCTGCGTGCGAAGCGCCAGCATGGTGCTCTCCTCGGTGGGGAGGGCAAAAGGCTCATCCCACGCCGCGGTGAACATCGATTGGACACCGCCGAGCACAGCGGCCATAGCTTGGTAGGCGACGCGCACGATGTTGTTGTGCGGCTGCTGGCTCTGGAGCGTCCAGCCTCCGCAGACCGTCCCGGTGCGGAACATCGACGAGCTCGCCTCCTTGGCGCCGTAGCGGTCACGCACGATCTCGGCCCAGCGGCGCCGTCCTGCTCGATACTTGGCCACCTCTTCGAAGAAGTCGTTGTGGGTGTAGAAGAAGAACGAGACCTGAGGAGCGAACTGGTCGATCGACATCCGCCCTCGCTCGACGATCTCGTCGCAGTAGGTCACGGCGTCTTGGAGCGTGAAGGCCATCTCCTGGGCTGCGTTGGCTCCTGCGTCTCGGAAGTGCGCACCAGCCACGGAGACCGCGTTGTAGCGAGGCACCTCATCGGCGCAGAACTCGATGGAGTCGGCGATGAGGCGGATCGAGGGCGTCGGCGGCCAGATCCACGTCCCTCTCGAGACGTACTCCTTCAAGATGTCGTTCTGGATCGTGCCGCGCAGCTTGGCTCGGGGGACGCCCTGCTTGGCTCCGACGGCCACGTAGAAGGCCAGCATGATCGCCGCGGTGCCGTTGACGGTCCACGAGGTCGAGACTTGATCGAGGGGGATGTCCCGAAAGAGGATCTCAGCGTCCGCCAGCGTGTCGAGCGCCACCCCGACGCGGCCGACCTCTTCTTCGACCTCGGGATCGTCGGAGTCGTAGCCGATCTGCGTCGGGAGGTCGGCGGCCACCGACAGGCCCGTCCCGCCCTCCTTCATCAAGAGTCGGTAGCGCTCGTTTGACCACTCTGCCGTCCCGAAGCCTGAGTACTGGCGGAAGGTCCAGAGCCGGTCGCGGTAGCCACCCGGGTGGTTGCCTCTGGTGAAGGGGAACGCGCCGGGACTGCCGATGCGACCGAGGTCGGTTCCCTCCAAGACCTCAGGTCCGTAGACCCGATCGATCGCCAAGCCCGCGTCTGAGGTGAGCTCCTTGTCGGACATGGCCACACCGTACCGCCGGGCACCCGAGCCAGCCACCGTCCGAGCCAACTGAAGCCCGCCGAGCGATCCCTCTATCCTTACCAAGATGACCGCAGAGCAAGGTGTCCGACTCGACGCCGACGGTGCCGTCACCGTCTTGACCATCGATCGCCCCGATGCTCGCAACGCCATCGCGCGAGCGACGATGGCCGAGCTGGCCAGCGCCCTCGACGAGGTGGCATCCAGCAGCGTCAGCGTCCTCGTCGTCACCGGTGGGGGCTCTCGGGTCTTCGTCGCCGGAGGCGACCTCAAAGAGCTGGCCTCGATCCGCACCATCGATGAGGCGACCGAGATGGCCGCGACCATGCGCTCGGTGCTCGACCAGCTCTCTGGTCTCGAGCCATCCCTGTTCTCGGTGCCATCAACGGTGACGCCTACGGAGGCGGGGCCGAGGTGGCGGTCGCCTGCGACATGCGCCTCGCTGCGAACGACGTGCGCTGCGCGTTCAACCAGGTGGCCTTGGGGATCATGCCGGCCTGGGGTGGCATCGAGCGACTCACCGCCCTCCTCGGGCCTGGACGGGCCCTCAAGCTGATGAGCACCGGCACCGTGCTCAGCGCCGTCTGAGGCCCTTGCGCAAGGGCTCTTCGACGAGGTGGTCGAGCGAGAGCGCTTTGACGAGCGGTGGCGCACGGTGGCGAGTCAGATCGCTCGAGCGCCTCGTCAAGCACTGGTCGGGATCAAGGCCGCCCAGCGAGCCGCCCTGCCGCTGGTGCGACCTGAGCTCGCTCACGACGGCCATCGCGTCCTTCGCCCAGACCTGGGTCCACGACGATCACTGGCGCATGGCCGACGAAGCCGATCAACGTCGTCGAGAGGCCGCCAAGCGTCGCGCCTGAGCCACGAGCAGGCCGCTGGGACAGGCCGCTGCGACAAGCCGCTCAGGCGTCGTAGTTGATGACGATCTCAGCGCTCGTGGGTACTGACTGGCAGGTGAGCACCCAGCCCTCTTCGACCTCGCTCGGGGTCAAGGCGTTGTTGGCGCGCATCGTGACGGCGCCCTTCTCCAAGAGCGCCATGCAGGTCGCGCAGTTGCCTGCCTCGCATGAGTAGGGAGGGCGCAGACCACCTCGTCGAGCCGTGTCCAAGATGGTGTCGCCCATGCGGTAGTCCACCGAGGTCTTCTTGCGCTCGAGCTTGATGGTCACCGTCTCGGTGGCCGAAGACTCGGTGATCGGTGCGACCTCGCCGGGCAGCGCGAAGCGCTCGATGAACAGCTGGTCTTGGTGGATGCCGATCTTCTCGAGCGCCTCTTCCACCGTGTCCATGAAGGCGCCGGGCCCACAGACGTAGAAGTCGGCGTCGCTTCGCTCGCCGATGAGCGCCACGCAGGCCGAGGCGTCGAGGAAGCCCTTGGCCTCGTCGAGGTGGTGGTGGACGCTCAACCGCCCCTCCGAGGACTCGACGAGCCGGGCGAGCTCGCTCGCAAAGATGATCGACGCCTCGTCCCGGTTGGCGTAGATCAACGAGATCGAGCGGGTGGTGGTGGCTAGTGCCGTCTTGATGATCGAGATCACCGGGGTGATGCCGCTGCCGCCGGCGAACGCAACGAGGGGCACCTCGGTGTCGCGCAGCACGAAGAGACCAGCGGGGCGAAGCACCTGAAGCACGTCGCCGACGTGGAGCTCGTCGATCATCCAGTTGGACATCAGGCCCTCGGGCACGCGCTTGACGGTGGTCTTGAACTGCTCGCCCACCTCAGGAGAGCTCGCCATCGAGTAGCTGCGCACCACCTGCTCGCCGCCGATGGTCGCCTCGAAGGTGCAGAACTGCCCAGCGCGGTAGGCGAACGCCTCAGTGAGCTCAGCGGGGATCTCGAGGACGAAGGACCGGCTGTCGGCGGTCTCCTCGATCACCTGAGCGATCACCAGCGAGTGGTACTCCTCGTGCCCGTGCACCATCAACCGTCTCCATCTTCGATCACGTCCCTCAGTCTGGCAGGGCACGCTGCCCCGACAGAAATCGGACGGCGCCGAACGAGTCGGCTCAGTGGGCCTGCGCGTACTGCTCGAACCACGCCAGCGAGCGCGGGTCGGCGAGTGAGCTCTTCGACGCCACCGCGTCGGCGGGCGCTCCCCCAAGGATCCTCTTGACCGGCACCTCGAGCTTCTTGCCCGACAAGGTGCGAGGGACCGACGGGACCTGCTCGATGGCGTCAGGAACGTGCCGAGGGGAGAGCTCGTGGCGCAGCGCCCCCACCAGCTCGCGGCGCAGCTCGTCGTCGAGCTCTGCGTCGTCCACCAGCGAGACGAAGAGCAGCAGCTGGCCCATGGCGTCAGCAGGATCGTCGTCAAGGTGCACGACGAGCGAGTCAGCCACCGCCTCGTGCTCTTCGACCACCGCGTAGAAGTCAGCCGTGCCGAGCCGAACGCCTCCCCGGTTGAGCGTGGCGTCCGAGCGCCCCGAGAGCACGCAGGCACCGTCCTCGGTGAAGGTGATCCAGTCACCGTGACGCCAGATGCCTGGGAAGTCGCTGAAGTACGCGGCTCGAAGCTTCGAGCCGTCGTCGTCCCTCCAGAACCCCACGGGCATCGACGGCATCGGCTCGGTGATGACGAGCTCGCCCTGCACGCCCGGAGGGCACGGCTCGCCCGCCTCATCGAAGGCCGCCGCGGCGACACCCAAGAGCCGGCACGAGATCTCCCCCGCTCGGACTTGAAGCAGCGGGGAGGAGCCGACGAAGCCTGAGCACACGTCCGTGCCGCCGCTGATCGAGCACGGCTGGACTGTGGCTCCAAGGGTCTCGGTGATCCATCGGAACCCCTCGGGAGGCAGCGGTGACCCGGTCGAGCCCACTTGGCGCAAGGTGGGCACCGACGGGGCGAGGCCGGCCTTGCGCGACGCCATGATGAAGGGCGCGCTCAACCCCAAGACGTCGAGCTCGCACGACGCTCGCCATCGTCCAGAGCGTCATCAGATCGGGGAAGCCCGGGTCGCCGTCGAAGAGCACGATCGTGGCGCCGACAAGCAGACCGCTGACGAGGAAGTTCCACATCATCCAGCCGGTCGTGGTGAACCAGCAGAACCGGTCACCGGCGTTGAGGTCGTGGTGGAGGGCAAGGGTCTTGAGGTGCTCGAGCACGATGCCGCCGTGGCCGTGGACGATGGCTTTCGGGAGCCCCGTCGTCCCCGAGCTGTAGAGGACGTAGAGCGGATGATCGAATGCCACGGGCTCGAAGGCCATCGGCTCGGCTGCAGCGAGCAGCTCGTCCCAGTCGTCGTGACCGAGGCCCAGATACGAGAGCCGAACCGTGGCGCGCAGGGTGGGCAGCGCAGCTTCGATGGCGAGGACCTCATCACGACGGTCGATGTCCTTGGTCCCGTAGCGATAGCCATCGATGGCAAGCAGCACCGTGGGCTCGACCTGGGCGAAGCGGTCGACGACCGATCGAGTGCCGAACTCCGGCGCACACGATGACCAGATCGCGCCCAAGGCTGGCCGTCGCCACGAAGGCGATCAAGGTCTCAGGGATGTTTGGCAGATAGGCGCAGACTCGATCCCCTCGTCGTGACCCCGAGGCGGCGGAGCCCGGCTCGACGAGCGCGCCACCTGGTCGGCGAACTCTCGCCAGGTGAGCTGAGTGTCGTGCGCGCGATTGCGATCGTGCGATGAGCGCGACGTCGTCGGCGCGCTCATCGGAGCAGGCCATCGCCTGCTCCGCCCAGTTGAGCGTGGCGTCGGGGAACCAGCTGGCCCCCGGCATGGTCCGCTCGGCCAACGCCGACGAAGGCGGGCGTGCTCCACCGCACGCCGATCCACTCGGCGAAGCTCGACCAGAAGGCCTCCAGCTCATCGATCGACCACTGCCAGAGCGCCTGAGGGCTCTCGAAGCTGAGCCCTCGCTCGGACTCGAGCCACGAGAGGTACGCACCCATCCTGGTGGTCGACCTCGCGTCAGCGGGCGGGCTCCAGACGACCTCGCCCCTGCTCACGTCGCTCTCTCCTCGGTTCGTCGCCGACGTCGAGCGGCGGTCGTGTTCAGCACCACCGTCATGGTCGCGCACTCGATCCAGCCAACCCTCAGACGCGCGAGACCAAAGTCGACGATCCCTCGGACGTTCTTGCCCGCTGCGAGATCGTCGTAGCCCGCTTGGACCTGGTCGAGGGAGTAGCGCTGGGTGATCAGCTCATCGACCTCGAGGTGGCCCTGCGCGTAGAGCTTGAGCAGCCTCGGGATCTGGACCCGGGGGCTCATCGAGCCGAAGACCGTGCCCATCAGCGTCTGGTTGAACATCGACAAGCTGAACAGGTCGAGCTCGACGCTGCGCTGGTCCATGGGAGCGATGGCCGTGGCCACGATCCGAGCGTCCTTGGACCCCACGGCACAGGCCGGGGCGATCAGGTCGCCGGTGAGGGTGGTCGGGGTCAAGATCACCACGTCGGCCATTCGGCCGTCGCTCAGCTCGGCCACGAGCATCCGAGCATCGCCAAGGTCACCCACCCCGTGGGTGGCGCCGATCTTGCGGGCCCGCTCGATCTTCGACTGGATCGGATCGACCACCACGATCGCGCTCGGCGCCAGCCAGGCGGGCGCCCTGGATCGCTCCCGATCCCACGCCACCCGCCCCGACCACCACGACCACCTCGCCCGGAGCGACTTTGGCTCGATCGACTGCCGAGCCGAAGCCCGTCGAGAGCCCGCAGCTGATGAGCGCCGCCGCATGCAAGGCATCGTCCGGTCCGATCTTCACCAGAGAGGCCTCGTTGACCACGATCTGCTCCGAGAAGGTCCCGAGCTGCGTCATCCGGTTGAGCGGCTCGCCCGCCAGATGATGCCGCCAGGTGAAGTCAGAGAACATGGGACCGACCAAGGTGTAGAGACCCAGGTCACAGAGGTGCTGTCGTCCCGACGCGCACCAGTGGCACACGCCGCACGCGGGGATGAACGACATCGCCACGTGGTCGCCTGGCGCCAGGGCGTTCACCTCGGGACCGACAGCCTCGACGATGCCCGCTCCTTCATGGCCACCGATCACCGGGAACATCGACGAGACACCCAAGACGGCCAAGGTGCCTTCGTCAGCGGCCAGGTCGCCAGAGCGGAGGTGCTCGTCGGACTGGCACATGCCTGCGTAGGCCATCGTGACGAGCACTTCGTGAGCGTGAGGGTCGTCGATGTCGATCTCCTCGGTGGTCCACGGCTGCTCAAGCCCCGTGCAGACCGCTGCGCGTACCTTCATCGGGGCCCTCCCTCTTCCAAGCAGTCCTTCGTCGCATCCACCAGCGGCTGCGCTCTCGACCCGAGCCGACCCTACCGCCGACGCGCCCGGCCGATCAGGCGCCGAGGCGTCATCTCACATGCGCTCGGGTGCCTCGATGCCAAGGAGGCCCAGGCCGAGCTCCAAGGTGGCCGCGGTCAGCTGACAGAGGGTGAGCCGGCTGGCGATCAGCCATGGCTCGGACGCCTTGAGCACGGGGCAGGACTCGTAGAAGGTCGTGTACCGCTGGGCGAGCTCGTAGAGGTAGGTGCAGAGCTTCGACGGGCTGAGCGACTCGAGGGTGGCCTCGACCGCGTCGGGGAGGGCAACGAGATGACGGCCGAGCGCCCGCTCGGCCGGCTCCACGAGGCGCACCGCTCCCGGTCGGGCCGAGGCGTCGGCCCGACGGAAGATCGAGCAGATCCGGGCGTGCGCGTACTGGAGGTAGGGACCCGTGGCCCCTTCGAAGGCCAGCATGCGGTCCCACTCGAAGATGTAGTCGCGCTGACGATCAGTCGAGAGGTCAGCGAACTTGATCGCCCCCATCGCCACCTGGCGAGCGATGACCTCGAGGTCCTCGGTGGCACCGCGTTCGGCCAGCGCCGAGCGGGCGCGCTCGACGCCTTCGTCCAACAGGTCCTTGAGCTTGACCGTGTCACCCTCGCGGGACTTGAACATCTTGCGGTCTGCGCCGAGCACGGAGCCGAAGGCCACGTGGACGGCTTCTGTGCCCTCCGGCAGCCAGCCGGCCATGCGGGCCACCGCGAAGCACATCTCGAGGTGCTGGGCCTGCGGCGCGCCGACCACGTAGAGGATCCGATCAGCGCCCAAGGTGTCGATCCGGTCCCTGATCGCGGCGAGGTCGGTTGCCGCGTAGCCGTAGCCCTCATCAGATTTGCGCACGATCAGCGGCAGCGGCTCGCCCTCGCGGTTGGTGAACCCAGGCGGGAAGACGCAAGCCGCCCCGTCGGACTCGACCAGGAGACCTGCCGCGTCGAGATCGGAGACGACCCCGTCGAGCAGAGCGTTGTACGAGGACTCACCGACGACGTCGGCCTCGTCGAGCTGCACACCGAGCTCCCGGTAGACGGCGTCGAAGTAGGTGACGGACTCCGCCACCAGGATCCTCCAGAAGCGAAGGGTCTCCTCATCGCCGCCTTGGAGAGCGACCACTCGCTGACGGCTGCGCTCTTGGAACACCTCATCGGCGTCGAACTTGCGGCGCGCCTGGGCGTAGAAGCCGTTGAGGTCCCCCATCGAGAGACCGGCCACCGCCTCGGCCTCGCCGAGGTCGATCAGATGCTCGATGAGCATGCCGAAGGGCGTGCCCCAGTCACCGACGTGGTTGCGTCGGATCACGGTTGAACCCGTGGCGTCGAGCAACCGACAGAGCGCGTCCCCGATCACCGTCGACCGCAGGTGGCCGACGTGCATCTCCTTGGCCACGTTGGGTGCTGAGTAATCGACGACGACCACGCCAGCATCAGGGTCCACCGGGATCCCGAGGGTGGCCTCTGCGCCCATCTCATCGAGCTGATCGATGAGGGCTTGCTCGGAGACCGTCAGGTTGATGAACCCCGGTCCGGCGATCTGGACCGTCGAGACCAGTGCGTCGAGCTGAGCGGCAGCGACGATCTCATCGGCCACCTCTCTCGGCGGACGACCAAGCCGCTTGGCCAGGCCCATCACCCCGTTGACCTGGAAGTCCGCACGATCCGACGCCCGAAGGACGGGGTCGGCACCCACCTCAAGAGTGTCGAAGGCCGGTTGCAGGACGTCGAGCAGCCGATCGGTCAGCGGTGGCATCGGGCCATCTTGCCATTGTGGGCCACGTGGGCCCACCGAGATGATCTAGCTGCAACAGCCTCCACCGCAGCACCCTCCAGCTGAGGCCGGAGGCGCGGCACGCTCTGGCGTTGCCCCGCCGGTGGTGGCGAAGACGGCGAGGAGGCGAACCGCCCCCTCGTGGCCTTGGGGACAGGTCGACGCGGCGTCGGCATCGCTCATCGGGCGACTCAACTCGTAGACCGCCTCGCAGGTGGTGCACCTGTAGTCATAGCGCGGCACAGCGTCCTCCTGAGCTCGGTGTCGTCTTCCGAATGGTAGCGAGTCCTCGCTGGTCTCGACCCAGAAGGGAGGCGTCTCATCGCGTCCTAGGCTGGGGAGATGGCGATCTCCTCCACGCACCCAGACAGCTTCGGTTCTCGCTCGAGCCTCACGGTCGGCGACAAAGAGCTCGAGTACTTCTCCCTCACCACACCAGGGGTGCAGCAGCTCGGAGCGATCGACCGGCTTCCCTATTCAATCAAAATCCTCTTGGAGAACCAGCTGCGCCGTGAAGACGGCGTCGAGGTGACCGCCGAGATGATCGCCACCGTGGCCAAGTGGGGCGAGCACCCTGAGAGCCATGGCGAGGGAGCAGGCGACGACGAGGCCATCGCACCGATGCCGGCGAGGGTCCTCATGCAGGATCTCACCGGGGTGGCGGCCGTGGTCGACCTCGCCGCGATGCGCGACGTCGTCGCCGAGCTCGGCGGCACGGCGTCGACCATCAACCCGCTCATCCCCGTCGAGCTGGTCGTGGACCACTCGGTGATCGTCGAGCGTTCCGGGGAAGACGCCTCCTATGACGAGAACGTAGCTATCGAGTACCAGCGCAACCTCGAGCGCTACCAGCTGCTGCGCTGGGCCCAGAGCTCCTTCGAAGGCTTCCGGGTGGTGCCCCCTGGCGTCGGGATCTGCCACCAGGTCAACATCGAGCACCTCGCTCGGGTCATCTTCGAGCGCGACGGCGTCGCCTACCCCGACATGGTGGTCGGCACCGACTCGCACACCACGATGGTCAACTGCCTGGGGGTGCTCGGCTGGGGCGTCGGCGGCATCGAAGCCGAGGCTGCCATGGTGGGTCAGCCCACCACGATGCTCCTGCCTCCCGTGGTGGGACTCAAGCTCATCGGATCGACGCGCGAGGGTGTGACCGCCACCGACGTGGTGCTCTACATCACCGAGCTGCTCCGCAAGCAAGGCGTGGTCGGCAAGTTCGTCGAGGCCTACGGACCCGGCGTCGCCGAGCTGAGCCTCGAGACACGCGCCACGATCGCCAACATGAGCCCGGAGTACGGGGCCACCTGCACGATCTTCCCGATCGACCAAGTCACCATCGACTACCTCGCCTTCACAGGTCGCCCCGCCGAGCAGCTGGACCTCGTCGAGACCTACGCCAAGGCCCAAGGCCTCTGGTACGACGCGCAGAGCACCGAGCCGGTCTTCTCCGAGTACGTCGAGCTCGACCTCGCCACGGTCGAGCCGACGCTGGCTGGACCGTCTCGGCCCCAAGACCGCGTCTCGCTGGGCCGCGTGCGCGACGCCTTCCGTGTGGCACTCGACCACGAGCCTGAGAGTCGTGACGGCGACGGGGCTGCCGCCGGCATGCGTGACGGCGCCGTGGCTGTCGCGGCGATCACCTCGTGCACCAACACGTCGAACCCGTCGGTCATGGTGGCCGCTGGCCTCGTGGCCAAGGCGGCCGCCGAGCGCGGCTTGAAGCCGAAGCCCTGGGTCAAGACCTCGCTGGCCCCTGGCAGTCGCGTCGTGATGGACTACCTCGAGCGTGCGGAGCTCGTCGAGCCGCTCGAGGCGATCGGGTTCTACCTCGTCGGCTACGGCTGCACGACCTGCATCGGGAACTCAGGGCCACTGCTTCCTGGCGTGAGCGAAGCGGTGGCCGAGCACGACGCCACGGTGGTCTCGGTGCTCTCGGGGAACCGCAACTTCGAAGGTCGGATCCACCCTGACGTGAAGCAGAACTACCTCACCTCCCCTCCGCTGGTCGTGGCCTACGCCCTGGCAGGGACCGTCGACATCGACCTGACCAGCGAGCCGCTCGGGACCGACGCCGAGGGCAACGACGTGATGCTCTCTGACCTGTGGCCGAGCGACGCCGAGGTGGCCGCCACCATCCACCGCTCGCTCACCCCGCAGATGTTCTCTGATCGCTACGGTGCGGCTTACGACGGTGACGAGCGCTGGCAGGCCGTCTCCGTCGCCCAAGGAGAGACCTTCTCCTGGGACGAAGCATCGACCTACGTGAGGCGCCCGACCTTCCTCGAGAACGTGACCGCCGAGCCCTCGCAGATCATCGACGTCGAGGGAGCTCGGGTCCTCGCCAAGCTCGGCAACTCGGTGACGACCGACCACATCTCGCCCGCTGGCTCCATCAGGACCAACGTCCCGGCCGGTCGCTACCTGCTCGATCATGGCGTGAGCGTCCCGGACTTCAACTCCTACGGGACCAGGCGAGGCAACCACGAGGTCATGGTGCGAGGCACCTTCGCCAACGTGCGGCTTCGCAACCAGCTCGCCCCCGGCACCGAAGGTGGCGTGACCACCCTGCTCCCCGACGGAGGGGAGACCTCCATCTACGAGGCATCGGTGGCCTATGAGCGCGAGGAGACCCCACTCGTCATCCTGGCGGGCACCGAGTACGGCTCAGGGTCGAGTCGGGACTGGGCAGCGAAGGGCACCAAGCTCCTTGGTGTGCGAGCGGTGATCGTCGAGAGCTTCGAGCGGATCCACCGCCAAAACCTCGTGGGCATGGGCGTGCTCCCCCTCGAGTTCCCCGAGGGCGAGTCGGCCGACACTCTCGGCCTCGACGGCCACGAGGTCTTCACCATCCGGGGCCTCACGCCGCTCAACGACGGCGAGGTCCCCTCGACCGTCGCGGTGACCGCCACCAAGGACGACGGCTCCGTGATCAGCTTCGATGCCAAGCTGCGCATCGACACGCCCACCGAGGCCGAGTTCTACCGCCATGGCGGCGTGCTGCCCTTCGTGCTTCGCCAGCTCGCCAGCCAGTAGGGGCTCTCGAGGGCGCTCGTCTCAGCGCGTGTCGACGACGCGGAAGACCTCGGCGGTCCGCTTCTTGGTGAGGCCGACCGCCTTCGCCGTGCCGCGACCCCACTCGATGATCCGCTCACTGATGTCCCCGCCTTCGCCCAGCTGGCTGGCGTGGCAGTGAAGCGCCTTGATCTTGCGGTCGATGACGTCGGTGGTCTCGACGGCGACGTTGGCGTCGGTGGCGGCCATGAGCCAGAGCTCGGGAACCGAGTGCGGCTCTAAGCCCTCGGCGTCGACGAGCTCGGGGAAGGCGAACACGTTGCGCGCGTCGGGGTAGACGGCGGCCATCGCTGCCTCGCCGGTGGCGAGGTGATCGGGGTGGCTCGCGTAGATCCGGTCGAAGTTGCGCTCGGGGCTCTGAGTGATCACCCGGTCGGGCCTGACGAGCCGGATGATCCTCGAGATGTCTCGACGCAGGCCCATCGAATAGGTGACGCTGCCGTCGAGGTGCCCCAAGAAGTGCAGCTCGCTCACGCCGAGGACGTGGGCCGCCGCGGTCTGCTCGGCCCGACGGATCTCTGCTCGCTGGTCTGCGGTCGTCGAGCGATCGGAGCCACCTGCGTCACCGTCGGTGACGAGGCAGTAGACGACCTCCACGCCGGCATCGGTCAGCCGAGCGACGGTGCCACCGGCACCGAAGTCGACGTCATCAGGATGGGCCGTCACGACGAGGACCTTGGTCACACCCTCTGACGGGTCGACGACCCGGATCGAGGGAGCTGCTGAGGGCTCGAGCTTCTTGGCGCTCACAGCACCGAATCAGCGGGGTCAGGCACGAAGTCGGCGAGATCAGCCAGGACTGGGTTGTTCGAGAAGATCTCGACGATCGGGATCCGAAGGCCCAAGCGGCGCTGGTTGACCTCGGCCTCGACGACCTGGTTCCAGAGGAGCAGCGACACCACGATGCCCGCCGTCCCCGCACGAGCGGTGCGACCGGAGCGGTGCAGGTACGCCTTTTGATCTTCGGGCGGGTCATAGTGGATGACCACGTCGACGCCGTCGATGTGGAGACCTCTCGCGGCTACGTCGGTGGCGACGAGCACGTGGAGCTTGCCGCTCGTGAAGTCGGCCAGCGCACGCTCGCGCTGCTGCTGGCGCAGGTCACCGTGGATCGCGGCTGCTTGGACGCCGAGCCCCTGGAGCTGCTCGACGACCTTGTCAGCGCCTCGCTTGGTGCGACAGAACAGCAGGGCCTTGTCGTAGTTCTTGACGATCGCCGCCGCGACCTTGACCTTGTCCATCTGGTGGACGTTGAAGAAGTGGTGGACCATCTTGGCCACCGTCTGGGTGTCTGACTTCACCTCATGGAAGACGGGCTCGGTGAGGTAGCGAGAGACCAGGCGATCGACGGCGCCGTCCAAGGTGGCGGAGAACAAGAGTGTCTGGTGTGGTCCCTGCAGTCGGCGGAGCACCCACTCGACCTGGGGCATGAAGCCCATGTCCGCCATCCGGTCGGCCTCGTCAAGGACCAGCACGTCAAGGTCGTCGACGCGCAGCTCGCCCCGATCGCCGAGGTCGATGAGGCGACCCGGCGTGGCGATGATGAGCTCGCAGCCCTTCTTGAGCTTCGTGATCTGGCGCTCGATGTCCGCACCGCCGTAGACGGCGACCACGCGGAGGTTGAGCGCACGACCGAGCTCGCTGAGCACCTCGTGGACCTGGACGGCGAGCTCACGCGTGGGCAGCAGCACCAGGCCCTTGGGGCTGGCTGGACCGCCCGGGAGCTGGTGGAGCACGCCGTCGTCGTCGGTGAGTCCCGCAGCGATGCGCTGCAGCATCGGCAGTCCGAAGCCGAGGGTCTTGCCCGAACCGGTCTTCGCCTTGCCGCAGACGTCCCGTCCGGCGAGGGCGTCTTCGATCGTCATGGCCTGGATGGGGAAGGCGGTGGTGATGCCTTGGTCGGCGAGCGTCTTGACGAGCGGCTCGACGATGCCGAGCGACTCGAAGGTCCTCGTGGTGCCGTAGGTGTCTTCGGCGCTCTCGTCAGGCGCGGCCGACTCATCGGTGCTTTGAGCGGAGGGATCCGTCATCTTCCTTCTTCCTGTGGGGGTTCAGGTCAGGCCCGCAACCAGGTTGAGAAGAGGAGATGGGCCTAGGTCGCCTCGCCGAGTGCGAGGTCCTGTGAGCCCATTGTACTGCCCGAAGGTCGCCGCGGTACGCCAGAGCGCCCCGTCGGGCTTCTCGGGGCCTCCGCCCTTCGACGTAGCATCGAGGCGACGACGGAACGAACGGCGACGCGGAGGCTGATGGAGATGGCACGACTCGAGGCAGGAGACAAGGCGCCAGCGTTCACGCTGGAGGACCAGGACGGCACCAAGGTCTCGCTCAAGGACTTCAAGGGCCAGAAGGTGATCGTCTACTTCTACCCCCGTGACGACACCCCCGGGTGCACGAAGGAGGCGTGCCAGTTCAACGACAACCTGAGCGCCTTCAAGCAGTCCGACGTGGTGGTGCTCGGGATCTCGCCGGACACTGCGGCCAAGCACACGGCGTTTCGAGCGAAGTACGGCTTGACCTTCCCCCTCCTCTCGGATCCCGACAAGGCCACCATGGAGGCTTACGGCGCCTTCGGTGAGAAGACCATGTACGGCAAGAAGGTGATCGGCGTCATCCGCTCGACCTTCATCGTCGACGAGAAGGGCAAGATCGAGCGAGCCTGGTACTCCGTCAAGGCTGACGGCCATGCCGCCAAGGTCCTCGAGGCCGTCAGCGCCTGAGCAAGCTGAGCGAGCCCTGCTCAGCTTGGTGGCCTGAAACCTGCAGGTGGCCTGAAGCCGGCGGGTGGCCTTGCTCCAGCGGGCAGCTTGAAGCCCTTGGGCAGCGTGCCGTACCTCCCGAATCGACCACTGCCGCTCGGTCGATGACCCGAGCCGAAGCCGGGGAAGCTGCCGCTGCCTCCGAAGTTCCCACCCAGGCTTCCTGCCTCCACCAGGGAGTGAAACGAGCCGTAGGCAGTGCCCACCGCCACCAAGGCGATCAGCGGCGGGAGCCAGCGAGGCAGCTGCATGACGAACCAGGCCGCCAACAGCGCCACCAGACCGATGGCGGGCACGTAGAAGCGGATCACGTGGATGGAGCCTCCTCCGCCCCCAGGCAAACCGCCGCCGAGGATTCGGCCGCCAAGCGCTTTACCGCCTGGGAAGCTCCCGCCGGTTGAGACGCCTCCTCCCATCTGCGCTGTCCAGGTGTAGGCCGAGTAGAGACCCCAGAGTCCCAGCCAACCTGCAGCCAGGAAGAGTCCGACCAGACCGTCTCGCCTGGCTTGGTCACGAAGGGTGCTAGCCGTCGTCGCTCGGCGTCGCCTGATGAGCCTCACCACCATCCAGACGAGCCCCGCCAGTGCCAGCACGATGGCCGGGATGGCGTGGACCAACTGATTGGGCATGTGCTTGAGGTTGGGGATGATCGAGCTCATCGAGAACGTGATCTCGCCGTTGGCGTAACCCGTCTTGGTCGGGTGCCCGTAGAAGATCGTGTCGAAGATCAAGACCATCGCTCCGAAGACCACCACCGAGCCGAGCCACCACGCCAGCATGGAGCGTCGGAGCTTCGCCGCCTTGAAGCAGACGACCACCGCGATGGCCGCCACGATCAGCATGATCACGTCGGTGTAGCGCATGAACGTGGCGAGCTCCAGAGACAAGAACCCCAGGAGGCCGACGACGGTTCGGCGCCTTGTCGAGGCCTCCATGCTCAGCATCGCCCAGAGGATCGCTCCGGCTCCCGCCGCGATGAACGAGGCATCGGTGAAGGTTGGCATCGTGGAGCGGTAGGCGAAGGCCATCGCCATCCCGGAGGCGAGGAAGAAGATTGTTGCCCAGGTCCCCGCCCAACGGCCGAGCCACTTGCGAGCCGCGAGGAACAGGCTCGTCGACGCGAGGCCACCGGCGAAGAGCGGCGCGAAGCGCAGCGCGTGCAGCCACTGGAAGACCACGGCGTAGAACGGGTAGCCCGGGTTCTTCTCGCTCATCCACTTGCCGCTGGGCAGCTGGACCCACTGCTGGATGCCACCGACCTGCTTGCTGAGCGCGTGATACTGCGCCGTGGTCAGTGCGATGTGCCCCTCGCTCAGCGCCACGATGGACGCTCGATAGGCGTAGTCGTCAGGCTCCATGAGCTGGGCCTTCTTGAGCAGGATCACCACGCAGAAGCCAAGGAAGGTGACCACGGCCACCCCGATCTCAGCCCAGAGCGTCCCGCGTCCTGCAGGCGGCGCCTCAGTGCCCTCAGGTGGCTCGATGGTCGCTGGCTCGATCACGTCGGTCGTCATAGTTCGAGAAGGTAGGGATCGAACTTCAATGAAACCTGCGGGTGTCTCGAAGAAACCCGTAAGAATCCCTGATCGGAAACCTCATGATGAAGGCCCGATTCCCTCAGCGCTGATGCTCGCTGCACCAGTAGGTGGTCCGGCCCCCGATGGTCGCTCGGTGCATCGCCGCCCCGTCCTTCGGGCAGCGTCCCTGCGGCACGCGGGCCTCCATGTGGTCACCGGTGTGCGAGCCACCCCGGGCGAAGAGCTCTGCGAGGGTGGCCCGGATCTGGCGATGGAGGCGCTTGAGCTCGACCTCGCTGAGCGACGTCGACGCGCGACGTGGGTCGAGGTTCGCTCGATAGAGCATCTCGTCGGCCAAGAGGTTCCCGATGCCTGCGATCTTCGACTGGTCGAGCAGGCGCGCCTTGAGCGGGGGGCCCTCGGCGGCCCGGGAGCTCAGCGCCGCCCGGAGCTGGCCGAGGGTGAGCGAGAAGGCGTCCGGGCCGAGCGCCTCCTCATCGGGATCGAGCAGGAGCCTCCCGAGCCGCCGAGGGTCATGGAGCAGCATCTCTCCCCCGTCACGGAAGCGGACCCGCGCTCTGATCCAACGCTCTTCGTAGGATCCCGGTCCGTAGCGGAGCCGATCGACGCCCGCGAGCCCGTCGAGGAGGAGGCCACCGGTCATCCCGAAGCGCATCCCGAGGGTAGGCCCTTCGGTGTCGAGCAAGAGGAGCTTGCCTCGACGACGAGCCGCCTGGAAGCTGAGCGAAGGCAAGATGGCATCGAGCTCGACCCCGGGCTCCAAGCCTCGGCTGGCCAGCTCATCGACCCAGACGCTCTCGATCTCACGCTCGAGGGCTGCGGTGGCCAAGGCTCGGTAGTACTCGATCTCGAGAATCTCAGGCACCAGGGCACGGTAGTGGTCACAACACGGGTCGCGCCTCGTCACTAGGGTGGCCTTCGTGTCTGCCGACAAGCCCCAATGGACTGAGCTCTACGACGAAGTGGTCACGGGAGGTCTGTGCACAGGCTGCGCAGGGTGCGTGATCGCCTGTCCCCACGACGTGCTCGACTACAACACCGCCGAGGGGGCCTACAAGCCCTTCCACCTCGACATCGACGGTGATCTTCGCAACTGCACCCACGGCGAGAAGGGCTGCACGCTGTGCACGCGGGCGTGCCCTCGCTTCCGCGGCTGGGAAGAGGAGATCGACGAGAAGCGATTCGGTCGCGTGAGGACGGCTGACGAGGTGGCCGGCATCTCGCTCGACATCGTGCTGGCTCGTGCCACCGATCCGGAGCTGGCGGCAGCCGGACAAGACGGTGGCTTCGTCTCCGCACTCCTCTGCTTCGCGCTCGAGCACGACCTCATCGACGCGGCGCTGGTATCCGCCTTCGATGACGAGGCTGGTCCTTGGCGGACCAAGCCCACGGTCGTGCGCACCCGAGACGAGATCATGGCCACGGCAGGGTCGCGCTACACCTACTGCGCGAACACCTTGGCCTACCCCGAGGCCGTCGAGGGGGGTGCCGAGCGCATCGCCCTCGTGGGCATGGGCTGCCAGACCTCGGCTCCCGGAGCGATGCAGGCGCGCAAGGCCGGCAAGATCGCCCGCCGGCTCGGGCTGACGATCGGCCTGCTGTGCTCGAAGACCTTCGACGACGCCATCTTCGAAGAGCTCTTCGAAGCCAAGTACGGCGTGGCTCGCGAGGACATCGCCAAGATGAACATCAAGGGTGTCTTCCAGCTGTGGCTCAAAGACGGCTCCTACGTCGAAGTCCCGCTCAAGGAGTGCCACGCCTGGACGCGCGAGGGCTGCACCTCGTGCCCCGACTTCGCGGCCGAGCACGCCGACATCAGCACAGGTGGGATCGGCGAGTACAACGACTGGACGCTGACCATCGTGCGCACAGAGCAAGGTCGAGAGCTCCTCGACGCGATGCTTGCCGCTGGGGCCGTCGAGGTCCGCCCTGGCGACGAGGATCCTGGGGCGCTCGCCCTCATGCGGCGCCTCGCCGGGGTGAGCCGCAAGCGCTGGCCCTCGACGGCGCTGCCCACCCCTGGAAGGCTCCCCGTCTCGTAGGGCGAGCCGGAAGGCTGCGTGGTGAGGCCTGTCTACGATGGCCCCCTATGGCACCACCCAAGGCCCCCAAACCCACCAGCACGCTGATCATGCTGGTGCGACACGGGAAGACCCCCTCGACCGGCAGGGTGCTGCCTGGCCGAGCCCCCGGACTCAACCTCTCCGACGAGGGCTTGGCGCAGGCCGAGGCAGCGGCTCAGCGCATCGCCGAGCTCGAGAAGCCCCCGACCGCTGTCTACGCGTCGCCTCTCGAACGCACGCGCCAGACGGCGCAGCCGATCGCGAGAGCGCTGGGCCTGCGCGTGCGCACCGAGCAGGGCCTGCTCGAATGTGACTTCGGGGACTGGACGGGAAAGCGCCTCACCGCGCTGCGCAAGAAACGTGAGTGGTCACAGGTCCAAGCGTCGCCGTCGGTCTTCCGCTTTCCCGAAGGCGAGTCCTTCTCTGAGATGGCCACCAGGACGTGGGAGGCGGTGCTCGCGCTCGGCGAGCGCCATCGAGGCGAGACCATCGTCGCCGTCAGCCACGCCGACCCGATCAAGGCCGTGCTCTCGATGGCCGCAGGCTCGCCGCTCGACTGCTTCCAGCGGCTCGTCGTCTCACCATGCTCGATCAGCACGGTGCTGCTCGGCGAGCACGGCGCCGTCGTGCTCAACATGAACACCACAGGCTCGCTCAAGGAGATCGCTCTGTCATGACCCACCACGAGTTCCACAACGCCGAGCGCTTCACCGTCGGCACCGTCGGCGAGGTGGGCGCTCGGACCTTCCTGCTCCAAGCCTCCGAAGGCGCACGCAGCTTGACGGTCAAGGTCGAGAAGCAGCAGATCGCGGTCCTCGCCACCTACCTCACGAGAGCCATCGAGGGCATGGGGCGCCCAGGGCACCTCCCCGAGGAGCTCGAGCTGATCCTGAGCCCCGACGACGGCATCGACTTCATCGTCGGGAACCTGTCCGTCGCCATCGACGAGGAGCTTGGCGAGGTTCAGGTCATGATCGAGGAGATCGGCGAGGAAGAGGGTGACACCGCCACGATCACCGTGACCCGAGAGCAGGCGGCTGCCTTTGCCATCCGCGCCACCTCCCTCGTCGAAGCGGGGCGGCCGCCGTGTCCGCTCTGCGGCTTCCCCTTGGATGAGCGAGGCCACGATTGCCCTCGGACCAACGGGCACCACGCTCCGCTCACGTGACCGACGAGGTCCTCGAGCTCCTCGCCCACGGCACGGTGGAGATCGAGGGCCGCTTCGCCAACAGCTCGAACACCACCCTGCTTGCCCTCGTCTCGTTCGAGGGTCGAACCGAGCACGCCGTGTACAAGCCCGAGGCAGGAGAGCGCCCGCTCTGGGACTTCCCCCAAGGTCTCTGGCGTCGAGAGGTAGCGGCGTACCTGGTGGCCGAGCACATGGGTCTCGGCCTCGTGCCCGAGACCGTCACTCGCCTTGATGCGCCGGCCGGGCCCGGATCGCTCCAGCGATTCGTCGATGAGGATCTCTCGAGTCACTACTTCACCCTCAGAGACGAGCCCCAGTTCGCGGCAACCCTCCAAGCGCTCGCCGCCTTCGACGTCGTGGCGAACAACTCCGATCGCAAGAGCGGCCACGTGCTGCGCTCGGGCGACGAGCTCTGGGCGATCGACCACGGCCTGTGCTTCCACGAGGAGGACAAGCTGCGCACCGTGATCTGGGACTTCGCCGGCGAGCCGCTGGTCGAGGGCCTGCGGGCTGGCATCGCCCGTGTGGCCACCATCGTGCCCGAGGGTCTCGATGAGCTGCTGAGCGAGGATGAGATCGTCGCCACGATGCGGCGAGCTCGCCTGCTGCTCGACGACGGCGTGCTGCCTGCGCCCGATGACGACCGGCCGTATCCGCCGTACCCGTGGCCTCTCGTCTGAGCGAGGAGCGCTAGGGCAGGTTGATGCCGAGCGCGCTGTGCATCCTCGCCACCACGGCGTTGGCCAGCAGGCTGCCGCCCTGAGGGGTGATGTGGATGCCGTCGGGCGTCCTCGTGTTGATCACCTGACCGTTGACCGTGGTGAACGGCGAGTACGTGTCACCGAGCACCTTGTCGGCGCTGACGTACTCCACCCCGTGGATGCTCTTGGCTGCCCGGTGCTGGAGTGCGTTGATCGCCTGCACCTTCTGGTTGAGCACGGGGTCTTGCATCGGGGGCAGGCCCACCCAGATGAGCTTCGCTCCCTGGGAGGTGGCGAGGCGCATGAACGAGCGGGCCCGGTGGAAGTACTCGGTGTTCCACGCCTCAGTGCCGAAGGGCACGTCGGGCGGACCCAGGAAGTCCTGAGGGTCGTTGGCACCCATCATGGCCACGACGACCTGGGGGTGCTGGCTGGCCAGATCGCTCGAGAGCTCTTGGGGCCAGTTGAAGTAGTCCGGGCGCGTGAGCCCCGTGGACTCCTTGCCGTCCAGGGTGGCGCTGACGACGCCGGTGGCGGCCAGGGCGTTTTGCAGCGACCCCCCGAGGTCCAAGCCCAGCGAGTCACCGATCAACAGTGCTCGAAGCGGCTCGGCTGCGCTCGGGTGCGCCAGCGGGTTGGACGGTGGCCCGGACCCGTGGGGCTTCGCCGGGGGCTTGGTGTGGGAGGTCGGTGTCGGGCCCGAGACGACGAAGGTCCGTCCGTTGCCGATCACGTTGCCGTCGCGCCCCAGGAGGGCGTTGGCTGCCTTCTCGAAGTCGGCGATCTGAAGGACGCTGGTGGTCGAGGCAAGCGGGTTCAAGAACGCGAGAGCCACCGTCCGTCTCGTGCCGATCGGCGAGACCTGGGCGTTGTGGCGAAGGGTGGTGGCGTCGAGCACCATCCAGAGCGCCAGGGAGGCTGCCATGATGCCGAGCACGCTCGTCCATGGCCGGCGAGCCCTGGTGAGCCGACGGCCGTGGAGGGGGGTCGCGTCGGCCTCGTCGAGCTCGGCCGTCACGACGTCCACCGAGTTCGAGAGTCGGCCTGCACGGCAGCGATGCTACGACCGGTCGTGCTCCGAGAGGTGGTCACGAGCTCAGAAGCGGTAGTAGATGAAGGGCGCCACACCGGTGGGCCCGAGGGTGGTGATGCACAGCAGCACGACAGCGCCAACCCCGATCTGGATGGCGAGTCGGGCGTGGGACATCTCGGCCACGAAGCGGTCGCCGAGGCGCTGGGGCAGCTGCTGGATGGCCAGCACCGCCACGATGGAGGCGACGACCCAGAACGTGACGAGGGGCGACGGCATGCCCCAGCCCGTGAAGAGCCTCCCGAGCATGGCGAAGGCGTTGGAGACGGACGTGGCCCGGAAGAACACCCACGCCAAGCAGACGAACTGGAACGTGAGGAACACGCTCCAGGCGTGACGCCATCTCGAGGGGGTCGGCTCAGGCAGGCCCGCGGCTCGTCGACGCTCTCGGCGGAGGTGTCCCACGACCTGGCCTGCGCCGTGCAGGGCGCCCCAGATCAAGAAGGTCCAGTTGGCACCGTGCCACAGGCCACCGAGGACCATCGTGATCATGATGTTGCGCGCCACCTCGGCCTTCGAGCCCCGGTTCCCACCCAGGGGGATGTAGAGGTAGTCGCGCAGCCAGCGAGAGAGCGTGATGTGCCAGCGCCGCCAGAAGTCCTGGAGCGAGTCGGCTGAGTAGGGGGCATCGAAGTTGATCGGGAACTTGATGCCGAGGAGCAGGGCGAGGCCGATGGCGATGTCGGTGTAGCCCGAGAAGTCGCAGAAGATCTGGACCGCATAGCCCCAGATGGCGAAGAGCACCTCGAGGGCCGAGTGGCTGTGAGGCGAGATGAAGACCGGGTCGACGATTGCCGTGCCGACGTAGCTCGAGATGACGACCTTCTTGAACATGCCGCGCAGGATCAGCTGGAAGGCGCGGCTGTAGTCGAGGTGGTTGGGGTCTCGTCGGTGCCGGATCTGTGGCAGCAGCTCTGAGCCGCGCACGATGGGGCCAGCGACGAGGTGTGGGAAGAAGGCCAGGTACACGGCCAGATCGAGGGGCAGCGCCGGTTCGAGCTGTCGGTGGTAGACGTCGATCACGTAGCTGATCGCCATGAAGGTGAAGAAGCTGATGGCCACGGGCAAGGTGGGCTGGATCAGGGGCACCAGGTTCCCGAGGTGGAGCGAGCGCGCCACGTTGTCGACGTTGACGGCGAAGAAGCCGACGTACTTGAAGTACCCGAGGATCCCGAGCAAGGCCGCGACCGAGCCGATCATCCACCACTTGCGAACCGAGTCATCGGTGCTCCGATGGATCATCCGCGCACCGACGTGGGCGATCGCCGTCTCGGCGACGAGCAGGAGGACGAAGCGGGGATCCCACCAGCCGTAGAAGAAGTAGGAGAGCCCGAGCGTGGCGATCTTCCACAGCGCCGGCTTCGAGTTGAGCGCCCACATAATCGTGAACGCCACCAAGAAGAAGATGGCGAAGTCAGTGGTCGGGAAGAGCATGATGGGCCTCGCTGAGGTTACCGCTGGGCTCCGCGTACCCTGCGGACCGCCCCCGGGCGCGAGTCGGCCCCGACCAAGCGGTCAGGGCCGACGCACTGATGGTGCGCACCTCGGTGCGCGTGAGCGGTGAGCTCAGCGAGCCTTGAGCAGCTCGATCAGCGCGGGAAGGACCTTGTGGACGTCGCCGACGATGCCGAGATCGGCGATCGTGAAGATTGGCGCGTCGGCGTCCTTGTTGACGGCGATGATGTTCTTCGAGCCCTTCATGCCGACCATGTGCTGGGTCGCACCCGAGATGCCGCAAGCCAGGTAGACGTCCGGCTTCACGGTCTTGCCGGTCTGGCCGACCTGGTTGGCGTAGGGCACCCAGCCTGCGTCGACGATCGCTCGGCTCGCACCGGGCGCACCCTTGAGCAGCTTGGCCAGCTCCTCGATGAGGGCATAGTTCGCAGCGTCGCCCAGACCTCGGCCGCCTGAGACCACGACGGGCGCCTCATCGAGCTTCGGACCGCTGCGCTCCTCGACGTGGCGAGCGGTGATGGTCGCGGTGTTCGTCGAGCCCGTCTCCCCCGCCGCCAGCGCGCTCACGGTCGCCGGAGCGCCGCCCGCTGGCTCGACGGGGAAGGACTTTGCTCGGATGACGAAGATGCCGGGGCCCGCACCGGTGAAGTGGGCCGAGACGATCTGCGTGCCTCCGAAGACGGGGTGCTGGGTCGTCAGCTCGTCGCCACCGACGAGGCCGGTGATGTTGGTCAGCACAGGCAGGTTGGCCTTGGCGGAGAGTCGACCAGCGATGTCACGACCGTCGGTCGAGGTCGGGATCAGGATCGCGTCAGGACCGTTGCCCGACGCGAGCGCCGCGGCGAGCGCCGCGGCCACAGGCACGCCGGGCAGCGAGTCGCCGAGGTCGCCCACGTCGTGCAGGACGCTGGCACCGTACTCGCCGGCCACGACCGCGCTGGCCTCGGCATGCGGGCCCCAGGTGACTGCTTCGACGACGGGTGCGAAGCCTCGGGCGGCGCTCAGCAGCTCGAGGGTGGTGGTGGTCAGGCCGGCCTCTGTGGGCTCAGCCACGACCCAGATCTTGGAGATCGCCATGAAAGTCTCTCTTCTTCTCGAAAGGTGTGGTGGTGGGGATCGTCGGGCCGGTCGGCTCAGACGACCTTGAGCTGCTCGAGGAACGACACGATGCGCTCGGCACCATCGCCCTCGTCGACGACGATCTCGCCAGCGGAGCGAGCCTCGGCCTCGTCGACCGAGGTGATCTCCTGGCCGCCGCCGTCGTTGCTCAGACCGAGATCGGCCAAGCTCAGCGTCTCGACGGGCTTCGACTTCGCCGCCATGATCCCCTTGAACGAGGGGTAGCGGGGCTCGACCACCCCGGCGGTGACGGTCACGACAGCCGGCAAGGGGGCGGTGACCTCGTCGTAGCCCGCCTCGGTCTGGCGATCGACCTTGACGATCGAGCCGTCGACGGTCACGCCTTTGGCGAAGGTGATCGACGGCAGGCCCAAGAGCTCTGCGATCTGCACGGGCGTCGTGCCGGTGTAGCCGTCGGACGACTCGGTGGCCGCCATGATCAGGTCTCCGTCGGCACGGCCGATGGCCGCTGCGAGGACCTTGGCCGTCGTCAGCGCGTCGGCGCCCTTGAGGGCGTCGTCACTCACCAAGATTGCCTTGGCGGCGCCCATGGCGAGGGCGGTGCGCAAGCCAGAGGTCTCGCCGTTCGGGGCCATCGAGACGAGGGTCACCTCGCCGCCGCCGGACTGCTCAGCGAGCTGGAGGGCCATCTCGACGCCGTAGGCGTCAGAGTCATCCAGGATGAGCTTTCCCGAGCGATCGAGGGTGTGGGAACCGGGCTCAAGTGACTGCGGCGCGGCGGGGTCAGGGATCTGTTTCACACAGACGACAACGTTCATGCCGGACAATCTAGCGAACCCGACGCCATCTGCCGCCAGTCAGGTCACGGGCCCTCTCGGGCGGCTCTGAGGACCTCGAGGGCCAGCTCGACCTCGTCGGTGATCACGCCATCCACGCCCAGCGCGCACATGGCCTCCAGGTCATGCCGGGCGTTGACCGTCCACGCCACCACCGAGATCCCCGCCCCATGAGCCCGCGCAACCAGCTCGGCGTCGATGCTGAGGACGAAGGGGTGCAGCGCCTCGAGGTGGTGCGCGATGACCACCTCAAGGGCATCGATCGGCTTGACGAAGGGCCCGGTCAGCCAGCCGAGAGGCACGTCCCCATCAAGGCGGCGCGCCGCGTCGAGCACATCGAGATCGAAGGCAGAGATGCCCATCCCTGCTGGTGAACGGGCATCCGCGAGCTGCGCGAGGACCTCGGCAGCGAGCCGATCGAGATCCTCCCCCGGGCTCACCTTGATCTCGACGTTCACCAGCAGATCGGCGCAGGCCTCGAGTGCCTGGCTCAGGAGCGCCACGTCGGCAGGCAGATCGCTCACCGACAGCTGGTCGAGCGGCCCGATGCCCTCGATCTGCTCATCATGGTGGACCGCTAGTGCTCCGTCCGCGGTCCGCCGTACGTCCAGCTCGATGCCATCGGCACCGAGCCGCCTGGCCTCGATGAACGCCTCAATGGTGTTCTCCCTCGCCTCATGGGAAGCACCTCGATGCGCGAACAACCTGGTCAGCGTCATGGTGAACGGAAGGTGACAAAAAAGCGAAAAGTCCTTGCGAACACACGGGGTCGGGAGTACCTTTGCAACGTTTGTTCGCTTGGTCTGTCACCTTCTGGGACAGGGCTTGTGAAGAAACGCACAATCCCCCCTGCTAATACGAAATGCGAGGAAGCTGTGGCCCTCACTTGGAACCGGACTGTCGATTGGAGCGCAGACGAGTGGCGCGAAGGCGCTGCGTGTCGGAACGCTGAACCTGACCTCTTCTTCCCGATCGGATCGACCGGCCCTGCCGTCGACCAGATCGAGGCCGCGAAGCGCGTCTGCCTCGCCTGCGACTCGCTGGAGCCGTGCTTGGAGTTCGCCTTGGCGACGAACCAGGAGTCTGGTGTGTGGGGAGCGACCTCAGAGGACGAGCGTCGCAAGCTGCGCAAGCAGTGGCTGGCTGCTCGTCGGCGCTCGCTGCTCGCGCAGCAGCGCTGAGCGCCACTCCTCATCGAAGGCTGCCGCCTCGATCCTGGTCGCCCAGCGGTACGACGATCCGGGCTCTCGCCCCTCCACCGTCTTGGTCCGAGACTGAGGTGAGCTCGATGGTGCCGTCGAGCTGCGAGCGCACGAGGTCGCGCACGATGTTGAGCCCCAGGCTGGTGGTCGTCTCCAGGTCAAAGCCCGGGGGCAGACCTTGGCCGTCATCTCTCACCTCGGCGATGAGCGCGGCGTCGCTATGGTCCAGGAGCAAGAACACGTGACCGACCTCGGTGGAGTCGGCGTCGCTCTCGAAGGCGTGCTCCACCGCGTTCTGCAGGAGCTCCGCTAAGACCACTGCCAGAGGCGTCGCCACGTCAGCGGTCACCTCGCCCAGATCACCGTCCACGGTGAACTCGAGGGGCTTGGACACGACCACGGAGTCTTCGGCCATGGCCACGATCGGTCCCACGATGTCGGCGAAGGGCACCTGATCGACGGGCTCTCGAGACAGGATCTCGTGAACCACGGCGATCGAGCGGATCCGACGCTCGGCTTCGAGCAGCGCACTCTTGCCCTCGCTCAAGCCGGTGCGGCGAGCCTGGAGGCGCAGGAGCGCCGAGATGGTCTGCAGGTTGTTCTTGACTCGGTGATGGACCTCACGGATCGCTGCGTCCTTCGAGAGCACGAGACGGCTGAGGCGTCGGACGTCGGTGATGTCGCGCAGCAAGATCAGCGCCCCGGTCACCGCTCCTCCCGCCAGGATCGGCAAGCAGTGAGCCAGCACCGCGACGTCAGGGCGACGCTCGATCTCCTCGACCACCGGTCGACCGGTGCTCAGAGCCGCGGACACAAAGGAGGCGTCGAGGCCGAGCGAATCGAACTTGCTGCCGTCAGGAGGCGAGTAGACGCCCATGCGGTGCAGGGCATCGACGGCGTTCGGCGTCGAGAACTCCACCCGACCCTTGGTGTCCACCAGCATGGCGCCATCACCCACGCGAGGTGCCTCGCTGGTCGAGTCGATGCCCTCGTAGGGGAAGGTCGACTCAGTGACCATGCGACAGAACCGCTCGTAGACGTCGAGGTAGATCCGCTCATAGAGGCTGGCGGGTCCCCGAAGAGAGCCTTGGATCCGGAGGAGCACCCCGATGATCTCGTCCTTGTAGCGAACCGGGATGTTCGAGACGGGAACGTCCTGCTCGAGATCGACGTCATAGATCGACCCTTCGACGAGTAGTCCCGACTCGAGTGCCTCCGCCGCCAGCTCCCAGCGCTGTGCAGGCACGGTCTGACCGACCAGATCCTGGCTGACCGAGGTTGACCGGTTGTTGGGTCGCACCTGGCCGAGGACGACCAGCTGGGGTCCTGTGCCCGGAGGTGGATCGTGAACGGCGGCCACCAGCAAGATGTCGGAGAACGAGAGGTCAGCAAGCAGCGACCACGACGCCAGCAGACGCTGGAGGTGATCGGTCTGCTCATCGGTCAGCTGCGTCCTCAGCCGAGCAAGCTCCGCGGGCGTCGCCATCAGAGCGCTTCCTCGACCAGCCGTCGCTCATCAAAGCTGGCCAGCGACTCGATGCCCACGCCGTGGGCGAGCGCCTGGAGGTCGCGCAACCGCGCACCTACGTCCGCCTCGTGGTGCGCGTCAGAGGCGGTCGTGAACGAGACTCCCTCGTCCACCAAGCGCTCGAGCAACGCTCTGGCGGGGTACTGCTCCTCGATGGGCTTGCGCCAACCCGCGCTCGACAGCTCGACGGCGAGGTCGCTGGCGACGACCGAAGCCACCAGGCGATCCCAGAACGGTGCGGGATCTGAGGGCACCCGACCCGTCACCTTGATCAGGTCGAGGTGGGCGAGCACGTCGCAGGTCTTGGTGGCTGCCAGCTCGTCGAGCGCAGAGCAGTACGCATCCCACCATGTCTCGACGGACCCGTGCTCCCAGTGCGCCATCTGCAGCGCGTCATCGACGTGGTCGAAGCGCCAGGCATCGACCCAGTGCACCGAGCCCAAGACGACGTCGAAGGGATAGTCGGCGAGGAGCCCCTCCACGAGGCCCATCTGGTCGGGGTAGTAGTCGAGCTCGATCCCGAGCTTGACCGGCAGGCCTTGGCGCTTTGCCTCCTGGACGAGCTCGACGTAGCCGTCGAGGTCGGCGTGGGCGTGGTGCTCGACGTACGACGCCATCGACGCCGCCATCTCGGCGCTCGACCCCGAGCGCTCCCAGAACGGGCCGAGCGCGTCGACAGCCCGTCGGAAGCGGAAGAGGTGCTCGGTGATGGCGATCTCGTGAGCGCCTTCGGCCATCGCTTGCTTGCAGTAGCGAGCCACCTGCTCGAGCTCGAGCGGTGTCTCCGACGTGTCGTGCGACCAGAGGTGGAGGTGGTAGTCGAGCACGCTGGACTCAGACGACTTGATCCTCGGGCACCTGCTCATCGTAGACAGCGCTCCCCGCCGCCCGATGCCTGGACTGCTCGACTCAACCCTTGACGAGATAGGAACCGAGCTCGAGGAGACCAGTGAGGTCGTGGATGTCCTGTCGCAGCTGAGGGACCGTGACCAAGCTGGCTCCCCCGGTCGTGAAGCGCTCTCTGCTCGCCTCTTCTCGTCGAGCCACCACGGCATAGTCGTCATAGGACTCGATCACGGTCTCGAGGACGCGCTCGAGGAGGCCCGGCTCGACGCCCAGCCGCTGAGCGAGCGCTTCGGTGTCGCCCTGGCTCCTTCGTGCCAGCTGCCGGGCGGCGGCGGCGACCGCCGGGTCAGACAGCGAGCCCGGGAGCACCTTGTTCAAGATCACGGCACCGACGTCGTGGCCGCGACGTCGCAGCTCTTCGGTGAAGAACTCCGCCTCGCGCAGCGGCACGGTCTCAGAGCTCGAGACCACCATGAACGTGGTCCGCTCGTCAGCCAAGAGGCGCGATACCGCTTCGGCCCGCTCGACGAAGCCGTCGTACATCGACTGGAGCGACACGAAGAACTCCGTGATGTCCTCGAGGAACTGGGTCCCCAAGATCCGGTCTGCGACCTGGGTGAACGGCTTGGATGCGAAGCCCACGAACGAGGAGCGCGCCGGAGCGATGAGCCAGCGCAACAGGCGACTCGAGAAGAAGTCAGCGAGGCGCGAAGGAGCGTCGAGGAAATCGAGAGCGTTGCGGGTGGGCGGCGTGTCGACGACGATCAGGTCCCATCTCCCCGAGCTGTGCAGCTCGTAGAGGCGCTCCATTGCGATGTAGTCGTGGCTCTGGACGAAGCGCTCGGTGATGTTGCGATAGAGCGGGTTCGACAGAATCTTGTCCCGGGTCTCCTCGTCGGGCGCATGCGCTTCGATCAGATCGTCCCAGCTCTGCTTGGTGTCCAGCATCGCGGCCGACAGTGTGCCGATGGGTCGCTCCCCTGCCGCTTCGAAGATCGAGCGATCCACCTCGGTGACCTCGTTGCCAAGCTGCTTGAGGCCCAGCGCGTCAGCCAGCCGCTTGGCCGGGTCGACGGTGAGCACGAGCACGTCACCTCCGAGCCGCGCCGCCGCCATGGCTGCGGCCGCCGCGGCAGTCGTGGTCTTGCCGACACCGCCGGGTCCGCAGGCGATCACGATCTCACGAGACCCCAGCAGGTGCTCGATGGAGCCGTGGGGCGCGCTCATCGATCGAGCTCTTCGGCGAGATGAACCGCGAGCTGGTGCGTCGCTCGGACCCCGTCGGCTCGCTGGAACAGATAAGGCACGAGCAGGACCGGCGTGGTGGGATCGAGCCCTTCGCGCAAGGTGGCGAGGTGCTGGGTGCGGCTGCGTCGCAGCACGGTCGCCAGGGAGGCCGCACCGATGACGGCATCGATCTCATCGCCCGCGAGCCTTGCCAGCGCATCTCGGCCCTTCTTCGAGGACAGCTTCTCGAAGACCGCCTCACCTCGAGGTGAGAAGCGCTCGGGCAACACCCTGTTCACCACGACAGCGGCAAGCTCGACGGTGGTCTCGGAGGCCACCGCGTGGCGTAGCTCGATGGTCTCAGAGACCGGCATCTCCTCGGGCGTCGTCACGATCACGAGCCCACAGCGGCTCGGGTCCGAGAGGATCTCGAGCATCCAGTCGGTCTGAGAGCGGATCAGACCGACCTTGACCAGGTTGTTGATGGCTTGCGGAGCCGCCAGCTGGCCCACGATGTGCCCGGTAGCGGAGGCGTCGACGACGACGGTGTCGTAGTGGCGCTCTCTCACCTCGTAGCAGAGCTTGCCCACGGAGAGGATCTCCTTGACCCCGGGGGCCGCGGCAGCGACGAAGTCGAAGGCCCTCGCCAGCGGTCCGATCCTGCCGACCACCGGGATCTTGAGGTTCAGCTTCAGGTACTCGCGAAGCGACGCCTCGGTGTCCATCGACATCAGCGCCAGATGCTCAGCCACCAGCTGGGGCTTGAAGCCCGGAGGCTCGACCTCGAAGGCAGCAGCGAGATCACCCTTGGCGTCCATCTCGCAGCCGAGCACCGAGCGGCCCTCTGAAGCCAGCATCTGCGCCAGACCTGCGGCGATCGAAGTCTTGCCGACGCCCCCCTTGCCGGTGACGAAGATCAGCGAACGGTCGGCCAGGGGGATCATCGACGACCCCTCATGGGCGACGTCCTAGGGTGCGCCGAAGCCGACGCGGCGATCGGAGCTCGGCGCGCCCACCTCGATGTAGGCGACCTTGGCCGAAGGAACACCGACGCGGCGACCTTTTCGGTCGGTCAGCCACAGCACAGACTCGCTCGAGAGTGCCGTCTCGATCTCGGCCATGACAGCGTCACGGTCGGCGTCTTGCTCCAGCTCGACCTCAAGTTCTTTGACGGTCTGCACGATGCCGATTCGGACGTCCACGTCACGCTCTCCTTCGAGGGTAGAGATCTCGCCGGAACCGCACGGAGCCAGCGCTGTCGCACACGTTACAGGCGACAGACAGAATGGCCTACGTGAGGGACCGATTCGACCAGCGAGCCACCAAGGGCCTCGGAACGACCGCCACCAGGCATCATGATGCCCTCTGAGCGCCAGAAGGCCTGGGTGGCCACGATGCGCGGTGGCGCTCAGCTCGACGATCTGGTCCTCGCCCACGCAAGCGAGCCCCCGAAGCTCGAGCCCCGCCTGATCGACCGCCAGGCTCGAGAGGACCTCGAGGCTCAGATCCTCACCCCGGGCGCCTCGTTGGCTCGCGGGGCGGGCAACCGAGAGCTCGACGAGCAGCCGGACCTCCTTCGCACCTGCTTCGAGAAGGACCGAGACCGGATCCTCCACTCGACCGCCTTCCGGCGCCTCGCAGGCAAGACCCAGGTGTTTGTCTTCCCCGACGACCATCAGCGAACGCGCCTGACCCATGCGCTCGAGGTCGCCCAGGTCGCGACCGCCATCGCCCGAGCCACAGGCCTGAACGTCACCCTGACCGAGGCGATCGCCCTGGGCCATGACTGCGGTCACGGTCCTGGTGGACACGCCAGCGAAGACGCCTTCGAGCCCTTCATCGACGGTGGCTACCACCATGCGCTCTGGGGTGCCGACGTGGCGCTCAAGCACCTGAACCTCTGCGAAGAGACCTTGGACGGGATCCGCCACCACTCCTGGTCCCTGCCCACCCCGCTCACGCCGGAAGGTGAGGTGGTCAGCTGGGCTGATCGCTGTGCGTACAGCGCCCACGATCTCGAAGACGCGGTGAGCGCTCGGGTGGTGGCCATCAGCGATCTCCCCGATTCGGTCATCGAGGTGCTGGGGACGTCTCGCTCGTCTCAGCTCAACGTGCTCATCAACGCGCTGGTCACCTCCATCAGCGAGCTCGGCGTCATCGGCATGGACTCGACGCATGCCGGTGCGCTCGCAGACCTGCGAGCGTTCAACTACGAGCGCATCTACATGCGCCCGGCGTCAAGGGCCCAGGGCGCCTCCGTCATCGCTGTCTTGACGGCGCTGGTCGAGCACTTTGCCAAGCATCCCGACGAGCTGCCCGATGCCAACGCCGAAGAGCACGATCCCGTTCGGGCGGCGGTGACCTACGTCGCCGGCATGACCGATCAGTTCGCCTTCGACGCCGCCGTCCGTCTCCTGGACTGGCCTCTCGAGCTGCTCCCTCGAGGCATCGAAGTCCGGATCTGAGCTCAGCCCTCGCTTACGACTGTCCCAAGACATCGCGTGCGCTGGCCAGGCGAGCGGGCACCACGCGCCACCAAACCCACTTGCCTCGCTTCTCTCCCACGATGAGCCCGGCATCGGCCAGGATCTTGGTGTGGTGCGAGATCGTGGGCTGGCTCCGCTCCAGTGGACCCTCCAGGTTGCAGCTGCAGGTCTCACCTTCGGCAGCGATGATCGAGAACAGCCGCAGCCGCACGGGATCACCGAGCGCCGCGAAGATCAGGGCGAAGTCCTCAGCATCGGGTGCGCCCAGAGCAGCCTCCGAGATCGTTGAGCAGCAGGTCGACTCTGCTACCGCCAGCGATCCACGCTTCACCTTGGCCATCGCTCACCCTCCCATTGACAAGTATCGATCTGAAGTCCATACTCTTCGCATCGACATCTATCAATCTAATCGGAGGCCCACGTGTCGCGTGTCCAGCTTGCCCTGAACGTCTCAGATCTCGACGCGGCCATCGACTTCTACACCACGCTCTTCAAGATGGAGCCGGCGAAGGTCAGGCCCGGGTACGCCAACTTCATCGTCGCCGACCCTCCCCTCAAGTTGGTCCTCATGGAGGATCCCCTCGCTCGCGGCAGTGGCGTCGAGCACGCGCTCAATCATCTCGGCGTCGAGGTGACGAGCACCGACGACGTCGCTCGAGCCGTTGCACGGCTCGATGACGAGGGTGTGGAGACGGTTGTCGAGAGCCAAACCGCGTGCTGCTTCGCTGTACAGGACAAGGTGTGGGTCAACGATCCCGACGGTGCTCCGTGGGAGATCTACACAGTCCTCGCGGACGCTCCCGTCGAGACGGGCGTCGCGGGCGACGGGCAGTGCTGCCTCCCCGAGGCCGCCCCGCTCGATGGCGTCGGCGTCGGCGCGGAGAGCACCAGCCCCGCCTCGTGCTGCTGAGCTGACGGCCGGACCGGACACTCGAGCATGAACGACGTCGCGCTCTGGCGGCGGCTGCTGGCCGAGTTCCTCGGCAGCGCCTTGCTGGCAGCGATCGTCATCGGATCAGGCGTTGCCGCCGAGACCCTCTCGCCCGGCAACGTGGGCCTCCAGCTCTTCGAGAACGCTGCGGCGACAGCGACCGGCCTGTTCGCCATCATCTTGATGTTCGGCCCCATCTCAGGCGCGCACTTCAACCCCGTGGTCTCCTTCGTCGACGCCGGGTTCGGCGGTCTCCGCTGGAGAGAGGCTGGCGCCTATCTCCCCGCCCAGGTGGCTGGCTGCGTCGGTGGTGCGTGGTTGGCGAACGCCATGTTCGCGAGGCCTCTCTTCGAGATCTCGACCAAGCAGCGAGCATCTGGTCCCCACTGGCTCTCGGAGGTGGTCGCCACAATCGGCTTGCTCCTCGTCATCTTCGCCCTGGCTCGCTCAGGTCGCCGTCACCTTGCTCCCGCGGCAGTCGGTGCCTACATCGGCGCTGCCTACTTCTTCACCAGCTCGACGAGCTTCGCCAACCCCGCCATCACCGTGGGACGGATGTTCTCCAACACCTTTGCAGGGATCGCCCCACGCTCGGTGCCGAGCTTCATCTCCGCCCAGGTCGTCGGCGGCATCCTCGCCTTCGGGCTGATCAAGCTGCTCTACCCAGGCATCACGAAGAGCGAGGCAGCAGACATCATCGTCGCTCATCACGAACGAGCCTCCACCCCCGAGACCACCTGACTCCACGCGAAGGAGAGCACATGACGGACGCACCGACCACTGAGCCCAGACCAACGGTCCTGTTCCTCTGCGTCCACAACTCAGGGCGAAGCCTCGCGGCCCGCGTGCTGCTCGATGACATGGCTGCGGGGAGGATCAGCGTCGAATCCGCGGGCTCAGAGCCAGGAGACCAGCTCAATCCCGCCGTCGTCGCGATCTTGGAGGAGCGGGGCCTCGACACCACGAAGGACTTCCCGAAGCCACTCACCGACGCACGCGCCCGAGCCGCCGACGTCATCGTGACCATGGGCTGCGGCGACACGTGTCCTGTCTTCCCCGGCAAGCGCTACCTCGACTGGGAGCTCGAAGACCCTGCGGGCAAGCCCGTCGAAGAAGTTCGCCCCATCGTCGACGAGATCGAGAGAAGAGCGCGGCTGCTCCTCGACGAGCTGCTCTGAGCGAGTCACGCCCAGAGCTCTCGAGCCGCTCTCGTCGTCGATTCGTCGGCGCCAGGTACCCTCGATCTCGTGACCGACTCCCTCCACGCCTCGACGTTGCTTGAAGCCCTGACCCTCGAACGCCTCGATCGCGACCTGTTCCGAGGGATCAACGTCCAGTCCATGGGCCAGGCCCTCTACGGCGGACAGGTCGCCGCGCAGTCGCTGGCGGCAGCAGGCGGCACGGTCGACCCGGATCGCCTCCCCCACTCACTCCACGGCTACTTCCTTCGACAAGGTCGCCAAGATCGACCCGTGATCTTCGAGGTCGATCGTGACCGCGACGGCGGCTCCTTCTCCTCTCGTCACGTCGCCGCCATGCAGGACGGCGAGGTCATCTTCTCGATGATCGCCTCGTTCCAGCGAACCTCCGACGAGGAGTGGCCGACGTTCGATCCTGACCTGCCGAGCTTCAACCCCCCCGAGCTCGACGAGAGCACCAACACCCAGGTCATGCTGCTCGAGTACTA
This sequence comes from uncultured Acidimicrobiales bacterium, assembly GCA_963758555.1. Taxonomy (GTDB): domain Bacteria; phylum Actinomycetota; class Acidimicrobiia; order Acidimicrobiales; family RAAP-2; genus CAIUMH01. The sequence continues at coordinate 136,622 of CAVWVW010000003.1, read as the reverse complement.
CGACCAGGGCGAGGTCGCGCCCGGTGACGAGGTCGCGGACGTCACCGAGTACGTCCGGATCCGCTCGCTCCACCCGCTCGGCGACGACGCGATGATCCAATCGGCTGCCCTCGTCTACCTCTCCGACCTCGGCACGGGCTTTCGACGGATCTTCCTCGAAGGACTGGCCAACGGCGGGCCCTCGATCGACCACTTCGTCTACTTCCACGAGCCCGTCCGCTCAGACGACTGGGTCACCTTCCACATGTGGCCTTCGGCATCGAAGTCCCGCCGGGGGCTCTACATGGGTCACATGCGAGGTCCCGATGACGAGCTCGCCGCGGTCATCGGCCAAGAATGCCTCCTCGGCAAGATTGAGAACTTCCCCGGGCCACGCCGGGGTCGCTCGACGTGACCTCAGGAGCGCCCGAGCACCTCAGCTGAGCGAGAGCTCCTGGCGATAGACGCGCGCTGGGCCCTGGGCGATGATGGTCTTGGCGAGGATCCCGAAGACCTTGGAGGCATCTGCCTCCGGATCCTCGACGACGATGGGTCGACCATCATCGCCCCCTTCTCTCAGCATCGGCGTGAACGGCACCTGCCCGAGCAGCGGCACCCCGAGCTGCTGGGCGAGCTCGGCGCCACCGCCCGCACCGAAGAGCTCATAGCGAACACCGTCATCGCCCGTGAAGTAGCTCATGTTCTCGATGACACCTCGCACCGCCAACTTCATCTTGCGCGCTGCCCACGCTGAGCGCTGAGCGACTCGCTGCGCTGCGGGCTGCGGTGTGGTCACCACGTAGATCTCGACCCCAGGCACCACCTCAGACAGGGTGAGGGCGACGTCTCCGGTGCCCGGAGGCATGTCGATGAGCAAGAAGTCGGGCTCTCCCCACCAGGCTTCGGTGACGAACTGCTCGATGGCCTTGTGCAGCATCGGACCGCGCCAGATCACCGGCTGCTCGTCGGGGACGAAGAAGCCCATCGACAGGCACCGCACGCCGTGCACCGCCGTGGGAAGGACGGTGTCGCCCAAGATGATCGGGTCGTGGCTTGGCCCAAGCATCTTCGGCACCGAGAAGCCGTAGACGTCAGCATCGAGCACGCCGACGCGCTTGCCCGCCTGGGCGAGCGCGATCGCCAGGTTCACCGTCACCGATGACTTGCCGACCCCGCCCTTCCCTGAGGAGATCCCAAGGACCCTCGTCGTCGCCGTCCGCTCCAAGAAGCGGGGCGTCTCGGCACCGTGGCTGTGGCCATGGAGGCCTTGGGGACCGCTGATCGACGTCATGCGCTCTCGAAGGGCCATGCGAAGGGCCAGCCGCTCGTCTTCGCTCATCGTCCGCTTCGTCACCCCGACGGAGTCCACCCCGTCGACCGAGAGCACGGCGGCCTCGATGGCGCCTCGAAGCGCTCCCGCGCTCGGCCAGGCCGTGATGGGCACCGCCAAGGTGACCTCTGCTTTGGTGCCCTCGAGGCTGGCGCCGGCAATCATCCCCACGTCGCCGAGGGGGAGCTCCAGCTCAGGATCGACCACTGAGGCTGCTGCCTCGAAGATGCGATCGTCGTTGCTCATGCGGTGTCGTCCCTTGCCTGCCCGAGGTTGCTCCGACCACGTCGGAGGCTGAAACGGGCGCCCCCGGTACACTAATGACCGTGAACGAGGCTCCTCGCACCGCTGGCGCTCTCGGCGCAGACCCGACTGGCGACGGCGATTTCTCCGCCGCGGTGGCCGCCCTCTCGAGCACCTTCGGCGATCCGTCTCGGCGCTCGATCTACCTCTACCTCCGGGCCAACCCCCACACCAGCGTGGCCGAGCTGGCCAAAGCCGTCGAGCTGCACCCGAACGTCGTCCGTCATCACCTCGACCGGCTGGTCGCCAGCGGCCACGTGACCGTCGAGGCACCCACCAAGACCGCCGGCGCCGGTCGACCTGCCAAGCGGTTCTCCGCGATCACCGAGGATCTCTCCTTGGACATCGGCTCTCGTCGCGACGACCTCTTGGTGGCGCTCTTGGAGCGCTCCTTGGAGCTCCTCGGCCCAGAGCAGGCAGAAGCGATGGCGGCGGAGGTCGGCGAGGCCTATGGCCGCACCTTGGCCAGCCGCATGGAGCCCGGCGAGGGCACTCGCTCGGTGGAGGCCGCCATGAGCTCTATCGCTCGAACCCTCTCGGCCCACGGGTTCGCAGCCCGCGCCGAGCTCGACCACGGTGGGCACTCGATCGTCTCTGATCACTGCCCCTTCGGCGATGCCGCCGCTCACTATCCCGTGCTCTGTGCGGTCGATCGAGGCATGGTCACCGGTCTCCTCCAGGGCATGGGGGTGACCAACGGCGCCAGCAAGGTTCAGCTCAGCTCGCGTGCCCGAGGAGACGACCACTGTCGCGCCACCGCCTGAGGTGCGCGCCTACCTCGATCACGCCACAGCCTCTCCCCTGCGCCCTGAGGTCCTCGACGCGCTAGGTCAGGTCCTCCAGATCGCCCAGGCCGATCCCGGTCGGCCCTATGAAGAGGCCCTCGTCATCCGCCAGCTGCTCGAAGACGCTCGGGACTGCGTCGCAGGGCTCGCCAGCGTGACGTCTCGCCAAGTGATCTTCGAAGCCTCCATCGCGGAGTCGGTCACGCACGCCATCGCCGCTCTCGGGTCCGGTGGCACCATCCTCGCCTCGGCCACCTCTCGCCAGAGCGTCCTCGAAGCCGCACGCGCCTACGGCACGCTCGTCGAGCTCCCCGTCGACTCCGCCGGGCATCTCGAGCTCGATGCGCTCGCTGCGCGCCTGAGTGACGGAGACGTGTCGCTGGTCTCGCTCCAGACCGCCAACCACGAGACAGGTGTCCAGGACGACCTCGGTCCGATCGTCGAGCTCCTGGGCTCCTCGGGCACGCCGGTGCACCTCGACGCCACGATGAGCTTCGGTCACGGCAGCCTTGATCTCGGGGCGCTGGCTCCGGACGCCGCCACCGTCTCAGGTGAGCTGCTCGGCAGCCCCCTCGGCGCATCGGCCACCATCATCAAGGCAGGATCCCTCCTCCACCCCTTGGTGCTCGGCGGCGCCCAGGAGCGAGCTCGCCGGGCTGGTCTTGAGAACGTGCTTGGGATCGTGGGCTTCGGCGTCGTGGCCGACGTCCTCGGTGCACCAGGGCAGCTCGCCGCCGAGGCCGCTCGAGCTCGTCAGCAGCGAGACGAGCTCGAAGCCGCCGCCTCTTCGCTCACCGGCGTCAGCGTGGTGGGCGACCGAGGCTCCCGAGTCCCCCAGCTCAGCTGCCTGGTGGTCGAGGGCATCGAAGCAGAGGCGATCGTGATGGCTCTCGATCGAGCAGGGATCTCCGTCCACTCGGGCTCAGCGTGTTCGGCAGAGGCCCTCGAGCCCTCGCCTGTCCTTGCTGCCATGGGCCTCGACGCCGATCGCTCGCTTCGCTTGAGCGTCGGATGGTCGACCACGGATGATGAGGTGGCTCGCTTCGTCGGTCGCTTCGCTGAGGTCATGAGCGAGCTTCGCAAGCTCCGAACCTAGGACGAACCTCCGCGTCACGTCGGTTGCTCAGCCGCTCCCGGGGTAGTTGGCGAGCACCACTCGACCCGTGTCGTCGGTGACCTTGACCTCGTCGATGGCCTGAGGCCTGGCTGCACAGGCCATGGTGGCGTGCACCTGGCTGGCCGACGAGGGACGCACCGTTCCTGCCGTCCACCACGTCCCCGTCTCGGTGCCCATCGACACCGTGTACGTCCGATCGGGCACCAAGCCGGTCGCCGTGAAGCGAAGCGACGTGCCCCACGAGGTGCTCGTCAGCACGACGGTGGCACGCGCCGATGAGCGACTCGAGAGCGCGAGGGTTCGGCTTCCATCGTGTGAGTTCGAGGCTGAGCCCAGCAGCAGCGCCATGACGACGACGACTGCGGCCACGGCTCCCCCGATGACCAGGGCGATCGCTCCGCGTCGTCGACGCGACGTCGTGTGCTCGTGGGCGAAGCCCTCGAGCACGGCATCGGTGAGCCACGCTGGCACGGTCGTCGGAGATCCTGACGAGCCCAGCGAGGCGCTGGTGCCCAGCGCCTTGACGGTGGCGCCGAGCTCGCCACGAAGCTCCGAGCAGCTCGCACACGAGGCGAGGTGCCTTCGAGCGCGACGCGCTCCTCTTCGGTGAGCTCTCCCAGTGCCTCCATCGCCAAGAGGCCGCGGACGGCCTCGCAGCTCTCGCCGCTCACTGCTCCCACCCCTCTTCGTTCAAGAGCACCCTGAGCGACCGGAGGGCGTAGAACGCTCGGCTGCGAACCGTGCCTTCGGCGAGACCGAGCAGGGTGGCGGTCTCGCGGCCCGAGCGACCGTTGAAGTAGAGCTCTTCGATCACCTGGCGATGCTCGGAGTCCAGCCGACCAAGTGCCGCGTTCACCTGCCACCCGACGATGGCCGCCTCAAGCCCCTCGACGCCGGCCAGGTCAGCTTGCTCGTCGAGGTGATCGGCGTGGGTCACCCGCTGTCGGTCCAGCAGATCGATGATCACTCGACGCTCGATCGTGTAGAGCCACGTGCGCATCGAGCCCTTCGACGGATCGAACGAGGAGCGAGACCGCCATGCTCGGGCGAAGGTCTCTTGCACCGCGTCCTCGGCGAGGCCCGACGCGTACAGTGACTTCCGGCGAACCCCAGCATCTCTCCACCCATCTGGAAGAACGCCTCCTTGAGCGCCTCTGCTGTGGCCGCCTCTCCCCTGACCAGGCGATCCGCTGCCTTGGACGGCTGCGCAGCGGCACCGACGACGTCGCCCACGGCGACCTTCCGAGCGGCGCGCGCTCATCTCGGCGTGCCCCTCGTGCTCGCTCGAGGCCGCGAGGAGATGGTGGTGGTGAGAGACCTCATCACTTTTGCCTACTCCAGGAAGGGCCCGTTTGTTCAGAGCGACGTGGCGCTCCGGGCACATCGAACGTTCACGACCCGCTCACGAAGGCTCGGTCGGCACGGGCACGCCCGCCTCCTTCGCGGCCTTCTTCATGTAGGGCTCTGCGGTCTTGATCCAGCTCGTCGGCGGCTTGAGCGCCAAGAACTTCTCGAACTGGCCGAGCGCGCCCTTCGGGTCCTCGTGCGACAAGAGCAAGATCGCCCCGAGATAGAGGTGGGCCGCAAACAGCGAGGGATCCACGCGCACCGCACCGCGCACCTGCGTCTCGCCCTGCTCCATGACCTTGATGGACCGCGCGCTCACCCCGGCTGAGTACGTCAGCCACCCCGCCTCGGCCAACGCATGCGCCTGGGTCGGCTCGATGGTCAGCACGTGGTCGTAGATCTCGATCGCCTCGGCGACCTTGTTCTGCTGGACGTCCTGGTCGGCGTGGTTCAGCAGCGTCGCGATCTGAGCATCCTTCGACGGCGGCGGCGAGCTGGTCCCGACCACGATGCCGACGATCGCTGCGACGATGACGACGCAGACGATCGCCACGGTGGCCAGACGATGTCGAGCGCACCCAGGACTCCCTCTTGACGTCCGTGGCGCCCGGCGCTTCGGCGAGGTCCTCCTCGACGAGCTCGGCTCGGCGGGCCCGCCTCATCGAGTCGATCGATCGCCTCGGCGATGGCCGCCAGCCGAGCTCGATCCCGCTCGGTGATCGTGGCGAAGGTCTCGTCGTCGAGTTCGCCGGCGTCGTGCTCCTCGGCAGCATCTCGAAGGGACGCCAGCAGCAAGCCCCGCTCGCTCAGGAGGCGCTGGCGATCGGCGTCAGACATCGACGCTCCTCGCGTGATGGCGACAGGCTGCGCCGTCGCGCGATGGACGACCATCGTCGACGACGATGCCGACCCCGAGCACGATCGGCACGAGCCACAAGACGTCGGCAACCCTCCGCGGGGCGGGGTCACGAGGACGTCGTTGCCATAGCGAGCTTCGAGGAGCGCCGTGATCTCGGCATCGCTCTTGCCCGCAGCGATGCCCTCGACGACCTGGCTGGCGAACCGCCAGGGACGAGCGCCGAGGCCGACTCGGCAACGGTGAGGCCCATGCACCAGGGCTCTTGAGGCGGGTCTCAAGCGAGGCCGCGCGGCTCGGCAGGCGTCTGCGGCTTCGCTTCGAGCACCCCGGAGCCCGACGACCAGCGAGACCACCACGACGATCCCGACGATCGACCACCTGAGCCCAGCGCGGGCATGTGGGGACTAGGCATGATCGCTCGGTTGGTACTTGGCGACGATGGCGTCGAGCTGGTCAGCAGTCAACGGGCCCACGAGAGCGTCGACGACCTTCCCCTGGGCGTCGATCGACGTAGGTGGTCGGAGGCGAAGCCACGCCCCATTCCGAGCGATCCGCCCGCCTGGATCGATGAGCGTCTGATAGGTCGTCCCGGTCTTGGCGACAAAATCGGCCGCCGCGGCGTTGGCGTCGTTGAAGACGACGCCCACCATGGTGGCGCCGTCGCGCTTTTGCGTCTGGTCGTACGCGAAGGCGTTGAGCTGCGGCGCCTCGCTCTGACAAGGGCCGCACCACGAGGCGAAGAAGTTGAGGACCGCCACGTGGCCCTTCATGAGACGAGAATCAAACTGCTTGCCTGTCAAGGTGGTGGACGAGGTCACCGGAGCAGGATGCGACAGCAGCGGACTCTCAAAGGGTGTCGCCTGGGACGGGCTCTCGTCGCCAAGAGCACGATCAAGGCGACCAAGAGCATCGCCATGGCAAGCGCCGACCATTTGAGGGCGCTGCGCGGCCTGGTCGAGCTCATACCGAGACTGCCTCGGGCAACGGCTCAGGTTCGGCGGCGTCGACGTCTACGGAGCCGCCGCGCTTTGCCAGCCCGCGGCGCCGACGCCGGTCGGGCACGATGGCGAGCAAGCCACCGATGCCGATCACGAGACCGCCGGCCCACAGCCACGGGAGGAGCGGTTCGACGTCACCGTCGAGCGCGATGGCGTTGCCCTTGAGACCAGGGGCAACCTGGACGGCTGACGTCGAACCCTTCGTGCTGATGCCGGACAGCTCCAGGTAGACGTCGCCGATGATGCGCGAATCGATGGCGGGTGTCCCGACCGGATCGCTTGCGCGCCCAGCGAACTGGGTGAAACCAGGCCGGTACACGCCGCCGCCATCGACCCGCACTCGAGCGAGGGTCTGGGTCTTGACCGGCGTGGAGACCACTTGCATGCCCAAGAACTCGAACGTGTGGCCGTCGAAGTGGACGGTCCTTCCCTGAGGCAGGCTGAGCTGGCCTCGAGTCACGTAGCTCGTCGACGCCACGATCCCCATGGCCAGGATCACCACACCGAGGTGGACGATCATCCCGCCGCCCGACCGGCCGAGGACCGCTCGGGCCCCGGTCCCGCCGCGACGGCGCTCTGCACGAGCATCGAGGACCAGGGTCCGAAGCGCTGACGTGGCAGCGACCGTGCCCAAGAAGAACGCCACCAAGGGAGCGAAGCCGCGCACCCCAGCCAAGACCAGGATCACGAGGACCGCCGTTGCGGTGTAGACGGGGATCTGCAGGCGATCAGCCATGACCTTGAAAGAGGCATGGCGCCACGACAGGACGGGGGCGACAGCCATCAAGGTGAGCAAGCCGATCCCGAGAGGGATGGCGATGGCGTTGAAGTACGGCGTGCCCACGGTGACCTGACCACCGTTGAGCGCCTCGTAGAGCAGTGGGAAGACCGTGCCAGCCAGGACCACGACGGCGAAGGCCACGAAGAGGAGGTTGTTGAGGACGAACGCGCCCTCTCTCGAGAAGGCGGCATCGAGCCCGACGGAGCTGCGCAGCTGATCGCCCCGCCAATAGATCAGGGCCAAGCTGCCAAGCACGATGAAGGCGAAGAAGCAGATCAAGATGGTCCCGAGCGACGAGGCCGAGAAGGCGTGGACCGACTGGACGACACCCGAACGGGTGAAGAAGGTGCCCAAGATGGTGAGGGCGAACACCGAGATGGCCAGGCAGAGGTTCCAGACGCGCAGCAGCCCGCGTCGCTCTTCGACCACGATGGAGTGGACGAAGGCTGTGCCCACCAGCCACGGCATCAGGGCTGCGTTCTCGACGGGATCCCAGCCCCAGAAGCCACCCCAGCCCAAGACTTGGTAGCTCCACCAGGCACCGAGCACGATGCCCACGGTCAGCGACGTCCAGGCGAAGAGTGCCCAGCGACGGGTGTCGAGCTGCCAGGACTCATCGACTCGGCCCGTGATCAGCATGGCGATCGCGAACGCGAAGGGCACCGTGAAGCCGACGAGCCCGATGTAGAGCAGCGGTGGGTGGATGGCCACCAGGGGATTGTTCTGGAGCAGCGCGTTCGGCCCCGCACCGCTCGTCGGCACGGTGGAGCCTGTCGTGACGAAGGGATTTGCCGGACCGGCCATCAAGGCGAAGAAGAACGCCATGACGAAGAGCATCACGGCGATCGCCCAGCTCACGACCGAGTCGTCGTGCAGCCTGTCGATAGCGCCAGACCACCGCCACGATCAAGAGTGAGAGCACCAACCCCCAGAGCAGGATCGAGCCCGCCAAGGCCGACCACATGCCGGTGATCGAGTAGATCAGGGGCGTGACGCGGGCGTTGTTCTCTGCGACGTAGGCGATGGAGAAGTCATGGGTGATCAGGGCCCACTGCATCGCTGCGGTCGCCATCAGCGCGCCGAGCACCGCCAAGGGGATGAGCAAGCGCCCATCGAGCATGGTGGATGGCGCCTTCCCCTGACGCTGGCGAACCTGATCGACGACGAGCAGGATGCAGCCCAAGGTGGCGGCGATGAGTGCCAGCCAGACGCCAGCTTGACCGAGATGCGCCTTCATCTAGTTCGTCGTGCCGTCCCCGGCTCGCACACGGTTTGGGTGAGCGGCGATGTAGCTCGACGTGTGCTTCACCATGATCTGGTTGGACAGGAACGTCGACGAGCTGCTTGACGCGAAGTGCCCGACCACGATCACGGGGAGGGTCGCTTTGAAGAGCTGCGGTGGCGTGCCCACGTTGATCACGTGGAAGGCCTTCGTGCCCTGCGTGACCTCGAAGCTGGCGCCGCTGCTCGTCCGCGTGACGCTCCCTGGCTCGACCACCCCTTCAAGCCGGAAGGTCGTCGTCCCAAGCTGTGCCTTCTGAGCCGAGGCCTCGTTCACCGTCTTGAAGTAGTCGAGCGAGCTGCCGAGCCCCTTGACCAGCAAGAAGCCCACGGCACCCAGGATGACGACCCCGACCAAGGCGAGGCGAAGGCGCGGCCGCTGCGTGGCCTTCGTGGCCGGCGACGGTGCCGGCGGCGCGGGGCTGGGTGCGGGTGTCGAGTCGTCGACGCTCACGAGCCGCTGCCGCGCTTTCGACGCTCAGCCCTCCGCACGCGCATGATGAGCGAGCCGGCGTAGGCGGCCAAGACCACCAGCGCAACCACGTAGCCAGCGATGACGTAGCTCACGAAGCCACCCCCTCGGCCTGGCGAGCCTCGATGGCGGCCGCCAGCTCGGCATCTTCTCCTTCGGTGTTGAGCTCTTCGAGCTTGAAGCGCATCAGCACCATCCAGGCGAACAACGTCGTGAACGCCACGAAGCTGAGCAGGAGGGTCCACGCCATCGAGCCGTGGATCTTCGGGCTCAGGTTGGCGTTGAGCACCGTCGCACCTTGGTGCAGCGTCTGCCACCACACCACGGAGAAGTGCACGATGGGCACGTCGATCGCGGCGAAGAGGGCGGCGACCGCACAGCGTTTCGCCCGCACGTCCGGATCGGCCGGGACTCGTCGGAGGGCCAGGTACCCGATGAACAGCACGGCGAGCAGCGCCGTCGAGGTGAGGCGCGCGTCCCACGTCCACCACACGCCCCACGTGGGCCGTCCCCAGATCGAACCGGTGATCAGCGTGAGCACGGTGAAGACGACGCCCACCTCGACGGAGGCAGCCGCCAGCCGGTCAAAGGTCAGCGAGCGCGTCCGCTTCCAGAGGTACAAGATGCTGCAGAGCGCGGCGAGGCCGAAGGCGACGTAGAGGGCCACCCAGGCGAGTGCCGGGTGGAGGTAGACCAAGCGGACGAGATCCCCTTGGACCTCGTCGGGAGGGGTGACCCAGAGCCCCAGGATCACGTCAAGGACCACCAGCGCGAGCGCCAGCGGCCCAAGGATCTTCAGGGCGCGTTGCATCAGGTTTCCTCCAGTGGGCCGTAGAGCACGATCCCAAGAGCCGAATAGACCACTGCGAAGACGGCGAGCACGCCGAGCCACCGAGCTCCGGAACCACCGTCACCGACGACCACCGACGAGCTGAAGGCCTTTGAGCCGGCGATCAGCACCGGTGCAACTGCCGGCAGCACCAAGAGGGGCAGCAGTGTCGCTCGCACCCGCGCCTCACCCGCCAGCGAGCCGTAGAGCACGTTGGCAGCGCACAACCCGATGGCGGCAAGCAGCAAGCTGGGAACGAGCACGGCCCACGATGTCACTCGTACGTGGAAAAACAAGGTCACCCCTGCCAGCAAGACCGCTTCGAGGGCCACGATCTCGAGGAGCAGCGCACAGAGCCGGCCGAGGAAGACCCCCGAAGGGTCGAGGCCGAGGAGCCTGGCGGCGTCCTTGGTCGCCGAGGAGCCCTCGATGGCCGAAGAGCGCTGAGCTGCGAGCACCGAGGCGAAGAGCACCGAGAGCCAGAAGAGCCCAGGGGCACTCTCGGCCAGCAACCCGGGCTTCGGGCCGAGGGCGAAGGCGAAGAGCAGCAGCGTCAAGAGCGCGAACGGCAGGACCTGCCAGATCGCCACCCGCGAGCGCGCCTCGATCCTGAGGTCTCGGTTTGCCACCAGCCACGCATCACGCCACATCGGAGATGCCCCTTGGTCGTTGACGCCCGCCGAGGCGTTGGTCGATCACGGCGCCGCCTCGCATGGTGAGGACCACGTCAGCCATGGGCACCGAGAGCTCGGGCTCGTGGCTGGTGGCGACCACCGTGGCTCCTCCGCTCGCGGCGGTCTCGACGAGCTCGTTGAGCAGGATCCTGGTGGCAGCGTCCAGCCCGGCGTGCGGCTCGTCGAGCAACCACAGCTGAGGACGACGCGCGATGAGCAGCGCCAGCCCGACGCGACGGCGCTGTCCCTCCGAGAGCAAGCCGAGCTGGGTCTTGGCCGTCTTGCCTGTGATGCCCACCCGCTCAAGGGCCTGGTCGGCCAACGAGGGATCCTGCCGGGCGGCGCGAAGAGCGAAGCGGAGGTTCTCAGCTGGATAGAGGTCGTCCCACAGCCCGACGTCGTGACCCAGCAGCCCCACCTGACGACGAAGATCTGGGCTGGCATCAGGGAGGGCGCAGTCGAGCACGGAGGCGGTGCCGGCGGTGAGCGTGGCGAGGCCGGAGAGCAGCCTGAGCAGCGAGGTCTTGCCTGCTCCGTTGGCGCCCAGGACCACGCAGACTTGACCGTGCTCGAGGTCGAGATCGACCCCCGAGAGCACGGGGTAGTTGCCGGCAACGACGACGGCAGAACGGAGGGAGATGGCAGGTGCCATGGGGCTTCCAATGGTACCGGCCCCCACAGGAGGCCTCCTTTCGGAGGCCTCAGCTCGTCGTGAGCGAGCTCAGCCGACCTGGTGGCGAAGCAGGTCGAGGTCCGCTTCGACCATCATCTCGATCAAGCGGGTGAAGTCGACCTCTCGTCGCCAGCCCAGGGTCTCGACGGCCTTGGTGGCGTCGCCAACCAGCAGATCCACCTCCGCAGGCCGCAAGAACCGCTCATCGATCACCACGTGATCCTGGTAGTCGAGGCCCACCACCTTGAAGGCGATCTCGCACAGATCGCGCACCTCATGGGTCTCACCGGTCGCCACGACGAAGTCGTCTGGCTTGTCTTGCTGGAGCATCAGCCACATCGCCTTGACGTAGTCAGCAGCGAAGCCCCAGTCGCGCTTCGCATCGAGGTTGCCGAGCGCCAGCTTCTCCTGGAGGCCCAGCTTGATCTTGGCTGCGCCGTGGGTGACCTTGCGCGTCACGAACTCGAGGCCGCGGCGTGGCGACTCGTGGTTGAACAAGATGCCAGAGGAGGCGTGCAGGTCGTAGCTCTCGCGGTAGTTCACGGTGATCCAGTGGCCGTAGACCTTCGCCACCCCGTAGGGGCTCCGCGGGTAGAACGGCGTCTCTTCGACCTGCGGGACCTCTCGCACCTTGCCGAACATCTCGCTCGACGACGCTTGGTAGAAGCGAATCTCCGGATCGACCGTCCGGATGGCGTCGAGGATCCTCGTCACACCGAGCGCGGTGGTCTCTCCGGTCAGCACCGGCTGGGTGAACGACGCCTGGACGAAGCTCTGAGCAGCGAGGTTGTAGACCTCTTCGGGCTTGTGGTCTCGCAGGATGTGGATGAGGGAGACCTCATCGAGCAGGTCACCGGAGACCAAGGTGAGACGGTCCTGGATGTGAGCGATCCGCTCGAAGTTCACGGTGCTTGAGCGACGGACGACACCGATGACCTCGTAGCCCTGCTCTAAGAGCAGCTCGGCGAGGTACGAGCCATCTTGGCCGGTCACGCCCGTGATCAGTGCTCGCTTTGCCATCAACAGACTCCCTCGTCTGAGCGCTCGATCCGCTCGCCGCGTCCCGCGGCACGAGGACCCAGGCTAGTGCACCTCCTCCGAACCACCTCTCGTGCCCAGACACAGAGGCGGTCCAGTCGCGAGCCCTATCATCGAGCCCGCGCCAGAGCGTGATCGACCTCCCACCACAGGTCGGCTCGCTCTGGACCCGACCAAGCGGGAGCGACCGCCAAGCGACGGTACCGATCCGACCACGGCCCGGTGCTCTGGAGGCTCGCACCACGCGGAGAGGCACGACACATGCGCATCGCGCTGGTGGGCACCGAGCTGTGCTCCATCCAGAGCCCGACCGGAGGCCTTGAACGGCTGCTCCAGGGCTGGGCGCTTGAGCTCAGCGAGCACCACGAGGTGATCCTGGTCGACTTGACCTCGAGGGACGCCCCCGCCAAGCGCCACCTCTCGCTCGACGTCCTCGAGGTGGCGACGCCGAGCGAGCTGCCGCGAGCACTTCGCTCGTTTGCTCCCGACGTCGTTCAGGTGAACAACCGCCCGCTCTACAGGACCGAGGTGGGTCTGCGGATCAACACCTTCCACAACTACCCCAACGCCTGGAGCGCGGATGGCGATCTCGACGATGCAGCGGTGGCCGAAGCGCTTCGTCACGGACATTCGACGGCGGTCAGCGCCAGCCTCGCTCGCCACATCGAAGCGCGCTTCGGGCTCGCCGACGGTCAGGTGTGCGTGACCCTCCCCTTCGTTGACGATGAGTTCTTCGATGCCCACCACCACGGGGGGGCCGGGATCCTCTTTCCGAACCGGCTGCTGCGAAAGAAGGGTCCTGACGTCGTGGTCAAGGCGCTCGAGGAGGTGAGCTTGATCCACAAGGCGACCTTCCTCGACTACGTCACACCCTTCTTGCGCGGCTCTGAGGAGCACCTCGCCATGCGCGGCGCCATCCAAGCCTCGGGGGCGACGCTGCTACCCGCGGTTGAAGACCGAGCGGAGCTCATGGCGCTCTACGCCGGTGCCGACCTCGTGGTGGCGGTCGCCACACAGCCGGAAGGAATGGGGCTCGTGCCCCTCGAGGCCCAGGCGGTGGGCGCACGCGTGGTCACTGCGGGACCCGGAGGCCTCAGGGAGGCGACGTTCGAGCCCAACGTGCACCTCCCCGAAGCGGAGCCCCACAGCCTGGGCCGAGCGCTCGTCGAGACCTTGGCCAGCCACGACGAGATGGCGAGCAACGCGGTGCTCCGCGAGCGGTTCTCCCGAGTGGCGAGCACCAGCTCGCTTCGACGCGTGTGGGCAGCGCTGTGAGCGGGGCGGTGCACGCAGCGTGAGCGCGGTGCTCTGACGCTCAAGGGCGTCGCACGACACAAGGGAGTGAGGCCGTGACCGAGGCGAGCCGAGCGGAACACCAGCGCACACCCGCGCAGCGCGCCTTCACGATGGCAGCGGGGGTCCTCGAGCTCCAGTGGCATGAGGCGTTCAGCTACTCCTCTCCCAACCTGACTCGCTACCGCTGGCAGTGGCTCTGGGACTCCTGCTTCAACGCCATCATCTGGGCAGCCCTCGGCGACGAGCGAGCAATCGCCGAGCTCGAAGCGGTCTTCTTCCATCAGAGCGCTGACGGCTTCGTCCCTCACATGGGCTACCAAGCCGAGCCTGAGGTGGCCACTCCGCTGTGGGGCCGTCCGGGCTCCTCGACCATCACGCAGCCGCCCATGTACGGCCACGCGCTGGTCGAGCTGGCAGCCGAGGGCTTCGGCGTGGACCACCTCATCGAGCCCGGGCTCCGAGGCCTGCGCTTCTTCGCCGAGCACCGTCGTGGCGAGCATGGGCTCATCCGGATCGTGCACCCCTGGGAGAGCGGTGCTGACAACACCCCACGCTGGGACCGGTGGTGCCCCGACGGCTTCGAGCGCGAGCGGTGGCTCCAAGAGAAGATCCGGCTCATCGGTGACGTCGTCTTCAACGACGAGGGCTCCGCGATCTTCAATCCCTCCTTCGACGTCTTCCCAGCATCCTTCAACGCTCTCGTGGCGTTCAACGCCTTGGAGATGGGTGCCGCGTTCAACGATGACGAAGCCCTTCGCTTCGGCACCGAGCTCAGCGAAGCCCTCGACGCCCTCTGGCGACCGGAGCTCGGCACCTGGGTCGACGTCGATGCGAAGGGCGCCCTCCTCGGTTCGAGCGCGGTGATCGACGCCCTCCTCCCCGTCCTGCTGCACCCCTCCTCGCACCAGCGCGAGTCTGTCAACGAGCAGCTGTGGAGCTCCGAGCACCTCGGTGCGCCCTTCGGCCCTTGCTCGGTCAGCCGAGCTGACCCCGTCTTCGACGAGAAGGGCTACTGGCGCGGTCCCGGTTGGCCGCACTTGACCTATCTCCACTGGGTCGCCCTGGCACGCCACGGACACGCCGAGGAGGCCGAACGGTTGGCCGGCCAGCTGCTCAAGTCGTGCGTGACCTCGTCGTTCGGTGAGTACGTCGAACCCTTCACCGGGGAGCCTCTGGGCGCGCAGCCCCAGACCTGGGGAGGGTTGAGCGTCGTGCCCCTCCGCCATGAGCTGAGGCGAGTGCACGGCCCCGCAGGCCCGTCGCCAACCTCGATCACTCGCTCTGCTCCGCGCTGAAGCATCTAGGGGCGCGCTCCGCCGTCGCGGATCGGCGGGTCCGTCGACGATGACCGGTAGCCTCTCGACGTGGCCCTCGATGCAGAACAGACGATCTCGCGCCGCTTGACCGGCGAGCAGCGTCGTCAGCAGCTCGTCGAGGTGGCCGCCTCGCTCTTCTCTGAGCGTGGCTATCGCTCCACGACCATGGATGACGTCGCCGAAGCCGCAGGCGTCACCAAGCCCCTGCTCTATCAGCACTTCGACTCGAAGAAGGCGCTCTACCTCGAGCTCGTCGATGAGGTCGCCCACCGGATGCTGGCGGCAGTGGCCGAAGCCACGTCGAAGGCCGAGAGCCCGCGCCAGAAGGTCGAGTTCTCGCTCAACGCCTACTTCATCCTCGTCGTCAGCGACAAGGCCTCCTTCCAGCTCCTCTACGACCGTGACCACGGTGGCGACGAAGAGCTGGGCCGAGCCGTCCGCCAGGTCCAGCACGCCCTCGTCACCGCCATCGAGCCGCTGATCGATGCAGGGCTCGATGACAACCACCGCAGGTTCCTCGCCTCTGGGATGGTGGGTATGGCCGAGGGCGCCTCGTTGACCTGGATCGAGAGCCAGCAAGACGCTCCGCCGATCGCGTCTGAGCAGGAGCGGCTGGCCGAGGCCGATCGCTTGGCGCGTCGGCTCTCGAGCCTCATGTGGGCAGGCCTGCGCTCTGTCCAGGCGGACTAGCGCTTCTTAGCGCAGCGATCCCGAGAGCTGCTGGCAGAGCTGCCAGATCTCGCGGGCGCACGCGTCGTAGGCAGGCTGCTCGGCGCCGGCGGGATCGACCACCTCACCTTGTGCGGTCGGCTCTCGATCTTGAAGGCCGAGGGCTGCGATCCTGTCTCGCGAGTCGAGCGCCAGCGGAGGGAGCTCGGCGGCGAGGAGCGGCAAGGTCGCTGTTCGGGGGGCGGCCTCTGCGTGACGCCGTCGGACGTACGCCAGGTGCGAGGCCTCCATGGCGATGATCAGATCGGCCGATCGGCAATCGTCCTCGGTGAGCTGGTGGCTCCGGTGCTCGTTGGTGAGCGAAGGGTCGAGCTCGCTGATGCCCCGGAGGGCTTGGCGCACACGGGGGCTCAGCGGTTGGCCCTCGACCACGAGCGTCCCGGCCGTCGTGATCTCGAGGCCAAGACCCCGCTCGGTCGACAGATGGCTCAGCATCGCGCCCGCCATGACCGAGCGCGCTGCGTTGCCGGTGCAGAGCGTGACGATCGTCAGATCGCTCACAGGAACTCCTTGCGCCGCAGCCACATCAAGCCGAACCAACCGAAGAGCGGCGGGAGATACGCGGTGAAGAGGCGCTGCGTGAAGACGGCGGCGACTGCTTCGTCTGACGGGATCCCCGCTGCGCGCAGGCCCAAGATCATGCCGGCCTCCACCACCCCCATGCCGCCTGGCACCGGTGAGATCCCTCCCAGCATGGAGCCCAAGGTCAGCACGACGAAGATCACCGGCAGCGAGAGGCTCTCGCCGTAGGCGTGCAGTGAGGTGCCGAGGCACATCGCCGTGAGGAGCTGAGCGATGACCATGCCGCCGAAGATCTGAGCGAGCTTGGTCGGATGCTTGGCCAGGACCCGGAAGTGATCGATCACCTCGTTGAGCTTGGGCAGGAGCTTGGCCGCGGCCATGCGGCGAAGGCGCGGCACCGCGAAGACAGCGATGAGCACTGCGCCGATGCCCACCACCACGAGCACGAGGAGCTCGAGGAGCGCTTGGTGCGAACCCGAGCTGTCTTTGGTCAGCTCGGAGAAGTTCATCGCCCCGAGCGCGAAGGGAAGGCTGATCAAGAACAGGGCACCCTTGACGATCCACGAGGCGGTCGAGACGAGCACGCCCGAGCTCACCGCGATGGTCGCGTCGATGCCCTGCTTTTGGTAGAAGCGGATGCGCGCCGCAAGCACGCCCGGCGTGCCCAGCGCCAAGCCCGAGAAGGTGTTGGACACCTCAAGGACGTACAAGGGCCACAGAGGCAGCGGTGCGACGATCGAGCCCATCGACGAGAGAGCGGAGCCCAGGTAGACGAAGGGGGCCAAGATGCCGGTCGCCGCCACCCACGCCCAGTTGGCGTTCTTGATGGTCGAGATCGAGTTCGCCACGTCCAAGAAGACGCCGATGAGCGCCCAGCCCCCGATCAGGGTCCCGATCACGAGGATCAGGTTCGTCCAGCTCATCCGGCGCAGCTCGACCGGCTTGGGCTCCTCGACGCCACAGAGCCTCAGCGCCCTTCGCTCGCATCTCCTTGAGGAGGGGCTTCGCCTTGTGGCGACGAAGGCCGCTGGTCAGCAGCGGCGGGAGGGCCGGGCCTTGGAGGAACCCGAGCGCACCGACCAGGCGATCCTTGCCGAGGACCTCGAGCCCGATCGTGATCGCCTTGTCCGTGCCTGCGGCCACCGCCATCGTGGTCAGCATGGCGGCGACGTCTTGGTCGAGTGCCTCTTGAGGAGCGTGCGTGCGAGCTCGGTCGAAGTCCATGAGCACCGCCCGATCGCCATCGATGGCGATCCGCTCGGGATCGATCGCCCCGTGGCACAGCCCCGCCTCTTGAAGGTCCACCACGCTCGATGCCATCGAGCGGAGCGCGGCGTCCGAGACCACCTGCGGCTCAACGTTGGCGGGCACGACGACAGGAGGGGCAGGGGTCCCGGGTATCCGCTTGGGCTTCGTGGCCCTCCTTTGCCTTGGTCTTGGCCGCCAGGGCTTTGGCCTGCTTGGCCTTGGCCTCAGCCTCGAGCTCGGCCTGCTTGGCTCGAGCGTTCCGCCCGACGTCGGCCTCGTCGAGGAGGGATCCGAGCGTCACCGACGAGGGGACCCCGACGACCACGATGCCCTCACGCGCTCCACCCACCAGGCCTGAGGTCACCAGCGTCGTGGTCTCACCGTGCCGCGCATCAGCGGCCAAGAGCCCGAGATAGCACTCGTGATCCACCTGCTGGGCACGGGTGAGCATGAACGGACCGGTGTCCTTGCGCAGCACGATCGTGCGGTAGATCTTCGACAGCAGCTGGCTGTCGCGAGCGTCTCGGCCGTAGAACGAGATGCGAAGCGCACCGTCGCCCTTCCTGCCCGCGGTGAAGCGCGCCAGACCCCACACCTGGTGCGGCACCGGTCGGACGTCTCGCACCTCGAGACCGAGCGAGTCCAAGAGACCCTCGATGGACTGAGCGTCGGGCACCCCAGTGGGCGAGCCAAAGGCAAGGTGCGTGATCGCCACCACGCCCCAGCCCAGGACCACCGACGCTATGAGCGCCACCGGCAGGCCAACACCCTTCATCAACCCGGAGACGATCGCCACGATGATGAACGACTCGAGCAAGCGTTGGAGATGGCGGCTCAGATAGGGCAGCGACGCCAAGATCACGGCGACCGCGGCCGTGAGCAGCGGGACAGGGAACCCGAGCTTCACGCCCGGGACGAGGTCCTGGCTGGAGGCGGGGAAGCGTGCGATCGAGCTGAAGAGGCTCTGGATGACCCAGCTCAGGCCCAGCGCCAACGCAGCGCTCACGCCAAGGTCCCTGAAGATCTCGAGTCGTCGGGAGTACGCCGCCGCTCCGAGGACCAGCACCACCGTGCCGACCGAGGTGATCCACCACAGGATCGAGACGAGCCAGCTCAAGCCCTGGGCTGGAGGGTGAAGGGCCGAGACGATGTCCACCTGGAGCTTCGCCCTCGACGAGACACCCACCCACAAGGTGACGAAGACGACGATCGCGATGATGAGCTTGACGGCGTCAGTGCCGCTCCGGCGACGGGTGCCGTCACCCTTGGGTGCGAGGAACAGCGTCTGGAACGTTCGCCGCGAGCGCGCCGAGGAAGGGGCGGGCTGGAGGGTGGTGCTCATGCGCTCTCGATGTTAGGCACCTGCCTCCCCGACGAGCGGGTGCGGTACCAGAGGGTCGTTCCCGCGCGTGCGCTGCGCTGTCGTGCGATCCTTGGACCTCATGCCTCACGCCGCGCACCTTGCAGTGATCGACGCGCTCGCACCAGTGGCACAGCGCTGCCCCCTGAGAGGTGCGCGCCTGTGACCCAGGCCATCGGGGGCTCGCTGGCGCTCGCGGTCGGCGTGGCGGTCTGTCCGATCCCGATCATCACCGTGATCTTGATGCTGCTGTCGCGACGCCCGAGAGCAAACAGCGCGGCATTCCTCCTCGGTTGGATTGGCGGTGTCCTCGGCGTGGTCTGTGTCGTGGTCGCCGTGGCCGGCGCGACGACCGTGGGGTCGAACGCGAACCCCTCAGCTGGAGCGTCCTGGCTCAAGGTCGGCCTCGGTGTCGGTCTGCTGGCTCTCGCCGTGAGGGAGTGGCGGAAGCGGCCGCACGCCGGCGAGGAGCCCAGGATGCCCAAGTGGCTGGCATCGATCGAGGGCGTCTCACCGCCCAAGGCAGCCGGTCTGGGGCTGCTGCTCTCCGCGCTGAACCCGAAGAGCCTGCTGCTCATCGTGGCCGCGGGGCTGGCGATCGATCAAGGGGCGACGTCGACGTCTGAGAAGGCCGCGGCGATCGTCGTCTTCACGATCATCGCGGTGAGCACCGTGGCGGTGCCGGTCGTGCTCAACCTGGTGCTGGGGCAGAAGGCACGCGGGACGTTGGATCGCGCCAGCGCGTGGCTCCGACAGAACAACGCCACCGTCATGGCCGTCCTGCTCCTGATCATGGCTGTCGTCCTGATGGGCCGGGGCATCAGCGACCTCGGCATGTGAGCTTGGGGCGCTCACCGCGTCCTGAGTCGGAAGGCGGCGACCATCGCGCCGCCGCAGAACAAGCGACAAGGCGCGCTGCGCACGGAGATCGTCGTCGCCTTGCGTGAACGATCCTCAGAGCCTCAGGCCGGGCGCTTGTGGACCAGCCAGATCGTCACCCCAAGGAGCACCGCCGAGAGGCCGACCAGCCAGCCTGCTTCAATCCACTGGAAGGTCCAGAATCGGCTGGCGGGCTGGTAGGTCGTCAGCTGGGTGAAGCCATGCTGGTTCAGGTACTGCCACGCGGTGACGGCCTGGGGAACGCCGCCCTTCCCACCGATCTGTCCTGGAGCGCCCTGCAAGACTTGACTGAGCGCGGACGGGCTGGCTGGCCGACCGCTCTTGGTGAACCATTGCTGGCTGATGACCCATGCCGACTGGGGAATGCTCACCTTGCTGGTGACCAGCGGCGCCACGTAGTGCCGGCGGAAGAATCCTCCGACCGCGAAGGCGAGCCCGGCGTAGATGACGAGCGTGGCCACGATCGCGGGCACGACCCGTCGGATCAGCACACCAGCCAGGACGCCGATCGCGAAGGCCGCCAGGGTCCAGGCGGGGTACGTGACCCCATGCAGATCGAACAGAAGGGGAGCAAAGGGGGAGGACGACGACAGCGGAAGGTCCCGTGAGCCATACAGCGCCTGGCCACCAGAGGCAAAATATGGTTGGAAGTACCAAGAGAGCAGCACGCTGATCGCACCGGTGGCTGCGCTCACCGCGACCCCGAGAGCCACCACCTTGGCAACGGTCCATCGGACCCTTCCGAATCCTTGGGTCCAAGCGAAGCGGAAGGTCCCGGATTCGAGCTCGCGAGCGAGAACAGGTGCCCCGATGAATGCCCCAATGAGCACAGGCACCAGCTGCAGGATGCCTCCGTTTGCCAGGAAGTCGAACATGCCGTTGAAGCTGTTGACCAGGTTGCTACAGGCAAACGAGCTCGCCGGTCGGCACGTCACCGCCGCGCTGTAGGCGTGGTGGAGCTGGAGTCCGGCAAGCCACATGGCGAGAGCGACCGCCACGAGGAGGATGGCCGAACCGATCAGCGCGGTTCGGTGCTGACGCCAGGTCACCCAGACCATTCGCCGCCAAGGCACGGCCCTGGGCACTGCGTCTGCATCAGGGCGAGTGTCGCTCGAGAGTGCAGCAAGCGTGGTCATCTCATCCCCTCCGAGAGATCACTGGTAGGTCGGACTCGCTCATCGCTCAGCGCCGAGGCATCCGGCTCGCGCAGGTACGCGAGCGCTAGCTCTTCGAGGCTCACGGGATGCGCTTCCCATCCCGGCGGAACGGGGTCACTCGCGCTGGCTCGAATGAGGAGGTGCGCTTGAGCTTCGCCCCGACTGGCGTGCACCACGGATCGATCTGAGTAGCCGTCAACCAGAGACGCTGGTCCGGTCAGCACGCAGTGGCTGGCGAGGAGCGCGTCAATCTCGTCGGCGAGCTGCACCCGCCCTCTCGACAGCAAGATGACGTAGTCAGCGACGCGCTCGAGCTCGGCTAGGACATGGGAGGACAGCAGCACCGACACGCCGTCGTCGACAGCTGCCGTCAGGACGGTGGCCATGAAGTCGTGCCGAGCGATCGGGTCGAGCATGGCCACGGGCTCGTCGAGCACCAGCAGACGAGGATGTCGGGCGAGCGCGAGCGTCAGAGCAAGCTGCGCCTGTTGACCACCAGAGAGCTTTCCGGCCTTCCGCTTCATCGGGATGCCGAGCTCGGTCAGTCGAGCAGCTGCATAGCCCTGGTCGAACTGACGGTTGAGGTTTCGAGTCACGTGCATCATGTCGCCGGCTGACAGGTTCTTGTAGAGCGGCGTGTCCTGGGCTACGAAGGCGATGCCATCGAGAGCCGCAGACGACCCGGGCCGGTGACCACCGAGCACCGTGACGTCGCCCGCCGAGCGAGCAGCAAGTCCGACCACAAGGTTGAGGAAGGTGCTCTTACCTGCCCCGTTTGGGCCGACCAGAGCCACCACGTGTCCGGCAGGAATCGCAAGTGAGCATTCGTGGAGCGCCCACGTGCTGCCGTAGCGCTTGCCGAGAGCGTGTGCCTCGACGATGTTCATGCAACGCCCTCCTCGTCGTCGGCACCCGGGTGTTCACGAGTGCGCGTGCCCTCTCGACGCTCGTAGAAGTCTCGAAGAGCACTGCTGAACAGCGCCACGATCCCGTTCTCATCCAGCTTCGATTCGTCGGCCGTGGCCAACCAGTCGAGGAGCGTGCGGCGGAGCTCGGTGAGCTCAGGCAGGCCGACGTGGTTCAGCGTGGCGACGATGAACGTGCCCTGGCCCGGTCGCCCTGCCGTGAGGCCCTTTGTCTCGAGCTCTCGATAGGCCTTGAGCACCGTGTTGGGATTGATGGCGAGAGAAGCCACCACGTCGCGCACCTTCGGCAGCTGATCGTCGGGCTGCAAGTACCCAAGACGAAGCGCATGTTCGACCTGGTGGACGAGCTGCAGGTAGGTGGGCACACCTGACTTGAGATCGAGCCGAAAGTCGATGGGCGATCCAGACCGGCTTTGCTGGTGCCCGTCCCCAGTTCGCCGGCTGTTACCTTTATCTACTTCCATAAGACAAGTCTAGAGATAGGGGGTCTCGTGGTCAAGCCCCCCACCGAGGCAGCCAGGGATCGCAGCATCTTCACGGTGCCGGTGCGTGGCGCTCCGACCTCCGCCGCCGGACGCCCGCTCCAGCATCGGTCCGTCAGCGGTGGATCGGTGCTACCCGATGGCTGGGCGCAACCTCTCTCGCCGAGCCACCCGATCGACTGGCCCATCTGCTCGGTTCGCGGTGGATCGTCGACGAACCGAGCGCTCGTGCGCTCCGACCACCGCGCACACCGGGAACCTGCGACATGCCAGTTCTCTTCGGGTGGTGGTCAGCTGATGTGGACCCCAGAGATCGCCCTGCTGATGATCAGGCGCTGGATCTCCGAGGTGCCCTCGAAGATGGTGAAGATCTTCGAGTCGCGGTGCCAGCGTTCAACGGGGTGCTCGCGCACGTAGCCGTAGCCGCCGAGGATCTGGATCGCCTCCTCGGTCACGTGCACGGCGGTCTCGCCAGCCATGAGCTTCGACATCGATCCCTCGCCGTTCTCGAAGGGCTTGCCGGTGGCCCCCATCCAGGCAGCTCGCCACACCAACAGGCGAGAGGCGTCGATGGCCATCTTCATGTCGGCGAGCTTGAACGCGATGGCCTCGTTCTCGATGATGGCCTTGCCGAACTGCTTGCGCTCCTTGGCGTAGTCAAGTGCGTACTCATAGGCAGCCCGCGCGATGCCGAGCGCCTGGGCGCCGACTGAGGGTCGAGTGGACTCGAAGGTCTTCATAGCCGCTTGGCCGCCTGAGCGCTTGCCCTCCCGAGCGAGCGCCAGCCGCTCGTCGAGCCGCTCCTTACCGCCAAGCAGCATCGCTCCGGGGATGCGGCAGTCGTCCAAGATCACCTCAGCGGTGTGGCTGGCACGGATGCCCATCTTCTTGAACTTCTGACCCATCGAGATACCCGCGGTGCCTTCCGGGATGACGAAGCTGGCCTGGCCACGACCACCGAGCTCAGGGACGATGGAGGCAACGACCACGTGGGTGTTGGCGATCCCACCGTTGGTGATCCAGGTCTTGGTGCCGTTGAGGACCCACTCATCGGTCTTCTCGTCATAGATCGCCCGGGTCCGCAAGCTGGAGACGTCACTTCCGGCGTCAGGCTCCGAGACGCAGAAGGCCCCGAGCTTGATGTCGTCAGCGGTGCCGAAGCACTCAGGGATCCACTCCATCTGCTGATCTTTGGTGCCGTTGGCCATGATGCCGGCCACTGCCAAGGTCGAGCCCATGAGCGACAGGCAGATCCCCGCGTCGCCCCACGCCAGCTCTTCGAGAGCCAAGACCATCTTGAGCCCGAGGGGGTCGCTGAAGGCATCGGCCACGAAGTCGAGGCTGTAGAGCCCGACCTTGGCCGCCTCTTCGATCACCGGCCACGGCGTCTCTTCGCGCTCGTCCCACTCAGAGGCCACCGGGCGGATCGTCTGCTCGGCGAAGTCGTGCACCCACTTCTGCAGCGTCAGCTGATCTTCGTTGAGGTCCATTGAGAAGTCAGGCATCGAGGCCTCCAGAATCGAGGGGCGTTATTACTCTCTAGTAACAAATTGTACCCGAGCCCGGCGCTCGACGTGCCGAGGAGCAGCGCTCAGCGCCGAAGGGCGGTCCCCGCGGCGGTGTCTTCCACCACCCAGCCTCGAGCTTGCAGCTCATCGCGGATCTCATCGGCCCGAGCGAAGTCCTTGTTGGCCCGGGCTGCATCTCGCTCGACGGCCAGCGCTGCTGCCTCAGCGTCAAGCTCATCGGCTGTGCCTTCCAGCGCCAGGCCCATCGCACCGGCGAGGACCATCACCGTCTTGCCAAGAAGCTCGCCTCGTTCGGTATCGCCTGCGTCGAGCGCGCCGTTGGCTTCTCGCAGCCGGTCGAAGACCAGGCCGAGCGCCTGAGGGGTCTGGAGGTCGTCATCCATCAGCTCGACGAAGCGCTCGACCGCGGCCTCGTCCAGCCTGCCTGCCTCGGCGCGGATGACCGCTCCCTCGGGTGTGCTCAGCGAGAGACGACGGGCAAGCGCATCCAGCCTGACGAGGCCTTGCTCGGCGTCAGCGATGGTCTCGGCTGTGACCTCGATGGGTGCTCGGTAGTGCGAGCGAAGCACCAAGAGCCGATAGGCGCGACCGTCCGAGCGCTCAAGCAGGTCGGTCAGCGAGGTGAAGTTGCCGAGGGACTTCGACATCTTCTCCCCCTCGACCATCACCCAGCCGTTGTGCGCCCAGTGCTGGGCGAAGCGTCGACCGAGCGCGACCGCTTGTGCCCGCTCGTTCTCGTGGTGGGGGAACTTGAGGTCGAGCCCGCCGCCGTGGAGATCGAAGCCCTCGCCGAGGAGACTGAGCGACATCACGACGCACTCGGTGTGCCAACCCGGCCGACCGGCACCGAAGGGGGCCTCCCAGCTGGGCTCGTCCGGCTTGGCTGCCTTCCAGAGCGCGAAGTCAAGTGGCGAGCGCTTCGCTGCTTCGGCCTCGACTCTCGCACCGCTCTTCAGGCTCTCGAGCGGTTGGCCTGCCAAGAGGCCGTAGCCCTCGACGCGGCTGGTGTCGAGGTAGATGCCGTCGTCGAGCTCATAGGCGACCCCGGCAGTGAGCAGCTCCGCGATCGTCGTGATCATCGAGTCCACGTAGCCGGTGGCGTGAGGGATGTGGTCGGGCCGCAGGACGCCGAGGGCGTCCATCGCCTCCCACCAGCGCTCTTCGTACTCGCCGGCTACCTCGTCTTCGCGTCGACCTTCCCGGTTGGCTCGAGCGATGATGTTGTCGTCGATGTCGGTGATGTTCGACACGTAGGTGACGTCGAGACCTGAGAAGAGCAGATAGCGGCGCAGCACGTCGAAGACCAGGGTGAAGCGACCGTGCCCGAGGTGAGGCAGGTCGTAGACGGTGGGCCCGCAGACGTACATCGAGACCTTGCCTTCGTCTCGATGTTCCAGGGGTCGGACGACCCCGTTCGCCGTGTCGAAGAGTGCGAGCATCGACCTAGGCTATTGCGACCATGGCCCACCCCATCGAGCCTCTCGCACCCGAGCACCGATCCATCCCAGAGAAGCCCACCTTGGAAGGGCTCGAGGCCACGTGGTCAGCGCGCTGGCTCGATGAGGCGACCTACGCCTTCGATCGCTCGGCCGATCGGGCTGAGGTCTTCTCGATCGACACGCCACCTCCGACGGTCTCGGGTTCGCTGCACATCGGCCACGTCTTCAGCTTCACCCACACCGACACCGTGGCTCGCTACCAGCGCATGCGGGGCAAAGCCGTCTTCTACCCCATGGGCTGGGATGACAACGGGCTGCCCACCGAGCGCCGTGTCGAGAACTACTTCGGCGTGCGCTGCGATCCATCGCTCCCCTTCGACCCCGATTTCACGCCGCCGGCAGAGCCCCCGGAGCGCAAGATCTCGATCTCGCGGCCCAACTTCGTGTCGCTCTGTCGCCAGCTGACGCTTGCCGACGAGGAGATCTTCAAGACCCTCTTTCGCACCCTTGGGCTCAGCGTCGACTGGGACTACGAGTACGCCACCATCGACCCGGTCGCTCAGCGGGTCTCCCAGCGCGCCTTTCTCCGCCAGCTCGGGCGCGGCGAGATCTACCAAGCCGAGGCACCCACGTTGTGGGACGTCGACTTCCGCACGGCGGTCAGCCAGGCCGAGCTCGAAGACCGCGAGCGCCCGGGTGCCTACCATCGCATCGGCTTCGAGCGCAGCGACGGCCAGGGCCAGGTGGTGATCGAGACCACGAGGCCCGAGCTCCTGGCGTCGTGCGTGGCACTGGTGGCCCACCCCGATGATGAGCGCTACCAGCCACTGTTCGACTCGACGGTGCGCACGCCGCTCTTCAGCGTCGAGGTGCCCGTCGTGGCGCACGAGCTGGCCGATCCCGAGAAGGGCTCGGGGATCGCCATGATCTGCACCTTTGGCGACACGACCGACGTGGTGTGGTGGCGAGAGCTCTCGTTGCCGACGAGGACGCTGATCTCTCGTGAAGGTCGCTTGGAGCACGCTTCCTTCGGCTCGCCGGGCTGGGAGTCCCTTGACGCCGATCGGGCGAACGCCCTCTACGCCGAGCTCGAGGGCAAGAACGTCAACCAAGCCCAGCGTCGGATCGTCGAGCTCCTGGCTGAAGACGGCGCGCTGCTCGGCGAGCCACGCCCCATCACCCACCAGGTGAAGTTCTACGAGAAGGGTGATCGGCCTCTCGAGATCGTGACGTCGCGCCAGTGGTTCGTTCGCACCAGCGACATGATCGAGACGCTCCTCGAGGCTGCGAACGAGCTCCACTTCCATCCGGGGTTCATGTCCCATCGCCTGCGCACCTGGGTCGAGGGGCTCAACGCCGACTGGAACATCTCGCGCCAACGCTTCTTCGGCGTGCCCTTCCCCATCTGGTACCCGATCACCGCTGAGGGCACGGTGGACCACACCACCCCGCTGGCGCCGACCGAAGCCCAGCTGCCCATCGATCCCTCGACCGACGTGCCCGAGGGCTACGACGAATCCCAGCGGGGACAGCCCGGCGGCTTCGTCGGCGACCCTGACGTCATGGACACGTGGGCCACCAGCTCGCTCACGCCACAGATCGCGGGGCGCTGGGAAGACGATCCCGATCTCTTTGCCCGGCTCTTCCCGATGAACCTGCGGCCTCAGGCCCACGACATCATCAGAACCTGGCTCTTCACCACCGTGGTCCGCTCGGAGCTCGAGTTCGGCTCGCTCCCCTGGAGCGACGCCGCCATCTCAGGCTGGATCTTGGACCCCGACCGCAAGAAGATGTCGAAGTCCAAGGGCAACGTCATCACGCCGCTGCCTCTGATCGAGACCCACGGTGCAGACGCCGTTCGCTACTGGGCTGCCTCTGGCCGACCTGGCACCGACACCGCCATCGACGAATCCCAGATGAAGGTCGGACGACGACTGGCCATCAAGCTCCTCAACGCCTCGCGCTTCGCGCTCGGTCGCCTCGGCGACCACCCCGTCCCGCCGATCAGCGAGGTGAGCGAGCCCATCGACGTCGACGTCGTCGGCGCGCTGGCTGAGCTGGTGCAAGACGCTACGGACGCCTTCGACGCCTTCGACTACGCGCGCGCCCTCGAACGGACCGAAGCCTTCTTCTGGCGCTTCTGCGACGACTACGTCGAGCTGGTCAAGACGCGCGCCTACGGTGACGACGCCGACAGTGCGACCCGCTCTGCCCAGGCCGCCCTCGCCAGCTGCTTGAGCGTGCTGCTGCGCCTCTTCGCGCCGTTCCTTCCCTTCGTGACCGAAGAGGTCTGGGGCTGGTTCCAGTCCTCCTCGGTGCACACCGCGCCGTGGCCGACGCCCGTCGAGCTCGAGCTGGCGACCGTGAGGACACCTGGCGTCTTCGATGCCGCGTGCGGTGCCCTGGGGGCGATCCGGCGCGAGAAGACAGCGTCCAAGCGCTCGATGCGCACGCCTGTCGAGCTCGTCGAGATCACCGACCAGCCGACGGTGCTCGAACGGCTCGCGCACGCGCTGGGTGACCTCAAGGACGCCGGTGGCGTCGCCACGGTCAAGCTGATCGAAGGTGACCCGTCGATCAGGGTGACCCTGGCTGAGCCCGAGCCCGGCGCCTAGCTGTTCGAGAGCTGCACGATGCGACCTGAGTCGCACCAGATGACAGCCACGTCATCGACGTCGACCTCGTAGACGGCGAGCTGACCGAAGGCTCTCCCAAGCTCCGTCGCCTCCTCCCGATCGACCCCAAGCACGCAGAAGCCTGGCTCCAGCCAGGTCGAGGCCTCATCTCGTCCCACGGCGGGCAGCCAGCGCAGTGATCGTCGATCGAGCTCAGCGGCGAGCTCAGCGTTGGCGACCTCGTTCTCAGGGACGGGTGTCCCCTCGCCACCTGGGTTCCACGCGGTGATGAGGTGGATGGCGTGGCCCTCGCTCTCCGCGACGGCGGAAGGGTGGACTACGACCTCGTCCCTCGTGACCTCTAAGACCGCATCGCGCCAGAGCTCCTCAAGGCGTCGCTCGGCCCGCACGGTCTCGAGGAAGGCAACGACACCGAGGGTCGTCGCGGTGCTGCGCGGCGAGCACAGGACGTCGAAGCCGTGCTGGGCGTAGGGCATCTCGACGTAGGCGACCGGTGCGGTGGCCACCTCGCGAAAGGCTTGGACGAAGGTGCGCGCCACGATCACCGGCACCAGCGTGTCGTGCGTGCCGTGCATGACCAGAAACGGCGGAGCGCCCGGGTGCACTCGATACAGCGGCGACGCCCGACGGAAGAGCTCGGGGTCTTGGTCCATCGGCGCCTTCATCACCTGGTGCTCCAAGAGCAGCCGAAGCGCAGGCCCGTAGCGGCCACCCACCTCCTTCGACGCCGTCATGTCGTGGACGCCGTAGATCGGCACGCACGCCGCCACCGAGGTGTCGCGCTCTTCGAAGCCCGGCTGGTAGTCCGGGTCACCCGCCGCCAACGCCGCCAGCGCGCTCAGGTGACCTCCGGCAGAACCGCCGGAGAGGACGACGAAGTTCGGGTCGCCACCGAACTCGGCGATGTGGTCCTTGACCCACGCGATCGACGAGAGCACGTCGACGACGTGGTCGGGCCAGGTGGCTCGTGGGCTGAGGCGGTAGTTCACCGCCACGCAGATCCACCCACGAGAGACGAGCTCGTACATCATCGGGCGGCCTTGCTCTCGCTTGTCGCCGATGACCCAGGCACCCCCGTGGACGAAGACCATCACCGGCGAGTCGCTGAACGTGCCTCGACGCTTGATGACGTCCAAGCGATGCGAGCGATCCCCGTCCTCGGCGTACGAGACGTTCTTCAGCACCTCGAGACGACGACCTGGCATGGGGACAGCCAGCAGCGTCCTCCACCACGAGCCGTAGCGGGGCTCGCCAGCGATCGCTTCGACGTCGAGCTCGAGACCCGGCGTGATGCTGAGGTCGTGCTGCACCACGCTGCGAGCGCGAAGAGCGATGGCGAAGAGCCCGGCGAGAGCCACGAGCACGACGACGTCGAGTGCCACCGCCACGTTCCCGGCCACCCCGTGGTCGCCATGGAGCGCCGCGAAGACCACGCCGAGCGCCACCACAAGGATCGAGGTCTGCAAGGCCAGCTCGCTCACCAACCACCCCGTGATGAAGGCAAAGCCCGTGAAGGGGTCCCGGCGCATCGGGAAGTAGGTGGTCAGCACGGCCAGCAGCAGCAGGATCGAGACGGCCAGGTGGACGAAGATCATTCCGACCAGTCTCGCGGCTTCCTCGATCTCGCGTGCACGCTGAGCTCTGACTCCGAAGCTCCCCGACCCTAGGATCGGCTCCGACTACCGAGGAGAACCGAGATGCAAAACACCCTGGAAGCCATTCGAGGAGGCATCGGCATCTGGACGATCAGCCACGAGGCGCTCCCGCCGGAGCGTTCAGGCGAGTACGCGACCCTCGCCGAGGAGCTCGGTTACAAGGCCTATTGGCTTCCAGAGACAGCCGGTCGAGACGCTCTCGTGAGCTCAGCGCTCTTGCTCGAGGCGACGTCCTCGATCGTCATCGGCACCTCGATCGCCTCCATCTGGGCTCGGGACGCCGTGACCGCCGTCAACGGTGCTCGAACCCTGACCGCCCTGTCGTCGGGTCGCTTCATCCTGGGCCTGGGCGTCAGCCACCAGGTCATGGTCGAGGGCATCCGGGGACACAGCTACGAGCGACCGCTGGCGGCCATGCGCTCCTACCTCGATGCGATGGCAGCCGCACCGATGTTCTCGCACGAGCGAGACGTCAGCCCGGTGGTCATGATCGCTGCCTTGGGCCCGAAGATGCTCGAGCTCGCGACCACCAAGGCCGCTGGTGCGCTCCCCTACTTCGTGACACCCGAGCACACCGCACAGCGCTCGAGCAGCGCTCGGACCCGACGCCTTCCTCGCCGTCGAGCAAGGTGTCGCGCTGACGGAGGACGAAGACACCTACCGAGCGCTGGCCGCTCGCCACGCCGGGCCGTATCTGAGCTTGCCGAACTACCAGAACAACTGGCGTCGACTGGGCTTCAACGATGACGACTTCCTTGACGGCGGCAGCGCTCGCTTCCAGGACTCCCTGATCGCCCACGGCGACGAGAGCGCCGTGTGGGCACGCGTCGACGAGCACTTCGCGGCAGGGGCCGATCACGTCAGCCTCCAGCTGCTGACCGACAACCCCGTGTCGGCACCCCTCGAGGAGTGGCGTCGACTCTCCCCGCTCGCGGCGGGTCGCTGAGCGCCGCTCGCCTAGCGCCGCCTCAACGCGTCATGCTCGTCAGCTGAGCTGCTTGAGGTCATGCCGGATGAAGAGCCCGGTCACGATCTCGAGGATGCCCATGATGATGAACCAGATGCCGAGCAGCACGGCCAGGAAGGTGATCGACGTCTCGGGCACCGCGACGACCACGATGCCGGCGGCCAAGGAGACGATGCCGAAGAAGATCTGCCAGCCACGGGCGCGCCCTCCTGCTCCCATGATCCCGACCATCAGAGCGACGATGCCCTGGATGATCCAGGCCAGGCCGACGAGCAGGCCGATCAAGGCACGCGAGAGGCCGAGGTGGCGGATCAAGATCACGCCCACGACGACCTCGATGAGACCAGCGACACCCAACCAGATCCGGTGATGCTCTTCGTGATCGAGCATGCGGATGAAGTGGAAGATGCCCCCGATGATCATCAAGATGCCGATGATCACGGCGATCACGTTGAGCGAGCCGGTTGGCTTGGCCGTGAGCACGATGCCCAGCACCAAGGTCACGAAGCCCACGAAGAGCTGGAGCTGCCAGCTGAACTTGGCGGGCATCGAGCCAACCACCACGGTTGTCGACTGATCAGACATCGTTCGTCTCCTTCTCTCCAAATACGACCTCGCGCGACAAGCCTAAGCAGAGAAGCACCACTGACCTGGGGATCCTCTGGTCGATCGGCACTCCTCGGGCAAGGGGCACGGCGCCCACCCAGCGTGCTCGCGGCACGGCGCCGTTACGCTCACGGCCACCGACGAAGACCCCTGAGGAGCACGATGTCGACGATGCCAGCAGCCTTCCTGGGCCACGGGAATCCGATGAACGCTCTCGAGCACAACCGCTACACCGAGGTGTGGAGCTCGTTCGCGCAGGAGGCTCCCCGGCCCGCCGCCGTGCTGGCGGTGTCGGCCCACTGGTTCGTGAACCGCTCGGCTGTCACGGCGATGGCCATGCCTCGGACGATCCACGACTTCACAGGCTTCCCCCAAGCCCTCTTCGACGTCGATTATCCGGCTCCCGGGTCCCCGGAGGTGGCGCGCCAGGTCGTGCGGGCGCTCGGCCCGGTCGACGTGGAGCTCGACGAGGAGAGCTGGGGCCTCGACCACGGGACGTGGTCGCTGCTCGTCCACATGTACCCCACCGCCGACGTCCCTGTCCTCCAGCTCTCGATCGATGCC
Organism: uncultured Acidimicrobiales bacterium; assembly: GCA_963758555.1. GTDB lineage: Bacteria > Actinomycetota > Acidimicrobiia > Acidimicrobiales > RAAP-2 > CAIUMH01. The sequence continues at coordinate 104,824 of CAVWVW010000003.1, read as the reverse complement.
AGCTTGGCGCTCGAGGACTACCTGGCCCTCGGCCGTGCGCTCGCCCCGCTTCGTCAAGAGGGCGTCATGATCATCGCCAGCGGCAACGTCGTCCACAACCTCTCCGTCATCGATTGGCGCGCGCTCGGCCGAGGGGCCCCCTGGGCGGAGCGCTTCGACCAGAAGGTCAACGACGCGATGCGCAGCGATCCGACCGAGCTGGCCGGCTTGGCGGACGATCCTGACTACGCCCTTGCCGTGCCCACCCCCGAGCACTTCGTGCCGCTGGCCTACTTCGCCGGGCTTGCGGATGCGTCAGAGGGCGCCGTCGAGACCCTCGTCTCGGGCTGCGAGCTCGGCTCTCTCTCGATGTCGTCCTACGCGCTCAGGAGTTAGACGCCGACCAAACTCTGAGCGTCATCTAGAATCGCTCTGTCAAAACCGGTGCCCACGAAGGAGTCCCATGACGATCGAAAAAGTTGGCGTAGTCGGCTGCGGCCTGATGGGCTCCGGGCTCGCCGAGGTTGCCGCCAAGGCGGGCACCGACGTGGTGGTCTTCGAGATCAGCGACGACGCCGTGGCCAAGGGCATCTTGAACCTTGATCGCTCCTTGGGCCGTGCGGTCAAGACCGGCAAGCTCGACGAGGCGACCAGGGAAGAGATCATGAGCCGCATCGTGGTCACGACGGACCTCGACCAGCTGGCGGATCGCGAGCTCGTCATCGAGGCCGCCACCGAGAACGAGGCGGCGAAGACCGAGATCTTCCGCTCGCTAGACAAGGTCCTCACCTCGCCGGACGCGATTCTGGCGTCGAACACGTCGTCGATCCCGATCATGAAGCTGGCCATGGCGACCAGCCGACCCGAGAAGGTCATCGGGCTCCACTTCTTCAACCCGGTGCCCGTGCTCAAGCTCGTCGAGATCGTGCGCTCGCTGCTCACCGATGACACCACTGCCGAGCGCTCTCGTCGCTTCGTCATCGACCAGCTGGGCAAGCTGGCGATCGAGAGCCAGGACCGTGCCGGATTCATCGTCAACGCCCTGCTCATCCCCTATCAGCTGGCGGCGATCCGGATGTTTGAGTCCGGCTTCGCCACCGCTGAGGACATCGACACTGGCGTGGTCGAGGGGCTCGCTCACCCCATGGGTCCGCTCCGTCTGGCTGACCTCATCGGTCTCGACACGGTGCTGGCGGTCTCTGAGTCGCTCTATGCGGAGTTCAAGCGGACTGACTACGGGCCACCACCTCTGCTCAGCCGGATGGTCGACGCCGGCCTCCTCGGCCGAAAGACCGGTCGGGGCTTCTACGTCTACGACCGCTGAGGGGCGCCCTTCCCACCGTTGACCTCGCCGCTCAGGGCTTCTCGGGGTAGGCGATCGTCGGATCGAGGCTGCCCTGGGCTGCCATCGATCCCGAGACCCCGCCGCCGGCACCTCGCAAGACGAAGGCCGCACCCACCGCGATCAGCATGCCGACGATCGGGCCGGCCAGATAGACCCAGATCGATCGGTAGTCGTTGGCGATGATGTCGGGGCCGAGCGACCGGAACGGGTTCATCGACGCCCCTGAGAGCGGGCTCGCCCACAGACCGGCCAGGGCGATGTAGGCCCCGACCGCCAGAGCACCCAAGATGCCGATGTTCTGTGCTCCCGACGACGTGCCCAAGATCACGCTCAGGAGCCCCATGGTGAGGAGGACCTCCATGACGAAGGCCGCCCACGCCGTCGCGCTGTGCGCGGGATAGGTCGCACCGTACGAGGCCGACACGTGGACCACCGATTGGATGAGTGCAGCCGCGGCGAGCGCTCCGAGAAGCTGGGCGATGAGATAGGCGGGCACCCGCCGCCACGGAAAGTCACCACGCAAGGCGAAGCCGATGCTCACGGCGGGGTTGAAGTGAGCACCTGAGACCTTGCCCATGAACATGATCATCGCCATCACCATGAGACCTGGGGCGACGACGGCTGCGGTGCGACTGATCTGGCCGGGGAAGGCCTCGCCCATCATGCCGCCGCCTGCCGCCACCATCACCAAGAGGAACGTGCCGAAGACCTCTGACCAGACCCGGCGCCACTCGTGGCTCGGGTTGTCGAAGCCCGTCAGCTCTGCGACGACCTCTTTCGGGAGACCGGAGAAGCCGAGATGCGGGGTGACCAATGACTCTGCCATCGATCGTCCTCCTTCGTGAGCCGCTGCGTGCTCCGACCTTTGCTACCACGACCCGCTCGAAAGTCGAGGGACGGTCTCAGAGGCTCGAGGGCTCGATCCCTATGCCACCTTGGTCGCTGCTGGCATAGGCGGCCAGCGCCAGACGAAGCACGTCGATGGCCTCCTCGGCGCTCCAGCACAAGGGGCCTTGGCCACGCTTGAGCCACGACACCCAGTGCTCGCCGGAGCGACGAAAGCTGCTGGCCCAGTCATCGTCCAAGGCGTGGAAGGAGCGCATCTCGCCGTCGAGGTAGACCTCGAGGCTGGGCTCCTGGATGCCACGAGCCGTGCAGCGGTTCACACGGGCGAAGCCCTTCCGACCCGTGACCTCCCATCGCTCATCATTCGTGTAGTAGTCCGAGCGCAGGTACAGATCGACCGCGAGGGTCACGTCCCAGACGCCTCGGACGCCGTTCTCGTGCTCCCAGACAATGGTGGTCGGCGCGTCGATCTCGATGCCTTCGATGATCTCGGTGGTCCCCACCCAGGCGCGCACCTCTCGCACAGGGCCAAAGAGCCACAGCATCGTCGAGAACTTGTGCCAGCCGTCGTCGAAGAGCAGCGTGCCACGACCCCGCTCGGCCTGGTCGAACTGCCAGGCGTAGGTGTCTCCGGGCACCTCCCAGCCTCCGCGGCCGCTGGCCACCATCTTGAGGTGGTAGCCGCTGATGGAGCCGAGCTCGCCGCCCTCGACGATCGACTTGAGCCGCACGAGCGGCTCGTAGAAGAGGTAGTTCTCCATCACGCGGACCACCCGCTCGGCCTTGCGGGCGGCGTCCACGATGGCCTGGGCCTCAACCAAGTCGTTGCAGATCGGCTTCTGCAGGTTGACGTGCCACCCATGGCCCAAGAGGGCGATGACCGCGTCGGCGTGCAGCGCGATCGGCACCAAGACCTCAGCCGCGTCGACCGAGAGGCCGCTGGCGGCCAGCTCTTCAATGGATGAGAACCGACGAGCCGTGGGAAAGTCGCTGGCTCGTTGCTCGAGGCGCTCGGCGCTCGGATCGACGAGAGCGACCACGTCGACCTCAGGGTTCGCGAGGTACGCCAGCTTGTTGAGGTCGAAGATCCGACCCAGCCCGATGATCGCAAGCCTGACCGGTCGCTCGATCGGTGTGATGTTCACCGGCTGATCCCCTCGAGCGCTCTTCGGTCCTCTGCCAGGGTCCCGCTCAGCCCAGGGCGTCGAGGGCGGCGTTGAAGGTCGCCGATGGCCGCATCGCTGCGGTCGCCTTCTCAGGGTTGGGACGGTAGTAGCCGCCGAGGTCGACCGGCGAGCCCTGCACCGCAAGCATCTCGGCGACGATCGTGGCCTCGGCGTCCTCGAGCGATCGCGCCAGGGAGCCGAAGCTGGCCGCAAGCTCCGCGTCCTCGCTCTGCGCAGCCAGCTCCTGGGCCCAGTAGAGGGCAAGGTAGAAGTGGCTGCCCCGGTTGTCGAGACCTCCCAGGCTCCGGCTCGGCGAGCGATCCTCGTTGAGCAGCGTCCCCGTCGCCCGGTCGAGGGTGTCGGCGAGCACCTGGGCTCGTGCGTTGCTGGTCGCACCGGCCAGGTGCTCGAAGCTCACCGCCAGGGCCAGGAACTCACCAAGGCTGTCCCAACGCAGGTAGTTCTCCTTGACCAGCTGCTGGACGTGCTTCGGCGCTGAGCCACCCGCACCCGTCTCGAAGAGCCCTCCGCCGTTGATCAGCGGCACGACCGAGAGCATCTTGGCGCTGGTGCCCAGCTCCAAGATCGGGAAGAGATCGGTGAGGTAGTCACGCAGCACGTTGCCGGTGACCGAGATGGTGTTCTCACCTCGGCGGATCCGCTCCAAGGAGATTGCCGTCGCGTCCACCGGAGACGCGATCTCGATGGAGAGCCCTTCGGTGTCGTGGTCCTTGAGCGCCTCGCGCACCTTGGTGATCAAGTTGGCGTCGTGGGCGCGCGTCGGATCGAGCCAGAAGAGGGCCGGGTCGCCCGTGGCCCGAGCTCGAGTCACCGCCAGCTTGACCCAGTCCTTGATGGGGACGTCCTTGGTCTGGCACATCCTGAAGATGTCGCCGGCGCTCACCGGGATGTCGAAGACCTCGTCGCCTGCGTCGTTGACCACGACCACGTTGCCGTCGGTGGGGATCTCGAAGGTCTTGTTGTGGCTGCCGTACTCCTCGGCCGCCTGAGCCATGAGCCCGACGTTGGGCACCGAGCCCATGGTGGCGGGATCGAAGGCGCCATGGGCTCTGCAGTCGTCGACCACCACGGCGTAGACGCCGGCGTAGCTCGAATCAGGGATCACCGCGAGGGTGTCAGCCTCTTCGCCATCAGGACCCCACATGTGCCCCGACGAGCGGATCATCGCTGGCATCGAGGCGTCCACGATCACGTCACTCGGCACGTGGAGGTTGGTGATGCCCTTGTCCGAGTCCACCATGGCGAGGGTCGGGCCCTCGGCCAGCTCGTCATCGAACGACGTCCGGATCGAAGCACCGTTCTCAAGGGCGTCGAGGCCATCGAGGATCGCACCAAGCCCGTTGTTGGGGCTGAGGCCCGCCGCGGCCAGCTCCCCGCCGTACGCAGCGAAGGTCTTCGGGAAGAAGGACTCGACCACGTGGCCGAAGATGATGGGGTCCGAGACCTTCATCATGGTGGCCTTGAGGTGGACCGAGAACAGCACGCCCTCGGCCTTGGCCTTGGCGATCTGGGCGGTGAGGAACTGGCGAAGAGCGGCCACGTTCATCACTGACGCATCGATGACCTCGCCCTCGAGGACCGGCACGGGCTCGCGCAAGACGGTGCTGGTGCCGTCGGCGCCCACCAAGGTGACGTGGAGCTCGCCGGCGTGCGCCATGACGACCGAGTGCTCGTTGTTGCGGAAGTCGCCCGCCTCCATGTGGGCGACCGTGGTCTTCGACGTGCTCGACCACGCTCCCATGCGATGGGGATGGGTCCTCGCATAGTTCTTGACCGACGCAGGCGCACGGCGATCCGAGTTGCCCTCCCGCAGCACCGGGTTGACCGCACTGCCGAGGACCCGCTTGTAACGAGCGAGGGCGTCACGCTCCGCATCGGTCTTCGGGTCGTCGGGGTAGGCCGGCAGCCCGTAACCCGATGCCTGGAGCTCAGCGATTGCCGCCTTGAGCTGCGGGATCGAAGCAGAGATGTTCGGCAGCTTGATGACGTTGGCCTCGGGCGAGGCCACGAGCTTGCCGAGCTCGGCCAAGGCGTCGTCGAGTCGCTGCTCGGGCGGCAAGAGGTCGCTGAAGGAGGCGATGATCCGCCCTGAGAGCGAGATGTCTCGAGTCTCGACCACCACGCCCGCCTTGGCGGCGTACGCCCTGATGACGGGCAGCAGCGAGTAGGTGGCGAGAGCGGGAGCCTCGTCAGTTTGGGTGTAGATGATCGTCGAGTCGTTCACGGGCGCCTTCCTCCGATGATGCGCTGAGCCCTCTCAAGTTAGAGGACTCGCTCCACCTCAGGGTTCGACAGTCGACTTCGGGCCACTTGCCCTCGATACGCTGGCGCGGTGCCGTTCCGTTCGCGCCGCCGACGGCAGCCCTCGCCCGTGGTGGTCCTCCACGTCGGCACGCACAAGACCGGGACCACCTCGATCCAGAAGATGCTGGCCGCGAACGAGGACCACTTCGCGCACGAAGGCCTCTGCTATCCGCAGCTCACTCGAGTCGGCGCCGGCCATCACAACCTCGTCTGGGACCTCTTGGACGATGAGCGCTACGACCCCGCAGCAGGAAGCTTCGCCGAGCTGGTCGCGGAGCTCGGCCGAGACCAGCCACCTCGGGTGCTGCTCTCGGCGGAGGGCTTCGAGTACCTCTATGAGCGTCCTGCGACCGCTCGGAGGCTCAAGGAGGGCCTTGAGGGCGCTGGCTATCAAGTCGAGGTGGTGCTCGCTCTCCGAGAAGTGCCCGGCTACCTCGAGTCCCTCTTCTACGAGCTCAAGAAGCACGGGCTGAGCGTCGATCTCAGCGGCTTCGTCGACGAGGCGGTCTCGAACGGCTCGATCCACCTGCGAGACATGGCGTTCTGCCTTCGCTACGAGGAGCTCACCGACAGCTTCGCCTCAGTCTTCGGTGCCGGCTCGCTCCACGTGCTCGCCTACGGGCCATCCATCGTGCCGTCGTTCTTCGCTCGAGTCGGAGCGCTGCTCGGCACGACCCTCACCGAGATCCCCGAGTGGGATCGCTCGAACGTCCGGCCCCAGGCGACGACCGCCCAGGGCCACGAGCCTCGAGGAGCGACGGCGACCCTCAGCGAGGACCAGAGAGAGCGGCTCAGCCGTGCGCTCGGAGATCCGATCGCTGCGCTCGTCGAGCGATTCTCGTGATTCGTGGCCCAAGGCAGGTTCGGACACACTGGAGCAGCATGCCCGCGCTCGGTGCCCCAAGCCGTCGGGGCTCCACCCGCTGCGCGCCCAGAAAGGCGACCTGAGCCATGGACACCTCCACCGCAGGATCGAAGAGCCTCTGGTGGCACCCCCACCAACGCCTGTGGAACTGGGCCCTTGTGGCCCGACTCAAGGGGCTGCCGGGGGGACCCTTCGTCCAGCGCCTTGCCGTGCGAGCCCTGATTGAGCTCGATTCGCTGCTCCTCGCCATCCAGGTGCTTCCCCTCCTGCCGCGCGGACTCAGCTTCCGTCGGCGCCACGGTAAGCCGCTGAGGGTCCTCTACGTCGACTGCGGCGTGCACAAGCGCGGCGAGCAGGTCCTCAAGGTCCACGAGTGGCTCGCCGAGCGCTGTGAGCTGAGCATCCTCGGCTTCGAGGCGAACCCGGCATCCTACGAAGAGGCCGTCGCCAACCTCGGCCATCTCCCCGAGCTCGATCTCCGCCAGATCGCCCTGGTGGGCCCGGACGTCGAGGCCTCGACCGTCACGCTCCACGTGGGCACCGGCGACGGGAAGGGCGACTCGCTCTTCGCTGAGCGGGGCAACGCCTCGGTCGAGGTGCCTGCCGCACACCTCAGCTCGATCCTCAAAGAGGACTATCCCTGGTTCAACGATCACGTCGTGCTCCTGCGGATGAACATCGAGGGAGCAGAGCTCTTCGTCATCGAGGACCTGGTTGCTGCGGATCTCACCTCATCGATCGACGCCTACTTCGGAATGTGGGATGACCTCTCGAAGATCGATCCGGAGAAGGACGACTCGTTTCGTGCGCTGCTCCGAAACCACGACGTCTCCACGCTGACGTTCAACGATCGCGACATGACCTTCGCCATGCGGCTGTGGGCCGTCAAGGTGGCGATGGAAGCGGCCATCGCACGCGCCTGAGCGACCGCTCAGAACCAGGCCGACGCCGCGACCAGGACCTCAACCTGCGCCCTTGGGGCGAAGGGCCCTGGCGCGTTAGGGTGAGCGACAGTTCAAGTGTCATGCAGGGAAGCCACACCTGCGCAACATGGGGGGCCTGCTCGGCAGCGCTCACGCTGGGCGAGCACCGCTCCGCGAGCAGCGCTGGCAAGTCTGGTGAACCAAGCGCGGTGCGCTCGAGACGGCGACGTCGACCTCGAGAGACGGCGACTCATCATGGTCACCGACATGCCAGAGTGACGTGACCACAGCCGGTCCAGCGTGATCGGAACAACAGAGGAGGGCCACCAGGTGGAGCTAGAGACCACGAGCGACCAGGAGATGTTCGCCGACACCACGAGGCGCTTCTTGGAGGAGAAGGCGCCCGTCACCGAGCTTCGGGCTCGGCGCCACGACGCCGACGGCTTCGATCTCACGACGTGGACCCAAGGTGCTGAGCTCGGTTGGACGTCGCTGCTCGTGAGCGAGGAGGACGGCGGCGGCTCGATCAGCGGCAAGCCCTTCACCGACGCTGCGCTGCTGGCCTTCGAGTTCGGCCGTGCTGCCGCTCCTGGCCCGCTCTCGACGACCAACGTCGTCGCTGGTGCGCTCTCGCGCCTCGGGACCAACGAGCAGAAGCGCTTGGCTCTCGACGCCATCGTGGCCGGAGAGGCGCTGGCCAGCTGGTGCGCCGCCGAGCCGCCCCCGAATGACGCCCTTGGCACGGTGACCACGACGGCCACCCCGAGCGACGGCGGCTACGTGCTCTCAGGCAAGAAGGGGCCCGTCGAGTCCGCTGCTCTGGCGAGCTGGTTCTTGGTCGTCGCGGAGAGCCCTGAGGGCTTGCTCCAGCTGCTGGTGCCGGCGGACGCCCCTGGGATCACCATCACGCCCATGAGCGGCGTGGATCTGACGCGGCGCTTCGCGACTGTCACCTTCGAGCAGGTCGCCCTCGAGCACAGCGCGGTGGTCGGTCCCGTCGGAGAGGGTGCGGCCGCTGAAATCGAGCGAGAGCTCCAAGCGGCGCTGATCTTCGAGCTTGGCCAGATGGTCGGAGCGATGGACAAGGCCTTCGAGCTGACGCTCGAGTGGTCGTTCAACCGCTACTCGTTCGGTCGTCCCATCGCGTCCTACCAAGCGCTCAAGCACCGCTACGCCGACATGAAGATCTCCTTGGAGACCTCCCATGCGCTGCTCGATGAGGCAGCTACCTCAGTGGGAGACGGCGCCTCGGACGCTGCAGAGCTGGTGAGCGCCGCGCTCGCCTACATCGGCTCCAAGGGCCCAGAGCTCGCACAAGAGTGCGTCCAGCTCCACGGTGGCATCGGCGTCACCTTCGAGCACGACCTGCACCTCTACCTCCGCCGCATCGTGCTTGGCTCAGCCATCCACGGCACGGTGGGCGAGCACCGCGCCCGACTGACCACCATCCTTGAGAGCAGAGAGGTCCACGCATGACGAGCACCGCAGCAAACATCGAGAGCGTCGAAGACTTTCGCATCCGCGCCAAATCGTGGATCAACGAGAACCTCAAGCCCTTGGGCCCAGACAGCTCGTCGATGGGCTTCCACTTCGGGACCGACGAGGAGGAGCTGGCCGAGGTCCAGCGAAACCGGGACGTCCAGCGCCAGCTCTTCGACGGCGGCTTCGCAGGCATCTGCTTCCCCACCGAGTACGGCGGACAAGGGCTGACCCCTGCGCACGCGCAGGTCTTCAACGAGGAGATCGCCGGCTACGAGTTCCCCTCCAAGATCCAAGTGCCGACCTTCACCCCGTGTGCTGCGGTGATCTTGGAGTTCGGCACCGAGGAGCAGAAGCAGCGGCACCTGCCAGCGATCCTGAAAGGCGAGGAGATCTGGATGCAGTTCCTCTCTGAGCCGTCGGGCGGCTCTGACGTCGCTGGAGCCCAGACCACAGCCACCCAAGACGGCGATGAGTGGGTCCTCAACGGTTCCAAGATCTGGACCACCGGTGCATGGTGGTCCGACTGGGGCCTGTGCCTGGCCCGCACCAACTGGGACGTGCCGAAGCACCGAGGGCTCACGGTCTTCATGCTCAAGATCCACCAGCCCGGCATCGAGGTCCAGCGCATCGAGATGCTCAACGGCAACAAGGAGTTCTGCCAGGAGTACATCGACGACGTGCGGATACCGGACGGGGACCGCATCGGCGAGGTCAACGACGGCTGGACCGTGGGAACCCGCTGGATGTTCTATGAGAAGAGCTTTGGCATCTCCCCGCTCACCGTCCGACCTGAGGTCCCTCGCAACCAGGCGAGCGACGCCAAGAACCCGCTCCTCGAAAAGGCCCGCGCTGCGGGTCGGCTGGACGATCCGGTGGTGCGAGACGTCATCGGCGAGGTCCACGCCTTGGAGCTCGGCTACCGAGCGCTGGCAGCCCGCGTGGCCAAGGGCATCGGCAACGGCAAGCTCCCCGACAGCTCTGCGGCGATCACCCGGGTCATGGCGGCAGACTCCGTCATCCGGGCGAGGAACGCTGAGTTCGAGATCATGGGCCAAGCTGCGGTCACCTGGGAAGAGGGCAACGACGCCGGTGGCGAAGCCGGGGTCGGCTTCTTGATGCGCCAAGCCGGGGCCATCGGCGGCGGAACCACCGAGATCTCTCGCAACGTGATCTCCGAGCGGGTGCTCGGCATGCCTCGAGAGAAGACGATGGACAAAGACGTGCCCTTCCGAGACGTTCCGCGGGCTCCCACCAGCGGCTGAGGCCCTCGCCGGCCCCAGGTGGTGCACGCCACGCAAGGCGCGCGGAGCTGCCTTGCCGTCAGCTTTGGCACTCTGGTCAGCCAAGTTGACTAATTCTATTGACCTACTAGGGTTTGAGTCCGGAGAATTCCGGTCATCAATTGCGCTGACCGGTCACGAAAGGACTCCCCCATGAACGCCCGACGCTCTCTGCTCGTCCCTGTCGCTCTCGGGCTCGCCGCCGTGCTGGCAGCAGCCTGCGGCTCAAGCGGATCGACCTCCACCACGACCACCGCAGGTTCGAGCACCGGTCTCGGCGGCACCTCGAACACCGTCACCCCCGCTGCCAACCTCACCGGAGCCGGGGCCAGCTCGGCGCAGCCGTTCCTCACGAGGTCCTTCTACGACTACTCGCAGCTGAACTCGAAGGTCCAAGTCACCTACAACCCGGCCGGCAGCTCGGTCGGCGTCTCGAGCCTCCAGGCTCAGACCGTCGACTTCGGCCAGTCAGAGATCCCGATGAGCGCCAGCGACATCGCAGCAGCCAAGGGCGGCCCGGTCCTCCAGGTCCCCGTCGACCTTGGTGGCGTGGCGCTCTCCTACAACGTGCCCGGGGCCAAGGCTGGCCTGCACTTGAACGGCACCCAGCTGGCCGGGATCTTCCTCGGCACCATCACCGACTGGCACCAGATCGACTCATCCATCCCGTCGGGCACGAAGATCATCGCGGTCCACCGTGCTGACTCCTCAGGTCCCGGCTACGACCTCGACCAGTATCTGATCGACACGTCCCCTGCGTGGGTGTCAAAGACCGGTTCGTCGACGGCGTCGAAGACGTGGCCCGTCACCAGCGTCGGTGTCGGCCAGCAGCTCAACTCGGGTGTGGCCAACTACATCAAGCAGACCCCTGATTCGATCGGCTTCATCGAGTACGCCTACTCCGTGCAGAACCACTTCACTGACGCAGCCCTGCTCAACCAGTCGGGCCAGTACGTGCTGCCCACCACGTCGTCGATCGCGGCGGCCGGTGCGAACGCCAAGGACCTGAGCGCGAAGAACTTCAACATCGTCAACGGCGTGGGCGCGACCACCTACCCGCTCGCCAACTTCAGCTGGACGCTGCTCTACCAGAACCAGACGTCCACCGATAAGGGCATCGCACTTGGCCGCCTCTTCGACTGGATCGCCACGGACGGCCAATCGGTCGCAGCCTCCCTCGGTTACGCACCGCTGCCGAAGAACGCCCAGGCACTCACGACCAAGACCCTCATGACGATGGAGAACGCCTCAGGCAAGCCGCTCTTCTCGACGTGACCACCTCGGAGGTCACCAGCGCCACCTCGCCGAACGGACCCCGGGTAGCCGGGGTCCGTTCGGCGTTGTCGGACCGGCGTCGCTCCACCTCCGAGCGCACCTATGGCCTGATTCGCTGGGGAGGCGCCGCTGTCTTCGTCGGGGTCTTCGTGGCGCTGCTCATCACCCTGATCAGCCAGTCAACGAGTGCGTTCTCCCACATGGGGTTGTCGATCCTGTGGAAGACGTGGAACCCCGCGACGAACGAGTTCGGCGCGGGACCGTTCATCGCCGGCACCTTGATGTCCACCGCCATCGCCCTGATCATCGCGGTGCCCATCGGTGTCGGCGCGGCCCTGTGGTTGACCGAGCTCGCACCGTCGAAGGTCTCAGGGGTCATCGGCGGGGCGATCGAGTTCCTCGCCGCCATCCCGAGCATCGTGATCGGGCTCTGGGGCCTCATCGTGCTCACGCCGATCTTCGCGTCGACCGTCGAACCAGCGCTTCAGAGCATCCCCGTGATCAAGTACCTCGCCACCGGTCAGGCGGTGGGATCCTCCCTGCTGCTCGCTGGCGTGGTGCTGGCCATCATGATCCTGCCGACGATCGTGGCACTCAGTCGGGTGGCCCTTCGCGGCGTCCCCCTCGATGCTCGCGAGGCTGGCCGAGCCTTGGGGGCAACCCGTTGGCAGGTCTCTCGTGGCGTCGTGCTGACCAGCGCTCGTCGGGGGGTGGGTGCCTCGATCATCCTGGCCATGGGCCGGGCGCTCGGTGAGGCCATCGCGGTTGCACTGGTCATCGGCAACCGCGTGGCGGTCCCCCACTCGCTCCTCGCACCCGCGTCGACGCTCGGCTCCGCCGTGGTGAACTTCTTCGCCGAGGCTGACCCCGGCTCCTTGGAGCGCAGCGGTGTCGTCGCCCTCGTCGTCGTGCTGCTCTTCATCTCCGTCCTGGTCAACGTCGGTGGCCAGCTGCTCTTGCGCAAGCGCAACCCGGCCCAGGACCCGCCACTGGTCGGGAACCTGATCGACAACGAAGCCCTTGCCGTCGAGGGTTGGGGACCCGACGCCATGGAGCGCCGGGCGCACGTCCGAGCGGCGGCCTCGGGCTCGCTCAGAGCCCGGCGACGAAAGGGTCGAGGGCTGACGTGGCTCTGCGGCGTGGGCGTCGCCATCGCCCTGGTGCCGTTGATCGCCCTGGTCTCCTACGTCATCGCCAAGGGCGCACCGGCGCTCTCGTGGACCTTCCTGACCGGCAACCCCACGCCCGAGGGCGTGCCTGGCAACGGGATCGGCAACGCCATCGTGGGCACGGTGATCATCTTGACCCTCGCCATCGCGATGGCCGTGCCGATCAGCCTCGCTGCGGCCCTCTTCACCACCGAGCGCCCCGGCCGTCTGGCCAACACCATCGGCTTCTTAGGAGACGTCCTCTCCGGGACGCCCTCAATCGCCATCGGCGTGTTCGCCTACGTGATCGTGGTCACCCAGCTCGGCTACTCGGGCTTCGCCGGCAGCGTGGCCTTAGCGGTGCTCATGTTGCCCATCATGCTGCGGGCCAACGAGACGGCCATCGGTGCCGTGGAGACCGATCTGCGAGACGCCGGGCTCGCGCTCGGCGCTCGTCGTGGACGCGTGGCGCGCTCGATCGTGCTTCGCACGGCGCTCCCCGGTCTCGTCTCGGGCAACATCCTGGCCACCGCCCGTGCCGTGGGTGAGACCGCCCCCTTGCTCTTCACGATCTTCGGCAGCCAGTTCCTGGTGTTCGCTCCCGGCTCGCCGATGGCCGCCCTACCGTTTACGATCCTGGAGAACGCCAACCAGGCGTTCAGCGATGCGCAGCAGACGGCGTGGGGCGCAGCCCTCGTGCTGTTGATCTTCGTGATCGTGCTCTCGACTGCGGCACGGCTGATCGCTGGCTACCTGAACCGAAAGGCACGCTGAGATGGCTGGCCCACCTGTGACCTCTGGATCGGAGTCTGGTCTCGACTCAGTGACGATGGGCCACTTCGCGAACATCGTCAAGCAACCGATCGACCCTGGCGCACCCAACCTTCAGACCGTGACCGCCGCCATCAGGTTGACCGACGTCTCGGTGAGCTTCGGCGACACCGTCGCTGTGCGCCACGCCACCTTGGACCTGGCCGAGAACCGAGTCACCGCCCTGGTCGGGCCCTCGGGCTGTGGCAAGACGACGATCCTTCGCTCCATCAACCGGCTCCACGACGACAACGGCGCGACGGTCAAGGGCACCGTCATGCTCGGTGACCTCGACGTCTACGCACCCACCACCGCACCTGAGCTGGTGCGCAGCCGAGTCGGGATGGTCTTCCAGCGCCCGAACCCGTTCCCCACCATGAGCATCCGGGACAACGTCATCGCTGGGCTTCGCTTCAACGGGATCCGAGACAAGAGGCTGCTCAGAGAGGCGTGCGAGACGGCGCTCCACCACGCAGCCTTGTGGGACCTCGTGAAGGATCGCTTGGATGAGCCGGCGACCCGGCTCTCGGGCGGCCAGCAGCAGCGGCTCTGCATCGCACCGCGCGCTTGCGGTCGAGCCCGAGGTCCTCTTGATGGACGAACCCACCTCGGCCCTCGACCCGGTCGCGACCTCCAAGATCGAGGTGCTCATCTCGGAGCTGGCCAAGCACGTGACCGTCGCTCTCGTCACCCACGACATGTTCCAGGCGGCGCGCGTCTCGGACCAGACCGCGGTGTTCCTGCTCGGTGACGACCGTGTCGGCGAGCTGGTCGAGGTAGGGCCCACCTCAGAGGTCTTCACCGCCCCTCAGGACCAGCGGACCTTGGCGTACCTCACCGGCCACGTGGGCTGACTCAGACCGGTTGGGCCCGCGTGAGGGCCAAGAGCCACTCGCTAACCTGAGGGCCAATGTCCTCGGCGGCCTCCCCCCGGCGGTGGATTGCGCTCAGCGTGGTCTGCCTCGGCATGCTCATGAACGTGCTCGATCAGACGATCGTGAACGTCGCGCTCCCGACGATCCAACGGAACCTCCACTTCTCGCAGGTGAGCTTGGCGTGGGTGATCGACGGCTACCTCCTCACCTTCGGTGGCTTCCTGCTGCTCGCTGGCCGCCTGGGCGATCTCATCGGCCGCAAGAAGGTCTTCCTCTTCGGCGTGACGCTGTTCACCGTCTCCTCGCTGCTGTGCGGCCTGGCCACCACCCAAGCGATGCTGATCGGCGCCCGGTTCGCCCAAGGCATGGGAGCGGCGTTCTCGGCCTCGGTGGTCCTCGCCATCGTGGTGAGCGAGTTTCCCGACCCCCTCGAGCGGGCCAAGGCGACCAACGCCTTCATCTTGGTGTCGGTGGCAGGAGGCTCACTTGGGCTCTTGCTCGGGGGGATGCTGACCCAGCTGCTGAGCTGGCACTGGATCTTCATCATCAACGTGCCCATCGGTCTTGCCACGATCATCGCGGGCATCTTCCTGCTCGATGAGAGCGAAGGCCTCGGGATCAGGGCCGGTCTCGACGTCGGCGGAGCCCTGCTCAGCACGGGAGGCGTGATGCTGGCCATCTACGCCATCGTCACGTCCACCACCTACGGATGGATCTCGACGCACACGTTGGGCTGCGCTGCAGGAGCCGCGGTGCTGCTCTTCTGCTTCTTCCTCCTCGAATCTCGCATCAGGACACCCCTGATGCCCCTGAGGATCCTGCGCTCCAAAGGTCTCGGCTCAACCAGCCTGGGTCGAGCCTTCATGGTCTTCGGGCTCTTTGGCACCTTCTACTTGGGCGCGCTCATGATGCAGCACATCTTGGGCTTCACGGCCATGCAGACGGGCTTTGCGTTCTTGCCACAGACGCTCACCGTGGCGGTGATGACCTTGGGTCTGACCGCTCGGATCACCAAGGTGCTCAAGCCCAAGGTCACGGCCATCGTGGGCTTCAGCGTCCTGTTCGCCGGGCTGGGCCTCTTTGTGCTGGCCACGCCGCAGACCTCGTACTTCCCGCAGCTCTTCTTCGCCCTCTTCCTGGTCGGGATGGGAGGCGCGATGGCGTTCACCACGCTGCTCACGGTGGGCATGGCCAACCTGCCGCCGGCTGACGCGGGTCTCGGCTCCGGGTTGATCAACGTCACCCAGCAGATGTCGGCCGCCATCGCCGTCGCGGTCCTGAGCGTGATCGCCAACAACCGGACCAAGGACCTCCTCTCGACCGGCAGCTCGATCCAGCACGCCCTCTCCGCGGGCTATCGACTCGGCTTCGCTGTCAGCGCGCTCTGCATGATCGCGGGCATCTTCGTCGTGGTGTTCTTGGTCCCCAAGCAGGGCGCCGCTGCAGACGCCGACCTCGCACCCGTGGTGGAGTCCGTCGAGCTCTGAGAGATCCAGTGCTCAGTCGCTGTCGGCTGTGAGATAGGCCGCGAGACCCTCCAGCAACCCGCGCGTGCCTCCCTCTCGCTGCTCGACGTTGTCGAGGCCATCGAGGAACACGCCTTGCTCGGTGAGCACCACCGTGGTCTGCTCGCCGTCGCTCCGCAGCTCGACGGTGGCCACCGCGACCGAGATGCGGTCGTCACCGGCGTACATCTCATAGGTGTAGACGATGCGCTCGTCGACGACGATGTCTCGATAGTCAGCGAGGTAGCGATAGAGCACGCCGCCGGGAGGCCCTCCCACGTTCGACTCGGTGCCGCCGACACGGAAGTCGAGCTCATAGGACGTCCCCAGCGCCTCGATGGACCCGGCGAACCACGTCGCCTTTCGCTCCGGCTCGGCGAAGGCTCGAAACACCCGTGAGGGAGGTGCTCCATAGGTCCTCTCGATGACGAAGGTGTCGTAGCTGACGGCGCGCTTGTTCATGGTTGCTCCTCTGGGTCTCGGTCTTCTGCTGCCAACAGCTCGCCCAGCCGATCGAGGCGCTCTTCCCAGCCTCTGCGTCGATCGGCCATCCACGTCTCCGCCCGACCCAGAGCCGTGGGTTCGAGCGTGCAGATCCTCGACCGACCAACCTTGGTGGTGGTGACGACGCCACAGGCTTCGAGGACCTGGACGTGCTGGACGACGGCCGCCAAGGACATGGCCAGCGGCTTGGCCAGCTCGCTGACCGAGGCCGGGCCCTCCGTCAAGCGCTCGAGCATCGAGCGTCGCGAACCGTCGGCGAGGGCTTGGAAGGTGCGATCGAGGAGAGCCGTTTGGTTAAGCATCTCCTTGACTATAGGGCGATGGCTCCCCCTTAGTCAAGGAGATGCTTTAGTGATGGCTCGAGGGCAGCTCAGCGGTCCGAGCGAACCGAGCCCGTGGTGATCAGGGGCAGGTCGATCAAGGTGACGAGACCAGCTCGAGCCCCCACGACGCCGGGGATGGCGTTGACGGCGGCGTGCGCGGTCTCGCCGGTGAAGTCGAGTGGTCCGGGCTGGGCCGGACGCACGATCTCAGAGTGCAGCCGGAAGCTCGGGGTACCGACGACCTCGATGACGTGGCCTTCGCCGTCGATGTTCCAGTTGGGCTCCATGGCGTTGCCGAGTCGCCACAGCAGGCCGATCTCGATGAACGGTCGGCCCTGGTAGATCCCGGTCCACACCCCGTTCTGCCCGCAGACGGTTCCCTTCGGGATCTGCATGAAACCAAGGTCGATGTCCTCCGTGGCCAGGCCGAGGTCCAAGCGGTACTCGATCGCTTCGAGCTCGACGCCGAGGGCCATGGCCATCATCTCGACGGCATCCATGAAGACGAGCTGGCGCGCCTTGGCCATTGCTTCGAGACCCTCGGTGTCCGGGGGCAGGCCGTAGCCGAGGGCTTCCCAGGTCTCCTTGGACTCATAGCTGGAGCAGTCCGCAGCCTCCCAGATCGAGATCCGCTCGAGGTTCCTCGTCCCTCCCGCTGCGGTGAGCGCCAGGGCGCTGGCCAGACCAGGGTTGATCCCCGTGCCGTAGAGGGACGCTCCCCCACGCTCCGCAGCGCGGTGCAATGCGTGCATCTGGTCGACGCCGTAAGAGTGGCCCGTCACGAAGTTCGCCGTGGAGATGACGTTGACCCCCGCCTCGAGCAGCTGGATCATCTGGTCCACGTCCCAGAGCAGCGGCATGTAGAGGACCACGTCCGGCTTGAGTGCGATCAAGGCATCGACGTCGCTGGTCGCCGAGATGCCGAGAGGCTCAAGGCCCACGAGCTCACCGAGATCTCTGCCCGCCTTCTCGTCACTCCAGGCGTAGGCACCGACCAGCTCGAGGCGCGGATCGGCCAGGACTGCTCGCACCGCATTGCTGGCCACGCTGCCAGTCGTCCACTGCACCACCGAGATCGTCATCGCTTGCCCCCCCACAATCTGAGCGATCGCTCAGTCTTCCGGGAGATGCCTACCAACCAGCCTCCGGGATGTCAACGTGTGCTGCAGCAGCTAGCGGGCGCCGCCGCGCGGAGCCAGCGTCTCGAGCAGTGCGACCAGCGTCCGACCGTCTGGCCCCGACCAGTGGTCAGCACCGAGCTTTCGTGAGAGCTCCTCGGTGGGCACGCCAGCTCCACCCACGACGATGGGCACGTCGGGCACCTGGGCATGAAGGGCGCCGATGGCGGTCGCGATCTCGCTCTCGTTGCCACCGAGAGTCGCGCCGAGGGCGACCGAGCACAGGCGATCCGAGCCACGAGCGGCGTCGACGAAGGCCGAGGCGGGCGTGTTCGCTCCGAGGTCGACGACGCCGAAGCCGGCCGCTCGGAGCAGATCGCTCACGAACGCGACGGGGAGGGCGTGAGCATCGCCTGGAGGCGCGCCGATCACCACGGAACCTCGACGTCTCCCGGGGCGGGCGAAGCTCGGGCCGAGGCGCCCGACCACCCTCGTGGCCACACCGACCGCCCGGTGCTCGTCGGCCACCGTGAGCTCGCCCCTCTCCCACTTGTCACCGATCTCGCGAAGCGCCGGAGCAAGCAGCTCGGTGTAGAGGTCCGACGGGCGCGCCCATGAGCCGAGGGCGACGTCGCAGATCGAGAACGCACCTTCGAGATCACCCTCGACCAATCGCCGCTCCATCATCTCTGCGCTGGCTGCGTGGCCACGAGCGTCACGGGTGCCGTCGGCTGAGGGCTGCGACGTCGACGCAGGTGGCCTCATGAAGAGCTCGATCGCCTGGCGCTCGACCTGCCAGACACCGGCGACAGAGCTGGCTTCGAGCCGACCAGTTCGGACGTAGCGATAGGCCGTCATGTAGTGGACACCGAGCAGCCTCGCAGCCTCCGGAAGGCTGACCGTGCCCTGCGCTGGAAGCTCTGTCACCTGCGGCTGCCTGGCAACGAGGACGGCGGTCCGATGAGCATCTGGACGTCGCTGATGTGTCCTTCGAGGAAGGCAGCCTCGCAGTAGCAGAGGTAGAGGTTCCAGAGCCGGCGGAAGCGCTCTTCCTCCGGCGTGCACGGCATGGTCGACCACGTGGCGTTGACGTTCTCGAACCAGTGCCGAAGCGTGGGCGGATAGTGGGCTCCGATGTCCTCGAAGCCCACGACGCACAGATCGGTGGCCTGGGCGATCGACTGGCGCAGCGATGGCACCGACGGGAGGCATCCGCCGGGGAAGATCATGCGGCGGACGAAGTCATCGTGGTGCTTCGCTCGCTCGTAGCTCTTGTCCTCGATGACGATCGCCTGGAGGAGCATCAGACCCTCCGGCTTGAGGAGCCGCTGGCACGTGGCGAAGAAGGTGGCATGGAGACGCCAGTCGACGGCCTCGATCATCTCGACAGACACCAGCTTGTCGAAGGTGCCGTCGAGGTCTCGGAAGTCTGAGCCGAGCACCGTGATCCGGTCCGAGAGGTTGGCCTCCTTGACGCGCATGCTCGCTGCGTCTTCTTGCTCCTTGGACACCGTGGTGGTCGTCACACGGCATCCGTAGGTAGAGGCGGCATAGCAGGCAAGACCACCCCAGCCCGTGCCGATCTCGACCAGGTGATCGTCGGCGCTGAGCTCGAGCTTCTGGCAGATCCGCTCGAACTTCGCTCGCTGTGCGTCTTCGAGCGAGGCGCGAGGGGACTCGAAGATCCCACAGGAGTAGGCCATCGTCTCATCCAGCATGGCGGTGAAGAGCTCGGGCGGTAGGTCGTAGTGAGCACGCACGTTCCGACGATCCGTCACCCTGTCGGGAGCCCTTCGCCGTCGCACGCCCGACAACGGTCTCGAGATCAGCTGGGCCGCTCGATCGAGGAGCGCCCGTGGTCGAGCTGTGCTTCGGAGCAGGAGCCTGACGACCCCCGTGAGGTCGTCGGCATCCCACCAGCCCTCGACGTAGCTCTCACCGAGGCCGATCGATTGGCGTCGCACGATCGAGCGGAACGTCCTGGCGTCATGGACGGTGACGCCGATGACGGGCTCTCCTCGACCCGCGACCCAGCTCCCTGTCTCTCCGTCGACGCGGACCGTGCCGCTGAGCTTGCGCGAGAGCAGCCTCGCCAGCCACGACCACCGATCACGCATCAACGGCGCCTTCCACCTGACCCTGCGCCGGCGTGCCGACAGGATGCCGATGGAGTCGAGCGCCGTGGCGGAGCAGCGAGAGCGCCTGTCGATAGATGCCGAAGGAGACGCCAGGTGCGCTCTGGTGCGGTGCCCACAGCATCCGTCCTAGCGCACGACGAGTGGCGCGCACCCGTTGAAGCTCGATGCCCGCGAACAGGCTCGGGCCGTCGGGGCTTCGGACCTCGATGGCGAGATCAAGCGAAGCGCCCGGCTCCCCGTAGCGAAGCCGGTAGCGCTGATCCATGTCGAGGAACGGGCTCACGTGCAGCTGCTTTCGAAACTCGTGGTCGCCCGGGCCGCCGACGACGTAGGGATGTCGCTCGTGCCATGGCGTGTTGGTCACCTCGGCGACCATGAAGCGAACCTCCGTCCCCGAGGGATCGAAGCAGAAGTAGCAGCTCAGGGGATTCGACAGCCAACCCCAGAGCCGAACGTTGGTCAGCAGCGAGATCGGCCCGTCGGGGCGCTCGCCCTTCTGGCGCTCGACCTCGTCGCGCACCGCCACGGGGAGCGGGACCGAGGTATCGCCGAGGAAGTCGGCGCGCCGAATCTCCGCCGGCGCGCGGTGGCGTGAGGACCACAGGGGGTGGAGCCCGCAGAGCGCCTCGATCTCGTCGAGATCGACGAAAGCCATCTGGACCCTCTGGCTGAAGCGGTGCCCGTCGGGTCCAGGCCTCGCATGGGTCACCACCCCTTGGTAGAGGCAGCTTCGACGCACAGTCGCCGCGCTCACCAGTCCACGCCCAAGGCACGACAGACCGCCACAGCGCTCTGCAGGCCGTCTTCGTGGAAGCCAGAGCCCCAGTAGGCCCCGCAGAACGACAGCAGACCTGAGCCGCTGATCTCCGCGTGTCGCTCCTGGGCCCTCACCGCAGCGGCGTCCAGCACCGGATGGGCGTACTCGAAGGTGCGGAGCACCTTGCGTGGATCGATCTCCTCATCTCGGTTGAGCGTGACCATCACCGGTGCGAGGTCGTTGAAGCCTTGCAGACGGTTGAGCAGGTACGTCATCGTCACTCGATCTGAGCCGCCTGTGGGACGGTGGTAGTTCCACGCCGCCCACGTGTGGCGGTTCCGCGGCATGAGGCGTTCATCGGTGTGGAGGATCACGCTGTTGGCTTGATAGCCGAGCGCACCGAGCGTCTCCTTCTCAGCTTTGGACGCATCAGCCACCATGGCGAGCGCTTGGTCGCTGTGAGTGGCGAGCACGACGTGATCGAAGACGTCGACCCTCCCGGCTTTGGTGCGAAGCGTGACGCCGTCGTCTCCTCGAAGCAGGTGCTCGACCGGCGACGACAGCCGCACGCGACCCTTGGCTTCGAGCGGTGCGACGATGGCGTCGACGTAGCGCTTCGAGCCACCCGAGACGGTCCGCCACGACGGCTTGGCACCGAAGGAGAGCATGCCGTGGCGGTCGAAGAACCGCAGCACCATCGCTGCGGACATGCGCGTGAACGCCCCGGGGTCAGCCGACCAGATCGATGACCCCAGCGGGAGCAGGTACCACTCGATGAACGAGCGCGACCACCGGCCATCTTCGAGCAGGTCCGCCAAGGTGTAGCTCAGCGCCGGAGGGTTGGCGAGGAGCGCTTGGCCAGCCCTGTGGAAGCGGACGACGTCGCGCAGCATGCGCAAGAAGTCGGGTCGAAGCAGGTTCCGTCGCTGCGCGAAGAGCGACGCCACGGCGGGTCCTGCGTACTCGAGGCCAGAGCGCTCGTCGACCACCGAGAAGCTCATGTCGCTTGGCTGCGTGTCGATGCCGAGAGTCTCGAAGAGCCGCACGAGACCGGGGTACGTCCGCTCGTTGTAGACCAAGAAACCCGTGTCGACCTGCAGCGGTCGAGCGCCGATCTCGACCTCCACCGTGTGGGCGTGGCCCCCTGGTCGATCATCGGCCTCGAAGAGCGTGACGTCGTGGTGCTCCGAGAGGAGATGGGCGCAGACCAGCCCCGAGACTCCTGATCCAACGATGGCGATTCGCATGACCAAGGTTTTAGCACTAAAGTCACACGGACAAGTCCAGCCCACGAGGTGAGCCCTTCCACCACGCCTCGATCGGGCCATGCCGGGAGGCTAGAGATGGCCAGGTTCACCACGACGCTGAAGACAGCTCACTCGCCTGAGGCTGCCTTTGACCTCCTCGCCGACATGCGCAACGCCAGCCGATGGGATCCTGGGGTGGCGGAGGCCAAGCTCGTCGAACCATCACCCGACGGCGCCGTTGGTCACGGCACCACCTTCGACGTCACGCTGCGGATCGCTGGGCGGCTCAAGCACGTCGCCTACCAGCTCACCTGCTTCGAGCGACCTCAGCGCGTGGTCCTTCAAGCGGACGATCCAGCGTTTCGCTCCCTCGACACGATCGAGATCAAGGCGCTCGGCTCCGCGGGGGCGCTGGTCACCTACAGCGCCGAGCTGCAGCCCAAGGGCCTCTGGCGAGCGGCTTCACCTCTCCTCGCCCTGAGCTTTCGACGCATCGCTGAGCGCGCGGCGAGCGGCCTGGCTGCCGAGCTCCTCTCATGAACAGCTCCTCGAGCTCCTCGACACTCAACGCGACGACCACCCTCGGACCCACAGCGCGCCTGGTTGATGCTGCGTTGGAGCTGAGCGTGGTGGGGAGCTTCTCGAAGCTCGGTCCGTCGCTTCGACGGCGAACCGCCCACTGGGTCGAGCCACCCTCACCGAAGGGTCGAGTCGTGGTCATCACCGGAGGGACCTCTGGCCTCGGGCTCGAGGCCGCGTCAGCGCTCAGCCTCGCTGGGGCCCAGGTCTCGATCGTGGGACGAGATCCCCACCGGCTCGACGCCGCTCGGCGCCTTCTGGAAGGCCGTGGTGCGACGAGCGTCGTCACCGAGCTCGCCGATCTCGCCGATCTCGATGACGTCGAAGCGCTGGCCGGTCGGCTCCTCGCGCGCCTGGGACGTCTCGACGTGTTGATCCACAACGCCGGCGCCCTCTCGAAGACCCACGTCGTGTCTCCGCAGGGCGTCGAAGTCACGCTCGCGGTCCATCTGCTCGCTCCGTATCTGTTGACCGAGCGGCTCCAGCCCTTGCTTGCGTCGTCGGCGCCCTCTCGGGTGATCACGATGACCTCGGGCGGGATGTACACCCAGCGCCTCGAGCTCGACACCCTCGAGATGCCCCCTGACCGCTACCGCGGCTCGGTGGCCTACGCGCGAGCCAAGCGAGCCCAAGTCGTGCTCACCCAGGAGTGGCAGCGACGCTACGGGGTCCACGGCATCGACTTCTTCGTCACCCATCCCGGCTGGGCTGACACGCCCGGGCTGACCGCCGGACTGCCGATCTTCGCCCAGGTGCTCCGGCCGCTGCTTCGCTCCGCTCCCGAAGGAGTCGACACCGAGCTCTGGCTGGCAACCTCCGACGAGGTGGTCCACCGAGGGGGCACCCTCTGGCTCGATCGTCGGGAGCGAGGTGCCTACCACCTCCCATGGACATGGGTCACTCCGGACAAGCGGGCCGACGAGGCACGGGCGCTGTGGGAGTGGTGTGAGGCCATCGTCAGGCGCTGAGGCGTCGCGGAGGGGAGCCGAGGCCCTCTGGGAGAGCCTGCCCGTGCGCTAGGGGCGATGATCGGCCCTGATCTCGGCGAGCACCACCTTGATGGCCCACGCCATCGAGGCGTTGGCATCGTCGATGCTCATCTCCCACACCGACACCAGGCGTCGATAGGACTCGACCGACCACAAGACATCCAGCACCGCGGCAGCACGCTCGCGCTCAGCGAGCGTCCAGCCTTGCGTCTCTGCTGCCACCGCGCGAGCGATCGTGTCCCTTCGCTTTCGATCCTCGTCAGGGAGCGGTGACTCCAAGCCCTCCTGAGCGGCCGCGAACGCGGAGTAGGACTCGAAGACCTTCGCACCTGTCTCGGAGACCTCATCGAGGGTGAGGTTCTCATAGTGCACACCCGATTCGGTTTCGAGCTGGCTGACGATCGCACGGTGGAGCTCGGCCACCGTTGGGAAGGAGCGAAAGACCGTTCGGCGCGAGACGCCAGCTCGCTCACCCACCGCTTCGTGGGTGAGCTCTCTCCAGTCCCACGACGTGCACGCTCGCGCCAGAGCCGCTCCTTCTTGGAGGATCCGCGCGCGGGTGGCTGCGGCCTGCCGGAGGCGCCGTGAGTTGTCGTAGGGCCGACGGGAAGGGCCTGCTTCTGGACCGCTTGACACGCTCGTCATATTCCTGGCACTCTAGTGCCATCAAGTGATGAGCCTTGTTCGCTGCGGCGAGACTCTCCTTGCACAGCAATGGGGGGAGCGTTATGGAGCAGGTGGGGGAACTTCTGGACGCTGCGCGTGCGCAGACCGGACTTGAGGATTTTGGCGACGACTCGTTCCGGGAGGGGCTTGAGGTCCTGGTGGGCGCACTGCGCAACGAGGCGCATCTGAGCCCGATCGGCGAGTTCGCGCTTCCGGCGATGATCACCGGGCTGCTGAGCCAGCGTCTCCAGATCGAGGATTGGTATCAGCGCTTTCCTGAGATCGAAGACGAGCCGCTCGTAGCTCCCCTCATCGGCCTCAGCCTCCCGAGGACGGGTTCGACGGCACTCAGCGCCCTGCTCGCCGAGGACCCCTGCTCCCGATCGCTGCGGACCTATGAGGCAGTCGAGCCATGCCCGCCACCTTCCACCGTGGAGGGACTCGATCCGCGGATCACCAGAGCCGAGGAAGCGGATCTCCAGCAGCGAGCCTTGATGCCGAGAGCGAAGGCGCTCGTGCCCTCGACACCCACGGGGCCGCAGGAGTGCCAGATGCTCATGGGACTGGACTTCAAGACCCACGTGTTCCAGGCCTTCGCCTACATGCCGTCGTACTCAGACTGGCTGCTCTCGGACGCTGACCTGGTCTCCACCTATTCCTACGAGCGACGCGCTCTCAAGCTCCTCCAGTGGGGTGAGCCACGCCGACCGTGGATCTTGAAGTGCCCGAGCCACCTGCTCTTCATCGACCAGCTCGACCAGGTCTTTCCCGATGCTCGCTACGTGATGACCCACCGCGACCCCACCGAGGTCATGGTCTCGGTGGCCGACCTCTATGAGGTCATGTACTCGCAGTTCTCCGTCGACCCCGACCTGTCGTATCTCGGTGCGATCAACGTCGAGCACTGGTCGGTGGGCATGGAGCGCACCTTGGCGTTCCGCGACGCGGGCAACGACAAGCGCTTCTATGACATCGGGTTCGAGGCCATGCAGACCCAGCCTCTCGACGAGGTGCGCGGGCTCTACGGGTGGCTCGGCCATCCCATCTCGCCCGCCTTCGAGAAGGGCATGGACGAGTGGTGGCACACCTTCGCCGAAGGCAGAGAGGCCAACGTGCACCCTGACCCGGCTCGCTTCGGGCTTGACCTCGAAGCGATCCGTCCCAAGTTCGCCGACTACAACAGCCGGATCCCCGGCTGGCTCGAGCACCAAGGAACCCAAAGAAAGTAGGTACAGCCATGAGCATCGATCTCACCGGAGGCATCGCCCTCGATCGCGAAGAGGTCTTCTCGTCAGCGCCGGAGAACCCCGAGATGCGGGACTCCGTCTCGTTCTGGATCTCCGATGACGTCGGTCACTTCGGCATCCCGCGCATCGGCATCGAAGCGGAGGGGCGACCGTGGGAGACCCACCTGTTTCAATCCCAGATGGGCTTCAGCGACGGGCGCGTCTACTTCAACCACGATTCGGGTGCGACGCACCCCGCACTCGACGAGCAAGGTCGGCCCTACGTGCTCGGGGCAGGTCCCTTGGAGTTCCGCTGCCTCGAGCCTTTCGCCCGCTGGGTGGCCACCTTCGACGGCGAGATGCAGGCGACGACCGCCGACGCGCTGATCCAGGGCTCCAAGTATGCGATCGACGCGACGACAGTCCCGGTGAGCTTCGAGGTCGAGGCCACCTTGGCGACACCACCGTGGGTCCAAGGCGATCTGCTCCCTGAGGCCAAGGCGCTCTTGGAGAGCGAGGTCGAAGGCGACTACATGGGTGGTCCTCGCTACGAGCAGCTCTTCCGCTGCTCGGGCCGCGTCTCGGTGGAGGGCGAGGAGCACACCTTCGACGGCTCAGGGCTGCGGATCCGCCGCCAGGGCGTGCGCGTCTTGACCGACTTCTGGGGCCACTCGTGGCAGTCTGCGCTCTTCCCCTCAGGCAAGGCGTTTGGCTACATCACCTATCCCCCACGCGCCGACGGCAAGCCGACCTTCAACGAGGGCTACCTCTTCGACGGCGACGGCGAGCTGATCCCGGCTCGAGTGGTCAAGGCGCCGTGGCTCCGAAAGCTCCTGGCCTCAGGCGACGACGTCAGCGTCACCCTCGAGACCGAGCAGGGCGAGGTCACGATCGAGGGAGAGACGATCATCTCCGTGCACGCCACGTCCCATCCGATGATGCCTGACTTCCCGGTTCTCTTCCAGGGTGGCGTTCGCTACCGTTGGGACGGTGAGGAGACCTTCGGGATGCTCGAGCGCTCTTCGACCAAGGATCTCATCGAGTGGCCCGAGACGTGATCGAGCTCAAGACCAGACGGCGAGACGCCGGGAACAGGATTAAATGGCGCGCCTGACGCACCTCCAACGCCTCGAAGCCGAGAGCATCCAGATCTTCCGAGAAGCCGTCTCCGAGTGCGAGAACCCCGTGCTGCTCTATTCGGTCGGCAAAGACAGCGCGGTGATGCTGCACCTGGCGATGAAGGCCTTCTATCCCTCCAAGCCTCCGTTCCCGCTGCTCCACGTGGACACGACGTGGAAGTTCCAAGAGATGTACAAGTTCCGAGACCAGCTCGTCAAAGACCTCGACGTCGAGCTGCTCGTCCACCAGAACCCCGAAGCCATCGAGCGAGGCATCAACCCCTTCGACCACGGCTCAGCGCTCCACACCGACATCTGGAAGACCGAAGGGCTCAAGCAAGCGCTCGACAAGCACAGCTTCGATCTCGCCTTCGGCGGCGCCCGCCGAGATGAGGAGAAGGCACGAGCCAAAGAGCGCGTCTTCTCCATCCGCTCTGAGCAGCACCGCTGGGACCCCAAATCCCAGCGCCCAGAGCTCTGGCACCTCTACAACGCACGAGTCCGCCCAGGCGAGAGCGTTCGGGTCTTCCCGCTGTCGAACTGGACCGAGCTCGACGTGTGGCAGTACATCAACTTAGAAGCCATCCCCATCGTCCCGCTCTACTACGCCGCTCTTCGCCCGGTGGTCGAGCGAGACGGCACGCTCATCATGGTCGACGACGACCGCATGCCCTTAGAACCCGGCGAGGTCCCCGAGTTGAGGAGCGTGCGCTTCCGCACGCTCGGCTGCTACCCGCTCACCGGAGCGGTGGAGTCGGAAGCCACCACCTTGGGCGAGATCATCCAAGAGATGCTGCTCACCACCAGCTCAGAGCGCCAGGGCCGCGTCATCGACCACGACTCGAGCGGCTCGATGGAGAAGAAGAAGCAAGAGGGGTACTTCTGATGGCCCACGCGCAGAACGATCTCTTGACGACTGACATCGATGCGTACTTGGCCATGCACGAGAACAAGTCGCTGCTGCGCTTCATCACCTGTGGGAGCGTCGACGACGGCAAGTCCACCCTCATCGGTCGGCTCCTCTACGACTCGAAGCTGGTCTTCGAAGACCACTTAGACGCACTGGAAGCCGAGTCCAAGATCGTGGGCACCCAGGGCGGCGAGCTCGACTTCGCTCTCTTGGTCGATGGCCTGGCCGCCGAGCGCGAGCAGGGCATCACCATCGACGTGGCCTACCGGTTCTTCTCAACCGAGAAGCGCAAGTTCATCGTGGCCGACACCCCGGGCCACGAGCAGTACACGAGGAACATGGTCACCGGCGCTTCTACCGCCGATCTTGCGGTCATCCTCATCGACGCCCGACGCGGGGTGCTGACCCAGACGAGACGCCACAGCTTCTTGGTCTCGCTCCTTGGGATCACCGAGGTGGTCGTGGCCATCAACAAGCTCGACCTCGTGGGCTACTCCGAGCACGTCTTCGACGAGATCGAAGAGGACTACCGGGCCTTCGCCCACGAGATCGGCCTCGAGCACATCACGTGCATCCCGATCTCCGCTCTGCGCGGCGACAACATCACCGAGCACAGCGAAGAGACGCCGTGGTACTCGGGACCCACCTTGA
This sequence comes from uncultured Acidimicrobiales bacterium, assembly GCA_963758555.1. Lineage (GTDB taxonomy): Bacteria > Actinomycetota > Acidimicrobiia > Acidimicrobiales > RAAP-2 > CAIUMH01. The sequence continues at coordinate 76,774 of CAVWVW010000003.1, read as the reverse complement.
TCGAGCACTTGGAGACCGTCGAGATCGCCGATCAGCTGGCCGAGGCGCCGCTTCGGATGCCCGTCCAATGGGTGAACCGTCCTGACCTCGACTTCCGTGGCTTCTCCGGGTTCTTGGCCGGAGGCACCGTCCGCCCAGGTGATCGCGTCCGCATCACGCCCTCCGGCCTCGAGAGCCGCGTCGAGCGGATCGTGACCGCCGACGGCGATCTGAGCGAGGCCGTGGCTGGTCAGTCGGTGACCTTGACCTTGACCGACGAGGTCGACGTGAGCCGGGGTGACATCATCTCGTCCGCCACCGAGGCGCCCGGTGTGACCGATCAGTTCGAGTGCCACCTCATCTGGATGGGCGACGAGCCCATGCTGCCCGGACGCTCGTACCTCCTCAAGATGAGCGCAGGGACCGTCGCCGCCAAGGTCTCACAGCCCAAGTACAAGGTGAACGTCAACACCCTTGAGCACACGGCCGCTCGGACGCTTGAGATGAACGAGATCGGCGTGCTGAACCTGAGGACCGATCGGCTCGTGGCGTTCGATCCTTATGACCAGAACCGCGACATGGGTGGGTTCATCCTCATCGACCGGATCTCCAACGCCACCGTGGCCGCCGGGCTCCTCCACTTCGCTCTCCGCCGTGCCGACAACGTCCACTGGCAGGCGGTCGAGGTGAACAAGGAGGCTCGTGCCCAGCTCAACCACCAACGGCCCGCCGTCCTGTGGTTCACCGGCCTGTCGGGGGCTGGCAAGTCGACGATCGCCAATTTGGTCGAGAAGCGGTTGCACGGCTGGGGTTATCGGACCTACCTGCTCGACGGGGACAACGTTCGTCATGGCCTCAACGGAGACCTCGGGTTCACCGACGCCGATCGAGTCGAGAACATCAGGCGCGTCGCCGAGGTGTCGCGTCTCATGGTCGATGCCGGTCTCATCGTGCTGACCGCATTCATCTCGCCGTTCCGAGCTGAGCGTCGAAACGCCAGGGAGCTCTTCGATGACGGCGAGTTCTTCGAGATTCACGTCGACGCTCCCCTTGAGGTCGTCGAGGCACGTGACTACAAGGGCCTCTACGCCAAGGCTCGTCGGGGTGAGCTGGGCAACTTCACTGGGATCGACTCGATCTACGAGCAGCCCGAGCACCCCGACCTTCGCCTCGACGCCAGCGGCGCGGTGCCCCTTGAGGAGTCAGTGAGGCGGGTCATCGGCCGGCTGCGCGACGCAGGCGTGATCCATGAAGAGCAAGGGATGTAGCTCCCTTCTTGCCGCCGTTGCAGGAGACTGACGACCTAGCCGACGCGTGCTGCTTCGACACTGCTGAAGACACGCACCGCGGCAGCGCAGAACGCCTCGAGGTCATCGGGCTTTCGGCTGCTGATCAGCGTGTTGGGTCCGCTGGCGCACTCGACCACCGCTTCATCGACCCACGTGCCGCCAGCGTTGCGAATGTCCGTCTGGAGGCTTGGCCACGACGTCAGGGTCCTGCCGCGCACCACGTCAGCCTCGACGAGGCTCCAGGGGCCGTGGCAGATGACCGCCACCGGCCTGCCTGCCCCCACGAACCACCGAAGGAACTGGACCGCCGCGTCTGTCGAGCCGCAGCTGATCGGGGTTCGCCACGCCGCCGGGCAGCACGACGCCTGCGTAGTCATCGATGTCGAGCTCCTCGGTCCTCAGATCGACTGCGAAGGAATCTCCCTTCTCGAGGTGGTTGTACGCCTGGACCTCGCCGCTCTTGGGCGCAGCAAGGACGGGTCTGCCACCTGCGTCCCTCACCGCCTCCCAGGGACGAGTCAGCTCGACCTGCTCGACGCCTTCGTTCGCGGTGAGGAAGGCGATCTGCTTCCCCGCGAGTGCTTCTGGCATGGTGTCTCCTCTACTCTCGAGCCTCATCAGCGAGCTGGTGGCGACTCATGATGCTGAGTGGATGGGTACCCCAACGGCGGCGGGCTAATCACGCCAGCGGTGGCCTGGACGGCGAGCGCCTAGGTGGGTGGGTCAAGCGTGATCGCTGACTCGGGGCATGCCACCACGCAGAGCCCGCATGCTCGGCACTGGTCGACGTTGGGCGTGTAAGCGCTGTTCTTGCCGTGGGCGGTGACGCGGAACTTGCCGAAGAGGCTGAGCGCGCTCCAGTCAGTCGCCTCGATCGTCCTCACCTCGAAGACGTCGTGGGGACAGACCACGACGCAGCTCGTGTCCGCCTCGCACCGGCTGTGGTCGACGACCGGCCTCCAGGTGCCCTCCTCGGCGTTGCAGCGCTCACCGGGCCGCTCGGGATGAGCCGCTGCTTGACGCTTCTTCTCCAACGGATCGCTCGACAGGCGCTTCGCCATCTTGCTCCTTGCGTGCTCGAGGTCGCGACCAGAAAGCCTATGGTGCGGACATGGGCGACCACCGCCACGAGGGCCCTGGCGAGACGCCACTCGAGCACGCAAGGCCCCACCAGAGCGTGCCTCTCACCGATGCGGAGTGGGACGAGCGCTACGCCAGCGGCGAGCAGATCTGGAGCGGTCAGCCGAACGGCGCGCTCCTCGTCGAGACCCGAGCTCTCAGAGCGGGGACCGTCTTGGACGTCGGCTGCGGTGAGGGCGCCGACGCGATCTGGCTGGCCGAGCGGGGTTGGCAGGTCACCGCGCTTGACGTCTCCGAAGTGGCGCTGCGCAGAGGAGCTGCTGCTGCCCAAGCACGAGGGGTTGAGGTCGAGTGGCTCCATGCCGGCCTGCTCGAGGCTCCCCTCCGAGCAAGCGGTTACGACCTCGTCTCGGTGCAGTATCCCTCGTTGCTGCGCACCCCGAACAAGGACGCCGAGCACAGAGCTGGTCGACGCTGTGGCTCCTGGCGGCCACCTGCTCGTCGTGCACCACGTGATGGATCTCGAAGATGCGAGATCGCACGGTCTCGAGCCGACGGACTACGTCAGCCCGCGTGACGTCGCCGAGCTCCTCGATCACGCGTGGCACGTCTCCTTCGAGGAGAGCCGTCCTCGCGACGTGAGCGCCGGCGCTGGCGCCCATCACACCCACGACGTGGTCCTTCACGCTCGACGCCTGAGCTGAGCCAGGCCAGCGGAAGCCGGGCCACGCCGCTCGACGGTCAGCCGAGGGCGACCACGTGGATCGGCCGCAGCTCGACGGCGACGCGACCTTCGAGCGGCGCTTGGAACGAAGCCAGATCGGTGCCGTAGGCGGCGAGCAGCCGCTGGAGGACGTCCAGATCGGGATCCGGGGTGATCGTGACATCGCAGCGCACCTCAAGGGTCCTGAACGGGTTGCTCGGATCGATGACGAACACCGTCGCCTGCGGCTGCGCCTCAAGGTTCTTCAGCTTCTGGCGAATCCCGGCCAACGAGGTGATGATCACCTCGTCTTCGAGCATCGCCCACACGGCGGTGAGCTGCGGATGACCAGTCGGCCCCACCGTGGCCAAGGTCACAGGGATCGGAGCGTCGAGCAGGTCTCGATGCGATGCCGGGATTGTCATGGGTGTCTCCTCGTTGCTCTCAGTGCGCTTCAGGTGTTCTGCGGAGCGTCGCCGACGTGCCGAGCCCGTCGTGAGTTCGTGAGGCTGTGCGCTGTCGGAGGTGTCGTCGGGTCGCTGGCCGAGAGCTGATCGACCGTGTTGGTCACCGTTCCTGCACCAGGAGGGACCGGACCGTCGAGGAGCGGATCTTGGGTGCGCACCATCCAAGCGTGCAGCCGCGCTCGCAGGTCATCGGCGACCGCTGCCAGGGAGGGATCGTCGATGCGGTTCGTCCCCTCGGCCGGATCCAGCCAGAGGTCGTAGAGGGCCTCCCAGGGCGGTGCCACGCTCGCCCACCCTGCAGCGATCAAGACATCCTTGGTGGCGCTGTCATCGAGGTTGACCGGCACCCTGCCAGGATGCTCCTCGTCGTAGCGACGCATGTACTTGAAGCGCGAGGTGCGCACGGCGCGTTGGGGCTCGTAGGCAGCGTGGTACGTGACCTCCGCGAAGATCTCCTCGTGCAGCTGGGTCACCTCGCCGTTGATCAGCGGCAGCAGCGAGGTTCCCTCGAGCCACAGGGGCTGCTCGATGCCTGCCACGTCACAGATCGTCGGATAGAGGTCAAGGTGGGTCACCAGCGCATCGTGGACTCGGCCACGCTCGAAGCCGCCGGGTCCACGCATCAGCAACATGACGCCGATCCCCCGGTCGTACATCGTGCACTTCGCATCGGGGAACGCCAGCCCGTGATCGGTGGTCAAGAACACCAGCGTGTTGTCGGCCAGCCCATTCTCCTCGAGGGCGTTGAGCACGGTGCCGACCCCTTGGTCGAGGGCTCGGGCGCTGGCCCTGAACGACGCCATGTCTCGGCGCGTCTGGACGTTGTCTGGGACGTTCTCCGGGGGGCGTGAGTACTGGGTGTCTCGGATGGACGAGGGCTCGAAGAACTCCCGGTGCGTCTCGAAGAAGCCGATCGAGAGGAAGAAGGGCGCAGCCTCACCGGCGCGCGAACCGATCAGCCTCGTGGCCGCCGGGGCGACGTCACTCACCTTCGTCGTGTTCAGATCGACGACGTGGTCATAGCCGAGGTCGTTTGGGTCTTCCGAGACGTGCTGCTCGCCCACCAATCCCGTCCAGTACCCCGCGTGGCGCAGCACGTGAACGAGGTGCCGCTCAGGGTGGCTGAGGCGATAGCCACGGTGGGCAAGGCCGAGCATGCCCGTCGCGTGCGTGCACTGACCGGTGAGCAGCGATGCTCGTGAGCCAGAGCAGACGGGAGCCGCACAGAACGCTTGACGAAAGAGCACGCCCTGGTCGGCGAGGTGCTGGATGTTCGGCGTCGGCACCGGATACCCATAGGGCTGCACGTAACGCCCGGTGTCGTGCGAGTGCAGGTAGAGGATGTTCGGTCTCATCCAGCGCCATGGTAGCAATCTCAATATCCACCGTTGCGCTGGGAAAGATAGAGTATCCAGATGGGATCGCCCCAGCGCGTGGAAGCCATCTCGTACCTCGTCTGCTCCACCCAGCGGAGCGGCAGCACCCTGCTCTGCGAGCTCCTGCGCGGCACGGACGTGGCCGGCGTGCCCGATGAGTACTTCGAGCGCCTGCGGACGACGGGCCTTCCCCGCCAGCCTCGCCAGTACTTCGAGGATCCCTCCGTGCAGGACATCGCAGAGCGACTTGCCCCGACGCAACCAGGACAGGCCGAGCAACCCGGCGAGTTCGAGCCCTGGTTCCGCTACGTGCTGCAGCGTGGCACGACGTCCAATGGTGTCTTCGGCGCCAAGATGATGGGCAACTACCTCGACGATTTCAAGCAGCGGATGCTGGACTTGCCTGATCTCGGTGAGCTGTCGTTCAACGAACGGCTCGACGCCGTCTTCCCGCAGCTCAAGATCATCTTCATGCGGCGGCGCGACAAGGTGGCCCAGGCCGTCTCGCTGTGGAAAGCCATCCAGACCCAAGAGTGGCGCACTCGAATCAGATGCCGACGACGAGGATCAAGACGACACGCCTGGCGCCGAATACGACTATCGGGCCATCGAGCACCTGCTCACCGAGCTCCATCGATGGGATGCCCGGTGGGAGGACTGGTTCCACGCCACGGGAAGAGAACCCATCCGAGTCTTCTACGACGAGTTCACCGTGAGTCGAGCGGCCACCATCGGTCGAGTGCTCGATGCGCTTGGGATCGACCCCCCCGCACCCAAGGACAAGAAGCCAATGCAGCGCCAAGCCGACGACCGCTCCCGTGACTGGGTTGCCCGCTTCCGTGCCGAGAGCGAGAGCCGCCAGCGCATCTAAGTGGTCACCTCACGGCATCGGCCATGTCGACCACCAGGCCGATCGGGGGGCGGCCAGGGAACCTTCCATCCGGTCAAGCGACCATGGAAGAGTCAATTCGAAAGTTCAGCTCGTGCATGGTCATCATGTCGTGTACTCCGGCTTGTACGCGCGAAGTTCCATTCCTTCCGCAAACGAGACGGTGGGCCCGGGCGTCAAGGTGATCGGCGTGTCGATGGCACTGTAGAGGTGATCACCGTGACCAAGCGCGTTCGGATAGACGTAGAACATGTACTCGTCGACGAGTTGGTCGGCAGTCAGCACAGCAAACAATCTGGGCCCGCACATCAGGAGCAAGTCTCCTCCCTCCTGCTGCTTGAGCTGCCGGATCTGGGGCCCAATGTCGTCTGAGATGACGCTGACCCCTGGAGACGATGGGGGGAGCGAGTTCGAGACGACGAACTTGTCCATGTCCATCAGGCGTTTGGTCCATGCGAGATGGCTGGAGATCAAGTGTTCATTTTGCACTTCCTCGCGAGGAAGGTCCGTCTCGGGCAGGATCTCCCCAGCGGCGACTTTCGAATAATGCCCCACGTACTGCTCGTAGAGGTTGCGGCCGAAAACGACGCCGCCAGCCCGGTTGAAGAGGTCCGAGTAGTGATCCTGTATCTCGTCGGACCAGTGCGCCGCGGGGTTCACGTCGCGCACCCCTGTCGAAATGAATCCATCGGTCGAGATGATCATGTGAAGAATGAGCTTCTTCATCCTTCCTCCATTGCCTTGGTCGCTTGCATTGATCCAAGAAGTTCGTCAAGGCGATGATGGGATTCCATCAGTCCGCCCTCCATCCCCGTGGCGACGTGCGTATCGCGCGCCGCGAGCGAGGCATGGACTGACAAACTGCTGATCAGGGTGCCACCCTCGACCGGCTCGAAGGTGACTGTCTCAACCACTTCGTTGTCAGGTAATCCTTCGTACACGAAGGTCGATACGAGGAGATGCGGTGGCTCAATCTCGCGATAAACCCCGTGAAATGAGAACTCACGGCCGTCGGGTGCGCGACTCACGAATCTGTAGGTGCCCCCTACGCGGAGGTCAATCTCACGCACGATAAGTGTCAGAGCACGCGGACCCCACCAGTGACGCAGGTGCTCCGGATCGGTCCAGACTTCGAAGACGAGCGCTGGCGGGGCCTTGACAAAGCGTTGGAAGCGGACGACGGGTTCATCGACCGGTGTCGAGACTCTCAGTTCCGTCGAGTTCATCGCTCTTTCGTCGCCGTCTGCAGATCGCCGATGTAGTCGTCAAGGCGCTCAAAGCTGTCCTCCCAGAACTGGCTGTAAGAACCGACCCAGTCCGAGATCTGCCTCAAGCGTTGGGGCTCAAGGCGACAAGGACGACGTCGAGCGTCGCGCCGTCTTGAGATCAACCCAGCTCGCTCCAGCACCTGCAAGTGCTTGGTGACTGCTGGTTGACTCATTGAGAAGGGCGCCGCCACTTCGAGAACCCCTGCCTCCCCGGTGGTGAGGCGGGTCAGTATCGCCCGCCTGGTCGGGTCAGCCAGGGCCCCAAAAGCCAGGTCTAGTCAAGTTCTGACAAGGGCGTTTTAGACATAACTAAATGGTAATATATTGGAACGTACCTGTCAAATGAGCCTCCAAGGAGCCAACGACGACGGGAGCCTGGTGACGTACGGGGCGCTCAAAAGCCTGGCCCTCGTCAACTGGGGCCATGGCTACCACTACTTCGTCGGCCTTGTTCGAGAGACCCTCGTGATGACGTTTTCGGTGATGGCCTACAACTTCCACATCCAGCGCACCTTCGCCGTGCGCCGCGCGCTCGAGACGAAGTCGGAGCCGGAGGAAACTCCCCTCGGCCGTCCCCACGCAGACCTGCCCTGACTGCGATTAACCCCTGCATTTTCTGCAGTAGTTGCCTGATGGCTCCCGAGTCGGGTCTACGAGTTTCTCTTTGAAGGCGATCGGGACTGAGTGCTAACCACTCGCACACCCGCACCGTAGAGTGACAGACACCATCCAGAGCAGCTGAGGGACGTGGCCCTGTGACGCTGCCGCAACCGACCGAGAGGCACGGTGCGAACGCCACGCGATGGAGGAATCATGGAGGGTCGCTATCAAGGCCAGCTGCACGTGTCAAACCCCGGCCCAGGTGGCGCGCCTGGTCGCCAAACACGGAGGCACCTTGTCCTCCTACGAGGTCACGTTCCAGCTCACCGCAGCGCAGGGCGATCTCCCTGGCCTGGCCCACAACGTGGCCTGGATCGAGCGGAGCATCGGCGAGCTGTGCGAGCAGGGCTTGCTACCCGAACGCACACCGTGGTACCCACCCCTCGGCGGCGCCGTCGAAGCGGTCTTTGACGCGAAGCCTGGTCCCGTCGGCGCCTTCGCCACTGGCCACGTGCGAGAGCACATCTGGTTCCCTTTCGACGGCGCCTGGCGCTACAGGCTCGTGTGCGGCCGACGAGTGGCTGGCTTCATGGGGTATCCAATCTCCGGCGTCGCGCTCCCGCCTGAGAAGTTCATCGTCATCGGCTCCCCCGAGCCACACTTCTCTGACCTGCTTCCCGACGAAGCCCGTGCTGAGCGGGAGCGCCGCCGCCAGGCCTTCTGGCGTGCTGCCCATCACCGCAACGGCAGCAAGGATCCTGCGGGAAAGACCAGCTACGACGAGCCCTGAAGCAACCAACGCTCAATGAACAACGGACGTGTGCCAGGCAAGTCGACTATCAACGAAGCGCTCTGTCACCGCGCCGTGCCAGACTGCTCGACTTTGCTGAACCCGATCGAAGGAGGAACTGCCGTGCATCTATGACCACGAGGGAAGGACCTGAGTGGCACCGCCTGGGAGGGCGACTGTCATGTTGTACGGAGAAGCCAAGCGACGGACCATGGCCCGGTCCGTCTTGCCATCGAGCGCCCGCAAAGGCGCGGCAAACGACCTACACATCGCGGCGCGCATGAGCCGACGAGTCACCCGACAAGCCATCAGGGCGCTGAGCGCCCGCTCCATCGACCTGCTCGACGACGAGATCGACCAGACCCTCAGCAACGTCGAAGGACGCCGGCGGGGCACCGTGGCCTTCTACGTCGAGCACCGCCGGACCCACGACAAGCTGGCGCCGTTCGAGCGCTGGGCGCCGGCCGCCACCGCGCATCTCGATCTCGCCGACCGCTTGCCGACGCTGCGGAGCTGGTTGCCGCCGGGCGTCATCGGCTGGCACGCAATGGGCCACGTTCGGAGGCTGGACGGACTCGACCCTGGTTGGTGCCACCGGCCGGGCTGGAGGGAGTAGCGCTGGTGCGACTTCTCAGCGGACTCCGACCGAGACACTTTCGAGCGCTGTACGGAGTGCACGTGTGTCGTGGTCATCCATATGAAGCGTGAAGTGGGCCTCTGGCGGTGTGTTGCAGTTCATCGAGTGGACGACACCGATAGTTAGGGCGCCTCCCGCTCGAGTTTCTGCTACGTAGGTTGGCGAGTCTTCAATGACCACCGCCGACGCCTGCTCGACAAGTCGAGAGAGGCGCTGGGACTTGGACTCTCCATCGAGTGGCAGCAGAGCCAGCTCGCCAAGGTTCCACGCGCGCAACAGAGACTCGATGAGCTCGTGGTCACCGTTGGACACGATCACCTGCTCAGCACGGCCTGAGAAGTGGTCGACGATCTCTCTCACGTACCAGGCTGGTCCCGCGTCGAGGGCTCGGTCGAGACAGATCGCACGACGAAGGGCTCTGCGCTCTTCGAGCGTGCCTTCAACGAGGTAGTCCTCTGACGCGAGAGCGTCCCAGATCCCTGTCTGGCCGACATGGTGATCGAAGAACGTCTCGGGAACGTCGTTGCCCCAGCGTCGAAGCAGGGTGGCGTACCCCTCGCGGTTCGATGGGCTCGGAGTCGCACAGGACACCATCAAAGTCCCAGATGATCAGCTCTCCGGGAGGAGTCAACACACGGAAAGGCTACGTCGGTGTCTCGTCCGCAACGCGAAGTGCTCCCCTGCTCTGAGCAACAGCAGGCACTGACCGGACTCCCACAGCGCTCTGTAGGACGTGATCACTACGATTCACGCATGCTCAACGAGGACGACGGAACCTCACGAACGCAAGGCGGGGCGAGCACATGACCCCCAGCCGCCAGAAGCAGCCATCCGAGCCAACGAAGACCCACATCATGGGCCTGCCTCTTGGCACGAATGCGGGCGCCGTCCTTGACTTCATCGCTCAGCAGGGTCGTATCTCAGGTCTCGACGAGCAGCAGCGCTCAGACACCACGCTTGAGATGAGCCAGAGCTTCGAAGCCAAGAAGGAGACTCGTGCCCGCGGCCAGCAGGTTGTCGCTCTACGGGTCTGGGTTCTCACCAGCATCTTTCAGGATCACTTGCGCGTCCAGATCTGGGCGACGAACGACGGTCTCGTTGGCGTCTTTCCGAACCGCCAAGCAGCGCAGCAGCATCTCGACGTGTCCGTGCTTGAGTTGGCAAAGCGCATCATCCGCGAGGTGGCGGCACAGCCTGCCCAGTTCGCCTCGGCAACCATGGCTTCTCCCGCCCAGGAAGAGCCCGCTCGATCATCTGCTCCCGGAGCTCCTCCCGCGCCTTCGCCCACGCCCCCAGTCGTCGAAGAGGCACCGACGGCACCGCCGCCGGCTCCTCCGCCGCCCCCTCCATCCCCACCTCCTCCCATGCCCACACCTTCACCGACGCCGGTCGCTTCGACGCGAACCCAGCGCGCGTCGATGCTCCCCACAGACGTGTCGCCACAGGTCCACGTCGATGGAACACGCATCTCGGTCACCTTTGGCATCGGCATCCGCGACGGGCTCGGGTCACCGCCGCCGGCGCTCAAGGACGAGCCGAGGTGGGTGGGCCCCGGCGAGGTCGTCAGCATCGCTGGCATCGAGATCCCTGACGCCATGGTCTATGTCGGTCCGGACGGGCGACGCGGTGCACGATCAGATGCTTCGGGGATCATCAATCCGAACGCTGAGGTGAGCTTCGACGATCCTCCTGCGCCTGAACCTTCAGTGGGCTACTGGCCCACCTACGGCCAGCTCACAAAACGGCAGAAGGGTCGCTATCTGCGATGGCTGAGCGGAAGTCGCCGAGGGGACTTGGACGACCAGACCTTCCTCTTCCTGTTTCTCAGTGGCCTCGAACGTCGGGTGCTCAGCGACATGGACGTGCTCGAAGGCGTCGATCAGCTCCACGCCATCTTCTTGGAGGTGAGGCGACTCGCCGACGAACACGAAGGCGACGGCTCGTTCAGTCACTACTCGGCCTCGTTTCTCGAGTTCATCGGTGTGCTGCTCCATGCACAGGGCGTGGTTCCGCCGGCTCAGTGGGCGAAGCCACCACGGTGGATGGAGTTCTCGATGGAATTTCTCGTCAACGCTGCAGTGCTCGACAAACAGGGTGCGCTGCCTTCGTCCGACCTTGCTCTGACCATCGTTCGCTCTCATCCCGAATCGCGGCTGAGGACCCCGGCAAGGCGTTGCGTGGCCGAGTTCGACGAGCTGTTCAAGATCCGCTTCGAGAAGCGATTCCCCGAGGGGCTGCCGCTTGGCAAGAAGCGTGCAGACCCAGTGACGACGTCCTTCCGTCCTTCCTCTCGCGGCTACAACACTCGCTCGTTCGTCTTTCGACGATCGTGTCTGGGCGAAGTCGGTCTCGATCGACGTGACGTCGTCCTCGAGGTCCAGCCCGAGACCGGCTACGACCCCACAGCGTCGGTCACCGTCCTGGACCTGCCAAGCGTGGTCTCGATGGACAACCTTCGACCTGAGCTCGATCGAGCTCACGGCCGAATGCCAAGACGCGCTCGCAAAGTACAGCCGCTACGTGGGTAAGACCGGATCGGACGCAGGATCCCAAGAGGCGCAGGCGCTTCTCCCACCGGATCTGGTACGAGCCAGACGTGCACCGGTGGCGTCCCAGGTAGACCTCAAGGTCGTGGCTGACCTCCTCGCCGAAGACGAGATCTCCGTGCTGCTTGCAGAGCGGCTCGTCGACCCCGCTGGCGACGCGGTGAGCGTGGCGGAGAGCACGCGGGTGACAGTGGGAAAAGCTGAGGAGTCAGCGGAGATCGATGATCCTCACCGACAGTTCGCCGAGAAGCTCGCCGAGCGAACCTTGTGGTCCAAAGACGAAGCCGCACACCTGGCGGGTACCTTTGGATTCACGTTCTTGGGCCCCGCCATCGATCGAATCAACGAAGTCGCACTCGACACCACCGATGCGCTTCTCGTCACTGGCGACGATCCGCTCGAAGTGGACCAGGAGATCTACGAGGAGATGAGTTGGTGACCGAGGAAAACCAGGGAACGCTCAAGATCCGTGCCACCGAGCGCGACGCGATCGTGAGCGCTCTTCGCAGCGGCGTCGTCCCCCGTGCGGGTCTCAAGCATCTGCGCGTCGGTCGCGATCTCGAGATCAAGGCTCTCGTCAGCGACATCGACCGCGTCGCTGATGGGGGCTCGACCGTTCGCTTCATCGTGGGCGACTTCGGCTCGGGCAAGTCGTTCCTCTTGGGCCTGGCTCGTGAGCTGGCACTGAGCGACAAGTTGGTCGTGGCGTCTGCAGACTTGACACCCACTCGCCGTCTTCACTCCAGCTCCAACCAAGCCCAAAGCCTCTACACCGAGCTCATGAGCAGCTTGGCCACTCGAGTCAACCCGCTCGGCGGAGCGATGGAGTCGATCCTGCAAGGGTTCATCAACACGTGTCTCACCGTCGCCCGTACGGAGGGGACCGAGGCCGATGAGGTGATCAGGGCAAAGCTCGTGACGTTGCAGCAGTACACCGGCGGGTACGAGTTCGTTGAGGTCGTGGCGTCCTACTGGAAGGGCTTCAACGAGGGCGATGACGACCTCTCAAGCTCAGCCGTCCGTTGGCTGCGCGGCGAGTACTCGACCAAGACCGAGGCCCGCCAAGCATTGGGTGTGCGCACCATCATCAACGACGCCTCCTACTACGACTACCTCAAGCTGTTCGCCCGGTTCTGCCGGCTGGCCGGGTTCGCTGGTCTGTTCGTCGAGATCGATGAGCTCACCGTCCTCTACCGCCTGGCCAACACCAAGGGGCGTGAGTCGAACTACGAGAAGCTTCTGACCATCATCAACGACTCGCTCCAAGGAACGGTGTCTGGTCTGGGCTTCGTCTTTGCTGGCACCACCGAGACGCTCGTGGACCAGCGCAAGGGCATGTACTCGTACAAGGCGCTGAGGACTCGACTGCCTGACAACGAGTTCGCAGAAGGGGACCTCGTTGACTTCAGCGGTCCCGTCATCCGTCTGAGCCAGCTCACGCAGAACGACCTCTACGCACTGCTCGTCAAGCTCCGCAGTGTGTTCGCGGGCGGGGACGCTAAGAAGTTCCTCTTGCCGGATGAAGCACTGGTCGCCTTCATGGAGCATTGCGCCGAGCAGATCGGCGACGCCTACTTCCGCACGCCACGCGACACCGTCACCGCCTTCTTGAACCTTTTGGCGGTGCTCGAGCAGAATCCGGGCGCTGATTGGCGCGCGACGCTCGGCGGCGTCTCTGTCGAGGTGGCGCCGGCCACGGAGCTCGACGAGATCCTCGAGGACGTGCCTGCGTCAGAGCCGCCTCGTGATGACGATGAGCTCACCGACCTCCGGCTCTAGCTCCGAGGAGTCCTCCTCCTACGAGCGGCTCCATCCAGCCATCCAGCGCTGGATCTACGACGAGGGCTGGACCTCGCTTCGAACCGTCCAAGAAGAAGCCATCCCGCTTCTGCTCGAAGGCACCGACGACGTCATCTTGGCGGCGACGACGGCGTCCGGGAAGACGGAGGCAGCGTTCCTACCCATCCTCTCGAACTTGGCCAACGAGGTTCCCGCACCTGGCTCTGGTGTCGAGGTGCTCTGCGTCTCTCCGCTCAAGGCGCTCATCAACGATCAGTTCGCTCGGCTCGAGCACATGTGCGAGGGAGCGGGGATCGCTGCGCATCGCTGGCACGGAGACGTGCCAGCTTCCGCCAAGAACCGCCTCACCAAGGAGCCGAGCGGCGTCCTCCTCATCACGCCAGAGTCACTTGAGGCGATGTTCGTGACACGGGGCAACGGCCTGGCTGGCTTCTTTGCTCCTCTGCGCTACCTCGTGATCGACGAGCTGCACGCCTTCATCGGAACGCAACGAGGAGCGCAGCTTCAGTCCTTGCTCCATCGCCTGGAGCTCACGCTCGGACGAGAGGTTCCTCGCGTTGGGCTCTCTGCCACCATCGGGAACCTCGGTGTGGCGACATCGTTCCTCCGTCCCACGAGACCGGACGACGTCAAGATCGTCGACTGCTCTGGCGAGGGCTTCGATCTCAAGCTGCAGGTGCGCGGCTACGTCGACAGCGATCCCATGGGCGATGACCCCCAGAGCGGCAACGCCATCTTCCCCATCGCCGATGACCTCTATCGAATCTTGAGTGGCTCCAACAACCTCGTGTTCGCCAACTCACGCAACCAGGTCGAGCGGTTCAGTGACCTGCTGACGCAGAAGTGTGAACGCGATCGACGCCCCAACGAGTTCTGGCCGCACCACGGGAACCTGTCTAAGGAGGTGCGAGAGGACGTCGAGGCCCGACTCAAAGACCCCGTCAATCCCGCCTCCGTCGTCTGCACCTCCACCTTGGAGCTCGGTATCGACGTCGGGGCGGTCGCGTCAGTGGCGCAGGTGGGGTCGCCACCATCCGTCGCTGTCTTGCGCCAACGGGTCGGGCGTTCAGGGCGTCGTGGCGAGCCGGCGGTGCTGCGGATGTACAGCCAGGTGCCAGACGTTGCCTCGAGCCCTTCGCTGGTCGACGAGCTCCGCTGCCCGTTGATCCAGTCGATAGCGATGGTGAACCTCCTGCTCGCCCGTTGGCTCGATAGCCCCGAGACCTCCAACCTCAACCTGTCGACACTGGTGCATCAGTCGATGTCGGTGATCGCGCAGTACGGAGGAGCGCGAGCGGAGCAGCTCCACCGGATGCTCTGCGGCCCTGGTCCGTTTGGTGCCGTCGACACGGCAACATACGCGCGATTGTTGCGGGCCATGGCGGCCAAGGATCTCGTCGTTCAGGACCCCTCAGGTGTCTTGCTGCTCGGAGAGCTGGGCGAGCGCTTCGCGAACCACTACTCCTTCTATGCCGTCTTTGAGACGCCACGGGAGTGGCGCATCACCAACGACGGACGTCCACTCGGCACGCTCAGCCCAGTCAAGCCACCGTTCGTGGGTGACTTCATCATCTTTGCGGGGAGGCGCTGGGAGATCGTGCTGATCGACGCCCAGGATCAGGTCATCGGTGTGACACGAGCACCCGCAGGGAAGGTCCCACAGTTCGACGGTGATCCGCCCTTGGTGGGCGACGCAGCTCGTCGCGAGATGGTTGCTGTCTACGAAGGTACAGAGACTCCCGTGTGGCTCGACCCTCAGGCCGCAGAGCTCCTTGCTGAGGCTCGCTTGGCCTGGAGTCGCGCTGACCTCTCTCATCACTCGGTCATCGACGGCGGCAAGCTTCTCGACAGTCTTTCCGTGGGTCGGCGACCGAGCCCTCATGACAGCTGGTTGGATCCTGAAGAAGCATGAGGTCTCCTCCGAGGTCGATGGCCCCACCCTCATCGTTCGAGACGCCAGCGCGGTCGAGCTTGCTGGCATCAGCCAATTGATCGTCAGTGGTGCTCGTCCGGATGCTCTGGCCCTGGCCAGGGACATCGGTGAGTTCCGCGTGGACAAGTGGGATTGGGTGCTCGACGACGAGCTCTAGCGATGAGCAATGCCGATCGCTGCGTCGATGTCGATGGGGCGATGCGAGTCTTCGAGGCCGTGGTGAGCGGGCGGCCGGCTGACTAGGGCCTGTCAGGTGTCGCGCCCGGACCGGGCTGATTCAATCTCGCTCTAGTCAGAAGCCAACATGGCCTGGAACTGATCGCCGTCGATGACGTCGATACCCCACTGCCGCGCCTTGGTGGCTTTCCCGGACTGCGAGGCGAGGTCACCCGCAACCAAGAGCGTGCACTTCTTCTTCGTAAGTGACGGGAGCACATCCCAGCCCGCGGCCACGGCTCGGCGTTCAAGCTCCTCACGGGGGACGAAGACGCCGCCGATCGAGATGTCTCCGGTGAAGCAGATGCCGTGAGGCTTCGAGCTCTCGGCAGTCGCGTCTACGAGTGTGGTGGGTTCCGCGTCCACGCCCAACCGCTTGGCGATGGCAGCCAAGAAGTCGGCGTTCGCGGTGCCACCCTCACTCTCAAGAGCTGCAGAGAGTGACTTGAACGCCTGGGCGTGCGTCGCAGCGATCTCGGACTCGTCGAGTCCGATGCGCGCCGCCTCCTGGTGAAGCTCTGCCATCTCATCGTTGGACAGAACAAGGTCGGCGAGGGCCATGCCAAGGAGATCGAGGTACGGGAGCAACCGGGGGTCTTCGCTCACCAGCTCAACGCGGTGGGTGCGCTGCAGCGGTGTTGTTGACGTCGCGGTGCCGGCGTCCGCTCGGCGCAGACCCTTGGAACGAGATGGCCTCAATGCCGGTGGCAGTCTCACTGCAGCTGGCGATGCCTCGAGCTCGACGGTGCCGGTCTCCTCTGCCTCGGCCAACCACGTGGCCCACAGCAGCGACGCAGCAGCTTGAGCGTCCGTGGAGGCCATGTGGGCGTCAGAGCGCTCGACGCCATAGGACTCACACGCAAGGTCAAGCCTCTGGCGTGAGCGACGCAAGGTGCAGATGCCCTGGCCTGGCATGAGCTAGCATCGAGACGCGAGAACTCGTTGACGAGCATCCGGGAGTCGAAGGGGAAGTTGTGCGCGACCAGGTAGTGACCGTCGAGGAAGTCGGCGATGTCAGCGGCCACGTCTTCGAACGTCGGCGCGTTGAGCACCATGCTGGCAGTGATGCCGTGGATCCGAGTGGGACCGACATCTCGCCGGGGATTGATCAAGGTCTCGTACTCGTCGAGAACCTCCCCTGTTGAGAGATCCATGACCACGATGCCAATCTCAACGATGCGGTCTTGGTTGTAGAGACCCGTGGTCTCTGTGTCGATGACCGCAGCGCGGAGAGGAGCCGTGGCAGGGGCAGCCGGCTGCGGTCTGCTCCTTGAGCCGAACAATCCCATGGTGTCTACCTCGTCCCCCGACGTATCTGGCGCCCCATCCTTGTCGACCCGTGACTGTCTTGCTCGTGAGTCACGTTGGCGTGCGTGCAACCGTCCATACGAGGGCACTGAACCCGAGAGTGGTGCATAGTCGGACTGTTGGGAAGACCACTTCCGTGGAGGTAACCGGCGATGCAGACTGGCAAAATGAATCGACTTCGTAGCTTCGCGGTCGTAGCCGGCTTGGCGGTGGCGCTCACCGGGTGCGGTGCATCGACCAGTGCGCCACCCTCGTCGGCGAGGCCAAGCCACACGACCTCGACGACCTGCCCTCAACGCACAGGGACCTCTTCAAACCCGGTGGGTGCGGTCATCAAGCAGTGTGGGTCCAACGGCGGCAGTTCCGTCAACCAGCCATAGGTCTCCTCCCCGGCGAGGCCACATCACCCGGCATCATGGGACACATCCCGGGAAGACTCTTTGCGGTGATCGGATTCTGGCGTCGCCAGGAACTTGTTGGAGTGTGACAGGTTCGGGCGTGTGGTGGACACAATCAAGGGTGTGACGGGCGACCGACTGGCCAATCCATCGCCAGAGCAAGAAGCCCTCACCTCTGATCTGTCGATCAATCGTTTCGAAGCCCTCTACGAGTCCCATCTGAAGGCTCTCGTCAACTACTTCGTTCGAAGGAGCGAGGGGCTCTCGGCAGAGCCGGCGGACCTTGCGTCCGAAGTCTTTGCGGTGGCCTGGCGACGGCTCGACGAGGTGCCGAGCCCACCTCAGGACCTCCTCTGGCTCTACGGCGCAGCTCGAAACGTGCTGTCCAATCACCGCCGCGCATCAGGCCGGCAAGCTCGACTGCACGACAAGTTGATCCTAGAACGGAGTTCGTCCACCTCCTGGGAGGAACAGAGCGACAGCAATCGTCGCGCCGTGATCAGAGCTGCGCTCACCCGGCTCAGGTCAGCTGACCAGGAAGTGCTCAAGCTGCTCGTGTGGGAGGACCTGTCGCAGGAAGAGGCATCTCAGGTCCTCGGCATCAGCATCAACGCCGTCGCTCTGCGCTCATCCCGCGCGGAAGCGCCTCGGTGAGGAACTCAAGCGCCTCGGATTCCGCCCTGCCAATCGAGACACTTCCCGACGCATCGATCATCCCGAGGAAACCACGGAGGCCCCCACATGAATGTCGACGAACTCCTGCGTGACGCTGATCCGGCCCGAGAACTGAGGCCGCCTCTGGTCATCGACAGTCGAGCCGGGTGGGAGCGGGCTCGTCAGATGTCGAATGAGATCTCCACTCCTTCGACATCTCACCGATCTTCAGCAAGACGGCGGGTGGTAGTGCCAATGCTGATCGCAGCGTCTGTCGTTGTCATCGCAATGCTGGCCGCCACGCTGGTGCCCTTCGGCACCAGCTCGCCGTCAGCCAGCGCTGCCACCGCGCTACGAAATGCCTCACACGCGATAGCCGGCAAAGGGGGAGCCAGTTCAGGACCCGAACTCTTCCTCTATACCGAGGTGAAGTCTGCCTACAAGGTCACCGTGTACAAGCCATCCCAAAACGGATCGACTTTTGACGCCTTTACGAGCGCCACCTACGGCGAGACTGAGCAAGCTTGGGCCGATGAGTCGGGGAGCGGTGAAGGGGTAATCAACCGCACGCCCCTGAGCTTCTCGTCACCTGCTGTCCAGAGCTCGTTCGCAGGCTCATCCGAGGGTCAGCACTTCATCAGTGGTTTCCAGCAGACGGTCAACGAGTCCGATCTCTCCCAAGACGTCCCCAACGTGACGAGCCTGCCAGTCGGTCCAACCTCGCTCTCCCGGATCCTCTCGTCGGGGGCGGACGGGACCAACCCGGACGACATCCCAAATGGTGCAACCGCTGTGTTCCAACGCGCAGCTCGCCTTCTCGTTGGCCCCGTTTCCGGTATGACCCCGACACTCGCCTCAGCGCTCTTTCAGGTCATCTCTGATCAGCCCGGCATCGAACTGACGCAGCATGCCGTTGACCACTCCGGTCGGACCGGTACCGGGGTATCGCTCGCTGGATCGTCCGGCGTGAGCCACCTCATCTTCAACCAGAAGACGGGAGCTGTCTTGGAGGCCGGTTTTGCACCGAGTCCGCCAAGCGTTCCGGCCGACACCCAGGGCTCCATCTCGTTTAGCCGATGTGACCAAGGCGGCGCCTGCAGCACCCAGAAGATCGACGGCCCGCCACTCGGTCTCTACATCGTTGCTCCGCTTTGGGAGACCGTCATAGAGAGCAAGCAAGTCATCGAGAAGGGAACTACTTGAGGTTGAGCCTGGAGTTCGGGAATCGTCCGCAGAGCAGCACTCCTCCTCAGTAGTCCCATACCCGGCGTTAGGGGGCGCGGCAGGTTCGGTAAGGCAAGATGTCGAGATGAAGGCAGTCCCGAATGACAGACGTGACTGTGGACGGATCCGCGTGTCGAGGCGAGGCAGCCTTCAAGACCTGACCAAGCAATACAACGTGTACATCGACGGCGACATGGTCGGACAGTTGAGCATGAGGGAAACCGGACAGTACGAAGTGTCGCCGGGGGTCCACCAAGTTTGGGCGCGCTTGGCAGGCTCTGGAGACGATGCAGCCGGAGAGGTCCAGGTCCGAGTGGAATCTGGCAGGACCTCGGAAGTTCGCGTCACGCCGTTGCTCAAGCGGATCTCGTTGTGGCGGTTGTCAATTGGCTGGACTTCTTCAATCTTCGGGAAACGGTTGGGAAGTGGCATCGACCTTGTACCCCATGTCCTCTTAGCTGAATGGCCTCCAGCTCACGACGAGCTGCGTGGCAACTAACTGCCGCACCCAACCGCCGGTTTGGGATGGTGACAAGAAAGGGCGAGTGAAGGTTCAACGCTCAGAGACAGCCTTGACGACCCAGCCGTGGACGAACCAGACATCCGTCATCTGTTCCGAGAAGTAACTCGCCACGGCCACTAGTTCGAAGGTCATCCTTGCTCCCGTCGTGGCAGGCTTCCCCCGTAATGGTCTCTCGCAGGATGGAAGTGGGTCCGAGATGGAGCTCAGGGCAGGAGTTGGCGCGGCGTCGACTGAAGAACAGCTCAAGCAATGCCGAGTTCAGCTTGAGAACACGCGGTACCCCGAGCGCGGTCAGTCAGGGCATCCAGCAGTACCTTGTCGCCTTAAACCGCCTGGAGTCGTCGCTAGCGAACGCTTTCCTCGGCGATGCGTGGTTCGATCAGCTCCACAGCCAGGCGTTCTACTCGATCCGCTCACAACCAGCCGGAGTCGAGCGCCCTTTGCAGCTTCTCGAGGCGGAGATCGGTCGAGTGATCCGGTGGTTGAAGGACCTCGAGTCTGAACTCGATCGCATCTCTGACCAAGACGAGTTCGAAGGGTCCACTGGGGTGCGAAGACTGGTGTTCGATGCCAGCCGCGATCCTTCGTGAAGGCGAGTTCGACACCTTCAACTGGGGGGAGCACTTCGGGGAACCGAGTACCCAGTTCCGACTCGTCATCCCCATCTTGGTCATCTCACAGCTCGATCGGCTGAAGGACGGCAAGACGGCGCCCCAGGCCCTCCCACGCCTACGCAAGATCTACCGATTGCTCGAAGGAACGGGTCGTGGTCCAGCCTCCGTTCCCGGTCGGAAACACACGCTTGACTCTTGATGGACCCACCGCGACATCAGCGACTTGCCATTGAGGACCAAGAGATCATTCAGCGCACAACGTACCTAGCCGGTCGCCCTGGTGGACCCCTGACTCTGGTTGCTGGTGACTACTCAATGCTCTTCACCGCCGAGGCGAGTGGGTTGACGGTGATGATGACGCCCAACGAACTGAAGGGTCTTGCTCCTCAGAGCTCCTGAGACAGCCGGCGGATCATGTTGGCAAGCTGGATGACGCTGTCGGCCGCAATGCCCGCCTCCCTTCGAGTCGGTGTCGGAGAGTGCTTTACATGGTGCGCGAGCTCGATGACAGCGGTGGCGACTTTCCGGAGCTCGGCGTTCCCAGGTCCTGGGGCGGCGTCTTCGACGACTCGACCGATGCGCTGTTTGGTCTTGTCGACGGCAGGTACCTCCTCGCCGCTGCGAAGGTGGGCACTCGGATCGTAGGCAGCAGCGCTGATGGCCTCGGTGACCGCAACACAATCGTTGCCGACGTTGCGGTAGTCCTGCGGCGTACGCGCAGCATTGAAGTGTCGGCGTAGCTCGCTGATCTCTGCGTCGACATCGGACCATCCGGTTCGAGCGTGCGGACTGATGGGCTCAACGAGCGCTGAGGTGATGGCCTGCTGTTCAAGTCGGCCTAGTTCGTCGTGGATGGGTCCGAAGATCTTGTTGACGAGAACGCGCCGAGCCTGCCAGCTCCCCCATGCTCCCTCCGCTTCCCAAAACGTTCGGAAGGTGTTGAAGTCCCTGAACTGAATTCCTGCGTCGTCAACTCCGAGGCGCATCAGCACACCCCGAAGAGATCTGAGAGCACGCCTCATGTCCTCATTCGACATTCGTTGACTGCTGTCAGTGCCGTAGGCCTGCAACTCATCGTCGATGAGGAGAGCGAGCGAGACGGCCAGCTCAACATCCGCTCCCTCGGACACCGAGCTCGTCCGAAGGCGGTCGACAAGGTCCAAATCGAAGACAGGTTCGATCATGCCGTCCTCGTTCAATCCCTCGCTGTCATAGAAGAACTCGTCCGGGCGCATCTCGACAGTCTCTCTGACGAGCCGCGTCGCGCGCCTGATTGACGCTTCGAAGACGACCTGCACGATGAGTCCGATCGGGGTCATTGACAGCCTTTCGACTGCCCCCGGGAGTGACCTCGGAACAATCCCAGGTCAAGAGCGCGAATCAGATCGCGACCAGGGATTACACCAGTGTCATTGCCACAGCGCTGGAGTAATCAAGGTCCAGGCACGACCCCGAGGAGGACCGATGCCGGCGGAGCCACTGGACACAGCGATCACGACACACGCGCCCGGCGTGACGTCGCTGATCGCGTGGCGCTGTGGTGGCCCTCCGATCTGGACCGGGTTGAGTCCGAGCCAGCGGAGGTGACCTTCACCAGGACCGCCGTGAGCGCCATCGAGGGCTTCCGCACCGCCAAGGAGGCAGGAGCGAGCCTGGCGGCGGTGTACCGCTTTGCCTGCTGGTTGAACCAGGAACGCCATGAACTCGGCGCCTCGTCGTTCTCTGCCGAGCTCATCAGTGCTTACCGAGAGGTTGCACTGGACGGGAAGCCCCGTGGGACCCAAGACGCCACGTGCTCGAGGCTCCGCCAGGTGGGCGAGGCGCTGAGGACAGCAGGGCCCGATGAAGATGAGACGGCAAGGAGCGCGGTCCAAGAGGTCGTTGAGACCTTCGTGCCGCGTCAGGTCAGCCCGACGCGCTTCGAAGTCGTCGAATCGGTTGTGCGCGATGCGGTCCGGCGGTGTCGACCACTGACGGTGCGGCGAGCGCAGGCCTATGTCCGTGACGCGACGTACCTCGCCTGCTGGGCGGATGAGACCGAGCGGTCACTGCGCATCGACGTTGTCTTTCACCCCGCCACGGTCGAAGAGTTCGGTCGAGTCCTCAGCCACCAGCTCGCGAAGCGCTCCGCTGCGACCATCACCTCCACGCTTCGCACCATGTCGGGGCTGCTCCTTCCCGGCGTCGAGAACACCGAGCGTGCCAAGCGGGCTGAGCGTGTTCGACTCGAACGCGCAGCGCGGCCTCACCCCTATGTCGATGAAGAGCTCGCCCTTCTCGCTCGAGACATCGAGCACTGCTCGACAAAGAGACGCAGGGACCTCCACGCTCTGATGCACTTGGGCCTCGGTGCCGGTCTCCAGCCTGGTGAGGGGAGCCTCTGTCGCCCGGCCGACGTGGTTCGTTTCGGAGACGATGTGTTCTGCACCTTGGTCAAGGACAGCGGCACCGTCAGACGAGCGCGCGTGCTCGAGCCTCACGGCACCCTGCTCTTCGACTACGCCCGGCAGCTCGAACAAGAGGGCGCGATCTGGCTGCTCGGAGGGACCAATCGCCGGGCGAACCGTCTCAGCGAGCTGACCGAGACAAGCTGGGAGACCTGGACGATTCCCTTGGAAGTGCGTCGACTCCGTGCCACCTACCTTGTCGCTCTCGCGCGAGAGCCCCACACCATCAGCGACTTCATGGCTGAGGCGGGTGTGACCACGTTGGGCATCTTCAACGATCTTCTCGACCACCTGCGTGACCACGAGTCAGCCATCGAGGAGTGCGCATGAGTCCCGTCTCGACTGCTCGGCGACCACAGCGGCCTAGGACCGTCAGTCGCGCCGATGCTCGCCTAGCCAAGAAGCTCGGTCATGAGCAGCGTGTCCGCCAAGCGAAATCGCTCAAGCGGGCCATCCCAGCGAGCCGAGACGTCAATCTCACCGACACCGGTGTGTCGACGCGCCTCGTGCGCAAGGGAGCCAAGGTCATCGACCGAGACCCGACGCTCGTCGGTTGGCTTGGTGACCTTGTCGAAGCGGCCCACAAGGGAAAGGGCCGACCGGGTGCTCTCTCGCTTCGAACGGCGCTCATCTGCTTCTGGCTGTTGTCGGTCTCAGGCCGCAACTTCCAGATCATCAACCTGCCGCCACTGCTGGCTGGGCTCAGTTGGCGAGTGCGACGCCAGCTGGGCATTGACTACCTGGACCGCCGAGGTCGACCACATCAGCTCAACTACGAGCAGCTCCTGCGCACCTTCAACTCCATTGCCGACGTGCTCGACCCGTTCCAAGAGGGGTTGAGCGAAGAGGCATCGACCGAGCGAGCGATCTGGCTGCAAGAGCTGTCGACCCGGTTGGTCCGAGCAAGCGTCGACAACCTCAGCCACAACGGGAACTTGGCAGTTGATGCGACCTTGGTCTGGGCATGGAACCGACCGCCCAGAACCCACGGCGAGAAGATCGAGCGACTCGGTCGCGACGGTGACGCGGGACGAGCAATCCCCCTCAGCGCGGTGGTGGCCAGCGACGATGACGAGCTCGACGACGCTCCCTTCGTCGAGGACGCGATGGAAGAGGTCCGTGCCAACAGCGGGAGGCGACGCAGCTGGCCGTCGACATGGAGTGATGGCGCGAGATGGGTCGGACGAGGGAACCCCAAGAAGTCGGTCTACGGCTACGCCTGCCACACGCTGGTCCCGACGGACCGCTCGGTGGCACCCGTCATCGAGGCGTTGGCGGTGACACCGGCACCCGCTCTTCCCGCTCGAGCCGTCATGCCGCTGCTTCGAGCCACCCATGATGCGCGACTCGAGCTCGAAGGCGTCAAGAGCGGGTCACTGCCTGCTCTCGGTGAAGTCGTGGCAGATGGCGTCTACTCAGCCAACACGACAGAGTGGCAGATCCCCATCCGGCGCCTGGGGGGAGCTGCGATCTTCCGCTTGCACCGCAACAACCAGGCGGGCCGCCGTGAGGTACGCGGCCACACCTTCGTCGATGGACGTCCGCACTGTTCATGCATCCCCAACGAGATAGCCCGCGTTCCGTACCCAGGGTTCCCGTACAAGCGGGCGACGATGTCGCACTACCAAGAGGCCGTCGCTCGTCGCCGGTCCTTCGAGATGCGTCCGAACGGGAACTTCCGCGCCAACGGGTCTCGTCAGTTCTTCACGCCGCACTTCAACACGAACGAGGGCACAGGAGGCTGTGGCCACTGCGTCGATGCCTATGGCAACGCCGTCGTGGACCCCGAGACCGGCCAGGCCAAGCCCCGCTGCTGCTCGCAACGCACACTGATGTTCGACGAGCTGGAGCTCGGGCTCTACCAGCTCGAGGCCTTCGGCACCGAGGAGTGGTATCAGCGCTGGAACCCCCGCAGCCGCGTCGAAGGCTCCTATGGCGTGCTCAAGAACCTCAGCCTCGTCAACTGGGGACACAGCTACCACCACTTCGTGGGGCTGGCCCGCGAGACGTTGGTCATGATCTTCGCGGCGATGGCGCACAACTTCCACGTCCAGCGGACCCATGCTGCCAAGCAAGCTTCTTAGCCAAGACAAGCCCAAGGCGACACCCGAGCTTCCCTCGGCTGTGCCCACCCAAACCACGCCAGCAGGTGAGGCCGCAAAGCGCCATCAGCGCGAGGCGGAGGAGCGGGCCGGGACTCGTCGCGGACCTCGTGGTCTCGAGTTCATGGGCACGCCGCGGCGCGGTCCCTAAGGACCCCCGCATCCTCAGTTGAACCAGGCCTTCGGGCCTGGTTCGTCGCGCCCGGAGTTGGGTCGTCTCCCAACTGTCGCAGATTCTGCGATCGTTGATCTGCTGTCAGCTGGCCCTCCGCGACACCGAGGAGGCCCCCAACGCGAAGAAGCCCCGATCCGGGGCCTCGTGGGCTCCGAAATCAGGGCTTCTTCCATCGCGAGTGCGTCGTAACGCAAACGCCTGATGGTGGCGGGGGTGGGATTTGAACCCACGACCTTCGGGTTATGAGCCCGACGAGCTACCAGACTGCTCCACCCCGCGCTGGATCTTCCACGTTAGCAGCCCTTCGCGACCCTTCGGCGTCTCGTGACGCTCAGCTTGGGTGGGCATAGAGCGCCCTGTTGGCATCAAGCCATGTCGTGAGGTCCTCGATCGAGCCCACCGTGAGGTCCTGGTCCTGCGTGGTCAGGTACAGCGTGATGGTTCCCTCGTCGACACCCACCGAGAGCGTCACGCTCCCATGGTGCTCGTAGCACCATGAGGACGGCCCCCCGGGGCTTGGTGATGGCTCGAGGCTCCACCCGTGCTGGGGCCACAAGAGCTCCCCGACGTGGTGGAAGAGTTCGTCGTCATTGCTCGACATTGCGGCACGTCCTATCTCGCGGTGAGCCACCAGGCTCCCAGATCCTGGGCGAGCCACGAACAGGTACCAGGGCCGGGCGGCAGTTCGGCCTACCATCGCCCCATGCTCCGCCGCTCACTCGCCATCGCTACGGCGGGCATCATCGCCGCAGTGAGCCTCGCCTCATGTGGCTCTTCGGGTTCCGGCCAATCTCAGCAATACAGCTCGCATCGAGACCAAGGGCTCGAGAAGCTCTCGAACATGGAGCAGAACACCTACCTCTCTGGTCCACTGCTCTCAGCGGGGGGACCCTTCATGACAGACCGCTTCGGTCGCACGGTGATCCTCCACGGTGTCAACGCCGTCTACAAGCTCGCGCCCTTCACGTTGACCGTCCAACCTGGCCAGCCCAACTCGCTTGATGCTGCAGACGCTGAGCGAATCTCCGAGGAAGGCTTCAACGTCGTGCGGGTCGGGGTCATCTGGGCCGGCATCGAGCCAGGCTCAGGAGGACCGAACCAGCCCAAGGTCTGCACGCCTGGTCCCTACAAAGACCCGGGCATGTGGAACCAGAAGGTGGCAGACGCCTACCTCCAGCAGGTCAGCGCGGTCGTCAACGAGCTCGGTCGCTTCCACATCTACTCGCTGATCGACATGCACCAAGACGTGTGGAGCTCGGTGTTCTCTGGTGAAGGTGCGCCCCCATGGGCGGTGTGCACCTCTGGCCACCCGGTGGTCATCTATCCGGGTCGCTGGTCGGTCAACTACGCGAACCCCGCCGTGGACGCTTCCTTCGCCAACTTCTTCAACAACGCCGTCCAAGGCGGGTTGCAGAACGAATACCAGCGCTCGTGGGTCGCCGTTGCCAGCCACTTCCAGTCAAACCCTTGGGTCGCGGGCTACGACCCGATCAACGAACCCCTCGGGCTCCAATTCGTGCTCGGTCACGGTCATCGGCACTACTCCGTAGGTCTGTCGTGCCTCTACGGAGGCTCCGACGGTGAGACCCAGGAGATCGGCTCCACGCACACGCTGGTCTGTCCCCCCAACGTGCCCAAGCGAGGCCTGATCGAGACGCTGCTCGAGACTGACACGAACCATCTCGTGTTTCCCGAGATCGACAACGCCTCGGACAACGGTCGCACCCTCTACGTCACCAAGGCCGCGGACCTCGTGCGGGTCGTCTACAACTTCCACGACTACTGCCCCGAGCGAAGCGGCGTCACCGGCAACCCGATCGATCTGCAGGTCTGCTCCGACAAGGAGCTCTTGACGATGGCCAAGCAGGAGCAGCTCCGGCCTCTCTATGACACCCCGTCCCAGCCAGGTGGTCCCGCCATCATGATGACGGAGTTCGGCGCCACGAGCGACCAAGCGCTGGCGTCGCTCCTCGTCAGCGACGCATCGACGCTCGGCCTCAGCTGGACGTGGTGGGCGTGGCGCTACTACAACGACCCGACCGGCAGCTCGGCTGAAGGACTCATCAACGACAAGGACGTGTACAACCCGGTCATCACGCCGCTGACCCAGACCCACGTCGTGGCCGTCGCCGGCGACCTGCTCAGCGCGCAATCGAGCCAGCAGATCGGCAGCTTGACCCTCGTCTACTCACCGACTGGGACGATCCACGCGCCGACGACCATCTACATCTCGCCTCGCTCGTACCCTGTGGGCTATTGCGTCTACGCCAACGGAGCGACGATCACGTCGAAGCCTGGCGCGCAATATCTCACGTTGGACAACACCACGACCGACGGCACGATCGTGGTGCGCGTCGAGCCAGGAACCTGCGTGGCCAGCCTCTGAGCTGGCCTTGGCGGGGCTAGCCCGCGGCGCGTCGGGCCGAGGCGCTGACCGCAGCCTTCGCCGTCGTCGCTGACGCCTTCTTGACCGAGGTCGTCGTGCTCGGTGTGGTGGTGGTCGTCGTCGTGCTCGGTGTGGTGGTCGACGAGCTGGGTGTTGACGTCGAGGTGCTCGGTGTGGTGGTCGAGGGATTGATCAAGCTCTCAGCCTCGAGCAGATAGGCGTACATCTGGTTGATGGCTGCTTGGTACGCAGAGAGGTTGCCCGTCTTGAGCGCCGCTTGAGCTGCCTGATAGGCCGCATCAGCCTGGGCGAGCAGGCTCGCCGCCTGCTGCTCGGCCGCCGTGCCGGTGCTCGTGCCCCCGCCGCCCCCGGTGCTCTGGTTGCCGTTCTGCAGGGTCACCGAGGCACCGAAGACGTCAGAGATCGCCAGCTGGAGCGAGGGTCTGATCGACACGTTGCTGCCGTAGACGGCGATGACGTACTTCAGCTGTGGCAACGGGTTCCCCGAGCTTGAGACGTAGAGCGGCCTCACGTAGAGCATGGCCTGGTCGATGGGAACCATCAGGATGTTGCCGAGCAGCACCGTCGAGCCGTGCTGGTCGAGCGGCGTGATGATCTTCGACACCTTGGCGTTCTGCTGGATCTCCGCGTCTGCCTGGATGGGCCCGATGACGTTCTGACCCGAGGGGGTGATGTAGGCCGTGAGCTTGCCGTAGTTCGACGGATCAGAGGTCGCCACCATGAAGGCGGAGAGGTTCTGGACGTTGTTGCCCGACGACAGCGGCGCGTAGGCGTCGATCATCGTGAAGGTCTGGGCGGTGGAGCCGGGCAGCGATTGGACCTGGTACTGCGGCGCCATCTTCTCGACGGGCCCTTGGACCGTGACGCCCTGTGCGTTGGTGAACGACGTGTTCTCGACGGTCTGGTTGGGAGACCCTGCACCCGCAGTCTGAGCGATGGCCCAGGCGTCGCCGGCGTTGTAGAAGGCCGACGCGTTGGTGATGTGGTAGCGGCCGTAGGTGGCCATCTGCGCTGAGAAGATGTCCTCTGGATAGCGCAGGTGCGCCTGGAGCGCGGCGGGCATCTTCGACAGCGGGGTGAAGAGCCCGGGGAAGGCAGACTCGTAAGCCTGCAGCATCGGGTCCTTCTGATCGACCGCGTAGTAGGTCATCTTGCCTGAGTAGGCGTCGATGACGACCTTGACCGAGTTGCGGACGTAGTTGTAGCTCCCAGGCAGACCCGACCCCGAAGGGAGCTGCTGGGTCGAGGCATTCTGGCTGTAGGGGTAGTTCGCCGACGTGGTGTAGCCGTCCAGGACCCAATCGATGTGCCCGTCGACGAGCACGCTGTAGGGATCGGCGTCGAAGGACAAGAAGGGCGCTGCCTTCTCCGCCATGGTCTGGACGTCACGGACGAACATGATCCGGCTGTCCGGCGTGATCAGGTTCGAGATCAGCAGGTTGAAGTCCGCCAGGCGGATGGCGAACGCGGCCCGGCGGAAGAAGCCGTTGATCTTCACTCCCCCGGTGCCCTTGTAGTGATTGTCGACGCTGGTGCCCGCAGCGGTCTGGTAGTCGAGCTCAGGTTGCTTGGTGTTGGCGACCACGTAGCCCGGCTGGTTCAGACCGAAGAACACACCTGCTTGGGTGACGTTGGGGAAGCCATCGGTCGAGACGGGCGGCACGTTGCTCACGCCGAAGACGGGGCTGCCGTTGAGCGCTTGGACCTTGTTGGCAGCGTTGATCACGATCCCCGTGCCGTGGGTGTAGACGAGGTGCGTGTTGACCCAGTTCGCCTCGGGGATGTCATTGCTGTTGACCTGGCGCACGCCGCTGAGCACAGGCGTCATGTTGTTGTCGATGAAGTAGCGATCGACACCGAGCGCGTTGAAGATGTAGTACGAGCGCAGTCCCTGGAGCTTCTGGAAGGTCTGCTGCGAGATGGTGGGATCCGGGTCCCAGAGCCGGATGTTGTCCAAGGTGTCGACGTTCTGCTGCAACGTGCTCGCGGGGTTCTTCGACGTGCCTGAGAACGGCTGGACCGAGACGCTGTTGATGCCGAACGCATCGCGCGTCGCCGTGATGTTGCGCGAGATGTAGGGGAGCTCCAGGCTGCTCTGCGCCGGGGTGACCTTGAGCGCCTGGAGGACGGCGGGGTAGATGACGCCGATGACGAGCGCCACGAAGGCCCAGATGCCGAGGGCCAGGACCGGCAACGTCCAGCCTTGGCGCCAGATGTTGATGAGCAGGATGGCGGCTGCCAGCAGCGAGAGCCAGAAGAGCAGCTCGATCGCCGGGAGTCGGGCATGGACGTCGGTGTAGGTCGCTCCCTCCACGTAGCCGTTGGTCGAGGTCAACAGCTGGTACTTCTGGTAGAAGTAGCCCGCCGCCTTGACCAGGGCGATGAGGGCTAGCAGCACCGAGAGGTGCACCTTGACCACAGGCCGGACGCGAGGTCGGACCCGCTGGCCTCTGATCCCACCGTTCAGGTAGTGGAAGACCGCCGTCACGATCGTGATCAGGATGAGGGAGACCAGCAACCAGCTGATCAGAAACTCGATGAAGGGCATCTTGAAGATGTAGAAGCCCACGTCCTTGCCGAACTGGGGATCTTTGGTCCCGAAGTTCTTGGCGTGGGTGAACAGAAGCCAGTTCTGCCACTGGCTGATCGACGTCACGCCGGCCCCGATGCCGAAGACCGCCGCGAGACCGAGGTAGATGCGCCGTGCGTAGGGGCGCACGGCCATCTGGTAGCGGCGGACCATCTCGTCTTCGGGATCGACGAGCACCGCAGAGCGACCGATCCGATCGACCACGATGAGGTTCACCAGCAGGCCGACGAAGAAGAGCAGTCCGAAGACGACCGCCAAGCCGACCTTGACCGCGAGCAAGGTGTTGAAGACCTCGCCCTTGCCCTCTGAGGCGAACCACATCTGGTCGGTCCACAGCCCGGCGAGCGAGCGGAGCGACGCCAGCAAGACGACCAGGGCGATCGCGACGATGACGAGCACCACGCGCCAACGCGACCGCGTCGGGGTGGGCCTCTCTTCGAGGTCTTCTGGTGATCGCATCAGAGGAGGAGCCTAGGGCAGCGACCAGGGCAGGTCAGCGTCGCCCAAGGTTGTTCGTGGCTCAGGCCGACGTCGGCACGACGGCACAGCGGCAGCCGGCATGCGCAGGAGGCGCCGCGTGGCCCGTCGGGAACGTCGAGCCAGCCTTGAGCGGGCCTTCGAGCCCGTTGTCGGCGCAATCTGGGCACGGCGACGGCGAGCCCGTGGGCACCCACCGGAGATGACCGTCCCCAGCGATGCCGACCACCGCCGCGTTGAACGCTTCGTGAGCGGCGTCGCCGACCACACGCTCGAGCCGAGCGCCCCGCCACTCCCGGAAGGCCGCGTTGACGTCGTTCGAGGGATCCTCAGCAGCCACCAGGCCTGAGAGGCGACGGTGCAGCGGCTCAGCGACGTGGCCAGCCAGCTCCTGTGCGATGGCCATCACCGCACCGTCAGAGAGGCCGGGTCCCTCCGGCGCCCCGTTCTCGATCCCGAAGCTGCGCCCAGCGTCCGCTGCGTCGCGCAGGGGATCGACTGATGCCGCAGCCAGCGTGGCGCTCAGCTCGCTGCCGTCACCTACGTGCGAGCTGTCCGGTTGGCTCTGGCCACGAAGAGCGTCGAGCAGCCGGTTCTGCTCATCTTGGAGCGCTCGCTTGACCTTTCGAGCCAAGGTGGAGCTGGCGGGAGCGAGCGCCGAGTCCCGAGCCCCTAAGAGCCCTGCGTCGGGGCCACTGGTGGGAGCAGGCGTCGCCTCGACGATCTCGGTGCCATCGACGTCGTGGGCACTGGCCCGGATCTTGGCGAAGAGCTCCTCGACGCGACCAGGCTCAGCGCCGTGCTCATCCAGGTCGTCACCAGGCAGCGAGACGTCGAGAGCTGGTTCGGCCACGGCGATCTCCGTCATCTCGATGGCTTCCACCCCGAGCGCCTCGTCGAGCGTGGCGTCCTCAGTCTCAGGTGAGGTGGGTTGACGTCGAGCGACCTCTTGGGCGGCAGCCCGAGCAGTCTCATCGGACGCTGCGATCTCGTCGGTCAGCCGATCGATCGTGGTGCGGACGTCGACGATCGACGTCGCCAGCTGGTCTCGGGCAGCGCGCAGCTGCTCGATCTGGAGATGCATCAGGCGACGGCGAGCGTTCATGTCCGCCAAGATCCGGTTGCGGGCCTCCTGGGCCTGATCGATCATGCCGCGACCTTGCTCACGGGCACGAGCGACCAGCGTCTCTCCGTCGGCGCGTGCCTTGGCCACCACCTTCTTGGCCGCATCGAGAGCTTGGGCTTCGAGGCTGCCCGCCTTCAGCTCCGCGTCTCCGATGCGTCCGGCACCCCGTTCCTCGGCAGCGACTGCCAGTGCGCTCGCTCGCTCCTGAGCAGCGCTCACGATCTGCGCGGCGTCCTGTTGGGCTTGATCGAGAAGGGCTCGCGCCTCTTCATGGGCTGCCCGGAGCACCTGCGCGCTCTGCTCTCCCAACGTGGAGGTCAGCGTGGACTCATCGATCACCGGGTGGCGCGCGTCATCTTCTGCCGCTGCCAGCTGGTGGCGGAGCTCGGCCTCTCGCGTTTCAAATGCCTCGAGCTCACGGCTCACCAGGTCAAGGAAGTTGCGGACCTCACGCGGCTCGAAGCCTCGTCGCACCACGCTGAACGAGGCGCGCGAGACGTCGTAGGGAGAGATCCGCTGTGACGAGATGGGGTTGTGGTCCTCTGCCATCCTCAGAGCCTACGACCCCGAGGTCTGGGTCGTCTTTCCTTCAACGGTCCCGTCGGCCATCTTGATGGTTCCCCCGAGGGCGAAGAGCGCTCGAAGGGCCTGATCGAGGGAGGTCACCGACGTCACCTTGAGGCTTGCGGGCGCCTTCTCGTCGGCCGCTACCTTCTCGGCCTTCGTGGGGACGAAGAAGAGGGTCGCTCCGGCATCCGCCACCGCCACCGTCTTCTGCGGCACCCCGCCGACGTCGCCCACCGCCCCGTTCGGGCTGATGGTGCCGGTCGCTGCCATGGTGCGATGGTGCACCAAGGTGCCCCCCGAGAGCTCATCGATGATCCCTAGCGTCATCGCCAGACCCGCAGAGGGGCCACCGATGTTGGGCGTCGAGATCGAGATGGGGATCGGATAGGTGTAGTGCACGTCGCTCATCAGCCCGATGCCGAGATAGCTCATGGGCGGACCCGAGACACCAGGGCAGCCCGAGGCCAGCTTCGAGTGCGGCGCGCCGAGGGTGACTGCGGCTGGCTTCGCCGGAGCGTTGGTGATCGCCCCGTCCGGATGGATGGTGGCGGCTCGCACGTCCAAGGTGACCTTGGTCCCGGGCGTGAGGTCGTGGACAGCTCTGATGACGCCGCACGCCGAATCGGTCGCGTGGCCGTTGACACCCGAGATGATGTCGGCGACCGATACTGCCGAGGCGGCGGGCGCGTCGTTGGCCACCTGGGTCACGACCGCTCCGTCAGGCTTCGCCGTGACGTGGTAGCCGAGGCGGGTGAGTGCCGCCGTCTTCGCCGCTTCCTTCGACTGGGACATCTCGAGGTAGCCCTGAGCGTTCAGCTGCGAGGTGTTGACGTTCGTCGGGATGAGCGCGTCGGTCGGGACGATGTCGGCGTTGCTGTCGAGGCGGAACCAGAGGTAGTTCGTCCAGTTGAGCTGCGTGAGCAGGACATCGGTGAGCAGGATCTTCCCCGAGCCCGTCGGCTCCGGAGTGCCTGCCACCTTGATGAGCGGCGCCACCGGCTGAGCGCTGCCCGGTGTGATGGCGAAGTCGTTGGTGGAGATCCGGGTTCCGATCAGGGCCAAGAGCCCGAGGACCAGCAGCACGGCGATGATCCAGGAGGCGATCCGCCGCCTTCGGCTCGCCCTCGCCTGGGGCGGCAAACTGTCTATGTGGGTCACAGTCACGACACCGTACCGGTCTCGCCCACCGGAGCGCAGCGCATAGCCATCCTCGAAGCTGCGCAAGGCCGCGATGAGCGTTCGCTTGCTCTGGTGGACGACGCGGTGAGCTCACCCACCCCTGCGCTTCGCGCCACCGCCCTCAGCGCACTCGACCTCCAAGATCGCCTGGACGCGGCGAGGCTCGGCGCCGCGCTCGGTGACGCCGATCCCGCGGTGCGACGCCGTGCGGCCCAGCTCTCGTTTGGACCGCGCCTTCGTGATGATCCGAGCGTGACGGCGGCTCTGCTCACCGCCGTCGACGACGCCGACGTGTTCGTGGCGGTCGCCGTGCTCGTGGCGCTCGGCGAGCGGGCAGATCCGTCAGCGCTCGACGCGGTGACCAGCGTGGCGGTGTCCTCGAGCGCTCCGCTCGTCGTCGAAGAGGCGGTGGCCACGCTCGGCGCGCTGGGTGACGAGGCATCCATCGACGTGATCGAAGAGCTGCTTGGCACGGCAAAGCCAGCGCTTCGTCGACGGATCGTGGCGGCCCTCGGGGCCTTCTCGGGTCCGAAGGTCGAGGTGATGCTCGAGCAGCTCGAGCGTGACCGTGACTGGCAGGTCCGCCAAGCAGTCGCCATGCTGCGTCGAGGCGACTGAGTCCTAGTGGTCGGCGGCCTCGAAGAGCGGCCGCAGTCGGTCGAGGTCGTCGAGGCACCGACCAGCGCCTTCGATGACCACGCCGGTCGGGTTGGGCGCCACGTGCACGGGAACCGAGGTCCCCTCCTCTAAGAGCGTGGCGAAGCCGTCGAGAAGCGCTCCCCCGCCGACGAGCTGGATGCCCTCGAAGATCGCGTCTTGCGCGAACTCAGGTGGGGAATCAGCCAAGCACTGCTTGACGCCCTCGACGATCGCCTTGAGCAGATCGGCGATCGCCTCGCTGACCACCTCTGAGCTGAGGAGCACCGAGGAAGGCTCGCCCGTGGAGGTCTTTCGTCCGTGCACCTCTGCGGTCTGCGACGGAGCGGCAGGCCCCGCCGAGCCGATGCCGATCTTGAGCTGCTCGCTCGAGCGCTCGGAGATCACGAGGTCGAAGCGGTGCCGCACCATGTCAGCGATCGCTTCGTCGAGATCTCGGCCCCCGACGCGAAGGGCTTTGAGCGCCACGATGCCCCCCAGTGAGATCACTCCGGCCTCGGAGGTGCCTCCGCCGACGTCGACGATGACCGAACCGACGGGATCGTGGATGGGCAAGCCGAGTCCGATCGCTGCAGCCATCGGCGCTTCGAGCAGCACCGCTGACGAGGCTCCGGCGCTCCGTGCTGCCTGCTTGAGTGCTCGACGCTCGATCGAGGTGACGGCCGAGGGCACCGACAACAAGACCTTGGGGCGGCTCATCCTGCCCCCGCCGCTCCTGGCGAGGACGCTGCGCAGCATGCGCTCGGCCATGTCGAAGTCGGTGATGGCCCCTTGGCGCAGCGGGCGCACCAGCACGACGTGCCTGGTGGTCCTGCCGACGAGCTCGTAGGCCTCGGCTCCCATGGCCAGGACCTCACGGGTTCTCGTGTCGACGGCCGCCACCGAGGGCTCCTGGAGCACGAGACCACGACCTCGGACCCAGACCCTGGTCGTCGACGTGCCGAAGTCGATCGCCATCTCCCGTGCCACGGCGACCAACTGTACGACCCTGCCGCGCCCAGACGGTGCGGAGCTATCTCGCTAGCCTCAAGGCCGTGGCGGACGACGAGAAAACTGAACCTGAGCTGCCGCACGAACCGCCGGCGAGAACCTGGATCCATCCCTCTGAGCTCCCCAACTTCTCGGGGGGACCTCCGCCGGTGGCCAAACGATCGGGATCCGGCATGCGGATCGCCGCGATCACAGTCACGGTGGGACTCATCGGCGGTGCTGCCGCCTTCGTGCTGACCAGCCGATCCCATCCCACCGCACCCATCCTGACCTCCGCCACGTCCGTTGCTGCAGCACCGAAGGTGATCCAGCCGACTGCGGCGTCGATGGTGAGCCTGCTGGTGAGGACGCCTGGCACCGAGACCTCCGAGGCCGCAGGCCTGGTCGTCGACGGCGGCTCGATGGTCATCACGACCGCGCTGATCGCGTCGTCGAGCACCGTTGACGTGGTGACCACGGACAACCGAATGCTCAAGGCTGCCGTCGTCGGGACCGACTCGATCGCCGGGCTGACCTACTTGCTGCCGTCCAAGACCCTGCCCTCGCCATCGGTCACCGCCGGCTCGTCGGATCCGACACGCGTGGCCACGGAGGTCTGGCTGACGACCGACGCTCATGGGATGCGGTCGATCGGCTGGTCATCGACCACGATCACCGCGACCGATGCCCCGGTGATGGTCAACGCCGTCGGCATCGGGACGATGACCGACGCCTCGTCGTCGTCGTCAACCACGATGGCAGGCGCCGCCTTGGTGGCACCTGACGGCGAGCTCTTGGCCATCGCCGCTCCTCGACTCGGGCTCCATCACTGGCTACCGGCCTGGATGCTGAGCGAGCTGGTCTCCTCCCTGCCCAACGAGCCGGGCCACGGCTGTCTCAAGATCAGAGCATCGACCGCGTCTCGCGGCGGCGTCGACGTCGATTCGATTGAGCCAGGCAGCCCGAGCCTCGGCGTGCTGAAGGACGGCGACGTCATCACCGCCATCGGCTCGAGGAAGATCGTCTCGATCTCTCAGCTGCTCGACGTCCTCTACGCCATGTCACCTGGGACGCCGGTCTCGTTGACGGTCGAGCGTGGTCACGCCGTCGATCACGTGGGCGTGACGCTGAGCGCCTACACCTAGGATCGGGGTCGAGATGGATGGCTCCGACAACCCCTTTGACGGCCTCTTAGGAGACCTGCTCAAGATCCTGGGCGGCCAAGGCGGCGGCTCACCCTGGCTTGAATCTGCCAAGGCGCTTGCTGTGGGTGTCGCCACCGATGGCACAGCCGAGGAGAACCCCGATCCTCTTGAGCGGATCGCCCTCGAGCAGCTCATGGAGGTCGCCGGTCGCCACGTCGCCGAGATCACCGGGGTCAGCGCGGCGGCGACAGCGTCGGTGGTCCCCGTGAACCGCGGCTCGTGGGCCTTGGCGCAGCTCGAAGCGTGGCGCCCCACCATCGAGACCGTGGTTGCTGCCCAAGCGGAGGCCACAGGCGCCTCGCTCGCCCAGCTCGGCGGCTCAGATGACCCCGACGGCGCCGCGCTCTTCGGTCAGTTCGCTGACCTCTTGGGTCCGATGCTCCTCGGCCTCCAGTTCGGATCGGCAGCAGGTCACCTGGCCGAACGCGCCCACGGCACCTACGCCTTGCCACTTCCCTGGCCGAACTCGAACGACATCCTCATCGTGCCGAAGAACCTCGACGCCTTCGCCCAAGATTGGTCGCTGCCCTTAGACGAGGTCCGACTCTTCGCCCTCACGCGCGAAGCAGCAGGCCACGTCGTCTTCACGTCACCGTCGATCGCTGCTCGCGTCACCGAGCTGCTCCGCGCCGCGATGGCTGACGCCATGGCCTCCCAGCGCGGGCTGATCGAGAAGATGACCTCCTCGGGCGACCCTGAAGCGCTCAACGCCATGCTCACCGATCCCGACGCACTGCTTGCGGAGCTCGTCTCGCCAGGGGCGAAGGCGTCATCGACGAACCTGACGGCAGCAACCACCGCCCTCGGCGCCTACCTCGACCACGTGGCGACGACCGTGGCAGACAAGCTCACTGGCAACCACACCTTGCTGCGCGAGGCGTGGCATCGCCACCGGGTCACCGACGCCAAGGGCGAGCAAGCTGCCGGTGGCCTCTTCGGCCTCGACCTGTCGGCTCCTGAGGTCGAGCGGGGTCAAGCCTTCGTCCGCGGCGTGCTCGAGCGCGAGGGCGAGACAGGTCTGGCCAAGCTCTTGGGCGGCGGAGCGTCACTGCCCACGCCCGCGGAGCTCGACGCACCGGGGCTCTGGCTCGAGCGCCTCGCGCTCCCAGAGCTCGGAGAGACCCCGAGCTAGCTCCGAGCGGAGCCCGTTCGCAGGGCTCTGCGAGACAAGCGCTCCTACGCGCTCGGCGCTTCTGTCGACGACGTCGGTGCTGCAGGCTCCTCAGGGATGCCGAGGTCCCACTCGAGCAGCAGCGCCTCGCGCTCAGCGTCGCGGTTCACGCGCTCACGGTTGCGTCGGAACTGCGGGTCATGCGGAGGCAGCAGCACGAGGCGAGCGTTGACGCGGATGCGGAAGGCCTCGATAGCCTCCTCGTCGCCCCAGACACCCTGGACGTCCCAGTGTGGCTCGACAGGTCCCAGGTAGACGATCCGGACCTGCCCTATGGGCTCGATCTCCTCGCCCTCGCTGTCCACCATCACCTGGCTCATCAAGTCCTCCTGCTGCGTCCGATTTCCCATGCTACTCGGCCCTTAATCGGGCCTTGAAGGGCGAAGAACACTGCCTAAGAAGTGACTAAGGAACAAACGATTTTGCCAGGTAGTCCCGTACAATAGGTAGCGAGGAAGGGAGACCCCCCATGGACGCAGTGTGGATGGCAGAAGGAAAGTGCCGGACCGTAGCGCCTGAGACGTTTTTCCCAAGCGACGGCTTGGGTGTGATTCGCGCGCAGCGGATCTGCTCGACCTGCCCGGTCGCTTCGAACTGCCTTGAGTACGCCCTCGACAACCACATCGACCACGGCGTCTGGGGAGGCCGCTCCGAACGTGAGCGCCGTCGCCTGCTTCGCGCTCGCCGCCAGTCGGCCAGCCTGATCTCGAGCTGAGGTCTCCGACCGGCCCCGAGCCGGTGCTCGAATGCGTCGTCAACATCTCTGAAGGGCGTCGTCGCGCCTGGTTGACCGAATTGGTCTCGAGCCTCGCCGGCGTCGGGGACGTCCACTCGGACGACGACCACCATCGAAGCGTCCTGACGTTGCTCGGACGCTCCAGCGAGCTCGTCGAGACGGTCGTCGAGCTGGCGAAGGTGGTCACCGCGGAGATCGACTTCGCCAGCCATCGAGGTGTGCACCCTCGAATCGGTGCTCTCGACGTGGTCCCCTTCGTGCCGCTCGGTCACGCCACCATGGACGATGCCGTCGCGGCGCGCGATCGCTGCGCGAAGCGCTTGGCCCGCGACGTCGGACTCCCGGTCTATCTCTACGGCCCTTTGCGCGACGGCTCGAGCAGAGCGCTCCCTGAGCTCCGTCGCGCCGTGCGCGAAGGCTCGGCACCGGACGTGGAGCCCGAGGTTTCGGGTTCTCCGGGTGGCGCCGCTGCCCTCGGAGCTCGAGAGGTGCTCGTGGCGTGGAACCTCTGGCTCGGCGCGACGTCACTCACGAGGGCGAACGAGCTCGCTCGCTCGCTTCGAGGCGACGACGTGCGGACGTTGGCCTTTGAGGTCACCGGTGCGGTGCAAGTCTCTTGCAACCTGATCGACCCACTCACGACCACCCCAGCAGAGGTCTACGACCAAGCTGCAGCCAGGCTCCAAGGAGAAGAGACCATCCTGCGCACCGAGCTCGTGGGCTTGGCACCTCGAGCCATGCTGACGGCGATCGGGGAGGATCGATGGGCCAGCTTGGATCTCTCAGATGCTCAGACCATCGAGGCGGCGATCGCTCGCTTGGGCCTCGAGATCGGGTGAAGGCCTAGGAGGCTGACTCCATCGCCTGGCGGCGCTCGAGAGCGCGCGCTCGGCGCACTCGTCGCCGCTCTCGCTCCGACATGCCGCCCCAGATGCCGAACTTCTCGCCGTTGGCCAGGGCGAACTCCAAGCAGTCCTCGCGCACCACGCAACCGCGGCACACTTCCTTGGCTTCACGGGTGGAGGCACCTCGCTCAGGGAAGAAGAGGTCCGGGTCGACGCCCATGCAGTTGGCCTGTGTCTGCCAGCTGCGCTCCTCTTGGCCGCTCAGCAATGAGATCACGTCCATCGGTCCTCCTCCCATGCCACACCGATGTGGCACCGATGTAGTTACATCGGTGTCATCTTGAAGGATTTTGCCGACGTTTGCAACTCTGAGGCCGAATTTCCTTGGAAAATAGCGGGTCAGCCGGTGGGTCGGATCACGCGGCGGTGCTTGAGGAAGTCCACCAAGACGTAGCCGCCGAGCTCGTCGTTGGTCGTGTAGAAGGTTCGCCCGCCGTTGACCTTGGCGATCTGCTCGACGAAGGGGTAGTGGGTGCGCTCGAGATCGAGGGCGAAGGTGTTGATCGTGATGTTCGCCTTGGTGCAGCGAACCACCTCGGCCATCGTGAGCCGAAGGGTCTCGGGGACTGGTGGGTAGTTGAATTGCGGCTGGCCCCAGCGATCGATGTGGGCAGTCGGTTCGCCATCGGTGACCACGATGATCTGCTTGGTGCCGTGCTGCTTGGCCAGCATCGAGCGGCTGAGCGCCAAGGCGTGCTGCAGGTTGGTGCCGTAGATGTAGTCCCACATGACGGTCGGGAGCTCGGCGGGCTTGACCTCCCGAGCGACGTCGGAGAAGACCACCAGCCCGAGGTAGTCCCGGGGGAAGCGAGAGCTGATGAGGTTCTGGAGCGCGAGAGCCATCTTCTTTGCTGGCACGAAGTTGTCCCTCATGGGCATCGACATCGACAGGTCGATGCACAGCACCGTCGCAGAGCGCGCCAGCGCCTCGGTCTCGACGACCTCGAAGTCCTCGGGAGCGAGCTGGACGGGCACGCCTCCCCCGCTGCGCGCCACCGCGTTGTGCACGGTCTTCGACAGGTGGAGGTTGAGCGCGTCTCCCGACTCATAGGGGCGGGTGGTCTCCTCGCGGTCGTGCCCGAAGCCGGTGTAGGTGGCTTGATGCTGGCCGATGCGGTCCTTGTTGAGCTGGTTGAAGAGGTCTTGCATGGCCTTGTTGCCCAGTCGGCGGACCCCATGCGCTGTCAGCTCCGTGCGACCACCCACGTTGTTGATCAGCCCTGAGCGCTCGAGGGAGCGTGCGACCTCCTTGAGCCGCTCGAGCTGGCGAACCGCATCCTCGCCCAAGTTGCGACGCACCTCATCAAGATCGATCTCACCCAGCGCCGCGGCGGACGACGCCGTCGACAGCAGATCCTCCATGCGCTCGAGCTCTTGGAGCTGCCGAGCGGCATCGGCGGTCTCTGACATGCTGAGCGAGCCTTCGCCGTCGAAGCGATAGCCCTGGCCCCAGTCCATCTCCGGGAAGGCAGCGCGCAGGTTCGCGCTCAGCCGATCCATGGACCAGCGAAGGTCCATGTCCTCGAAGAGCGACTCAGCGAGCCCTTGGAGCTCGGCTCGTTGCTCAGCGGACATCGAGCGCCACATGGCCTCAGCTGCTGCCATCTGCTTGGCCAGCTGCTCTAAGAGCTCGTCGAGCGACTCTGCCCCGGGGAACAGATCGCCGAACTGCTCCATGAACTCATCGAAGGTCGGGTCGAGATCCTCCCCACGGCTGCGCTGCTCCAGCATCTGGCTGAGGGCGTCCATTGCATCTCTCATCCGAGCCATGGCTTCAGGATCGGGGTTCTTGAGCGCGTCCGAGATGCCCTGGAAGTAGGCGTCGGTGATCTCCTGGCGCATCTCATCAGCCAGCGCCTCGAAGGCCTCTCGAGCCTCCGAGGAGACGAACTCATAAGCCTTCAGGGAACGGACCTTGCCAGCGATGTCGTTGGGCATCAGATCGAGGGCCATCGAGCGCTCAGCCACCACGTCGTTGGTGACCTCTTGGCGACGCTCATCGTCAGAGGCCGCTGCCTCATCGCGCAGCTCATCAAGGCCCGCTCGCTCGAGTGCTTCGACCTCGTCCAGGCGCTCGCGATAGCGGGCCAGTTCGCCGTCGGGATCGCCTCGGCTCAAGAGCTCCTCTCGACGCTCCCTGGTCTGCTCGAGCATCTCGCGCAGCCCGTCGATGCGCTCGCCGTCTGGCGTCTCGAAGCCACCGCGCAGCAGTCGCTCCAAGGCGTCCGAGAGGTCACCGGTCTCGAGGAGGTGATCGGTGAGCGCGGCAAGGATGTCCTCAGGATCGAGCTCAGAGAACTCTTGGCTCCCATCCCATTCCGAGTAGTCGTAGTGGACGCCAGCCATCAGCTCCTCGAGCGGTAGAGCGCCCTGGCTCCTGAAGAGTCCTTGTTCAGCCGCTTGGTCAGGTGCAGGCCTTCCAGCAGGAACTCGAGCGAGGCCGCCATCTCCGCTGCCGAGGCGTCATCGCCAGCGATCCGCCTCGTCGGTGGCTCCAGGGCGGGCACCTGGGCCAGCAGCTCGAGATAGCTCGACGAAGCGAGGTCGTCGCCCGTGTGAGCCACCACCTCGGCGTCGAAGGCCTCGATGATCTCGCCGGCCTCGGGCAGCGCGACCGACTCACGGAACGTGAGCAGGGTCGCCGCGGCCAAGAGCTGGGCGATGACCTCGTGCTCCCTGCCCTCTTCGAGGGCTTCGACCTCGATCTTGCCTTGGGTGGAGGCGACAGCAGCGGAGAGGTCGCTGATCCTCGGGACGACCTCGTCGTCGTGGGTGCGAAGCGATCGACGAAGTGCGTTGGCCACCACCGACTCGTAGTTGGCGATGGTCAAGCGAACCGACACGCCGCTGCGCTGGTT
Organism: uncultured Acidimicrobiales bacterium; assembly: GCA_963758555.1. Taxonomy (GTDB): domain Bacteria; phylum Actinomycetota; class Acidimicrobiia; order Acidimicrobiales; family RAAP-2; genus CAIUMH01. The sequence continues at coordinate 34,909 of CAVWVW010000003.1, read as the reverse complement.
GAGCATGGGGCTGCGCCGAGCCAGGTGGCTGGCCTGGACGAGGATGTCCTCGATGAACCAGGGCACCACGACCGGCAGGTCCGTGTGGGCGATGCGGGCCTCGGAGCGGACGATGGCTACCTCGGTGGCGATCTCCTTCGGGTAGTGCGTGCGGATCTGGGCGCCGAAGCGGTCCTTGAGCGGCGTGATGATCCGACCGCGGTTGGTGTAGTCCTCGGGGTTGGCGGTCGCCACCAGGACGATGTCGAGAGGCAGCCTGATCCGATGGCCTCGGATCTGGATGTCGCGCTCTTCGAGCACGTTGAGCAAGCCCACCTGGATGCGCTCGGCGAGGTCGGGGAGCTCGTTGACGGCGAAGATGCCCCGGTTGACCCTCGGGACCAGCCCGTAGTGGATGGTCAGCTCGTCGGAGAGGTAGCGGCCCTCCGCCACCTTGATGGGGTCGACCTCGCCGATCAGGTCCGCGATGGTCGTGTCCGGGGTGGCGAGCTTCTCGCCGTACCGAGCTGTCCGGTGGATCCAGCTGATCGAGGTGTCGTCGCCGTGCTCAGCGACCAGAGCTCGTGCGTAAGCGGAGACAGGCTGGTACGGGTCATCATTGATCTCGGAGCCCGCCACGATGGGCAGCCACTCGTCGAGCAGCTCGACGAGTGAGCGGATCAGCCTCGTCTTCGCCTGACCGCGCTCGCCGAGCAGGATGACGTCGTGGCCAGCGAGGACGGCAGTCTCGAGCTGCGGGAGCACGGTGTCATCGAAGCCCTGGACGCCGGTGGTCAGCGGGACGCCGTCGGTGATCCGCTTCTCGAGGTTTCGAGCCATCTCATCGCTGATAGGACGGCTCTCCCAGCCGCTTGCTCGGAGCGCTCCGAGGGTCCCCGGCAGCTCGCTCGGTGGGGTGAGAGGGGCGGACACGTCACTCGAAGTGCTCATAGGGCCGAGCATAAGCCGTCAAGTTGCGGCACAGGCCGTCGATGACGAGAATGGCAGGGCTCAGCACGCAGCGAGCCCGCGTCCTCCTCTTGAGGCCGGTCTCTTGCCGTGCCAGCACGGCAGTGAGATCGACAGAGCGGCGCGCCGGCCCGAAGGGCCGGTAGAAGAGGAGGCAGTGTGACGACGGTGGAGAGCTCGGCCACGAGAGTGGACAACTCCGCTACGCCTGTAGCGCTTGGTGGTACCCGAGGCGGTCCCGATCAGCCGACGCTGCGCAACGACCGCTGGTGGCTCGCCCCCGTCATCACGGTGTCGATCTTGACGGCGTTTGTGGTCTACGCCACCTGGGCGGCGTTCGTGAACAAGAACTACTACGTCGGGGCGGCGATGAACCGCGACCTGATCAGCCCCTTCTACTCGCCGTGCCTCACGCAGGGCTGCGTCTCGACCGGGGCGGCCAACCACGCCGTGATCAGCTGGTGGACCATCTCGCCTGCGCTGTTGATCTTGATCTTCCCGCTCGGGTTCCGACTCACCTGCTACTACTACCGCCGGGCCTACTACCGCTCGTTCTGGTGGGCTCCGCCGGCATGCTCGGTCACCGATGCGCACCTCAGCTACACCGGGGAGTCACGCTTCCCGTTGATCTTCCAGAACATCCACCGCTACTTCTTCTACTTCGGGCTCGTCTTCAACGTCCTGCTCACCTACGACGCCATCATGGCCTTCCGCATGCCAGGTGCCGGTGGCATCGGGGTCTCGGTCGGGACCTTGGTGCTGTGCCTCAACGCTGTGCTGCTCTGGATGTACAGCTTGTCGTGCCACGCCTGTCGCCACCTGTGCGGCGGCCAGGTCAAGTCGTTCTCCAAGCACCCGATCCGACACAAGTTCTGGAAGTTCGTCACCCCGCTCAACGCCAAGCACATGCAGTTCGCCTGGGTGAGCCTCTTCGTCGTGGCGTTCAGCGACTTCTACGTGCGCATGGTCGCGTCGGGCACCATCACCGACTTCAAGCTTTTCTAGGGATCGAGGGAACCATGAGCGATCTTGAGCATCACGATTACGACGTGATCGTCGTCGGCGCCGGTGGCGCCGGCCTGAGGGCAGCCATCGAAGCACGCCAGCGTGGCCTGCGCGTGGCGCTGGTCTGCAAGTCCCTCCTCGGCAAAGCCCACACGGTCATGGCCGAAGGTGGCGTGGCAGCCGCGATGGGGAACGTCTACGAGGAAGACAACTGGAAGGTCCACTTCCGAGACACCATGCGTGGGGGCAAGATGCTCAACCACTGGCGCATGGCCGAGCTGCACGCCAAGGAAGCCCCGGACCGCGTCCTCGAGCTCGAAGAGTGGGGTGCGCTCTTCGACCGCACCAAGGACGGCAAGATCCTGCAGCGTGACTTCGGTGGTCACCGCTACGCACGGCTCGCCCACGTCGGCGACCGCACAGGCTTGGAGCTGATCCGCACGCTCCAGCAGAAGGCCGTCAGCATGGACATCGACGTCTACATGGAGTGCAAGGCCGTGCGCCTGCTCACCGATGATGACGGCGCGGTCACCGGGCTGGTCGCCTACTGGCGTCCCACCGGCGAGTTCGTCACCTTCGGCGCCAAGTCGATCGTGATGGCGACCGGTGGCGTCGGCAAGTCGTGGAAGTTCACGTCGAACTCCTGGGAGTCCACCGGTGACGGTCACGCCCTCTCGCTCTGGGCAGGCGCTGAGCTCATCGACATGGAGTGCATCCAGTTCCACCCGACCGGCATGGTCTGGCCGCTCTCGGTGCGAGGCATCCTCGTCACCGAAGGCGTGCGAGGCGATGGTGGCGTCCTGCGCAACTCCGATGGGGAGCGCTTCATGTTCGGTTACGTCGCTGACATGTTCCGCGCCGAGACCGCTGAGTCCGAAGAAGAGGCCGATCGCTGGTACGACGACCACACCGCTGGTCGTCGCCCACCTGAGCTGCTCCCTCGAGACGAGGTCGCCCGCTCGATCAACTCAGAGGTCAAGGCCGGCCGAGGCTCCCCTCACGGCGGCGTGTTCTTGGACATCGCCTCTCGCCGCTCCGCCGAGTTCATCCGCCGGCGCCTCCCGAGCATGTACCACCAGTTCATGGAGCTCGCCGGCGTCGACATCACGAGCGACCCGATGGAGGTGGGTCCGACCTGCCACTACATCATGGGTGGGGTGAAGGTCGATCCTGACTCGGGAGCGACCTCGGTCCCCGGCCTCTTCGCTGCCGGCGAGGTGGCGGGCGGGATGCACGGCTCGAACCGACTCGGGGGCAACTCGCTCTCGGACCTCCTCGTCTTCGGTCGGCGTGCCGGCATCGGCGCCTCTGACCACGCCGAGAGCGTCAGCGCCGCACCGGTGCTCAACCAGACCCTGGTCACTGAGTACATGGACGAGGCCCTCGCGCCCTTCACGCGCGAGTCGGGTGAGAACCCCTATGACCTCCAGCACGATCTCCAAGAGATGATGCAGGCCAACGTCGGCATCATCCGCAAGGGTGAGGAGCTCGACCTCGCCTTGGAGAAGCTCGACGAGTTCAAAGAGCGCGCCAGTCGCCTCTCGGTCGCCGGTGGTCGGGCCTACAACCCGGGCTGGAACCTGGCGACCGACCTGCCCAGCATGCTCACCGTGTCGACGTGCACCACGCTCGGCGCCCGAGAGCGCAAGGAGAGCCGAGGCGGCCAGACCCGCGAAGACTTCCCGCTCCCCGATCCCGTGCTCGGCAAGATCAACTTCACCAGCTCGCAGCCCTCCGGTGGCGGGTTCACGGGTGAGATCAAGCTCTCGCCCGAGCCGCTCCCTGAGATGCCTGACGAGCTGCGAGCCCTTCTTGAGGAGGCCAAGTAGATGAGCGACGTGCAGATGCGAGTCTGGCGAGGTGACCAGAGCGGCGGCGACTTCGAGGAGTACACGCTGCCCTCCCAGGAGGGCGAGGTGGTCTTGGACGTCATCCACCGCATCCAGGCCACCGAGGCGCCGGACCTGGCGTGTCGCTGGAACTGCAAGGCCGGCAAGTGCGGGTCGTGCTCAGCAGAGATCAACGGCAAGCCTCGACTCATGTGCATGACGCGCATGGACGACCTGCCTGAGGGCGAGACCGTCACGGTGGCTCCGATGCGCGCCTTTCCTGTGATCCGCGACCTCGTCAGCGACGTGAGCTTCAACTACGAGATGGCTCGCCGCGTCCCGGCGTTCAACCCCATCCCGAAGCCCGCCGAGGGCTACCGGATGCAGCAGATCGACGTGGAGCGCGGCCAGGAGTTCCGCAAGTGCATTGAGTGCTTCATGTGCCAGGACGTGTGCCACGTGATCCGTGACCACGAGGAGAACAAGCCCAAGTACGCAGGGCCTCGCTTCTTCATCCGCTACGCCGAGCTCGAGATGCACCCCTTGGACTCGAACGACCGTCGCGAGTTCGTGCGTGAAGAGGCCGGCCTCGGGATGTGCAACATCACCAAGTGCTGCACCGAGGTGTGCCCCGAGCACATCAAGATCACCGACAACGCCATCATCCCGCTCAAGGAGCGTGTGGTCGATGCCGACTTCGATCCCGTGGCCTGGCTCGGTCGCAAGATCCTCAAGCGCACGAAGCGCAGCCCGAAGGAAGCGGCAGTCCAACCCGAGTAGGGGGGCTCGATAGGTGGCTGCGAGCGACCGCGGCGGCGCCTTCTCCGGCACCGCGAGAGATCAGTAGACGTTCGGGACCAGGTTCAACAGCTGGTTGCCGAGCACCCAGCCCACGGCGAGCACCACGGGGGCGACGACGAGCCAGGCTCTCGCCCAGCCCCAGCGCCGCACCAGCCACACCGAGCCGAGCAGGGAAGCCACCAGCGCAGCGAAACCGGCCAGCACCCACGGCAGCGCCGAGGTGTCCGCATGGCCTTGGATCTCGGCGGCCGTGAACTCGGCGGTGTCACCGGTGATCTTCGAGGTCTGTCTGCCGAAGAACGAGGCCGCCGCCTTGGACTTGGTGACCGTCACGTGCTTCTTCGACGCTTTGGGAGCTGCGACCGCACGGCCCTTGAGGGCCGCATCGACGTAGAGCATGTGAGCATTGAGGATGCTTCCCGCCGCGCCAGAGCCCGTGGAGGTCACCAGCGTGAGCAGCGAGCCGGATTTCGGCACCTTGGGCAGCTTGGACGTCGCGGTCCGGGTGTCCTGGACCACGAAGTGGAAGGTGCCCTGCCCGGTGGTCACCACCAGCTTGTCGCCCACCTTCAGGTGACTGACAGAACCGAACGGCGCTCCCGTCGTCGAAGATCGTCCGATGACGATCGAGTCACCCACCTGGCCGGGCAGAGGCGTTCCTGAGAGATGCCCCGGTCCATCGATCATCTGCGCCGAGCTCGACCCTTCGACCACGACCGTGCGGGGGAGGCCGCCTTTCGGAGCCTCGATGACGTAGAGAGGTGACCCGAGGGGGATCTTGCCTCCCACCCAGGGCGACACCGTGCTTGACGGGTCGAGCAGCCCGCGCAGCGAGCGGTAGAGCTGCGTCTGGTTGCGACGCTCCTGGACGGCGCTCAGACCGAAGGCGAACACCACGAAGAAGACCACGGTGAGGCCGATGGCCACGACGGTCGACAAGAAGGCGAGGACACCCCTCGGATGGCGACGGACGAAGCCTGGCCGTTCCTCTGCCTCGTCCGAGTCGTCCGTCGAGATCCCATCCTCCTCGCCCGCACGCTCGCCGACGTCGAGCTCGACAGGCTCTTCGAGCACCTCTCCTGGTTCGAGGTCAGGTACGAGCACGAGGGCTCGCTCTGCGTCACCAGAGGTCACGCTTGCGCCCCTTCCTGATGCCCACGAGGGCGAGCACGGTGAACATCAGCACGATCGCCAGCAGGACCACGCCTGCCGCCCCGAGGGCGCTCAGGTTCACGTGCAGGGTACGTGCTTCGAGCGAGAGGAGCACGGGGATCAAGGATGAGGTGAGGGTGCCCTTGGTCGCCGAGCTGCTGCTGGGCGCAGAGGAGACGTAGCTCGAGGTCGTGTACGGGTCCTGTCCGTTCTGGTCGATGTTGAAGTTCCCTGGTGTGGTGACCCCCGGGATCTGGCCGTTCTGTGCCGCCACGTCGGCCGCCGCCTCGTTGGTGTACTCGATGAAGGGGCTCAGCCCGTCAGCAGCGGTGATCGGCAGGTAGCCAGGCGGGAGGTCGCCGTTTTCGAGTCCCGGGGTCTGGCCCTGGCTCACCGCGAAGCGCAGGAACGTGGCCAGCTCGCTCGCCGTCGTCGAGCTGAGCCCCGAGGTGGGCGACGCTGTGTAGACGACCATGGTGCCGGGGTAGGCATCGTTGGCGGCCGTCGACGTCATGATCGTCGAATAGGGAATCGGCCACGTGTCGGACTGCGGATCGAAGTACAGCAGCTTGGTCGCCCCCTCGAGCGTGTCGTTTGAGGGGGCCACAAAGTTCCCTGGCGTCGTCTCGAGCGATGCGGTGCTCAGCAGATAGCGGCTGGCGTCGGCGAGCGGCGTGAGGCCGATCAGGAAGCGGTGCCCTGTCGTCTGGCGCCCGAGCGGGACGAGCTTCTCGCCCGTAGAGGTGCCATCGATCTGCGAGCACGCCACGGTGGAGTTGGCGATCGAGAACTGGAGGCTCTCCGAGATGTCCTCAAGCGACTGGAAGGGAGCCGAGACGAGCGGCAGGTACGGGACAGGGCTGTGGAAGAGGCAGTCGTTGTTGTCGGTGGCGTAGTACTGCTTCGGCTCGAAGGTCGACAGCAGCGGCCAGCTGTCGACGGGAAGCGTGATGCCCTTGTAGGCAGGGTTGACCACCATGCCCCACTTGTCAGGCGTCCCATTCAGCCACGCGCGCGCCGTGGGATCGGCGTTGATGTAGGAGGTCAGCGCTTCGATGACGTCTGAGTCCGACGACAGGCTCACGAGCTCGGAGGCCGCCTCGGTGGCCGAGACCTGCCCGACACCGGGATTGAGCGCGATGAACTCGGGATCCTCGGTGATGTTGAGCGGGTTGTTGGCCAGCGACGGGTCCTCTTGCTTGATGAACGTCTCTGCCGGATAGCTCTCGGTGAGCAGCTTGGCGAGCAGCAGAGGCGTGAGCTTGAGCGACGTGTAGGGCTGGCCGTTCGCCCCGTCGATGACGTAGGAGATGGCAAAGCCCGTGACCGCGACTGGCGCGTTGGCGACCGGTTTGCCGTAGCCGCCCGCTTGAGCATCACTGGTCAAGGCGGCGTTGGCGGTCCCTGCGGCGACGAGGTTGCGCGCCTCGGGTTCGCCTGATTGCACGTGGGTCAAGGGGAACAGCGAGGGGTTGAGGCAGAAGGAGGGCGACCACTGGCTGGTCGCCTGCACCATGAGCTGGGAGCCGTAGAGCTCAAGTGCGTTGGCGTCGCTGACCACGCTGCAGGCGCTTGAGGGCACGGCGAAGGAGAGCGGGACCGTGATGCGGTTTCGCCAGTTCGATGCCGTCCACCAGAGCGAGCCGCTCACCGAGAGCGCCTCTTGGTTCAAGGGGTTCGAGTCGGTCGAACCGGGAGCGAAGTTCCCTGTGGCTTCGCACGACGAGGTCACCGCGCGAGCTCGCTCGCCGGCGGCGCGGCGCTCGACGGGTCCGAGGAGGTCGTTGGGATCACAGCTGACGCCCATGATCGGGATGGCGACGAGTGAGCACGGCGTGGAGCTCGAGCAGCCGAGCGAGGCGTTCTCGGCAGACGTGTCGACGTCGAAGTTCGCCGAGCCCGCTCCGTCGGTCCCGGTCGCTGCATAGGTCTCGTTGCTCGGAACCTGCGACGACGAGGCCACGTCGGTCGACTCGGGAGCCTCCCCGGCACAGGCTTGCGGGCCGCCGGCGTACGTGGTGCCGTTGGCCGCCACGAAGGGGATCCAGTGCTGGGTCGGTGCCACGAGGAAGCCGCACGCGGCAGGCAGCGGGCTCGGTGCACCCACCACTTGCTCCCGGTCGGCGCTGGAGGCGAACTGGTCCATCCGATAGGCGGGGTACTGCGTCTGGTACGAGTCCTGGTAGCGCTCCGACCAGCTCTGCGTCCAGCAGGTCTCCGGGGTCACCGTCGACCCGGTCCCTCGGCACTCGAGCAGGACCATCGGGTACTCCTCCTGCTGAGCACCGATCGAGTTGGGATCAGCCACGATGCCGCCGGTCGGGTGGGCTCCCGTCCAAGCGACCTGGATCTCCTGGCGACCTCTGAGGTTCGTCGTCTGGCTGACGTTCAGCGTGACGTTCCGCTGGTCGACCACCTGCTCGGTCGGCCCGCTCGATGACGCTACGAGGTTCTCTCGAAGGACCGTCTGGGTTGCCGTGAACGCGCCCGACCCGGAAGGAGCCGAGGCCGAGGCGCTGGGGACAGTCACGGCCAGCGCCGCCGTGAGCGACGTGAGAGCAAGAGCCAAGGTGAAGCAGAGCAGCGAGAGGCGCCTCATGGTGACTCTCCTCCCTCAGGCTCCTCGACGAGATGGAGACCAGCGTCCTCAGAGTCCCGCAGGCGGCGAGCTCGTCCCCGATTCAGGAGCGTCGGAATGAAGCAACCGACGAGCAGCAGGCCACCGACGAGGAGAAGCCAGGGCAGCGCCGTCGGGTTCGCTGGAAGGTTCGCCCCGACCAGCGAGTCATCGGCAAGACCATTCGGCGGGACCAGCTGGTGGGTCTTCGGATCGTATCGCCACCCACCCTTCGAGTTGTCCGAGCTTGAGCCCGATGACGAGCCCGATGACGAGCTCGAGCCCGAGCCCGGCTTCGCCGTCGAGCTCGCGTTCGAGACTGACGCGTAGTAGGTCGCTGACTCGGGGTTGCCGGTGCCAGCGACGCAGGGTCCCGCGCCCACGTGGGCACATGCCGGTGGGTACGGAGCTATCTCGGCCAGGTAGTTCTCGTTGGGGTCGCTGGCGACGAAGGTCGGGTTCCCGCAGGTCGAGATGTCGCGGTTGGTCAGGTCGACGCCCGGGTCTGCAGCTTGCAGCTTCGCGATCTGGCTGAAGCCCGCTTCGACGAGGTTGACGGGCAACGGCGAGTAGCCGGTCGGCCCGATCTCGCGTTGACCTTGGCAGATCGAGTAGTAGAGGAAGTCCGCTATCGATTGGCGTTTGGCGGTGGTCATCTTCGGATCCTGGGCGTTGGTGCCTGTCGGCTCGATGGCGTACACGTAGGACGAGAGCGGGTAGGCCCGCGGATCAGGATCCGTGTAGACGTTGGTCAAGGTCTGGAGGAGGTAGGTCGGTGAGCTCGGGTTCTCATCGATCTGCGCGTTCTCAAGGGCAACGGCATCGTTGTACTGGGTCGGCAGCACGAAGTAGCCCGCCTGGTTGAGGAGCGCCACGACCGGGTAGTTCGACTGGAGCGCGTAGGAGTACTCGACGTAGGCGATCGATCCGTTGGCCGCCGAGGACACGACGTAGTTCATCGCTCCGTTCGAGCCGTTCTGGGCGATCTGGTTGCCTTGGCGCGGGAAGTACTCCGTGGGCACGTTCGAGCCGGCGAAGCCGCCCCAGATGTCGCCGTAGTCAGTGGCGAAGTACTCGGTGAGCTGGTAGGTGGCGCCCGAGCCCTCCGATTGGACCACCGGCACGATGGGCAGCGAGGGAAGCGCTATGCCGTTGTTGTCCGCCGTGATCTCGGGGTCATCCCAGTTGGTGATCTTGTTGGTGAAGATCTTGGCCAGCGTCTCACCCGAGAGACGCAGGTTATTGACCGGTTGGCCGTCGATGACGATGTGATATGGGAACGCCGTGCCACCGGCAGCGATCGGCAAGTAGGCGAAGGGGCGCCCCTGTGAGGTGTCGGACTGGCCGGTGAGCGGGTCCCGACCTTGGTAGCCGATCGAGGTGACCGCGAAGTCGGCGACGTTGTTCGCGAAGTCGGCACGGCCCTGCGCGTCGCCGTCGGGTGTGTAGACGACCTGGATGCCCTCGGCGGTGACGTCGCTCACCCATTGGTTGATGGCGTTGGCCGCCCAGCTCGAGCCGTAGCCCTGGATGAGAGCATGGCTGACGTCGGCGCCTGCAGGCTCAGCGGAGAGGATCGGGGCGACGAGGGTGGCGAGGGCAACGACCAGCACTGCGATCCCTCGAATCGACCGACGCCCCCTCACGCTCGTCGCTCCCGGGTGATGAACCGCAAGATGACGAAGAGCACCAGCACGATCAGCATGAGGATGCTCGCTGCACCGAAAGCTCGCTCGATCGCCACAGACTGGTGCGTCTCGTAGCCCGTGAAGATGAACAGCGGCAGCGAGTTCATCGGGTTGCTGAGAGGGTTCACGTTCATGAACGTGGAGGCGCCCGAGACGAGCAGCGGGATGGCGGTCTCGCCAACGCCTCGAGCGATGGCGAGGATGAGTGCGGTGGCCAGGCCTGAGCTGGCAGTCGGCAGCACCACACGCCAGGTGGTTCGCCAATCGGAGCCGCCGAGGGCGCCGGCTGCCTCCCGCAGGCCGTTGGGCACGATCCTCAACGCCACCTCACCGGTCCGGGCGATGATCGGGATCATCGTGACCGACATGGCGAGCGAGACCGCCAGGCCGGACTTCGGCCAGCCCAGGTAGACGATCAGGAAGACGTAGACGAAGAGGCCAGCGAGGATCTCTGGCAGAGCGGTCATCGCTTCGACCACGGTGCGCACCACGTTCGACAACCTTCCGCCGACCTCGGAGAGATAGACCGCCGTGATCAGACCGAGCGGGAGCGAGATCGCGACAGCGATGGCGACCTCGATCACGGTGCCGACGATGGCGTGGAGCACACCGCCCTTGGCAAGCGGAGCGGCGGGGCTCACGCCTGACATGGTCTGAGACCAGAAGCTCCAACGATGGATAGCCGCCCATCCCTTGGAGAAGGTGTAGATCAAGGTGCTCCCAAGCGCCACCATGACGATGGCCGAGGCAACCCAGATCGTCGCCTGCGCTAGGCGGTCGATGACGATCGGACGCGGATGGCTCATCCGCACGATCAGGGTCAAGGTCACCATGAAGACCAGGTACCAGCAGACCAAGAAGCCGAGGAGGCCGCTGAAGTTGAAGACGTGCCCGTAGAGGACCCAATCCAAGGCGAAGCTGCCGACGAGCGAGCCCACGATCTCGAGGCGGTCGTCGAAGGTCGTCTGGCGGATCCTGCGAGGCCGATCCTCGCGCTCGAGGTCGCGCGGCGCGTCGTCGTCCAGATGCTCTTCGGGCAGCTCATCGCCGAGCGGGCGCGTGGGATCGAGGGGAATGACCATGATCAGATCTCGGTGAGCGCGCCTGAGCGACTTCGACGGATGATGACAGCGGCGATGAGGTTCACGAACAGAGTGATCATGAAGAGGACGAAACCAGCCGTCAGAAGAGCGGAGAGCTGCGCGTGGCTGGCGTTGCCGAAGTTCCCGGCGATCAGCGCCGAGATCGTCTGGGTCCCCGACTCCAAGATCCGGAACTTGATGTCGTAGGCCGGCGAGATGATCAGAAGCACCGCCGCCGTCTCGCCCAGGGCACGGCCGAGCGCCAGCATCGAACCGCCGATGATCCCACCCTTGCCGAAGGGGAGCACCACGTTGCGAATGACGCCGAAGCGCGTGCCCGACAGTGCCAGGGCGGCCTCTCGCTCTCCGATGGGTGCCTGATCAAAGACGCCACGCATCACGGCGCAGGCCAAGGGGATCACCATCATCGAGACAGCCAACGACGCGATGAACACCGAGCCGGTGAACCGAGACTGCTGCCAGACCGGAGCGTTCACGTCGGTGTTGACCTTGAAGATCGGGATCCACCCGAAGTACTGGCTGAGGAACCTGGCCACGTAGATGGCTTGATCCTGGATCAGGAAGAAGCCCCAGAGCCCGTAGATGATGCTGGGGACAGCGGCCATGAGATCGATCGCCGTGATGAGCCACGACTTGAGCCGACGCGGCGCATACTCCGTGATGAACAGGGCGAAGCAGATGGCCAGAGGGATGCTGATGACGAACGCAGTGAGCGCCACCTCGAACGTCCCGACCAGCACGGCGGCGATGCCGATCTTGTTGGCCTCGGGCTGCCAGTTCGTCTCGGTGAAGAAGTGGATGCCGTAGTGGCTGAGCGTGGGGATCGATTGAAGACCCAAGAAGAGCCCGATCGCACCGGTGATGAGCAGGACCGCGAGCGCGACGGTGGTCGCAGCACCGTGAAAGATCTTGTCCGCTGGATCTTTTCCAGCCGTGACCTTCCTCGGCGCCGAGCCCTGCGGCTCAGTGGGAACGAGCAGAGCGGTCATCCAAACCGGCCGTTGACGTAGTCATCGGTCCGAGGGTCGCTCGGCCGATCAAAGATCTCCTGGGTGGGGCCCTCCTCGACGATGCCACCAGGTGAGCCGAGCTCTGCCAAGAAGAAGGCCGCCCGTTCGGAGACTCGCTGGGCCTGCTGCATGTTGTGGGTCACGATGACGATCGTCACCTCGCTCGAGAGCTCCAGGATCGTCTGCTCGACCCGATTCGTCGACGCAGGGTCGAGAGCGGAGCACGGCTCGTCCATCAGCAGGATCTCCGGCTCGACCGCCAGCGCACGAGCGATGCAGAGCCGCTGCTGCTGACCACCAGAGAGCGTCGAGCCAGGCTTCGACAAGCGATCCTTGACCTCGTCGAACAGGCCCGCCTTCGTGAGTGACGATTCAATGATCTCCTCACGAGCCGCTTTCGACACCTTGAGGTGGGCAAGCTTGAGGCCGGCGAGCACGTTCTCGGCGATCGACATGGCGGGGAAGGGATTGGGCTTCTGGAAGACCATCCCGATCCGCTTGCGCACGTCGGTCACGCGTTGGGTCGAGTCGTAGATATCGACGCCATCGAGGAGGACCTCGCCGCCGAGCTGCGCGCCGGGCACGGTCTCGTGCATCCGGTTCAAGATCCTCAGGAAGGTTGACTTGCCGCATCCCGATGGTCCGATGAGAGCCGTGACGGTCGCCGCAGGCATCATCAGATCGACGTTGGCGAGCACCTTGGTGCCACTGAACCAGGCACCGACCCCGACGGCTTCGAGCGTCCCAGCGTGCGACGTGGGCTCCGCGTCGCCCAAGAGATCCACGTTCGTCTGGATTGAGTCGGTGGTCATGAATCGTCCTTGGCTGGCAGTCGAGGTATGGGGTCGGGGAGCGGCATCGTCAAGGTCGCTAGAGGCGGCCTGCAGGCACTCAGCGAGGTACACCGCAGCCGCTACTCGACGCAAAACCCTACCACTTCGATGGGATTTAGGAGTTTAGTAGATTCCGGCCGCTTGACGGTCGCCGGCCTCGAGCTCGAATCCTACGGAATCGGTGCGCCGTCCTCGGGTGATCCTGGCGGCTGCGCTCGCTTCCGACGCAACCAGAGGAACGTCCCCCCGACACCGAGGAGGATGACCAGCACGACAGGGAGGAGCCACCACCAGATCGAGGTGGTGCCGCCCCCCGTGCTGCTGCCAGAGGCTCCTGATCCCGATGGTGAGCCGCCGTGCTTGGTGGTCGTCGTGGTGGATGCCCCATGACCCTTGGCCGTCGTGGTGCTGGCAATGGTCGTCGTGGTGGTGGACGGCAGGACGATGGACTCGAGAGACTCTGCGGTGCCCGCTTGGCAGTTCACGGTCCCTCCACCGACGACGTGCCAGCTCGAGCCGGTGACTTGGAGGTCGAGAGAGGGGTAGTGAGCGCTGTACGTCGGCGCACCCGCAGCACCGAGGTAGAGCCGAAGCTGCACGAAGCCATCCCAGCTCGCCGGGAAGTCAGAGAGGAAATCGGCCAGCGAGGGATCCGCGCTCGGTGGCTGCCGCCATAGGGGCAGACGGGTTTGAGTAGCGAGACGATGCGGTCAGCTGCTCGCCGCTCCACTCCTGGGGAAGGAGGCCCTGGCGCGGCTGGTAGGCCATGGCTACTGCCGTGCGAGTGGCCCCGTCGTACGGCGCCTGCGCTGCGACCGACGAGACGAAGCGCCAGGCAAGCGGGGTCGTCGAGACCTCGCCCCCGGTGATCTGATGGCCTGCCTGGTCGCACAGACCGAGATAGCCCACCGAGCTCGGATCGCTGAACGGCGCCGTGGTGGCGGCGCTCGCAGCGCCGACCGCGGTCAGTGAAGCGGCAGCGACCACCAGAGTCCCGGCAAGCAAACAGCTGGCGCGGCGAAGCCGGCCCAGGGCCTTTGGTGCGTGCTGCGATGGAGACGTCGCGGTCATCAGGTTGGTCTCAAGAGGATCATCGGGGTCGATTGCTGGCCCAGCACGTCGAGCCTACGACGAAGAGGGCGAGCGCTCAGATCGAGCGCTCGCCCTCCCCGCCTGCTCGCTGCGATGCCGCTGGCTAGGAGGCGACGACCACGGCAGCCGAGGTCTTCGCCACCGAGGTGTAGCCAGCCTCCTTCCCTGTCACCTTGACCGTGATGCTCGTGCCCACGTCGGCAGCGACGGTCTGGTAGGTCGAGCTCGTGGCACCGGTGATCACCACGCCGTTGCGGAGCCAGTGATAGACGAGCGTGACGCCCGCGTCCCAGGTGCCAGGGACCGCGGTCAGCGTCGATCCCTCAACAGCACTCCCTGTGATCGTCGGTGTCGGCGTCAAGGTGAGCGTGGCGGCCACGGGGGTCTTCGGGCCCGAGGTCTCTGCGACTGAGGTGTAGCCGGTGAGGGACCCTGTCACCCTGACCCTGATGACCTGGCCGACGTCGGCTGCCACGAGCGTGTAGGTCGAGCTCGTGGCGCCAGCGATCGGTTGGCCAGCCCGGAGCCACTGATAGCTCAGGTTGGCGCCGGCCTGCCAGGTTCCAGGCGTGGCGGTCAGGGTCTGTCCGAAGATCGAGTTGCCCGAGATGGTCGGCTTCGGCGTCGGGCTCAGCGTTCCGAGCACCGGAGTGACGGGCTTTGAGGTGACCGAGGCCAAGGAGTAGCCGGTGAGCGACCCTGTCACCCTCACCCTGATGACCAGGCCGACGTCGGCTGCCACGAGCGTGTAGGTCGAGCTCGTGGCGCCAGCGATCGGTTGGCCAGCCCGGAGCCACTGATAGCTCAGGACCACACCGGCCTTCCACGTCCCCGCTTGAGCGGTGAGGATCTGGCCGGTGGCGGCGGTGCCAGTCACCGTGGGGATCGGCGTGTTCCCGAGCACGCCCACCGTCACGGTCACTGACGCCGAGGTCTTGGTCGCTGTCTCGAAGTGGGCCTTGGCTCCGGTGACTGCCACGGAGATGGCGTGCCCGAAGTCAGCGCTCGTCAGCTTGTACGTGCTGGCGATCGCCCCGCTGATCGGCGAGCCGTCGCGCAACCACTGGTACGTGAGGGTGTCCCCCGACGTCCAGGTCCCAGGGACCGCCGTCAGCGTCTTCCCGGTCTCAGCCGTGCCCGAGATGGTCGGCGTGGGTGTCAGCGTCTGGACCTTGACGATCGTCACCGGCAGCTGAGGTCTTGGTCACGTTGGCGTAGCCCGCCAGCGAGCCGGTGACCTTGACTTCAATGCTCGAGCCGACGTAGGAGGCCAGCACGCTCAACGTCGAGCTCGTTGCTCCGCCGATAGGCGAACCGTTGCTGAGCCACTGGTAGCTGAGTGCGACACCGCTCTGCCACGTTCCAGGGACCGCCGTGAGCGTCGCACCAGAGATCGGGTTCCCCGAGATCGTCGGGGTGGGGGCCGGACTGATGGTGGCCTGGTCGACCTGTGCCCAGGTCGAACCGGTGACTTGGATCACCGCCTCGTCATAACCCGACGTGACCGACTTGCCAGGAGCTGAGGTCCTGAGCCTCAAGACGTAGAGCCCGGCGTAGCCGTCGTTCGACGAGTCCGTGTTGGGAAAGTCGGTCGAGGTGTAGGTGGCCAGCGTCGTGTCATTGCTCGAGCCGCTCACCACCGGAAGGGTCGCCGACGCCGAGGGCTCCCGGCGCCGCGGCGTTCGGGAAGATCGTGGAGCTCGAGAGCTGCTCACCTGACCACTCACCGGGCGACTGACCGCTCTTCGGGGTGTAGGCGAACAACGTGGCCTTGGTGTCATTCGCTCGGATCGTGGCCGTACCCTCCACGAATGCAGCAAAGGGGGCGTCGGTGATCGACCCTCCCGTTATCTGCTGGCCGAGGGCGTTGTAGAACGCCAGGCTTCCCACTGCTGAGGCATCCGAGCCCCACGGTGGGGACGAGCCTGCGAACGCGGCGCCGGGCGCCACGACACCGGCAGCGGCGATCGCCAGGCCGGCAGCGGTGACCAGCCCAAGCGACCTACGGAAGAGCTTCTGCATGTTCTGTTCCAATCTTTCTGTGCGTTGTCGTACACGGCGCCTCTGGCGAGGCGGCGATCATCAGGCTCAGCCAACGAGGCGAGCGGCCTCGTTGGCTGAGCCGGGCTGTCGATCAGCCTGCGGAGACGTCACCGAGGTCCTGATAGTTGGGCGTCACACCCGAGGCGGCGATCAACGATTGACCGATGCCCGACGCGACGAGCGGCGCGGAGCCGCCTGAGTTCGAGAACAGCGTCTGGACCCAGTTCTTCGTTCCGCCTGGCTCGAAGGCCGTGGTGCTCGCCGTATCCGACTGGCGGAAGATGACGTAGTCGGCGATGGCGCTCGAGTAGACCTTGCCAGCGTCAGGGGCGGTGCCGGTGAGGAGCTTGATGCCCGAGCTCAGTGGCGTCGACGAGCCAGGGAACACGGTGGTGGGGTCATGGAAGTAGCCGTCGGCCCAGAGGTTGAAGCGAGCCTGCGAGAACGGGACGATGGCGTCTGCTGGGGTCGCGGCTCCGGTGATTGCCGTCGGGTCGTTCTGCTCGACGGTCTTCACGTCCGAGCCGAGAGACACTGCCGTACCGCCGTTGGCGCTCTTGAGATCAGCCATGAGGGTCTTGTAGATCGCTGACGAGCTGGGCGGGATCTCCGGGATGATGGTGTCCGACGGGGCAGGTCCCTGTGTAGCCAGGGATCTCGCCCCAGGTCGTGTAGGTCCCGTTGTAGATCTTGACCAGCTCGGCAGCCGAGAGGCCCGCCGGGGCGTTGGTCGACGAGGCAGTGGCGATCTGCACGGCGTCGGTGCCGATCTCCACCACGTGGAGGTAACCCCAGCCGGCCTTGGTGAGGCCTGACTCTGCTGAGCCGAGGTGGGCAACGTCGAGGAGCCGATGAAGTTGATCGTCTCCTGTGCGCTCGGTGTCGTTGAGCAGCGCGGTGATCGCCGCACCCGAGGACTGGACTCGCTGGACCGGCAAGGTCCCCGCCCGAAGCACGTCGGTCGGGTCCAGAGGATCGGCGAGGACTCGGTCGAGCCCTGCGCGTAGGCAGGAGCGGGCGTTGCCGTCAGCCGTGGCGTTGAAGCTGACGAGCTTGTTGTAGGAGCCCGACGAGTTGAAGCCGGCGTCGCCGTTGTAGTCGCCATCGGACAAGAACTGCAGCGCGAACTGCGGGGTGTCGCCCGTCACTGCGACCACGTCCGATGGCGAGGGCTCATAGTCAGCAGCCGCGATACCGCTCACCCCGAGGGTGGCTCCTGCGAGCAGCACCCCGCCCAGGCCGAGCTTGAGGCTCGTGGTGAATCTCATGACGATCGATCACTCCTTTGTATGGGGCCTCTCCCAAGAGACCCGATCAATGCTGTTTCTCATCTAAACAACTAAATCTGAGTTATTTAGTCAACAATTAATAGCTGACATGTTCTATCAGATTTAAAGACTCTGTCAAGCGCACAACCAGAGGCGCGCCACCTGAAGCTTGTGCGCAGTGGCCCGGATCCCCTGGGCTACCCGCTGCAGCAGGTGACCAGCCGGGTGGCTACGTCCGCTTTCGCCTGCCCAAGCGAGCCCTGGCCAAGGAGAGCAGGCTCGAGCCCTTGAACACCGGGAGCAGCAGCAAGCCCGCAAGCAGTGCCACGATGATGGCGCCACCCACCCACGACACGGCGAGAACCGTGGCCGAGGCAGTCACCGCCGGGAGGGCGCCGACGCCCTCATCAGGCGGAAGCTTCGAGCTGCGCCGTGACGGTGGCACGCAAGAGCCCTTCAGGACGCACGCCCGTGAGGTTCGCCGACTCCTTGACCGACGAGCCCGGCAGGAGGATCTGGATCGGAGCGAGCGCGACGTGACGATCGTCAGCGATCGGTCCACTCAGGCTCACCACCTGATGGATGCCGAGATCGATATCACCTGTGTTCTTGATCACGTAGCTCACGTGCACACGCCCCGTGCTGAACGGATTGAGTGAACCGCTGTAGTGAGCGGAGAGCCTGTCGATGGCAATTGCTGGATGGACGGTGCCCGCGACATGAAGGAAGACCCTCACGCCCACACGCTGGACCAGCACGATTCGTCGACCCGATGAGCCACCTGTCGTGGTCAAGGAGGCCAGGATGCCCCCGACATGGTCTCCGGGTGAGGCATCTCGAGGGACGCGCACCACAAAGGGCACGAGCACCGAGCCCGGCGCTGTGGGGCTCTCAGCCGGAACCACCACGCTCGAAGCCGATGCCGGAAGCGTCATCCAGCTACCCGCTCCCGTCGGCAGCTTGTTGTTGGCCAAGAGACTGAATCCACCGTGGGGGGTCTCGATCGCATCGGTCGCCTGCAGGTCCAGCTCGAGCGGTGAGGCGGAGTAGTTGAGCACGGCGACGGTGTCGGAGACCGTCGCTCCTTGAGTCACGCCGAAGCTGAATTGGGAACGTGGTGTCGAGCCAACGGCGGTAGCAGGTTCAACGCCGAAGGTGACCTTGTTGGTTGGCGTCGTCGACGTTGCAGGCGTCGCGCCGCCAGCGACCATGGCAGCCATCGAGCCCAAGAGTGCGAGAGCAGCAGCAAGAGCGATTGCCGCTCGAGGCACCATCGAGGCAAGCGCTCTGATGCGCGTCGGCTGCGGCGACAGGGAAGTGGTGATCCTCATGGGGTCCTGAATCTCTAAAAAATCGATGAAGATACTTGATTTTGGGGTGCTGACAAGTCTCCGGACGCGGACGAGTGGACGACGGCCGCACCGCCGCCCACCCGTCCGGGCGCCCAGGAAACGTCGGGCTAGGTGATGGTGAACGTCAGCGTGGCGACGTAGTTGCCCGCCTTGACCGACGAAGGTGCTGCCAACGAGAGAAGGCCGTCAATGTACACAGAGCCATCGCCTTGAGCCGCCGAAGCGAAGACGTGGGGTCCACCGGACAGTCCGTTGGCCACGTCAGTCGTCACGATGCTCCCGCTCTGGAGAGCATTGCCCGCCAAGAAGCTCGCCGCCACGTCCGTGAACGTCAGATCAGATGCTGGGATGGTGTCTCCCGATGCATCGGAGAAGTTCGTTGCCGTCACGGCTGCCGACCATGGCTGCTCGCCGGCTCGGGTATCGGTGATCGTGACGCCCTGAGCCGGGTTGGTGGCGCTGCCGAACGGGGCGGAAGCGGTGAACTGACCATTGCTCGGGCTGAGCACCGCCGTGCCCAGCTGGAACGGATTCGAAGCGCTGTAAGGCGTCGAGATGGTCAGAGCGCCCGACGGGATGGTCACGTCGACCCCCGCCGTGGCAGGCGCTGACGTCGGCGCTGTCGCCGTGAAGAGCACCGCGGAGGACGTCGAAGCAGCGTTGACGACGGAGTTCGTCGGCACGAAGCTCGCCACGAGGTAGTGCGAACCGGTGGCGAACGAGCCAAAGTTCAGAACTGCAGCTCCATTCGACCCTAGAGCGACGGAGCCCAAGTTCACGCTGTTGCTCGTGATCTGGCCACTTGAGTCGCTGCCGTCGTCGTAGAAGGTCACTGAACCATCACCTGCGCCAAGTGCTCCGCCTGCGTTCGAGACGTTGGCGGTGATCCCCACAGCGCTGTCTGCCACTGCCGTGCTCGGGTTGACCGAGAGGGCGGTGGTCGTCGACGCCGCGGGCGGCGCGGTGACCGAGAGCGACTCGCTGCCGGTCGACGGGCTGTACGCGGAGAACTGCGCTGGCGTAAACACGGCGCTCAGGCTGTCGGTGCCGACGGGCAGGCTTGAGGTCGACAGCTGCGCTGTGCCCCCGCTGACCGTCACCGGCGAGCCCAGATTCTGGCTCCCGACCTTGAACTGGACGGAGCCAGGTGCCCAAGGGGAGACGGTGGCTGTCAATGAGACCGACGTACCACCCACCGCCGTCGTTGACGGGCTTGACGTCAGCGTCGTGGTAGTTGCCGTCAGCGCAGGAGCCGGCGAGATGACCGACCATGTCGATCCCGATACCTGAATCACCGCCGAGTCGTAGGTCGCCGTCTGCGACACGCCTTGCGCCGCCGTCTTGAGGCGAAGCTCGTAGAGACCTGCGTAGCCATCGGAGGAGGTGTCCGTGTTTGGCAGGTCACCGATGTAGCTGCTGAGGCTCGCGTCGGTTCCGGCACCGCTGACGATTGGCAGCGTCGCCGAGGCAAGCGCGCCGGGCGCCGAGGCGTTCGGGTAGACCGTCGAGCCCGAGAGCTGCTCGCCGCTCCACGCGCCCGGAGCCACACCATTGACGGGGGTGTAGGCGAACAGGGTTGCCTTGGTGTCGTTGGCACGAAGGGCGACCGAGCCTTCGACGTACGCCGCAAGTGGCGCGTCGGTCAAGTTGCCTCCCGTGATCTGCTGGCCTTGGGCGTTGAAGAACGCCAGGGAGCCAGCGGAGTTCGGCTCGCTCCCCCAAGGGAGGCCTACGGCCCCTGCCGGGTTGACGAGGCCGATGGCTGCTCCCCCGGCGCTGAGTGCGGTGACCACCGTGGCGGCGATCACCTTTCTGAATCGATACATGTGTTCTTCTCCTGTTGTTGATCTGGTGCTTTGTGGTGTTGTTAGGCCTGCTTGGTGCTGTCTCGCTCAGTCCGGTCGATGGTCTCGACCCTCGATACAGACCGAGATGGCGGTGTCATGTGAGGTCAACATCGCTGGCCCCCGGCGGGTCGACACGAGGAGGGGGACTGCTCGTGTCGACCCGACGCGGCCTCGTTGGCTGAGCCGAGCGGTCGATCAGCCTGCGGAGACGTCACCGAGGTCCTGGTAGCTGGGGGTCACACCAGAGGCCGCGATCAGCGACTGGCCGATGGCCGACTTGACGAGCGGCGTGCCGCTTGCGCTTGAGAACAGCGTCTGGACCCAGTTCTTTGTCCCGCCTGGCTCGAAGGCCGTGGTGCTCGCCAGATCCGACTGACGGAAGATGACGTAGTCGGCGATGGGGCTCGAGTAGACCGTGCCGGAGTCAGGTGTTGCGCCGCTGAGGAGCTTGATACCCGAGCTCAATGCCGTCGACGAGCCAGGGAACGCTGTAGCGGGGTTGTGGAAGTAGCCGTCGGTCCACAGGTTGAAGCGAGCCTGTGAGAACGGGACGATGGCGTCTGCGGGGGTCGTGGCTCCGGTGATGGCCGTCGGGTCGTTCTGCTCGACGGTCTTGACGTCCGAGCCGAGGGACACCGCCGTGCCGCCGTTGGCGCTCTTGAGATCAGCCGTGAGGGTCTTGTAGATCGCTGACGAGCTCGGCGGGATCTCCGGGATGATGGTGTCGGACGGGGCGGCCCCTGCGTAGCCAGGGATCTGACCCCAGGTCGTGTAGGTCCCGTTGTAGATCTTGACCAGCTCGGCAGCCGAGAGACCCGCCGGGGCGTTGGTCGACCGAGGCGGTGGCGATCTGCACGGCGTCGGTGCCGAGCTCGCACCACGTGGAGGTAGCCCCAGCCGTTGGTCGAGGCCTGGTTCTGCTGGGCCGAGGTCGGCAGCGTCGAGGAGCCGATGAAGTTGATCGTCTCCTGGGCGCCGGTGTCGTTGAGCAACGCGGTGATCGCCGCACCCGAGGACTGGACCCGCTGGACCGGGAAGGTCCCCGCCCGCAGCACGTCGGTGGGGTTCAGGGCGATCGGAGAGGCCTGGGTCGAGCCCTGCGCGTAGGCAGAGCGGGCGTTGCCGTCGGCCGTGGCGTTGAAGCTGACGAGCTTGTTGTAGGAGCCCGACGAGTTGAAGCCGGCATCGCCGTTGTAGTCGCCATCGGACAAGAACTGCAGCGCGAACTGCGGGGTGTCACCCGTCACAGCGACTACGTCCGTCGACGAGGGCTCATAGTCAGCGGCTGCGATGCCGCTCACTCCCAGGGTGACCCCTGCGAGCAGCACCCCGCCCAGGCCGAGCTTGAGGCTCGTGGTGTATCTCATCCGATCTCTCCTTCTTCCTCTCCATCAGATGGATCCCGACCCTTTGGCCGGGTGAATCTCCAGTTGTTTAATAAATATGATGGAAATAGTCAAGTTTTAATTTTGATGAGGTCTGCTTCCCTGAAATCACAAGCTGCGGTGGGCAGCCTTCGCAGCCCTTGGGGCACCCTGCGGGTGGGTTTCTCCAGCGAGACTCCTTCAACCGCCGAGCGTGCCGTCAAAGCCATGCCAACGAGGCTCGGCGCTCGCCCGTCGCGGCTAGATGACCCCGGAGGGATCGGGTTGCGCTGACCGCTCAGCCGCCAGATTCCGACGGGCCGAAGACGGCCTCGTGGACTCTCAGCCGATGAGGCCGAGCTCCTTGACCGCGTCGCGCTCTTCGACGAGCTCGTTGAGCGTCACGGCGATGCGAGCCTGGGCGAACTCGTCGTGGCTCACGCCGCTGATCACCTCGTGGCCGCCAGCGCCATCGGCGACGACCGGGTACCCGAAGATCAAGCCCTCCGGCACCCCGTACTGGCCCTCAGAGCTGAGAGCCACCGAGACGCAGTCGCCAGGTGCCGTGGCAGTCCGAAGCCCCACCACCGTGTCGATCGCCGCACTGGCCGCAGAGGCAGCGGACGACGCTCCCCTTGCTTCGATGATCGCCGCACCACGCTTCTGAACGGTCTCGATGAAGGTGCCCTGGAGCCACGCCTCGTCGTCGATGACCTTCGGAACGGCGAGGTCGCCGATGGTGGCGTTGGCGAAGTCGGGGAACTGGGTGGCCGAGTGGTTGCCCCAGATGGCCAGGTTCTTCACGTCGGCCACCGGTGCGCCGGCCTTCTGGGCGAGCTGGGACTCGAGCGCGGTTCTGGTCGAGGCGCGTCATGGCGAACCAGCGATCCGCCGGGACGTCCTTGGCGTTCTCCTTGGCGATGAGGCAGTTGGTGTTGCACGGGTTGCCGACCACCAAGACACGCACGTCAGACGCCGCGTTCTTGGCGATGGCCTGGCCTTGGGGCTTGAAGATGCCGCCGTTGACGCTGAGCAGGTCTCCGCGCTCCATCCCGGCCTTGCGAGGGATCGAGCCCACGAGCAGCGCCCAGGACGTGCCGTCGAAGGCCACGTCGAGGTCGGTGGTGGCCTCGATGCCAGCGAGCAGCGGGAAGGCGCAGTCATCAAGCTCCATGACGACGCCCTGGAGCGCCTTCATGCCGGGCTCGATCTCAAGGAGGCGCAGGACCACCGGAGTGTCGGGTCCGAGCAGCTGGCCCGAGGCGATGCGGAAGAGGAGCTGGTAGCCGATCTGGCCTGCAGCGCCGGTGACGGTGACGTGGACGGGAGAGGTAGCCATAAGAACCTCAATGTACCCCCATTTGAGGGGTGTTCCTACCGCGAGATGCCAGGCTGGCGCTCGAGATGCTGGGTCGCTTGGCCCCCGCTCAGCGCTGGGCGAGACCGAGCGCGCTGGCGATCTCGCGGGTCGCTGAGGAGTGGTTGAGCGTGTAGAAGTGCAGACCCGGCGCTCCTTGCTCCAAGAGGGCCGCGCACAGCTCGGTGGCGAGCAGGATCCCTTCGGCTCGAACGGCCTCCTTGCCGCCCTTTCGATCAGCGTCTTCTAGCCGGCTGACGGCCCATGAGGGGACCGGAGCGCCCATGAGCGCCATCCTCGGGACCGAGGCCATCGAGGTCACCGGCATGATCCCCGGCAGGACGGGCTTGTCCACCCGACGCTCGTCGAGGTCAGTCACCAGGCCCAGGTACTCATCGATGCCGAAGAAGAACTGCGTGACCGCAAAGTCCGCCATGCGGAGCTTGGCGGCCAGGAAGTCACGATCCGCGGGCATCGAGGTTGAGCGAGGGTGGCCCGATGGATGGGCCGCCACCCCGATCGAGAAGCCGCCGAGCGATCGTGCCAGCTCGACGAGCTCTGAGGCGTAGGCCAGCTCGCCGATCGGAGCACCAGGGTCGGAGGGCGGATCGCCGCCGAGGGCCATCAGGTTCTCCACCCCGACGCCTTGGTAGCTCTCGAGGATCTCGGTGAGCTCGGCTCGGCTGTGGGCGACGCAGATGAGGTGCGCCATGGGCTCGAGCGTCGTCGACTGCTTCATCGTGGCCACGAGGTCGAAGGTGCGCCGACGCGACTCCGCGCCGCCCCGATAGGTGACCGAGACGAAGGACGGCTCGAGCGGCTCAAGCTCGCGCAGCGTCGTCTCCAAGGTCGCTGCCTCGCGGTTCGACTTGGGCGGGAAGAACTCGAAGCTCACCGTGCGCGAAGAAGCCAAGAGCTCCGCTATTGCCGTCACCTCACGCTCCCCCCGCCTCGCTCAGGTGCCTGCGCGACCGTAGTCATCCTCGTAGCGGACGATGTCGTCCTCACCGAAGTAGGTGCCGTACTGGACCTCGATGAACACGAGGGTCTCATCGCCCGGGTTCTCGCAGCGATGTGCGGTGCCCACAGGGATGTCGACGGCGTGCCCCGCCTCGAGGAGGTGATCGACGCCGTCCAAGGTGACCTTGGCGGTGCCTGCCACGATGAACCAGTGCTCCGAGCGCTTGGCGTGGCTCTGGTAGCTCAGCCGCTTCTGCGGGGTGACCTCGATGCGCTTGACCTTGTGGTCAGCCTCCTCTGCGTCCAAGACCACGTAGGAGCCCCAAGGGCGGACGTCGAACTCACGACCCTTGGCATCCAGCTCGGGGCTCACTGCCCGCGCTCCGCAGCGGCGATGGCGTTGCGCAGCAGCATGGCGCGCGTCATCGGGCCCACGCCCCCGATCCTCGGTGAGATCCAGGCCGCCACCTCGGCCACCTCCTCGGCGACGTCGCTCATGAGACGCTTCCCTTCCCAGCTCGTGCCCGCAGCGACGACGGCTGCACCCGGCTTGATCATGTCCTTGGTCACCAGGCCGGCGACGCCGGCGGCCGCGACCACCACGTCAGCCTGCCTCACCAGTGAGGCCATGTCGTCGACGCCGGTGTGCACCACCGTGACCGCAGCGTTGCAGCCGGGGCGCTTCATGGCCATGAGCAGCGCCAGAGGGCGCCCGATGGTGAGCCCTCGGCCGATGATCACGACGTGCTTGCCCTCGACGGCGACGTGGTGCGCCGCCAAGAGCTCCACGATGCCAGCCGGCGTGCACGGCAACGGTCCTGGTGCCCCCATGACCAGCTTGCCGAGGTTCACAGGGTGCAGCCCATCGACGTCCTTCGCCGGATCGACCGCCAAGAGCACCTGCTCTTCATCGATCCCTCTGGGCATGGGCAGCTGCACCAGGATCGACGCGATCACCGGATCCTCGTTCATGGCTCGAATTGCGTCGAGCACGTCAGCCTGGCTGGCGTCAGCGCCCAGGTGCACGTGGGCGGACTCGATGCCCACCTCGGCGCAGTCGGCGTGCTTCATCGCCACGTACTTGGCCGAAGGGCCGTCTTCGCCGACCAAGATCGTGCCGAGCGCGACTCGTCGGCCATCTGCTCTGAGGCGCGCCACCCTGTCGGCGACCTCCATCTTGATCCGTCCGGCAACCTTCTCGCCGTCGAGCAGCTGTGCGGTCATGTCGTCTCTCCTAGTGGCGGAAGTGGCGTTCGCCGGTGTGAACCATCGTGACACCTGCCTCGTCCGCCACGCGCGTGACCTCGTCATCTCGGATCGAGCCACCTGGTTGCACGATGGCGGTGACGCCAGCGGTGAGGAGCACCTCGAGGCCATCGGGGAAGGGGAAGAAGGCGTCAGAGGCGCCGGCGGAGCCCACCGCCTCCTCGCCCGCCTTGGTCACCGCCAGCTCCGCAGCCACCACGCGCGACTGCTGCCCTGCGCCGATGCCCACCGCTTTGCCCCCTCGGGCGAGTGCGATGGCGTTCGAGGTGGTCCGCGCGCACACTCGCCATGCCACGGTGAGGTCCTCCCACTCCTGGGTGCTCGGCGCGCGCTCCGTCACGACGGTCCATGAGGACGGTGGCTTCACGATCTCATCCCAGCCTTGGACCAAGAAGCTCGTCCCGAGCGAGCGGATCTGACGAGCAGGGCTCTCAGGCGCAGGGGCGCTGAGCAGTCGTGTGGCCTTGCGTCGAGAGCGAAGGGTCTCGACGGCCTCAGCGGTGATCGCTGGGGCGATGATCACGTCGGCCTGCGGTCCCTCGGCGATGAGAGCTGCGATCTCGTCGGTGATCGGCTCGGAGAGCGCCACGATCCCACCGAAGGCCGACAGGGGATCCGCGGCCAGCGCGGCACTGAAGGCCTCGGCCACCTGCTCTGCCACTGACGCCCCGCAGGCGTTGGCGTGCTTCATGATCGCCGCAGCCGGCAAGCCGCCGGCGTCAGCCGAGAGCTCGTGGACCAAGCGCCACGCAGCGTCGGCGTCGAAGAGGTTGAGGTAGCTCAGGGCCGTGCCCGCGTGCTGGGTGACCTCGTCCCACCAGGACGCTTGGCCGCTGACGCGGTAGCGAGCTCCCCGCTGGTGCGGGTTCTCCCCGTAGCGGAGGATCTCGGCCCGCTCGAGCACGAGCGGGATCGCCTCGGGAAGCACCTCGTCGTCATCCGCGGTCGTGCCGTCGGGCCCGCCGCCGTTGAGCCACTCCACGATCGCCGCGTCATACGCCGCCGTGTGAGCGAAGGCCTTGCGGGCCAAGGTCCCTCGAGTGCTGGCTGACAGCGACCCGTCCGACCGCAGCTCAGCTAAGACCTGCTCGTAGTCCTCGGGCTCGACGACGATGCCGACGTGGGCGAAGTTCTTGGCCGCCGCGCGGACCATGGTCGGCCCGCCCACGTCGATCAGCTCGATCGAAGGGTTCGACGTGAAGGGGTAGAGGTTGCAGACCACGAGGTCGATCGCCTCGATGCCGTTGGCCTCGAGATCAGCCAGGTGCTCAGCCTTTGAGCGATCGGCCAGGATGCCACCGTGGATGGCTGGATGGAGGGTCTTGACCCGCCCGCCGAGCATCTCAGGGCTCCCGGTGACCGACGCGACGTCATGGTGCGCGATCTTCGCCTCCAAGAGCGCAGCCGCGGTGTTGCCCGAGGCCAGCAGCTCGAAGCCGAGCTCTTCAAGGCCTCGAGCGAACCCGACGAGCCCTTCTTTGTCGTAGACGCTGAGCAGTGCCCTCACGGCGTTGCCTCCTAGTGTTCCGCGATCGACTGGATCTGACGTCCCTGGTCCAGCGCGGCGGCTGCCGCCGCGATGGTCGCAGGGTAGAGCTGGCGTTCGACCTGCTTGATCCGCTCGTGCAGGCTCGCTTCGGTGTCGTCGTCAAGGACCTGCACCTCGCCTTGGGCAAGGATCGGGCCCGCATCCATCTCCAAGGTGGCGAGATGCACCGTGCAGCCGCTGACCGTGGCGCCCGCGGCCAGAGCGTCGGCCACGCCGTGCCAACCCGGGAAGGCCGGGAGCAGCGCGGGATGGGTGTTCAAGATCCGGAGCTCGAAGGACTCGTGGATGGCCTGACCGAGCACGGTGCCGAACCCGGCCATGGCGATCAGATCGATCTGCCGATCCACCAGCTCGTCTCGGACCGCTCGGGTGTACGCGTCGCGATCGAACCTCTCACCGAAGCCGCCGAAGTCGAGGCGGTCGACGAGGATCGCCTCGATGCCGTGCTCTGCGGCCACGTCGAGACCTCGACACGGCCGGTCGGACAGCACGACCGCGACCTCGATGGACTCGACGATGGCCTCAAGGATCGTCCCGCTGCCCGAGACCAGCACGGCGATCCTCATCGAGGCACGTTCTTGAGAGGCCCTCCGAGTCCTGGGCCCTAGAGCCCGAGCTCTCGGACGATGGCCACCATCTTCTCGCCAGCCTCGGTGGGGTTGAGCGCCACCGTCACGCCTGCGGCCTCCAAGGCCTCCATCTTGGCTTGGGCGGTGCCCTGCGAGCCTGAGATGATCGCTCCGGCGTGACCCATCTTGCGACCCGGAGGGGCCGTCACGCCTGCCACGTAGGAGACCACTGGCTTGGTCATGTGGTTCTTGATGAACTCAGCCGCCAGCTCCTCTTCTGAGCCACCGATCTCTCCGATCATCATCACGGCCTTGGTGTCGGGATCGGCCTCGAAGGCCTCGAGGCAGTCGATGAAGTTGGTCCCCGGAACGGGGTCGCCGCCGATGCCCACACAGGTCGTCTGCCCGACACCCTGCTGCGAGAGCTCGTGGAGCGCCTGGTACGTGAGCGTGCCTGAGCGCGACACGATGCCGACCGGTCCCCCGGCCAGCGCGATGTCACCTGAGGTGATGCCGATGTTGCACTTCCCGGGGCTGATGATGCCGGGGCAGTTCGGGCCCAGGAGGCGCGTGTTGGGGAAGTCCTTCTTCAGAACGTTGAAGCAACGTGCCTCGTCATGTGCAGGGATGCCCTCGGTGATGCAGACGATGAACTCGATGCCCGCCTCAGCGGCCTCCAAGATGGCAGCCACGGCGGCGGGCGGCGGGACGACCACGAACGATGCTGTCGCGCCTGTCTCGGCGACTGCTTCTTTGACCGAAGCGAAGACAGGGATGCCCTCGACGTCGGTGCCCGCCTTCTTGGGGCTCACGCCCCCGACGACCTGGGTCCCGTAGTCACGGTTGCGGACACCGTGGAAGCGGCCCTGTCCGCCGGTCAGGCCTTGGACGATGACCTTGGTGTTCTCGTCGACGAAGATGCTCACTTGCTGTCTCCTCCCGTCGTGGCCATCGCCACGGCGCGTCGGGCGGCGTCGAGCATCGTGGGCTCTGCCACCAATCGATCATTCAGGTGCTCGGCGAGGAGCGCACGCCCTTCAATGGCGTTGGTGCCATCGAGTCGCAGCACGATGGGCGAGCTGATGTCCACACGGCGGAGCGCCTCGATGACGCCCTTGGCCACCTCGTCGACGCGGGTGATGCCGCCGAAGATGTTGACGAAGATTGAGCGCACCGACGGATCGGCGTTGATCACCTCGAGTGCGGCGGTCATCACGTCGGCGTTGGCGCCGCCTCCGATGTCGAGGAAGTTGGCCGCTGTGCCACCCACCTGGTTGACCACGTCGAGCGTCGACATGGCGAGCCCTGCGCCGTTGGCGATGATCCCGACCGAGCCCTCAAGCCCGATGTAGTTGAGACCCTTCTCCTTGGCCATCGCCTCGCGGGGGTCTTCAGCGTCGGTGTCGCTCCACGCCTCCCACTCAGGGTGGCGGAACTCGGCGTTGACGTCCAAGGTCACCTTGGCGTCGAGCGCTCGGACGACGTGGTCGGTGGTGTAGATGAGCGGGTTGATCTCCGCGAGGTCGCAGTCACCCTTGACGTAGCACTCGAAGAGCTGGACGAGGAGCGCCGCAGCTTGTTCCTGTGCGCCCTCGTTCAGCTCGGCGTCTGCGACCCACTTGGTCGCCGTGGCGAGGTCGAGGCCCACCGTCGGGTCGATGGAGAGCTTGATGATGGCGTCGGGGTTGGTGACGGCCACCTCCTCGATCTCCACGCCGCCTTCCTTTGACAGCATGCCGAGGTAGACCTTGTTCGGACGGTCCAGGGTGAAGCTGGCGTAGTACTCCTCCGCGATGTCGCTCGAGAGCTCGATCCACAGGCGGTGGACGACGTGGCCCTTGATGTCCATGCCCAAGATGTTCCCGGCGTGGAGTCGAACCTCGTCAGCGTTGTCCGCCAGCTTGATGCCGCCGGCTTTGCCTCGACCTCCCACGCGCACCTGTGCCTTGACGACCACCGGGTACCCGATCTTCTCCGCTACCGCGACCGCCTCGTCAACCGTGTCGGCCTCGCCCCCGGGCGAGACAGGGATGCCGAATTGGGCGAAGTACTGCTTGCCCTGATACTCAAACAGATCCACCTGGGTGCTTCCTTCCTCTGACTTGCGAACGAGCTCGAGCTTTGCGTGCGCCACCGATGGACAGATCCGACGATGTGCCTCACCTCAAGCGGCTGGTATTAGGTCTGCAGACCCCCGTGACGGGAGTGCCGTGGGCCGAGCGGCCACCCTCGGTCGAGACCGATGCGGTCGTGCGTGCCAGTGACGGCACAAGGGGGGCGCTTCACGGGTCAGATGATAGGCCGCTGGCCGTGTGCGGGAACCAATCGAGCATGAACGTCCTGGTAGGTTCGGCCTATCGCCTCGCACCCTCCGTCTCCTCTGACGCCCGGCAGCCAAGATCCGGAGCATCCGGTCCACGTTGCCCCACCTCGGCGCTTCGGTCTCCCGGGCGCGCTCCTCCGGGCTATGCGCCCGAAGCAGTGGGTCAAGAACGTCCTCGTCTTCATCGCCCCGGCGGCAGCGGGCACGCTCTTCCACCACGGCGTGCTGTGGCCCACCATCGTTGCCTTCATCGCCTTCTCGCTGGCTGCGTCGGGCACGTACCTGGTCAACGACGTGCGCGACCGCGACGCTGATCGCCAACACCCGAGGAAGCGCTTCCGTCCCATCGCCTCTGGCGAGCTCCCCGTCAACGTGGCCTTGAGCTCCGCTGCCGTGCTCATGGTCGGTGCCGTGGTCCTCGGCGGGCTGGCTGCCACCTGGCAGCTGGCCGTCGTGCTCGCCAGCTACGTCGTCATCACGCTGCTCTACACGGCGTATCTCAAGACGGAGCCCGTGATCGAGCTGGCTTGTGTGGCGGCAGGGTTCGTGCTCCGAGCGCTCGGTGGTGGCGCCGCGTCTCACACACCGCTCAGCGTGTGGTTCGTGGTGGTCATCTCCTTCGGCTCGTTGTTCCTGGTGGTGGGCAAGCGTCTTGCCGAGCTCCCTGACGAGAACGGCGAGGGAGGCGAGGCCCGAGCGGTCCTCTCGAGGTACTCGAAGACCTACCTCGAGTCCGCCTTGACCCTGACGGCCACGGTCTCGGTCACCGCCTACTGCCTCTGGGCCTTTGAGGGGACCGGTCTGATCGAGCGGGCGCACGGTCGAGAGGTCTGGATCCACCTGACGGCGGTGCCTGTGGTCATCGGTGCGCTCTACGTGCTTCGGGTGCTCGACGCCCGGGAGGGCGGCGCACCAGAGGACCTCATCTTCTCTGACCACGTCATCCAGATCCTGGCTGCGCTCTGGGTGGTCCTGGCCGTCATCGGGATCTACGGATGACGGCGGGAAGCCAAGAGCTGCTGAGCGGCTGGGGCAACACCGCTCCGTCCACGGCCTTCGTCACGACGCCTCGCTCTGCTGACGAGGTCGTCGAGCTGTTGGGCTCGGCCAAGGGCCCGCTCATCGCTCGAGGGCTCGGTCGAAGCTACGGGGACGCCGCGCAGTGCGCTGGCGGCACGGTGATCTCCAACCGGTCGCTCTGGCACCTCTCACCCATCGAGCCGAGCACCGGACTCGTGACCTGTGGAGCCGGGGTCAGCATCGATGAGCTGCTGGCCGTGGCCCTGCCCGCCGGGTTCTTCGTGCCTGTGACGCCCGGCACCCGTCAGGTGACGGTGGGCGGTGCGATCGCTGCAGACATCCACGGCAAGAACCACCACGTCGAGGGCAGCTTCATGAGCCACGTCACCTCGATGACCATCGCCACACCGGTGGGTTCGATCACCGTCTCGGCGGAGACGGACCCGCCGCTCTTCTGGGCGACCGCTGGCGGGATGGGCCTCACGGGGATCGTCACCGAAGCGACGATCCGCCTGCTGCCGGTCGAGACTGGCTACGTGAGCGTGGACACCGAGCGCTTCGAGGACCTCGACTCGATCATGGAGGCGATGTACACCGGGGATGCCGACTATCGCTACTCGGTGGCCTGGGTGGACTGCATGACCTCAGGGGCTCGCATGGGTCGCGGCGTGCTCACCCGAGGAGATCACGCCCCCCTCGGGGCGCTCAACGCCAAGCAGCGCTCGACGCCGCTGGCCGCTCCCTCGGGAGCCAAGCTCTCAGTGCCGTTCACGGCTCCTCCAGGTCTCCTCAACAAGCTCTCCATCAGCGCGTTCAACGAGCTCTGGTTCCGCAAGGCCCCGGCCAAACGAGATGGCGAGATCCAGAGCGTCGGGACCTTCTTCCACCCCTTAGACGGCGTCTCGAACTGGAACCGGATGCATGGCCCCAAGGGCTTCCTGCAGTACCAGTTCGCCGTACCCGACGCCCACGGAGACGTGGTGACGAGGGCCATCGAGGTGCTCTCGAGCGCCAAGGTCCCCTCCTTCCTCGCTGTGCTCAAGCGCTTCGGTCCCGGTGACCCCGGACCGCTGTCCTTCCCCATCGAAGGCTGGACGCTGGCGCTCGACGTGCCGCTCGGCCCTCCACAGCTGCCGAAGGTGCTCGACCAGCTTGACCAGATGGTGGCCGAAGCCGACGGTCGGCTCTACCTCGCCAAGGACAGCCGCGTCTCGGCCGAGCTGCTGCGCGCCATGTACCCCTCGCTCGACTCGCTCAACGAGGTCCGACGCCTCATCGACCCGAACGGGGTCATGGCGTCCGATCTCAGCCGGCGCCTCGAGCTCGACTGATCACGACCACAGGAGGCAGCACCACGGTGCAGAACGCATTCGGACAGCCACAGAGCGTCCTGGTCCTCGGCGGGACCTCTGACATCGCCCTGGCCGTGACCCGTCGGCTCGTCAACGACAGGACCACCACGGTGGTGCTCGCCGGCCGCGACGACGCTGCCCTGGCCCGCTCGGCCGACGAGCTCCGAGCCCACGGGGCCAAGCTGGTCGAGACCGTCGTCTTCGACGCCGCCGACCTCGCCAGCGCGGCCCCGACCATCGATGCCGCGTTCGCGGCGGCGGGCGGGTCCATCGATCTCGTGCTGGTGGCGGTGGGGCTCTTGGGAGACCAGGACAAGCTCGACGATGACGCTGCGGGCACCGCGTCGCTCTTCAGCGTGAACCTGACCTGGCCTGCGGCTGCGCTGGCCGCCCTGCGACCTCGCCTGCTCGCACAGGGCACCGGGCACGTCGCCGTGTTCTCCTCGATCGCGGGGGTGCGCGTGCGTCGAGCGAACTTCACCTACGGCTCGACCAAGGCTGGACTGGACGCCTTCACCCAGGGCTACGCGGAGTCCGTCCGACCTTTCGGCGTCTTGGTCCAGATCATCCGCCCTGGCTTCGTGCGCACGAAGATGACCGAAGGCATGGCCGAGGCCCCGTTCACCACCGACGTCGACACGGCGGCAGACACCATCGTCAAGGGCCTGAGCACGAAGGCGCCTGTGATCTGGTCTCCGTCGATCCTGCAGGCTGCCTCCATGGC
Source organism: uncultured Acidimicrobiales bacterium (assembly GCA_963758555.1). Taxonomy (GTDB): domain Bacteria; phylum Actinomycetota; class Acidimicrobiia; order Acidimicrobiales; family RAAP-2; genus CAIUMH01. Next base: position 1,837 of record CAVWVW010000003.1, on the reverse strand, counting down.
CATGGTGCACCTTCCAAGCGTCGTCTGGCGCAGGCTCCCTGGCTGAGAGACCGAGCTGGTCGAGCTAGGGCGCCAGCCTGCGGGTGAGCTCGGCTGCCCTCTCGGTGGCCCGCACCACCAGTCGCCCGCGGTAGCCGTCGAGCTCTGCTTCGAGTGCATCGAGCTGGCCCTGGAGGTCTCGGATCGTGGCTTCGAGCTCATCCACGCGAGGCACGTAGCGATCGAGGACGTCTTGACGCTCAGCGACGAGGACCTGCAGGTAGCTCTCGATCGCCTCGAGCTCAGCGATGCGCCCGACGGACTTGTCGAGGCGGCCCTCGAGACTGGCCACGTAAGCAGCCGTGATGGCCCCTGAGCGCTCCAGGAGCTCCTCATCGTCGGGCCTGGGCTCGTCGGGTGCCATCGCCTCAAATCTCTCACCGTGGGCCCATTCGCTCAAGAGCGTCCGAACCTGGTCGACCTCTCGACGGATCGACTGTGGTCGATAGGTTGACGGATGCTCCGGGAGCCGCTCTAAGACCGGCCCCCACCGGAGCGCGAGGCGAGCTCGGTTCCGCCTGGTCAGGAACGCCGCGTAGCGACGAGGCGCACGCGTGCTGTGGTGGTGTCGCACCACGGAGGCGGGCGCAAGCCACGTGGTGAGCCCGCGGCCCAAGAGCTTGAGGGCCAGGTCAGTGTCTTCGAAGTACGCAGGGAAGTAGCCAGCGTCAAAGCCGCCCACCTCGACGAAGGCACTGCGCCGAACCGCCAGCGAAGCGCCCGAGACGTAGAGCACGGGCTCGGCTCGGGGCTCGTCGCCGCCGAGCACCGCCTCATCGATCTGGAGGGGGGCGCCATCGCGGTAGAGAAACGCACCGGCTTCGACGATGCGACCGTCCTCGTTGGTCTGCACGCTGCCGACCGCTCCCACCGATGGGTCGGCACGCAACCGATCGACCAACGGATCGAGGAAGCCGTCCGAGACGAGCGCATCATCGTTGAGGAAGACGATCACCTCACCCGATGCACGCTCGACCGCATCGTTGTTGGCGAGGCCGTAGCCACGGTTGAGGGGGGAGACGTCGAGGAGATCAAAGAGCTCGGTGTGCCCTTCGAGCTCCTCGATGAGGCTGCTGTCGGGCTCGTTGAGGACCACCAGCACCTCACGAGTGGCTTGCGAGTCGCTCTGCTTGAGCGCTCGCAGGCAGCGAAGCAGCTCAGGCGCTCGACGCCACCCCATCACCACGACCGAGGCGTCGGGGGTTCGGTTGGCCACCGCGACCGCTACGGCTTCGACGTGGTCGACGTCGTCGAGCTTGAGGTGCCCATCGTGCCGTCTGCCTTGTAGCGAGCCGAGGTCGTGAAGAAGTCACGGATCCACCAGTTGACGAAGTAGCGAGAGGGTCCCGAGCCGTTGCCCCCCATGCCGTCGATGAGCGCCTTGCCGTTGGCGGGTGATGCCGGCTGACCGGTGAGCGGGTTGTAGTACGAGTACTGGACCCAGTCGGTGTTGATGTCGAGCTCCATGCCTCTCACGGCGCCGGCCCGCACCAGGAGGTCCGCCAAGCTCGTGATCGACAGCGACGGACCGCCGACGTAGACGAGCGCCCCGTTGGCAGTGATGCCGAGCCCGGAGCGCCACACGTAGGTGGCGCCGCCGACGGTCACTCCCCACTGCGAGTGGTCGTTCGCCAGCAGCCCGGGAACCGCTGCGCCGCGGTCCACGATCAGGTCGAGGTTCTGTCGCACCGAGACCACGTCGGGCGACATGCGCACGTCCGTGCCCCAGGCGCCGACGTTCATCGTCCCGTCCTTGTAGATCACTGCGCTCGCAGCGCCAGGCACCAGGGGGATCACC
>CAVWVW010000002.1:0-18087 GCA_963758555.1 uncultured Acidimicrobiales bacterium | reverse complement strand
GGACTCCGTGCCGACCCTCCCCAGGGAGGCGTCGACGCCCCCGTCTTGCCTGATCCGACCTTCGAGGGCTGACGTCGAAGGAGCGTCGCCGTACCCCGCTGCGGGATGCTGTTGCGATCCGCCGAAAGAGCTGTTGAACAGGACCGTTGAGCGCAGCGTCACTGCTTGGGCCGCCTGACCCACACGTTGGCTCCGCAGCTGGGGCGGTCCAGGGCTCATCGAGGGGCGCACATCCTCTGGACCAGCAGGAGCGTGATCACGAGGTCCGAATCCTCGGGCTGAGCAGAGATCACCACGCTCAAGACCTCTACGAAAATCCCGACCGCGACCAGAGTGCCTGAGCGATCTCGCTCCTTCCGGAAGCTCCCAGGAGCGCCATTGGCGTCGCAACGAAGTCAGGCATCGGGAGTCGAAGCCAGAAGGGCAAGGCTCTTGACGTCTTGATCGCCTCCGAGGACCAGCAAATGGTCGCCAGCTCGGATCACCGTGCTACCCGTCGGCTGGGAGATGGCGCCTTCGTGCTCGATCTCCGTCACGAGGATGGAGCGTGGAATGAGCGAAGACCGAAGTGGAGCACCGTTGAGCGGTGAGTTCGTCGCAATGAGCAGATGCGCCGATCCGTTGGCCCCAGCCTCTTCACCCGCCCGGCGAAGGTTGGCTTGGATTGCTCCTCGGTAGCTGCGAGCGATGTCCGAGATGGCGATTGTCCCTGTCAGTCGTCCTTGGTCATCGATTACCGGGTGCCCAGGTCTGAGGCGTCGAGGTCAGGGTGTCAAGCGCGGTGCCCAAGAGGTCCTCGGCGTGCAGGGGCGCCACCGCCTGGTCAAGCATCCCCTTGAGCGTGGAGCCTCCTGCCCACGGAGCTCGCTCGAGACCGCACTCAGGAGCACGACTCCGAGGAACGTCCCGTCACCGACGAGTGGTGCTCCCTCGACGTGGGCTCGCTCCATCGAGGCTGCGGCTGCTTTGGTTGTCATGCCGGCGGTGAGCACGCAGCGCGGCTGCACCATGGCCTGAGACACTCGAACAGTGCCGAGCAGCGGCAAGCCAGCGAGGATCCGATGGGCGGGTGCCTCCGCTCGACTCTTGAGCTGGCTTCGATAGATGGTGTCGTCGCTTCGTCGCACGATCAGCGTGGCGAGTCCCACTGCCACCATGGCCGGCACGATGAGCGAGAAGGACCCCGTCATCTCGGCGACCATGAGAAGCACGGCAAGCGGAGCGCGCGAGATGCTCCCGAAGCACGCCATCATCCCGACGATGACGTAGGGCGCCGGGTCGTGGCCCATCGAGGGCGCAAGGGGTTCGAGCAGCCGCCAGACGGCAGCACCGATGAAGGCTCCGATCACCATGCCGGGACCGAAGATCCCGCCAGATCCTCCTGAGCCGATCGAGAAGCCTGTCGCGATGATCCGCACCAAGGGAAGGACCAGCACGATCCAGAGCGGGATGTGGAGCAGCTGGGGACCCAGGCTCTGCTGGATCCAGCCGTAGCCGGTGCCGATGACCTCGGGGATGGCGAGCGCGATCAGCCCCACGAGGAGACCACCGAGCGCTGGTCGAGCCCATCGTGGGAGGGGGAGCTGACGAGAACCCTTCGGCGATCCCGTAGAAGCCCTTGGCGTAGAGCAAGCCCGATCAGGCCGCCGAGGATGCCGATGACGGCGAACCACCCGAGCTGCTGGACGTTCTTCAGCTGATAGGTGCCGACGTAGCCGAAGAGCGGTCCGAAGCCCTCGATCGATCCCCAGATGGAGTACCCCACGATCGAGGCGATGAAGGAGGGCAGCAGCGCCTCGACCTCGAAGTCGTCGCGGTACATGATCTCGGTGGCGAGCACGGAGCCGCCGAGGGGGGCCCCGAAGATCGAGCCGATCCCCGCGCCGATGCCGCTCGCCACGGTGATGCGGGCGTCGGCGGGGCTGAGGTCGAAGAAGCGAGACAAGAACGATCCGAAGCCTGCGCTGATCTGGCCCGTCGGTCCCTCTCGACCGCCCGAGCCTCCCGAGCCGATGGTGAGAGCGGAGGCCACGATCTTGACGAGGACCGTGCGCAACCTGATGCCCCTCGGGTTGTGGTGCACGGCGTCGATGGCGGCATCGGTTCCGTGGCCCTCGGCGTCGGGCGCCACGAGATAGACGAGGATCCCGCCAAGGAGCGCACCGATCACGGCGACGAGGGGGATCGCCCACGGGCGCACGTAGCCGGGTGAAGGGGGCCTCCCGCCTTCGCCGAGTGGAGTGGGGACCTTGTACCCGGCGATGAGCTGCAAGAAGACGTACTCGGAGAGCTTGAGCGCCTCGAAGAAGACGACGGCCCCCAGACCGGCGATGACGCCCACGAGTGCTCCGAGGAAGAGCCACTTGCGGGTGTAGGACGTGGTCTGGAGCCAGCGGGAGATCCGCAGCCCGCTGCTTCGGAGCGGGCTCCTGGCGCAGACCCTGATCCAGCCTTGGCACACGGAGCATTCAGAGGTCCCAGCCAGTCGACCAGTCTTGCTCGGGCACCTCACCGGCCGCAGTCGTGAGTCGAGTCAGCGCCTCGATGATCACGGCCCGTTGGTCAGTCGGGATCGCCGTCGAGCAAGGACGCGATCTCGAGGCGACGACGCTCCGTGACGGCGTCGACGATCGAGCGACCGCTCGGACTCAGCGCTATTCGGATCTGACGGCGATTGTCAGACCTGGCGGTCCGTCGGATGAGCTCCTTCGAGACCAGGCGATCGCACATGCGCGTCGCTGTGGCAGGCGTCACGCCAACCGCGTCAGCGAGGCCAGCCAAGCTCTGCGCCCCACGCGACGCCAGCACGACGAGTGTTCGGTACTGGGTCAGGGTGACCTCCTCAGCCACATCCGAGAGCGATCGTGCCGCCACCGCCACCAGGACGCGGCTGGCCGAGAGCATTGCGTCGATCAGGGGCTCTCTGACACCTTCGACAGGTTCAATCATATAGTAACTATTGTACACACTAACGAAAACTGATTGCCCTGCGTGCCGCTCAAACTCCAGCACAATGTGGAACCTTGCTTGCCTTCAACAGCGAGGGTCAGGCGACCCGGTATGGTGCGGCCTCTTCTTGGCGAAAGCTGAGGCCGTGGCCGGGATGTGAGATCTCGGGGACCATGACGCCGCCCTTGCGGGCTCAGGGTTCCGTCGAAGAGCTTCGTCTCGATGCAGTGATGATCGTGGAAGTACTCGACGTGACGGAGGTTCGGGATGGCGGCACCCACGTGGGCATGAAGGTTGGGGGCGCAGTGGGCGGACAGCTGGCGATGTGCTGCTTGCGCCAGCGCTGCCACTCGAAGCCAGACGGTGTACCCCCCGCACCTTGTGGCGTCGGCCTGCAAGCAATCAACTGACTCAGCTCGGAGCATGGTGGTGAAGTAGCTGAGGGTGTAGCCGTATTCGCCCGCCGCGACGTCGCCGTCAAAGGCGGCGCGGACCTCCTTGAGACCCTCCAGATCATCAGACGACACTGGCTCTTCGAACCACGTGACCTGGTGATCATCACTCATGACGCGGCCGAGCCGTATCGCTTCTTTGACGTTGTAGGCACCGTTGGCATCGACGTAGAGCTCCGCGTCACCGATCATGCGGCGGGCCAAGGCGACTCTCGAGAGGTCGCGGATCGGATCACTTCCCCACGCTTGGCCGATCTTGATCTTGACGCGAGGGATGGACCACTCTTCGACCCACGTCGTCAGCTGGGCAGCAGTGGTGTCGTCGTCGTAGGTCGTGAACCCTCCACTGCCGTACACCGGGACCGAGTCGCGTGCCCGGCCGAACAGCTCGACCAGTGGCAGGTTGAGCTGGCGAGCTCGGAGATCCCACAGGGCGATGTCGACTGCCGAGATGGCACAGGCTGCCACGCCGGGCCGTCCGAGGTTCCGACAAGCCCGAGCCATCTCCTCCGCCAGCCGAGGGATCTCGGTCGCGCAAGCGCCGATGACCACCGACGCGAGCTCGTGCTTGATGACCTCGACCGCCCCCGCACCGGCGTAGGTCCAGCCGAGCCCTTGTTGCAGTCCGTCGCTGACCGTGGCAACGACCATGTTCGTGCTGGTCCAATGCAACGTGCCATCGGCTTCGGGACGCTCTGTGGGTATCTCGTAGGCCCGAGCGGTGAGTTCGGTGATCATCGTCAGGCGGTGTGGAAGGCAGGCGAGCCCGCGCGAGCACCAGCGATGAGGTGATCAGCGCAACGCGCCGCGAGCGACATGATGGTCAGTGCCGGATTGGCAGAGCCCTGCGTCGGGAGCACGCTGCCATCGGTGATGTACAGGTTGGGAACGGCGAAGCTGCGTTGGTCTCTGTCGACCACGCCTTCGTGGGGTGACGTGGCCATCCTGCACCCACCGACCAGGTGCGCGTACCGCTCGATGGTCATGACCTCCTCGGCACCTGCGGCTCTCAGCAGATCTTCCATCACGCCGCGCGCAGCAGTCATCAGCTTGGCGTCGTTCTCACCCTGGCTGTAGGAGAAGTTCGCCACTGCCAGACCATGCCGATCGGTCTCGTCGGCCAGGGTGACGGCGTTGTCATACTGAGGAAGGAACTCGCAGAGCGCGCCGAGCGTGGCCCAATGGACGTAGTCACGCATGTACTCGCGCAGGACCTCGCCCCAGTGTCCTTGAGCGGCGACGTGCTCTGCCCAGGTGATCGGCAGAGGAGACACGGTCTGGATCGAGAAGCCGCGCTTGTAGTCCTTGGAGGGGTCGGTCTCGTAGAAGTCCTCAGAGCTCACCTCTGGCGGTGGAGCTTTGAACATGCGGATCTCCTCTTCAAAGCGACCAGCGGTCTGCGGTGCTCCTTGGACCATCACGTAGTGCCCGACCTGGCCCTGGTCGTTGCACAGCCCATCGGGGAACCGCTTGCTCGTGGACAGCAGCAGCAAACGAGGCGTCTCGATGGAGTAGCCGGCCACCGCCACCATGCGAGCCCGCTGGAAGTGCTCGACGCCACGGAAGAGATATCTCACCCCTGCCGCAAGGCCGTCCCTACCGATCTCGACGCGCGAGACCATGCAGTTGGCTCGGATCTCCGCCCCGTGGGCCAGGGCATCGGGAACGTGGGTGATAAGCGGGGAAGCCTTGGCATTGACCTTGCAACCCTGCAGGCAGAATCCCCGGTAGATGCAGTGAGGCCGATTGCCGAACCGACCGTTGGCGATGGCGACGGGACCGACTCGGGCTCCGAGGCCGAGGGCGCCAGCTCCCCGAAGGAAGACCTCCCCGTTCCCGCTGACGGGCTGGGGGGAGTAGTGATACGTGTGGGGGTCGCCCCATGGCCAGGGCTGCCCCGAGACCGGGAGCTCCTCTTCGATCGCTTCGTAGTATGAGCGAAGATCGTGGTACGAGATCGGCCAGTCCGCGCCGACACCATCAGAGGTCGCGGTGTGGAAATCTGATGGATGGAAGCGGGGCGTGTACCCCGCATAGTGGACCATGGAGCCGCCGACGCCTCGTCCGGAGTTGTTCGATCCGAGCGGCACCGGGTCAGCTCCGGAGATGACCCTCGGCTCGGTCCAGTAGAGCCTGTGGGATCCCGCCTCATCGCTGACCCAGTCGGCGTCAGGATCCCAGAAGGGGCCCGCGTCGAGGCCGACAACCCTCCATCCGGCCCTCGCTAGGCGCTGCATCAAGGTGGATCCGCCTGCTCCGCACCCGACGATGACGATGTCAACCTCCTCATCGTCAGGAAAGCGGCGCATATCCGCTCGCAACCGATGGTCGACGCGGTCGTCGCCGCTCGGGACCAGCCATGCCGATTCGTTTCTGGCTCTGATGGCGGTGTCTCTGAAGCGGTTCACGTTGGATAGTCACCGCTGCCGACAGAACGAGCATGGTTGCCTCTGGCGCGCTCGACTCGCTCGCGCGAACGTGACCGGGTCGGAGCTGTGGTGGTCAGAGATCTCCCAGTTCTCCCGTCCGCCGATGCCAAGCGCCTTGTAGCCACGTGGATACGCTGGACCTCCAAAGCCGATCTCGTTCCACGCCCAGGGGTGCGAGTAGAAGGCGGTGCTCGCGTAGCGAGTCCAGAGGCTCCAGACCCTCGCGGCGGGCAGCTCGTGGAACGTCTTGGCATCGTGCACAGCCTGGATGAGGGCGCCTTGTTCCTCCCACTGCAGCTGGTGGAAGGGCTCACCGTGGACGGAGCGAGCGTCGTCATCGAGTGCGGCCAGGGTTAGGCGCCACGCCTTGCCGTCTTCGGGCATGTCGTCGTAGCGCCACCCATCGGTCTGACCGAGCGCGAGCCGACGATCGACGAGGAGGAGCACCGGTATCTTTGGGTCGCTGCCTTGGCCGAGCAGCTGATCGAACAGGGCGACTGCCGTTGCTTGCTCGGTGTCGGTGAAGAAGGACACCTCCGGCTGAGGATCGAGACGGGCGAGCACGACACCTGCGGTGACGTCGTCCCAGTGGTCGACCGCGTCCAGCACGTCGAAGCCCGGAAAGCGTCCCTTGTTGCCCGGCGTGATCGCTCTGGCTGACGGGTTGCGGAACGGCATTCAATCGCCTTCTCGCCGCAGGAGGGAGGCCAAGAGGCCCATCCCTCCCACCAGGCTTGCGAGCGCAGGAGCGAAGGCGGGTGGTCCCGTCTCGAGGTTGAAGCGCAGATTCCCGAAGCCGCCTGGTTTGCGCTGGATCCCCCGCAAGTGGAGGAAGGTCCCTTGGACGCCGTTGGCGATGACAAGAAGAGAAGCCGCAGGGAGCACGGTCTTGGCTGCACGTCGGCTGAAGACTGCGGCAACGCCTGTGGGGAGGAGCAAGGGCACGACCGCGATCGGCCACCACATCATCTTGTTGCCGAAGCTGGCGCTGTCATGTGAGGTGTAGATCTCCCCGGTCGTGACCAAGGCGCCTGCTGCGGCAAGGCCAGCCAAGGATCGCTCGAAGCGACCAGTCCGCACGTCGCTCAGTGCGCCGGAGATGAAGTTCCCGGGCGCTCTGGAGGAAGAGGCGTGCGCTGCACGGGCGCGGGACTTCATCTGGCGTTCCTCCGGGAGGGAAGGAGCTCTCTCGCCTTCTGCCTGAGGCCCGTGACGACCACCTCTCTGGCATCTTCGTCGCCGTGCAGCAAGGCGCGTCCCGCAGACGCGATCTGATCGAAGGTGGCGTGCGGTGGAATGGGTGGGACGTTGGGGTCGGTCCGGACGTCGAGGACGGTGGGACGGTCGGCGCTCAGCGCTTCTCTCCACGCACCTTCTATCTGGTCAGGGTCCGTCACCGTGGCGGCGTTCAACCCGATGCTCGATGCGAACGCTGCGTACGAGCAGCTGGGCAGGGACTGCGACTCCACGAACTTCGGGGCACCCTCCATCGCCCGCATCTCCCATGTGACCTGGTTCAGATCGTTGTTGTGGAGGATGGCCACGACGAGTCGAGGATCTGACCACTCTCTCCAGTACCGCTCGATGGTCAAGAGCTCGGCCATCCCGTTCATCTGCATGGCGCCGTCTCCAACCAGAGCGATTGCTGGTCGCTCCGGTGCAGCGAACTTCGCACCGATCGCATAGGGCACGCCCGGTCCCATGGTGGCCAAGGTCCCAGAGAGCGAGCCACGGTTCTCTCCTCCGAGCCGAAGGTCTCGGGCGTACCAGTTGGCAGCAGAGCCCGAGTCGGCAGCGACGACGGCGTTGGGAGGCAGTTGCCGGCTCAGCTCCCACACCAATCGCTGGGGGTTGACGACACCGGCCAGCTCGCTATCGGTCAGCGCTTGACGCTCCATGGCGTCCCACCAGCGCGCCACGTTCTTCTCGATCGAAGCACGCCACGACCGATCAGCCTTGGGCTTCAGCTGCGGGATGAGTGCCTGAAGGGCCGCCTGAGCATCGGCGACGATGTTCAGCTCGTAGGGATAGCGCATCCCGATGAAGGAGCCGTCACGGTCGATCTGGATCCCCCGTGCTTGGCCGAACCTCGGCATGAACTGGGTGTAAGGGAAGCTCGATCCGACGGTCAGGATCGTGTCGCATCCCATCATCATCTCGTAGCTCGGTCGAGTTCCGAGCAGTCCTATCGAGCCGGTGACGAAGGGCAGATCGTCGGCGAGCACGTCTTTGCCCAGCAGCGCCTTTGCCACGCCGGCCCCCAGCCTGTCCGCTACCTCGACGACCTCATCGCGAGCACCTCGAGCCCCCTGGCCGATCAAGATGGCGACCTTCTCCCCGCTGTTGAGGATCTCAGCGGCTTGAGCGATCGCACCGTCATCGGCGACGGAGGTGGCCCACTCGGTGCCGAGGCTGGAGGGCACCATCTTGAACTCGTGGCCAGGTGGTTCGTACGCGAGATCCTGAACGTCAGAGGGGATGATGACGCAGGTGGGGCTGTGCGTGGCAGCGGCGACGCGGAAGGCTCGATCGATCAAGTTGGGGAACTGCTCTGGCACAGTCCCCATCTCTACGAACTGATGGCAGCAGTCTTTGAACAACGAGGCCAGGTCAACTTCTTGCTGGTAGGAACCTCCCATGGCGGATCGGGAGGTCTGCCCCACGATGGCGACGACGGGGACGTGGTCCAGCTTGGCGTCATAGAGACCGTTCAGCAGGTGGATCGCTCCTGGGCCGGAGGTTGCGGCGCACACGCCGACTTCGCCTGAGAACTTGGCGTAGCCAACCGCCTCGAACGCTGCCATCTCCTCGTGGCGAGCCTGGACGAACTTCGGCTCGTTCTCCGCCCTGCCCCATGCCGCCAGCAATCCGTTGATGCCATCGCCCGGATAGCCGAAAACCTGCTTGACGCCCCAGTCGCGCAATCTGGACAACACGAGATCTGCAACCGTCATCTTCATCATTGCGCCTTCTTTCTGCTTGGGAGTAAGAGCCAGCTGAACCGAGGCCGCACGTCATTGAGGTTCTGGCCCGCGGCAACCTGCGAGGGAGAACGAGGCGGCGATGATGCTGTCGGCAAGGCAGACACGCCTCCATCGGGGAGAGAGGACGGCCACGGTTCCTCCTGTGAAGCTGTGGGCGGCGTCGACCAACGATCCGAACCGTGCCCACCTCGGCCAGCAGCCAAACTCGAGGAGGCTCTGTGCGGCGTGCCGAGCGCCGAGCAGTCTGGCCACGGACACCGACGTGGTGTCCGTCGGGCTGCCCAGTGCACGGAAGGCTGCGCGGGGGGCTCCGAGAAGCATGAGGGACCAAGCCAGTCGGACGGCTCCCAACGCCAGTGGAGGTCCAGCCTGTCGTCGACGCGATTCGTGAGCCACTCCCGCTGGTGGCCTCTCTGCTCTCATGAGCTCTCGCCTTGTTCCTCGAGTGCGAACGCGGCGTTGATCAGCGCGAGGTGAGACAGCCCTTGCGGCATGTTGCCCAAGAAGGAGCCTGTCGTCGGGCTGATCTGCTCCGAGAGCAGCCCGACGTCGTTGGTCAGGGCCACCGTGTCCTCCATCAGCTGGCACGCCCGGTCGAGCTGGCCTGTTCGGGCCAGCGCATCGACCAGCCAGAAACTGCAGGCGACGAACGCCCCTTCTTCGCTCTCCATGCCGGTGTAGCGATAGAGGAGTGCGCCCCGACCCAGCTCGCGGGAGATCGCATCCGTGGTCGATCTGAGCCGGGGCCCGCGCTCGAAGCCCGTTCGGCCGGCGAGCAGCACGGCGGCATCGAGATCATCTGTTCCCGCGTAGAAGGTGTACGCCTGCTTCGTCTCTGACCAGCAGTGGTCATTGACCCACTCGCTGGATCTGCTCCGCCTCTGCCTGCCAACGATTTCGGTGGGCGTCAGGGATCTGACCGGCCTTGGCGAGTCGCACCGCTCTGTCAAGAGCAACCCAGCAGCCGATCTTCGAGATGGTGTAGTGGCGCAGCGCTTTGAGCTCCCAGAGCCCTGAGTCGCAGGCGTCCCAGCGATCGACACACTGATCGGCCAGATCTGCGAGCAGTTGACCCGTCCCTGAGTCGATCACGTGCCCTTCGACGCAGTAGCGATCGATGGTGTCGAAGAGGTCGCCATAGGTGCCGAGTTGGGACTGTGCCGAAGCGTCGTTTCCTTCGCGCACGGGTTGGCTGTGGCGCCAGCCCGCGATGTTGAGCTGGGTCTCACCCTCGGCGACCTCGCCGCCGAGGGTGAAGAACACGTGCAAGTCCCCGCCGTTGTCGCGGAGAGCGCCGAGGAGCCACGACACGGCTCCGTGGACTTCCTCGTGCAGACCGAGCTTGAGGAGGGCGTCGAGCGTGAACGACGAGTCTCGAACCCACGCGAAGCGGTAATCCCAGTTCTTGGCACCGCCGATGCGCTCTGGAAGAGACGTCGTCGCGGCTGCAGCAATGGCCCCCGAATATTCGGCAAGCAGTATCTTGAGGGCCAACGCGGATCGCCGAACAGCCTGTTTCCAAGCACCCTCGTACTGCACGAGATCTGCCCAGCGTCGCCAGGACGCGATGGTCTTGTCGAGCCGAGTCTGAATAGCGTCGGCGGAGGGCAGGAACAGGGGTTCTGAGTCCGTGGCCACAAGGGCGAGGAGTCCTCTGGTGCCGCGATGCAATCGGGCCTGGCCGGACACGCCGTGCGACGAGACCACGGTGAGGGGGAGGCCCTCGAGCACCACGCCGACGCTCTGGTCCTCAATGATGGCGACGGGGGTCTGCTGATGCATGACCACAGAGGGAGCGGCTCGATGGAACCGATCGCCGGGCACGAAGCTCCAGCTCAGATCCACGTAACCAGAGAGAATGTCGATCCGTTGAGCGAGCTCGGTCCAGGGAAGTCGACCGGACGAGCCCACGTTGAGCGACGAGGTGACGCGAGCCACTCCGGTGCTCACCGTGAAGGTCGTCTCGACGACGTTCGTATCTTCGACGTAGCGACGTGTTGCACGAGACTGCAGTGAGGGTGCAAGCGAGAGCCGACCACCGCCCTCAGGGTCGAGCAGGCTCGAGAGGACGGGAGGAGAGTCCAGGGCAGGTAGGGCCCACCAGTCGACGTTGCCATCGAGAGCGAGCAGAGCGGCTGTCCTCCCGTCCCCGAGCACGGCGTAGTCCTCGATGGGCGCAAAACCGCCCTCTCGCTCACTCATCGAAGGAGGCTCGGAGCTGCGCGACTGGCACCACTCCTACGGCGTGGCCAATTGCGGCATTGCGAAACGTGGCCGTCTTGCTTCCCGGATGGGCAGCGAAGACGCACGCAGTGGGGCCAATGGTGCTCGTCAGCAGCGCCCACGCACGGAGGCGCCCCGCTCTCCCGACGACGCCGACAAGAGTCGCGGTGAGCAGCAGAGAGCGCAAGCCAAGCGCCAAGCGGCTCCGTGGAGCGCGCCATCGAGATCCGTCAGAGGTCACGGTCGTAGCGCTGGGCAAGCTTCTGGTCGCCGAGGCTGCTCTCGCCCCACGGAAAGCCACGCAGCCGATCTTCGGCTGCATGGATGCGAAGGAGGAAGGCGACTCGGTCGTACCATCGTCGCTCGGTCCCAGGGTGAGCCGGTGCGTGCTTTCGAATGAACTGGGCGCTCCGAAGTCTCGCTCGCTCAGAGCCCAAGGCGGTCCTCACGTTCTCTTTGGTTGGGTGCTGCTCTGACGAGCCCAAGCGAGGTTTGAGGACGGATGCAAGCTGCTTGACCGCCTCGATGAACGGAGGAGAGATGGCGACGGACATGGGTTGCACGCCGCGAGAGGCGTCATACATCTCATCGAGCACCGGGCGGATGCCTCGACTCATCTCTTGCAAGTCAGAGCAGGTCTGCCGGCTCGATGAGGTCTCCTGCAGCACCCGTTCGATCTCTTCGCTTGCTGCAAGCAGCACGGCGGCATGCTCGAGGACGAGCTTGCCAATCGTGCCGTGGTCCCACTTCGCGATGACGACGTCCGCGCCTAGCGATTGATCGGGCATCGTGTCGTCCCACGCTCTGAAGAGCCGCGGCAAGAGGTCGCTCTCGTCAACGAAGAGATCAAAGGCGTCACCGCTCCTGCGAGTCCCGTGCTGGGTGAAATGGGGCAGCTTCATGAGGCGTTCGTCCGTTCTGGGTCACGGGGACGAGAGGACTTGGCCGCCTTCGAGCGCACCGTCTCACTCAGGGATGTCCGGAAGGTCCGAGCGATGCTCGGGAGGGACTTGAGGAAGCTGGGATCCAAGAGCCCCCCGGCGCAATCGTCGAACATGCCATGGGCGCCGTGATCCTCTGAGGCGTCAACCGGCTGGTGAAGATTCGCCTGGCGATCGGGCGAGATCGGACGGTCCGTGAGCTGCGACTCCCAGGCCCCCAACGAGGCATAGGTGTTGGCGAACCCTGGGAAGATACTGCCCGCTGCTACGAGCATCTTGTTCCAGGCGCCCACGACCTTCGAGCGTCTCCCCGTCCTCGCCGCTTCCAGGATGAACCGAGCGGGCACCTCCGGCTGGTAGATAGGAGGTACCGGTTGGGGGTGGCGATCAAAGGTTGTTTCGCACCAGTCGAACTGGGGCGTGTTCACTGCCGGCAGGTGCACCATGCTCAACCGGATGTTGCTGTTCTCGTGGAGCAGCTCGGCGCGCACTGACTCGAAGAAGCCTCGACACGCGAACTTCGACGAGCAGTAGGCGCTCTGGAGTGGGATCCCCATGTAGGCGAGAGCGGAACCGACGTTGACGATGCTGCCTCGGTTGCGTGGTCGCATCCTGGACAGAGCCGCCATCGTGCCCCACACCTGCCCGAGGAAGGTGACCTCGACGGCGCGGCGGAAATCCTCGGGATCGATCTCCGACGTGGGCGCGAAGACGGTCGTCATGGCGTCATTGACCCACACGTCGATGGGTCCGAGCTCGTCCTCGATCAGCGTCGCTGCCGAATCGACCTCTTCGAACTTGCCCACGTCCGTGGCGACGACCACGGCTCTCCCGCCGGCCGACTCGACCTCTTTGGCTGCAGCTGCGAGTCCTGTCAAGCCCCGAGCCAGGAGCCCGACATCGAACCCGGCTTCAGCGAAGGCACGGGCTACTGACCGACCGACGCCACCTGAGGCCCCGGTCACCACCACGATGGGTCGACTTGTCACCTTGGTTCTCCTCCTCGCTCTCACTTGATGGGGACACCGTCAGCGTCACTGACCGCTCAGAGCGACAGGCGACACCCAGGACTAGTCGCCCTCCTGAGGGAGTTGCCTGTTGGATCGGCGACAGCAGCCTCGGGGAGGCCACGTCCAGGTGTCTCGAGCCGTTCGGCGCACGAGCACGCGACGGGCCTCGCTCGCGCACGCGGAGTCGGAAAGCCCCGCGGCTGCTGACGTCGGTCCCTGGCACGATTCCTGCCCTACCCACCTCGCGTACGTGTAAACAAACTTGGATGAGTACGCGTACGTGAGCAGTAGCGTGGTGATCGTGGGCACGAGAGCGACACCGACGAAGCAAGCGCAGGGTGGGTCAAGACGAGCCGGATGGGGAACCCTCTCGCGACAGCAGGTGATCGATTCAGCGGCACAGATGGTGAGGGAAGGCCGCTCGGATCAGTTGACGATCCGCGGCTTAGCGACAGAGCTAGGTGTTTCGCCGATGAGCCTCTACCGCCATGTGCGGGATAAGGACGATCTCCTTGACGAGGTCACCGACGGCCTTCTCGCCGAGGTCTGGAAGCCCAGGACGTCCCGGCGACAGTGGCGCAAGTGGACCGCCGAGGCGGCCGAGCGGCTTCGAGGCCTCTTGGTGAGCGAGCCCGTTGCCTTGCACGTCTACCTCAGTCACCCCGTCGTCTCGCCCGCTGCCATCTCTCGAATGGATGCGATGCTCAACACGCTTCGAGACGCCGGGTTCGGAGAGACTTCAGCGCGGCGCGCGTATGGCGCGTTGCACACCTACACGATCGGCTTCGCGGCGGTCCAAGCGTCGCGCCTTCAGAGGGCCAGTGGCTCCAAACACGAGAACGCCCGTACTGCGGAGCTGGCGACCCTCACGACACGAGCCCAATTCAAGAGCGGAGTAGAGCTGCTGTTGGATGGGATCGAGCTGGCGAACGATCCGGTGGCTTCACGATGAGAACTCGGCAAGGGTGGAGAAAGCGTGCTTGTGCCGCGCTGCTGCTCGCACCAAGTCACGCACGACAAAGCCCCGAGGAGGAGCGATTCTTCTCGCGTGGTGGGCCGCCCGGGTCTCGATCCCGGCACCTTGGGATTAAAAGTCCCCTGCTCTTCCCGATGAGCTAGCGACCCGGGACTGCACGATATCCCGCGAGGAAACGCCAAGAGAATTTCCGTTTCCACCCATGATTTTGAACGTGCCGCACTTGCTTCTCGACTCAAACTGGTCTGCCCGGGGTACGTATCGTCCATGGGCGACGCAGAGACCACCGTGCCCCCAGCGTCAATACGTCCCGACCAGGCTGGGCGGGGGGTTCGTCCGATGGCCGGAGAGAGCTCTGCGGGCGAAGGCCCCCAAGGCCACCGAGACGGGCACCTCGCGCTGGTGGGCGTGGTCATCCCGGCCAGGGATGAGGGCGAGACCATCGAGGACGCACTTCGAGCAGTGGTTCGTGCCCTGCGGGTGCCTTCGCTCAGGCACGCAAGGCGGTTCATCGTGGTGGCGGTCGATAACTCCTCAGACGACACGGCTCACCGGGCACGGCGCTGGCTTCAGGGTTGCGGTGCCGTCGTCGAGGGATCGTTCGGTTCAGCAGGTGCCGCTCGAAGGGCTGGCCTCGAGATCGTGCTCAAGAGGGCTGACGACCTACTTCCGAGCCACGTGTGGCTCGCCACCACCGATGCTGACTCTCGGGTGCCTCTCTCGTGGCTCTCTGATCAGGGGCGCTGGTGGCGCCACGGCGCAGATGCCGTCGTGGGAACCGTCACGCCGATCTGGGAGGCCAAGGCTGAGCACCAAGAGCTGCGAGTTCGCTACGACGCGCTGATCTCATCGCTCGGAGTTGGGCCCGGTCATCCCCACGTCTACGGAGCCAACCTGGGGTTCACGCTGGAGACCTACCTCGCCGGAGCCGGGATGCCGCTCTTAGAGAGCGGTGAAGACCATGCCCTGATCGAGAGCTTCAGGGCGCAAGGCGCCCTCGTGGTCTCCGTGGCGGACGAGCCCGTGAGGACGAGCGCCCGATTCGCTGGTCGCGCCCCGGATGGCTTTGCGGACCTCCTCTCGCACCTTGCGCGAGACCTGCAGGCGAGCAGCTGAGATGAGGGGGCGATCGAGGAACCAGCCGGGTGCGAGCGAAGGTAGTGAGCTCGAGGATGTGCGTGAGCAGGTCTGTTCTGAGTTCATCCGAGGATGTGCAAGCGGAGCCTTTGTGCTCCCTCATCCAGGGGAGGGGAGGACTCTGAGCCGCCTCAAGAGGCTGCGCCAGCTTGGCCACGGTGATCTCTCCTTGGCGCGTCTCGGGGAGGGTCATGCTGATGCGCTCGCCATCTTGGCGGAGGGAGGCGTCATGCCCCCCGGAGGAGCGCGGCTCGGCGTCTGGGCAGCCGGGCCTCTCGATGAGCTTCACGCAACCCCCACCGAGCGAGGTTGGCTGCTTGAAGGGAGACGACGCTGGTGCTCGGGGTCGCTCCTGGTGACCCACGGTCTCGTCACCGCGTCAGCGCCTGACGGTGAACGCCTGTTCCTCATGGCCACGGACGAGGTGGGTTTTCAGCCCGACCTCGCGAGCTGGCCCGCACTGGGCTTGGCCGCCTCCGGCACCTACGACGTGTCGTTCGAAGGGGTCCGCGTTCCCGCCGGAGGGGCCGTCGGGGATCCCGGCTTTTATCTCAGGCGCCCGGGCTTCTGGGCTGGAGCACTGGGTGTCGCAGCGGTCTGGCTCGGGGCTGCAGAAGCCGTGGCGCACCAGCTTGCCCTGCGGGCGGGCGAAGACCCGCATGCGCTTGCCCATCTGGGAGCTGTCTGCGCTCGACTCCGATCGCTCTCAGCTTTAGTTGTGCAAGCGGGCCGCCACGCTGATCTGCTGCTCGAGCGGTGTACGGCCAACGACGAGCAAGCCTTCGAAGAGCTCGAGCTCCTCGCGCGCGCCGTTCGTGCCGAGGTGGAGGCCGGAGTCACGGAGGTTGTCGCGAGGACTGGCCGAGGGACGGGCGCCGAGCCACTCGCCCACGACGGCGCACACGCGCGGCGAATCGCTGATCTCGGCATCTACCTTCGCCAAAGCCACGCTGAGCGTGACCTTGCGACGTTGGGGGCTCTGGCGCTTCGGTGCGGTGGCATGGGGTCGGTCTCGCCGTGACCTCGAACGTCGGCTCTGATCATCCGATTGCGACGGCGCCTCAGAGGTCCGTGAGCTTGAGCCAGCTCCTCGTGGTGGTGGCGCCTCACCCCGACGACGAGGTCATCGGGTTCGGAGGCGTGCTCTTCGACCATGTGCGCAGCGGCGGTCAAGCTCTGATCCTCTCGCTGACCGATGGCGAGGCCTTCGATCCTCACGCTTCGTGGGCGTCTCGCCGGGATGCTGCAGCAACGCGTCGAGCAGAGCAACTCGAAGCGCTGGGCGTCCTCGGAGTCGAACCGCACGCGCTCGTGCGTATGGGTCTTCCCGATGGCGGCGTCGCGGGCTGTGAGGACGAGGTGAGGGTCGTCCTCCAAGAGATGCTGAGCGCCTCGACGACGGTCAGCGAGCCGCTCGCTGTAGCCCCGTCGCGCTCCGACGGGCACCCCGACCATGAGGCGGCGAGCCGCGCCGTCCGGAGCTGCATCGACTGCGAGATCCTTGAAGTGCCGATCTGGTCGTGGCGTCGACCGCGTCGCAGTGCCGCTTCCCTGGGATCGTCTCTCGGTTATCCCCATCTCTGAGGCAGCTCGACACGCCAAGCGAACCGCCTTGCTCTGCCACCGGTCACAGATCACGCCCTCGTCAGAAGCAGAGACGGCAATCTTGTCGCCGGCGTTCCTCGCAGACTTCGATCGGAAGCTTCGAGGTGGTGGTGCGATGAGCCTCAGTGGTGAGTACTTCGACAAGCTCTACGCGGCGAAGGATGATCCGTGGGGCTTCACTTCGAGATGGTACGAGCAGCGGAAGTATGCCCTCACGCTCGCCATGCTCCCGTTCGAGCGCTACCGCCGCGGGTTCGAGCCGGGCTGCTCCATCGGCGTGCTGACCTCGATGCTGGCGGAGCGCTGCGACGAGCTCGTCGCCAGCGATCCATCCGCGGCGGCCCTCGACAGCGCAGGCTCGAGGGTTCCCGAGCATGTCGAGCTTCGCCTTGGTGGCGTGCCGGAGGACTGGCCCCCTGGGAGCTTTGATCTCATCGTCTGCTCAGAGGTTGGCTACTACCTCGACGCTTCGGATCGAGAGCGTCTCGTGGATCGCATCGTCTCGAGCCTGGAGCCGGGTGGACACCTCATCGCGGTGCACTGGCGGAGAAAGGTGAGCGACTATCCCTCGGATGGCGCTCAAGTTCATGAGTGCTTTGCGGCCCGGCTGCAGGGGCTCGCTCACTATGAAGATGAGTTTGCCCTGCTCGACGCCTTCGGCGCTCCCGATGCGTCACTCGTCGCACCTGAGTGAGCTGGGACGAGGTCGCTGGGACGAGCGCTCTCGGCTTTGGAGCACAAGAGAGGGACCCGGGCTATCCCACGTCGTCGGACAGGGCGTTGGGCTGCGGGCTGCGGGAAGCAGACCGGTCGGGGGACTTGCGACCAAACAACCAGTACGCAACGGAACCGCTGAGGTTTGCGCTGGCCATTCGCCACAGCCACTGCGGTCCCCTCGTCTGTTCTGGGGCTCGACGCCGAAGGTCGCGTCGCATGAGGGGTGTGATGACAGCCCACAGTCCGAGACCTACTCCAGCAGCGAGTGTCTTTTTCTTGTGTTTCTCCATGGTCCGACTCTCCCGATCACTCAGTCCGGTTGCCGAGCTGGTCTTGGTCACCGGGCGCCTCGCGATCCGGCCCGCGCGTGTCGTGGGAGGGCGCTGCCTCTCGAGCCGCCTCGCGTTCGCGTCTCGCCTCTGCCTCGCGGGTCAAGACTTCTTCTTCGGGGTCGGCCTTCGCCTCATTCTCTGACCTCGGGTTTATCTTCGGCTGGTGCCTCACGACATGACTCATTGCACTCCCTCACGGTCCGACTGTTCTTCCCTGGAGAGGCATGACCGTCCTCGCCATTGGTGGAGGTGTACCCGGAGATGGCCGTGAGCAAAACGGCGCTGCAAGTGCCGCCTCTCAACAAGTCCCTCCTCGATCGGCTCTGCGCACT
>CAVWVW010000001.1:0-23718 GCA_963758555.1 uncultured Acidimicrobiales bacterium | reverse complement strand
GCGTCAACGGAGGACGTAACACCTGATCGTAGGCACCCGTCGGCGGGGCCTCGAAGCAGAAGGCCCCGCCAGCTGTGGCGTGGTGGTACCTCAAGGTCAGCTAGGGCAGCTGGCCGAGGATGAGGTCCTGCCATCGCTCGTCGTCCTTGAGGACCCCTTCGACGGCGTTGGGCATCCGGACTGGCTCGAGTGACCTTCGCGCTGCCCAGGAGGCGATCCGGCGCCTTGTGCGTCGAGCAAGAACTGCCTCGAGCAGCATCCTTCGAAGCTGGGCGACAGCGAGATCACCGGACGAGAGGTGCTCTTTGGTGCGATCGACGATGGGACCCATGCTCGTCTCGACTGCGGCATCCTCCTCAAGGAGGTTTCGCCCCAATCCCGTGAAGTGACCGGTGTCGAGGAGGGCACGGTCCTGGCCCCAGGCGGTGCCTCGTTCTCCTGAGAGTCCAGCGAAATCCCGAGGGTCGGGGGAGCTCACCGGGCGCGACGAAGCCCGGCTGGGCTTCGGGGGCTTCCGAGGGCGTGTCGCCGAAGGCGCCGAAGAACAGCAGGTGGTTCTCGTCGTCGACAGGACAGATCACGAAGGCCGCTCCGTCTCTTGGCTGCGTCCTGCCGACCGTGGTCACGGTGACGAAGGGCATCAGGTGCTCAGTGACCCGAGCGTAGGTACGTCCGTCAGCCGTCGATCGGAGCGCCGCGGTCAAGGCCAATTGCAGTGAGTCGTCTCATAGGACGGCGGCCCATCGAGGGCCATCGCAAGGTTGGCGTGCTTGGCCATGTCCGCGGTGACGCGGTGCCACGTCTGGTGGAGCACCCCCACATGAGCGGAGTCGATGGTCCCCTCCAAGCCTTGGAGCCAGTTCGAGGGCATCCGTGACACCGTCCACCATCGGTGTGGGACTCGATCGTCGTCGAAGGGGAGATCGGGGAAGGAGGGCGGGTTGCCGCTCCCCAGCCAGACCCACGCCAGGCCACCCGATTCGTGCACCGGGAAGTGGACGACGGTGACGTTGGCGGCGAAGCGCCTGCGCGCACGGTCTGGGTGGGCGCCTCCACCACGCAACCCGCGACGTCGATCTTCCACCCGTGGTAGATGCAGCGGATCCCGCTGCCCTCGAGCCTTCCGAGCAACAGCGAGGCGCGCCGATGGGGACAGAGCCGTCGAAGAGGCCGACGCGGCCGTCCTCGGCGCGAAAGGCGACGTAGTTCTCGCCAAACAGCCTCACGGGGAGTGGAGGCTGTCCTGCACCCAGGTGTGCGGAGATCGCAAAGGGGGTCCAGTAGTGGGCTCGCATGAGCCGACCCATCGGGGCCTCTCCCTCGATCGAGGTCAGCAGCTCGTTCTCTGCGCTCGTGACCATGGCCCCCGCCTCTCACGCTCCCTTGACTCCAGAGCGAGGTCGTGCCCGAAGGCTCGCTGCTCCTTGGCACACGACGTGATCTCCACTCTGGCATCTTCGGCACCCATGTGGCGCCCGAGCATGCACTTCGGATCACACGCTCGGAAGCTCTCCGGTGCCGCTTGGGATCTCTGCGTAGAGTCGCTACCGAAGGGACTGCTGGGCTCCAGGGCCTCGCACCAAGTCATGAGCAAGAGTGATCGAGGCTTCGAGCATCGAGGGGGGCACATGAGTCCGACGCACGGGTGGCCAGAGGTGTACGAGAAGTTTGAGTACGCCAGTCCAGAGTGGGTCGCCATGTTGCGCGATCTCATCGTGGAGCATCTCGCTGATGAAGATCTCTCAGGCGTCGAGTTCGCGCTCTGCGAGGAGTACACGAACCCTCCGGAGCATCTCCTCCCCGAGGGTGCTGCTTCGATCGGTCTGCTGATCCGCATGCACGACGGGAAGGTCGAGGTGACCACTGACGTGGTCGACGGCGCTGAGGTCACGAAGAAGCTCATCAGTGACTATGAGTGGGCGAAGCGCTACTCGATGCGCTATCCCGATCCACCGCTCCGCGATCAGCTCATTCAAGAGGGGATGATGCGATTCGAAGGGGAGGGTGACATGTCGAAGCTCCCCGCCTTCTGGCTCGACATGGACACCACCAGCCTGATCAGGCCGCGTACGGCCTGGTAGCGACCAGCGCGGCGGGATCTCGTACGGTGCGGGGACCTCGAGGCGATCTTTGACTCGCTACCGAGCTGACACCATGCCGACGTCCGCTCAGTGACTGGCCGAGCGAGCAGCACCGTATTCATCGTCGCTGACGTGGTCGCCCCAGGTGGGCGGCCCCTGGGTCATCGAGACGTGCGCCATGAAGTGGTCGTGGGCGGCTCCGTGCCAGTGCTCTTGGCCGTCTTCGGTCGAGTGCACGTCACCGGGGTGGAGCTCGAGGATCCTCTCGCCTCGAGCCTGCACGAGACCGACGCCTTCGAGCACGTAGAGGTGCTGTCCTCCTTCGTGGGAGTGCCACGCGGTGCGAGCTCCCGGCGTGAAGTGGACGACACCGACGTTGAGCAGCGAGCCCTCAGTCGGTTCCACCAAGCTGTCGATCCAGACCTCGCCGGTGAACCACTCGGCGGGCCCCTCTACGGTCGGCTTCTTCTCGTTGATACCCATGCTCAGCCGTTCTCTCTGCTCTTGGGTGACCCGGTCGAGCTCATGGCCCACGATACGGGCGAGGCGGCTCACAAGATCACGATGCGGCCCGTCCGGTCGGCCCCCGCCAGCTGGCTCGTCGGGGAGCTCAGCTCTCCTGCTCGACAAGATCGTCGAGCACTGAGGCAAGTGTGTCCGGCATGGTGTGCTGCGGGTTGTGCCCAGAGTCGAGCTCGATCACCTGGTGAGCATCGAAGGCCTCGGCGAGTCGTCGTTGGCCGTCTTGGGAGTAGAGCCGATCACGGGTGGTTCTTACGTAGGTTCGGGGCAGGTCGCTCTGCTTCCAGTCGAACGTTGAGACGACGCAGCCGAGGGCGATCGAATCGAGCCGTGCGAGCGTGCCGCTCTCGCTCAAGGGAAGGAGACCCTCTGGCAAGACGTCGTCGGTTGTCGAGAAGCTGCGGCCTCGAAGCTTGCTGCGCAGAACGTCAGCCGTAGGAAGCAGCTGGTCGACGAAGTCCTGGGAGACCGTGGAGAGCGGCAGGACGTCGGGGGGTGCGCAGACCGCTGCGAGATGGACCACGCCTTGGACGCGCGCGCCGAGCTGCGAGACGAGCCCCGGCGTGATCGCCCCGCTGATGGAGTGGGCCAGAAGGATCACGGGGCCGGTCGTCGTCGACGCGATGTCCTCGGCCGCTCGAGCACCGACGCGCTCGAGGCTGTTCTGGCTCAGATCCGAGGGGTTCGATCCTCGACCGAGGAGATCGATGGCCACGCTCGGCGTCACGAGGGCGTCTTGGACGCGACGCCACGCTGCTCCGGTCTCACCGGCTCCGTGGATGAGGACGATCGTGGGCATGGTCCGCCAAGTGTGGCCTGAGATCCCGACAACGACAATCTCCGGGCGGCCGCCGAGGACGGGCTGCCAAGAAGGTAAGTGTCAGTGGAGCGCTCTAAGAGCGATAGCCATCGACGAGCTGGCTGCGAAGGATCTTCCCGATCTCACTTCGCGGGAGCGCTTCGATGCTCACGTAGTCGACGGGGACCTTGTAAGGAACGAGGTGAAGGCGGCACAACGCCTCGAGATCGTCGCGCTCGATCGTCTCCGTCGACACCACGAAGGCCACCGGGACCTGTCCCAGCCGATCGTCTGGCACACCGACCACCGCGACCTCGTCAACGGCGCCATCCAAGAGCAGCACCTCTTCAACCTCTTCGGGGAAGATCTTGTTGCCCCCTCGATTGATCAGATCTCCTTTACGTCCCTCGATCCAGACGAAGCCATCCTCGTCGATCCTCCCCAGGTCGCCGGTGTCCAAGAAGCCCTCATCGTCCACTCGCTCGGTGAGGTCATCTCCTGAGGCGTACCCGGCCGCCATGGTCGGTGGCCGGACCAGCAGCTCACCGACTGAGCCTGCTTGGAGCGCAGCGCCATCGTCTCCCAGGATCTTGAGGGCGACACCAGCATGCGGTCGGCCCACCGCGCCGATCTTCTCCGGATGCTCCTTGGCGTCCTGGGCGGTCCAGCCGATGACCTCTCCGATCTCTGCCTGGCCGTAGCTGTTGAGGACGAAGGAGCCGAAACGCTCGGTGAAGCGACGCGCCTGGAGAGCCGAGAGCGGTGCGGTGATGCTTCTGACGTAGCGAAGCGGCGTGAGGTCGCCCACGGCCGGGTCATCGTTCAACATGGCGATCGCCGCGGGCGGCAGCACCGTTGATCTGATCTCAAATCGTCGGATGAGCTCAGCGAAGGTGTCGGTGGCGAAGCGATCCATGATGACGAGCGACGCTCCCGCCATCAGGCCGAAGAGGGCGTTGTAGATCCCGGCGTTCAGTGCCAGCGAGACGGGGATCAGATTGGGAGAGCGTGGTCGCGCGTTCGAGTCGGGCTTGGCGCTGAGCGGACCGAGGACTCGGGAGAGCAGCTCGCGGTAGCCACCGTGTGTGTGGATGATCGGCTTCGGGCGGCCCGTGGTCCCTGACGTCCACAGGATGAACGCAGCAGCGATGTCGTACGTGGCTGGGTTCGCTCGCATGTGGAGGCCCTCGATGTCGAGCAGCGCTGCGGGCGCGGTCGGTTCGAGCACCGCCTCAAGCTCAGAGGTCGGGAGCAGGGTGTTGAGCGGCACGAAGACTGCGCCGGCCAGCCAGATGCCGGCCATCGCTGTGATCACCTCCGGTCCGTTAGGGAGGCGGACCGCCACCGCCTGATGTTCCTTCACTCCCGCCGCTTCTAAGCGCGATGCGATCGCAAGCGCCTCTGTTCGTGCCGCTCCGGCGGTCACTGAGCCGTCGATCGTCGAGAGGAGGGGCTGCTCGTCAGAGAACGGGTGCTCCATGATCAAGCGTCCGAGATTCTCGGTCGATACCAGCGCCGCGCGGTCAGCCCACATCAGGACTCAGGAGCACCAAGGAGGTCGGTGTCCGCCCTCGGTCGTGGAGCATGTCACTTCGGTACCATGTCTTCCTCGGAGCGTTGAGAAGCGGTTCCTGGCGAGGCTGATCGTACCGGTCAGGGTCGCTCGCAGAAGAGGCAAAGTCGTGTTGGCAACGGTTCGGGGGGGGTCACGGGTCACTTGGCGACGGCGCAGGAGTCCGAGAAGAGGTCAAGGCTCCTCCATGATGTCTGCGAGCCGACGCGCTGCGCGCTCCTGATCCAAGAGATGCAGAACGGGGTTGTCGGTGCCACCTCGAACCTCCCCTCCCTTGCGGCGGCTGGAGAGCAGGTGGGTCTCATCGAGCATGTGGTCGCTGTCGCCACCGCCGCTCGTCGCGCTGGCGTGCCGGTCATCCACGCCACGGCTGAGAGCTTGCCTGGGGGTTTCGGGTCCAATCACAACGCTCGACTCTTCGCGGCAGCCCGGAAGGCCGCCAAGGACCGTCCTCCCGAGGGTGAGGCAGCTCGACCGATCCCCGAGCTTGGCCCAGCACCTGGCGATCTGGTGTTCCCTCGCCACCACGGCCTCAGCCCGCTGAACGGCACGTCGCTCGACCAGCTCCTTCGAAACGCGGGGGTCACGACCGTGGTGATCGTCGGGGTGTCGCTCAACGTGGCGATCCCGAACCTCGTCTTCGATGCGGTCAACCTCTCCTATCAGGTGGTCCTCGTCTCAGACGCTGTGGTGGCGACGCCAGTCGACTACGGCGCGCAGATCATCGAACACAGCCTCTCGCTGGTCGCCACCGTGGTCTCGAGCGCCGAGCTCGAAGCGGTGTGGGCCCAGGCCTCAGGTGAGGGAGCGTGAGCGATCGTGGCTGAGCGAGGCAAGATCACCGACGCCGGCATCGAGCAGCTCCGAGAGCGGATCGGCATCGCCCAGCCCAACCCGGTTCCCCCGCACTACGCAGAGCCTGGCATCGACTCGTTTCGTCACGTCGCTGTCTCCTACGGGGACGACAATCCGCTCTGGTCCGATGAGGGCTACGGCGCCGCTTCTCGCTGGGGCTCGGTGATCGCTCCGCCACCCTTGGTGGGCGGTGACTCGCTCATCGGTGTCGATGAGGTCGCCTCGCTCTCCGACGAGCATCGAGCGCTGCTCCACGGCGATCCGCTCAGCGGCGTGCACGCCTTCTACGCGGCGAGCGCTCGAGAGTGGTGGGCGCCACTTACGCCCGGTCAGAAGGTGAAGCGCCGCAACGCCTTGGTTGGCGTGCTGGACAAGCCGAGCGAGTTTGCTGATCGGGCGGTGCACGAGTGGACCGGCCAGGTCTTCCAGGTCGACGGTGGACCGTTGCTGGCTGGCCAGTACCGACTCATGATCCGCACCGAGCGGAGCAAGGCCCGCTCGGCCAAGAAGTACGACGACGTCGAGATCCGACCCTACGCAGATGAGGAGATCGATCGCATCGACTCGCTCTACGCCTCAGAAGGTCCTCGTGGAGCCAAGACGCGCTGGTTCGAGGACGTGGCCAAGGCGACCTCGTCGGCCCCATGGTCAAGGGCCCCTTGACCGTGACCGACATCATCTGCTGGCACGTAGGGATGGGGATGGGGCTCTACGGGGTGAAGCCACTTCGTCTGGCGTTCCAGAACCGACGGAGGATCCCGCGCTTCTTCCACCGTGACGAGCTCAACATTCCCGACGTGATGCAGCGAGTGCACTGGGATCCCGAGTTCGCTCGCCGCTCGGGGAACCCGACCACGTTCGACTACGGACGGATGCGAGAGACGTGGCTGATCCACCTGTGCACAGACTGGATGGGTGACGAGGCATGGCTCTGGAAGCTCGACTGCGAGTTTCGCAAGTTCAACTACATCGGGGACACGCAGTTCCTCTCCGGTCGCGTGGTGAGCACCTACGTGACCGACGAGGGGAGCCCGGCTGTGGACGTGACGATGGAGGCGACGAGTCAGCGAGGCGAGATCACCACGTTGGGGCACGCCACGATCTTGCTGCCGAGTCGGGAGCACGGTGCGGTGCGACTGCCTGATCCACCAGGGCGGAGCTACCGACCTCACCTGTGCGCTCGACGCCATCGCCGACGCCTTCGCTGCAGGGACGGCGGCACCGCTGCGATGAGACCCGACCCCTACGAGGGCAGCGATGGCCTGGGCATCAAGCTGGAGGAAGGAATCCTCCAGCTGAGGCTGAGCCGACCTGCTGTTCGCAACGCCATCGATGACGAGATGATGGTCGGCCTCATCGACGCGGTCGATGCCGCCGGGCGCGACGAGCGCGTTCGAGCGATCTTGATCAGTGGCGAAGGTGAGCACTTCTGTGGCGGTGCCGACATCGTCGCTCGCAACGAGGAGAGCACCGTCCGACCGCAGGTCGGCTCCATCCAACGGCGAGTCCCCTCGCTGGCGCATCGGCTGATCCCCTTGCTCTGCAGCGTGCAGGTCCCCGTCGTCTGTGCGGTGCAGGGATGGGTGGCTGGTCTCGGCCTGCACGTCGCGGCGGCGGCAGACATGACGGTGGCGGCGAGCGATGCCACGTTCTGGGAGCCCTTCGCGTCGCGGGGCTTCACGCCTGACAGCGGAGCCACCTGGCTGCTCCCTCGGCGATGGGCCTGGCGAGAGCGCGGGAGCTCCTCCTCTTCGGCCGGCGGCTTTCGGCACCCGAGGCACTCGACTGGCAGCTTGTCGCACCGAGTCGTCCCAAGCGCAGAGCTCGCTGCTGAGGCACAGGCCCTGGTTGAGCAGGTCGCCTCCGGGCCCACCGTGTCGCTTGGTCTCACCAAGTGGCTGCTGCACGCTGGAGCCTCAATCTCACTCGACGAGCAGCTTCGCAATGAGGCTTTCGCCCTCGAGCTGTCGTCACGCAGCGAGGATTTTCGAGAGGGGCTCGTCAGCCTTCAACGATCGTCGACCACCTGAGTTCAAGGGTCGGTAGTGACGAAGGAAGCAGAGAACGTCGTGCGCACCGGCCTCGACGCAGCCGAGCTCGAAGACAGAGTTCGGTCGTGGATCGAGACGTCCATACCTGCGCCGTGGCAAGAGGCCGCGCATCGAGGCGGGGCCTTGGCGATCCGAAGGATCCGCTCGCGCGCAGAGTATGAGGCGTGGTACCCCACCTTCGCCTCGACGGGTCTCGTCGCTCCCACGTGGCCCGTGGAGTACGGCGGTGCAGGTCTGACCCCCGAGGAGGCCAGAGAGGTCGAGACTCTGCTGCGGCCCTACAACCTAGGAAAGCTCAACCCTCTGGGCCTCAGCCTCACCGCCCCCGCGCTCTTCGCCTTCGGGACCGAGGAGCAGCGACGACGGTTCCTGCCACCGATCGTTCGGAACGAAGAGTCGTGGTGCCAGCTCTTCAGCGAACCGGGAGCAGGCTCAGACCTTGCGTCGCTCTCCACCAGAGCGATCAGAGACGGTGCGAACTGGGTGATCACTGGTCAGAAGGTCTGGAACACGTGGGCTCACCTCGCCGACTTCGGGGTCTTGCTCGCCCGCACCGACACCGGCGTCCCCAAGCGCCAAGGCATCACCTACTTCTTGATCGACATGCGCCAGCCAGGTGTCGACGTCCGCCCGCTGCGCCACATCACGGGTGAGATCGACTTCAACGAGGTCTTCTTGGATGGTGCGCTCGTCCCCGATGACCAACGTGTTGGTGAGATCAACGAAGGCTGGGCTGTGGGGAACGCGACGCTGAGCGGTGAGCGCCAGATGGTCTCCGGTTCAGGTTCTGGAGGCGTGGACCGCGTCGGAGGCAGCGGGGCCGAGCGGCTCGTCACTCTGGCCAAGGCCAACTCAGCCGAAGGTCGGTCTCCTGGCTGGGAGGACCCTCTGATCCGACAAGAGATCGCCCAGCTGGTGCTGGAGGAGCGCATCCGCAACTGGACCAACCAACGAGTCCGCGCCGGAGCGAAGGCGGGTCGGCCCCTCGGCGTGGCGAGCTCGGTGGGCAAGATCCATCAAGGAAGCCTCAACCAGCGTGTGCAGCTGATGGCCGCCAACCTCTTAGGTCAAGGCTCGCTCGCCTGGCCGCGACCTGTGGACCCGCAGCACGCTGAACCGAGCGATCGCTACGCCGAAGGCCTTCCCTACGAGGTGAAGAGCATGCTTCGAAGTCGGGCCAACACCATCGAGGGCGGTACCACGGAGATCAACCTGAACATCGTGGCCGAACGAGTGCTCGGCCTCCCTCGTGAGGCCGATCCCTACCGAGGCGTGCCTTGGCGACGACGTGCCACGCGGCTGAGTCGAAGGGGGCAAGCACCACGGGATGCCTCCACCAACCAAGCGGGCCGCGGAGCGAAGAAGAGCCACGAAGAAGAGGAGCGGTGAGATGAGCGAGGCCACACCCGAGTTCGATGAGGTCCAGCGCCTCTCTACCCTGCTCCTGGCCAAGCGCGGTCCTGTCGGCTGGCTCATCTTCAATCGTCCCGAGGTCGGCAACGCCATGAACGCCACGATGCTGCGCGAGCTTGAAGAGGCATGGAGGACCCTCGACGCTGATCCGAAGGTTCGGGTGATCGTCAACACAGGTGAAGGTGGCACGTTCCAGAGTGGGCTCGACGTCGCTGAGCTCGCTCACGACCGAGAAGCGTTGCGAGAGCAATCACGGCGCACGAGAGATGCGGAGCTTCGACTCACGGCATGGCACAACCGTGTCGGCAAGCCTGTGATCGCGGCGATCAACGGGACGTGTGCCGGTGGTGGGCTGCACTTCGTTGCCGATGCTGACGTGGTGCTGGCCTCGTCGGACGCCAGCTTCCTCGATCCCCATGTCTCTCTCGGCCAGGTGTCGGCCTTCGAGGTCATCGCGCTTGCTCGCAAGATCCCAGCCGAGGCGGTCTTCCGGATGGCCCTGCTCGGAAGCCACGAGAGGCTCACGGTCGCCCGGGCGCACCAGCTGGGCCTGGTGAGCGAGATCGTCGATCCTCCGGGGGATCTCAGGCGCGGTCGCACAAGAGCTGGCAGAGACGATCGCCCGGAACTCCCCGGCAGCGATGGCGGCGACGAAGCGTGCGATGTGGCGGACCTTCGAGCTCGGTCTGACCGACGCCTGCAAGGCGGGCGCCGGCGACATCGTGTCGGTGTGGGGCCATCCAGACCAGGACGAGGGCCCTCTGGCGTTCTCCGAGCGCCGTGATCCCGTATGGGTGGCGCCGGTGGCAGCCGGTACGAGCGGGGCCGCCGGCGAGAATGGAGCAGCATCAGGAGCGGGACATGACTGAGCGTCAGCTCGTCGAGCTGCGAATCGACGAGCACGAGGTCGCGTGGATCCGCCTCACCAACGCTGCGCAGCGCAACGTCCTCACGACCGAGCTCAGCCGGCAGCTCGCTCGTCTGGTCGAAGAGTCGGTCGAGGCGGGAGCAGGAGCTGT
The DNA here is from genome assembly GCA_963758555.1 of uncultured Acidimicrobiales bacterium. Classification (GTDB taxonomy): domain Bacteria; phylum Actinomycetota; class Acidimicrobiia; order Acidimicrobiales; family RAAP-2; genus CAIUMH01. The sequence goes on along the minus strand of CAVWVW010000001.1, from coordinate 13,405 downwards.
GGTGCTCGTCGCTGAGCCGCCTGTCTTCTGTGCGGGTGGTTCGCTCGATGGTCTGGCTCATCGAGACGCACCGCTGGAAGAGGCCTACCGAGGCTTCGAGGCGCTGGTCGCTGCGCCCGTTCCCACGATCGCGGCCGTCGGGAGCCCCGTCATCGGAGCGGGGATCAACCTGCCGCTCGCCTGCGACGTCGTGCTGACGTCACCAGGAGCCACCTTCGAACCCCGGTTCCTCGACGTGGGCATCCACCCGGGCGGCGGATGCCTGTTCAAGCTCATCGAGCGCCTCGGACCACAAGGTGCGGCTGCGCTCATCTTGCTGGGCGACACCCTCGACGGGGAAGAAGCGGCGGTGAAGGGACTGGCGTGGCGGTGCGTCCCAAGCCACGAGCTCGAAGAGCGAGCAGGGACATTGGCCCGCCGGGCCGCGAGCCGTCCTCGAGCCCTGATCGAGAGGACCAAGCAGACCCTTCGGCGCAGCCTTGAGCTCTCGGACTTCGAGCAGGCTTCGGCGCTGGAGCTCGAAGCCCAGGCGTGGTCGATGGAACAGCCAGGTTTCAGCGAGCGCATCGTGGCGATCAAGGCATCGCTCGATCGACGCAAGGCGTCCTCGTGAGGGCACGCCCTCAGGCCCCACTGGATCGAAGAGGAGACCGGTGAGCTACTCGCAGTTCGATCACCTGCTCGTAGAGCGCCAGGGCCCCGTGGGCTGGCTCATCAACAACCGTCCAGCACAGCTCAACGCCATGAACGCGAAGATGCGCGACGAGTTCGCTGTGGCGTGGCTCGAGCTCGAGGCTGACCCCGACGTGCGCGTCATCGTCCACACGGGGGAGGGGCGTGCCTTCCAGACGGGAGTGGACGTCTCAGAGATCGCCGAGGATGAGGAGGGCATGGCCATGTACCGAGAGGGTCTCGAGGAGCTCGACCTCCACTTCACTGCGTGGCACCAGGGCGTCACCAAACCGGTGATCACGGCGGTGAACGGCATCTGTGCCGGCGGAGGGTTCCACTGGGTGGTCGACGCCGACATCGTCATCGCCTCGTCGAACGCCTCGTTCCTCGAGCCCCATGTCTCCGTGGGCCAGGTCGTGGCGTTCGAGTCGATCGGGCTCCTGCGCAAGATGGCTGCCGAACCGGCGATGCGCATGGCGCTGGTGGGTCGTCACGAGCGCATGAGCGTCGAGCGGGCCTATGAGCTCGGGATGATCAGCCAGATCGTCGATCCTCCTGAGGATCTCCGACGAGAGGCGCAGCAGCTCGGCGAGAAGATCGCCAAGAACTCACCCGCGGCGCTCGCCGCGACGAAGCGGGCGCTCTGGCGATCCCTCGAGCTCGGCCTGACCGAGGCGTGCAAGCAGGGCGCGGGCGACGTCACGTCGCTCTGGGGCCATCCCGATCAGGTGGAAGGTCCCTTGGCAGCGATGGAGGGACGAGAGCCTCGTTGGACGGCTCCGGTAGCAAGAGAGGCGAGCGATGGGATCGCCTGAGACCATCCCCCAGGTCGTCCGGGCCGCCGCGGCTGCGTTCGGCGGACGTGAGGCAGTGGTTGATGGCGACCGGAGGATGAGCTTCAGCGAGATTGCGGATCGGGTCGAGGTGCTCGAGCGTGCGCTCATCGGCTCGGGTGTCGAGGCGGGTGACCGAGTTGCCGTCTGGGCGCCGAACAGCCTCGACTGGATCCTCTTGTCGTTTGCTATCTATGGCGTCGGCGGGATCTTGGTCCCGATCAACACCCGCTACAAGGGCGAGGAGGCGGCTGACGTCCTTGAGACTGCCGGTGCTGAGTTGCTCTTCACCGTCACTGACTTCCTCGGCGCTGACTATTTGGGCTTCCTGCGCAGCGGCCGAGGTTTGGATCTGCTCCGCGAGGTCGTGGTCTTCAGCGGAGCGGTCCGGTCGGAGGCCGTCTCGCTTGAGGACTTCGTCCATCGCGGCGATCTGGTGGGTTCGGACGACGCGAGGTCCAGAGAAGATGCAGTTCGTGCGGAGGACCCGAGCGACGTCATCTTCACGTCGGGCACCACCGGGTTGCCCAAGGGGGCTGTGCTGCGCCACGGAGCGAGCGTCGAGACCTACCGCCAGTGGTCGCGAGGGGTTGGCATCGAGGAGGGCGATCGCATGGTGATGATCTATCCCTTCTTCCACACCGCAGGGCTCAAGTCCGGTGTGCTGGCGAGCTTCCTCAGAGGTGCGACGCTCGTCCCCTTTCCGGTCTTTGAGACCCAAGCGGTCGCCGAGCTCATCGAGCGGGAGCAGATCACCGTCCTGCCCGGACCTCCCTCGGTCTTTCAGGCACTCCTTGGTGATCCGCGCTTCGACAGCTTCGAGCTTGGTTCGCTGCGACTCTCCGTCACGGGTGCGGCGGTCGTGCCGGTCGAGCTCATCGCCCGTATGCGCCACGACCTCCATCTCGACAGTGTGATCACGGCCTACGGCCTCACCGAGACCCATGGCACGGTAACGATCTGCGAGACGAGCGACTCGATCGAGACCATCGCGACCACGGTGGGTCATCCGCTCGAGGGCTTGGAGCTCGCGGTGGTCGACGACGAAGGAGCCGAGCTCCCCTTCCGGCGAGGCCGGCGAGATCCTGGTCCGAGGGTTCAACCTCATGAGCAGCTACGTCGGCGATCCTGACGCCACGGCGAGGGCGATCGACGATGAGGGCTGGCTCCACACAGGGGACATCGGGTACCTGGGGGCAGATGGCTACCTGCGCATCGTGGATCGGAAGAAGGACATCATCATCGTCGGCGGGTTCAACGTGTCGCCTGCGGAGGTGGAGGCCACCCTCCTGCGACGAGCTGAGATCGCCCAGGTCGCCGTGGTTGGGCTCGATGACGAGCGGCTTGGCGAGGTCGGCGTCGCCTTCGTGGTGCTCAGAGAGGGTCAGGAGCTCGAGGTCGAGGAGCTCTTGGTTTGGTGCCGTGGGCTCATGGCCAACTTCAAGGTGCCACGCTTCGTGGCGCAGATCGACGAGCTTCCCCTCAACCCGAGCGGCAAGGTGCTCAAGCCCGAGCTGCGCGAGCGAGCACAGGAGCTCTTCGGGTCACCTTGAGAGCCGAGGACACCTCGCGGCACGCTTGGAGCACCCACGGCCCGTGGTGTGCGATCGCCCTCACAGTACGATGCGCCTGCAGCCATCGGGGGGAGCGAGATGCATACAGCGCAAGGGCATCTGATCGAGGAGGCGGCCAGGGTCTTCGCCGATCCCTCGGCTTACGCCGACGAACCCCGGTTCTACGAGGCCTGCTCGCTGCTCCGGCGTGACGCTCCTGTGTCCTACGTCGACGTCAATGGCTATGTGCCCTTCTGGGCTTTGACTCGCTACGACGACGTGCTCAGGGTCGAGCGCGCACCTGAGCTGTGGGTCAACGCACCCCGACCTGCCTTGGGGCCGGCGAAGGTGGGCTCGACGATCGAAGACAGCCCGGTGCGCACGCTCGTGCAGATGGACGCCCCGGAGCACACTGCGTATCGCCGCATCAGCGCCGACTGGTTCAAGCGCACCAGCATCTCGCGCCTCTCCGATCGAGCCGCTGAGCTGGCCAAGCGGTCCGTGGACCACATGGCGGAGCTCGGGGGGGAGTGCGACTTCTTCGTCGACGTGGCGGTCAACTATCCCCTCTACATCATCCTGTCGCTCTTGGGCCTCCCTGAAGAGGACTTCCCCCGGATGCTCAAGCTCACCCAAGAGATGTTCGGCAACGTCGACGACGACCTGGCACGCGAGGGCGACGACGACTCCCTGCTCTCGGCCCTCCTCGAGTTCTTCGAGTACTTCCAGGGCCTCGTGGAGGATCGGCGAGCGTCTCCTCGCGATGACCTGGCGTCGGTGATCGCCAACGCGACCATCGACGGTGAGCCCATCGGGATCCTCGAGGCGGTCGGCTACTACGTGATCATCGCCACTGCAGGCCATGACACCACCAGCTCGGCGATCGGCGGTGGCTTTGCCGCCCTCGTGGCGCATCCCGAGCAGCTCGAGCTCGTCCAAGACGACCCGTCGCTGGTCGCCTCGGCGGCGGAGGAGATGTTCCGGTACGTCTCGCCGGTCAAGCAGTTCATGCGCACGGCCACCGCGGAGCAGCACTTCGGCGACGTCACGGTGCCCCAGGGCGGCGCGGTGCTGCTGTCCTTCGCGTCAGCCAACCGAGACGAGGCAGTCTTCGACCACCCTGACACCTTTGACGTGACCCGCGCACCCAACCGGCACCTGGCCTTCGGCTTCGGGTCGCACTACTGCCTGGGCACGCACCTTGCTCGGCTCGAGACGCAGGCGTTCTTCCACGAGCTCTTCCGCGCCTCGAGCACGCAGAGCTGACCGCCCCGCCTGAGTTCATGAGCACCGTCTTCGTCGGCGGCCCGAAGCGCGTCCCGGTCCGCTACCGCCTTCGCTGAGGCTTGCGATCGCGCGCTTGGCGCGCAGCCTCGTGGCAGCAGCGTGACGCCGGTGGGCTCATTCCCACGGCTCGAACAACCCCTCGAACTCGAGCTTGCCGTCCTTGACCCGGCCGTAGAGGAGCCAGTCACCACGGAACATCCCATGCTCATAGGGTGAGCAAGCGATGTGGGTGTGCGCGCCACCCGTGCTGCTGGGCATGAAGCGGATGCTCTCGAGACCCGCCTTCAAGCCTGGTCCCGAGAGGATGGGCGCGCGAAAGAGTCCTTCGACGAGCACCCGTGCAGTGTCGTAGGCAAGCACGGGGATCGCGTTGGGCCAGAGCGGCGGGTCTTCGGCGTAGCGAGCGACGAAGCGCTCGTGGAACGAGGAGGTGAGCGGATTGCTCGGGTCGAGCTGGTCGATGCCGACCCAGCCCTCGAACTTGTCGAAGCCCATCAGGTAGAACATGAACGAGGTGCCCATGATGCGCGGTGGGTCCCACTGGAGCTCGTCGAGGGCCTCTCGCAAGAGTCCGCTTGCGGCGAGTACGCCGTAGCCCATGTAGGCCAGGGCGTCAGCGTTGACTTGCCGAAGGTTGTCGAGGTGGTCCGCCAGGTGCTCGGGCGTCTGACTCACGGTCTCCACGGCGGCAACAGCGATGCCGCGTCGTCGGCACTCTTGTCGGAAGTAGCGAAAGTACTCCTCACCGTTCGGTGACACCTCGCTCAGCACGGCCACACGTTGGTACCCCTGGCGAGCAAGCCATGCCACCACCAGTGTGGCGTCGCCCCCCACGTCGCCGTTGCCTAAGCGGAAGCAGTAGTCGCCTTGGAGCCTCTCAGTGCCAGCCCAGCTGATGAGGGGAACTTGGAGCTCGTTGGCCAGGGGAGCGACGGTGATGGCGTTGTCGGAGCTGTAGGCGCCCGCGACCCCGATGCATCCTTCATCGACGAGAGAGCGAAAGCCATCGGTCGCGTTCTTGGCAGAGCCATTGGGCAGGCCGTCTTCTGAGTGCAAGACGAACTCGTACGGTCGGCCGAGCAAGCCAGACTCGACGGCTTCGTCGAAGGCGAGGCGGTGGATCTTGTCGTAGCCACCACCTGGTCCATCGAGCGCTGAGCCGAGCCAGCCGATCTTGATCGGGTCGGGCATGTCGTTCCTCCGCGCTCGTCAGGCAGATCGTGAAGCAGTCGCCTCTGTGTGATCAGGATCTTCGCGCCGATCGCGGCAGCCGTCTCGTGGAAACGTTGATCGGCGTCGACAGTGAAGACGTCTTGGAGTCGGCCGTCAGCGACGTGGCAAGCCAGGCGGGGCTCTCGGTCCGACGACAGGGTGTCATGGACGTGGGTTGCGCTCGCACTCGCGCCGAGCACGCATCGCAGGATTCGGCCTCGTTCGCGCGCCATTGCGGCGCCCGTCCTGATTCTTCGCGTACCGAGCGATAGCGTTTTTCGTGTCCTTCATGGAGCTGTCGGCGGCCGTGGCCAGCGCCGCGTGAGCCGAGCGAGGTGAGTCGTCACCGGGACCTTGGCCATCCCGAGAGAGGTGCCGCGGGCCGAGGCGGCCGTGGCTCACGGCCTGTGGCGTCGTTTCGGGAGCTCGACCAAGTCCCTCCGCCTTCTGCACCTCGCAGCGCCCACCTCTTCGCGCAAGGCTCCGCGTCGCACACCCGAGCCCACCTCCCGCGTGCCGAAGGCTCGGCGACGTGCACGACGACGCGTCGTCTTGCTGCTGGCAGCAAGTGCAGGCGTGGTGCTCCTTGGAGCGTCATGGCACCGGCTCTTCAACCATGGCAGCTCATTCGCACCTCCCAGCCACGCCGCACTCGCCGATCTGAGCCAGTCGCAGCGGATCGTGGCGTTGGCAGAGAGCCAAATCGGCTATCGAACCAACCCTGCCACCACGTATTGCAACAAGTTCAGCGCTCACTGGGACGCTGGCACGCACGCGTGTCCTGGCACGGAGAGGGCTGAAGAGTGGTGTGCCGACTTCGCGGCATGGGCGTGGCAACGGGCAGGTGTGGCGTTCGTCTATGGCTACGAGCCGGGAGAGATCAACGGCGGGGCAGCCAGCTTCTACGAGTGGGGGGTCGACCATGGCGCGTGGCACCCCGTGGGGAGCGGCTACGTGGCCTCGCCGGGAGACGTCGCGGTCTATGGACTCGCGCTCGGCGTCACTCCCTCTGCCCGCCATGTGGCGATCGTGACCGCCGACGCGCCGGGCCAGCCTGGACCCGACGTCGTGAACGGGGACGGCAACAGGACCGGCTTCTCAGTCGTAGAAGTTGGGAGCGAGCAGGTCCTGGCAGACGCCGGGAACGGCAAGCTCGGCGCTCGCTGGCTACGTGAGCCCACCTGACGCAGGAACCTGATCCCGGTGACCGCCGGAGCGATGACGTGGCGCTCGAGCTCGAGTGGGACATCGATGCCTCAGAAATAGTAGTGATTGTCTTCTTTACGGATTGTCATGTTTACTTGGGGGATGCGGACGCAGAGCCGGCCACTCCGAGACCACACCACCGCAGCCCTCCTCGAGGCAGCTGCCAACGTGTTTGCAGAACACGGCGAAGCAGCCAGCATGGCGACCGTCGCCGCTCGAGCAGGCGTCGGCCGCGCCACGCTCTATCGCTACTTCTCCTCGCGCGAAGAGCTGCTTCGAGCTCTCTCGGCGGTCGCCGTGGAGGAGACGAGCGCTCGGCTCCGGGCCGCCGATCTTGAGGACGTGGCGCTGCCTGAGGCGCTGGCCCGCATGGCTCGTGCCCTCATGGCCAGCGGAGCGAAGTACTCGGTCATCGTCGAAGAGCCTCAGTACCTCGACGTCGCCGACATGGAACGCCGCGTCGGTGCGCCGATCAGAGCGGTGCTGCAACGAGGCGTCGCCGAGGGATTCCTGCGTGGCGATCTGTCGCTGACGGTCTTGGAGCTCTTGTGGCGCGGCCTCGTCGGGGGATCGCTCCAGGCGATGAAGGCGGGTGACCTGGGTCTCGAGGGCGCCGAGCGCGGCAGTGACGTCGATGTTCCTTGGTGGTGCAGCCAAGGCCTCTGCGGTCCACGCGGAGCTGATCGTGGCTGAGCCGATCGACGCACGTGAGCGTCGTGAGCTGTGCGATCTCCTTGTTGAGCTCGGCCCTGACGCCCCGACCTTGTGCGAGGGGTGGACGACGCTCGATCTGGCCGCGCACCTCGTGCTCCGAGAGCACTTCAAGCGTTGGACCGATGACCGCATGACGGCGGAGAAGGCCAAGGGGCTCGCCGACATCGTCAAACGCCTGCGAGCTGGCGCTCCCGTTGTGCCGTGGCGCGTGCCGAAGCTGCGAGGGCTCATGAACGGCACGGAGTACTTCATCCACCACGAAGACGTCCGGCGCGCCAACGGGCTCGGTCCACGGACCGAACGCCCTGACCTTGAGCCCCTCGCCTGGAGGATGACGGGACTCACCGGAAGGCGACTCGCTCGACAGATCCGACCTCATGGCTTGGAGCTGCGTCGTCCCCAGGGTGACGTGCGCCGCTATGGAGCATCTGACGCAGCGGTGCTCAACGGAGAAGCGACCGAGCTGCTCTTGTTCCTGAGTGGGCGTCGCGCGACCGCGGAAGTAGTCCTTGAGGGCGCGGACGAGGCGCTGGCTGCGGTGCGGGAGACGGACTCGTCGCTGTGAGGCGTGCTGAGAGCAGTGAGCGATCCGTCAGCAAGCGACCTATCTCCGACCATCAAGCGCACTCGCTTGCCGCGGTGTGGCTTCTGACCGAGTGCAGCGGTGAAGAGGAAGGGACAGCCCCATGAGCTCAGAGAAGGAACCAGCCGGAGGTGCGCTTCTCGGAGCGTTGGACTCCGAGACGGCACATCACCCCCAAGCGATGTACTCGATCTTCCGCGAGAACGCCCCGGTGATGAAGGACGAGGCCACGGGTGTGGTCGTGAGCCGGGCCGCGGACATCGAGAGGATCCTGCAGGACCCAGAGCTGTTCTCGTCAGGCAAGGGAGCCCCGAGCTTTGGGAACGTCCGCCCGATGATCCCCCTGCAGATCGATCCACCGGAGCATCGGAGCTTTCGCAAGCTCCTCAACCCGCTCTTCTCGCTCCAGCGGATGGCCGAGCTCGAGGAGTCGATGACCACCCTCGTGAACGAGCTCATCGACGCGTTCATCGACGAGCGGGAGATCGACTTCGTCGGTCAGTTCTCCCAGGTCTTCCCCTCCCAGGTGTTTCTCACGATGCTCGGACTGTCGATGGACGAGCTGCCCGAGCTGCTCGAGATGAAAGACGGGATCATCCGTCCCCACCTCAAGGTCGGCGCCGAGATGTTCTCTCCGGAGGCAAACGAGTATCGAGACGCCACGGGCCTCAAGGTCTATGAGTACTTCTCTCGCGTGCTCGATCAGCTTGTGCCCGGGGGCGAGGGACTCCTGAGTCGCCTCTTGGACACGGAGATCGACGGAGAGCGTCTCTCTCGCGAAGACGTCCTCGACGTGTGCTTCGTCTTCCTCATCGCTGGCCTCGACACGGTCTCGGCGTCGCTCGAGTGCTTCTTCAGCTACCTCGCCGACAACCCTACGTTCCGTGCCGAGATCTTGCCGCGACCCCGGGTCGATCCCGAGCGTGGTCGAAGAGCTGCTGCGCTGGGAGACACCGGTCATGGTGGTGGGTCGCACCGCGACCGAGGCCACCGAGATCGATGGCTGCCCTGTGGATGCCGGAGAGCAGATCTTGCTCATCATCGGGTCGGCGAACACGGACGACGAGGCCATCGACCATGCACAAGAGGTGCAGTGGGATCGCACCCCGAACCGACACGTGGCCTTCGGCGCAGGCATCCACCGCTGCCTTGGTTCGCATCTCGCTCGTCTCGAGCTGCTCGTCGCCCTGCGTGAGTGGCACGCCCGCATTCCGCACTATCAGGTGAAGCCAGGTATCGCGCTCGAGTTCACACCGGGGATCCGATCGCTCGAGACCTTCCCCATGGTGCTCGGCGTCTCTTCGTAGGCTCCGCAGACTCCTGTCACCGGTCATGACGGAACTCGAAGCGCAGGACAGCTGGCGTGCCCTTTGAGGCCGAGCGGAGCTGACCTGCTCCGGTCAGCCGGTGCTCTCGAAGACCTCGAGGGTGTTGCCGTCGGGATCTTGGAAGATCGCCAAGCGCGTCTCGGGGCCGATCTCGACCGGTCCGAAGGTGAACGTGACGCCACGGGCCGTGGCCCGCTCGATCACCTCGGAGAAGTCGTCCACCGAGAGCGTCACGTAGCGCAAACCCGTCGCAGCGAAGAAGGGGTGCACCGGTTCGGTCCCCGCCGGCTGTCGGTTCGGCACCATGACCTTGAGCACCGCGCCAGGCAGCTCGAGGCGGTGGACCGTCCCCGTAGCGGAGTCGGCACTCGGGAGCCGCTCCAGGCCGAAGACCTCTGCATAGAAATCGACCAGCGACGTATCAGCGCTGATGAAGCCGATCTGGACGTTTCGCACTGGCATCTCAGCTGGCCACCTTCGCTCGTGTGCCTCAATCGTCTCAGAAATCGACTGTCTTGGCGCTTCAAAGGATTCCGAGCAGCGAGCTCGAAGGTTCCGTCCTCCCTCGCGAACGCGGCGAGTGCCTAGGGTGGGCATGACTCGCCGATCGTGGTGTCTCTCCGTGGCCGTCACCGTCCAAACCCTTGCGGGCTCAGAACGGCTTCTTGACCGAGCCTCCGTCAACCAAGATCGTCTGGCCTGTGACGAAGCTCGCTTCCTCTGAGCAGAGGAAGAGGGCCATGTCGGCGAGGTCATCCATGCGACCGAGGCGCTTGATGACCTGCCCGTTGAGGAGCCAGTCCTCCATCCCGGTGCGCTCGCTCATAAACTCGAGGGCCGCCTCCGAGTCGGCGAAGCCAGGCGCGATCCCGTTCACGCGGATGCCGTCAGGGCCGAACTCGGTAGCGAGATTGACGGTGAGGGCGTTGAGAGCGAGCTTGGAGACGCCGTAGGCACCACCGCCCATGTACGCGGCCATTGAGGAGTGGTTGATGATCGACCCTCCCCCTCGTGCTGCCATGTGCGGACGACAGGCGGCGGCACAGGCCAGCGGACCGAGCAGGTTCACGTCGAGGAGCGTTCTCCACTCGGGGAGCGCCTCAACGGTGAAGGGCAGCTGCGCATGCTGGAGGTGGATGCCGGCGTTGTTGACGAGGATGTCGATCCCACCGAAGCGCTCAACGGCGTGCTCGGTCATGGACACGATGCCTTCGTCGTCGGTGACGTCCACCTCGCAGCTCAATCCGGCGCGTCCCCGCTCTGCAACTTCGCTGGCGACCCGCGCTCCTGCCGCGCCATCAAGGTCGGCAACTACGACGTTGGCGCCTTCGCTGGCGAAGCGGTGGGCGTAGCGCCGACCGATGCCCGCCCCTCCTCCTGTGATGACGATGGTCTTGTCTTCGAAGCGCATGGTGCTCCTCCTTTTACCTTTGGGCAGCAATGCGATCGCGCTGGTCAGCGCTCGAGGAGCGAGAGGGTCTGGAGCGCCCCCTCCAAGAGGAGTGCGGGTTCCGTGGCACCGTGCAGGCTCGCCACGTCACGAGCCAGAGCCACGTCCTTGCGCAAGGTATGGCCATGGTCTCTGAGCCCGGAGAGGTCGACGCCCGAGGCAGTCAAGATCGCCAGAGCTCGGCTGGCGCCACTGGCGTGGCTCAAGAGGTCGCCGAGGGCGATCTTGTCCATGCCGAGATCCTCCGCAAGCGTGAAGGTCTCGAGGGCGAACGAGAGCTGGGCAGTGAACACGAGGTTGTTGATGAGCTTGGCCATCTGACCGCTGCCGACAGGACCCAGATGGACCACGGGGTTGCCAAAGGTCTCAAAGACGGGTCGGCACCGTGCACTGGCCTCGTCGCTGCCGCCCACCATGACCAAGAGGGAACCCGCAGCTGCGGCCATGCCGCCGCCGCTCACGGGCGCGTCGAGAACGTCGACGCCGACGTCGGCAGCTCGAGTCGCAATTGATCGACAGGTGTCAGGGTGGACCGTCGAGTGGATGGCGATGACACCCCCGGGTGCCATCCCGGCCAAGACGCCATCTTCCCGCAAGACCACGTCTTCGACGTCGGCGTCTCCCATGACGCAGACGCCGACCACGTCGGAGCGAGCACCAAGCTCAGCGGGAGAGAGAGCCACCTCGGCGACGTCCTCAAAGGGCTTGGTCGCTTGGGGACGCCTTGCCCAGACGCTGAGCGCGAAGCCGCTCTCGCCAAGGCGACGTGCCATCGGTCCACCTTGGCTCCCCAGTCCGATGAACCCGACCCGCGGGTCGCTGGACGCGACGGCGTCAGCCATGTTGGCGCTTGCCTCTGTGGGCTGGTCTTGCGCCCAGAAGCCCGACGTGCACGGCGAGTCTGCTCGACTCGGTTGTTCGGTCCATCTGAGCCCCCCTGCCCTGCCGCTGACGATGGGGCGAGGCGCGAGGAGATGGTAACGCTTGGTCTCAGCTTCCGGGCGTGAAGGTTCCCGAGAGGGGCCCGTCGTCGGTGAAGCCGTTCAGAGGGCCACCGACGACTTGACTCGCCCACGCGAGCACGAACGCGAGCGTCGTCGGGTCGTGCGCGCCGCTGACCGGCGGGCCGGACTCGCAGCAAGGAACGCCTGCTCGCGCTGTGGTCGGCCGCAGCGCAAGGCGCCTAGCGTGCCGAAGATGAGCGTGCCCCGACTGGCCATCGGCCCCCAGCTGTCCGAGTTTGCCGTCGATGCCGTGGTCGCTGGCGGCGGAGAGGTCGTGAGGATCGATGAGAGACCAGCGGGTCTCATCTGGCTCCACGGCGGAGATCCCGCCGGCCTCTCGTCCTACCTTGCTCGCGCTCCGGACGTCGAGTGGGTGCAGCTGCCGATGGCGGGGATCGAAGCCTTTGCAGAGGTTGGACTCCTCGATCCCGAGCTCCTTTGGACCTGTGCCAAAGGCGCCTTCGCCGAGCCTGTTGCAGAACATGCCCTCGCCTTGGCTCTGGCGGGCTTGCGGCAGCTGCCAACTCGCTTGGCTGCACGCACGTGGGGCAGCCCCTCCGGAACAAGCCTCTTCGGCGAGGCGGTGACCATCCTGGGCGGCGGGGGCATCACGACGGCCTTGCTGGAGCTGCTCAAGCCCTTCCGGGTGCAGGCCACGGTCGTCCGCCGGCGTCCCATGCCAGTGGCCGGCGCGAAGCGGACGGTCGGCGTCGAGGCAGCTAGGCGATGTCCTGCCGGGAGCCCAGGTGGTCTTCCTTGCCCTCGCGCTCACGCCTGCGACCGTCGGGATCATCGGAGGACCCGAACTCGCCTCGATGGGCGAGACCTCCTGGCTGGTCAACGTTGCTCGAGGCAAGCACGTGGTGACTGATGAACTGGTCAAAGCGCTTCGATCCGGGGTCATCGCCGGCGCAGCCCTCGACGTGACGGATCCTGAGCCACTCCCCGACGGCCACCCTCTGTGGGAGCTCCCTTCTTGCATCATCACTCCTCACACGGCGGACACGATCGAGATGGTGCTGCCGATGCTGGCCGAGCGGATACGCCTGAACGTGAGGCGGTTCGCCAATGGTGAACCGCTTCTCGGGATCGTGGACCCTGTCGCTGGCTATTGACCAGCAGGCCAGAAGTTCGATGCGATCTTGCATCGCAGCCAGCGGAGGGAACTGAGGCCGGACCTCAAGCTGGTGCTCGGGACCGATTGTCACGCAGATCGAGAGAGCGGTGATGCGTGCCGTCGTGTCCGCCTTGACCTTGGGATCACTCGTGTGGTTCATCAGGATCCCAGCCGCCTTGGTCGTCGCGCTCGGCGATCACGCAGGCGGGGGTTCTCCGAGGCGGTCGGGGTCGTCGGAACCATCCGAGAGGGTGACCTTGGCCTCGGGATCATCGAGCAGGCTCCCGAGCTCGGCCAGCTCTTGCAGATCGACTTGGTTGGCGGGGTCGAGTGACGGGTCCTGTTCGACCGCCTCGAGGAAGCTGGCGTCGAGGTTGGACGATTCGTCGAAGGCTTCGTCGCCCTGCTCAAACGCCTCCGCCCCCTGTTGGGGGTCATCGGACGTG